>NZ_CP187115.1:0-347167 GCF_049606955.1 Streptomyces dryopteridis | reverse complement strand
GGTCGGAGTCCCCTTCGGGGCCTCTGGTCGCGCCGCTTCGCTCTGCTCCCCCAGCCCTTCGGGCTGGTCCCGCTTCGCGGGGCCGGCAACGGCGGGAGCGGGGTGGCCGGTGACCTGTCGTCAAGCGGTCTCGGTTGGTGCCGGGTTGGGTCCGGCCGGTTCGTCACCCACACGAGGGGCTGTGTCCCGAACCGGCTGTGCATCACATGATGCACGTGTATTATCACGGATACAAGCCTCCCACCTCTGGAGCAGACGGCCGGCCGGGGAATCCGCATTCTGTGTCGTGTGGATTTTTTGCCGGTGTTCACCTCTTGCGTGTTTCGGATTCGGATCGGCTTTTCGGGGTGGGTGAATCCGTCTATTGATGCTTGCGTATTCTCACGGATTCGGCCTGCTGTCCTTTCTCGGGAAGGTGGAGTTCGTGGGGATGAGCTTGCGGCCGCATCAGGTCGAGGCGGTGGACGCGATTCTGCGGGGCATGGACGTGCCTCGGGGCGGGATCCCGTGGAACGGGGTGCGGGGGCAGGTGATCGCCGCGTGCGGGACGGGGAAGACCCTGATCGCGGCGGAGTCCGCGCGGCGCCTGGTGCCGCACGGGCGGGTCCTGGTCCTGGTGCCGACGCTGGAGTTGCTGACCCAGACCGCGGCCGCGTGGCGGGCGGCCGGGCACGAGGGCACGGCGGTCGCGGTGTGCTCGTTGGACGACGACCCGGTGCTCTGGGAGCTGGGGATCCGGTCGACGACCTCGCCGCCGCAGCTGGCGCTGTGGCACCGCACGGGCCCGGTGCTGATGTTCGCCACCTACAGCTCGATGGGGGTCGTCATCGAGGCGTGCGCCGGCACCTACGGGCAGCGGCTCGGTCGGTTCGACTTGGTGGTCGCGGACGAGGCGCACCGGACCTCGGGGAGCCTGGCGAAGTCGTGGGCGGACGTCCACGACCAGGAGCTGCTGCCCGCCGACCGCCGGCTCTACTTCACGGCGACGCCCCGGGTGTGGGTGGACCGGCCGCCGTCGGAGCGGGTGCGGGAGCAGCACGCCGAGAACGAGCGGAAGGCCGGGAAGGCCCTGCTGCCGCCGTGGTTGGCGGCGAGCATGGACGACGAGGCGGTCTACGGCCCGCGCATCTTCGAGCTCTCCCTGCCCTCAAGTGTCGCCAGAGGGCTCCTGGCCGAGTACCGCGTCATCGTGGTCGAGGTCACCGACCCGGTCCTCCCGCCCCGCCGGCTGTTCGGGCAGGAACGGCGCGAGGAGGACGTACGCGGCGACCGGCTCGCCGTGCTCCAGGCCGCCGTGCTCAAGACGATGACGGAGTACGGGCTGAAGACCTCGATCACGTTCCACCACCGCACCGTCGAGGCCCGCGCCTTCGCCGAGGGCCTGCCCGGGACGCTGAAGAAGCTGCGGAAGGCCGACCCGGAGGCCCACGGGGATCCGGTGTGGGTGGACTGGCTGTCCGGGGAGCACTCCGCCGAGCGGCGCCAGGAGGTGCTGCACGGGTTCTCCCACACCGCGCACCGCGCGATCATCGCCCAGTGCAAAGTCCTCGGGGAAGGCGTCGACATTCGCGCCGTGGACTCCGTGGTTTTTGCCGATCCGAAGGGTGCACCGCACGACATCGTCCAGGCCATCGGCCGGGCCCTGCGGCAGCACCCCGGGGAAAGGAAGACGGCCTCCCTGATCGTGCCGATCTTCCTGCCCGAGGGCGAGAAATCGGATCTCTCCTCGCGGGCGTACCGGCCGCTTGTCCAGGTGTTGCGTGGTCTGAGGAGCCACGACGAGGACGCCCTGGAACACCTCGCGATGCCGCAGGAGGGGCGCGGGTACGTGGCCCCGATCGAGCTCGGGGAGGCGCCGGAGGAGGGTGCGGAGGACGAGCGGTACCTGTTGCGGTTCTCCACCCGGCGGGACCCCGTGGAGATCGCGGAGTTCATTCGGTACGAGGTCATCGACACCGAGCGTCTCGACTGGCGGCGCGGGCACGCGGCCGCGCGCCTGTTCCGCATGCGCGAAGGGCACGTGCGGATCCCCTACCTCCACCGGGAGGGCACGTTCCCGCTGGGCAGGTGGTGGAGCGAGCAGCGAACGGCGTTCGCGGCCGGGCGCATGCGCGGCGACCGGGCGGCGAAGCTGGAGGAGCTCGGGATCGAGTGGGACCGGGCCCAGGCCGACATCGCCGAGCACCTCGACGCCGCGCGGGTGTACTACGCGGAGCACGGGACGCTGTGTGTCCCGCGGGATGCGGTGGTGGTGGAGAAGCCGCTCGGGCAGTGGATCTCCAACCACCGCCGGCCCCACATCGCGGCGCGGCGGCCCGAGGTCGTGGCCGCCCTGGCCGTCATCGACCCGGACTGGAACCCGAGCTGGAATCCGGACTGGCAGCGCCACTGGGCGGCCCTGACGCTCCTTGCCGAGAACAGGACCAGAGTCCTGGAAGACAACGATGCGGCATCGGACGGCAAGCCCGGACACGACAGACCCGAGACCACGGTGAACGGACTCGACATCCCACCCGGGACCACCGTCAACGGCCTCGACGTCGGCGCGTGGCTCGCCCGACAACGCCAGGCCGCCGTGTGGGCGCGGCTCGTCGAGGGGCAGCGCGAACGCCTCGGCCGGTACGGCGTCGCGCCCGAGGAGACGCCCGGCGAGGACGCGACGGCCGCGGCGCGGCCGCGGCGGGCCCCGCGCGTGGGGGCGTTCGAGCGGGGCCTCGCGGCGTTGGACGCCTACCTCGCCCGCACCGGGGAGTTGCCGCAGCGCAAGGCCGTCGAGGTCATGCCCGACGGGGCCGAGGTGAAGGTCGGGGTGTGGACCATGAACCTCAAAAGCAGGCGGGAGCGGCTGGACGCGGTGCAGCTCGCCGCGCTCGCCGAACGCGGGGTGCCGTGGGCGGCCGAGCTCACCGAGACCGCCGGGGCCGGGGCGGGTGTGCGGTGAGCGGGTTCGGGCGGGGTCAGGACGTCGAGAAGGGCGAGTCGGCGGAGCGTGTGGAGGACGGCCGGGGTGGGTGCGCGGTGAGCGGCAGGGAGCGTTCCGGTGCTCGGCCGCCCCGCGGCCGTGGACCCTCGATCTCGGCACGGGGTGTGGTGGAATGCCGGGCCTGCTACATCGCGGAGGAACTCGGCCACCCCCGACCACGCCGGATCCCGGCACGCCCGGCTGCGGCATCGAGGAGCGATTGGGAGCGGCCGGTGCCGGCGCCTTCTACGACCCCGAGGTGGATCCGGTGGCGGTCGCGTGGGCGGCGAAGGTCGCCGCCCGGCGGGTCCCGGACTTGATTCCGCCGTTTTCGAACCGGGGTGCTGCGGATGGACGCGACGGTCCCCGAACCTGCCGCGAGCGCGGTGCGCGACGTCACATGTGAAAGAATCCGGATCATATTGATGATGCGTCACGATAGCCTGGGAGTTGGGTTCCTGATGGTTTATCACCTTGTGGTCAAGGCCAAGGTGCGCACGGCATTCGCAGAAATCAGCAAGGGGAACTGGGAATCCATGGTGGATTCCCTCGCCCCGCGCTTCAATTACCGGTTCTACGGTGAGCACGCCCTTTCCGGAGAACGCACCACGCACGCCGCGATGCGGCTGTGGTGGGAGCGGATAGACCGGATCATGCCCAACCCCCGCTTCGAGGTGCGGGACATCGTGGTGGCCGGCTGGCCGTGGAACACCACGGTCGCCACGAGCGTGCGGGTGCGCACTCCCCTCCCCGACGGGTCGTACTACGAGAACGTGGTGAACCAGTTCATGAAGATGCGCTGGGCCCGCATATACCAGGTGCGCACCCTGGAGGACACCGTGGTCCTCCAGCGCGCCCTCGACGTGGTCGCCGCCTCCGGGGTGGCGGAGGCGCACGCGGCTCCCATCACCGACGAGCAGGCGGCCGGGCACTGCGCGCGGCGCTGAACCCGGGACGCGGTGGGCGGGCCGGGGAGCGTTGCTCGGCCTGCCCACCGCTCCGTCCGCTGCCGCCGCCGGGGCCGGCCGTCGGGCCTGGGCTCAGCCGGACGCGCCGAGCTGTTTGGCGAGCTCGAAGGAGTCCATGGAGAACCAGCTCTCCACGATGACGCCGTCGGTGAACTCGTCACAGTGCAGCGAACGGCGTTCGCGGCCGGGCGGATGCGGGGGGATCGTGCGGCGAAGTTGGAGGAGCGCGGGATCGACCGGGACCGGGCCCAGGCGGACATCGACGAGCACCTGGACGCGGCGCGCCTGTACTTCGTCGAGCACGGGACGCTGTGCGTGCCGAGGGACGCGGTGGTCGTCGAGAAGCCGCTCGGACAGTGGATCTCCAACCACCGCCGGCCCGAGATCGCCGCCCGCCGGCCCGAGGTCGTGGCCGCCCTGACGGCGATCGACCCGGCCTGGAACCCGGAGTGGAACCCGGAGTGGCAACGCCACTGCGCGGCCCTGGCGCTCCTCGTCGGCGAACGAGGAGAGGCCCGTGGACGTCGCCCCTGGCGTCACCGTCAGTGGCCTGGACGTCGGAGCGTGGCCGGCCCGGCAACGCCAGGTGGGGGTCTGGGCGCGGCTGGTGGAGGGGCAGCGCGAGCAGTTGGTCCGGCTCGGCGTCGTCCCCGAGGCGCCGGCGGCCGAGGTGGCGGCGGAGCCGCGGCGGGCGCCTCGGGCGGGGGCGTTCGAGCGGGGCTTGGCCGCCCTCGACGCCCACCTCGCGCGCACCGGGGAGTTGCACAGCGCAAGGCCGTCGAGGTGCTGCCGGACGGGACGGAGGCTCGGGTCGGGGTGTGGGCCGTGAACTTGAAAAGCCGGCGAGAGAAGTTCGGAGTCGAGCAACTGGCCGCACTCGCCGAGCGGGGCCTGCCCTGGGCAGCCGAACTCGCCGAGACCGCCGGGGCCGGGGCGGGTGTGCGGTGAGCGGGGGCGAGGACAACGGGCTCGGGGGTGGTGATGAGCCGGCGGACGTACGAACACTCGGAGGCCGGGGCCGTAGCGCGGCGGCGCCTGCACGTACTCCTGGCCGACGCCGGCGTCGAGGCGGAGGAGGTCGGCGAGCTGGTGTCGGCGCTCGAGGCCGGGGCGGCGGCGGGGGCCACCTGTTCACCGAGGAGGGGCGCGGCGCCCTGAACTCCCCCACACCCGAGAACAAAACCCCGCAGACCCAACGGTCCGAGCCGAAAGGCCCGCTCGTGACGCGGGGACGGCCAAGACCGAGCCGGGCCACGGCGCGCACAGCCACCCCGGGCCGGCCCCACAGGCCCGACCACGCCCGACACGCGCCCACCGAGACCACCGGACCGGCCGCCGAACGGGCCGTCGAACCCCTGTGAGGAGGGTGGGCAGTGAGGCCGGCGGACGTGTGGGAACTGACCGCGCGGATCGCGCACGGGGTCACCGTCGCGGCGGCCGGGCTCGACCGGGCGCGGGTGGTGGAGCGGTCGGTGGAAGCGGGGGAGGCGGCGTTGGCGGCCCGCCCGGCACCGGGGCGGGGGGGTCGGGTGCGGGAGCGGGAGGCGTTGATCACGCGGGTGCGGTGGGAGAAATGGCAGCGCATCGACGCGCTCCTGGTCGAGGCCGGGGAGGTGGCGGTGTACGAACCAGCCACGGACGCGGTGGCGGTCGGGTACGCGGCCGAGGCCGCGAACGCCGACACCCGACGCCACGCCCCCGACCTTGCTCCGCCCTACCGGACCGGGCCCCTACGGGGCGACGTGATGGTACCGGAACCCACCGCCAGCCCGGTCCGGACCGCCACCGAACACACCGGACGACGGGACGACAAACTCCTCCAAGAACCTGCCGCCCGGATCGACACAGGCACAGACAGCGAGCTCGTGCTGGGGTCCGGGCACCCTTGACTTCCGTCGCGAAATCTTCACGGCCACCCACACCCTTGCCCTCGACAACCGCCGGTTGTCGAGGGCACGGTGCGTCCCGGGCCCCGCGCCGGATGCGGGCGCCGGCGGTGCCGCCGGGCATCGCGGAGGGGCGTTGGCGGTGCGCGCGCGGGGAGCAGAAGATGGGCGACCCCGGGGAGCCGTACAAGCTGGGGGCATCCCCGCATGCGCGGGGAACAGTCGAAGTGGGTGTCCACGGGGGACCTGATCCTGGGGGCATCCCCGCGTGCGCGGGGAACAGAGCAACCTACCTGCGGTTTTACTCGCGCTGAGCGCTGTTTTGAGCAAAGATCAGAGAAGCGGACATAGCAGGCAGTGGTCTGGGCGGGCGGTGGCCGTGGGCCATGTCTCTCATCCTGGGCCGCAACCGGGCCCTCCCACAACGGGTTCCCCACATCGCTGCCTGGCGGCCCGAGGTCGTGGCCGCCTTTAGTGGCGATCGATCCGGGCTGGAACCTCTCGTGGAACCCGGACTGGCAGCGCCATCTCGTCGCTCTGGCGCTCCTCGTGCAGGACGAGGACGGCCCGTGAACGTTGTGGCCCGGGTGGCGGTGAACGGGCTCATCGTCGGCGCGTGACTGGCCCGGCAACGGCAGGCGGAGGTCTGGCCGCGGCTGGTAGAGGGGCAGCGGGCGCGGCTCGTGGGCTTGGTGTCGTGCCCGAGGAGGCGCCCGTCGAGGTCGTGGCGAAGCCGCGGGGGCGCCCCGGGCGGGGGCGTTTGAGCGGGGTCTGGCCGTGTTGGATGCCTACCTCGCGTGGACCGGCCGGCTGCCGTAGCGCAAGGCGGTGGGGGTGATGCTCGACGGGACGGAGGTCTGGGGCGGGGTGTGGGTCATGGCTCTGGAAAGGCCGATGCGACCGGCTTGACGCCGTGAAGCTCGCCGCGTTCGCCGAACGCGGCATGCTTTGGGCCATCCAGGCCGCGGCCGCCGGGGCGGGGGCAGCCGTGGGTTGTCGGTTTGGTGACCGCTCTTGTGGCCTGTTGGGCCCCGTCATGTCTCGGAGGGACTGGAGCGGCCCGCCTGGCCGGGGTCTGGTGTGCCGTCCGTCACCCTGTCTGCGGGGGCGAGGTGGCCCCGGCCCCGGTGATCCCTTTCCGGCGTACCCGTACCTGACTGGGCGTCGTGTGCCGGCGTTCGGGACCGGGCCGGGTGCGCCGAGAGGGGTCTGGTTCAAGGATCGGGCTCGATCCAACCCAAACTCACACTGAGGCTCTATACGTCGTCGAAGCTGGGCTGACTCCATGGTTGGTCGGGGGGTGGGCCTTGGGTACCGAGAAGCTGGGTGATCTTCTCGGCTTCGTCGCTTGAGAGGTCGGAGAGCAGCCGCGTCGTTGTACCGAGGAGGGCGTCCAGCGGTACCTGGGCGCGTGCGCCGCGGGCGCTGGCGATCCCGGTGGCGAACATGCATTGGAGGGTCTCGCCGGAGGAAATGCGGGCTTCGGCTTCGATGACTCCCTCGGCCTGTCCCAGCGCGTCGCTGATGCCGTCGAGTCGGGTGTCGTGGGAGATGTCGTCGCCGGGGCCGCCGTATCCGACGTGGCGGTCCGTCACGACCATGCGCAGGGATGTCAACGGGATGCCGAAGCGGTCGGCCCTGTTCCTCACTTCGTCGAGGCGGGGCAAGTCGTGTTCTTGGGCGGACGGGAGCTCGCGCTGGGACTGGGCGACCAGCACGTGGAAGCGTGGGGTCTGCAGGATCAGCCGGCCGGCCTTCACTGTCCAGCGCCACGGGCTGATGTCCGCGTCTGCCATACCGGGCACGATCATGCAGACGCGGCTGGTCCAGAGCCGGATCGCCTCATGCATGAGGTACTGGAGATTTCCGGTACCTGCAGCCGGGGTGCGCAGCAAGGTGGGGAGGCTGATCATGCGGACGACCCGGTTCCAGAATGCGGTATCGGTGATGTCCTCGGATTCCAGCAGGTACATCAGGGCTGTCTCGTCGAGATGGCCGACGCCTCGCTGAGGTGCGGGGAAGGTGGCGAGTGTGTATCCGCCGCCCTGCCAGAGCGCGGCGAGGAAGGCTGACATCCGGTCGGCGACGTCGGTGGTCATCCGCGCGGTGAGGGCGTCGACGGCGTCGCGGGTGGGAACGTGTTCTCCCGCGCGGGCGGCTTCCGCCCCTTGGACGACTGTGTTCAGGAATTCCTCGGTCGCCGGTCTGTCGAGGGTGCCGCGGCCGCCTTCGAGGACGGAACGGGACACCAGCTGGGGAATCCCGGGAGAGGCGTCGGCCGGCTGGAGTGTGCCGAGCGCGGAAGCGTCGAGAAGGAGCGAGGTGCTGTCGCCGGATGGCGGGGGGAGGTCTCCTTGTCGCCGTGTGGAGGACAGTTGACCGAGCGCGAGAAGCACCGGCCGGTCCGCACGGGGAAGGCGCTGCAGGTCGTCCTCGAGTTCACGCTGGTCCGATGTGGTGCGCAGGTAGATGAACCGGCGGGGTGTGCGGGGTTTGCCGGGCCATTCCAGGACCATGTCGGGGACGTGGGTGTGGTTGAAGAACTCGGTCTTGGTGACGGTGGCGGCGGGGTCCATGCGGCGCAGGTGTCGGGCGACGATGTCCTTGATCCGGGTGAACATCATTCGGTCGTCAGGCTCGTCCATGGCCTGGGAGATCGACTGTTCGACGAGGTTCACCACGAGCCCTCTCTGCGGGTGAGTTCGGCGGCGACGATGGCTGCCCAGTCCTTGAGTGGCAGGAGAGTTTCCTGCTTGTCCGAGAGGACGATCAGCCACAGGCGTGCGGCGACCGACTGGGCGAGTTCGCTGTCGAGGAGTTTTCGTGCTTCTTCGGGGTCGCTGGTGCCGAAAACGCGACTGCTGTGTTGAAGGATTGCGGTCTCCACCTGGCCGGGCGAGTTGAGAGTGGACCAGGAGTTCACCCGGAACGGTGCCCAGGTGATCCACATGAAGTGGTCGCTGAGATGGTGCTGGGCTTGGGCGGCCACGTAGCATTTGGCAAGGAACTCGTCGAACTGCGTTCCCTGATCGCTGGGTTGCGCGTAGTTCTTGACCTCTGCGCAGAACATGTCGTTCTGGTAGGGGTCGCCGCGCATGGCACCGCCCAGATCGAAGGAGAAGGTCCGGCCTCCGTGCGGCCAGGCGAGGGTCAGCCGACGGCCGCAGGACTCCGAGTCCGTGTTCGCGTAGGCACCGAAAATACGCATCGTGCCCTCAAGCCACTGCTTGGCTCTTCGAGCCCCCGAGAAGCCCTTTGCCTGAGCGTCTTCACCAACCACCACAGGCATAGCTTAGTGCGATCGGATCATCACGGTGTGCCCGAACGAGTCAATCTCTCAACATGCTGAGGGGTTGGCTTCGGGAAGGGGCAGCCGCGGCCCCTGAGGAAGTGAGCCAATGAGGGCCGGGGGCCGGATGGAACCAGCGCAAAACCGCACTCCCTACCGGGCCCCCGACGGCCGGCTCGTGTTGGGGCCCGGAGGGGCCTGAAGCCCGACCGCGCGGATGTCGCCGAACGCGCACCGCCCGTCGCCGACAACCACCCGTCGCCGACAACCGGCGGTTGTCGGCGGCGGGCGGCGTATCCTGGCCTGGCGCCGGAAGCAGGGTGTGGGGCCGGCCGTGGCCCTTGCTGTGAACAAGGCGGGGACCATCCCCACGTGCGCGGGGGGGGGCAGGCTCAATGACCTTGCATTTTATGGCGGCTTCAGTGGTTCTTCGGCACTGCCGATGAGTACGGCACAGCGGTCCTATCGGGTGTGGGGCGAACAGCTCGCACCTGGGGTCATTGGCTGCGTGGCTGCCCAGAGCGTGTTCACAGCTAGAGCCGCTTCCGGAGCTCCCGCAGGACGGTCACCGCGGTGAAGCACAGGCCGACCACCGTCACGAAGGTGGTGCCACCGGAGCGCACTGCCGCCGGGAGGCCGGCGCCCGCCAGGCTTTCCAAAAGGCCGGCGGCCATGGCAATGACCGTCGAGGACAAGATCATGATCGTGAAGCGGTACGCGCCGACGGACCGTGCACACGCAGCGTGGACGTCGGCGGTCGTAGACGCGGGGAGGGGCTCTTCGGAGGCGGACACTGTGATCTTCCTGTTCTTGGAGTTCGGCGGGCGAAGGTCGGGACAGCAGGTACCAGGCAGGTGAGGGTCAGCTCGGCGGCATCGGGGGCGGGCTCATCAACTTCTCGCCCAGGGCGCAGCGGGCCCGGGTGAGGGCCGCCGCCAGTTCTTCGTGGGCCAGGACCTGCTCCTGCAGGTGCGCCAGCACATCGGCAATGCGCCGCTGCTGGGCCGGCGCGGGCAGGCGTACCTGCAGCCGGCCGAGTGTCGCCGTGCTGATGGACGAGGCCGCGGTGGCGGCCGCCCGGTCCTCGACCCAGCCGAGCACCTCCGGACGGCTGAGCCAGGCGAGCAGGTAGTCGGGGTCCACGTCGGCGTCCTCGCGCACCCGCAGACGGGTCAGGTTCGCGCTCGGCAGCCAGCCGGCCTGATCGGGCCGTACGATCGCCGGCGGGCCGGGCTTGCCGGCGCGTACGCACAGGATGTCCCCGGCCTCCAGTGCGAAGTGCCCGAGTCGGCGGGCCAGCTCGGCGGAGACGCGCTCGTCCTGCGTGTCGGTGATGCGTCCTGCCCGGAAGTGCCGGGAGAACACCACCGGAACGGTCCCGGTCGGACCGCGGTGCGCGGTGCCCAGCACCGAGAAGGAGGGGCCGGCCTTGATCTCGCACAGCTCGTCGAGACTCGCCGTACGCCACCCCTCGGGCGTCCCGCCCGTCATCCCTTCCCGGCTCTGTGCGATCGCTCTGCGTGCCGCGTCCGCGCGCTCGTCCGCGGCGGCGGTCCGCTGTGTCAGACGCGCCACTTCGGCCCAGGTCGGTGCCCAGGCCGTTTCGTCGGCTGAGTATCGGGGGTCGGGGCGGGTCGGTGTCGGTGTCGGTGTCGGTGTCGGGCGAACGTGGTCGACGGGGCTGAGCGAGCAGGGGCCTTCGATCAGCGTCTGGCGCTCCACCCGTGCGCTCGGTACGCCCGTCGTCGGCTCGATCCCGTTCCTACCCGCCTGGTATGCCGCGACGAGGGCCAGGACCTCGTCCTTGTGCAGGACGGTTCGGGCTCCCTTCCTCCTGTTCCTCGTGCCGAGGTGGCGTGCGTCCAGGAAGAGGACGTGATCGCACGGGGTGCCCGGGTGGCGCAGCAGCCACAGGGACACGGGGACGGCCGTTCCGCTGAAGAGCCCGGCGGGCATCCCGATGACGCATTCCACGACCCCGTCCGCCAGCATCTCCTTGCGGATCGCGGTCTCGGCGGGGTTGAACGAGTTGCCTGCCTTGGACGGCATCACCACCACGGCCCGCCCGCCCTCCTTGAGGGAGGCGAGCACGTGCTGGACGTATGCGAAGTTGTCGTTGTCGAGCGGGGGCGGGCCGTAGGCCCACGTTCCCCTACGCACTGCCTGACCTGCGGAGTCCTTCATGTTGAACGGGGGGTTGGTCAGGACCAGGTCGAAGCGGTGGGTGTCGGGGCCGGCGGCGGCCCACGGTGGCCTGGCGTCCAGACGCACTCCGGCCTGTACCCCGTGCAGGGCGAGGTTGAGGCTCGCGAGACGCCCCGCGTCGGGAACCTGCGTCCGCCCGGCAACCGGCAGGGGATCGCGGCCAAGGGGACCACGGCCGGGGAGCTCACGGCCGGAGCGGGCTCGGTGCCGGGAATCCTCCAGGAACTCGAGCGCTGCCACGAGGCACTCCCCCCCGCGTACGTACGGGTCGTAGGCGCTCCTGGGGACACCCTCGAAGGAGTCGGCGGCCAGCGCCGCCATCAGCCGCACCACCCCTTTCGGCGTGAAGAACTCACGGCTGCGCAGACGTCCGTGGCTCTCGTACGCCTCGATGAACAGCTGGAAGGCGTCGCCGTCGAGCTTGCCCACGCGAACCACGACCGCGACGAGGACCCCCGCATTTCGGGGCACGAGGTCGGCCAGCGCCTCCGTGAAGTGGGGGAGCATCCCAAGGCGCCGGACTTCGGCGTCCACCTCGCGGCCGATGTACTCCAGCACCTGACCGGCGGTTCCCCCGCCGGCCTCGGCCTCCGCGGCCTTGGAGCGGAGCGAGTTCCACCGGTCGGGGGACACGGTGCGCAGGAAGTGCAGGGCCAGCAGCAACTGCAGGAAGTTCACCATCGATCCCGGACCGCGGACCTCATCGGCCAGGGCCATGAGTTCGCCCACCAGCTGCTGGTTCCTGCCCTCTGCCGACGGCGGCGCCGACTGGTCGTGGGACTCGCGGCCGTCGGACGGTTCTCGGGCGTCGGGAGGTACGGCGGTACCGGAGGAGGCGGCCGGGACGCCGGCGAGCGCGGTCAGGCCACCGGCGGCCACCCCGCGGGCAAGGAGCCCCCGGGCCCTCCGACCGTACGTTGCCTCCTCGTCCTCATCCGGGCGCCTCAGGTGGAGCGGGACGGAGCGGCCGTCGAGCCAGTCCAGGATGCCGGACTGGAGGAAGTACGCCGCCCCGCCCGCCTTCCGAGGCGAGGGGAAGTCCGCGTACCGCTTCTCCCAGCCGGTCACGGTCGGCCGCGTGACATCGGCCAGTTCCGCGATCCGCGCTCGCGTGATCTGGGGGTCGTCGGCGTACTGCGCGTCGTGCGGGTGTCCCATGCTGCTGCTCCCCTTGAACCAGGCTTGTCGAGCGGTCTCTTGGTGAGAACGTACTGGGACTGCCACCCATCAACTAGCCGAGTACTCGCAGTACGCACCCGGCAATCTCTCCGCATGGGCAGTCCGTCAGACACGCGTGACCCCTATTTGACCATGGTACCGAGCCAGCAGAGGAGCCGAGTCCACCGATCTGTCTTCCCATGGACACAAAGGGGTTAAAGGTTTTTCGCGGGTGGCCGGGGCGCTGAAGCCTGGCGCCCGGCCCTCCCCGTGCGAGCGGTGAAAGCCTCGCGGCCTTCGCCTCCTCCCCCCACGTGCGAGCAGATGGACCAGAGGTCGTACAAGGCGTCCCGTGTCAGTTGTGCCGGGCGGGATCCCGGCTCGACCACCTGCCGGACGCTGTTCCACTCCACCAGCATCTGCCCGGCTGTGACCGCGTCCCGCAGAGAGCGGATTTCGCATTTCCTCAAGCTGCCCTCCGAAGCGACGGCCTGCATCGCCGCGATGTTCTCGAGCACGAGCTCGCGGAAGTGCAGGAGTTCGGAGGTCTCCAGCGCCATGAGGCCGTCGAAGCGCTCTTGGCCGTCCGTCTCCCGCGGTACGGCGAGCTGCTCGGAGCGACAGAGCGCCGCGTGCATCCATGCGGCACGCGAGCGGGCGGGTGGACCGTCGAAGCCCATGGCGGCCTTGAGATCCGCCATGGCGGCCGCGTCCCATTCGGGCAGGCAGGCCCGATTCAAGGTCGTGAGCACGCCGTCGACACGGTTGTCGAGCTCCTGCCGCGTCGCCTGAGCCAACTCGGGGAGCCGTCTCAGATTCGCCCGCATCTGCCGCACGTGCGCCGGATCCCTCCGGATCTCCAGCGCCGCCTGAACCTGGGCCCAGTTGAAGTCCGCCTCGAGCCCTTCCCGCGACTCGGGCGGGACGGCGTCGAACGCTTTCTGCTCCCTCTCCTGCCGATCGGCTCGCGACTCGAAGTACGCCTGTGCCAGCGCCACCTTCAGCTGGAACGCCGGGAGGAACGGCAACGGCATCTCGGCGAAGAAGGCCACGAGGAGAAGGTTCAATGGGGCCATGCCCGGCCGGCCGGTGTCGCAAGCGGCCAAACACACAACCTGCAACTCCGTCCCCGGCGGGTACACCCTGCGCGACCCGCCCCGACCACCGAGATAACGGGTCTCGGGCTCCGGGATCAATCCGTACTTCCGCCACAAGGCCAGGCGAGATGCCTTCAATTGGAACCCCTGCGCACGGCAGGCCTCGATGAGCTTCCGATCAGCTTCGCTGGGAGGTGTTCTCGTCATCCCACCAGGCTAGAAAACAGCCCGGTGCACGATCCCGCCACGAACCGGGGGGTGCAACGGCGCCCACCGGGCTTGGGTGGTGCGGGGCGGACGGCTTGCGAGTCGGCGGAGCTGTGAGGTGAGTGCAGGCGGTCAACCGGGGGGGTGGGAGCTGCGATTTCGATGTGGGTGAGGCATGGTGCGGCGCGTACCTGCCATCGGCGGCGCGCGGAGCAGGGTGGGTGTCTTCGGATGTGGTGGTCCGGCGGGCGCCTGGGCTGTCGGGCGGCTCAGCCCGTGTGCCCGGGCGTGTCGGTCGTGCACAGTCGTTCCAGGGACGCGCGGCTCTCCTCGTCCGCGGCGCGGTAGACGAGCAGGCGCAGTTCCGGGTCCTGGAGCGGCAGCAGGACCTCGAATTCGACGGTGATCGCACCGGCGACCGGATGCCGCAGCACCTTCCGGCCGCGTCCGTTGACGCTGACCTCCCGCTCCGACCACAAGCGGGCGAAGTCCTCGTCCTGCGTGACGAACTCGGTTATGAGGGCGGACAGTTCCCGGTCATCCGGGTGTGCGGCCCATGCCGTGCGGAGGTGGGCGATTCCGTCCCGCAGCGCCTGCTCCCGGTCGGCGTAGAACTCGCGCATCGCCGGGTGCAGCAGGCACAGCCGCATCGCGTTGCGTCGTGATGGCGGCGTGGTCTCGAAGCCCGGGAGCAGCCGGGCCATTTCGGGGTTCCAGGCGAGGATGTCGTAGCGGTGGTCCAGCAGCATGGCGGGCAGTGGCGAGAGGTCACCGACCAGGCGGGCCAGCGACGGCTCCGCACCGGCCGTCGGGGCGCCGGTGGTGTCGGGGCGGCGGCGTCCGGCCAGATCGAACAGGTAGTCGCGTTCGCTCGGGTTCAGGCGCAGGGCGCGGGCCAGCGCCGTCAGCACCTCTGCCGAAGGCCGCAGGCCGCGGCCCTGCTCCAGCCGGACCACGTAGTCGGTGCTGACCCCTGCCAGTTCGGCGACCTCCTCCCGGCGCAGTCCCGGCGTTCGTCGGGGCCGCCGATGCGACGGCAGGCCCAGCCGGTCGGGGTCGAGGCCCTCGCGTTTGCTCCGCAGGAAGGCAGCCAGCTCTTGGGCGGTGTCCATGGTCGGGGTCGTCATGACCGGTCCAACCACCGGGGTGGGACCGGTCTTCCCAGGAATCCTCGTCCCTTACCCCTGGGCCGCCACCGCCACAGACTCGGTCTCGGCAACGCACCACGAGCGCAGGAGGACCTGATGGCACTGACCCTCGACACCTACCGGCTGATGGGCCACTCAGGGCTGCGGGTCTCACCGCTGGCCCTGGGCACGGCGACCTTCGGCACCGAGTGGGGCTGGGGTGCCGAGCGGGCCGAGGCCCGCAAGTTGTTCGATCACTATGTCGGGCTCGGCGGCAACTTCCTCGACACCGCCGACACTTACACCGACGGCAGCTCCGAGCGTCTGCTGGGCGAGTTCGCCCGTGCGACGCGCGAAAGCCTGGTGCTGGCCACCAAGTACTCCACGCTTCGCCGCCCCGGTGACCCCAACTCCGGGGGCGGTCACCGCAAGGCGCTGTTCGGCTCGGTGGAGGGAAGCCTGCGGCGGCTGGGCACCGACTACATCGACCTGCTGTACCTGCACGTCTGGGACTTCCGCACGCCGGTGGAGGAGGTCCTGCGCGGCCTGGACGACCTGGTCCGGCAGGGCAAGGTGCTGTACGTGGCGATCTCCAACACACCCGCCTGGCAGGTGTCCCGGATGCGGGCGATCGCCGATCTGCGCGGCTGGTCGCCACTGGTCGCGCTGCAGCTCGAGTACAGCCTGATCGAACGCACCGCGGAACGCGACCTGATCCCGATGGCCCGCGAACTGGGCCTGGGCGTGGTCCCTTACTCACCCCTGGGCGGCGGGATACTCAGCGGCAAGTACGGCCGGGACGACGCGGCCGAACCGAGCATCGTCGCCGGTGACGGTGACGGTACCCGCAGGGGCCACAACCTCGCCCTGGGCGCGCTCACCGAACGCAACCTGGCCGTGGCCGGGGTCGTCCGGGAGGTCGCCGCCGACCTGGGTCGCACCCCGGCCCAGGTCGCGCTGGCGTGGACCCTGCGCAATCCGGGCGTGGCAACCACGCTGATCGGGGCACGCACCCCGGCCCAGCTCGAGGAGAACCTGGGCGCCCTGGAGGTCGAGTGCACAACCGCCCAGCTGGCCCGTCTGGACACGGCGAGCGCGATCGAGCTCGGTCAGCCACACGACCTGCTCGCGAGCGACCACATGCGCCGGGTGACCACGGGCGGCCTGCGGATCGAGACCCGCCGCTGACGGCCGGCCTCAGCGGCCCCAGCCGCGGGCGAGCCGGAAAGGGTGTGACGGGGTCGATGGTGAACGGGGCGTGGGTGCCGGTGGGGTCCAGCAGACGCAGGACCTGTTCTCCGGGGCTGCCGGGCGTGAGCGGGGCGTGGCCGTTGCCGGCGGGGCCCGAGGCTCGGGCGTTCGCCGACGGCCCGGCCGCGGCCGGCGCGCGCTCTCGCGGACCCGGGTCCGGGCCGTGGCCCGCGCGCGTACCGACCCGGCCCTGCCGCCGCGCACGGGCGGTGCCCGCGACCACGACCCCGGCACGAGACACCAGCGGCGGCCCGGCGACGACGTCGGGAGGCGCGGGACAGTCGGGCGGGCCCGGCCACGGGCGGGACATGTGGGCACGGGGCGGCAAGAGGAAAGGGGGTGCGGGGGAGGAAACCGCCAGGGCCGTCCGGGCGGGCGGAGCCGCCGGGACGGGCAGGGCCACCGGCACTGGCGGAGCCACCGGAACGGGCGGGGCCCGCGGAACGGGCGGGGACGCCGAGACGGGCAGGGCCACCGGGGCAGGCGGAGACGCCGGGACGGGCGGGGACGCCGGGACGGGCGGGCGGGCCGCCGGGGCTGAGTTCGCGGGGGTGGCCAGGGGCGTTGAGGAGGTCCTCGTCCGGGGCCGGTCGGCCGACCCGCACGAGGGCCGGGGCAAGGGGTGTCAAGGCGGCGTGGACCGGGTCGGTGTGCCCTGGGACGACGAGTTGTGTCCGGGGCGGCTCCCCCGGGGCACGTCCTGGGCCCCGGGTTGGCTTCCGGTGGCGGGCTGCCGGCTCGGGTTCGAGCAACGGGACCCCGTGACCCCCGCCCAACGGGTCCGGGGCCCGTTCGGTGGGGGTGTGAACGGGTCAGGTCAGAGGGCGGCGGCCTTGTGTGCCGCCGCGACGGCGAGGAGCAGGGCCAGACCCGCCAGGTAGGACCAGGCCACCACGCGACGGACAGGGAGACGCCAGGGGCTGTCGGGGCCCTGTCCGTCCCGGGTCGGCTTCCGCCGGCGCGAGATGGATCGGGCGGTGTGCGTCGCGACGACCGCCGCCACACCGGCGTCGGCCACGGGTCCACCCGCGTCCACGGTTGCCTGAGGGCTTGGGTGTTCGGGCTGAGTGGCGGGAATGTGGTGTGGTGCATCGACCGAAGGTGTGTGGCCCGGATCGGCAAAGTGGTGCATATCGGTTGAGTTTATGACGCTCTGTCCTGCTTGCCCATCCCCATTTCGGCCCCCTCCGACGCGCGCCCGTCTTGCGGCGGCCATCGGCCACAGCCCACGGGGCACCGCGCGGCCCGCCGGGGGATCGTCGTCTCGGGCCGCGCGGGCGCCGAGCCACATCGACCCGCCCTTAGAAGGAGCTTAGGGATGATTTGTGATGATTCTTGCTCGTTGGGGTCGGTGGAGCGGAGGTGTGAGTGTGGCCATGGGTCGGCGAGCCCGCACGCGCAAGGGGTCCGGAGGCGGACACGGCAGGCGCAGGCGACGGCCCCTGTGGCAGGAGTCGTTGGTCGTGATCGGCGTCGCCCTGGCGATCTCGGTGCTGGTCAAGTCCTTTCTCCTGCAGGTCTTCGTGATCCCGTCGAACTCGATGTGGGACACACTGCGGGTCGGTGACCGGGTGGTCGTCGACAAGCTGACGCCGTGGTTCGGGTCGCAGCCCGAGCGTGGCGAGGTCGTGGTCTTCCACGACCCGTTGAACTGGTTGGCGGCGGAACCCGCCCCGCAACCGGACCTCGTCCACAAGGCCCTCGCCCCGATCGGTCTGCTCCCCTCGGCCGGCGAGAAGGACCTGATCAAACGGACGATCGCCATCGCCGGGGACACGGTCTCCTGCGCGGCGGGCGGGCCGGTCGTCGTCAACGGCAGGGCACTCGACGAGCCGTACCTCTTTCCCGGCAGCTCTCCTTGTGACGACGCCCCCTTCGCGCCGGTGACCGTCCCCGCGGGAAAGATCTGGGTGATGGGCGACCACCGCCAGAACTCACGCGACTCCCGCTACCACGTGAATGACGCCACCCACGGGTTCGTCCCCGTGGACAAGGTCATCGGCCGGGCCGTGGCCGTGGTGTGGCCCATCCCCCACTGGGCGCCCCTGCCGACCCACTGACCTCCACGTGCCCGCACTCGCCGGCCGGTGGAGTCGAGTGCGGCGGGACCGGGTCGGGTGCGAGCGAAGCACGAGCGCACGTCGCGTCAACCTCGTAGTCGACGCGTCGGCGGTCTTGGCGCGGTGAGGTGGGGCTCAGGGGCTCACGACCACGATGGCGCGAGTTGGGGATGTCCGGGGCCTTCGGCACGTGGTGGTCGCCATGGGCGGGGCAGGCCGTTTGGATCTGTGGACCGGGAGTGATTTGGGCCTGTCCCTCGGGCCGAAGAGGTCGGAGGGTGGTGGGTGTCGGGCACCGGGCCGGGGCCGCCCCGTGCCGGTGTGTGACCTCGTCCTTTCGCCCGGCTTCCCCGGGGGACCCTTGAGCACCGCCTGTCTCGTCACCCGCCTGGTCATGGCCGTCACGCCGGGAACCGGCGTGGTCTTCAAGCTCGCCGCCGCCCTCTCCGGTGGGCGCCGGGCGAGCCTCGTGGCAACGTTCGGATGCGCCCTCGGGACTCTTCCGCACCTCGCTGTCTCCGTGGCCGGTCTCGCCGGGCTGCCGCACGCGAGCGTCAGTGCCTTCGAGGTCCTCAAGTACCTGGGCGTCGCCTACCTGCTGTATCCGGCCTGGGGCATGGTCCGTGACCGGGGCGCCTTGACTCCCGCGGCCGGGGCGGCTCCCCGCTGGGCCCTGCGCACCGTCGGCATGGCCGTCACGGAACCTGTCGGACCCCAAACTCACCCTGTTCCTCGTCGCGTTCTTCCTCCCGTTCCTGCCCGCCGGGGCCTCCGACCCGGTACGCCGGATGTTGGTGCTCGGCGCCATCTTCACCGGGGTGACGTTCGTGGTCTTCGCCGCGTACGGACTGTGCGCCGCCGCCGTGCGCCACCGTGTCATCGATCGGCGCGGGGTCGTGACCCGGCTGCGGGCGACGTTCGCGGCGTGCTTCGTGGCCCTGGGCGCTCGGCCGGCCTGGATGTGACCGGGGCCGACGGTGTCGGCAGCATGCTCGGCGTGTCCCTTCTTCCGATCGGTTCCCCGTCGCCCTCCGCGGGTTCGGACTTCCTCCAGCTCGACATCGGCGCGGCGCCCGTCGGTGGCAAGGCGGACCGGCTGACCGCCCGTCTGCGCGAGGCCCTGGCCGACGGCCGGTTGTCGGTGGGCGCGGTGCTGCCGCCGACCCGCGTGCCGGCCGCCGAGTTGAGGGTGTCGCGGGGCGTGGTGACGGAGGCGTACCGGCGGCCGGCCGAGGACGGTCGGGTCGAGGGCGGCCGGCGGCGGGGCACCACCGTCGTCGCACCTCCGCTGCCCGAGCCCCCGACCGCCGGGTCCCGGGGTGTCGACGCGGGCCGGGCGAGGGACGGCGGGCGGGCCGAGCGGACCGCGAGCGGGTACGCGGACGGGGTGGTGGGGCGCCTTCGCGGTCGGGATCCAGGAAGCGGCGGCGCGGGCGAAGGCGCGGGCCTGGACCCCTTCGTGTCGAGCCCCGGGCCCGAGGTGTTCGACCGTCTGCGTCTGCGCACCGCTCGCTCCTCCCACCACGACCACGTGGATCTCACCCGCGGTGTACCCGACCTCGGCGCCTTCCCCCGTGCGGCCTGGCTCCGGCGTGAACGGGAGGTCCTCGCCGAGCTGCCCGCCATCGCCCTCGCCTACGGCGACCAGCGGGGCGTCCCGGGCCTCCGGCGTGTCATCGCCGCCCGGCTTGCCCGTACCCGAGGCGTCCACGCCGATCCGGAGGCCGTCGTGATCGTCTCCGGGGTCGCCCAGGCCCTGGGACTGCTCGCGCCGGTGCTGCGCGTCGACGGCGTCGACGCGGTCGCCGTCGAGTACCCCGGCTCCCTCAGCCTGCGACAGCACCTGCGCCACGCCGGTCTCGCCACCCCGCCCGCCCCCATCCGCGCGGACGGGCCGGACGTAAGCGCGCTGAGGGCGAGTGGCGCGGGCGCCGTCAGCGTCACCCCCGCCCACCACTTCCCGACCGGCGCCGTCATGGCAGGGGAACGTCGTCGTGCCCTGCCGGCCTGGGCGCGCGAAGGCGGGCTCGTGCTGGAGGACGACCACGACGCCGAGCACCGCTACGACCGGCCGCCCGTTCCCGCCCTCCGCGGCCAGGACCCGGAGCGCGTGTGCCACCTGGGTGGTGTCTCCAAGGTGCTCGCACCGGCCCTGCGGATCGGTTGGGTCCTGCCGACGCCACGGCACCACGAGGCGGTGATCGAGGGAAAGCGATTCGCGGACCTCGGCAACGCGACCCTGCCCCAACTCGTCCTCGCCCGACTCATCGAGAGCGGTAACCTCGAACGGCACCAGCGGTCGACCGGGCGCCGGCACAGGAGCCGACGGGACGCCACCGTCGCCGCCCTGGCCGCTCACCTGCCGAAGGCCGTGGTGCACGGGGCGGCTGCGGGACTGCACCTCACGATCACCCTCCCCGCGTCGGAGGTCCGCGAGATCGACCTCGCCGCCGCGGCGATGGGCCGGGGCGTGCCCCCCGGGGCCTGGTCCTCGGCTACGGGGCCGTGACACCGACCGCCATCGGACGAGGGGTGCGCCGCGTCGCACGGGCCTTGGCGGATCTCACCGGCCACTGAGCACCCCCGCGAAAACACCTTCCCGTGCCGGACACCGTCCGGCAGATGGGCACGGCGTTCGCGGTGGCCGCGAACGCCGTGTTCACGTCCGGGCCGACCACGAGCCGGGCCGTGGACCTCGGCCCGCGACCGGACCGACGGGCCCGCACGCAGTTCCTCGGCCGGGGCCTGCGGCACGGTCGGCGTCGCCGTGTCGAGGACCGGGTGGCCGGCATGCCTCATACGGTGGTGGCGCCGTGGGCTCGGTGCCAAAGGAGCGCGGGGTCAGGGTGGAACGGCGGCCCGTGATCGGGTTCGGGGGCCGGGCGGGTGGGCGGGCGGGCGCAGGGCGGTCATCGGCTCGGGGCAGGTGGCCGCCGGCGTCGGGGCACGGGCCGCCGAGCGTCTTGGGGCGCGACAGCCTCAGGCAGGTTGGCAGTAGGCCCAGTCCGGGTCTCCGTCCTGGTGGCAGCCGTCGCCGGCGTAGCTCGTTCCGGCCAGTCCGAACGTGAAGAACCCGCCGATCGCGAGCACGGCGAGGATCTTACGGAGTCTCGACATCGTCACCCCTGTGGCAGCGTTTTGGGCCGCCCCGGAGGAGCGGCCCGGATCGAATGGTCAGCGAAACGCACTGTATGGGCGATCCGTATTCGCCGGGAGAGGCCGTTTCGGCCGAGTCGGTGTTGGCCGAAGTGTGTCGGCCTCATCGGGCGGCCCTCCCTCTCATCGGGCGGCCCTCCCTTCATCACAGGCCGGACGACGATGACCGGCACCCGCGGACGCTGCTCCGCCGCGCCGGGCCTCGACGTCCTGCGCCTCCGTCCGCCTGTGGTCGGCCTGGGTACGGGCGGGCTGTCGAGGTGTTCGTATCGGCGGGCCGCCCCCGCGGGTTCCGGCGCCGTTGGGGGACACACGCTGGGCACCGACACGGGGCTGCTGCGGCCTTCGCCTCGACCGTGACGGCGAGTGCGTCGCCCAGGGGGACTCAGGGAGCGGGTCCGAGGAACGCCGCACGCCGAAGGTCAGCGCGACCGGAAAGGGGCGCCCCGTGCCGGGCCCGCGTGCGACAGACTGAGGGTCGTGGGGAGGGCACACGCGCGTTCTCCTACGAGCGGCCGGTTCGAGGGAAAGAGACCATACACGTCATCGTCGGGGCGGCCGCCAGGGGGTGCGCGGTCCGCGTCCTCGTGACGGACGCCGCACCGGGTGGCGGCGTGCTCGTGGACGGCGAGGGGCGCGGTGCCGCCGTCGACCTGCGCGGGCTCTTCGGCGGTGACCTGTGCGGACGTGCCGTCGTCCGCTCGCGCGCGGTCACCCGGGGCGGGCCCGAGGTCCGGTGGCCAGGGGCACGCCGGCTCCCGTCGCGCGGGTGCACGACCCCGACAGCCCCGGTTCGCAGCGGGTCGTCGCGTACCGGGTGACGGGCGAGCACGTGCCGGTTCTCCGTATCGCCCTCGATCGGCTCGTGGCCGGGGCTTTCCTTCGGCCCTGATCGTTCCCGCGCCCGACCGACCCGCCCCGCCAATGGAGAGGAACCCTTTCCGTGCCGTCCCTGATTGCCCACCTGGCCGCCTACGCCTCCGGAGAGACCGACCGCGAGGAGATGCTCGCCACGGTGGCGTCCTGGCCGATGGAGTAACCCGTGCACGACCCCTGCACACCCTCCCCGTCCACCGGGACGACACCCTCGACGTGCTGGCATCGGCCGTACTGAACGATCAGCTCACCGAGGAGGACTACCAGGAGGTCATGCGCCGCCGTGGCCCGAACTGACCTGTCCGACCGCGGAAAAGGGGGGAGGGAACGTGGAGGTGCTGGACGAGAGGTACCGGGCATCTACAGGATCGCTTCGCCGCCGGTGACCTTGCGATGGGCCCCGTCGACACTCGTGGGCTGCGCACCGCCGGCGGCGCGTGGTCGGCGGGCCGGATGCGAATGCACCAGGGCATCCCGGAGGAGACGAAGGCCGCCTGCGCAGGCCTGCCCCGCGGGGGGCGCGGTGCTGCTGACCGCCGGCCCGCCCGGCGCCGGCAAGGGCACCGCGCTCACGCTGCTGCGCGCCTGGCAGGGCGACGGGACCGAGTTGGGCCGGGCCCTGCGGCCTGCGCCTCACGCCGGCCGAGTTCGCGCCCCTCGTCCACCGCGAGAGCGCCTTTCCGCGCGACACCTTCGAGCAGTGGGCGCGGGTACAGGGCTTCACTCTGCTGTACGACGGCACCATGACGGACTACGGGTGGACGGCCCGCACAGGGAGCGGACGCCTACGGCGGGAGGATCGCCCCCGAGTCCCTGATCCGCGCCCTGTACCCGGATCCGCACGGGCCTCGCTCTCGCACACCGCAGCGCCGAGTCCGGGATCCGGGATCCGGGCGGGAACAGCCGCAGCCCGGAGTGAGTCCAAGGGCCCACCGGCAAAGCCGCCCGGGGCCGGGAAACACGCCGTGTCCGAGCAGCCGCCCCCACCTGCGTCGGCCCGGGCCGGAGACGGCTCCGGGCCCGGGGCCGCGGCGTGTGTGAAGTCCCCTCCCCTCGCGGGACGTCAACGGCGCTGTGCCGGTCGGGGAGGATCTCGCGGTCGCAGCCGACGAGCGATCGACTTGTGCCCCGCACGGTCGAGAATCCGGGTGCGGCGCTCGGAGGCGGCGAGGGCGAGGCGGCATACCGCGTGGACCACGTGTCTGGGCGCGGGGGTTGGGTTGGTGGGTACCGTGAGCTTGTTCAGAGTGGTCTCTGGTCGGGTGACGCCGCGATCTGACGCAACGAGTGAGGCCCTCGGGTTGTCGAGCGGGATGTCTGACGTCCGCTGCTCTGCAACCCGGGGGCCTCGTGGCTTGCGTATCGTGCCGTGCTCGACCTGCCTCACGCCCTGGTCGAGTGGGTGACCATGCTCATCGTCGCCCGCGAGGGTGACCGTCGCTGCAAGCTTCCTCCGTCCCAGCACGCGATCGTCGCACTGACGTACCTGCGGAAAACGAGATGCTGCGGCAGATCGCGGCCGCGTTCGGCATCAGCTCGGCCACCGCCCACGCCTACGTCCACACGGTCATCGGCCACCTCTCCCGCCGTGCTCCGGGGCTGACCGCTGCCCTGCCACCGGCCTCCGCCCGACATGTACTGCTCGATGGGACCCTCCGTCGAATGCGCCCGGACCGGTGACGGACGGGCCGACTACTCCGGCAAGCACCAGCGGCACGGAGTGACCTACAGGTGGTCTCCGGTCCCGACGGGCGACTGCTCTGGATCTCCCCCTCCCTGCCCGGCCGGACCCACGACCTGACGTCCGCCCGGCGGTACCGCGTCATCACCACCTGCGTCCGACTCGGCATCCCGGTCATGGCCGACCGCGCCTAACAAGGCGCCGGCGATATCGTCGCCGTCCCCCACAAACGCCGCCCCCGCAAGGAACTCTCCCTCAAACAGAAGTCCGTCAACCGGGGCCCACTCCAGGCTGCGATG
The DNA here is from genome assembly GCF_049606955.1 of Streptomyces dryopteridis. Lineage (NCBI taxonomy): Bacteria > Bacillati > Actinomycetota > Actinomycetes > Kitasatosporales > Streptomycetaceae > Streptomyces > Streptomyces dryopteridis. Next base: position 322,945 of record NZ_CP187115.1, on the reverse strand, counting down.
ACCAGTCGAGAGAAGCATCGCCGGCATCAAGACCTGGCGGATCCTCGGCAAAGCACGCTGCCGCCCCACTGCCATGACCAAGATCGCCAAAACCATCCTGACCTTGGAAACCCGCCGCTGAACAAGCTCAGCGTCGCCCAGTTCATCACCGAGCCGACCTTGCACGTCCTCTCGACGATGTTGCCGAAGATGCCGTCCGCCGCCCGCGCGGGCGGCGGTGTGGCCACCGAGATCCCGAACAGCGCTGCCAACACCAGCAGGACGGCCACGAAGCGGCGTTTCACGATGCGCTCCGGATCGCGGTCCATCCACCGTCGTTGAATGCTTTGTCCCCCACGGCCACGATCGGCGGTTCGGCTCGTCCTTCGACGGCCTGGGTGGCTTCGGCGGTTGTCATCAGGCCGATCTTCCAGTCGTCCGACTCCCACCGCGCGCCCGAGATGGTGAGCCGGTAGGACGCGACCTCCTGCTCCAACTCGCCGTTCTTCTGCACGACCCGCGACAACAACCACGCGCTGACCTCGGTGTCCGACTGCTTGATGATCTTGTAGCCGACGACGGTCGCATGGACGTAGGCTCCCGGCGGCAGCGGGGATCCTTGGGCCACACCCATCTCCTTGGCCAGGTCCCTGTCGAGCGCCGCGGCCTGTTCCTCGGTCTTCCGCAGGTTCTCCGGAGTCCGGTACGCCTTCTCCATATAGGACTCGAAGTGCTCGCGCTGCTCGACCCGCGCCGATCGTGTTCCCTCGATGCGGCTGGAGTTGGGCGGCAGCATCGACGCCACGGCGCCCTCGGTGGTCCTGGGGAAGCCCACCGGGTTCTTGTGGTCGTCGGTGCGGGATCCCGGCGGCAGCGCGGTCCACCGCTGCGGTTCGGTCCACTCGCGGGGTCGGGAGTAGGAAGGCGCCGGCGAGGCCGGCGGGGTGGGCGCCGTCACCCCGGGGGTCGCGGCGGACGGCGGGGTCCGTTCGTTGTCGTCGTCGCCACTGGTGATCGAGTAGGCCGTGAGCACGAGAACCGTCACGACCGCGGCGCCCGCTGCCCACAAGGTTTTCGAGCCTTTCGCCCCCCTTTTGTTCGCCATGTCGTCAGCTCGCCACGGCGTTGAGGATGGCGATCAGGGGGCTGGAGATCAGGATCGCGAAGAGTCCACCGCCCATCCACTTGAAGGGCTCCGAACCGCCGCCGCCGCGGGACTTGTCGGACACGGCCGGCTTGTAGACGCCGAAGGCGACGCCACCGGCACCGGCCAGGACCAGCAGCCACAGCCCCCACCCGAAGATGTTCTTGACGACGCTCTCCATCTCCGGGATCTTCGTCGGGCTCGCCGGGGGAATCAGGTCGCCCTCCTTCTTCGCGAGGACGGAGTCCGCGAGGAGCTGGGCGGGCACGGCCAGGCGTTCCAGGGCCATCGGTCGGTTCTTCCTTTCGAGGAGTTCGCGGCGCAGGTTCTCGGCGGCGCGCTGGACGTCCTTGTACTCCAGGGCCTCTCGCGGGCTCCGGACCACGCGCAGGACGGGGAGGTAGGGCACCTTCGCGACGCCGATCAGGCGTTCTGCCAGGGCGCGGATCAGGTAGCGGGCGTGCTGGGCGGGGCGGGTGGGGGCGTCGGCGACCAGGACGAGCCAGGGGGGCGCGGGGGCCTTCCACTCCAGGAGGGTCTCGGCGACGCGGGTCATGCCGTAGACGGTGGTGTCGGTGATCAGGACGGGGACGGCGCCGTCGGGGACGGGTTCGTCGGCGGCCAGGACCCGGACCGGTGGGGCGTCCTCGCCCACGCTGATCATCGCCTTCACGGTCGCCACTGCAATGCCGTGTCCGTTCAGGGGAATCAACGCGATTTCGCGTTGCTCAAGCTTCTTGCCGACATTCGACGCCGACGTCAACAGGCGTGTGGGCATGACGAAACTCCCCCCGTTCCGTGGATTCGAACCGTCGCGGCGGTTCGCGACGGCGAGAGTAACCCGATGCCCCGACAAAGCTGGGTGGGGTTTTCGTGCGGGTCGACCCCGAGGTCAGGGTGCCCCTCTACAACCGGACGAGAATGCCGGCATTCCCTCGGGAAGCGTGGGTGATTTTCGGACAGAGTCCGAATGGATATCGCTGGATTGGCCTGCCGGCGACGGCTGTACCCTTCACGATCATCGCCCCCACCCTGTAAGTCTCGCACGAGTCCCCGCCCGCAGACCGCATCCCCCCCCCGGACGCACAGCGCAGCGTTTGCCGAGCGAAGGACGCCCGGCACGGACCCTGATCCAGAGCTTACGCGGGCGTGATCCACAAACGCGAGCACCCCTTAAGGAAGGAATCCAACCGTGATCAACGGTTCGTGACCAGACAGCTCGGAACGCGCAGAACGGACAGTGCAGGAAAAAGAGTTGTCGCGGGGGGATTCTTCATGAAGGTGATTTTCAGGGCGCTCTGCCTCACACTCTTGGCGCCCTTGGTCGTGCTGGGAATCGTCGTGATCGGGATCAGCAACAACGCGTTCGGATTCGGCAGGGCCGGGGATGGCGGGCTGAAAGGGTGCCCGACGAAATTCGGCCATGGCTTCTGAAATCGTCCGCGTCCTGCCCGCAGCATCCCGAGATGTCGCCGGCCCTGCCGGCCAGTCAGTTAACGCTGGGTGGGACGCCGTCCGCCGCTACCGGGGCGTGCCGCCGGAGAGTTTCGCGGGCGGCGAGACGTACGGCTACGTCAAGGAGATCCGCGCCAACATCACGATGTTCGAGGACGCCGCCGCCGGCGTGGGTGGGCGGGGCAGTCGGGCCGAGGCCGTGCGCAAGGCCATGGGCGTGCTGGGCACCCCGTACTCGTGGGGTGGTGGGGGTCCCAACGGGCCCTCCCGGGGCTTCTGCGACGGGGGGTCCGGCTATCTGAACGGGGTGTGCGTGGCGGCCACGACCGTGGGCTTCGACTGCTCGGGCCTGACCGGCTATGCCTTCCACCCGACCGTCAAACTCCCCCGCACGGCCGGTGAGCAGTACCGCACCACCTCGGACCATCCCGTGTCGAAGAACAACTACGAGGTCGGCGACCTGCTGTTCTGGGCGCGTGGCGGGTCCGGCGACATCTACCACGTGGGTCTCTGACACCGGCGACGCGGCGCGCCGGCCCCGAGAAGAGAGGGGTGTGTCGCGGACCGATCGTCGGTTCGCGGCACACCCCCCGGTCACCGGCCGGACGTTCGCCGGAGGTGGTGGTCAGCGGGTGCGCCCCGGCCTCTTCGGCGCTTCGGTCTGACGGTGTGCCGGCGCGGCCGCCTCGGTCCGGGGTGTGGTGCCCGCGCGCTTACGGCGGGCTCTGGCAGGGCCCGAGGAGATCGACCTGGCCGCGTCCCCGCTCACCCTCGGCGTCGCGGCCGGCCGTGCCCCGGCAGGCGTGGTCAACGCCCCGACCGCCGCCCGCACGAGGCGCTGCTCGGTCCTCCCCCGGTCGTGCTGCCAGGTGGAGTCCTTCGGCAGGTGCTCCAGGTGCGCGGCGAGCGGTTGTCCCCTGTCCTCGACCCGGGCCATCCGCGCGGCCAGTACCGGGAGTTCACCAACGTATCCGCGTGCCCCTCCGCCCCCGGCAGGGCCCGGCGGGCCATCTCCTCGAACCGGCTGTTCTCCGCCGGGCCTATCGCGAGTTGCCGCAGGGCGCGGGCACGGTCGCCGAGGTCGAGGTCCCCTTGGGGACGTCGAGGCCCTGCGTGAGGGGTCCCCAGGCGCGGCGGGCGTCCTCGCTCGGCGACACGATCTCGCCCGAGGACGACGCGCGGGCGACGCCGGCGGCCTCCTCGTAGGCGGCGGCCAGGACCTGCTTGACGTCGGCACCCTGCTCCCGGAGCCGGGACATGGCCGCCGTGATGTCCGGCCACTGCGGCGAGGACAGGATCGCCTCGCGCACCGGGCCGGCCGGCATCGCCTCCCGGACCGTGCTCGTCCACCACTCCCCCGCCGCCGCGCCCCGGCCGTCAGCTTCCTCGCGGAGGTGGTCGGGGACCTGGGTGCGGACGCTCACGGCGATGTCGCCGAGCCTCGGCAGCAGCGCGTCCACGTCCACACCAGACCGCCCGAGCTCGACGAGTTGCCCGGCCGTCGTCGGCCAATCCGCGTCCGAGAGCAACGCGTCCGTCAGGCCCTCCGGCAGCACCTCGCGGACCTTCCTCCGCACTGCCGCCCGATCCGCCTCGTCGTCCGGCCCATCGCCGTCGGGCTCTTCCGCGCCAGCCCGTTCCCTTTCCTCGACGGCCTTGCGGTGCGTCGTGTCGGCCATGGCCATACACAGCCTGAACGCCTTCACGGCCGCCTTCGCCGCCTCGGCGGCCTCCTTGGCCGCCTCCTCGAACGCCTGTCCCGGTGCCTGCGCCTGCTCCTCGGGGGTCGATACCCCGATCTCCTCCCCCTGGATCGTCCGACCCGCCACGGGCCTCGCCTCGGCCCACTTTCCGCTTCACCTTGGGCAACCGCCCGCCCGAGCGCCAGGGCCGGTCGGTCGTCGGGGATGCCGACGGATGCCCACGCGGCTTCCGCCCCCATCCGGCGGAAGCATCCGTGCCGCGTGGGCGTCCTCCCGGGGATCGGAGGGGTGTCCGCAGGGGGCTACGCCTTCGGTGTCAGGACCGGGTCGATCCAGACTCCGGCGCCGGAGGACGTACTGGCGTAGCAGTCTCCGGCCTTCAGCGTCAGCCGGTAGGCTCCGCGGACATCCACGGTCACCGGCGTCACCGTCTCCCCGGCGCGCTTCTTGCCCACCTCGACGGATTTGCCGTCCACCGCGACCTCGAAGGTGAAGTTCATGCGGGAGCCAGCGTCGTCCGTCGCCCCGATGCGCGCGACGAAGGACTCGTACTTGCGGTCCAGCTGCCATGTGCTCTCGGCGCACAAGGAGCTGAGGGTGGTCGGATACTCCTCCAGGTTCACCTTCTTCGGTCCGGTCGAGAAGGAGTCGAAACTCGTCTCGATCGGAGCCAGCCCCACCAAGGAAACCGTGGGCCCGGCCGGCGGTGTGAAGACCGGAGCACTGGGAGCGGGGGGCTTTGGGGAATCGGACGGGGCGCCCGAGCCGATCGGAGGACCGGGCGCCGGCGCGGTGACCGTGACGGTGACCGTCGGGACCACCACCGGAGCCCCTGTCCTGGCTGTCGGGGAGTTGAACACCGCCGGCAGGCCGAAGAATCCGAGCACCACGCCCAGAACGGCGGCCAGGGCCGAGACCAGTGCGGCCACCTCACCCAGTCGGCGCCCGGGTCCCGCGGCCGGGCCCGTGGGCCCCGCCGGCGGGGCGTGCGGCGGCGGCGGTGGGGGTGGGGGTGTGCGCCCCGTACCGTCCGAACTCGATGTCATGTCGTCTGCCATGCCCCTTACCCCGCCGCTGCCGGTATCCGAGGTGTTCATGATGCACGGGCGAATCGGAGCGGGACACGGGAACGGCGCACTCCGCCCAGGCCCACCGGGGGCCCTCGGTCGGGCTCCGAGTCATCGCGTATCACGGCCGACCGGGGCCACCCTGTCCGCCGACTTGACTGCACAGCACGACACATCGGGTGCTCACCGGGCTGCTGTGCCGGTGCCTGTGGGCTGAGCGCGAGAACGGTTGCGGGTGCTCGCGCGTGTCGGTCCTCGGCGGTGGGTGGGTCAGGGTGGGGGGGTTTGGGGGTGGTGCAGGGTGGTGGTGAGGTGGCGGGTGAGGGGGTGGCCCACGGCTGCCAGGTCCGTGGTGTGGCGGAGTCGGCCGTCGGGGTCGATGGCGTACTCGCGCCGGGCCTCGGTCACCTCCTTGGCCAGGGGGGTGCCCATGACCTGGGTGCTGGTGAGGCGCAGGACGCCGCCGGCGACGCGGCCGGTGTGGATCTCGGCGATGCCGGTGGGCTGGCCGATCAGGGCTTCCGTGTAGCCGTCGGGTCCGACCCGGATCCAACCGTTCTCGCGTCCGGAGGGGCGTCGGCCGCCGTCGGGGTCGACGAGCCAGGCCCGGGCCTCGTAGTGGAGGAACGGGCGGCCGTCGTGCTCGAAGGTCATCTCCTGTTCGAAGGCGAAGCCCTCGTCCAGGGTGGGGTAGTGGCCCTCGCCCGTTCCGGTCCAGACGCCGAGGAAGGGCAGGACGGGGGTCAGCCACGGGTGTGGGTCGGGGGCCGGGGCGGGTGGATGCTCTCGCGTTCTGCTGTCCGTGCTCACGTCGGGCCCCTTCCCTACATGTTGATCATGTGGCCGGCGAGTCCGTGCACCGCTTCCTTGACCGCCTCGCCCAGGGTCGGGTGGGCGTGCACGTTGCGGGCGACCTCGTGCACGGTGAGGTCCCACTGCTGGGCCAGGGTCAACTCGGGGAGGAGTTCGGTCACTTCCGGGCCGATCATGTGGGCCCCGAGCAGTTCCCCGTGGCGGGCGTCGCTGATCACCTTCACGAATCCGCCGGGCTCGCCCAGGCCGTGGGCCTTGCCGTTGGCGGTGAACGGGAAGGTCGCCACGCGCACGTCGAAGCCGGCCTCGCGGGCCTGGGCCTCCGTGTGGCCGAAGCTCGCGATCTGCGGCTGACAGTAGGTGGCGCGGGGGATCATGCGGAAGTCGATCTCCATCGTCTCCACCTCGGCGATGGTCTCCAGCGCCACGATGGCCATCGTCTCGGCCGCGTGCGCGAGCATCAGCAGGCCGGTGACGTCGCCGATCGCGAAGATGTGCGGCACGGAGGTACGCCCCCGGCCGTCGACCTCCACGGCGCCCCGGTCGGTGAGACGGACACCGGTCGTGTCCAGGCCGTATCCGGTGGTCCGGGGGGCGAAGCCGACGGCCTGGAGGACCTTGTCCGTCTCCAGCACCGTGCGCTCGCCGCCGCGCTCGACGGTGACGCGCACGGGTCGGGACGGGTCGGAGTCGTCGATCGAATCGACCCGGGTGGAGGTGAGGATCTCGATGCCGAGCTTGCGGTAGCGCTTGGCGAGTTCCTTCGAGACGTCGGCGTCCTCGGCGGGCACCACCCGGTCCGCGAACTCGACGATGGTCACCTTGACCCCGTAGTTGTGCAGGACGTAGGCGAACTCGACGCCGATGGCGCCGGCGCCGGCGATGACGATGCTCCCGGGGAGGTCCTCGGTGAGGATCTGCTCCTCGTAGGTGACGACCCGGTCGCTGAGGCTCGTGCCGGGCAGCAGCTTGGTGGTGGCGCCCGCGGCGATGACGCAGTGTCCGAAGGTGATCGTGCGGTCGGGGCCGTCGGGGGTGGACACCCGGAGGGTGTGGGCGTCGGTGAAGGTGCCCCGGCCGTCGATCTCGGTGATCTTGTTCTTGCGCATGAGGTAGTGGACGCCGGCGACCCGGCCGTCGGCCACCTTGCGGCTGCGCTTGAAGGCGGCGCCGAAGTCCAGGGAGACGGGGGAGTCCGATCGGATCCCGTAGGTCTCGGCCTGCTCGGTGATGATGTGCGCCAGTTCCGCGTTGCGCAGCAGCGCCTTGGAGGGGATGCAGCCCACGTTGAGGCACACCCCGCCCCAGTACTTCTCCTCGATGACCGCGGTCGAGAACCCGAGTTGCGCGGAACGGACCGCGGCGGTGTAGCCGCCGGGGCCGGCGCCGAGGACGACGACGTCGTAGTGCTCAGTCATGGCAACACCCTGCGGGTTGTTCGGGCGTCGGACAAGGACGCCCGGAAACTTCGTCACGCCGCTCCGCGACTTCGTCACTTTCTCCGGTCAAATGACATAGTCCAGGAAACCAATTGTCGGCCGTTCGATCCCGTGCCTAATCTCCTCGAGTCCTCATCGAGAGGGGATTGATATGTACGACGTGATAGTCGTGGGGGCCCGCATTTCCGGGTCCGGGGTCGCCTGTCTGTTGGCCCGCGCGGGATATCGGGTACTGCTGGTGGACCGGGCTCGATTCCCCAGCGCAACGGCTTCCGAGACGAATCTGATCCACCCGGCGGGCGTCGCGGCATTGCGCCGCCTGGGGGTGCTCGACCGGCTCGCCGGCATGAACGTCCCCCGGATCACCCGATACGGGCTCCGGAGCGGCCCGGTTTCCCTGGAAGCCGAGCTCCCCGAGGTGGACGGGGTCGGGTACGCACTCTCGCCCCCGCGGGCGGAGCTCGACCACGCGATGGTGCTGACCGCCGTCGAGGCGGGCGCGGAGTTGCGTGAGGGAACGAACGTACAAGAACTTCTCCGTGACGATGACGGTCGGGTCGTCGGCGTCGCGGGTTCGCTGAAGGGTGGGCGGACTTTCACCGAAAAGGCGAGCCTGGTCATCGGTGCCGACGGGAAGAATTCCCGTGTCGCCGCCCTCGTCGGGGCGGTCTCATATCGGGATCATCCGGTGCTCGGAAAAAGCCACTGGACTTATTGGGAGGGGTTGCCGCAGGATTCCCTGGTCCGTACCTATCGAGGGTCCGGGGTGCATCCCTTCACCTGGCCCACCCACGACGGTCTGTCCATCGTCGGGGTGGCCCGGCCGACCGCCGGCTTCCCCTCGGGCGCGGCCGACGAGGAGATCGACCGCCTGGTCGTGGACGCCTTCGCCACGGTCGATCCGGACCTGTCGGCCCGACTGCGCGACACCCGCCGGGCGGGCCGTTGGCTCACCGGGGCGGTCCCCAATTTCCTCCGGACCTCGCACGGTCCCGGCTGGGCGCTGGTCGGCGACGCCGGGGCGACCCGGGATCCCATCACCGCCTCGGGCATCACCTTCGCCCTGCGGTCGGCGGAACTCCTCGCCGAACAGGTCGACTCCGCCCTCGCCGGTCGGGTGCCGCAGGCCCGGGCCCTGGCCGCCTACGGGATCCGCCGGGACGCCCTGCTGTCCGATCACCACGACTACACGCGGGACTACGCCCGCATCGCCCCCCATTCGCCGGAGGAGCGGGCCCTCATCGAGGCCATGGCCCGCAGCCAACGCCACGCGCGGGGCATGGTCGGCGTCTTCTCCACGGCGGTGCCGCCCGCCGAGTTCTACACCCGCGCCTCCTTCCGCGACCTCTTCGACTACCTGAACGACGACCGGCGCCTGCCGCTGTCCATCCGGGCCCTGCGCCTGCTGCTGGACGCCGCACCCGGGGCCCCCGGGGCCCTCGTGGACCGTGCGGTGGCCGCGCGACTGGGGCCCATGGGGCGCCTGTTGCTGAGCAGCCCCGTACCGGGCCGGACCGACCGGACACGCCCATCCCGTACGCACAAGGAGCACCGATGAACACGACGGAGACCACCACCCGCCCCGTGCTGCTCTTCCCGGGCCAAGGCGGCTACGACGGCCCCGCGCTGCACGCGGCCCGCACCCGGTACGCGGAGGTCGCCGGGATCCTCGACGCGGTCGACGCCGTCGCCGTCGACGCGTTCGACCACAAGCTGACCGACGTCCTCTTCGGCTCCGGTCCCCTGGACTCGGCCGCCCTCCTGCGGGAGGCGCCGTGGGTCTCCCAACTCGCCGTCTACGCCTCCGGGCTGGCCGCGCACCGGGTGCTGCGGGAGGCCGGTGTGACCCCTTCCGTCCTCGTCGGGCACAGCCTCGGTGAGATCACCGCGCTGGTCGCGGCCGGGTCCTTCGGCGTCGAGGACGGGGCGCGGATCGTGCTCCGTCGGACCGAGGCCGTCGCCGGCGCCGGGATCCGCGACGGGGCGATGGTGGCCGTCACCGCGTCGGCCGGGCGTTGCGCCCACCTGATCGGGCTGCTGGACGATCCCCGGCTCGTGGTGGCCGCCGTCAACCACGAGGCGCAGACCGTGCTGAGCGGTCCGCGGTCCGCGATGATCGAGGTCCGGGCGGTCGGGGCCGGGCTGGGCATCGGCGTGATCGACCTCGACGCGCCGTTCGCCTTCCACCACCCGGCGCTGGCCGGGTGCGCGGAGGAGTTCGCGGAATTCGTGCGGGGGCTGCCGGTCTCCGCGCCCGCCGTCCCGGTGTACTCGCCGATCCTCGGGCGCCGGTACCGCCCGGAGGACGACCTCGCCGAGCTGTTGGCCGCGCACTTCACGCGGCCGGTGGACTTCGCCGGCGCGGTGCGGGAGCTGCACGCCGGCGGTGAGCGCCTGTTCGTCGAGTGCGGTGGGCGGGGCACGCTGATCGGCTCGGTGCGCAAGGCGGTCGGGGAGGCGGACGGGCTGCTGACCCTGGCGACGCTGCTGACCGCCAAGGACGGCGCCCTCGCCCTGGACGGCTCCCTGGAGCGGCTGCGCGAGCTCGGCGCCGCCGAGGGGCTCGCGGCTCCCTCGCTGCGGGGTGTCCTCGCGCCAACCCTGACGGACGCGGAGTTCGAGGAGTTCTGGTCGGCCCGGGGCGGCGAGGTGCTGGCGCTGGTGAGCGGGTTGGCGGGGGAGTTCCGCGCGATCGGCTCCCCGGCCGGGGCCGACACTGCGACGGCGACCGGGCCGGCGGCCGACGCGCCCTCGGGCGGGGCGGTCGAGCCGGCCTCCCGGTGGGACCGGGAGGAGCTGCTGGCCGAGGTCCGGACGCTCTACGCCAGTGCCCTGGAGTACCCGGAGGACGTGTTCACCCCGGAGGCGCTGCTGGAGGCGGAGCTGGGCGTGGACTCCGTCAAGCAGGTCGAGTTGCTGACGCGGGCCTCGCGGCGGTTCGGTCTGCCGGCTCCCACCGAGTTCAAGCTCGCCGAGTACGACACCCTCGACCGGATCGTGGACCTGCTGGACTCCGAGCTGGCGCGCACCGGCCTCGACCGGGTCGCCGCGTGAGCGGCCGGCGGGACCTGGAGGGCCGCACGGCGCTGGTGACGGGCGGGGCGAAGAACGTCGGCAAGGCGATCTCACTGGCCCTCGCGGACAGGGGCGCGCACGTGCTCGTCAACTACTTCCACTCCCACGAGGAGGCCAAGCGCACCGTCGAGGAGTTGCGGGAGCGGGGCGCGCGGGCCGATCTGTTGCGGGCCTCGGTGGCCCGTCCCGAACAGGTCGAGCGGATGTTCGCCGAGATCGAGGAGCGCTTCGGGCGGCTCGACGTCCTCGTCAACAACGCCGCCGACGGGGCGCTGGTCCCCTGGGCGGAGCTCACCGACGAGCACGTGGACCGGGCGCTGAACACCAACCTGAAGGGGACGCTGCGCTGTTCCCGGGCGGCGGCCCGGCTGATGGCGCGCTCCGGCGGCGGGTCCATCGTCAACCTGTCGGCGCTGGGCAGCGCGCACCTCGTGATGGCGAACTACTTGGCGTGCGCGCCGGCGAAGGCGGCGGTGGAGGCCGTGACCCGGCACCTGGCCGTCGAGTTCGCGCCGTTGGGGATCCGGGTGAACACGGCCTCGGCCGCCATGCTCGTCAGTCCGGTCGCCGACGCGTTTCCCGAGGCCCCGGCGATGCGGGAGGCCATCGTGGGGGCCACCCCGCTCGGCCGGTTGGGCACCGCGGAGGAGTTCGCCGAGGTGGTGGCCTTCCTCGCGTGCGAGCGCTCCTCGTGGATGACCGGTCAGACCCTGCTGGCGGACGGCGGGCTGAGTCTGGGCGCCACCCTTCTGGCCCCGGCGCGCACGGCGGTCGACACGGACGCGGAGCCCGTGGTCGCGGACGCGGAGCCCGTGGTCGCGGACGCGGAGCCGGAGCCGGAGCCGGTGGTCGCGGACGTGGAGCCGGTCGGGGACGAGTACGACGGGGACGAGATCGCGATCGTCGGCATGGGGCTGGCCGTCAGTGGGGCGAACGGCCCGGAGGAGTACTGGCGGCTGCGGACCGAGGGCCGGGAGCTGTTCCGGGAGGTGCCGGAGGACCGTTGGGAGCGCTCCGGGTTCTCCTCCCCCGATGCGTCCGCCGAGGACAAGTCCTATCAGGACTCCTGCGTGTTCATCACCGATTTCGTCCCGGAGCCGGGGGCCCTGGAGGGGCTCTCCGCGCATCCCGACGACACCGAGCTGACCACCCTGTGGTTGCGCCACTCGCTGGTGCAGGCCATGGACGGGGTGCGCCGGCGTCCCCGGGACCGTTACTCCTTCCACGTCGGCTACACCGCGGACGGCAGCCAGCACCTGGAGGAGGCCGGCGTCCTGGCCGCCTCCCGGCACCTCGCCGCGCGGGCCGCCGAGGACCTGGGCATCACCGATCCCGGGCGGCTGCTGGGGACCATGGACCGGGTGCTGTCGGGCCGCTACCGGCGGGGCGCCGGCGCGGCGCCGCGTTTCCTCCCGCACCAGGTCGGCCACGAGGCCATGGCCGGGGTGCTGCCCGGTGGCACCGAGGTGCAGATGGTGGACACCGCCTGCTCCTCCTCCCTGTACGCCATCGACATCGGCGTCAAGGGGCTGCTCTCGGGCCGGCAGGACATCGCCGTCTGCGGCGGGGCCTTCGCCCTGGCGCCGCGCGGGACCGTGCTGTTCTCCAAGTTGAAGGGGCTCTCCCGGCGGGGCCGGGTGCACTCCCTGGACGCGGAGGCCGACGGTGTGATCTTCGCCGACGGGGCGGGGGTCGTGGTGCTCAAGCGGCTGAGCCGGGCGCGGGCCGACGGCGACCGGGTCCTGGGGGTCCTGCGCGCCTTCGGTTCCTCCTCCGACGGCAAGGGCAAGGCGATCTACGCTCCCAGCTCCGCCGGTCAGAGCCTGGCCGTGGAACGCGCGCTGGCGGCCGGGGGCCTCTCCGGGGGTGATGTGGACTGGGTCAACGCGCACGCGACGGGTACCCCGGCGGGCGATCTGGCGGAGTTCACCACGCTGCGCCGGTACTACGGCGTGGACCGGGCCGCGCCCGTCACCTCCAACAAGTCGCTGATCGGGCACACCGGTTGGGCGGCGGGTGTGGTGTCGCTGATCGAGTCGGTGCTCGCGTTGCGGCACGAGGTGATCCCGGGCCAGTACCGGTTCACCCGGGCGCCCGACGCCTTCGACATGGAGTCGACGGGGCTGGAGATCTCCGGGTCCCCGCGGCCGTGGACGCCGGCCCCCGGGACCCGGCGGACGGCGGCGATCTCCGGGTTCGGGTTCGGCGGGACCAACGCCCACCTGATCCTGACCGAGGCGGAGGCCGAGGCCGAGGTGGAGACGAAGAAGGAGAAGGAGAAGGCGCAGGCCGAGACGAAGGTCGAGACGGGGGCGGCGGGCGCGAGTGCCCCGCGGGCCGCGGGCGAGCGCGTGGCGGTGGTGGGCTGGTCCGCCAAGCTGCCGGCCGTCGACGAAGACGCGGACGTGGACTCCTGGCTGTCCGGCGACCGTGAGGTGCCCGCCGGCTTCGGCGACACCTACCCGGCGCCGCCGTTCCACCAGGTCCGGATGCCTCCCGCGACCGTACGGACCATCGACCGCTGCCAGTTGATGATCCTCCAGTGCGCGCACGCCCTGCGCGACCGGCTGCCCGAGTTCTGGCAGGAGCACGCCACCCGCACCGGGGTGGTCGTCGGCCACATGGGCCCGACCCGCTCCGCGATGCTGTACGCGGCGCGTTGCTACCTGGACGACATGGAGCGGGCCCTGCGGGCCGATCCCGAGGCCGCCGCGCACCCGGGGCTCGACCCGGTCCTGGCGGCCCTGCGCTCCCGGGTCCGCTCCCTCGTCCCGCCGTCCACCGAGGACTCCTTCCCGGGCATGATGCCCAACGTCATCTCGGCCCGGGTGGCCAACTACTTCGACCTGCGCGGGCCCAACATCACGGTGGACGTCGGCCTGGCCTCGGCGCTGTCGGCGCTGACGACCGCGGCCCGCTACCTGCGCGCCGGCGAACTCGACCTGGTCCTGGCGGGTGGGATCAACGGCAACAGCCTGCCCGAGTACGGGCCGTTGCTGTCGGAGGTCTTCGGGGCCGACCGGCCCGAACCGGCCGAGGGCGCGTTCCTGTTCGCCCTGACCACCGAGACGAAGGCCCGTGAGGCCGGTCTGGAGGTGTTGGGCTGGATCGACGAGCTGCCCGTGGACGGCGGGCCGACGCCCGGCGCCGAGGTCGTGGACTGCGGGCCCGGCGGGGCCTTCGGCCGGTACCTGGGGGCGGCCGGCGGGGCCGAGGTGCTCCGAGCCCTCCGGTTGGGCACCGGACCGACCGAGCTGCGGTGCGCGGAGACGGGCGGCGGCTCGACCGGTCTGGTCGTCACCCTCTCCCGGGAGCGCGCCGAGGTCCCGGAGCGTGCCGAGGTCCCGGAGGGCGCCGCGGACCTGGTCCGCCGGTACGTGCCGGTGCTGCGTCCGGAGCCGATCGAGCCGGCGCCGCCGGGTCGCGCGGCCGTCCCGGACGGGGCCCTGGTCCTCACGGACTCCCCGGAGACGGCCCTGCGCTGGTGCCGGGACGCCTCGGGGACGACCGTCCTGAGCACGCGGACCGACGGCGTCCCGCCGGCCGGTGTCCGGGCCGTGGCGGCCGACGCGGAGTCCGTGCGCGCCGCGCTGGCGTCCCGGTCCGGGCCGGTCCGGGACCTGGTGATCGTCACCGACCTCTCCGCGACCACCCCGGCCGCGACCGCGTTGACCGCCGGCGTCGGGCCGGTCACCACCCTGCACGACGTGGCGTTCCTGGTCCTGCAGGAGTGCTTCGAGGAGTTGGACGTGCCGGGGGGCTCGGTGGTCTTCGCCCTGCTCGGGGCCGAGCCCGGGGGTGTGGTCCACCCCTTGGCGGGCCTGTTCACGGGGCTCGCCAAGTGCGTGGCCCTGGAGTTGGCCGACGCCCGGTGCCTCGCGCTGGTCGCGGCCACCGCCGACGCCGACGAGGCGGCCCGGCTCGTCGCCGCGGAGCGCGGCGCCCGGCGGACGTTCCCCGTGGTCCACCACGACGGGACCCGCCGGCTGGTGCCCGCGCTGGCCGAACGTCCGGCCCCGGACGGCTCGGGCGCCGAGTCTCCGGGCGGGCCCGGGGCCCTCGGCCCCAATCCCGTGGTCGTGGCCCTGGGCGGGGCCCGGGGCATCACGGCGGAGCTGTTGGTCTCCCTCGCCGCCCGGCGGGGCGGCCGGCTGCACGTCCTGGGCAGCAACCCGATCGACTCGTACCCGGCGGAGGTGTTCACCGGCACCGACGAGGAGTTCGCCGCCCGCAGACCGGCGTTCATCTCGGAGCGGCTGCGGGCGGGTGACGGCAGCGTCGCGGAGATCAGCCGGCGGTTCGACCGGATGGTCGACGCCCGGGCCGCGCGCCGCAATCTGGACCGCATGCGGGCGGCGGGCGCGGTGGAGAGCGTCACCTACCACACCTGCGACGCCCGCGACGAAGCCTCGGTGCGGGCGGTGGTGGACGAGGTGCTGGCCCTGCGGGGACACGTCGATCTGCTCGTCAACGCGCCCGGACTGAACCGGTCGGCGCTGATCCGCGACAAGGACCTGGCGGAGTTCCGGCGGATCCGTGACCTCAAGGTGGACGCGCACCGGAATCTGCACCGGGCCTTCGCGGGGCGTCCGCCCCGGCTGTGGTGCGACTTCGGTTCCCTGCTCGGCTATTTCGGGCAGCGGGGCGAGGCCGACTACGCCTCCGGCAACGACTACCTGTCCACGGCCGCGGCCTACGCGGCGGCCACGACGGGCACCGACGAGTTCGTCATCGGCTGGACCCTGTGGGACGAGGTCGGGATGGGGGCGAACGAGCTGACCCGGGAGTACTTCAAGCGGGCCGGTTCCTACAGCCACATGTCGGTCGCGGAGGGCATCCGGCACTTCGAGGCGGAGTTGGACGCCGCCGCGCGGGCGCCGCTGTCCGTGCACATGGGGGACGCCGAACGGTCCACCGTCGGACGGTTCCACCCGGGCTTCCTCGGCGCGGACCGGGGACGGTTCTACCTCCGTCGGGAACTGCCCGCCCCGGAGCCGGGCCCCGGCGGGGCGGACCCCGCCGTCGGCCGGGCCGTCCGTTTCGAGTGCGTCATGGACCTGGACACCGACGGCTACCTGCGCCACCACCTGGTGCGCGGGGTGCCGACCCTGCCAGGCACCTTCGTGACCGAGATGGCGGCGGAGGCCGCGCTCGCCCTCGTGCCCGGTGGCACGGTGGTGGCCTTCGAGGACCTCCGGTTCCTGCGCTTCCTCCAGGTCCGGGAGGGCGCCCCGCCCTCCCCGAAGCGCGTGACCGCCCGGGTGGAGCGTCGGGTGGACGGGCTCACGACGGTGGCGGTGGAGATCACCCACGACGTGGTGTCCCCGGGCGGGGTCACCCTCGTCTCGGACCGGGCCCACTTCACGGCCCGCGTCCTGGTCGGCGAGGGGTACCCGACGGCGCCGAGCTGGCCGGCCCGGGACCGGGAGGGCGAGGTGCCCGTGCCCGACCCGTACCACGTCCCGACCGCGCCGGTGGTGCTGTCCGGCCCGTTCCGGGTCACCGGTGACACCGCCCACCACCCCGACGGGGCCCGCTCGGTGTTCCGGGCAGGTCCCCTGTCCGAAGGCCCCTGGAGGGAGTTCCTGATGCCCACCCTGCTGCTCGACGCGATGGCGCGGACGGGGGTGCTCGCGCCCGTCGACGGTCTCGTGCCGATCGCCGCCCCGCTGTCGATCCGCCGGATCGACCTGTACGAGACGGGCAACGACCTCGATCTGACCCGGGCCCACGGCGTCCTGGACCTGCACGTGGCCCGTCCCGGGTTCCGGCCCGCGCCGGACGCGGCGGGCGCGGAGGCCGACACGCAGGAGAACCGGTTCGTGGCCGTGACCGGGAACGGCCGGGTCGTCGCCCAGATGAAGGGGGTGGACGCGGTGGTGATCGGATGGCTCGATCCGGACCGCGGGGTCGTGCTGGAGGCCGCGGCCACGAGCGGCGCCGGGGAGGTCCGGTGAGCGTGGAGGCACCGCCGTCGCCGCGCCGGAAGTCGCCGGACACGGCGGCCCCGGAGTCCGGCGCCGCTCCGGTGCGCCGGGTGCTCTGGCGGCTCTCGCCGGCCGCGCCGGCCTCCGGGCCGGGGCGTCTGGACGGCCGGAGGGCCGTGGTCCTCGGCGGCGCCCCCGGGCTCGCGCGGCGGGTCCGGGACCGGCTGCGGGAGCTGGGCGCGCGGGTCGAGGACGAACCGGGGGCGGAGGTCCCCGACACCATCGTGGACCTGACGATGGCCGAACCCTACGATCCGGAGACCCCGGGGGCGTGGCGGGAGCCGCTGCTGCGGACCTTCGAGGTGCTGCGGCGCTGCCACGGCGCGTGGAGCGAGGAGGAGCGGGCCGGGCGGCTGCGGTACCTGGCGGTGACCTACCTCGGGGGCGGCATGGGCCGGCATCCCGAGGACGACGTGGCGCAGCCCCTGGGCGGGCTGTGGGCCGGGCTCGCCAAGACCCTCCACCGGGAACTGCCCGCGTGCGAGGCGCGGGTGGTCGACGTCCCGCTCGGTGGGCTCGACGAGCTGCCCGAGATCGTGGCGCGGGAACTGGCCACGTCGGGGCTCATCGAGATCGGGCACCGGGACGACGGGCGCTGGACCCTGCGGCCTGAGGCGGTCGCGCCCGGCCCGGCCGAGATCCGTTGGGACGCCTCGGACACGGTGCTGATCAGTGGTGGGGGGCGCGGCATCGGCATGGCCCTGGCCCGTCGGTTGGCGGCCGTCTCGGGGGCCCGTGTCATCGTGACCGGCCGCGCGGAGCTGCCCCCCGAGGAGGAGTGGGCGGCCCACACCCCGCGCGCGCTGGCGGCCCGGACCGCCGCCCTGTGGGGCGGACGGGGGCCGGGCCGGTCGGTGGCGGCGATCCGGGCGGACATCGCCCGCGCCGAACAGACCTGGGAGACGGTCGGGGCGCTGCGGGAGGCCGCGGCCTCGGGCGCCCGGGTGGAGTACCGGCGTTGCGACGTCACCGATCCGGAGCAGGTCGGCCGGCTGGTCGCCGATCTGCCCGGGCTGACGGGCGTCGTCCACAACGCGGGCCTGGACCGGCCGACCCGGCTGCCGGGGAAGTCCGACGCCGACGTCCTCGCCGTGGTGGCCACGAAGGTCGACGCGTTCGGGCACCTGTTCCGCGCGGTCCGGGACCTGGACCTGAAGGTGTTCTGCACGGTCGGCTCGCTGACCGGCAGGTTGGGCGGGATGGTCGGGCAGTTCGACTACGCGGCGGCCAACGAGTGCCTGGCGCGGCTGGGTTGCTGGGCCCGGCGGCGGGCCCGGTTCCCGGTGATGACCTTGGCCTGGCCCACCTGGGCGCGGCTGGGGCTGATCGCGAACTTCGAGGCGAGCCTGCGGTACATGGCCGCGATGGACGTGGCCGAGGGCCTCGACCACTGGATGGCCGAGTTGGGGGCGGGCACGTCCGGGGAGGTCTCGTTCGTGGGGCCGCTCGGGCCGGCCCTGAGTCCTTCCCAGGCGGTCGGGCATCCGCTGACCGAGGCGCTGCCGGGCCACGCCTCGGTGCTCCCCAAGATCTTCCACCTCGGGGTCCCCGAGCGGTACCGGCCCCAGCGGCGCCTGGTGTCCCGGATCTCGTTCGACCCGGGGACCAGCCCGGCGGTCGGGGACTTCACGGTCGGCGGCGCGCCGGCCGTCCCGGTCGGCGTGCTGCTGGAGAGCGCCGTGCGGGGGGCCGAGTGGGTGTTGCCGACGACGGACGCGGTGCCCCGGTCGCTGCTCGCGATCGAGGGGTTGTCCGTGCCGTGGTCCTTGTTGGCCGCGGGCCCCGGGGGATCGGTGCGGCTGCGCCGGGACGTGCGGTTCGAGGAGGACGGGGACCGGTGGACGGTGCTGGTCGCCTTCGAACCGGTCGACGGGCCCGCGGCGGGTCCGGCGGGCGAGCCGGTCCGGGCCCGGATGCGGCTGCGCTACGGCCGGCGTCCGGAACCGGACGGGCCGCCCGCCCCGCCGCCGGGGGCTCCGGGTCCGGCGCGGGAGGGGGTCCTGCTCACCGGGGTCCCGCTGCTCGCCTGGCGCGGGTTGGCCGTCCCCCAGGCCCCCTGGCGGGTGGAGTCCGGGGGGCGGATGGCCGCCGAGGTGACCCGCTGCCGGCCCGCCGACCTGTGGGCGGTGCCCGCCCCGCCTGCGTGCGCCGTGCCCGTGGCGGAGATCGAGAACGTGGTGCGCGCGGTCACCTCCCGGCTGCCGGGGATCGCCGCCACTCCCGACCCGCTGATCCTGCACCGCGTCGAGCTGTACGGCGGCGCACCCCGGCGCACCCGCGTCACCGGGGACACCGCACTGGGCGTGTGGCGGATCACGGACGCCGCCGACGGCGCGCCGGTGGCGGTGGTCCATCGCGACGCCCATCCCCTCGCCCTCTCCCCCACCCATCCCCCTCTCCCCCGCGACGGCGCCGATTCCGGTGACCGATCCGTCCGCACCCCGTCCGACACCGCCAGGAGGCGATCATGACCGAGAGCACGAACCCGACCACGACCCCGGCCGCGACCCCGGACACGTCCGCGAACCGGGCCGCGATCAGCGCCCACCGTCGGCTGCTGGAGCACTACTACGAGGAGTGCCTGAACAAGGGCGACCTGGACGCCGTGTACGCCAAGGCCATCCCCGAACACATCAGCCACGGCACCGTCGCCGAGGGCTTCGAGGGCGTCGAGCACCTGCGGGAGTGGGTCCGGATCCAGCGCGACTCCTTCCCCGACCTGCACGTCACCGTCGACGAGTGGATCGAGGACGGCGATCGCGTCGTGCAGCGGTTCACCGCCCGGGGCAGCCACACCGGCGCGGACTACCACGGCATCCCGGCGTCCGGCCGCCCCTTCGAGATCTGGGGCATCGTCATCGACCACTTCGTGGACGGCAAGATCGTGGAGAGCTGGTTCTCCATGGACGGCATGGACCTCGCCCGGCAGCTCGGGGTGTTCGGGTGAGCACCGGGCCCGTCTGCCTGATCACGGGGTGCTCCTCCGGCATCGGCCGGGCGACCGCGCTCCGGTTGCACCAGGAGGGGGCGCGGGTCGTGGCCACGGCCCGGGACCCGCGGACCCTCGCGGACCTGGCCGCGCTCGGCATGACCACGCTGGCCCTGGACGTCACCGAGGCCGCCTCGGCCGAGGCGGCCGTCGCGGCCGCGAACGCGCGCCACGGCGGTGTCGACGTGCTCGTCAACAACGCCGGGTACGGGCTCTCGGGGACCTTCGAGGAGACCTCGCTGGAGCGGGTTCGCGACCAGTTCGAGACGAACGTCTTCGGGGTGGTGCGGCTCACCCGGCTCGTGCTTCCCGGGATGCGGGCGCGCGGGCGGGGCACGGTCGTCAACGTGTCGTCCATCTTCGGGCGGTACGTGGCGCCGGGCGGCGGGTACTACGCCGCCACCAAGCACGCCCTGGAGGCGCTGAGCGACGCGCTGCGCCTGGAGACCGCCGGTTTCGGCGTCCGGGTGGCCGTCGTCGAACCGGGGCCCGTGCACACCCCGTGGGGCCGGACCTTCCTCGATCACCTCCCCACCGGCGACC
This sequence comes from Streptomyces dryopteridis, assembly GCF_049606955.1. Lineage (NCBI taxonomy): Bacteria > Bacillati > Actinomycetota > Actinomycetes > Kitasatosporales > Streptomycetaceae > Streptomyces > Streptomyces dryopteridis. The sequence goes on along the minus strand of NZ_CP187115.1, from coordinate 302,751 downwards.
CCACCTCTCCCTACCACCGCTTCCACGAGCGCACGGCCGCCTACTACGGGGCGCTGTACGAGGGCACCGCGCGCACCCTCGCGGCCCGGTTCGCCCTCACCCCGGAGCGGGTGGCGCAGACCATCGCGCGGGCGGCCCTGGCCCGGCGGCCCCGGGCCAGGTATCCCGTCGGGGTCCTGGCCGCCTCCACCGTGACGCTGCGCCGGCTGGTCCCGGACTCCGTCTTCGACCACGCCTTCGTCCGCCGGCAGTTCCCGGTGCCGTGACCGGGCCCGCCGGCCGTCCGGCGCCGCCGACCCCGAATCCCGTCCACCCCGAGGTGACCCTCCCCATGATCACGAGCCCGTCCCGCCCCGCGTCCCGGACCGTACCGGGCCCCCGCGGGCTGCCCCTGTTGGGAAGCCTGCCGCAGTGGAAGAAGTCCACCGCCGAGTTCCTGTTGCGCACCCAGCGCGACCACGGCGAGATCAGCCGGATCACGCTCGGCCCGCAGTCCGTCTACCTGGTCTCGGCCCCCGACGCCGTGGGCCGCGTCCTGAAGGAGAACAGCGGGAACTACGTCCGCGGGGTCCTGTACGACCAGTTCAAGATCGTCATGGGTGACGGGTTGCTCACCACGGACGGCGACTTCTGGAAGTCCCACCGGCGGGCCGTCCAGCCTGTGTTCCTCCGCAAGGCCGTGAACGCGGTCGCCCCCTACGTGGTGGAGGCCACCCGCGAGATGCTCGACGAGTGGGAGGGCAAGGCCCGGCGGGGCGAGCCCGTGGACCTGGTCGCCGAGACGCTCCGGCTGACCCTGGTGACCCTGAGCCGTTCCCTGTTCGGCTACGACATCCGCCCGTCCACCCCCGTCCTGAAGGACGTGGTGGACAACGTGGTGGAGGTGATGTTCAAGCACGGGACGGTCTCCGAGATGTTGCCGTCCTGGGTGCCGACCCGGCGCAATCGGGGCATCGCCCGGGACCGCCGGATCTTCGGCCGCCTGGTCGAGGACATCCGCGGGCACCACGCGGAGACCGGCGAGGGCCGGCTGATGGAGCTGATCGAGGCCGCCACCGACCCCGTCACCGGGGAGCGCTGGACGGACCGGGAGGTCCGGGACGAGGTCCTCACCATCTACCTGGCCGGCCACGAGACCACCGCGGTGGGCCTGTTGTGGAGCCTGCTGTCGGTGGCCAACAACCCTTCCGTCCAGGAGGAGATGGACGACGAGCTGACCCGTGTCCTGAGCGGCCGCGAACCGGACCCGGAGGACCTGGAGGCGCTGCCCTACACCCGGCAGGTGATCGACGAGAGCCTGCGCCTGTACCCGCCGATCTGGATCTACCCGCGCGACGCGGTCGGGGACGACGAGTTGGCCGGGCACCACATACCCGGCGGGTCCTCCGTCCTGCTCTCCCCGCTGGTCTCGCACCGCAACCCCCGCTACTGGGACAACCCCGAGGCATTCGACCCGCACCGCTTCGACCCCGAGCGGGTGCGGGAGCGGCCCCGCATGACCTACTTCCCCTTCGGCGCGGGCGCCCGCATGTGCATCGGGAACTTCATGGCCCTGTTGGAGCTGCGGATCGCCATGGCGATGATCACCCAGCGGTTCCGGCTGAGCCTGGTCCCGGGCGACTTCCTCCGCTACGGGGACACGGCGATCTCGCTGCGGCCGATGAACCGCGTCCTGGTCACCCTGCACCCCCGGGAGCGGCCGGGCACCCGTCCGCGCACGGAGCCCGACGCGGCGGTGACGGTGTGAGCGCGGGTTCCCCGGCCACGTTCGTCTCCACCGCCCCCCGCGACGGCCGGGTGCTCGGGAGCTACCCGCTGCACCGGGCCGAGGAGGTGGCGGCGCGGGTGGCCGCCGCGCGCGCCGCGGCCCCGGCCTGGGTCGCCCTCGGGCACCGGGGCCGGGCCGCGCGCCTGGACGCCTGGCGCCGGCTGATCCTGCGCCGGTCCCGCGAACTGGTGGAGCTGATCTCCGCCGAGACCGGGAAGACCACCTCCGACGCCCGCCTGGAGGTGCTGCTCGTCGCCACCCACCTGCGGTGGGCGGCCCGCAACGCCGGGCGCGTGCTCCGGCGCCGCCCGGTGGCGCCCGGCCCCCTGATGTTCCACCACACGGCCGCCGTCGAGCACCTCCCGCTGGGCGTGGTCGGGGTGATCGGCCCCTGGAACCATCCCGCGTTCATCCCGATCGGGCCCGTGGCCGCGGCCCTCGCCGCCGGCAACACCGTGGTCCTCAAGCCCAGCGAGCACGCTCCGGCCGTCGGCTCCTGGCTGGTCGACGCCTTCGCGGAGGCCACCGGGGCGCGGGACGCGCTGCGGATCGTCCACGGGGACGGGGACACCGGCGCGGCGTTGTGCCGCTCCGGCGTGGACAAGATCGCGTTCACCGGGTCCACGGAGACCGGCCGGCGCGTGATGGCCGCCTGCGCCGAGACCCTCACCCCCGTGGTCCTCGAATGCGGCGGGAAGGACGCGGTGATCGTGGACCGGGACGTCGATCCGGCGGCCGTCGCGGAGGCCGTGGTCTGGGGCGGCCTCGCCAACGCCGGCCAGACCTGCGTGGGCGTCGAACGGGTCTACGTCCACGAGGCGGTCGCGGACCGGTTCCTCGCCGAGGTCGTCGCGCACGCGGCCGGCCTGCGCGTCGGCACGGGCCCGGACGCGCACCTCGGCCCGATGGCCACGTCCGCCCAGCCCGAGGTGGTGCTGGAGCACGTCCGTGACGCGCTCCGGCGGGGCGGGCGGGCCCTGCTCGGGGGGCCCGAGGCCGTGGACAGCTCCCTGGTCGCCCCGATCGTGCTCACCGACGTGCCCGAGGACGCGCTCGTGATGACCCGGGAGACCTTCGGCCCGGTCCTGGTCGTCAACCGGGTCGCGACCGCGGCCGAGGCCGTCGAGCGGGCCAACTCCGGCCCGTACGGGCTGGGCGCGGCCGTCTTCTCCCGGTCCCGGGGCCCGGCCCTCGCGGCGGGGCTGCGGGTCGGCATGGTCTCCGTGAACTCGGTCCTCGGGTTCGCCGGGGTTCCCGGCCTGCCGTTCGGCGGGACCGGCGCGTCGGGGTTCGGGCGGGTGCACGGTCCCGAGGGGCTGCGCGAGTTCACCCACACCCGCGCGACCGCCCGGCAGTGGCTGCGGCCCCCCGTGACCCCGCAGTCGTTCCGGACCTCCCCCCGGACCCTGGGGGCCCTGCTCGGGTTGGTCCGGCTCGGCCACGGGGCCGGGTTCCCCGATCGAAGACGACGACGGCGAAAGGCGGACCGCTGAGATGGGACTCCCCGACGAGACCGAGGTGCTGGTCGTGGGCAGCGGCCCCGCCGGCGCGCTGCTCGGCACCATGCTCGCGCGCCGCGGCGTCGACGTCCTGGTGGTCGAGAAGCAGACCGACTTCGAACGCGACTTCCGGGGCGAGAGCCTGGCCTCCCCGTCCGTCCTGGCGCTGCGGGCCCTCGGCTTCGGTCCCGCCCTCGACGCCCACGGCTACCTGGAGAGCACCGGGGTCGCGATGTGGTTGGAGGGGCGCGAGGTCTTCCACGTGGACTACCGGCGCTTCGCCGGCGACACCCTGCCGATCGAGTTCCCGCAGCCCCCGTTGATCCGCGCCTTCCACGCGGCCTCCGAGGGCCTGGCCTCCCACCACTTCGCCTCCGGGGTCCGCTTCACGTCCCTGGTGGAGCGGGACGGGGCGGTGCGCGGGGCCGTGCTCCGGGGCCCGGACGGGGGCTCCGTCACCGTCCGGGCGCGACTGGTCGTGGGGGCCGACGGCCGGTTCTCCCGGGTCCGCAAGGCGGCCGGGCTGGACCCCTCGGTGCTCCAGGCCGAACGCGACCTGCTGTCCTTCCGGCTGCCCCGACCCGAGGGCTGGGCGCTGCGCTCCGAACTCGTGGTGGACCGGGACCGCCACCTGGCCATCCTGCCGACCCATCCCGACGCCCTGCGGGTCAGCCACAACCTGCCCAAGCGGGGACTGGGCGCGCTGCGCAAGGAGGGCCTGGACGCCTTTCGGGACCGGGTGGCCGCCATCGACCCCCGGATCGCCCCGTTGATCCGCGAACACCTGCGTTCCTGGGACGACACCGGCTTCCTGGAGGTGTTCAACGCCTCCGTCCCCCAGTGGACCCGGGACGGGCTCGTGCTGATCGGGGACGCCTCCCACACCGCGACCCCGACCCTCGGCCAGGGGGTCAACCTGGCCGTGCAGGACGTGGTGGGCCTCACCCCGCTGATCGCCGGCGCGCTGCGTTCCGGGGACCGTGACGGGGTCGTCCGGGCCCGGACCTTCGAGGCGTTCGTGGAGGAACGCCGCCGGCACAAGGAGTTCGTCACCGGTTTCCAGCGGCGTCAGGAGAGCTCGCTCGCCGCTCGGGGCACCGGCGAGGTCCTGTTGCGGCGCGCCCGGATGCGCGCGTTGAACGCGCTGTCCCCGGTCAAGTACCGGGTCTTCGACCGCTTGTTGAACCGCCCGCACGCCATCGACCCCCTCGACCTGCCGTGATCCGCCGGTCGCCCCGACCTGACCACCGCGTCCCGCACACCCCGTTGGAGGACTCCCTCGTGCCCACCCCGTCCGTACCGTCCACGCCGCCCACCCGGACCCGGGCCTGGCACCTCGTGGCCCGCCCGGTCGGCGAGCCGACGCCCGCCGACTTCGCCCTGCGCCCCCTCGACCTGCCGCCCGTCGGCCCCGGGGAACTCCTGGTGCGCAACACCCACTTCTCGGTGGACCCGTACATGCGCGGCCGGATGGGGACCACCCCCGGGCACGCCTACTTCCCGCCCTACCCGCTGGACGAGCCGCTGGTGGGGCACGCCCTGGGGGAGGTGCTCGTCTCCCGGAGCCCGGACGTCGCCGTCGGCGAGCACGTGGTGCACTTCGCGGGCTGGCGGGAGCACGCGGTGGTGCCGGCCGACACCGTGACCCGGATCGAGCCCGGGCCGGTCCCGCTCACCGCGCACCTGGGCGTGCTCGGCATGACCGGGCTCTCCGCGTACGTGGCCCTGTTCGACATCGCGTCGTTCCGTCCCGGCGACACCGTCTTCGTCTCCGGGGCCGCCGGCGCGGTCGGCGGGCAGGTCGGCCGGATGGCGCGGCTGGCGGGCGCGGCGCGGGTCATCGGCTCGGCGGGCACCGACGAGAAGGTGCGGCTCCTGCTGGAGGACGGCTTCGACGCCGCCTTCAACCACCGCCGGGGTCCCGTGCTCGACCAGCTCGCGCAGGCCGCGCCCAAGGGCGTCGACGTGTGCGTGGACACCGTGGGCGGTGCGCACCTGGAGGCCGCGATCCGGGTGATGAACGAACACGGCCGGATCGCCCTGTGCGGGGCGATCTCCCAGTACAACGACGTGGAGGACGCGCCGGGCCCGAGCGGTCTGGCCCAGGCGATCGGGAAGCGGCTGACCCTGCGCGGCATGATCGTGACCGATCACGAGGACGTGCTGCCGAGGTTCGTCGAGGAGGTCGGCGGCTGGGTCGGCTCCGGCGCGCTGCGGCACCGGGAGACCTTCGTCGACGGCATCGAGAACGGTGTCGGGGCGTTCCTCGGCCTCTTCCGGGGCGACAACGTCGGCAAGACCCTCGTCCGGCTGTGACCGGGCGGGCACGGGGGCCGGCCGCGCCGGACCGACAACGACACCAGGGGCGAGGACGAGGACATGACGACGGGCGGCGGCGCGGGCACGGACACGGGCCGGCGGGACGGGGGTGCGCGCGTGCGCGGCGGTGAGGGCCACGCCCTCGTGATCGGGGGCTCGATCGCGGGACTCGCGGCGGCCCGGGTGCTGGCCGACCGCTTCGCGCGGGTGACGGTCCTGGACCGGGACGCGCTGCCGCGGGAGCCGGGGTCGCGGCGCGGGGTGCCCCACGGGGACCACGGGCACGCCCTGTTGCTGCGCGGCCGACGGCAGTTGGAGGAGTTCTTCCCCGGCCTCGGCGGTGAACTGCTCGCCGCCGGCGCCGTCTCCTTCGACCCCGGTCACGACCTGGTGATGCACCAGATGGGCTCGACCCGCCGCCGGTTCCGCGGCACCGACCGGGGCATCAGCCTCACCCGGGCGGCCCTGGAGGCCGGCGTCAGGCGTCGGGTCACGGCCCTGGCCGGCGTGACGATCCGGGACCGGTCCTCGGTCGTGGCGCTCACCGGCGGCCCCCGGCGGGTCACCGGTGTGGAGCTGGACACGGGCGAGACGCTCCGGGCCGACGTGGTGGTCAACGCCTCCGGGCGCGGCGGCTCCGAGCCCGACGCCCTGCTGCGGCGCCTGGGCGCCCCGGTGCCCGCCATGGACGTCGTGAAGGTGGACGTCGGGTACACGACGCGGCTCTACCACCGGCGTCCCGGGGAGCGGCTCGCCGGTGACGCGCTGCTGCACCTGATGGCCGGGGCCCGGGGGGACAAGCGGGCGGCGGCCGTGTTCGCCGTGGAGGGGGACCGGTGGATGGTCACCCTCGGTGGCTGGCACCGCGCCCACGCGCCCACCGACCCGGCGGGTTTCGAGGACTTCGCCGCGCGGCTGCCCGGTCCGACCGTTGCGGAGCTGGTGGCGACGGCCGAGCCGGTGGCGTCCGCCCCGATCCGCAAGTTCACGTTCCCGGCCGCCCGGCGGCGCCGGTTCGAGCGGATGGGCGAGGTGCCCGGCGGCTACGTGGTCCTGGGCGACGCCTCGTGCAGCCTCAACCCGCTGTACGGGCAGGGCATGACGATGGCCGCGCTCCAGGCGGCGGCCCTGGGCCGGAGCCTGGACCGGGCGGGTCACACCGGGCCCGCGATGGTCCGCGCGCAGTACCGGGCCACCGCGCGGATCGTGGACGGGCCCTGGCGCATGGCCACGGGACAGGACTTCACGCATCCCGAGACCGTCGGCCCGCGGCCCCGGGGCACCGCCCTGTTGACCTGGTACACCGAGCGGGTGGTGCTCGCCAGCCACGTCTCGGAGCCGGTCAACCGCACGCTCATGGACGTCCAACAACTGCTGGCCCCGCCCGGCGCGGTGCTGCGGCCGGGCACGGCCCTGCGCGCGCTGGCCGCCGCGCGCCGTTCCCCGGCACTCGCCGCCGGCGTTCCGCGCACCTGACCCGGCGCCGGCCCGTTCCGGGCCGCTCCGCCTTCATCCGATCCGTCACGGAAGGGACCCTCACGTGTCCACGACCACCCCGCACGCCCCCGAGTTCGCCGGTCGCACCGCCCTGGTCACCGGGGGAGGCTCCGGCATCGGCCGGGCGATCTCCCTCGAACTGGCCCGGCGGGGCGCCGCCGTCGTCATCACCGGCCGGGACGCGGAGAAGCCGCGCCTGGTCGCGCGGGAGATCACCGCCGCGGGCGGCCGGGCGCTGCCCTTCGCGGCCGACGTCCGTTCCTCCGAGGAGGTCGCCGCCTCGGTGCGGGCCGCCGTGGAGACCTTCGGCGGCCTGCACCTGGCGGTCAACAACGCGGCGATCCCCGGCCCCAAGGGCATCACCGGGGAGTTTCCCCCGGAGGAGTTCGCCCGTGTGATCGCCACCAATCTGACCGGTGTCTTCACCTGCCTGCACCACGAGTTGCCGGCCATCGTCGCCTCGGGCGGCGGCGCCGTGGTGAACGTCGGCTCCATCCTCAGTGTGAAGCCGCTGCCCGGCTCCCCCGCCTACACCTCGGCCAAGCACGGCCTGATCGGGTTGACCAAGACGGCGGCCCTGGAGTACGCGCCGCTGGGCGTCCGGGTCAACGCGATCGGCCCCGGGTTCGTGGACACCCCGTTCCTCGTCGACTTCGACGCGGAGGCCAAGGAGTACTTCCGGGGGCTGCACCCGGCGGGCCGGTTCGGGACCCCCGAGGAGGTCGCGGAGCTCACGGCCTTCCTGCTGTCGGAGCGCGCGTCCTTCCTGCACGGCGGGTTCCACCCGATCGACGGCGGCTACACCGCCGCCTGAGCCCTCCGGGGGGCGCCGGTCGGGACTCGTGGCGGGCGGGATCCGGTCCCGGGCGTCAGGGCCGCGAGCACGCCGCCCGGCCGGCGCCCCCGCCGGGCAGGTCCGTCCTGCGGACCCGTCCGCCGACGCCGCTGCCGCGCACGCGGGCGAGGTCCACTCCCCGGCGGTCGGCCATCCTGCGGATCAGGGGATTGACCCGGGGATCGTCCTCGAAGACCTCGGCTTCCCCGGTACCGACGGAAACGGGCCACTCGTCCCGGGCTCTCTCGGATTCCGTCGAACGTCCCGCTCCGGTCATCGGCCACTCCTCGTGTCGTCCCGTTTCGCTGCGGAGGTCCCGGTCCGTGGGTGGTCGTCCCCCCTGGACGGCCACCCACCATCCCACGCGCTTTCCATCATGTGGAATCCAAAATCCAAAACGACGCTATGTCGGGACCTCGGACAAGGTCAACCGATGCCGGCGGTTCCCGTCGAATGAGCGATCAATTCCGGCCGAATTCTCATCGACCCACCGTCCAGGGCGACTTGAGGCCGTCTTGACCATCAACTAGGGTTCTTGGCGGGTCACCGACGGCGGAATCCGGCCGGCGGCCCAGCACCGGGAACACGGTCCACGCGCTTTCCATCGAACCCGGTCGCCCGGACTCCCCCCTGCTCGCGCGAAAGCCCGACGCGTCCGAGGCCACCGCCCGACCCCCTCCCCGCCCTCGCCACCACCGTGGCGCGGGACGCGGGAGGAGGCCGGGTCGAGAGCCAGCGAAAGGAACGTGGCATGCGCGACACCTACGGGGGACCCGAGATCACCGCACTCTCCACGGCGAGATCTTGGCGTGAAACAGCCCTGTCCGACAGGGGCACGAACCTCCGGCCGGCCGGCCCGCGCGAACCGGCCGCCGCCCTGCCGGCCGATCTGGTCGGCACCCTCTTCGAGTCTCTCGCCAGACGAGACCACCGTCTCAAGGGCGAGCAGTACCTGTGCGGCCTGCTCGGCTCGCCCGGACGGAAGTCCGTCCGCGCCATCGCCGCCCACCTCGGCGACGGAACGACCGAACAACGGCTCCACCACTTCATCTCCAACTCCACGTGGGACTGGATGCCGGTGCGCCGGGCCCTGTCCTCCTACCTCGGTTGGCTGGAAACCCCCAGGGCGTGGGTGGTCCAGCCCATGGCGATCCCCAAGGCCGGCGAGCACTCGGTGGGGGTCCACGAGGCGCTGGACCCGAACGCCGGGCGCTTCCACGGCCAACTCGCCTTCGGCCTGTGGCACGCCTCCCCGGCCCTGCGGGCGCCGGTCCACTGGCGGCTCTTCCTCCCCGAGGCCGAGAGCGACACCGCGCCGCGGGACTCGTCCCCGGACAGCGGTTTCCTGGAGTTCGCCGGCTGGGGATCCCCGGCCCGTCCCCTCGTCGTGAACATGGACATCGAGGACACCGGCGCGGGCATCGCCCGATTCGCCGCCGCCGGATTACCGGTGCTGGCGCGCGTGCGGAGCGACTCGCCGTTCGAGACGGCCGCGGGCGGCAACCGGCACGGCCGGCGGACCCTGTCGGCCCAACAGATCCTGACCGCCGCGCGGGGCCGACGCCGCCCCACCGACCCGACGGGTCCGGGCCCGGCGGGTGACGGCGGGGACACCTCGGCGGTGGCCGTCCGGGTCGCCGGCGTCGGCCGGGACCGGGCCGCCGGGCCGCTCACCCTGCTGGGCGTGTGGCGACGCCCCCGGCACCGCCCCGAGTCGCTGTGGGTCACCACCATGTCCGATGCCTCGGCGGGCGAGTTGCTGGGGCTGACCGAACTCGCGACCGCGGTCGAACGGGACCTCGCCGACCCGGACCCGGACACCGGGCTGCGGGACTACGAGGGACGGACCTTCCGCGGTTGGCACCGTCACATGACCCTGGCCTCCGCCGCCTACGCCGTCTCCGTCCTGCCCCCCGCCGCGGCCACCCCCACCGCGTACCCGCCCCGGACCGCCTGCTGACCCCACCCCCGCGTGTGCCGGGCGCCCGAGTCCGGCGCACGCGGGGGGCACGGTCACGGGGCGGGCCTCCCCGTCCTGTCCGCGGGCGGTGCGACGAGGGTCGCGGCCGGTTCGGGCAGGCCCCGGAAGGCCAGCCAGCTCAGGGCGGGCATCGCGATCAGGGGGACGAGGGCGGTGCGCAGGTCGGTGGCGTCGGCGAGCAGGCCGATGGCGGGGGCCGCGATGCCGCCCACGCTCACGGTCAGGCCGAGGGTGATGCCGGCGGCGGTGCCGACGCGGTGGGGCAGGTAGTCCTGGGCGAGGGTGACCTGGAGCGAGAAGGGCACGTAGAGGCCGGCGGAGGCGAGGGCCACGAAGAGGTAGCCGAGCGGTCCGGGCACGAACACGACGCCGGCGACGGCCGGGACGGTCAGGAGGTAGGAGCGGCGGACCACGGTGACGCGGTCCCACCGTTCGGCGAGCCGGCCGCCGAGCACGGTTCCGACGGCGCCGCCGAGGTAGAGGACGACGAGGGCGGCGGTGCCGGCGGCCGGTCCCCAACCGGTGCCGCGCGCCATGTGCAGGGCGATGAAGGTGCTCAGGCCGATGAAGACCACGGAGCGGCAGATCACCCCGAGGGTCAGGCGCAGGAAGGAGCGGTGGTCGTCGACGGCGACGGGGACGGGGGTCCGGGCGGCCCGCGCGGCCTCGGCCCGGGCGTCCTGTCGCCGCCGGACCACGCGCAGGGCCGGCAGGCACAGCACGCTGCCGGCGAGGGCCGGCAGCAGGAGCAGGGGGGACAGGGTCAGGCCGCCGAATCCGACGACGAGGGCGACCAGGGCGGGCGAGGTCGCGAACCCGAGGTTGCCGCCGAGGGAGAACCAGCTCATGCCGGTGTGGCCGCCCCCCGAGGCCACCCGGGCGACACGGGCCGACTCCGGGTGGTAGGCGGCCACGCCGATGCCGGACATCGCCACGAAGAACAGGGTCAGGGCGTAGGAGTCGCCGAGTCCGGCGAGGGCGACGCCGAGGCCGCCGACCACGGTGCCGGCGGGCAGCAGCCAGGGCATGGCCCTGCGGTCGGTGAGGGCGCCGAACAGGGGTTGGGCCACGGAGGACAGGAGAGAGGCGGCGAGCACGATGCCGGAGGCGGCGGCGTAGGTGTAGGCGCGTTCGGCGACGAAGAAGGGGACGAGGGCGGCGACGGCGCCCTGGTAGACGTCGACGCAGGCGTGTCCGACGGCGAGGAGGGTGATCGTGCGGTCCGGACGGCGACGGGCGGGGGGAGATGGGATTTCGGGCGTGTTCGTGGGCACCTCGCCATCGTGGTCCCCCCGCCCCGTGTCGCACTTCCGATAAACTGCCAATCCATGCGTGCAATCCGCCATGAGTCGATCGCCCCGACCCGCGTGCAGTGGATGGCCGCCGGGGCCGACATCGAGCCGCACCGGCACGACGACCACCAACTCGTGTACGCGGCCCGGGGCGTGCTCACCGTGACCACCGGGATCGGCACCTGGGTGGCGCCGGCGAACCGGGCCGTGTGGGTGCCGGCCGGGACGGTGCACGCCCACCGCGCGCACGGCCCCATCGACCTGCACCTGGTGGGAGTGCCGGCCTCGCGTCGGGCCTTGGACCCGGGGCGACCGGTCGTCGTCACCGTGGACGGGCTGCTGCGGGAGTTGATCCTGACGTACACCCGGGAGCCCGCGACCGCGGGGCCCGAACGGCGGCGGCTGTTCGAGGTGCTCCTCGACCGCCTGACGCTCTCCCCGGAGCAGCCCCTGCACCTGGCGTCGCCGACCGAGCCCCGGCTGCGGCGGCTCTGCGAGATCCTGATCGCCGATCCCGCCGATCCGCGCACCCTCGACGCGCTGGGCCGGGAGGTGGGCGCGAGCGCGCGGACCCTGACCCGGCTGTTCACCGCCGACACGGGCATGACCTTCACCCGCTGGCGCACCCAACTGCGCCTGCACCGGGCCCTGATCCTGCTCGCCGAGGGCCGGACGGTCACCGCCGTGGCCCACGCGTGCGGCTGGGCCACGACCGGCGCGTTCATCGATGCCTTTCGGGGCGTCTTCGGGCACACCCCCGGCGCGCACCGCGCCCAGGGCTGACCGCCCGCGCCGGCCGGAAGCGGTCAGAGCCAGCCGTGGTGGGCGGCCTTGACGCCGGCCTGGAAGCGGCTGCGGGCGTCGAGGCGTTCCATGAGGGTGGTGGCGACGCGGCGGGCGGTGCGGTGGGAGACGCCGAGGCGTTTGGCGATGGCCTCGTCGGTGTGGCCCTCGGCGAGCAGGCGCAGGGTGGTGAGTTCGGTGTCGGTGAGGCCCTCGGTGGTGCGGGTGGGCGCCTCGCCGAAGGGTTTGGCGCCGGCCCAGATCGATTCGAAGAGGGCGCACAGGGCGGTGAGGGTGCCGTGACCGGTCAGCACGACGGCGCCGGCGGCCGAGTCGTCACTGTTGACGGGGATGATCGCGGTGGACCGGTCGGCGATGATCATGCGCAGGGGGAGGGTGGGGGCGGTGCGGGCCTCGCGGCCGAGTTCGGAGAGCCACTGGGCGTAGGCCAGGGTGTGGGGGCTGTTGCGGACGCTGTCGAGGTAGACGGTGCGCATGCGGACCCCGCGTGCGAGGAGGGCCTGGTCCAGGGGTCGGGCCGCCTCCAGGTTCTCCTTGGTCTGTTCGCCGTCGGGGGCGAGGATCATGACCTCTTCGCGCATGTCGCGCTGGAGGACGGCGATGCGGTCGCGGATGGCGTCGAGACCGATGAGCTGTTCGACCCCGGGTTGGCCGACGGCGGGCCGCAGATCGGCGAACTCGGAGATGAGTTGGGCGGCGGCGGCCTGGGAGGCGGCCACGCGCTGCTGTTGGGCGAGGAGGTCGGCCTGCTGCCGGGCGAGCAGGATCTCCATGCCGACGTCGGGGCTGATGGCGTGCAGCCGCCCGGGGGCGCCGTGCGCCGGGCGCACGAGGGCCAGTTCGCTGAGGTCGTCGAGCGCGGACCGGACCTCGGCCTCGGAGAGGTCGAGGCGGGCGGCCAGGGCGGCCACCCCGTGGTCCGGGTGCACGAGCAGGGCCCGGTAGACGGCCTCGGTGTGTGGAGCGAGGCCCAACGACGTCAACATGGCAAGGTTCCCCCCTCGACCGGTGCGATGGGGGTGATCATCGCACGGTTCCGGCCATGCGGGCCGGCCGGTATTCCCTGGGACTCGGGCCCCTTTGGGCCGTGGACCAAAGGGGCCGGCGGGGTGCTCTGGCCGGGAGTGTCGGAGATTGACAGCCTCTGGCACATGTACCTCATTCACGCCCGGTTGCGGGCGCCCTCGGACACCACCGGGTCCGTGCTGCCGGTGGACGCGGCCGCGCGGGCCCTGGACACCGCGCGCGCCGAGGAGGCCGTGGAGCACGTGAGCGCGCACCCGCGGGCGGTGCCCGATCCGGTGCTCGGGTTCTTCGTGTTGGCCGACTCCCTCGCGCAGGCCGAGGAGCGGGTGGCGAGGGTCTGCGGACGGCTGCTGGGCGAGCACGCGGGGCTGCGCGGGTGGACGCTCGTACGGGCCGAGGCGCCGTTGCTGGCCCCAATGGGCCAGGGCCTCTTGGGGCCAGGGGGATCTCCTTCCGCCGGGCCCGAACGCCGACGAAAGTAGTGGTCACCGGGAGGGAGACACCGACCGGGGGACGCACACGGGCCCCGCCTCACCGCGGAAGACGGGGCCGGAGGCGTCCGCGTCACACCACCCGTCAGCAGGTGTGGCCCCTTGTGGCCACCTCCCCGAAAGGGCACCCGGATGTTCTCCGTTCGTCTCGCCAAGGCCGCCGCGGTCCTCACCCTGTCCCTCTCCGCCGTCTCGCTCGGTGTCGCCGGTGTCGCCGGTGTCGGTGCCGGGGCGCAGGAGACCGTGACGGTCCGGGCCGCGGCGGCGACCGGTGTCGCGCCGCTGGACCTCGGGTGGCAGTCGATCCCGGCGGGTTCCACGCGGGACCTCGGGTGGCAGTGACCCCGCGCGTCGGGCCCCCCGCCGGCGGGGCGCGCCGCCCCGTGCGCTGATCCGCGCCCCGCCCTCTTCTTCGTCACGTTCTTCGTCACCTTTCCTCGTCGTTCCTCCCGGCAACGGGTTCCCAGGAGTTGAGACTTGCCATGCCCATGACCACCACCTCGCGTTCCGTCCTGCTCGCCGCCGTCCTCGCCTCGACCACCGTCGTCGGCGCTCTCGGCGCCACCGTCGCCCACGCCGCCCCGAACGCCCCCCGGGCCGCCGCGACCGCGACCGCCACGCCCGGCGCGGAGATCCCGCACCCCCAGGGAACCCCCGGCCCGCTCCAGGGCGCGACGGCGTACAAGGGCCCGGGCGCCTTCGCCCTGGCCGCGGCGGCGCCGATCACCCGCAGCGCCGTCATAGCCCGGGCCAAGACCTGGGTGGACGCGAAGGTCCCGTACAGCCAGAGCGACTACCGCGACGGCTACCGCACGGACTGCTCCGGCATGGTCTCGATGGCCTGGAACCTCGGCACCAACGCGTGGACCGGGAACCTCGACGACTACGCCACCCGGATCACCAAGAACGAGCTCCGCAAGGGCGACGCGCTGCTCTTCCACAACGCCGCCAACCCGACGAGCGGCTCGCACGTGGTCCTCTTCGAGCGCTGGACGGACTCCTCGAAGACCTCCTACATCGGCATCGAACAGACGCCCCCGCACACCGTGCGCCGCGAGATCCCCTACGCGTACTTCAACAACGCGAGCTCCTACATCCCCTACCGGTACGACAACATCGTCGAGGACGTGGTGGCCACCCGCGACCACGACTACACCGGAGACCTCAAGGACGACCTGCTGGGCGTGGACGCGGGCGGGGCCCTGCGCCTGTACGCCGGCAACGGCTCCGGCGTGGCCTTCTCCAACGAGGTCGGCAAGGGCTGGGGCGCGATGGACAAGGTGGCCGCCGCCGACTTCAACGGCGACGGGGACGGCGACCTGGTGGCCACCAACAAGACCACCGGCGAGCTCTTCCTCTACACCGGCAACGGCGACGGCGGGTTCAAGGCCACCAACGAGATCGGGCACGGCTGGACCGGCGTCGAACAACTCGCCGCCGGCGACTTCACCGGCGACGGCAAGGCCGACATCGTCGCCGTCAACAAGACCGACGCCACCTTGAACCTCTACACCGGCAACGGCTCCGGCGTCGCCTTCACCAAGCAGATCGGACAGGGCTGGGCCGGCATGACCCACCTGGTCGCGGGCGACTTCAACGGCGACAACCGCGCCGACATCGTGGCCATGCGCGAGGACACCGGCACCCTCTACCTCTACCCCGGCAACTCCTCCGGCGGCGGCGTCGGATCGGCGATCCAGATCGGCACCGGCTTCGGCGGAATGGCGCAGCTGACCCTGACCGACATCGACAACGACGGCCGCGCCGACGTCGTCGCCACGAACAAGTCGACGGGCGACCTGTACCTCTACACCAGCAAGAGCAACGGCCTGAACCCCGGCACCGTCATCGGCCAGGGCTGGGGCACCTTCAAGCACCTCGTCTGAGCCCCCGGGCAACACCGCCGCTCCCCCGCGGGCGGCGCCGCGACCGCCGGCGCCGCCCGCCCCCGCCGCCCCACCCCGCCCCGCCCCGCCCGAACGAAACGAGCCCCGTCATGTCCCGCGCTCCGCACGCCCCCTTCCGCCGCCGCGCCCTCGCCCCGCTCCTCGTCACCGCCCTCGCCGCCCCGCTGCTGCTCGCGCACGGCGCGTCCGCCGCCTCCGTCTCCACCTGGGACAAGGTCGCCCAGTGCGAGTCCGGGGGGAACTGGGCCATCAACACCGGCAACGGCTACTACGGGGGCCTGCAGTTCTCCGCCTCCACCTGGGCCGCCTACGGGGGCCGCGACTACGCCCCCAACGCGCACCAGGCCACGAAAAAGCAGCAGATCCTCATCGCCGAGAAGGTCCTCGCCGGGCAGGGCGCCGGCGCCTGGCCGCACTGCGGCGCCGTGGCCGGACTCGCCGGGGACCACGCCGACCCGTACCCGGCGCCCGAGGTGCACCGGGACCACGACTTCACCGGCGACCTCAAGGACGACCTGCTGGGCGTGGACGCGGGCGGCACCCTGCGCCTGTACGCCGGCAACGGCTCGGGCGTCGCCTTCGCCGGGGAGGTCGGGTCCGGCTGGGGCGCGATGGACAAGGTGGCCGCAGCCGACTTCAACGGCGACGGGGACGGCGACCTGGTGGCCACCAACAAGACCACCGGTGATCTGTTCCTGTACGTCGGCAACGGCAAGGGCGGGTTCAAGGCCACCAGCGAGATCGGGCACGGCTGGACCGGCGTCGAACAACTCGCCGCCGGCGACTTCACCGGCGACGGCAAGGCCGACATCGTCGCCGTCGACAAGACCGACGCCGGCTTGAACCTCTACACCGGCAACGGCTCCGGCGTCGCCTTCACCAAGCGGATCGGAAGCGGCTGGGACAAGATGACCCATCTCGTCGCCGGGGACTTCAACGGCGACAAGCGCGCCGACGTGGTCGCGATGCGCGAGGACACCGGCGCCCTGTACCTGTACCCGGGCAACGCCTCGGGCGGGGTCGGCGGCGCGGTGGAGATCGGCACCGGCTTCGGCGGGATGGCGCAGCTGACCCTGACCGACGTCAACGACGACGGCCGCGCCGACGTGGTCGCCACCCACCGGACCACCGGTGACCTGTACCTCTACACCGGCAAGGGCAACGGCCTGAACCCCGGCACCGTCATCGGCCAGGGCTGGGGCAGCTTCGAGCACCTCGTCTGAGATCGGGGTTTCAGCGGGGTCTCAGGGGGCTTTGGCACTGTGGGGACGTCACCGGGTGAGGCCGGTGGACGCAGGGAGAGGTTCCCGTAGTGGCCCAACGGGGCCGGGACGTGTCCCGGCCGGGGTTCAGGCCCCCCGCAGGTTCGAATCCTGCCCTCTCCGCCGCGTGTGCAAGACGAGGACGGCGACGTGTCCGACGACGAGAAGACGTCGCCGGACACGTCGCCGTGCAGCGCTCTTCGCAGACCTCAGGAGATGTGCCCTATGTCCGGCCCGAGTGCCCGTACCGACGACGACACCGAACTCGCCTGGAACTTCCCCATGCGGGGGAGGAACCACTTCACGTGGGAGTACGACTCCGAGCGCGAGACGCTGCTGAAGCTCTATCAAAAGGGCAAGGACAAGCAGTGGGACAGCGCGAAACGGATCGACTGGTCCCTGGAGGTCGATCCCTTCGACGTCCTCGGAACCCCCGAGCACACCCTCGGCCTGTACGGGTCGCGGCAGTACGGCAAGCTCAACACGCGGGAGAAGCAGGAACTGCGGCAGCACATGGCCGCCTGGGAGTTCAGCCAGTTCCTGCACGGCGAGCAGGGCGCGATGATCTGCTCGGCGCGCATCGTGGAGTCCGTGCCCGACATCGACGCGAAGTTCTACGCCTCCACCCAGGTGATGGACGAGGCCCGGCACATGGAGCTCTTCTCCCGGTTCGTGAAGGAGAAGATCGAGATGAGCTATCCGATCAGCCCCCACCTGAAGGCGCTGCTCGGCGACGCCCTCGACGATTCCCGGTGGGACATGCCCTACCTCGGCATGCAGGTGCTCATCGAGGGGTTGGCGCTGGCCGCGTTCGGCATCCTCCGGGACAAGACCACCAAGCCGCTGCCCAAGCAGATCCTGTCCTACATCATGCAGGACGAGGCCCGGCACGTGGCCTTCGGGCGGTTGGCCCTGCGGGACTACTACAAGAACCTGAGCAGTCGGGAGCTGGCGGAGCGCGAGGAGTTCATCATCGAGGGCTGCCACCTGATGCGGGACCGGCTGCGGATGCAGGAGGTCTGGGAGAACCTCGGCTTCGACATGAAGGAGTGCATGGAGTACATGAACAACGGGCCCCGGATGAGGGCCTTCCGTTCGTTGCTCTTCACCCGGATCGTTCCGTGCGTCAAGGACATCGGCCTGTGGAGCCCCAGGATCCAGCAGGCATACGACGACATGGGGGTGCTGCACCTCGGGGGCGCCGACCTGGTCAAGCTCATGGAGTCCGACGAGCTGCGGGCGGAGGCCCTGGACGCGGAGCGGCGCGAGATGGAGGCGCGGCGCGACGAGGTGCACGTGGCCATCGCCGAGGGCACCCTCGGCTGAGGCCGCCGCGCCGAGCCGGTGCCGGTACGGGGCCGGTGGTGTCCCCTCCTCGGGGGGACACCACCGGCCCCTCGGCGTCAGCGGGCCGGGTTCGCCGGGTGGCCGTCGAGGATCAGCGGGATCAGCTCGGCCACCTCCTCGGCGGACGCCTTCTCCAGCCGGTCGACGCCGTCGGCGAACTCCTCGCCGCCCCCCGTGCCCAGCCACTTCTCGCGCACCACCTCCGCGATCGGCGGGCGGTCCGCGCCGCCGCCGACGGCTCCCCGCGGCACGTGCAGCTCGCGTCGGAACTCGCGGCCGTCCCGCAGGCGCACCAGCACCCGCGCGCCCGTCACCTTGCGGGCGCCCGAGAAGTCCGGGTTCGACGGGGGCAGCTCGCCCACGAGGTCGACGAGCCAGTTCCCGTCCCCCTCCCAGGCCGCGCCGAACTGGCGCAGCCACGGCGTCCCGCGTTCCCCGGCCTGCCGCAGGGCCTCCCCGAAGGGCACCTCGCCGTGGAACAGCTCCCGGGTCATCTCCCGGTCCAGGCGCACCTCGACGCGGTCGGCGAGCGCCCAGCGTTCGGTGTCGGCGAGCGCCCGCTCCGTGAAGTCCTCGGTGCTGAGCCGCCCGGTGAGCAGGGCGGTGGCCAGGGTGTAGCGCAGCGAGAAGACCAGCGCGCTGACCGGGGAGACCTCTCCGCGCAGGTACTCGGCGGCCCGGCGTTCCACCGCCGCCGTGTAGAGGGAGGTGTCCACGGTGACCTCGGCGATGTCCTCGGCGCGCAGCGGCCGGTCCGGGGTCGACAGTTCGCGGTGCAGCTCCAGGCCCACGTCGATGGCGGCGTCCATGCCCGGGCCGCCGGGGTGCACCTTGAAGGAGGTCGTCCGGGTGTGCCAGCGCGTGCCGAGTCCGGCGACGATGGCCTCGGGCAGCGGCACCGTGGCGAAGCGGGAGAGGAAGCCCTCCGGGTGCTCGAAGATCACCGGGCTGCCGGCGAGTCCCGCCGCCGACGCCTCGCACGCGTCGAGCCCCACCCGGACCGGGGTCGCCGCCCCGAAGAGCTTGGCGTCTCCGTCGAGGAAGCCCACCGGCACGGTGCGCGGGGGGAGTCCGAAGCCGAGGCCGAGGGTGTCCACCCAGCGCCGCGCGGGCGCGTCCTCGCCGCGCAGCCGGCCCGCTATCGCGCCGGTGACGTGGGTGAACGCGGCGCTCTGGCCGCGGAAGGGGCCGAGCGTGGTGGCCGCGGTGATCCGGGCCGCCGTCTCGTTGGCGACGATGATCGAGGTGAGCAGCCGCTCCCCCGTGAGCCCTTGTCGACGGGCGTAGGCGAGGGGAACGGTCACGGTCGAGTTGGACAGGTGTCCGGCGTAGGCCGTGTCGTCGAAGTGCAGCCAGGAGCCGAGGCTCGCCAGGACGTACGCGGAGCGGGCCGGGTCCTCTTGGAGGGGCGCGCCGAAGGCCCGGACGAACCGGCGCCCCAGGGGGTGGTCGAGACCGGCGCGCACGGCGGCCGACTGGGACAGGATCTGGTGTTTGGCGGTGGTGACCACATCGTCGGGCACGTCGTCCAGGCGCAGGGCACTCGCCCATCGCGCCAGTTCTTCCGCGAGCGTCGTCACGGGTTCTCCCTCGGTTCCGTCGGGCACGCGCGGGCGTTGTCGCCGTCGCGTCGCGATGTCCACGCGTGTCTTACGCGCGAACCGGCCGGAGCCCTCGACACGGGGGCGCGCGTCGTGGCGCGGACTCGTTTTGAGGGGCTCGCGGGCCTGTCGCGTAACAGGAGGTGTTCGCGTTCAGTCCCCGAACCTCCCGAGCGAGAGGCACCGTCATGACCGCCGCACTTCCGCCCACCCGACTGCGGTCGGGGCACTCCAGCGAGACCGCGCACCTCACCGCCCGGGCCCGCGCCGCCGACGCCGTCGTCGTGCCGGAGCGACGGTTGCTCGGCGACACCTACGCGCACCTGTTCGTCACGGTGCCCCCGCCGGTCACCTCCGAGGAGGCGCTCGACCGGCTCGGGCGGCTGGACCGGGCCCACGGCGGGTTCATCGCCGAGATCCTGCTGCGCCAGCGGTACTTCGAGGAGCGGGTCGCGGGCGCCGTCGCGAGCGGGGTGCGTCAGGTGGTGCTGCTCGGCGCCGGATTCGACACGACGGCGCTGCGTCACGACGGCCCGGAGGGGGTGCGGTTCTTCGAGGTGGACCACCCCGCCACCCAGGCCGCGAAGCTGGAGGCGCTCGGTTCGGCGGGGGTCCGGGCCCCGTCGGTGACCTCGGTGCCGCTGGACTTCACGACGGGTGAGCCCTTGGGCGAGGCGCTCGCCGCGCACGGCTTCGACCCCTCGACGCCGTGCGTCGTGGGGTGGCTCGGGGTGACGTTCTTCCTCCCGTCCGAGGCCGCCCGGGCGACCCTGATCGAGCTGGGGGCCTTCGTCGCCCCCGGCAGCCTGCTGGTCTTCGACTACATGGACCGGGCCGTCGTGGACGGCACCAGCGCCCACGAGGGGGCCCTCTCGATGGCGCGTCAGGTGGCCGAGCAGGGTGAGCCGTACGTCAACGGCCTGACCCCGCGGACCGCCGCCGAGGCGGCGCGGGCGGCGGGCTTCGAGCCGGTGGAACTGTTGCGCGTGCCCGATCTGGTGCGGCGCTACGGCGGGGCAGACCCGTACTGCCGTGACGACGACTTCATGGGCCTGGTCGCGGCCCGGCGCCTGCCCCGGGAGGAGGGTCACCGTGCCGGCTGAACCGACCTGGGCGCGGCGGGTGCTGCTGATCGCCAATCCCCGGGCCGGCGCCGGGGACCGGAGCCGTGTCGACGAGGTCATCGCGCGGTGCGAGCGGCTGGTGCCGCGGGTGGACGTCGTGCGGACCACGCGGCGGGGGCACGCGCAGGAGTGCGCGGCGGGCGCGTCCACCGCGGACGTCGACGCGGTGGTGGTGCTCGGGGGTGACGGCACGGCCGGGGAGGTGGCCTCGGGGCTGGCCCGGCCGAACCCGGCGCGTCCGGCCGGCCGGGCGCCGGCGATGCTGAACCTGCCCTTCGGCACCGGGAATTCCTTCTTCCGGGAGATCTGGGCCGACGCCCCCTGGTCCGAGGTGCTGGAGCGGGCCCTGACGGGTGGTCGCCCGCGGCTGCGGCGGGTGGACATGGCCCACGTCCGGGAGACCGGGGCCTGGGCCCTGCTCGGCGCGGGCGCGGGGCTGGTGGCCGAGGTGCTGGTGGCCGCGCGGGACCTGCTCGACGTGCAGGGCAGGGACCGCTACCGGCTCGCCGTCGAACGGACGATGCGCACGTACGTGCCGTACGAGGGGCGGGTGAGCGTGGACGGCGCGGTGGTCCACGAGGGGCCGGTGACCTTCGTGAACATCGGGGGCGGGCGGCATCGCGCGGGCCGGTTCGAACTGCTGCCGCACTCGGTCGTCGACGACGGCCTCCTCGACGTGTGCGTGGTGGGCGGGCAAACGGACGTCCGGGAACTGGCCGGTCTGACCCGCGACGGGAGCCACGTGGGGCGGCCCGGGGTGGTGTACGAGCGGGGCTCGCGGATCGTGGTCGAGCGGCTCGACGGGCGGCCGTTGTCCTTCGAACACGACGGCGAGTTGGGGGCCGAGGGCCTCGCGCGCTACAGCGTCGAGGTGCTTCCGGGCGTGTTGCCGGTGCTCGCGCCGATCGGTCGCGAGTGACCTGGGTCACGTCGCGGAGAGTCCGTTGACACTCACTCCCGGAGGTAAATACATTCCTACCAACGGTATCTAAGAAAGGTCAGTCCCGTGGCTACCACTGGTGTCGACGTTCCACAGCGACGCTTACCCTCGCTGCTCCTGCTGGCGTCGGGGGCGTCGTTCCTGGCCGTGCTCGACGTCACCGTCGTGAACCTCGCCGTTCCCGATCTGCACAAGGACTTCGCGCAGTCCGCGTTCAAGGACCTGTCCTGGGTCATCACCATCTACGCGGTCGTGTTCGCCGCCCTCCTGGCCCCCGCCGGGCGGCTCGCGGACACCCTGGGGCGGCGCAAGCTGTTCCTCGTCGGTGTGGGCGTCTTCACCGTGGGCTCGCTGCTGTGCGCCCTCTCCCCCAACCTCGCGACCCTGCTCGGGGCCCGCGCGGTCCAGGGCCTGGGCGCGGCGGCCATGATCCCCGCCTCCCTCGCCATCGTCCTCATGGACTCCCCGCCCGAGCGCCGTCGCGCGGCCATCGGGCAGTGGAGCGCGGCGGCGGCGCTGGCGGCGGCGGTCGGCCCGACGGTCGGCGGCGTCCTGGTGGACGTCTTCGGCTGGCGCTCCCTCTTCCTGATCAACATCCCGTTCGGCCTGTTCTTCCTGTACGGGGCGAGCGGCATCCCCCGGACCGCGGGCGCGGGCACCGAACGCAAACTGCCCGACGCCCTCGGCACCGTCCTGCTCGGCGCCGGCGTCGGCGTGCTCTGCCTGGGCGTCAGCAAGGTCGGCGACTGGGGCTGGTCCGACCCCAAGAGCCTGGTCGCCCTCATCGCCGGCCCGGTCCTGATCGCACTGTGCCTGCTGCGGTCCGCCAAGCACCCGGCGCCCGCCCTGGAGATCTCCCTGTGGCGCAGCCGCACCTTCGCCCTGGCCAACGCGGCGGCGTTCTTCTACGGCATCGCGCTGTTCGCGTGGCTCCTGGTCGGCGTCCTGTACGTCACCCAGGTGTGGGGCTACTCCGAGTTGGAGGCCGGCCTCGCCATGACCCCGGGCGCGTTCGCCGCGACGATCGTGGCCATGCAGGTGGGCAAGCTCCCGCCCTCCTTCGGCCCCCGGCTCGCCACCACCGGCGGCGCGGTCATCCTGGCCGGCACCGGCTTCCTGCTCGCCTTCACCCTCCCGGACCACTCGATGTTCCTCGCCTACTGGCTGCCGCTGGGCATCCTGGCGGGCATCGGCATGGGCGCCATCACCACCGGCACCTCCACGGCCGCCGCGCTCTCGGTGTCCCCGCTGCGGTTCGCCGGCGCCACCGGCCTGAACCAGACCGCGCGTCAGATCGGCGGGGCCCTGGGCATCGCGGTGCTGGCGACCGTGGTCTCCGGCACCCTCTCGGACGTCGCCGACTTCGAGGACATCTACCTGATCGCCGCGTGCTCCTCCGTCGTGGTGGCCCTGCTCGGCCTCGGGCTCAGCACCCGGCCGCCGCAGGCCCCGGCCGCCCCCGCGCCGCCGACCGCCGGAACGCAGCAGCCCGCGGCCGTCGACGCCGCCAACTGAAGCCGAGCGACCCCTCACCCCAAGGAGCAGTCACCATGACGGTCCCCGAGCTCGCGCCCGACCTCTCGCGGGAACTGCGCGACCCCCACCTCCTGACGGCAGAGGAGATCGCCGGCCGGCTGCGGGGAGCCCCCTGGCTCCGGTACGCGGCCGTCGGCGACAGCATCGTGGAGGGCACCCGCGAGCCCGTCGAGGGCTACGGGAACCACAGCTGGGCCGACCGTCTCGCGGTCGGGCTGCGCGGGATCAACCCGGGGCTGGAGTACCGCAACCTCGGCGTCCGCGACCTGACGGCGGCCCGGGTCCGGGAGACCCAGCTCGACGCCGCGCTCGCCTTCGCCCCCGACCTCGCCGTCGTGGTGGCGGGCGGGAACGACATGCTGGGCAAGCACTTCGACGCGGACGCCGTGGAGCGCGAGCAGGTCCGGATCGTCTCGGCGCTGCGCGAGACCGGGTGCACCGTGGTGACCATGGGCCTGTTCGACAACACCTGGACCCCGTACGTCGCCGAGAAGTACAAGGCGGTGATGCGGGAGCGGATCCAGCGGTTCTCCGAGCTCACCCGGGGCGTCTCGGAGCGGCTGGGCGGCCTCCACGTCGACCTGCCCGCCCACCCCGCCGGCAAGGAGCCGATCTTCTCCTCGGACGGTCTGCACCTCAACGCGCGCGGGCAGGCCGTCGTCGCGACGGAGATCGTCCGCGTCCTCGGCGACCGGCTCGCCGCCGGACTCCGCTGATCCAGCACTGATCCACCACTGATCCACCGAGAACACAGGACGGTTCCGGCCGGCACGGGCGTGTCCGTCCCCCGTGACGCCCGCGCCGTCGGGACCCCCGGGCTCCTCGTCAGAGGGGCCCGGGTTTCGGCGTCCCCGTCCGCATCCCCATCCCACCCCCGCACCACGCCCCGTCGCGTCGCGTCCCGGTGCGGCCGCGGGACCATCCGATCTCAGGAGGACACCGTGAACACCGTCTCCGCCGCCGACGGGGAGGACCCCTACCGCATCGACCCGGAGGCGGCCGCCGAGCTGTTGGCGCCGGCCCCGTGGGGGCGGTTCGTCGTGCTCGGCGACGGCTTCGCACGGGGAGCGGACACCGCGCGAGGCCGCGCCGGGGGCCCGTGGGCGGACCGGGTGGCCACCGCCCTGCGGGCGACCCGTCCCGACCTGGCGTACGTCAACCTGGCCCGGCGGGACGCGGTCGCCGCGCACGTGCGCGCGGGGCAACTGGGCCGGGCCCTGGCCTTCCGGGCGGACCTGGCCGCCGTGGCGGCCGGCGGCAGCGACGTGCTGCGGGACTCCTTCGACGCCGACGTGACGGAGGCCGAACTGGCCCGGATCGTCGGGCCGTTGCGGGACGCGGGGGTCGAGGTGGCCCTGCTGTCCCCGTTCGCCGCGCACCGCGCCCCTGCCGGGCAGCCCGCCCCGGCGGACCTCCGGCAGGGGCGGCTGCGGTTGCTGGCCGAACGCGTCCGGGGGCTGGCGCTGCGCACGGGCGCGGTCCACGTGGACCTGAGCGTCCACCCCGCCAACTCCGACGCCGACATCCGCGACCGGGCCGACCGGGAGGTCACGCCCCGGGGCCACGCCGTCGCGGGCGCGGCGGTGATCCGTCGGCTGGGCGTCCACCTCGGGGTGAACGGCGGCTCGTCCGTCCGGTGAGCCGGGTGCCGGGCCGGATCAGGGCCCGCCGCGGATGATCAGGGCCTCGCCCCGGCCGGCGTCCGCGCGGACGGCCGCGCCGAAGGTGCCGCCGCCCCGGTGGAGCACCTGCGCCAGGTGCAGCGCGATCCGCGGTCCCGAGGCGCCCAGGGGCAGGTCGGGAAGGTCCGCGCCCTGCGCGGCCGGGTCACGGGCCGGGGCCGGGAGGCGGCGCGACAGCAGCGCGGACCCGGCCGGCAGGGCCCGGTCCACCTCCACGTGATCGAGTCCGGCCGCGGTCAGCCCGGCCCGCTCCAGCGCCTCCTCCAGGGCCCGTGCGGCGAGCGCCGCCGGGGATCCGGCCGACCCCGTCACCGCGGCGTACGCGGAGATCAGGGCCAACCGGCCGAGCCCCAAGGAGTCGGCCAGCGCCCTGTCCACGACCACGGCCGCCGCGCCGCCGGGCACCGGGGCCGCCTCGCGCACGCCCCGCGCACCGGCCTCGGGGACGCAGATCCGTACGGCGGGGACCGAGGCGGGCGCGCGGGCGACCGCCCGCTCGGCCCAGTGCCGGGCCCCGTCCTTCTCCGGCACGGTGGAGGCCGCGCGCGCGGCGGCCTCGCAGACGAAGCGGCCGAGAAGGGCCTCGGCGAGCTCCGGTTCCCGGGCGAGCGGGGCCCGCAGCGCCTCCAGTCCGGCCGCGATCACGATCTCGTGCGCGCCCGAGCGGACTAGGGCGTCCGCGCGGGCAAGAACGGACAGACCCCGCGCGGCGGCGCCGGTCCCGGCGGCGAGGGGGAGCGCCGACGGCCGCACCCCCGCCTTGAGCGCGGCCTCCCGGGCGGCGCGCGGCCCGGGGTCCGACGCCGGGTCGCCGCCCACGACCACGTGCCCCACGTCGTGTCCGGCGATGCCGGCGCGGTCCAGCGCGGCCCTGATCGCGACCGCGCCCGCGTCGACCGCGGACAGCGGGCCCGTGCCCCGGCCGGTGACGGGTGTCCGGGCCCCGGCGACGAGGACGGACTGCGACGTGCCCGACATGGGGTCCTCCGATCGAGCGGCCCTCGTCACTACCGGTCGTTCGCGGCGGGAGCGGTGCGGACGAGGGCCTCGAACAACCCGCGGAACTGGCTCAGGGTCGCCTGGAGGAGGACCTCGGGATCCTCCGCGTGCGCCATCGCCATCGCGGCCTCGCACTGGGCCCCGTAGACCATCGAGGTGAGGGAGTCGACCTCGTGTCGCGGGAAGCGGCCCTTGCCCAGCGCCCGGGACATTCCGTAGAGCATCATGCGGCGGCAGTCGGCCCGGATCTCCCGCATCGCCTCCCAGCCCAGGGCGCCCGGGGCGTCGATGAGGGTGATGCGCTGGGTGCTCGGCTCCATGGAGCCCACCAGGAACTGCCGCATCCCCTGGAACAGCGCTTCCCAGGGGTCGTCGTACTGCGAGTAGGTCTGCGCGATGACGTCGGAGAGGTCCTGCTGCTCGCGTTCGTACACCGCGCGGAAGAGCTGCTGCTTGTTCTTGAAGTGGTGGTAGAACGCGCCCTTGGTGAGGCCGGCGGCGTCACAGACGGCGTCGAGCGAGGTACCGGCGTAGCCCTCTTGGGCGAACAGCTTCCGCGCCGTGCCGAGGAGTTGACCGGTGGTCGCGGACGAACGCTCCTGCTGTGTGCGGCGGCCGGCCCTGCTCGCCCCTGCCTGTCGGGTCACGGTCGTGCTCCTCCCTGCGGCCCTTTCCCCCGAGGTGTCGCCGGTTCGGAATGCCGTGAGGAGGGAGCGGCCCCACCAAGATTACCTACCAGGAGTACGCATCAGCAATGGGGGCGGGCACCCGACCCGAGGAAAGCGCTCGCGGCGCGAGATCCGGCCACGCCGGCCGCGACCGGGACCGGCGCGCCGGCCGGTAATGGACGAAAAACCGGCCGGTAACAACCCACGGTTTCTCGCCCCCCGACGGAAAACAGGGTGGAGAAATCTCGTGAACACCAAGATTCGGAACATCTCCGGCATCCCATTCGTCAGCGTTTCGATGAGCATGTCCATGCCGGCCAACAGGCGTGCCCCCACCGGTGGTTTCAGGCCGGCCGCGAGCTCCGCGCGAATCCGGAATCAGGCCAATTCGATCAAGAGGGGTTGTTAGTGAAATCTCCCCCTTGGTACCGTCTTTACCTGTCGCACAATTCCGAGACCGAGGTCGAAAATTCCGCAGGGGGAGCGGGAGCCCTTCGGAATCCGGTCGCCGACTCCCTCGCACGCGACGGCCCGCGCACCGCGACACAGCATTCGCATCTCTCGGGGGTAGACATGGAAATCGGCATCCTGGGGCCGTTACAGGTGTTCGACCAACACATCGAGATCGAGATACCCGGAGAAAAACTCAGAGCCATCGTCGCGACGCTCGCCCTCTCGCCCGGAATCACCGTCTCGTCCTTCGACCTCCTGGACGAGCTGTGGGGGGAACAACCGCCCCGCAGTGCCATGAACTCGCTCCAGGGGCACATCGCCCGACTGCGCCGGGTGTTGGTCCGGCAGAGCGGAAAGGAGGAAACGCGCGACGTCATCCGCACGACGGGATCCGGGTACGTCCTGACCCTCCCGCCGGAGAACGTCGACGCCTCGCGGTTCGGCACCGCCGTCGAACGCGCGCGCCGCGAGGGACCGCGCGAGCCCGCCGCGGCCCTGACCCACCTCACCCGGGCCCTGGCCGCCTGGCGCGGGCCCGCGCTGCTCGACACCGGCCACGGCATGATCTGTCGGACCGCCGCCGCCCGGCTGGAGGAGACCCGGCTGCTGGCCCGGGAACTCGCCGTCGACGCCCGACTCGCCCTCGGCCGGCACGCCGAGACGGTCTCCGAACTGGAGCACCTGCTCGCCCGCCACCCGCTGCGGGAGCGCCTGTGCGAGCAGTTGATGATCGCCCTGTACCGCTCCGGCCGCCAGGCCGACGCCATCAGCACCTTCCACCGGGTCCGGCACCGGCTCTCCGCCGAACTCGGTCTCGAACCGGGACCCGCCCTGCGCGACACCCTGGCCGAGATCCTGCGCCAGGAGGAGAGCCTGCGCCACAAGGTCTGCTGAGCCGGCGCGGCCGCCGCGGCACCGCACTGCCGCGGCACGCCCCTCAGACGGACCGGGTCACCCGCAGGATCCGCCAGATCGCCCCCAGGTTCGCCCTCCCGTCGAACGCCAGGTACTCCGGCGACACCACGTGCGGCCCCCACTTCTCCTTGTAGGCCAGTTGGGTCGCGGCCGGATAGACCGCCCCGCCCCGCTCCGCGAGCAACCTCATGAACCTCCCGGTCAACCCGCTGTGACCGGGCAGCTCGCACGCCGGGTCCAGGCCGGTGAACGGCGTGAAGCCGAAGTGCAGCCACCCCGCCCCCTCCCCCGCGAACCGCTCCAGCGCGGCGGCGTTGACGGCCTCCATCACCCCGGGCGGCGCGTCGGGAAGCCGGCGGCTGAGGTCGTGGAGCCAACCGGGACGCGCCCCGTAGGCCGGGGAGTACGAGATGTAGGCGACCGGCCTGCCCTCGATCAGCCCCGCGAACAGCCTGCGGTACCGCTGGGCCGGACCCCCCACCTGCCCCACCAGGAACTCGATCTCCTTGACGTGCCGGCCCTTGGCCCGCAGCCAGACCCGGTCGATGTCCTCGATCCGCCGCGCGACCGCCTCGTCGTACGGCAGCTCGCGCACCTCCACACCGCTGCGCCGGGCCCTGGACACCTTGTTGCGCAGCTTCACGAACCTCGAACCCCGCAACGTGAACTCCGGCAGGTGCACGGAATACGAGGAACCCACCTGATTCACGGTGAACCCCTCCGCCGCGTACAGTTCGGCGTCCTCCCGCTGGAGTTGGATCCCCGTGATCCTGCACCGCCTTTCCCGCGCGTGTTCCCTGAATTCCGCGAGCAGCGTCCGCCGCCGCTCCTCGGGGGCGAACACGCCGCCGAACTGGATCAGGTGACCCCCCTCCCGCCGAAAGGCCACGAGTCCCCCGCCGCTCCCCGCGAAGTGCTCGTTCCGCTCGTTCAGGACGAGGAATGCACTGGGATTGTCGCCGTACTTGCGGACGGGTTCGAGAATCGACTCCACCGACTGACTCATCAACGCACTCCATCGTCCCGGCGATCAAGGGTGTGCGGGAACGTAACAGAAATTCCCGGAGAAGTGCTGAAACCCGCGTTTCAGCGAGATCTAAGCGACCTGTCAGGGCCCCCTGGAAACATCCTCGGCGGGGCACGCGCCCTCCAGGTCTTTCGAATCCCGAGGAGTGTTCGTGGGCAGTACACAACTGTCTATCCCGAAACCGCAGAGGGCGACCGCCCGCACGTATCACTCCTACATCGGGGGACGCGTGGTCGAGGGCACGGAGTGGGTGTACGTGCTCGACTCCGCCGCCCTCCTCGACGACGTGTTCACCGCCCTGACCCTCAAACGGAGGCTGGAGCAGGGGCAGGACACCGGCGACCACCCCCTCGACGTGGTCGTCGGACGGGTCGCCAAGGCCGACCGGGCCACCGTCCTCGCGGCCGTCGACGCCGCCGCCGAGGCCGCGCCCGTGTGGGGCGCCTTCCCCCTCGACACCCGCATCGAGCGCCTGGGTTCACTGCTGTACGAGAAGCTCGCCGCGCGGGCCGACGAACTCGCCGAGATCCTCGTCCAGGAGGGGCATCCGCTGATGCTCGCCCAATGGCAGGTCTCGGGGATGCTGGAGTGCTTCAGCCCCGACTCCAACGCCTTCTACCGCTCCCAGATGCTCCAGGAGTTCCACCGCGGCGAACGCCGGCTCCAGGTGCGCCGGCAGCCGGACGGGGTGGTCTGCCTCAACCCGCCCCAGAACGCCCCGCTGTCCAGCGCGCTCCTCGGCGTCACCGCCGTGATGGGCGGCAACGCCCTGGTGGTCCGCGCCCCGCGCAGCGGCCCGCTCGGCGTGATGTACGTGATGCAGGAGATCGTCGCCCCCGCCCTCGACGAGGTGGGCGCCCCGCCCGGCACCCTCAACGTGGTCTGCGGGGACCCCGGCCCCGTGCTGTCGGCCTGGCTCGCGAGCCCCGCCGTCGACGACATCATCTACTTCGGCTCCAGCGAGAACGGCACCCGGTTCGAGGCCCGCTGCGTGGCCGAGGGCAAGAAACCCGTGCTCGAACTGGCCGGCAACGACGTGGTGACCGTCTGGAAGGACGCCGACGTCGAACTCGCCGCCGAGGCCCTCACCGAGAGCTTCTACGGCTCCGGACAGCTGTGCATGATCCCCAACCAGGTCCTCGTGCACCCCGAGGTCGCCGACGCCCTCCTCGACGCCCTCGTGCGCAAGATCGGCCACATCCGCCCCGGATACCCGAGCGAACCCGACGTCCTGCTCACCCCGGTGCTGCGCAACGAGAAGTTCTTCGCCTACCTGGAGGACGCCCTGGCCAAGGGCGCCGAGCTGGCCTGCGGCGGACACGCGATGCAACTGGACGAGAGCCGCGACCCCAACGGGATCTTCCTGGAGCCCACCGTCATCGTCGTCCGCGGCCTCGACGACGCCCGCGAGATCCAGGCCGTCGCCCACGAGACCTTCTTCCCCCTGCTGCCCCTGGTCGTCGCCGAACCCGCGCCCGACGGGGAACTCCTGGAACGGTTCGTCGACTTCGTCAACTCCAACGCCTACGGCCTGCGCAACTCGCTGTGGGCCAAGGACGGCGCCGTCGTGGACCGGTTCCTGGCCCGCGTGCGCAACGGCGGACTCCTCAAGGTCAACGACTCGCACATCGGTTTCCTGCCCTGCCTGCCCACCCACGGCGGCACCGGACTGACCGGCGGCGTGTTCGGCGAGGCCAACTACCCGATCCTGCGCACCACCCACCTCCAGGGCGTGAGCATCTCGACGGGGTCCCGCCCGAGCGAGGCGGTGTTCGGGGCCTGGCGGACCCTGCGCGACAAGAAGACCCCCTGACCCCGCCGTCCCCGCCCCTTCGCGAAGGAGTTCCCGTGCGCGCCCTGGATGCCGCCCGCCAGACCTGTGAACGCCGACTGCCCGGCCTGCTCGACGCCCTGGGCGCGTTCCCCCTCGAAGAGCTGGAGCGCCCCGGCAGCCCCGCCATCGAGCTGTTCCGCTCCCACGGCGGCCCCGCCCTCGTCATCCCCACCACCTACTCCGGCATCGGCGCGAGCCCGCTGGAGGCGGTGCGGGTGACCCGGGCGCTCGGCGCCGTGTCGCCCTCCCTGGCCGTGGCCACCACCATGCACCACTTCTCCGTCGCCACGCTCTTCTCCCTCGCCGACAGCCTGCGGTCCGGGGGCGTCGAATGGGCCCTCCTGGAGGGGATCGTGGAGCGCAACCTGCTGGTCGCCTCCGGTTTCGCCGAGGGCAGGCCGGGCCGCGGCATCCTCTCGCCCACCATGGAGGCCCGTCCGGACGAGGGTGGGAAGGGCTACCGCGTCAACGGCGCCAAGAAGCCGTGCAGCCTCTCCGCCTCCATGGACCTGCTCACCGCGAGCGTGGTCCTGCCCGGCCCCGACGGCCCCGGCACGGGGGACACGGCCGTGCTGCTCGTGCCGCGCGAGGCCGAGGGCCTGAGCGTGCGTCCCTTCTGGTCCGGCTGGGCCCTGGCCGGCGCCGAGAGCGACGAGGTCCGCCTCACCGACGTGCTCGTGGACGAACAGCAGTTGATGCGCACGACCGCGGGCGACGAGGGCGAGTCGGACGAGTTGCAGACCGTCGGTCTCATCTGGTTCGAGATGTTGATCACCGCCTCGTACCTGGGGATCGCCAGCGCTCTCGCCGAACGGGTCACGAGCGCCGGACGCGGCTCCGTCGCCGACCGGGCCCGGCTGCTCACCCGCTTGGAGACCGCGACCCTGCTGTTGGAGGGGATCGCCCGGAGCATCCAGGACGGGGAGAGGGACAACGCCGCGCTCGCCGCCGCCCTGGTGGCGCGGTACGGGGCGCAGGACGCGATCGGCGACACCGTCCGCACGGCCGTGGAGCTGCTCGGCGGCATGGCGTTCATCGGCGGCGGCGACATCGGCTACCTGGCGGCCGCCTCCCACGGCGTCTCCTTCCACCCGCCGTCGCGTTCCGCCTTCGCCGAACCCTTCGTCGAGCACGTCGCGGGTCGACCGCTGCTGCTGTCCTGAGGAGCCTGCCATGAGCACGAGCACGACCACGGACGCGCGCGTCCACGACCGCGAGCACATCGGGCGGCTGTACCGGGCCAACCTCAGCAAGGGGCGCGCCACCCTGGGCGAGATGTTCGGCGGTCACGTCGAGACCGGCTCCGAGGGGGCGTGGATCACGACCGACGGCGGCGGCCGGTTCCTGAACTGCGGCGGTTACGGGGTGCTGATCACGGGCGCCCGGCACCCCACGGTGGTGCGGCACGTCACCGAGCAACTGGGCCGGCACCCCGTGGCGAGCCGGGTCTTCCTGGAGCCGCAGGCGGCCCTGGCGGCCGAGGCCCTGGTGGCCAAGGCGCCGGCCGGACTCGAACGGGTCCACTTCGCCTGCTCGGGCGCGGAGGCCGTGGAGACGGCCATCAAGATCGCCCGTACCCGGGGCAAGGACCGGCTGGTCGCCACGTGGGGCGGGTACCACGGCAAGACGATGGGCGCCCTGAGCCTGACCGGCAAGGAGGTCTTCCAGGACCCCTTCCGGCCGCTGTTGCCGGGGGTGCACCACGTGCCCTTCGGTGACGTGCGGGCCCTGGACGAGTTGTTGGCGACGATGCCGGGGCGGGCCTGCTTCGTGGTGGAGCCCGTCCAGGGCGAGGCCGGTGTGGTCCTGCCGCCCCCCGGGTACCTGCGTGCGGTGCGGGAGCTGTGCCGGGTCCACGACGCGCTCCTCGTGGTCGACGAGATCCAGACGGGCCTGGGCCGGCTGGGGACCTGGTGGGGCGCGGACGCGGAATCGGTGACCCCCGACGTGCTGCTCGCGGGCAAGGCCCTGGGCGGGGGCGTGCTGCCGGTCTCGGCCGTGCTGGCCACCCCGGAGGCGTTCACGGCCTTCGACAAGGACCCCTACCTGCACACGTCGACGTTCTCCGGCTCGCCGCTCGCGATGGCGGCCGTGCGCGGCGCGCTCGCCGCGATCGAGGAGGACGGCCTGGTGGACCGGGCCCGGGACCTCGGGGCGGAGATCCTGGCCACCGTCCGGGAGATCGCCGTGCGGCACTTCGGGCCGGTGGTGCGCGAGGTGCGCGGGCGGGGTCTGCTGATCGGGATCGAGTTCGCGATCCCGGGGCCTGCGGGCGATCTGCTCATCGAGCTGATCTCGCACGGGGTGGTGGCCAACCACTCGCTCAATTCGCACCTGGTGCTGCGGCTCACGCCGCCCGCCGTCCTCGACGCCTCGGACACGGCCTTCCTGTACGAGGCATTCGACCGCGCCTGCCGAGCGCAGGCGGCCCGTTACGTACCGACTTTCGAAGGTGGCTCCGCCCATGCGTAGTGTTCACGTGGCCGTCGCGCTGCCCCAGGTCTCGCCCGAGGCGGGATACGAGCAGGTCAGGCGGTTCGCCCGGTATCCCGAACTCGCCCCGGTGGTGCGTTCCGTGATCGTCCGTGAGGGCGGTGCCGGCGGGGAGGTCAGCGACTGGGAGGTGTACTTCCGCAACGGGATCCTGCGCTGGACCGAGTCCGACCGCTTCGATCCGGACCGGCTGTCGATCACCTTCGCCCAGCTCGACGGGGACTTCGACTCCTTCGCCGGGGTCTGGCGGGTCGAGGCCGCCGGGAGCGGGTGCCTGGTGGACTTCGGCGCCGAGTTCGACTTCGGCATCCCGAGCCTCGCCGGCATCCTCGACCCCGTCGCCGAGCGGGTGATCAAGGAGACCATCGCCCGGGTGGTCCTCGGCCTGTTCGGCGGCGAGGGCACGGTCGTCGGGGACGAGGCGCTGGCGCGGGCGGTGGCCCTGCCGGCGGCCGAGATCCCGCTCGCCGGCACCCCGGCGGGGTGAGGCGTGGACGCCAAGAACCTGTTCATGACGCCCACCACGGCCCGGCTCGTGCGCGCGGAGTACGGTCTGGGGCTCGTGGTGTGCGTGGTCCTCTTCCTCACGCACCTGGACGAGGTCCGCTGGTGGCCGGCGGTCGGCCTGTTCCTCTACATCGACCTCCTCGGCTACCTGCCCGGCGCCGTCGCCTTCCGGCGCGCGCGGGACGGCAGGATCCACACGGGGTACTACCTCGCGTACAACGCGATGCACAGCCTGGTGACCCAGGGGCTCGTGGCGCTGGGCTGGATCTGGGCGTTCGGCGCCGAGTGGGCGCTGCTCGCGCTGCCCATCCACCTCTTCGGCGACCGGGCGCTGTTCGGCAACTACCTCAAGCCCTTCGGGTTGCGTTTCGAGCCCGAGACCCATCCGGCGTACCGCGCTCTCCTCGGCGAACTCACCGCCGGCGCGAGCACGTGGGGCCGGCTCCCCGGCGTTCCCGAAAGGACACAGTGATGACCCCCGCGAACATCCCCTCCGAGGCCGACTGGGAGCGGGCCCCCTCGCTCATGGACGGGGCGTTGCACCTGGAGCTCTCGGCCGCGACCTGCGATCTGCGGTACTGGTTCGGGGCCGTTCCGCAGGGCACCCTGCGCGGCCGGGTGCTGGGGCACGCCGAGGACGTGGCGCCCCTGGACGTCGTGCGGCGGCGGGGGCCGCTCAACGAGGCGCTCTCGCGGGAGCTCGCCTTCCGTTCCCTCGCCGAGGAGAAGGCCACGCGGGCCATCGGGCACCTGGTGTCCCTGGCCCCGGACAACGCCACGATGGAGTTCTACTCCACCCAGTTGATGGACGAGGCCCGGCACGCGATGGTGTTCCGGCGGCACCTGCTCGACCTGGGCGTCGACGAGGACCGGCTGGAGGCCGAGGTGGACCGGCTCGCCGCGGCGGACCGGGACGCCATCCTGGTCCCGCTGGAGGAGTTCGGTCTGCGGGTGCTGCGCGACGAGCGGGACTTCATCGGGGGCGTCCTGGTGCTGACCGTGCTGGTCGAGGGCGTCCTGGCGCCCGCCGCCGAGCTGAGCGAACGCAAGTGGCGGGTCTTCGACCCGGCCGCCGCCGACATCGAGCGGGGCGCGGGCATCGACGAGATCCGGCACCTGACTGTCGGCAGCCACATCCTGCGCGAGCACCTGATCGCGCACCCCGGGGACAAGCCGCGGCTGCTGGAGCTGATGGCGGAGGGCTACGCGCTGTGGGACAAGCTGCCCACCTCGGCGCAACTGGCGCACCGGGAGCAGCTGTTCCAGCGGGGCATCGAGGAGCACGGCGCGCTGTTGGGCGACTACGAGGCATGGCCGGGGCGGCGCCTGGCGGACACCACGGCCGAGGAGCGGATGGCGACGGGCAAGGAGTGGGCGGACACGATGCAGCGCACCCGGCTCGGCTACATGGGGCTCGCGGAGGCGGCGTGGACCTGAGCGGCGCGCTCGCGGCCGGGGTGGTCCGATGAGCTCGGCACCCGTGGCGGTGGTGTCCGGTCTGGGGACCCATCTGCCGCCTCGCGTGGTCACCAACGCGGATCTGGCGCGGGAGCTGGACACCTCCGACGAGTGGATCCGCAGCCGGACCGGGATCGGTCGGCGGCACGTGGTCGACGAGGGCACCGCCACCTCCGACCTCGCCGTCGAGGCGGGGCGGCGGGCGCTGGAGTCCGCCGGGGCGGCGGCGGTGGACGCGGTGATCGTGGCCACGACCACCCCGGACCACTCCTGTCCGGCCACGGCGCCCTCGGTCGCCTCCCGCCTGGGCCTGGGGCACGTGCCGGCCTTCGACGTGGCGGCGGTGTGCACGGGTTTCCTGTACGGGCTGGCCGCGGGCGGCGGACTGATCGCGGCCGGCACGGCGCGCAGTGTGCTGGTGATCGGGGCCGAGACGTACTCGGGCATCCTCGACCCCGAGGACCGCTCGACCCGGGCGATCTTCGGGGACGGGGCGGGGGCGGTGGTGCTGCGGGCCGGGGTGCCGGAGGAGCCCGGCGCGCTCGGGCCGCCGGTCCTGGGCAGCGACGGCGCGGGCGGCGGGTTGATCCGGGTGCCCTCGGGCGGTTCCCGCGATCCGATCCGGGCCGGGAACCTGGCGCGGGCCGATCCGTACTTCCGGATGGCGGGCCGACAGGTGTTCCGCAACGCCGTGGAGCGGATGGCGGAGGCCGCGCACGAGGCCGCCGCCCGCGCCGGGTGGCGGCCCGAGGACATCGAGGTCTTCGTGGCCCACCAGGCCAACCTCCGCATCGTGAACGCGGTGGCCGATCGGCTGCGGCTGCCCCGCTCCCGCTTCCCGGTGCATTTGGACCGGGTCGGCAACACCGCCGCCGCCTCCATCCCCCTGGCCCTGGCCGACGCCGTGGCCGGGGGCGCCCTGCGGGCCGGGCAGCGCACCGCCCTCGCCGCCTTCGGGGGTGGTCTGACCTGGGGTGCGACCACGCTGACCTGGCCCGAGCTGACCCCGGTGTGACCTCTCGCCCTTTCCCACTCGTCCCTTCCTCTTCAAGGAGCACGTCATGAGCGACACCTTCCCCCGCCTGGTGCAGCTGCTGGTCGCGAACTTCGGTTTCGAGACCGACGAGGTCGCGCCCTCGGACACCTTCGGCACCCTCGAACTCGACTCGCTGGCCCTGGTCGAGCTGACCCTGACGGTCCAGCAGGAGTTCGGCATCGGGCTGTCCGACGACGAATTCGACGCGGACAGCACCCTCGAACAGGTCACGAAGGTCATCGAGAGCAAGTTGGTGACGGCCTGATGCCTCGTTCCGTCGACGCGTTCGACGCCGCGGTCACCGGCATCGGCATGGTGACCGCGGCGGGGATCGGCGCCCGGGAGTCCTGGGCGGCGCTCCTCGCGGCCGAGGGCACGGCGGCCTCGGGGGTGCCCGCGCTGGCGGGCACCCCCGCCCACATCGGGTGCTGGATACCGGACTACGACCCCGGCCGGTCCATCGGGCGGCGCAAGGCGTGGCGGCTGGACCGCAGCAGTCAGTTCGCCGTCACCGCGGCCGCCGAGGCGGTCGCCGACAGCGGGCTCGACCCCGCCGGCTGGGACGGCACCCGGGTCGCCGTGGTGCTGGGCAGCGGCATCGGGGGCGCGGCCAGTTGGGAGCGACAGCACCACGTCCTCCTCGACGAGGGGCCGCAGCGGGTGTCGCCGCTGCTGATCCCGATGCTCGCCGTCAACATGTCCGCCGGGTACGTGGCGATGGAGCACGGCGCCCGGGGGCCCAACCTCGTCACCGCCACCGCCTGCGCGTCCGGGACCACCGCCATCGGCACCGCGCGCGACCTGCTGCGCCGGGGCGTGTGCGACGTGGTGATCACCGGGGGCACCGAGGCATGTCTGATTCCCTCGATCATCGCGGGTTTCGGTCAGATGGGGGCGCTCAGCGGCCGGCAGGACGATCCGCTCGCGGCCTCGCGTCCCTTCGACGTCGATCGCGACGGCTTCGTGCCCGCCGAGGGCGCCGCGATCCTGGTCCTCGAACGGGCCGTGGACGCCAAGGCCCGCGGGGCCCGCGTGTACGCGCACGTCAGCGGCTACGGGGCCTCCGCGGACGCCCACCACGCCACGGCCCCCGACCCCACGGGCGCGGGGGCCGAACTCGCCCTGCGCGCGGCCCTCGACGACGCCGGGATCCCGTCCGACGCCGTCGACCACGTGAACGCGCACGGGACGTCCACCCCCCTCAACGACGTGGCCGAGGCATCGTTGATCCGCCGGGTCCTGGGGGACCGTCCCGCCGTCACCTCCGTGAAGGGGACGGTGGGCCACTCCCTGGGCGCGGCGGGGGCGATCGAGGCGGCCGTCACCGCGCTGACCCTGAGCCGGGGCGTCATCCCGCCCACCGCCAACCTGACCCGCCAGGACCCCCGCGTGGAGTTGGACGTCGTCGCGGGGACGGCCCGCGAGGCCGCCGTGGAGGTCGCCGTCAGCAACTCCTTCGGGTTCGGCGGTCAGAACGCCGTGCTCGCCCTCACCCGGGCCTGACGCGCGGGTGCGGCCGGCCCCGCCTCGCGGTGGGGCCGGCCGATGGGGGGTCAGGCGGCGAGGCCGGCGCCGTGCCACCGGTTCAGCCGGGCCCGGGCCCGGGTGAAGGCGCCCTCGGCGGCCTTGACGGAGATGCCCAGTCGGCCCGCGGCCTCGCGGGTGCCGGCGCCCTCGATGCGGGCCAGGACGACCTCGCGCTCCCGGCCGTCGAGCCGCTGCACCTGGGCGAGCATCCAGGCCCCCTCGGCCGCCGCGCAGGCCGCTTCCTCCGGCCCCGCCGCGGTGGTCTCGACGGTGTGGGCGTGCCGGTGCAGGAACCGCACGGCCCGCTCCCGGCGGCGGTGCACGTCCACGCACAGGCGCAGGGTGACGGCGGTGAGGAACGCTCCGACGCGTGCCTCGTCCAGGCCCCGGTGGAGCGCCGCGCGCAGCAGGGCCTCCTGCACGCAGTCCTCGACGTCCTGTTGGCCGGTCAGCCGGGTCCGGGCCAGCCGGAGCAGCCTCTCCCGGTGCGGCAGCACCAGTTCCCAGCGTCGGACCGAGGGCTTCTCATCCGTGCTCGGCACCGGAGCGGCTCCCTCTCCTCGTGTCCTCCCGGGCCCGTGCCCGTGACAAGATCCACGGTGTCAGGAGGGCCTGTCAGGCCACTGGCAATCCACTGAGACGGTCGTGTCAGCGGCGCCGGCGGGGGAGAGAACGAGCGCGGGGCCCGGCACGCTGCTGCGTGCCGGGCCCCGCGTCGGTGCTGACGGGGTGCGTCAGGCGCGGACGATGTTCTCCGCCTGCGGGCCCTTCTGGCCCTGGGTGACGTCGAAGGTCACCTTCTGGCCTTCGGTGAGCTCGCGGTAGCCGCCGCCGGAGATGTTGGAGTAGTGGGCGAAGACGTCGGGGCCGCCGCCGTCCTGCTCGATGAAACCGAAGCCCTTTTCGGCGTTGAACCACTTCACGGTGCCACTGGCCATGCTGATGTCCTTCAAAGTCACGCCCGGCCCCGATCGGGGCCCGGCAGGGAAACGCCGACAGGGC
Source organism: Streptomyces dryopteridis (assembly GCF_049606955.1). Taxonomy (NCBI): domain Bacteria; kingdom Bacillati; phylum Actinomycetota; class Actinomycetes; order Kitasatosporales; family Streptomycetaceae; genus Streptomyces; species Streptomyces dryopteridis. Next base: position 263,921 of record NZ_CP187115.1, on the reverse strand, counting down.
CGCCCCCGCGGACGGGGTGGGGCCTGTGCGGCTGGCACCACTCTCGCACCGACCACCCTCCTCGCGCCAGCACACTCCCGACACAAGCCGGGGTCGGTCGGGCCGGTCGGGGGGTCGAGGCCCTGTTCACGGGGGTGCGGCGGGGGCGGGACGGCCGGTGCGGGGGGTGCGTGCGGGTGGGTGGTGCGCGGGCGCGGAGGTGACGCCGGGCCGGTCAGGGGGTGGGGCGGGGGCCGGTGAGGGCCTGGGCGTGGGTGAGGAAGACCGGGAGCCAGTCCTCGTGGGAGGGGCGGCCGGCGAGGGTGGCCTCGGCGTCGGCGCCGATGGGGGTGTGCAGGGGGGCGCGCGGGTCGTGGACGGCGCGGACGAGGGCCTCGGCGGCCTCGCGGGGGTCGGCGGCGCCCTTCGCCACGTGGGCGAGGAAGCGGGCGGTCCATGCCTCGTCGGCGGTGTAGGGGCCGTCGGGGGCGGGGGTGGCGGGCCGGTCGTGGATGGCGGAGGCGTGGCTGCCGGGGGCGGGGCAGAGCACGCGGATGCCGTAGGGGGCGGTCTCGGCGGCGAGGGCCTCGCTGAGGGCGCCGAGGGCGGCCTTGCTGGCGGCGTAGAGGCCGCCGTGCGGGATGGCGTGGGTGTGGGCGGCGAGGGAGGAGATGTTGACGATGGTGCCGGCGCGGCGGGCGCGCATGGCGGGGAGGGCGGCGCGGATGGTGCGCAGGGGGCCCCAGAGGTTGGTGTCGAAGAGGGTGTGGACGGTGGTCCAGGGGGTGGTCTCGACGGCGCCGGTGTGATCGACGCCCGCGTTGTTGACGAGGACGTCGAGTCCGCCGTGCTCCTCCTCGACGGCGCGGACGACGGCGGTGACGGCGGCCTCGTCGGTGACGTCGAGGGCGTGCAGGCGCAGGGGGAGGTTCTCGCGGGCGGCGCGGGCGCGCAGCTCCTCGGCCTTGGCGAGGTCGCGCATGGTGGCGTGGACCCGGTCGCCGTGTCGGGCGAAGGCGAGGGCGCTCTCGCGGCCGATGCCGGTGCTGCAGCCGGTGATGAGGACGGTGGCCACGGGGGGGCTCCGTTTCAGGCGGTGGGGGCGGGCTGGGCGGTGAGGAGGTGGGCGAGGGTCTGCCAGTGGTCGGTGAGGTAGAAGTGGCCGCCGGGGAAGGTGTGGAGGGTGAAGGGTCCGGTGGTGTGCTCGGACCAGGCCCGGACCTCCTCGACGGTGGCCTTGGGGTCCTCGGTGCCGGTGAGGGCGTGCACGGGGCAGCTCACGGGGGGTCCGGGGGTGTGCTCGTGGGTCTCGGCGGCCCGGTAGTCGGCGCGGATGGCGGGCAGGGCCATGCGCAGCAGTTCCTCGTCGTCCAGGACGGCGGAGGCGGTGCCGGACAGGGCGCGCATCTCGGCGATGACCCCGTCGTCGTCGAGGAGGTGGACGGTCTCGGTGCGGGGGCTGGTGGGCGAGCGGCGGGCCGAGACGTACAGGGCGCGGGGGAGGATCCCGTGCCCGTGTTCGAGGCGGCGGGCGATCTCGTACCCGAGGGTGGCGCCCATGCTGTGGCCGAAGAGGATCAGGGGGCGGTCGGCGAGGGGCAGCAGCAGGGGGGTGAGGCGGTCGGCGAGTTCGGTGACGGTGGCGGCGCAGGGTTCGGCGCGGCGGTCCTGGCGGCCGGGGTACTGCACGCTGAGGGCCTCGACGCCGGCCGGGAGGAGGGCGGAGAGCCGGTGGTAGGCGGTGGCGGAGCCGCCGGCGTGCGGGAGGCAGATCAGGCGGGCCTCGGCGTCGGGGCGGGGGTGGTAGCGGCGGAACCACAGGCCGTCCGGGGTGGGGGTGGTCATGGCGGGCCCTTTCTCCGGGCGGGGTGGGATTCCTCGCAGTGTGCTCGGCGGGCCCGGCCCCGTGACACCCCTAGCCGCCCCACCCTCCCCCGCCCCCGCTCCCGGTGTGGGCCCGGGTGGGCTCAGGCGTTGAGGTAGGCGAGGACGGCGAGGACGCGGCGGTTGCTGTCGCCGGAGGGGGGCAGGTCGAGTTTGGTGAAGATGCTGGAGATGTGTTTGGCGGCGGCGCCCTCGGTGACGGTGAGGCGTTCGGCGATGGCCGCGTTGGAGCAGCCCTCGGCCATGAGTTCGAGGACCTCGCGTTCGCGGGCGGTGAGGGCGGTGAGGGGTTCGTCGCGGGAGTGGCCGGCCATGAGCTGGGCGACGACGGCGGGGTCCATGGCGGTGCCGCCGGCGGCGACGCGGGTGACGGCGTCGATGAACTGCCCGTCGTCCAGGACGCTGTCCTTGAGCAGGTAACCGATGCCGCCGGTGCCGTCGGCCAGCAGCTCGCGGGCGTACATCTGTTCCACGTGCTGGGAGAGCACGAGGATGGGCAGCCCGGGTTGTTCGCGGCGGGCCTGGAGGGCGGCGCGCAGGCCCTCGGTGGTGAAGGTGGGGGGCAGGCGCACGTCGACGACGGCCACGTCGGGGCGGTGTTCGGTGAGGGCGGCGGCGAGGTCGGTGCCGTTGTCGACGGCGGCGACGACGGTGCAGCCGTACGCCTCCAGGAGTTGGGTGATTCCCTGCCTCAGGAGGAAGAGGTCTTCGGCGAGGACGACGCGCACGGTATCTCCAGGGTCATGACGGTCGGGCCGCCGGGGGGGCTGTCGATGTGCAGGGTCCCGTCGAACGCGGCCAGTCGGCGGCGGATCCCGGCGAGGCCGCTGCCGGCGGCGGTGTCGGCGCCGCCCCGTCCGTCGTCGGTGACCCGGGTGCGCAGACGGCCGTCCGCGTGCCGGGCGTCGACCTCGACGCGGCTCGCGTCGGCGTGCTTGAGGACGTTGGCGAGGAGTTCGGAGACGGTGAAGTAGAGGGCCGATTCCACCGGGTCGGGGAGTTTGTCGGGCAGCTCGGTGTGGACGGTGACGGGCAGCGGGGAGGCCAGACCCAGGGCGCGCAGGGCGTCGGCGAGACCGCGTTCGGCCAGGACCGGGGGGTGGATGCCGCGGACCAGGTCGCGCAGTTCGCGCAGGGCCTGCACGGAGGAGGCGCGGGCCTCGCGGAGCAGGACGCGGGCCTGTTCGGTGTCGCGGTCGAGCTGGCGTTCGGCGGCGCCGAGTTTGAGGCCGAGGGCGACGAGCAGGGCCTGGGCGCCGTCGTGCAGGTCGCGTTCGATGCGGCGCAGTTCGGCGGCCTGCACGTCGAGGGCGTCGGAGCGGGTCTCGGCGAGGTGGGCGACGCGGGAGGCGAGGCGGGCGCCGGCGGTGGGGCCGAGCAGCAGCCGGGCCAGGTGGGCCTGGGCGTAGGGGACGAGGGGGCCGGCGAACAGCCAGAAGGTGAGGCAGAGGGCGGCCAGGGCGCCGGCGGCCAGGGCGGTGGGGCCGCTGTCGACGGTGACGAAGGCGTACCAGCGGCCGTGGCCGTCGGCGGCCAGCGGGCGCCACAGGCCGGCGGCCAGGGCGATGCCCTCGCCGGCGTAGTAGAGCAGCCCGGCGGGGAGGAAGCCGAGCAGGCCGAGGACGGAGTTGAGGAGCAGCCACAGCAGGTCGCGCCAGGTGGCGGGGTCGGTGAGGATCCACTTGCAGCGGCGCATCCAGCCGACGATGTCCTTCTCGATGCTCTCGGGTTCGGGCCGGTAGGGGCGTTCGACGGGGACGCCGGCGCGGCCGGCGGCGGCGCGGCCGAGGTCGCACAGCCGGCGCACGGCGCGGGTGGCGTAGGGCAGGACGACGAAGCCGATGCCGATGGCACACAGGACGATGAAGTAGAGGGTGGTGACCAGGAGCAGGGCGCCGGCGATGGCGGCGGTGGCGGTGACGGCGCCCAGGACGGTGGAGTCCAGGGCGCGGCGCAGCACGCTCCACACGGGCCGGTGGCGCGGTTCGGCCTCGGCCTCGGGGTCGGTGGGGGGCGGCGGGGCGGACGCGGGCGGGCCGCCCCCGGTCCGCTGGGGAGCGGACGGGGGCGGCCCGGGGGGCGCGGGGTGCGTGTGGGTCACGCGGCCTTCACCGTGTCCACGGCGGGTTCGCGCATGCCGCGCCAGGAGGGCAGCAGGGTCGCGCCGAAGATCAGCAGGAGGGCTCCGCCGACGATGGCGAGGTAGATGCCGGGGGATCCGGAGGGGAGCCAGGTGCCGTTCTTGACCATGCTGTAGGGGACGATGGTGGTGGCGGCGGCCAGGGTGCCCAGGACGGTGGCGACGACGGCGATGAGGGTTCCCTCGACGCCGAGCATGCGCATGATCTGGGCCTTGGTGGCGCCGGTGAGGCGTTGCAGTCCGAACTCGGCCCCGCGCTTGCGGGTGACGGAGACCAGGGTGTTGACGACGGTGATGGCGGCGTACCCGACGATCATGGCGACGATCGTATAGTTCGCGGACACCAGGATCTGCTGGATCTGATTGTTTCGGCCGGCGAGCGAGCTCGCCGCGTCCAGTTCGGTGCCGGGGACGCTCGCGGCCAGGGCGCCCAGGCGCTGCTGGAGTCCGCTCGCGCCGGCCTCGGCGCGGACCAGGATCTGGCGCGGCAGGCCGTCGCCGGTGTGCGGGGCGAGGGTGGCGGCGGGCAGGGTGACGTAGCGCTGCTTGGGGTCGTCGGCGTAGAGGGCGACGATCCGGGGGCTGATGTCGGCGCCGTCGCCGAGCTTGAGGGGCAGCTTGTCGCCCAGGCCCAGGCCCCGGTCGCGGGCGGTCTTCTCGGACAGGGCGACGGTGTCCCCGCGCAGGTCGGCCAGGGAGCCGGCGACGGGGCTCAGGGCGAGGACCCCGGCGACGCCCTCGGCGGAGACCCCGCGCAGGTCGGTGTCGGTGAGGCCGTCGGCGCCGGTCAGGAAACCGCGGGCGGTGACGAACTCGGAGGCGGCGGCCACCCCGGGCACGGCGCGGGCCCGGTCCACGGCTCCGGGGGCGAACCCGCCGGTGGTGGAGTCGAGCACGTAATCGGCCGAGATGTTTCGCTCGTAGGAGGCGCTGGAGACCGCGTCCTCGGTGGACTGCATGTACAGGGTGCCGGTGGCGATGCCGATGAGCATGACGATCGGGGCGACCGCGCCGGCCATCCGGACGCTCGCCGTGGCGGCGTTGCGCAGGGCGAGCCGGCCGGAGATCCCGGCGAGCAGGCGCAGCGGCAGGCCGATGACGGCGGTCATGACCTTGGTGATGCCGGGGGCCAGCAGGGCCAGGCCGATGCAGAAGAGCACCGAGGCGGGGCCGGCGGTGGAGGCGAGGGTGGGGCCGTCCTCCATGACGGTGGCGGTGGCCACCGCCAGGCCGAGGCCGTTGACGAGGAAGAACACGGCGAGCAGCAGCCGGGGCACGGTGAACCAGCGGGCGCCGACGGCGGATTCGGCGACGGCGGCCACCGGTTCGGTGCGGGCCGCGCGGCGGCCGGCGAAGCGGGTGGCGCCGGCCGCGGCCAGCACGGTGACCAGCGCGCCCACCGCCATGGGCATCCAGCCGGCCCGGTAGTCGATGGCGGGGGCGATGACCCCGCTGGTGGTGAGGACCTCGAACAGCAGCCGGCCCAGGCCCCAGCCGGGCAGCAGGGCGAGGAGGACGGAGGAGACGGACAGCACGGCCGTCTCCCACAGGATCATGCGGCGCAGTTGGCCGGGGGTGGAGCCGACGGCCCGCAGCAGGGCCATCTCGCGGGCCCGCTGTTGCAGGGAGAGCCCGAGGGTGGAGGCCACGCCGAACATGACGATGAGGACCACGGAGGAGCCGAAGATCGCGGCGAGGATGACGATGGTGCGCTGGGCGGCCAGGGTGCCGGGCAGTTCGGCCAGGCCGACCCTGTCCCCGGTGAGGACCTCGGCGCGGTCGCCGACGGTGCCCCGCAGGGTGGCGGCGAGGGCGGCCGGGTCGGTGCCGGGGGCGGTCAGCACGGCGACGGAGTCCACGCGGTCGGCGGAGCCGGCGAGGACGCGGGCCCGTTCGTCGCTGAAGAACACGGCGGGCCGGGGGTCGGCGTCGCCCTTCTGTTCGACGATGCCGGTGACCCGGTAGCGCTGGAGGGTGCCGCGCACCATGAGCTCGACGCTCGCGCCGGTGGTGACACCGGCGGGTTCGGCGATCCGCTTGTCGAGGACGACCTCGCCGCCGGCCACGGGGGACGTTCCGCCGGCGGCGAGGGTATAGGGGGTGAGGCGGGCGCCGGACCAGCCGTGGCCGGTGGGGTCGGCGCCGCCGGTCACCGGGCGGCCGTCCTTGATCAGGGTCGCCGGGAAGGACACGTCGGGCACGGCCTCGCGCACGCCCGGGACGGCGGCGATCTCGCGGGTCAGGCCCGCGTCGATCCGCCGGCGTTCGGTCAGGGCGGTGGAGTCCTGCGAGAGGTCACCGGTGACGACGACCGGGGTGTTCTGGTAGCGCTGGGGGACGGCGGCCATCCGGACGCCGGTCTCCATCAGGCCGCCGCAGCCGATCACGATCGCGGCGCCGAGGAACATGGCGAGGAAGGTCGCGGCGAAGCTCGCCTTGCGGAACTTCAGGGTGCGCAGGGACAGGCGCCACATCAGTACCGGCCTCCGGTGCTCACGGGGGCGGCCTGGGGCTGCGTGCCCTCGTCCTCCCAGGCGCCCAGCCGGGTCATGCGGGCGGCGACGGCGTCGGCGGTGGGCCGCTGGAGTTCGCCGGCGTACGCGCCGTCGGCGAGGAAGACCACGCGGTCGGCGTAGGAGGCCGCGACCGGGTCGTGGGTGACCATGATCAGGGTCTGGCCGGCGTTGTCGACGGATTCGCGCAGCAGCCCCAGGACGGCGGCGGCGGTGCGGGTGTCGAGGGCGCCGGTGGGTTCGTCGGCGAAGACCACGGCCGGGTTGGTGACCAGGGCGCGGGCGATGGCCACGCGCTGCTGCTGGCCGCCGGAGAGCTGGAAGGGCAGGTGGCCCAGGCGTTCGGAGAGGCCGACGCGGCGCACCACGGTGCGCACCAGGGCCTTGTCGGGCTTGCGGCCGGCGAGTTGCAGCGGGAGCACGATGTTCTGCATCACGGTCAGCGCGGGCAGCAGGTTGAAGGACTGGAAGATGAAGCCGATCCGGTCGCGGCGCAGCCGGGTCAGGGCTCCGTCGTCCATGCCGGCGAGGTCGGTGCCGCCGACGGTGACGCGGCCGGAGGTGGGGCGGACCAGGCCGGCGGCGCAGTGCAGGAAGGTGCTCTTGCCGGAGCCCGAGGGGCCCATGACGGCGGTGAAGGTGCCGGTGGCGAAGCTCATCGTGAGCCCGCCGAGGGCGACGACCTGCCCGTCGCCGCGGCCGTAGGACTTCACGACCGCATCCAGTCGTACCGCCTCGCTGCGGAGGTCGTCGGTTGTGTGCACTGGGGGCTCCCCGATGAGAAGACGCGTGGTGTGGCTGCTCGGTGTGTGCCGGTGATCCCATGATGGTGAACGGGGCCGGGAGGGCGCATTGGGACTGCCTGGCGGATCGGTGGTGGAGTTTCCTCCACCCCCCTCGGGAATGAACCTGCCGGCGCCGCGCGGAGCTGCGTTCGATCCTCGCACATTCGCCTCCGTCAAGGGGGTGGAAAATCCGGACCGACCGAACATCTGGCACCACCCGAGCAAGTGCCGGCAGCATCAGTGCCATTGCCCGGGGACGGCAGGTAACGTCAGGGCGTCAGACAATCTTCGAGGGATGGGAAATCCCGTGATCTACACAAGTGGTCTTCTCGCGGGGAAGACCGGGTTCAGGGCCGCGCACGAGGGGTTACGGGCCGATGGACGATGAAATCGGGCTGCGGGCCCGCGTGTTGTCCGACGGACGTCTGGAACTCGTCGCCCCGGCCACCGGGCGGACCCATCACTGCGGGCCGCGCGGGACGAGCATGTGGTTGGCGCTCAGCCAGAACGCCTGGGAGGCGGAGGCCGCGACGCTGGACCTGGCCGGGCAGTGGGGGCTCGATCCGGCCAACCTGTCGTGCGAGTTGACCGCGTGGATGGCGCATTTCCGCGAATTGGGCCGGTGAAGCCGGCGGTACGGACACGTTCGGGGTGTCGATGCCTTTCGGCCGTCGACACCCCGTCCGCATTCCCCGGTCGATATTCTTCGGTCGAACTACGGCCGGTTTCCGTCGGGGACCGTGCCGTCGAGGCCGACGAGCCACTTCTCGACGGAATCCGCCGTGGTGGCCGCGCATTCTTCGAGAATGGCGAAATGCGTACCCGGGACTTCGGCGAGTTCGTGGGGCGCGGGCCAGTGCGCGCGCCAGTCGGCGGGGCCGGATTCCCCGGCGAAGGAGGACTCGGGGCGCACGAAGAGCACGGGTGTGCTCAGCGGGCCGGGCCGCAGGTCCGCGATGAGGTCGGCGTAGCGGCTCATCGCGGCGAGTCGGGCCGCGCCGAATCCGCCGAACGCGGATTCCCGGGCGAGCATCCCGTCGAACATCTCCCGCCACAGTTCGCTCTGGTCAGCCCCGCCCTCCTCGGCGTCGTCCGGGGTGGGGAGGTAGGTGTCGAGGAGGACGAGGCCGGCGGGCGGCCGGCCCTCGCGGGTCAGGGCCTCGGCGACGGCGTGGGCGAGTTGGCCGCCGGAGGAGTAGCCGACCAGGACCGGGGGGCGGGGGTCGACGGCGGTGCGCCGGACCCCTTCCAGGACCACCTCGACGGCCGCGGCGACGGTGCGGGGCAGGGGGTCGCCGGGGGCGAAGCCCGGCACGGTCGGCACCAGCAGCTCGCGCCGGTCGCGGAAGGCGCGGGCGAAGCGGGCGTACTGGTGGGCGCCGGCCAGGGCCATCGGCGAGGGCAGGCAGACCAGGCGGACGGGGGCGTCGCCGGACGCGAGGCGGACCGGGTCGGGCAACGGACCGGCCAGGGCCTCGAACCCGGTCGCGGTGTCGAATCCGGGCAGGATCTCGGCCACGTTCCGCAGCAGGGTGATCGCCTGGTCCATCCGGCCGGCGCGGGCCGCGTGCCGCACCAGGGCGGTGACCGACTCCGGGTCCTCGGCGGGCGCCGGGTCGGCGGGGTCGGTCAAGTCTGCGGGCTCGGCGGGCGTCCCGGGGCCGGCGGGGCGGTGGACGGCGAGGTGGGCGGCGAGTTCGGCCGGGGTGCGGTGGTCGTACAGGACGCCGGCGGGCAGCGGGGTGCCGAGCGCCCCGGTCAGGGTGGTGCGCAGTTCGGCGGCCGAGACGGAGTCCATGCCGACTTCGAGGAAGACGGAGTCGGCGGTGACGGCCTCGGGGTCGGTGTGGCCGAGGAGGGCGGCGGTGTGCGCGCGGATCGCCTCGGTCAGCAGGGCCGCGCGGGTGGGCCGGTCGGCTCCGGCGAGGCGGGCGGCGAGCAGGGACACGGCCGGGGCGGGTTCGCTCGGGGCGGGGTCGGTGAGTTCGGGCGGGATCGTGCTCGCGCCGGCGTCGATCCAGTAGCGGTCGGCGCGGAAGGCGTAGGGCGGGACGGGGACGCGGGCGGTACCGGGGTGCAGGGCCTCGAACGCGGGGCCGGCGCCGTCGGCGTGGAGCCGGGCCAGGCCCTCGACCAGGGTGGTGGTCTCGGCGCCCCGGGCCCGGCCGAGGGGGACGCACAGGGCGTCGGGGTCGGTGAGGACGGCGCGCGCGAGGCCCGTGAGGACGGCGTCGGGGCCGAGTTCCACGAAGCGGCTCGCGCCGCCGGCGGCGAGGGCGGTGACGGCGTCGGCGAAGCGGACGGGTTCGCGCACGTGCCGCACCCAGTGCTCGGGGTCGGTGAGTTCGCCGGGGGCGGCGGGCCGGCCGGTGCGGGTGGAGACCAGCGTGATCTCCGGTTCGTGGTAGGTCAGGCCCTCGGCGACCTCGCGGAAGGGGTCGAGCACGGCGTCGGTGAGTGGGGAGTGGAAGGCGTGCCGGACCGGCAGGCGGGTGCTCTTGGCGAAGCGGGCGGCGAGGGCGAGCACGGCGTCCTCCTGCCCGGACAGGACCACCGAGTCGGGGCCGTTGACGGCGGCGAGGCCGACCCGCTCGTCGAGCAGCGGCAGCATCTCGGCCTCGGCGGCGCGCACGGCGACCATGGCCCCGCCGGCCGGGAGGGCCTGGAGGAGCCGGCCGCGGGCGGCGACCAGGGCGCAGGCGTCGGGCAGGTCGAGGACCCCGGCGACGTGCGCGGCGGCGAGTTCGCCGACGGAGTGCCCGGCGAGGGCGTCGGGGCGGATCCCGAGGTGTTCCAGCAGTCGGTACAGGGCCACTTCGTGGGCGAAGAGGGCGACCTGGGCGAGGTGGGTGTCGCGCAGGGTGTCGGCGTCGGCGTGTTCGAGGGTGTGGGCGAGGTCGAGGCCGGTGAGGGCGTCGATCTCGTCGAAGGCGCGGGCGAACACGGGGTGGTGGGCGCGCAGGTCCAGGCCCATGCGGGGGCGTTGGGCGCCCTGGCCGGTGAAGAGGAACGCGGTGCGGGCGCGGGGCCGGGCCCGGCCGGTGGCGACGGCCGGGGAGGGGGCGCCGTGGGCGAGGGCGTCGAGGGCGTCGAGGAGGGCGGCGCGGTCGACGCCGGTGACGGCGGCCCGGTGTTCGAAGGGGGCGCGGGCGGTGCCCAGGGCGCGGGCGAGGGCGCCGGGGTGGGTGTCGGGGTGGGCGAGGGCGTGGGCCCGCAGCCGGGCGGCCTGGGCGGGCAGGGCGGCGGCGGAGCGGGCCGAGAGGGGCCACAGCCAGGCCGGGGCGGCGCTCTCGGGGGCGGGTTCGGGGGTGTCGGCGAGCGGGGGCTCTTCGAGGATCACGTGGGCGTTGGTGCCGGAGATCCCGAAGGAGGAGACGGCGGCGCGGCGGGGGCGGTCGGGGGTGCGGGGCCAGGGCACCTCGTGCGCGGCGAGGCGGACCTCGCCGGCGTTCCAGTCCACGCGGGTGGAGGGGGTGTCGGCGTGCAGGGTGCGGGGGATGGTGCCGTGGCGCAGGGCCAGCACGGTCTTGATCACGCCGGCGACGCCGGCGGCCGCCTGGGTGTGGCCGATGTTGGATTTCACGGAGCCCAGCCACAGGGGGTCGCCGGCGGGCCGGTCCCGGCCGTAGGTGGCGAGGAGGGCCTGGGCCTCGATGGGGTCGCCCAGCGTGGTGCCGGTGCCGTGGGCCTCGACCAGGTCCACGTCGGCGCCGGTGAGGCCGGCGGCGGTCCATGCGGCGCGGATGACGCGTTGTTGGGCGGGGCCGTTGGGGGCGGTGAGGCCGTTGCTGGCGCCGTCCTGGTTGAGGGCGCTGCCGCGGATCACGGCGTGCACCTGGCGGCCCTCGCGGAGCGCGTCGGAGAGGCGTTGCAGGACGAGGACGCCGACTCCTTCGGCGAAGCCGGTGCCGTCGGCCTCGTCGGCGAAGGAGCGGCAGCGGCCGTCGGCGGAGAGGCCGCCTTGGCGGCTGAACTCGACGAAGGTGCCCGGGGAGGCCATGACGGTGACCCCGCCGGCCAGGGCGAGGGCGCACTCCCCCGCGCGCAGGGACTGGGCGGCCAGGTGCAGGGCGACGAGGGAGGAGGAGCAGGCGGTGTCGACGGTGACGGCGGGGCCTTCGAGGCCGAGGGTGTAGGAGACCCGGCCGGAGACCACGCTGCCGGTGCCGAAGCTGCCGAAGTAGTCGTGGTACATCAGGCCCGCGAAGACGCCGGTGCGGCTGCCCTTGAGGCCGGTGGGGTCGATGCCCGCGTCCTCCAGGGCCTCCCAGGCGCCCTGGAGCAGCAGGCGTTGTTGGGGGTCGGTGACGAGCGCCTCGTGGGGGGCGATGCCGAAGAACGCGGGGTCGAAGGCACCGGCGTCGTGCAGGAACCCGCCCCGGCCGGTGACGGACTTGCCGGGGGCGCCGGGGGTGGGGTCGTGCAGGTCGGGGTCCCAGCCCCGGTCGCTTGGGAAGTCGCTGAGCCCTTCGCGGCCCTCGGACAGCAGCCGCCACAGGTCCTCGGGGGTGCGGACCTCGCCGGGGTAGCGGCAGGCCATGCCGACGATGGCGATCGGTTCGCGGGCGGCGGCGGTCAGGGCCCGGTTGTGGTCCTTGAGGCGGTCGATCTCCTTGAGGGAGGTGCGCAGGGCCTCGACGAGGCGGGGGTCGGGGTTCGGGGTCGGGGTGCGGTCCATGGTCGTCCTCCTCGTCACGGGGTCTCGTCGGCCGGGGCCGGGGCGGCGCCGAGGGCCAGGGCGATCAGGCTCTCGGCGTCCATGGCGTCGATGGCGCCGTGCTCGGGTTCGGGGGCGGCCGGGGCCGCCGGGGGCGCCTGGGGGGTCTCGGCGGGGTCGGCGAGTTCCTCGGCGAGGTGTTCGGCGAGGGCGGTGGGGCTGGGGTGGTCGAAGACGAGGGTGGCGGTCAGGCGCAGTCCGGTGGCCTCGTTGAGCCGGTTGCGCAGTTCGACGGCGGTCAGGGAGTCGACGCCGAGGTCCTTGAAGGGGGCGTCGGGGTCGAACTCGGTGGTGCCGAGGGTGGTGCGGACCTCTTCGCCGACGAGGTCGAGGAGGTGTTCGGCGCGTTCGGCGGGGGTGAGGGGGGCGAGGGCGGCGCGCAGGGCCTCGGCGGCGGCCGAGGCGACGGGGGCGCCGGTGGTGGTGCGGGGGGCGCGGACCAGGTCGCGCAGGATCGGGGCGAGACGGTGCGGATCGTGGCCGGTCAGGTCGAGGCGGGCCGGCAGGAGCACGGGCTCGGGGCGGGTGACGGCCTCGTCGAAGAGGGCGAGGGCGGTGTCGGCGTCCAGGGGCCGGATGCCGCCGGCGGCCTGCCGGCGGGTGTCGGCGTCGGCGAGCCGGTCGGCCATGCCGCCGCTGCCGGCCCACGCGCCCCAGGCCAGGGACACGGCGGGCAGGCCGAGGTCGCGGCGGTGGGCGGCGAGGGCGTCGAGGTAGGTGTTGCCGGCGGCGTAGCCGGCCTGGCCGGGCGCGCCGAGGAGGCCGGCGGCCGAGGAGAACAGCACGAGTGCGGTGCTCTCGCGGTCGCGGGTGAGTTCGTGCAGGTGGTGGGCGGCGTCGAGTTTGGGCCGCAGGACCTGGTCCAGGCGGTGCGGGGTGAGGGCGGTGAGGACCCCGTCGTCCAGGACGCCGGCGGTGTGCACGATCGCCGAGACGGGGTGTTCGGCCAGGACCCGGGCGAGGGCCTCGCGGTCGGCGGCGTCGCAGGCCACGAGGGTGACCTCGGCGCCCAGGGCGGTGAGTTCGGCGCGCAGGGCGGGCGCGTCGGGGGCCTGGGGGCCGGTGCGGCCCAGCAGGACCAGGCGGCGGGCGCCGTGCGCGGTGACCAGGTGGCGGGCCAGCAGCCGGCCGAGGGCGCCGGTGCCGCCGGTGATCAGGACCCCGCCGGTCCAGTCCACGGGCGTGGGCGCGGCGGCCGGGTTGCGGGGGGCGCGGCGCAGTCGGGCGGCGTACAGGCGCCCCTCGCGGAGCAGGAGTTGGGCTTCGCCGGTGGCGAGGGCGGCGGGCAACAGCCGGTGGGAGGCGGGGTCGTCGTCGAGGTCGACGAGGACCACGCGGTCGGGGTGCTCGCTCTGGGCCGAGCGCAGCAGGCCCCAGGCGGCGGCCGCGGTGGGGTCGGTGACGGGGCCGTCGCCGACCGCGCCCCGGGTGACCACGACGAGGGTGCGGTCGGGGTGTTCGGGGTCGGTGAGGTGGTCTTGAACGCGGGTGAGGAGTCGGCCGAGGTCGGCGCGGGCGGCGGCCGGGTCGGACCGGCCGGTGTGGAGGAGCACGAGGGTCTCGGGGGCGTGCGGGTCCTCGGCGGCGGCCAAGGCGGCGGCGAGGGCGTGGGCCCGGTCGGTGTGGGCGGGGTCGGTGTGGGCGGGGTCGGCGGGGTCGGTCTCGGGCGGGTGCACGGTCCAGTGCGCGGGGGTGGGGTCGCCGGGGGTGGTGAGGGGGGTCCAGTGGGGGGTGAAGAGGGTGTCGTGGGCGCCGGCGGCGGCCGCCGCGAGCCGGTCGGGGTCGATCTCGCGCAGGGCGAGGGAGTCGACGCGGGCCACGAACCGGCCCTGCGCGTCGGCGAGGTCCACGGAGACGGCGCCCGGGCCGGTGGGGGCGATGCGGACCCGGAGGGTGGGGCCGGCGTCGGCGCGCAGTTCGACCCCGTGCCAGGCGAAGGGCAGGGCGAGCCGGTCTCCGGCGGTGGGCCGCAGGCCGATGGCGTGGAGGGCGGCGTCGAGGCGGGCCGGGTGCAGGGTGTGGCCCTCGCCGGGGGCGGGGAGGGCGATCTCGGCCCAGACGGTGTCGGCGGCGGGGTCGTGCCAGGCGGCGCGCAGGCCGCGGAAGCGGGGGCCGTAGTCGGCGCCGGCCTCGGCGAGGTTCCCGTAGTGGGCGGCGAGGCGTTCGGGGTCGACGGGTTCGGCGCCGGGCGGGGGCCAGGTGGTGAGGTCGGGGCCGGTGCGGGGGGTGGGGTCGGGGGCGCGCAGGGTGCCGGTGGCGTGCAGAGTCCAGGGCCCGCCCTCGCCGGTGGTGGTGTGCACGCGGAAGGGGCGGCCGGCGTGGGCGTCGGGGGCGCCGACGGACGCCTGGAGGCGCAGGGTGCCGGTCTCGGGGAGGACCACGGGTTCGACGAGGGTGAGTTCGTCGACGACGGGGGTGCCCAGGGGGGCGCCGGCGGCGTGGGCCATCTCGACGAGGGCGGCGCCGGGCAGCAGCGGGAGGCCGCCGACGCGGTGGTCGCCGATCCAGGGGTGTTCGGCGAGCGAGAGCCGGCCCAGGTGCAGGGTGGCGTCGGTGTCGGCGAGGGTGACGGCGGTGCCGAGCAGGGGGTGTCCGGCGCCGGCGCCGGCCGGGCCGGTGTCGGCGGGCATCCAGTAGGCGGTGCGCTGGAAGGCGTAGGTGGGCAGGTCGGCGGCGTCGCGGTGGGGCAACAGGGCGGTCCAGTCCACGGGCGCGCCGTGGGCGTGGAGGGCGGCCAGCGCGGTGAGCAGGGCGGTGTCCTCGGGCCGGTCGGCGCGCAGCGCGGGCAGGACGAGGGTGTCGGTGTCCTCGGGCAGGCAGCCGCGGGCGGCGGTGGTGAGGGCGGTGCCGGGGCCGATCTCGACGAAGTGGCGGACCCCGCCGTCGTGGGCGGCGGTGACGGCGTCGGCGAAGCGGACGGCCTCGCGGACGTGCCGCACCCAGTGCTCGGGGTCGGCGAGCTGCTCGGGGGTGGTGGGGGCGCCGGTGAGGGTGGAGAGGATCGGGATGCGGGCGGGGTGGTGGGTGACGGCCTCGGCGTGTTCCCGGAACGCGGCCAGGGCGGGTTCGACGCGGGCCGAGTGGAAGGCGTGGCTGACGGCGAGTTCCCGGGTGCGGGGGAAGCGGGCTGCCAGCGCCCGGGTGGCCTCGGTGTCGCCGGAGACGACCACGGAGGCGGGGCCGTTGACGGCGGCCACGTCCACGGCCCCGTCCTCGGGGAGCAGGGCGCGGACCTCGGCCTCGCCGGCGTGGATCGCGATCATCGTGCCGCCGGCCGGGAGGGCCTGGAGGAGTCGGCCGCGCGCGGCGACGAGGGCGCAGGCGTCGGGCAGGTCGAGGACCCCGGCGACGTGCGCGGCGGCCAGTTCGCCGACGGAGTGGCCGATGAGCACGTCGGGTCGGACCCCGTGGTGTTCGAGGAGCCGGAACAGGGCGACCTCGACGGCGAACAGGGCGGGTTGGGTGAACTCGGTGCGGTCCAGGAGTTCGGCGGAGGCCAGCGCCTCGGCCAGCGGCAGCCGCAGGTGGGGATCGAGGTGCGCGGCGGTCTCGGCGAGGGAGGCCGCGAACACGGGGTGGGTCTCGGCGAGGCGGCGGCCCATGTCGGGGAGTTGGGAGCCCTGGCCGGAGAAGAGGAACGCGAGCCGGGAGTCGCGGGCGGCGGCGACCGCGCCGAGGGCGGGGGTGCGGCCGGCGGCGACGGCGGTCAGGCCGGCGAGGAGTTCCTCGCGGGTGTGGCCGAGGACGGCGGCGCGGTGGGCGAGGGCGGTGCGGGCGCCGGCGAGGGCGCCGGCGAGCTGGTGGGGGTCGGTGTCGGGGGCGGCGTCGAGGTGGTCGAGGAGCCGGTGGGCCTGGGCGCGCAGGGCGGCCGGGGTGTGGGCGGACAGCAGCCAGGGCACGGGGCCTTCGGCCGGGGTGTCGAGCGCCTCGGCGGGGGCCGGGGCGGGTGCGGGGGCGGCCTCGACGATGACGTGGGCGTTGGTGCCGGAGATGCCGAAGGAGGAGACGCCGGCGCGGCGCGGCCGGTCCCGTTCGGGCCAGGGGCGGGCCTCGGTGAGCAGGCGCACGTTGCTGCCGTCCCAGTCGACGTGCCGGGAGGGCCGGTCCACGCCGAGGGTGGCGGGCAGGGTGGCGTGCCGCATCGCGAGGACCATCTTGATGACGCCGGCGACGCCCGCCGCCGCCTGGGTGTGGCCCAGGTTGGACTTGACGGAGCCGAGCCACAGCGGGTCTTCCTCGGTGTGGCCGGTGCCGTAGGTGGCGATGAGGGCCTGGGCCTCGATGGGGTCGCCGAGCGTGGTGCCGGTGCCGTGGGCCTCGACGGCGTCCACGTCGGCGGCGGTGAGGCCGGCGGTGCTCAGGGCGCGGCGGATGACGCGCTGTTGGGCGGGGCCGTTGGGGGCGCTGAGGCCGTTGGAGGCGCCGTCCTGGTTGACGGCGGTGGCGCGGATCACGCCGAGGATCCGGCGGCCGTTGCGGTGGGCGTCGGAGAGGCGTTCGAGGAGGAGCACGCCGGCGCCCTCGCCGAAGCCGGTGCCGTCGGCGGCGTCGGCGAAGGCGCGGACCCGGCCGTCGCGGGACAGGCCGCGGTGCTTGCTGAACTCGACGAAGGTGCCGGGGGTGGCCATCACGCTGACCCCGCCGGCCAGGGCGAGGGAGCAGTCGCCCTGGCGCAGGGCCTGGGCGGCCAGGTGCAGGGCCACGAGGGAGGAGGAGCAGGCGGTGTCCACGGAGAGGGTGGGGCCTTCGAGGCCGAGGGTGTAGGCGACGCGGCCGGAGACCACGCTGCCGGAGCCGAAGGAGCCGAAGTAGTCGTGGTACATGACGCCGGCGAAGACTCCGGTGTCGGAGCCGCGCAGCGTGGCCGGGTCGATGGAGGCGCGTTCCAGGGCCTCCCAGGAGGTCTCCAGCAGGATCCGCTGTTGCGGGTCGGTGACCAGGGCCTCGTCCTCGTCCATGCCGAAGAAGGCGGGGTCGAAGTGGGCGGCGTCGTGGAGGAAGGAGCCGTGGCGGGTGTAGGTGGTGCCGGGGCGGTCGAGGGTGGGGTCGTGGAGGGTGTCGAGGTCCCAGCCGCGGTCGGTGGGGAACTCGCCGACGGTGTCGCGGCCTTCGGCGAGCAGGGTCCACAGGCGTTCGGGCGAGTCGATGTCGCCGGGGAAGCGGCAGGCCATGCCGACGATGGCGATCGGCTCGTCGGCGGCGGGTCGGGCCGGGCCGGCGGCGGGGCGGGCGGGGGTCGCGTCGAGGGTGTCGGTGAGCGCGGCGAGCAGGTGCGCGGCCAGGGCCTCGGGGGTGGGGTGGTCGAAGACGAGGGTGGCGGGCAGGCGCAGTCCGGTGGCGGCGTTGAGGGCGTTGCGGAGGTCGACGGCGGCCAGGGAGTCGAAGCCGAGTTCCTTGAAGGCGGTGGTGCGGCCCACGTCCTCGCCGGAGCGGTGGCCGAGGATGGCGGCGGCGCGGGCCCGCACGAGGTCGGTGAGGTGGCCGGCGCGTTCGGTCTCGGTGAGGGCGGCGAGGCGTTCGCGCAGGGCGTCGGAGCCCTGGGCGGCGCGGCCGGCGGCGGCGGTGCGGCGGATCGGGACGAGGGCGCGCAGCAGCGGCGCGAGCTCCTCGCCCTGGGCGCGCAGGGCCGCGAGGTCGAGTTTCACGGGGACCAGGGCGGGGGTGTCGGAGCGCAGGGCCGCGTCGAACAGGGCCAGGCCCTCGTCGGTGTCGAGGGGGGCGACGCCGCCCCGGGCGATGCGGCCGCGGTCGCCGGCGTCGAGGGTGTCGGTCATGCCGCCGTCCTGGGCCCACAGGCCCCAGCCCAGGGAGGTGGCGGGCAGGCCGAGGGCGTGGCGGTGGGCGGCGAGGGCGTCGAGGTAGGCGTTGGCGGCGGCGTAGTTGCCCTGGCCGGGCGAGCCGAGGGTGGCGGCGGCGGAGGAGAACAGCACGAACGCGGCGAGCTCGTGACCGGCGGTGAGTTCGTGCAGGTGCCAGGCCCCGTCGATCTTGGGGCGGAAGACGGTGTCGAGGTGCTCGGGGGTGAGGGAGGCCAGGGTGCCGTCGGCGAGGACCCCGGCCGCGTGCACGACGCCGGTCAGCGGCGCGTCGGCGGGGATCGCGTCGAGGACGGCGGCCAGGGCCGTGCGGTCGGCGACGTCGCAGCGGGCGTCGGTGACCTCGGCGCCGAGGGCGGTGAGCTCGGCGAGGAGTTCGGGGCGGACCCCGCCGCGACCGAGCAACAGCAGCCGGCGGACCCCGTGTTCGGTGACGAGCCGGCGGGCGACGAGCCCGCCGAGGGCGCCGCCGGCGCCGGTCAGCAGCACGGTGCCGTCGGCGAGCCGCAGGCCGGGCGCGGTCTGGGACGTGGTCTCGGGCGCGGGGGTGTCGGCGCGGACCAGGCGCGGCAGGTGCCAGGCGTCCTCGCGGAGCACCAGGTGCGGTTCGCCCAGCGCGAGGGCCTCGGCGTGGCGGGCCGGGTCGGGTTCGGCTCCGGGGGCGAGGTCAGTGGTGAGCAGGACGAAGCGGTCGGGGTTCTCGTTCTGGGCGGTGCGGACCAGGCCGCCGACGGCCGCGCCCGCCGGGTCGGTGCCGGTGACCACGAGCAGCGGGCCGGCCTCGGGTTCGGCGAGGGCCGTGCGCAGCCGGTCCAGGGCGGTGTCCACGGCGGCGCGGGTCGCGGCCGCGTCGTGGCCGGAGCCGGCGCGCAGGACCGCGAACGCGCCCTCGGGTGCGGGCCCGGTGGGGACGGCGGGGGTGGGGACGGGCCGGTGTTCGACGCGGTACAGGGCGCCGGCGGGCCCGCCCCGGCCGGCGCCGGCCGCGTCGGCGAGGGTCTCGGCGCGCAGCGGGCGCAGGGTGAGGGAGTCGACGGTGGCGACGGGGGCGCCGGTGGGGTCGGCCAGGAGCAGGGCGACGGTGCCGGGGCCGGTGGGGGTGACGCGGACCCGCAGGGCGGCGGCGCCGGTGGCGTGCAGGCGGACCCCGGACCAGACGAAGGGCAGCAGCGGGGTGCCGTCGCCGGCGGCGTCGGTGAGGCCGATGGTGTGCAGGGCGGCGTCGGCGAGGGCGGGGTGCAGGCCGAAGCGGTCGGGGTCGGCGTCCAGGACGATCTCGGCCCACAGGGCCTCGGGGGTGCGCCAGGCGGCGCGCAGCCCCTGGAAGGTGGGCCCGTAGTCGAGTCCGAGGGCGGCGAGGTCGCCGTAGTGCTCGTCGAGGGGGACGGGTTCGGCGCCGGGCGGGGGCCAGGCGGTGAGGTGTTCGGGGGCGGCGCCGAGGGTGCCGGTGGGGGCGAGGAGCCCGTCGGCGTGCCGGGTCCAGGGGGCGTCCTCGTCGGTGTCGGGGCGGGACCACAGGGTGACGGGGCGGGTGTCGCCGTCGGGGGCGCCGACGACGGCCTGGAGGCGGACGGCGCCCTGCTCGGGCAGGACCAGCGGGGCGTGCAGGGTGAGTTCGGCGAGGTCTCCGCAGCCGAGTTGGTCGCCGGCGCGCAGGGCGAGTTCGAGGTGTCCGGTGCCGGGGAAGAGGAG
The DNA here is from genome assembly GCF_049606955.1 of Streptomyces dryopteridis. Taxonomy (NCBI): domain Bacteria; kingdom Bacillati; phylum Actinomycetota; class Actinomycetes; order Kitasatosporales; family Streptomycetaceae; genus Streptomyces; species Streptomyces dryopteridis. The sequence continues at coordinate 244,395 of NZ_CP187115.1, read as the reverse complement.
CCGGCCGGCGATCGTGTGGTCGGCGGTCCAGGGCTGGCCGGCGGCGGAGATCCGGCCGGTGAGGACGGCGCCCTCGTCGTCGGCGCGGACCACGGCGGCGCCGAGCAGGGGGTGGTCGGCGGGGTCGAGGCCGGCGGCGGTGACGTCGGCGGAGCCGGTGGTGCTGTCGAGCCAGTAGGTCTCGCGTTGGAAGGAGTAGCCGGGCAGCGGGACCCGGCGGGGGGCGCGGCCCTCGGCGACGGCCGTCCAGTCGAGGGCGGCGCCGGCCGCGTGGGCCTCGCCGACGGCGGTCAGGAGCCGGGCGCGGTCGCCCTCGTCGCGGCGCAGGGTGCCCAGGGCGGTGGCGGTCTCGGCGGTCTCCTGGATGCCGAGGGTGAGCACGGGGTGGGGGCTGCACTCGATGAAGAGGGTGTGGCCGGCGTCGACGGCGCCGCGCACGACCTGTTCGAACAGGACGGTGGAGCGCAGGTTGGTGTGCCAGTACTCGGCGTCGAGGCGGGCGGTGTCGAGGGCCCCGCCGGTGACGGTGGACAGGAAGGGCACGTCCGCGGTGCGGGGGGTCAGGCCGGCGAGGTCGCGGGCGAGGCGTTCGCGCAGGCGCTCGACGTGGGCGCTGTGGGAGGCGTAGTCCACGGGGAGGCGTTTGGCGCGGACCTTGTCGGCGCGCAGGGCGGCGCGCAGTTCGTCGAGGGCGTCGGGGTCGCCGGCGACGACGGTGGAGGCGGCGCCGTTGACGGCGGCGACGGAGAGCCGGCCGGCCCAGGCGTCGAGGCGGGCGCGGACGGTGTCGGCGGCCTCGGCCACGGACATCATGCCGCCGGTGCCGGAGAGTTCCTCGGCGATGGCGCGCGAGCGCAGGGCGACGACGCGGGCGCCGTCCTCCAGGCTGAGGGCGCCGATGGCGCAGGCGGCGGCGATCTCGCCCTGGGAGTGGCCGATGACGGCGGCGGGGGTGATCCCGTAGGCGGTCCAGGTGTGGGCGAGGGAGACCATGACGGCCCACAGCAGGGGTTGGACCACGTCCACGCGGTCGAGGTCGCCGCGCAGTTCGGTGGCCGGGTCCCAGTCGATGTGGGGACGCAGGGCCTCGGCGCAGGCGGTTATGCGGGCGGCGAACACGGGTGAGGTGTCGAGGAGTTCGGCGGCCATGCCGGACCACTGGGAGCCCTGGCCGGGGAAGACGAGGACGGGGCGGATCCGGCCGCCGGCGGTGTGTTGGGCGAGGGCGCGGTGGCCGGCGCCCTCGGCGAGGGCGGTGAGGGCCTCGCGGAGTTCGGTCGGGTCGGCGGCGGTCAGGGCGGCGCGGTGCGGGAAGCGGGCGCGGGTGGTGGCCAGGGACCAGCCGAGGTCGTCGGGGGCGAGCTCGGGGTGGGTGTCGAGGTGGGCGAGGAGGGCGGCGGCCTGGCCGGCGAGGGCGGCGGGGGTCTTGGCGCTGAGGGTCCAGGGCACGGCCGGGTCGGGGGTCTCGACGGGCGCGGGGGCGGGCGCGGGGGCCGGGGCCTGTTCGAGGATGACGTGGGCGTTGGTGCCGGAGATGCCGAAGGAGGAGACGCCGGCGCGGCGGGGGCGGTCGGCGCGGGGCCAGGGGCGGGCCTCGGTGAGGAGGCGGACCTGTCCGGCCTCCCAGTCGACCTTGGTGGAGGGTTCGTCCACGTGCAGGGTGCGGGGCAGGGTCTCGTGGCGCAGGGCCATGACCATCTTGATGATCCCGGCGACGCCGGCGGCGGCCTGCGTGTGCCCGATGTTGGACTTGATCGAGCCGAGCCACAGCGGCGCGTCCTCGGGGCGGCCTCGGCCGTAGGTGGCGAGCAGGGCGCCGGCCTCGATGGGGTCGCCGAGGGTGGTGCCGGTGCCGTGGGCCTCGACGGCGTCCACGTCGGCGGTGGTGAGGCGGGCGTCGGCGAGGGCCTCGGCGATGACGCGTTCCTGGGCGGGGCCGCTGGGGGCGGTCAGGCCGTTGGAGGCGCCGTCCTGGTTGACGGCGGTGCCGCGGATCACGGCGAGGACCTCGTGGCCGTTGCGCCGGGCGTCGGAGAGGCGTTCGACGACGAGGACGCCGACGCCCTCGCCCCAGACGGTGCCGCTCGCGGCGTCGGCGAAGGCGCGGGTGCGGCCCTCCGGGGAGAGGGCGCCCTGCCGGCTGAACTCGACGAAGGTCTCGGGGGTGGCCATGACGGCGACGCCGCCGACGAGGGCGAGTTCGGACTCGCCCCGGCGCAGGGACTGTCCGGCCAGGTGCAGGGCGACGAGGGAGGAGGAGCAGGCGGTGTCGACGGAGAGGGAGGGGCCCTGGAGGCCGAGGGTGTAGGCGACGCGGCCGGAGATGATGCTGCCGGTGCCGAAGCTGCCCGCGTAGTCGTGGTACTGGACGCCGGCGAAGACGCCGGTGCGGCTGCCCTTGAGGGTGGTGGGGTCGATGCCGGCGTGTTCGAGGGCCTGCCAGGAGGTTTCCAGCAGCAGCCGCTGCTGGGGGTCCATGACGAGGGCCTCCTTGGGGCTGATGCCGAAGAAGCCGGGGTCGAAGGCGCCCGCGTCGTGGAGGAAGCCGCCGCGGCCGACGTAGGAGGTGTCGGGGCGGGTGCGGGTGGGGTCGAGGATCCGGTCGAGGTCCCAGCCCCGGTCGGTGGGGAAGGCGCTGATGGCGTCGGTGCCGTCGGCGACGATCCGCCACAGGTCCTCGGGGTCGCGGACCTCGCCGGGGTAGCGGCAGGCCATGCCGACGATGGCGAGGGGTTCGTCGACCCCGGTGCGGGCGGCGCGGCGGGGCGCGGCGGCGGGGGCGGTGTCGGCGACGAGGCGGCCGAGGTGGACGGCGAGGGCCTCGGGCGAGGGGTGGTCGAAGACGAGGGTGGCGGGCAGGCGGTGGCCGGTCTCCTCGGAGAGGGCGTTGCGCAGTTCGATGGCGGCCAGGGAGTCGAAGCCGAGGTCCTTGAAGGCGCGGTCGGTCTCGACCCCGTGGGCGCCGGCGTGCCCGAGGACGGCGGCGACGTGGGTGCGGACGAGGTCCAGGAGGGCTTCGGCGCGTTCGTTCTCGCCGAGTCCGGCGAGGTGGTCGAGGCGGCCGGCGCCGGCGCCGGGGGCGCCGGCGGCGCGGCGCACGGGGCGGCCGGTCAGGGCCCGCAGCACGGGGGCCAGGCGTTCGCCCTGGGCGCGCAGCGCGGCCGCGTCGAGGCGGGCGGGGGCCAGGGCGGGGATGTCGGTGCGCAGGGCGCGGTCGAAGAGGGCGGCGCCGTCCTCGGGGGTGAGGGGGACGAGGCCGCCGCGGGTGATGCGGGCCCGGTCGGTGTCGTCGAGGGTGCCGGTCATGCCGGCGCCGGCGGCCCAGGGGCCCCAGGCCAGGGAGTGGGCGGGGGCGCCGTGGGCGCGGCGGTGGGCGGCGAGGGCGTCGAGGACGGCGTTGGCGGCGGCGTAGTTGCCCTGGCCGGGGGCGCCGATGACGCCGGCGACGGAGGAGAACAGCACGAAGGCCGCGAGGTCGGCGCCGGCGGTCAGCTCGTGCAGGTGCAGGGCGGCCAGGGCCTTGGGGCGCAGGACGGTGTCGAGGCGTTCGGGGGTGAGGGAGGCGAGGGTGGCGTCGTCGAGGACGCCGGCGGCGTGGACGACGGCGGTCAGCGGGTGGGCGGTGGGGATCGCGTCGAGCACGGCGGCCAGGGCCGTACGGTCGGCGACGTCGCAGGCGTGGACGGTGGCCGTCGCGCCGAGGGCGGCGAGTTCGGCGACGAGGTCCTCGGCGCCGCCGCGCCGGCTGAGGAGGGCGAAGTGGCGGGCGCCGTGGTTCTGGGCGAGTCGGCGGGCGAGGACGGGGGCGAGGCCGCCGGTGGCGCCGGTGATCAGGACGGTGCCCTCGGGGTCGAGGGCCGGGCCTACGGCGTCCTCGGTGGGGGCGGGGGCCCGCACGAGGCGGGCGGCGTGGGCGCGGCCTTCGCGCACGGCGAGTTGGGGCTCGTCGGCGGGGAGGAGGGCCAGGGCCTGGGCGGGGGTGGTGTGCGCGTCGAGGTCGAGGAGGACGGCGCGGTCGGGGTTCTCGGACTGGGCGGAGCGGACCAGGCCCCAGACGGCCGCGCCGGCGAGGTCGGGGGTGTCCTCGCCGGTGACGCTGACGGCGCCCCGGGTGACGAGGGCCCAGGGGCGCGGGTCGGGGTCGGTGAGGGCGGCCAGCGCGGTGCGCAGGGCGGTGCGGACGGCCTCGGGGTCGGCGCTGGGGGTGATCTCCAGCACGCGGTGTTCGGGGGCGGCGTCGAGGTCCGGCGCGGTCTCGGGCAGGGGCTGCCAGGCGAGGGTGAGGAGGGCGTCGGCGAGGGGGTCGCGGGCCCCGGCGAGGCGGGTCAGGGGCCGGGAGGCCAGGGCGGTGACCCCGGCGACGGGGGCGCCGTGGGCGTCGGCGAGGTCGACGGTGAAGGTGTGCGGGGCGGCGGTGGGGGTGAGGCGGGCGCGGAGCGCGCCGGCGCCGGTGGCGTGCAGGGTGACGCCTTCGAAGCTGAAGGGGAGGCGGGCGGTGTCCTCGTCGGAGCCGTCGCCGAGCAGGGCCAGGGCGTGCAGGGCGGCGTCGAACGCGGCCGGGTGCAGGCCGAAGCGGGGGGCGTCGGCGGCGGCGCGGTCGGCGAGGCGGACCTCGGCGAAGAGTTCCTCGCCCCGGCGCCAGGCGCGGGTCAGGGCGCGGAAGGCGGGGCCGTAGGCGAGGCCGGCCTCGGCGTGCCGCTCGTAGAGGCCGGTGGTGTCGAGTTCCTCGGCGTCCTCGGGGGGCCAGGTGTCGAGGCGGGCGCCGGGGGCGGGGTCCTCGGCGGTGAGGAGGCCGGAGGCGTGCAGGGTCCAGGGTTCGTCGGCGGGCAGGTGTTCGGCGCGGGAGTGGATGTGCAGGGTGCGGGCGCCGGTGGGGTCGGGGGCGCCGACGGCGACCTGTACGCGGACGGGTTCGCGGTCGGGCAGGACCAGCGGGGTTTCGAGGGTGAGCTCGTCGAGCCGGCCGCAGCCGACCTGGTCGCCGGCGCGGATCGCGAGTTCGACCATGGCGGTGCCGGGCACGACGACGGCGCCGGCGACCACGTGGTCGGCGAGCCAGGGGTGGGTGCGGGGGGAGAGCCGGCCGGTGAGGACGGCCCCATCGGAGCCGGCGAGGACGGTGGCCGCGCCGAGCAGGGGGTGGTCGGCGGGGTCGAGGCCGGCGGCGCCCATGTCCCCGGCGCCGGCGGTGGTCTCGGGCCAGAAGCGTTCGTGACGGAAGGCGGTGGTGGGCAGGTCGACGGTGCGGGCGCCGGTGAACAGGGCGGGCCAGTCGGTGTCGGCGCCGGCGGCGTGCAGGCGGGCGACGGCGGTCAGCAGGGTCTCGACCTCGGGCCGGTCACGGCGGGCGGCGGCCAGCAGCACGGGGGCGGGGCCGGTCGGGCGGTCGGCGCCGTCCTCGTCGGCGGGGGCGAGGGCCTCGCGGGCCAGGGCGGTGAGGACGGCGTCGGGGCCGATCTCCAGGAAGCGGACGGCGCCCTGGGCGGTGAGGGTGGTGAGCGCGTCGTGGAAGCGGACCGCCTCGCGGACGTGCCGCACCCAGTACTCGGGGGTGGTGATCTCGGGGCCGGCGGGTTCGCCGGTGAGGGTGGAGACGATCGGCAGGGTGGGGCGGTGCAGGGTGAGGCCGGCGACGACGGCGCGGAACTCCGCGAGCATCGGGTCCATGAGCGGGGAGTGGAAGGCGTGGGAGACCGTCAGTCGGCGGGTCTTGGCGAAGCGGGCGGCGACGGCCTCGGCCTGTTCGGCGTCGCCGGATATCACCACGGAGCGGGGGCCGTTGACGGCGGCGATGCCGAGCCGGTCGGTGAGCAGCGGGCGGACCTCGTCCTCGCTCGCGCGCAGGGCGATCATGGCGCCGCCGGCGGGCAGGGCCTGCATCAGCCGGCCGCGCGCGGCCACCAGGGTCACGGCGTCGGGCAGGTCCAGCACCCCGGCGACGTGGGCGGCGGCGATCTCCCCGATGGAGTGCCCGGCCAGCAGCTCGGGCCGCACCCCCCAGTGCTCCAACAGCCGGTACAGGGCCACCTCGTAGGCGAAGAGGGCGGCCTGGGCGCGGGCGGTGGGGTGGACGGCGTCCTCGTCGGTGCCGAGGACCACGGCGCGCAGGTCCGCCCCGAACAGGTCGGTGATCTCGTCGAAGGCGGCGGCGAAGACGGGGAAGGCGGCGCGCAGTTCGCGGCCCATGCCGGCGCGTTGGGCGCCCTGGCCGGTGAAGAGGAAGGCGGTGGGGCCGTTCTCGGCGCGGGCCAGGGCGGCGGCGGGGCCGCCGTCGGCGAGGCGGGCGAGGCCGGCGGTGAGGGCGGCGCGGTCGGCGCCGAGGACCACGGCGCGGTGCCGGTGGGTGGTGCGGGTGGTGGTCAGGGAGTGGGCGGTGTCGAGGGGGTCGAGGTCGGCGGCGACGGCGAGGAGGCGGGCGGCCTGCTCGCGGACGGCGGCCTCGGTGCGGCCGGAGAGCACCCAGGGCAGCAGCGGCGGGGCGGTGCGGGGGGCGGGGGCGTCCTCGGTGGCGCCGGTCTCGTCCGGGGCGGCGGCGGGGGCCTGTTCGAGGATGGTGTGCGCGTTGGTGCCGCTGGCGCCGAAGGAGGAGATCGCGGCGCGGCGGGGCCGGCCGGGGTCGGTCCAGGGCCGGTTCTCGGTGAGCAGGCGGACCCGGCCGCGGTCCCAGTCGACCTTGGTGGAGGGTTCGTCCACGTGCAGGGTGCGGGGCAGGGTCTCGTGGCGCAGGGCCATGACCATCTTGATGATCCCGGCGACGCCGGCGGCGGCCTGCGTGTGCCCGATGTTCGACTTCACGGAGCCCAGCCACAGCGGCGCGTCCTCGGGCCGGTCCTGACCGTAGGTGGCGAGCAGGGCCTGGGCCTCGATGGGGTCGCCGAGCGTGGTGCCGGTGCCGTGGGCCTCGACGACGTCCACGTCGGCGGCGGTGAGGCCGGCGCCGGTGAGGGCGGCGCGGATGACCCGCTGCTGGGAGGGGCCGTTGGGGGCGGTCAGGCCGTTGGAGGCGCCGTCCTGGTTGACGGCGGAGCCGCGGATCACGGCGAGGACCTCGTGCCCGTTGCGGCGGGCGTCGGAGAGGCGTTCCAGGACGAGCATCCCGGCGCCCTCGCCCCAGCCGGTGCCGTCGGCGGCGTCCGCGAAGGGCTTGCAGCGGCCGTCGGGGGCCAGGCCCCGCTGCCGGCTGAAGGCGACGAAGTTGCCGGGGGTGGCCATGACGGTGGCGCCGCCGGCCAGGGCGAGGGAGCACTCCTTGCCGCGCAGGGCCTGCACGGCCAGGTGCACGGCGACGAGGGCGGAGGAGCAGGCGGTGTCGACGGTGACGGCGGGGCCCTCCAGGCCCAGGCTGTAGGAGATCCGGCCGGAGATGACGGCGGCGAGGACGCCGGTGCCGAGCGCCGCCTCGGTGTCGCGCGGCATCCGGGCGAGGACGTCGCGGTAGTCCTGCCCGTTGGTGCCGGCGAACACCCCGACCCGGGCGCCGTGCACCGAGTCGGGGGCGATCCGGGCCCGTTCCAGGGCCTCCCAGGAGGTCTCCAGCAGCAGCCGTTGTTGCGGGTCCATGGCGAGGGCCTCGCGGGGGCTGATGCCGAAGAACTCCGGGTCGAAGGAGGCGGCGTCGTCGAGGAATCCGCCGCGGGTGCTGTAGGTGCGGCCCTCGGCGTCCGGGTCGGGGTCGTAGAGGGCCTCGGTGTCCCAGCCCCGGTCCTCGGGGAACTCCCCGACGGCGTCGACCCCGTCGCGGATCAGTTCCCAGAACCTCTCCGGGGTGTCGGCGCCGCCGGGGAAGCGGCAGCCCATGCCCACGATGGCGATCGGTTCGCGCTCCTGGGTCTCCAGCTCGCCGAGCCGCCGGCGGGTCTGGTGGAGGTCGGCGGAGACCCGCTTCAGGTAGGAGAGGAGCTTGTCGTCGGTGGTCATCGGAGGTGGCCGCTCCTGTGCGAAGGGGTGGGCTGGGACGGGCTGGGGGTGGAGCGCGGTGGAGCTGCGGGCTTACGCCTGGCCGAGTTCGCTGTCGATGAAGGCGAACACGTCGTCGGCGCCGGCGTCCTCCAGGCGGTCCAGGACGGAGCCGTCGGCGCCGGTGAGGGTCCGGGTCAGCTCGGTCAGGGCGTTTTGGAGGCGGGCCGTGATCCGGCCCTGTTCGATGTCCTCGGCGGTGAGGTCGGCCAGCCGGGCCAGGGTGCGGTCGAGTTCGGCGGTGATGGTGTCGACGGAGGTGTCGGCGCCGCCGAGTTCGGTGCCCAGGTGTTTGGCGAGGGCGGCGGGGGTGGCGTAGTCGAAGATGAGGGTGGCCGGGAGCGGCACGCCGGCGGCGGCGCTGATCCGGTTGCGCAGGTCCACCGAGGTCAGCGAGTCGAAGCCGAGGTCGCGGAAGGCGGTGGTGGGTTCGACGGCGGAGGCGTCGGGGTAGCCGAGGACCGTGGCGGCCTGGCCGCGCACGAGGTCCTGGAGGGCGCGGTCGCGTTCGCCGCCGGTGAGCCCGGCGAGGGTGCGGGCGAACTCGTCGGCGGCGGGCCCGGCGCTCGCCCCGCCGGCGGCTGCCGCGCGGACCTCGGGGAGCGCGGACAGCAGGGGGGCGGGGCGGCCGGCGGCGAAGGCGGACGCGAACGTCGTCCAGTCCACGTCGGCGACGGTGACGGTGGTGTCGGCGCCGGCCAGGGCGCGGGCCAGCGCGGTCAGGGCGGTCTCGGGGTCCAGGGGGCGCAGGCCCATGGCGCGCAGTCCGGCGCGGACGGGGCCGTGGGCGGCCATCCCCTCGCCGTCCCAGGGGCCCCAGGCCACGGAAGTGGCGGGCAGGCCGAGGGCGCGGCGGTGTTCGGCGAGGGCGTCCAGGCCGGCGTTGGCGGCGGCGTAGTTGGCCTGGCCGGCGCCGCCGACGGTGGCGGTGAGGGAGGAGAAGAGCACGAAGGCGGTGAGCTCGCGGTCGGCGGTGAGTTCGTGCAGGTGGTGGGCGGCGGTGAGTTTGGGGGTGAGGACGCGGGCGAAGCGTTCGGGGGTGAGGGAGTCCAGGACCCCGTCGTCGAGGATCCCGGCGAGGTGCACGACGGCGGTCAGCGGGTGCTCGGCGGGCACCGTGTCGAGGGCTCGGGCCAGGGCGTCGCGGTCGGCGGCGTCGCAGGCCAGGAGGGTGACATCGGCGCCGTGCGCGGTGAGTTCGGCGACGAGTTCGGCGGCCCCGGGGGCCTGGTCCCCGCGTCGGGAGAGCAGCAGCAGGTGTGCGGCGCCGTCGGCGGCGAGCCGGCGGGCGACGGCGCGGCCGACGGCTCCGGTGGCGCCGGTGACCAGGACGGTGCCGGTGGGCCGCCAGGCGGGGCCGGCGCCGGCGGGGGCGGGCTGGAGGCGGCGGGCGTGGGCGCCGGAGTCGCGGACCACGATCTGGTCCTCGTCGCCGGGGGCGGTGAGCAGGCCGGCGAGGCGGGCCAGGCTGGGGGCGCCGGGGGCGGCGGGCAGGTCGATCAGGCCGCCCCAGCGGTCGGGGTGTTCGAGGGCGGCGACCCGGCCCAGGCCCCAGACGGCCGCTTGGGCGTGGCCGGTGACGCCGGCGGTGGGGCCGTGGGCGACGGCGTCGCGGGTGAGGCTCCACAGCGGGGCGGTGAGGCCGGCGTCGCCGAGGGCCTGGAGGAGGACGGCGGTGGCGGCGGGGACGCCGGCGGGCGGTTGCAGGTCGAGGACGGTGTCGTGGCCGGCGCCGGCGTGCGGGGCGAGGAGCTCGGCGAGAGCGGCGCGGTCGGTGCCGGGGGGCACGGTGAGGGTGGTCGGGGCGGAGCCGTGGTCGGCGAGGGCGGTGAGGATCACGCTGGTCCACGGGTCCTCGGCGGCGCCGGGGGGCAGCACGGCGAGGTGCCGGCGGGCGGCGGTGGGGGTGTCGGCGGGGGCCAGGGGTTCCCAGGTGACGCGGTGGCGCAGGGCGTCGGCGGCGGCGTCGGCGGAGCGGCGGGCCTGCCAGGCGGCCAGGGCCGGGACGACGGCGGCGACGGCGGCCTCGTCGGTGACGCCGAGGGTGGCGGCGACGGCGGCGGCGTCCCCGTCGTGGACCAGGGTCCACAGGGGGTCGGCGGCGTCGGCGGCGGCGCGGCCGGCGGCGGCGCGTTCGGCCTGGAGGATGGGGGCGTCCTCCCAGTGCCGGTCGCGGCGGAAGGGGTAGGTGGGCAGGTCCACGCGGCGGGCGCCGGGCAGCACGGCGTCCCAGTCGGGGCCGGCGCCGGTGAGGGCGAGGCGGGCGAGGGCCTCGACGAGGGCGGTGTCCTCGGGGCGGTCGCGGCGCTGGCCGGCGATCAGGGTGCCGGGGGCGTCCTGGGCCATGGTGGTGAGGACGGCGTCGGGGCCGATCTCCAGGAAGCGGACGGCGCCCCGGCCGGTGAGGGTGGTGATCGCGTGGTGGAAGCGGACGGCCTCGCGGGCGTGCCGGACCCAGTAGTCGGGGGTGGTGATCTCGGGGCCGGCGGGTTCGCCGGTGAGGGTGGAGACGATCGGCAGGGCCGGTTCGCGCAGGGTGAGGGTGTCCAGGACCGCGCGGAACTCCTCCAGCATGGGGTCCATGCGGTGCGAGTGGAAGGCGTGGGAGACCTTCAGGCGGGTGGACTTGGCGGCGTGCGCGGCGACGGCGAGGGCGGCGTCCTCGTCGCCGGAGACCACCACGGAGCGGGGTCCGTTGACGGCGGCGATGTCCACGCCCTCGGTGAGCAGCGGGCGGATCTCCTCCTCGGTGGCGAGGAGGGAGATCATGGCGCCGCCGGCGGGCAGGGCCTGCATCAGCCGGCCCCGCGCGGCCACCAGGGTCACGGCATCGGGCAGGTCCAGCACCCCGGCGACGTGCGCGGCGGCGATCTCGCCGATGGAGTGCCCGGCCAGCAGCTCGGGCCGTACCCCCCAGTGCTCCAACAGCCGGTACAGGGCCACTTCGAAGGCGAAGAGGGCGGCCTGGGTGTTCTCGGTGCGGTGCAGGGGGGACGCGGTGGGTTCGGCCCCGGGCGCGTCCTCGGCGAACATCAGCTCGCGCAGGGAGCGGCCGAGCAGCGGGTCGAAGGCGGCCGTGATCTCGTCGAGGGCGGCGGCGAAGACGGGGAACGCGGCGTGCAGGGTGCGGCCCATGCCGGGGCGTTGGGAGCCCTGGCCGGAGAAGAGGAAGGCGAGGGGGCCGGGTTCGGGGGTGACGACGATCTCGTGTTCGCCGGCGGCCAGGGCGCGCAGGGCGGCGAGGAGTTCGGCGTGGTCGCGGCCGGTGACGGCGGCGCGGTGGGTGAGCCGGGCGCGGGCGGTGGCCAGGGTGTGGGCGGTGTCGTGGGGGTCGAGGTCGGCGGCGACGGCCAGGAGGCGTTCGGCCTGCCGGCGGACGGCGTCGGCGCCCTTGCCGGAGAGGATCCAGGGCACGACGGGCAGCGCGCCGGCCGGGGCGGGCTCGGGGGTCTCGGCGGGGGCCGGGGCGGGGGCCTCTTCGAGGATGGTGTGGGCGTTGGTGCCGGAGATGCCGAAGGCGGAGATCCCGGCGCGGCGCGGGCGGCCGTCGGTGTCCCAGGGGCGGGAGTCGGTGAGGAGGCGGACGTTGCCGGCGGTCCAGTCGACCTTGGTGGTGGGGTTCTCGGCGTGCAGGGTGCGGGGCAGGGTCCGGTGGCGCAGGGCCATGACCATCTTGATGACGGCGGCGACGCCGGCGGCGGCCTGCGGGTGGCCCATGTTGGACTTGATGGAGCCGAGCCACAGGGGCGCGTCCTCGGGGCGGTCCTGGCCGTAGGTGGCGAGCAGGGCGCGGGCCTCGATGGGGTCGCCCAGCGTGGTGCCGGTGCCGTGAGCCTCGACCGCGTCGATGTGGCGGGGGGTGAGTTGGGCGTCGGCGAGCGCCGCGCGGATGACGCGTTCCTGGGCGGGGCCGCTGGGGGCGGTCAGGCCGTTGGAGGCGCCGTCCTGGTTGACGGCGGTGCCGCGGATCACGGCGAGGACCTCGTGGCCGTTGCGGCGGGCGTCGGAGAGGCGTTCGAGGAGGATCATGCCGGCGCCCTCGGACCAGGCGGCGCCGCTCGCGTCGTCGGAGAAGGAGTGGCAGCGGCCGTCGGGGGACAGGGCGCGGCGTTCGCTGAACTCGACGAACATCTCGGGGCTGGCCATGACGGCGGCGCCGCCGGCCAGCGCGAGGCCGCATTCGCCGGCGCGCAGGGAGCGGACGGCGGAGTGCAGGGCGACGAGGGAGGCCGAGCAGGCGGTGTCGAGGGTGACGGCGGGGCCTTCGAGGCCGAGGGTGTAGGCGATGCGGCCGGAGACGATGCTGCCGGAGATGGTGCCGCCGACGTAGTCGTGGTGCATGAGGCCGACGTAGACGCCGGTGGGGGTGCCCTTGACGGCGGTGGGGTCGATCCCGGCGCGTTCGAACGCCTCCCAGGACACCTCCAGCAGCAGGCGCTGCTGGGGGTCGGTGCCGGGGGCGTCCTTGGGGCTGATGCCGAAGAAGGCGGGGTCGCTCTCGGCGGCGTCGTGGAGGAAGCCGCCGTGGCGGACGTAGGTCTTGCCGGGGGTGCCGGGGTCGGGGTCGTAGAGGCCCTCGGTGTCCCAGCCGCGGTCGGTGGGGAACTCGGTGACCACGTCGACGCCCTCGGAGACGATCCGCCACAGGTCCTCGGGGGTGCGGATCCCGCCGGGGTAGCGGCAGCCCATGCCGATGACGGCGATGGGTTCGCGGTCGCGGTCCTCCAGTTCGCGGACGCGGCGGCGGCCCCGTTCGAGTTCGGTCGTGGCCCGCTTGAGGTAGTCGCGGAGTTTGTCGACCGTGGCCGAGTCTTCCATCACAGGGCTCCCAGTTCCTTGTCGATCCTGGCGAAGATTTCGTCGTCGCCGGCCTCGGCGAAGTCCTCCGGCGCGGGGCCGTCGGGGTGCGTGTCGCGGGTGTCACGGGTCTCGCGCCAGTCGCGCAGCAGCGCTTCGAGGCGGGCGGTGACGCGGTGGTGGGCCGCCGGGTCCTCGGCGGGCAGGGCGTCCAGGAGGCCCTGGAGGCGGTCCAGGTCGGCGAGGGCGCCCTGGACGGGGTCGGCCGGCGCGGGCACGAGCTGCGTGCCCAGGTGGGCGGCGAGGGCGGCGGGCGAGGGTTGGTCGAAGACGAGGGTGGAGGGCAGGGCGAGGCCGGTGGCGTCCGCGAGCAGGTTGCGCAGTTCCACGGCGGCCAGCGAGTCGAAGCCGAGTTCCTGGAAGGCCCGGTCGGGTGCCACGGAGTTCGGCGAGGGGTGGCCGAGGACGCCGGCGACGTGGGTGCGGACCAGGTCCAGCAGGGCGCGGTCGCGGTCGGCGGGCGGCAGGGCGACGAGTCGGGCGCGGCGGGCCTCGGCCCGGTCCCCGTCGCCGGCGGCGCGCCGGCGGGTGGGGCGGATCAGGGCGCGCAGCAGGGCGGGCACCCCGTCGGGGCGGGCGCCGATGGCGGCGGGGTCGAGGCGGACGGGCACGAGGACGGGGTCCTCGGCGGTGAGGGCGGCCTCGAAGGCGCGCAGGCCCTGTTCGGGGGTGAGCGGGGGCAGGCCGAGGCGGCGCAGTCGGTCGAGGTCGGCCTCGTCCATGTCGGCGCCCATGCCGCCGGCCCCGGACCACAGGCCGTAGGCCAGGGAGGTGGCGGGCAGGCCGCGGGCGCGGCGGTGGGCGGCCAGGCCGTCGAGGAAGGTGTTGGCGGCGGCGTAGGCGGCCTGGCCGGCGCCGAGGAGCAGGCCGGCGCTGGAGGAGAGCAGCACGAACGCGGTGAGTTCGCGCTCGCGGGTGAGTTCGTGCAGGTGCCAGGCGGCGTCGACCTTTGGGCGCAGGACTGCGGCGAGGCGGGCCGGGTCGAGGCCGGTGAGCAGGCCGTTGTCGACGATGCCGGCGGCGTGCACGACGGCGTGGATCTCGTGCGCGTCGAACAGGGTGGTCAGGGCGGTGCGGTCGGCGGCGTCGCAGGCGGCGAGGGTGACCTCGGCGCCGAGCGCTTCGAGTTCGGCGCGCAGGTCGGCGGCGCCGGGGGCGTCGGGGCCGCGCCGGCCGGCGAGCAGCAGTCGGCGGACGCCGTGCCCGGTGACCAGGCGGCGGGCGATGAGGGCGCCGAGGCCGCCGGTGCCGCCGGTGATCAGGACCGTGCCCTCGGGGCTGAACGCGGCGGGGCCGCCGGGCTTGGCGCGGCCCAGGCGCGGGACGTGCACCCGGCCCTCGCGCAGGGCGGTCTCGGGTTCGCCGGTGGCGAGGGCGGCGGCGAGGGCGCCCGGGTCCAGGGGGTGGTGGTCGGTGTCCACGAGGAGCAGCCGGCCGGGGTGTTCGGCCTGGGCGGCGCGCACCATGCCGTACAGGGGGGCGTGGGTGAGGTCGTCGGCGCGCAGTAGGACGGCGAGGCGGCGCTCGGCGTGGCGGGGTTCGGTGAGGTGGGTGCGCAGGGCGTCGAGGACGGCGGCGGCGCGGTCCCGGGTCCGCTCGGGCAGCTCGGTGTCGGGCCGGTCGGGGTCGGGGGCGCCGGGGTCGGTGGGGACGGCCCAGACGAGGGCTTCGGGGTGTTCGGCCCCCGGTTCGGGCTCGGTCTCGGTCTCGGGGCTCTCGCCGTGGACAAGGCTCACGGGCGCGGAGGCGCCGGTGGGGGTGGGCAGTCGCACGAGGTCGACGCGGTGCAGGGGTTCGTCCGCGTCGTCGGCGAGCTGTTCGGGGGTGACGGGGCGGGCCACGAGCCCGGCGACGGTGGCGACCGGGGCGCCGGTCCCGTCGGCGAGCGCGAGGGCGACCGTGTCGGGGCCGGTCGGGGTGAGGGCCAGGCGCAGGGTGTGGGCGCCGGCGGCGTGCAGGGTGATCCCGCTCCACGCGAAGGGCAGCACGGCCCGGCCCTCGTCGAGGTCGAGGAGGTTGACGTGGAGGACGGCGTCGAGGAGGGCGGGGTGCAGGCCGTGGGCGGCGGCGTCGGCGCGGGCCTCCTCGGGCAGGGTGGCCTCCGCGTACAGCTCCTCGCCCCGGCGCCACACGGCGCGCAGGCCCCGGAAGGTCTCGCCGTAGCCGTAGCCGGTGCGGGCGAGGGCCGGGTAGGGGTCGCCGTCGGCGCCGAGTTCCACGGGTTCGGCGCCGGGCGGGGGCCAGGCGGTGAGGTCGGCGGGGGCGGTGTCCTCGGCGGGGCCGGCGCGCAGGGTGCCGGCGGCGTGTCGGGTCCAGGGGGCGTCGGGGGTGTCGGCGCGGCGGGACCAGACGGTGAGTTCGCGGCGTCCCTCCCGTTCCTCGCCGACGGCGACCTGCACGGTGGTGGCGCCCTGTTCGGGCAGGAGCAGCGGGGCGTGCAGGGTGAGTTCCTCGACGGTCTCGCAGCCGGTGTGTTCGGCGGCGCGCAGGGCCATGTCGACGAAGGCGGTGCCGGGGAGCAGCACGGTGCCGTGCACGGCGTGTTCGGCGAGCCAGGGTCGGGCGGCGCGCGAGAGCCGGCCGGTGAGGACCGCTCCCCCGGTCTCGGGGAGGTCGGTGACGGCGGTGAGCAGGGGGTGGCCGGTGGCGTCGGCGCCGTGGCCGGTGGCGTCGCGGGCGGGGTCGGCTGGGGCGTCGAGCCAGAGCCGGCGGCGGTCGAAGGCGTAGGTGGGCAGGTCCGTGCGGCGGGCGCCGGGCAGCACGGCGGGCCAGTCGGGGCCGTGGCCGGCGGCGGCGAGCCGGCCGAGGGCGGTGATCAGGTCGTGTTCCTCGTCGCCGTCGCGGCGCAGGGTGGGCACGAGGAGGGTGTCGCCCTCGTCTCCGGCGCCGGGCAGGCAGTCGTGGGCGAGGGCGGTGAGGGCGGCGTCGGGGCCGACTTCGAGGAAGACGCGGGCGCCGGCGGTGTGGGCGGTGGTGACGGCGTCGGCGAAGCGGACCGGGCGGCGGACGTGTTCGGCCCAGTGCCGGGCCCAGCCGGCGGCGTCGAGGGGGTGTTCGGCGTCGACGGTCTCGCCGGTGAGGGTGGAGACGAGGGGGACGCGGGGGGTGTGGTGGGTGAGGGAGGCCGCGACGCGGGTGTACTCGGCGAGCATCGGGTCCATCAGCGGGGAGTGGAAGGCGTGGCTGACGGTGAGGCGTTTGCCGCCACCGAGGCGGGCGGCGAGGGCGAGGACCTCGCTCTCCTCGCCGGACAGGACGGTGGAGCGGGGGCCGTTGACGGCGGCGAGCGCGACCCGGTCGGTGAGGTGGGGGGTGACCTCGTGTTCGGGGACGCGGAGGGCGACCATGGCCCCGCCGGTCGGCAGGGCGGCCATCAGCCGGCCGCGGGCGGCCACGAGGGTGACAGCGTCGGGCAGCGAGAGCACCCCGGCGAGGTGGGCGGCGGATATCTCGCCCACCGAGTGCCCGAGCAGCAGGTCGGGGGTCAGGCCCTGGGATGCCAGGAGCCGGGCGAGGGCGACCTCGGTGGCGAAGAGGGCGACCTGGGCGTGGTCGGTGCGGGTGAGGGTCTCGGCGTCGCCGTCGAGGAGTGCGGCCAGCGGCCGCTCCAGGAGGGGGTCGGCGAGGGCGGCGACCTCGTCGAGGGCCTCGGCGTAGGCGGGGAACGCGGCGTACAGGGCGCGGCCCATGCCGGGGCGTTGGGCGCCCTGGCCGGTCAGGGTCCAGGCGACGCGGCCGGGGGTGGGGGTGAGGGGGCGGGCGGCGGCGAGGGCGGCGCGCAGGGCGGGGGCGTCGCGGCCCACGGCGAGGGCCCGGTGCCGGTGGTGGGTGCGGGCGGTGGCCAGGGTGAGGGCCACGTCGGCGGGGGCGGGGGCGCCGGGGCGGTCGGTGAAGGCGGTCAGGGCCTCGATCTGGGCGGTGAGGGCCTCGGGGGTGCGGGCGGTGACCAGCCAGGGCAGCACGGCCTCGGGACGGGCGGCGGTCGCGGCGACGGTGTCGGTGGCCCCGTCGGTGGTGTCGGGCTCGGGTTCGGGGGCCTGTTCGAGGATGACGTGGGTGTTGGTGCCGCTGATGCCGAAGGAGGAGACGGCGGCGCGGCGGGGGCGGTCGACGGCGGGCCAGGGGCGGGGGGTGACGGCGAGTTCCACGGCGCCGGCCGACCAGTCCACGCCGGGGGTGGGCTCGTCCACGTGCAGGGTGGGCGGCACCTCGGCGTGGCGCAGGGCCATGACCATCTTGATCACCCCGGCGACCCCGGCGGCGGCCTGCGTGTGCCCGAGGTTGGACTTGATCGAGCCGAGGAGCAGGGGCCTGTCCTCGGGGCGGCCCTGGCCGTAGGTGGCGAGGAGGGCCTGGGCCTCGATGGGGTCGCCGAGCGCGGTGCCGGTGCCGTGCGCCTCGACCACGTCCACGTCGGCGGCGGCGAGGCCGGCGCCGGCCAGGGCCTGGCGGATGACGCGCTGTTGGGAGGGGCCGTTGGGGGCGGTGAGCCGGCTGCTGGCGCCGTCGGAGTTGACGGCGGAGCCGCGGATCACGGCGAGCACGGGGTGGCCGTTGCGGCGGGCGTCGGAGAGGCGTTCCAGGAGCAGCATGCCGGCGCCCTCGCCCCAGCCGGTGCCGTCGGCGGCGGCGGCGAAGGGCTTGCAGCGGCCGTCGCGGGCCAGGCCGCCCTGCCGGGAGAAGTCGACGAAGGTCTCCGGGGTGGACATCACGGTGACCCCGCCGGCCAGGGCGAGGGAGCACTCGCCGGCCTGGAGGGCGCGCACGGCCCAGTGCAGGGCGACGAGGGAGGACGAGCAGGCGGTGTCGACGGTGACGACCGGGCCCTCCAGGCCGAAGGTGTAGGCGACACGGCCGGAGGCGATGCTCGCGGCGCTGCCGTTGGAGACGTAGCCCTGGAGGTCCTCGGGGACGCTGTCGAGGCGGCTCGCGTAGTCGTTGTACATGACCCCGGCGAACACCCCGGTGCGGCTGCCGCGCAGGTCGGCCGGGAGGATCCCGGCCCGTTCGAACGCCTCGTGGGAGGTCTCCAGCAGCAGGCGTTGCTGCGGGTCCAGGGCGAGGGCCTCGCGGGGGCTGATGCCGAAGAAGTCCGGGTCGAACTCGGCGGCCTCGTGCAGGAAGCCGCCGGTGCGGGCGACGGAGGTGCCGGGGCGCAGGCCGTCGGGGTCGTGCAGGGCCTCGGTGTCCCAGCCGCGGTCGGTGGGGAACCCGGAGGTGGCGTCGGTGCCGGCGGCCACCAGGTCCCACAGTTCCTCGGGGGTGGAGATCCCCCCGGGGTAGCGGCAGCCGATGCCGACCACGGCCACCGGGCCGTGCGCGCGCTCCTCGTTCTCGCGCAGCCTGCGGCGGGTCTCGCGCAGGTCCGCGGTGGTCCGCCGCAGGTAGTCGAGCAGTTGCTCTTCCTTGTTCACCAGTGCGCCATCCGATCGAGGTCGAGACGAGGGCCTTGGTCGGGCGGCCTGCCTCGGACGCATCCCGGGCCGCTTCCCCCGTTGACGGAGGCTAGGGAGCGGGCCCGGGCCGTCGATACCCCTACCGCCCCCAGGGGTCCCCGGTCGGGGTACGGGGGACCGTCAGGGCATTCACGGATGCCCGATCGAACGGTTCGATCGGATTCCCGTGACCTTCGCCACATACCCCGCATCGATTTCCGGACTTTTAACGGGGCGTCAATTTCCCGGGGAAGATGAGAACCTCTCACGAACGGTTCCCGGGGCGCGGGTTCGACCCCCCGAGGCGTCGTTGACAGCCCCGACGGGCCCCGGTTAACATGCTTTTAGAATATGCCGCAAGAGGCGCGCCGAGAAACTCGACGCAAAAGGTTTGAAAAGCCTCTCGCCGCAAACCGGATTCCCGCCAAAATGTGGCCTGTTATTACGCCGCGACCATTCTCACCGGTCGCCTGCGGCTAACGTCGACATTAGGGGGAAGCGCTCGTCTTTCCCTTGAGTGCGGGTAACAGCCGTCCCGTCGCAGCACGGCGCACGCCTACCGGGGGGAGAGAGAAACAACGCATCGCCGTGTCCCTCGACGACGTCCCTCGGCCCTCACGGCACTTTCCCGTTGCGGACGCCGCACCCTCCCGCTCTCCCCCCACGGACGGCACCAGGGGGCGCGGACCCATCGGGAAAATGAATCAGAGGGAAACGATGCACCTTTTCGACAGAGCCAGAGAACTGGACGCCCTCCACGCGGCCTTCACCGAGAGCGCGGACGGAAACGGCCGGCTCGTGCTCGTCAGCGGGGGCCCCGGATCCGGCAAGACCCGGCTGGTTCACGAATTCCTCGCCTCGCTCGACCCCCACACCGCACGCATCCTGCCGGCCACCGCCTCCCCCGCCGGCCGGGACCAACCCCTGGGGGTGGTCCTCTCCCTCCTGCACGAGGCGGGAACCCCCTTACCCGCGCCCGACACCGGGCCGGCCGAATCCCTCTCCCCCGGGCCCCTCCCGCCCGCCGGACCCCGCGAACGCCCCGTCTCCCCGCACCGGGTGCGCGCCCTCACCGACACCCTGCTGGGCCTGACCGCCGACGGGCGCACCCTGGTGCTCGCCGTGGACGACGCCCACCTGACCGACCCCGGCTCGCTGGAGGTCCTGCTGCGCCTGGCGCACGGCATCCGGTTCAAACGGGTGCTGCTGGTGTGCGCCCTGTCCGGGCAGTCCGACTCCCCGGACTCCCCCGGCGCCCTGGCCTCCCCCGCGCAGGGCCGGCTGCTGCGCCAACCCCACCAGCGGGTCCGGCTGGCCCCGCTCTCCCCGGAGGGCCTGCGCGAACTGCTGACGGCGCAGACCGGCGGACCGGCCGACCCCGAACTCGTGCGCTCCCACCACCGGGCCACCGGCGGCAACCCGCTGCTGGTGCACGCCCTCCTGGACGACCGGGCCTGCCACGCCGTCGAGGCCGGACGCCCCGCCACCGGCGTCCACTACCGGCAGGCCGTGCTGTCCCTGCTGCACCGGGGCGGCCCGGTCGCCCTGCGGGTGGCCCGCGCCCTGGCCGCGAACGCCGCCCCCGCCCCCACCGACACCCTCGCCCGCCTCGCCGACGCCGACCCCGCCGACGTGGACGCGGCCCTGGAGTGGCTGCACGCCACCGGCCTCGCCCACGACCGCGTGCTGCGCACCCCGGCCGCCGCCGGCGCGGTCCTCGCCGACACCCCGCCCGAGGCCCGCTCCCGACTGCACGCCCGCGTCGCCGAGAGCCGCTACCTGGCCGGCGCGCCCACCACCGAGGTCGCCCCGCACCTGCGGGCCGCCGACCGGGTCCCCGCCGGCTGGGGCGCGGAACTGCTGCGCAACGCCGCCGACCAGGCCCTGGCCGCCGACGACGTGGACGCCTGCACCGCCTACCTGCGGCTGCTGCTGCGCACCGGCACCGACGCGGCCGAACGACGTTCCCTGGCCGCCGCCCTGGGCCGCGCCGAGTGGCGCGCCAACCCGGCCGCGGCCGGACCCCACCTGGACCCGCTGCGCGAGCCGGCCCTCGCCGGTGAACTCGACATGCGGGACACCGCCACCGTGCTGCGACACCTGCTGTGGCAGGGCGACACCGAACTCGCCGCGAAGACCGTGGCCGGGCTGCTGCCCGCCCACACCCCGGCCGACACCCGGGCCCTGGCCGAGGCCGAGTTCGTCCGCCAGTGGTTCTACGGCGCCTCGATGCCGGCCCGGACCGCGTCCGCCTCCCTCCTCGCCGCCGACCGGCGCGGGGTGACGCGCGCCTCCTCCGGGTTGACGGCCCGGCTGGCCGAGCTGATGGGCGGCGACGCCACCGACGAGGCCGTGGCCGCCGTCGCCCAGGCGTTCCAGGGCCACCACCTGGACCACCTCGACCTGGAGATGGTCGCGATGGCGCTGCTGGCCATCGCCCACAGCGACCGGCCCGCGATCGCCGCCGCCGCCTGCGAGGCCCTGCTCGCGACCGCCGCCGACCGGGGCGCCACCACCTGGCGGGCCCTGCTGGGCGCCGTCCGGGCCGAGATAGCCCTGCTCCAGGGCGACATGACGACCGCCGCCCGCGAGTCCCGGGCCGCCCTGGAGCTGATGCACGCCCAGAGCTGGGGGGTGCTGATCGGCCTGCCGCTGTCCACGGCCGTGTTCGCCCTCACCGCCCGCGGCCGGCACGAGGAGGCCGAGGCACTGCTCGCCCGCGAGGTGCCCGAGCCCATGTTCCGCACCGTGTTCGGCATCCAGTACCTGCGGGCCCGGGGCGGGCACCGGCTCGCGACCGACCGCCCGTTCGCCGCCCTGAACGACTTCGAGACCTGCGGCCGGTTGATGCGGGAGGGCAATCCGCACCTCCAGAAGGGCATCCCCTGGCGCTCCGACCTCGCCCTGGCCAACCTGCGGATCGGCAAGACGCGCACCGCCCGCGAATGGGCCGAGGAACAGCTGCGGCTGCCCGACGCGCACAGCTCACGCGCCCGCGCCATGGCGCTGCGGATGCTCGCCGCGACCGGCCGGCCGCACCGGCGCACGGCCCTGCTGCGCGAGGCCGCCGACCTGTTCAAGGCGTGCGGGGACCGGCACTCCCTCGCCCAGTGCTACGCCGACCTGTCCGCCGCCCACTACGAGCTCGGCGAGTACGACCGGGCCCGGCTGGTGGCCCGCAAGGCGGCCCGGGAGGCCGAGGCGTGCGGCGTCGAGTCCCCCGTGGACGCGCACCTGCTGGCCGAGCCCGGCCGGCCCGAGCCCGACGGGGCGCCGGCCGGGGCGCCGATCCTCAGCGACGCCGAGGTGCGGGTGGCCGGCCTGGCCGCCCTGGGCTACACCAACCGCGAGATCGCGGGCCGGCTGCACGTCACGGTCAGCACGGTGGAGCAGCACCTGACCCGCGTGTACCGCAAGCTCGACGTGGCCAGCCGGGCCGAGCTGCCGTCCAAGATGCTGGACCGGCACATCCCCAAGCTCTCCGACCGCTGGGCCGACACCCACCCCTCGGCGGGCTGAGCCCGGCCCGCGCCCGGGGCCCCGCCCGTGGGCGGCGTCCCGGGCGCGGGCGCGGGTGCCGGTCACCCGAGGGCGCCGAGTTCGCCGTCGAGGATGTCGAACAGTTCGTCGGCCGTGGCCGATTCCAGGGTGCCGGGGCCCGCCTCGGCCGGGCCCGGGGCGGGCGCTCCCGCGTCCCCGGTCCCTTCCCAGCGGGCGCTGAGGGCCCGCAGTCGGGCCCCGACCCGGGCCCGCTGTTCGGCGTCCACGGCCGCCCGGGCCAGGGCCTCGGCGAGCAGGGCCTCCAGCCGCACCACCTCCGCCTCGGCGTCCACCGCCGGCGTGCCGTCCTCCTCGCCGCCGGGCAGTTCCTCGAAGAGGTGCGCGGCCAGCGCGTCGGCGGTGGGGTGGTCGAAGGTGAGGGTGCTGGACAGGCGCAGGCCGGTGTCGGCGACCAGCCGGTTGCGCAGGTCGAGGGCGGCCAGCGAGTCCACGCCGAGGTCGCCGAGGGGCCGTTGCGGGTCCACGGCCTCGGCGCTCTCGTGTCCGAGCACGTCGGCCACGTGCCCGCGCACCAGCTCGGCCAGGGCCGTGCGGCGCGCGCCGGCGGCCAGGGCGCTCCAGCGGGCCGCCGGGTCGGCCTCCGGCGCGGGTCCCGCCCCTTGGGCGAGGCGGCGGGCCGGGGCCTGCGGGCGGGCCGGGGCCAGGGCGCGCACGAGGGCGGGCGCGTCGGGGGTGCTGCGCACGTGCACGGGCAGCAGGGCGGCGCGGTCCTCGGTCAGGGCCCGGTCGAACAGGGCCAGGGCGCGGTCGGCGGGCAGCGGCAGGATTCCGTCGCGGGCCAGCCGGCGCAGGGCGGTGGCGTCCAGGCCGGCTCCCATGCCGGTGTCGGTGCCGGTGTCCCACAGGCCCCAGGCCAGGGCGAGGGCGGGCAGGCCCTCGGAGCGGCGCAGTTCGGCGAGGGCGTCGAGGAAGGCGTTGCCGGCGGCGTAGTTGGCCTGGCCGGCCGCGCCGAGGGTGCCGGCGGCGGAGGAGAACAGCACGAAGGCGGCCAGGTCGGCGTCCCGGGTGAGTTCGTGCAGGTGCCAGGCGGCGTGGGTCTTGGGCCGCAGCACCCGCTCCAGGCGTTCGTCGGTCAGTTCGGTCACGAGCCCGTCGTCGAGGACCCCCGCCGCGTGCACCACGGCGGTCAGCGGGTGCGTGGCGGGCACGGCGGCCAGCAGCGCGGCCAGGGCCTCGCGGTCGGCGGCGTCGCAGGCCGCGACGGTGACCTCGGCGCCGAGGGCGGCGAGTTCCGTCGTGAAGGCGGGGTCGACGCGGCCGGTGCGGCCGGTCAGCAGCAGCCGGCGGGCGCCGTGCCGGGTGACCAGGTGTCGGGCCAGCAGCCGGCCCAGGGCGCCGGTGCCGCCGGTGATCAGCACCGTGCCCTCCGGGTCGAGGCCGGCCGGGGCGGGCGGTTCGGCGGGGGCGGGCCGGGGGGTGAGCACGGGCCGGTGCGCGGTCCCGGCGCGCAGGGCGAGTTCGGGGGCGCCGCTCGCGAGGGCGGCCGGCAGGGCGAGGACGGAGTCGGGGTGCCCGTCGGTGTCCACGAGGGCGACGGCGCCGGGGTGTTCGACGGCGGCGGCCCGCACCAGGCCCCAGACGGCGGCCTGCGCCGGGTCGGGCGGCCCGGCCGGGGCGAGCGCGGAGCGGGTGAGGACCACGAGCGGCCCGGCCGGCTCGGCGGGTCCGGCGAGGTGTTCGCGCAGCGCGTCCAGCACGTGCCCGAGGGCCTCGCGGGCCCGCGCCGGCGGCTGCCCGGTCGGGTCGACGGGCACGGTGAACACGCGCGGGGCGGGCGTCGTCCCGGTGGCCGCGGGCAGGTCGGCGGGGACCCAGTCCACGGCGTACAGCTCCCCGGCCTCGGCCCGGGCGGCGCCGAGCTGTTCGGCGGTGACCTGCCGGATCCGCAGGTCCGCGACCTCGGCGACGGGCGCGCCGGTCTCGTCGTACAGGCGCAGGGCCGCCGCGTCGGGGCCCAGGGGGGTCAGGCGCAGCCGCAGGGCGGCGGCGCCGGCGGCGTGCGCGGTGACCCCGGACCAGGAGAACGGCAGGGTCATCACCGTCGGGTCCTGCCCGTCGAGCAGGTCCAGGGCGTGCAGGGCGGAGTCCAGCAGCGCCGGGTGCAGGGTGTGGCCCTCGGCGGACGCGGTCTCGGGCAGGGCCAGTTCGGCCCACACCTCGGGGCCGAGCCGCCAGGCGGCGCGCAGGCAGCGGAAGGCGGGGCCGTAGGCGTAGCCCTGGTCGGCGAGGTGCTCGTAGAGCCCGGAGACGTCCACCGGGGTCGCGCCGGTGGGCGGCCAGGTGGGCAGGGGCTCGGGTTCGGGGGCCTCGGCGACGGCCAGGAGGCCGCCCGCGTGCCGGGTCCAGGGGCCCTCGTCGCCCTCGGGTCGGGCGTGCACGGTCAGGGCGCGGCGGCCTTCGGCGTCGGGGGCGCCGACGCCGACCTGGAGGTGGACGGCGCCGTGCGGGGGCAGGGTCAGGGGGCGTTCCAGGGTGAGTTCGGCGAGCCGGCCCAGGCCCACCCGGTCGCCGGCGGCGACGGCCAGTTCCACGAAGGCGCTGCCGGGCACGAGGACGGTGCCCGCGACCGCGTGGTCGGCGAGCCAGGGGTGGGTGTCGGGGGCGAGCCGGCCGGTGAGGGTGAGGGTGTCGGTGTCGGCGGGGGCGAGGCTCGCGCCGAGCAGGGGGTGGCCGGCGGGGCTCTGGCCCAGGTCGCGGGCGTCGCCGGCGCCGCCGGGGGTGTCGGTCAGCCACAGCCGGCGACGCCGGAAGGGGTAGGTGGGCAGGTCGACGGTGCGGGCGCCGGCGCCGGCGAAGACCCGGGCGCGGTCCATGGGCACGCCGCGCACGTGGAGGGCGGCGAGCAGGGCGGCGAGGCTCTCCTCCTCGTCCCGGTCGCGGCGCAGGGCGGGCAGGAAGAGCGAGGCGTCGGGGTCGGCGAGGGCCCCGGTGCCGATGGGGCAGAGCACGGCGTCGGGGCCGAGTTCGAGGTGGGTGCGGACCCCGGCGGCCTCCAGGGTGCGCACGCCGTCGCCGAAGCGGACCGCTTCGCGCACGTGCCGGACCCAGTACTCGGGAGAGGTCAGCTCCTCGTCCGCGGCGCGGGCCCCGGTGAGCAGGGAGAGCACGGCGCGGGTGGGCGGGTTGTGACGCACGTCGCGGGCGGTCTTCTCGAACACGGCGAGGGCGGGTTCGGTGAGCGGGGAGTGGAAGGCGTGGTGGACCCGAAGGCGTTTGGCGCGCCGGTCGGGGAAGGCGGCGGCGATGGTGTCCACGGCGTGCTCGGCGCCGGAGACGACCAGGGCGCGGGGGCCGTTGACGGCGGCGATCGACACCTCGGGGCCCAGGTGCGGGGCCAGTTCGTGTTCCTCGGCCTCCAGGGCGAGCATGGCGCCGCCGTCGGGCAGTTCGGCCAGGGCGCGGCCCCGGGCGGTGACCAGGCGGGCGGCGTCGGGCAGGTCCCAGACCCCGGCGAGGTGGGCGGCGGTGAGTTCGCCGATGGAGTGGCCGGCGAGCCAGTCGGCGCGGATCCCGAAGGATTCGATCAGGCGGTGCAGGGCGACCTCGACGGCGAACAGGGCGCTCTGGGTGTAGAGGGTGTCGTCGAGGAGGGCGGCGTCCTCGGTGCCGGGTTCGGCCCACATGACGGCGCGCAGCGGCCGGTCCAGGTGCGGGTCGAGGGCGGCGCAGAGTTCGTCGAGGGCGCGGGCGAAGACGGGGTGCGCGGCGTACAGGGCGCGGCCCATGCCGGGGCGTTGGGCGCCCTGGCCGGAGAAGTGGACGGCGAGGCCGCCGCCGACGGGCCGGCCGCGCAGCAGGCCCTCGGCGCCGGCGCCGGCGGCCAGGGCGGTCAGGGCGGTGCGCAGGGTGTCGGTGTCGCGGGCGGTGATCGCGGCGCGGTGGCCGAGGGCGGCGCGGCCGGTGGCCAGGGAGCGGGCGAGGTCGGGCAGGGGGTGGTCGGCGGCGACGGCGGCGAGGCGTTCGGCCTGGGCGGCGAGGGCCTCGGGGTCGGCGGCGGACAGCAGCACGGGCAGCAGGGGGCCGGCGGGCGCGGGGTCGTCGGCGGGTTCGGGTGCCGGGGCCGGGGCGGGGGCTTCCTCGATGATGACGTGGGCGTTGGTGCCGGAGATCCCGAAGGAGGAGACGCCGGCGCGGCGCGGCCGGCCGGAGGGCTCCCAGGGGGTGTCGGCGGCGGCGAGGTCCACCCGGCCGGCGGTCCAGTCCACGCGGGTGCTGGGGGTGTCGGCGTGCAGGGTGCGGGGCAGCAGGCCGTGACGCAGGGCGAGGACGGTCTTCATGACCCCGGCGACGCCGGCGGCGGCCTGCGTGTGCCCCAGGTTGGACTTGATCGAGCCCAGGCGCAGGGGTTCGCCGTGTTCGCGGCCCTGGCCGTAGGTGGCGAGGACGGCCTGCGCCTCGATGGGGTCGCCGAGCGCGGTGCCGGTGCCGTGGGCCTCGACCACGTCCACGTCGGCGCCGGTGATCCCGGAGGCGGCCCACGCGGCGCGGATGACGCGCTGTTGGGAGGGGCCGTTGGGGGCGGTCAGGCCGTTGGAGGCGCCGTCCTGGTTGACGGCGGAGCCGCGCACCACGGCGAGCACGGGGTGCCCGGCGCGCACGGCGTCGGAGAGGCGTTCGAGGACGAGGACACCGGCGCCCTCGGACAGGGCGGTGCCGTCGGCGCCGTCGGCGAAGGACTTGGCGCGGCCGTCGGCGGCGAGATTGCGCTGCCTGCTGAAGTCCGTGAACGTGTCGGGGGTGGACATGACGCTGACGCCGCCGGCCAGGGCCAGCGAGCACTCCCCGGCCCGCAGGGCCTGCGCGGCCAGGTGCAGGGCCACCAGCGAGGAGGAGCAGGCGGTGTCCACGGTGACGGCGGGGCCTTCGAGGCCGAGGGTGTAGGAGACCCGGCCGGAGGCGACGCTGCCGAGGCTGCCGTTGCCGAGGTGGTCGCGGACGGCGTCGGGGACGCGCCGCAGCCGGCTGCCGTAGTCGTGGTACATGATCCCCGCGTACACGCCGGTGGCGGTGCCGCGCACGGCGTGCGGGTCGATGCCGGCGCGTTCCAGGGCCTCCCAGGAGGTCTCCAGCAGCAGCCGCTGCTGGGGGTCCATGGCGAGGGCCTCCTTGGGGCCGATGCCGAAGAACTCGGGGTCGAACTCGGCGGCGTCGTAGAGGAACCCGCCTTCGAGGGTGCTGGTGCGGCCCAGGGTGCCGGGTTCGGGGTGGTAGAGCCCGTCGAGGTCCCAGCCGCGGTCCTCGGGGAAGGGGCCGATGGCGTCGCGGCCGTCGGCGAGCAGCCGCCACAGGTCCTCGGGGGTGCGGACCTCGCCGGGGAAGCGGCAGGCCATCGCGACGATGGCGATGGGTTCGTCGGCCCCGTCGCGGGCGGCGCCGGCGGCCCGAACGGTGTCGGCGTCGGTGCCGGTGTCGGGGGTCGCGTCGCCGAAGAGTTCGGTGCGCAGGTGGGCGACGAGGGCGCCGGCGTCGGGGTGGTCGAAGACGAGGGTGGCGGGCAGCCGCAGGCCGACGGCGGCGCCGAGCCGGTTGCGCAGTTCGACGGCGGTGAGGGAGTCGAAGCCGACCTCGCGGAAGGAGCGGCGCGGGTCGAGGGTCATGTCGGCGCCGTGGCCGAGGACGGCCGCGACGTGCCCGCGGACGAGTTCGGCGAGGGCGGCGTCCCGGCCGGCCCGGTCGAGGGCGGCCCAGCGTTCGACCTGGGAGGCGGGGGCGGTGCGGGCGGCGGCGGTGCGCAGGGCGGCGGGCACGAGGGCGCGCAGCACGGCGGGGACCTCGCCGGCGCGGCGCAGCGCGGGCAGGTCGAGGCCGATGGGGACCAGCAGGGGTTCGGCCGCGCCGGTGAGGGCGGTGTCGAACAGGCCCAGGGCGTCCTCGGTGCTCAGCGGGCGGACGCCGGCGCGGGCCATGCGGGCCACGTCGACCTCGGTGAGGTGGGCGGTGAGTCCGGTGCGCTGTTCCCAGAAGCCCCAGGCCAGGGAGAGGGCGGGCAGGCCGAGGTCGGCGCGGTGGGCGGCGAGGGCGTCGAGGAAGGCGTTGGCGGCGGCGTAGCCGGCCTGGCCGGCGCCGTCGACGGTGCCGGCGGCGGAGGAGAACAGCACCAGCGGCAGCTCGGGGCGGTCGCGGGTGAGTTCGTGCAGGTGCCAGGCCGCGTCGGCCTTGGGGCGCAGCACGGCGGAGACGCGGGCCGGGTCCTGGTCGGTGATCAGCCCGTCGTCGAGGGCGCCGGCGAGGTGGACGACGGCGGTCAGGGGGTGGGTGTCGGGGATCTCGTCCAGGAGCCGGGCGAGTTGTTCGCGGTCGGCGGCGTCGCAGCGGGCGAGGTGGATCTCGGCGCCGAGTTCGGCGAGGTCGGAGAGGTCGGCGGCGGTGGTGCCGGAGCGGCCGGCGAGGACGAGCCGGCGCACGCCGTGTTCGGTGACCAGGCGGCGGGCGACGAGTCCGCCGAGGACCCCGGTGCCGCCGGTGATCAGGACGGTGCCGGTGGGGTCGAGGGCGGGGCGGGCGCCGGGCGCGGGGTGGGCGCGGCCCAGGCGGGGGACGTGCAGGGCGGCGGCGCGCGCGGCGAGTTGCGGCTCGCCGGTGCCGGCGGCGGCGCGCACGACGGCCTCGACCTCGGCCGGGTCGGCGGTGGGGTCGGTGTCGACGAGGACGAAGCGGTCGGGGTGCTCGCCCTGCGCGGCGCGGACCAGGCCGTGCACGGCGGCGGCCGCGAGGTCGGTGACGGGGCCGCCGGCGGCGGGCACCGCGCCCCGGGTGCGGACCAACAGGCGGGCGTCGGCGGTGCGCGGGTCGGCGAGCCAGTCCCGCAGCAGGTCCAGGACCCGGGCGGTGAGCGCGTGGACCGAGCCGATCGGGTCGGCCGGGTCGCCGACGGCGTCCAGCACCACCCAGGCGGGGATCTCGGCGAGTTCGGCGAGGTCCCGCGCGCCCAGCACGGTGTGCGCGGGGACCGGGTGCGTGGGGCCGGGGGCGGGCACGGTGGGCCAGTCCAGCCGGTACAGGTCCCGGGCCGCCGGGGTGGGGGCGGTGAGCGCGGCGGGGTCGGCGGGCAGCGAGACCAGGGCCTCGACGGCGGCCACGGGGGCGCCGGTGGGGTCGGCCAGGTGCAGGCTGAGGGTGTCGGAGGCGCCGCCGCCCCCGATCCGCACGCGCAGCGCGGTGGCGCCGGCCGCGTACAGGCTGACGCCGGTCCACGCGAACGGCAGCCGCGCGGGGGCCTCGCCGGCGCCCGTCTCCTCGGGGCGGGCGTCGGCGTGCAGGGCGGCGTCGAACAGGGCCGGGTGCAGGCCGAAGCCGCTCGCGGGGCCGGCCTCCTCGGGCAGTTCCACCTCGGCGAAGGTCTCGTCCCCGCGCCGCCACACGGCGCGCAGTCCCCGGAACGCCGGCCCGTACGCGTGCCCGAGGGCGGCCAGGTGCTCGTGGGCCCGCTCGACGGGCACCGCCTCGGCGCCCGCCGGCGGCCACGCGCTCAGGTCGAACTCCGGGGCGGCGCCGCTCGGGACGAGCAGGCCGACGGCGTGTTCGGTCCAGGGCCCGTCGGCGGGCTCCTCGGGCCGGGAGTGCACGGTGAGGGCGCGGGCCCCGTCGGCGTCGGGGGCGGCGGCCCGGACCTGGAGGAGGACGGCGCCCCGCGCGGACAGCACGAGGGGGGCGCGCAGGGTGAGTTCGGCGAGCCGGCCGCAGCCGAGTCCGTGGCCGACGCTCAGCGCGAGGTCCACGAAGGCGGTGCCGGGCAGCAGGGTGGTGCCGTGCACGGCGTGGTCGGCGGTCCAGGGGGCGCCGGCGCGGGTGAGCCGGCCGGTGTGCAGCACGGTGTCGCTGTCGGCGAGGGTGAGGGCCGCGCCGAGCAGCGGGTGGGCGGCGGCGGTCAGGCCGGCGGCGCCCACGTCCCCGGTCTCGGGGGAACGGCCGAGCCAGTAGCGGTCGCGGCGGAAGGGGTGGGTGGGCAGGTCCAGGGGGCGGGCGGGGCCGCCGAACACCGTGGTCCAGTCCACCGGCAGGCCGGCGACGAACGCCTCGCCGAGGGAGGTGAGGACCCGGTCGGGGCCGCCGTCCTCGCGGCGCAGGGAGCCCAGGGTGGTCAGGTCGCGGCCGTCGGCGTCGGCGGTCTCGGCGATGGCGTGCAGCAGCACGGGGTGCGGGGAGCATTCGACGAACACCCCGTAGCCGGCGCCCTGGAGGGCGCGCACGGTGGGTTCGAAGAGCACGGCCTGACGCAGGTTGGTGTACCAGTACGCGCCGTCGAGGCCGGTGGTGTCGAAGGGGGCGCCGGTGACGGTGGAGTAGAAGGGCACGCTCGCGGGCCGGCCCTCGATGCCGGCGAGGTCGACGCGCAGCCGGTCCCGGATCTCCTCCACGTGCGCGCAGTGCGAGGCGTAGTCCACGGGGAGGCGCTTGGCGCGGCCCCCGTCGGCGAGGATCCGCTCGCGCAGGGCGTCGAGGGCGTCGGCGTCCCCGGACAGGACGGTGGAGGAGGCGCCGTTGACGGCGGCGATCGAGACGCCGGCGCCGTGTTCGGCGTGCTCGGCGAGGAGTTCGCGGACCCGGGCCTCGGGCAGGGCCACCGACATCATGCCGCCGCGCCCGGTGGACAGCACCTCGGCGATGGCGCGCGAGCGCAGGGCGACGACGCGGGCGCCGTCCGCCAGGCTGAGGGCGCCGGCGACGCAGGCGGCGGCGATCTCGCCCTGCGAGTGGCCGATGACGGCGCCGGGGCGCACCCCGTGGGCGCGCCACAGCTCGGCGAGGGAGACCATGATCGCCCACAGCGCGGGTTGCACCACGTCCACGCGTTCCAGCGGCTCGCGGGAGCGGATCACGTCGAGGAGGTCGCGGTCGGTGTAGGGGGCGAGGGCGGCGGCGCAGTCGGCCATCGCGCGGGCGAACACGGGCGAGGAGTCGAGGAGGTCGGCGGCCATGCCGGGCCACTGGGAGCCCTGGCCGGGGAAGACGAACGCGACCCGGGACTCGCCGGCGGGCGCGCCGCGCACCACGTGGGCGGCGTCCGAGCCCTCGGCGAGCGCGGTCAGGCCGGCGGTGAGGGCGGGCAGGTCGGCGCCGACGACCACGGCCCGTTCGTCGAGGGCGGCGCGGGTGGTCGCCAGGGCGTGGGCCACCTCGGGCAGCGGGTCGCCGGTGGTGCGCAGGTGGTCGAGGAGGAGGGCGGCGTGGGCGGCCAGGCCCCGGGGGTCCTTGCCGGTCAGGACCACCGGCAGCGGGCCGGCGAGGTGCGGGAGGGCCGCGGCGGGTTCGGGGGGTTCGGGGGCGGCCTCGACGATGACGTGGGCGTTGGTGCCGGAGATCCCGAAGGAGGAGACGGCGGCGCGTCGGGGTTCGGGGCCGGCGGGCCAGTCGCGGGCCTCGCGGAGCAGTTCGACGGCCCCGTCCTCCCAGTCCACGCGGGAGGTGGGCCGGTCGGCGTGCAGGGTGCGCGGGAGCCGGCCGTGGCGGATGGCCATGACCATCTTGATCACTCCGGCGACGCCGGCGGCGGCCTGCGTGTGGCCGATGTTGGACTTCACGGAGCCCAGCCAGAGGGGTTCGGCGTGCTCGCGGCCCTGGCCGTAGGTGGCGAGGAGGGCCTGGGCCTCGATGGGGTCGCCGAGGGGGGTGCCGGTGCCGTGCGCCTCGACGGCGTGCACCTGGTGGGGGGCGAGGCGGGCGTCGGCGAGGGCGGCCTGGATGACCCGCTGCTGGGAGGGGCCGTTGGGGGCGGTGAGGCCGTTGCTGGCGCCGTCCTGGTTGAGGGCGCTGCCTCGGATCACGGCGAGGACGCGGCGGCCGTTGCGGTGGGCGTCGGAGAGGCGTTCGAGGAGCAGCATGCCGACGCCCTCGCCCCAGCCGGTGCCGTCGGCGCCCTCGGCGAAGGACTTGCAGCGGCCGTCGAGGGCGAGGCCGCGCTGGCGGGAGAAGTCGATGAAGGTGTCGGGGGTGGACATGACGGTGACCCCGCCGGCCAGCGCGAGGGAGACCTCGCCGGCGCGCAGGGCCCGCACCGCCGTGTGCAGGGCCACGAGGGAGGAGGAGCAGGCGGTGTCCACGGTGACGGCGGGGCCTTCGAGGCCGAGGGTGTAGGAGACCCGGCCGGAGGCGACGCTGCCCAGGTTGCCGTTGCCGAGGTGCCCCTCGACGCCCTCGGGGACGGTGGTGAGCCAACTGCCGTAGTCGTGGTACATGACGCCCGCGTACACGCCGGTGCGGGAGCCGCGCAGGGCGTGCGGGTCGATGCCGGCGCGTTCGAACGCCTCCCAGGAGGTCTCCAGCAGCAGCCGCTGCTGGGGGTCCATGGCGAGGGCCTCGCGGGGGCTGATGCCGAAGAACGCGGGGTCGAACAGGGGCGCGTCGTGCAGGAAGCCGCCCTCGCGGACGTGGGTGCGGCCCGGGGCGTCGGGGTCGGGGTCGTAGATGCCGTCCACGTCCCAGTCGCGGTCGGCGGGGAACTCGCCGACGGCGTCCACCTCGTCGGCGACGAGCCGCCACAGGTCCTCGGGGCTGCCGACCCCGCCGGGGTAGCGGCAGCTCATGGCGACGATGGCGACGGGCTCGTGGGCGGCCTCGGTGATCCGCTCGTTCTGCCGGCGCAGCCGCTCGTTCTCGAGCATTGACTCGCGCAGCGCCTCGACGATCTGCTCGACGGATGTGTCCACGGTCGGTGTCGCTCCCTGCTGGTCGGCGGCGCTGCGGTGGCGGTGTGACGGGGTGACGGGCGGGGTGGGGCGGGGTGGGGCTCAGTTCGTGGTGCGGCCGAGGGCGGCGCGGACCAGGTCGGCCACGTCCATGGACCTGAGGTCCCCGGCGGGCGCGGCCGGTTCGGGCGCGGGCGCGGGCGTGGCCGGTTCGGGGCCGGCCAGGGCCAGCAGCCGGTCCAGGAGGCCGTCGGCGCGCAGCCGGTCGAGGGGCACGCGGGCGAGGAGGGCCCGCACCTCGGTCTCGTCCCGGGGCGCGGGGTGCGCGGCCGGGGCCGTCTGCGGGCTCCGGGGGGCGGGGGCGAGGCGGGTGAGGAGGTGCGCGGCGAGGGCGGTGGGGGTGGGGTGGTCGAAGATCAGGGTGGAGCTCAGGCGCAGCCCGGTGGCTGTCTTGAGGCGGTTGCGCAGTTCGACGGCGGCCAGTGAGTCGAAGCCGATGTCGGTGAAGGCGCGGCGGGGTTCGACGGCGCCGGGGCCGCTGTGGCCGAGGACGCCGGCGACCTCGGTGCGCACAGCCTGGAGCACGGTGTGCTCGTGGTCGGCCTCGGGGAGTTCGGCGAGGACCTCGGCGAGGGTGCGGGGCCCGGCGGCGGGGGCGGTGGTGGGGCGGACGCCGGCCAGGCGGCGCAGGACGGCGGGCAGGTCGGCGCCCCGGCGGCGCAGGGCGCCCGGGTCGAGACGGACCGGGGCGAGGACGGGCAGGTCGGTGGCGACGGCGGCGTCGAACAGGGCCAGGGCCTCGTCGGGGTCGAGGGCGCCGATCCCGGAGCGGGCGACGCGGGCGCCGGCCTCGGCGTCCAGGCCCGCCCCCATGCCGGCGCCGTTCCACAGGCCCCAGGCCAGGGAGGTGGCGGGCCGGCCGGCGGCGCGGCGGTGCCGGGCGAGGGCGTCGAGGAAGACGTTGGCGGCGGCGTAGTTGCCCTGGCCGGAGGCGTCGAGGGTGCCGGCGGCCGAGGAGAACAGCACGAAGTGGGCGAGGTCGCGGTCGGCGGTGAGTTCGTGCAGGTGCCAGGCGGCGTCGGCCTTGGGGCGCAGCACGGTGTCGAGGCGTTCGGGGGTGAGGGCGGTGACGAGTCCGTCGTCGAGGACGCCGGCGGTGTGCACGACGGAGTCCGCGGGGTGGGCGGTGAGGACGGCGGCGAGCGCGGCGCGGTCGGCGACGTCGACGGCGAGGATCTCGGCGCGGGCGCCGGCGGCGGCGAGTTCGGCGCGCAGCCGGTCGGCGCCGGGGGCCTCGGGGCCGCGTCGGGACAGCAGCACGAGGTCGGTGACCCCGTGGCGTTCGACGAGCCGGCGGGCGACGAGCGCGCCGAGTCCGCCGGTGCCGCCGGTGACCAGGACGGTGCCCCAGGGCCGGCGCGGGGCGGCCGGGTCGGGGGCCCGGTCGGGGGCGGGTTCGGGGGCGGGTTCGAGGCGGGGGGCGTGGGCCCGGCCGGCCTGCCACAGGACCTCGGGTTCCCCGGAGTCGAGGACGGCGGCCAGCGCGGCCCGGTCGGGGCCGGGGCCGGTGGTGTCGGCGCGGGCGACCAGCACGATCCGGCCCGGTTCCTCGGCCTGCGCGGCCCGCACCAGCCCGTGGACGGGGGCGGTGGCCAGGGCGGCGTCGGTGAGGACGACGAGGACGGCGCGGGCGCGGCGTTCGTCGGTGCTCCAGTGCCGGACGGCGGCCAGGGTCTCGGCCAGCGCGGTGCGGACGGCGGCCGGGAGGTCGGTGGTGTCGCCGGCCCGGACCGGCAGCACGACCGCGTCGGGGGTGTCGGCGTCCTCCGGGGTGAACCGGGCCGTGATGCCCGCCACGCCCGGGTCGGTGCCGGCCGGGTCGGTGCCGGGGGTGTGCAGGACGGCCCAGCTGCGGTGGTCGGGGCGGCCGGTGGGCTCGGGCAGCGGCTCGGTGCCCGGGGCGTACAGGGCGCGGGGGCGGCCGGTGAGGCCGTCGGCGGTGACGGGCCGGGTGACGAAGGAGGCGATCGTGGCCACGGGCGCGCCGGTGGTGTCGGTGAGTTCCAGGCGGGTGCCGGTCGCGTCGCGGCGGGCGGTGACGCGGGCGGTGAGCGGGCCCCGGGCGTGGGCGGTGACCCCGGTCCACGCGAAGGGCAGGGCCGGGCCGGTCGGGTCCCGGTCGGGGCGGCCGTCGAGGGCGTCGAGGAGGGCGGTGGTGTGCAGGGCCGAGTCGAGGAGGGCCGGGTGCAGGTGGTGGCGGGCGGCGTCGGCGGCGAGCGCGGCGGGCAGGTCGAGTTCGGCCAGCACGCTCTCGCCCAGGCGCCAGGCGGCGCGCACGCCTTGGAAGGCGGGGCCGTGGTCGTAGCCCTCGCGGTGCAGGCCGGGGTAGAGGTCGGTGACGTCGAGGGGCACGGCGCCGGGCGGCGGCCAGGCGGCGGGGGCCGGGTCGGCGGGCGCGGCGGGGGCCGGGTCGGCGGCGGTCAGGGTGCCGGTGGCGTGCCGGGTCCAGTCGGTGTCGGGGGCGGCGTCCTCGGGCCGGGAGTGGATCTCGACGGTGCCGTCGGGGCGGGCGCCCACCCGCAGGTGGACGGCGGTGTCGGGGGGCAGCACCAGTGGGGCCTGGAGGGTGAGTTCCTCCAGGGCGGGCCGGCCGGTGAGGTGCCCGGCGTGCAGGGCGAGGTCCACGAGGGCGGCGCCCGGCAGGAGCACGGTGCCGAGCACGGCGTGGTCGGCGAGGACGGGGTGGGTGGCGGTGGAGATCCGGCCGGTGAGCAGCAGTCCGGCCTCGCCCGGCAGGTCGAGGCGGGCGCTGACCAGGGGGTGGTCGGCGGCGGCCAGGCCGTGCCCGGTGGCGGCCCCGGTGTCGGGGGCGGCCGCGGGCAGCCAGTAGGGGTGGTGCTCGAAGGCGTAGGTGGGCAGTTCGACGGGTGCGCCGGCGCCGGCGCGCGGGCCGCCGTGCGCGGCGGTGAGGTTCACGGGGACGCCCCGCACGTGCAGGGCGGCGAGCGCGGCGAGCAGGGCCCGGACGGGGTCGGTGTCCTTGCGGGCGGTGGGCAGGAAGAGGAGTTCCTCGGCGCGCGGGCCGTCGGCGACGGCGTCGGGGCCCAGGGTGCTCAGGACGGGGCCGGGGCCGAGTTCGAGGAAGGTGTCGGCGCCGAGGGCGACGAGGGTGCGGACGGCGTCGGCGAAGCGGACGGTCTCGCGCACGTGCCGCACCCAGTAGTCGGGGTCGGCGAGTTCGGTCGGGTCGGCGGCCCGGCCGGTGAGGGTGGAGACGATCGGGAGGACGGGCTCGGCGGTGGTGACCTCGGCCAGGACCCGGCGGAAGGGTTCGAGGACGGGGTCCATCAGCGGGGAGTGGAAGGCGTGGCCGACGCGCAGCCGGCGGGCGCCGGGGAAGCGGTCGGCGATCCGGGTGACGGCGGCCTCGGTGCCGGAGACCACCACGGCGCGGGGGCCGTTGACGGCGGCGAGGGCCGCGTCCGCGTCGAGCAGCGGCGTCACCTCCTCCGCCGTGGCCGGCAGGGCGATCATGGCGCCGCCGGCGGGCAGGGCCCGCATGAGCCGGCCGCGGGCGGCGACGACGGTGACGGCGTCCTCCAGGGACCACACGCCGGCCACGTGGGCGGCGGCGAACTCGCCGACGGAGTGCCCGGCCAGCCGGTCGGGGCGGGCGCCGAGGGATTCCAGCAGCCGGTACAGGGCGACCTGGGTGGTGAACAGGGCGGCCTGGGCGTAGTCGGTGCGGTTCAGCAGTTCGGCGTCGGCCTCGGCGTCGGTGCCGGCGTCGGTGCCGAGGATCACCTCGGCGAGGGGGCGTTCGAGGTGCTTGTCGAAGAGGGCGGCGATCCGGTCGAAGTGTTCGGCGTAGACGGGGTGCGCGGCGCGCAACTCGGCGCCCATGCCGGGGCGTTGGGAGCCCTGGCCGGAGAACAGCCAGGCCCGTTCGCCGTCGCCGGCGGGGCCGGTGACCAACAGCTCGGGGGCCGGGGCGCCCTGGGCGAGGGCGTCGAGGCCGGCGGCGGTGTCGGCGGGTCCGGTGCTCAGGAGCACGGCCCGGTGGGGGTGGTGGGCGCGGGTGTCGGCGAGGGCGCGGGCGAGGTCGGCGGGGTGGGTGTCGGCGAGGGGCCGCAGCCGGGCGGCCTGGCCGCGCAGGGCGGCGGCGGAGCGGGCGGAGACGGGCAGGGCGTACACCCGCCCGGCGGGACCCTCGGCGGGCTCGCCGGCGTCCTGGGCCGGGTGCTGGGTCGGGTGTTCGGCGGGGGCCTCGGCGGGGGCTTCGAGGATGACGTGGGCGTTGGTGCCGGAGATGCCGAAGGAGGAGACGCCGGCGCGGCGCGGCCGGTCGCGTTCGGGCCAGGGCCGGGCCTCGGTGAGGAGGGCGACGGCGCCGGTGGTCCAGTCGACCTGGTGCGAGGGCTCGTCCACGTGCAGGGTGCGGGGCAGCACCCCGTGCCGCATCGCGAGCACCGTCTTGATGACCCCGGCGACGCCGGCGGCGGCCTGCGTGTGGCCCATGTTGGACTTCACCGAGCCCAGCCAGAGCGGGTCGTCGGCGGCGCGGCCCCGGCCGTAGGTGGCGAGGAGGGCGCCGGCCTCGATGGGGTCGCCGAGGGTGGTGCCGGTGCCGTGGGCCTCGACGGCGTCCACGTCGGTCGGGCCGAGGCCGGCGGCGGCGAGGGCGGCGCGGATGACGCGCTGCTGGGAGGGGCCGTTGGGGGCGGTCAGCCCGTTGCTGGCGCCGTCGGAGTTGACGGCGGAGCCGCGCACGACGGCCAGCACCCGGTGTCCGTGCCGGCGGGCGTCGGAGAGGCGTTCCACGACGAGGACGCCGACGCCCTCGCCCCAGCCGGTGCCGTCGGCGCCGGCCGCGAAGGACTTGCAGCGGCCGTCGGCGGCGAGACCGCGCTGGCGGGCGAAGTCGACGAAGGTGTCGGGGGTGGACATGACGGTGACCCCGCCGACGAGCGCGAGATCGCATTCGCCCTGGCGCAGGGCCTGGGCGGCCAGGTGCAGGGTGACCAGGGAGGAGGAGCAGGCGGTGTCCACGGTGACGGCCGGGCCCTCCAGCCCGAGCGCGTAGGCGACGCGGCCGGAGACGACGCTGCCGAGGCTGCCGTTGCCGACGTACCCGGCGAGGTCCTCGGGGACCTCGGTGAGCCAACTGCCGTAGTCGTGGTACATCACGCCGGCGAACACGCCGGTGCGGGAGCCGCGCAGGCTGTCGGGGTCGATGGCGGAACGTTCCAGCGCCTCCCAGGACACCTCCAGCAGCAGCCGCTGCTGCGGGTCCATGGCGGTGGCCTCGCGGGGGCCGATGCCGAAGAAGGCGGCGTCGAAGGCGTCGGCCTCGTGCAGGAACGCGCCCTCGCGGGTGTAGGTGCGGCCCGGGACCCCCGGTTCGGGGTCGTAGAGGGCGTCGGTGTCCCAGCCCCGGTTCACGGGGAACGCGCCGACCGCGTCCACCCCGTCCGCGACCAGGCGCCACAGGTCCTCCGGGGAGCCGACCCCGCCGGGGTAGCGGCAGCCCATGCCGACGATGACGATCGGGTCGCTCTCGGTGTCGGTGGCGGTGGCGGTGCCGGTGCGACCGTCCGGGCCGGTGGCGGAGGTGCCGGGCGCGGGGTCGGCGGCCGGGTCGGCGGCGCCGAAGAGGGTGTCGTGGACGTGCGCGGCCAGGGCGCGGGGGTTGGGGTGGTCGAAGACGAGGGTGGCGGGCAGGCGCAGGCCGACGGCGGCGCCGAGCCGGTTGCGCAGTTCCACGGCGGCCAGCGAGTCGAAGCCGATGTCGGTGAAGGCGCGGGCCGGGTCCACGGCGGCGGGGCCGTCGTGCCCGAGGACCCCGGCGACCTCGGCGCGCACCAGCTCCAGCAGGGCGCGCGGCCGGTCGGCGGCGGCCAGCCGGTCCAGCGGTCCGCCGGCGGCGGCGTTCGCGCTGGCCTCGCGGCGCCGGACGGCGGGCCGGACCAGGGCGGACAGCAGCGGGGGCACCCCGCCGGGCCGGCGGCGCACGGCGGCGGCGTCGACCTCCACGGGCAGCAGGTGCGGGGCGTCAGCGCGCAGGGCCGCGTCGAGGAGTTCCAGGGCGCGGGCCGGGGCGAGGCCGGGGACGCCGTTGGCGGCGACCCGGGCCAGGGCGGCCGGGTCGAGGGCGGCGCCCATGCCGGCCCCGTGCCACAGGCTCCAGCCCAGCGAGGTCGCGGGCAGGCCGAGGGCGTGGCGGTGGGCGGCGAGGGCGTCGAGGTAGGCGTTGGCGGCGGCGTAGTTGCCCTGGCCGGGGCCGTCGAGGACGGCGGCGAGGGAGGAGAACAGCACGAAGTGGGCGAGGTCGCGGTCGCGGGTCAGTTCGTGCAGGTGCCAGGCGCCGGCGGCCTTGCCGTCGAGGACCTCGTCGAGCATCGCGTCGGTGAGGGTGGTGACCAGTCCGTCGCGGACGGCGCCGGCGGTGTGCACGACCGAGTCGACGGGGTGGGCGGCGAGCAGGGTCCGCAGGGCCTCGCGGTCGCCGGTGTCGCAGGCGGCGACGGTGACCTCGGCGCCGAGCGCGGCGAG
Organism: Streptomyces dryopteridis; assembly: GCF_049606955.1. Classification (NCBI taxonomy): domain Bacteria; kingdom Bacillati; phylum Actinomycetota; class Actinomycetes; order Kitasatosporales; family Streptomycetaceae; genus Streptomyces; species Streptomyces dryopteridis. The sequence continues at coordinate 205,409 of NZ_CP187115.1, read as the reverse complement.
TTCGGCGGCGAGTTCGGGGGCCCGGCCGGTCCGGGACACCAGCAGCAGCCGGCGCACCCCGTGGGCGCGCGCCAGGTGCCGGGCCACCTCGGCGCCGAGCCCGCCGGTGCCGCCGGTGATCAGGGTGGTGCCCCAGGGCCGGCCCGGGCCGGTGGGCGCGGTGACGGCGCGGGGGGTGAGTCGGGGCGCGTCGAAGCGGCCGTCGGTGAGCACGAGTTCGGGTTCGCCGGCGGCGAGGGCCTGGCGCAGTTCGGCGTCGGTGGGCCGCGTCGGGTGTTCGACGAGGAGCACGCTGCCGGGGTGTTCGGCCTGCGCGGAGCGGAGCAGGCCGCGCGCGGCGGCGTGGGCGGGGCTGTCGGGCGGGGTGAGGACGAGGAGCCGGACGCCGGCCGTGCGGGGGTCGGCGTGCCAGGCGCGCAGCAGGTCCAGGGTCTCGTGGGCGAGTGCGCGGGCGCTCGCGGCGTCGGGGCCGGGGCGGTGCGCGTCGCCGCCGGGCCGCCAGGTGACGGCGTCGGGGGCGGGCCCGTCGAGGAGCGCGGGCAGCGCGGCGGGGGCGGCGGCGGCCGGCAGGTCCACGAGGCGTAGGGCGGGGGCGTCGGCGGGCCGGGGGTGCGGGAGGGCGGTGATCGCGTACAGGGTGTCGTGCCGGGTCACGGGCCGGGAGGTGAGGGCCCCGATCGTGGCCACGGGGGCGCCCTCGGCGTCGGCGAGGTCCAGGGCGATGGTGTCGGGGCCGGTGCGGGTGATCCGGACCCGCAGCACGCTCGCGCCGGCCGCGTGCAGGGTCACCCCGCTCCACGCGAAGGGCAGCAGGGTCTCGGCGCGGTCCGGGGCGGTGAGGGCCTCGGCGTGCAGGGCGGCGTCGAGGAGCGCGGGGTGCAGCCCGTAGCCGGCGGCGTCGGCGCGGGCCGGTTCGGGCAGCGCGACCTCGGCGTACAGCTCCTCGCCGCGCCGCCAGGCGGCCCGCAGGCCGCGGAAGGCGGGGCCGTAGCCGTAGCCCTGGGCGGCGAGCTCGCGGTAGGTGTCGGTGGTGTCGAGGGCCTCGGCGCCGGCCGGCGGCCAGGAGCCCGCGTCGGCGCCGGTCGGGGTCGCGGTCGCGGCGTTCGGGGCCTGGCCGGCGAGGGTGCCGGCGGCGTGCCGGGTCCAGGGGGTGTCGGCGTCGGGCCGGGAGTGCACGGTGAGGGCGCGCCGGCCCTCCGCGTCGGGTTCGCCGACGGCGATCTGCACGGCGACCTCGGCGTCCGGCCGCAGCTCCAGCGGGGCGGCCAGGGTGAGTTCCTCCAGCGCGCCCGCGCCGACCTGGTCGCCGGCGCGCAGGGCCAGTTCCACGAACGCGGTGCCGGGGAAGAGGATCCGGTCGCCGACGACGTGGTCCGTGAGCCAGGGGTGGGTGCGCGGCGAGATCCGGCCCGTCAGCACGACGCCCTCGGCGCCCACCGCGACGGCCGCCGCGAGCAGCGGGTGCCCGGCGGGCAGTTGGCCGAGGTCGGCGGCGTCGGTGGGGGCGCCCTGTTCGAGCCAGAACCGGCGCCGGTCGAAGGGGTACCCGGGCAGGTCGACGTGGGTCGCGGGCCGCCCGCGACCCGCCAGTCCACGGGCACGCCCCGGGCGTGCGCCTCGGCCAGCGCGGCCAGCACCTGCCGGCTCTCGGGGCGGGAGCGGCGCAGCACGGGCAGGAAGGCGGTGTCGGCGGCGCGCTCGGGGTCCAGGCCCTCGGGGGCGAGCGCGCTGAGCACGGGGTCGGGGCCCAGTTCGAGGAAGGTGCGCACGCCCGCGTCGACGAGCCCGGTGACGGCCTCGTGGAAGCGGACCGGGTCGAGGACGTGCCGGACCCAGTACTCGGGGTCGGACATCTCGGTGGTGACGGGCCGGCCGGTGACGGTGGAGTGCACGGGCAGGGTGGCCGGGCCGTAGTCCAGGACCCGGGCGACCCGGCGGAACTCCTCCACCATGGGCCGCATCAGCGGGGAGTGGAAGGCGTGGCTGACGGTGAGCCGCTTGGTGTCGTGGCCCCGGGCGGCGAGGGTGTCGGCGAGGCCGGCGAGTTCGGCGCGGTCCCCGGAGAGGACCAGGTTGCGGGGGCCGTTGACGGCGGCGATCGCGGTGCGGGCGGTGAGCAGCGGCGTCACCTCCTCGGGGGTGGCGCGCACGGCGAGCATGGCGCCGTCCTCGGGCAGGGCCTGCATGAGCCGGCCCCGGGCGGTGACGAGGATGCTCGCGTCCTGGAGGGTGAGCACCCCGGCGACGTGCGCGGCGGCGATCTCCCCGATGGAGTGCCCGGCGAGGTGGTCGGGGGTGATCCCGCGGCTCTCCAGGAGCCGGTAGAGGGCCACTTCGAGGGCGAACAGGGCGGGTTGGGCGTACTCGGTGCGGTGCAGGAGTTCGGCCTCGGGGGTGCCGGGATCGGCGAACACGACCTCGGTCAGGGGGCGCGGCAGGTGCAGGTCGAGGTGGCCGGCGACCTCGGCGAGGGCGGCGGCGAACACGGGCTGTTCGGCGGCGAGTTCGCGGCCCATGCCGGGGCGTTGGGCGCCCTGCCCGGTGAACAGGAGGGCCAGGTCCCCGGGCGCGGGCGCGGTCAGGGGGGTGGTGCCGTCGGCGAGGGCGGCCAGTTCGACGAGGAGTTCGGCGCGGTCGGCGGCCACGAGCACGGCGCGGTCGCGCAGCACGGCGCGGCCGCCGGCCAGGGCGCGGGCCAGGTCGGCGGGGGCGAGGGCCGGGTCGGCGGCGGGGGCGAGCAGGTCCCGGGCCCGGGCCCGCAGGGCGGTCTCGCCGCGGGCGGACAGCGGGAAGAGCAACGGCCCGGCGGTGGTCTCTTCGCCGGGGGCGGCGGGGGCTTCGGCGGCTTCGGCGGGGGCTTCGAGGATGACGTGGGCGTTGGTGCCGCTGACGCCGAAGGAGGAGACGCCGGCGCGGCGCGGCCGGTCGCGTTCGGGCCAGGGCCGGGCCTCCGTGACCAGGTCGACGTGGCCGGTGGACCAGTCCACGTGCGGGGTGGGCGCGTCCACGTGCAGGGTGCGGGGCAGCACCCCGTGCCGCATCGCGAGCACCGTCTTGATGACCCCGGCGACGCCGGCGGCGGCCTGCGTGTGGCCCAGGTTGGACTTGACGGAGCCCAGCAGCAGGGGGTCCTCGGGGGCGCGGCCCCGGCCGTAGGTGGCGAGCAGGGCGCTCGCCTCGATGGGGTCGCCGAGGGTGGTGCCGGTGCCGTGCGCCTCGACCGCGTCGACCTCGCCGGCCGAGAGCCCGGCGTCCGCCAACGCGCTGTGTATGAGGCGCTGTTGGGAGGCGCCGTTGGGGGCGGTGAGCCCGTTGGAGGCGCCGTCCTGGTTGACGGCGGAGCCGCGCACGAGGGCCAGCACCCGCCGACCGGCCCGGCGGGCGTCGGAGAGCCGCTCCAGCACGAGGACGCCGACGCCCTCGGCGAAGCCGGTGCCGTCGGCGGCGGCGGCGAAGGGCTTGCAGCGGCCGTCGGGGGCCAGGCCGCGCTGCCGGCTGAACGCCGTGAACACCCCGGGCCCGCCCATGACGGCGACCCCGCCCGCGAGGGCGAGGGAGGACTCCCCCTCGCGCAGGGACCGGCAGGCCAGGTGCAGGGCGACGAGGGAGGAGGAGCAGGCGGTGTCGACGGTGACGGCGGGACCCTCGGCGCCGAGCACGTAGGCGACGCGGCCGGAGATGACGCTGGCCGCGTTCCCGGCGAGCAGGTGCGCGTCGAGCCCGTCGGGGGCCTGGTGCAGCCGGGGCCCGTACTCCTGCACCTCGGCGCCGACGAACACGCCGGCGGCGGAGCCGCGCAGGGCGCCCGGGTCGATGCCGGCGTCCTCCAGGGCGTGCCAGGAGGTCTCCAGCACGAGCCGCTGCTGCGGGTCCATGCCGAGGGCCTCGCGGGGGCCGATGCCGAAGAACGCGGCGTCGAACTCGGCGGCGCTCTCCAGGAACCCGCCGGTGCGGACGTAGGCGCTGCCGGGGACCTCGGGGTCCTCGTCGTACAGCGCGTCGAGGTCCCAGCCGCGGTCCTCGGGGAACGCGGACAGCACCTCCCCGCCCTCGTCGAGCAGCCGCCACAGCGCGTCCGGCGAGGTCACCCCGCCGGGGAAGCGACAGCCGATGCCGACGATGGCGATGGGCTCGTCGTCCCGGACCCGCGCGGCGACCTCGGCCGGCCCGTCGGCGGCCCCGTCGAGGGCCAGGTCCAGCAGGTGCGCGGCGAGGTCGAGCACGGTGGGCCGGTCGTAGGCGACGCCCACGGGCAGCTCCAGCCCGGTCCGCTCCACCAGCCGCCGGTGCAGGTCCACGGCGGCCAGCGAATCCAGCCCGACGGCCACCAGCGGCGCGGCCGGATCCAGCCCGGTCACGGTCCCGGGCCGCACGGACTCGACGGCCTCGGTCACGGCGACCCGCACGAGGTCCACCACGAGCTTGCGCCGCCGGGCGGGCGCGGTCTGGGCCAACAGCAGTGCCAGCGCCGAATCGGTTCCGGACCCGTTCATCCACGCAACTCCAGTCTCGACCGACGGCGATACCCCAGCTCCGGCCAAGCTAACGACCCCCACCCCACCCCCCACACCCTTACGCACCCCTAGGGGCCGTCGGCGGATCCTGTCCGCGAGCAGGGGGCGGTGCCGCGAGCTCGCCGGGCCCTCAGCGAAGGACTTGTTCGAGGTGGTGGTCGAGGAGGTGTCCGGCGGCTTCCGGGGTGCGGTAGCCGAGGGCGACGTCCACGCCGAGGCTGGTGGCCAGGGACCAGCAGATGTCGGCGTCGGTGCGTTCCTCGCGGCGCGGCTCGCTGCCCCGCTCCTCCCGGGCCGCCGTGATGAGGCCGGCGGTGAAGGTGAGCAGCTCGTCGTCGCCCGGCGCCAGGACCTTGGCCATCGTCGGATCGGAGACCGCCCGGCCCGCGACCGCCAGCGCGAAGCGCATCAGCCGCGCGCCCTCCCGGGCCGGGCTGATCAGGGCGTACAGGCAGGCGCGGAGAACGGCCTCCGGACTGGTCGTGTCGGCGGCGGCGACCGCGTTCTCGATGGTGCCGTTGACGGCCCGTACGGCACGGTCGAGGGCGTCGCGGATCAGGGCCTGCATCGACGGGTAGTAGTGCTGGACCTGGCCCATCGAGACACCCGCCTCCTCGGCCACCTTGCGCAACGACACCTGCTCGATGCCGCCGCGCACGGTCAGTGACCAGACGGCCTCGACGAGCCGCGCCCTGCGCGCCTCGTGATCCACGATCTTCGGCACGGCGTCGCCGCCTTCCTTCGCACTTTCACCATGCGATCGCATTGCAAAACCCGGCACCGCGCGTTTACAGTGCAAGTGCATGGTAAACCGTGATCAGCCCGAGGAGGGCCCCATGAAGTACGGCTTCTACCAGGTACTCGGCATGGCGCTGCTCGTCATCGGCGCCCAGGGCGCGATACGGCAGCTCGTCGACCACGACAACGCCGGCCTGCTGGACTGGCTCCCGGGCGGCTTCGCGGCGAGCATCACCGTGTACGCCCTGGCCGCCGCCATCGGCGCGGTCATCGCGGGGCGAGCCCACAACGCCCGCAAGCCGACCGGCGACTGACTCGGCGCGAGCGAACGGGGGGACCGTTCGACGGTCCGTTCGGCCTCGTCGGGGTCCCCGGGTTCCGGGATCGCGTGCCGGATACGGCGTCTTCGCAGGTGGCGGCGGTTGGCACAGGAACGGTGCACCGTGCCGCCGCCGCCCCGGCGTGAGCAGGAGGGCCACGGGACAACGGCGCCATGCGCGGACCGCCCCGTCCACGAGCCGTGCCGATCCGGCAGCTCGCCGGTGTTCCGCCGCTTGCGGCGCGTCCTCGCCCGGTGTGTCGACGAGCAGGCCGACCCCCGACGCCACCGACACGAGAACACCGACCGGCCCACCTCGGACGGAGCCCGGGGGGCACACTGGAGGAAGACCGAGGAGGAGAGGAATCGTGAGTGTCGCGCACGAGCATCAAGGCCCTTGGACCGTCGAGGACGTCCTGGCCATGCCCGAGGACCCCAGTCGGCGGGTCGAGCTGGTCGGTGGGCAGCTCATGATGAGTCCCGCCCCGAACCTGGCCCACCAAGAGGCCTCCTTCCTTTTGGCCTCGATCCTCCACCGGGCCGCCCGCGCCGCGGACCCGCGCCGGTGGAAGGTGTACGAGGCGGTGAACGTGCTCCTGCCGGACGGTCTCGCGATCCCCGACCTCGTCGTCGTCGACAGGACCCGCGTGGACACCGGCGCCGCCACCGTCCACGCCCACGACGTCGTCCTGGCGGTCGAGATCGCCTCCGCGTCGACCCGGGTCACCGATCGCAAGCTCAAGCCGGTGCTGTACGCGGCGGCCGGCATCCCCTTCTACTGGCGCGTCGAACTCGAACCCGCTCCCCGCCTCCTCGCCGGCACCCTCACCGCGGGCGGCGGCGGATACCTCGAACGCGAACACCTCTCCGGCGTCGCCGCCGCCTTCGACGAGCCCTTCCCCATCACCTTCGACCCGGCCCGCCTCCGCGAGGAGTAGTCCGCTCCTCCCCCGAAAACGGGTGGGACAAGACGGGGCACAGGCATACGATTCGAGCTCCGTCGCGCCGTTCGGGACGTGTTTCGCGGGTGGTGTGCGCGGTTCCTTGCCCTTGTCGAGAGGACGATCGTCGTGCGCTGGTCCCATCTGTACGTGCCCACCCTGCGGGAGGATCCGGCCGACGCGGAGGCGGTCAGTCACCGGCTGTTGCTGCGGGCCGGGTTCGTGCGGCAGTTGATGGCGGGCCACTACTCGCTGCTGCCGCTCGCGGTCCGGGTGCGGGCGAAGGTCACGGAGGTCATCCGCGAGGAGATGACCGCCATCGGCGGCCAGGAGATCGCCCTGCCCTCCCTGCATCCGGCCGAGCTCTGGCAGCGTTCCGGGCGCTGGGAGACGATGGGCGAGGAGATGTTCCGCCTGAGGGACCGCAAGGGCGCCGATCTCGCGCTGGGCATGACCCACGAGGAGATCGTGACCGACCTCGCCCGCGAACTGGCCTCCTACAGGACGCTGCCGCAGACCTGGTTCCAGATCCACACCAAGTTCCGGGACGAGGCCCGCCCGAAGTCCGGGCTGCTGCGGGTCCGCGAGTTCACGATGAAGGACGCCTACTCCTTCGACGTGGACCAGGCGGGCCTGGACCGGGTCTTCGAGGCGCACCGGGAGGCGTACGGCCGGATCTTCGCCCGGCTGGGGCTGCCGGCGATCGGGGTGGAGGCGTCCAGCGGGAGCATGGGCGGGGGTTCCTCGGTGGAGTTCATGAGTCCGGCGGAGGCCGGCGAGGACCTCGTGATCCGCTGCCTCGGGTGCGGGTACGCCGCCAATCAGGAGAAGGCCGTCTCCGCCCTGCCCGCAGTCACCGACCACGTCGGCGGGGCCGCGCCGGAGCCCTTCGACACCCCGGACGTGCGCACCATCGAGGAGCTGGCCCGCCTCCACGGGGTACCGGCCGACCGGCAGGTCAAGACCCTGGCCCTGGTCGTCGACGACCGGCCCCGTCTCGTCCTGCTGCGCGGCGACCACACCCTGATGGAGCAGAAGCTGCTGGACGCCCTCGGCGCGCACCACGTCCGCCCGGCGACCGCCGAGGAGATCGTCGTCCTGCTGGGCGCGTCCCCGGGCAGTCTCGGCGCGGTCGGCGTCGCCGATGTGCCCGTGATCGCGGACGAGGCGTTGAAGGGCCGGGTCGGGATGACCACCGGCGCGAACCGGGACGGCGTGCACCTGCGGCACGTGGACCTGTCGCGGGACGTCGTCGTCGAGCGGTGGGCCGATCTGCGCGAGGTGGGCGCGGGCGAGGCGTGCGCGCGGTGCGACGGGGAGCTGGAGGTGGTGCGCACGATCGAGGTCGGGCACGTCTTCAAGCTGGGCCGCAAGTACACCGAGGCCCTGGGGGTGTCGGTGCTCGGACCGGACGGCAAGCCGGTCGTGCCGCTCATGGGCTGCTACGGGATCGGGGTGGAGCGGGCGATGGCGGCGGTGGTGGAGGCGCACCACGACGAGCGGGGCATCGTGTGGCCGGCGGCGATCGCCCCGTTCACGGTGGCCGTCGTGGCGCTGAGCGCGAAGGACCCCGCCGTCGTGGAGGCCGCGGAGGCCCTGTACCGGCGGCTGCGGGACGCGGGCGTGGATGTGGTGCTGGACGATCGGGACGAGCGGCCCGGGGTGAAGTTCCGGGACGTGGAGCTGGTGGGGATCCCGCTGCGGGTGACCGTCGGGGCGCGGGGGCTGGCGGAGGGCGTGGTGGAGGTGACCACGCGCACGAACCCGACCACCGAACGCGTCCCCCTCGCCGAGGCCCCGGACCGGGTCCGTGAGGTTCTGTCCGTCACCCTCTGACGGGCCCCGGTTCCGGGAGGCGGTGGAAGCCCTCCCGGGTCAGGGTCTCGGGGTGGCTGCGCAGGATCTCGGCGGTGGCGGCGGCCTGGGTCGCGTGCGGGTCGAGAGCCCGCCGCTTCGCCGGCGGGGATCCGGCCGCGTCCGCGGTATGGGTGACGGGCAGCCGGGACGCCTCGACGGTCCCGGGGTGCGGGAAGCCGGGGCGGGCGGGTTCGCGGTGCGGGCGGGCGTGCGCGATCAGCCACACCTCCGCCGGCCGGTGGGCGCCGGGCCCGGCCAGGGCGTCGAGGACCACGTGGTGCACGGCGGCGTGGTCGGGGTGGCCGTTGAAGCCGTTGGGCGGGGAACGTGACCACCAGTCGGGGCCGGTGGCGGTCCAGGGCCGCCCGGACCAGGGCGACGGCCCGGGCCCGGTGCTCGCGCAGCCGCCCGTCGGGCAGGTCGTGGACCTCGACGGTCCCGACCCCGAGCGCGTCGGCCGCGGCCCGCGGTTCGGCCTCGCGGACGGCGGGCAGTTCGGCGGGGGCGCACAGGCCCCCGGTGGGGCCGGCCCCGCCCCGGGCCAGGGTGACGACGGCGGTGCCCCCGCCGCCGACGGCCGTCCCGTGCAGGAGCCCCCCGCAGAACAGGGTCTCGTCCTCGGGGTGGGGCAGCACGGTCATCAGGTCGATCGGCGTCACGCGGGCACCTCCGTGGAGAGCGGTCCGGGGCACGCGCCGCCCTCGGCCCGTTCGCCCCGGTCCCTCACCACGATCCCGTACGGGACCTGCTCACGCCCCGGGGCCCCAGTCGTCGTGTTCGCGGCGGATGTGGGAGAGGGCGTGGAGGAGGTCCTTCGAGGTGACCGATTGTTTCGCGTGGACCTCCGCGATGCCCCGCAGGGGGAGGGCGCCGGTGTCGGCCCAGCGGAGGCGGCCGGTGGGGTCGATGTAGCTGCGGGTGCGGCCGGCGTTGTCGGGGTGGAGGCAGTAGGGGACGTCGAGGAGGCCGCGGGCAAAGGCCGTGAGGAGGGCCGTGCCGAGGTCCTCGTGGAGGTCGAGGACGGTGTGGACGAGAGCGGCGGCCTCCGCGTAGGTCTGGGTGTCGGCGGGGCCGGGCGGGGTGCGGGGGGTGTCGGCGGCGACGCGGGCGGCGTGTTCCAGCGCGGCGACGTTCTCGGCGACGGTGGGGATGCGCACGGATTCGGCGACGGTCTTGACGATGAGGCGTTCGGCGCCGCCGGCGGCGGCGAGGCGGGCGGCCTGGCCGAGGATGCTGTGGACGCCGGTCTCGGTCTGCGGGAAGAGGCCCATGTAGGCGTAGACGACCACGTGCCAGTCGGTGTCGGGAAGGAGTTCGGCGCACAGCCGGCGCAGCGCGGCGAGGGCTTCGGCGTCCTGGTCGGGGTGGGTCTGTTGGGCGTAGCTGACGGAGACGCTGCGGATGCCGTGCCGGCGGAAGAAGAGCGCTTCGAGGACGCTGACGGCGACGAGCAGGGAGGGCGGGCAGAGCTGGCCCAGGACGCAGCCGCCGAAGGTCTCGATGTGGGGTTCGGCGCCGGTGTCGCGGAGGGTGGCGAAGAGTTCGCAGGAGCGGGTCCAGTGGGCGACGGATTCGCGCAGCGGGACGCGCCCGTAGGGCAGGCAGTAGGAGACGGGGCCGCCTTCGGTGGCGTCGAGGCCGACGGCCATGAGGGCCTTGAAGATGTGCTCGGGGGCGGCCGAGCCGTGCCGGACCTGCACGGGGAACTCGGGTCCGTGCAGGCCGTCGAGGACGCCGAGGGTGGTGGCGGGGTCGTGGTTGGCGATGGGGTAGCCGTTGAGGGCGACGCCGTCGAGGAGGGCCAGCGCGGCCGCTTCGAGGTCCCCCACCCTGGTGTAGCTGTCCAGGGTGAGGGTGCCGACGGTGGTGGCGCGGGCCTCGCGGGTGGCCCGCAGCCCGGAGCGCATCAGCTGCGGGTCGCTCATGCCCATGCGGGGCTGTACGACGAGTCGGCCGGCCGCGTGAGCCCGGCGCACGAACGCGCCGAACCCGACGCCGGTCACACCAGGGCCTGCTGCGGGAGCCCGGCGAGCAGGCGCAGGAAGCGGTCGACGCCGGCGGGGCTGTCGTCGAAGACCTCGTCGTAGCCGGCGGTGCGCAGGGCGGCGGTCTCGGCGGGGGTGGTGGCGCCGTTGATGCCGAGTTTGCCGCCGATGACGGCGGGGGTGTCGCGCAGTTCGGGGTGTTCGCGCAGCCGGGTGACGGTGCGCATGCCGTCCTGGTAGCCGTGGCCGTTGACGCTGCTGACGACGATGAGGGCGGGCCGGTGGTGGAGGGCCTCGCCGACGAGGAGGTCCTCGGGGACGCAGGGGCCGAGGTTGACGACGCGCCGGCCGTTCTCCTCCAGCAGCAGTTGCAGGTAGACGAGGTTCCAGGTGTGGGAGTCGGAGATCCCGCCCGCCACGATGACGGGTCGGAGGGTGCTGCTCATCGGGGGGCTCCGTGTTCGTAGGCGCGGGTGTGGTGGATGCGGGAGACGGAGTGCACGGTGTCGCCGCGGGTGACGATCTCGGCGGGCGCGGGCCGGCCGAGGAACATGAGCAGGCTGGCGGTGGGTCCGTAGGCGCCGGCGTTGGGGACGCTGAGGAGGTCGCCGGGGGCGGGGTCGGGCAGCGGGACCTCGCGGCCGAGGACGTCGCCGGGGGTGCACAGGGGGCCGGCGAGGGTGACGCGCGCCGGGTCCGCCGCGTCGGGCTCCGCCGGGATCCCGTGCGCCGCGTGGGGCCCTCGCGCTTCGTGGGGTTCGACGGAGACCGGGAGGATCCGGCCCAGGCCCGACATGCCGCCGAGGGTGTTGATGCCCGCGTCGACGATCGCGAAGCGCCGGCCCCGGCTGTCCTTGACGTTGACGACGCCGGTGACCAGGGTGCCGCTGTCGGCGACGAGGTAGCGGCCGGATTCCACGGCCACCCGGGGCGCGCCCGCGCGCCACTCGGGCAGGTGCTCGTCGAGGGTCTCGGTGAGGGCGGCCCGCAGTTCCCGGTAGACGGGGCGGTCGCCCTGGACGACGTAGGGGGCCGCGAAGCCGCCGCCGATGTCGAGGAGCCGCAGGTCGAGGCCGAGGGTGTCGCGCAGGGCGGCGGCGGTGGCGATGGTGTGCCGGAACTCGGCGATCAGCCCGGCCTCGTCCTTGGCGTTGCTGAGCGGGAAGAAGTGCAGGCCGACGACGGTGGTGCCGGGCACGGAGCGCAGCTCGGCAGCGAGTTCGGGGAGGGTTTCGAGGTCGAAGCCGAACTGGGAGGGCACGCCGGTCATGCGGATGCCGGTGGCGGTGGCGCCGGTGGCGTTGTTGATCCGCAGCAGGCAGTCGGCGCGCACGCCGAGGGTGTTCGCGATCTCGCCGACGCGCCGCAGGTCGCCGAGGGATTCCACGGAGAACACGCGCACGCCCCGGGTGAGGGCCTCGCCGATCTCCTCGGCGGTCTTGCCGGGCCCGGTGTAGAGGATGTCGGCGCCGGCGAACCCGGCTTCGAGGGCGGCGTCTAGTTCGCCGGTGGAGCTGATCTCGGCGCGGCAGCCGGGGCCGGGGCCGGTGCGCACGGCCCGCAGGATCTCGGGGTGCGGGTTGGCCTTGGCGGCGTAGAACACCTCGAAGCCCTCGGGGAGGGCCGCGAACAGGTCGGCGCGGGCGGCCGTGACCCGGTCGAGGTCGTACACGTAGGCGGGGGTGCCGTAGCGGGCGGCGACCTCGGTGGTGAACGAGGTGCCGGGGCGGGCGGGCGCGGTCACGGGGCGGTTCCTTCCAGGAGTTCCACGAGCCGCTTGCGGTCGTGTTTGCCGTGCGCGGTGAGCGGCAGCTCGGGCAGGACGTGGGCGCGGCCGGGGACCTTGGCGGGTTCCAGGCGCAGCGACAGTTCGCGCAGCAGTTCGTGCGGGGTGATCTCGCCCTCGACGAACACGGCGAGGGTCGGCCGGCCCTCGGCGGGCGGCAGGGCGGCGGCGGCCCGGACCCCGGGCACGTCGCAGGCGGCGGCCTCGATCTCGGTGGTGCTGGTGCGGACGCCCTTGTGTTTGAACACGTCGTCGCGGCGGCCCTCGTAGTAGAGGAAGCCGTCCTCGTCGACGTGCCCGTAGTCGCCGGTGTGCAGGCGCAGGGTGCCGTCGGGGGTGCGGCGGAAGGCGCGGGCGGTCTGTTCGGGGGCCCGCCAGTAGCCGGGCATGACGTGCGGGCCCTCCACGACGAGTTCGCCGGTGACCCCGGGCGGCAGGCGCCGGCCGTCCTCGTCGACGGCGAAGGCGCGGGTGCCGGGCAGCGGGCGGCCCACCGAGCGCGGTTTGGCGTCCTGGTGGGAGACGGGGAGCACGGAGACGCGTTTGCACTCGGTCTGCCCGAACTGGAGGATCACCTCGGCGCCGGGGAACGCGGTGCGCAGGGCGTCGGCGGTGGTCTTGGGCAGGGCGGCGCCGGTGTTGGTGAACATGCGCACGGAGGACTCGCGGCGGGGTTCGCGGGCCGCCAGGGACTGGATCATGGTGGCCAGGGAGGGCACGACGGGCACGACGGTGGCGCCGGTCTCGCGGATCCGGCGCAGCAGCAGGAGGTCGGACTCGCCGTCGGCGAGGACGAGTTCGCTGCCGCCGGCGGCCGTGAGCAGCACCTTGTACAGGCCGTAGTCCCAGGAGATCGGGAAGCGGCAGAAGACCACGTCGTCGGGGCGGTAGCCGAGTTCGAGGTTGATGGCCTCGGTGGCGAAGACCATCCGGCCGTGCGGGCAGATCACGGCCTTGGGGGTGGCGGTGGAGCCGGAGGTGTAGACGAGGACGGCGATGTCCTCGGGGGTGACGCGGGCCCCGCCGGAGCGGGCCTCCCGGGCGCGGAGCGCGGTGATCTCCGCCCAGGTGGGGTTCAGGCCGAGGACGGGCGCGTCGGGGGCGAGGGCGGCGACCCGGTCGACGGCCTCGTCGGGGACGAGCACGAGGGCGGGTTCGGCGTTGGCCGCGACCGCCCGCAGGTGGTAGTCCTTCATGCCGGTGTTGACGGGCACGAGGATCGCGCCGCGCCGCGAGGCCCCGTACAGCAGGGCGACGAGCGCGCGGGTGCTGGGCAGTTGGGTCAGGACCCGGTCGCCGTGGCCGATGCCCCGGGATTCCAGCCAGGCGTCGGCGGCGTGGCTGTGCGCGAGGAGTTCGCGGTAGGTCCAGTGGCCGTCGGCGTCGGCGACGGCCCGCGCGTCGGGGTCGCGGCGGGCGGCCTCGTCGAGCAGGTCGTGCACGAGGGCGTCGGTACGGGCCGCGGGGGCCGCGTCCGATGCCGCGTCCGGGGCCGGGGCCGCGTCCGGGGCCTCGGTGGGGGGTGTGACGGTCGGAGGGTTCACTGCGACTCCTGGCGGGCCGGCGCGCCGGTGGGTCGGGCGAGGTCGACGGCGCGGGCCGCGAGCAGCCGGCGGTCGATCTTGCGGTTGGGGTTGAGGGGGAAGGTGTCGAGGTGGTGGTAGGCGCGGGGCACGACGGCGGCGGGCAGCACGGCCCGCAGCGCGCGGGCCAGGTCCGCGGCCGGCACGGGGGCGCCGGTGTGGAAGACGGCGAGGTCGACGGTGTCCCCGGCGGGCACGGCGACGGTGACGGCGTCCTCCACGCCCGCGCAGCCGCGCACGGCCGCGTCCACCTCGCCGAGTTCCACCCGCACCCCGCGCACCTGCACCTGGGAGTCCTGCCGGCCGAGGTAGAGCAGGGCCCCGTCGGGCAGTCGGCGGACCCGGTCGCCGGTGCGGTAGTGGCGGTGTCCGGCGTGGTCGAGGAAGCGGCCGGTGTCGTCGGCGGGGTCCAGGTAGCCGGGGGTGGCCTGGGGGCCGGCCACGCACAGTTCGCCCTCGTCGCCGCCGGTGGGGGCGCCGTCGGCGTCGAGGAGCAGCACCTCGTGCCCGGGGTGGACGGTGCCGATGGGCACGGTGGGGTGCGCGGCGTCCTCGGGGCGCAGGGGGTGCGCGGCGACGGTGATGGTGAGTTCGGTGGGCCCGTACAGGTTCTCCAGGCGCGCGGCGGGGGCGGCGGCGGCCCAGTCCTCGGCGTCGCGGCGGGTGAGGGCCTCGCCCGCGAACAGGCTCCAGCGCAGGGAGGGCAGGGCGCCGGGGGTGAGCCGGCCGGTGCGGCGGACCAGGGCGATGGCGCTGGGGGTGGAGAACCACACGGTGAGGCCCTCGTCCGCGATGAACTCCGGCAGCCGCGCGTAGGCGCGGGCCGGGGGCGCGACGAGGCGGGCGCCGGCGCCCCAGGCGCAGAACAGGTCGAAGACGGCGCAGTCGAAGTTCAGGTCGAAGGTCTGCGAGAACACGTCCTCGGGCCCGAAGTCGTAGCGCGCGTCGAGGAGCCCGAAGTAGTGCGCGGTGTTGGCGTGGGTGACCGGCACCCCCTTGGGCCGGCCGGTGGAGCCGGAGGTGAACAGCACGTACTCGACGGCGTCCGGCCGGACCGGCAGCGGCTCCTTCAGCGCGCTGTCGGGGTCCACGGGCACGGGGGGCTGCGGCGAGCCGCCCGGCGGGTGCAGGGTGGGCAGGCGCACGCCGTGCTCGTGCAGGGCGGTGAGCGCGGGGCCGGTGTCGTCGCCGGCGATCAGGGCGCCCACCCCGGCCGCCTCGATCATGCGGGCGGTGCGGGCGGCCGGGAACGCGGGTTGCAGGGGGACGATGGTGGTCCCGGTGTACAGGCCCGCGAGCAGCGCGGCGTACGCGGAGGGACCGGAGCCGGCCAGCACCCCGATCGCGGCCGGGCCGGGTGCGGAGCCGGACGCGGGGTCGGCTCCGGCTTCGGCTGCGGCCGGGGTCGCGGCGAGCAGCGAACCGGCCAGCAGCAGGGCCCGTTCGTGCAGTTCGCGGTAGGTGCGGACCTCGCCGGCCGCCCGTACCGCGGGCCGGTCGGGCGAGCGGGCCAGGCCGCGCAGGAAGCGGGCGGTCAGGGTGCCGGTCGCGAGGGGCCCGACCGGGGGCGGGGCGGCGTCCACGCGATCAGCTCGCGGCGCGCTGGAGCATGCTCTCCAGCGTGTCCCACAGCACGCGCGGGGTGCGGAAGGTCTCCATGGTGAGGTCGCTGTCGCGGAACCGGACCTGGTAGGCGTCCTCCAGGACGGCCAGCAGCTGCACGGTGCCCAGCGAGTCCAGGCCGAGGTCCTTCAGCTCGCGGTCGGGGTCCAGGGCCTCCCCCGGCGGCAGGAAGGGCAGCATGGTGCGCAGGGTCTCTTCGAACTGGGCGTCCCACACGGGGTGTCTCCAACGGGTCGAGGACGGTCGGTCGGGCACGGTCGGGCACGGGTCGGATCGGTCAGGCGGCGGCCGGGGCGGCGGCGACGGGGCGCCGGGGGGTGAGCGCCAGACGCGGATGCGCGGCGATCACCTCGAAGGTGCGCAGGGTGCGCGGCACCCGGCCGAAGAGGCTGTCGGGGCCGGCCACGCACAGCCGCCGGATCCCCGCGTCGGCGAGGGCGGTGGTGACGCTGGGCCAGTCCAGGGGGCGGGTGAAACCGTCGAGGATCATCGTGCGCAGTTCCTCGCCGGTCCGCAGGATCCGCCCGTCCTGGTCGGCGACCACCGGCAGGCTCGGGTCGGCGAAGGTGAAACGGCTCAGCACCTCGCGTTCGGCCTTGGCGCGCAGCGGTCCGAAGATCGAGGCGTGCATGGGCGGGCGCATCGTGTACAGCGGCAGGGAGCCGATGGCGCGCAGCCGCTCCCGGGTCCACTCCAGGCGGTCCTCGGGCAGGGAGATCATGTGGAAGCCGTCGTCGATGCGGCAGGAGATCTCGTGCCAGGCGCCGGCCGCGTCGAGTTCGGCGCGCAGTTCGGCGAGGCCCTCGTCGGGGGCGCGGACGAAGGAGAGGGTGACGATGTCGCGGTGCTCCTCCGCGAAGTACTCCTCCAGGCAGCGGGCGATCCCGGCGGTCAGCAGGACGGTGTCGGCGACGCCGAGGGAGCCGGTGTGGGCGAGGACGGCCTTCTCGCCGAAGCTGGCGCCGGTGACGAGGTCGGGGTCCACGTCGAGGTGGTCGCGGGCCCAGCGGGCGGCGGCCAGGCAGTTGATCAGGAACGCGACCTGGGCGGCCTCGGAGTAGTCGCCCTCGGCCTCCCGGAAGGCGTCCACGAGGGAGTGCCCGAGGGCCTCGTCGGCCTCGGCGACGAGTTCGCGCGCGTACCGGTTGGCGACCATGAACCGGCCGACCTCGGCGAAGGGGACGGGTCCCATGCCGGGGAAGGCCAGTGCGGTGTGCTGGGCCATGGCGGTCGTCCGCCCCTTTCGCTCACGGGGTCACGGGGTCACGGGGTCAGAGGCTGTTGAGGAACTCGCTCAGCACGGCGCGGAACCGCTCGGGTTCCTCCAGGTGCGGCAGGTGGCTGGAGTCCTCGAAGATCTCCCAGCGGGCCCCCTTGATCCCCTCGTGGAAGGGGCGGACCACGGCCGGGGTGGCCTCGTCGTACCGGCCGCTGATCAGCAGGGTCGGGGTGTCGATCTCGCCGAGTTCGTCCACGACCGACCAGTCCTTGAGCGAGCCGATCACGTGGAACTCGTTGGGCCCGTTCATCGCGTGGTACACGGTCGGGTCGTTGTGGATCTCCATGAAGGAGGACAGGAAGTCCCGGGGCCAGGGCGTGAGCCGGCACACGTGCCGCTCGTAGAACACGCGCATCGCGGCCAGGTACTCGTCGGAGTCGTAGGTGCCGACCGCCTCGTGCCGCAGCAGCGCCTCCTGCGTGCCGGGCGGCAGGTCGGCCCGCAGCCGGTCCATCTCGCGCAGCCAGTCGGGGTAGGCGGCCGGGGCGTTGGCGAGGACGAGGCCGCGCAGCCCGGCGGGCCGGCGGGCCGCGTGCAGGGCGCACAGGGGGCCGCCCCAGGACTGCCCGAAGAGCGTGTACCGGTCGGCGATGCCGAGCGCGACGAGCAGGTTGTCGAGTTCGGCGAGGAAGAGTTCCGGGGTCCAGAACTCGACGCCCTTGTCGGGCAGGTGGGTGGAGCCGCCGTTGCCGAGCTGGTCGTAGTGGACGACGGCCCGGCCGTCCGAGGCGAGCTCGGCGAGGGCCAGCAGGTAGTCGTGGGTGCTGCCGGGGCCGCCGTGCACGACGACGAGCGGCGGCGGGCCGGCGTGCGGGTCGCCGGTGACCCGGTACCAGGTCCGGTACTCCCCGAAGGGCACGGTTCCCTTCGCGCTGGGATCCGGGGACACGCTGATCACCTCTATCGACTGCGGGGCGTGGCGCGTCGGGCGCCGGAAGGGGACGGCGCGGGCCACCGAACCCCCTCGCCGTCCGCAGCCGACGCTAACGGCCCCCTCCCCGCCGCCGGACCCCTAGCCGCCCCTAGTCACGTCCGGGCCGCGCCCGCCTCGAAGCGTGCTCGTACCCGACCCGCACCCGACTCGTACCCGGCTCGGGGGTAGGGGCGCGTAGGGGTGTGGGGGCGTGGGGGGCGCTGCCTAGCGTGCGGGGCGGGGTCGACCGCGTCGGCACGGTGCCGCGCCGGCCGGTCCCCGTGTCCGACGAGCGGGCGCGCCCCCCTCCCCCGTGCGAAGAGGACCCCTGATGACCGCAGCCGCCGAAGCCGCCGAAGCCGCCTCCGGGGACGGCGTCCCCGCGTTCCCGATGCGCCGGGCCTGCCCCTTCTCGCCGCCCGCCGAGTACGCCGAGGCCCGGGAGGCGGAGCCGGTGTCCCGGGCCCGACTGTCGGTGAACGGCAAGCCGACCTGGCTGGTCACCCGGCACGACCTGTACAAGAAGCTGCTCGGGGACCCGCGCGTGAGCGCCAACCTGAAGCTGCCGGGCTACCCGCTGCAGGTGCCGGTGCCGGAGGAGATGCTCCAGGCGGTGCCGTTGACCTTCCTGTCCATGGACCCGCCGGACCACTCGGTGCAGCGCCGGATGCTGGCGCCCGAGTTCAGCGTGCGCCGGATGCGGGTGCTGCGGGAGATGGTGCAGCGGATCGTGGACGTCCACGTGGACCGGCTGCTCGCCAAGGGCGCCGAGGGCCCGGTGGACCTGGTGTCGGAGTTCGCGCTGCCCGTGCCCTCGCTGGTGATCTGCGAGCTGCTGGGCGTGCCCTACGAGGACCACGCCCGGTTCGAGCACTGGGCCTGGGCCATCATGAACCACGACATCAGCGACGAGGACCGGGGCGTCGCCCACTACGAGCTGGACCGGTACGTGGACGGGCTGGTCACCGCGAAGGAGGCCGAGCCCGGCGACGACATGATCAGCCGGCTGGTGGCGACCAACCGGGAGACCGGCGCGGTCGAGCACGCCGACATCGTCAGCATGGCCCGGCTGATGCTCGTCACCGGGCACGAGACCACCGCCAACATGATCGCGCTGGGCGTGCTGGCGCTGCTGGAGCACCCGGAGGAGCTGGCCGCGCTGCGGGCCGAGCCGGAGCTGATGCCGCGCGCGGTGGAGGAGCTGCTGCGGTTCTTCTCCATCTCCGACGCGGGCACGGCGCGGGTCGCGATGGAGGACATCGAGCTGGGCGGGGTGGTGATCCGGGCCGGCGAGGGGATCCTGCCGCTGAACAACGCCGCCAACCACGACCCGGCGGTCTTCCCCGACCCGGACCGGCTCGACGTGCGCCGCGAGTCCCGCAGTCACGTGGCCTTCGGGTACGGGGTGCACCAGTGCCTGGGGCAGAACCTGGCCCGGCTGGAGCTGGACGTCGTGTACACCACCCTGCTGCGCCGGATCCCGGGGCTGCGGTTGGCGGCGCCGGTGGAGGAGCTGCGGTTCAAGGACGACGCGATGGTGTACGGCCTGTACGAACTGCCGGTGACCTGGTGACCCGCCCCGCCGGCCCCGGGGCCGGTCCCGAGCGCACCCCCGTAGTGGACCCCGTCCGAGAGGCCGCCCCCGTGCCCGAGCCCGTCTCCCCCGCACCCGACTCCCCCGATCTGGCGTTCCCGCTGCGCCGCACCTGCCCGTTCAGCGAGCCCGCCGAGTACGCCGGGCTGCGCGCCGAACGGCCGGTGGCCAAGGCCACGTTGAAGGTGAACGGCAAGCCGACCTGGCTCGTGACCCGGCACGCCGACGTGCGGCAGGTCCTCGGCGACCCCCGGGTCAGCTCCAACCTGAAGCTGCCCGGCTACCCGCACCAGTTCCACATCCCGGAGGAGATGCTGGCCGAGGTGCGGCTGATGCTGCTGTCCATGGACCCGCCGGACCACACCGCGCAGCGCCGGATGCTGATCCCGGAGTTCACCGCCCGCCGGGTCCGCGAGCTGCGGCCCCGGATCCAGCGGATCACCGACGAGCGGATCGACGCGATGCTCGCGGCCGGCGGCCCGGTGGACCTCGTGACGGCGCTGGCCCTGCCGGTGCCCTCGCTGGTGATCTGCGAACTGCTCGGCGTGCCCTACGAGGACCACGACCGGTTCGAGGACTGGTCGGCGGCGCTGATGAACCACGACCTGAGCCCGCAGGAGTACGGGGCCGCCGTGCAGGGCCTGGACGGGTACCTGGACGAGCTGGTCACCCGCAAGGAGAAGGAACCCGGCGACGACCTGATCAGCCGCTTCCTGGAGAAGAACCGGGCCGATCCGGTCGCCGACCACGCGGACGTGGTGACGATGGCCCGCCTGATGCTGGTCGGCGGGCACGAGACCACCGCCAACATGATCGCGCTCGGCGTCCTCGCCCTCCTCGAACACCCCGAGCAGAAGGCCGAGTTGCTCGCCGATCCGGGTCTGTTGCCGCAGGCGGTGGAGGAGCTGCTGCGGGTGTTCTCCATCTCCGACTCGGGCACCGCGCGGGTCGCGGTCGCCGACCTGGAGGTGGGCGGGACCACCATCCGCGCCGGCGAGGGCGTCATCGCCCTGAACAACGCCGCCGACCACGACGAGAGCGTCTTCCCCGACCCCGGCCGCCTCGACATCCACCGCGCCGAGGCCCGCAACCACCTGGCCTTCGGTTTCGGCGTGCACCAGTGCATCGGCGCCAACCTGGCCCGGGTGGAGCTGGAGGTGGTCTACGGCACCCTGCTGCGCCGGATCCCCGACCTGCGCCTGGCCCGGCCCGTCGACGAGCTGCGCTTCAAGGACGAGGCGATGGTGTACGGCGTCCACGAACTGCCGGTCACCTGGTGAGCGCCGACCCGGGCGGGACGCGGACCCTGCGCGTCACCGCCGACCGGGAGCTGTGCGTGGGCTCCGGCCAGTGCGTCCTGTGGAGCCCCGAGGTCTTCGACCAGGACGAGGACGGGCTGGTCCTGGTCCTCGCCCCGGAGCCCGATCCGGACCTGCGCGCCGACGTGAACCGGGCCGAGGACCTCTGCCCGGCGCGCGCCGTCCGCGTCCACGACTGACACCCCACCGACACCCACCACCGACGCCCCCGGGGGACCACAGGTGCCGAACGCCGCTCGCTCCGTCGACTCCCGCCCGGCCGCCGCGCCCCCGACGCCGGGGCGCCGGCCCGGGGCGGGCGGGGTGGTGGAGGTCAACGCGCACCTGCGGGAGCTGACGGCGGCCGGGGTCGGCGCCCTGTCCGTGGTCCTGGACCTGCCGACCCGGGCCGGGCAGGACTCCGACGACCCGGCCGCCGCCGGTCGGGTCGGCGCGGCCGGGGTCGCGATCGACTCCCTCGACGACATGCGGGTCCTGTTCGCGGGGATCCCGCTGGGCCGGGTCGAGGTGGCGCTGGCCGCCGACGCCCCGGCCGCCGTCCTGCTCCTGCTGCACCAGCTGGTGGCCGAGGAGCAGGGCTTCGAGGGGGCCGAGCTGGTCGGGACCGTGCACAACGACCCGCTGCGCGAACACCTGCTGCCCGGGCCCCGATTGCTGCCCGCGCGGGCCGGGCTGCGGCTGGCCGGCGACCTGTTCGACCACGCCCGCGCCGAGCTGCCGCGCTGGCGGACCCTCGCCCTGTGCGGCCGGCCGCAGGCCCGGGCCGGCGCGAGCCCGGCGCAGGAGATCGCGTTCACCCTGGCCAACGCCCTGGAGTACACCCGGACGGCGCTCGCGGGCGGGTACCCGCTCGTGGCGTTCGCGCCCCGGGTGAGCCTGTGCCTGTCGGCCCCCGCGCACGCCCGCACGGCCGCGCGCCTGTGGCCCCGGCTGCTGCGGGACGCCTTCGGGGCCGAGGCGGCCGGGGTGCCGGCGCCCCGGTTCCGCGTGCACCCGCTGCGCGACCCGCGCCCCGGCCCCGGTCCGGGTCCGCGCGCCGATGCGCGACCGGCGGCGGTCGAGGCGGCGGCGGGCACCCTGCTGGCCCGGATCGAGGCGGCGGGCGGTGCGGTGGCCGCGATCGAGGCGGGCCTGCCGGCCGCCGAACTGGGCCCGGCGCCGGCCACACCGGGAACCCCCACCCTCCCCACCGCACCGGGCGCCGGCGCGGCCCGGCCACCGATCGAGGTCCGGCAGGCCGAGCGGCTCGCGAAGCTGCGGGCCTGGCGGGACGGGGACCGGGTGGCCCTGGCCCTGGCCGGTCTCGGCGCGGCGGCCGGCGCCGGACGCAACGTCCTCCCGCCGATGCGGACCGCCCTGGCCGCCGGCGCCACCCTCGCCGAAACCTGCGCCGTACTGCGCACGACCTGGCCCTGACCCGCCCGGAGGTCCCGGGAACACGAGGTCCGAAACCCGCCGGCGGGCGGGGCCCGTCCCGGGGAGGCTGGGGCGGACGAGAGGACTGTCGACGATGAACTCAGGACGCACCACCGGGCCCGAGCTCCGGGACGCCATCGGGGAGCGGGTCGCCGGCTGTGACTGGGCCGCCGTCGCCGCGGAACTGGACGCGGCGGGGTGCGCCGGCACGGACCGGCCCCTGCTGTCGCCGGACGAGTGCGCGGAGCTGGCCGCCCTGTACGAGCGGCCCGAGTTGTTCCGCACCACGGTCGACATGGCCCGGCATCGGTTCGGTTCGGGCGAGTACCGGTACTTCACGCACGAGCCGCCCGAGCCGGTGGCGGCGTTGCGCGCCGCGCTGTACCCGCGGCTGCTGCCGATCGCGCGGGACTGGGCGGCCCGGTTGGGCCGGCCGGCGCCGTGGCCGGACGAATTGGACGCCTGGTTGGAGGCGTGCCGGGCCGGCGGGCAGGGGCGATCGGCGCAGATCCTGCTCTCCTACGGGCCCGGGGACTGGAACGCGCTGCACCGGGACCTGTTCGGGGAGCTGGTCTTCCCGCTCCAGGTGGTGATCGGCCTGGACGAGCACGGCACCGACTACACCGGCGGCGAGTTCCTGCTGGTGGAGCAGCGACCCCGGGCCCAGTCGCGGGGCACGACGAGCGTGCTGCGCCGGGGGCACGGGTTGGTGTTCACCACCCGGGACCGGCCGGTGGCCTCGCGGCGCGGCTGGTCGGCGGGCGCGGTGCGGCACGGGGTGAGCACGGTGCGCTCGGGCCGGCGGCGCGCGTTGGGCCTGGTCTTCCACGATGCCGCGTGAGCGGGTACACGCTGCTCGGCGCGGACGGCGAGCCCTACCGCAGCCCCGATCCGGGGGCCTGGGGCGGGCACCGGCGGGGCCGGTTGTACGGCCGGCTGGACTGCCCCTCGGCCCTGCGGGCACTGGCGCGCGGCGGGTACGTGCGGGAGCGGGTGTTCTTCGCCGACGAGGCGACCGCCGTGGCGGCCGGGTACCGGCCGTGCGCGGTGTGCCTGCCCGCGCGCTACGAGGACTGGAAGGCCGGCCGGCCGCCGGCGCCGGGGCCCGAGGAGCCGCCGGTGTCGCCACTGCCGACGCCGCGGGAGGTGGCCTCGTTCGGTGAGCCGCCCACCCCCACCCCGCACACCGAGGCCGAACTCGCCGCGCTGATCGGCCTGTTGGCGGCCTCCGGCGACCGGATCCGCCGGGTGACGGTGGGGCGGGGCCGGGACGCGGCCTCGGTGGCCGCGGCCCGCGCGTTCGTCGCGGCGTGGGAGGCGCGCGGCGGGGTGGTGGAGGCGGTGGTGGACTGGCCCGAGTCGGCGGCCTCGTGGCTGCGCCCGGCGCGCCGGTTGACCGAGGCGGCCCCCGACGCGTGGGTGGTGGCCGCGTCGGGGGCGGGTTTCGTGCGGCTGGCCCGCCGGCTGCGGCGGGACACCGGATGGGATCCGGCGCGCACCTACGCGTTCGGCGCCCTCGGCGACTCCCGGGTGCCGGGGCTGGCGGGTCCGGGCGTCCTGCACGGGCTGCGGGGCGCGGCCGCGGACGGCGGCGTCTGGGAGGTCCGCGGCGACTGGCTCCTGCGCCCGGCGCCGAACGGGCCGGCCTAGGCCGGGGGGCCGAACCAGTGGTGGAGGGCGGTGCGGAGGGCCTCGGGGTCGGTCGTGGTGTTCCGTGCCGACCACAGGGCGTAGCCGTCGGGGCGGACGAGGACGGCGTCGGTGCCCCAGGGATCGGTGCCCTCGGGGGCGGTCGCGCGGACGGTGTCGACCCGGTCGCCCCAGGGGGCGGCCAGGGTCCGCAGGTCGGCGCGGCCGGTGGTGTCCAGGAGCAGGGGGCGGGCGGGGTGGAGGAGTTCGGCGAGGCGGGTGGGGCCGTCGGCGGTCTTGAGCGGGAGGTCGGGGACGAGCCGGCCCGCGAGCGGGTCGCCGGGGCGGGCGCCGACCCGGTAGGCCACGCCGACGCCGCTGACCATGGTGCCGAGCAGGGCGTTGACCTGGTCGAAGCGCATCAGGTCGGAGAAGAGTTCGCGCAGGGCGTCGGTGCGGGGCGCGGGGTCCATGAGGGCGACCTGGGCGCGGACGTTGTGGAGGACGGCGTCGGCGACGGGGCCGCGTTCGCTCTCGTAGGTGTCGAGGAGTCCGGCGGGGGCGTGGCCGCGGATCTCGGCGGCGAGTTTCCAGCCGAGGTTGACGGCGTCCTGGAGGCCCAGGTTGACGCCCTGACCGCCGGCGGGGAAGTGCACGTGGGCGGCGTCGCCGGCGAGGAGGACCCGGCCGCGGCGGTAGTGCTCGGCGCGCAGTGAGGCGTCGCTGAACCGGGAGATCCACGCCGGTCGGTCCATGGGGACGGGCCGGCCGGCGATGCGTTCGACCTCGGCGCGCAGTTCCTCGATGGTGACGGGGGTGTGCCGGTCCCGGTGGGGGCCGCGGAAGTCGTAGGTGCAGATGCGGCTGAGTCCGTGCGGGTTGGTCCACAGCAGGGTCCAGCCGCGCGGGGTGCGTTGCCAGCCGGAGGGGGCGCCGGCGGGGTCGAGGAGTCGGGCCTCGCCCATGAGGGCGGCGACGGTGGGGCCGTCGCCGACGAAGCGGATGCCGGCGAGGGCGCGGACCGCGCTGCGGGCGCCGTCGGCGCCGACGACCCAGCCGGAGGTGAAGGAGCGTTCGGTGCCGTCGCCGGAGCGGGTGCGCAGGACCACGTGGTCCGGGTGCTGTTCGAGGCCGACGACCTCGGCGTCGCGGCGGACCCGGGCGCCCAGGCGCACCGCCTCGGCGGCGAAGACCTCCTGGGCGTGGGCCTGGGGGCTGCCGACCAGGGCGGGGCCCTCGTCCACCACGAGGGACAGGTCCAGGTCGAACATGGCGCCGAAGTGGAAGGGCACGGGCCCGCGCACCGTGCGGGGGGCGACGTACCGGCCGGGTTGCACGGCCTCCAGCAGGCCCCGCCGGTCGAGGGTCTGGGCGGTGCGGGCGTGCAGGGTGCCGGCCTTGGAGACGCCGTCGGGGCGGGCGAGTTTCTCCAGGACGACGACGTCGACGCCGAGCAGGGCCAGTTCGCGGGCGAGGAGGGTGCCCACCGGGCCCGCGCCGACCACCGTGACCTCGGTGTCGGGGCCGTCCGCGCGGCCCGTGCCTGCCGTGCGGTCCCCGTCGGTGCCGGGGTGCGTGTCCGTCATGGTGGTGGTCTCCTTCGTCGCCGGTGCTCCTTTTTCCAACACCGGTGGGGACCGGGCGGTTGCCGTGCGGGGCCGCCCGCCGCCTTGGCCCGTTTCTTCAGACCGCTTTGCCACGCTGCAGCCATGAGACGGAGCTGTCCCAAACGAAGGGGTGCGCCATGACGACCATGCCGCTGTCCGGGAAGGCATTGCGCCTGACACGGTTGTCCCGCGGGGGTGACGGCCGGTACCTGTTCGTCCCGCTCGATCACTCGGTGTCCGACGGTCCGATCGTGCCCGCGGCGGGGTTCACCGATCTGGTGGCGGACATCGCGGCGGGCGGCGCGGACGCGGTGGTGGTGCACAAGGGCCGGGCCCGGATGATCCCCCCGACCGTGCTCACCTCCACCGGGCTCGTGGTGCACCTGAGCGCGAGCACGAACCACGCGCCGGACGCGAACGCGAAGGTCCTCGTCGGTGACGTCGAGGAGTGTGTGCGTCTGGGCGCCGACGCGGTCAGTGTCCACGTCAACATCGGTTCCGACACCGAGGCCGCGCAGTTGAGCGACCTCGGGGCGGTGGCGGCGGCCTGTGAGCGCTGGGGCATGCCGTTGATCGCCATGATCTATCCGCGCGGGCCCCGGGTCGACGACCCGACCCGTCCGGAGCTCATCGCGCACGTGGTGAGCATCGCCGCCGATCTCGGCGTCGACATCGTCAAGACCGTGCTGGCCGCTCCGCCCGAGCGGATGGCCGAGGTCGTGGCCAGCTCTCCGATCCCCATCATCGTGGCGGGTGGCGGCGGGTCGGAGGAGAGCCTCACGGCCTTCGCCGTGTCGGCCATGGCCAACGGCTGTGCGGGTCTCGCCGTCGGCCGGCGCGTGTTCACCAGCTCTTCCCCCAAGCAAGCGGTCCAGAAGCTGGCCGCGATCATCCACGGTCACGGGCTCTCCGTGGAGTCCGTGACCCGTCCCGAACTGGCAGGTGCCCTGTGAAATTCGCCTGGATCGACATCCGTTCCGTCTCCGCCGAGCAGCGCGAGGCCGTCGTCGACGCCGCCGTCCACGCCCGGGTGGACGCCATCGTCTCGCACGACCCGGAGCTGCTGGCCACCCTCCCGGCCACGGTCAAGCGGGTCCTGGTGGGGTCGCTGCCCCCCGAGGACCGGGGTCTGGACGATCTGATCGTGCTGCACGACGTGACGGGCCCGGACGCGCTGGCCGAGCTCCGCGCCCGGCACGGCGCCGGGGACAAGCAGCTCGCGGGCCGCGTGAACGTGGTCGACGACCCGACGCTGACGCTGGCCTGTGAGACGGCCGTCGCCCTCCCCTACACCCTCGTCGAGTTCAAGGACCCGACGAAGATCCCGCTGGAGATCGTCATCGCGGCGGCGGACCGTTCGCCGGGGCAGTTGATCTGCCGGGCCGACGACCTGGAGGAGGCCAAGGTCGTCATCGACGTGCTGGAGAAGGGCTCCGAGGGCATCATGATCGCCCCCCGGACCGCGAACGACGTGTTCGAGCTGGTCGAGGCGCTGCGGGTGAAGACCCCGGACCTGGACCTGACCACGCTCACGGTGGACCGGATCGAGCACCTCGGTCTGGGCGACCGGGTGTGCATCGACACGACCTCGCACTTCGAGAAGGACGAGGGCATGCTCATCGGCTCGTACGCGCACGGGTTCATCCTGTGCGTCAGCGAGACGCACCCGCTGCCCTACATGCCGACCCGGCCGTTCCGGATCAACGCGGGCGCCCTGCACTCCTACGTGTTCGGTCAGGACAACCGCACGAACTACCTGAGCGAGCTCAAGGCCGGCAGCGCGGTCCTGGCGGTCGGCGCCGACGGCCGCACGCGGCGGATCACCGTGGGCCGGATCAAGTTGGAGTCCCGTCCGCTGCTGTCGATCCACGCCACGTCCCCGGAGGGCGTGCGGGTCAACCTGATCGTGCAGGACGACTGGCACGTGCGGGTCCTGGGCCCGGGTGCGGCGGTGCTGAACGTGACGGAGCTGAAGAAGGGCGACCAGGTCCTGGGCCACGTCGCGACGGACAAGCGGCACGTGGGCTGGCCGGTCGGCGAGTTCTGCGTCGAGAAGTAGGCCCGACCCGCGGGGCCGGTGCCGCCGCCGCCCGACACGGCGCGTGGCGGCGCCGGCCCGCCGCTCGGGACGGACCCCGCACATCCGGAGAGAAGATGAGCGACGAAGGCTGGTGGAGCGCGGCGTGGCCGTCGACCGCCGTCGATCCGCGGGCCGTGTGGGCGCGGACGGCGGACGGCGCGCGGTCGGTGACGTTCGGGGAGCTCCGCGCGCGGACCGCAGGGTTGGCGCGCACGTTCGAGGCCCACGGCATCGGGCCGGGCGCGACGGTCGCGCTGCACGGGAGCCCCGGGTTCACCCATGTGTGGTCGGTGTTCGCGCTGTGGTCGGTGGGCGCGCAGGTGGTGTTGGTGGAGCCGGCGCTGAGCCGGATCGAACGGGAGGCGCTGTGGGATCTGGCGCGCCCCCGGTTCGTGGTGACGTTGGGCGCGCGGTACGGGGACGAGGAGAGGTTCGTCGCCGAGTGCGAGGTGTTGGTGCGGCGTCGGCCCGGGGGCCGGCGGGCGGTCACGGACCACGCCCTGGTGCAGTTCTCCTCGGGCACCACGGGCCGGCCCAGGCCGGTGGGCCGCACGCCGGCGGCCCTGGTGACGGAGGTGCGGCGGCTGGGTGCCGTGGCCTCGATGCCGGGGGCGGGCGAGCGGGTGGCGGTGTTGGAGCCGGTGGCCCGTTCCTTCGCCCTGATCGGTGGGGTGCTGCACGCGGGGGCGGTGGGGGCGACCGTGGTCCTGCCGCGTTCGGGGGCCCCGGCGGACGTGGTGGAGGCCGCGGCGGCCGCCGAGGTGGTGCTGGGCCGGCCCGGGCACTTCGACGTGCTCGCGGGCGCCCCGGCCGGGGTGCGGTTGCCGCGCCTGCGGTTGGCGGTGTCGGGCGGGGACCGGCTGTCGCCGGACACGGCGGGCGCGTTCGCGCGTCGGTTCGGGGTGTTGGTCGGGCAGGCGTACGGCACCACGGAGACCGGGATCGTGGCCACCGACCTCACGGGCGGGCACGGGCCGGACGCGCTCGGGGTGCCGGTGCCGGGGGTCCGTACCCGGGTGGTGGGCGGGGCCCTTCAGGTGTTCGGCGCGGCCGAGCACCCGCCGTGCGGTGATCCGCCGGGGACGGCGGAGCCGGGTCCGGTGCGACCGGCGGGTTGGCTGGCCACCCACGACCTGGTGACGCGGGACCCGGTGACCGGGCTGTTGCGGCTGCGCGGGCGGGCCTCCGGGCTGTGCGTGTCGGGGGCCGACCTGGTGGACGTGGAGGAGGTGGTGCGCGCCCACCGGCACGTGCGGGACGCGGTGGTGTTGGGGCCCGATCCGGTGGAGGCGCACGTGGTGGGGACGGCCGAGCTGCGGCCGGCGGAGCTGTCGGACTGGTGCCGGCGGTACCTGGGCGAGCGCGGGGCGCCGCGCCGCATCCACGTGGTGTCCGAGCTGGCCCGGGTCGCCGGGGGCAAGGCGCTGCGGGACCGGGCGCGGTTGCAGGGGCGCGGTTGGGCCCCGCGGCCCGGTCCGAGCGCGGCGGGGCGGGTCCGGTGACGGGCGGGTACGGCACCGACGAGGAGCGGTGGCGGGCCGTGGTGGCGCGGGACGGGGCCGCCGACGGCGCGTTCTACTACGCGGTGACCACCACCGGGATCTACAGCCGGCCCTCGTGCGCGGCGCGGTTGGCGCGCCGGGAGAACGTGGAGTTCCACACCTCGGTCGGGGAGTTGCGGGCCCGGGGCTACCGGCCCTGTCGGCGCTGCCGGCCGGGTGAGTCGGACCCGCGGCGGGCGTACGCGGACACCGTGGCCCGGGCCTGCCGGCTGATGGACGCCGCGGTCGCCCCGCCGAACCTGGACGAGTTGGCCCAGGAGGCGGGGTACAGCCGTTTCCACTTCCACCGCCTGTTCCGGTCCCTGACCGGGGTGACCCCGTACGCCTATTGGACGGCGGTGCGGGCCGCCCGGGTGCGGGCCGAGCTGCGCGGGGCCCGGACCGTGTCCGACGCGATCTATCGGGCCGGGTTCAACACCAACGGGCAGTTCTACGCGGTGTCCCCGGGGATCCTGGGCATGACCCCGCAGGCGTTCCGGGCCGGTGGGGCCGGGGTCGAGGTGCGTTCGGCGGTCGCGGTGACGTCGCTGGGCCGGATTCTGGTGGCGACGGCCGACAAGGGGGTGTGCGCGGTGCTGAGCGAGGGTCCCGGGGTCGGGGCGGCGCGGCAACGGTTGGCCGCCCTGTTCCCGCGGGCCGTGCACCGTCCGGCCGGGCCCCGGTTGGCGGATCTGGTCGAGGGGGTCGTGGCCGGGGCGGAGGCGTCCGGGGCGGCGCCGGCGGCGCTGCCGGCCGAGGTGTTGCGGGTGTGCCTGCACGAACGCGTCCGGCAGGGGGTGCAGGAGCGGTTGGTGCGGTCGGCGGGGGCCGTGCCCGGTGTGCTCGCCGGTGTCCCCGATCTGCGGGCGGGTTGACCCGGTGCCCGTGTCCTCGTCCGGCCCCGTGCCGCGCCGCCGAAGGGCGCGCGGCACGGGGTTTCGTGCTGTGCGGGGCCGGCGGCCGGGCGCAGCACCGGCCCGGCCCCGGCCCGCGGGTTCGCGGGTCGGGGCCGGGCCGGGCCGGTGGGGCGGTCGGGCGGTGGTGGGTCAGGCGGTCCACAGGCTCTTGCGCTGTTCGCGGATGCCCTTGAAGGAGTCGAGGTCGGGCACGGTCCAGCCGTCGAGGTCGTACTCCTCCAGGCAGCGTTCGGCGAAGCCGCGGTACTGGTCGAGCTGTCCGCTGGCGGCCTGCGCGTGCAGGATGTCGGTGCGGACCTGTTCGTGGTTGCCGGAGTAGTTGCGCTCGTACAGTTCGTGGCGTCCGCCGAACTCGCTGCCGACCGCGTCCCACAGGAGCTTCATGAGCTTGACGCGGCTGACCGAGTCGTATCCGTTGGAGCCGCGGACGTACTTGTCGAGGTAGGGGCGGATCTCGGGGTTGGCGAAGTCCTCCGCGCTGGAGTTGACGTAGATCAGGCCGCTGGCCACGTCCTGCTGGATGATCTCCTTGATGCGCGGGTAGCCGATGGTCATGAACCAGCGGTAGGCCATGCCGTAGTCGAGGTTGGGCAGCAGGGCCCCGTTCTTCCATTCCTGCGGGTTGCGGGCGGCGGCGTCGCTGAGCGCCCAGAACATGTTGCGCCAGGCCAGCACCTCGCCGACCCGGGCCTGGATGCCGCGGAAGTCCTTGGAGCCGGTCATGTCCACGGCCTTGAGGAGCAACCCCGCGATGAAGTCGATCTTGACGGCGAGTCGGATCGCGCCGTGGAAGGTGAGCCGCTCCAGGAAGCCCGACTGGGGGGCGAAGCCGTTGACCTTGTCGACGTCCCCGTAGAGGAAGACGTTCTCCCAGGGGATGAGGACCTTGTCCATCACGAAGATGGTGTCGTTCTCGTCGAGCCGGCTGGAGAGGGGGTAGTCGAAGGGGCTGCCGGTGGCGGCGGCGTTGGCCGCGTAGGAGGGCCGGCAGATCAGCTTCAGCCCGGGGCTGCCCATGGGGACGGTGGCGACCAGGGCGAACTTCTTGTCGCGCAGCGGCAGGCCGTAGTGCGAGATGAAGTTGAAGTGGGTGATGGCCGAACCGGTGGCCACCACCTTCGCGCCGGAGACCACCAGCCCGGCGTCGGTCTCCTTCTCCACGTGCACGAACACGTCCTGGACCTGCTCGGTGGGCAGGTGCCGGTCGACGGGCGGGTGGATGATCGCGTGGTTCCAGAAGAGGACCTTCTCCTGGGACTCCTTGTACCAGCGACGGGCGTTGTCCTCGAAGGGCGCGTAGTACTCGGTGTTGGCCCCCAGGGTGCCGAGGAACGCGGCCTTGTAGTCGGGGCTGCGACCCATCCAGCCGTAGGTCATCCTGGCCCACTCGGCGATGGCCTCGCGGTCCTCCACGAGGTCCTGGACGCTGCGGGGGGTGCGGAAGAACTTGTGGGTCCACCCGTCGCTGCCGGTGTCGGTGCGGGTGGTCAGCACGTCCCTCTTCGCCGGGTCGTGCAGGGCGTTGTAGAGGCGGGCCGTCATCAGCGCCGAGTTGCGGAAGGCGGGGTGGGCGGTGACGTCCTTGACGCGCTCCCCGTGGAGGAAGATCTCGCGGTCGTCGCGCAGGCTCTCCAGGTACTCGTCGCCGGTCAGCGGGCGGGTCACGGGTGCGTCGGAGGCGGGCCGGCCCGCCTCGTCGTGGGTGAGCGTCATGTCCTCTTCTTCCTCATGTGGTGGGGGCGCCGGTGAGCGCGCCGAAGTCGGGCACCCAGCCGTGGGCGGGGTCGTCCAGGGAGCCGGGCCAGGCGGCGGGGGCGAGGGGACGGCCGAAGCCGCCCAGGACGCCGGAGTGGAAGACCAGGGGGGCGCCGCCGGGCGCCGTGAAGGAGCGGATCTCGCCCACGTGCAGCACGTGGTCGCCGCCGTCGTACGCCGCCCAGGGGGCGCAGTCGAAGTGGGCGACGGCGCCGGCGAGCCGGGGGGCCGCCGGATCCCCCTCCCAGCGGACGCCCGGGTGCGCCGGGTGCCCGTGCGCCTCGTCCGCCGACCCGCCGCGACCGGCGAACAGCAGGGCGAGTTCGCCCTGGTCGGCCGCGAGGACGTTGACGCCGAAGCGGGCTCCGGTGAGCCGTTCGGCGCTGCGGCTGCGGCGGTCGAGACTCACCAGGACCAGCGGGGGGTCGAGGGAGACGGAGGTGAACGAGCTGACGGTGGCGCCGCGCACGGTCCGCCCGTCCCCCGTCGTGACCACCGTGACCCCCGAGGCGAACTGCCCCAGGCAATCGCGCAGGGCACGCTGATCAAATCCCATTCCGGTCCTCCTCGACGGGAAATACAACCCGCACAATGGCGTGCCTGAATTCACTGGCGGGAGATCGGTTCGACGACCTCGCACAGTCATTGTTCCAGGGGGTTCTGAAGAACCGGTACAGGGCGTGAAAGAGGTCTTCGAATGACTTGACCCACCGGCTCCGACTGATCTAATTTTCCGAGTCGTCGCAGTTCATCCGAGCAGTCAGTCCACACGAGGGGCCTCTCATGCGCATTCAGGTTGACGTGAACGAACAGCTTCAGGACTACGTCGCGAGCATTTCCCTGCGCGAACCCAAGATTCTCGCGGAACTGCGCGAGACCACCTCGAAACTCCCGCTCTCGCTCATGCAGATCTCCCCCGAGCAGGGCCAGTTCATTTCCCTCCTGATAAAGGCGATCGGCGCCCGGAAGGCATTGGAGGTCGGGGTCTTCACCGGCTACAGCCTCATCGCCACGGCGCTCGCGCTGCCCGAGGGCGGCACCGTGACCGCGCTGGACATCAGCGAGGAGTGGACCGCCATCGCCCGCGAGCACGCCGAGCGGGCCGGGGTCGCCGACCGGATCGACCTGCGCGTCGGCGACGCCCGCGCCTCCCTCGCGGAGCTGCTGACCGACGAGGCCGAGACCGGCAGCTACGACTTCGTCTTCATCGACGCCGACAAGGAGAACTACGCGGCGTACTACGAGGCCGCCCTGGAGCTGCTGCGTCCGGGCGGGCTCGTCGTGGTCGACAACGTGCTGTGGCACGGCGCGGTGCTCGACCCCGAGGCCGTCGACTCCGAGACCACCGCCCTGCGCGCCTTCAACGCGAAGGTCCGCGACGACGAGCGGGTGGCCCTGAGCGTGCTGCCCTTCGCCGACGGCCTCACCTTCGCCGTCAAGCTCTGACCCGCCGGGGCGGGGCCGCTCCCCCACGGCCGCCCCGCCCGCCCCACACCCCCGCACCCCCCACCTCCCCCCGCGCGCGGGCCGCCCCCGAGGCCCGTGTCCACCCACCGTCCACCGACCCCCGGTCCGCGCGACCGCGACGGGTCCCGGACCCTCAGGGTCCACGTCCTCGAAAAGGTATGACCATGGCCGAGAACAGATCCGGGATGCACCGGCGCCGCTTCCTCGTCGGAGCGGCCGGTGCCGGCGGAGCGGCGGCGCTCGGGCTGCGGGGGACCGCCTCCGCGGCCGAGTCCGCGGCCGGCGCGACGACCACCTCCTCGGTCGGGGCGGTCACCGTGACCCCCGCCGACCAGCAGTACCGCGACTTGGTGCGGGCGATGAACGCGCGGTACACCGCGAGCCCCGAGTCGGTGCGCGTGGTCGACGCCCCGTCGCAGGTCGCGCCGATCGTCGTGGAGGCGGTCATCGCCGGCAAGCGCCTGACCGTCCGCAGCGGCGGGCACTGCCTGGAGGACTTCGTCTACAACGCCGAGACGCAGATCGTCCTCGACATGTCGAAGATGAACGCCGTGTACTACCACGCCCCGCTCAACGCGGTGGCCGTGGAGGCCGGCGCCCGGCTGCTGGACGTGTACGAGAAGCTCTACTCCTGCTACGGGGTCACCATCCCCGGCGGCATCTGCTACTCCGTGGGCGTCGGCGGGCACGTCGCGGGCGGCGGCTGGGGCATGCTCGTGCGCCGTGACGGCCTGGTCGTCGACCACCTGTACGCCGTCGAGGTGGTCACCGTGGGCGCCGACGGCGCCGTGCGGACCGTCACCGCCACCCGCGAGCCCAACGACCCCCACCGCGAACTGTGGTGGGCGCACACCGGGGGCGGCGGCGGCAACTTCGGCGTGGTCACCCGCTACTTCTTCCGCTCCCCCGGCGCCACCGGCACCAACCCGCGCGCCCTGCTGCCCAAGCCCCCCGCCGAAGTGCTGATCAGCGCCGTCTCCTGGTCCTGGCAGGACCTCACCAAGGAGGAGTTCGTCCGCCTGATACGCAACTACGCCTCCTGGCACGTGGCGAACATCGGCGCGACCAACCCCAACCGGTTCGTCACCAGCTTCCTGCTGCTCAACCACCGCTCCAACGGGCAGATCGGCATGGTCACCCAGGTCGACGCCAACGCGCCGAACGCCCGCGCCCTGCTCGACGCCTACCTGGCCCACATGAGCACCGGCATCGACACCGAGACCGGGGCGCTGACCGCGGCCATGGGCGAGATGGGTCCGATGCCGCAGTTCGCCGAGCCCAACCGCCTGCCGTGGCTCCAGGCCACCCGCTTCACCGGCACCACCAACCCGCTGCTCAACGACCCGACCCTGCGCGCCGAGTACAAGTCCGCGTACATGAAGGCCGACTTCCCGACGGCCCAGGCCGAGGCCCTGTACAAGCACCTCACCCGCACCGACATCGACAACCCGAAGATCAACATCCAGCTCACCCCGTACGGCGGCCGGGTCAACGCGGTGGCCGACGGCGACACCGCCTGCGCGCACCGGGGCGCGGCCTTCAAGATGCTGTGGTCCGTGCTGTGGAACGACCCGGCCGACGACGCGAAGTACATCGGCTGGACCCGCCAGAGCTACGCGGAGACCTACGCCGACACCGGCGGCGTGCCCGTCCCCAACGCGGTGACCGACGGCTGCTACGTCAACTACCCGGACGCCGACCTCAACAGCCCGCAGCACAACACCTCGACCACCCCGTGGCACGACCTGTACTACAAGGGCAACTACCCCCGGCTCCAGCAGGTCAAGAAGAAGTACGACCCGCGCGACTTCTTCCGCCACGCGCAGTCCGTCCGCCTGCCCTGAGCCCCGGCCCGGACCGGCCCGCCCCGAGTACGAGGGCAAGCGGCTGAGTGCCCCGACCCCGCCCCCTTCCCTAGCGTGAACACGTCGAATCGGTGATCGTGAAAGGGACGGGGACGATGGGCGAGAACACGGGGGGCGTGGGCAGGCGGAGGTTCCTGACGGGCGGCGCGGCCGCCTCGGGGGCGGCGCTGCTCACCGGGACGGGCCTGACGGCGCCGGCCTCGGCGGCCGGGGACACCACCACGACGGCCGAGCCGCTGACCGTGGTGACCCCCGGGGACAAGCGCTACAAGGACCTGGTGCGCGGCTGGAACCAGCGTTGGGTGGCCAACCCGGACGGGATCTACCTGGCCGAGACCACCGCCCAGGTCCAGCAGGTGGTGCAGGAGTCCGTCCGGGCCGGCAAGCGGCTGACCGTGCGCGGCGGCGGCCACTGCTGGGAGGACTGGGTGTTCAACCGCGAGGTCCGGATGATCCTCGACATGTCGAAGATGAACCGCGTGTACTTCGACCCCGCGAAGAACGCCGTCTGCGTCGAGGCCGGGGCGCAGCTGTTGAACGTGTACGAGCGGATGTACCGCACCTGGGGGGTGATCGTGCCGGCCGGCATGTGCTTCCAGGTCGGGGCCGGCGGTCACGTCAGCGGGGGCGGCTGGGGCCTGCTGTGCCGCAAGCTCGGGCTGGTCGTCGACCACCTGTACGCCGTCGAGGTGGTCTCGGTGCAGGCCGACGGCACGGCGCGGACCCACGTGGCCACCCGTGAGGCCGAGGACCCGCACCGCGACCTGTGGTGGGCGCACACCGGGGGCGGCGGCGGGAACTTCGGGGTGATCACCCGCTTCTGGTTCCGCTCCCCCGGCGCCACCGGCACCGACCCCTCCCGGCTGCTGCCGCAGCCGCCGTCCGAGGTGCTGCTGAGCGCGGTGTCCTGGCCCTGGGCCGAGATGACCCGGGAGCGGTT
Organism: Streptomyces dryopteridis; assembly: GCF_049606955.1. NCBI lineage: Bacteria > Bacillati > Actinomycetota > Actinomycetes > Kitasatosporales > Streptomycetaceae > Streptomyces > Streptomyces dryopteridis. The sequence goes on along the minus strand of NZ_CP187115.1, from coordinate 169,741 downwards.
CGCGCGCCTGGTCCGGAACTACGGGGACTGGCACGCCCGGAACCTGCGGCCCGGCACCGTCAACGACAACCTGGTCAGCATGCTCGCGCTGAACCACAGGTCGAACGGGTACATCGGTCTGGTCACCCAGGTCGACGCGACCGTCCCGGACGCCGAGCGGATCCTCGACGAGTTCCTGGCCGAGATCACCAAGGGCCTCGACCTGGCGCACGAGCCGCTGAGCACCCCGATGGGCGAGTTCTCGGCCATGACGGACCTGGTCCGGCCGCGCCGGATGCCGTGGTTGCAGGCCGCCCGCTACATGGGCACGACCAACCCGACGCTGAACGACCCGAGCCTGCGGGGCGACTTCAAGTCCTCGTACTACCGGACGGCGATGCCGGACGCGCACGTCGACGCGTTCTACCGGCACCTGACCCGCGAGGACCTGGGCAATCCCACCGCCTCGGTGCTGCTCAGCTCCTTCGGCGGGCAGGTCGCGGCCGTCGCCGACGACGCCACGGCGGCCCCGCACCGCGGCGCCGCGTACAAGGCGGCGTGGATGATCTGGTGGACCGATCCGGGGGACGAGGCCAAGTCCCTGTCGTGGATCCGCGAGTTCTACCACGGGGTGTACGCGGCCACCGGCGGGGTCCCGGTCATCGACTCGGTCACCGACGGCTGCTACGTCAACTACCCGGACATCGACCTGCACGACCCGGTGTACAACACCTCCGGGGTGCCCTGGCACCGGCTGTACTACAAGGACAACTACGCCAGGCTCCAGCAGATCAAGAAGAAGTACGACCCGCGCGACGTGTTCCGGCACAGCCAGTCCGTGCGCCTGCCCTCCTCCTGAGCCCCGCTCGCGGAGCCCCCGTGCCCGACCGGACACGGGGGCTCCGTCGTGTCCGGCCCCGTCCCGCGCACCACCGCCCCCTCGCCGAAAGAGCAGGTGCCCCCATGCGTACTCCTCCACGACCCGCCCCCGCGCGCGGCGGCCGGGCCGCCGTCGGTTCGGTGGCCCTGGGGTCCCTGACCCTGGTGCTGTCCGAGCTGCTGCCGGTGGGCGCGTTGCCCGCCATCGCCGCGGACCTGTCCGTGTCCACCGGCACGGCGGGGCTGCTGGTGGTGGCGCCGGGCCTGGCCGCCGCGGTGGCCGCGCCGGTGCTGACGGTCGCCTCGCGGGGGCTGGACCGCCGGCCGGTGCTGTGGGCCCTGGCCGCGCTGACGGTCCTGGCCGACGTGCTGTGCGCGCTGGCCCCGAACCTGTCCGTGATGCTGCTGGGGAGGCTGCTGCTCGGCCTGGCGCTGGGCGGGTTCTGGGCCGTGGGCGCCGCGGTCGCGGGCCGGCTGGTCCCGGCCGGCGCCGAGCACCGGGCGTCCTCGCTGGTCACCGCCGGCATCTCGGTGGGCACGGTGGCGAGCCTGCCGCTGGCGGCGTTGGCCGCCGGGGGCGGCGGGCAGGACGGGGGCTCGGGGTGGCGGTGGGCCTTCGCGGCGGCGGGCGCGCTGGGGCTGGTGGCGCTGGCGGCGCAGGTGCGGCTGTTGCCGAGACTGCCGGCCGGCGGGTCGGCGGGGTGGCGCGATCTGTTGGGCGTGCCCCGGCGGCCGGTCGCGCGGGTCGCGTTGGCGAGCACCGCGCTGGTCTTCCTCGGGCACTTCGCCGCGTACACCTACGTGACGCCGTTCCTGGAGGAGCACGCCCGGTTGGGGCCGCGCGCGGTGGCGGCGCTGCTGCTCGGGTACGGGGTCGCGGGGATCGTGGGGAACTTCGCGGCGGCGGGGGCGTTGGGCCGTTCGGTGCGGGGGACGGTGGTCGGGGTGGCCGGGGCGCTGGCGCTGGTGGTCGGGGGTCTGGCGCCGGCGGCGCCCGCCGCGCTGCCGGTGGTGGTGCTGGTGGTGGTGTGGGGCGCGGTCTTCGGGGCGGCTCCGTTGGCCCTCCAGATGGGGGTGCTGCGGGCCGTGCCGGACGCGCCGGAGCACGGGCTCGCGGTGTTCGTGACGGTGGTTCAGCTGTCGTTGGCGGGCGGTTCGCTGCTGGGCGGGGCGGTGGCGGACGGGCCGGGGATCCCCGCGGCCCTGGGGCTCGGGGCGGCCGCGGCCGGGGTGGCGGCGGTGCTCGCGGCGCTGCCGGCGGAACGCCGGGCGGTCCGAAGAGAGCAGCAAGAATCGGTGGTGTGAGGGGTGCCCCGCGCGCGGGAGGGTGGGGACACAGGGGTCGTGCGGCGTGACCGAGGAGTCCCGCCGGCCCCCGTCCGGCCCACCGGTGTCCTGTCGGTGGCGCGCCGTCCCCTTTTTCTGGAGGAGCCATGACCGTCCACCCGGGCGAGGTCTACTACAACCCGAGATGCCGCGAGAAGATCGTGATCCGGACCCCGGCCGCGGCCACCGGCGGCCGGCGGGCCGTGATGGACCTGTACGTGGAGCCGGGCGGCTTCGCGGCGGGCTATCACGTGCACCCGTTCAGCGAGGAGGTGTTCACGCTGGTCCGGGGCAGCCTGCGGGTGCGCGTGGGCGGGCGGGACGTGATCCTGGACGAGGTGGGCCAGACCGTGACCGTGCCGGCCGGCACCGAGCACCGCTGGTTCGGCAACACCGAGGACGAGACCTCGTTCGCGGTGGTGGAGCTGGTCAACCGGGCCGAGAGGTTCGAGCAGTTGATCCTGCGGCAGCTCTTCGGGCTGGCGCAGGACGGCAAGACGGACGCCGAGGGCCGGCCCTCGTTGTTGCAGCACGCGGTGACCATGCGCGAGTTCTCGGACGTGCTGCGGTTCACCGACCGGCCCTGGCCGGTACAGCGGCTGGTGAACGGGGCCTTGGCGCCGATCGCGCGGCTGCTGGGCTATCAGGCGTGCAATCCGGACTACGCGAACCGGCGGCCGTTGGACGTGGCGGAGCTGGAGGTGCTCCCGGACCTCGTGGCGCGGCGGCTGGACCCGGCGACCGACCGGGTGTGAGGGGGCCGGGTCCGGGCCGGTGCGCGCGCGGTGACCGCGCGGGCGCCGGCCCGCCGTCGTGTGCGGGGGCGGGCGTGCGGAGAACGGGGCGGACCCCGGAGACCGAGGGGGTCTCCGGGGTCCGTCCCGTGGGGTTTGAGCGGCGCGGGGCCGATCAGAAGGTCTTGACGAAGCCCGCGTCGACGGCGAAGTCGGCGCCGGTGGTGCTGGCGGAGCGCGGCGAGGCGAGCAGCAGCACCGCGTCGGCCACTTCCTGCGGGTCGATGAGGCGGCCGGTGACCTGGCCCATCATCTGGGGGGCGATGGTCTCGATGACGCTGTCGCGGTCGGCGCCCGCCATGCCGGCGATGACGTCGGCGGCGCCGCCCTCCTCGGTCCACCAGGCCGTGCGGACCGCGCCCGGGGAGACCGTGTTGACGCGGATGTTCTGACCGCCGAACTCCTCCGAGAGGGCCTTGGTCAGGTTGGACAGGCCGGCCTTGGCCGCGCCGTACTCGATGTTGACGGGGGCGGGCTGACGGGCCATGCCGGTGGAGACGTTGACGATGGAGCCGCCGCCGCGCGCCTGGAACTCGGGGATGGCGGCGCGGATGGCGCGGACCACGGAGAAGAGGTTGAAGTCGAAGATCGAGCGCCACTGCTCGTCGTTGCTGTCGAAGAAGCCGGTGCGCGGCATGGTGATGCCGGGCGGGGGGCCACCCGCGTTGTTCACGAGGATGTCGAGGCCGCCGAAGTGCTCCACGGCGCGGGCGATGACCTGCGCGGGGGCCTCCGGGTCGGTCAGGTCGGCGGCGACGTGCAGGAGGTTCGGGCCCGCGAGCGCGTCGAGCTCGGGGGTCACCTTGCGGGAGACCGCCACGACCTTGGCGCCCTCCTCCAGGAGCGAGCGGGTGACCGCGAAGCCGATGCCCTTGGAGGCACCGGTGACGACGGCGACGCGGCCGGAAAGCTGAAGATCCATGGTTGTCCTTCTCGTGAACGGGCCGGACCCGGGGGGCGGGGCCTGGCCCGGGAAGCAGGTGAGCGCCGTGTCGTGCGCTCTCGGATGGTTGAACACCGGTGTGCGCGAACGGGTTGCACGGGGGTCGACGGCGGGTTCGGCGGCGGGGGCGGCGCGGGGTGGTCTCGGGGTGGTCGTGGGGGTCCGGGGGTGCAACCGGCCTTCGGCCGACGGGGTTTTGACGGCATCCCGTCACGCCCGTCACCGGAGGTCCGCATGTCCTCGGCCGTCCCCGTCATACCCGCCGCCCCGGCGGTCCCCCGCGTCCCCGCGGTCGCGTCGCGGGGGGTGACGCTCCTGTTGTGCCTGGCGCCCTTGTTGGCGAACGCGGACGCCGGGTTGGTGGTGTTGGCGCTGCCCGAGATCCAGCGGGACCTGGGGATGAGCCTGTCGGGGGCGCACTGGGTCACCAATGTGTACGTGTTGTTGGTGGGCGGCCTGCAGTTGTTGGGCGGGCGCCTGTCGGACCGGGTGGGGGCCCGGCGGCTGCTGCTGGGCTCGCTGGTGGCCTTCGGTCTCGCGTCCGCGCTGTGCGGGGCGGCGCCGAACGGTCCGGTGCTGCTGGTGGCGCGGGCCGGGCAGGCGGTGGCGGCGGCGCTGCTGGTGCCGGCCGCGATGTGCCTGTTGTTGACGACGGTGCCGGTGGCGGAGCGTCGGCGGGCGTTGGCGTGGTGGGTGGTGTGCGGGGGCGTGGGCTCGGTGGCCGGGGTGCTGCTCGGCGGGATGGCCGTGAGCCGGTTGGACTGGCGCTGGGCCTTCTTCCTGAACGTGCCGGTGGCGCTGTTGGCGTGGGCGGCCGGGCGGCGGTGGTGTCCGCGCTGTCCGCGCGAGGGGTCGCGGGGCCTGCCGCTGGACGTGGCGGGCGCGCTGTTCCTGGTGGGGACGCTGGTGACGTTCGTGTACGCGCTGGTGGGGACGGCCGGGCACGGGGTCTCGGGCGGCACCTGGGCGTTGTTCGCGGCGGCCGGGGTGTCGGGGGCGCTGTTCCTGCGCCGGCAGCGGACCGCGCGCGATCCGCTGTTGCCGGCGGTGTTGTGGCGGGACCGGCGGCTGGCGGTGGGGGCCGCGGGGATCCTGTTCGTGGCGGCGTCGACCGGGCCGGTGATGTTCGTGGCCAGCCTGTACCTGCAGGAGGTGCGGGGGTACGGGGCGTGGATGGCGGGCTGCGCGCTGCTGCCGGTGGTGGGCGGGGTGTTGGTGGTGGGGCGGGTGTGCGCGCGGATGCTGGGCCGGTCCGGGGCGCGGCGGGCGGCGTTGGTGGGGTGCGCGTTGAGCGGGGCGGGCCTGGTGGCGTTGACCCGGGTGGCGCCGGAGTCCGGCTACGCGACGGGGTTGTTGCCGGGGCTGGCGCTGTTGGGCGCGGGCCTGCCGTTCCTGTGGATGGCGTACGAGACGGCGGCGGTGGCCGAGGTGCGGGCCTCGTCGATGGGCGCGGCGGCCGGGGTGGTGCAGTGCGCGGGGCAGATCGGGGCGGCGATCGGGTTGGCGCTGGTGGTGACGGTGTACGGGGGCGCGGGTTCCGGGGCGGCGGATCCGGCGTTGGTGGCGCGCGGGGCAGCGCGGGCGTTCTGGCTGTGCGCGGGACTGATGGGGTGTGTGGCGTTGACGGCGTGGTTCGGGTTGCGGGCCGGGCGGGGCGCGGAGTCCTGCGGGTCCGCGCCCGCCCCGGGCTACGCGCCGAGCAGCACGCGGCCGGCTTCGGGGGAGCGGCCGGCGGTCCCGAGCCGGTGAGCGGGCGCCGGGTCGGGGGCGGGCAGGGCGCGGGGCCGGGTGACGGCGTCGAGGGAGAGCGCGGGCCCGGCGGTGGCGGGGGGTTCGAGGCGGGGGTGGCCGGCGAGGATGTCGGTGATGAGCCGGTGGACCTCGGGGCCGGGGGTGGTGTCGAAGTCCTCGCGCAGGGCGTGCCGCAGGCGGTGGAAGGCGGCGAGGGCGTCGGCCTGCCGGCCGGAGCGGTAGAGGGCGGTCATGAGCTGGGCGGTGAGCTCCTCGTTGGCGAGGTCCTGGTGGACGAGGGCGCACAGTTCGGCGAGGAGTTCGTGGTGTCGGCCGAGGGCGAGTTCGGCCCGCACGCGTTCGAGGGTGGCCTGGTCCCGTTCGCGTTCGAGGGGGGCGAGGGCGGCCCGCAGCAGGGGGCCGGTGGGCACGTCGGGCAGGCCGGCGCCGCCCCACAGGGCGTGGGCGACGCGGATCCGGCGGGCGCCGGCGGCGAGGTCGCCGGCGGCGAGGAGGGCGCGGCCGGCCCGCAGGTGCCGTCGGTGGGCGTGCAGGTCGAGTTCGCCGTCCTCGACGCGCAGCAGGTAGCCCTGGTCGCGGGTGAGGAGCCGGCCGGGGCCGTCGGCGGGCGTGCCGGCGGGGCCGCGCAGGAGTCGGCGCAGCTGCATGACGTAGGTGTGCACGGCGGCCACGGCCTGGGGCGGCGGGTTGTACTCCCACAGCTCCTCGACGAACTGGGCCGTGGAGACGACGTGGTCCGCGTTCATCAGGAGCAGGGCGAGCATTTGGCGGTGTTTGGGGGCGCTGGGTGTTCTGTCCTCCCCGTTGTCGGTGACGGACATGGATCCGAGCACACGGAAAAGCATTACTCCTCCACGGAATCGAAAGCCGATGACGTGACGACCGTAACGACAATCCGCGGGGGTTCGCAGGACGTTCTCTCTACTTTGGCAACTCCGCTTTCCGGGCTTTGTTCCGCAGGAATTCGTCCGGTTCTCGGGTTTCCGTCCGAGAATGCGCGGGGGAGTTCGTGGTCAGTGTCCGGTGACCTTCGCCAGCAGTCGGTCGGGGTCCCTGGGGAGGCGGTTGCCGCGCCAGGCGATGTGCTGGTCGGGGCGGATCAGGACGAAATCGCGGCCGTGGAGTTCGCGGGCGGCGGGCGTCGGGACGCGGAGCACGGCGAGGGGGACGCCGCGGGCCTCGGCGGCCTCTTCCAGGGCCGCGGTCTCCTGGTGCAGGGGGCACAGGGCGAGCAGGGTGAAGCCGGGCCCGAGGTGGTCGAAGAGGGAGTCTCCGGGGCCGTGCGCGGCGCCGAGCCACAGGTGGGGAGCGCGCCCGCCCGGCACCCCGGAGGGGGTGTAGGAGGTGAAGGCGTCGGGGGGCGGGGTGTCGCCGCCGGCGTCCACGACGGGCGAGTGGTCGTAGCGGGCGCCCAGTTGCACCCCGAGGGTGTCGAGGGTGAGCCGGCCGTACTCGGCGAGCTGTTTGCCGACCCGGTCCCGGGCGGCCCGCCCCTCGGGGGTGTCCTGTTCGAGGGTCGGGGGGCGTTCGACGGCGCCGAGTCCGCTGCCGAGTTCGCGGGCGGCGGCGGTGTTGCGCAGGGCCACCGGGCGGCGTTCGGCCTCGTAGGAGGGCAGCAGGTGGGGTCCGGCCCAGCCCTGGACGGCGGCGGCCAGTTTCCAGGCCAGGTTGGCCGCGTCGTCGACGCCGGTGTTCATGCCGAAGCCGCCGTTGGGGGTGAACAGGTGGGCGGCGTCGCCGGCGAGCCAGATCCGGCCGGTGCCGAAGCTCTCGGCGACCAGGGCCGCCCCGGGGGTCCAGGCCCGGCGGGACAGGACGCGGACGTCGAGGTCGGTGCCGGCGGCCCGGCGCACCAGGTCCGCGATCTGTTCGTCGTCGGCGGTGTCCGGGTCGACGGAGCTGCTGAGCAGGAAGAAGCGGTCGGCTCCGTCGAGGGAGATGAGGTTGAGCGCGAGTTCGGCGTTGAACACCCAGTTGCTCCAGGCGGCGCGGGCGCCCAAGAGTCGTTCGTGGAGGCCGGGGATCAGCAGGTGGGCGGCGGTGGCGCGGCGGCCCAGCACGTCCTGGTCGAGGGAGCCCTCGCCGGTGTACCGGATGCCCAGGGCGCGGCGCACGGGGCCCTGGCCGCCGTCGCAGCCCGCGGCGTGGGAGGCGCGCAGGGTGGAGGTACCGGTGCGGTCGACGAGGGTGAGCAGGACGGAGTCGGCGTCCTGGGTGAGGTCGGTGACGCGGGTGCCGGGGCGCAGGGTGATCCGCGGCCGGGTCGCGGCGTGCTCCCACAGCAGGTGTTCGACGTACATCTGGTTGGCGCGGTGCAGGGGTTCGGGCACCTGGTCGGTGGGGCCGGCGGCGGCGACCGCGGCCCGCGCCGCGTCGGCGCCCGGGTGCGGCAGGTGGGCCAGGAGCCGGCCGCCGTAGCGGGTGAGGAAGGTGATGCCGGCGTCGTGGCCGCCGGGCAGGCCGAGGGCGCGGATCCGGTCGGCCAGGCCCAGCCGCCGGTAGTGCTCCATGGTGCGGGCGCCGTGGGTGCTGCCGCGCGGCTCGGCGGCGGGGCCGTCCTCGGCTTCGAGGACCACGGAGGCGACCCCGTGGTGGTCGAGGAGCAGCGCGAGCATCAGGCCGACGGGCCCGCCTCCCACGACGGCGACCGGCGGGTGCGGGGGGTGCGCGGGGCGGTCCATCGAACGGGCCTCCAGCCTTCGGTGCGGGAATTGGGCGCGAGAGATCCTCCCAATCCCGGCTGAAGGATGAATGGAGACCTCCGCGCAATTCCCCGGGGCTTTTCCCTCCAGAGGATCTTTAGACGCTGCCGGAAGACTCGGCGGCGACCCGGATCCCCTGGGCCGGAGATCACCGGCCGAAGATCACCGGCCGGTGTGGCCCACGACGGAGTGCGAGGTATTCCCATGTTCCTGCTCGGCACGCACCGATCCCCCGTGCAACGTCTGCGTCTGACCGCCGACCGCGACCTGGGGGCGGGAAACTTCTTCTGGCACGCGTGGCGTGTTTCCCGGGACCGGGACCGGCCTTTGTTGTTCCACCCGGATCCCACCGTGCCGGGCTGGGAGGACCGGGAGCCGCGCGGCCTGTCGCTGAACGACGTGCGCGCCGCGGTGCTGCGGTACGCGAACTGGTACCGCGAGCAGGGGGTGACCCCGGCCTCGCACGTGGGCCTGTACACGGGGCACGGCCTGTTCGGGCTGTTGCACCACATCGCCGTGACCGGGCTGGGCGCGGCCGCCGTCCACTGCAACCCGCGGATGGCGCCGGCGACCGCGTCGGAGTACTTCCGGCGGACCGGCGCCGACCTGGTCGTGGGCGACGCCGACCTGCTCAAGGACCTGACGGCGGCCCGGGAGGCGGCCGGCGGGGAGCCGCCCGCGCTCGCCGACATCCGTCTCCTGGACGAGCGGGCCCCCCGGCCGGCGGGGCCCCTGGCGGACTTCCCGCACCGGCACGCCCCCGACGACCTGGTGATGATCTCCCACTCGTCGGGGACCACGGGCCGGCCCAAGGCGCCCGTCTTCCACCACCGTTCGTTCTTCATCGGCAAGCGCGAACGGCTGTGGACCTTCCCCTCGCGCCGTACCGACCGGCTGCTGACGGCGCTGCCGCACAGCCACTCGGCCGGCATCAGCCACCTGTCGATGGCGCTGCTGCTGGGCGTCCCCACCCTGATCCTGGACGGCGCCGACGGCGACCGGGTGGCCCGCGCGATCAACGGGTTCAGGCCCACGATGGTCCTGGGCTTCCCGCTGACCCTCGCCGAGGTGGACCCGGCCGCGATCCGGCCGGAGGCCGCCCGGAACGTGCACACCTGGAACGGGATGGGCGACGCCTCCCACGAGCGGCACATCCGGCCGCTGACCGCGCTGGGCGCGCCCGGGACCGGCTCCGTCTACGTCGACGGGCTGGGCTCCTCCGAGATGGGGATGGTGCTGTTCAAGGCCGCCCACACCCGGGACTCGGAGCGCTTCGGCCGGTTGATCGGCACCCCGGCCGGGGTGGTCCGCAAGGCCGCCGTGCTGGCCCCCGACGGCACCGAACTGCCGCCCGGGCAGGCCGGCATGCTCGGCGTGCGCACCCCCAGCGTCACGCCCGGCTACTGGGACGACCCGGCGTTGAACAAGGAGTCGCTGCTCGCCGGCTACTTCCTGACCGGCGACATCGTCCGCCGGGACACCGAGGGCAGCTGGTACCACCTGGACCGCACCCCCGACGTGATCGGCACGGCCGCCGGCGAGGTGCACAGCCTGCCCCTCGAAGAGGTCGTCCTGAACGCGACCGGGGCCCTGGACGCGGCGGTGATCGCGGTGGCCGACCCCCGGCAGCCCGGCAGGTCCCGCCCGGCGGCCGTCGTGTACTTCACGGACGGCGCGGAGCGCGCGCCCGCCGAACTGCTCGCCGGGTGCAACACGGCCCTGGACGCGGCGGGGCTGCCCCGCCTCGACGCGCTGGTCGTGGCGGCCGACCGCGAGGCGCTGCCGGTGGGCGTCACCGGCAAGGTCCTCAAGCGCGTGCTGCGCGAACGCCACCGGGACCTGCTCTCCGCGCCGCCCGGGCCCGGCACCGCCACCACCTCCGTCTGAGTCCCCGTCAGCCCGCCCCACGGCAAAGGACCGACCATGCCCGACCAGAAGACCGACCAGGAAGCGGTGCGCCGGGTCGTGGACGTGATCACCGGCACCTGGCAGGCCCAGGCCCTGTACGCGGCGGTCGCGCTCGACCTGCCCGACCACGTCGCCGCCGGCCACGTCACGGACTCCGCGCTCGCCGCGGCCGCCGGGGCCGGCGAGGACGGCGTGCGCCGGCTGACCCGGCTGCTGACCGCGCTCGGCGTCCTCGAACCCGCCGAAGCCCCCGGCCCGGACGGCCCCGTGCACCGGCTCACCCCCACCGGGGAACTGCTGCGCACCGGGGTGCCCCGCTCCCTGGCCGCCATGGTCCGCATCTACGGCGAGGAGTTCCACCGGGCCTGGGGCGCGGTGGTGCCGGCGATCCGCACCGGGGAGTCCGGGTTCCGGCACGCCTTCGGGCAGAGCCTGCACGAGTACCTGCGGGACCCGGAGGCCGGGGCCCGGTTCCAGCGGGCCATGAACGCGGGCAACGTGTTCTTCCCCGACGTGCCGGCCGCCTTCGACTTCTCCGGGGCCCGGACCGTGGTGGACGTGGCGGGCGGCAGCGGCATGCTGCTGGGCACCGTCCTGGCCGCCCGTCCCGAGGCGCGCGGGATCCTCGTCGACCAACCGCACATGATCCCGGTGGCCGTCGAACACCTCGACGCGACGGTCGGCCCGGACCGCTACGAGGCCCGCGCCGTCGACCTGTTCGCGGACGAGCCGGGGCTCCCCGCGGGCGCCGACGTGTACCTGCTGTCACGGGTGCTCCAGGACTGGGACGACGACCGGTGCGTGGCCCTGCTGTCCCGCCTGCGGGCCGCGCTCGGCGACACCGGCGGCCGGCTGCTGATCCTCGAACGGGTCGTCCCGGAGCACGGGGAGACCCTGCTGCCGCTCCTGTACGACCTGCACCTGCTCGTCGCCGCGGGCGGTCGCGAACGCGACCTGGCCGGGTACCGGGCCGTCCTCGCGGCGGCGGGCCTGCGCCTGGAGTCGGTGCACCCCCTGTCCCTGGAGACCAGCCTGCTGGTCGCGGCCGCCGCGTGAGCGCGCGCGAGCCCGCCCCCTCCCCCCGTACCTGTATCGGAGAAACGTGATGAGCAGCGGCGACCTCACGGTCTGCATCGTGGGTGCCGGACCCCGCGGCCTGTCCGTGCTGGAGCGGATCTGCGCCAACGCGCGCACCGTGTCCGCGCCCCGGACGATCACCGTGCACGTGGTCGACCCGCACCGGCCGGGACCCGGCCGGGTGTGGCGCACGGCCCAGTCCCGACACCTCCTCATGAACACCGTCGCCTCCCAGGTGACCGTGTTCACGGACGACAGCGTCACGATGGCCGGACCGGTCGAGAAGGGCCCGAGCCTGTACGAGTGGTGCGCGGCCCTCGCCCTGTCCGGGACCCCCGCCGGCCCCGAGGGCGTCGACGCCGCCGTCCTCGCCGAGGCGGCCCGACTGGGCCCGGACACGTACCCCGGCCGCGCCCTGTACGGCGCCTACCTGGAGGACGCCTTCGACCGGATCGTGATGGGCGCGCCCGAGCGGGTGCGCGTGCGGGTGCACCGCACGACGGCCGTCGCCCTCGGCGAGGGCGGCACGCCCGACGCCCAGTGCCTGACCCTGGCCGACGGCACCCGGCTCGACGGACTGGACGCCGTGGTCCTCGCCCAGGGGCACGTGCCCGCGCGCCCCACCCCCCGGGAGGCCCGCACCGCGCAGGAGGCCCGGGCCCTGGGTCTGCGGCACGTGCTGCCCGCGAACCCGGCGGACGTGGACCCGAGCGGCCCCCGGCCCGGCCGGCCGGTGCTGCTGCGCGGCCTGGGGCTGAACTTCTTCGACCACATGGCGCTGCTCACCACCGGTCGCGGCGGCCGTTTCGAACGGGTCGACGACCCCGACGGCGGCCCCGGCACCCTCGTCTACCGGCCCTCCGGCCGCGAACCTCTCCTGTACGCCGGTTCCCGGCGCGGCATCCCCTACCACGCGCGCGGCGAGAACGAGAAGGGCGCGCACGGCCGGTACCACCCCCGGCTGCTGACCCCCGAGACGATCGCCGCCCTCGCGGCGCGCGCCGCGGCCGGCGACCGGGTCCACTTCGGCGCCGACGTGTGGCCCCTGGTCGCCAGGGAGGTCGAGAGCGTCTACTACGGCACCCTGCTGACCTCCCGAGGCCGCGACGCCGAACGCGAGGAATTCGTCGACCGCTACCTCGCCACCCCCGCCGGCGAGGCCACGTGGGAACTGCTGGCCGCCCACCGGATCTCCGCCGACGTGGCGTGGAGCTGGGAGGGCCTGTCCCAGCCCTACGGGCAGCGGGTGTTCGCCGACCGCGCCGCGTTCGGCCGGTGGCTGCTGGACCACCTGGCCGCCGACGCCCGGGAGGCCCGCGCCGGCAACCTGAGCGGCCCCCTGAAGGCCGCCCTGGACGTGCTGCGCGACCTGCGCAACGAGATCCGGCTGATCGTGGACCACGGCGGACTGGAGGGCAACTCCCACCGTGACGAACTCCAGGGCTGGTACACCCCCCTCAACGCCTTCCTGTCCATCGGCCCGCCGGTCTCGCGGATCGAGGAACTGGCCGCGCTGATGCGGGCCGGGATCGTGGAACTCATCGGCCCCGGCATGCGGGTGCGGGTGGACCCGGACGGGCCCGACGGACCGGCCTTCGAGGCCACCTCGGACCGGGTGGGCGGGGAACCGGTGCGCGCCGACACCCTCATCGAGGCCCGGCTCCCCGAACCCGACCTGCGACGCACCGACGACCCCCTGCTGGCCCACCTGCTGGCCACCGGCCAGGCCGCGCCCTACCGGATCCCCGGCTCCTACGGCACCGGCCACGAGACCGGCGGACTCACCGTCACCCGACGCCCCTACCACGTGGTGGACGCCGAGGGCCGGGCCCACCCGCGCCGCTTCGCCTACGGAATACCCACCGAGGCCGTCCACTGGGTGACGGCCGCCGGCATCCGACCCGGCGTGGACTCGGTCACCCTGGGCGACTCCGACGCCATCGCCCGCGCCGTCCTCGACCTGACGCCCGCGGCCTCCCCCGGCCGGCGCGACCGGTGGGACGCCGACGCCGACCTGACGCGGGTGACCACGTGACCGCCCCCGCCGCGACACCCCTCCTCGACAGCGGCCTGCTGACCCCGGTGCGGGCCGGGACCCCGGTGGAGCACGCCGTCTCCGACGAGGCGTGGATCCGGGCCATGCTCGACGCCGAGGCCGCCCTGGCCCGCGCCCAGGCGGCACTCGGCACGCTGCCCGCGTCGGCCGCCGAGGCCGTCACCAAGGCCGCCGCCACGGGCTCCTTCGACGTGCGCGCCCTGGCCCTGGCCGGCCGCGAGACCGCCAACCCCGTCGTCGGCCTGATCCGGGCCCTGACCGACGAGGTCGCCGCCCTCGACCCGGCCGCCGCCGAGTACGTGCACCGCGGCTCCACCAGTCAGGACGTCCTCGACACCGGGGCGATGCTGGTGGCCCGGCGGGCCCTGGCCCTGATCCGCGCGGACCTGGCCCGCACCGCCGACGCGCTGGCCGCGACGGCGGCCCGACACCGCGACACCCCGGCGGCGGCCCGCACCCTCGCCCTGCACGCCGTGCCCACCACCTTCGGGCTGCGGGCGGCGGGCTGGCGCGAACTGGTCCGACAGGCCGAACGCCGACTGGCGGACGTCGCCGACTCCCTGCCCGTCTCGCTGGGCGGGGCCGCCGGCACCCTCGCGGGCTACCTGGAGTTCGCGGCCCTCGACGGCCCCGCCCCGAACCCCGCCGCCGACGCCGACGGCACGTACCTCGACCGGCTCGTCGACGCCTTCGCCCGGGAGACCGGTCTGGCCCCCCAACACCTGCCCTGGCACGCCCTGCGCACCCCGATCGCCGACCTCGCCGGCGCCCTGGCCCTCACCGCCGGGGCCCTCGGCAAGATCGCCCTCGACGTGCAGAACCTCACGCGCACGGAGGTCGGGGAGGTCGCCGAACCCGGCCCCGCCGGCCGCGGCGCCTCCTCGGCGATGCCCCACAAACGCAATCCCGTCCTCGCCACCATGATCCGCGCCGCCTCCCTCCAGGTACCGGCCCTCGCCGCCGCCCTGACCCAGTGCGTGGTCGCCGAGGACGAACGGGCGGGCGGGGCCTGGCACGCCGAATGGGCGCTGCTGCGCGAGTGCCTGCGCCTGGCCGGCGGGGCCGCGCACACCGCCGTCGAACTCGCCGAGGGCATGACCGCGGACCCCGCGCGGATGCGCGCCAACCTGGACCTGACCGGGAGCGCGCTGGTCTCCGAACGGCTCGCCGCCGTCCTCGCCGTCCCCCTCGGCCGCGACCGGGCCCGCCGACTGCTCACCGACGCCGCCGCCCGGGCCGCGCGGGACGGCGTGCCCCTGTCCGAGGTGCTGGCCGCGCTCCCCGAGGTCACCGCGCACCTCGACGCGCGACGCCTCGCCGAACTGCTCGACCCCGCCGCGTACACCGGCGCCGCCGGCCCCCTCGTCGACCGCGCCCTGCGCGCACCCTGACCCCACACCCCGACCGCCCCGACCACCCCGACCGCCCAGGAGTCCCCATGTCCCGCCGCCTGTTCACCTCGGAGTCCGTGACCGAGGGCCACCCCGACAAGATCGCCGACCAGATCAGCGACACCATCCTCGACGCCCTGCTCCGCGAGGACCCCACCTCCCGCGTCGCCGTGGAGACCCTCGTCACCACCGGCCAGGTGCACGTGGCCGGCGAGGTCACCACCTCCGCCTACGCCCCGATCGACCGCCTCGTGCGCGAGAAGATCCTGGAGATCGGCTACGACTCCTCACAGAAGGGCTTCGACGGCGCCTCCTGCGGCGTCTCGGTGTCCCTCGGCGGGCAGTCCCCGGACATCGCCCAGGGCGTCGACACCGCCTACGAGACCCGCGTCGAGGGCGAGGACGACGAACTCGACCGCCAGGGCGCCGGCGACCAGGGCCTGATGTTCGGCTACGCCTGCGACGAGACCCCGAACCTGATGCCGCTCCCCATCGAGCTGGCCCACCGCCTCGCGCGCCGCCTGACCGAGGTCCGCAAGAACGGGACCGTCCCCTACCTGCGCCCCGACGGCAAGACCCAGGTCACCGTCGAATACCTGGGCAGCCGACCCGTCCGACTCGACACGGTCGTCGTGTCCTCCCAGCACGCCGCCGACATCGACCTCGACGGCCTGCTCTCCCCGGACGTGCGCGAACACGTCGTGGAACACGTGCTGCGGGAACTCGCCGCGGACGGCATCAAGCTGGACACCGAGGGCTACCGCCTGCTGGTCAACCCGACCGGTCGTTTCGAGATCGGCGGCCCGATGGGCGACGCCGGCCTCACCGGCCGCAAGATCATCATCGACACCTACGGCGGCTACGCCCGACACGGCGGCGGCGCCTTCTCCGGCAAGGACCCGTCCAAGGTCGACCGCTCGGCCGCGTACGCGATGCGCTGGGTCGCCAAGAACGTCGTCGCCGCGGGCCTCGCCTCCCGCTGCGAGGTCCAGGTCGCGTACGCGATCGGCAAGGCCGAACCCGTGGGCCTCTTCGTCGAGACCTTCGGCACCGCCCGCGTCGCCACCGACCGCATCGAGGCCGCCGTCACCGAGGTCTTCGACCTGCGCCCCGCCGCGATCATCCGCGACCTCGATCTGCTCCGCCCGATCTACGCCCGGACCGCCGCCTACGGCCACTTCGGCCGCGAGCTGCCCGAGTTCACCTGGGAGCGCACCGACCGCGTCGACGCCCTGCGCGCCGCCGCCGGCCTGTAACCGGCCCGCCCCGGCCCCGCCCCGCCGCCACCGTTCCCGCCCCCGCCCCCGCGCCACGACCCCGCCTCCGAGGAGAGACCCGTGCGCATCGCCATCACCGGCTCCATCGCCACCGACCACCTGATGGTCTTCCCCGGGCGCTTCGCCGACCAACTGATCCCCGACCGGCTCGACCGGGTCTCGCTGTCCTTCCTCGCCGACCGTCTGGAGGTCCGGCGCGGGGGCGTCGCCGCCAACATCGCCCTCGGTCTCGGCCGGCTCGGCGTCCGCCCGCTGCTGGTCGGGGCCGTCGGCACCGACTTCGCCGACTACCGGCGATGGCTCCACGAACACGGCGTGGACACCGAACTGGTGCTGGTCAGCGACACCCTGCACACGGCCCGCTTCGTGTGCACCACCGACGCCGACCTCAACCAGATCGCCACCTTCTACACCGGGGCCATGGCCGCGGCCCGGGACATCACCCTGGCCCCCGCGGCGACCCGGGACGGCGGCCTCGACCTCGTCCTGGTCTCCCCCAACGACCCCACCGCCATGCTGCGGCACACCGCCGAATGCCGCGACCTCGGCATCCCCTTCGCCGCCGACCCCTCACAGCAGCTGGCCCGGCTGACGGCCGACGAGGCCCGCGCCCTGGTGGACGGGGCCCGGTTCCTGTTCACCAACGAGTACGAGGCCGCCCTGCTCGGCCGGCTGACGGGCTGGAGCGAACCGGAGATCCTGGACCGCGTCGGCACCTGGATCACCACCCTCGGCGAGAACGGCGCGGCCATCGCCCGCGCCGGCCACCCCCGACAACTCGTCCCGGCCGTCCCCACGCGGGACATCGCCGACCCGACCGGCGCGGGTGACGCCTTCCGCGCCGGCTTCCTCGCGGGCCTGTCCTGGCAGTGGTCCCCCGAACAGGCGGCCCGGCTCGGCTGCGCGATCGCGACCGTGGTGCTGGAGTCGACGGGCACCCAGGAGTACAAACTGTCCGCCGCCGACCTGCTGCTGCGGGTGGAACACGCCTACGGCGCCGACGCCGCCCGGGACATGGAGACCCGACTGCGAGGTTCCGCGATATGAGCACCCCGCCCACCCCGCGACAGCGGATCGACGCCCTCCGTGAGGCACTGGCCACCCGTGTGGTGGTCGCCGATGGTGCGATGGGCACCATGCTCCAGGCCCAGGACCCCTCCCTGGAGGACTTCGAGCAGTTGGAGGGCTGCAACGAGGTTCTGAACGTGACGCGCCCGGACATCGTGGCGAACGTCCACCGTGAGTACTTCGCGGCGGGTGTGGACATGGTGGAGACGAACACCTTCGGTGCGAATTTCTCGGCGTTGGGCGAGTACGAGATCACCGACCGCAACTTCGAGCTGTCCGAGGCGGGTGCCCGGATCGCGCGGGAGGTCGCGGACGAGTTCACGGCGAGCACCGGGCGGCAGCGGTGGGTGTTGGGCTCGGTCGGCCCGGGCACCAAGCTCCCCACCCTCGGCCACATCGACTTCCGGACGATCCGTGACGCCTACCAGGTGAACGTCGAGGGCCTGCTCTCCGGCGGCGCGGACGCCCTGGTCATCGAGACCACCCAGGATTTGTTGCAGACCAAGGCGTCGGTGATCGGCGCGCGCCGTGCCCTGGACGCGTTGGGTCTGTCGGTGCCGTTGATCGTGTCGGTGACGGTGGAGACCACCGGCACCATGCTGCTCGGCTCGGAGATCGGCGCCGCACTCACCTCGTTGGAGCCGCTCGGGATCGACATGATCGGTCTGAACTGTGCGACGGGGCCGGCGGAGATGAGCGAGCACCTGCGGCACCTCGCCCGCAACGCCCGGATCCCGCTCTCGTGCATGCCGAACGCGGGCCTGCCGGTCCTGACGAAGGACGGCGCCCACTACCCCCTCGGCCCGAGCGAGCTGGCCGACGCGCAGGAGTCCTTCGTCCGCGAGTACGGGCTGTCGCTGGTCGGCGGCTGCTGCGGCACCACCCCCGAGCACCTGCGGCAGGTCGCCGAGCGTGTCCGCGGTCTGACGCCGACGGTGCGGGAGCCGCGGCCGGAGCCGGGTGCGTCGTCGCTGTATCAGGCGGTGCCGTTCCGGCAGGACACCTCCTACATGGCGATCGGCGAGCGCACGAACGCCAACGGGTCGAAGAAGTTCCGTGAGGCCATGTTGGAGGCCCGGTGGGACGACTGTGTGGAGATGGCCCGGGACCAGATCCGTGAGGGCGCCCACATGCTCGACCTGTGTGTGGACTACGTGGGCCGCGACGGCGTCGCAGACATGGAGGAGCTGGCCGGCCGCTTCGCGACCGCCTCGACCCTGCCGATCGTGTTGGACTCCACCGAGGTTCCGGTGTTGCGGGCCGGTCTGGAGAAGCTGGGTGGCCGGGCGGTGATCAACTCGGTGAACTTCGAGGACGGCGACGGTCCGAACTCGCGGTTCGCGCAGGTCGCCGCCCTGGCCGGGGAGCACGGCGCGGCCCTGATCGCGTTGACCATCGACGAGGAGGGCCAGGCCCGCACCGTCGAGAACAAGGTCGCCATCGCCGAGCGCCTCATCGAGGACCTGACGGGGAACTGGGGCATCCGCGAGTCGGACATTTTGATCGACACGCTCACGTTCACGATCTGTACCGGGCAGGAGGAGTCCCGGGGTGACGGCATCGCCACCATCGAGGCGATCCGGGAGTTGAAGCGCCGCCGGCCGGAGGTGCAGACCACCCTGGGCCTGTCGAACATCTCCTTCGGTCTGAACCCCGCCGCCCGCATCCTGCTGAACTCGGTGTTCCTCGACGAGTGCGTCAAAGCCGGCCTGGACTCGGCGATCGTGCACGCGTCGAAGATTCTGCCGATCGCCCGTTTCGACGAGGAGCAGGTCACCACCGCTCTCGATCTGATCTACGACCGGCGTGCGGAGGGCTATGACCCGCTGCAGAAGCTGATGGCCCTCTTCGAAGGCGTCAACACCAAGTCGTTGAAGGCCGGGAAGACGGAGGAGCTCCTCGCCCTGCCGTTGGAGGAGCGGTTGCGGCGGCGGATCGTGGACGGGGAGAAGAACGGTCTGGAGGCCGATCTCGACGAGGCGTTGACGGAGCGGCCGGCGCTCGCGATCGTCAACGACACGCTGCTGGAGGGCATGAAGGTCGTCGGCGAGCTGTTCGGTTCCGGGCAGATGCAGTTGCCGTTCGTGCTCCAGTCGGCCGAGGTGATGAAGACGGCGGTCGCGCATCTGGAGCCGCACATGGAGAAGTCCGACGCGGAGGGCAAGGGCACCATCGTCCTGGCGACCGTCCGCGGCGACGTCCACGACATCGGCAAGAACCTCGTGGACATCATCCTCTCCAACAACGGCTACAACGTCGTCAACCTCGGCATCAAGCAGCCCGTGGCCGCGATCCTGGAGGCCGCCGAGGAACACAAGGCCGACGTCATCGGCATGTCGGGTCTCCTCGTGAAATCCACCGTGATCATGAAGGAGAACCTCCAGGAGCTCAACCAGCGGAACATGGCCGCCGACTATCCCGTCATCCTCGGTGGCGCCGCCCTGACCCGCGCCTACGTCGAACAAGACCTCCACGAGATCTACGAGGGCGAGGTCCGCTACGCCCGTGACGCCTTCGAGGGCCTGCGCCTCATGGACGCGCTCATGGGGGTGAAACGCGGTGTGCCGGGGGCGGCTCTCCCCGAGCTGAAGCAGCGGCGCGTCGCCAAGCGCGACACGCCGTTGGAGATCGTGGAGCCCGAGTTGCCGGCGCGCTCGGACGTGTCCGTGGACAATCCGATCCCGACGCCGCCGTTCTGGGGCACCCGTGTCATCAAGGGCATTCCCTTGAAGGACTACGCCTCCTGGATCGACGAGGGCGCCCTCTTCAAGGGCCAGTGGGGCCTGAAACAGGCCAAGGGCGGGCCGTCCTACGAGGAGCTCGCCGACACGGAGGGGCGACCCCGGCTGCGCGGGTTGTTGGAGAAGCTGCACACGGAGAACCTGCTGGAGGCTGCGGTCGTGCACGGCTACTTCCCGTGCGTGTCCAAGGGTGATGATCTGATCATCCTGGACGAGCACGGTGGGGAGCGCACCCGGTTCAGTTTCCCGCGTCAGCGGCGTGGCCGGCACCTGTGTCTCGCGGACTTCTTCCGGCCGGAGGAGTCCGGGGAGGTCGACGTCGTCGGGCTCCAGGTCGTCACCGTCGGCTCCAGGATCGGCGAGGCCACCGCCAAGCTGTTCGCCGCCGACGCCTACCGCGACTACATGGAGCTCCACGGCCTGTCCGTGCAACTCGCCGAGGCCCTCGCCGAGTACTGGCACGCCCGGGTCCGCTCCGAACTCGGCTTCGCCGGCGAGGACCCCGCCGACGTCGAGGACATGTTCGCCCTCAAATACCGCGGCGCCCGCTTCTCGCTCGGCTACGGGGCCTGCCCCGACCTGGAGGACCGCGCGAAGATCGCCGACCTCCTGCGGCCCGAACGCATCGGCGTCCACCTCTCCGAGGAATTCCAACTCCACCCCGAACAGTCCACCGACGCCATCGTCATCCACCACCCCGAAGCGAAGTACTTCAACGCACGCTGAGGTCGGAACGTCGGAAAGGAACAGCACGTCATGCCGTCGTCACCCGCGGCGCCGCCGGTCGCAGCCCGGCCGCTCGCCCGTCCCGGTCTGCGCGAGGCCCTTCGCACGGCCCGGGAACGCGCCGAACCCACCTTCTCCTTCGAGTTCTTCCCGCCGAAGACGGCGGCCGGCGCCCACGCGCTGTGGAGCGCGATCCGCCGGATCGAGCGGTTCGCGCCGACCTTCGTGTCCGTCACCTACGGCGCGGGTGGGTCCTCCCGGGACACGACCATCGAGGTCACCGAGAGGATCGCCGCCGAGACCACCCTGCGGCCCGTGGCCCACCTGACGGCCGTGGGGCACTCGGTGGCGGAACTGCGGCAGATCATCGGCCGGTACGCCGACGCGGGCGTGCGCGACGTGCTCGTCCTGCGGGGTGATCCGCCGGGCGACCCCCGCGGGCCGTGGGTGCCCCATCCCGAGGGCCTGACCCACGCCCGGGACCTCGTGCGCCTGGTCAGGGAGTCCGGGGACTTCTCCGTCGGTGTCGCGGCCTTTCCCGAGCGGCATCCGCGCTCGCCCGACTGGGAGAGCGACATCCGGCACTTCGTGGAGAAGTGCGAGGCGGGCGCGGACTACGCGATCACGCAGATGTTCTTCCGGGTGGAGGACTACCTGCGGCTGCGCGACCGGCTGGCCGCCGCCGGTTGCACCACCCCGGTGATCCCCGAGATCATGCCGGCCACCGATTTCCGTCAGGTGCGACGCTTCGCCGAGTTGAGCGACGCGCACTTCCCCGTCGCCCTGGCCGCGCGGCTGGAGGCGGCACGGGACGATCCGGCCGCCGGTCGGCGCATCGGCGTGGACCACGCGACGCGGATGGCACGGCGCCTGCTCGCGGAGGGCGCCCCCGGACTGCACTACATCACCCTGAACAAGTCGACGGCCACTCTGGACATCCACCGCGACGTGCTCGGCTCATCGGCCGTGCCGGGCATCCCGAGCACCCCCGCCGACCTTTCCTCCTCTTCCTCTTCCTCTCACCATGACCACAGGAGCACCGATGTCCTCGCGACCGCCCGCTGACACCACCCTGACCGATTTCAAGGTCGCCGATCTCTCCCTTGCCGCGTTCGGTCGCAAGGAGATCACCCTGGCCGAGCACGAGATGCCCGGCCTGATGTCGATCCGCCGCGAATACGCCGAGACTCAGCCGCTGGCCGGTGCCCGCGTGACCGGCTCCCTGCACATGACGGTGCAGACGGCCGTGCTCATCGAGACCCTCGTCGCGCTCGGCGCCGAGGTCCGCTGGGCCTCGTGCAACATCTTCTCCACCCAGGACCACGCCGCCGCCGCGATCGCGGTCGGCCCGAACGGCACCCCGGAGAACCCGCAGGGCGTCCCGGTCTTCGCCTGGAAGGGCGAGACGCTGGAGGAGTACTGGTGGTGCACAGAGCAGGCGCTGACCTGGCCGAACACCCCGACCGGCGGTCCGAACATGATCCTGGACGACGGTGGCGACGCCACCCTCCTCGTCCACAAGGGCGTCGAGTTCGAGAAGGCCGGCTCCGCCCCGGACCCGTCGACGGCGGACTCCGAGGAGTACGCGCACATCCTGACCCTCCTGAACCGGACCCTCGGTGAGGACGGTCAGAAGTGGACCCGTCTCGCGTCGGAGATCCGCGGCGTGACGGAGGAGACCACCACGGGTGTCCACCGTCTGTACGAGATGATGGCGGAGGGCAGCCTGCTGTTCCCGGCGATCAACGTGAACGACGCGGTCACGAAGTCGAAGTTCGACAACAAGTACGGCTGCCGCCACTCCCTGATCGACGGCATCAACCGTGCCACCGACGTCCTGATCGGTGGCAAGACGGCCGTCGTCGCGGGCTACGGCGACGTCGGCAAGGGTTGCGCGGAGTCCCTGCGCGGTCAGGGCGCCCGGGTGATCGTCACGGAGATCGACCCGATCTGCGCGTTGCAGGCGGCGATGGACGGCTACCAGGTCACGACCCTGGACGAGGTCGTCGAGACCGCCGACATCTTCATCACCACCACCGGCAACAAGGACATCATCCTGGCCTCGGACATGGCGAGGATGAAGCACCAGGCGATCGTCGGGAACATCGGTCACTTCGACAACGAGCTCGACATGGCGGGCCTCGCCAAGATCCCCGGGATCGTCAAGGACGAGGTCAAGCCGCAGGTCCACACCTGGACCCACCCGGACGGCAAGGTCCTCATCGTCCTGTCCGAGGGCCGCCTCCTCAACCTGGGCAACGCGACCGGGCACCCGTCGTTCGTGATGTCGAACTCGTTCGCGGACCAGACCCTGGCCCAGATCGAGCTGTTCACCAAGCCCGAGGAGTACCCGACCGAGGTGTACGTGCTGCCCAAGCACCTCGACGAGAAGGTCGCCCGCCTCCACCTCGACGCCCTCGGCGTCAAGCTGACCACCCTCCGCCCGGAGCAGGCCGACTACATCGGCGTCAAGGTCGAAGGCCCGTACAAGCCCGACCACTACCGCTACTGACGCGCGAGTCCGCGCGCGTCGCGACTGGCAGGGGAAAGGGACGCCAGGTCACGGGGGTGGGACCTGGCGTCCCGGTTCGTGGGGCGGCCGATCAGGGCCGCTGTTCCAGGGCGAGCAGGTGGCGCTTGGCGTCCAGGCCGCCCGCGTAGCCCGCGAGGGAGCCGTCGGAGGCCAGTACCCGGTGGCAGGGCAGGACCACGCACAGGGGGTTCGCCCCCAGCGCCGTGCCGACCGCGCGCGAGGCCCGCGGCCGGTCCAGGGCCATGGCCAGTTCCTTGTAGGTGGTGGTGTGCCCGTAGGGCACGAACGCGTCGAGGGCCAGCACCGTCTCCCGGCTGAACGGGGTGGCCAGGCAGGGGTCGACGGGGACGGCGAAGGCGGTGGCGCGTCCCGCCAGGTACGCGTCCAGCTCACGGGCCGTGCGGGCCAGGAGTTCGCGCTGCCGCTCGCTCGGGGCCTGTTCCCGCTCCGTCAGGCCGGCCCGCGCGATCCGGCCCCGGACCGTGTCGAGGTCCTGGAAGCCGCAGTAGACCAGGGCGTCCTCGGTGACGCCGAGCAGCAGTTCGCCGACGGCGCTCGGGTGACGGGTCAGTGCCACGGAACGAGGGCTGGGCATGGTGGGGCTCCTTGTACGAGGGCTTCGGTGGTCAGACCGTCAGCGGCCGGCAGCTCTTGCAGGCGCGGTAACCGGCCCGGCGGGCGTCGCGGGCGGTCGCGAACGGGACCCGGTGGGGGGCCGTGATGCGTCGGGCGTGGCCGCAGGTGGGGTGGCAGTAGATGTTCGTCGTGGCGCTGCCCAGGAACACGGAGCCGCCGCTCGCCCAGCGCCGCACCTCGGCCATGTCGACTCCCTCCGCCGTGCGGAGCGCGTCCCCGAGGGCCGGCAGGTGGCCCGCGTCGCAGGGCGCGCCGTTGTCGTACGTGATCCGGTGGCAGGGCACGAGCACGGGGAAGGGGTTGGCGGCGAGGACGCCGATCAGCGCGGCCGGGTCCGGGGGCGGGTCCGTCGTGCCCGCGCCGGCCTCCCGCGCGATCCACGACAGGGGGCGCAGTTGGCCGGGCGGGACGGTGCGGACGGCGGTGAGGACGCGGGCGGTGGGGGTGTCCTCGGGGCCGAGGTCCAGGGGCAGGTTGCGGGCACGGCCGGTGCGCAGGGCGGTGACCAGCCCGGGGAAGGGTTTGGGGACGGAGATCGCGGAGCGGCCGGTGCGGGCGCGGTGGAGTTCCTCGAAGCGGGTGGGTGTCAGTCCGGCGCCGCCGAGGGCGGAGCCGGTGACGGTGTCGGGGGCGGCGGCCACGAACAGGGGGCCGGCCGGGGTGTCGAGGGAGGCGTAGGTGTCGTAGCGCTCTCGGGGGACGCCGGCGCGGCGCAGGACGCGCAGCGCGAAGTCCGCCGGGAGCGGGGGCAGGTCGGCGTCGCCGGTGTCCCCGTCGGGGCCCGCCGGGGGGCGCCCGGGGTGGGCGGGGCCGGCGTGCGCGGCGGGCTCGGTCGGGCCCGCGCCGCCGCCGGGTACGGCGGGTCGTCCGTGGTCCGTCGTCTCCTCGTGCCCGGTCGGTCGGCCGTGGTCGTTCCGGCCGGTGTTCCCTTCGTGACCGCTCACGTGCTCACCTCCTTCAACTGCTCGTCCGGTGCCAACAAGCGTCGCAGGTCCCCCATGCCGCGCGAGACCTGGGCCTTGGCCGTCCCGACGGGGCAGCCCTGCACCTGGGCCACCTCGACGTAGCTCATGCCGACGACGTGGCGCAGCACCACCGGTATCCGGTAGTACTCCGGGAGCTCGGACAGCGCGGCGACCAGCCGGCCCCGGTCGTCGGTGTTCAGGGCGTGTTCGGCCGGGCCCGGCCTGGTGTCGGACCAGGTGTCGCGCACGTCGTCCACCGGCATGGCCGACACGGGGCGGCGGACGCTGCTGCGGACGTGGTTGCGCCACACGTTGGCCGCGATCGTCATCAGCCAGGCCCGGGGGCTGAGCTGTCGACGCCGTTCGGGCGTGTAGGTGCGCAGTGCCGTGTACGCGCGCAGGAAGGTGTCCTGTCCCAGGTCGTCCGCCTCCGCGGCCGACCCGGACACGCGCAGCAGGAACGCGTGCACCTGCTTGGCGTGCACGCGGACCAGCTCCGTGAAGCCGTCGTCCACGTCCTCCGCCAACAAGTCGGTCAGTTGCTCGGCCACGTTGTCCATCACTGAAGAAACACCGTCCCTCGGGAAAGGGTTGCTGGAGGCGTCGTGAGCACGGGGTCGTCGGCCGCGATGGCCTCGTACAGGCGGCGCAGGCGGGGCACCGGTTCGATGCCGAAGGTGTCGCCGAGCCGGTCGTGGAGTCCGCGGTAGACGGCGAGGGCCCGGTCGCTCAGGCCCGAGCGGTGCAGCGCGAGCATGAACTGGGCCTGGACGTTCTCGTGGGTGGGGTGGGCGGCGGCGAGCCCTTCGAGTTCGTCGAGGAGTTCGCGGTGTCGGCCGAGTCCGAGGTCGGCCTCGATCCGCCATTGGAGGACGGAGCTGCGGGCCTCTTCGAGGTGGACGACGTGCGCGGAGCTGAGGGTGCCGTGCGGCACGTCGGCGAGGACGGGTCCGCGCCAGACGTCGAGGGCGCGGGCCAGGAGGGCGGAGGCGACGGCGGGTTCGCCGCCGATCGAGGCGTCGAGTCCGCGGCGGGCCAGGTGTTCGAAGCGCAGGCGGTCGCTGGCCTCGGGGTACACGGTGAGCTGGTAGCCCTGGTTGCGGGTGACGAGGGTGTGGCTGTGGTCGGTGGTGTCGCGGAGGATCTGTCTGATGCACAGGACGTACGTCTGGAGGGTGGACACCGCGGTCTTGGGCGGGTCGGAGCCCCAGAGTTCGGTGATGCAGTCGCAGGCGTGGACCGTGCGGTTGGCGTTGAGCATCAGCAGGGCGAGGAGCCGGCGGGGTTTGGGGGCGCTGGGGGTGCGGTCCTCGCCGTCGACGACGAGGGAGAGGGGTCCCAGCACGCCTAATCGGACGGGGGTTCCGGTCGGTTCGGGGGCGAGGTGCGTCATGTGAGGTCCTGCTCGTATTCGTCGGGGTCCTTGTCGGTGACCCCGCGCAGTACCAGGCGCCAGATCTCGGCGAGTTGGGGCACGGGGCCGGGCTCGGTGCCGGGGTCCTCGTCGGGGGCGGCGGGGGGCCTGGTGCGGGCTTCGCGCAGTTGCATCTCCATGCCGGTGACGAGGTGGCCGGCGAGTCGGGCGAGGACGGCGGGATCGCTCCCGGGGCGCAGGCCGTATTCGTCGCCGGCCCGGCGGAACAGGTCGCCCAGGGCGGGCAGCCAGTCGGCGCCCCAGGTGGAGGGGGAGCGTTCGCGGGCGAGGCGGGCGGCGGCGCGGACCTCGACGTTCTCCTCCAGCAGTCGGGTGAGGGCGACGGTGAGGGCCACGCCGGCGGCGAGGGCGGGGCGGGGGCGGGCGAGGACCTCGGCGACGGCGTCGCGGACGAGGTCGCCGCCCCGGCTCTGGACGGCGTCGGCGAGGGCGGCCTTGTTGCGGAAGTGGAAGGTCATGGCCCCCATGGAGACCTCGGCGAGGGCGTTGACCGCGCTGAGGGTGGCGGCCTCGTAGCCCGCGCGGTCGAACTCGGTGGCGGCGCAGTGGATGAGGAGCGCACGGGTGCGCACGGCCCGTGGTTGTCGCGCCATGGATTTCTCCAGGTGGTGGGTGGTCGGGCGGTCGGGCGGCCGGGAGGGTGAGGTCGACTTGCCAAAGGTGTCGGTGGACCGGCTCTCCCAGCATCCTAGAACATAGCGAACGTTCGCTATGCTTTTTCGCGTCAACCGAACGAGCTGACCGCACGCAGGGGGACTGGACATGTCAGAGCGCCGCACGACGCCGATCCGAGACCACCAACGACACCCGTCGCGGGCCGCGTTCATCGAGAGGGTCTTCGGACACCTGCCGCGCCGGGACCAGCGCCGCTGGGCCGAGACCTACGTCGAGGGACTGCTGGGCACCCCGGGCCGCAAATCGGTCCGCCGGATGGCCGAGGCGCTGGCCGCCGCCCCCACCGCCTCCCAGTCGCTGCACCAGTTCGTCAGCGAGAGCCCGTGGGCCTGGGACCCGGCCCGGCAGGCGCTGACCCACTGGATCGAGGAGCGGACCAGCGTGCGCGCCTGGAGCCTGGGCACGGTCTTCGCCCACAAGCGCGGCGACCACTCGGTGGGCGTGCACCGCCGGTTCGACGGCGCCCTCGGCCGGGTCGTCAACGGCCAGGTCGGCATGGGCATCCAGCTCTCCACCTGCTGCGGGGACCTGCCGGTGGACTGGCGGCTGCACCTGCCGGAGTCCTGGTGCCACGATCCGGCGCTGCGCCGGCGCGGGCGGATCCCCGACACGGCCCGCCACCTGCCGCTGTGGCGGCACGCGCTCGACCTCGTGGACACCCTCGCCGCGCGGACCGATCCGCGCCCGGTCCTCGCCGACGGGGTGGAGACGGAGGACGCCGCCGCCCTGCTGTCGGGGCTCGGCGAACGCGGGCACCGCTTCCTGGTGACCGTGCCCCCCGGCCTGACCCTGCTGGCCGGACCGCACCTCGACGACCGGGGGCGACCGCGCTCGCCGTCGACGGCCGAGCGCCTGTGCGCGCAGGACCACCTCGTGGGGCGGGGCTCCTCCCTGCGGCTGCCGCGCCCGTTGTCGTTGCGGGCGCCGGGGCCGGGCCTGGTCCCGGTGCCGGACGTCGACGCCGCGACGGGGGAACGGCCGGGCGGGCGCGTCGGCGGGGCGGTCCGGGTCGGGCCCGCGCGGCGGGCGGTGCGGGGCGCGGGGCAGTTGTGGACCCTGTCCGGGCCGGTGCACCTGCCCGGCGCCCGGCATTCGCTGCGGCTGTTGGCCCAGTGGCCGACCCGGGGGTCGCGGCCGGTGCGGATCTGGGCCACGGATCCGGCGCGCGTCGCTCCGGAGGGCCTGTTGCCGCTGGTGGAGGCCCAGTCCGCCGCCGTGACCTCGATGCACGCGCTGCGCGAGGACTTCGGGCTGTCGGACTTCGAGGGCCGGTCCTTCCCCGGCTGGCACCGGCACACGACGCTGGTGTCGGCGGCCCGTGCCTGGCACCTGCGGGCGGGGGCGGGGGAGCACGCGCACGGCTGGGGCGGCGGGTTCGGCGGGGGCGACGGGCACGCGGCGCCCGTCCGCGTCGGCTGCTGACCCCTCCCCGCGCCGGGTCGGGCCGCGTCAGGCCGCCGTCCACCCCCCGTCCACGGGCACGGCCGCGCCGGTCACGAAGGAGGCGCGGTCGCTGAGCAGCCAGGCGGCGGCCTGGGCCACCTCGTCGGGGGCGGCCATCCGGCGTTGCAGGGAGCGTTCGGTGAAGGAGCGCTCCAGGGCCGGGGTCCGGCCGAGCACCTCGTCCATCAGCTCGGTGCGGGTGCTGCCGACCACCAGCGAGTTGACCCGCAGGCCGAAGGGGGCGTACTCGTCGGCGGCGGCCTTGGTGAGGCCGATCACCGCGTGTTTGGCGGCGATGTAGGGGGCCGTGGCGCCGGTGGCGCGCAGTCCCGCCACGCTGGAGGTGTTCACGACGGCGCCGGCGCCGGCCGCCGCCATGACCGGGAGTTGCCGTTTCAGACAGTTCCAGACCCCGCGCAGGTTGACGTCCACGACCTTGTCGAAGACCTCGTCCTCGGTCTCGTGCAGCAGGGTGCCGGCGGTGGCCCAACCGGCGTTGTTGAAGGCCGCGTCGAGCCGGCCGTGCTCCTCGACGGCGACGGTGACCACGCGGGCCACGTCCGCGACCCGGGTGACGTCCGCGACGACCGCCGTGGCCCGCCCGCCCGTCGCGGTGATCTCCTCCACCAGGCGGTCGAGGAGGTCACCGCGGCGGGCGGTGACGACCACCTCGGCGCCTTCGGCGGCGAAGCGCCGGGCCGCCGCCGCGCCGATCCCGCTGGACGCCCCGGTGACCATGACGACCTTGCCCTCGAGTAATCTCATGTCGCTCATGACCAGGCGTTTTATCACAGCGCACAGCGCGGCGGCAGGACAATCCGGACCGCTCGAAAACCGCCGCGCACCGCTCCGACGGGGTTTCGGCCACGCCCCGGGCGCACCGGATTCGCCCAGCGCGTGACAGAGCGGTACCGCAAAGACGGGCAAGGTCCCCCGATCCCGCGTCGTGACCGACGGCCGATCGGGGACCCCCGCTCAGCCCATCAGGGACTGCCCCCCGTCCACCGTCACCACGGTGCCGGTCACGTACGCGTTCGCCATGAGGAACACGGCGGCCGAGGCCACTTCCTCGGCGGTGCCGTACCGGCCCAGGGGCATCGTGCGGCCGGCCAGGGCCACCGCCGCGTCCCCGGCCGCGCCGCCCGGGGTGAGGGGGTCGTCGTGCGCGCCGTGCGCTGCGGGCGCGGGGTGCTCCGCGACGGCCGCCAGCAGGCGGCGGCGGAGCATGGGCGTGTCCACCGAGCCGGCCCGTACCGCGTTCACCCGGATCCGACGCGGGGCCAGTTCCACGGCCAGGGCCCGGGTGAGCCCCTCCGTGGCGGCCGCGGCGGCGATCACCGCCGAGCCGTGGGCCACGGGGCGCACCACGTAGATGCCGGACAGGTAGGTGAGGGAGGAGCCGGGTCCCAGGCGGGGCGCCGCGGTCCGGGCCACGGCGTAGCCGCCCCACAGGCGGCCCTCGACGCTGTCGGCGACGTGTTCGCGGGGGGCGGTGGCCAGCGGGCCGCCCGCCACGGTGCCGGCCGTGACCAACACGTGGTCTACGGTGCCGAGTTCGTCGAGGACCTGGCCCAGCCGTTCCTCGTCGCGCACGTCGGCCCGGTAGGTGCGGACCTCGGCCCCCGGCACGCTCGCGGCCAGCCAGTCGGCCGCGATGCCCAGGCGGGCCTCGTCCCGGCCCAGCAGCGCGGGACGCGCGCCGAGGCCGGCGAGCATCCGGGCGGTGGCCAGGCCGATGCCGGAACCGCCGCCCGCGATGAGGACGGTCGTTCCGGCGAAGGACGCGGACGAGGCCGGTAACCGGGCCGCGAAGGGGGCCGGTTCGGGCCCTGTCCCGGAGCCCTCGGCGAAGGGCGGACCGGCGTCCCGGCCGGCGGCCGCGGCGACCGCGACCGGTCTCGCGGACTCCCCGCCGGAAGCCGGCAGGACGCTCACGCTCATGCCCGGGCCTCGGCCATCAGCTCGGCGGCCCGCCGTTCGCTCACCCGCAGCGCCGCCGCGGCCTCCGGTTCGGCCAGGGTCGGGATCAGCAGGTTCCACATGTCCACCGTGCGGCGCGGCAGGTCGGTGCGGCCCGTCACGAGGTTCGAGTAGAACTGCATGCCCGTACAGGCACTCACGACGAACTCCGCCACCTGCTCCGGATCCGCGGATTCCCGCAGCTCACCCCGGGCGCGGGCCTCGTCCAGACAGGTGCGCATGATCACCTTCCACTCGTCGAAGGACTCCGAGTCGTGCCGGCCGAACCCGGTCTGCTCGACGGCGAGCCGGACGCCGGCGCGCAGGATCCGGTCCACTTGCAGTTGGTGCGACCACACCAGGGTCAGGTCGATCAGTCGTTGCAGCCCGTCGGAGGTCAGCCTGGGCATGATGGTCTGCGGCTGCGAGTTCATCACGGCCACGGCCAGGGCCTCCTTGTTGGGGAAGTGGAAGTACACCGCCCCCAGCGTGATGCCGGCGCGCTTCATGATCTCGCGCATCGCGGCCCCGTGATAGCCGCTCTCGTCGAACACCTCGGCCGCGGCGAGGATGATCGCCGCCCGGGTCTTCACCGCCCGCTCCTGGTTCACCTGTTGTTCCACCACGTCCCGCGCCCTCCCTCGACAAACAAAGCGAACGTCATTTACTTTACAGCGCGAGTCGCGGACCTGACGGATTCTCCGGGCTCTCCACGTGCGTACACCAGGGGGAAACAGCATGCTCATGTCGCCTGAACGTTCCGCGTTAGACGCCTTGACGACCACCGTCGCCAAGGAGCACGTGCACCGCACCTCACTGGCCGACGTGTTCCTCACGGGCTGCGCGAGCGGAGGTCCCGACACCTTCACGATCACGGCCCAGTGGCCGCGCGTGCACAGCTTCTACCGCAACGACCACGGCCTGTACGACCCGCTGATGCTGTGCGAGACGATCCGGCAGAGCCTGCCGTTCCTCATGCACACCCGCTACGACGTCCCCATCGGCCACCAACTGATGTGGCAGCGCTTCCGGTACTCCGTCGACTCCCGCGCCATGGTCATCGGACGCACCCCCGCCGAGCTCACCCTGCGCGTGACCTGCCGGAACGCCACCTACCGGCGCGGCCTGCCGGCCTCCCTCGACCTGCGCTACGAGGTCCTGCGCGAGAACCGGCTCCTCGCCGTGGCCGGCACCACCTTCACCTGCCACACCCCGGCCGTCTACCGCCGACTGCGCGGCGAACGCGCCGACATGACGGCCGCGTTCTGGGACATCCCCCGCCCGCCGGCCCCCCTGCCGCCCCACGAATGCGGGTCGGAACGCGAACGGGACGTGGTCCTCTCCCCCACCGAACGGTCCGGCCGGTGGGAACTGCGCTCCGACATCGCGCACCCCATCCTCTTCGACCACCCGGTGGACCACGTCCCCGGCATGCTGCTCCTCGAAGCGGCCCGGCAGGCCGCCTACGCCACCCGCCCGCCCGGCGGCGCCGGCTGGCCCGCGTCCATGGACGTCTCCTTCCTGCGGTACGTCGAATTCGGGCGTCCCTGTCAGGTCCTCGCCGAACCCCACGACGCGGACGGCCCGGCCCAGACCGGCGGCGACGGCAGCCGCACCCTCCGCGTCTCGGCCGTCCAGGACGGCGCCCCCGCCTTCGAGGCCCTCCTCGACGTACTCGACCACCCCATCACCCCCTGACCCCCCACCGCCGACCCGATCGCGGGCAGGCCCCGGCGGGGCCTGCCCGCGATCACGTGAACTCCTCGGGCGAGGAGGGCGTGGGGTGTGGCTTGAGGGGCGTGGTTGACGGAGGGACCGGGGCGTGTTGGGGTGCGGGCGGGGCGTGGCCGCGCGGGTGGCGCGGTGGGCGGCCCGCCGGACCGGGGAGGGATCTGTGCCGCAGTCGTTCGAGGGCGGCCGGGGGGTCGGGGGCTCGGCTCCGCTGACGCCGCCGAGCGAGGTGGACGCCCGGGTGTACGGGTGGGCGGCGGGCCGGCCGCGGTTCGTGGTGCGGGTCGCGGCCGTCGAGTTGGGGCTGTCCGAGGAGGTCGTGCGGCGTTCGGTCGGGGCCCTGTGCCGGATGCACCTGTTGCGTCCGGTGCCGGCGGGTCCGGAGGCGGGCGGGGAGGGGGACGGGGAGGAGCCGGATCTGGTGGCGGTGCCGCCGGATCTGGCCTCGGCGAGCCTGTTGGCCGGGGCGGAGGCGGACCTGCGGACGCGGCTCGCGGAGATCGAGCGGGTCCGGGCGGAGATCTCCGGGCTCACCCCCCTGTACGAGCGGGGGCGGTCGCGGCGGCCGGCGGAGTCGGTGCAGGAGGTGCTGGACCTGTCGGCGATGGTCGAGCTGATCGACGTGCTGACCCTGAGGTGCCGGTCGGAGGTGTTGACGTGCCAGCCGGGCGGGCCGCGCGCGCCGCACCTGTTGGAGCAGGCGTTCGCGCGGGACCTGGCGATGATCCGGCGCGGGGTGGTGATGCGGACGCTGTACCAGCACACGGCGCGCCGGCACCCGCCGACGCGGGAGTACGTGCGGCGGGTGACGGCCGCCGGGGGCGAGGTGCGGACGTTGACGGCGTTGTTCGGCCAATTGCTCGCGTTCGACCGGGAGACGGTGGTGATCCCGCACCACGCGGCGTACGACGGGGCGGTGGTGATCCGTGACCCGTCGACCGTGGCCTACCTGTGCGGGGTCTTCGACCATTCGTGGACCCTCGCCGCCCCGTACGAGGTGACGGTGGGCGGCGCGCCGCTGGACGAGATCAAGGAGGCGATCATCCGCTTGTTGTCGGAGGGGATGAAGGACGAGATGATCGCGCGCCGTCTGGGCATGTCGCTGCGGACCTGCCGCAAGCACATCGCGGAGGTGATGGAGGTGTTGGGGGCGAACAGCCGCTTCCAGGCCGGGTACCTGGCGCGGGCCCGGGTGGCGCGCGCGGACTGACCCCGCCCCCGGACCGGTCGGGGTGCCGGGTCAGGGCGCCGGGTCGGGGTGGACGGGCAGGGCGGTGAGCCGGCGGTGTTGGAAGCCGCCGGTCCAGCGGAGCCGGTCGGCGGGGCAGGCCGGGCGCAGTCGGGGCCAGTGGGCGAGCAGGGCGGGCAGGGCGACGGCGAGTTCCAGCCGGGCCAGGGCGGCGCCGGGGCAGAAGTGCGGGCCGGCCCCGAACGTCAGGTGCGGCCGCGCGGACGCGGCGGGGCCGGTGCGCGGGTCCGCGTGCGGGTCGGTGTCGGGCTCGGGGTGCCGGCGGGGGTCGCGGTTGGCGCCGGTGATCGCGAGGAGGACGCTGCTGCCGCGCGGCACGGCCGTGCCGTCGATGGTGAGGTCCGCGGTGGCGATCCGGCGGGTCGCGAAGGGCGCGGGGGTGTCCCGGCGCAGCAGTTCCTCGATCACGGCGCCGGTCGCGGCCGGGTCGGTGCGCAGCCGGTCGGCGAGGTGGGGCCGGTCCAGGAGGGTGCGGACGGCGAGGCCGACCATCTGGACGGTGGCGTCGAAGCCGGCGAGGACCAGCATGGCGAGGAGGTCGACGAGTTCGTCGGCGGTGACGTTCCCGGCCTCGCGCCAGGCCGCGTGCACGTCGGTGATCACGCCGGGGGCCGCCGCGCCGGCCTCGGCGCGCGCGACGAGGGCCCGGATCAGGGCGTCGAGGGTGTTCAGGGCGGGGTCGACGAGACGGTGCGCGAGCAGGTCGCGGACGGCGGCGTGCAGGCGGGGCGCGTCGGCGTCGGGGATGCCGAAGGCCGCGCACAGCACGTCGAACGCGAAGGGTTCGGCGAACGCGCCGAGCAGGTCGAGGGTGTCGGGCCGGCCGAGGGCGGTGAGCCGGGTGTGGGCGAGGGCCTCCACGCGGGGACGCAGCCGGGCGACCCGGGCGGGGGCGAGGGCGGGGCCGGCGAGGCGGCGGATCCGCAGGTGGTCGGGGCCGTCGCGGTGCACGAGGCTGGTGTCGCCGGCGCGGTGCGGGCGGTCGGGCGGGGGCTTGGGGGTGTGCAGGCTCAGGCGCGGGTCGAGGAAGCCGGCGCGGACGGCGGCGTCGCGGGTGACCAGCCAGACCCGGTTGCCGGCCGGGGTGGTCACGGGGGCGACGGGGCAGCGTTCGCGCAGTTCGTCCAGGAGCGGTTCGGGCCGGGCGAGGAACGCGGGCCCGAGCGGCGAGCGCCCGGGGGCGGGGCGTGCGGGGGCGGGGCGTGCGGGTTGTTCGGGGCTGGCCGGCATACGCGGGGTCCCTTGGGCGACGGCGGGGCGGCGGGAGTGGT
Source organism: Streptomyces dryopteridis (assembly GCF_049606955.1). Taxonomy (NCBI): domain Bacteria; kingdom Bacillati; phylum Actinomycetota; class Actinomycetes; order Kitasatosporales; family Streptomycetaceae; genus Streptomyces; species Streptomyces dryopteridis. Next base: position 135,225 of record NZ_CP187115.1, on the reverse strand, counting down.
GGGCGTCAGTGGTCGGTGAGGAGTTCGCGGACGGCGTCCAGGGCGCGCAGGCCGGCGGCCCGCGCGGCCGGGTCCAGGCCGGCCAGCGCCTCCGACACCCGGTCGGGCCGGCCGCCGTGCGGGTGCGGCCGCGGGCGGTCCAGGACCACGCGCAGGGCGGTGGCGGCCTGCCGGGCGAACAGGTCGAGGAGTTCCAACTCGCCCAGGCTCGTACGGGATTGGGGCGCCGGGTCGAGGACTTCGAGGACGCCGAGGATGCCCGTGGCGTGCCGCAGCGGGGCCGCCATCAGCGAGTCGGGCAGGTAGGTGGTGGACTCGGCGAGGTCGCGGGCGAACCCGGGGTGCCGGCCGAGGTCGGTCACGACCATCGGTTCGCCGGACCTCGCGACCCACCCGGCGATGCCCCGGTCGGCGGGGAAGCGGGTGCCGACGAGGAAGTCCTCGCCCTCGCCGGAGACCGCCTGGAAGACGAGTTCGTGGGTCTCGGCGTCGTACAGGAAGATCGACCCGGCCGCCGCGCCGAAGATCATGCGGGCGGTGTGGACCACGGACTGGAGCAGTTCGCGGGCGACGGGGTCCTCGGGCTCGGGAACGGTCACGCGGTGCCTCCGGTGGGGTCGGCGCGGACGCCGACGTTGGCGGCGGTCAGGTAGAGCACCGATTTCAGCTGGAACGGCGTCAGCCGCGGGTGCTTGGCCAGGATGCGGGCGCACAGGCCGGTGATGTGGGGGGTGGCGAAGCTGTTGCCGCTGGAGCGGATGACGGCGCCGTCGAGCCAGGGCACGGTGACGTTCTGGCCGGGGGCGAAGAACTCGACGGGCGGGTCGGGGTTGTAGAGGAACAGGTCGGGGTCGTCCTCGCGGTGGCTGCCGACCGAGATCACCGAGGAGAACCGCCACGGGAAGCTCTCGACGGGCGTGTTGTGCGCGGAGGCGACGATGACGCTGCGCCCGAAGTACGCCTCGTCGGCCAGGACCCGCAGGGTCTCGGCGAAGCCGACGCGGCTGGTGGACAGGCTCATGTTGATCACGTCGAAGCCCTCGCGGACGGCCCAGCGCAGCCCGGCGAGGAGCACGTCGCCGGTGCCGGAGAACCGGCCGCCGAGCACCCGCACGCTGTAGAGCCCGCAGTCGGGGGCGGTGCGGCGGACGATGCCGGCGCAGGCGGTGCCGTGCCCGCAGGCGTCGCCGGTGTCGGTGGCCTCGACGCGGATCGCGCCCGTCTCGTCCTTGACGACCACGAAGGACCCGTCGACGGGCCCCACGGCCGGGTGGTCGCGTTCCACCCCGCTGTCCACGACGCAGACCCGGACCCCGCGCCCGGTGGAGCCGCCCCAGGCCCACTCGGGGGTGACGGGCGGGCCGTCGGCGACGACGGGGATGTCGGCGGGCCGCCGCCCGCGCAGGCTCCACGTCAGGGCCGGGGCCCCGGGGTCGGGGTCGGCCCGGGGGTCGGGGTGCGGGCTGCTCATCGTCGGCGTGGCTCCTGCTCGGGTCGGGGCGCGGCACGGCACGGCACGGGGCTCCGGCAGGCTCGCGCGGGGTGGTCCGGGCCGGGTACGGCGCGGGCGGGATCCGGTACATCCGCAGGCCGGGGCGGGGGCCGGGGCGGGCGGCGCGCGGGCGGGCGCGGTGTCGGGGGCGCCGGCCGGGGCGCCGGCCTGCGGTTGGGGCGTTCCCGTACCGGTGGTGGACCGATTCCGGGCGGCGTCGCGCCTAGTTTTCGGCTCGTCGGCGGCCCGCCTGGACGGCGTGGTGTCCGACTCCCGAACCAGCGGGTTTTCGTGAAGGGAGAGCACCATGGCGAAGATCGAGCCGCAGGAGGGCGAGGAGCCCGAGGTGACGGCGCACGGCGAGGACGAGACCCCGTGGTGCATCGGGAACTCGCAGCAGAGCAACGTGGACGAGCCGGAGGTCGTGGCGCACGGCGAGGACGAGACGCCGTGGTGTATCGGCAACTCGCAGCAGCCGAACCTGGACGACCCCGAGGTCGTGGCGCACGGCGAGGACGAGACCCCCTGGTGCATCGGGAACTCGCAGCAGTCCAACGTGGACGACCCCGAGGTCGTGGCCCACGGCGAGGACGAGACCCCGTGGTGCATCGGCAACTCGCAGCAGCCGAACGTCGACGAGGACTGACGGCGCCCGCGCCCGGCCCGCCGCCGGGCGTCGTTCGGGGCCCGCCGCGCTCGTCGGCGGGCCCCGAACCCCGTCCCCCGCACGCCCCTCCCCCCTCCCGCCGCCTCGTCCACGGAGAGCCCCATGACGGTGACGCACGAGACCCCGACCCCCGATCCCGGCCGGTTGATCCGCGCGGACGGCGACTGGTGGTTCCTGGGCTCCGGCGGGATCGCCCGGCTGCGGCCGGGGCACGTCGGCCCGGACGGGGCGCTGCTGCCGCACGCGGAGCGGTGGCTGGAGAAGGCCGGGCTGCGGGAACCGAAGACGCTGCGCAGCTATTCGCTGACCGTGCTGACCAGCACGAGCTGCAACCTGGGCTGCGGCTACTGCTTCCAGAACACGGGCCAGGACGCCTCGGGCGGCTCCCGGCCGCCCCGGATCAAGACGGTGCGGCTGACCTCGGAGACCATCGGCCGGGTGCTGGAGTTCACGCGCCGGCGGATGGCCGAGGCGCGGTTGGAGCGGCTGGCGCTGATGCTGTTCGGCGGCGAGCCGCTGCTGAACCTGCGGGGCTGCCGCGAGCTGCTGGAACGGGCCGCCGGGCTGGGACCGGTGTACGCGGCGATGGTGTCGAACGGGGTGCTGTTGACGCCGCTGGTGGCGCGGGAGCTGGGCGCGGCGGGGCTGCGGTCGGTGCAGGTCACCTTCGACGGGGACCGCGCGGACCACGACGCGATCCGGGTGCGGCGTTCGGGCGGGGGCACCTTCGACACGATCGTGGACAACCTGTCGCGCGCCATGGACGTCCCCGAGCTGCGCTGGGACCTGCGGGTGAACGTCTCGCACCACAACCGGCACGGCATGGACGACCTGCTGGACCGGCTGTCCGAGCGGCTGGACCCGACCCGGTGCGGCCTGCGGTTCGCGCTGGTCGGGGACGTGGGGGTGGGGTACGGCAACGAGCTGGCGTACGACACGGGCCTGGCGGCGGACTTCGTCCGCTGGTACGCGCGGGCCCTGGCCCTGGGCTTCGCGGTGACCCGGCCCCGGTCGGCGGCCGGCTGTCAGGCGTGCTCGATCCGGGACGGGCGCTACGGGGCCGTCGTCAACGCCGACGGGGTGCTGTCGAGTTGTTGGGAGACGGCGGGCCGGCCGGGCTGGGAGGTCGGGACGCTGGAGGAGGGCTACTACCCGCCGGAGCGGACCGAGGGCCTGTGGGTGACGTGCGAGGACCAGTACCGGCACGGGGCCGAGGCCGGCCGCCTGGACGCGTTCCGCGACGCGGTGGACGCGGCGCTGTTGGACCGGCTGCACGCGGCCGGTCGGATCTGACCCCGTGGCGCGGGCCGGGGTGCTGGGCACCAATCGTGATTTCCGCAGGTACTGGATCAGCAGTTCGCTGTCCACGCTGGGCTCGCAGATGTCGCTCATCGCGTTCCCGCTGCTGGTGCTGTCGCTGGGGTACGGGGCGGCGAACGCGGGTCTGGTGGCCACGTGCTCGCTGGTGACCCGGATGCTGCTGCGGCTGCCGGCCGGGCAGGTGGCCGACCGGGTGGACCGGCGGCGGCTGATGCTGGGCACGGACCTGGTGCGGATGGCGGCGCTGGCCGGGATCCCGCTGGCCGCCGTCCTCGACGTGCTGACGTTCCCGCAGCTGCTGGTGGTGGCGGTGGTGGAGGGCACGGCGACCGCGCTGTTCACGCCGGCGGGCACGATCGCGGTGCGGGACGTGGTGGCCGAGGAGGACCTGCCGGACGCCCTCGCCAAGGGGCAGGCGTCGATGGGGGCGGCCTCGCTGGTCGGGCCCTTCCTCGGGGGCTGGTTGTACGCGGTGGACCCGATCCTGCCGTTCACGGTGGACGCCGTCTCGTACGGGGTGTCGGCGTTCCTGGTGTGGCGGATGCGGGTCCGGCCGATGCCGGCGGCCGCGTCGGGCGGGCCGCCGGACCGTCGGCTGACGGCGGGCTTCCGGCTGCTGTTCTCACAGCCGCCGCTGCGTCGGGCGCTGGTGTTCGCGGCCCTGTTGAACCTGGTGGGGGCCTCGGCCGAGGTCGCGATGGTGGTGGGGCTGAAGACCGGCGGCACCTCGTCGACGGTGATCGGGCTGGTCATGGCCTGCGCCGGGGTGGGCGCGGTGCTGGGCTCGCTGGCCGCGCCCCGGCTGATGCGGGCCCTGTCGGCGGGGCGGCTGTTCCTGCTGATCGGGGCGGTGTGGGCGGGCGGGCTGGCGGTGTTCGCGTCGACCTCGCGGCCGGTGGTGCTGGGGCCGCTGCTGGTGCTGATGGTGCTGTTGACGCCGGTGGCGGGGGTGGTGCTCGGGGAGGCGATGCTCAAGGGCACGCCGAGGGAGCTGCTGGGGCGGGTGAGCACGGCGGTGGGCCTGTTGGCCTCGGGCCCGGCCGCGTTCGGGCCGGGGGCGGCGGGGGTGTCGATCGCGTTCTGGGGGGTCGCGCCGACCTGGGCGACGATGGCGGCGCTGGTCGCGGTGAGCACGCTGCTGTGCGGACTGCCGATGCTCCGGGACCGCGACCTCACGACGCGCGCGGAGAAACCGGCGGAGCAGCGGGAGCCGGAGGAGAAGCGGGAGCGGGAGCAGGAGCCCGAGGTGATCGCGACCCAGGAATCCATCCCCCCGAACACCCCCGAACCGGACCCGCACGCACCGGACCCGCGCGAACCCGGCCCGCACGAACCGGCCCCGCACGCCCCCGAACCGCGCACCCCGGGCCCGCACGGCCCGGAGTCCCGCGATCGCCGGCGCCCGGACCCCGCGTGATCCGCCCCGCGTGACCCGCCCCGCCGGAGAGGACGACCCCACCGTGCCCGACCCCACGCACCCCGGCCCGCGCCCCGACCCCGGCCCGCGCCCCGGCCGCCCCGATCCGGTGTATCCGCCCGCGCCGCGCAGCGGGCTGGTCGAGACCCGGCACGGGCTGCGCGTCGCGGACCCGTACCGGGTGCTGGAGGACCCCTGCGACCCGCGCACCGCGGCCTGGTCGGCCGCGCAGGACGCCCTGTTCCGGGCCGCGCGGGCCCGCTGGTCCGCGCCGGACGCCGTCGCGGCGCGGGTGCGGGAGCTGCTCGACACCGGGGACGTGTCGGTGCCGCTGGTGCGCGGCCGGCGGTTCTTCCTGACCCGGCAGGACCCTGGCCGGGACCGGCCGGAGCTGGTGGTGGTGGAGGGCGACGCGGTGCGCGTGCTGCTCGACCCGCTCGTGTGGGACCCCACCGGCCGGACGGTACTGGACGCCTGGTCCCCGTCGTGGGAGGGGGACCTGATCGCCGTGCAGACCTCCTCGGACGGCACCGAGGACTCGGTGCTGCACGTGCTGGACCGCGCGAGCGGGAAGGTCGTGGACGGGCCGATCGGGCGGCTGCGGCGCACGGACGTGGCCTGGCTGCCGGGCGGGGGGTCCTTCTACTACGTGCGCCGGCTGCCGCCCGAGGAGCATCCCGGGGAGGAGCGCTACCACCGGCGGGTGTGGCACCACCGGGTGGGCACGGACCCGGTCGAGGACACGGAGGTGTTCGGGCGGGGGCGGGCGGCGGCCGACTTCTACTCCGTGGACCTCGCGTCCGACGGCCGGCTGTTGACCGTGACGGTGACCGCCGGGGCCTCCCCGGACGCCGAGGTGTGGGCGGCCGATCCCCTCGCGGGGGACCCGGCCCGGCCCCTGCTGCGGCCGGTGCGCCCGGCCGGGCCGGGGCGCACGACGGTGTGGGCGCACCGGCGCGGGGTGTTGTCGTGCACGCGGGTGGGGGCGCCGCGCGGGCGGGTGGAGCTGGTGGAGCCGCGCGGGCCGGGGGATCCGATGGGGGCGCGGCGGGTGCTGGTGCCCGAGGACGCGCGGGAGGTGCTGGTGGGGGCGGCGCTGTTGGACGGGCCGGAGCTGCCGGGGCCGCTGGTGTTGGTCACGCGGACCCTGCACGGGATCGGTTCGATCGGCGTGCACGACGCGGACACGGGCCGCGAGCTCGGCCGGGTGCCGTTGCCGGGGCGGGGCAGCGTCGGGGTGCCGACGCCGGCGGCGGGGCCGGGGCACGAGGTGTGGTTCCGGTACACCGATCACGTGACCCCGGCACGGGTGTTGCGCTACGACGCGCTGCGGCACGAGACCACCCCCTGGGCCGGCCCCGGGGCGCCGTCCCCGGTCGGGGGCGCGGTGGGGGCCGTGGTGACGGAGTCGGTGTGCGCGTCGGCGGACGGGACACCGGTGCGGATGTACGTGATCTCGCCGGCGGGCCGGCCCGACCGGCCGCGCGCCACCGTCGTGACCGGCTACGGCGGGTTCGGCGCGTCCATCGTGCCGGGGTACGCGGGGCACGCGCTGGCCTGGGTGGAGGCGGGCGGGGTGTGGGTGTTCACCTGCCTGCGGGGCGGCGGCGAGGAGGGCGAGGACTGGCACCGGGCGGGGCGGCGGGAGCGCAAGACGAACACCTTCGCCGACCTGGAGGCCGCCGTGGACCACCTGGTGGCGCAGGGCTGGGCGGACGGGTCGCGGGTCGGGCTGCTGGGCAGTTCCAACGGGGGCCTGACCGTGGGCGCGGCCCTGACCCGGCGGCCGGAGCGGTACGCGGCGGTGGTCGCGCTGGCCCCGCTGCTGGACATGGTGCGCTACGAGCGGTCGGGGCTGGGGCCGAGCTGGCGGGAGGAGTACGGGACGGCCGAGGACCCGGCGCAGGCGGCCGTGCTGCTGTCCTACTCGCCGTACCACCGGGTGCGGCCGGGGGTCCGCTACCCGGCCGTGCTGCTGGGGGTGGCCGACGGCGACACCCGCGTGGACCCGCTGCACGCGCGCAAGATGTGCGCCGCCCTCCAGGCCGCGAGCACCCGCCCCTTCGAGGAGGGCCCGGTGCTGCTGCGGCGGGAGACGGGCCTGGGCCACGGCGCCCGGGGCACGGGCGACCTGGCGGCCCTCCTGGGCGACGCCCTGGCCTTCTTCACGGACCGCCTGCGCCCGTAGCCGACCGAAGTTCCGGGTTGGCCGGTTCGCACCGGTTCGTGCCGGCGGTACTTTGCTGCGTGCAGCATGTTGCAGTCCGCGGGCCCTTGGCCGCTCCCGGGCCCGGCGGCAGGCTTCGGGTACCCGAGAACCGGCACGGGCAGATCCTCGCGTTCGCCGCACACCTCACAAGGGGCCCCCTTGACATCCTCCCCGCCCTAAAGCACGGGGGTTCCTTCCCTCACGGGTCGGGCTTTCTGCTTCACTGACCGTCGCCCCTCGGGAGAACTCCGTTGAGGTCTTACACCGTCTCCACAGACAGAGACCGCCGGCCCGGCGGCCTTGATGTTGACGGCCGCGTTCACGTCCCGGTCATGGGTCGCACCGCAGCCGCACGTCCACTCCCGGACGTTCAGCGGCATCTTGTTCCGCAAGTCGCCGCAGGCCGAGCACAGCCTGGACGAGGGGAACCACCGGTCCACGGCGATCACCTCACGTCCGTACCATCCGGCCTTGTACTCCAGCATGGACCGCATCTCGGTCCAGCTCGCATCCGAGATGGCGCGGGCGAGCCTGTGGTTCTTGACCATGTTGCGGACGGTCAGGTCCTCGATCACGATCGTTTGGTTCTCACGAACGAGACGAGTGGTCAGCTTGTGCAGGAAGTCCCGGCGCCGGTCGGCGATCCGGGCATGGACCCTGGCGACCTTGCGCCGGGCCTTGGCACGGTTGGCCCCGTCGCCCTTGGCCTTGCGGGACAGATTCCGCTGGGCCTTGGCGGGGCGGGCGCGGTCCCCGCGCTCGAACTTCGGGTTGGTGATCTTCTCTCCGGTGGAGAGTGTCACCAGGCTGGTGACACCGGCGTCGATTCCGACCGCCGCGTTGATCGGATCAGGCATCGTGGGACGGTCGTCACACAGCATCGACACGAACCAGCGCCCCGCCGCGTCCTGCGACACGGTCACCGTGGACGGTGCCACTCCTTCGGGCAGCGGACGGGACCACACGATGTCCAGCGGTTCGGACATCTTGGCCAGCGTCAGCCTGCCGTCGCGGTAGCGGAATCCGCTGGTGGTGTACTCGGCGGACCTTCGCGACTTCTTGCGCGATTTGAACGTCGGATACTTGGCGCGCCTGCCGAAGAAGTCGGTGAACGCTCCTTGCAAGTGCCGGAGCGTCTGTTGGAGCGGGACGGAAGAGACCTCGGAGAGGTAGGACAGCTCCTCGGTCCTCTTCCACGCGGTCAGCATGGCCGAGGTCTGGTTGTAGTTGACCCGTTCCCGGCGCGTCCACGCTTCGGTGCGGGCGGCGAGCGCGAGGTTGTAGACCTTCCGAACGCATCCGAACGTGCGCGACAGCTCGGCCGCCTGCACATCGGTCGGATGGAAGCGGTACTTGAACGCCCGCTTCACACGGCTCGTGGTCACGCTCACAAGCCAGCGTGGCCGCTTGTAAAGACCAAACCTGCGACGCAGAGCACTGCGCTCCGTCCCGAGGGCGAATCGCAGCTCGCTGCTCCGCTCCGCAAGGGCCCAATTCATCCCCGCCCTGAAGGACGGGGTTTCCTTGGAGGTATCCGATGAAGCGGTCGTGTCCGCCGTTCGCGCTCGTCACCGGTCGTCCGCACGCAGGCCCGCCCGCTCCCGGCGCCCGACCCGACGACACCGCCTGGGGACACTGAGCCCCGCCGGCCGTGCCCGGACCGACGAGCGAACGGGCGGCGCCGATGCCGCGCCGTGCCCCCGGGGGCGACGCGCGCACCCCGTGGTTCCCCACCCTCGCCCCGCCCCCGCGCGCCCCGTACCCCGGCGAGACCTTCGGACCCGGACCGGGCCTGGGGGAGCCGGTCGCCGAACCGGCGACGGTCCGGTTCCGGGTGCTGGGCGAACTGGCCGTGCTGCGCGCCGGCCGGCCGGTGCCGCTCGGGCCGCTCAAGCAGCGGCTCGTCCTCGCCGTGCTGCTGTGCCGCGCCAACACGGTCGTCTCCACCGACCTGTTGACCGACACCGTCTGGGGCGACGACCCGCCCCGCTCGGCCCGCAAGAACCTCCAGTCCTACGTCTGCGCCCTGCGCCGGGTCCTGGGCCCGACGGCCCCGCACGGCGCCGGTGACGCCGAACGCCTCGCCCACCACCCCTCGGGCTACCGGCTCACCGCCGGCCCGGCCGAACTCGACCTGCTGGCCTTCGAGGAGCTGGCCCGGGTCGGCCGGCACGCGGCGCGCCGGGGCTCCGACCGGCACGCGGCGGAGCTGCTGCGGGAGGCCCTGGACCTGTGGCGGGGCCCGTTCCTCGGCGACCTGGCCGGTCACCCGGTGGTCCGCGAGGAGGCGTCCCGGCACGAGCAGCGCCGGTTGACCGTCCACGAGGACTGGGCGGAGGCCGAGTTGGCGCGCGGGCACGCGGCGGCCGTCGCGGAGGCCCTGTCCGATCCGGTGCGCGACCACCCGTTGCGGGAACGCCTGGTCGCCGCCCAGATGACGGCCCTGCACCGGTGCGGCCGGCGCGGCGAGGCGCTGGCCGTCTACGACCGGCTGCGGCAACTGCTGGCGCACCGGCTCGGACTCGACGTCGGCCCCGCCCTCCAGGCCCTGCACCGCCAGATCCTCGACACCGCGCCCGCGACAGCGCCCGCGCCCGCACCGGCACCGGCACCCCCGAGCGTGCCCCCGCCCGCGTCCCCCACCGACCTCCGCCCGACCCCGGAACCCGCCCCGGCGCCCGCGACCGGCCCGCAGCCCGCGCACACCCTGCCCGCCGACCTCCCCGACTTCACCGGCCGCGCCGAGACCCTGCGCCGGCTGGCGGACCTGCTCGACGTCCCCGACCGTCCCGACGCCGGGCGCGCGGTGTTGCTGCGGGGCCCGGTCGGGGTCGGGAAGACCGCGCTGGCCGTGCGCCTGGCCCACCGCGTCCGGGACCGGTTCCCCGACGGCTGCGCCGGCGTGCGCCTGCGCCGCGCCGACGGGTCCCCGCGCCCGCCCGCCGCCGTCCTCGCCGCCCTGTTCCGCGCCGTCTCCCTGCCCGAGCCCGCCCCCGACCCCGGCGCCGACCCGGACGCCGTGGAGGACGCCGCCGCGCTGTGGCGGTCCTGGCTGGCCCGGCACCGCGCCCTGGTGCTCCTCGACGACGCTCCCGAGGAGTCCGCCGTCCGCTCCCTGCTGCCCGGCGCCGGCCCCTCCCGCGTGCTGATCACCTCGCGCGCCCGCCTGACCGGGCTGGGCCCGCTGCACCGCGTGGAACTCGGTCCCTGCGCCCCCGACGAGGCCCTCGCCCTCCTCGACCGGGTCATCGGCGGGGACCGGGTGCGGGCCGAACGCGCCGCCGCCGAACGGATCGCGACGGCCGTCGGCCGGCTGCCGCTGGCCCTGCGCGTGGCCGGCAGCCGCCTCGCCGCCCTCGACCCGCTGCCCCTGCACCGGTACGCCGACCGCCTCGAACGCGGCCCCGCCCCGCTGGACGAACTCGCCGCCGGCGACCTCACCGTCCGCGACCGGCTCGCCGCCTGGTGCCGGGACCTGCCCGAACCCGCCCGGCACGCCCTGGACCGGCTCGGCACCCTGCCCGGCCCGCTGTTCTCCCTCGCCGACGCGGCCGCGGCCCTGGGCCGCACCGAGGACGAGGCCGAACGGGTCCTGGAGTCCCTGGTCGAGGCGGGGGTGACGACCCGCCCGCTCGCGGACGCCGCCCACCCGGAACGCCCCGAACGCCCCGAGGTCGAGGCCCACGCGCACACCACCGCCCACGCCCCGCACGCACCGCACGCCGCACCGCACGCCGACCCGCGCACCGGCCCGCACGCCCCGTACGCCCCGTACGCGCCGCACGAACTGCACGAGCTGCCCGTCCTGTTGCACGCCCACGCCCGTGAGCGCGCGGCCGGCGCGCCGCCCCGCCGAGGAGACCGATGAGGGTCCTGCTGTGCCCGGAGAGCTCCCCCGGGTTCCTGTATCCCGTCGTCGCGACCGGCCGGGCCCTGCTCGCCCGGGGGCACGCCGTCACCCTCCTGTCCGCCGACCCCACCGGCCCCGCCGCCCGCGCCTGCGGCCTGCCGGTGCTCGACGCGGGCGCGGTGGCCGGGCCGGACGCGCCGCGCGCGTTCCGGGTGGACCGCTGGTTCCTGGAGGGCCCGGCCCAGTACCGGGCGGTGCTGCGGGCCGCCCGCGAGGCCCGGCCCGACGTGCTCGTCACCTCGCTGCTGTGTCCCGGCGCGCTGCTGGCCGCCGAACGACTGGACCTGCCGGTGGTGGTGGTCGGCCTGGCCGTGCACCTGTGGCCGTACGCGGGTGGCGGCGCGGCCGAGCCGGAGATCGGCGACACCCGCGAGTGGCGGCTGAACGACGTGCTGACCCAGTACCGCAAGCTGCGCGAGGAGTGCGGGTTCCGCTCCCGGCCGCGCGGCGGGTACGGGCAGCACCTGCTGTCCGGCGCGGCCTGTCTGCTGCGCGGTCCCGCCGCCCTGGAGCATCCGGGGGCGCGGCTGCCGGCGCACGTGCACCGGGTGGGCGGGCTGGTGTGGGAGCCGGCGCCGGAGCCGGGCGTGTGGGAGGAGCTGCGGGCGCGGCTCGCGGCGGGCGGGAAACCGCTGGTCTACGTGCACCTGGGGCGGGTGTTCGGCGGCGAGGGCTTGTGGCCCCGGCTCGAAGCGGCCTTCGCCGACGGGCCGTTCCAGGCCGTGGTGGAGACGGGCCGCACCGACGGGCGGGCCGCGCGGCCGGGGCCGTGGCTGCACCCGGTGCGGCTGCCGTGGCTGGAGCCGCTGGTGCGAGGGGCGACGGCGGTGCTCGGCAACGGCACCAGCGCCCCGGTGCTGGCCGCGCTCCGGCACCGCCGCCGGTTGGTGTTGGCGCCGAACGGCGGGGAGCAGCGGTTGTTGGCCGCCGCGTGCGTGCGGGCGGGGGTGGCGGTGCCGATGCCGCGTTCCCCCGTCGCCCTGCACCGGCTGCTGGCCGCGCCCGCGACGCCCCCGGCCGCGACCCCACCGGAAGGCGGTCCGGGGCGCGCCGCCGAGCTGGTGGAGGAGGCGGCCCGCCTGGGCTGACCGGCCCCGCGCTCAGGCCCGTGCTCAGGCCCGTGCCCGGGCGAGGCCGCGACGGGTGACGGTGAGGACGACGCCGACCGCGACGGCCAGGGTGCCGAGGACGGCGAGGGCGAGGGTGCCGGCGGCCAGGTGGGTGCCCACGTCGGCGGATGTGGCCTGGGAGAGGCCGGAGGCCATGCCGGCCAGCGGGGGCAGGGTGACGAGCACGCCGAGGCCGGCGCCCACGAGGACGAGCAGGGCCGTCTCCCCGGCCACGATCCGCAGCAGGGCGCCGCTCGTGCCGCCGGCGGACCTCAGGACGGCGAGGTCGCGGCGCCGGGCGTGCGCGGCCATGGCGGTGCCGTTGGCGACGGCGATGACGCTGTACCCGACCGCGATGACGATCAGCATCCGGGCGAGGCTCTCGGTGAGTCGGGCGTCGGTCTCGTAGTCGGCGAGGGCGTAGGCGGCGGCGTCGTGGCGGGCGGTGCCGGGCACGGCGTCGGAGGCGGGGGCGCCGGCGGGCACGAAGAGGTCGTCGGTGAGGGCGCCGGGGTCGTGGGCGCGGACGAGGTCGCGGGGGACGACGAACGCGCCGCGCGCGGGGTCCTCGGGCAGGACGGCGGCGACCGTCAGGGTGACGGTGGCTCCGTCGGCGAAGCGGACGGGGACCCGGCCGCCGGCGGCGAGGCCGAGCTCGCGGGCGGTGCGTTCGCCGAGGACGGCCTCGCCGGGCCGGTTCCACCGGGGGTCGCGGCTGCCGAGCACGTCGAGCACGGTGAGCCCGGCCTCGGCGCCGGCCTCACCTCGGCCGGGTGTGGGGACGAAGGCGCGGGTGGGCAGGGCGGCCTTGCCGACGGGGTTGGCGGCCACGGTCTCGTCGGTGTTGCCGGGGATCCCGTCGGGGGTGATCACGCTCTGGCCGGCGACCTGGCGGGCCTGGCCCGCCGGGTAGGCCACGCGCATGGTCTCGACGATGCCGCTGAGCAGCACCGCGAAGCCGACGGCGGCGATGACGGGGGCGACGAGGGCGCCGGCGCGGCGCGGGTGGGCGACGAGTTCGGCGTGGATCAGCAGCGGCCCGGCGCCGACCCTGCGTCGGCCGGCGCGGCGGAAGGGCGCGGTGAGCAGCCGGCCGGCGGGGCCGACGAGCACGGGGGCCAGGAGGGCGGCGGCCACGATGAGGGCGGCGCCGGAGAGGATCGCGGCGTTCACGCGGTCGTCGGCGGCGGCGCCCGCGCCGGCGGTCGCGAGGAGCAGGCCGGCGGCGAGGACGCCGAGTCCGGTCAGGAGGCGGGCGCGGCCGGGCGCGGCGTCGGCGGCCCGGCCGTCGAGGAGGGCTTCGACGGGGGCGACGCGGGCGGCCTTGCGGCCGGCGGCCCAGGCGGCGAGGACGCTCACGCCGACGCCGATCGCGCCGGCCGTGAGCGGCGGCCACGCGGAGACGGTGATCGGCAGGTCGGCGGGGGTGACGTCGAGTCCGGCGAGCAGGTCGCGCAGGAGGGGCGCGGCGGCGATCCCGGTGGGGATGCCGGCGAGCGAGCCGAGCAGGCCGGTGGCGGCGGCCTCGCCGAGGACCATGCGGCGGATCTGGGCGGGGGTGGCGCCGAGGGTGCGCAGCAGGCCGATCTCGCGGCGGCGGGTGCCGGTGGCCAAGGCGAGGAGGGAGGCGACGACGAACACGGTGGTGAACAGGGCGAGCACGGCCATGGCGCCGAGGAGTTGGACGCCGAGGAACCGTTGGTGTTCGAGGTGGGCGGGCTGGATCGCGGCCCGGCCGGTGCCGGTGACGAGCGTGGCCCCGCCGGTGAGGTGCGCGCGGGCGGCGACGACGACGCTCGCGGCGCTCGCGGGGGTGGTGTCGGGCGCGGTGGTCAGGGCGATGGCGTCGACCCCGGGGTGTTGTCGGGCGGCGAAGGCGTCGGCGAAGAAGAGCGCGGGGCCGGTGCCGGTGCCGGTGCCGTCGACGGTGCCGGTCACGGTGAAGGGGCGGCGGCCCTGCGTCAGGTTGAGGGTGACGGTGTCGCCCGGGCCGGCGCCGAGGGCCCGGTCCACGACCACCTCGTGGTCGGCGGTGGGGGCGCGGCCGGTGAGCCGCAGGCGCGGGTCGAGGGCGGCCGTGCTCCAGGGGCGGCCGGTTTCGAGGGCGCCGGGGTCGGTGACGGGGGTGTCGCCGCGCAGGGCCTGGGCGTAGAAGGAGCGGTCGAGAACGGCGGCGGTGACGCCGGGGACGGCGGCGAGGGCGAGCCGCAGCGCTTCGGCCTCGGCGGGGCTCCACGGGATCCGGTCCTCGGGGCTGCCGTCGGTGTCGTGGGCGCGGGCCGGCAGGACGAGGGCGGTGGCGCCCGCGTAGCGGGGTTGGACGGTGGGGCGGGTGGAGTCGTGCAGGACGAGGGTGGTGGTGACGAGGGCGGTGCCGACGAGGACGGTGAGGAACGCGCCGAGGAAGGCGAGGGGGCGTTCGCGGAGGTTGGCGAGGGAGAGCATCGGGTCACGGCTCCAGTCGGGTCGTGCGGGCGGCGATGGTCTCGGCGTTGCGGGGGCCGGCGGCGGGGTCGAGGGCGAGGCCGTCGGCGATCCGGCCGTCCTTGAGGAGGACGACCTCGTCGGCGACGGCGGCGGCGGCCGGGTCGTGGGTGACCATGACCGTGGTCTGGCCCTCCCGGTCCACGAGCTCGCGCATCATCCGCAGGACCTCGCGGGAGGCGGTGGTGTCGAGGGCGCCGGTGGGTTCGTCGGCGAAGAGCACGGCGGGGCGGGTGAGGAGGGCGCGGGCGAGGGCCACGCGCTGCTGCTGGCCGCCGGAGAGTTGGGCGGGCCGGTGCCCGGCGCGGTCGGCGAGGCCGACGGCGGCGAGGGCCGCGTCGATCCGTTCGCGGCTGACCTTGAGGCCGGCGAAGCGGGCGGGCAGGGCCGTGTTCTGGGCGGCGGTGAGGGAGGCCACGAGGTTGAACGCCTGGAAGACGAAGCCGATCTCGGTGCGGCGCAGCAGGGTGCGGCGTTTCTCGTCCAGGGCGCCGATGTCGACGCCGGCGAGGAGGATCCGGCCGGCGGTGGGGGTCTCCAGGCCGGCGGCGCACCGCAGGAGGGTGGACTTGCCGGAGCCGGAGGGGCCCATGATCGCGGTGAACGTGCCGGGCCGGAGGGCGAGGGAGACGGAGTCGAGGGCGGTCACGGCCCGCTCGCCCGCGCCGTGCGTCCTGCGCACGCCGAGCAACTCGACGGCGTACGCCGTGTCGTGCCCCGCCCTCGTGTTGTCCGTCATCCTCGTGCTGATCGTCTTCGTCATGCCCCGATTCCACGCCGTCGGCCGGGGTCGGGGCACGGGCCCGTGCGCTACTTCGGGGGTAGTGCCCGCTCTACCGCGCCCGCCGCGACCGCCGATTACCGTGGGCCCCATGCGTCCCACAACGGCCTGGCAGGCCATGGCCCGGCGGCCCCTGAGCTTCCTGACCTCGGCGTGGCCCTGGCGGTCGCTGGGGTACGTGGCGGGCGGGGTGCTGCTCGGCGCGCCGGCCGTGCTCGTGTTCGCGGCGGGCCTGGCGGTGGGGCTGACGCTGCTGGTGGTGTTGGTGGGGGTGGCGCCGCTGGTGGGTCTGGTGCTCGCGTCCACGGTGGTGGCGGCGGTGGAGCGCCGGCGGCTGCGGCTGGTGGACCTGGACCCGTTGCCCGATCCGCACCGGCCGGCCGCGGCCCCGGGCGCGCGGGCCTGGTTGGCGACGCGGCTGCGGGAGCCGGCGACGTGGCGGGAGCTGGCGTTCACGCTGGTGTCGGCGGCGGCCCTGTGGTGGCTGGACCTGCTGGTGCTGGGCTTCTCCTTCGGCCTGCCCGCGCTGACCTTCTCCTCCCTGGACGGGGAGACCTGGCCGTGGGCGGTGTTCGGGGCCTTCGTGCTGCTGGCCTCGCCCTACACGGTGACGGCGTGGGCCGGGGCGCGGGCGGCGATGGCCCGCAGCTTCCTCGCCCCGCGCGACCGCGAACTGGGCGAGGAGCTGCGGGAGGTCAAGGCGACGCGGTCACGGCTGCTGGACTCCTTCGACGCGGAGCGGGTCCGGATCGAACGCGATCTGCACGACGGCGCCCAGCAGCACCTGGTGGCGCTGGGCATGACCCTGGGGATGCTGCGACTCGACACCCCGTCCGATTCCCCGCAGGCCGGGCTGCTGACCCGGGCGGAGGAGGAACTGGGGCGGGCGCAGCGGGAGTTGAGGGCGTTGATCCGGGGTCTGAACCCGCCGGTGCTGGCCGATCACGGGCTGGTCGCGGCGATCGAGGACTACGCGGGCCGGTTCCCGATCCCCGTCACCGTGGACCTCGCGCTGCCCGGCCGGCTGCCGCGCGCGCTGGAGACGACCATGTACTACCTGATCAACGAGGCGATGACGAACATCGCGAAGCACAGCGGGGCCACGAGCGCCGCCGTGCGCGGTCGCTACCATGCGGACCTGTTGATCATCGACATCACCGACGACGGCGCGGGCGGGGTGGATCCGGCCGGCGGCACCGGGGTGACCGGGCTGGCGGACCGGGTCGCGGCCCTGGACGGGCGGCTGCGGGTGTCGAGCCCGGAGGGTGGCCCCACCCTCGTCCACGTGGAGGTTCCGTGTCGCTTCGCCTGATCGTCGCCGAGGACGCCGTCCTGTTGCGGGAGGGGCTGGTGGGTCTCCTGGAGCGGGTCGGGCACGAGGTGATCGCCTCGGTCGGGGACGCCGACGCCCTGGTGGCGGCGGTCCGCGCGGACCGCCCCGACCTCGTCGTCACGGACGTCCGGATGCCGCCCGGCCTCACCGACGACGGGTTGCGGGCGGCGGTGGCCCTGCGCGAGGAGTTCCCGGGGCTGCCGGTGCTGGTCCTGAGCCAGTACGTGGAGCGCAGCTACGCCCTCGGCCTGCTCGACTCGGGCGGCGGCACGGGCGTGGGCTACCTGCTCAAGGAGCGGGTGGGGAAGGTCGTCGACTTCACGTCGGCGGTGGAACGGGTCGCGGCGGGCGGCACCGTCGTCGACCCGGAGGTGGTGCAGCAGCTCGTCCGGCTGCGCCGCGACCCCCTGGAACGCCTCAGCCCCCGCGAACGGGAGGTCCTCGGCCTCATCGCGGAGGGCTGCTCGAACAGCACCCTGGCCGCGCGCCTCTTCGTCAGCGACGCGGCCGTCAACAAGCACATCGGGAACATCTTCGCCAAGCTCGACCTCCCCCCGGCCACGGACGGCCACCGCCGCGTCCTGGCCGTCCTCGCCTACCTCCGCGCGACCTGAGGGGGGGCCGGTGCCCCCGGGAACGGCCGGCCCTCAGGCCGCCAGGGCCAGTGCCGTGCGCAGTTCCACGCGGCGGCGCAGGGCGAGCATGGCCAGGGCCGTCGCGGTCCCGCCGATCAGCGCGGTCCACCACAGGGCGGCCGGGCCGAGGGTCCCGTAGAGGGCGACGCCGCCGGTGAGGGAGGCGAACCGGGCCAGGCCCCAGGTCCACTGGAACGCGCCCTGGTAGCGGCCCCGGGCGTCGGCCGGCGCCAGGTTGGCGACCACGGTCGCCGCGATCCCCGCCACGACCACCTCGCCGAGGGACCAGACCACCACGGAGAACGCGTAGCCGGCGACGCTGTCGGCGACACCGGTGAGGGCCACGCCCACGGCGATCAGCACCCCGCCCGCGGCCTGCACGGACAACTGCGGGAACCGGGCGAGCAGCGGGACGGCCAGGGGCTGGAGCACCACCACGAGCACGGCGTTCACGGCGGCCATGGCCCCGTACACGGCGGGCGAGAGACCGGAGTCGTGCACGGCCAGCGGCAGGGCCACCTCGGTGAGGGAGTAGACGAACAGCTGGAACCCGAAGAGCGGGAGCAGCGCGAGCATCAACCGGTCCCGCAGCACCACCCCGTACCCCGTCCCGGACCCCTCGGCCACGACACCGCCGCCGGGCCGCGTCCCGGGCCGGGTCTCGGGGAGGCGGACGGCGGCGATCGCCGCGAACCCGAGCACGGTGACCGCGTCGACCGCGAACAGCAGCCAGTACCCGTGCACGGCCAGCACGCCCCCGAGGACACCGGCGGCGGCCGTGCCCACGTTCACGCCCCACCCGAACAGGGCGTACGCCCGCTGCCGGCGCCCCGCGTCCACGGAGTCCGCGAGCAGCGCGTACGTCGCCGGCGACACCGTCCCGCCCGCCGCGCTCAGCAGCAGCGCGGCGACGGCCATCGTGGCCACGCCCGGCGCGAGGAACAGGGCGCCCTGGGCGACGGCCGCGCCGACGAGCCCGATCAGCATGGTGGCGCGGCGCCCGATCCGGTCCGCGAGCAGACCGCCGAGCGCGGGCCCGAGCAGGTTGCCCGCGCCCAGGGCGCCGAGCACCCAGGAGGTCCCCGCGCCGGTCACCCCCCGGTCGGCGAGGAAGAACACCAGGAACGGGGTGATGAGGTGCCCGAGCCGGTTGACGACGGTGCCGGCGAAAAGGGTCCAGACGACGGAGGGCAGATCGCGGAAGGTGGTGAACATGCGAACAGCCTCCGGCCCCACCCACCCGGGTCCGCATTGATTAACATCAGGCTTAATCCTCGAAGGGAACTCGAAGGGAAGGGGTGTCCCGTGAAGGCCGAGCTCGTCTTCTCCGCCGCCGACATGGCCCAGACCCGGTTCGCGGTCTCGCCGATGTGGGAGGTGGTCACCAGCTACCGCCTGCTGCGCACCGAGCGGGATCAGCCCCTGCACCGCCGCTGGACCGAACAGGTCCGGCCCCGCGTCACGGAGGCCGGTCTCGACCGCGGCTGGCTGGCCGCGCTGATCCCCGCCGTCGGCTACCTCCCGGACTTCCTGAACCCGACCCCCGACGACCCCTTCCCCACCCTCGCCCAAGAGCTGGAGGCCATCCGCCGCACCCCGGCCGGCCGGGCCCGCGCCGAGGCGGACATGCTCAGCGCGGAACGCGACCTGTCGAGATCCGCCCGGATCCGACTCCTGCGCCAGGACCCGGAGGTCGCGCTGGAGCGGATCACCGAGGAGATCGGGCTCTACTGGGAGTGCGCCGTCGCCCCCTACTGGGACCGCATCCGCCGACTGCTGGAGGCCGATGTCTTCCACCGCGCCCGGCAGGTCGCCGAGCACGGCGCCGGGCACGTCCTGGGCGACCTGCACGAATCGGTCTCCTGGGACGCCGGGACCCTGCGCCTGGTCCACCGGCACTGCGCGCTCAGCCGCTCCGAGGTGGGCTCCGGGCTGCTCCTCGTCCCCTCGGCCTTCGCCTGGCCCCGCGTGCTCACGAGGTCCACGCCGCCGGACCCGCCGCAGCTCGCCTATCCCGCCCGGGGCATCGGCACCCTCTGGGAACCCCGGGCCGGCACCTCCGCCGAGGCCGTCGCGGCCGTCCTCGGCCGCTCCCGCACCCTGCTCCTGACCGAGCTCGACACCCCGTCCTCCACCACCGAACTCGCCCACCGCTGCGGCATGTCCGCCCCCGGCGCCAACCAGCACCTCACCGCGCTGCGCGACGCGGGCCTGGTCAGCGCCCACCGCAACGGCCGCTCCGTGCTCTACGCCCGCACCACCGTCGCCGACGCCCTGCTGTCCCCCACCGGCCGCGGCTGAGCCCGGGCACGCCGGCTCAGCCCGCCGCCGCCTTCACGAGGGCGGCCACGCGCTCGGCGTCGGCGTCGGTCAGCTCGCGCAGCCCGTAGGCCACCGGCCACAGGGCGCCGTCGTCGAGGGCGGCCTGGTCGCTGAACCCGAGGGTGGCGTAGCGGGTGCCGAACTTCTCGGCGGCCTGGAAGTGGCAGACGACCTTGCCGTCGCGGGCGTACGCGGGCATCCCGTACCAGAGCTTGGGCGCGAGGTCCGGGGCGACGGTGCGGACGATCTCGTGGACCCGCTCGGCCAAGGCCCGGTCCGCGTCCGGCATCTCGGCGATCTTCGCGAGCACGTCGCGTTCGGCCGCCGCCTCCTTCTCGGCCCGCGACAGCCCGCGCCGGGCCGTCGCCTTCTTCTGCTCACGGGCGTGGTCCTTCATCGCGGCCCGCTCGTCGGCGGAGAACCCGCCGTACTCCTTCTCGGTGGCCATGACGGTCGTCCTCTCGTGTAGGGGTGACGCGGTGGTGGTGAGGTGCTTCAGGGCGAGGTGCTTCAGAACGCGGCGGGGCCGGACTCGGACTCCCACACGAACCCGTCGGGGTCGGTGAACGCGCCGAGGTCGCCGGCGAGGACGACACGGTGCGACCCGTCGCCCTCCACCGCGACCCCGAGGTCCTTGGCGAGCGCCCGACGCTTGTACAGCGCGAGCTTGACGGCGCCGGGCCGGGCGGGCGCGAACTCGGCGTACTTGCCGCCGAAGCTCTTGGCCACGCTCAGGCCCCGGCCGACGTAGAACTCCTTGGTCGCCTTGACGCTCTCGACTCCGATCAGCAGCACGAGCTCGTCGACGCGGCCGGTGGCCGGGCCGGTGTCCTTGCGGGCCGAGGTGGCGATCTTCCAGATCGTGCCGTCCGGGGCCGCGACGACCCCGCCGTAGCCCCACAGGGACCGGGCGGCGGGCTTCAGCACGCTCGCGCCGGCTTCGACGGCCGCGCCGACGAACCCGTCGACGTCGGCCGGCCCGGCCACCGTGAGCCCGAGGGTGAAGCCCCGGAACCCGGTGGACGGCGCCTCGGAGGCGGCCCGCAGGCCGACGTGCGAGGCGAGGCCGAACGCGGAGTAGAAGCGGCGGGCGGCGTCGGGGTCGGTCACCTCCAGGGTGACGGACGAGAGGGAGCCGCGGATCTGGTCGAGCGTCGTGGTTGCCATGTCTTCACGCTAGGCGCCGGCCCGGGTCCGGGGCTTCTCGATTCCTGACCGGTCTGGAGACCTGCTTCGCGACGCACGCCGGCATCCCCTCGACCCGCACCGCGACCCGCTCACCGGCCCCCGCGCCGACCGGCTCGTCGCCCCCGGCCACCTCGGCCGCCTCCGCCGCCGCCTGCCGTCGGAAGGCCCCGGGCGGCATCCCGACCAGTTCGGTGAACCGGGTGGTGAACGTCCCCAGCGACGCGCAGCCCACCGCGAAGCAGATCTCCGTGACGCTGAGGTCCCCGCGCCGCAGCAGCGCCGCCGCCCGCTCGATCCGGCGGGTCATGAGGTACGAGTACGGGGACTCCCCGTACGCGGCCCGGAACTGCCGGCTCAGGTGCCCGGCCGACATGTGCGCGTCCCGGGCCAGCGCCTCCACGTTCAATGGCTGCGCGTACTCCCGGTCGATCCGGTCCCGGACCCGCCGCAACCGCGCGAGGTCCGCCAATCTCTGTGACTCCACGAGCGCTCGTCTCCATTCGGGCCTGCACACGGGCAGCCCTCCCCTTCACCCGTCGAACGACTCCGGGGTGCCCGCCTCGACGGACACCCCGGACGAAAAGCACGATGCCGGCCCGCACCCCGCACCGACACCCCCGCGCCAACACCCGCGCGAATCAGCGCAGTTGCTGGATCCGCACCAGGTTTCCCGCCGGATCGCGGAACGCGCAGTCCCGCACCCCGTACGGCTGCTCGGTCGGCTCCTGCACGACCTCGGTGTCCCCGGCCTGCACCTTCTCGAACACGCCGTCGAGGTCGGGGGTGGCCAGCAGGATCCAGCCGTAGGTGCCCTTGGCCATCATCTCGGTGATGGTGCGCCGCTCGTCCTCGGTGATCCCGGGGTCGGCGGCGGGCGGCGCGAGGAGGATCGAGGTGCCGGGCTGCCCGACCGGGCCGACCGTGATCCACCGCATCCGCCCCTGCCCCACGTCGCTGCGGACCTCGAACCCGAGCACGTCGCGGTAGAAGGCCACCGACGCGTCCGGGTCCTCGTGCGGCAGGGCGGTGGTGTGAATGGTGATGTCCATGCTCAGCAGGCTAGGGCCGGTCACGCCGCCGCGCTTCTCGATTCCTGATCGATCGCTCAGCGGCCCGGGCGTGGCCGCGGTGCGGTGCCGGGCAGGGTCCAGGCGGATTCGTGACGGGCGAAGCCGATGTGCGGGTAGTAGGGGGCCGCCGGCGCGTCGGCGAGGAGGACGATCCGGGTGTCGGGGACGGCCGCCTGAGCGGCCGCGATGAGGTCGAGGCCGATGCCGAGGCGTCGGCGGGCGGGGTCGACGGCGAGATCGCCGACGTGGGTGACGCGGACCCCGTCCGTCACGGCCCTGACGATGCCGACCAGGCGCCCGTCCGCGGTCCGCGCGGTGACCACCAGGTTGGACCCCGCGAGCATCCGCGCGAAACGGGAGACGTCGTCGACGGGACGGTCCTCGGTCAGCTCCGCCGCCCGGTAGAGGTCGATGACCTCGTCCACGTCCAGGCTCGCGCCCACCACCTGCTCACACGTCCACACGGGAACCCGTCCGTCCTTCGTCACACCGGACCACGACAGCCCGTATTTGCACTAGTGCAATAACGTCATTGCACTGTCCCCATACTGCCGGCATCCGACGCCACCCCGAAATCGCCCACCACCACCGCCCGCCGACGCGGTCACGCCCTCGCGCACTACGGTCGTCGGATGCGGATGTACCTCTCCTCCTTTCGCACCGGCCACCATCCGGACCGGATGGTGGCCCTGCTGCACCCTTCGGCGCGGACCGCCGCCGCCCCCGTCGCGGTGATCGCCAACGCGGTCGACGCCCTGCCGGCCGCCGAGCGTCGCGACGCGGTGGAACGCGAACTCGACGCGCTCGCCGGGCTCGGGCTGCGGCCGGTCGAGGTGGACCTGCGCGTGTTCTTCGACCGGCCCGCGCACGAGGTGGCGGCCGTCCTGGCCCGGTTCCCGCTGGTCTGGGTGCGGGGCGGGAACGTGTTCGTGCTGCGGCAGGCCCTGGCCCGCAGTGGTGCCGACGCCGCCCTGATCGACCTGCTGGCACGGGACGCCGCGGTCTACGCCGGTTACAGTGCCGCCGCCTGTGTCCTCGCCCCCGACCTGCGCGGGCTGGAGCTGTGCGACGACCCGGAGGCCGTGCGCGCCGCGTACGGGGACCCGGCGCGGTGGGACGGCCTGGGCCTCCTCGACCGCGTGATCGTGCCGCACATCGACTCGCCCGGGCACCCCGAGACCGAGGTCCTGGGCATCGTGGCCGCCCGCTACCGCACCGAAGGCGTCCCCCACACGCCCCTGCGCGACGGCCAGGCCCTCGTGATCGACGGCCACGACACCCGCGTCCACTGACCGACCGGGGCCGGGCCGGGCCCTCAGGCCGGGTCCAGGACGACGGAGACGCCGCCGGGCGGATCCGGGGGCAGCGGGTGGGACGAGGTGCCAAGGGTCCGACGGGGCACGGCCCACGAGTGCACCCCCTGATGCCCCCCGAGAAACACACACCGCCGCCCCCCTCCACCCGGCACGGCACCGGTGAACACGGGGACGGACACGGGAGTGACGGGAACGAAGGGGACGGGCACGGGGGTGACGGGCGCGGAGAGGGCGGGCACGGAGGGAGCGGGCACGGCGGCCGGACAGTACGGGAACACCCCGGTCCGGCCGTCCCCACCACCCGCCCACACGAACCACACCCCGCGCGCCCCCTCCCGCTCGGGCGCCGCGCCCAGGTAACGCGCGTGCGGACCGGGATGGTCGGGCGCCAGACAACACCCGGCCACCCGCTCCCGCGCGACCCCCACGAAGAACCCGTGCCCGCAGAGCAACCGCAGCACGACGAGCACGACCGAACCCGCCCTACCGAACGGCCCGCGCCACACCGGCCCCGGGCCCGGGCGCGGCCCCGGGCGCGGTCCCGACCGCCCCCGCCCCGGTGTCGACGCCACCACCGGTGTCCGCGCCCGGGTCGACCTGCCAACCGTGCGGGCCGGTGTGCCCACTGAACAGCACGCACACGTCGCCGTCCTCGGCCCGGATCGGGCAGTCCATGTGCCGCTCCGGCTGCGCCTTGCCCGCCTCGTCGGCCCACCGCGCCCACAGCGCGAGCGGCCGGGCCCCGGGGTCGAGGTAGCAGACGAACGAGGCGTGCCGCCCGGCGTGCGGAGCCCCCAGCTCACAGCGCACGCCCGGGTCGTGCTCGGCCTCTCGGGGCACGGCCCGCAGAACGTCGGGGGCGAGGATTCGGGACGCGACGGTGCACTGGATCACGGCGACTCCACAAGGTGGTGACGAGAGGACGAACCGAGCCGGCGCGAAGTGGTGACGAGGGGGGGGCGCACGGCAACAGGTCGCACCCCAGCCCGCCACTCCCCACCGTGGCGAACCGGCTGCGGTGCGTGTTCAGATTGACCTAGGCTCGGCTCGCCTTTCAATGTGCCAAGTACGAAAGAAAGGGTGGGCAACGAGCCATGCCCGAGAAGCCGTTGGACCCCGAGTCCTCACCCCAGGCAGCCATGGGCGCGCGTCTGCGCAGCTTGCGGAAGGCCCGAGGGTTACGCCAAGAAGACATGGCCGAACTGACCGGCTACTCGCCGGGCCACATGTCCCTGGTCGAAACCGGCCGAAAACCCTTCACCCTTCGTCTCGCAAGGGCGTTGAACAGCACCTTCGACCTGCACGACGCTTCGGAGGAGTCGTTCACCCGCGACTTCCTGGCAGTCCGGCACAGTCTCTTGGTCGAGGGGCTGCCCGATTACCAGAAGCACGAAGCCAAGGCCCGAGAGATCCGTATCAACGAATTGGGGGTCATACCCGGGCTGGTACAAACATCGGCTTACACCAATGCCATGGCCCAAGGCCCGGTACGGCGTGGCGTCAGCACACAAGCACAAGCCGACCGGTGGGCCAAGACGATCCTCGACCGCCAAGAAGCAATCAGGCGGGATCCTCCGCTCCTGATGCACGTCATCCTCGACGAAAGCTGCATCCAGCGGAGGATCGGCACGGCGCGCGAGTGGAGGGACCAATTGGACGTCCTGCTGGACTTCGCCACGCTCGGCCACACGGTCCTTCAGGTAACTCCATTCGACCTGGGAACAGATCGGTCTCTGCCTGTCCCTGTACACATCCTGACCATGCCCGACCGATCGGTCATCTCCTGGTCCGAGTCGGCCCACCAAGGTCACCTCGAACGGGATGACAAAGCAGTCTCCAAGCTTCTGGCTGCCTACTATCAGCTCCAGGCAGCCTCGTTGTCCCAAAGGGACTCCGTAGCCATGATCGAACGTCTACGAAAGGCCGTTTCGTGACCTCCGAATCCTTCACCTGGTTCAAGTCGTCCTACAGCAATGACCAACGTGTGTGCGTCGAGGTCTCCGCAGACCTTCTCGCCTCCGGGACCGTCCCCGTCCGAGACTCCAAGAACCCCGCCGGGCCGGTCATCGGGTTCTCCGCCGAGGCGTTCGGAGCGTTCGTCGCCGGGACCAAGCACACCGAGGTCTGACCTACCGCTGGGGAGAGCCCGTGACCCTCGATCTGCGTTGGATCAAGTCGTCCCACAGTCAGGGCGGTGGGGCGTGCCTGGAGGTCTCCGGTGATCTCCTCGCCTCCGGGACCGTGCCCGTGCGCGACTCCAAGGTGGTGGGTGGGGCCGTCGTCCTGGTGTCCGTGGGGGCGTTCGGGGCGTTTGTGCGTGGGGTGCGGCGGCGGGGGTGAGCCGGGCGCGGTTCCGGGGCCCGCCGCGCGCACAGTGGGGCGGGCCCCGGACGGGGGTGGGGTGCGGTCAGGCTCGGGTGAAGAGGCTGCCGTGCGCCTCGTCGCCCTTCTCGCCCGCCGCCCTGAGCGCGTACCAGAGGACCGCCTGGTTCGCCGTGGTGACCGGGAGGCCCAGTTCTCGTTCGAGTTCGGCGACGACCGGGTGCGTGGCGAAGCCGCTGCCGGGGACGATGACCCCGTCGATCCCGCCGTCCGTCTCCTCGGCCGCCTCGCGGACCTGGCGGACGACCTCGCGGGGGTCGATGGCCCAGCGGGCGCCCTCGTCGAACGCGTTCGGCGGGGGCACGTGCGCCCACTCCGGTCCGAGGTCGAAGGGCCGGACGCGGACCGATTCCGCGCCGTGCGCCGTGAGGTAGGCCCGCGCCGCCTCGTGCGTGGGCGGGGTGAACCACGGTGGCATGACGACGAGCGGCCGGCGCACGCCGAGCGCGTCCGCCGCCGCCGTGATGGCCTGGCCGGCGGTGAAGACCTCCGTGCCGTGCGCGTGCGCGCTCGCCGTCTCGGTGAACGCCGGGTCGAACTCGGGGCCGCCGAAGAAGCTGGGCGAGCCGAAGCAGAACGCGATCCGGTCCACGCCGAGGGTGCCGAGGTGGTCCAGGGCGCGGCGGACCTCCGTCGCGTTGGCCAGGCCGGGGCCTTCCGTGCCGACGTATTCGGTGTCCTCGGGGCGCGGGCAGGCGAAGCGCGCGGTGTGGATCTCGGTGCCGGCGGGGGCCTGGCGCCAGATCTCGCGTTCGGGGACGGGGTCGTTGTGGATGACGAGGATGCCGAGGCGGGTCACGCCGCGTGCTCCTTCCCTCGCAGGTGGGCGAAGCCGCGGGCGCCCCACAGGGCTCCGATGACGGCGATGCCGGCGGCGACGAGGAACGCGGGCAGGAACGCCGCGTCGTTCGGCCGATCGCCGAGGAGGATGACGAGGACGGCCACGCCGACCGCGCCGCCCGCGTACTGGCTGGTGGTCATGAGGGCGCCGGCGACGCCCTGGTTGGCGTCGTCCACGTCGCGGCTGCCGCCGACGAACATGGAGGTGTAGATCATGCCGTGGCCCAGGCCCGAGACGATGAGGCCGGGGGCGACGCCGAGCCAGTAGGACTCGGTGTGCACGCCGAAGGCCAGCAGCGCGAGCCCGCCCGCGCCGACGAGGAACGCGAGCGGCAGGGTGACGCCGACGCCCACGCGGGGGATGGCCCGGCCGGCGAGCATGTTGCCGAGGGTGATGCACACGGCGAGCGGCAGGAAGGCGAGGCCGGCCGTGAGCGGGGTCATGTCGCGGTTCTCCTGGAGGAAGAGCGTGACGAGGTAGAACTCGACGCCCGCGACGCTCGCCATGTACAGGGCGGTGGAGACGCAGCCGACGAACAGGGTGCGGGTGCCGCGCAGGGAGCGTTCGATCAGCGGGACCGCGCTGACGCGTTCCCGGACCGCGAAGACGACCAGGCACAGCAGGGCCACGCCGAAGCCGATGAGCGTGGTAGGCGCGGTCCAGCCGGCGTCGGCGGCGAAGGTGAGGGCCGAGGCGAAGCCGAGCACGGTGGCGGTGCACAGCACGGCGCTGATCACGTTGAGGGGCTTGGCCTCGCCGCCGGCGCGTCCGCCGCGCAGGAAGCGGGGCGCGGCCAGCACGCACACGAGGGCGAAGGGCAGGTTCACGAAGAAGGTCCAGCGCCAGGACAGGGTGGTGAGGAGGCCGCCGACGACGACTCCGGCGGCCAGGCCGCTGGCGCCGACGGTGCCCCACACGGCCATGGCGCGGGTGCGTTCGCGGCCGGCGGCGAAGGTGGTGTTGAGGAGCGACAGGATCGCGGGCTGGAGGGTGGCGGCGGCGACGCCCTGGGCGGCTCGGGCCAGCAGCAGCACGACCGCGCCGGCCGCTATGCCGCCGACGAGGGAGGCCACGCCGAACAGGCCAAGGGCGGCCACGAACAGGGTGCGGGCGCCGAGGCGGTCGGCGAGTCGGCCGCCGAGGATGAGGAAGCCGGCGAAGAACACGCTGTAGGCGCTGACCACCCATTGGGCCGCCGCCCCGGACAGGCCGAGTTCGGCGCTCATGCTGGGCAGGGCGACGAAGATGACGGAGAAGTCGAGGGCGATGAGGAACTGGGCGGCGGAGATGGTGAGCAGGCCGCCGGTGGTGCCCGCGCCCGCGCCCTTTCTCGCGCTCGGGCTCGTGCTCGGGTTCGTGGTCTCGTTCGCGGTGGGTGTGGGGGCTGTGGTGGTCATGTCGGGGGTCTCACTCATGTCGGCAGGGAGAGGGCGGCGTCTCGGGTCGAGAGGAACGCGTCGAGGGCGGCGGCCAGGGCGGGCACGTCGGTGACGACGCTGTGGGCGCCGGCGCCGGTGAGCTCCTCCGCGCGGCCCACGCCCCAGGTGACGCCGAGGGAGGTCATGCCGGCGGCGCGGGCCATCCGGGCGTCGTCGACGGCGTCGCCGACCACCACGCACTCCTCGGGGCGCCGGCCGAGGCATTCGGCGGCGAGAAGGGCGAGGTCGGGGTGGGGTTTGCCGCGCGGGGCCATGCCGTGGCAGATGAGGGTGTCGAAGCGGGAGCGCAGTCCGGCGGGGTGCAGGAGTTCCTCGGCGCTGGGGAGGATCTTGCTGGTGACGATCGCGAGTTGCGCGCCGTGGTCGGCGAGGCGGTCGAGGAGTTCGGGGACGCCGGGGAAGATCAGGTCGCGGGCGCGGGGCACGGCTTCCTCGCGGAAGGCGCGGCGGAAGCCGGCGACGTGTTCGGCGACCTCGGGGTCCTCCTCGGGGAGGCCGGTGAGCTGCGCGAACACGGCGTTCAGGGGGCGGCCGATGGTGGCCCGCAGTTCTTCGTCCGTGGCCCGCCGGCCCGAGCGGGCCAGGGTGGTGCGCAGGCAGTCGGCGATCGCGGACGGGGTGTCGAGGAGGGTGCCGTCGAGGTCGAAGAGGACGGCGGCGGGGACGCTGGGGTGGTTCATCGGCTCTCCTCCGCGAGGCGCACGGCGAACTGGGCGGCGACGGCGATGGTGGACAGCAGCACCGAGCGGTTGGCGGCGGCGGTGCGGCCCTCGGTGGCCTCGGCGAGGGCCTTGAGCAGGTACGGGGTGACGGCCGGGCCGGTCACGCCGTCGCGCGCGGCGGCGGCCGTTGCCGTCTCCAGGACCTCGGCGATCTCCTCGGAGGGGATGCCGTCGGCCTCGGCGATGGGGTGGGTGACGAGCACGCTGGTGTGGTTGCCGGAGCGCCAGTGGGCGCGGGTGGCGCGGGCGATGTCGCCGAGGTCGTCGAGGCGGTGCGGGTTGCGGACGCCGCTGGAGACGGACAGGTAGGCGGGGAAGTCGTCGCAGCGGTAGCCGATGACGGGGATCCCGGCGGTCTCCAGCCATTCCAGGGTCCAGCGCGGGTGCAGCATCGACTTGGCGCCGGCGCAGACGACGGCGGTGCCCGAGCGGGTGAACTGGGCGAGGTCGGTGGAGATGTCGAAGCTGGTGGGGGCGTCGCGGTGGACGCCGCCGATGCCGGCGACCGCGAACACCTCGATGCCCGCTATCTCGGCGGCGGCCAGTGAGGAGGAGACGGTGGTGCCGCCGGGGCCGCCGCCGGCGAGGGTGATGCCGATGTCACGGGTGGACACCTTGGGGACCTTGGGGTGGGCGCAGAACGCGTCGAGGCGGTCCTCGTCCATGCCGACGAGGATGCGGCCGCCGAGGAGGCCGATGCGGGCGGGGACGGCGCCGTGCTCGCGGATCCGGTCGTCCATCTGCCGGGCCAGGGCCAGGTTCTCGGGGTAGGGGAAGCCCGAGAGCACGGAGGATTCCAGGGCCACGACGGGCCGGCCGGCGACGAGGGCGTCGGCGACCTCCTCGCTGATCAGCAGCAGGCTCGGGTCGACGGTGGACGGGCGGGACTGCGTGAGCACGGTCATGTGGTTCGCCTTGTCGTGTGAGGGGTGGCGCTGCGCGTGCGTACGGTGCGGTGCGGGTGATGCGTGCGGTGCGGGTGGTGCGTGGCCGAGGGGGCGTGCGGCGTCCCCTCGGACCGGCCCGTCGGACCGGCCCGGTCGACTCGGGTTCGGTTCGGCGTCGGGAACGGGTTTCCCCCGTGGCTCCGCTCGGGTCCGCGTCCGGTGTGCGCGGGAGGGAATGCGGGGGATTCGGGTTCCGTGTCGAGATTGCAGAGGTCTCGCCGGGGGTGTCAAACCCCCCTGCCGGCCACGTCGGGGGCCCTGCCGGGCACTCCCGGGACCCGCACGGGACCGGCCGAATGGCCGGATTCCGACGGTCCGTTCCCGTCTGCGGCCCTTCGCGTTCGCGACCGGGAAACGGACGAACGGGCTGCTCCGGGCCGGGTGTCGCCCACCGCCGGGGGCCGGCGGGTCCGGACGCGGCGGGGCGGGGCGGAACGTGCCGGGGGGACGGTTTTCGCCCCGTCCGCCCCTCGTCCCGTCCCCCGCGCCCGGCCCCGACCTCCACCCGCCCTCGGCGAAAGGGAGCACCGGCCGGCCGGCCCTTCGCCGGCGTTCCTCGACCGCCCGTCGAGCCGGCGCGCCCCGTCCCGGAAACGGCAACAAAGGTTGGTCGCGCGGGGGAGGGGTCCGCAGGCTGTGCGCGGAGGTGGTCACCATGACCGGAATTGACGACACGACCGACCGGACCTCGTACGACGTCGTGGTGCTGGGGGGCGGCGCGGGCGGGTTGAACGCGGCGCTGGTGCTGGCGCGGGCGCGGCGGAGCGTCGCCGTCGTGGACGCCGGGGAGCCGCGCAACGCGCCCTCCCCGCACATGCACGGCTTCCTGTCCCGCGACGGGGCCTCGCCGCTCGCGGTGTTGGAGACGGGGCGGGCCGAGATCGCGCGCTA
Source organism: Streptomyces dryopteridis (assembly GCF_049606955.1). Taxonomy (NCBI): domain Bacteria; kingdom Bacillati; phylum Actinomycetota; class Actinomycetes; order Kitasatosporales; family Streptomycetaceae; genus Streptomyces; species Streptomyces dryopteridis. The sequence goes on along the minus strand of NZ_CP187115.1, from coordinate 104,750 downwards.
CGGCGCGGTGTCGATCACGGGTCGGGTGGACCAGGTGGACGCCGCCGAGGGCGGCGGGTACACGGTGCGGCTCGCGGGCGGCGCGACCCTGGGCGCGCGGCACGTGGTGTTGGCGAGCGGACTGCGCGACGAGATGCCCGAGATCCCGGGCCTGCGCGCCCTGTGGGGCCGTGACGTGCACTTCTGCCCGTACTGCCACGGCTGGGAGGTGCGCGACCGGCGGGTGGTCGTGCTCGGCGTGCACCCGGCCTCGCCGGGGCAGGCCACGCTGCTGCGGCAGTGGACCTCGGAGCTGGTGTACGTGCCGCACGACCGGCCGCTGTCGGCGGAGGAACGCGAACGCCTCGACGCGCGCGGCATCACGGTCGTGGACGGGCCGGTGTCCTCGGTGGTGGAGAAGGACGGGGCGCTGCACGCGGTGGAGTTGGCCGACGGGCGGAGCCTGGAGTGCGACGGGGTGTTCTTCTTCCCGCGCATGATCCCCAACGACCAGCCCTTCGACGGCCTGGGCTGCGAGAAGGACGAGCAAGGCCGGCTGGTCACCGACCGGGCCGGGCGCACGAGCCGGCCGGGGCTGTGGGCGGTGGGCAACGTGATCGACTCACGGGCCCAGGCCGTGACAGCGGCCGGCATGGGCGCGGCGGCGGCCTTCGCCCTCAACCACGACCTGGTCGACGAGGAACTCGCCCAGGACCTGGCCACCCACCGCACCCGCACCACCCCCGCCTGACCCGCCACCGGGCCGGCCGCCACGGCCGGAGGGGAGGGTCCGGGGCTCGTGGCCCCGGACCCTCCCTCGCCCTTCCCATCGGCCGTCTTCGGGTGCGCGTGGCGTTCCCCGGTCAGGGGTCCACGGGCATGTCCGGGACGCCGCTCTCGATGGGGCAGCTCGGGTGGGGCGTGACGGAGTGCTCCTGGCTGTCCCCGGGCGCACCCGTCGTGCCGGACGGCTCCGGCGTGGCCGGTGGGTCGGGGGACGGGTGGGGGGACGAGGACGGGCACGGGTCCCCGGGGCGGTCGGCGTCGCCGGCCTCGCCCCCGCAGCCGGCGAGCGTGCCCGCGAGCACGACCGCCGCTAGGACACCGAGCGCGGCGTGTGCGAAGCGCGTCATCAGCGGTCCCGCCCTTCTCGTGGACACCCGGTCCGTGCGTCGACCGTACGTCGGCGGCGGCGTCGGTGTCAGGTCAGTAGGAGGAGTACTTGGTGAACGCGTCCCCGACCCAGGTCGCGAAGTACGGGGAGCGCATCTCGGTGGGCTTCTTGGCGTCGTTGACGTTGCTGTTCACGCCGTTGACCCAGCCGCTGTAGTAGGTGGCGTCGTCCTTGCCGTAGATCCACGGGCCGCCGCTGGACCCGCCGGTCAGGGTGCACGGCAGTTTGATCTGGTTGGTGACGGAGCCGCTGCGCTGGGCGGTGGTGCCGGTGCAGTAGTACTGCCACTGTCCGTCGAAGGGCGGGTCCTGGGGGTAGCCCATGGTGACGACGGAGCGGCTCTTGGACTGGTTCCACTGGATGCCGAGCCCGCCGACCGCGTTGACGAGTTCACCGCGCGAGGTCGGCGACGTGATGACGATGCCCAGGTCGTACCCGAAGTCGCCGCTGTTGGTCCAGCCGTTGAAGGCGACGAGGGTTTCGGCCTGCCAGCTGCCGTAGGGGCGGCTGCCGTGGTCGTAGTAGGGCACGAACTGCCAGTTCGTGGCCCAGGACTTGCCGGGTCCGCCGTGCACGCAGTGACCGGCGGTGAGGACCATGTTCTTGTTGGTGCTGTTGACGGCCGAACCGGAACAGACCCGGTTGACGCCGTCCGAGCCGGTGAAGAAGACCTTGCCCACGACCCGGGTCGCGGTGACCGCGAGCTTGACGCCGTCGGTGTCCGCGGCGGTGCCCGCCACGGGGTCGGCCCCGGTCGTCGCGGGCCCGGTCGGGGCCTGGGGTGCCCGGGCGGCCCCGTCGGGTGCGGAGGCGCGTCCGACGGGTTCGACGGGGATCGCCGCCGCCATCCGCTCGGGCGTCCAGTACCGCGCGATCCGCGCCCCGGCGCCGGAGCCGGTCGGGACGGTGTGCTCGACGGCGGTGGTGGGGGCCGCCTTCGCGGCGGCCACGGCGACGGTGCCCACGTCCGCCGCCTGGACGGCGGTGGCGGCGGGGAAGAGCAGGAGCGCCGCGGTGGCGGCGATGCCGAGGGTGAACGAATGTCTGCCACGCAAGCCGGACACGTGCTGTCTCGCTTCCTGTTGCCGACATGAACGCGTCATGTTCGACCGGAAACTGACGCTCCGTCAACAAAAAGTCAGGGAAATGGCCGGTAACCGAGAGCCCGCCGACCCACCCCCGGCCCGGACCGGCTCAGGCCATCGAGACGAGGACCGCCGTCGCGATGATCGCGGCGCCCAGGGCGAGGGTGCCGGCGACGATCAGCAGCAGGCGCCATCCCGAGGCCCAGCGGTAGTACGCCGCCCAGCGGGCGTTCTGTCGGGCGATGCGCGGCTCGGCCCCGGAGTCGGGCGTCCAGTGCGGGTTCCGGCGGCGGAACAGCTGGTCGCGCAGGGCCGCCAGCTCCCATTCCAGGTCGCGCTGTTCCGCGTCGTCCACGCACGCCATCTGCACCCGCCGGCCGTCGACCCGGTACACGTACGCGACCCGGCTCGGGCCGATGCCGCGGCCGGCCGCGGGGATGTCCACGGGCCGGATGTCGTGGATCTCGTCCCACCGCAGCCGGTGCCGGGGCCCGTAGCCGCGGATCGTGATCCCCTCGGCGTCCGCGGAGGTCACCCGCCGCGCCCGTGCGAACAGCAGCCACCCCACCCCGAGGACCAGGACGGCCGTGATCGCCGCCGACACGGCCGGCGGGAACGTGTCCGGGTTGATCCAGAGCCGGATCAGGGCCACGGCCAGGAGCAGGGAGAGGAAACCGTAAAAGGCCCGGTTTCCGCGTCGGGTGCGGTAGTGCCTGGGCAGGCCGGCCGGGCCGTTCATGGTCCCCCCGTCGGGTGTTCGTGCGGACGGGCCGAGCCTACGACCCCGCCTCCCGGTCCCCACCGGCCGGGGCGTGCCCATCCGCGTGACCGTGCCCGTGCTCGTGTGCGTGCCCGTGCCCGTCGGGGTCGGGGGTGCGGCGGGTGGGGCGGGCGCGCACGTGCATCCGCTCCCCCTGCCGGCCGAACACGCTCAGCACCTCCACCGGCCCCTCCCCCGTGCTCCCGAACCAGTGCGGCAGCCGGGTGTCGAACTCGGCGACCTCGCCGGTGCCCAGCACGATGTCGTGATCGGCGAGGATCAGCCGCAGCCGGCCCGAGAGCACGTACAGCCACTCGTAGCCCTCGTGCGTGATCAGCTCGGGGGTGTCGCGGGTCGCGGGCAGCACCATCTTGTAGCTCTGGAGCGAGCCGGGCTGACGGGTCAGCGGCAGCACGGTGTTGCCGTTGACGCTGTGCGCCTTCAGCCGCACCCGGGGGTCGCCGACCTCGGGCGCGCCGACGAGTTCGTCCAGCGGGATCTGGTGGGCCTGGGCGATCGGCAGGAGCAGTTCCAGGCTGGGCCGGCGCTGCCCGGCCTCCAGTCGGGACAGGGTGCTCTTGGAGATGCCGGTGGCCTCCGACAGGGCGGCGAGGGTGACGCCCCGGGCGGCCCGGACCCGCTTGAGACGGGGACCGACCTCGGACAGGGCCTGGGCGATGCTCGGTGTCTGCTCCACGGCCCCCATTACACCGATCCGTCCCCGTATCGACAACCAAGGGTGCCGTTTTCACGCCGGCCCGACACCACCCCCGCCCCGCGCGACACCACCCCCGCCCCGCCCGTCACCGGCCCGCCCGTCACAGGCCCAGGGAGCGGCCGATGAGTTCCTTCATGACCTCCGTGGTCCCGCCGTAGATGGTCTGCACCCGGCTGTTGACCCACTCGCGGGAGATCGCGCTCTCCTTCAGGTAGCCGTAGCCCCCGTGGATCTGGAGGCAGCGGCCCGCGATGTCCACTTGCAGCTCGGTCGTCCACCACTTGGCCTTCGCCGCGTCCGTCACCGACAGCCGGCCCGCGTTCAGCTCGTTCACGCAGTGCTCCAGGAACACCCTCGCGACCGTCACCTCGGTGTCCATCGTGGCGAGTTGGAAGCGGGTGTGCTGGAAGGAGCCGATGCTCTGCCCGAAGGCGCGGCGGGTGCGCGCGTACTCCAGGGTGTCGGCGAGCATCCGCTCGGCCGCGCCCACCGCCACCGTCGCGATGCTCAGCCGCTCCCGGGGCAGCCCGGACATCAGGTAGGCCAGGCCCGCGTTCTCCTTGCCGATCAGGTTCCCGGCCGGCACCCGGCAGTCGTCGAAGAACAGCTCGCAGGTGTCGCTGGCGTGCCAGCCCAGCTTCTCCATCCGCCGCCCGCGCGTCAGCCCGGGCGCGCCGCGCTCCACGACGATCAGGCTGATGCCCTGCGCGCCCTTGTCGGGGGCGGTCTTGGCGGCCACGACGATCACGTCGGCGTTCTCGCCGTTGGTGATGAAGGTCTTCTGCCCGTTGAGGACCCAGTGGTCCCCGTCGCGGACGGCGGTGGTGCGGATGTCGGAGACGTCGGAGCCGGCGTCGGGTTCGCTCATCGCGATGGCCGCGACCAGCTCCCCCGAGCACAGTCCGGGCAGCCAGCGGGCCCGCTGCTCCTCGGTGGCGCGCCCGTCCAGGTAGGTGGCGATCACGTCGTTGTGGGCGACGAACCCGGGGGCCGTGGCCCGCGCCCACATGATCTCGCGGGCCAGCACGGCGGGGTAGCGGAAGTCGGCCACTCCCCCGCCGCCGTGTTCGGGGGCGACGCCGATGCCGAGCAGCCCGGCCTTGCCGGCCGCCCGCCACACCGCCCGGTCCACGATCCCCTCGCTCTCCCAGCGGGCGTGGTGGGGCAGCACCTCGCGGGCGAGGAACTCGCGACAGGTCTGCCGGAACTGCTCGTGCTCCGCCTCGTGGCCGGTGCCGGCCGTCACGGGTTCGGTCACGGGGTTCAACGCTCCTCGGTGTCGGTGTCGCGCGGGATCGTGTCGCGCAGGATGGTGTCGAGGGTCTCGGCCGGCCGGTGCACGGCGGCGAAGTGCCCGCCCTCGATCTCGACCCGACGCACGGGGGCGGTGGAGTGCTCGGCCCAGGGCCAGACCCGCTCCGGTGGCGCGTGCACGTCCTCGCCGGCCGCGATCAGCGTCAGCGGGAAGTCCACCCGCAGCCGCGCCGCCTCCCGGCAGAACTCGGCGCGCACCGCGTCGTCCTCGCGCAGCATCCGCAGCAGGATGCGGCTCATGGTGGGGTCGGCGAGGACGGCGGCCGGGGTGCCGCCGTCGGCGGCCGTGCGGGCCAACAGCTCCTCGTCGGGCACGCTCGCCAGCAGCTCCCCGGGCCGTTGCAGGCCCGGCGGGACGGCCCCCGAGAGCACGGCCCGCACCGGCGGCACCCCGACCTGCCGGGTCACCTCGGCGGCCACGGCCAGGCTCATCGTGGCGCCGAAGCTGTGCCCGAAGGTGGCCCAGCGCAGCTCTCCCCGGCGTTCGCGTTCGGCGGTGAGGTCGGCGATCACGGGTTCGGCCATGGAGCGCACGAGGGCCTGGAAGCCGGCGGCGCGCCGCTCGCGCCGGCGGGTGCCGCGCCCGGGGGCGTCCACGCCGCGCACCACGAGGCCGCCGGGTTCGCACAGTTGCTGCCAGCCCCGGTAGACCAGGGAGGTGGCGCCGGCGTGCGGGCAGCAGTACAGCCGCAGCGGGACACCAGGGGTGGCCGGCTCGGATCGCACGGATGGCTCGTCGGATCGCACGGTCACTCCTTGGCGGTGCGGGCCAGCTTCTCGGCCAGCATGAGGGTGGTGAGGTTGGTGGGGGCACTGGGGATGGTGGGGAACAGGGAGGCGTCCACGACGCGCAGCTGTTCGGTGCCGTGTACGCGCCCGTCCTGGTCGGTGACGGCGTGCGGGTCGTCGGCGGGGCCCATCCGGCAGCTGCCGGCGGCGTGCCAGCCGGGGTTCATGATGTGCCGGACCCCGCTGCGCAGCACGCCGTCGTTCGCGACCATGCGGTCGGTCCAGAACTGGGTGTGGGTGAGGCGTTCGGCCATGGCGGGGGTGCGCAGGAACCGCCAGGCGCGGCGGACCCCGTGGCAGAGGCGTTCCACGTCCTCGGGGTCGGTGCCCAGGCCGAGTTCCACGACGGGCGCGGCGTGCGGGTCGGCGCTGTCGAGGTAGACCCGGCCTCGGGAGCGGGGCCGCATGAGCATCACGGAGATCCCGACGACCAGGGGCCAGCCGAGGCGGTCGCTGAAGCCGGGGATGGTGTGGCTCTCGACGTTGTTGAGGAGGCCGATCTGCACGTCGGTGTCCTCGTCGTACCCGCCGCTCATGCGGGCGGCGACCTGCCGCCAGGGCAGGCCGGGGGTGCAGACCCCGTCGGCGGGCTTGGACCAGATGACCACCGAGGGGTGGTCGACGAGGTCGCGGCCGACGCCGGGCAGGTCGAGGACGGGGGTGATGCCGAGCGCGCGCAGCAGACCGGCGGGGCCGATCCCGGAGCGTTGCAGGACGGCGGGGGTGCCGACGGCGCCGGCGGCGAGGGTCACGGTGCGGGCGCGGACGGCGACGAGCCGGCCGCCGTGGTCGACCTCGACGCCGACGGCGCGGGTGCCCTCGAACAGGACGCGGGTGACGCGGACCCCGGTGCGCAGGTGCAGGGCGGGGTGGTCTCGGTCGAGGAAGGCGGTGGCGGCGTCGACGCGTTCGCCGTCGACGGTGTTGCCGGGGATGGTGCCGACCCCGTGTTCGCGGCCGCCGTTGAGGTCGTCGAGTTCGGGGACGCCCTCGGCCCGGCAGGCGGCGCGGAACGCGTCGTCGAGGACGTGCACCCGGTCGCGGGGGGTGCGGTGGACGGGCAGCGGGCCGGTGTCGCCGTGGTCGGGGTGGGCGGGGAAGTCGGCGTCGTGTTCGACGGCCCGGTAGAAGGGCAGCACCTTCTCCCAGGACCAGTCGGGGTTCCCGGCCGCGGCCCAGGCCGCGAAGTCGCGGGGCAGGCCGCGCAGGGCGATGGCCCCGTTGACGGCGGAGCCGCCGCCGACGACCTTGCCGAGCTGGTAGGGGAAGCGTTCCCACAGGGCGCGGGCGGGGGCGGGGCCGGCGTTCGGGTCGGGGCGTTCGCCGGCGAGGAGGCGGGCGTAGCGGTCGCTGTGCCGGAGGTTGGCGAGGTGGTCCCAGTTGTGGCCGGAGAGCACGAGCCGGCCGGCGTCGGCGAGGGGGTGGGTGCGGGGGCGGGGGTCGGGTTGGTCCTCGCCGGCCTCCAGCAGCAGCACGTCGCCGGCGTCGCGGGCGGCGAGCCGGGCGGCGGTGACGATGCCGGCGGAGCCGGCGCCGACGATCAGGTGGTCCCAGGCGCGGCGGGCGTCGGCGGTGGCGAAGGCGGTGGGCCGGCGGCTCACGCGGCGGCCCCCTCGACCTCGGCGCCGGCGTCCGCGTCACGGGCGTCCGCGTCGCCCGTGAGGGTGTCCAGGAGTTCGGCGAAGGTGGCGATGGAGGCGTTCATGAACAGGCCCTCGACCATGTCCTGTTCGGTGTCGGGGTCGATCGCGAACTCCTTGCGGAGCAGCGCGAGCAGTCCGACCGCGTGCAGGGAGTCCCCGCCGATGTCGAAGAAGCCCTCCTCCACCCCGAAGTCCCCGTGCCCGAGCTGCCGGGACCAGAGCGCGAACAGGCGTTCCTCGCGCGGCCCGCGCGGCCCGATCCGGCCTCCGGGCACGGTGTCGGGGTCCTCGTTCCACGGGGTGGGCAGGGCCTTGTGGTCGATCTTGCCGTTGGCGGTGAGCGGCAGGGTGTCCAGGGTCAGGAAGCGGCTGGGCACCATGTAGCCGGGCAGTTGCGCGGCCAGCGCCTCGCGGAGCACGGCCGGGTCGGGTTCGGCGCCGGGTTCGGGGACGACGTAGGCGGCGATCTGGCGCTGGCCGGTGCGGGCGTGGGCGGGGGCGGTGACCAGGGCGGTGCGCAGTTCGGGCCGGCGCAGCAGCGCGGCCTCGATCTCGCCGAGTTCCACCCGGTAGCCGTTGATCTTCACCTGGAAGTCCTCGCGGCCCAGGATCTCGATGTCCCCGCCGGGCAGGTAGCGGCCGAGGTCGCCGGTGCGGTACACGCGTTCGCCGGTGTCGGGGTGGACGAGGAAGCGTTCGGCGGTGCGCGCCGGGTCGCCGAGGTAGCCCTGGGCCACGCCGATCCCGCCGATGTGGATCTCGCCGGTGACCCCGATCGGGGACTCCTCGCCCCACGGGTTGTACACGTGCATGGTCTGGTTGGCGAGGGGCTTGCCGTAGGGGATGCTCGTCCAGTCGGGCAGCACCGTGCCCACCGGGTGGTGGATGGACCAGATGGAGCCCTCGGTGGCGCCGCCCAGGCTGATCACGCGCAGGGCGGGGATGCGTTCGCGGATCCGGCGGGGCAGGTCGATCGGGATCCAGTCGCCGCTGAGCAGCGCGAGCCGCAGCCGGCAGCCGCGCGGCAGGCCGGAGGTGTCGAGGGAGTCGGTCCACATGCGCATGGGGGCGGGCACGCTGTTCCAGATCGTGACCCCGTAGCGGCCCACGAGCTGTGACCAGTGGGCCACGTCGTTGCCGCGCGCCGGATCGGGCACGACCACCGCGCCGCCCGCGCCGAGCACCCCGAACACGTCGTACACGGACAGGTCGAATCCGGCGGGCGCGAGCGCCAGCACCCGGTCCCGGGCGTCGACGCCGAAGCGGCGGTTGATGTCCTGGACGGTGTTGGCGGCACTGCGGTGGGTGATGGTGACGCCCTTGGGCTCGCCGGTGGAGCCGGAGGTGAAGATGACGTACGCGAGGTCGTCGTGGCCCTGGCGGGGCGCGATCGGGGCGGGGTCGGCGGCGAGGACCTCGGGGTCGGCGGCGGTGACGAGGACGGCGTCGGCGGGCCAGGTCAGCTTCTCCCGCAGTTCGGGTTCGGTGATCACGGCGCGGACCGCGCAGCGGGCCAGCAGCTTCAGCCGGCGTTCCTCGGGCAGCTCGGGGTCGATGGCCACGTAGGCGGCGCCGGTGTGCAGCACCCCGAGGAGGGCGGCGATCTGGTCGGCGCCGGGCCGCATGGACACGGCGACGATCCGGCCGGGGCCCGGGTCGACGGCCGGGTCGGCGAGGAGTCGGCGCGCCAACCGGTGGGCGGTGTCGGTGAGTTCACCGAAGCTGGTCTCGCGGCCGGGGGTGACGACGGCGAGGGCGGCGGGGTCGCGGCGGGCGGCTTCGGCGACGAGTTCGTGCAGCAGGGCCGGCGGGATGTCCTGGGCGGTGTCGTTGGCGGCCTCGCGTTCCCGGCGCTGCGCGGCGGGCAGCGGCACGAGCCCGCGGCTCGCGTCCCACACGGCCGGGTCGTCCAGCAGCCGGTCGAGGAAGGCGGTGTACGCGGCGAACATGGCCTCGGGGGTCCCGGCGGGGAACAGGCCCTCGACCAGGTTCCACGAGATCCGGATCCGGTCGCCGAGGTCGAGGACCTGGTTCTCCAGCCACACCTGCGGGGTGCTGCTCGCGTCGTGCGCGATCCGGCCGTCGAACGCGGTGAGGGCGGCGGCCGTGGGCGCGCCGGCCGGCCCGCCGAGGGTGCTGGTGAACACCACGGGGAACGCGGCCCGCCCGTCCTCCTTGCGGCGCGCGAGGTCGCGCAGCACGCGGATCCCGCCGTGCAGGGCGTGCGGGTGGTCGGCCAGGGCCCGGTCCTGCACGGCGCGGGCCCGTTCGGCGAAGCCCTGCTCGGGCCGCGCGGTGACGGCGAGGAGGCTCGGGGACACGAAGTCGCCCATCAGCGCGTCGAGTTCGGGGTGGGTGCCGGGCCGGTCGAAGCCGGTGACGGTGAGGGTGAACTCGGGCCGCCGCGACCAGGTCCGCAGCACCTCGGCCCACGCCGCGAGCAGCACCACCGACGGGCTCAGCCCCCGGTCCTCGGCCACGGCGTACAGGGCCCGCCGCCGGTCGGCCGGCAGTTCGGCCCGCAGCCGGGAGAAGGAGGGCACCCCGAGCTGTTCGGGGGCCACGGCCAGCGGCAGCTCGGGCGCGGCCGGCAGGGTGTCGAGGCGATCGGCCCAGTACGCGGCGGCGGCGCGGCCGGCGGACCCCTCGCGCAGGGCCTCGCGGGCCAGCACCCAGTCCCGGAACGACAGCCCGGCGACGGGGGCGACGGGCGCGGCCCCGGGGTCCCGGTAGGCGGCGTGCCACTGGTCGAGGAGCAGGAACAGGCCCCGCATGTCCACGAAGAACAGGTCGACGGACAGGTGCAGCCGGGACCGTTCCCCGTCGAGCAGGGTCAGCCGGGCGTCGAAGGGCGGCGCGGCGTCGGTGGGCAGCACCCGCGCGTCGAGTTCGGCCCGGATCCGCGCGAGTTCGGCGTCCGCGTCCACGACGGACAGCCCCCGCAGGTCCGTCACCCGCACCTCGACGGGCGCGAGCTCGTCGGCCGGCAGGGTCCGCTGGGTGCCGTCGGGCAGGGTGACGGCGCGCAGCGCGTCGTGGGCGGCGACCACCGCGCGCAGGGCCCCGGTGAGCCGCTCGGGGTCGAGGGCGGGGCAGTCGAGTTCGACGTGGTAGCGGCTGGGCACCCCGCCGAGTTCGAGCCCCTTGTGCCGGCCGATCAGGTATGCCTGCTGGATGTCGGTGAGCGGGAACGGCTCGTGGCGCTGCCCGGGTCGGGCGGTGAGCGTCGGCCGTTCCCGGTCGCCGGCCCGGTCCGACCGCGTGTGAAGGTCCTCCATCGACTTTCCCGTCCCTCGTCCTGGCTGGGGGTCCCGTACGGTGCCGGGACCCGCTGGTCGAGGGGGACGCTAGGCAGCGGCCGACAGGGCGCTCAATACGGTCCGACCGAAGGTCCGACCGAAGGGTTTCCGGGCCCGGACACCCCGCTGGACCCCGGCCGGACGGGCCGCTGGACCGGGCGGGGGCACGCCTTGACGGAGCCCGTCACCCCCGGCCCATCCTCGGCCCATGACCCCACACGGCACCCCCGGCCCGGCCGGGAAGCGGATCCTCATCGGCGGCACCGGCTCGATCGCGGTCGGCGGCCTCCAGCCCTACGTGGAGGCGATGCGCCGGGCCCTGCCGGGCAGCGTGTACACGGTGCTGCTCACCCACACCGCGACCTCCTTCCTCTCCCCCGACGCGGCCCGGCTGTTCGCGGAACGGGTGGTGAGCGGGGAGTCCCCGGCCGACTGGCCCACCGACAAGCCCTCCCGGCTCGCGGCGGACCACGACATCGTCGTCGTCCTGCCGGCCACCGCGCACGCCCTGTCGGCAGCGGCGACGGGCGCGGCCCCCAACCGGCTGCTGACGGTGGTGCTGTCCACGGACGCGCCGGTGGTGTGGTTCCCGGTCATGGGCGCGAAGATGTGGCGCAAACCGGCGGTGGAACGCAACGTGGCCCGGATCCGCGAGGACGGCGGGATCGTCCCGGAACCCGAATGGCACCCGGGCTTCGACCCGGCCCTCGGCGCCACGGCCCCCCACCCGGGCCTGCCCGCCCCGGAAAAGGCGGCGACCCTGGTGGCGGACCTCCTGACCGACTGACCTCCTGAGCGGCCGGCCGACTGAGCGGCCGGTTGGCTCAGGTCAGGACGAGCGCTTGTGGCTCCGGGTCGCGCTCACGCCGTTCGGCCCGATGAGCGCGGTGCCGAAGTTGCCCTCGTCGTCAACGGTGTACACGTCGGTGCTCTCGACCTCGCCGCTCTTGCGCCGGAGGACGATCCGGTTGCCGTCGCGGCGGGCGATGCCCTTGGCCCGCCGGTCGTCGCCGTACCCGTAGTCGGCGATGAACTCCTGCCCGAGAGTGAACCGCAGCACCGACTCCTTGCCCGCGACGGTGCTCCGGAACGTGTACTGGTCGCCCTCCTGCGTGATCCGCACCCCCTGCGGATCCGCCGCCAGCACCTCCCTCGTCGCCTCGTCGACCCCGATCGCGGCCAGAAACGCGGCGTACCCCTCGCTGCCGACCGGTTCGTACGTGCCGGAGAAATCGGTGAAAGCCCCGCCTGCCATACGGCCCCCTCCCTCGCGCTCATCACCACGCGACGCCCACACCGGACACCGCCCGCACATGATCCACGAAGCCGCCCGGGTGCGGGTGAGAACCCCCGAACCGAAGGATCCGCAGGGGGCGCCGCTCCCCGCGTCCCGTATCGTCCGACGACTCTCGGCCTATTCCTGGCCTGTTGACCGATCTGGGGTTTACGTGGCGCCGTTCACTCGTTCGGGTGGACAGTGATTCGGGCCTCCCCGTGACGATCTTGTTCGGGCGAGCATGTGGCCGACACCTCGTCATCACCACATTTCCCACGAAGGCGGCACAGCCATGTCTGTCGACGGAACTCCCGAGACCCCGTTCGCCCTCGGCGCCGACGATCTCGCGAAGATCGACGCGATCCGCGAGGCCCTGCTGGACCCGTCGCCGCGTCGGATCGGCCGCCTCGACCAGTGGGGTCTGGCCGACGAGTACGAGACGTACGCGGAGATCGGCCGCTACTCGGAGGCGCGGCTCACCATGGCGGACGGGACGGAACTGGACGCCTCGTTCAGCGTTCCGCGCGACCTCGCACCCGGACAGACCCTCCCCGCCGTCGTCCTGCCCGCCCCGCTGATCAACATCGGGCACCGCGCCTACCTCGGCATGATCGCCCGCTGGACGCGCGGCGGGTACGCCGTGCTGGCCTACAGCCAGCGCGGCCTGGCCAAGTCCACCGGCGAGATCCACGTCGCCGGCCCGCAGGACATCACCGACGCGGCCGAGGTGGTCGACTGGCTGATCGCGCAGGACGGCGTGGACCCGGAGCGAATCGGGTTCTTCGGCTCCTCCTACGGCGCCGGCACCAGCCTGCTCGCGGCGGCCAACGACCGGCGGATCAAGGCCGTCGCGGGCACCAGCGTCTGGACCGACCTCTTCGCCTCGCTGTACGAGAACGGCACCCGTCACCTCAAGGCGTTCGAGGCCCTCGTGGCGCTCTTCGGCGAGGAGCGCTGCTCGCCCGAGTTCCGCGAGGTCATCCAGAAGATCCGCGCGAACACCATCGACGACCAGGTGCACGAGTTCGCCCACGCCCGCTCGCCCAAGAACCACCTGGCGACGTACAACGACAACGCGACGGCGATCCTGCTGACCACCACCTGGCACGAGACGATCTTCTCCGTGCCCGCCGTCATCGACTTCCACAACCAGCTGACCAGCCCCAAGACCCTGCTCGTCCAGGTCGGCGACCACGGCAACGCCGAGCTCCCGGGCCTGGCCGGCCTGCCCGCCAAGCCCACCGACATGGCCTACCGGTGGATGGACCACCACCTCGGCGGCACCGCCGGCGACGGCAACACCCCCCGGTTCGACGTCCGCTCGGAGTACCAGTTCAACCCGCTCTCCGACGTGCGCCACGCCTCCTGGGAGGAGTACGCCCTGCCGAAGAAGCGGCTGCACCTCGCCGACGCGGCCGCGGGCCAGAGCGACGGCCGCCTGACCGAGGACGGCCCGGCCACCGGCTGGACCCGCTCGGTGAAGGCCACCGGCACGGGCACCGACATCGTCGTCGCCCCCAAGCTCGTCCAGACCGGCCTGGCCGAACGCGTGGGCCTGCCGCACGTCTACAAGACCAACGACATCGACCGCGGCCTGGCCACCGTCTTCGCCGGCGAACCCCTCGCCCAGGCGCACCGCGTCCGCGGCGAGCTGGAACTGCGGATCACGGCGACCCCGCAGCACGCCGACGTCACGCTCGTCGCCTACCTCCTGGACACCGACCCGGCCACCGGCAGGGCGCACATCATCACCCAGGCCCCTTGGACGTTCACCACCGAGCAGGTCGGGCAGCCCACCACCGTGACCTTCCCCCTCCAGCCCACCGACCACATCGTCGCCAAGGGCCGGCGCGTCCAGCTCGTCATCGACACCCACGACCCCTTCTACTCCCCGACCCTGGCCACCACCCCGGTGTTCACCGTCGACATCACCTCCCCCAAGGGCGCCGAGTCCTACCTCGACATCCCCCTCCACCCCCTCGACTGACCCGGCTCCGCCCGGCCCCCGGCCACAGCGGCGCACCGGCCCCGCTCCCTCCCCACGCACGAGGGGGAGCGGGGCCGCACCGCATCCGCCCGCTGACGTACTGTCACCCCGAGATCACACGTGTCATCGTCACCGGGTCAGGGAGAAAGAACGCATGAGCATCACCTTCATCGTCGGCAGCGGTCGTTGCGGATCGACCATGTTGTCCCGGGCCCTGCAAGCCCATCCCGACGTGCTCAGCATGAACGAGTTCTTCACCTCCATCGCGTGTCGCGGCACCATCGGCTTCGGTGACCGAACCCTCGACGGCCCCGCCTTCTGGGAGATCCTCGGCGGCCCCGTCCGCCCCCTCGACGCCATCGCGGCCTCCGGGTACCCCATGCCGGAACTGACCTACCCCTACGGGCAGGGCCGCTTCCGCGCCGAGGCCGGCGGCGTGCCGACCATCTCCCACATGGCCCTGCCCACCCTCACCGACACCCCCGACGCGCTGCACGACGAACTCGCCGAGACCGTCCCCACCTGGCCCGCCCGCCCCCTGCCCGAGCAGTACCGCGAACTCTTCGCGGACCTCGGGCGCCGTGAGAACAACACGGTGGTGGTGGAACGCTCGGGCGCCTCCGCCGCGTTCTTCCCGGCCCTGCGCGCCATGTTCCCCGACGCCCGGTTCGCGCACCTGACCCGCTCCGGCCCGGCCACCGCCCTCTCCATGAGCCGACACATCGGGTTCCGCACGCTGCTGCTGCGCACCGAGGCCATGACCCTGCTCGGCCTGGACTCCCCCTTCGCCCTCGGCCCCGAACACGTCGCCCACCTGCCCGCCCACCTCGCGCACCTCGCCGGCGACGTGGACTGCGACCTCGTGATGAACGCAGACCTCCCCCTCGCCGCGTTCGGCGGCTTCTGGTCGGCCCTGGTCGAACGCGGCGTGGACGAACTCGCGCAGGTCCCGGCGGACCGCCGCCTGTCCCTGCACTACGAGGACATCCTCGAAGACCCCGAACACCACTTCACGCGCCTGGCCGAGTTCGCCGGCGCCGAGGCCGACCCCACGTGGCTGCGCGGGGCCGCGGCCTCCGTGAACCGCACCCCGCGCCCCCCGATCACCGACCCCGAGACCCTTTCGGCCTGCGCCCCCGGCAACGCGGCCCTGGCCCGCCAGACCGCCCTCTTCGCAACGGCCCCGGTGGCCTGACCGACCGTTGGCCCGACCGGCCGGCGGCCCGACCGGCCGGCGGCCCGACCGGCCGGTGGCCCGACCGGCCGGTGGCCTGGCCCGCCGGCGGCCCGACCGGGCGGTGGCCTGACCGGCCCCCTCACCCCCAGGTGTGCCCGCGCCCGCCGTGCCCGGCCGGGTAACGGCAGCCGGGCGCACCGGGCGCGGGGACGGCGGGGCAGTACGGCAACACCCCCGTCCGCCCCTCCGCCCCGCCCCACACGAACCACACCGCGAGCCCCCGCCCCTCGGGCGCCTCCATCACCGGCCGCATGTGCGGCCCCGGATGCGCGACGGCGAGCACGCACGGCCGATCGGACACCGCCGCCGGCCCGAAGAAGCGGACGCCGCACGAAGCGGCAACGCTCACTCGCCCCGGAGCCATTCGACGGCCCACGAGTGCGCACCGGCGTGGTCCAGGAACAACCCGCAGCACTCGCCGCCCCCGGGTTCGACGGCCGGGCAGTAGACGACGGGCAGATCGGTCCCGGGCGTGTCCCCCAGGTGCCAGCGCACCCACACGGCGGCGTACCCGCTCACCTCGTAGAACAGATCGGCGTGCGCCCCGAGGTGCCCGGCCCCCAACTCGCACGCGGCGGACCGCTCGTACTCGATCCCGACGGGCACGGTGGCCACGACGGCCTGCGGCACCCGCACCAACCGCGCCGGACAGGCCCGAACGGGCCCCTCGGCGGGCGGACGGGCAGTCTCCTCGAACAACGCGGACATGAGCCGCTCCTCTCCGTAACGAACCGGCTGCGGTACGTGGCAAGCGTGGCGTACCGTCGGATGACCATCAACTAGCCGTTCGCTGACTGAGGGTGGGAGGCACGCGCATGAACCGACGGATGGTGGACCCCAACTCCGGACCACACGCGAAGCTGGGGGTGCGTCTGCGCAGACTGCGCGACCAACAGGGCTGGTCATGCGACCGCATGAGCGAGGCGACGGGGTACACCGCCTCGCACATCTCGAACGTCGAAATTGCCCAGCGACCGGCAACCCTCAAGTTCGCGAGGGCCGTCGACGTGGCGTTCAGTCTCGGAGGCACCCGGGAGTCCTTCGAGGCCGAGGTGCGACGGATCAAGGGAGGCGCGCTCCTCGAAGGCTTCGCCGAGTACGTGGACCTGGAGACGCAGTGCGTCGAACTGCGCGTGTACGGGGTGAGCGCGATCCCGGGGTTGGTGCAGACGCCGGGCTACGCCGCCGAACTCGTACAGGCCGAGGTCGGCATGGACGTGGCCACCCCGGACGAGGCTGCGGAACGACTCCAGGTGATCGCCGACCGTCAGCGGATCCACTCCCGGCGCCCGCTGATCCACTTGGTCCTGGACGAGAGCTGCCTCCGGCGAACCGTAGGACCACCGGAGGTGTGGGCCGCTCAGTTGGACGCCCTCATCGAGTTCGCCGATGCCGCGAACACGATCCTCCAAGTGGCACCGTTCGGCATGGGGGCCTGGCGCCCGCTCCACCTGCCGCTCTACATCCTGACCATGCCGAACCGGTCGGTGGTGTCCTACGCGGAGTCGGCACAGCGTGGGCACTTGGAGCGGGACACGCGTACGACAGGCCGAATGCTGGCGGCCTACTATCAGCTCCAGGCCCGAGCGATGTCCCAGGCGGCATCCGTGGCCCTGATCCACGAACTACGAAAGGGCACATCGTGAGCACCGAAGCCATCCGCTGGTTCAAGTCGTCCTACAGCCAGAACGGTGGGGAGTGCGTCGAGGTCTCGGCCGATCTGATGGCCTCCGCCACCGTGCCCGTCCGGGACTCCAAGAACCCCGCCGGCCCCACCCTCGCCTTCGGCGCGACCGCGTTCACCGCGTTCGTGGCCGGTGTCAAGGACGCCCACCGCTGAGCCCGGGCGCGAAGCGGCCCCTCTCCGGGAACGGGGGAAGGTCCCGGAGGGGGGCCGCGGTTTCGGGGTGGGGCGGGGTGGGTCAGGAGGCGATGGCGCAGGCTTCGATCTCGATCATGAACTCGGGCTCCGCGAGCGTGGCCACGCCCACCAGCGTGGTCGGCTTGACCACGTCCACGCCCAGTTTCTCGGCCGCGCGCGCGGCCCCGCCGTGATGGCCTCCCACTTGTCGAGGTGCCAGTCCTTGACGTACACGGTGAGCCGCAGCACGTCGTCGAAGCTCGCGCCGCCCGCCGCGAGGCCGGTGGCTATGTTCAGGTAGACCTGTTCGGTCTGCGCGGCGAGGTCGCCGGTGCCGACGGGGGTGCCGTCCGCGCTCTTGGCGACCTGTCCGCTGAGGAACACCAGGCGGTCACCGGTACCGACGGCGACCTGTCGCCATCCGTAGGGCTTGGGCAGTTCGGGCGGGTCGATGTTCTCCACGGCCATGGTCGGGACCTTTCTGTGGTGCGCGGGCAGAGGGTGAGGAACGTGGGCCTGGCGGCCGCCGAGGCTCAGCGGTGTTCGCGGCAGGTCGCGTAGTACTTGCGCAGCAGGCTGACCAGCTCGGGGTCGAAGCGGGACGCGAAGAGCAGTTCGGCCGGCGGGGTGTACTCGGGGTCGAGTTCGTCGGCCCAGGCCAGGGTGGCCGGCCGCAGGTCCATCTCGATCCACTGGTGCCATTCGACGGGGATGGTCCAGTCCTGCTCGTAGCCGATGCCCATCTGGTGGTCGATGAGCACGTCCACGATCTCCTGCCGGCCGCCCCCGTTCAGCGGCTGCCGGACGGGCGCGAAGCGGTCGAGGTCGGCGATCGGGGTCTCGCCGAGGATGCGGGCGGCGAAGTCGCGGGCGAGCAGCGGGCTCAGGTGCAGGCCGTCGCGGTAGGTGCCGGTCATCACCCACAGGCCGTCCATGCCGCCGGCGCCGAGCAGCGGGAAGCCGTCCACGGACACCGGCCGGTTGCCGACCTGCACCTTGCTGACATCGCTGTTCCACAGGTTGCGCCGGACCTGCCGGTGCGCGCACTGGAGGAGGAACACCAGGTCGCGCATCTCGGCGGTGTCGCGGGGTTCGACGGAGATGACGTTCGTGGCGCCCACGTACACCTGGCCCTCGCCGCGCGGCACGACGTGCAGCCCGCACGCGAAGCTGCGGTTCGGGGTGCGGATGACGCTGTCGGGGGTGGTGCCGTCGCCGGTGGCGATCAGGGAGGAGACGCCGTAGCCGCTGACCAGGCGGGGGATGCGGGTGCCGATGGGCAGGGAGTCCAGGAGTTCCTGGGTGCGGGCGCCGGCGGCGAGGGTGACGTGGTCGGCGTGCAGGGTCTCGCCGTTGTCGAGGACGAGGCCCGTGACCCGGTCCCCGCGGTGTTCGACGCGGGTGGCGAACGCGTCCACGAGGGTGACGCCGGCGCGGACGGCGGCCGTCTCCAGGCGGGTGAGGAGGGCGGAGGCGTCGACGGCGTGTTCGCCGGGGATGTGGAATGCCTTCAGGGGCCTGGATATGGGTTCGGCGTCGACCCAGTCGAGGTCGGCGGGCTCCACGTCCTCGTAGGGCTCGTCGTAGCGGTCGAGTTCGGCGCGGATCGCGTTGTAGTTGGTGTCGTCGATCTCGGCGGTGCCGATGGTGTTGAGGATGACGGTGGTGCCGTTGGCGGTGCGGATCGGTCCGCTGTGCTCGCCGCCCTCCGTCTCCTCCTCCAGCCGCTCCAACCACTGGGGCCACAGCCGGCCGGCGTCGATGCCGAGTTCCAGCTTGGCGCGGCCGTGCTCGGTGGACAGCAGGGAGGTGGTCACCTCGCCGAAGGAGCCCAGCATCGCGCCGGCCGCCGCCGATCCGGCCCACGGCCGGTGCGGCCTGCCCACCACGGCCACCCGCTGCCCGCGCCGGCCCAGCTCCCAGGCGAGCGAGAGCCCGAGGACCCCGTTGCCGGCCACGACCACGTCGAATCCGGTGCGGTCGGTGGTGCGGTCGGCTTTCCCGTTGGCGTTCACGTCACAGTCCCATCGTTCGTCGAGTCGAGCTGTTCACGGTCGGATGCGTCACACAGGGCGTGCACGGGGCGGCGTTCACGGGCGGGTGAACCCGTAGAGCGTGAAGTCCATGGCCAGGACCCCGCGCTCGTCCACGTGGGCGCGGACCGTCTCGGAGTCCCCCAGGGCCTCGGGCGGCAGCTCCACGGACTCCCCGCGCAGCCGCGTCCCCTCGAAGCCGGCGTCGGCGGCGGCCCGCAGCATCTTGGGCGCGTTGCCCATGACCTCGCTGGTGCCGATCAGGACCCGGCCGCCGGGGGCCAGGTGGGTCGCGGCCTCGCGGAAGAAGCGGGCGACGAGCCCGTAGCCGGGGTCGAAGACGGCGCGTTCGATGTGGCCCCGGTAGGGCCGGCCCTCGGGGGCCTCGATGAAGGGGGTGTTCCAGAAGATGGTGTCCACGGTCTCGCCGGGGGCGAGCGGCGCGAACAGGTCGCCGGTCAGGGCGGTGACCCGGTCGGCGACGCCGTGCCGCTCCGCGTTGCGGCGGGCGTTCTCGGCGGCGGCCGGGTTCACGTCCAGGGCCCAGACCCGTTCGCAGCCCTCCAGGGCGGCGAGGACGGCGGCGAGACCGGCGCCGCAACCCATCTCCAGGAACCGGGTGCCCTTCTCGTAGGGCACCCAGGACGCGAACAGGCCGGGGCCGGGGTCGGTGAACGGCGGGAACACCTCGGGCAGCAGCTCCCACTCGCGGTCCAGCAGCCGGAAGGTGACCGGTTCGCGGCGGGCGTCGCTCTCGATGGTCGAGACGACGCGGCTGCCGAGTTCGTATCCGAGCGCGTTGTCGATGTCGGGCATGGGTGTGCGTGTTCCTCTCTCACGGCGGGTGGTCGCCGACCTCGCGGGGCGCACCCACCGTCCGGCCCGGGGTCCGGGCCGGTGGTGAGGGACGCGCGGGGTCAGGCTTCGGCCGGGGTCGCGGCTGCCTGCCGCTTGCGGTTCATGGCCCGGTCGATGAGGACGGTGGGGACGGTGAGCACGGCGATGACCGCGCCCAGCCAGGGGATGGCGGTCAGCGAGGCGCCCGCGCCGAGGGCGACGCCCGCGACGACCGGCACGATGCTGATGCCGAGCTGGAACATGGAGACGGCGGTGGCGCCGGCGAGGGTGGGGGCCTGGAAGGCCACGGTGAACACCCGGCCGTAGATGGCGGGGTTGAGGATGAAGCCGGCGACGCCCAGGAGCAGGGCGAGCGGCACGACGGCCGCCGTGTGCCGGCCGAGGAGGGCGAGCAGCACGGAGGTCACGAGGATGCCGGCCGCGCCGATGAGCAGGGCGTGGTGGGGGCGTCCGTCGGAGATCCGGCCGCCGATGGACAGGCCGATGAAGGCGCCGATGCCGAAGAGGACGAGGACGGCGGGCACCCACACGGCGTCGATGCCGGTGATGTCGGTGAGGAAGGCCGCGAAGTAGTTGTAGGTGATCATGTAGGCGGCGGTGCTGAGCAGGGTGGCCGCGTAGATCACCCACAGCTGGGGCTGCTTCATCGCGGTGAGTTCGCGGCGCACGCTGGGTTCGCCGGCCGCGCTGGTGGCGGGGACGGCGACGGCCGTGGAGATCGCGCCGAGCACCGTGAGGGCCACCACCGCCCAGAATCCGCCCTGCCAGTCGGTGAAGTGGCTGAGCAGCGCGCCCGCCGGGCCGCCGGCGACCATGGCGATGCTGAGGCCGCTGACGACGACGCCGGAGGCGCGGGCGGTGCGGTCGGGGGTGACGAGGCTGATCGCGGTGACGGCGGCCACCGCCCAGAACCCGGCGTAGGCCAGGCCGCACAGGAAGCGGGTCACGAGCAGCACCACGAAGTCGTCGGTGACCAGGCCGACCGCGACGGCGGCGGCGAAGAACACCTGCGAGACGACGAGGGTGGTGCGGCGCGGCCAGCGCAGGGTGAGCACGGCCAGCGGGGGCCCGCCGATGACGACGCCGATCGCGAACGCGGAGATCAGGGCGCCCGCCTGGGACAGGGAGATGTCCAGGTCGGTGGCGATGTCGGGCAGCACGCCGGCGAGCAGGAACTCGGCGCTGCCCATCGCGAACAGGCTGAACGCGAGCAGGTACACCGCGAACGGCAGGCGGCCCGCGCCCTTCTCGGGGGTGGGGGTGCGGGGTTCGGTCTCCACGCTCATCGCGCGTCGCCTCCCGTCCGCGGCCGCCGCGTGGGTCGGTGCGCGGTGTGCCGCGCGGGGCCTGGGCGTGGGATCGGGCGCATGGCGAACTCCTTGTTCGAGGTTCACGGGGGTGGTCGGGGCGGCGGGCGGCCGGCCCCGTCGCGGGTGGTCGCGCGGCGACGGGGGCCCGTACGGTCGGTGATGTCGGTCCGGTCGGTCCTGTCGCCGAGGGTGCTCATGCTCGGACCGGGGCGGTGACGCGGACAACATTTGTTGCCGTTCCCGGGACGCCCGCGCGGCGCCGAGCCCGGGGCCCGACCCGGGATCCGGCCCGGGGCCCGGCCCGGACGCCGGTCAGTCATCGCCGGGGAGGGCCTCGCCCCAGCCCCAGGTCTTGATGGTGGTGCGGCCGGAGGGGCCGGCGTCGGGCCGGGAGTTGGCCATGGCGCGCCGGGATCCGAACTCGATGTAGCCGACGAACGCGGAGCGGAACTCGGCGTCGTCGGGGAGTCCGACGGTGTCCATCGCGGCGAGCATCAACTCGACCCAGCGGGCGCGCTGTTCGGGGGTGATGTCGCGGCCCCGGTGGCTGGAGAGCATGCGCCGGTAGCCGCCGTGGTGCTCGGTGTAGGCGGGGGGTCCGCCGAGGACCTCGCCGAGGAACGTGGCCACGTGCTGGGGGTGGTCGTCGGTCATGTACGCGAAGAGCGGGGCGAGCAGCTCGTCCTTGCGGACGTGCGTGTAGAACTCCTCGGTGAGCCGTTCCAGCGCCTCGGCGCCGCCGGCCCATTCGTACAGGGTGACGGGCTGCTGGGTCACGGTGGTCCCCTTTCGTGGTGGGTGGTGTCAGGCCGCGTACAGGTCGAAGGTGGGGGTGGGCCGGCCGCCGTGGGCGAGTTCCTCCAGGCGGGGATCGAGGGTGAGCACGGCCCGGTGCAGGCGTTGCAGGCGGATCGAGGGCTCCAGGCCGAGGTCCCCGACGAGCCGGCGGCGCAGTTCCCGGTACAGCTCCAGGGCGACGGCGGAGCGGCCCGCCCGGTGGAAGGCGACCATGGCCTGGGAGTGCAGGCGTTCGTTGGTGGGGTGCAGTCCGGTCAGTTCCACGAGTTCGGGGAGGAGTTCGTCGTGCCGGCCCAGGCGCAGTTCGGCGTCGAGCCGGCGCTCCAGCGCGAGCAGGCGTTCCTCTTCGAGGGCGGCGGCCCGGATCCGCAGGCCCGGGGAGCCGGCGAGGTCCACGAGGGCGGGTCCGCGCCACAGGGCCAGGGCGCGGCCGAGTTCGCGGGCCGCGCCGGCGGGGTCGCCGGCGGCGAACGCGGCGTGCCCGGTGCGGGCGGCGGCGGTGAACGCGTGGGCGTCCACGTCGCCGGGGTCGATCCGCAGCAGGTAGCCGCCGTGGCCGGTGGCGAGCAGGGCGCGGGCCCGGGCCGGGCCCTCGGGCCCGCCGTGGGCCGCGGCGAGGTCGCGGCGCAGGCGCAGCACGTAGGTCTGGAGGGTGTTGTGGGCGCTGCGCGGCGGGCAGGGCCCCCACACCTCGTGGGCGAGGTCGGCGACCGGCACGAGCCGGCCGGGGTGGAGGGCGAGCAGCGCGAGGATGCGGCGCTTCTTGTCGGCGGTGGGCACGACGTCCACCCCGTCGAGCTCGGCGTGCAACGGTCCCAGTACTCCGATCCGCACCGTGTCCTCCCCACGTGAGCCGTCCCGGACGAGTGCCGTCCGCTGCACCGGGAACGTAGGTTCGCGGCGGTGGGGGCCTCAATACGGTCCGACCGCAGAACTGACCGAAGGATGAGCGGCCCGGCCCTGCCCCGGGCGGCCGAACGCCCCCGGGCGCGGGGCGCTCCGGGGGCGTTCACGGGTGGTCCTTCGGTCAGCAGGCGCGGGGGGCGCAGAGGCGGGCGGTGTGCACGGTGACGGCCGTCAGGTAGAAGGCGTCGGGGCGCCACAGGATGCCGGTGCAGGCGTCGCCGTCGACGAGTTCCTCGACGGTGAGCCGGTCCACGAGGTCGAGGAGGTCGCCGGCCTCGGCGAGCAGCCGGGTCAGTCGGGCGTGCAGGCGGCGGCGGGCGGCGAGGCCGAGGGGGGCGGGCAGGTCCACGAGGAAGGTGCGGCTGCCGGTGGGGACGAGTCCGGCGGCGGCCAGCAGTCGGGGCCAGTCCTCCACGACGGGCACGGAGCCGGGCAGGCGGGCCCGGTCGGCGGCGATCAGGGACTCCTCGACGGCGTCGAGGCGGGCCTGGAGGCCGGGGCGGCCGATGCCGATGTCGCGGGGCAGGTAGCGCGGGGGCAGTCCGCGTTCGGCGACGGCGAGGATCCCGCCGGGGCGCAGGGCGGCGGCCAGGCCGGTCAGGGCCCATTGTTGGTCGCCCAGGCGGCGGCAGGCGTTGCCGGTCCAGACGAGTTCGGCGGGGCCCAGGGCGGCGTGGTCGGCGGGGTGGTCGGCGCGGCGGGTGCCGACGCGGTCGCCGATGCCGGCGCGGGCGGCGCGGATCGCGGCGCGGGCGAGGCGGGCGGGGGAACGGTCGGCGACGAGGATCTCGGCGCGGGGGAAGGTCGCGGCGAGGGCGCGGGTCCCGGCCCCGGCGGCGCCGGCGGCGTCGAGGACGCGGCGGACGGCGTCGGCGGTGTCGCCGGGGCCGAACAGGCCGCGCAGCCAGGGCAGGACCTCGGGGGGCAGGCCGGGGTCGGTGTCGTCGAGGCCCGCGTCACCGCCCGTCGGATCCGCGGCCGCGTCCACGGCCGCGTCGTCGAGGGAGGCGTCCGGCAGGTCGGGGTCGGGGTCCTCGTCGAAGGCTTCGTGGCCCCGGTCCTCCAAGGGGTGTGCGGTCATGCGGTCCGCCTTCCGGGTCGGTTCGGCGCGTCCGGACGGCCCGGACGCCGGCAGTGGCACGGCGGGGGCGGCGGCCGGTGGGGGGCTGCGACGGGTCCGTCGGCATCGGAGGTCACCTCCGGCGCCCAGCATGTGGATGCCGGGCGCCGGGGGCAATTCCCGTTGCCGGTTGTGGGACGGCGGGGGTCCCGGGGGTGTGCGCGGGGTTCAGAAGGCGGTGCCGGCGAGACCGGCGGCGCGGTGGGCCGCGCGGGGGCGCACGAGGTCGCGTTCGAAGGTGCCGAGCACCTCCCAGCGGGCGCTGAGGGGGAAGTGCGGGTCCCCGGTGAAGCTCTCGACGCGGGTGGTGCTGCGGGTGCGGGCGCGCCAGGCGGCGGCGTCGGCGGGGGTGAGGTCGGGGTCCCGGGGGGTGGTCATGACGGTGAGGGGGCAGTGCAGCACGTGCCGGGGGTCGGGCCGGCACTGTGCTCGCAGGGTCAGATCGGCGCGGAGCGCGGCCAGGGTGCGGGCGGCGCGGCGGGGTTCGGCGGCGCCGGGCGGGATCCGGCCTTGATCGGCCAGGGAGCGCAGCAGGTCGGCGTCGACGGGGACGGGGGCGGGGGCGGCGCCGGCGGGCGCGGGCCGGGGGTGGGGGCCGGTGCCGGAGACGTAGAGGCGTTCGGCGACGGCGTCGTGCTCCCATTCGAGCCGGACGGCGATCTCGTGGGCGAGGAGGGCGCCGAGGCCGTGCCCGTAGAGGGCGAAGGGCCGGTCCCGCAGCCGGGCCACGTAGGGGAGGATCTCGGCGAGGACCCGGTCGGGGGCGGTGCGCGGCCGGTCGGTGCGGCGGCCGTGCCCGGGGAGTTCGACGGGGGTGACGAGGACGGCCGGGCCCAGGGCGTCGGCCCAGGGCAGGTAGACCCCGGCCGAGACGCCCTCGGGGGCCAGGCAGAACAGGCGGACGGAGTCCCCGGCGCTCACCGGCCCGCCCCCTCGGGCACGAGGTCCCCGCGCAGCAGCACGGCGTAGGTGTCGGCGACCTCGGCGAGCAGCCGCAGGCCGGTGGCCCGGTCGGCGAGCTCGCGGGCGTAGCGCCAGGCGAGGGTCCAGGTGTCCTCGTCGCGCCGGATCAACGTGGCCCGCATCGGGACCGCGTACTCGGGGCGCACGTATTCGGGGCGCACGTGCCCCGGGCGCGCGTGCTCCGGGCGCAGGCCGGCCGCGGCCTCCGCCGCGAGGAGTTCGGCGAGCCGGGTGTCCTGCACGGCGGGGCGGGTGGCCCGCCAGTCCACCATGCGCAGTTCCGTGCGCGCGCCGGGCACCGGGACGCGGCGCGGCCGGCCGTCGGGGTCGCGGTGGACGGCGGTGCGGCCGAGCGGGTCGGCGGCCAGGACCGTGCGCCAGGCGTGGGCGTAGGCGTGCGGCAGGAGTCCGGTCAGGGTGAGGGTGAAGCGTTCGGTGCGGTCGGGGCCGGGCTGCTCGCCCGCCGGCCGGCGCCAGGGGTGGTCCTCGGGTCGGATCGGGGACACGCGGCTGCGCTCCTTCGGATGTGTTTTCCGCCAACAGGTCGGGGCGCTCGGGCCGGGGTCCCTCCCGTCCTCGGGTGCGGGGACGGTCGGCCGGCACCGCGAAAGCCGTGCCGACGGTACCGGTACCCGGGTCCGGGGCGGCAATACGGTGCCACCGAAGCACTGGCCGAAGGAACACGTTTGAAAGGGAGTCGGCGAAACTTCCCCGCGAAACCGGAGGGTGGCCGTGCTACCGTCGGCGGGCATTGCGGGTGTACACCGTTCACCGATTTCCGGGGGGTGGGAACGGGTCGGAGCGCCGGGTCGCTCCCACATCTTCCACGTCGTTTCCCGCGCGCCGCGCCGAACTCGGGCCGGCACCTTTTCGCGTGACCGAGAACCGGCCTTGACCGCGCCGGTTTCCCATGCGTTCGGCCGACTGCTTTCCGGGGGCCCCGAACAGGACGAGAATCCGGCCGTGCGGCGGGCGCCGAGGGCGGCGCGGACACGGGCCCTCTCCTGGTCCGCCGAACCGTTGACCGGATCGTCGACCGTGCTAGCAGGAGGTGTGGGGGCGGTGCCCCAGGAACTGTTCGGCAGGAACGAAGAAGCGGGGATCATCACCGGGGTGCTCGATTCCGCCAGGGCGGGTTCGGGTGCGGTGGCGTTGGTCGAGGGGTTCATCGGAACGGGCAAGACCTCCCTGTTGCGTTGGGCCGAGGAGACCGCCCGGGAGCGGTCCATGATCGTATTGTCGGCGACGGCCTCGGCCACTGAGGAAAGGTTTCCCCTCGGGGTGGTGCACCAGCTGCTCGGCACCCTGCCGGAAACGGCCCGGGGCTGGGAGCGGGCCTTCGCCTCGTGCGGCGCGGGCCCCAACGGCGCCCCCGTCGACCCCGACTACCCGCTGCTCGCGGAGCTGTTCTCGGCCCTGGCGGGCGCGGCCCGACGGGCCCCGGTCCTGCTCACCGTGGACTGCGTGCAGCACGCCGACCGGCAGTCCCTGCTCTGGCTGGGCTTCCTGGCCCGCCGGCTGGAACACCTCCCGGTGGCCCTGGTCGCCACCAAGCGCTGCGGGGAACCCACCCGGGACCCGCACCTGCTGGTCGAGTTCGGCGAGGGCATCCGGCCCGACCGGCACATCCACCTGCACGACCTGAGCACGAGCGCGGCCGTGGACCTGGCGGCGGCCCTCGGGGACCACGGCCGGGAGTCCGTGGACGCCCTGATCGCCGACACCGGCGGCAACCCCTACCTGCTGACCGAACGCCTGCGCACCACCCCGGCGGGCGCGGGCGGCGAGACGCCCGAGGGCGTCGGCGCGGACGGCCGGCGCCCGCTGCCGGCGGTCCGCGAGCGGATCCTGTGCCTGCTGCGGCGGCTGGACCCGCACGGGCTGGACGTGGCGCGCGCCGTCAGCGCCCTGACCGGGCCCGTGGACGTGGGCCTGCTGGCCCGGCTGTGCGGGGTCTCGGCGCAGGACGCGTGCCGCTGCCTGAACCGGCTGACCGAGTCCGGGCTGCTGGACCCGCACGACACCCGGTTCCGGCACCCGCTGCTGGCCGGGCTGCTCTACCAGGACATCCCGTGCGCCGAACGCGCCGAACTGCACCGGGCGGCGGCCCGCTGCCTGCGCGAACGCGGCGCCCCCGCCCCGGAGGTCGCCGCGCACCTCGTGCGCGCGCACCGGCTGGACGAACCGTGGATGGCGCCGCTGCTGCTCGACGTGGCCCGGGGCGCGCTGGGTCGGGATCCGGCCGGCGCCCGCCGACTGATCGAGAAGGCCGTGCTCTACGGCGGACCGGAGGCCGACGGGGACGCCGAGGGCCTGCGCATCGAGGCCCTGACCAGCCTGGACCTGCCCGCCGCGGCCCGCGCCCTGACCGCGCACGCGGCCGGCGCCCGCGACCCGGGCGAGCGACTGCGCCGCTCCCTGCGACTGGCGGACGCGCTGCTGCGGCTGGACGAGCCGACGCGGGCCCGCCGGGTGCTGGAGGAGGTACGGCGCGAGGACGTGCCCCGGGACCCGGCCGAACTGGCCCGGCTGCACCGGGCCCTGACCCACCTGCGCCTGCACGAGGGCACCGCCGGCGCGCCCGCGCCCGAGGCCGGCACACCCGAAGCCGGCACGCCTGAAGCCGACGGGACGCCCGACGGCCTCGGCGCGCGCGGCCCGGAGGGCGACCGCCTCGAACGCGTGCTGCTCGCCCGCACCGCCGCCGGGGACAGCGCCCCGGCGGTGCGCCGGATAGCGGACCGGATCCTGTCCGTGCCGCGCGCCCCGCACGGCTCCCCCAGCTGGTACCACGCCCTGCTGGCCCTGCTGTGGGCCGGGGACGTGGACGGCGCGGGCCGGCACATGGCGGCCGAGGTGCGGCTCGCGCGGGCCGAGGGCGCGGTGCCCCGGCTCGCCGAGGCCCTGGCCGTGCGGGCCCTGGTGCGGCTGCACCGGGGCGCGCTGGCCGAGGCCGAACACGACGCGCGGGAGGCCGCCGAGCTCCTGACCCGGATCGGCGCCGGCCGGCACCACGTGGGGGCGCTGGCCCGCAGCGTGCTGATCGACGTGGCGCTGGAGAAGGACGACGTGGCGCGGGCCGGGGCCCTCGTGGACGAGGTGCCGGTGGGCGCCGGGGACCGGCCGGGCACCTGGTGGCACCTGCACCTCGCGCACAGCGCGGCCCGCGCCCTGGGCCGGCTGGGCAAGGCCCCGCAGGGGCTCGCGCTGATCGGGTACGTGGCCGAGGAACTGGCCCGGCGCGGGGTGGTCAACCCGGCCGTGCTGCCCTGGCGTTCGACCCGGGCGGCGCTGGAGATGGAGCTGCGCGACGTGACGGGGGCGCGGCGCACGGCCCGCGAGGAGACGGAACTGGCCCGGCGCTGGGACGCGCCGTTCGCGCTGGGCCGGGCCCTGGTCGCGCAGGCCGCGGCCGGCACCGGGCAGGAGGCGTTGCGCTGGGCGGGGCAGGCGGCGGACCTGCTGGAGCCGGAACCGGCGCCGCTGCTGTTCGCGCAGGCCCTGTTCGCCGCCGGGTGCGCGCACCGGCGCGGCGGCCGGGCCGGCCGGGCCCGGGAACTGCTGCACCGGGCCAACGAGGTGGGCATCTCGCTGGGCGCGGACGGCCTGGTGCGGGCCGTGCAGCGGGAGCTGCGGGACGCGGGCGGGCGACCGGACCCGCGCAAGGCCTCGGCGGAGTCCCTGCTGACGCCGACGGAACGGCTGGTGTCGGACCTGGCGGCGCGCGGGATGAGCAACCGGAGCATCGCGCGTTCGCTCAAGGTCAGCCTGCGCAACGTGGAATCGCACCTGACCCACTCCTACCGCAAGCTGCGGATCAGCGGACGGGCGGAACTGACCCTGTTCTTCCCCTCGCAGAACACACAGGCGCCGACCACACCGGCACCGGACGCACCGAACACGCCGGCCCCCGAACCGCCCGACACCAGGTCCCCGGACACCGGGCCCTTCGGCGGCGGGCGGCGGGCCGCGGAGCCGGTGCCGCTGCGCCGGCCCCGGGCCGCCGCGCTCACGCCGGTGCCGCGCCTGCGGACCGGGTGACGGGCGGGGCCGGCGCGAAGGCCCCGTCCAACAGCACGCGCAGCCCGGCGGTGAAACGTTCCTGGTCGCTCATCCGCTCGATGAGCGGGGCGACGCGGTGCACGGTCGGATACCGGCCGGGCTCCGCGTCGCCGGTCTCCGGCCCGATGACGCGGGGCGCGCCGGCGACGAGGTGCCCGATCAGGTACTGCCAGATCGCCAGGTGCAGCCGCGCCGCCGCCTCGTCGCTCATCCCGTGTCGCACGAGGGTGTCGAGGACGAACTCGGACAGCCGCAGGGAGGTCGCGCCCACCAGCGCGCCGTCCAACATGCCGGCGGCGACCCAGCCGTGCTCCTCCAGGGTGCGGTGCGCGTTCTGGGCGGCGGCCAGGATCAGGGCCCGGGGCTCGTCGTCGGACTCGGGAATGACGATGCGGCGCGAGACCTCGTCGAAGAGCAGCCCCATCAGCTCGCGCTTGTCGCTGACGTGCCGGTAGACGGCGGCGGGGGCCTTGCCGAGCTCGTCGGCGAGCTTGCGCATGCTCAGGCCCGCCGTGCCCTCGCGTTCCAGGATCCTGAGGGCCGCCGCGACGATCCGCGGGCGGGTCAGCGGCTGCCGCGCCGCCCGTACCGGTGATCCGACCCCGCTTGGACGCACCCGTCCCCCACCCCGTGCTCGCCGCCGGCCCCCGGGGAGGCCCCCGGGCGCGCTCATCATCCCCCACCCCGGCCGCCGGGACCCCTCGATCACGAGTCCCGCAACACGACTGTCGTGTTCCGCTTCCGGCCCCCGAGCCGCCTCGCACCCCGCACGTCGACAACTCCCCGCACCCCACAAACTTTCGGCCGGCCCGATTCCCCCACCCCCGGCCGGAAAACCCCGGGAACCCCTCTCACCCCCACTCCGGAAGGCACCATTCCGAATAAGCCGATCACCCCACCGGTTCCCCACACCCCCCGCGCGAGAAAACCGGCAAGGAAACCCGCGAAATCCGAACCGGAATGCCGAACATTGCCCCTCGAAGGCATATTCAAGGCCCCGAAAGGTAGGTTTCCCCCCTCCCCCGAGCACCCGGAACCGGCCGCCCCCCACCCCGCACCCCCGGCCGGACCCCACCCCCCTCACAGGTTGACTTTAAGAATCCTTTACTGTTGAGTGCGGGATCGGCATCCGCACCAGATGCACACCAGATCCGTACCACCCCCGAGGACACCCACCATGCACGTGAGCCGCATCGCCCGAGTCGTCGCCGTCGCCGCCCTGGTGGCCGGGCTCGGCGCCTGCTCCGCCGCCGAGGACGCCGGCAAGGCGGTCGACGGCGCGGTCGCCGAGGCCGTCGACAAGGCCGTCGACACCCCCTACGAGGTCACCTACGAGGTCACGGGCACCGGCGTCGAGGTCATCGTCTTCGGCGACGGCAAGGGCGAGGCCACCAACCCCGGCACCGAGACCGTCACCAAGCCCACCGTGCCGTGGAAGAAGAACGTCACCCTGCGCGGCGTCATGGCCTCCAGCCTCGTGCCGGCCGGCGCCCCCGACGCCTCCATCACGTGCAAGATCCTCCACAAGGGCAAGGTCCTCGCCGAGAACACCGGCACCGGCAGCGCCACCTGCATCGGCACTTCCCCGATCACCGGCTGACCCGCTGACCCGCTGACCCACGCGGGAACGCCGAAGGCCCCGGTCTCCGTGAGGAGGCCGGGGCCTTCGAACATCGAGCGCTGGGCAGGCCTTGCACCTACATCCCCCCACGGGAAGTGGGGTGTCTTTCCTTGGACCACCAACGCATGAACCCGCTTTGTCAGGGTTTCCCCCGCGAGCACGAACAGAACTCTACCCCATGATCACCCGCGCCCGGAACCTCCGAATCCGGCGACGACGTCCGCCGACGGACCGTCACCACCCGTGCCCCGCACCGCCGAAACCACCGTGCCGACACCGCCCTCCCGCTGCCATGATGGCCGCCGGACGAGACGACGAGGGGTGGATGTCGGGGTGGAGATCGCGAGAGTGGCGGCCCTGGGGGCCGCGACGCTGACGGCGGGCCTGGTGGCCGGACTGTTCTGGGGCTTCGGCATCTCGGTGATGCCGGCCCTGCGCCAAACCGACGACCGAACCCTGATCGAGGTGATGCAGCGGATCAACCGGGTCATCCTCAACGGCTGGTTCCTCCTCGGCTACCTGGGCACCGCCCTGTTCACCGCGCTCGCCGCCGCCCTCACCTGGTTCGCCCCGAACCCCCACCCCACCCCCCTCCCGGTCACCGCCGCCCTCGTGGTCTACCTGGCCTCCCTCGCGGTCACGGGCAGGATCAACATCCCGCTGAACAACGCCCTGGAAGCGGCCGGCCCACCCGAACACCTCACCCCCGCCGAAGCCACGGCCCTGCGCACCCGCTTCGAATCCCCCTGGACCCGAGCCAACCGCGTCCGAACCCTCCTGTGCACCCTCACCCTGGCCCTCCTGACCTACTCCCTCCTGACAGAGACCCCCCTCTGACCCCGACACCCACCCCGAGGAGAGACCGTGAAGGAACGCGTCCGGGCCGTCCTGGTCACCCCGGCCCGCACCATGCTCGCCATCCGCCGCACCGTCCCCGGGCGCGGCGTCTACCACGTGCTCGTCGGCGGCGGCGTCGAGGACGGCGACCCCACACCGGAAGCCGCCCTCCACCGCGAGATCCACGAGGAGATCGCCGGCGAGGCGCGCATCGTCCGACTGCTGGGGACCCTCACCGACACCGAGCGCGACGAGGTCCAGCACATCTACCTCGCCGAGGCCCGGGCCTGGTCCTTCGACGACCGCACCGGCCCCGAGTTCGCCCGCACCGATCGCGGCACCTACGAACTGGCCGAAGTCCCCTTCACCCCCCAGGCCCTCGCCGCACTCGGTCTCCAACCCCCGACCGCCGTGCCCCTGATCGAGAACGCCATGGCCGAGCAAACCGTATAGACGCCCCGCCGCCTCGGGCCGGGAGTTGATCGACGCCCTCCGGTACCCGCCCGACGTCACGGGCCGCCCGTCAGGCGGATCGAAGTTCCGCCGTGATCCGCTCCGCCGTCCGGCGGGCGGGTTCGAGGCGCGGGTCCTCGGGGTGCGCGTCCGGGGCGAGGATCTTCGCGCAGACGAACAGGGTCATCAGCTTGCCGTCCCGGCTCTCCAGGTCGTGCCGTCGCTCGTGGCGCACGCGCTCGGCGAGGTCCGGGACGGCGAGCGAGTTCCCCCACAACGACGCGGCGTCCAACCCCCGCGGTGCCATGCCCCAGTCCTCCCAGTCGAACAGGCAGAACTCCGGGCCCGTCATGTTCGCCCAGTTCAGATCGGCGTGAGCCGGGCGCCACCGCCGCACCACGGTGTCCACGCCCTCCGGGACGAAGCGACGCGCCGCCTCCGTCACCCCGTCCTGCGTGATCGTCACCGTGTCGGGTGTCGCCACCCGGCTGGTCTCCTGCGCCGCGAGGGCATCCAAGGAACGGTTGAACGCCTCCCACCACGCTTCCGGCAGCTCCGGATCGATCGGTCTCGTCGACACGCCACATCACCGGCTCGTCCCCGTCGCCCTGTCGCCACGCCGCCCCTCGCAGCCACCTCGGCATCGCGACCCCGCCCAGCGACTGACCGACGGTAGCAAGCCCCCGCCGGCGGCCCCGCCGGCTCAGGCCGGGATCGGGGTGCGGGTTCGGGTGAGGACTCGGGCCGTGCGGCGCAGGAGGGTGGGGAGTTCCGGGTCGCGGACGAAGAAGTGGTCGCCCGGCAGGGTGCGGGTGTACACCGGGCCCGTCGTGTACGCCGACCAGCCGGCCATCGCCTCCGCCGGCACCAGCGGGTCACGGTCGCCGGCCAGGACCAGCATCGGCTGGTCCGGCAGCGGGTCGGCGCGGTCGGTCAGGGCCCGGTCGCGCAGGTCCGCGCCCAGGCGCAGGTCGTCGCGGAGCACCGGCAGCACCATCCGGCGCCAGAACCTGGCGAGCGCCGGGTCGGCGGGCACCCCGTCGAGGTCGACGAGCAGCCGCAGCAGGTCCTCGTCGGAGGCGTGTCGGGCGTCGGTCAGCGAGTTGGGGGTGCCGGGGGGCGGGCACGCGCCGAGCACGAGGAGGTCCGGGCCGGGCAGGCCGACCCCGCGCAGGGCCCGCGTCAGGGCGTGGGCGACCAGGCCGCCCAGGCTGTGCCCGTAGAACACCACCGGGTCGCGCGGCGCTCCCGGCGCGGGCGCGACCAGCGGCAGCATCGCGGCGAGCAGCGCGGCACGGTCGGTGACGCGGGCCTCGCCGGCCCGGCCCTCGCGGCCCGGCAGCGGGTGCGCGACGGGGTCGATCCCGGCGGGGGCGAGCAACTGCCCCCAGCGTCGGAAGCCGGAGACCCCGGCGCCGGCGTGCGCGAAGCAGTGCAGTCGGATCCGCCGCTCGGTCATCCGCGTCCCTCTCCTCGTCGGCGGCCACGCGGCCCCGTGGCCCGACCCTGGACCGCACCGCTCGCGGCGCGCCGGAGGATCGCCGGCGCCCACCTCGACGGACGGACGGACGCGTGGGGGAACGCCGAAGGCCCCGGTCTCCGTGAGGAGGCCGGGGCCTTCGAACATCGAGCGCTGGGCAGGCCTTGCACCTACATCCCCCCACGGGAAGTGGGGTGTCTTTCCTTGGACCACCAACGCATGAACCCGCTTTGTCAGGGTTTCCCCCGCGAGCACGAACAGAACTCTACCCCATGATCACCGACACTCCGTCACCACCGTTGGCCCCGAAGCCCGTCCGCGCGCGCGGGCCCCGGCCGGGTTTCGGGAGGGCGGCCAGCAGCGGCAGCCGGCACGCCTCCGCGCGGCCGCGGGCCTCCGCCGGCGGCAGTTCCCGGGAGGCCACCGCGCCCAGGGCCCGGAACAGCCCCGGGACCAGGTCCTCGACGGCCGGGCCGGTGGCGCGCGCCGGCAGGTCCCCGCGTTCGCGGGCCTCGCCGAGCAGCCGCAGCACCTCAACGGTCCAGGCCCGGTACGGGTCGCCGCCCGCCGCATCGGGTCGCGTCGCGCGTTCGGCGGCGATCCGCAGGGCGGCGCGGACGGCCGGATCCTCGCCCACCGCACGGGTCTGACGCGCGGTCAGTTCGACGAGGGTGCGCAGCGGCGGCGTGCCGGTCTCCCACGCGCGCCGCACGAATTCCGCGAAGGGGTCACGGGCGCGGGCGCAGACCGCGTCGGCCAGCGACTCGGGGGTGGGGTGGTAGCGGCGCAGCACGGCCCGGCGCACGCCGGCGGCGCGGGCCAGGCGGGCCGGGGCGGCGGCGGCCGGGCCCTCGCGGGCGATCAGTTCGCAGGCGGCGTCGAGGATCCGGCGGCGCGTGCGTTCGGCCTCCGCCCGGCTCGGGTTCCGGCGGCCCGTGACGCGCACGAGGCGGGCGAGTCGGGCCAGGCCGGCGGTGAGGGTGCCTTCGGGGGCGCGGCCCGATGGGGGGACACGCCGAGGGCCGGGGGTGGTCGCGCGGTCCGGTTCCGGGCGGGACTGGCGTCCGGTGTCGTCCACGTGATCTCCTCCTGCCGGCTCGGGTGCGGGCCGCACCCCTGGCGGGCGATGGCCCGAGTAGAAAACAGCACGAACGGTTTGTCAATCACATCCAGGAGGTCCCCTGCTCAAGCCGCCCTCCCCTGATCCGCCCACCACCCGCCCGCGCCCGACCCCAGCCCGCCCAGGACCCCCGAAAACCCCGTGATCAGGCGCCCGAAACCACCCCTCCGCACGCCCCCGCGCACCCCGCGAGGTGACAGAACCGGGCTTCGACGCTCCCCATCCGCCCCCCTCATCCTCAATAAAGGACCGGGGAGTCCGTATTTTTTTCCGGATGGCATGAGGGGATGTCGGATGAGCACTGTTCTGATCACGGGTGCGGCGGGGTTCGTGGGACGGCACGTCGTCCGGGAGGCCGCCGCCACGGGCCGCGCCCTGCGGGTGCTGGCGCACCGCGCGGATCCGGGCGAACTGCCGCCGGGGACCGAGGTGGTGTGGGGCGACCTCGGCGATCCGACGGCGCTGCGCGGGCTGTGCGACGGGGTCGACACCGTCGTCCACTGCGCCTCGCAGATCGGTGGCGACGCCGCGACGAACGAACGCGTGAACGCACGGGGCACGGCCGCGCTGCTGGAGCACGCCGGGCGGGCCGGGGTGCGACGGCTGGTGTACCTGGGCACGGCCTCGGTGTACGGGCGGGGCGAGTACCGGGCGGCGCGGCCCGAGGAGTTGACGCGCCGGCCCGGGTCGGAGACCTCGCGGACCCGGGCGCTGGCCGAGGACCTGGTGACGGCGGCGGGCGGCACGGTCCTGCGCCCGCACATCGTGGTGGGCGCGGGCGACCGGTGGGTGTTGCCGACGCTCGTGCGCCTGCTGCGGACCCTGCCGGGGGCGCCGACCGAGCGGTCCACCCTGCACTCCGTGATCACCGCCTCG
The DNA here is from genome assembly GCF_049606955.1 of Streptomyces dryopteridis. Lineage (NCBI taxonomy): Bacteria > Bacillati > Actinomycetota > Actinomycetes > Kitasatosporales > Streptomycetaceae > Streptomyces > Streptomyces dryopteridis. Next base: position 69,191 of record NZ_CP187115.1, on the reverse strand, counting down.
GACCTGGCCCGGGCCCTGGTCGGGGTGGCGCTGGCGCCGCCGGAGCGCCTGGGCGCGCGGGTCTACCACGCGGCGCACCCGATCCCGGTGCCGGTGGAGCGGCTGTTGCGGGCGGCGGCGCTGTGGGGCGGGGTCCCGTGGCCGGAACGGGTCACGGGCGCGGCGCAGGCGCGGGCGGTGGCGGCGGAGACGGGGCCGTGGGCCTCGGGTTCGCTGGAGATGCTGCTGGGCGACCACTGGTTCGACAGCTCCCCGCTCTGGTCCGACCTCGGGGTGAGCCCGGGGCCGCCGCTGGGCGTGGGCGGTCCCGAGGCCCTCGCCCGGCTCGTGTCCTCCTGCGGCCCCCGCCCCCAGGCCCGGACCACCGTCTGAGCCGGCCCGTGCCCCGACCGCCCCGCATCCCGGCCGGCCCGGGCTCGACCGGGACGCGAGGGCCGGGCCGCAGGGTGGGGGCGGGGCGCGTTCGACGTCCCACGGCGACTGCGAGGAGTTTTCGATCATGACCCAGGCAACGAAGCCGGTGGCCCTCGTCACGGGCGCGACCAGCGGCATCGGGCTCGCGGTGGCCCGTCGGCTGGCCGGTCTGGGGGCCCGGGTGTTCCTGTGCGCCCGGCAGGGCGACCGGGTGGCGGCGACCGTGAAGGAGCTGACCGACGAGGGCTTCGAGGTGGACGGCACCACCTGCGACGTGTCGGACCCGGAGCAGATCAAGGCGTTCGTGGCCGCGGCCGTGGACCGCTTCGGTCCGGTGGACATCCTCGTCAACAACGCGGGGCGCAGCGGCGGCGGGAAGACGGCGGAGCTGACGGACGAGCTGTGGCTCGACGTGATCGGCACGAACCTGACCGGCCTGTTCCGCATGACCCGCGAGGTCCTGACGGCCGGCGGGATGCTGGCCCAGGGACGGGGGCGGATCGTCAACATCGCCTCGACCGGCGGCAAGCAGGGCGTGGTGCTGGCGGTGCCGTACTCGGCGTCCAAGCACGGGGTGGTCGGGTTGACGAAGGCCCTGGGCCTGGAGCTGGCGCGGACGGGCATCACCGTGAACGCGGTCTGCCCCGGTTTCGTGGAGACGCCGATGGCGGAGGGGGTCCGGACCCGCTACGCCGCCGTGTGGGGGGTCACCGAGCGGGAGGCGTTCGACCGGATCACCCAGCGGGTGCCGATGGGGCGTTACGTGGAGACCCGTGAGGTCGCGGCGATGGTCGAGTACCTGGTGAGCGATGACGCGGCGGCCGTGACGGCGCAGGCGCTGAACGTCTGCGGCGGCCTCGGCAACTACTGATCCGCCGCTCCCGCGCGCACCGGCGCGGGAACGCCGAAGGCCCCGGTCTCCGTGAGGAGGCCGGGGCCTTCGAACATCGAGCGCTGGGCAGGCCTTGCACCTACATCCCCCCACGGGAAGTGGGGTGTCTTTCCTTGGACCACCAACGCATGAACCCGCTTTGTCGGGTTTCCCCCGCGAGCACGAACAGAACTCTACCCCATGATCACCCGCGCCCGGAACCTCCGAATCCGGCGACGACATCCGCCGACGGCACCGCGCGACGGACCGTCAGCGCCCGCCGCCCCGGGCCGGGGTGAGGGTGAGCAGCAGGCCGGCGGCGAGGGCCGCGAGCGGGACGAGGAGGGCCGCGTCCGGGCCCCGGGGGGCGAGGGCGAGGCCGGCGGCGGGCACGAGGACGGCGCCGAGTTGGACGGCGGTCTGGTAGAGGGTGACGGCGCCGGCCCGGCCGCGTTCGCCCACCTCGGCGAAGGCCCGGGTGTGCAGGGGGGTGAAGGCGAGGGCGAGGGCGAGCCCGAGCAGCGTCACGGTGGGCAGCACGGCCCCCACCTCCCCCGGCCCGGCCGCGTCCCGGGGCAGGAGCAGGACGCCGAGGGACGCGAGCGCGAGACCGGCGGCGACGGGCCCGGTGGTGCCGTGCCGGGCCAGGACCCGGCGGGTGGGCCCGCCGCCGAACAGCCCGAGCAGGGCCGCGGGCAGGGCGGCCGGCAGCAGCGCGAGCGCGGTCCCGGTCGGGCCGAGGCCGGCCCCGTGCAGCCGCAGGGCCACCAGGACGAGGACGGTGGCCTGCGCCCCGTTGAGGCAGGCCGCGGTCAGGGCCGCGCGGTGCAGGGAGCCGGGGTGGGGCGGCAGCAGGAGTCCGGGCCGGGCGTGCGCGAGCAGCGCCAGCGCCAGCGCGAGCAGGAGGACGGCGGCCAGCGCGAGGTGCGTCAGCAGGGCGGGGGTGGCCGGGTCGGCGGCGGCCCGCAGCACGGGCGGCAGCGCCAGCAGCAGCACGGCGCCCGCCGCGAGCGCCCGCAGCGGCGGCCGGGGCACGGCGGCCGGGGCGGGCCGGGCGGGCGGGTCGGGGGGCAGCAGCCGGCGGGCCGCGAGCAGCAGCGGCAGGGCCAGCAGGCCGGGCAGGGCCAGCGCGCGGTGCGGCCCGGCGGGCACGGCGAGCAGGCCGGCGAGGAGCAGGCCCGTGGTGAACCCGAGGACCCCGGCGCGGGTGTAAGGGGCCAGGGCGCGGTCGCGGGCGGGGCCGGGCGGCCGGCCGGCGGTGAGGACGGCGAGCCCGAGGGGGGCGGTGAGGGCGGCGCCGGCGCCTTGGAGGACGCGGCCGGCGGCGAGGACCCAGGGGTCGGGCCACAGGACGCCGACGAGGGCGGTGAGGGCGAAGCCGGCGAGGGCCGCCAGGTGCAGGCGACGGCGGCCGAGGCGGGCGGCGAGGTGGGTGCCGAGGGGGAGGGTGCTCGCGAAACCGGCCGCGAACAGGGTCAACGGCCAGGCCGGGCCCAGCGTGTCGGGGCCGGTGAGCGCGGGCAGCAGGGGCAGCGCGAGGGAGACGGAGAGGGCGTCGAGCAGCATGCCGGCGGCGAGCACGTGCGCGAGGGCCCGGCCGGGCGGCGCGCTCGCGGGGAGCGCGCCGGCCAGGCGGGGGGCGGCGGGGGGCCGGGAGGGTCTCATCGGGGGTCAGCCGAGGAGGGTGCCGCCGGTGGCGTCGAGGAAGGCGCCGGTGATCCAGCGGGCCTCGTCGCCGGCGAGGAAGGCGACCACGTCGGCGATGTCCTCGGGTTCCCCGACGCGTTGGAACGCGGAGAGCGCGGCCATGGCCTTGACGGCGTCGGGGTTGTCGAACACCGGGTTGTCGTTGCGGGTGATGCCGGGGGCGACGGTGTTGATGGTGATGCCGCGCGGGGCGAGGAGCCGGGCCCAGTGCAGGGCGAGTTGTTCGAGCGCCGCCTTGGTCATGGCGTAGGCGATCTCGGCGGGGTTGGCGACGCGGGTGAGGCCGGAGGAGATGTTCACGATGCGCCCGCCGTCGGGCATGGTGCGGGCGGCGCGGCGGACGAGGAAGAAGGGGGCCTTGGCGTTGACGGCGATCAGCCGGTCGAAGGCGTCGGGGGTGGTGTCCTCGGGGCTCTCGCCGCCGCCGGTGATGCCGGCGTTGTTGACGAGGATGTGCAGGTCGGTGCCGCCGGTGCGGGCGCGCAGTCCTTCGTCGAGGGCGTCGAAGAGGTGGTCGACGTCGCCGGGGACGCCGAGTTCGGCGCGCAGCGCGAAGGCCCGGCCGCCGTCCTTCTCGATGCGGGTGACGACCTCTTCGGCGGCGCTGTCGGTGCGGCCGTGGTGGACGACGACGAGGGCGCCGTCGGCGGCCAGCCGCAGGGCGGTGGCCCGGCCGATGCCTCGGCTGGCCCCGGTGACGAGGGCCGTTTTCCCGGTGAGCCGGGCCATGGTGGTGCTCCTTCGTGTGACGGCCCGCCGGGTGGCGGGCTCGCGAACGGGGGCGTGGGGGGCGGGCTCCGGTGCGGACCGGGGTGCGGGCGTGGGGGTGGGCGTGGGGGCCCCGAACCAGCGGGTGAGGGCGTGGTCGAGGGGGTGGGGGGTGTCGGCGGCCCAGGCCACGTGCCCGTCGGGCCGCACCAGCAGCGCGCCGTGCGCCCCGGGCCCGCGTTCGGCCTCGTGCGTTCCGGGCAGTGGGTGGACGCGGACCCGGTCGGCCCAGCGGGCCGCGAGCTCCCGGTACGGGGCCCCTTCGGGTCCCGCGGGGGCCAGCAGCAGGCCGACGCCGGCCTCGGGCAGCGGGTGCGGCAGTCGCCGGCCGACGAGCGGGTGCTCCTCGGCGCCGGGCTCGGGATGGTGGTGGTCGAGTCCGGTGATCGCGGCGGCGAGGTGGGCGCGGGCGGCGGGCAGGGCGAGGAGTTCGGCGGTGACGGCGCGCAGGGGTTCGCCGGTCGGGTCGGCGAGCAGCAGGTCGGTCTGGGCGCGGATCTGGGTGAGGGCGCGGGCGCCGACGGGGTGCCGTTCCTCGTGGTAGCTGTCGAGGAGGCCGGGCGGGGCGTGGCCGGCGACGGTCGCGGCGAGTTTCCAGCCGAGGTTGGCGGCGTCGTGCAGGCCGAGGTTGAGGGCCTGGCCGCCGACGGGCAGTTGCCGGTGGGCGGCGTCGCCGGCGAGGAGGACGCGGCCGGCGCGGTAGCGGGCGGCCTGTCGGCTGCCGTCGTCGAGGACGGCCAGGGAGTCCATGCGCGCGCCGGCGATGTCCTCGCCGGTGACGGTGTGCCAGGCGGCGGCGACCTCGGCGGGGGTGGGGGGTCCGGGGGTGCGGCGGGGCGGGTCGGCGTGGACGTGGACCATGACGCGGGTGGTGCCGTCGGGTCTGCGGGCGGCGACGGCGAGGCCGGCGGGCAGACGCTGGAAGCGCCGGTCGGGTATGTCGGCGGTGCCGGGGGCGAGGTCGGCGCGGAGCAGGGCGCGGCGCGGGTCGGTGCCGGGGAAGTCGACGCCGGTCAGGGCGCGCACGGCGCTGTCCTGTCCGTCGCAGCCGACGAGCCACCGGGCGCGGACCTCGTGCGTGCCCCCGGGGCCGCGGACCTCGGCGCGGACCTCGTGGGCGTCCTGGGTCAGGCCGCTCAGGGTGTGGCCGCGGCGGATCTCGACGCCGAGTGCGGCGGCGTGCGCGGCGAGGACGGCGGTCAGGTGGGTCTGGGCGACCTTGCCGGTGCCGGGGTGCCCGGTGGTGGTGGGCAGGGCGAGGTCGAGGGGGATGCCGCCGAAGTGGCCCCGGGGGTCGCGGTCGAAGGGGCCGAGCGGGTCCGACAGGCCGCGGTCGGCGAGGAGTTCGAGGGTGCGGGCGTGCAGGGCGGTGGCCCGGGACTCGGTGTCGGGTGCGGTGCGGCGTTCGAGGACGAGCACGTCGACGCCGGCGCGGGCGAGGTCCACGGCGAGCAGGAGGCCGACGGGGCCGGCGCCGACGACGAGCACCGCGCGCGGCTCGGGGTCGGCGGGCATCGGGGCTCCTGGGGCGGGTGCGGCGGGTCGAACGGTTGCGGGTCGAGCGGTTGCGGGGCGGACGGTGCGGGGCGGGTCAGGCGGTGAGGGGGTCGCCGAACCAGCGGGAGAGGGCCATGGGCAGGTCGTGGTGGCTGCCGGGCGCGGCCCAGGCCACGTGCCCGTCGGGGCGCAGCAGCAGGGCGGTGGTGCCGGCCAGTCCGGTGTCGGCGGGCAGCTCGGGGGCCTCCGCGGTGACGAGGTCCACGCGGTCGGTCCAGCCGGCGGCGCGGGCCCGCAGGCGCGGGTTGTCGGCGAGGTCGATCAGGACCCCGTGTCCCCGGCGCAGCAGGGCCCGGGCGGTGGTCTCGGCGCCGCGCACGAGCAGCGGCAGGGCGGGCAGTCGACGGCCGAGCAGCGGGTGCGGGCCGCTGCCCACGTCGTGGCGGATGTCGAGGCCGGAGATCATGGCGGCGAGGTGGCGGGCGACCTCGTCGTGGGCGGCGAGTTCGCCGAGGACCTCGCGCAGCGGTGCGGCGTCGGCGCCGCCGAGGATGAGCTGCCCTTGGGCGCGGGTGTTGGTCAGGACCCGGGCGGCCACCGGGTGCCGTTCCTCGTGGTAGCTGTCGAGGAGGCCGGGCGGGGCGTGCCCGGCGACGGTCGCGGCGAGTTTCCAGCCGAGGTTGACGGCGTCCTGGATGCCGGTGTTCATGCCCTGGCCGCCGGCCGGGAGGTGGATGTGGGCGGCGTCGCCGGCGAGCAGGACCCGGCCGCGCCGGTACTCGGTGACCTGGCGGGCCGCGTCGCCGAAGGCGCTGGTCCACAGCGGGGTGGCGTGGGAGATGTCCTCGCCGGTGAGGCGTTCGAAGGCGGCGGCGATCTCGCCGAAGGGCGGGGGCGTGGTGCGCCGGCGGGGCGGGGTGCCGCGTTCGCAGACCACGACGCGGGTGACGCCGCCGGGCAGCGGGCCGACCATGACCATGCCGCCGGGGACGGTCTGGCCGATGGTGCGCGGCGCGAGGTCGAGGCCGGTGAGGTCGGCGAGGTACATCTCGCAGGTGGCCTCGGTGCCGGGGAAGTCGAAGCCGGCGGCCTTGCGGACGGTGCTGCGGCCGCCGTCGCAGCCGACGAGCCAGCCGGCCCGCAGTTCGTGCTCGCCGTCGGGGCCGCGCACGGTGACGGTCACCCCGTCCTCGTCCTGGTCGAGGGCGAGGAGTTCGTGGCCCCGGCGGATGTCGACGCCGAGGGCGAGGGCGTGCGCGGCCAGGTGCTCCTCGGTGACGGACTGGGGTACGGCGGTGGCCGCGCGGGGCTTGCCGGGCAGCACGCCGAGGTCGAGGGGCACGCCGCCGAAGTGCGCCCGGGTGCCGGTCTCCAGGGGCGCGAACCGCTCCAGCAGCCCGCGTTCGTCGAGGATCTCCAGGGTGCGGGCGGACAGGCCCAGGCCCCGGGACTCGCCGGTGGGCTCGGGGAGCCGTTCGAGGACGAGGACCTCGGCGCCGGCGAGGCGGAGCTCGGCGGCGAGGGTCAGTCCGGCGGGGCCGGCGCCCGCGACGATCACGGCGGTGTCCATCGGGTTGCTCCTCGACCGGCCGGGGCGGAATCACGCCGCGGGTGCGGGCGTCGGCCCAGTCTCGTCGGCGGCCGGGCCCGGCAGGGCAACGGTCGTGACAAGGACCGGTGAGGTCGTGTCAAAGTTTCCCGGCCCGGTCAGGGCCGGGTGCGGCCGAGGTCAGGATCCCGTCAACCGCCCCCGCCGGACCTTGCCGCACGGCGCGGGAAGGCCGCCCCTCGCGCTCACCCCGTGCGCGCGAGGAACGGCCTTCGCCTTGCGGGCGGGCCCGACCGCCGGTCTCAGGCGGCGGGCCCGGACCCCCGCGCCCCCGGGCCGCCCGCGCCGGCCGTGGTCAGCAGCCGGGGCGGACGGGCGTGGGCGGTGGGGGCCCAGCTCAGCACGGTGGAGCCCACCGACATGCCGCCGCCGAACGCGCACAGCAGCACCACGTCCTCCTCCGCCAGCCCGCCGGCCCGGTGGGCCGAGTCCAGCGCGATGCCCACCGACGCGGCCCCGGTGTTCCCGTACCGGGCCAGGTCGTCCAGGTGCAGGGTGGCCTCGGGCAGGTCCAGCGCCGGCCACACCTCCCCGATCATCACCCCGTTGGCCTGGTGCGGCACGAAGTGGTCCACCCGGTCGCGGTGCACCCCCGTCGCGTCCAGCACGTCGGCCACCGCCGCCGGCAGCGCCTCGTGCACGAAGGACCGCACGGCCCGCCCGTCCATCCGGAAGTGGTGCGCCCCGCTCGCGACCGTCGCCGCCGACGCCGGGTTGCGGCTGCCGCCGGCCGGCACGCCGATCAGGTGGTGGGCCTCCCCGCGCGTCAGGTGCCGGCTGCCGAGGAACCCCTGCCCCCCGTGCGGCGAGGGTCCCAGCACCACCGCCCCGGCGCCGTCGCCGAAGAGGATGGCGGTCTTGCGGTCGCGGTGGTCGAGAATCCGCGAGTACACGTCCGCGCCGATCACCAGCGCGTGCCCGGTGCCGCCCGCCGCCCGCAGCAGGGACTCGGCGGCGGTCAACGCGAACACGAACCCGGAGCACACCGAGTTCACGTCGAACGCGGCGGCCCGCTCCGCGCCCAGCAGGTGCTGCACGAGGGCGGCGGTGGCCGGTTGCGGCTGGTCGGGGGTGGAGGTCGCGACCAGGATCCAGCTGAGGTCGGCCGGGGTCAGCCCGGCCTGCTCCAGGGCCGCGCGGCCGGCGCGGGCCGCGAGGTCGGAGGTGGCCTCGTGCGGGGCCGCGCGGCGCCGTTCCCGGATCCCGGTCTTCGCCGTGATCCAGTCGGCGTCCACCCCCGCGAGCCTGCCCACCTCCTCGTTGTCCACCACCCGTTCGGGCAGGTGGGAGCCGGTGCCGAGGATCGCGATCGGGGTCCGGTGCCAGGCCGACATCACCCGCTCACCCCCTCGGGCACCCGCGCCGAGGCAGCCGCGGCACCCGACCCGGACACCGGCCCCGGCACCGGCGCGGGCCCCGACTCCGGCTCCGCGAGCGGCAGCACCTCCCAGCCCCCGCGCGCGGCCCGCGCCCGCAGCACCGGATCGGCGCCGACCACCACCGGCCGGCCCACTGCCTCCAACAGGTGCAGATCGCTCGCGTGGTCCCCGTAGCCCCACGACCGCGACAGGTCCAGGTCCAGGACGGCGCCCACGGCCCGCGCCGTGCGCCCCTTGGCCTCGCCGATGAGCGGCACGAACACCTCCCCCGTCAACCGCCCGTCGGCGCCGACCCGGGGCCGGGTCCCGAACGCCAGGTCCGCGCCCAGGTGCTCGGCGATCGGGTCCAGGCACGCGAAGAAGGACCCCGAGATCAGCACCGTCGTCTCGCCCCGCTCCCGGTGCGCGTGGAACCGCTCCACGACCGGCGCGATGAACGGCTCCTCCCGCAGCTCCGCCGCGAACCACTCCCGCCCGGAGGCGGCCAGCTCGGCCCGGCTCTCCCCCGCGAAGAGCCGGTAGTAGCGCCGGTTGATCTCGGTGCGGGGCACGCCGTCGGCGGCGGCCCCCCGCAGCGCGTCCAACAGCCGGGTGTCGGTGCCGGGCGCGGCCCCGCCGCGCCGCAGGTGGAAGGAGAGGAACCGGAACATCGACTTCAGGTCCACGAGGGTCTCGTCCACGTCGAAGAACGCCGCGACCCGGGCGCCGCGCACCCCGTCCCGGCCGCTCACCGGGGGGTCCGCACGCGGGTCAGGGTCAGCGAGAACAGGCACAGGCTCGCCCCGTCCTGGGTGGCCTCCACCCGCACCTGCACCGGCCGGCCGACGGCGGACCCGGTGGGCTCCTCGGGCTCCAGCACCCCGCCCTGGGTGTAGTGCGGCTCGGGCTCGGGCGCGGGCCGGTCGGGGCCGACCACGGCGGTCAGCAGGGACGGGCTGTCGAGTTCGCCGAACCGGGTGAAGGTCACGGCGAGGTCGGTGACCACGGTCCGCGACGGGGACATGCCCCGGGTCTCCAGCGCGGCCCGCAGCGCGAGCTGCCGCGCGGCCTCGGCGAGCACCATGCCGGGCAGGTGGTCCTGGGGGTGGTCGAACATGCTGGGGTGCCGGCCGGGCACGCGCAGCGCGGCGAGGTGGTTCTCGCCCTGGGTGCGCACGTCGGACAGGACCACGTTCTCGGGGTTGGCGCGGCCCACGAGGTAGGGGTCGACGACGCTGTGGCCGGCGCCGGGCTCGTGGTCGGCGGAGGAGGGCAGCGGCCGGCCGTCCCGGCCGCGGAGTCTGAGCTCGCGGTAGGAGTCGGCGGACTTGAAGCGCAGGCCGACGGCGGCGGTGCCGATGACGGTGTCCCCGGCCCGGAACTCGATCCGGTGGTCGAGGCCGGTGGTGCGGCCCTCGCGGTGGTGGTGGTTGTCGATGGCCGCGTGCAGCCGCAGCGGGCAGGGCGCGGCGCCGACCGCGAGCCGGTCCGGGCGGGTCAGGTGCACGCGCAGGTGGGTGAGGATGAACTTGTCGGTGCGCGGGACCCCGTGGAAGGCGTGCGAGCCGGCCAGCGCGGCCTGCCGGGCGGCCTCCAGCAGCAGTATCGGGTCGTGCAGGGTGGGGCTGAGCAGGTGGTCGCCGTAGTAGGCGTGGGAGCGCGGGAGTTGGGCCGCGGCCACGTAGGGGGTGCCCGGTCCGGTACCGGCGGGCAGGGGGCGCAGGTCGGTGAGGAAGACCTCGTTCAGGGAGTCCCGGTGGACCAGGGACCGGTCGATGGTCCGGTCGTAGCTGAGGTCGGGGACGGCCGCGAGGGTGTCGGCGGCCTGGTCCGGCAGCGAGGGTGCGGTGGTCACGTGCGAAACCTGCTTTCTGGTGGGGTCGGCCGGTACGTGCGTGCCCGGCGCGGTTCGGTGCGCGGGGGCGGATCGGTTCAGACGCGTTCGAGGAGCATCCCGGTCCAGGTGAACCCGGAGCCCGCGCCCAGCAGCAGCACCCGGTCGCCGGTGGCGAGGTGGGTGGTGCGGGAGAGGTGGTCGAGGCCGGCGATCTGGTCGCCGCTGCCGAGGTGTCCGACGGTGGCGCCGAACTCCCACAGCGAGCGGTCGGCGCCGCCGGGCAGTTCGGGGAAGTAGTTCTCCTCCAGCAGCGGCAGTCCGAGGTTGGGGTAGACGATGTGCCGCAGTCGCGGGTGGTCGCCCTCGGGGAGCAGGGCGGCGCGGATCTCGCGGACGGCTCGGCAGGTCGCGGCGCGCAGGCTGTCGGAGCCGTGGGCGGCGAGGTAGCGGCGTTTGGCGGCGCGCACGTCGTGCTCGTCGGCGAGGGTGTCGGGGGTCTCGGGGGCGGGTTCGTCGCCCCGGTGCAGTCCTTCGAGGCCGGGGTCGCTGACGCTGTGCGCGGCCAGCACCCGCCAGTGCGGGCCGGGGGCCTCGGGGGCGGTGGTGTGGGCGGGGTCGGTGGTGAGGACGGCGGCGGCGGCCCCGTCGCCGTAGACGATGCCGTAGTCGGCGGTGAACCGGTCGAAGGCGGAGTCGGCGAAGCGGTCGGTGGCAACGACCAGGGCGGTGCGCAGGCCGCGGCCGGCGAGGAAGCCGGCGGCGAGGTCGAGGACGAGGAGTTGGGCGTTGCAGCCCTGGTTGACGGTGAAGGGCAGGGCCCGGTCGTTGCCGAGGCGGGCCTGGAGCCAGGAGGCCGGGGACCACAGGCGTTTGTGGCCGTGGCGGTGGATGGCGGTGACGGCGATCAGGTCGAGGTCGGCGGGGTCGGTGCCGGCGGCGGCCAGGGCGCGGCGGGCGGCGATCAGGGCCATGTCGGCGGGGTGGTGGGCGCGTTCGGCGGCGATGGTGCGGTAGCCGGTGGCGCGGATCCGTTCGGGGTCGGTGCCGGTGCGGCGGCCGGCCTCGGTGGGCAGGTCGAGTCGGGTGGTGGGCAGGTGGGAGCCGGTGCCGGTGATGGTCACGAGGGCCGGGGGAGCGGCCCCGGGCGCGCCGGCGGGCCCGGGCGCGGGGGTGGGCGGGTGGCTGGTGGTGACGGTCATGCGTGGGCCTCCTGCGCGGGGGCGGTGCGGACGGTCGAGGGGCGGGCGGCGCGCACGAGGCGTGCGACGTGCCCGTCGGGTCGGACCAGGACGGCCACGGCCTCGGGGTCGTGTCGGTCGAGGCGGGCGAGCTGCCCGGGGGTGAGGGCGGCGGCGAGGGTGCCGGGCGGCAGTTCGGGGCCCTCGCCGGCCGGGGGCCGGGCGCCGGGGCGGTGCAGGAGGGTGTGCCGGCCGAGGGTGGGGCGGTGGCCGGGGACGCGGGCGCCGGGCCGCAGCCGGTGTTCGGCGGGTGCGGGCAGGTCGGCGCCGACCGTCTCGGGTCCGGTGCCCTCGCGGCCGGGTTCGTGGTGCGGGTAGAGCCGGCTCCAGGCGGCGGCGTGTCCGCGCAGGGCCTCGTCCACGGCGGCCCGGGCGGCGGGGGTGTCGGCCTCGCGCATCCGGGTGAGCAGGGGCAGGACGGCGGTGGTGCGGGCGACCTGGGCGGCGGCGGCGCGGCGTTCGCGGGCGTAGTCGTCGAGCAGGGTGTCGGGGGCGCCGCCGAGCATGGCGGCCAGCCGCCAGGCCAGGGCCCAGGCGTCGCCGAAGCCGGTGTTCATGGCCTGTCCGCCGGCCGGGGAGTTGAGGTGGGCGGCGTCGCCTGCCAGCAGCACGGGGCCGACGCGGAAGGTGTCGGCGAGGCGTTCGTGGACCTGATAGTGGGCTGTGCGGTCCAGGCGGGCCAGGCGCAGCGCGTCCCCGTGGCCCAGCGCGTCGACCTCGCGGCGGAAGAGTTCGGGGTCGAGGGCGGTCTCGCGGTCCAGGGCGGCCGTGGCGGAGACCGGCCCGGCCACCCGCACCTGTCCGTCGGGCAGCGGCAGCAGGGAGACGGCGCCGCCGGGGCCCACGTACATGGCGGAGGTCTCGGGGTCGGGGTCGAGCACGGGCAGGCCCTCGGCGAGGAGGTAGCTCATGGGGTAGGTGGTGCCGGGGAAGTCGACGCCGAGCGCGGTGCGCACCGTGCTGCCCGCCCCGTCGGCGCCGATCAACACCCGCGCGGCGAACCGCGGTTCGGCCCCTTCGGCGTCAACGGCGACGGCGTCCACCCCGTGCGGTCCGGACTCGAACCGGGCCAGGCGCGCGCCCCGCAGGATCCGGCCGCCCCGGGCGGTGAACTCGGCCTCCAGCAGTTCCTCGACGGCCGGTTGCGGCACGTTCAGGTAGTGCGGGAAGGGGGTGTCCCCGGCGAGGTCGGCGAAGTCCACGCGGAAGGGGCCGCCGAGGCGCTCGGTGTGGGGGGTGTGGAAGTCGATCCGCCGGCAGCGCACGCCCCGCGCGTCCAGGGCCTCGTGCAGGCCCAGGGTGTCGAAGAGTTCGAGGGCGGCGGCGTGCACCATCACGGCGCGGGTGCGGGGGTCGATCCCGGTGCGGGGTTCGAGGAGGACGACGTCGACGCCGAGCCGGCGCAGCAGCGCGCCGAGCATCAGGCCGGTGGGGCCGGCGCCCGCGATCAGCACGTCGACGGCGCGCGGGTCGCCGGGCGGCGGGGGCGGGGTGGGCCGGTTCATCGGACGGTGTCCTCTCGACGCGAGGGGCTGCGGGGGCCGGTGGGCGGGGGTGGTGCGGCCGTCGCCGGGTGCGGACGGGGGCGCGTGACGGGCACCCGGCGACGGCCGGTCGTGGCGGCCGTCAGGGCCGGTGGGCGGCGGCGCGGCGGGCCCGCAGGAACAGGGCCACGAGGAGGGCGACGACGACCAGGATCAGCCCGTTGACCAGGATCGACAGGTTGATCGCGGAGAGGGTCGCGGTGTGCGCGGGCAGCTCGGGCAGGGAGCGGATCCGGGCGGTGGCGATCGCGCTCATGATCGGGATGCCGACGGTGATGGACACCTGCTGGGTGAGGGTGGTGATGCCGGTGGCCAGGCCCTGCTGTTCGTCGGGCAGGCCGGAGGTGGCGGTGACCATGAAGCCGACGATCGCGGCCACGTGGGCGTAGCTGCTGACGAAGGCCAGCGCGAGCACCCCGTACAGCCAGCCCTTGGCGTCGCCGGCGAACCACAGGGCGCCGACGGTGACGCCCTGCACGAGGAGGCCGGCGACGAGGACGGCGCGGCTGGAGCCGAGGATCCCGATCCAGCGGGGGGCGGTGACCCCGCCGAGGAAGGCGCCGACGCCGAAGACGCCGAAGGTGAGGCCGGTGGCGAGCGGGGAGTAGCCGAGGACGTCCTGCAGGTAGAGGGTCAGCAGGAAGATCATGGCGGTGAAGCCGATGAAGGTGGCGGCGCCGCCGATGTTGCCCCAGGTGACGGTGGTGCGGCTGAGGATGCGCAGCGGGGCGAGGGGTTCGGGGGCGCGCAGTTCGACGAAGCCGAAGACCACCAGCAGGACCACGCCGGCGGCGAGGGCGATCAGGGTGGTGGGGTCGCCCCAGCCGTACTGGCCGGCGGCGGAGATGCCGTAGACCAGGGCGATCAGGCCGGCGGAGACGGTGACGGCGCCGGGGATGTCGAGGCGTCCGCCGCGCGCTCCCTTGGTGGCCTTCAGCAGCAGGGGGGTGACGGCGAGCAGCAGGATGCCGACGGGCACGTTGACGAAGAAGCCCCAGCGCCAGCTGAGCACGTCGGTGAGGAGTCCGCCGAGGATCGCGCCGCAGGTGAAACCGGCCGAGAGCATGGCCCCGTTGAGGCCGAGGGCCTTGTCGCGCAACGGGCCCTCGGGGAAGGAGGTGATCAGCAGGGCGAGGCCGGCCGGGGTGACCATGGCGGTGGCCAGGCCCTGGGCGACGCGGGCGGCGAGCAGCGGGCCGGAGGCGTCGACGAGCCCGCCGAGGAGCGAGGACAGGGTGAGCAGGGTCAGGCCGGCGAGGAAGACCTTGCGGGCGCCGATCATGTCGGCGATCCGGCCGAAGAGGAGGCTGAAGCCGGCGGCGCTGAGCGCGAAGGCGGTCGCGATCCACTGGAGGTTCTCGGGGGCGAAGGACAGTTCGCGGCCGATGACCGGGACGGCGACGTTCATGATGGAGAAGTCGACGGCGAGGGTGAACTGGGCGCCGAGCAGCAGCAGCAGGATCAGGGTCTGGCGGCGCGTCATCCGGTCCGACGCGGGGGCGCCGGGGACCTGCGGGGAGGGCGGTGCGGGGGCCTCGTGCGGCGACCGCGTTCCCTCGGGGGTGTTGACCGTGGACATGGGGGTCGAAGCCTTTCGGTTCCTGTCGGTGGGTTCCGTTCGAGAATCGAGCGGGCTTCGAGCGCTAGCCAGTACCCGCCGTTTGGCATGACTGCGGTGGGTACCACTGGATGGGTCTGTCTCCGGGCGGCGCGGCGTGAATACGTTGCACCGCATGACGGAGCAGACGCTGATCGAGACGACCGGACCGCACAGGACCGAGCAGACGCACGAGACGACGGAGGGCACCCGCGCGGTGGTCGCGGAGTTCTTCCGCTCGCTGGGCGCGGGGGAGATCGAGGGCGCGCTCGCGCTGCTCGCCGAGCCCCTGGAGTGGTTCACGCCCGGTGACGTGGAACTGATCCCGTGGATGGGGGCGCGCAGCACCCGGGCCGAGGTCCGGGACTTCTTCGCGCAGGCCGGGGCGAACCTGACGGCCGAGGAGTTCGTTCTGGCGAAGGTGGTCGCGGACGGCGCGGACGCGGTGGCCCTGGGCCGGTTCCGCTACCGGGTCGACGCGACCGGGCTGGCGTTCTCCTCCCCCTTCGCGGTGGAACTGCGCGTGGCGGACGGACGGATCGTCCGCTACCACATGCACGAGGACAGCCACGCGATAGCGCTGGCGTTCCGGTGACCGGCCCGCAGGCCCCCGCCGGGCCGGTGGCCGGCGTCGCGCGGGAGGAGGGCCCCGGGGCCGAGGTCCTGATCGTGGGCGCCGGCCCGACCGGGTTGACGGCGGCGGCCGAGTTGCTGCGGCGCGGGGTGCGGGTGCGGCTGATCGACGCCGCCGCCGGCCCCAGCGTCCACTCCAAGGCGATGCTGGTGTGGCCCAGGACCCTGGACGTGCTGGAGGACCTGGGACTGGCCGGGGGCGTGGACCGGGTCTCGGTCAAGCTCCGGCAGATGACGTACTACTCGGAGAAGCGCCCGGTGACCCGGATGCGGATGACCGAGGAGCTGGCCCCCCACTGCCTGCCGCAGCGGCTCACCGAGGAGCTGCTGACCGCGGGACTGCTCCGGCTGGGCGGACACATCGAGCGCGGGGTGCGGCTCGTGGCCCTCCAGGGCGTGGACTTCTCCGGCGCGATCCACCCGGACCGGCCGGTGACGGCGGTGCTGGAGCACGCGGACGGGCACGTGGAACGCTGCGAGGTGCCGTGGGTGATCGGCGCGGACGGGGCGACCAGCGCCGTGCGCCGGCAGCTCGGCATCGCCTACGAGGGCGCCACCTACGAGAACCGCTTCCTGATCACCGACGCGAAGATCGCCGGCGACCCCCTCGCCCCCGACGAGATCCACTACTACCAGTCCCGGCAGGGCGTGCTGGCGATCGTGCCGCAGCCCTTCGGCCTGTACCGCTTCTTCACCAACGCCCCCGCCGACCTCGACGAGGGCGTGCTCGCCGACATGCAGCGGCTGGTGGACCTGCGCGGCCCGGGCGGGCTGCGGCTGGTGGACCCGGACTGGGTCACCACCTTCCGGGTGCACCGCCGGCGCGCGGCCTCCTTCCAACTGGGCCGGGTGTTCCTGGCCGGGGACGCCGCGCACGCGCACAGCCCGATGGGCGGGCAGGGCCTGAACACCGGCATCCAGGACGCGCAGAACCTGGCGTGGAAACTGGCCTCGGTGGTCCGCGGCCACGCCCACGCGCGACTGTTGGACTCCTACACCCCCGAGCGCGCGGCCGTCGCCGACGCCGTGGTCCGCGACACCGACCTCCAGACCCGGGCCGCGATGTGGACCAAGGGCAGCCAGGTCACCCTGCGGGACGCGGCGATGCGCGCCCTGGACCGCACCCGCGTCCTGAACCGCTTCTACGTGCCGGTCGCCGCCGGCCGGCGCTGGGTGTACGAGCCGCTGCCCGGGGTGGTGCCGGCCCGCCGCGCCCGCCCCGGCGACTGGTGTTCGGCCCGGGCCTCGCTGCGCCGGCACGCGCGGGAGGGCGCGGCCCTGCCCCGTGAGACGGCCGTGGCCCTGGGCGTGGGCGGGCCGGGCGCCGACCCGGCGCGGCTGCACCTGCTGGTCTCGCCCGGCGAGAAGGAGCCGGACCGGGGCCTGGCCGAGGCGATCGGCCGGCTGGTGACCCCGTGGCGGGGCCGGCTGCGGGTGGTGCGGGTGGGTTCGGGTCCCGGCGCGGCCGGCGCGGCCCGTTCGCTGCGCTGCGGCCGGGCCGGCTTCCACCTGGTGCGGCCCGACGGGCACGTCGTGCTGCACGGGCACCGCGAGGAACTGCGCGATCTGTACGAGGTGCTGGACCGGCTGCTGGTGGCGCACGCCCCCGGCGAGGCGGTCGACGCCGATCCGGCGGGCGGTCACCCGCTCGACGCCCCGCCGGCCCTTTCCGCTCACGATCACGACAAGGACGACGACATGTTCACGAGCCCCGCCACCGCCCCGTTCGCCCACACGGTGGGCTCCGGCCCGCACAAGGTGATCGTGCTGCACTCCCTGTTCGCCGGGCACCAGTCCTTCGCGCCGCTGTGGCCGCACCTGGACGGCTCCCGCTTCACCTACGCCTTCATGGACGCGCGCGGCTTCGGCAACAGCGTGGACGTGAGCGGCACCTACTCCACCGACGAGATCGCCTCGGACGTGCTGGTGCTGGCCGACCGGCTGGGCTGGTCGGAGTTCTCCCTGATCGGGCACTCCCTGGGCGGCCAGTCCGTCCAGCAGGTGGTGCTCAAGGCCCCCGGCCGGGTCCGGCGGATCATCGGCCTCAACCCCGTGCCGGCCGGCGGGATGCCGATCCCGGACTCCGACTTCCCGCTGTTCGCGGACGCCGCGCACCAGGTGGAGAACCGGCGCACCATCATCGCGATGACCACCGGGAACAAGCTGTCCGACCACTGGGTGGCGCAGCTCGCGGAGACCTCCATGAAGGAGGTGGAGCCGGTGGCCTTCCGCGCCTACCTGGACTCCTTCCGCACCACCGACTTCGCCGAGCGGATCCGCGGCGCGCAGGTCCCGGCGCTGGTCGTGGTCGGCGAGAACGATCCGGCCGTGACGGAGGAGTCGATGCGCGCGACCTGGATGACGCACTACCCCAACGGCGAACTCGCGGTGATCGGCAACGCGGGCCACTACGCGATGATCGAGACCCCGCCCGCCCTGGCCACCCTGGTGGAGGAGTTCCTCTCCCGCTGACCCCGGCCCATCCGCCGGTGCTTTCCCGGCGGCCCGTCCACCTCCCCTGGGGGCGGGCGCGCCGCGGAGAGGCGGGGGGCGGGCGCGCGCGGTGACCTTCCTGTCGGTCCTCGCCCGCGCGCCCGCCCCTCGCGCGTCCCGTCTCATCCCTCTCCTCCGCCGGTACGCGTGGGACCGGTGTGACACCCGGGGCACACGGGGCGGACGGGCGCACGAGTCCGCCGGGTTTCGGCCGTCCGCGTCCCCCGTCCGAAACCGGAACGGAAGCGGATCCGGAGCCGGAGGTGACACAGATCCCTCCCTCCCATTCCCTCTCGCACCTCCCCGATCGGCCCGGCAGCGGTCCGGACCGGAAGCCGAGCGTCCCTTCTCCGCAGGGGCGAGATCCGGCCGGCCCCGCCCGCCGAGAGCCGGCCCCCGCACCCGCGCCGGCCCCTCGAAGACCCCGCGCGCTCCCGCGCCCGACATCCCGCGCGCGGGCCGCCGAGGCCGGGTCCCCCCTCCCCCGGGACCCGTCCCCCGCCGCCCGCGCCGCCCCCGCGCGCCCCGCCGACCGCCCCGCTCGCGGCCGACGGGGCCCGTGGCCTGCCCGGACCCGTGCGACACGGGTCCGGGCGCCGGTGTTTTCCCGGCCGTGACCCCTGGGACACGTCCCGGTGCGGAAATTCCAAGCACCCGCAAAATCAATGTCGTACGGCGCTCAACGATTCAGTTCGACCCACGCTGTCGAACGATCAATAACCGCCCGGCGCCGTGTTCCCGATGACGCACGAGTGGCCGAATACCCCTTGGTTGTTCGTACCGGCCGCACCTGCGAACCCCACGACGAAACACCCCAACACCCGCGATTCACAGGGCAGTCACCGGCCCCACACGGGCAACTCGAAACCCGGTGTGACGCACCTCACTGACTGGAATTCGACGTTCCGGGTTTCTGTAGAAGAGAACCCGACGCCGCGACCTTCTCCCCCGGATATCCGCGTCACGGGTGATCCGGAACCCCGCCACGAGGGGGCTAGGATCCGTCAGGACATTTTCATCGTGACACCCGACCGGGAAAGGCGAACGAGGAGAATGCAGAGGGGAGCGGGAGTGCGCGACTCGGATCTCGGAAGATTCCTCCAGGTGCGACGCAGCCGGCTGACACCGGACGACATCGGACTGACCGGCGACGGCAAGAGACGCAGGGTGATGGGCCTGCGCCGCGAGGAGGTCGCCCACCTGGCGCAGGTCAGCGTCAACTACTACACCCGGCTCGAACAGGGCCAGAACCGCAGCGCCTCGCCCGAGGTGCTCGACGCCATCGCCACCGCCTTACAGCTCAACCCGGGCGAACGGGCCCACCTGCACAACCTGTCCCGGGCCGCCGAACTGGCCCGCCCGCAACGCCCCGCCGAGGAGGTCCGTCCCGCCGTCGCCCGCATGGTCGCCGCCTACCTCCAGGGACCCGCCGTCGTCCTCGGCCGACAGACCGACATCCTCGCCTGGAACGCGCTGGCCCGCACCATGTTCTCGGGCCACCTCGACCTCGACGAGGTCCTCGCCGGCGACACCCCGCCCAACCTCGCCGAACTCGTCTTCCTCCACCCCGGCGCCCGCGAGCTGTACCCGCAGTGGGAGTACGAGGCCGAGGAGATGGCCGGGTACCTGCGGATGATGGCCGGCCGCTTCCCCGGCGACCCCGACCTGACCGCCCTGATCGAACGACTCGCCGCCCGCAGCGCCGAGTTCACCGAGATGTGGTCCGGCCACGTGGTCGGCGACAAGACGCACGGAACGCGCCGGCTGCACCACCCGGCCGTCGGCGAGATGTCCCTGTCCTTCGAGAGCCTGCGCCTGCCCGACTCCCCCGACCAGTGCATCGTCCTCTACCACGCCGAACCCGCCTCCCCGGCCGAGAACGCCCTGCGTGTGCTGCTGGCGGGCCCCGCCGCGAACTGAGCGGCCGACCCGCCCACCGACACCGACGTCGGCGTCGCGCGGACGGGCGCGACGACACCCGCCCCCGGCACGGGACCCGGGGGCCCGGAACACACCGCGCGGTATCGGCCGGCCGGGGCTGAGGGTGACCAACAGGGGCAGGCTCGGTAAAGCGGGGCTGACCACACTTGACCACATGGAATCCCTGGAATCCCCCGCCCGCCTCAGCCGTTTCCTGCGGTCCCACCGGTTACGCCTCTCCCCCGAGGAACTCGGGCTGGACCGCGCCCCCGGCGGCCGCGACCGACCCGGCCTGCTGCCCGCCGAACTCGCCGACGCCGCCGGGCTCGACGCCGCCGGCTACGGGGACATCGAGGACGGCCGGGCCGGCCGGGTCTCGCTGTCCGCCCTCGACGCCCTGGCCCGCGCCCTGCGCCTGGACCCCGGCGAACGGGCCGAGCTGTTCCGGCTGGGCGCCCCTCCGGGCGAGTGTCGACTGCGAGGCCCGGCGCACCTGACCCGGGCGGTGCCCACCCTGCCGGTGGTCGCGATCAACCACCGGTACGAGGTCACCGGCTGGAACCTGCCCGGGCAGGCGCTGCTGGCCTGGCACCTGGACTGGCCGGCGGCCACCGAGGTGGTGCCGCCGAACCTGGCCCGGATGCTCTTCCTCGACCCCCGCACCCGGGCCCTGTACCGGGCCTGGCCGACCATGGCGCGGGCGGTGGTCGCCGAGCTGCGGGAGGCCGCCGATCGCGGCCGGGACGAGCGACTGCACGCGCTGGTGGTCGAGTTGGCGGCGAGCAGCGGGGAGTTCGCGGACCTGTGGTTCCGGCCCGACCGGGACCGCACCGGGCCCTTCGGCTGCGGTTCGACGATCGCGTTCACGCATCCGGCGGTCGGCGCGATGGACCTCGCGCGCGTGGTCCTCGACCAGGGCGCGGAGACCGCCGAACGGGCCCTGGTGTTCAGCCCGGAGCCCGAATCGGAGTCGGCGGCGGCCCTCGCGGAACTGCTGTCGCGCGTCTCGGGGTGACCGGCGGGTCGGTCGCCCCCACCCCGACCGACCCGCCCGCGCCCGCACCGTTCGGCCCCGCACGGCTCAGACCGCACGGCTCAGCCCCGCGCGGTTCAGCCGGCCGCGGGCCGGTCCCGCAGTCCCGGGTAGGCGCGCTCGGCGCGCGGCGGCACGGCGAACGTGGCCCGCGCCCGCACGTCCATGAACGCGTTGATGCCGTTCTCCCGCCGGATCCCGATCCCCCGGTGGTGCGCGGGCGCGTCGGCGGCGTTCATCACCGCCCGGGTCGCCTGGAAGTCCTCCATCGTCCGCTGGAGGGACACGAAGTGGGTGCCCGGCACCCCGCCGTCCAGGGTCGCGAAGTCCCGCCGGTTGATCCGGGGCCGGCCGTTCAACCGGGCCCGGCCGGTGGCCTGCGCGTGCCCGACCCTGCCGTGCGCGGCGGCCAGCGCGGGCAGCTCCGTGCGGTCGCTCTCCGCGTCCTCCACCAGCGTGTCGGCCTCCTTCGCGGTGGCCCGGGGCGAGTACATCAGCGCCGCCCGGGTGTCCTCGTCCTGCTCGTACCAGCCGTCGGTGTCCAGCACGATCCGGCTGACGTGCATCGTGGTGCCGCCCGCCAGCGGCCCCGAGCGCACCGTCACCTCCTCCTCCGTGGCCTGGTTGCGGCGCAGCCCCGAGTGGAAGCCGAGCATCAGCGGGGCCTTGCCGGGAAAGCCGTCGCCGGGCCGGTGCGCGGCCGGCAGCCCGGCGCCCACGAACCCCTCGCGCGTCTCGACCACCCGCAGCCGGCCCCGCCGGTCCCACGGCCCGGGCCCGAACAGGGCGGCGGTCACCGCGTCCAGCACCTCCTCGTGGTCGGAGGCCAGGTGCAGACAGGCGTCGTGGTCCTCCAGCACCGGGTTCTCCCACCGCGCCATCGGCACCGGCCGGCCCACCGGCGAACGCGCCCCCAAGTGCCGCTCGTACCAGCCCGGCCCCCATCCCAGGCACAGCAGCAGCCCGTCCGGGCCCCGCCCGTGCGCCTCCTCCGCGGCCGTCAGCGCCGCCTCCAGCGCCTCGGCGTCGGCCGCGGTCGGCCTCCCGAGCACCTCCAGCATCAGCAGCCGGTGCCGGCGCGGCGGCACCGGCCGCCCGATCTCGTCCGTGCCGTACGTGTCCTCCCAGGCGTGCTGGGCGGGGTGCCGGCCGTGGGGCGTGCTCATGAGGGACCCTCCCGGGGGTCGCGGGCCAGGGCGGCGAACGCCTCGGCGAAGGAGACCGGCGCCGGGCCGGGTTCGTTGAAGAGGGTGAAGGTGGTGCCGCGCGCGGCCGGCTCCTCCAGCGCGGCCACGATCACGGCGGCCATGTCGGCGCGGGCGATCATCCCGTCGGCGTGCGGGTGCCGGGTCAGGGTCACGGCGTGGCTGCCGGGCGGGTCGTCGGTCATCCACGTCGGGCGCACGACGGTGTGCGGCCGGCCCGAGCCGCGCACCAGCTCCTCGGCGACCAGCCGGCTCGGCAACAGCGTGGGCGTGAGCCGGTTCAGGGGGTGCGCCGGGCCGTGGCCGACGGCGAAGGAGGAGAACAGCACCAGGTGCGCGCTCGTGCCGTGCCGGGCCGCGCGGGCCAGCACCGTGCGCGTGGCCCCCTCGGTGTGCCGGCGCGGATCGCCCCGGTGCGGCACCAGCACGATCCCGTCCGCGCCCGCGAACGGGTCCTCCCCGGGCCGCTCCCCGGGCCCCTCCGGATCGGTCAGATAGCGCACGGTGTGCCCGCGCTCCGCCGCGTGCCGGGCGATGATCCGCCCGGTGCTCAGCCGGTACGGGGACCCCACGACGAGCACGGTGGCCACGCCCTCACTCCCCCGCCACGTCGGCGGGCACCAGCAGCACGGCCTTGCCGGCGATCCGCCGCTCCGCCAGCTCCGCCAGGACCGCGGGCAGCTCGTCGAAGGCGGCCACCCGCCCCAGCACCGGCCGCAACCGGCCCCGTTCGACCAGCCGGACCAGCAGCGCCAGGTCCTCGGCCGCCGACTCCCCCGACCCGTACACCCAGAACGGGTGCAGGATCTGTCGGGCGTGCGGCAGGAAGGAGGACAGCGAGAGCGCGGCCGTCCGCCCCGAGGAGGTCCCCAGCAGCACCAGGTGCCCGGCCGGCCCCAACCGTCCCAGCGCCCCGGTCAGCAGTTCCCCACCGACCGACTCCAGCACCAGGTCGAACTCCCCCTCGGCCTCGTCGAGGGAGGAGACCACCGCGTGCGCGCCGAGGGCCTTGAGGTCCAGGGCGCGCCGGACGCCGGTGAGCGCCGTGACCTCCGCGCCCTCGGCGGCGGCCAGTTGCACGGCGAAGGAGCCCACCCCGCCGCTCGCCCCCGTGATCAGCACCCGGCGACCGAGCAGCGGCCCGCCCCGGCGCAACGCGCGCAGCGCCGTCAATCCGGCCACGCCGAGTCCGGCGGCCTCGCGGACCTCGACCCCGGCGGGCAGTTCGGCGGCCCGGTCCACGGGCACGGCCGCCCACTGGGCCCAGCCCCCGAAGTCGTTGAGGGCCACGATCCGGGTCCCGACGGCCGGCCCGGACCCGTCGGCGGCGGCCCGCACCACGGTCCCGGCCAGGTCCTGGCCCGGCCGCCAGCCCTCGGGGCGGCGCCGGAACAGGTGCAGCTCGCCCCGGTTCACGGAAAAAGCCTCCACCCGCACCAACAACTCGTGCGGTCCGGGTTCGGGTAGCGGGACGGTGCGCAGGACGGGCCCGTCGGGATGCCCGACCCAGGCCCGCATCAGGTCGGGCGGGGTGAGCGGGACGGGTGGGGTGGACGGGGTGGCCGCGTCGGCGGCGGAGGGGGAGGACATGTCGGCGACGCTAGCCGGCGCACCGCCCGGCGGGGAAAGACCGGCCGGCTCCCGATTCACAACTCCCGCTTATGAATGGCCTGTCGGGGCGGTTCACCGCCCGCCTACGATGACGGGGTGACCCTGCCGGAGGCCCGTCTGCTGCGCTACTTCCTCGCGGTGGCCGAGGAACGCAACTTCACCCGCGCGGCGGCCCGGCTGCACATCGCGCAGCCCGCGCTCAGCGCCCAGATCCGCCGCTTGGAGAGCCTGCTCGGCGTGGAGCTGCTGCACCGCACCACCCGCAGCGTGCGCCTGACGGAGGCCGGGCGGGCGGTGTGGGAGCGGGGCGCGCCGGCGCTGGCGGCCCTGGAGGAGGTGTGGGAGTCGGCGCGCCGGGTCGGGCGCGGGGAGTCGGGCCGGCTGCGGCTCGCACACAGCATCAGCGCGGGCTACGGCACGGTCCCGGAGCTGGTGGCGGCGGTGGGCCGGTCGCTGCCCGAGGTGCGGATCACGGCCGAGCCCACCCCGACTCCGGACATCGCGCACGCCGTGCTGGAGGGCCGCGCGGACGTGGGGGTGGCCCGTTCCCCCGAGCGCGTGCCGGGGCTGTCGCTGCCGGTGTTGCGCCGGGAGCGGCGCGGGATCCTGGTGGCGGCGGGGCACCCGCTGGCCGGGCGGACGGGCGTCACCCCCGCCGAGGTGGCCGCGTACCCGGTGGCCCTGCACGCGCGGGAGGCGAACCCGGGCCGGCACGACGAGGTGCTGGAGCTGTTCCGGCGGGCCGGAGTCCGACCCGAGCTGCGGGCCCGCGAGATGGCCTTCGACCCGGGCCGGCGGGTGCCGGCCGACGCGTCGACCGTGAGCCTCGTCGAGGAGTCGACGGTGGCCGAACTGCCCGGGCGGCTGCGCTGGGTACCGCTCACGGGCACGGGGCTCGCGCCGGCCACGACCCGCCTGGTGCTGCCGGCGGGCGGCGGCAGCCCGGTGGCCCGCCGCTTCGCGACGGCGGCCCTCACGGTGGCCCGCGCGGCGGGCTGGCTCGACACACCCCCCGAATAACAAACCATTCACGCCGTTTCCCAGCCCACACCCAACCTCGCCCCCTCCCCCACTCCCTCCCAAAAAACCCACCCAAACCACCCCAATCACCCACCACCGGACCCCCAACTCCCGAAACATCCCTCGGGAATTCCGGACAAGACCCACCCCTCGACTTCCAAAACATGCGGACCAGTCGTTATTCTTCTGTTCTCGATCGGGGGCTCGCAGGGCTCCGAGCCCCCGTCGAGCACCTCTTCCACGCCCCGATCCGGCGGTCGCGCCGACACCTGAGGACTCGACCGATGACGGAAACTCCGCCCGAGACCGCCGCCCAACGCACCGCCCGCTTCGAACGCGACGCCCTCTGTCTGCGCCCCGTGCTGTACATCCAGGCCATGCGGCTCAGCCGGCACCCGGCCGACGCGGAGGACCTGGTCCAGGAGACCTTCACCAAGGCGTTCCGACACTTCGAGAGCTTCCGCCCCGGCACCAACATGCGCGCCTGGCTCGGCCGGATCCTGCTCAACACCTACCTCACGACCTACCGCCGGCGGCAGCACGAGCCCCAGCACACCTCGCTGTCGGACGTGGAGGACTGGCAGTACGCGAACGTCGCCTCGCACACCGCCCGCGGCCTGCCCTCCGCCGAGGACCAGGTGCTGCGCGCCATCCCCGACCCCGAGGTCGACGCGGCCCTGCGCGCGATCCCCCCCGAGTTCCGCGACGTGGTCCTCCTCGCCGACGTGGAAGGACTGCCCTACGCCGAGATCGCGGGCCTGATCGGCATCCCCCACGGCACCGTCAACTCCCGCCTGCACCGAGGCCGTCGACGCCTGCGCACCCTGCTCGACGGCCACCACGCCCGCCCCACCGCCGGCCCCCGCAACCGCCCCACGACCACCTGACCGCCCGCCGGCCCGGCACTGTCGGTGCCGGATGCGAGCCTGACCCGATGCGCCACACACACGGGGACGCCACCCACCCCCAGGGCCCCGGCCCCAAGATCGTCGCCCACCTCTGCAACGACACCGGAGGCTGGGGCAAGGGCTTCGTCGTCGCCGTCTCCCGACGGTGGCCCGAACCCGAACGCGCCTACCGCCGCTGGTACCGCGCCCGCGCCGACAACGACTTCGCGCTCGGCGCCGTCCAACTGGTGCCCGTCGAGACCGAGATCACGCTGGCCAACCTGATCGGCCAACACGGCATCGCCCGCGCCGGCGCCGCCCGCGTCCCGATCCGCTACGACGCGGTGGCCCGCGCCCTGGACACCCTCGCCGAACACGCGACGGCACTGGGCGCGAGCGTGCACATGCCGCGCATCGGCTGCGGCCTGGCCGGCGGGCACTGGAGCCGCGTGGGACCCCTGGTCGACGCCGCCCTGACCGCCCGCGGGGTCCCCGTCACCGTCTACGACCCGAGCCCGGCCCCGCTCCTCACAGCGCGGGGTCCTCGGGCGTGAGCAACTGACGCCCCTTCAGTTCGCGCACGTGCCGCCAGGCCCGGACCTCGTCGGGCACCACCCGGTAGTACGCGTACCCGGCCTCCCGGCGCGGGTCCCATCCGAACCGGGCCGCGAACCCGTCGGCCGGCCCGGCCGGGACCTCCTCGGCCGGGAACACGGTCACCTCGCCGTCCAGCATCACCACGTCCTCGGTGTCCCCCAGCGCCAACCGCGCCCGCGCCCCGCCCTCCAGGTTCCGCCCGGTGGGGTTGGTGCGCCGCGTGGCGAACCACACGGCCTCACCGTCCCACCGGAACCACAGCGGCACCAGGCACGGCGTCCCGTCCGCTCCGGCCGTGGCCACCCACACGTCCCGCTCGGCGGCGAGCCGGTCGAGCACGGCCCGTCGGCGCTCCGCCCGGGTCCGCACGTCCTTGATCGTTTCCATGCGCCGGACGCTACCGCCCGACCCCCCACCCCCACCTCGGCCATCGGCCCTACACCCCGAGCCCTACCCCCACCCCCACACCACCCCGACCGAACCCACCCCCGTGGGATTCGGCCGGAGCCCGCGAACGGGCGGCGAAACGGCGGCCCGTCATGTGCACCATGGTGACCGGGGGGTCTGACATCCCCCATCGGACCGCGTCCTCAGAGCAGGCCGCCGAGCACGAGGGCCGCGCCCGCCGGGGCCGCGTACACCAGCGGGAACGGCACGTGCCCCCAGGCCCGGGCCCGCAGCACCGTGATCACGGCCCCCAGGAAGTACAGGACCAGGCCCACGCCGGCCGCGACCCCCAGCGCCGGCGCCACGAACCCGGCCAACAGCCCGACCGCTCCCGCGACCTTGACCAGCCCGAGCCCGTTCCACCAGCTCCGGGGCACGCCGTAGCCGTCGAGCGCCTCGACCACCCACGCCGCCCGGCTCAGCACGGCGTAACCCGAGTAGCCGGCCATCAGCGCGGCGAGGACGGTGACGAGGGTGTGGGCGAGTTCCATGGCCGGTCTCTCCTGGTCGAGGCGCGGGCCCCCCGGCTGTTCCGGCGGGCCTCACACCCCTCTGACGCCGGCCGCGCCCTCCGTGTGACAGATCCCCGGCCGCCTTTTTCGCGACCCGCCCGCCGCCGACCCGGTCACCACCAGTACGCGGGGTAGCGGGCGCCCCGTCCGGCCCGTGCGGCGAGGATCCCGAGGCCGACGAGGACCACCGTCGCCGCCGCCAACAGGCCCACGAACGAACCGAATTCCGGCCGGCTCAGCACCACGATGACGGCGGTGGCCGCGGCCGGCGGGTGCGCGGCGCGCGCCACCCCCATCACCCCGATGGCCAGACCGCCCGCGAGGGCCGCCGCCCAGGGCGATCCGCCGGCGAGGCCGAGCACCGCGAAACCGGTGAGCGCGGAGAGCACCTGCCCGCCGATCACCCCGCGCGGCTGCGAGGGCGGCAGCGCGGGCGCCGCGAAGACGAGGGCGGCGCTCGCGGCGAGGGAGGGCACGAGCACGGCGTGGTCGAGCAGCACGCCGAGGAGCACGAGCAGCGCGAGCGCGGACCCGCCGGCCACGGCGGACAGTCCGAGCGCGGACCAGGCCGGCCGCGCCGGCGCCCGTCCCACGAGCCGCGCCCGCAACCCCGCCCGCGCACCCGCACTCGCCCCCGTCCCCACACGTTCGACGGCCGGACTCTCGGAAACGGACACGTTCTCCCCCTTCGGGTGGCGGCAGGACCACGCGAACGGCCACCCGTGAACCCCCGCGCACCTCCACACCCTAACCCTTCACCAACCCATGACCGGTTGCGCCCTCATCAACTAACCCCTAAGCTCAATATCACCGGTTAGCCAATCGGCCTCACTCCTCCCCGAAGGCGGTATCCACCCATGAGCGGGACCCCGACCCTGCGCACCGGACACATCGGCCTCAACGTCACCGACGTGGACCGTTCCGCGGCCTTCTACCAGCGGGTCCTCGGCCTCGACCCGCTCGGCGAGGGCGAGGACGGCGACCGCCGCTGGACCTTCCTCGGCCACGACTCCGAACTCGTCCTCGCCCTGTGGCAGCAGGCATCCGGCCGCTTCCCCACCGAGCTCGCGGGCCTGCACCACCTCTCCTTCCAGGTCGACTCCCGCGCCGAGGTCGACGCCGCAGAGGAGGTCCTGCGCGCCCTCGGCGCCGAGTTTGCCTACGAGGGCGTCGTCCCGCACGGCGAGGGCGCCGTCTCCGGCGGCCTGTTCTTCACCGACCCCGACGGCATCCGGCTGGAGATCTACGCCCCGACCGGCGCCGACACCGCCCCGGCCCCCGTCCCCACCGCCCCCACCTGCGGCTTCTTCTAGACCGCAGGCCGCCCTCCGAACGAAAGGCACCCGCCATGGCCGTCTACCACGCGGGCGAGGTCGCCGTGCAGCGGCGGGCCGGCGTCGCCCACAAGGCGGGGATCTCGCTGCGCGCCATCCGGGACACCGTCCCGCCCGTCGCCCGCGAGTTCCTCGCCGCCCAGTCCTTCCTCGTCCTCGGCGCGGCCGACCCCGACGGGCGGATGTGGAGCACGATGCTCGCCGCCGCCCCCGGCTTCCTGACCGTCCCGGACGAGTCGGTGCTCGACGTGGCCGCCCGACCGCACCCCCAGGACCCGCTCGCCGAGGCCCTCACCCAAGCCGACCCACACGCCCCGCTGCCGGTGGGCACCATCGCCCTCGACCCCCGCACCCGCCGCCGGATGCGGATGAACGGCCTCGCCGTGCCCACCCCCGACGGCCTGCGGCTGACCCTCGACGAGGTCGTCGCCAACTGCCCCCGTCACCTCCAGGTCCGCCAACCGCTCGCCCCCGACGCCGGCCGCCCCGCGCCCGCGCCGCGTCCCGCCGTCGACTCCGTCGCCCTCTCCGCCACGCAGCGCCGGACGATCGAGGCCGCGGACACCTTCTTCGTGGCCACCGCCTCCGACCGGGGCGCGGCCGACGCCTCGCACCGGGGCGGCGATCCCGGTTTCGTCGAGGTCCTCTCCCCCACCCGGCTGCGCTGGCCCGACTACGTGGGCAACGCCATGTTCCTCACCCTGGGCAATCTGGCCCTGTCACCGGCCGCCGGCCTGCTCTTCCCCGACTGGGACACCGGCACCCTGCTGCACCTGACGGGCGAGGCCCGCACGCGCTGGGCGGGCCCGGCGGAGCGGACGGTGGAGTTCGAGGTGAGCGCGGTCCGCGAGGTCGGGCACGCGGTGCCCCTGCGCTGGTCGGCCCCCGAGTACTCGCGGTTCAACCCGCCGGTCCCCCCGCGTCGGGCCTCGGCCTGAGACACGCACGGGCCCCCGCCCCCTTCGACGGAAGGGGACGGGGGCCGTGGTGCGTCCGTCCTGCGCGGGCCGGGGAAACCGGCCCCCGGATCAGCTGCCGGAGGAGACGTTGCCGGACAGGACCGGGATGTTGTCCAGGATGTGCGAGAGGGACTCGTCGCCCTTGGCCTGGGTGGAGTTCTCGGTGCACTGCTGGTTCATCGGGTTGGAGAGGACGTTGACGTCCTGGACGCCGACGTTCACCAGGGCCACCAGCGACTGGGCGTTGACCTTGACCGGGACGCCGAGGCACGGCTTGTTCAGGGTGCCCTGGACCAGGCCGAGCTGCGGGCTCATGTCGCCCTTGGACTCCTGGTTGCCGTAGACCTGGGAAGCGCTGTTGCCGTTGACGGTGTTGATCCCGTTGTCGTTGCCGATCGCCATGGCCGGGGTGGCCAGGGCGGCACCCGCGCCGACCATGGAGGCGGTGACAGCGGCGGCGGCCATCATCTTCTTCAGCATCGTGTTTCCTGATCCTTGCGTCGCTGGTTACGGGTGCCCGGGGTCGAGCGACCTGCACAACCGCCCGCCCCGGGGAGGGGTTGCGCGCTCTCACCCGTTCGGCCCGGCGCACGCCCCCGGGCGGACGCGGGACCGCGTCCGCCCGGGTCACTCCCGCCGGATCCCGCCTCAGTCCTCCAGCCGCCATGCCTTGCGCAGCGACAGCCGACCGCCGGTGTCGAGCAGGGCGCGCCGGTAGACCCGTTCGGCGCCCAGCACCACGAGCCAGGCGACGAACGCCGAGATCGCGAGCGAGACGGGCGGCTCCCACGCCGCGGCCTCCCCGGCCAGGACCCGGCCGGGCATGGTGATGACGGAGGCGATCGGCACATAGGACAGCACCGTCTGGACGGTCCCGGTGGCGAACGCGCCGCCGAAGCAGGCCGCCATCACCACCATCGTCAGCGGTCCGGTGGAGGAGGCCACGTCCTCCACCCGCGTCGCCATCGCCCCGGCCGCCGCGAACGCGGTGGCCAGCACCACGGCCCCGAGCAGGTAGAACGCCAGGAACCAGCCGAGCCCCCCGCCGATCCGGCCGAGCAGTTCGGTGTCGCCGAGCGCGGCCAGCGCCACCGCGCCGACCCCGCAGGCCAGGAGCAGTTGTCCCAGGCCCAGCACCACGGCCGCGACGATCTTGCCGATGAGCAGGTCACGGAGGCGGACGGTGGCCGCGATGATCTCGACCACCCGGCTCTGCTTCTCCTCCACCACCGCGTTGGCCAGCGTGCTGCCCATGATGATCGCGAGGAGGTAGAACAGCAGGCCGAACATGTACGAGATGCCCTGCACCACCCCGAGCGGGGTCCGGGAGGGCTCCAGCAGCTCGTACGGGACCTCGCCGCCGGCCCGCAGCGCGCCGACCGTGGTCCCGGCGGCCTTCGCGTTCGCGTCGAGGGCCAGTTCGGCGGCGGCGGCTGGGATCCAGGTCCCGGCCGTGTCGTCCTGGGAGGTCAGGCCGAGCAGCGTCCACCGACCCCCCTCCCACACCAGTCCGGCGTCCACCTCGCCGCTGCGCACGACCGCGCGCACCGCGTCGGCGTCGGCGACCTCGACCCGGTCGAAGCCCACGCCGTCCTGCCCGGCGGCCGCGGCCATCCGTTCGGCGGCGGCGGTCAGCGCCCGGCCGGCGTCGGGCGCGGTCCGCGCCACCGCCAGGTCCACGCGGCTCGCGTTGGCCCCCATGTAGGACTGGAAGAACACGGCGCCGATCACCAGCAGCAGGGTGATGAAGGCCGAGCCCAGGTACGTCTTGTCGGTGGCCTTCACCCGCAGTTCGCGGCCGGCGACGGTGCGCCAGGTCGCCGCGACGGATCGTCGCGTCGTCGGCCGCTGGGGCCGCACGTTCGT
This sequence comes from Streptomyces dryopteridis, assembly GCF_049606955.1. Lineage (NCBI taxonomy): Bacteria > Bacillati > Actinomycetota > Actinomycetes > Kitasatosporales > Streptomycetaceae > Streptomyces > Streptomyces dryopteridis. The sequence continues at coordinate 38,234 of NZ_CP187115.1, read as the reverse complement.
CTCGGCGCTCACGCCGTCACCTCCCGGAACACGTCGGCCACGCTCGGCACGACCCTCACGAACTCCCGCACCGGACCGCGTCCGACGGCCTCGGTCAGCAGCGCGGACGCCGCCTCCTGCGAGGCCGCCTCCACGAGCACGGCGCCGGGCTCCGTGCCCACCACCGTGACGCCGTCCAGTCCCCGCACCCACTCCAGGGATCCCTCGGCCACCAGCCGGTGCCGGACCGTGCCGCGTTCGCGCAGCTCGGCGGCCGAGCCCTGGGCCACGACCCGACCGCCGGCGAGGATCACCAGCCGGTCGCAGAGCCGCTCGACCAGTTCGAGCTGGTGCGAGGAGAACAGCACCGGCACGCCGCGTTCGGTGAGGGAGCGCAGCAGGTCGGCCATGGTGTCCACGGCGTGCGGGTCGAGGCCGGAGAAGGGCTCGTCGAGCACGAGGAGTTCGGGGTCGCCGATGAGAGCGGCGGCGATCTGCACCCGCTGCTGGTTGCCCAGCGACAGCGACTCCAGTTTGTCCCCGGCCCGGTCACCGAGGTCGAGCCGCTCCAGCAGTTCGCCGGCGGCCGTCTTCGCGGCGCGCGCGTCCAGTCCGCGCAGCCGGCCCAGGTAGCCCAGTTGGGCGGCCAGCGACTGCCTCGGGTACAGGCCCCGCTCCTCGGGCATGTAGCCGAACCCGCGCCGGTCCTCGGCCGTGACGGGTGCGCCGTGCCAGCGGATCTCGCCGCCGTGCGTGGCCAACACCCCCATCACCATGCGCATGGTGGTGGTCTTGCCGGCGCCGTTGCCGCCGACGAAGCCCGTCATCGCCCCCGCCTCGACGGTGAAGGACACCCCGTCGACAGCCGTCCGTTCCCCGAAGCGCCGGAGCACCTCTCTCAGTTCGAGCACGCGCTCTCCCCCTGTGTTTTCGATCTTTCCGCTGGTCGGAACGAGGTTAGGGGAGGAAAGCCGCCCAGTCGGAACATGTGATCGAATCGGTAGCAAAGACTCCGGAACCGGCCCACCCACATCCCCCGCCCCGCCCGTACCGGGCCCTGTTGTCCCGACCGGCCCGGGCCGGCACGGTGACCACGAGCGGGCTCACCCGCCGTTCACCACCACCGTTTCCCAGGGGGCACCTCATGCGTCGTCGGATCACCGTGGGCCTGGTCGCGCTCTTCGTCGGCGGATTCCTCGTCGGCGCCGCCGCCCAGCTCGCGAAGGACACCCGCACCGCCGGACCGAGCCGGGTCGTGGCCATGAACAAGGCCGAACTCGTCGGCTGACCGGCCGGGATCCCGCCGATCCCCACCCTCCGCACGGACACCGGGAGTTCGCCGGGAACCGGCCACCGCGTCGGCGCCGGCCACCCCCGCCGAACTCCCGGTGAACCCCCTCGAAACCTTGCGCGATTGTGAAATCCGGGTTCGGGCCGCCCGGTACAGTGCGCTCGTGACCAGTACAGACACCTCGACCCCGGGCGCGCCCACCACCCCAGGCCGGCTCCGGAGCCTCGCCGGCGGCCCGACCACCACCGCCGCCGCGACGCGGCGCCAGTCCGCCGCGATGGCCGGCGTCTGGCTGCTCACCCGCGTCGTCATGCTCGTCCTGCTCGCCCTCGACGGGATCGGCGTGCGCGGCGTCTCCCGCGAGGTCCACGATCTCTACCAGAGCTGGTACCGGCAGCTCGCCGAGGGCTGGTTCCCCGTCGGCGACGTCACCTGGCAGTACCCCCCGGGCGCGGCCGGCGTCATGCTCTCCGCCGACCTGCTGCCCTTCCTCACCTTCTTCCAGTCCTTCGTCGCCCTGACCGTCCTGTGCGACGCCCTCGTCACCCTCGCCCTGCTGCGCGCGGCCCGTCGCCCCGACGGCAGCCGCGACGGCGCCTGGGCCTGGGTCATCGGCCTGCCGCTGCTGCTGAGCATCCCCTTCGCCCGCTACGACGTGCAGACCACCGCGTTCGCCGTCCTCGCCCTCCTCGCCGTCCGCTACCGCCCCCGCCTCGCGGGCGTCGCCGCCGGCCTGGGCGCGATGGTCAAGGTCTGGCCCGCCCTGACCCTGCTCGGCACCCCGCGCGGCCGCACCACCCGACAGGCGTGGACCTCGGCCGTCGCGGCCGGCGCCGGCGTGCTGCTCTTCTTCACCGTGTTCTTCGACGGGGCCTGGGACTTCCTCGACAACCAGGAGGAACGCGGCATCCAGATCGAGTCGGTGGGCGGCACCGCCCTGCAACTCGCCAAGCACCTCGGCGACTGGTCCGGCTACGCCACCTTCCAGTACGGCGCCATGGAGTTCGTCGGCCCCGGCGTCCCCACCATCGCCACCCTCAGCCTCGTCGCGACCGTCCTCGCCTTCGCCTGGCTGCTGTTGTGGCGGGTGCTCGCCCGCCGCTGGACCACCGCCACCCCCTTCGACGCGGCCCTGACGGCCGTCCTGCTGTTCACCGTCACCAGCCGCGTGATCAGCCCGCAGTACATGATCTGGCTGCTCGGCCTCGCCGCCGTCTGCCTGACCTGCCGGCACACCACGCAGCGCCCGATCGCGCTGCTGCTGCTGGCCGCGACCCTGGTCAGCGTGCTCGCCTTCCCGATCTCCTACAACCGCGTGATCGCGAGCGACCTGTGGGGCACCACCCTCATGGTGGTCCGCAACGGGCTGTTGCTCACGGCGGCCGGCTGGTCGGCGGCCCGCCTGTGGCGTTCGGCCATCGGCCCCGAGCCCACCCCGCGCCCCCTGACCTGACCCGCCCCCACCGCACGTCGAACGGCGCCGGCGCCCCGCGAGGGGCACCGGCGCCGTTCTCGTACCGGCCCGGGCCGCGCCCCGAACCGTTAACGGCGTTAACGGCGTTAACGCCGTCCCGCCGCCGGCCGGCCTCAGGCGGCGTACGGGCGCACCTCGCGGGCCGTCCGCAGCGCCGTCCCCCACCAGGCCAGCTGGTCGAGCATCGTCTGTGCGGCCTTGCCCGTGCCGTCCGCGTCGGTGGGCACCCCGTCCTCGTCGAACCGGGTCCACGCGTTCGAGAACGCGACCGAGTCCCGGATCGTGACCGTGTGCAGCTCCGCGAAGACCTGCCGCAGCTGCTCCACCGCCCGCGTCCCGCCCGACTGCCCGCCGTAGGAGACGAAACCGACCGGCTTGGCCCGCCACTGCGCGTACACGTAGTCGATGGCCAGCTTCAGCGAGGCCGGGTAGCCGTGGTTGTACTCGGGGGTGAGGACGACGAACGCGTCCATCCCGTCGATCCGTTCGGCCAGCGTCGGCAGCCCGTCAACCGCCCCGCCCGGCTCCAACGTCAGCTGCAACTCGGCGACCAGCGCCGGTTCGGCCAGGTCGATCACGTGCGTCTCCATGTCGTCCCGGGCGCCGGCCTCGGCGAGGAACCAACGGCTGACGACATCGGCGAACCGGCCCGGCCGGGTGCTCGCGATCAGCACGCCGACCTTCAGGGCACGGGTGTTCTCGGACATGACGAACCTCGTATCCGCGCGAAAGCGCAAAAAGGGAAGGGGAGGAAAGGGAAGGAAGAGAGAGATCAACAAACAGAGGAGAGAAAGAACCCGGGGGGATTCAGGCCGTCGCCGGCCCGAGCAGCACGATCTTGCCGCGACCGTGCCCGACCGCCATGGCCCGGTGCGCGTCCGCCGCCCGTTCCAGCGGGAAGGTCTCGCGCACGTGCACCCGCAGCCGGCCGTCGCCCAGGCGCTCCGCCAACGCCGCCAGCCGCTCCGGCCGCCGGTCCGAGCGGATCCACCGCGCGCCGAGCTCGACGGCCCGCTCCGCCGCGAACACCGTGCCCACCCGCCCCCGGTCCGCGACCAGCTCGCACGCCGCCTCCAGCCCGGCCACGCTCGCCGTGTCCAGGGCCGCGTGCACGATCCCGCCCGGCGCGAGCGCCCGCGCACGCTCCACGAGACCCGCCCCGTACGCCACCGGCCGCGCCCCCAACTCCCGCAGCCACCCGTGGTGTTCGGGCCTGGCGGCGGCGATGACCACGGCGCCCCGTTCGACGGCGAGCTGCACGGCCACGCTCCCGACCCCACCGGCGGCGCCGTTCACGAGGAAGGTGTCCCCCAGGCCGACCTCCAGCACCTCCAGCGCGGTGTGCGCGGTCTGCCCGGACGCCGACAGGGCGCCCGCCTGCTCCCACGGCACCCCGGCCGGCCGGGCCACCACCTGCCCGACGGGGACCACCACGAACTCGGCGTACGTGCCCTGCGCCCGGTAGCCCAGCACCTCGTCCCCGACCGCGAACGCCGTCACCCCGGCCCCCACCGCGTCCACGACCCCGGCGAAGTCCCCGCCGACCACGTGAGGGGAGCCGATCCGCACCCCGGGCGGCACGAAACCCTCCCGGATCGCGAGGTCCACCGGCTGCACCCCCGCGGCCCGCATCCGGACCCGTACCTCACCCGGCCCGACCTCGGGGGTCGGCAATTCGACCGGGAGCAGCACCTCGGGCCCTCCGGGGGCGTGGAACGCGATCGCCTTCATGGCAGTGAACTCCTCGGTGCGCTAAGGGACTTGTCGGCCGACTTCCGGCCGATGGGTTCACCGTAGGAACTCAACCATGGTTGAGGTCAACACGCGCCCGGCGGGCCTTGCCCGGTCAGCCCTCCCCGAGCAGCAGCCGCTTCTGCGGCTTGCCCATCGCGTTGCGCGGCAACGCCGCCAGGAACCGCACCTCACGCGGCCTCTTGTGCGCGGCCAACCGCTCCCCGACGAACGCCGTCAGCTCCGGCCCGCTCACCCCCTCGGCCACCACGTACGCCACGATCCGCTGCCCGAGATCGGCGTCCGCGACCCCCACCACCGCGGCCTCCCGCACCGCCGGATGGTCCAGCAACGCGTTCTCCACCTCCCCCGCCCCGATCCGGTACCCCCCGGACTTGATGAGGTCGATCGAGGCCCGGCCCACGATCCGGTGCGTGCCGTCCTCCCCGATCGCCGCGATGTCCCCGGTGCGGAACCACCCGTCCTCGGTGTACGCGCCGGCCGTGGCCTCCGGCCGCCCGAGGTACCCGGCGAACAGGGTGGGCCCGGTCAGCTGCAACTCGCCGATCTCCGCCCCCTCCTCCACCACGACCCGGGTCCGCACCCCCGGCAGCGGAACGCCCACCGTGCCCGGCGTGACCGGCCCGTCCGCCCGGCCGCTGACCGTGATCAGCGTCTCCGTCATCCCGTACCGCTCCACCACCCCGTGCCCGGTGAGCTCCCGCAGGTCGCGGAAGACCGGCGCGGGCAGGGCCGCGCTCCCCGACACCAGCAGCCGCGCCCCGCCCAGCGCCCGGGCGGCCGCCGGATCGGCCGCGATCCGCGACCACACCGTGGGCACCCCGAAGTACAGGCTGCCGCCGGCCGCCGCGTACGCCCCCGGCGTGGGCCGCCCGGTGTGCACGAGCCGACTGCCGGTGCGCAGCGCCCCGAGCACCCCCAGCACCAGGCCGTGCACGTGGAACAGCGGCAGCCCGTGCACGAGGGTGTCCTCGGCGGTCCACGCCCAGGCGTCGGCGAGCGCGTCGAGGTCGGCGGCGATCGCGCCGGCCGTCACCAGGACGCCCTTGGGCGCGCCGGTGGTGCCCGAGGTGTACAGGATCAGCGCGGGCCGTTCGGGGTCGGCGGCCGGCAGGGCGAGCGCGCCCCCGTGCCGGCCGGCGGGGTCGGCGGTGACCAGGTCGGCGCCCGAATCGGTGAGGATGTGCTCCCGTTCGGCGGGCCCCGCGTCGGGCGGCACCGGCACCACGGGCACCCCGGCGAGCATCCCGCCCACCACCGCGACCACCGTCGCGAGCGTCGGCTCGGCGATCACCGCCACGGCCGGCGCGCCCGCGATCCGCGCCGCGAACGCCTCCGCGGCGGCCCGCAGCCCCGCCCGGGAGGTGCTCTCGCCGCCCAGTGTCAGCGCGTCCGCCCGGTCACCGGCGTCCCCGGCCCGTTCGTCCCGTTCGATCCACACGTGCCCGTCCCCCTGCCCCCCGCGCCCGCGCGGGGTTCGCGTCGTCGACGGCACCCATCATGCCGGGCCCGTAAACGCGCCGACGCGCGCCCACCCCGGCGAAGGGGGGACGCGCGTCGGTCAGGTGACCCGGCGGCGGGCGCCGGGGCCGGATCAGGGGATCAGATGAGGCCCTGGGCCAGCACCGCGTCGGCGACCCGCTCGAAACCGGCGATGTTCGCACCGGTCACGTAGTCGCCGGCCGCGCCGTAACGCTCGGCGGTCTCGTAGGAGACGGCGTGGATGGAACGCATGATGCCGCCCAGCTCCTCCTCGACCCGCTCGGCGGTCCAGTTCACGCGGGCCGCGTTCTGGCTCATCTCCAGCGCGGAGACGGCCACGCCACCGGCGTTGGCGGCCTTGCCCGGACCGAACGCGACACCGGCCTCCTGGAGCACGTGGATGCCCTCGGGGGTGGTGGGCATGTTCGCGCCCTCGGACACGGCCTTCACGCCGCCGCGCACCAGGGCGCGGGCGCCGTCGCCGTCCAGCTCGTTCTGGGTGGCGGAGGGGAACGCCACGTCGGCCGCGACGTCCCAGACGCTGCCGCCCGTGACGAACTTCGCGGACGCGCCGCGGCGGGCCGCGTAGTCGGAGACCCGACCGCGCTCGACCTCCTTGATCTGCTTGAGCAGCGCGAGGTCGATGCCCTTGTCGTCCACGACGTAGCCGGAGGAGTCCGAGACGGTCAGCGGGTTCGCGCCGAGCTTCTGGAGCTTCTCGATGGTGTAGATGGCGACGTTGCCGGAGCCGGAGACGACGGCGCTCTGGCCCTCCAGCGACAGGCCCTTGACGGCCAGCATCTCCTGCGCGAACAGCACCGCGCCGTAGCCGGTGGCCTCCGGGCGGATCAGCGAACCGCCCCAGCCCTGGCCCTTGCCGGTCAGGACGCCGGCCTCCCAGCGGTTGGTGATGCGACGGTACTGGCCGAACAGGTAGCCGATCTCGCGGCCGCCGACGCCGATGTCACCGGCGGGCACGTCGGTGTGCTCGCCGATGTGGCGGTACAGCTCGGTCATGAACGACTGGCAGAAGCGCATGACCTCGGCGTCGGACTTGCCGTGCGGGTCGAAGTCGCTGCCGCCCTTGCCGCCGCCGATGCCGAGGCCGGTGAGGGCGTTCTTGAAGATCTGCTCGAAGCCGAGGAACTTGATGACGCCGATGTTCACCGACTCGTGGAAGCGCAGACCGCCCTTGTACGGGCCGAGCGCGCTGTTGAACTCGATCCGGTAGCCGCGGTTGACGTGGGTGCGACCGCGGTCGTCCTGCCACGGCACGCGGAAGATGATCTGCCGCTCGGGCTCCACGATCCGCTCGATGAGACCGGGCTCGGCGTACTCGGGGCGGGCCTCGAACACCGGCACCAGGTGCTCCAGCACCTCGCGGATCGCCTGGTGGAACTCCGGCTGACCCGGGTTGCGGCGCTCGATCTCGGCCCGCAGCGCTTCCAGCCTGTCCTTCTGGTCCTTCACTTGGTGTCCCTTTCGTGGGGGCGTCAATGGTTCGACGTGTGGGGGGCGACAGGTGCGGGCTGTCTGCGGTCCGCCACGTTCTCGCAGGTCGAGAGGATCTCCCCGCGCGGACGGTCCACCCGGAGGCTACCGTGAATCTCGCGGAGTGGATGAGGGCTTCCGTCCTGTGGAACAGGGTCACAGGTAGCCCCGGCGGCGCGCACAGCGGGGGTCCTTTGTGCGCCGTGAGATCACGCGCACACGCTCCGAGACGACGGCGCATCAGTTCGAGGGAGTATGCACCGTTCTGCTTGAATACCGTCGGTGAACGCGATCCTTTACCCGGTCCTGGCACTCGCGGGCGTCGCCCTCCTCGTCGTGCTCGGTCGCCTCCTCGTACGCGACCGGGCCCGCCGCACCGCGCTCCTGCCCACCGGCGTACCCGGCATGGCCCGCCGCCCCGCCGGCACCGGCCGCTGGCGCCCCGGCCTGGTCGCCCCCGGCCCGGACGGCGCCCTGCGCTGGATCCCCGACCGCGGCCCCGCCACCGACCTCCCGCCCCAGGTCCACTGGGACCCCCGCACCCCCACCGTCCGCGAGGGCATCACCATCAACCCGGGCTCCCGCGTGCTGCGCTGCGCCCCCGCCGCCGACCCCACCACCGAGCAGTGGGAACTCGCCGTCATGCCCCTGGACCTGCGCGCCCTCACCACCCTCATCCCCCCGAAACCGGACGCCTGAGGGCTGGGGGCCGAGGGCTGAGCGCTGAGGGCCGGGGGCTCAGGGGGCGAGCACGCAGAACGCGTGGTCCTCCGGATCGAGCAGGGCGCGCCACGACACCGCCCCCTGCCCCAGGTCCAGCTCCCGCGCCCCCAACCCCCGCAACCGCGCCGCCTCCACCACCACGTCCCCGCCCGGCCCCGGCCACAGATCGAGGTGCACCCGGTCCGCGACCCCCGCCGTCCCCGGCACCCGCAGGAACTCCAGGTACGGCCCCACGTCCCCGGGAGCCCGCAACGCCGCCCCCTCCCCCGCCGCGCGCACCGCCCACCCCGTGGCCGCGCCCCAGAACCGGGCCACGGCCCGCGGCTCCACACAGTCGAGGACCACCGCCGCGATCGGCCCCGTGTCCCGGTACACCTCCCGGGGCTCCAACACGCAGAACTCGTTGCCCTCGGGATCCGCCAACACCACCCAGGGCACCTCCCCCTGCCCCACGTCCACCGGCCGCGCCCCGCACCCCAGCAACCGCTCCACCAGCTCCGCCTGATGCGCGAGGGACCGGGTGGCGAGATCGAGGTGCACCCGGTTCTTCACCGCCGGCTTGCCCTCCGGCACGGGCACCACGTTCACCCCCAACACCACCGGATCAGGCCACCCGCCGCCCGCCGGCCCCACCCAACTGGTCACCCCGGCATCCCGCACCTCCCACCCGAGCGCAACCCCCCAAAACCCCCCGACCAACCCCCGGTCAACGGCCTTCACATTCACCTGCACAGGACGCACCATCCCCCCAACCTAAACCCGCCCCACCCCCCGATCCGCTCCGAGATCACCGCGCATCGCGGCCCGCAACCGCGCGAGCGCGGCCTCGTACGCCACCCGCCCGGCCACGTACGCCTCGTCCTCGACCAACACCCCGCTCGCGGCCAGATCCCGCACGTCACGCAGCCGGCGGAACGCCTCCTCGGAGGCGACGACCACGGCCGGCGCCGCCGTGATCGACATCTGGTACCGCACCTCGTAGCACGGCGCGAACCCAACCCGGGCACCCCGCTCCCGCTCGGCCGCGCCCATCGCCCGGTCCCGGGCCAGAGCCCGGAACTCGTTGCGCGCCCGGGACAGGCAGGCGAGGTACTCCCCGTACAGGGCACGTCGCACATCGGCGAGCCGGACCTCCCGCTCCCACCGGCGCCGGCCCCGATCGAGCAGCACGGCGGACACGGTCGCGATCAAGGCCCCCACCACCGCACCGGCCAACGCCATCCACGACATGCCCCAGAGGCTAGAGCCCGCCTCACCCCCACGTAAGACCACTCGGCGACCGGCCCACGTCCGCCGCGCCCGACGTGTGACGTCCTCAGAGCTCCAGTTCGACGTAGTCGATGTCCGTGAACTCCACGTTCAGCCCCGACGCCCGCGACCCGCCGTCGCGGAAGTACACCTCCTGCAAGCCCTCCGCCGCGATCCGCCGCAGCTCCTCCTCGCTCGCCCCGGCCGCCTGCGCGTCGAACAACCGGCCCGCCCACAACGGCGGCAACGCCTGCGTGATCAACCGCGTCCGCGCGTCGTCCGACGACCCCGGCGCCGCCGTGAAACCGAACCGCGCCCGCGTCTCGATCACGATCCCCGTCGAGGACGCCGCCCGATCCCGCGCCCGCTTGCGCACCAACGGCTGCCACCGCCGACGCACCTCCCGCTCCAACCGCGCCGCCAACTCCGGCTTCGGCGTGCGGATCTCGTCCTTCACATACCGCTCCACCGTCCGCCGCGACACCCCCAACGCCTCGGCCACCTCCCGCGTCGACTTCAACGACCGCACCAGGAACCGCACCCGCGCGCCCGCCGACTTCGGGATCGGCCGCGTGAACGCCGCCTCCACCGCCTTCTCCAGCCCGTCTCCGACTACACCCATCCCGCCTCGTCCCCTCCCACTGCCCACCTGTCCGACCACGCACCGTCACGCTCGCCGCTCACCGGCCCACTACTCACCTTCGGCGACCGCGTCACCGCCCTTGACGTACCGGGCGATGTTGACCCCCGCCCCGTGCTCCTCGCTCAGGCCCTCCGCCCACAGCGTCGTCCTCGTCCCCTCGTGCTTGACCATCCCCGGCGACACCCCGAGCCGGAACCCGCCCGGCAGCGGACCGCCCTCCGGCCCCCGGGGCAGGAAGTCCGTGGGCGCGGGCCCGTCCGAGGCGTACACCGCGCAGTCCGACAGGATCGCCACCGGAAAACGACCCGTCCCGGCCAACGCCATGACCTTGCGGTGCATGTTCACCCGCGCGGCCGAGATGACCGCCGCCCGGATGTCGGGCCGCCACGTCACCCGCGACAACGCCGGCCACGGCTCGCCCGGCCGCCACCCCGCCCCGCGCGGCCCCTCCCGCAACTTCCCGATCCCGCCCTTCACCGTCGCCTTGATCGCCGACAGCACCATCGCCCGCCCCGGATCGACCTCCTTGTGGCGGGCCATCGCCGCCAGGAACTCCTCCTCCGGCATCCCCGGCACCACGCCCAGCTCCGCCATCGTCGCCAGGTACGCGTCCCGCAGCCGCTGGTACCACGGCGTCAGGTACGTGCCGTGCTCGGGCCGCACGTACGCCTCGATCGGCTCCACCCGGTGTCCCAGCGACACCGCGTACGCCAACGTTGGCGTCGCGTACCAGGCCGGGCCCTCCGGCCGGCGCCCGTCGGGCGTGTACGGGTTCGGCAGCAGCGGCCCGAAATCCGGCTCCGACAGGTCCACCAGCCAACTGCCCGGCAGCTTCGGGTCGAACACCGGCTCCTTCACGTGCACCGGCGCGCCCGTCCCGACGACCAGCCCGTTCGCCGCCGCCGCGAACGCCATGTTCACGTCCACGCCCACCACGTACGGCCGCAGGCACTCCTCGTCCGTGAGCGGTCGCGCCCACTGGCACGCCTCCTCGTCCAGCACCTCCGCCGGCGTGCGCCGGTGGAACCGCGGGTACAGGCCCACGGCCAGCGGGTGCCCGTCCGGCGCCTCCGGCGGCGCGCACTCCACCACCTCCGTCAACGACCCCGGCACCGGGGCCGACCGCCAGCCGCCCGCCCCGTCCCGGACCGGCCGGGTCGGCGGACGCAGCGCGCTCATCAGCTCCAGCCCCGTCACCGCCGTCGAACCCAGCGGCGTCAGCACCCGCGTCGCGTACGCGCCCAGGACCTCCGTCAACGCCTCGGGCTCCCACGTCGACAGGTCCCCGCCCCACGCGCGCGCGTCGAAGGCCCCCCACGGCAGCACCGCGAACTGCACGCACCGGCGCGTGCCGCCCTCCGCCGACCGGTAGACCCGCGCCCAGGGCCCGAACCCGCGCCCGGTCAGCCGCCATCCGGCCGCGCGGAGCACGGTGTGCACGGGGTGGTCCTCCGCCAGGCGCAGGCCGCGCCGGTCACTGAGGGACGCGGGCAGGCCGAGCGCGGGCAGCGCGTCGGCGGTGAGCACGACCAGGGGGTCGGCGTCGTGCCCGTGGTCGGCGAGCCGGGGCGCGCCGAGGCCGGCCTCGTCGAGCGCCCAGGTCACCAGGGCGGGCAGGTCGGTGTCGGGGCAGGGCAGCACGCCGGCGGTGGTGTGGGCCTTGCCGGTGCCGGTCACGACGGCGAACGGGCCGTTTTCGCAGGCGGGTCCGGGGGGCCGGACGAAGCGGGTGGCCCGGGCGGCCCGGGGCCGCGCGGCCGGCTTTCGCGCTCGGGTCGCCGCCTTCCGCGCGCCACCGCCCCGCACCCCCACCGCCGAAGCCCGCCCGCCGGCCCCGCCGCCGGCGCCGTCGCCGCCGCCGTCAGAGCCGGTCTCACCACCGGACCCCGCGTCCGGGCCACCGACTGGACTGGGATCGGGGGCACGCCCTACCCCGTCCGCACCGGCGTCCCGCTCCGACACCTCCGCGTCGACCGGCACGACGATGCGACGCGGCCCCGCGGATCCCGATTCCGTTTCGCCTTCCGCATCCGACCCCGCACCGTCCCCGGACGGGGTCCCGGTCCCGATCCGGTGCCCGATCCGGTGCCCGGGCTCCTGGACGTCCGCCTCGCCGTCCGCCTCGCCGTCCGCGCCCGGGCCCTCGCCCGGGTGCCGTTCGGCCAGGTTCGCGAGCAGGCGCGCGTAGGCCGCGCGGCGCGGGGCACGCGGTTCGCTGCGGCCGTTCTCCCAGGACGCGACCGTCTCGCGCCGGGTGGAGAGGGCCTGGGCCACCTGTTCCTGGCTGAGCCCGGCCGCCTCGCGCAGCCGCCGGCGCTCGCCCGGCGTCGGCAACGCGCAGTCCACGACCTCGGCCACCAACGCGTCCACCGCCGCGAACAGCCGTCCCTGCTCATCCGTCACCCTGACCACCTCCGCCCCCACCCTACGGCACCCCCTCCCCCCAACCGCGCATCGAACCGCTCACCGAACCGCTCATCCCACGCACCGCGTACCGACCCCCATGGCGCGCGACACCGCTCGGGTTTCAGCCGGAGTCAGTGGAATGGGGCGAGCGGGGCGCCGGCAGGATCCCCGTCAACCGTGCCGTCACCGCCTGCTCCGCTCCCGGTTCCGTTTTCTCCCGGGTCGCGGCCCCGCCGGCGATCCGCGTACCCACGGGTCCGGGCCCTCGGGCGAAGGCCCGCCCGCCCCCGACCGAGACCCCTCCCGCCCCCACGATCGTCCCCGCGGCGGACCCCCCGATCCGCACGGCGATGCCCGGCCACCCCTCGCCCCCACCCCCGGCCCCGCTCCCGACCCCGCTCCCGCCCCCGACCCCGCCGCCCAGTTCACGGACGGCCGCGTGCGTCGCCATGGCCGGCAGCACCATCGCCCAGAAGTCGTCCAGGCTCTCCTGGGAGAGCCATCGGGGGTCCCGGTAGCCGAGGTCCTCGAACCCGATGGTGGCCGCGACCACCATCGCGGCCGCCCGGCGCACCGGCAGTCCGGGCAGCAGTTCGCCCTGGCGTTCGGCCTCCGTCAGCAGGGTCCGCACGTGTCTGCGCCACTCGCGCCGCAGGTCGAGGTCGCTCGCGTAGCCGGGTTCGCGTCCGAGCCGCAGTCCGGTGCTCACCACGACGTCGGTGACGAGGACCCGCGCGAGCGCGTGCGTGGTGTCGACCAGGGCCCGAAGTCCGGAGGGATGGCGGGCCCGGCTGTCGGCCGCGACGGCCCGCAGCACACGCGCCGCCACGCGTTCGACCGCCACTCCCACCGCGGCCTTGTTCGCGAAATGGAAGTGGAGCGCGCCGGGGCTCACCCCGGCGCCGCTGCTGATCATCTGCAACGTGGCCTCGGCGTATCCCCGTCGCCCGAAGGTCGTGGCCGCCGACACGATCAACGCCCGGCGGGTACGCACGGCCCGTTCCTGCTTGGTCACGGAACGCTCCTGAGTCTGATTACCGACCAATACTAAACCGTCCAGTTGGTTTTGACCAGGCGGAAACGTTCACCACGTGTCCGGTCTTCGGCCATTTATGCGCCAGAACGCGCCCTCAGTCCGCCCGAGAATCGGCCGGCACGGGCGATAAATCCGGCCTCTCCGGATAAATCACCCCAGTTGCGCACCCGTACTTCAGGCCCGTCCGCAGGTGACATTCGCCGGCACAACCTTCTGTTCAAAAACCGCCAAGTCTGTATCTTTGTCCTCGTCGCACCCAACGGGTCCGTCTTTCAGGGGGAATCACGTGAACGCCGCAGTCATGGAGCGCCACTCATCGCTCGCCCGCACGGGCGCCGAGGCCCGGAAGGTCGAGCGACACGGGGGCTGTTTCCGGCCGGCCCTCGCCTCGACCAGCGTGAACCTCAGCCCGACCTCGCTCGCGATGTGCCACCGCGTGCGAAGAGAAGACGCGTTCCCCCTGGGGTGGACGAGACTCGGCGAGGACGAGTTCCTGGTTCGGGCCGTCTGGCCGGCCGGGCACCCGTTCTTCGCTCCGGTGCACGGCGGCGTCCACGACCCGATGCTGATCGCCGAGACCATGCGCCAGGCGTCGATGGCGGTCATCCACGCGGGCTACGGGGTGCCCACCGACCACCACTTCCTGTTATCCGAACTCGACTACCTGTGCCACCCGGAGGGCCTGTCGGTCGGCAGTTCCGAGGACGCCGTCGACCTGCGCCTCACCGCCTTCGACATCGTCCGCAGGGGCGGGCGCGTCACCGAGCTGAGGGTCCGGGCGACCTTCGAGCGGCACGGCGTGCCGGTCGCCACGGTCAGCCTCGCCACCCGCCTGACCAGCCCTTCCACCTACCGTCGGCTGCGCGGCGCGTACACGACCCCGGTGACGTTCATCCCCACCTCCGCCCCCCTGCCGCCGGCCTCGGTGGGGCGCTCGCACCCGGAGCACGTGCTGCTCTCGCCCGGGCCGACCGCGGACACCAGGGCGCTGCGCGTGGACACCCGGCACCCCACCCTGTTCCAGCGGCCCAACGACCACATCCCGGGGATGCTGCTCTTCGAGGCCGCCCGCCAGGCCGCGCACGAGAGCGTGGCCCCCGACTACTTCCTGCCCGCGCACGGCGACGTCCGTTTCCACCGGTACGCGGAGTTCGACCGGCCGTGCGTCCTGTCCACCACGGTCATACCGCCCCTGGAGCCCGGCGCGGGCACCGTGGTGCGCGTCCAGGGCGAGCAGGACGGCGAGCCGGTGTTCACCTGCACGTTCGTCACCCCGCAGGACCCCGCGGCCTGACCCGCCCCACCCCCGTCCCACCCCCGCACCGCACGCGACACCCACCCCACCCGGACCCCCGATGCCCTCCTGAGGGCGTCGGGGGTCTTTTTTTGACGAAAAAACAAACGTGTCGCGAGGTTTTTTTTACTCACCATCCGACCGGATAACCCCAGGTGCCAGGCTCAGGCCCCCGCAACCCCTGGACATATGTCCCGATTTGGCGGGGCAAGATCTCCGATAGGGCTTTGACAAACCGACTCTGCGGTTTTAACTTTCTTCCATGTTGGCGGAATCAGATCCGGAGCAGGGGGACAGATGAACCGGCCTACGGCAAGCGGGGTACTGGAACCGCGGACCACCACCACCCTCCCGACCACCGCCGTGACCGTGCCGGGCAGCACCAACTCCGTCACCGCCGCCGGCACCACCTCCGGCACCGCGTGGCGGATCCTCCTCGTCGAGAACAGCCCTCGCGACGCCGAGACCCTCGCCCGCGGCCTGAGCCGGCACGGCCACGAGGTCACGATCGTCCCCGACGGCAACCAGGCCCTGCGGGCCTTCGCCGACGCCGACCTCGTCCTCCTGGACCTCGAACTCCCCGACCTCGACGGCCTGGAGGTCTGCCGCGCCATGCGGGCCACCAGCGAGATCCCGATCATCGCCGTCACCGCCCGCGGCTCCGAACTCGACCGGGTCCTCGGCCTCCAGGCCGGCGCTGACGACTACCTCGTCAAGCCCTACGGCTTCCGCGAACTGATGGCCCGGATGGACGCCGTGATGCGGCGCTCCCGCCCCCGGGCACCGATCACCGGCTCCATCACCCGCGGCGGCCTGAGCATCAACTCCCAGACCCGCGAGGTCAGTCTGCACGGCATCCCCGTGGAGACCACCCGCAAGGAGTTCGACATGCTCTACTTACTCGCCTCGCACCCCGACGCGGTCGTCCCCCGCAAGATGCTCATGCAGCGCGTGTGGGGCGATTCCTGGTCCCGGCGAACCGTCGACACCCACGTCAGCACCCTGCGCAACAAGATCGGCGCGGACTGGATCATCACCATCCGCGGCGTCGGCTTCCGCATCGGCATGGGCTGACCCGCACCCGCACCCCCGCTCGCAAGCCCGGGAACCCGTGAGCCCGCAAGCCCGCGAGCCCGCACGGCCGCCGCACCCCCACCCCCTCCCCTCCCACCCGATCCAAGGGAACCGATCCCATGAGCACCGCACGCTGCCAAGGCGACGGTTGCCGGGCCCGCCAGGCCGCCGGCACCTCCCGCCGCCTCGCCCCGCGCGGCCGCACCCTGTGTTCCCACTGCCGCGACATCCTCGGCGCCACCCTCGGCGAGCTGACCCACCTCTACGAGGAGTGCGAGCGGATCCTGGCCGGCCCCGCCCTCGACGGCCTCCGCGAGAAGACCGGCGGCGGCTCCCTGCCCGGCCTCCCCTTCAACGGCCCCGCCGCCGAGGCCCGCTCCGGCATCGTCGCCCTCCTCGGCTCCTGGAGCGGGCTGGTCGCCCAGGAACGCGAACTCGACGCGCCCACCCGCGACGTGCCGCGCCTGGCCTCCTTCCTCACCTGCCACCTCGACTGGCTCGCCGCCCATCCCGCCGCCGCCGACCTCTCCGTCGAGTCCGCCCGCCTGGCCCGCGCCGCCCGTCGCATCGCCTTCCCCGACCCGGCCCGCACCATTCGCCTCGGCCGCTGCCCGGAACCCGACTGCGCCGGCGCCCTCACCGCCGCCGTGCACCGCACCGGCCGCCCCACCGGCAACCCCGAGATCCGCTGCACCGCCTCCCCCACCCACCGCTGGAGCAGCGACCGGTGGATCGCCCTGCGCGCCTCCCTCGACTCCGATGGCCCCGCCCCCCGCCCCGGCGACCGGGCCTCCGCGCCCGCGGCCCCGGCCCAACGCTGGCTCGCCGCCCCCGACGTGGCCCGCCTGTGGCACGCCTCCGTCAGCACCGTCTACCGCCTCGCCAGCGAGGAACGCTGGCGCCGCCGCACCCGCGCCGGCCGCACCTACTACAACGAGGACGACGTGCGCGCCTGCTTCGCCCGCCGCGCCGCCCGCACCCGCCCCGCCGGCTCCTGACACCGGCCGCCGCGCGCCGCCCACCGAACCACCCCCGACGGCCCCGTTCTGACGCCGACTTGACCTTCCGCGAAGCCCGCCCGAAGACACCGCGCACTCCCTTGGCCAATCTGACGCAAGCCTTGAACGCCGCCCGTTGAACCCCGGGCCCCGGCCGAAGAACCTGGAAACCAGGATCCGGTGCGGTGTCTCCCCACACCGGCGCCCCCACCCGCGCGACCCGCACACCCCACGGCCCCGCCGCCCACCCCAGGGCAGCGGGGCCGAAGCCGTCCCCGCCGAAAGAGGCCCCCGTTGACCCACAGCAACCTCATCGTCGCCCGCATGGACGAGACCTCCGCCGACCAGGTCGCCGACCTCTTCAGCGCCTTCGACGCCACCGACATGCCCCACCACATGGGCACCCTGCGCCGGCGCCTGTTCCGCTTCCACGGCCTGTACTTCCACCTCCAGGACTTCGCGTCCGACGACGGCGGCAGCCGCATCCAGACCGCCCGGCACGACCCCCGCTTCGTCCGCGTCAGCGAGGACCTCCGCCCCCACATCAGCCCCTACGACCCCGCCACCTGGCGCACCCCCGCCGACGCCATGGCCACCCCCTTCTACGACTGGTCGGCCCGCACGTGACCCCCCGCGCGCACCGCCCCCGCCACCGGAACCGGAACCGACGGGAGGTCCCCCGATGCCCCGTCGCCGCGTCCTCGTCACCGGCATGGGCGTGATCGCCCCCGGCGCCACCGGTGTCCCCGCCTTCCGGGAGCTGCTGCGCGCCGGACGCACCGCGTTCCGACCCATCACCCGCTTCGACCCCACCGGCCTGCGCTCCACCCTCGCCGCCGAAGTCGACTTCGACCCCGCCGCCCACGGCCTCACCCCCCAGGACACCCACCGCCTGGACCGCGCCGGCCGCTACGGGGTCGCCGCCGCCCGCGAGGCCCTCGCCGACAGCCGCCTGCACACCACCCCCGTGCCCGACCGGCCCGACCGCATCGGCGTCAGCGTCGGCACCGCCGCCGCCACCCTCGAAGCCCTCGAAGACGTGTACCGCACGATGACCGCCGACGGCCGGCGCCCCACCCCCGACCCGGCCCTCGCCCCGCCCCACCTGCACACCCGGCTGGCCGCCGAGTCCCTAGCCGCCGAGATCGCCTGGGCCGCCGACGCCGAGGGCCCCGTGACGGTCCTGCCCTCCGGCTGCACCGCCGGCCTCGACGCCCTCGGCCACGCCGCCGACCTGATCCGCGCCGACGACGCCGACATCGTCCTGGCCGGCGCCGCCGAGGCCCCCCTGACCCGCTCCCTCCTCGCCGCCCTCGACGCCCTGCGCCTGACCGGCACCCACAACGACGACCCCACCCACGCGCACCGCCCCTTCGACGCGACCCGCACCGGCCTCGTCCTCGGCGAGGGCGCCGCCGTGTTCGTCCTGGAGGAACGCGAACGGGCCCTGCGCCGCGGCGCCCCCCGGCACGCCGAACTCGTCGGCCACGCCGGCCGCACCGGCGCCGCCCACATGACCGCGCTGCCCGCCGACGGACGCGACCTCGCCGCGGCCCTCACCGAAGCCCTCGCCGACGCCGCCCTGCCCCCCGAAGCCGTCGACCACATCGCCGCCCACGGCGCCGGCACCCCCCTCGCCGACCGCCACGAAGCCGCCGCCATCCGCCGCGCCCTCGGCCCCCACGCCCGCACCACCCCGGTGAGCGCGATCAGTTCGATGGTGGGCCACGGCCTCGGCGCCCTCGGCGCCCTCCAAACCGTCGCCGCGGTCCTGGCCCTCACCCACGACCTGGTGCCCCCCACCGCCACCCTGCGCACCCCGGACCCGGACTGCGAACTCGACCACACCCCCCGCACCGCCCGCCCGCACCCGATCACCACCGCGGTGGCGCTCGCCAGCGGGTTCGGCGGTTTCCAGAGCGCCCTGGTGCTCAGGAAACCCGAGTCGCCCCGACCCGACAGGAGCAGCACGGCATGAACCCGACCCGTACCCGCACCCGCGAACCCCGCCGTACCGTCATCACCGGCATCGGCGTCGCCACCCCGCACGGACTCGACGTCGACGACCTGTGGGCGGGCGTCCGGATCGGCAAGAACGCCCTCGGGCCCGCCGACCCGCACGACCCGCACGGGCCACCGGAAGGCCCCCACACCCCCGGCCGCACCTGGGCCGGCCGCATCCACGGCCTCGACCCCCGCACCCGCCTCCCGGCCCGCGTCGTCGCCCAGACCGACCGCGTCACCCGCCTCGCCCTGATCGCCGCCGAACGCGCCTTCGCCGACGCCGGCCTCACCCCCACCGACACCACCGGAAACACCGACACCACCGCCACCGCCCCCCACGAAACCCCCACCGTCGGCGTCATCACCGCCGCCGGCTGCGGCGGCGACCTCGCCGAACGCGAACTGCGCGCCCTGTGGAGCGGCGGCCCCCGACACGTCGGCGCCTACCCCGCCTTCGCCGCCCTCGCCTCCGCCACCACCGGCCGCGTCGCCATCCAACACGCCGCCCACGGCCCCCACGGCACCCTCGTCGCCGACCAGGCCGGCGGCCTCGACGCCCTCGGCCACGCCCGCCGACGCGTCCGCACCACCCGCACCCCCATCGCCGCCGGCGGCTTCGAAGCCCCCCTCACCCCCCTCGGCTGGGCCGCCCTCCACGCCGCCGGCACCCTGTCCACCGCCGAGGACCCCGCCCGCGCCTACCTGCCCTTCGACGCCGACGCCCGAGGCTCCGTCCCCGGCGAGGGCGGCGCCCTGCTGATCCTGGAGGACGAGGAGACCGCCCGCGCCCGCGGCGTCCACCGCCCCCACGCCGAACTCGCCGGCCACGCCGCCGGCTTCGACCCCCGCCCCGGCGGCGGCCGCGGCCCCGTCCTGCGCCGCGTCATCGAACGCGCCCTCGCCGACGCCCGCGTCCACCCCACCGACGTGGACCTCGTCCTCGCCGACGCCGCCGGCGACCCCACCGCCGACCGGATCGAATCCCGCGCCCTCGCCGAGGTCTTCGGCCCCGGCGCCGTCCCCGTCACCGCCCCCAAGACCACCTTCGGCCGGCTCCGCGCCGGCGGCGGACCCGTAGACGTGGCCGTGGCCCTGGCCGCCATGGCCGAAGGACTCATCCCCCCCACCCTCCACGTCGACCCCGACCCGGTCCACGAACTCGACCTCGTCACCGACCGCCCCCGCACCGCCTCCGTGCGCACCGTCCTCGTCCTGGCCCGCGGCGGCCGGGGCTTCACCTCCGCCGTCGTCCTGCGCTCCCTCGACGACTGACCCACCCCGACCGACACCCCACCCAGAAGGGCCCCACCGTGAGCCACCCCGAATTCACCCTCGCCGACCTCCACCGCGTCCTCCTCGAAGGAGCCGGCGCCGAAGAGGACGAGTTCGACGGAGTCACCGACTTCCTCGACACCGACTTCGAGGTCCTCGGCTTCGAATCCCTCGCCATGCTCGAGACCATCGCCCGCATCGAACGCGAATACGAGGTCACCCTCGGCGAGGACGTCTTCACCCACCGCACCCCCCGAGCCCTCATCACCGCCGTCAACACCCACCTCCACACCCACATCACCGCCTGAGTCACCGGGGGGTGTCCCCGAAGTCCCGCCTGGCTCGTGCGGCCTGGCACCGCACCTCGCCGCGTTGTCGCAATGCCCTCGTACGCCCAGTACGAGGGCATTGCTCCGCCTTGCGATGCACGGCACCAGACCACACGAGCAGCGCCCTACGGGCGCCCGGCGCTACTTCGCGGACACCCCCCGCCCCAGACCCGCGCGGCCCCACCCGTCCGACGCACACCCACGCCGCGTCGGCGACACAGGCCGGCCGGGACTCCCCCCGGCCGGCCTCTCCCCCCACACCCGCACCCGGCGGCGGTAGGGGACCCCACGCCCACACCGCCCCCGCCGGCACCCCGCGCCCCACCACTCACCCCCGGATGTCCTCATGACCACAGTCCGACTCGCCCGCACCTATGAAACCGACGACGGCGAGACCATCCACATGACCGCCCCGACCCCCACCGCCCTGAACGCCGCCGACCTCACCACCCGCACCGCCCTCCTGGAGCGGTACGTCCGCGAGGAACTCGGCCGCGTCCTGGCCCTCCACCCCAGCGAGATCGACACCACCGGCCGCCCCATGGGCTGCCTCGGCATCGGCTCCATCACCGGCATCGAGCTCCAGTACCGAATGGAGGCCACGCTCGGTGTCGACCTCAACCTCCAACGCCTGCTGCTGGCCAACAGCGCTCAGGAACTCATCGACTGCCTGGCCTGGCAGTTCGGCGCCGAACGCGCCCGGAAGTACGGAACCCCGGTGTACGCATGACCTCCACGACCCTCTCGCCCACCGAGCCGCCCACCCACGGCACGCCCCCCGCACCACCCGGCCCCACCGAGGCCACCCTGCCCGGCCCCGACCGGCCCGCCGACTTCCGCGTCGACCCCGACCGGATCGACCTGTGGCTGATCCGCCGCCCCCCGCTCGCCGAGTTCGACACCCTCGCCCACCACGAGCTCGACGACCGCGAACGCGAACGCACCGCCGCCTTCGCCCGCCGCGGCGACGGACTCCTCTACGCCGCCGCCCACATCGGGCTGCGGCGCCTCCTCGGCCTCTACACCGCCACCTCCCCCGACAAGGTCGAGTTCCTGCGCGAACCCTGCCCCGGCTGCGGCGAACCCCACGGCCGCCCCGCCGTCGGACCACCCCCGCCACCCCTGCACTTCTCCCTCTCCCACAGCGGCACCCTCGCCATGGTCGGCCTCGCCACCCGCCCCATCGGCGTGGACGTGGAGAAACTGCCCGGCGCCGACACCGTCGAGATCGCCTCCAAGGTCCTCCACCCCGACGAACAGGCCGAACTCGCCGCCACCAACGACGACACCGCCCGCCGCGACCTCTTCGGCCGGATCTGGACCCGCAAGGAGGCATACCTCAAGGGCATCGGCACCGGCCTCAGCCGCTCCCCCGCCAAGGACTACCTCGGCCTCGACCCCGGCCGGCACCCCGAGGGCTGGACCCTGGTCCGCGCCCCGTGCGACGACGCGCACGCCGGCAGCGCCGCCATCGCCGGCCCCCCGCCCGCCCTCGCCGAGCTGCGCACCCTGCCCGCCGACTGGCTCACCGCCGACTGGACCCCGCCCGCCCCCACCACCCCCGCCCCGTGACAAGGACGTGACCCCCATGCTCCGCACGGCATTCGTCTTCCCCGGCCAAGGGCCCCAACGACCCGGCATAGGCGTCGAGTTGACCACCAGACGCCCCGACCTGGTGACCACCTACCACCGCCCGGCCGACGACCTCCTCGGCTTCCCGCTCTCCCGCCTCACCCCCGAGGAGCCCGAGGACCCGCACCCCGACCACCCCGCCCACACCCCCGACGCCGAGGACCCGGCCGTCCTCCACCCCGCGTTCTTCCTCACCAGCGTGGTCCTCCTCGACGTGCTGCGCTCCGAGGGCCTCACCCCCGACGCCGTCGCCGGCCACGGCGTCGGCGAATACGCCGCCCTCGTCGCCGCCGGCGTCCTCGAATGGACCGACGCCCTCTGGCTGGTCCGCCTGCGCGGCGAGCTCATCGGCTCCGTCGGCAGCGAGATCCCCGGCGCCACCATCTCCGTCTTCGGCCTCGACCGCACCCGCCTGGCCCGACTCTGCGAGAAATCCGCGATGATCACCGGGCAGATCGTCGAACTCGTCGACACCGAGGACCAACCCCGCCACCGCGTCGTCGCCGGCCAGGCCCGCGCCGTCGGCCACCTCGCCCGCGCCGCCCGCGCCGCCGGCGCCCTGCGCGTCACCGACCTCAACACCGGCGGCCCCTTCCACGCCAACCTGCTGCGCCGCGCCGAGGCCGAGTTCACCGAAGCCCTCATCGGCACGGAGTTCCGCAACCCCACCCTGCCCGTCGTCTCCAGCGCCACCGGCACCCGCGTCACCACCGCCGCCGAGGCCGTCGTAGCCCTGCGCACCCAGCTCTCCGGCCCGATCCGCTGGACCGACACCGTCCGCGCCCTCGACCGGCAGGGCACCGACCGCTACATCGAGGTCGGCCCCGGCCACACCCTCGGCGGCCTCATCCGACGCATCGTCCCCGGCGCCCGCGTCCACGGCTGCGACCCCCGCTGCGGCCGGGTCCGCACCCACCCCCGCGTCCCCCGCACCACCACGACCGCCGCCGCCCGCGAACACACCCCCGCGCCCCGACGCCCACTGACCGGCGCCGCCCTCGGCCCCGCCGCCTGACCCCCCGTGAGGAGACCCGCCATGACCAGGACCACCCGCGCCCCCGGCGACACCCCGCCCGCCCTCACCACCGACGAACTCGCCGCGCTCACCACCCTCACCCTCGCCCGCGCCGCCGCCCTCGAAGCCGAACACACCGGCCACACCTCCGGCGGCCCGCTCCTGCCCCGCCGCCGCGCCGAACCCCGCCGCGAACACACCGCGGACGCCGGCGCCGGCATCGGCGCCGGCCCCTGAACCGACCCCGCACCCCGCACCCCGACCCGAGGAACGCCGCCGTGTCCCCACCCCGTTCATCCGCCGCACCCCACACCCACACCCACACGCAGCCCGCCACCGACACCACGGCCCTGACCCACGAACTCGCCGACCTGCGCCAAGAGGTCCGACGCCTGGCCGACCACGCCGAACTGCGCGCCCTCTTCGACCGCTACGTACTGTCCCTCGACGACATCGGCACCGACTCCGACCCCGGCACCGACCTCCTGGCCCACAGCCGGATCTTCACCCCCGACGCCACCTTCGCCTTCCCCATCGGCACCACCCGCGGCGCCGCCGGCTACACCGAGTTCCGCCGCCTGGCCCGGGCCCGCTGGGCCCACACCCACCACCTCGGCGGCAGCCACGACATCGAGGTCACCGGCGACCACGCCACCCTGCGCGCCCACCAGAACGCCGTCCACCTGCACCACGGACCCGAACCCGCCACACCCTTCACCGTCGGCGGACGCTACGAGATCGACGCCGTGCGCACCCCCGCCGGCTGGCGCCTGCACCACGTCGTCTTCCACGTCGTGACCACCACCGGCGACCCCCTGCCCCGCTTCGCGCACACCGCGCGGACATGACCCCGCCCACCACCGCGGCCCCCGAACGGCCCGACACGCCCGTCGCCTGTCAGGCGTGGGGCCTGCCGCCCCTGCCGCACCTGTCCGCACGCCCACCCGCACCACACCTCCCCCGCGCACCGTCGACCTCCTCCGCACCGCTCCCGTTCACCGAACTCCTCCTGCGCCGCGCCCGCTGGGCCCTGCACCTCGCCCGCGACCGCGCCACCCCCGCCACGCCCGCGCGCACCCGCGCGCGGGAAGAAGGACGGGAGGGGGATCGACCGGGCCGGAACGGGGCCGCGTGAACGGGGCTCGACAACGGGCCGACGGGGATGACCGCACGGAGAACAAGGGCCCGCGAGCAGGGGATTCCCCCACCCTCACCGACCCCGAACCCCACGCCGCCCGATTTGACGACGATCTGACACAACCCGCCACAGCCCTTGTCGACCCCACCCACGACCTGACATCCCCCACCACCCCACCCGCCCCACCCACCACCACGCCCCCTCGACACCCACCCGGGCCCACCCCCCACGGCCCAGGCCCCCACCCCGCCCCCCACCCGCTCCGGAGCCGGCCTCGACCCAAACCCGAACCCCCCGACACCACTCCTCCACCCGCGCCGGCCGGCCCCTCACCCGCCACGCCGGCCCCCCTCTTCCGAGACTCCGTTGACCTGTCCGCACACAGGCCACACACCCACGCCAACTCCTGACGGAACTTGACCCTCACCTGACACGGAGTCGATTGCACGCCCCTGCCGCACGCCCGAGACTCGAAGGGATCCCAAGCGGACCGCCACAGGACCTCGGCCCGACACCGTCGGACCCCGGGAACGGACAACCGCTGCCACCCCCCATCGACCGGGAGTCACTCACGTGCGCTTCAACCTGATCGGCCCGTTCGAGATCGTCACCAACGACGGCCGCGTCCACCGCCCCGGCACCCCCAAGGTCTGCCAGACCCTGGCCCTGCTGCTCACCCGCCCCGGCGAGATCATCACGGCCGACCTGCTCATCCAGGAGCTCTGGGGAGAACGACCCCCGCGCAGCGCCCTGACCACGCTCCAGACGTACGTGTACCACGCCCGTCGCATGCTGGTGCAGGAGCAGGTCACCGACCGGCAGCTCATCGTCACCAGCCCCACCGGCTACGCCATCCAGGTGGAGGACTCCGAGGTCGACGTCCGGATCTTCGAGGACCTCGTCAACACCTCCCGCAACCAGCTCGCGGACAACGAGGCCGCCCTCGCCCGCCGCACCGTCCAGCAGGCCCTCGACCTGTGGCGCGGCCCGGCCCTGGCCAACTTCCCCGCCGGCGACGTCCTCACCGGACACATCGCGCACCTCGACGAGCTGCGCATCCGCGCCTTCGAGATCCGCATCGAGTCCGACGACCGGCTCGGCCGGCACCGCGAGTCCATCCCGGAACTGCGCCGGCTCACCAACGACTACCCGCTCAACGAGTGGTTCCACAGCCGCCTGATCGCCACCCTCGGCGCCACCGGCCGGCGCGCCGAGGCCCTCCAGGCGTACCAGAACGTCCGCCGGCTGCTCGCCGACGAACTCGGCCTCGAACCCTCCCTCGAACTCAAGCGGCTCCAACTGCGCCTGCTCAACCCGGAGTCCGAGCAGAGCCAGCGCGCCCAGGCCCACCACGCGGCCGCCCGCCGCGAACTCATCGGCCTGGCCGCCGGCGCCTGACCCACCCGCACACCCCAAGCGTCAGGGTCCGACCCCGGTACCACCGGCGGGATCGAACCCTGGCGCTTCGGCGCGCCCGAAACCGCCGCGGACCCCCCGGTTCCCCCGTCCCCCCGCGCCACAAGCGCACGGGCACACGGGCACACGGAAGAGGGGCGGGGTGTCCACCCGGACACCCCGCCCCTCACGGCCGCGCCCCTCGACCGGCGCGAACCCCAGCCGGCGCGAACCTCAGCCGGCCCGCGCCACCCGCCGCCGCCCGACCGGCTCCGCCACCGACCCGGCCACCGGACCCGGCGACACCACCGGCACCCGCCGCACCGACTCCAGGAACACCACCGCCTCGATCACCGCCGACATCGAGGTCCGCTCACCGAACCCCACCTCCACCAACGGCTCGCCGAACCCCGGGTCCGAAGGATGCGCCACGACCAGACGCGTACCCCCGTCCGGGATCTCCACCGCCAGCGACTCCGGCGCGAACGTGCCCGTCGAGGACAGCAACAGGGCCCGCGGACCCACCCACCCCGCGATCCGACCGAACAGCTCCCGCTTCGCCCCCAGCTCCTCCGCCAGGCACTCCACGACCACGTCCGCGTCCCGCACCGCGGCGGCCGGCTCCGGCTCGAACTCCAGCCGGTCCAACGCGCCCAGCGGATCGACCGTGCCCGCCGGCAGCCGCGCCGCGAACCCGTCCAACCCGCCCAGCACCGCCGCACGCGCCGCGACCCGGTCGCCGTGCACCCGCACCCGCAGACCGTGGCCGAGGAACAACGCGATCCACCCGAGCCCGACCGGCCCGGTACCCACCACGGTCACCAGCCGCGGCCACGGCCCGCGACCCCGCTCACCCGCCGGGCCGAGCCCGCCGGCCGTCACGTCGCTCACGCCGTCCTCCTGGGAATCGAACCGCTGCACCGGGGAGTACAGCTCGGTGGAGACGTACTCGGTCATGCCACTGCCTTTCATCGGATGCGCCGAGAACCGAACGCCGGCGGACCGTCACGCGCGAAGTCCCCGCGCCGCGGACACGCCGGCCAACGAACACCACCACCCTGGCCGGTCCGGATCCAGAACCCATGGAAACCGACTCAACCGTCCGAACCAACCCCGGAACCGGACCACGGAGCCCGATTCACAGGACCCGGTTCACAGGGCCCGATTCACACCCCCACGCGCTCCTCCGCGTACCGCTGCGCGTACCGCAACGTCGCCACGCTGTTCGTGGACAACGCCGTCCGCACGTACTCCCGCGCGTCCGCCACCGTCGCCCCGGCCCCCAGCACCGAGCCCACGTTCGCCGCGTTCAACGTCACCGTGTGCCGCGAGGTCGCCGCCACCGTCCCGCCGTCTTCCGGCACGAACGTCCACCGGCCCGTGTGCAGGCTCAACAACGCCGGCAGCACCGTCTGCTTGTACGCGATCCACTCCGGTGCGCACGTCACCCGGTACGAACGCGTCGTGTGCGTCGACCCGTCACGCGCCCGGGTGTCCATCTCCAACTCCTGCAACCCCGGCACGTCCTCCGTCAACCGCACCTCCGCCACGTGCGGCAAGCGCTCCGACCACCGGTCCGCCTCGTTCACGAAGTCCCACAGGTCTCGCGCCGAACCCGCCACCCGCACCGTGTCCTCGAACGAGAACGTCAACGCGTCCTCCTCGTCCGCGACCACCCGCTCCACGTTCGCCTTCAACGCGGCCAGCTCCGCCACCGAATTGCGGTCCACCGCCTCGTCGATCCACGCCAGGTGACCCGGGTCGTCGTCCACCGCCCGGTACTCGTGCGTCAACACCACCCGGGCCGACCCCGCCGCCGAACCCTCCGACACCACCCAGGCGCCCGCCATCGCGGCCACCGGATGCGCCGGCACCTCCTGCCGGAACGCCACCCGCCCCGCCACCGGATCCAACACCCGCCGCGAGGCCCACGTCTTCGCTTCCCCGTTGGCCGTCGCCCAGATCCGGATCCGCTCCTCGTGACCCCCCTCCGCCACCCGCTCCACGTGGATCGTCGGCGGAAAGATCAACGGCCAGTTCTCCACCTCGGCGATCAACCGGTACACGGCGGCCGGCGGGGCCGCGATCTCGATCTCGTGCTCCACCGCACGAAGCCCGCTCCGGGACATGCTCACAACTCCTTCTCCGAGACAACCGACACCACGGGGACCGGGCGACGTACCAACGGGCGACACAGCCGCCCAACAGGGATCTTCGCCGGAAATCCGTCGAACTCCCCCACCCCCACCACCCCGATTCCCGCACCCTCCCCGCCCACCCTGGAACCCCGCTCGAACCCCCGTGACCGGCTCACGCCTCCCCCAAGCCCTCTCCCACCCCCCTTCGACCCCCCGCCGATCCCCCCTCACCACACTCACCGCACCACCCCCGACCCGAAGGGCCCCCGCCATGAACCGCCGCGTCGTCATCACCGGAATCGGCGTCGTCGCCCCCGGCGGAACGGGCACCCGGGCCTTCTGGTCCCTGCTCACCGAAGGCCGCACCGCCACCCGCCCCATCACCCTCTTCGACGCCTCCGCCCACCGCTCACGGATCGCCGCCGAAGCCGACTTCGACCCCCTGCGGCACGGCTTCACCCCCACCGAAGCCGAACGACTCGACCGCGTCACCCAATTCGCGATCACCGCCGCCGCCGAAGCCGTCCACCACAGCGGCCTGGACCCCGACGCCCTCGACCCCACCCGGCTCGGCGTCACCCTCGGCAGCGCCGTCGGCTGCTCCACCGGCCTCGACACCCAATACGACCTGGTCAGCCGGGGCGGCACCCAATGGGAGGTCGACCACACCCTGGCCGCCCCCCACCTCCACGACCACTTCGTGCCCAGCTCCATCGCCGCCGAAGTCGCCTGGCGCCACCACGCCCAAGGCCCCGTCGCCCTCGTCTCCACCGGCTGCACCTCCGGCCTCGACTCCCTCGGCCACGCCACCGACCTCATCCGCGAGGGCAGCGCCGACATCATGATCGCCGGCGCCTCCGAAGCCCCCATCAGCCCCATCACCCTCGCCTCCTTCGACGCCATCCGCGCCACCTCCCCGCGCAACGACGACCCCGCCACCGCCTCCCGCCCCTTCGACGCCACCCGCAACGGCTTCGTCCTCGGCGAAGGCGCAGCCGTCCTCGTCCTCGAAGAACTCCACGCCGCCCGCCGACGCGGCGCCCACATCCACGCCGAGATCTCCGGCTTCGCCGGCCGCTGCAACGCCCACCACATGACCGGCCTGCGCCCCGACGGCGCCGAAATGGCCCAGGCCATCACCGCGGCCCTCGACGAAGCCCACCTCGACCCCACCGCCGTCGACTACGTCAACGCCCACGGCTCCGGCACCGTCCAAAACGACCGCCACGAGACCGCGGCGTTCAAACGCGCCCTCGGCCCCCACGCCCACGCCACCCCCGTCAGCTCCATCAAATCGATGATCGGCCACTCCCTCGGCGCCATCGGATCCCTCGAAATCGCCGCCTGCGCCCTCGCCATCGAACACGGCGTCATCCCCCCCACCGCCAACCTCCACCACCCCGACCCCACCTGCGACCTGGACTACACCCCCCACACCGCACGCGAACAACGCACCGACACCGTCCTCAGCGTCGGAAGCGGCTTCGGCGGCTTCCAGAGCGCGATGGTCCTCACCCGCCCGCGCCCCGGAGCCACCACATGACCACCACCGCCCCCACCCGCCACCGCGCCCCCGTCGTCACCGGCATCGGCGTCACCGCCCCCACCGGCGGCGACACCGACACCTGGTGGCGCGCCACCCTGCGCGGCGACAACGCCATCGCCCCCCTCACCCGCTTCGACGCGAGCACCTACCCCGCCCGTCTCGCCGGCGAGATCCGCGACCAGGACCCCACCGACCGGCTCCCCAAGCGGCTCCTCGCCCAGACCGACCACATGACCCGCCTCGCGCTCGTCGCGGCGGACGAGGCCCTCGCCGACGCCGGCATCACCCCCGACACCCACCCCGACCACGCCGTCGGCACCGTCACCGCCGCCTCCTCCGGCGGCTACGCCTTCGGTCAACGCGAACTCCAGGCCCTGTGGAGCAAGGGCCCCCAACACGTCAGCGCCTACCAGTCCTTCGCCTGGTTCTACGCCGTCAACACCGGCCAGATCTCCATCCGGCACAACCTGCGCGGCCCCAGCGGCGTCCTCGTCACCGAACAGGCCGGCGGCCTCGACGCCGTCGCCCAGGCCCGCCGACACATCCGCAAGGGCACCACCGCGGTGGTCACCGGAGGCATCGACTCCGCCCTGTGCCCCTGGGGCTGGGCCGCGCACCTCGCCGACGGCCGCCTGAGCACCGCCGAGGACCCCACCCGCGCCTACCTCCCGTTCACCCCCCACGCGGACGGCCACGTCGTCGGCGAGGGCGGCGCCCTCCTCGTCCTCGAAGACGCCGACGCCGCCCACGCCCGCGGCGCCCGGCCCTACGGAGCCGTCGTCGGCCACGCCGCCACCTTCGACCCGCCCCCCGGCAGCGGCGCCGCCCCCCGTCTCCTCGACGCCGCCCGCGCCGCCCTGCGCGACGCCGACCTCACCCCCGCCGACATCGACCTCGTCCTCGCGGACGCCGCCGGCGACCGCGCGGCCGACCGCGCCGAGGCCACCGCCCTCACCGCTCTCTTCGGCCCCCGCGGCGTCCCCGTCACCGCCCCCAAGACCGGCACCGGCCGCCTCTCCTCCGGCGGCTCCGCCCTCGACCTCGCCACCGCCCTGCACGCCCTGCGCGACGAGGTCATTCCCCCGACCCCCCACGTCACCGAGCTCGCCGAGGACTGCCCCCTCGACCTCGTGACCACCGCCCGCCCCGCCCCCGGACTGCGCACCGCCCTCGTCCTGGCCCGCGGCCGCGGCGGCTTCAACACCGCGATGATCGTCCGCGCCCGCTGACGGCCCCGTCGAACCTCGGCCAAACAACGCACGTCGGCTGATTCCACGGTCCGGAACCCCTGTTCAGATACCGGTCACGCGGTTTCGTTGACCGTACTGACCTCAAAGAACAGCCAAAAATTCGCGCCCAGCGAAGGAAAATAGCCAGAATCCTCCAAGTTCACCGATCAAAACAGGCCGAATCGGCTGCTAAAATACATACCTGTTGGTTGAGTTTTGCGCAGTCAGCTGATCCAGTGGGGCGTCACCGCCCCACCGCCTGAGACCCCACCCGGAGGCACCCATGGCACGGCAGGAACGTGCGATCCGCACCCGTCGCGCGATCCTTGAAGCCGCGGCCGCGGTATTCGACGAGCGTGGCTACGAGGCAGCCACCATCGCCGACATCCTCGCCCGCTCCGGCGTCACCAAAGGCGCCCTGTACTTCCACTTCGCCTCCAAGCAACTCGTCGCCCAAGGCGTGCTCGACGAGCAGTTCACCGAAGGCGACGTCCCCCCACGCGAGAGCAAGCTCCAAGAGCTCTTCGACCTCTCCATGGCCCTGGCCTACCGGATGATCCGCAACCCCATGCTGAGCGCCGGCGCCCGCCTCTCCATCGGCCCGGAGATGAGCAGGACCTTCAACGGGGGCTCCCTGCCCGGCTGGGTCGACCTCGTCGGCCGACTCCTCAACCAGGCCAAGGAACAGGGCGAGCTCATCCCCAACGTCGACACCGAATCCGCCGCCTGGTCCATCACCGCCTCGTGGACCGGCGCCCAGATCCTCTCGCAGGCGCTGACCAACCGCGCCGATCTGGAAGAGCGCGTCGCCGCCCTCTACAGCCACCTCTACCCGAGCATCGCCACCCCGGCCGTCCTCGCCCAACTGGACATGCGACCCGACCGAGGCGCCCGCGTCATCCAGGAGATCAAGGAGCTCGAAGAGCTCGCGAACAACACACCCACACGCCTCAGCGCCTGACCCCACGGCCCGAGGCTTCACGCGGCGGAGGCCCGCACCCCACCAGGGTGCGGGCCTCCGCCGCGTGAAGCCTCGGACGACTCAACCGGCCGCCGGCACCAAGAACCGCACGCTGTGGAACGAGTCCGCGCTCACGTCCACCACCACCCCCGGCCGCACATCCGAACTCGGCCCCGCCCCACACCCCGGCGCCCAGAACACCCGCGCCGTGCGATCCGTCCCGTTGGTCAACCGCGAGGACGCGAAATCCAGGTCCACGCACACCCCGTCATCCGCGTCGACCACCACCCCACGCCGCGACCCGTCCGCGTTCTCGTACCCGAACCGCCCCTGCGCCCCCTGCACGACACCGGCGGAACCCACCACCACCGCCACCGCCACACCCACACCCCACCCGACAGACACCCTCATGAACCGCTCCTCTCACGAACACTCCCCACCAGCCCTTCCCACCCCACCCCACCCCCTCCCGCCCACCACCCGTTCGCCCCACACCTCCGAGGCATTAACGCCGTTAACGCCCCCACACCCTTAACGCCGTTAACACCAACCCCCAAAAAGAAACACCACAAAAAACCCCAAACCAGCCCCACAACCCCATCCGACTCCCGAATCCCATACTTGCCGACTGGTTTTCTCAGCCATGATCAAGCAGGATGGCCCGGACCAATCAGGCACCACCGCCCAGGAGAACCCGTGCCCAGGCCCCGACAGGAACGCGCCGAGCTCACCCGCCAGGCGATCCTCGACGGCGCCGCCCGGGCCTTCGACCGCGACGGCTTCATCGGCACCAGCCTCAGCTCGGTCGCCGCCAACGCCGGAGTCACCAAGGGCGCCCTCTACTTCCACTTCGCGTCCAAGGAAGAACTCGCCCACGCCCTGATGGTCGAACAGTTCAAGATCGCCGCCGGCGTCGACGCCCTCCCCGACCCCGGCCTGCAAACCGCCATCGACCTCACCCACCAGATGGCCCACGCCCTGCGCACCAACCTCCGCGTCCGAGCCGGCATCCGACTCATCCTCGAATTCGGCTCCTTCACCGACCCGGACCCCACCCCGTACGACACCTGGATCCTCACCTGCCGCAACTGCCTGGCCCCCGCCCAGGCCCACGGCGACCTCCACCCCCACCTCGACGTGGACGCCCTCGCCACCCACCTCGTCGGCTCCTTCACCGGCATCCAGATCACCTCCCACGTCCGCACCGGTCGCGCCGACCTCCACACCCGGCTCACGGACCACTGGACCCTGCTCCTACCGGCCATCACCCCGCCGGAACGCCTCCCGGGCCTCAACCCCGCCGGCTCCGCGCGCTGCCGCGCCGACCTCGGTCTCCCGGCCCGACTCCCGGCCGCCTGACCGCCACCGCCGGCAGGGCGGTGTCGTACACGTCGTGGTGAACCACGGGGGTGCTCGCCACGACGTGTACGAGACCGCCCTGCCACCCCCACCCCCTTAACGCCGTTAACGGCGTTAACGCCGCACCGCCGGCACCGGCCCCCGGCACAGACACCCTTAACGCCGTTAACGCCGTCAAGCCCGGCCGACCCGCCGTCACCACCCCCGCGGCCCCCGTCCGCACACCCACCCCTTAACGCCGTTAACGCCGTTAAGCCCACATCGCGTTACCAACTTCCGGCGCGCCGTCACACACAACCCACGAACGTTAGTAAAGTCCCCCTCATGAGCCTCAACACACCCCCCGACCGGGACAAGGTCGTCTCCAAACTCCCCCCCGCCCTCCGCCAACAACTCAAGATCCGCACCGCCCAACTCGGCATCGACATCCAGGACGCCGTCCACCACGGCCTCACCACCTGGACCGCCCTCGCCTCCACCCCCACCCCCGTCGACACCTCCGGCGCCGAATCCTTCTCCACCTGGCTCCCCACCGGCCAATGGGACACCTTCCGCACCCACACCAAGGAACGCGGCATCTCCCTCACCCAGGGCCTCGCCCAAGCCGTCCACCTCTGGCTCGAGACCAACCCCGCCCCCACCGTCCGACGCCCCTCCGTCGTCCGACGCCTCATCATCTGCAACCAGAAGGGCGGAGTCGGCAAAACCGCCGTCACCGCCGGCACCGCCGAAGCCCTCGCCGAGGACCCCACCGCCCTCCACCCCGTCCGCGTCTCCCGGCAACTCGCCCGCCTCACCACCCCCGACACCGACCCCACCACCACCCCCCTCGACCGCGAAGACCTCCCCGGCCTCGGCATGCGCGTCCTCCTCGTCGACTTCGACCCCCAAGGCCACCTCACCAAACAACTCGGCTGCGCCCCCCTCCCCATCGGCGGCGACAGCCTCACCCGCCACATGGCCGGCGAAGCCCAAGGCCCCCTCTCCGACCTCATCGTCCCCATCCCCGACGACCGCTTCGCCGACCGCCTCCACCTCCTCCCCGCCTGCACCGACGCCTTCCTCCTCGACGTCCGCCTCTCCACCGTCCGAGCCCGCGAAGCCGCCCTCGAACGCGCCCTCGCACCCATCGAGGCCGACTACGACGTCATCCTCGTCGACTGCCCCCCGAGCCTCGGCCTCAGCATGGACGCCGCCATCTACTACGGCCGCCGCCGCGACACCGAACAGCCCGGCGCCTCCGGAGCCCTCATCGTCGTCCAGGCCGAAGACTCCTCCGCCGACGCCTACGACCTCCTCACCTCCCAGATCAACGACCTCCGCGACGACCTCAGCCTCGACATCGACTACCTCGGCCTCGTCGTCAACCTCTACGACGGCCGCCGCGGCTACATCGCCACCTCCTCCCTCCAGGCATGGACCGACATCAAGGACCCCCGCGTCGTCGCCGTCATCCCCGACCTCAAGGAGCAACGCGAAGCCGTGCGCGTCAAACAACCCCTCTTCACCTACGCCCCCCACGGCGACCAGGCCGTCGCCTTCCGCGCCCTCGCCCGGGAGATCTCATGAGCAAGGCCGACCGCCTCGGCGTCTCCGCCTCCTTCGCCCGCGCCCAACCCGCCGGCGTCAGCCCCCGACGCGCCGCCATCGCCGAAGCCACCGGCGCCCCCACCTCCGGCATCACCCCGCCCTCCGAGGTCCCCATCGAGGCCCTCGCCCACAACCCCCTCAACCTCCGCGAGGAACTCACCGAACTCGACGAACTCGCCCAGTCCCTCCTCACCCGCGGCCAACTCCAACCCCTCGCCGTCGCCACCCGCATGGCCTTCATGGAGGCCCACCCCGGGCAGACCGACGGCCTCGGCCGCGCCCCCTACGTCGT
This sequence comes from Streptomyces dryopteridis, assembly GCF_049606955.1. Taxonomy (NCBI): domain Bacteria; kingdom Bacillati; phylum Actinomycetota; class Actinomycetes; order Kitasatosporales; family Streptomycetaceae; genus Streptomyces; species Streptomyces dryopteridis. The sequence continues at coordinate 3,443 of NZ_CP187115.1, read as the reverse complement.
CATCGACGGCAACCGCCGCCTCGCCGCCGCCCACCTCGCCGGCCTCAAGACCCTCCACATCCACGTCAACGACGCCCTCTCCACCAGCGCCTCCGACATCCTCGAATCCGCCCTCATCGCGAACATCCAACGCGTCGACGTCGCCCCCATGGACCAGGCCCGAGCCCTCCAGGAACTCGTCGAGGTCCACGGCTCCCAGGCACAGGTCGCCAAGCGCCTCGGCAAGACCGCCGCCTGGGTCTCCCAACGCCTCGCCCTCCTCGGCCTCACCCCCGACCTCCAGGACAAGGTCGACGCCGGCGAGCTCAAGGTCGAATCCGCCCGACGCATCGGCCGACTCCCCCAGGAGGCCCAAGAGGCCGCCGCGGACGCCGCCCTGGTCCAACCCACACCCCCCCGCCAACGCACCACCACCCCGCCCCGCCCCACACCCGCGAACACGGCCACGAACACGCCCGCGAACGCGTCGCAGACCACCCCGACGCCGCCCAGCACGCCCCCGACGGCGGAACCGACCCCGCGAACCCTCACCATCCCCACCGCGACCCCCCAGGCCATCGCGGAAGCCCTCTCCACCCACCTCCCGCCCGACGACCTCAAGGCCGTCACCGAACTCCTCCTGGGCCGCCTCTGAGACCCCACAAGGCCCCACCAGGCCCCGAACTCCCCCACCCCGCACAACCAACGCACAGAAGGCGCTGCACGAGCCCACAAGCCCGTACAGCGCCTTCTCACTCACTCTGACCAATCGTTACATCAACCCACCGCGTGCAAAGCCCGCCGCCGCTTCGAATCCGCCGCCTTCTTCGCGGCGGCCTGCGCGGCCCGCTTCTTCCGCTGCTCCGCCAGCTGGTCCTGGTACTCCGCCACCGCCCGGTGGTAGCTCTCCACGTACCCCCGGGCGTCCAGACGCTCGTCCACCGGCATCGCGTTCACCGCGGCCACCGCGTCCTCGAAGGAGTTGTACCCCGCGAGCATCGGATTGATCTGGTACACGCCGTTGCGCACCTTCCGCACCAGCTTCGCCAGCTCCAGGCTGCGCAACGCGGCGTTCACGCTCGGCCGGCTCAGGTCCAGCAGCCCGCCCACCGTCGCCTGGTCGATCAGGATCCGCCCACCGGGCTCACTCAACGAGCGCAGCTTCAACAGCACCCGGTACGCCGCGGGCGGAAGGTCCAAGTCGGACAGGAGCCCATCCGCATTGACCGCGGCAAATCGCAAGGTGCTCACCGAGCTGTCCTCTCTTCCGTGCGCTGCGCCCGGCTCAGACGCCTCGCAGCACGTTCCTTGGCCCGTTCGGCCCGCAGTTCCTCGATCGCCTGCCGCATGTGGTCCAGCGACGGGAACCGCACCAGGTCGGGCAGGCTCGTGTCACTGCGAATCCGCGAGATGGTCCCGTGCTGCTCCACCTTCACGAACTCACCGGCCGACTCGGTCCCAGGGATGAACTCCGCCACCCGATAACTGTAGGGCGGATTGAACTGGTAGACACCCCGCCTCACCTTGAAGACGATCCCATGGGACATGATCGTCTGGAGCGCTTCGGAAATCTTCGTCCGCCCCACGTCCAGGATGGTGGCCATCTCCTCCTGCGTGAGGGGGATACGCCCACCCGCCCGCTGGCACGCGATGAGCAGCAGGATCAACCGCAGCGGCAGGGCCTCGCGGAAGTACTGCGCGATGACGAGGAAGAACTCCAGGCTGTCCATCGAGAACGCGTTGGGCTGCCCCTGCGTCCCGTAGAACTCCAGCGGCTTGCGTTCCCCGTCCAGCGTCAGCTTCCGACTCGGGTACCGCCGCGCCAGGCTGTCCAGGTCCTTGACCGGGGCCAGTGGCTGACTCCAGGCCGAGATCGCGTCATCAACGGGAAGATCAGGACGCGGCGCTCGCGCCGGCCCGGACCGGCGGCGCTGTGGCTCTGATGACACGAGGTTGCTCTCCACTTCCTTGATCTACGGAGAGCAGTATGTCAACAAGGGTGACACAAGTGTCACGCTCATTGACGTTCGGCGTGTCTTACGTCCCCCCTGGGGGGACACATCTCGGCCAAGCGTTCGCCCGGCGCCCACCCGCCAACCACACCCACCCCCCACGGCGTTCGCGAACACATCGCAGCAGAACGTCAGCCAGGCTGACATAAATACCGTTTTTACGTCAGCCGCACTGACTTTTTGCAGATTTTCTGTCCCTCCACCCGGGACACAACCCCCGAGATATGTCCCCCCAGGAGTGACACAACTTTCGACCCGCACCCCCTCTGACCTGCGCAAACGCATCTCCGTACCTTCTATAGGTCCGTGCTCGCTCCTGAAACCCCCGCAACACACGACGAACCCGCACCTGAACGTCAGCGAACCTGACATATCCGGAGACGAACCGCAGCCCGGCCGCCGGAGCCGAAGGCGGGCATCATCTGTCTCGATCCTGTTTTTATCCAGGGGTTCGTTTTGATGCAGGGGTCTCGGTGGGGATCTTTCTGCGTTTACCCCATGATCCAGACCGTTAACGGCGTTAACTTCCTTGCCAGAAGTCCAGAGCTCGTTTGTATCGCGAGATCATTCAACTACCTTGGTTGTCAAGCCAGTTGCTGAGTCGTTTCAGGTGAACTCGGTGGCTTCTGTTTGTGCCCCGTTAAGTCAGGAAGACGCCCAACCACCTTCACCACAGCCCCTCCCACCGCGGTCCCGCGAAGCGGGACCAGCCCGAAGGGCTGAAGGACCCCGAAGGGGGCCCGGCCCGAAGGGCCAACACTCTGGCGCGCAGCGCCCTGGGTTCGCAGCGAAGCGGAGAACCCACACGAACCGAAGGTTCATAGGTCACAAAGCGAAGCGGCGTGACCCAAGCCCCGAAGGGGCTTGCCACCTGGAGCGAAGCGGAAGGTGGAAAGCTGCCGAAGGCAGCTCCAGGGCCGAAGGCCCAGGCTCGGAGCGAAGCGGAGAGCCCCCTGGCCGAAGGCCAGGCCCCGGAGCGCAGCGGAGGGCCCTCCTCCCCGAAGGGGAGGAGCTGAGCGAAGCGAAGCACACTTCGGGGGCCGAAGGCCCCTGGTCTCGGAGCGAAGCGGAGAGACCACTTTCCCCGAAGGGAAAGGCTCGGAGCGCAGCGGAGAGCTACTGGCCGAAGGCCAGGGCCCGGAGCGGAGCGGAGGGCCCTCCTTGCCGAAGGCAAGGAGCTGAGCGAAGCGAAGCACGTTTTTGGCCGAAGGCCCAAGGTCTGAGCGAAGCGAAGACCTTCCTGGCCGGAGGCCAGGAGCTGAGCGAAGCGAAGCACATTCGGGCGCGAAGCGCCCCGGCTCCGAAGGAGCCGCCGGCCCAGAGGGCCGGGCCTGCCCGAAGGGCAGGCAGCCGAGGAGCGCAGCGGACCCGGCGCCTCGCCGAAGGCGAGGCCGCAGCCCGAAGGGCTGCGCCGGCTGCCGAAGGCAGCCGCCCCATCGCGGAGCGATGGGG
>NZ_CP187113.1:5550000-6072140 GCF_049606955.1 Streptomyces dryopteridis | reverse complement strand
CGGCGCGCTGCGCGCGAGGGTGCGACCCTTCGGGTCGGAGTCCCCTTCGGGGCCTCTGGTCGCGCCGCTTCGCTCTGCTCCCCCAGCCCTTCGGGCTGGTCCCGCTTCGCGGGGCCGGCAACGGCGGGAGCGGGGTGGCCGGTGACCTGTCGTCAAGCGGTCTCGGTTGGTGCCGGGTTGGGTCCGGCCGGTTCGTCACCCACACGAGGGGCTGTGTCCCGAACCGGCTGTGCATCACATGATGCACGTGTATTATCACGGATACAAGCCTCCCACCTCTGGAGCAGACGGCCGGCCGGGGAATCCGCATTCTGTGTCGTGTGGATTTTTTGCCGGTGTTCACCTCTTGCGTGTTTCGGATTCGGATCGGCTTTTCGGGGTGGGTGAATCCGTCTATTGATGCTTGCGTATTCTCACGGATTCGGCCTGCTGTCCTTTCTCGGGAAGGTGGAGTTCGTGGGGATGAGCTTGCGGCCGCATCAGGTCGAGGCGGTGGACGCGATTCTGCGGGGCATGGACGTGCCTCGGGGCGGGATCCCGTGGAACGGGGTGCGGGGGCAGGTGATCGCCGCGTGCGGGACGGGGAAGACCCTGATCGCGGCGGAGTCCGCGCGGCGCCTGGTGCCGCACGGGCGGGTCCTGGTCCTGGTGCCGACGCTGGAGTTGCTGACCCAGACCGCGGCCGCGTGGCGGGCGGCCGGGCACGAGGGCACGGCGGTCGCGGTGTGCTCGTTGGACGACGACCCGGTGCTCTGGGAGCTGGGGATCCGGTCGACGACCTCGCCGCCGCAGCTGGCGCTGTGGCACCGCACGGGCCCGGTGCTGATGTTCGCCACCTACAGCTCGATGGGGGTCGTCATCGAGGCGTGCGCCGGCACCTACGGGCAGCGGCTCGGTCGGTTCGACTTGGTGGTCGCGGACGAGGCGCACCGGACCTCGGGGAGCCTGGCGAAGTCGTGGGCGGACGTCCACGACCAGGAGCTGCTGCCCGCCGACCGCCGGCTCTACTTCACGGCGACGCCCCGGGTGTGGGTGGACCGGCCGCCGTCGGAGCGGGTGCGGGAGCAGCACGCCGAGAACGAGCGGAAGGCCGGGAAGGCCCTGCTGCCGCCGTGGTTGGCGGCGAGCATGGACGACGAGGCGGTCTACGGCCCGCGCATCTTCGAGCTCTCCCTGCCCTCAAGTGTCGCCAGAGGGCTCCTGGCCGAGTACCGCGTCATCGTGGTCGAGGTCACCGACCCGGTCCTCCCGCCCCGCCGGCTGTTCGGGCAGGAACGGCGCGAGGAGGACGTACGCGGCGACCGGCTCGCCGTGCTCCAGGCCGCCGTGCTCAAGACGATGACGGAGTACGGGCTGAAGACCTCGATCACGTTCCACCACCGCACCGTCGAGGCCCGCGCCTTCGCCGAGGGCCTGCCCGGGACGCTGAAGAAGCTGCGGAAGGCCGACCCGGAGGCCCACGGGGATCCGGTGTGGGTGGACTGGCTGTCCGGGGAGCACTCCGCCGAGCGGCGCCAGGAGGTGCTGCACGGGTTCTCCCACACCGCGCACCGCGCGATCATCGCCCAGTGCAAAGTCCTCGGGGAAGGCGTCGACATTCGCGCCGTGGACTCCGTGGTTTTTGCCGATCCGAAGGGTGCACCGCACGACATCGTCCAGGCCATCGGCCGGGCCCTGCGGCAGCACCCCGGGGAAAGGAAGACGGCCTCCCTGATCGTGCCGATCTTCCTGCCCGAGGGCGAGAAATCGGATCTCTCCTCGCGGGCGTACCGGCCGCTTGTCCAGGTGTTGCGTGGTCTGAGGAGCCACGACGAGGACGCCCTGGAACACCTCGCGATGCCGCAGGAGGGGCGCGGGTACGTGGCCCCGATCGAGCTCGGGGAGGCGCCGGAGGAGGGTGCGGAGGACGAGCGGTACCTGTTGCGGTTCTCCACCCGGCGGGACCCCGTGGAGATCGCGGAGTTCATTCGGTACGAGGTCATCGACACCGAGCGTCTCGACTGGCGGCGCGGGCACGCGGCCGCGCGCCTGTTCCGCATGCGCGAAGGGCACGTGCGGATCCCCTACCTCCACCGGGAGGGCACGTTCCCGCTGGGCAGGTGGTGGAGCGAGCAGCGAACGGCGTTCGCGGCCGGGCGCATGCGCGGCGACCGGGCGGCGAAGCTGGAGGAGCTCGGGATCGAGTGGGACCGGGCCCAGGCCGACATCGCCGAGCACCTCGACGCCGCGCGGGTGTACTACGCGGAGCACGGGACGCTGTGTGTCCCGCGGATGCGGTGGTGGTGGAGAAGCCGCTCGGGCAGTGGATCTCCAACCACCGCCGGCCCCACATCGCGGCGCGGCGGCCCGAGGTCGTGGCCGCCCTGGCCGTCATCGACCCGGACTGGAACCCGAGCTGGAATCCGGACTGGCAGCGCCACTGGGCGGCCCTGACGCTCCTTGCCGAGAACAGGACCAGAGTCCTGGAAGACAACGATGCGGCATCGGACGGCAAGCCCGGACACGACAGACCCGAGACCACGGTGAACGGACTCGACATCCCACCCGGGACCACCGTCAACGGCCTCGACGTCGGCGCGTGGCTCGCCCGACAACGCCAGGCCGCCGTGTGGGCGCGGCTCGTCGAGGGGCAGCGCGAACGCCTCGGCCGGTACGGCGTCGCGCCCGAGGAGACGCCCGGCGAGGACGCGACGGCCGCGGCGCGGCCGCGGCGGGCCCCGCGCGTGGGGGCGTTCGAGCGGGGCCTCGCGGCGTTGGACGCCTACCTCGCCCGCACCGGGGAGTTGCCGCAGCGCAAGGCCGTCGAGGTCATGCCCGACGGGGCCGAGGTGAAGGTCGGGGTGTGGACCATGAACCTCAAAAGCAGGCGGGAGCGGCTGGACGCGGTGCAGCTCGCCGCGCTCGCCGAACGCGGGGTGCCGTGGGCGGCCGAGCTCACCGAGACCGCCGGGGCCGGGGCGGGTGTGCGGTGAGCGGGTTCGGGCGGGGTCAGGACGTCGAGAAGGGCGAGTCGGCGGAGCGTGTGGAGGACGGCCGGGGCGAGGAGGTCGAGGAGGAGGTTCACGGTGCATCCGCCGGCGCCTGGTGGTGGTCGGCGGCCGAGCACACACGTCCAGGGCGAAGACATGATCCTGGGCACCGCACACGGGCCCGAGGGCGTGCGCGGGAGGGTGGCGGCCCCCGGGCGTGGAGGTCTTCATCACGGGCTCGGGTGCGGCCGGGTGGCGGGCTGGTGGGTCATCTAGTGTGGCGCTCGCGTTGGATGGCGATCGCGGCCGCGGCCTGGGGGCGCACGGATGCCGACATCGCCTCCACCGCCGCCGGCTCTGGCCTGATCATGTTCGTCGGTCCTTCTTGCGGGCGCCCCGGCCGGACGTGGTCGGCCAGGCCCTCGGGCGGGGTGCGGGGCGTGTGGGTGGGGCTGGTGGGCCGGGGGTGATCGCGGCGATGGCCCGGGCGTATTGGTCGACGTCGAACCAGAGGGTGTCGGGGATGTCGGGGTGGTGGGAGGGGACGTACCAGTTGGACCACTGGACGCGGATGTCCTGGAGGTGGACGTCGGCTTGGAGGTATCCGCAGCAGCCGCCATTGCAGTCGGGCTCCGCGAGGTGGACCGTGGTCCCGGCCCGGGTCGCCGTCAGCGGGCCGGTGCCTGTGGTGGGGAACAGCACCTCGGGGTCGCCGCCGCGGCCGTGGCGGCCCACGTACTTGTCCACCAGGTCCACGCCGTTGATGAACGTGTACACCTGGCCCTGGGCCACCCTGAACTCGATCGTGCTGAACATGCCCCCGACCCTACGACCACGCCCGAACAAACCCGTCCTTCTCGCCGCCGTCGAGGGCGGGGACGAGCAGGCGCGAGTCGAAGACGGGCACAGTGTCGGGGCCCGGACAGGAACCGACGACCAAAGGGGCCCGGAAGCGGCTCGCGGGGCGTGGCCCGGAACACGAGCGGAGACGCAGGGCCCCGGGCCCGACCCCACCCCCGTGCTGAAGTCCACACGCCCCCGCCACCCGGACCAGCACGAGCCCCGGCGAGGAGCAGCTCGGCACGGTGGGCACGGTGCACCGGGCGGGCGGTGAACACGTGCGTGGCGGGTGCCAGTGGTCGTGTGCGGGGGCCTCAGGTGGGTGGGCCCGCGAGGGGTGTCGTGCGGGAAACGCAGTGCGCGCGGCAGGACATGACCGGCCCACGCCGACGCGCCTGACCGGGGCCGTGAACATCAGAGTCGACGAGCACCGTCGACGGGCTGCGCGGTGGTATATCCGGGCGCCCGGCGAACGGGGTGGGCGAGGTCTGCGCGGGGCGGTTCGGAGGCGGGCGAGGGCGCCGTCGGCGTCAGTGTCGGCGTCGGCGTCGGCGTCGGCGTCGAGGGGAGGGGACCTGGACGTGGTCGGCCTCCCAGGTGGGTGGTCGGCGGGCGAACACGTCGTGGGTGTGGCCAGCTTGTGGGTCGTGGCGAGTCCTGCGCGTCCGCCGAGGGTGAGGTCACGGCGGATCGCGCGCAGGAAGGTCGACAGTGCGGGCACCGGTGTCAGGAACAGGACGGTCTCGGTGGGGCGCCGGCGGGCAGGTCCGGGGTCGGGTGTGCAAGGTTGGCGTGGGCGCGCTGGAGGAGTTGGCGGTGGACCGCGGAGGCGTTGCCTTGCCAGTAGGCGAGGAAGACTCGGATGTCGGGGGTGACCTCGAACTGGGGACGGGTCTTGGCCCCGGGCACGGCGTGTTCGTAGTGGGGGTGATCGTGACGTGGGCGAGCGAGGGCCACACTATGCGTTCCAAGACACCCAGACACTCACCACCGGCGACTTCACCGGCGACGGCGCGGCCAGATGGTGATCACTTGGCTCGACGGATCCCTCCACCTCTACGGGAACGACGGCAAGGGCAACGTGACTGGCGACACCACTTTGTGGGGCGGCAACAGTTGGAGGAGCATGCGTTTCATCGTCTGACCGCACCGCCGAGGCCGGGTTCTCCCGCGGGCTCGGCCTCGGCGTACCCCGCCCTCGTAATCAGGACCCGCCGACGGCCACGCCCAGCCTCCCTGGTGGCACAGACGCGTTCCGACCCGAATGCGACCTGTCCTCCGCAGGCAACGCGCCAGCCATCGCACGGCACCGCTTAGGGGCCAAAGTCCGTCGAAGCGGTGGCTGTTGCCCCTGATCGGCTCGCGTCGGAGCCACAGAAAATGATCTTGCGGACGGCTCCCTCGGGTGCCCTTCCAGGGCTTCGGGCAAGCCCCCCCCCACTCGAAGCCGAACTTCCCATTTCCAAACTCGTCCCCGATACCCGGAGTTTGTTGTGCGTACCCCCCGGTCCAAGAGCACACTGGCCTTGAGCGGGACGGTCAGCCTCGGCCTGACCCTGACCCTCGGCGCCATGACCATCACGCCGTCCGGGGCGACCGAGCCAGCTCCCGTCCCGTCGACCTTCGCGTCCGTACCGCCCATCGCTGAGGGCCCGTCGATCACGCCTTCGACGAATCTCCCGCCGAATGCTCCGGAGACCGAAGCGCCCTCCGCTCCCGCCCCGGACAGAACCGCTTCCGGCTCGCCGGCCACCGGCTCCACTCCTTCCAACGGCGACTACGGCAGTTCCGGCCAGGGGCCCAGCGTGTCCCTCGACGCGCCGAACCCCTACGCGAGCATCACCCGTGCGGAGGTGATAGCCCAGGCCAAGAGTTGGGTCGGCAAGGGGTTGAAGTACAACCAGGGCGCCATCCACCAGGGATACCGCACGGACTGCTCCGGCTACGTCTCCATGGCCTGGGCCACGGCAAAGCCCGGTTACGCGACGAACACCTTCATCCCCAGCGGCGTCGCCCACTGGATCACGAAGGCCGACCTCAAGCCCGGCGACGCCCTCAACAACCCCAACCCCGGCAACTCCGGGCACATCGTCCTCTTCGAGAAGTGGACCAACAGCAACAAGACGGCCTACTGGGGTTACGAATTCAGCTCCAGCGGTGTCCACTACCGCCAGATCCCCTACCCCTACTTCTCGGGCTATGGCGAGAAGGACTACCGCCCCATGAGGTGGAATGGCATCATCGACGACACCCCGGACCCGGGCCGGGACGGCATGACCGAGGTCGCCGCCGGCGACTTCGTCACGAAGGGCACCGCCGGCGTCGTCGCCGTCGAGAACGCCACCGGCTCCCTTTACCTCTTCCCTGGCAAGGGTGACGGCACGATCGCCTCCGACACCAACCGGATCCGCATCGGCAGCAACTGGTCCAGCATGCGCGAGCTGGTGGCCGCCGACTTCACCGGAGACGGCATCGCCGACCTCGTGGCGATCGAGAAGGCCTCCGGGAAGCTCTACGTCTATCCGGGCAAGGGCGACGGCACTCTCGGCAGCCGGATCCAACACAGCAGTAACTGGAGCGCGATGCAGGATCTTGCCGCCGGCGACTTCACCGGGGACGGGAAGGCCGACCTGCTGGGCGTCGACAAGAGCACCGGCCTCTTCCACCTTTACGAGGGCAACGGAGACGGCACCCTCGTGGGCGACCAGGGGCGCAGCAAGATCGGCAGCAACTGGACCACCATGCAGACCCTCGCCGCCAGCGACTTCGACGGCGATGGCAAGCCCGACCTGCTCGCCGTCCAAAAGGCCGACGGCAAGCTCTACCTCTACCCCGGCAAGGCCGACGGCTCCCTGGGCGCCGCACGGTCCCTGGGCGTGAACTGGACCAGCATGCGGGACCTGGCCGCCGGTGACTTCACCGGTGACGGCAAGCCCGATCTCATCGCCGTCGAGAACGTCAGCCGCACCCTCTTCCTTTACCCGGGCACCGGATCCGGACTCGGCGCCCGCAAGGCACTCAAGACCAACTGGTAGAAGCATCCCGAACCGGACCGGCGTGCTCGGCCCGGAATCCCACGTCCGACGACGTTTCCGCGGCCGGCGCGCTCGGCGCGCCGGCCGCGAGACGAACCGTGCAGTCGCCGGCCCCGTGGCCGGTCTCAGTGTGTCCCCGCCGGACGACGCTCCGGCTCTTCGCAGGGACCACGGCCGCCCAGGGTGGGGCGTCCGGCCCCGCGGCCTCCCCTGTCAAGCGCTCTCCAGCAAACACCGTGTCAATACTCTCCCGATTCAAACGCCCGCTGATCCTCATCGCCGAGAAGGTCCTCAAAGGCCAGGGCGAAGGGGCCTGGCCTCACTGCGCCACGCGCCGGACTCGGCGCCGCGATCTTTACCCCGAGCTGACCCAGGCCCTGACCGAGGTGACGGTCGGTGACTTCAACGGAGACGGCAACGGTGACGTGATCGCGTTGGAGACGCCACCGGACAACCCCACCTCCACCCGGGCACCGGCGACGGGCGTATCGCCGCACACACCGGTCGCATCCGCATCGGCGCCAACTGGACCACCATGCGCGACCTCACCGCCGGAGACCTCACCGGCGACGCGATTTCCGACCTCATCGGCGTGGAAACGCAGTCCTACGCCCTTTTCCTGGGCCCCGGCATCGGCGCCTCGCTCGGTAGTCGCGAGGCCGGCGGGGTCAATTGGTGGCCGCGAGACCAGGTCGCATACGCGGGCCGTGCCGGTGGTGAGGAGGGCGGGGGGTGCGGGGGCTAGGGAGTGGTTGTGTAGGTGGCTTCCGTGAAGTGGGTGAGTTCTGTGAAGCCCAGGGTGCGGTACAGGTTGATGGCGGGGGTGTTGTCGGCTCGGACGTTCAGGCCGATGTGGCGGACGGTGCGTCCGAGGCGGTGGCACAGTTCGGTGACGCAGGCTCGGGCCGCGCCGCGTCCCCTGAGGTCCGGGTGGGTGGTGACGTTGCCGATGGCCGCGACCTCGTAGGTCGGCGACCAGACGTGCACGCCGGCCACCGCGACGAGTCGGCCGTCCTGTCGGGCGCCTACGTACTGGCCGGTGTCGAGCATGCGCGGGTCGAACCAGTTGCCTGGGTACGCCTGCTCGAACAGGTCCAGCAGGTCGGGCAGGTCCGCGCGGCCCAGCGGGTTCGGGCGCCAGGGCGTGGTCGGTGTGTGGGCGGCGCGGTCGGGTTCGGTGAGGACCATGCGCAGCAGGGTGGCCCGGGGGTGGGCCGTGTACGCGGACTCCAGCACCTTGCCGGCAGCGCCGGTCACGTGTCCGATGAAGCGTCGGGGCAGTACGGGCAGCAGTGCCTCCGCGAGCTCTTCCAGGGCCGTGTCGCGCTCGGGGCGGGCGAAGGCCAGCAGGGTCGGGATGTCGCCGACCGTGTACAGCAGGGCGACGGGGCCGTCGTCGGAGGCCGTGTACCAGGTGGTGTGGGGCCACAGCAGGTCGTCGAGGTCGCCGAGTTCCATCAGGTGCGTGGCCGGGTCCCGGCCGAGGCGTTCGGCGAGGTCGGACCGGTCGTGGAGGCTGCGCAGGATCATCCGACAAGCGTACGGTCGACCTTCGGGGGCGCCGGCACGGCCGCGGGTTGCCGGGGTGGGGTGGGTACGCGGCCCTCCCGGCGGGGGCGGCGTGCGCGGCGTTCCCGTCGGGGGTGGCGTTCGCGGTGGGGGTGGCGTTCCCCTCGGGGGTGGTGCTCGTGGGGTGGGGCGTGACGGTGGGGTGGGGGGATCGTTGCCCGGGCATGGTCAGGTAGTCACGTGATCGATCGACGCCCGGGAAGGACCCATGACATCGAGCAACGCAGCGCCCCCCGTCACCCTTGACCGCCGCACCGGCCCGCACGGCGAGGTGATCCTGCGCCGGCGCGACGAGAACTACGAGATCATCGCCAACGGCTGTTTTCTGATGGACACCTCCGACGGCCGTTCGGAACGGCTCCTCGTCGACGCCGCGCTCGAGCGGACGACCGCCCCGGCGCCGTCGGTGCTGATCGGCGGGCTGGGTGTGGGTTTCTCCCTCGCCCACGCGGCCGCGCGGCCGCGGTGGTCGAGGATCGTCGTGGTGGAGCGCGAGGAAGCCGTGGTCGACTGGCACCGGGCCGGTCCGCTGGGGGTCTTCACCGGTGCCGCGCTGGCCGACCCCCGGGTGGAGGTCCTGCACGCCGACCTCAACGCCCATCTGCGTGCCGGGGTCGCCCGGTACGACGCCTTGTGCCTCGACATCGACAACGGGCCCCAGTGGACCGTCACCGAGGACAACGACAGCCTGTACTCCCCCGCCGGGCTCGCCGCCTGCCGGGCGTGCCTGAACCCCGGGGGGATCCTGGCGATCTGGTCCGCGCGGCCCTCCCCCGCCTTCGAGGACGCCCTTCGTGACGCGGGATTCGACGAGGTACGCACCGTGGAGGTGCCCGTCCCGCGCGGGGTTCCCGACGCCGTGCACCTCGCGCGCAACCCCGCCTGATCGTCCGCGCCCCGGCACGTGGCGCGGCGCCGCCGGCGCGCGTCGCGTGGCCTCGGGGAGCCGGGGCGGGGACAGTGGTGGCGTGATGACGGAGACGGGTGACGGCGGGCACGCGCAGAGCGCGGAGATCAGTACCAGGCTGAACTGGCTGCGCGCCGGGGTGCTCGGCGCGAACGACGGGATCATCTCGACGGCCGGGCTGGTGGTGGGTGTCGCCGGGGCCACGACCTCGCGCGGTGCCATCCTGGCGGCGGGTGTCGCCGGGCTGTTGGCGGGCGCGCTGTCGATGGCGGCCGGGGAGTACGTGTCGGTCAGCTCCCAGCGGGATTCGGAACGGGCGGCGCTGGAACTGGAGCGGCGGGAGTTGGCGCAGTCCCCGCAGCGGGAGTTGGAGGAGCTGACGGAGCTGCTGCGGGAGCGGGGGCTGAGCCGGTCGGTGGCGCGGGAGGCCGCGGTGGAGCTGACGGAGCGCGACGCGTTGCGGGCTCACGCGCGGGTGGAGCTGGGGATCAATCCGGACGAGTTGGCGAATCCGTGGCACGCGGCGGTGGCCAGTCTGATCGCGTTCAGTGTGGGCGCGTTGCTGCCGCTGTTGGCGATCGTGTTGCCGGGGGCTTCGGGCCGGGTGCCGGTGACGGTGCTCGCGGTATTGCTGGCCCTGACCTTGTGCGGGGTGGTCAGTGCCCGGCTGGGCGGGGCGCCGCCGGGGCGGGCCGTGGTGCGCAACGTGGCCGGTGGGGCGCTGGCGATGGCCGTGACCTACGCGGTCGGCACCTGGCTCGGCGGCGGCGCGGCGGGCTGAGGGCGTTGCGCGTGGGCCCGCGTGTCCGGTGGCCCGGTGGCGAGTGAGGTCAGGGTGAGGGTGCCCGGCGGGGGCAGCGGGCGCCGGTCGGGGTGGGTGCGGAAGCCGTCGAGGAGGTGGGCGGTCAGCCGGCGGGAGGCGCGTTCGTCGTCGGGCAGGGCCGTGACCAGCCCGCCGTGCGCGAGGAGTGCGGCGACGAGGTCGGAGGGATGGAAGTCGGGGCGGAGCCGGCCGGTGGCGCGGGCCCGGCGGACGAGGTCGGCGAGGACGCGTTCGGCCGCCTCCCGTTCTCGGGTGTGGGCTCTCGCGTCGACCGGGAACGCGGTGAGGAAGGCGGCGGGGAAGCCGCGTTCCGCGCGTTGGAGACGGCAGAGCTCTTCGAACAGCCCGCTGAACCCGCGCCAGGGGTCGGGGTCGGTGACCGCCGCGGCGAGGGCGGCCCGGCAGGCGGTCATCTGTTCGGCGAATGCCTCGCGGAGGAGGTCGGTGCGGGTCGGGAAGTGCCGGTAGAGCGTGGCGGGGCCGACGCCGGCGCGGCGGGCCACGGCCGCCATGGGCGCGTCGATGCCGCGTTCGGCGAAGATCTCGCGGGCGGCGGTCAGCAGGCGTGAGCGGTTGTGGCGGGCGTCGCGGCGGCGGGACGGGTTGGTGGGGGTCTGTTCGGGGGTGATCCGAGAGGAACGGGTGGTCACTGTCTCTCACCTGGCGCGAAAACGGATGGGGTGTTCCGTTTCTGATCCTACGGTGGGCGGGTCGGGCCGGTGGCGTGCTCGGCGGGACACGGACGGAAGGTGGACGGGGCTGTGGACGAGCGCGTGGAGGCGGGGACGCCGGCGACGATGTGGGCGGTGCTCTTCGACCGGTACGGAGGGCCCGAGGTGCTGCGGCCGGCGCGGGTGCCCCGGCCGGTGCCGCGGGCGGGAGAGGTGCTGGTGCGGGTGGCCGCGTTCAGTGTCAACGGCGGGGAGCTCGCGTTCCGGGCGGGCCGGTTGCGGCCGTTCTCGGGCCGTTCGTTCCCCAAGCGGATCGGGCTGGACCTCACCGGTACGGTCGTGGGTTTCGGTCCGGGTGCTGCCTCGGGGGCCGGTGGGCTCGTCGTCGGGGACCGGGTGTGGGGGGTGCTGGGGCGGACTTCGGGGTTCGGGAGCGCCGCCGAGTACGTGCGGATCCGGCCGGAGCGGCTGGGCCGGGTGCCCGACGGGACGGATCTGGTGACGGCCGCCGTGTTGCCGGTGGCCACGACGGCGGTGACGGCGCTTCGTGACAAGGTGCGGCTGCGGCCCGGTGAGCGGGTCCTGGTCCGGGGCGCGGCCGGCGGGGTGGGCAACGCCGTGGTGCAGCTCGCGGTGGCGGCCGGGGCTGAGGTGACGGGGCTGGCGCGGGCCGAGAACCTGGATTTCGTGCGGGCACTGGGCGCGGCCCGGGCGGTGGACCATCGAGGGGTCGACGCCCGGGCCCTGGGACGGTTCGACGTGGTGGTGGACACGGTGGGCAGTCGACTGTCCGAGTACCGGGCGTTGTTGGCGCCGGGCGGGCGGATGGTGACGATCGCCTTCGACCTGGGCCGACCGGTGCGCTCGCTGGGGTACATCGGGATGAGCGCGGTCCTGCACGGCCGGGGGCGGGTGCGGTTCTTCAGCGGTGATCCGCGGCGCGAGTCGCTCGACGAGGTGGCCCGGCACGTGACGGCGGGGCGGTTGCGGCCGATGGTGGACACCGTGTTCCCTCTGGACCGGACGGCGCAGGCGCACCGGGCGCTGGAGGCGGGTGGGGTGCGCGGCAAGTTCGTGGTGGCGGTCCCGGCCGGCTGAGCGTGACCGGGTACCGGGGGGCGGTGGGCGCGGCGGATCGGTCGTGGGCCGCGTGGTCGCTTGGCGGGTGGGGGTCAGGGGCGGGTGGGGCCGGTTCCCGGCCGGTGCACTGCGGAGAGTCGACGCGGGGCGGGTTCGTCGCGGCGCGGGCCCGGTGGCCTGGACGTGGTTCGACGTCGCTCGGCGTCCGGGGGATCCGGCCTTCGACGAGTGGGTGGCGGAGCGCCGTGGGCAGGCGTGCGGGGAGGTATCGCGTGCGGCATCCGGCCGTGGGTGAGTTCACGCCGGCCTACGAGAGCCTGCGGCTGCCCGACGATCCGGATCAGACGCTGATCATGTACACCGCCGAGGCGGGTTCGCCTTCGGAGGCGGCGTTGCGGATCATCGCCGGTACCGGGCGTGACACGGGGGCGGGTGGGGAGGGTGTGGTGTCGGTTCGTGGTGGGGTGTGGTCCGGTCGGGCGGCGGCGGGGTGAGGGCAGGGCCTCGCGCGGGGGCTCGCGGGGGCTCAGGGCATCCAGCGGTATCCGAGGCGTACGGCGAGTTCTCCGGTGCCGCCGCGGACCACGGCGCGGGGGCGGGGGTCCCCGTCGAGGAGCCGGTTGGCGAGGTCTCGGACCCGTTGCTCGATCGGCGGGTCCGAGGGGTCGTCAAGGGGCAGTGCGAGTTCGAAGTGCAGCCACGGGCCGTCCCCGTCCCATTGTCGGGGGTAGCGGAAGTTCGCGTGGACGCGGTCGAGGCGGTCGCGGCGGACGTGGACGCCCGTCAGGGCGCAGTCCCAGGGGGCGAGGGCGTCGGCGTCCTTGACGGCCTGTTCGAGGAGTCGGGCCGTGGTGTCGACCGGCTGCTCCCAGGTGTGGTCGGCGGCGCAGCGGGCGAGTTCGGCGTCGTAGCGGGTGGCGTCGAAGCGGAGTTCCGGGAGGGTGATCTCGGTGTCCCCCAGGTTCTCCCAGTCGGACCAGATGACCAGATCGCCCTCGCGCCGTACGGTCGCCCACACCGCGCCGCAGCAGGCGGCTCCGCAGTCCGCCTCGGAGAACGTCACCCGGCGGGGTTCCTCGAAGGCGGCCAGGGGGCGTTCATCGGCGGGGCCGGCCCACTCGCGGACCCCGCTCGCGTACCCCTCGGGGTGGATCTCCTCCAGCAGGTCGCGGCCGTCGATCAGGGGGCGCACCTCGACGGGGTCGAGGGCGTGCCGGGCGTCGGGGACGTGGTGACGCAGGGTGAGCACGCTGATCGGGTCCCGATCGGCCCCGAGTTCCATGACCGGACGTATCGACATACCGGGCAGGATAACGGGCGGTGACGGGGCGGTCCGAGGTGGGGGCCTGGGGCCTCGGTCGTGGGGTGTCCGCGTGTCGTGGGCGGTGGTTGCGGGGCTCGTGGCGGGGCAGGCGCGAGGATCGAAGGGCCCGGCACCGCGATGATCCGTCCTCGACACACCTGGAGACCCTCGTGCCCCTGTCCGAAGCCGACCGACGGTTCTTCCTCGCCGAGCCCCGCATCGGGGCGCTCGCCGTGACCCGGCCCGAGCCCGATCGGGCGCCGCTGAACGTGCCGATCTGGTACGCGTACGAGCCCGGTGGTGAGTTGTGGATCACCACCGGGCGGGATTCCGCCAAGGCGCGGGCCCTGGCCGGGGCCGGCCGGTTCTCGCTGATGGTCGAGCGGGTGGAGCCCACGGTGCGGTACGTGTCGGTGGAGGGGCCGGTGGTGTCGACGGAGCCCACGACGGACGCGGAGAAGCGGTCGATGGCCGCCCGCTACCTGCCGGCGGAGGCGGTGGACTCCTTCCTCGCGATGGCGGAGCGTGAGCACGGTCCGCAGCTCACGATCCGGATGCGGCCCGAGCACTGGCTCTCCGCCGATCTCGGTGGCGCCTGAGACGCCGGGGCCTGGACGACGGCCGACCGGGGGCGCTCACACCCGGTGTTCGCGCCAGAACGGGGTGAGGTCCACGGTGGTGGCGGCCTGCGCGGCGCGGGTGAAGTCGCTCGTGTCGGCGACGCCGAGCCAGTGGTCCCGGACGTACCCGCGCATCATGCGGGCCATCGCCGTCGGCCCGAGGACGCGTTCGAGTTCGTGCAGCGCGCAGGCGCCCCGGGCGTAGACCACGCGGCCGTACTCCGAGCGCCGACCCTGCGCGTAGTAGCCCATGGAGCGGGTCAGGGCGGCCGTGTCGGAGGGCCAGGCCGGCCCGTCCTCCAGGCAGCCGGTCCCGTCGTCGCCGTAGTAGAGCTCGCTCGCGTACTGGGCGAAGGACTCGTCGAGCCAGGGCTCCGCGTACTGATCGTTGCCGACGATCCCGTAGAACCACTGGTGGGCGACCTCGTGGGCGACGGCGAAGCCCTCGGTCTCCGTCCACAACAGGACCAGCCCGGGGAACTCCATACTCCCGAACTCGTCGAGGGCGTCGCTCATGACGAGGTCGAGTTCCGCGTACGGGTAGCGCCCGAAGCGTTTCCCGAGGGCGTCGACGGAGCCGATCGCCTCGCGCAGGCTCGCCTCGACGCCTTCGGCGGGGGTGCCGGCGGTCCAGTACGCGCTGACGGCGACGCCGCCGGGTGAGGTGAGCGTCCGGGAGCGGAACGGGCCGGCCGCCCACGCGAAGTCCCGTACGCCCCGGGCGGTGGAGACGCTGATGGTGCGCCCGGGCGGGCCGGGGCGTCGGACGGTGTCGCCGGTGGCGGGCACGAGGAGTGCGGAGGGGTGGTCGAGGACCACGTGGAAGTCGCCGGCGAGGCTGTGGAAGCTCTCGCCGAAGCCGACGTCGGGGTCCAGGCCCTCGCCGTGTCCGTCGCGGACGGCGAGGAGGGGCAGGGCGTTGCCGAGGAAGCGGTGCGCGCCGTCGCGGCCGAAGCGGTGGATCCGGTCCGGGACGGTGATCGACAGGTCGAGGGCGACGGTGGCGCGGGCGCCGCGCGGCACGGGGGCCGGCAGGTCGATGCGCAGGGCGGTGCAGCCGACCGTGAGGGGGCGGGCGGCGCCGCCGGTGACGTGGTCCACGCGGATCGGCGCGGGCGAGTCGGGGGTGCCGCAACCGCCGCCGGGGGCGCCCGCGTTGCCCCACAGGCGCAGGTCCACGGAGCGCAGGGGCGCGGCGGCGGCGTTGCGGAAGGTGATCTCCTGCCGGCCGGTCCACCGGGTGCCGTCCTCGTCGGCGCGCAGGCGGAGCTCGTACTTCGGGCGGTCCGGTGTCGCGGGTGCGGTCGTGGGCCCGGTCGTGGGCCCGGTCGGGACCCGGTTCGCCCCGTGGGTGGCCTCGGTGGTTCTCGTGGGGCCGGGCGCGGTGGGGCTCTGGGCCGTCGCGGCCGGGATCGCGGCCGAGGGGAGGGACAGCGCGAGCACGCCCACCAGCGCGAGCGTCAACTCCCTTGCGCGGCGCCTGAGTGGGGTCATGGCGTCAGGGTAGGGCGCGCGCCCCGGCCCGCGCGATGGTCGTGCGCCGGGAGTGCGCGCGGGGGCTCAGCTCGCTTGGAGGGCGAGGGTGGGCGAGAGGCGGGAGGCGCGGACGGCGGGGTAGAGGCCGGCGACGGTGCCGATGACGAGGGTGGCGCCGAAACCTCCGGTGACCGCCCACAGGGGTACCACCCAGGGGAGGTCTCCGGCGTGGGCGTAGAGGGCGGTGGCCAGGGCCCCGAGGGCGATGCCGGCCAGGCCGCCGAGGCCGGAGAGGAGGAGGGACTCGGTGACGAATTGGACGCGGATCTGGCCCTTGGTGGCGCCCAGGGACCGGCGCAGGCCGATCTCGTGGCGGCGCTCCAGCACCGAGATGATCATGGTGTTGGCGACACCCACGCCGCCGACGAGGAGGGCGATGCCGCCGAGGCCGAGCAGGAGGGTGCTGAAGGCGCCTTCGGTGGCGGCCTTGGCCTGGAGGGCGGCGGAGGGGTCGGTGACGGCGACGGAGGTGGGGGTCTCGGGGTCGGCGGTGCGCGGGATCAGGTCGCGGACGGCCTGGACGCGGTGGTCGTCGGCGCGTTCGTAGATGCCGGTGGGGTGGCCGTCGAAGCCGAGAAGGTCTCGGGCCACGTCCCAGCCGACGAGGGCGGAGCGTTCGATCTCGGGGGCCAGGGGGATCGGGGCGAGGATGCCGAGGACGGTGAAGTAGCGGCCGCCGATGAACACCTGTTGGCCGGGGGCGGTGATGCCCAGGCGGTCGGCGGAGACGTGGCCGAGGACGACGGAGGGGTAGCGGCCGGTGGCCGCATTGAGCCAGGTGCCGGAGGTGAGGTGGGCCCGGAGGGTGCCGGGCAGGTCGTCCTTGACGGCCTTGACCGTGATGCCGCCGGTCTCGTCGCGGGAGATGTTCTCGCTGCGGCGGACGGATTCGGGCACGTCGCCGGTGGTGCCCACGGATTCGACGCCGTCGATCCGGGCGATCATCGCGGGGGCCTCGGGCGGCAGTTTGGCGGGCTGGTCGGGGACCAGGGACTGGCCGGGGGTGACCAGGAGCATGTTGGTGCCGAGTTTGTCGAGTTCGCGCAGGAGCTTGGCCTGGCTGGAGGAGGAGATGCCGACCACGGCGATCATCGTGGCGATGCCGATGGCGATGCCCAGGGCGGAGAGGAAGACCCGCATGGGCCGTGAGCGCAGCCCGGCGGAGCCGACGTGCAGCACGTCGCGGGGGGTCAGGCGGGGCGGGGCGAGTTTGGGGGGTGCGGTGTGGGCGCGGCGTCCCATCAGTGGCCTCCTGTCCGGTTCCACACGTCGGCGACGACGTGGCCGTCGCGGATGCGGACCTGGCGGGGCAGGCTCTCGGCGATCTCGTTGTCGTGGGTGATCACGGCGATGGTGGCCCCGTCCCGGTTGAGTTCGTGCAGCAGCTCCATGACGGCGGTGCCGGAGGCGGTGTCGAGGGCGCCGGTGGGTTCGTCGGCGAGCAGGAGGTCGGGTTCGCCGGCGACGGCGCGGGCGATGGCGACGCGTTGTTTCTGGCCGCCGGAGAGTTCGTGGGGGCGGTGGTCCATGCGGTCGCCGAGGCCGACGCGTTCGAGTGCGGTGCGGGCCCGGCGGTCGCGTTCGGCGCGGGAGAGCCCGGAGTAGAGGAGTCCCTCGGCGACGTTGGCGCGGGCGCTGACCCCGGGGACGAGGTGGAAGGACTGGAAGACGAAGCCGACGTGGCGGGAGCGCAGCGCGGACAGGGCGCGGTCGGAGAGTCGGGAGATGTCGTGGCCGGCGATGGCGACGCGGCCGGCGGTGGGCCGGTCGAGGGTGCCGACGATGTGCAGGAGGGTGGACTTCCCGGAGCCGGAGGGCCCGACGATGGCGAGGAGTTCGCCGGGGGCGATGGTGAGGTCGACGCCGCCGAGGGCGGTGACCCCGCCGGGGTACTCCTTGGTGACGCCGGTCAGTTCGACGACGGGGTGCGGGGCGTGGACCCGGTCGGTGGGCTCGTTCGGGACGACGGGCAGGGGCGCGGTCGGGTGGTTCACGCGGAGGGCACCCCCACGAGCATGCCCTCCTTGAGGGCGCCGCCGGTGATCTCGACGCGGCCCTTGCCGAAGGCGCCGAGTTCCACCGTGACCTCGTGGGCCTTGCCGTTCTCGACGACCTGGACGCCGAAGCCGCCGCCGGACAGGGCGAGGAGCGCGTTGACGGGGACGGAGAGGACGTCCTTGCGGACGGGGCCGGGCAGGTTGACGGAGACCGGGGCGCGGTCGGGTCCCTTGAGGGAGCCGGCGTTGTCGAGGGTGATCTCGACGGTGATCTTCGGCTTCTTGTCGCCGCCGCCCCCGCCGCCGGACGCGGCGCCGGCCTCGCTTCCGGTGTCGGCGGTGGCGCCGACGGAGTCGACGGTGCCGTTGGCGGTCTTGCCGTCGGAGGTGCGGACGCTGACGGCGTCCCCGGTCTTGATCGTGGCGGCCTTGGCGGCGTCGAGTTGGAGGTGCACCATGCGTTCGGTGCCGGTGAGGGTCAGGACGGGTTTGCCGGAGGCGGCTTCGTCGCCGACCGCCATGTCGTTCTTCTGGACGCGTTGGGGGCCGGAGGCGAACGCGATGTCGCCCAGGGCGATCTCGCCGGTCTGCTTCGCGTCGTGCGACTTCTGCCAGCGTTTGACGGCGGTGGTGGTGCCGGTGGTGAAGGTGCCGTCGGAGGCGTCCAGGCCGGTGCCGAAGCCGAGGGCCTGGAGGTTGCGCTTGAGCTGTTTGACGTCCTCGCCCTTGTCGCCCTGTTTCAGCGCCCGGTAGGCGGGGGTGGTGCCGTAGAAGAGGCGGACGGGGTGGCCGTTGACCTCGTACAGCTTCCCGTCGCGTTCGAGGGTGGCGCCGTTCTCGGCGGTCCAGGTGAGGATCGCGGGGCCCGGGGCGGTGCCGGTGCCGGTGCCGCCGGTGCCCGCGCTGCCGGAGGGGGCGGGGCTCGGGGTGGCGTCGCCCGCGCCGGTGCCGGGGGATCCGACCGCGTTCAGTTTGCGTTCCTTGGCGTAGCCGAGGGTGCCGTCGACGCTGACGCCCGAGCCGAGGTCGCCCCGGGTGACGGGGGCGGTGGCCTTCGGGAGGCCGGTCGCCGAGCCGGCCGGGGCCTTGCCGGTGCCGTGGTCGCTGGCGGTCATCGCGTAGCCGGCGCCGGAGGCGACGACCACGACGGCCACCGCGGCGACGGTCCACTTGGCGCGCTTGCCCATCAGCCGGAGCACTTGTTGAGCTGCTTGACGAACGCGTCCGCGTCCGCGCCCTCGGGTACCGCGAGGCCGGTCATGGCGTTGCCGTTGAAGGTGGGGTCGGCCACGTCGAATCCGTGCTCGCGCATGCACTTGGCCTGCTTGAGGGCCTTGTCCTTCTGGGCCTGGGAGACCTCCGGGCCGGAGCCGGGCGGGGTGACCCCGCACTTCTTCAGGGCCGCCGCCGTCTTCTCGGGGTCCCCGCCACCGCCCATGGTCATGCCGCGCGGGTCCTCGCCCGCCTTGGGGTCGGGGGCGTCGAGACCCTGGTCGCGCAGGCACTTGCGGATCTTGAGGGCCTTGTCGGCGTCGGCCCCCGAGCCCGAACCCGAGCCCGAACCGTTTCCGGAGGTGCCGGAGGAGGCCGAGGAGTCGCCCGAGGAGCCGGCGGAGTCGGAGGATCCGGCGGCGCCCGAGCAGGCGGTCGCGAACAGTGTCAGGCCGGTGATGAGCCCGGCGGCGATCAGGGTCGTGGATCGGTTCATGGGCCGGAGCCTGCACCGGAAGCGTGTTTCGATTCCCTTTCCGGCCCCTGTTACAACATGGAAATGTCCGGTTCCGGTAGGGAGGGGGGATGAGAGTTCTGGTGGTGGAGGACGAGGAGTTCCTCCGGGAGATGCTCGCGGAGGGGCTGCGCGGGGACGCGCTGGCCGTGGACGAGGCGGCCGACGGGCTGCAGGCCCTGGAACGGCTGCGGGCCGAGGTCTACGACGTGCTCGTGCTGGACCGGGACCTGCCCGGTCTGCACGGTGACGAGGTGTGCCGGCAGGTCGTGCGGGAGGGATTGCCCACCCGGATCCTGATGCTCACCGCGTCGGGCACCGTCAGCGACCGGGTGGAGGGCCTGGGGCTGGGCGCGGACGACTACCTGACCAAGCCCTTCGCCTACGACGAGCTGCTCGCCCGGGTCCTGGCCCTGGGCCGGCGGGCGCAGCCGGCGCTGCCGCCGGTGCTGGAGCGGGCCGGGCTCACGGTGGACTCGGCGCGGCGGATCGCGGCGTACGACGGGCGGCGGCTGGCCCTCTCCCCCAAGGAGTTCGCGGTGCTGGAGGCGCTGCTGCGGGCGCGGGGGGCGGTGTTGGCGCCCGAGGACCTGATCGACCAGGTGTGGGAGGCGGGCACCTCGTACGCGACCAACGCCGTCCGGGTGACCGTCAGCCGGTTGCGGGCGAAGCTCGGGGACCCGTCGTTGATCGAGAACGTGTCGGGGTCCGGGTACCGGATCGGCGGGCCGAGCTGAGCGGGGCCCGGCGCGTGGTGTGATCGGGGTCACGTGCAGCGGTCCGGGGGGTGCGGACACTACCCGGTGTGGACCATCACCTGTTTGCGGAGATCTACCGGGAGCACGCCCGGGCGATCCACGGGCACGTCGTGCGGATGACGGCCGATCCCGTGGCGGCCGAGGACATCGTGTCCCTGACCTTCCTGGAGGCGTGGCGGCTGCGCGAGGGCTTCTCCGGGGTCGAGAACCGGCGGGCCTGGTTGTTCGGGGTGGCGACGAACGTGTTGCGCAACCACCGGCGGGCCGCGCGCCGGCACCGGGCGGCGATGTCCCGGATGCCGCCGCCCCCGCAGGTCCCGGACTTCTCCGAGGGCGTCGTGTCGGGGATCGAGGACCGGCGACGGATGGAGGCGGCGCTGCGGGCGCTGGGGCGGTTACGCAGGTCGGACCGTGAGGTGCTGCTGTTGCACCTGGTGTCGGGACTGACGCACGAGGAGGTCGCCCGTGCCTGTGGGGTGAGCGTGGGCACGGCGCGGTCGCGGTTGTCGCGGGCCAGGAGCCGGTTGCGGAAGCTGACGGACGAGCAGGTCGGGGCCGGGCGCGAGGCCGCTCGACGGGCGTGGGCCCGGCCGGTACGGGAGGGAAGTCGATGAGGCGTTTCACGGGTGAGGTGCCCTCCGTGCCGGAGGGGGGCGGCGAGCGGGAGCTGCTGGCGGTGGTCGCGGACGAGCGGCTGGCCTTCGCGGGGCGGGAGCGGGTCGGGGAGTTCCTGGCGCGCGAGGCGCTCGCGTCCGGACGGGAGGGGAGCGCGCGCGGACGGTGGGGCGGGCGGGGGTGGGTGGTCTCGCTCGGTTCGGCGGTCGCGGTGTGCGCGGTGACGGTCGCGGTCGTGCTGGGGCGGGGGGCGGCCGGCCCGCCCGAGGAGGGGCGGATCGACGCGGCGGTGGTGCGGTTCCTGGACCGCGCGGCGCTGGCCGCCGGGTCCCGGCCGGCGGAGGCGGCGGGTGCGGGACGGTTCGTGTACGTGCGCACCGTGGGCCACTCCTCCTCCCTGTCCGAACGGCCCGACGGGACCATGGAGTTGGGGCGCACCGATCAGTCCGCCGAGCGGTGGATCCCCGCCGACGGGAGCGCGCCCACCCTCGTGCGGACCCCGGGGGGCGGCACCTCGGAGGAGCCCTTCGCCCCGGGGCCGCCCTCGCTCGGCGCACCCACCCCCGCCTACCTGGCCGGGTTGACCGAGGACCCGGACGAGTTGCTCGGCTTGTTGCGGGCGGAGGCCGAGCGTGCTCACGGGCCGGGCAGCGACTCCACGCTCGGGGTGGACCAGGCGGTGTTCGTGGCCGTCGGCGACCTGCTGGGCGGGGGGCGGGCCTCGGCGCGGACCAGTGCCACGCTCTACCGGGTCGCGACCCGTCTTCCCGGGGTGGTGCTGGTGCCGGGGGTCGTGGACGCGGCGGGCAGGCCCGGGGTGGCGGTGGCGCGGGAGCACGGCGGGGAGCGCCGGGAATGGATCTTCGACGCGGGGAGTCTGGCGTACCTCGGGACGCGCACGGTGTTGCTGCGGGCCTCGGCGTGGGGGGCGGCGGGGGCCGAGGTGGAGTCGACGGCGGTCGTGGCGCGGCGGGTCACGGACCGGGCCGGGGTGGTGCCCGAGGGGTGAGGGCGGCGCGCCCGGTGGTCAGGGGTTCGCCCGTGCTCGGCGGCGCAGTTCCCGCTTGTCGGGTTTGCCGGTGGGGGTCAGGGGGAGGGCGTCGACGAGGTCCACGCGGTGCGGGTCGTGGGTGGCGCCGAGCCGGTCGCGGATCAGGGCGGCGAGGGTGTCCGGGGTCTGGGCGCTGCCGGGGGTGAGGGCCGCGGTGACGTGGACGCGTTCCACCCGGTCCTCGTCCACGACCCCGTAGACGGCGCTCTCGCGGACCCCGGGGACGCCGTCGAGGAGGCGTTCCACCTCCGTGGGGTACACGTGCCCGCCGACGACCACGATGACGTCGTGGGCGCGGTCCACGAGGGTGAGGAGGTCGCCGTCGTCGAGTCGGCCGAGGTCGCCGGTGTGGATCCAGCCGTCCCGCAGGACCCGGGCGGTGGCCTCGGGGGCCCGCCAGTAGCCCGGCATGGTCTGGGCGGAGCGCACGCAGATCTCCCCGACCTCGCCCGGGGGCAGGGGCCGGCCCTCGGGGTCGCGGATCTCCACGTCGACGCCGGGCAGCAGCCGGCCCGCCGAGCCGAGGAGGTCGGGGCGGTCCGGATCGTGTTCGGCGGGGGTCAGGACGCTGACGCTGCCGGCCTCCGCCTGCCCGTATCCCTGTTGCAGGATCGGGCCGAAGCGGCGGACGGCCTGGGCCACGCGGGCCGGGGCGGCCGGGGTGCCGCCGTAGTTGATCAGTCGGAGGGTGGAGGTGTCCGTGCGGTCGAGGTCGGGGTGGTCCAGGAGCCGGTAGAGCAGCGGGGGCAGCAGGAAGGTGTGGGTGACGCCCTCGCGGGCGACGGCGGCCAGGACGGCGCCCGGGTCGAAGGAAGGTTGCAGGATCACGGTGCCGCCGGCGGCGAGGGCCAGGTCGGCCATGTGTCCGGCGAGGTGGGCGAGGGGGGTGCACACGAGGTCGCGGGGGACGGTGTCGCCGAAGAAGCGGCGCACCAGGCCGGCGAGTCGGACCCGGCCGAAGGTGGTGCGGATGCTCTTGGGGGTGCCGGTGGTGCCGCCGGTGTGTCGGATGGCGCACACGTCCTCGGGCCGGGCCCGGCTCGCGAGCGGCGCCGGGTCGCGGTCCCGCGCGAGGGCGAGGAGGTCGAGGGCCCCGGGCGGGGCGGTCGGGGGCACGGGGCCGAGCACGAGGGTGGTGGGGATCGGGGTGAGCCGGGTGAGCGCGGCGGCCCGGTCGACGGCGGGGGCGGCGGCCACGAGCACGCCGGTGTCGGCGTCGGCGAGGATCCGGGCCTGGGTGTCGGCGGCGAGCCCGAGGTGCGGTTGGGTGACGGCGGCGCCGAGCAGATTGGCCGCGTAGCGGGTGGTCATGAGGTGGGGCTCGTTGTCGCCGAGGAGGGCGACCGTGGTACCCCGGTCGACGCCGAGGTCCCGCAGGGCGCGCGCGGTGCGGTGGACGAGGTCGAGGGCCCGCGCCCCGGTCAGGCGGGTCTCCTCCCCCACGATCTTCTCGCGTTCGGGGGTGTGGGCGAGACCGTCGAGGATCTCCTCCACGAAGGAACGGAAGGGTGCTTCGGGGACGGGCATGGCGGATGCGTCCTCCTCGGCGGCCCGGGCGCCGTGCGGGGCGCCGTGCCGCGTCGACGGTGGTGGCACGGCCCCGGTGTGGGGGCGGGGCCGGCCTCGGTCGTCCGACCCAGGGTAGTGAGCGCGGCGGGCCGCGTCCCGGGGCCGCGCGGGCGGGCGGACCGGCGGGATTCTTCCTTTATGCTTCAAGGCGGCTGTGGGGCGGTGGCGTGTCGCTGGGTGCGACAGCCGCGGAGCGACGGCCGGCGGACTCGGACCACTCCTCGGACCCCGGTCCGGGCGGGGATCCCCGGGGCGCGTCCTCGTGGTGTGGAGCCTCGGCCCACCCGCCCGTGAACGAGAAGACCCCCAGGGAGAAGTGAGGTATGTCGGTGATCTGCGTCGGAGGCATGATCGGGATCGGCAAGACGAGTGTGGCCGAACTGATCGCCAAGGAGCTCGGCAGCGAGGTCTTCTACGAGAGCGTGGACGACAACCCGATCCTGCCGCTCTTCTACACGGCGAGCGCCGAGGAGATCCAGGCCAAGCGGTACCCCTTCCTGCTCCAGCTCTACTTCCTCCAGACCCGGTTCGCCGCGATCAAGGAGGCGTACAAGCGGGGTGACAACGTCCTGGACCGGTCCATCTACGAGGACTGGTACTTCGCGAAGGTCAACCACGACCTGGGACGGATCAGCTCGCTGGAGATGCGGGTCTACGAGGGCCTGCTCAACGAGATGATGCGCGAGATCGAGGGCCTGCCGTACCGCAAGGCGCCCGACCTCATGGTCTACCTCAAGGCGGACTTCGAGACGGTGATGCACCGGATCGGGCTGCGGGGGCGTGACTTCGAGCAGGACGAGGGCCTGGTCGAGTACTACCGGATCCTGTGGTCCGGGTACGACGACTGGGTGCACGAGCACTACTCGGCCAGCGAGGTGCTGGTGATCGACATGAACCGCACCGACGTGGTGAACAGGCCCGAGGACGCGGCGCGTGTCGTGCGGGAGGTCCGGGAAGCCCTGGCGCAGGCCCGTCCCGCGCTCTGAGACCCGTCACGCCGGTGCCCCACGAGCTTCGTGGGGCACCGGCGTTTTTGGCGTCACGGGCGGTGCCGGGTGCGCGGCGCGGGGCCGGCTTGAAGTGGATCCGTGGTGATTCGGCCGGTTTCGGGTTGGCCTTATCGGTTCTGTCGCGGGGACCGACGGAGTTCTAGCGTCCGGAAAGCCGATTCCGACCACCGGAATCACCTGTCGGGAGGGGACCCGCGTGTACGTGTGGAGCGATGACATCTGGAGCTATTCCGAGGACCTGGAGTACGTGTGGCAGGTCGGGGTGATGAGCGACGAGCAGGGCCGGATGTGGCCCGCGGTGAACCTCAAGCACGTGAAGATCAACGCGAACGGCCGGTGGCCCTACGTGGAGAGCGTCACGATCAAGGGCGAGTACGCGCTGCGGGCCCCGGACGGCTCCAAGGTCAAGGGCACGTTCGAGCAGAAGAAGACCCCCGGCTCGACCCCGGTCCAGTCCTGGGGGGACCAGACCCTCGCGGTGGGTGAGGGCGGGGCCTGGGTGGTCGAGGCCACGCTGCGTGCCGACGCCTTCGACAACCGTCTGTTCAACTCGCCGCGCACCTACCACGCGAGCTTCACGCAGCAGGTGGACCTCGCGCACGTGGTGGTGCCGGAGCGGGCGCACTTGGTGGCCGGGCACGTGGAGAAGGTCGTGAACGTCGCGGGCGCCTCCCAGGACGGGGGCGGCGCGGTGGACCTGTGGTCCTGGGCCGATGTGGACCAGCAGAAGTTCCGGATGGACCCGCTCGGCAACGGGCACTTCCGGATCATCGCCAAGCACAGCGGCAAGGTGCTGGAGATCGACGGGGCCTGGCAGGACAACGAGACCCCGCTCGTCCAGCGGGACTGGGCCGGTACCCCGAACCAGATGTTCCGGCTCGACCCGCTGGGCGGCGGCTGGTTCCGGATCACCGCCAAGCACAGCGGGAAGGCCCTGACCGTCGGATGGGGCAAGGGGGACGACGGCACGGTGATCCACCAGTGGGACTGGGCGGACCAGCCCCACCAGCGGTTCCAGGTGCGGCCGCTGAACGACGGCGCCTGGTGATCTGACCGGCCCGCCGCCCCTCCCCCGCGCGGGTTCCCTCAGGGGCTCGTCGACGGGGTGGGGGCGGCGGCCGAGTCGGGGGGTGGCGAGCCGGAGGCTCCCGCGCTCGGGGTGAGCGGGTCGGGTGCGGCCGAGCTCGGGGTGAGCGGGTTCGGGGCCGGGGGGCGGGTGCCGGTGGGGGTGCCCTCGGGGGTGGGCACGGTGGCCGAGGGGCTGGGGGTGACGGAGGGGGGTTGGCGGGAGGGGCTGTGCGCGGAGGGCGAGGGGGTGGGGGTGCGGGTGGGTTCCGGGGCGGCCGGGGGCACGGGACGGGGGGACGGGGTCGGGGCCGAGGCCGGCAGCAGGGCCCAGGCCGTGACGGCGACGGCGGTGAGGGCGAGGCCGGCCAGGGCCAGGCGGGCGGTGCGGATCCGGCGGGTGGGATGCGGGGGTTCGGCGTGCCGCAGGTCGCGGGGGGTGAGGGCGTCGGCGCGGGCGGTGAGCGCGGCCCGCAGCCGGTGTTCGAGTGCGGGGTCGGGTCGGTCGGTCATGGGGTGAGTTCCTTCGCCAGGGCCGCCAGGGCTCGGCTCGCGTTGGATTTGACGGCGCCCTGGCTGATGCCGAGGGTGCGGGCGATCTCGGCCTCGCTGAGGCCGGACCAGTAGCGCAGGACGAGGACCTCGCGCCGCCGGGTGGTGAGGCGGGTGAGGGCGGCGAGGACCTCGCGGTGTTCCTCGGCGAGCACGACGTGCTCCTCGGCGGAGCTCGCGGGGCGTTCCACCGGCGGGGTCCAGGCGCGGGCCACGCGGCGCCGGCGCAGCACGGACCGGGCCCGGTTGACCACGGAGGTGCGCAGGTAGGCGAGGGCGTTGTCGACCTCGGTGATGTGCGCGCCGTGGCGTCGGTGGAGGGCGGTGAAGGCGTCCTGTACCACGTCCTCGGCGGTGTGGAGGTCGTCGACGAGGAGGATCGCGAGGCGGACCATGGCCAGGCGGTGGGCGGCGTAGAGGGCGCCGATGGTGGGGCGTTCGCCGTCGACGGCCGGCCGGTCGGCGCGGGCGGCGGCCGCCGTGGGACGGGCGTGGGCGGTGTCCGGGGTGTCGGGGGTGGTCCTGGCGAGCAGGTTGCGCAGGGCGGGGCCCAGACGGGCGAGGCCCGCTCGCCCCCGGAGGGTTCCGGGGGCGAGCGGGCGGGCCGGGGCCGCGAGGTCGAGGCTCGCGGTGGGGGCGGGCATCACGTCAGGCGCGGGTCCTGCGGCGGGCGAGGAGCACGGTGGCCCCGCCCAGGACGAGGAGCCCGACGGCGCCGGCGGTGAGCAGGCCGGCGCTGTCGTCGGAGCCGGTCTCGGCCAGTTCACCGGCGCCGGAGGGGGCCGGGGTGGGGGTGGCGGAGTGGTCGCCGGAGGGGGTGGCGGAACCGGCGGCACCGGAGGGGGCCGGGGAGACGCTCGGGGCCTGGGAGGCCGGGAGGGTGGGGGTGGCCGAGCCGGACGGGACGGGGCGGGAGGTGGCGCCGGCCGAGGGCTCGGCGGGGGCGGGGCTCACCGAGGGGGTGGCGACGGGGGCGGCCGAGCGGCTGGGGACCGGGCTCGGCGCGGCGTCGGCGGCCTGGGCCGTCGCGGCGCCGGCGAGCAGTGTTCCCAGGACGGCGGCGCTGACCGTGACCTGCTTGAATCCGTTCACCACTGAACTCCTCGAACGTCGTGGGGACGCCGGTTCGCGTCCCTCACCCCCTCACGACGTCCCGGACGGGTCGGGGTTGCCGATCTTTCGAGGAAATCTTTTCACGGCCTCCGGCGGGGCTGTCCCAGGGCGGCGGGCGGGGTGTTGCCGGCGGTGGCGCCCTCGGCGAACTGGGGGGTGATGACGAGGACGAACTCGTGGACCCCGTCCTCGGCCGGCCCGTCCAGGACGTAGGACTCGGCGATGCGGATGCCGTGCCGCATGATCAGCTCCTGGTGGACGGGGTAGGCGGCGCCGTCCTCGTTGACCGCGTTGCCCATCACCTCCAGGGCCCAGGTGTCGCCCCCGATCAG
The DNA here is from genome assembly GCF_049606955.1 of Streptomyces dryopteridis. Classification (NCBI taxonomy): domain Bacteria; kingdom Bacillati; phylum Actinomycetota; class Actinomycetes; order Kitasatosporales; family Streptomycetaceae; genus Streptomyces; species Streptomyces dryopteridis. The sequence continues at coordinate 6,044,999 of NZ_CP187113.1, read as the reverse complement.
GGCGGGGCGCAGCCGCGCCAGGTGCCGGGCCTCACGCAGATAGATGCCGGGAACCCCCTCGGAGCCCTCCCAGCGGCGGATGTCGGCGGGGTCGCGGCGGGCGAGGAGGTGGTTCCAGCCGGTGCGGAAGAGGACGGCGTCGCCGGGTTCGACGGAGCGGATGCGGCCGAAGTCCATCGCGTCGCGGATGTCCTCGACGGTGATGCGGTAGTCGCCGCGCAGCACGGGGCGGCCGTCGGCGGCGGGGGCGCCGAGGTCGCGGCGGGCGTTGCGGGCGAGTTTGACGCCGAGGACGTCGAGGACGACGGCGCGGGTGACGACGGGCCCCATGTGTTCGGCGCCGAGGGCGAGGGTGCCGTGGCCGCGGGCGATGTCGGGGCCGCGCAGTCCGTTGTAGAAGTACTCGCCGGCGCCGATGTGGTTGAGGTTGTCGAGTTGGCAGCCGATTTGGTAGGTGGTCGCCAGCGGGACGGGGTGCTTGGGGGAGAGTTCGGCGGCGAAGCGTTCCTCGTGGATGCTCAGCCTGTTGGTGCCCAGCGGGTGGGGGGAGTTGAGGATGCCGCCCTGGGCCGTGAACTCGGCGGGTGGGGTGTAGCCGAGGACGCTGAGGCGCTGTTCGTAGCTGCGGCGGGGCTCGGTCTTGTAGGCCGGGAAGCCGTTCCACATGAGTTCGCCGAGGTTGTAGGTGGTGACCGGGCGGCGGGTGTCGAGGAGGGCCAGGGCGGCGGCGGTCTTGGCGGGGGTGATCTCGTTGAAGGTGCCGCGCTGGTCGCGGGGGCCGTAGCGGCTGGGGGTCCAGTCGGGGAGGTTGGCCGGGTCGGCGTAGTCGAAGGGCACGTCGTCGGGGTGGCGGCCGGCGGGGCCCGGGGGCGCGGCGGCCGTCGCGGGGGCGGCTCCGGTGGCGGTGACCGCGCCGGCGGCGAGGGCGGCGCCCGCGGCCTTGAGGGCGTCTCGGCGGTCGACGTGGTGGGCGAGGAAGGCGTGCAGGAGTTCGGGATTCACGGGGCCCCTCGACGGCGCGGGTGGTCGGGTGTCGACCGAGCGTAGGGGTGGTGGGGGTGGTGGTGACAGGGGGCGTACGGCGCCGTCGGCACGCGCCGGGGCGGCGCGGGTGGTGACCCGCGCCGCCCCGGTGGTGGTGCGGGCGTCAGTTGTTGGAGCCGACCTGGTTGTCGTGGCCGGCGGTGAACACGTCGTCGCCGGCGAACTGGCCCCAGTCGCCGAACACGAGGTTCACGGCGGGTGATTCGGGGATCACGACGTTCACGTCGGCCGAGGCCACGCCGGCGGAGCCGAGGACGAGGGCGCAGGCGGCGAGGGTCATGAGGCCGGAACGGAGGGATCGCATGGGAACACGCCTTTCGACAGAAAACAGGAACAAGCGGACGGTTCCCGAACTTAGGGCGGGGCCGGGCCCGTGTCGCGGCGCCGACCCGTCAACCGTCCTCGCCCATCCGAATGGCCCTGTGGTGGAACGGTTTTGCTCGTGGGATGTGGGTGACGGAGCGCAGTGCCTCCTCGTGTCGGAGCAGGATCAGGCGGGCGAGCGCGGGGTGTTGGGCCAGGGGCGCGGAGACCTGGTCGGCGCCGGCCGCCTCGGCGCGGCGGGCGAAGTGGCCGGGGGCGAGGAGGTGGCGGGCCAGGGCGATGTGCCGGTGGCCGCGGGCGCGCAGGGCGGCGACGACCTCGGCGGGGGTGGGGCCGGTGGCGCAGAGGTGCGCGGGCAGGACGCGGCGGCCGGTGCGATGGGCGAGGAGCGCGGCCGTGCGGGTGGTCTCGGCGGCGGCGTCGGGGTCGGTGGAACCGGCGGCGGCGAGGACGACGGGGGTGGTGGGCGGCAGCGGGCCGAGGAGGTCGGCGACGGCCTCGGCGAGCAGGGGGTGCGGGCCCAGGGCCCGGGCCGGCAGGCAGCGCAGGTGGCGGGCGGCGGCGATGTGGGCGGGGAGGTCGACGCGCAGGTGGTGGCCGGTGGCCAGGAGCAGGGGCACCAGGACGACGGTGCCGGTGAGGTGGTGGAGGGTTTCGGCGAGGGTGGGGCGGGCCAGGTCGAGCCAGGCGAGGGCGACGGGGTGTCGGGGGCGCAGGGCGCGGACGCGGGCGGCGAGGGTCTCGATGGCGGCGACACCGGCCGGGTCGCGGGTGCCGTGGCCGACCAGGACCAGGGTGGTGGGGTGGTGGGCGCTCATCGTGGGGGCTCCGCCGTGAGCCGGTAGCCGCGTTTGGGGACGGTGCGCACGAGGGGGGCGTGCGGGCCGAGGGCTGCGCGCAGTCGGGCGACGGCGGTTTCGACGGCGTGTTCGTCGGGGCGGGTGCCGGGGCGGGGGGTCCAGACGCGGCGCAGGAGTTCGGCGCGGGATAGGACCCGGCCGGGGTGTTCGGCCAGAGCCCGCAGGACGGCGGCGGACAGGGGCGGGAGCCACAGGGGTTCGGGGTCGACGAGGAGGGCGTTGCCCTGGAGGGTGAGGGTGCCGTCGGGGGTGGTGAAGCGGTGTCGGCCGCGTTCGGGGAGGGTGTCGGTGAGGATCCGCACGAGGGCGCCGAGCCGACCACGTTCGGGGACCAGGGCGGGGACGCCGAGTCGGGCCAGGGGGCGGGCGCAGACCTCGCCGACGCAGACCGGGAGGGTGGTGCCGTCGGTGAGGCGGGTGAGGATCTCGGGGTAGTGGCCGGCGGCGTCGGCGGCGTCGAGGAAGGCGGTGACGGCGGGGGCGCTGGTGAAGGTGAGGGCGTGGACCTCGCCGCGGGTGGTGAGTTCGGCGAGGCGGCGGACGGCGTGCGGGTCCTCGGGGGGTGCCCAGCGGTAGACGGGGACCTCGATGACGTGGGCGCCGCGTTCGCGCAGGGCGGTGGTCAGGCCGGGCAGGGGGGCGCCGTGCTCCTGGACGGCGACGCGGCGGCCGGTGACGCCTTCGGCGAGGAGTCGGGCGAGGAGTTCGTCGATGCCCTCGGAGGGCGGGGCCCAGGTCTCGTCGAGGCCGGTGGCGCGGACGGCTCCGGTGGCCTTGGGGCCGCGGGAGAGGATGCGGGCCCGGGTGAGGGTGTGGTGCAGGGCGGGTCCGTGGCCCCAGCCGTCGGCGGCGCTGAGCCAGCCGCGCCAGCCGACGCCGGTGGTGGCGACCGCGTAGTCGAGGGGCGCGGCCAGGCAGCGTTCGGTGGCGGTGCGCAGGGCGGCGTCGTCGTCGAGGGGGAGGATGCGCAGGCTGGGGGCCTCGATCACGCGGGCTCCACGCCGGACGAGGAGGGCGGTGAGTTCCTCGCGGCGGCGGGCGGCGGTGACGCCGACGGTGAAGCCGCACAGCGGCCGGTCGGGGGTGCGGGTGCTCATGGCTCGCAGGCTGGGGCAGGGGCGTTGCGCCGGTGTTGCCCCGCCATCACGCGGGGGTTAGGGAAGGCGGCCGTGGTGTTACGGCTGATGTCGTGAAGCCGGCGGGGTCGCCGGTGGGGCGTGAGAACTGTCTGCCCTGGCCGCAACACGCGGGACTCGGGGGTGAAACGGGGTGGTCGCAGGATCGCCGTCATGAAGACGACCGATACCCACTGCCCCTACTGCTCGCTCCAGTGCGGGATGCGGCTGGCCGCCGGCCCGGTGCGGGTGCTGGAACGCCCGGAGTTCCCCGTGAACCGCGGGGTGTTGTGCGGGAAGGGGCGGTCGGCGGCGGCGGTGTTGTCGCGGGCGGTGCGGTTGACGGGGCCGCTGGTGCGGGAGGGCGGGGTGTTGCGGGATGCCTCGTGGGAGGAGGCCCTGGACCGGGTGGCGGCGGGGTTGTCGGCGGCGGGGGACTCGGCGGGGCTCTTCGGCGGGGGCGGGCTGACCAACGAGAAGGCGTACGCCTTGGGCAAGTTCGCCCGGGTGGTGCTGCGCACCCCGCACGTGGACTACAACGGGCGGTTCTGCATGTCCTCGGCGGCGGCGGCGCACCGGGCGACCTTCGGGCTGGACCGGGGGTTGCCGTTCCCGTTGGAGGACGTGGCGGGGACGGGCTGTCTGATCCTGGTGGGGGCCAATCCGGCGGAGACGATGCCGCCCGCCCTGCGGTACCTGCGGGAGTTGCGGGCGGGCGGCGGCCGGCTGGTGGTGGTGGACCCGCGTCGCACGGCGACGGCGGAGCTCGCGGATCTGCACCTGCGGCCGGCGCCGGGAACGGATCTGGCGCTGGCCATGGGCCTGTTGCACGTGGTGATCGCCGAGGGGTGGGTGGACGAGACCTTCGTGGCGGAGCGCACGGTCGGGTTCGAGGGGGCGCGGGCGGCGGCGATGGCGCACTGGCCGGAGCGGGTGGAGTCGATCACGGGGGTGCCGGCGGCCCGCGTGCGCGAGGCGGCGCGGATGTTCGCGCGGGCGCCCAGCGGGATGGTGTTGACGGCGCGGGGGCCGGAGCAGCACAGCAAGGGCGTGGACACGGTGGGGGCGTGGATCGGGTTGACGCTGGCGACGGGGAAGGCGGGGCGGCCGTTCAGCGGTTACGGGTGCCTGACCGGCCAGGGCAACGGTCAGGGCGGGCGGGAGCACGGGCAGAAGGCGGACCAGTTGCCCGGGTACCGGTCGATCACCGATCCGGTGGCGCGGGCGCACGTGGCCGGGGTGTGGGGGGTGGATCCGGAGTCCCTGCCGGGGCCGGGGCGGTCGGCGTACGAGCTGTTGGACTCGGCGGGTCGGCCGGGCGGGCTGCGGGCGCTGTGGGTGATGGGGTCGAACCCGGTGGTGTCGGCCCCGCACGCCTCGCACGTGGAGGAGCGGCTGGGGGCGCTGGACTTCCTGGTGGTCTCGGACCTGGTGCTGTCGGAGACGGCGCGGGCGGCGCACGTGGTGTTGCCCTCCACGCAGTGGGCGGAGGAGACGGGGACGCTGACGAACCTGGAGGGGCGGGTGGTGTTGCGGCGGCGGGCGGTGGACCCGCCGGCCGGGGTGCGGAGTGATCTGTGGGTGTTGCGGGAGGTCGCGGCCCGGTTGGGGGTGGAGCGGGGGTTCCCGGCGGAGGCGGAGGAGGTGTTCGAGGAGTTGCGGCGGGCCTCGGCGGGGGGTCCGGCGGACTACGCGGGGATCGACTACGCGCGGATCGAGAGGGAGGACGGGGTGTTCTGGCCCTGTCCGGATCCGGGGCATCCGGGGACGCCCCGGTTGTTCCTGGAGCGGTTCGCGACCCCGGACGGGCGGGCGCGGTTCGCGGCGGTCTCGCACCGGCCGGCGGCGGAGGAACCGGACGCGGAGTTCCCCTTGTACCTGACCACGGGGCGGGTGGCGGCGCAGTACCAGAGCGGGGCGCAGACCCGGCGGGTGGAGGTGCTCAACCGGGCGGCGCCGGGGCCGTTCGTGGAGTTGCACCCGAGTGTGGCGGCGGCGCTCGGGGTGGCGGAGGGCGAGGAGGTCGCGGTGTGCGGGCGGCGGGGGCGGGCGGTGGGGGTGGCGCGGATCTCCTCGGGGATCCGGCCGGACACGGTGTTCATGCCCTTCCACTGGGGTGGGGCGGGGCGGGTGAACTCGGTGACGAACCCGGCCCTGGACCCGGTGTCGGGGATGCCGGAGTTCAAGGTGTGCGCGGTGCGGCTGGAGCGGGTGGCCGCGTGAGCGGGCGGGTGGGTCGGATCGTGGTGGTGGGGGCGGGGATGGCGGCGGCTCGGTTCGCGGAGCGGTACGCGGCGGCGGGCGGGCGGGACGAGGTGGTGCTGTGCGGGGCGGAGTCCTCGGCCCCGTACGGCCGGGTGCTGTTGGCGGAGGTGTTGGCGGGTCGCTTGGGGCCGGAGGGGATCGCGTTGCCGGTGGGGGACGCGGTGGTGCGGACCGGGACGGAGGTGGTGGGGCTGCGGCCGGGTGCGGTGGTGACGGCGGACGGCGCGGAGACCCGCTGTGACGCGGTGGTGTTGGCGACGGGCGCGAATCCGGTGCTGCCGCCGCTGCGGGGGCTGCGGCGGGCGGACGGGGCGCCGGTGGAGGGGGTGCACTCGTTTCGGACCCTGGCGGATTGCGCGGCGCTCGCGGCCGCTGCGCGGCCGGGGGGTCGGGCGGTGGTGGTCGGCGGGGGCGTGCTGGGGGTGAGCGCGGCCCGTGCGCTGGCGGCGACGGGCCTGGCCGTGGAGATCGTGCACCAGGGGCCGCACCTGGTGGAGCGACATCTGGACGCGCGGGCCGGCGCGCTGCTGCGGGCCGGCCTGGAGCGGCTGGGGGTGGCGGCCTATCCGGGGGCCCGGGCGCGGGCCCTGCGGGTGGACGGCGCGGGCCGGGTGTCGGGGGTGGAGTTGGCGGTGGGGCCGGTGCTCGGCACGGACCTGGTGGTCCTGGCCTGTGGGGTGCGGCCCCGGACGGGTCTGGCGCACGCGGCGGGGCTGCCGGTGCGCGGCGGGGTGGTGGTGGACGAGGGCCTGGCGGTGGCTCCGGGGGTGTTCGCGATCGGGGACTGCGCGGAGTTCGCGGGGCGGGTGCACGGGCTGTCGGGACCGGCCTGGGAGCAGGCGGACGTGTTGGCGGCGCGGCTGTCGGGCGCCGATCCGCACGCGGTGTACACGGGCTCGCGGCCGGTGGCCCGGTTGACGGCCGGGCCGATCGAGTACGCGGTGTTCGGGGAGGCCCGGTGGGAGGGGGCCGCGGGGGACGCGGCGGGGGTGGACGTGGTCCGGCTGACGGACGCGACCCGGGGGACCTACAAGAAGCTCGTGCTGCGCGGCGATCGGCTCGTCGGCGGCATTCTGCTGGGCGATCTGGCCACGGTCGGCGCCGTCGGTCGCGCGTACCTGCGCGCGGATCCGGTGGCTCCGGGGTCGGTCCCGGCCCATCTGTTGCACGACACGGACGAGGAAGGAGCGGCGTGATGGCGAGGGACGAGGGAGGGACGGGCGTGCGGGATCTGGTGCTCGTGGGGCACGGGATGGTCGGGCAGCGGTTCCTGGAGGAGTGGGTGGGGCTGCCGGGGGTTCGGGAGGGGTGGCGGGTGACGGTGGTGGCCGAGGAGGCCCGGCCCGCCTACGACCGGGTGCGGCTGACCTCGTGGTTCTCGGGGACCTCGGCGGAGGAGCTGGCCTTGTGCGCGCCGGAGTTCCTGGCCGCGCACGGGATCGAGCGGGTGTCCGGGGACCCGGCGGTGGCGGTGGACCGGGCGGCGCGGACGGTGACCACGGCCTCGGGCCGGGTGCTCGGCTACGACGCGCTGGTGCTGGCGACCGGCTCCTTCCCCTTCGTGCCGCCGGTGCCGGGGCGCGGGGCCCCGGGTTGTCACGTGTACCGGACCCTGGAGGACGTGGCGGGGATCCGGGCGGACGCGGTGGCGACGGCGGAGGCCCTGGCCGGGGCCCGGCCGGCGGTGGGGGTGGTGGTCGGTGGCGGCCTGCTGGGGTTGGAGGCGGCGGGCGCGCTGAGGGAACTGGGCCTGGAGACGCACGTGGTGGAGTTCGCGCCCCGGCTGATGGCGATCCAGGTGGACGAGGGCGGCGGGGCGACGCTGCGGCGGGCCGTGGAGGGCCTGGGGGTGCGGGTGCGCACGGGCGCGGGCACGGAGCGGATCGTGACGGGGCCGGACGGGCGGGTGCGGGCCATGGGCCTGTCGGACGGCACGGAGCTGCCCGCCGATCTGGTGGTGTTCTCGGCGGGGGTGCGGCCCCGGGACGCGTTGGCCCGGGAGTGCGGGCTGACGGTGGGCGAACGCGGGGGGATCGTGGTGGACGAGGGGTGTCGCACCTCGGACCCGGCGGTGTGGGCGGTGGGCGAGTGCGCGCTGACGGTCGACGGGCGGGTGTACGGGCTGGTGGCGCCGGGGTACGCGATGGCGGGGACGGCGGCGGCCCGGATCGCGGGCAAGGCCGGCGCGGGGTTCACCGGGGCGGACACCTCGACGAAGTTGAAGTTGCTGGGCGTGGACGTGGCGAGCTTCGGGGACGCGCACGGGGTGACGGCGGGGGCGCTGGACGTGGTGTACGCCGACAGTCGCGCGGGGGTGTACAAGAAGCTGGTGATCGGCGCGGACGGGGCGCTGCTGGGCGGGGTGCTGGTCGGGGACACGGAGGACTTCGGGTCCTTGCGGCCGCTGGCCCTCGCCGGTGAGCCCCTGACCGTGCCGCCGGAGCGCCTGGTGCTGCCGGCCGGGCCGGGGGGCGGGGCTCGGGCGGAGCTGCCGGAGTCGGCGGTGGTGTGTTCGTGCAACAACGTCACCAAGGGCGAGATCCGGGCGGCGGTGCACGGGGCGGGCTGCGGGTCCACGGCCGAGGTGAAGGGGTGCACGCGGGCCGGCGCGAGCTGCGGCAGTTGTCTGAAGCTCGTCGGGCGGATCGTGGACGGGGCGCTGGCCGAGCGGGGGGTGACGGCGGCGCGCGGGATCTGCGAGCACTTCGCGCACACCCGGTCGGAGCTGTACGAGATCGTGCGGGTCAGGGGCGTCGACTCCTTCTCGCGGCTGATCGACGAGCACGGCTCCGGGGAGGGCTGCGAGGTGTGCAAGCCGGTGGTGGCCTCGATCCTGGCGGGTCCGGGCGGTGGGCACGTCCTGGACGGGGAGCGGGCCGGGTTGCAGGACACCAACGACCACTTCCTGGCGAACCTGCAACGGGGCGGCTCGTACTCGGTGGTGCCCCGGGTGCCCGGGGGCGAGATCACCCCGGAGGGGTTGATCGTGATCGGGGAGATCGCGCGGGACTTCGGCCTGTACACGAAGATCACCGGTGGTCAGCGGATCGACCTGCTCGGCGCGCGAGTGGATCAACTGCCGCCCATTTGGGCCCGGTTGGTGGTGGCCGGGTTCGAGTCGGGGCACGCGTACGGCAAGGCCCTGCGGACGGTGAAGTCCTGCGTGGGCGAGAGCTGGTGCCGGTACGGGGTGGGGGACGCGGTGGGGCTGGCGATCGAACTGGAGCTGCGCTATCGGGGGTTGCGGGCCCCGCACAAGCTGAAGTCGGCGGTCTCGGGGTGCGCGCGGGAGTGCGCGGAGGCCCGGTCGAAGGACTTCGGGGTGATCGCGAGCTCGACGGGCTGGAACCTGTGGGTCGGGGGCAACGGGGGCATGACGCCCCGGCACGCCGATCTGCTGGCCGCCGACCTGGACCGCGAGACCCTGCTGCGGACCGTCGACCGGTTCCTGATGTTCTACGTGCGCACCGCCGAACCCCTGGAGCGGACCGCGCCGTGGCTGGAGCGCCTGGACGGCGGCCTGGAGCACCTGCGGGCCGTGGTGATGCAGGACAGTCTGGGGATCTGCGCGGACCTGGACGAGCTGATGGCCCGGCACGTGAGCACGTACGAGGACGAGTGGGCGGCCACCCTGGCCGATCCCGACCGGCTGCGACGGTTCGTGTCCTTCGCGAACGCGCCCGGTGTTCCCGATCCCACCGTTCGTTTCGCGCCCGAGCGCGAGCAGATCCGGCCCGCGCGGGCCGGGGACCTCGTGGCCGGCGCCGCCCTGGAGGTGCGTACCCGATGAGCACGGACCACGTGACGGACCGCGACGCGGTGCAGGTGCACGACGGGGAGGACTGGCGACGGGTGTGCGCCGCCTCGGAGCTGGTGCCGGGGCGGGGGGTGGCGGTGTTGGTCGGCGGGGAGCAGGTGGCCCTGTTCCGGGACCGGGCCGGAGCGCTGTACGCGGTGGACAACCTCGATCCGTGCAGCGGGACGCACGTGTTGTCGCGGGGCATCACGGGCAGTCGGGGCGGGGTGCCGGTGGTGTCCTCGCCGGTGTACCGGCAGTCCTTCGACCTGCGGACCGGGGTGTGCCTGGACGAGGAGGTCGCGCCGTTGCGGGTGTGGCCGGTGCGGGCGGTGCCCGAAGGCGACGGCGCCGACCCGGATGCGGGCGCGGGCTCGGGTCGGGCGCGGGAGATCGTGGACTGGCGGCCCGAGGATCCTGGGTTCTGGGCGGCCGGGGGTCGGGCGGTGGCGCGCCGGAACCTGCTGTGGTCGGTGCTGACCGAGCACATCGGGTTCTCGATCTGGAGCCTGTGGTCGACGCTGGTGCTGTTCCTGGGCCCCGAGTACGGGATCGATCCGGCCGGGAAGTTCCTGTTGACGGCGTTGCCGACGGCCCTGGGCGCGGCGTTGCGGCTGCCGTACACCTTCGCGGTGTCGGTGTTCGGGGGGCGGAACTGGACGGTGTTCAGCGCGCTGCTGTTGGTGGTGCCGGCGGCGCTGGCGGCGCTGGTCCTGGAGCCGGGGGTGGGGTACGGCACCCTGTTGGCGGTGGCCTGCGCGGCGGGGGTGGGGGGTGGGAACTTCGCCTCGTCCATGACGAACGTCAACGCCTTCCATCCGGAGCGGCTCAAGGGCTGGGCCCTGGGTGTGAACGCGGGCGGCGGGAACCTCGGGGTGCCGGCCGTGCAGTTGCTGGGCCTGGCGGTGCTCGGGACGCTGGGCGCGGCCCATCCCCGGGTGCTGCCGCTGGTGTACCTGCCGTTGATCGTGGCGGCGGCGGTGGGGGCGGCGCGGTACATGGACAACCTGCGGGTGGTGCGCGGTGACCGGGGCGCGGTGCGCGAGGCGTGCCGGGAGCCGCACGCGTGGGTGTTGTCGGGCCTGTACATCGGGTCCTTCGGCTCCTTCATCGGCTTCGGTTTCGCCTTCGGGCAGGTGTTGTCCACGCAGTTCCCGGAGCGGTTCGACTCCCCGGCGCAGGTGGCCTCGCTGACGTTCCTGGGGCCCCTGCTCGGTTCGTTGGTGCGGCCGGTGGGCGGGCGCTTGGCGGACCGGTGGGGCGGGGCGCGGGTGACCTTGGTGAACTTCGGGGCGATGGCGGTGGCGGCGGGGCTGGTGTGGACGGCCTCGGTGCGCGGGTCCCTGGCCCTGTTCCTGGTGGGGTTCACGGCCCTGTTCGTGTTCAGCGGGATCGGCAACGGGTCCACGTACAAGATGATCCCGGCGGTGTTCCGGGCCCGGGCGGAGCGGGAGGCGCCGGTCGGGGCGGATCCGGCGGTCGTCGAGCGGGGCGCGCGGCGGCGGACGGGGGCGGTGATCGGGCTGGCCGGGGCGGTGGGCGCGTTCGGCGGGGTGTTGGTGAACGTGGTGTTCCGGCAGTCGTTCCTGGACAGCGGGAACGGGGAGGGCGCGTACCTGACGTTCCTGCTCGCCTACGGGGTCTGCGCGTCGGTGACCTGGGGGGTGTACCTGCGGCCCTCGCCGCGCCGGCTGCCGGGGGTCTGACGCATCATGGGCCCCATGATGATCAGAGAGGCGCGGGACGCCGACTGGGACGCGATCTGGCCGTTCTTCCACGAGGTGACGGCGGCCGGGGAGTCGTTCACGTATCCGACCGACCTGGGTCGCGAGGAGGCGAGCGGCTGGTGGTTGCTGCCCGCGCCGAACCGGACGGTGGTGGCGGAGGTGGCGGGCCGGGTGGTGGGCTCGGCGAAGATGAACAACAACCACGTGGGCAACGCCTCGCACATCGCGAGCGCTACCTATCTGGTGGACCCGGCGCACGAGGGGCGCGGGGTGGGGCGGGCTCTGGTCGAGGACTCGCTGGCCTGGGCGCGGGCGCAGGGGTACCGGGCGATGCAGTTCAACGCCGTGGTGGAGACGAACACGCGGGCGGTGGGCCTGTACGAGTCCCTGGGCTTCGAGGTGGTGGGGACCTTGGCGGAAGGGTTCCGGCATCCGCGCGAGGGGTACGTGGGCCTGCACGTGATGTACCGGTTGTTGTGAGGGCGCGGGCGCGCGGGGGTGCCACACGGTGTGTGTGACACCCCCGCGGCCCGGCCCTCAGCGGGTCCCGGCGGGGACGGGGGCGTGCGGCAGCGGGCGCGTGGTGAACCCGCCCCGGCCCTGGGTGCGGCCGCGCAGTCGGGTCGCGTACCCGAAGAGTTCCGCGACCGGGACGCTCGCGGTGACCACGCTGTGGCCGGCGCGGGTCGTGGTGCCCAGGACCCGGCCGCGGCGGGCCCCGAGGTCGCCGAGGACAGCGCCGAGGAACTCCTCGGGCACCGTCACCGTGACCTCCGCGATCGGCTCCAGCAGGGTCATGGCGCAGGCCCGCAGCGCGGCCCGCAGACCGAGCCGGCCGGCGGTGCGGAACGCCTGGTCGGAGGAGTCCTTGACGTGGGTGGAGCCGTCGGTGAGGGTGACCCGCACCCCGGTGACGGGGTGGCCGCCGAGCGGGCCCTCGGCCAGGGCCTCCCGACAGCCGGCCTCGGCGGCGCGGACGAACTCGGCCGGCACCCGACCGCCGGTGACGGTGGAGGCGAAGACCAGTCCGGGCTCCTCCCCCGGGGCCACGTCGAGGACGAGGTGGGCGAACTGGCCCGCGCCGCCGTCCTGTTTGACGTGTCGGTACACGAAGCCGGTGATGCCTTCGGTGACGGTCTCGCGGTGGGAGACGCGGGGCCGGCCGGTGCTCAGGGCGATCCCGTGGTCGGTGCGCAGCCGGGTCACGGCCACCTCCAGGTGCAGTTCGCCGAGTCCGGAGAGCAGGGTCTGCCCGGATTCGGGGTCGGTGCCCGCCGTGAGGGAGGGGTCCTCCTCGGTCAGGCGGGCGAGGGCGGCGGCCAGCCGGCCGCTGTCGCCGGCCTTGGTCGCCTCGACGGCGATCGAGACGACGGGGTCGGCGGTGGTGGGCGGCTCCAGCACCACGGGGTGGGCGGGGGCGCACAGGGTGGTGCCGGGTCGGGTTCCCTTCGGGCCGATGACGGCGACGATCTCGCCGGCGACGGCGTGGTCGAGGTCCACGTGCCGGTCGGCGCGCACGCGCAGGACGCGCCCGACGCGTTCGGTGCGGCCGGTGGCGGGGTCCAGGACGCTGTCGCCGGGCCGCAGGGTGCCCGCGTACAGGCGCAGGTGGGTGAGGCGGCCGGTGCTCGTGGCGGTCACCTTGAAGGCGAGGGCGGCCAGGGGGGCCTCGGGGTCGGCGGGACGGGTCTCCTCTCGGGCTGGGCGGCCGGCGCGGGCGGGGGCGGCGCCGCGCACGGGTGGGGCGTCGGTGGGGGCGGGCAGGTAGGCGACGACGGCGTCGAGCAGGGGTTCCACGCCGCGGTTGCGGTAGGCGGAGCCGCACAGGACGACGGTGCCGGTCCCGGCGAGGGTGAGCTCTCGCAGGGCGCCGACGAGGGTGGCGGGGGTGAGGGTGTCGGTGTCGAGGTACTCCTCCAGGGCGGCCGGGTGCAGTTCGGCGACGGCCTCCACGAGGGTGCGCCGGCGGGTCTCGGTCTCGGCGCGCAGGTCTTCGGGGACGGGGGTGTCCACGGGGTGTTCGGCCTCGTCGGGCCAGTGCAGGGCCCGTCGGTGGATCAGGTCGACGACGCCCGTGAACCGCGCCTCGCGGCCGATCGGCAGGTGGACCACGAGCGGGTTCGCGCCGAGTCGGGTGCGCAGGGAGCGGACGGCGGTGTCGAGGTCGGCGCCGGCCCGGTCCATCTTGTTGACGAACGCGATCCGGGGCACGTGGTGCCGGTCGGCCTGGCGCCACACGGACTCGCTCTGCGGTTCCACGCCGGAGACCGCGTCGAACACGGCGACGGCCCCGTCGAGGACGCGCAGGGAGCGTTCGACCTCGGCGGAGAAGTCCACGTGGCCGGGGGTGTCGATGAGATTGAGCCGGTGGCCGGCCCACGCGCAGGTGACGGCGGCGGAGTTGATGGTGATGCCGCGTTCGCGTTCCTGGGCGTCGTGGTCGGTGACGGTGGTGCCCTCGTGGACCTCACCGCGCTTGTGGATGGTGCCGGTGGCGTAGAGGACGCGTTCGGTGAGGGTGGTCTTGCCGGCGTCGACGTGGGCGAGGATGCCGAGGTTGCGCAGGAGCGCGAGATCGGTGGTGTGCCGCGGGGTGGTGGGGGTGGTGCGCATGGCCCGGTGCCTTTCGTGGCGTGTGGGTGTGGGGCGGTATGCGCGATGGGGGTCCGGCCGGGGAGGGTGGGTCGGGCCGTCGGCGGCCCCCGCGACCGGCCCCGTGACCACCGGCCCGGTGGGCGGGCGTGGTCGACGTGGGGCGTGGCGGGTGGACCGGGAGGGGCCGGGTGACTTCAGTCTCGGGTCGGACGCGTGCGGTGCCGGGCGCGCAGCGGGCACCGCGAGGCGCGGGACACCGGGATCACGTCGTAGCGCTGCGGGGGAACGTGCGGGAGGGTGGCGCGTGCGCGGCCCATGGTCCGGTTCCCCTCTCTCGTGACGTGCGGTGACGGGACGTCGTCGACGTCCCCGGCACGTCCGAGCTTAGGGAGGCGCGAGGGGCGGGGGAAACGGGTTTTCGCCCCTCCCCCGCCCGGGTCGCGGGTTCAGACCCGCCGGTAGCGGGCCTGGACCAGGGAGAACAGCCCGAAGAGGGCGAGGCCGACGGCGATCGCGACCAACAGCCAGGGCCCGGCGGGGGTTTCGGCGAAGGACCGCAGGGTGTCGTCCATGCCCTTGGCCTTCTCGGGGTCGTAGTCGCGGGCGGCGAGGGTGACGAACACCCCGACCCCGGCGAGGACGGCGCCCCGGGCGAGACCGCCGGCGATGCCGAGCCCGTCGACGGCGTGCCGGGCGGGTTCGGCCAGGCGGTGGGTGTCGAGGTGGTCGCGGAACTTGCGGCGGCATGCCTGGACGGCGACGACCACGCCGGCGATGACGATGCCGAGGCCGGTGAGTCCGACCAGCCAGGGGCCGGCGGGCAGGGCCAGGGCGCGGGCGGTGAGGTCGCGGGACTGCTGGTCGCCGGAGGAGCCGGCGTGGCCGATCGCGAAGGAGAGCACGGAGGTCGCGGCCACCGCGTAGACCACGGCGCGGGCGGCCGAACCGGCGCGTTTGGCGGCTCCGTCGCCGTCGGGTCCGCGTTTGCCGAGGACGGCCTCGGTGACCCGCCACAGGGTCATGCCGACGAAGCCGATGCCGATGGCCCAGACCAGGACGGCGCCGCCGGGGTGGGAGGCGAGTTCGGCGAGGGCGCCCTGCCGGTCGGCCTCGGTGCCGGGGTCGTCGCCGAGGGCGACGCGCAGGGCGATGACGCCGATCAGCAGGTAGACGAGGCCGCGGGCGACGAGGCCGGCGCGGGCCCCGATGCCCGCGCCCCGGCGGGCGTCGTGGCGGGTGGGGCGCGGTATCGCGCTGGACGGTGTGGTGGGGGACGCGGCCGGCACGGCCCGTCACCTCCCCTCTGGGTCGGGCGGGTCGGCGGGGTGCCGGGCCCTGTGGCGGGCCACGTGCCCGGTGCGCGGCTCCCCATGCGCCCGGGGCCGGATCCCGGTGCGGGCCGGTGGGGCGCGGGCGGGGAAGCGGAATCCGCTCAGGGGTGGGCGTGGGCGTCCGGTTCGCTGATGAGCAGGAGGACGGCGGCGCGCCGCTCGGGGTCCAGGCTGCGGACCTTGTGGGGGGTGGTGGCGTCGAAGTAGACGGAGTCGCCGGGGTCGAGGCGGACCGAACCGGAGGGGAAGAGGAGTTCGGCGGCCCCCTCGTGGACGAAGAGGAACTCCTCGCCGGGGTGGTCGCGGAAGGGGGAGGCGTCGGCGTCGTGCGGCGGGTGCAGCATGAACGGGGTCATGCGCTTGCCGCCGGCCTGGAGGGCGATGCCCTCGTAGCGGGTGCCGGGTTCGTCAGCGGGGGTGAGGGGGCGGCGGTCGGCGGCGCGGGTGACGGTGATGTCGGTGCCCAGTCCCTCGGAGTCCACGAAGAGGCGGTCGAGGGGGACGTCGAGGGCGCGGGCGAGGGCGGCGCCGACGGCGATGGAGGGGGTACTGAGGCCGCGTTCGACCTTGGAGAGGTAGCTCTTGGTGACCCCGGAGCGGTCGGCGAGCGCGTCCAGGCTCATGAGGCGTTCCCGCCGAAGTTGTCGCACCCGGTTGATCACCGCTGTCGTCCCCCGCTGTCGCCTGCCTGCCGGCGTCCAGGGTAGCGCCGGGTTTCGAGACGATCCTCGCCCGCTCTTCCCGCATGACACAAGGTGTCCTATGGTGAACCTCGTTTCCATCGGGGGATGGGCCCGTCCCGCCCCGCCGCTCCCGTGTTCCTGCCGATTCCCGGGGAGGTGCCCGCGTGGCCACCACGCTGCACGACACCAAGAACGACCTGATCGACCGCGCCCACCGCCGGATGGCGACCGAGTTCTCGGCCTCCACCCTCACCACCCGCCAGAAGACCGCGCTGACCTGCCGGATCCTCTCCGACGCCGGACACGACTCCGGGCTCGCGGGACAGATCACCGCGCGCGCCGACGCGCCCGGCACGTACTGGACCCAGCGCCTGGGCCTGGGCTTCGACGAGATCACCGAGGAGAACCTGCTCCTCGTCGACGAGGACCTGAACGTGCTGGAGGGCGAGGGCATGCCCAACCCCGCCAACCGCTTCCACACGTGGGTCTACCGGGCCCGCCCGGACGTGCGGTGCATCGTGCACACCCACCCGCTGCACGCCGCCGCCCTGTCCATGCTCGGGGTGCCCCTGCACGTCGGGCAGATGGACATGACCCCGCTCTACGAGGACTGCGCGTACCTCGCCGAATGGCCCGGCATCCCGGTCGGCAACGAGGAGGGCGAGATCATCTCGGCCGCCCTCGGCGACAAGCGGGCCCTGCTCCTGGCCCACCACGGGCAGCTGGTCGCCGGCGGCTCGGTGGAGGAGGCATGCCACCTGGCGGTGCTCATCGAACGCGCCGCCCGCCTGCAACTGCTCGCGATGGCGGCCGGCACCCCGCGCCCGCTGCCCGAGAACCTGGCCCGCGAGGCCCACGACTGGACCTCCGGCGAGGCCCGCGACCGGGCCAACTTCGCCTACCACGCCCGACGCGCGCTGCGCCGGCACCCCGACTGCCTCGCCCCCGACTCCCCCGCGACCCCTGCCGAAGGAACCGACCAGCGATGAGCGAGCGCCCCGCCCTGCACGGGATCATCTCCTACCCCGTCACCCCCTTCACCGCCACCGGCGCCCCCGACCTGCCGGCCCTGAGCACCCTCGTGGAGGACCTGATCGCCGGCGGCTCGCACGCCGTGGCCCCGCTCGGCAGCACCGGGGAGGCCGCCTACCTCGTGAACGCCGAATGGGACGCGGTGTGCGCGGGCGCCCTGGAGGCCGTGGCGGGCCGGGTGCCGACCCTCGTGGGCGTCGGACACTGGAGCACCGCCGAGACCGCCCGGCGGGCCCGCCGGGCCGCGGCCCTGGGCGCGGACGCGGTGATGGTGCTCCCGGTCGCCTACTGGAAGCTCACCCGGCCCGAACTCGAACGGCACTTCGGCGCCGTGGCCGAGGCCGCCGGGATCCCCGTGATGCTCTACAACAACCCGGCCACCTCGGGCACCGACCTCACACCGGCGGAGATCGTCGCCCTCGGCGCCCGGATCGAGAACCTGACGATGGTCAAGGAGAGTTCGGGCGAGGCGGCCCGGTTCACCGAGATCCTGGAGCGCTCCGAGGGCGCCCTCTCCGTCTACAACGGCAGCAATCCGATCGCGTTGGACGCCTTCCGGGCGGGCGCGGCCGGATGGTGCACGGCCGCGCCCTGCCTCGTGCCCGGTGGGCCCCGGGAACTGTACGAGGCGCACCGGGCCGGGGACCACGCGCGGGCCGAGGCGGTGCTCGCCGAACTCCTGCCGCTGCTGCGGTTCATCGTCGAGCTCGGGCTGCCGCGCGCCGTGAAGCACGGGCTGGAGCTGCTCGGGCGCGGGGTCGGCGCCCCGCGTCCGCCGCTCGGGCCGCTGCCGGAGGCGGAGGTGGCGGTGTTGCGGGGGCTGCTGGAGGACCTGGGCGAGGCCCGGACCGGGCGCATCGCGGACCGGGCGCGCTGAGCCCAGGACCGGGTCGGGTGGGGGCCTGTGCTCCCCCGGCCCGACCCGGTCCTGGGGCGGTCAGGCCAGTTCGCGGGCCGCGGCCTCGATCAGGTCGGTGACCTCGGTGGGTCGGGAGGCGAGCGAGGCGTGGCCGGAGTCGAGGGAGATCACCTTGCGGGCGCTGAGCCGTTCGGACATGAACCGCTGGTTGTCCGGGTTGATCATGTGGTCCCGCTCGGAGATCTGGTACCAGCTCGGCTTGGTGCGCCAGGCCGGGGTGGAGATCGCGTCGCCGAAGGTGCTCGCCATCGGCGCCTTCTGGGTGACCGCCATGACCAGGCCCTCCTCGGGCGTGAGGTCCTGGCAGAAGCTCTCGTGGAACTTGTCCTTCCGCAGCCAGAGCCGGCCGTCGGAGTCCGGGGCCAGGTTCGGGAAGGCGGCGGGCGGGAAACGCTCGCTGAGCGCGCCGGGGCTCTCCCCGCTGTCGGGCGCGAAGGCGGCCACGTACACCAGGCCCACCACGTTGGGCAGGTCACCGGCCTCGGTGATGACCGCGCCGCCGTAGGAGTGGCCGACCAGCAGCACGGGGCCGTTGATCTGCCGGGCCATCTCGCGGGTGCGTTCGGCGTCGTCGGCGAGCGAGGTCAGCGGGTTCTCGACGGCGTACAGCTCGCCGAAACCGCGCCGGTCGAGCTGCGCGATGACCTTGGCCCAGTGGGCGGCGCCGCCCCAGAAGCCGTGCACGAGCAGGATCGCGGGTGTGTGGGACATGACGAATCGGCTCCGTTCACCCCCCTGTTCGATGTCGGTGCCGACCCTAGGCCCCCGGGGCCCCCGCGTGGGGGGAGCCGCGCCGGACGCGGGTCGCCCCCGCGGCCCGGGAGGGCGGCGGGGGCGACGGGGGCCCGGACGCGTACGGGCCCGGGGGTCAGCTGCCGGCGGAGAGGTTGCCGGAGAGGACCGGGATGTTGTCCAGGATGTGCGAGGCGGACTCGTCGCCCTTGGCCTGGGTGGAGTTCTCGGCGCACTGCTGGTTCATCGGGTTGGCCAGGACGTTGACGTCCTGCACGCCGACGTTGGCGATGATCGCGACCAGGGACTGGGCGTTGACCTTGGCCGGCAGGCCCACGCAGAGCTTGTTGAGGCTGCCCTGGGCCAGGGCGGCCTGCGGGCTCATGGCGCCGTGGGTGTCCTGGTTGCCGTAGACCTGCGCGGCGCCGTTGCCGTTGACGGTGTTGACGCCGTTGTCGTTGCCGATCGCCATGGCGGGGGCGGCGACGGCGGCACCCACACCCAGGGCGGCGGCGGTGGCGGCGGCGGTGGCCAGGAGCTTCTTGATCATGTGTCCTTCGTCCTTCGAGGTTCCCGTTGGTGGGGCGCCGTGCTCAACGGGGCGGGACCGGAGCGGTTGCGGGGGTTCACCCGCGCGGCGCGACGGCGGACGAAGGGCGCGGGGCGGGCGCGCGTGGGCCGGGCGGGGCGGAGGGCTTGGGGCGGTTGGGGCGCGGGGCCGGGCGGCCGGGCGGGGCGCGCGGGGCGGCCGTCAACCCGGCGAGCGCCGGGCGGGAGGGGTGTGATCTGGGGTTCATCGGGTGATCCGGGTTATCGTGGAGCCCATGCCCACACCCCGAGTTTCCTAGCGACGGACCCGCTTCCACGCCAGAAGTGTGTCCTTTTTCGCTTGCTCGGAGTGTTTTCCCATGATCACCACTCGTGGTGTCGAGCTGCGCGCGGGTGCGCGCCTGCTCCTGTCGAACGTCGATCTCACCGTCTCCCCCGGCGACCGCGTCGGCCTGGTCGGCCGCAACGGCGCCGGCAAGACCTCGCTGTTGCGGGTGCTGGCCGGAGTGGCCGCGCCGGCCGCCGGGGCCGTGACCCGGGTCGGACCCGTCGGGTACCTGGCCCAGGACGCCCACGCCGACGATCCCGCGCGCCCGGTCCTGGACCGGCTGCTGTCGGCGCGCGGCCTGGACCGCGCGCGGGCCGCGCTGCGCCGGGCCGAGACGGCCATGGCCGGTCCCGGCGCGGAGGGTCCCGCGCTGGAGCGGGCCCTGGCCGCGTACGCGCGGGCCGAGGCCGCGTTCACCGCCGGCGGCGGGTGGGCCGCCGAGGCCGAGGCCGCCCGGGTCGCGGCCGGGGTGGGGGTGCCCGAGCGGCTGCTGCGGGAACCCCTGGGCGCCCTCTCGGGCGGGCAGCGGCGCCGGGTCGAGCTGGCCAGGATCCTGTTCGCCGGGGACGCGGGCACCCTGCTGCTGGACGAGCCGACCAACCACCTCGACGCCGACGCGGTGCGGTGGCTGCGCGGGTTCCTGCGCGAGCGGGCCGGGGCGGTGGTGGTGATCAGCCATGACGTGGAGCTGCTGCGGGCGCTGGTGAACCGGGTGTTCCTGGTGGACCCGACCCGGGCCGCCGTCGAGACCCACAACACCGGCTGGGACGCCTACCTCGCGGAGCGGGCCGGGCGCGAGCGCCGGGAGACGCGGGAGCGGGCGAACGCCGAGCGGAAGGCGGCGGCGCTGCACGCGCGGGCCGACCGGATCAAGGCGCGGGTGGCCACGGCCACGGCCGCGCGGAACATGGCGCGGCGCGCGGACCGGATGGTGGCGGCGCTGGAGCCGGTGCGCGTGGTGGAGCGGACGGCGCGGATCCGGCTGCCCGAGCCCGCCCCGTGCGGCCGGGTGCCGCTGGGGGCGGTGTCCCTGGGCAGGTCCTACGGCGGGCACCGGGTGCTGTCGGGGGTGGACCTGGCCGTGGACCGGGGGTCCCGGCTGGTGGTGCTGGGCCTGAACGGGGCCGGCAAGACCACCCTGCTGCGCCTGCTGGCCGGGGTGGAACGGCCGGACGAGGGCCGGGTGGTGGCCGGTCACGGGTTGCGGCTCGGGTACTTCGCGCAGGAGCACGAGACGCTGATCGGGTCGGCGACGGTCCGCGAGAACCTGGCCTCGGCGGCCCCGGGGCTGACCGACGGGGAGGTGCGCGGGGTGCTCGGGTCCTTCCTGTTCACCGGGGACGACGCGGACAAGCCGGTGGAGGTGCTCTCGGGCGGGGAACGGACCCGGTTGGCGCTGGCGGGGCTGGTGCACTCGCGGGCCAACGTGCTGCTGCTGGACGAGCCGACGAACCACCTGGACCCGGCCTCGCGGGACGAGGTGCTGGCGGCGGTGGGCGCGTACCCGGGGGCGATCGTGATGGTGACGCACGATCCGGGCGCGGTGGACGCGCTGCGGCCGGACCGGGTGCTGGTGCTGCCGGAGGCCGAGGAGGACCTGTGGAACGAGGGGTACCGGGAGTTGGTGGACCTGGCCTGAACCTCGCGCCGGTGGCGTGACCGTACGGGGCCGCCGCCCCGTCCCGTGGTCGACGGGCGCGGCGGCCGGGCGATCAAGGGCGGGTGGCGGGTTTGTCGGCGGTGACGAGGTAGTAGTCGAGGTGGCCCTCGCGGTGGGCGCGCAGGAAGTTGCGCGGCCAGCTGCCGGGCTTCCAGAGGTCGGCGAGCCAGCGGTCGAAGCCGGGCCACACCTCGGCGCCGACGGATTCCACCCGGGGCCCGGTCAGGCCCGCCTCGCGCAGGGCCCGGTCCAGGGCCTGGACCGGGCGGGCGATGTCGAGGCCGTCGGCGTAGGAGGCCAGGAGTTCGGCGAGGGCCCCGGGGTGCGCGGGGTCCTCGTCGGGGGTGAGGAACCCGGCGAGCACGAGTCGGCCGCCCGGGCGCAGCACGCGGGCGCTCTCGCGGGCGAATGCGTCGAGGTCGGTGAAGTGTTGGACGGCCTCGACGGAGACCACCCGGTCGAAGGACGCCTGGGGGAAGGGCACGCGTTCGGCGGCGCCCAGGGTCAGGCGCAGCGCGCCCGGGTGGGCCGCCCGGGTGTCGCCGGTGGCCTGGTGGGCGCGTTCGAGCTGGTCGGGGTGGATGTCGAGGCCGGTGGCGCGGGCCACCCCGTAGTCGGTGACGGCGAGGGCGCAGCCGAGGCCGAGTCCGCAGCCGATCTCCAGGGTCTCGGCGCCAGCGGTGGGGTGCGCGGCGTCCAGGACCCGCCGGTAGAGGTTCTCCTGGCTGCGGATCCGGTCGGGGACGGTGAGGGGCCGGTCGAGGTCGATGCCGGCCCAGTGGCCGAAGTTGATGAACCCGCCCGCGAAGGAGGGTTGGGAGCTGAGGTCGAGCGCGCCGTAGGTGCGGCGGACCGCCGGGGGGACGGTCGGGGTGTCCGGGTGCGGGTCGGGGGTCATGGTCTCGCCTTCCGGCCGGGGGTGGGCGTCGTCGCCGGGCGAGTCCTACCCCGTGGCGGGCCGGGTCGATCACGCGGCGGGGGTGCGCAGTCCCAGGAAGTTCGGACGGTGGCGCAGGGTGAAGCCGAGGTTCTCGTAGAGGCGGATGGCGGGGGCGTTGGCGGCGCCGGTGTGCAGGAAGGGGGTGCGGCCCTCGGCCCGGATGCCGGCGGCCACGGCCCGGACCAGGCGTCCGGCCAGGCCGCGGCCCCGGTGGTCGGGGTCGGTGCAGACGGCGCTGATCTCGGTGTGTCCGGGCAGGTGGAGCCGGCGGCCGGCCATGGCGATCAGGGGGCCGGTGGGGCCGTGCGCGCGCAGGCCCAGGTAGCCGCCGAGGGTGACGGTGCGCGGGAGGAAGGGGCCGGGGCGGGTGCGGGCGATGAGGTCGAGGATCTCGGGCACGTCCTCGGGGCCGAGTTCGACGGCCTCGGGGTCGGGGCGTTCGTCGACGTGCTCGGCGACGAGTTGGACGCCGGGGATCTCCATGAGCGGGGTCCAGTGCGGGGGCGGGGTGAACCGGCCGGCGAGGACCACCTCGGCGTCGGGGCCGCGCAGTCGGGCGAGTTCGGCCCAGGACTCGGGGTCCTCGGGGTCGGCGAGGGCCGCGAAGTGCGCGATGTCGGAGGGGTAGTGGGCGGCGCGGGGCGGGTGTCCGTCGGGGTGGGGCAGGGTCCGGGCGAGGGCCGCGTGCGGTCCGCTGAGGGCGGCCCAGGCCGGGTTGTCCAGCGGGTGCGCGGCGGCGCGGGGGCCGGCCGGCTCGACGGGGGCCGGGTCGAGGGTGGGGTGCGGCAACGCGGGCTCCTTCGGGGGACGGGTGGTGCGGGTGGTGCGCGGGGGTCGTCGGTGTCCCCCCGATCATGATCGGGGGGACACCGACGACGCTCCCGGTCGGGTCAGGAGGTGGGGGGCAGCGGCAGGCCGGGCGGGTTGATCTCGACCTTCGGGACGGCTTCGCCGCCCAGGCTCCAGGTCTCCAGCAGCTTGGCGTACTGCCCGTTCTTCTGGAGGTGCTCCAGGGCGCCGGCCACGGGCTTGACGAGTCCGCCGTCCTTCTTGGTGGCGGCTCCGATCAGGCCCTGGAGGCTCGCGCCGGCGCCGGAGTACTCGCCGGCGACGCGGGTGGCCTTGGGCGTGTTCTTGGTGTTGGCCACGTGGTGGGCGAGGGCCGGGCCGGGGCCGAGCAGGATGTCGATGCGGCCGCCGTCGAGGGCGAGGTAGGTGCTGTTGAGATCGGGGAAGTACTTGATCGTGATGTCCTTGCCCTTGGCCTGGAGCTCCTTTTGCCATTCGAGGAGGATCTTCTCCTGGTTGGTGCCGCGGCTGACGGCGACGGTGCGGCCGGCCAGGCTCTCCGCGGGGGCCTTCTGGTCGAAGTTCCAGGTGTTGCCGGCGCGCACCTCGAAGACGAGGTTGTCCTTGCGGTAGGTCGCGAAGTCGTAGCGGCGCTTGCGTTCCTCGGTGACGGTGACGTTGGTGAAGGCCACGTCCACCCGGCCGCTGTCGAGGCCCACGAACACGTTCTCCCACGTGCTGTTCTTCACCACGGGCTTGAGTCCGAGGGTGGCGGCGACCAGGCGGCCGAGGTCGGGTTCGTTGCCCGTGAGGGTGCTGTGGTCGTCGCCGACGAAGGAGAGCGGCGGGTAGCCGGTGGGCAGGGCGCCGACGGCTATGACGAGTTCGCCCTTGTCGCGGACCGCCTTGGGGAGTTGGGCCCGCAGTTCCTCGACCGGCTCGACCTCCAGGGTGGTGGGCTTGGCGGCGCCGCCGGAGAAGGCGCCGACCGCGACCTTGCCGTCGGTGCTCTGGGCGACGGTGTCGGTCTTGGTCTCCTTGTCGGCGGAGCCGCAGGCGGTGAGGGCGGTGAGGAGGGCTGCGGAGAGGAGGGCGGTGGGGGCGAGCTTGCGGCTGGGCATCGTGGTCCTTCGGGCGGGGTGTGGAACGGGGACGGCGCGGGGGGCGGCGGGGCGGGGCGGGTCACAGGACCCGGTCGAGGAACTCCCGGGTGCTGGGGTGCGCGGGGTGGTCGAGGACGGCTTCGGGCGGTCCCTGCTCGACGATCCGTCCTTCGTCGAGGAAGACGATCTCGTCGGCGATGCGGCGGGCGAAGCCGATCTCGTGGGTGACGATCAGGAGGGTGACGCCGTCGGCGGCGAGGTCGGCGATGACGTCGAGGACCTCGCCGACGAGTTCGGGGTCGAGGGCCGAGGTCGGCTCGTCGAAGAGGATCACGTCGGGTCGCAGGGCCAGGGCGCGGGCGATCGCGACGCGTTGTTGTTGGCCGCCGGAGAGGGACCGGGGGTGGGCGTCGGCCTTGTCGGCGAGGCCCACCCGGTCGAGCAGGGCGAGGGCCTCGGCGCGGACGGTGTCCCGGTCGCGGCGGCCGGTGGCCAGTGGCGCGGCCGTCACGTTCTGCACCGCGGTGAGGTGCGGGAAGAGGTTGAAGTTCTGGAACACGAAGCCGATGCGGGCCCGTTGGGCGAGGACCTGCCGTTCGGGCAGGGTGCGCAGGCGGTCGCCGTCGACGCGGACCCCGATGAGTTCGCCGCCGACGCGGACCAGGCCGCGGTGGGGGCGTTCGAGGTGGTTGACCACGCGCAGCAGGGTGGACTTGCCGGAGCCGGAGCGGCCGAGGATAGCGGTGGCGGTGCCGGGGCGGACGGCGAGGTCGACGCCGCGCAGCACGTGGTGGTCGCCGAACCGGACGTGGACGTCGCGCAGTTCGATGGCGGCGGGGGCGGCCGGGGGCGCGGTGGTGGTCATCGACGGCGGTCCGTTTCGGCGGTCGGGGGCAGGGCGCGGCGTTCGCCCAGTTCGCGCAGGGCGGCGCGGGCGCGTTGGAGGGGGGTGGGGGGCAGGGTGCGCAGGGCGCCCCGGGCGGCGCGGCGTTCCACGTGGTACTGCACGACGGAGACGGCGCTGGTGAGGATGACGTACCAGGTGGTGGCGACGAGGAGGAGGGGGACCACGTCGCCGGGGTTGGTGGCGCCCATCGACTGCACCACGCCGAACAGGTCGAGGAGGGAGACGTAGAAGACCAGGGAGCTGGCCTTGAGCAGGCCGATGAGCTGGTTGACGTAGGAGGGGACGATGGCGCGCAGGGCCTGCGGGAAGATCACGTGGGTGAACTGGCGGCGGCGGGGCAGGCCGAGGGCCGCGGCGGCCTCGTGCTGGCCCTGGTCGACGGCGAGGATGCCGGCGCGGACCACTTCGGCGGCGTAGGCGGCCTCGCACAGGGAGAGGCCGACGACGGCGACGACCATGTCGGTGGCGATCTTCGATTCGTCGACGCTGAAGAAGACCGGGCCGAAGGGGATGCCGACGCCGATGGTCGGATACAGGGCGCTGAAGTTGTAGAGGAAGAGCAGCACGACGATGAGCGGGACGGAGCGGAACAGCCAGGTGTAGACCCAGCTCAGGCCGCGGGCCACCGGGTTGCCGGAGAGCCGGGCCAGGGCGAGGGCGATGCCCCCGAGCAGTCCGAACACGGCGCTGTACGCGGTGACCTGGAGGGTGATGAGGAGCCCGTCGAGGACGGTGGGCTGGAGGAACCAGTGGGCGAAGCGGTCCCATTGGAAGAAGGGGTTGGTCACCAGTCCGTTGACGATCTGGGCGGTGATGACCAGGAGCACCAGGGCGACGGGGATCCGGCCCGGCCGGCGCGCGGGCAGGGGGGTGCGGGCGGTGAGGGCCGGCGGGTCGACGGTGGAACCGGAACCGGCTGCGTCGGGGGTGGCGCGGGTGGTGGGCGGGGGTGGTGCGGTGGTGAGCGGGGTTTCCGGCATGGGTGCCTCCCGGGGCTGGTGATCGGCCCGAGGGGGCCGTGGGCGTGCGGGTCCGACGGCGGATTCACGGGTGAATGCGTCGGGGTCCGCCGGATATTTCGCGGGCCGTTTCGCATCCGGCCCGCCGCGCGGGTGTCCGCCCGGGGAAGGGCGCGACGGAAAAGGGGTTTCGGGCGGCCGACGCGGGGTCCGGCGCGTCGGGCGGGAGACACCTTCCCGGGCCTTTCCTCGCGGTGGCGAAGAGCCGGGAACGGGGTTGACGGTAGGCAGCGGCGCGCGGCGTCGTCAACGAATTCGGGGGCCTTTTCAGGCCGGCCCGCACGCATTTCACACGGCGGACACACCGGGTCGGAGCGACATGTTCCGGCAAGGAATTCTTCATGCTCCCGCGGGGTCGCCGGGGGCGCTTAGGGTGGTGGTCATGGCGACTGGGACAGATGTGAATCGTGTGGTGTACGGGTGTATGGGGTTGGGAGGTGCGTGGGACGACTCCCCGGTGACGGCGGCGGATGTGGAACAGGCGGAGGCCGCGGTGGCGGCGGCGGTGGAGAGCGGGATCACCGTGTTCGACCACGCGGACATCTACCGGCGGGGCAAGGCCGAGCGGGTGTTCGGGGAGGTGTTGGCGCGGGACCGGGGCCTGCGCGAGCGGATCACGCTCCAGACCAAGGTCGGGATCCGGTTGGCGGAGCCGGGTCGGGTGGGCCACTACGACCTGCGGGCCGAGCGGATCGAGCGGGGCGTGGCGGAGAGCCTGGAGCGGCTGCGCACCGACGTGCTCGACGTGTTGTTGCTGCACCGGCCGGATCCGCTGGCGGACCCGGACGAGATCGCGGGCGCCCTGGAGTCGGTGCACCGGCAGGGCTTGGTGCGGCGGGTGGGCGTGTCGAACATGGGGGCGCCGCAGATCGCGGCCCTCCAGGCCCGGTTGTCGATCCCGGTGGTGGTGAACCAGGTGGAGATGAGCCTGGGGGCGCGGGACTGGGTGGAGGCCGGGGTGTTGGTGAACACGCCGGCGGCCGCCGCGAACGGTTTCCCCTTCGGTCTGTTGGAGCACTGCGCGGCCACCGGGGTCCGTCTCCAGGCATGGGGCGCGCTGGCCGGCGGTCGGTACACGGGGCTGGCCGAGTCCCCCGCCGAGCTCGCGGCCTCCGAGGTGGTCGCGCGGCTGGCGAAGGAGAAGGGGACCACGGGCGAGACCATCGTGCTGTGGTGGCTGACCCGGCATCCGGCGCGGATCGAGGCGGTGATCGGCACCTCCCGGCCGGAGCGGATCCGGGCCTGCCGGGACGCGGTGACGCGGGAGGCGGAGCTCTCGCACGAGGAGTGGTACGAGCTGTGGGTGGCGGCCCGGGGCGAGCGCCTGCCCTGACCTCGCCGACGTTGTGGACGGCTCCCGGGTGGGCACAACCCGGTCGGGAGCGGGTCACGGACGGGGGCTGTGGTGGAGGTGTACGGGGGGATCGCGGCGGTCGTGATCGGGTTGGCGCTGGTGCACGGCGCGCTGGCGGAGCTGGCCGTGTTGTGGCGGGCGCGCGGGAGGTGGGCGCGGGCCGAGGCGGTGGTGATCGCGGCGCCGGAACGGGGTGGCACCCGGCCGGGGGCGCGGCCGGGGCGGGTGGAGTTCGAGTTCACGACGGCGGCGGGCGCGGTGGTGCGGACGGCGAGTTCGGCCAACACCTTTCCGGGGCCGCGGCCGGGTGCGCGGGTGCGGGTCTGGTACGACCCGGTGCGGCCGGAGGAGACCGCGGACCGGATCGGGGTGGTGGCGGCGAAGGTGGTGGTGGCGCCGTTGGTGGTGGCCGCGGCCGGGTTGTTGGTGGTGGAGGGGGTGTCGTTGCTGGTGTGAGGGGCGGCGGTCAGTGGTCGTCGGGGCGGACCTCGATGTGGTCGGCGGCGAGGTCGACGGCGACCCGGTCGGCCATGCCGAGGGCTTCGAGGAAGGTGCGCGGGAGTTGGACCCGGCCGGCGCGGTCGAGCATCACGTACTCGCGTTCGCTGACGGTCTCGGTGCCGTCGGCGTCGGTGACGGTGCGGCGCAGGACCTCGCTGCTGGTGCGGCCGTCGCGGATGGCGACGGTGCGGCGGACCTCGCCGGCGACGAGCGGGTCGTGGGTGACGATGACGACGGTGGCCCCGAGGTCGCGGTTGACGGTGCGCAGGGCCTCGAAGACGGTGTCGGCGGTGTCGGAGTCGAGTTCGCCGGTGGGTTCGTCGGCGAGGAGCACCTCGGGGGCGTTGGCCATGGCGACGGCGATCGCGGCGCGTTGTTGTTGGCCGCCGGAGAGCTCGGCGGGACGGCGGGCGGCGAGTTCGGCGATGTCGAGGGCTTCGAGGAGTTCGGCGACCCGGGCGGTGTGGCGGGCGGTGCGGCCGGCGCGGGGGCCGGCGCCGGCGAGTTGCAGGGGCAGGGCGACGTTCTGGGCGATGGTGAGGAAGGGCAGGAGGTTGCGGGCGGTCTGCTGCCAGACGAAGCCGACGGCCTCGCGGCGGTAGTGCAGGCGTTCGCGGGCGCTCATCTCCAGCAGGTCGCGGCCGGCGACGGCGGCCCTGCCGGCGGTGGGCAGGTCGAGGCCGGCGAGGATGTTGAGGAGGGTGGACTTGCCGCTGCCGGAGGCGCCGACCAGGGCGACCAGGTCCCCGCGTTCGACGGTGAGTTCGAGTCCTTGGAGGGCTTGGACCTCGATGCCGTCGGCGCTGAACACGCGCACGAGCCGGTCGCAGACGATGGCCGCGTCCCCTCCCGTGCGGTCCTTGGGGGCGGCGGCGGCCTCGGCCCGGCGGCGCAGTTCGGCCATCCGGGGGGCGGGCGCGGGGTCGGTGCGGGTGGCGTCGGGTGTCACCGGTTGTCTCCTGCTCTGAGTTCGGTGGTGATCTGGCGGCGGCCGACGAGGAGGGCCTCGGCGAGGACGGCGAGCGCGGCCAGACCGGCGAGGGCGGCGGCGGCCGGCCAGACGGGGCCTGCCGCCGGCAGCACGCGCGCGGGCACGGCGGTGGTGCCGACGAGGGCCGCGAGGTCGACGGCGGGGCCCAGGAGCGCGGCGGCCAGGACGGCGGTGGCGCCGCCGACGAGGGCGGCGACCCAGGCGGCGGGCAGGGCCTCGACCAGGATGAGGGTGGCGGCCTCACGGGGCCGCAGGCCCATGGTGCGCAGGCGGGCGAGGAGCGCGGCGCGTTCGGGGGCGGCGCGCACCAGGGTGATGAGCAGGGCCAGCAGCGCGAAGGCGGCGGCCAGTGCGGCGCAGGCGGTGAAGAGCCGGCCCGCGTCGTGTTCGAGGGGAGTGTCGCCGAGGGTGGGGACGGTGGCGAGGGCGGTGGTGCCGACGTAGTCCTTCGCCCGCTCGCCCGCGCCGGCGCGCAGGGCCGCGTTCAGGGCGTCGGAGGTGACTGCGTCGCCGGTGCCGAACCAGTGGGTGGGGGTGGTGGACTCGGGGAGGAGGGCGCGGGTGGTCGGGCCGGCGGGCAGCACGAGGATCAGGGCGCCGGGGTCGGGTCGCAGGGCCGGGGTGTCGGCGACGGTGGCGACGGGGCGGACGCGCAGGGTGTGGCCGGTGCGCAGGCGGATCTCGTGCACCTCGCCGAGCCCCTGGCGGCGCAGGCCGGTGCCGACGAGGGCGGGGAGGGGGTCGGCGGCGGTGCCGGCGGCGGCGGGGCGGGCCAGGGCCTCGGGGTCGAAGGTGCCGCGCCCGACGTGTCGGGCCAGGGCCGCGTACTTCTCGGGGTCGACG
This sequence comes from Streptomyces dryopteridis, assembly GCF_049606955.1. NCBI lineage: Bacteria > Bacillati > Actinomycetota > Actinomycetes > Kitasatosporales > Streptomycetaceae > Streptomyces > Streptomyces dryopteridis. The sequence continues at coordinate 6,015,592 of NZ_CP187113.1, read as the reverse complement.
GCGATGACGGTGGTGGGGACGGAGCCGTTCTCGGTGCCGACGGTGGAGCCCTCGGTGTCCACCCAGGCGGTGAGGGAGTCGCGCAGTCCCGGTGTGGCGTCCAGGGCCCGGACCAGTTCGGGGGTGAGCGTGGCCCGCCAGGTGCCGTGGACCGTGGCGTCGGCGCCGACCTGGTGTCGGGCGGCGATCAGTCGGGCGCCGGCCAGGGAGTCCAGGACGGTGCCGCCGAATCCGGCGGTGGTGACGGCGAGGAGCAGGGCGAGGGCGGGCAGCACGGAGGGGCGGGCCCGGCCGGCGCCGGCGGGTCGGGCCGCGCGAACCAGGCCGACGAAGCCGATCAGGCCGCGCCGGCGGGCCGCGAGCCGGGCGGCGAGCCCGAGGACCAGGGGTTGGACGCGGGCCAGGAGGAGTCCGACGGTGAGGGCCACGAGGAGGGGCGCGGCGACCAGCAGCGGGTCCACGTCGATCGTGGTGGGGACGGGGGTGGTGTCGGTGCCGGAGGGGGCGACGCCCCGGCGGCGGACGGCGACGACCGCGGCGATCGTGACGATCAGCACGGTGAGTTCACCGACGAGCCGGCGGACCGGGGCGGCGGCCTTGGCGGGGGCGAGCAGCGCGGCGGCCCGGACCGGGCCGGCGAGGAGGGCCACGAGGGCGGTGGCGGCGCCCCAGAGCAGGCCGGGCAGGAGTCGTGGGGTGGGGAAGGCGAGGACGGCGGCGGTCCCGGCCAGGACGGCGGCGGGCAGGACGAGCAGGGCCTGTTCGGCGAGGAGGGCGCGCAGGACGCCGGGGCGGGAGGCGCCGCGGGCGATCAGGAGCCGGAGTTCCTCGCGCCGACGGTCCGTGCCGAGGGCGGCGGCCAGGCAGAGGACCACGCCGATGACGCCGGCGAGGCCGAGGGGGCCGATGAGGGTGAGGGGGGCCAGGGCGGCCTGCCGGGCCACGGCGTCGTCGAGGTGTCGGGGCAGGTCGGAGACGATCCGGAAGTCGGGACGGTTGGTGAGCGCCGGCAGGTCGGCCCCGCGCGGGCCGGTGAGGAATTCGGTGACCTTGCCCTTGGTCTCGGGGACGGTGGCCGCGGTCAGCGTCCCCGAGACCAGGGGCAGTCGCCAGAAGTCCGTGAGGCGCGGGGTCCACGCGCTCAGCGTCGGCAGGGACGCCTCGCCGACGAGCCCGGCGGACAGCCAGCGCATCTGGGGCTTGCCGTCGCCCTGGACCCAGTCCTGGCACGAGGCCAGGAGGCAGGGCAGGCCCTCCCAGCGCTCGGCCTGCGGGTCGGGCACGCGGTACACGCCGGTGACGCGGACGGCGCCGGGGCCCTTGGCCGTGGACGGCACGGTGTGGACCTGACCGACCCGGATCCCGAGGGTCTTGGCGACGCCCTCGGACAGGGCGATCTCGATCGCGCCCCCGGAGGGGGCGCCGGGGGGCCGGCCGCTGATCCACTCCACCCGCTTCTCGACCCCGCGCAGGTGGAGGAGGTCCAGGAGCGGGTCGAGACCGTCGGGGCGGGGCAGGCCGGGGCCGGTGAGCCCGGTCCTGGTGCCCCGGGTACCGTGGACGATCTCGGATTCGCGCAGGCTCAGGCCGCTCGCCCGGACGTCGGCGCGCAACCGGTCGAGGATCTCGTCGAGTTCCCGACCGCCCCCGGGGGCGCCCGGACGGGTCTGGGAGACGCCGAACAGGCCGCGCTGCTCGGGGCCGGCCGCGGCCACGTCGTGGCGCAGGGCCCGGTCGGCGTCGCGGTCCAGGACCCGGGGCAGGGCGACGGCGACGAACACGGCGACCAGGGCCAGGGCCCCGGTGAGCAGCGCCGTCCAGGGGCCGGCGGCGATCCGGGTGGCCGGCCACCGGGCCGGGCGCAGGTCGCGGGGGGTGGGGTCGGGGCGGGTCACAGGTCCTCCACGTACCGCAGGCGGGCGGCGACGTCGCGGTCGCGTCGGGTGGCGATCAGCGCGGTCACGAGGGGGATCGCGGCGATGGCCAGGACCAGCAGCAGGCCGGTCGCGTCGGGCAGGTCCACGAGGAGTTCGGGCCGTGGGCGTTCGGCGGTGCGGGTGAGGACGATCAGCGGCACGAGCAGGTGCACCAGGGCGACCCCGAGGGCCGCCCCGACGGCGGCGCCGAGGCCGATGAGGAGACAGGGTTCGGCGAGGGCGGCGCGGGTCAGCGTGCGGTCGGCGGCGCCCAGGGCGCGCAGGACGGAGGTGTCGCGGGCGCGTTCGCGGGCGGAGGCGGCCTGGGCGGAGGCGAAGCCGACGGCGGCCAGGAGGGCGCTGACGGCGGCGAGGCCGGCGAGCGCGGTCTGCGGGGCGGCGCCGAGCGGGTCGCGTTCCAGTTCGCGGGCGAGTTCCTCGCGCAGCAGGGCCCGGCCGCCGCCGGGCACCTCGGCGCGGAGCGCGGCGGCGGCGCGGGCGGGGACGGGGTCGTCGGCGGAGGCGGCGGGCAGCCACCACTCGTCGGGGTCGTCGAGCGGGCGGCCCTCGGGGAGGGTCTCGGCGGCCAGGGCCCGCAGGTCGATCACGATGCCGGCGGGGCCGAGGGTGGGCAGGGCGGGGATCTCGTCGACGATCCGGACCGTGCGGGTGACGCCGTCGACGGCGACGGTGGCGAGGGCGCCGACGCGGGCGCCGTTGGCGGTGAGCCACTCGGGGGTGGCGACGGCCGCGAGCGGCTGCCGGGGGGATCCGGCGGGGCCGGCGAGCAGGACCGAGGACTTGCCCGTGGCCCCGCCGCCGACATAGCCGAGGGTGAGACCCTCGGGGCCGGCCGCGAAGGTGGCGGGCTTCTCCTCGGGCGTCTCGCGGGCGGGCGGGACGAACTGCCAGTCCTCGGCGCGGGTGGGCAGCGGGATCCGGACGGCGTCCCCGCCGGCGCGGTCGGCCGCGGCCAGGCCGTGCACGGTGACCTGCCCGTTCGTGGGGCTGTTGAGGCCGAGGCCGAAGTCGAGGACGAGGCCCGCGAGGGTGAGCCGGGCGGGCGGGGTGCCCAGTGGGGCGCCGGCGACCGGGTCGAGGTCCACCGAGAGCCGGGTCCGGCCGTCGGCGGGGACCGGGGCGGCGGGGGTGCGGTGGGTGAGGCCGTCGGCGTCGCGCAGGATCAGGCTGAGGGTGGGCAGCCCGAGGGTGGAGTCGGCCCGGGCGCTGACGTCGAGTTCCAGCCGCTTGGGGGCGCCGGGCAGGGGGATGCCGCGGTCGGGGGCGCGGTCGGTGTGGAGCGGGGCGAGGATCTCGGCGAGCGGCCGGTCCGCGCGCAGGTCGGCACGGAGGGGGACGCGGTCGCCGACTGCCTCGGTGTCGGCGATGAGCAGGTGCCCGGTGGAGGTGGTGTCGGCGAAGCGCAGGTCCTGCCGGAACACGGGCAGCAGCCGGTCGCCGCCCGGGAGGGCGTGGTAGCGGCCGCCGCGGCCGAAGGCGGGGAGTTCGGAGCCGGTGATCCGCAGTCCGCCGGCGCTCTCGAACGCGGCCTGGTCGCGTTGGGAGCCGGTCCACGCGGTGTACTGGCCCAGGGCGAGGACCCCGGCGGAGACGGCGAGGACGAGCAGGAGCACGGGGCCGCCGACGCGGCCGGGGCGGCGGGCGAACTGCCAGCCGACCAGGGCCGCGCCCAGGCCCCGGCCGCGGGCGGCGATCCGGCCGCCGAGCCGGGCCAGCGGGGGCAGGGCCCGCAGCACGAGGAGGGTGCCGGCGCACAGCAGCAGGGTGGGGGTGGCGACGAGGACGGGGTCCGCGCCGAGCCGGCCACCGGCGTCGCGGCTCAGGCCGCCCTCGTGGTCGGCCAGTTGCCGGTAGGCGAGGAAGGCCAGGGCGAGCAGGGCGAGGTCGGCTCCGGAGCGCGAGCCGAGGACCAGCGCGCGGCGGACCCGGCGGGCGCCGGCCTCGGGTCCGGGGTCGATCCGCCACAGGGCGGGCACGGCGGCGGGGATCACGCAGGCGAGGGCGGTGCCGACGGCCAGGGGCCACAGGTCGGGGGTGAGGGAGGTGTCCAGGGGCACCCCTTCGAGGGGCCCGAAGGCCGTGGCCAGGCGCAGGGCCAGGGGGGTGAGCAGGGGCGCGAGCAGGGCGGCGGGCACCGCGAGGAGCAGGGTCTCGACGCCGGTCAGCAGACCGAGATGGCGGCGGGAGGCGCCCCGGGCGGTGAGCAGGGCCCGTTCGGGGCGGCCGCGTTCGGCGGTGAGCCGGGCGACGAGGAGCAGGGCGGCGAGGGCGAGGGCGAGGAGTTGCAGGGCGCCCATGAGCAGGGTGGAGCGGGCCACGGTGCGGGCCGCGTCGATCTCGGCCAGCAGGGTGGGCAGTTCGGTGCGAACGGTGAATCCGTGGGCCTTGCGCAGGGCGTCGCCGTGCGGGGTGGTCTCGGCGCGCAGACGGTCGGCCTCGGTGGCGTCGACCCCGGAGAGGTCGGGGGTGATCAGGGCGGCGCGGCGGTCCTGCGGCAGGCCGCCGGCGGTGAAGGCGGTGTCGTCCACGAGCAGCGGGCCGTAGGTGGTGAAGCTGCCGAGGGCGAGTTCGCGGCCGCCGAGCGGGTCGAGCCGCCAGTAGGGGTCGGTGAGGTCGCGGGCCCGGTACACGCCGGTGACGAGCACGGTGCGGGGGGCGCCGTCGAGCCGGTCGACGAGACGGATCTCGGCGGGCAGTCGCTCGACGGTCAGTCCGAGCCGGTCGAGGGTGGTGCGGGGCACGGCCGCGGTCAGGGGCCCGGACGCGGCGCTCGCGGGGCCGGGCGCGCGACCGGCGACGAGGGTGACCCGGCGGGGGTCGAGGGAGGCGAGTTGGGTGAGGTCCTCGCCGGCGCCGGCTCGGGGGGTGGGGGCGGCGGGCAGGGCGAAGGAGCGGCTGCGGGCCGAGTGCTCGATCCGTCGGGGCAGGTCGCCGAAGAGGTCCTCGGCGTAGGCGCGCAGCGCGGCGTCGTCGGACGCGCGGTCGCCGACCCCGTGTTCGACGGTGGCGAGGACCGTGGTGCGGGAGCGGTCGGCGGGTTGACCCAGCGCCTGGCGCAGTCCGGCCTCGCCGGCGGTGCGGGTGAAGGCCGTGAGCGTGGTGACCACGGTGGTGGTGACCAGAATGGTCACCAGAACGGCGGCGGCGAGCGGCAGTCGCCCGCGCAGCCGGCGCATGACGAAGCCGAGCATGATGCGTGTCCTCCCCCGATTCGGTGACATGGCACCGGATAGCGGACGATGTTGTCAGATGAAATCACTGGCCGGAAGAGGCTTGCGCGAGCGGTGCGCGGGCTGCGCAGAATCGTGCGCGTCCGACCATGCCCCCGGCGGCGGGGGCCCTATCCGGGGGGTCCACGTGACCGAGACCGCGACCGCGCCGGGGCGAGACCGCCCGGCCACGCCGATGTTGACCGTGACCGGTCTGCGTCGTTCCTTCGAAGCGGGCGACCGGGAGGTGCGGGCCCTGCGAGGGGTGGACTTCAGCGTGGAACGGGGCACGCTGACGGCGCTGAAGGGGCGTTCCGGTTCCGGCAAGACCACCCTGTTGAACCTGGTCGGCGGACTCGACGTGCCCACGGCCGGTTCGGTGCTCCTGGACGGGGTGGACGTGGCCGGGCTGGGCGAGGCGGGGCGGCTGGCGCTGCGGCGGGAGCGGATCGGGTTCGTGTTCCAGTCCTTCGGCCTGATCCCGGTCCTCACCGCCGCCGAGAACGTGGGGGTGCCGCTGCGGATGCGCCGGGTGCCCGCGAAGGAACGCGAGGCGCGGGTGCGGACCCTGCTCGCCCTGGTCGGACTGGCCGAGCACACCGAGCAGTTGCCCGGCGAGCTCTCCGGCGGGCAGCAGCAGCGGGTGGCGATCGCGCGGGCCCTGGCCAACGAACCGGACCTGATCATCGCGGACGAGCCCACCGGGCAGCTCGACTCCGAGACCGGCCGGGCGATCATGGAGCTGCTGAAGGCCGTGGTCCGCGAGGAGGGGGTGACCGCGCTGGTGGCCACCCACGACCCGAACCTGATGGAGCTGGCCGATCGGGTCGTCGAACTGCGCGACGGGCTGCTGGTCGGCGAGGGGCACCCGGCACGGGAGCGGGCCGCCGACCGGTGAGGAAGGCGGGGCCGCTCCCGGGCTCCGGGGGCTTCAGGCCATCGCGGCCCGGACCTCCTCCAGGGTCGCGTCCGCGACCTCCCGGGCCCGGGCCTCGCCGGCCCGCAGCAGGGACCGCAGCGCGCCCCGGTCCCGGGCGAGTTCGGCCCGTCGGGCCCGCAGCGGCGCGAGGTGCCCGTTGACGGCGTCCGTCACCCTCCGCTTGAGGGCCGCCGCCCCCGCGTCGCCGATCTCGGCCGCGATCCGACGCGGGTCGCCGTCGCCCTCCTCGCACAGGGCCGCGAGGATGAGCAGGGCCGAGACCCCCGGCCGGGTCTCGGGGTCGAAGGTGACGCGGCGGTCGGAGTCGGTGCGGGCCGCGCGGATCAGCCGGGCGGTGGTGTCGGCGTCATCGCCGAGCGCGATGGCGTTGCCCCGGCTCTTGCTCATCTTGCCGCCGTCGAGCCCGGCGAGCCGGGGGGTGGCCGAAAGCAGCGCGGCGGGCTCGGGGAACAGCGAGGACGGTCCGGGCGCGTAGCGCTCGTTGAAGCGGCGGGCGATCACCCGGGTCAGTTCCAGGTGCGGCAGTTGGTCCTCCCCCACCGGCACGAGGTCGCCCTTGCAGAAGAGGATGTCGGCGGCCTGGTGCACGGGGTAGGTGAACATCAGCCCGTTCACGGCGGACTGCCGGGAGTGGGCGATCTCCTCCTTCACCGTGGGGTTGCGGCCGAGTTCGGCGACCGAGACCAGGCTCAGGAAGGGCAGCACCAGCTGGTTGAGGGCGGGGACGGCGCTGTGCGCGAAGAAGGTGACGCGCTCGGGGTCGAGTCCGGCGGCGAGCTGGTCGAGCAGCAGGTCCTCGACGCGTTCGCCGAGCCGCTCGGCCCGGTCCCGGTCGGTGATCACCTGGTAGTCGGCGATCAGGACGAACATCTCCACGCCGAGTTCCTGGAGCCGGACCCTGTTGCGCAGGGTGCCGAAGTGGTGGCCGAGGTGGAGGGGGCCGGTGGGGCGGTCGCCGGTGAGGACGCGGAAGTTCTCCGGGTGGGCGCGCACGGCCGCCTCGTCGACGATGCCGGCGGCGGTGTCGGCGGTGCTGTCGGCCGGGGTGGTGGTGACGGTGGTCACGGGGGTCTCCTGGACTGTCGGGGTGGGCGGGCCGCCTGTGGCGAACGGGCGGCGGGCCACTCCCGGGTGTGCCGGGGGAGACGACGAAGGGCCGTTCGCGTGAACGGCCCCGGACCTGGGTGTGCGTGAGGGTCGGCCGCTCCTAGGAGGAGCGCCACCAGCTGAGGTTCACGGCACGGGTCGTGGTCATGGCCCCACCGTACCCCGTGCCGGGACCGGCCCGCCGGCGGGTGTGCCCCGGGACCGCCGGTGGGGCGGGGATGCCGTACGGTCGTGCCGGGCGCGGGCGTCACCTCGCGCCCGGCCGAGAGGATCGGCCGTGATCACGACGGATCGAGTTCCGGAGGGCGGCACCCATGGACGGGCAGCGCAACAGAGTCGAAGTGCTGTCGGAGGGGACGGTACGGGTGGTGGCGATCAGCGGCGAGTTCGACGTGGACAGCGTCGCGGCGCTGCGGGCCGCCCTGGACCCGCGGGCGGCGGGGGTGCGCGCCTACGCCGTGGACGTGAGCGGGGTCGAGTTCGCGGACTCCACCACCCTGAGCGTGTTGTTGGAGGCGGGGCTGGCGCATCCGGTGACCCTGGTGGGCACCGTGCCGCCGAGGTTGGACCGGCTGCTGCGGTTGACCGGTTCGGACCGGGTCTTCGGCTTCGCGGCGACGGCGGCCGAGGTGACGGCGGGGCCGGAGACCGGCGACACCGTCTGAGGACGCGCGGACCGGGGCCGCCGGTCGGGACCGTGAGGGGTCCCGACCGGCGGCCTCGGCGCGCGTTCACACCCGTGCGGGTGCCGGGGTGTCCGTACGGGCGCCGGCCGACTGCCGGGGCAGGCCGGTCGGGGAGTCGGGCCATGCCTCGGTCGGGGCCTCGACGGGGGGCGCGGGGGCCGGTACGGGCTCCCCTCCCGGGCCCGGGACCGCGACCCGGACCGGCGGTCCGGCGGCCCGGGCGGCGGCCGAGGCGGCCGACGGCTCGGCCGGCGGGGGCGTGGCGGCGGGTTCGCGGCTCGCGGCGCGGGCCGGCAGCCCGTGTTCGCGGGCGGCGGTCCACTGGCTCTTGCCGGTGGAGAACCAGCGTTCCCCGCGCTGTTCGACCAGTCCGAAGCGCGTCATGCCCTTGAGGTGCTTGAGGATGGTGGCGGCCTGGTAGCCGGCGGCGCCGGCGAGTTCGGTCACGGTGGCCCCGCCGGGGCCGGCCGTCCGTACCTCCTGCCAGGTCCGCGCCGCGGGCAGGCCCAGTCCGCCGCTGCGCGCGGTGTTGTGGAAGACGGGACCGGCGGGCTCGGGCGGGGCGGGCGGGAGGGCGGTGCGGGCGGGACCGACGGGGCGCGGCGTACGGTTGACCGAGCGGTGCTTGCGGCCCTTCTGACGTCTGCTCATCGGTTCTTCTTCTCCTGGCTGGGGTAGATCACTCCCTGGCAACGATCGACCGGCGAGGGGGTGACCGGTCCCCGCCGGGTTGGGTACGGGACAATGCCCTCGTGTATGACATCGAATCTCTGTCCGAGGCGGTTCTGCGGCGTGGCACTCCCCCGGGGCGGGTGCCGTTGGTGGGGGTGGACGGGGCCGGGGGCTCCGGGAAGAGCACGCTGGCGCGGGCCCTGGCCGAGGCGATCGGCGCCGAGGTGGTGCACGTGGACGACTTCTACCTGCCGAGCGGGCTGCGCCCGGCGGGTGCGGCGGCCGAGGAGCCGGGGGCCTTCTTCGACCTCGCGCGGCTGCGCGCCGAGGCGGTGGCCCCGCTCGCGGCGGGCCGGGAGGCCCGTTTCCACCGTTACGACTGGGACGCGGACGCGCCGGCGGCCGAGGAGACGGTGGTCGCGGCGGGCCGGCCGGTGGTGGTGGAGGGCGTGCACGCGCTGCACCGTTCGCTGCGCGGGCTGTACACCTTCCGGATCCACTGCGAGGCCGCGCGCGAGACCCGGTTGCGGCGGGGTCTGGAACGGGACGGGGAGGCGGCGCGTTCGATGTGGGTGGACGTGTGGATGCCGGCCGAGGACCGGTATCTGGCGGCGCACCGGCCCCAGGACTGCGCGGATGTGCTGATCTCCACCGACTGACCGGGCGAGCTCGCAGGTCACAGGGGTGTGCCGAGGGACGGGCCCGGGCTTCGGGGGCGGTTCGACCCGTGCGATTCTGTGGGCTCGCAATCGCCGGATGTCACGGCGGACTTCGGGACAAACGGGGATGGTCGATGAAACTCTGCTTTCTCGTCGAGGAGCAGTATCGGCACGACGGGATGCCGGTCGAGGTGGTGCGGCGGCTGGTCGAGTGGGGACACCGGGTGGACGTGGTGCGGCCCGGGGGCTCGCTGTTGGAGATGACGGACCTGCTGGAGGGCGCCGATCACGACGCCTGGGTGCTCAAGACCGTCTCGGGCGGGCCCGGGTTGACCCTGTTGGAGGCGGCCGCGTCGGCCGGGTTGACCACCGTGAACGACGCGCGCGCGATCCGGGGGGTCCGGGACAAGGCGCTGGCCGCCGCGATCGGCCGGCGGGCCGGGCTGCCGGTGCCGCTGACGTGGGCGGCGGCCCGTCCGGAACTGCTGGCGGGAATACCGGAGTCGGCGTACCCGCTGGTGGTCAAGCCGGCCGAGGGCAGTTCGGGCCGGGGGGTGCGCCGGGTGGACTCGCCGGCGGAACTGGTCGCCCTGTGGCCCGTGTTGTCGGCCGAGGGGATGCTCATCGCGCAGCCCTGGGTGCCGAACGAGGGCGTGGACCTGAAGGTGTACTGCGTGGGCGGCGAGGTGTTCGCCACGCGGCGGTGCTCGCCGCTGCGCGAGAGCGGGGGGCCGGCGGAGCGCGCGGTGCCCGTGCCGGCGGAGGTGGAGCGGATCGCGACCCGGGTGGGCGCGGTGTACGGCCTGGACCTGTACGGGTTGGACGTGCTGTCGGGGCCGGACGGGCCGGTGGTGGTCGACGTGAACGACTTCCCGTCCTTCCGCCGGGTCCCCCGGGCGGTGGACCGGGTGGCGGACGCGGTGCTCGCGTTGGCCCGGGCCGGGCGGCGGCCCGCCCCGGCCTGGCAGGGGCCCGTCGCGGTGACGGTGCCGGCGGCCCGGGTGCCGGCCGGGGCGGGTGAGACCCGGTGAGGGTGGGTCTGTTGACGTCGGATCCGGCGCATCCGCTGCTCGCGGGCGCGGCCCGGGTGTGGGAGGCGGCCGGGGACACGGTGGTGGCGCTGGATCCGGGCGCGGGGGCGGCGAGCGGTCCGGCGACGCGCCCCGGGGTGGACCTGTGCCTGCTCAAGGCGCGCACCCCGGAGGCGCTGGCCCTGGCGCGGGCCTGGGAGGCGGCCGGGGTGCCGGTGGTCAACGGGGCCGGGGCCACGGAGCTGGTCCAGGACCGGGTGGCGATGGCGCGGGTGGCGCGGGAGGCGGGGCTGCCGTTCGCGGCCGTGCGCGCGTACCCGGATCCGGGGGCGGCGGCGCGGGCCGAGACGGCGCGCGGGTCGGGCCCGTTGGTGGTGAAGAGCCGGTTCAGTCGGCGCGGGGACCTGGTGGCCCGGGTCGAGTCGGGCGCGGGGCTGGCCGCGTTGGCGAGGGGCGCGTGGCGGGCGGAGCCGGTGGTGGTGCAGGAGTTCGCGGGCGGTGACGGCTTCGACCACAAGCTGTGGTCGATCGGCGGTCGGCTCTTCGCGGCGGTGCGGCGCTCGGAGTTGAGTCCGGGCGGTCGGGACGCGGGGCGGGTGGTGGATCCGGCCGGGCTGCCGGCCGCGTGGGCGCGGTGGGTGGCGCGGGCGGGGACGGCGTTCGGGCTGTCGGTGTTCGGGGTGGACCTGATCGATCCGGGGGACGGGCGGGAACCGGTGCTCGTGGACGTGAACGCGTTCCCGGGGGTGCGCGGTCAGGCGGGGGCCCCGGAGGCGCTGGTCGACCTGGTCGCGCGGGTGCGTTCGTCCGCCTCGGGCGGGACCGGCCCCCGGGCGGGGGCCGGGGGCCGGGAGGGCGCGGAGCCGGTCACTCGATGACGAGCTCGACGGGGATGTTGCCGCGGGTGGCCTTGGAGTAGGGGCAGACCCCGTGGGCCTGCTCGACCAGGGCGGGGCCCTGGGCGGCGAGGTGCTCGGGGAGTTCGACGCGCAGGGTGACGGCGAGGGCGAAGCCGCCGGCGGGGTCCTTGCCGATGGTGGTCTCGGCCGTCACCGAGACCTCGGAGGTGTCCACCTTGGCGGCGCGGCCGACCAGGCCCAGGGCGCTGGCGAAGCAGGCCGCGTAGCCGGCGGCGAAGAGCTGTTCGGGGTTGGTGCCGGCGCCGTCGCCACCGAGGGCCGGGGGCATGGCGAGGGGGAGGTCGAGCCGGCCGTCGGAGCTGACGGCGCGGCCTTCGCGTCCGTTGGCGGTGGCGACGGCGGTGTACAGGGCGTCCATGGCGGCGTCTCCTGGGTGCGGGGGGAGGGTGCTGCGGCGGCGGGTTCGCCGCGACCACAACTAGAGCACACAATTAAGTTGTGCGCAATTGAATCGCCCGCGTGTCGCCTCTCGGTATGCTGGGGCCATGACGCGGTCCCCCGAGCCCTGGCAGGGCTTCCTCCGGCTCGACGAGCAGATCTGCTTCTCCCTGCACGCGGCGACCCGCGCCTTCAACGGGCTCTACCGGGTGCTGCTCAAGGACCTGGACCTCACCTACCCCCAGTACCTGGTGATGCTGGTGTTGTGGGAGGAGCGCGGGCCGGTGCCCGTCAAACGGCTCGGGGAGCGTCTGCGGTTGGACTCCGGCACCCTGTCCCCGCTGCTCAAGCGGCTGGAGGCGGCCGGCCTGGTGACGCGGGAGCGCAGCGCGGCCGACGAGCGTTCGGTGGAGGTCGGGCTCACCCCGGCCGGCCGTGAGCTGCGGGAACGGGCCCTGGAGGTGCCGCGCCGGATCGGGGCCGCCACCGATCTGGACCTCGCCGAGATCCGCGACCTGCAGGCGCGACTGGACCGGCTGACCCGGGCCCTGGACGCGGCGACGGCCGACCCGGGCCTCTGACCTCGGGCGGGCTCAGGCGCCGACGAGCAGCATCGTGCCCATGGCCAGCATCGTGGCCGCGACCACCCCGTCCAGGGCGCGCCAGAACCGGGGCTTGGCCAGGGCCCCGCTGAGCAGGCGGGCACCGAATCCGAGGGCCCCGAACCAGCTGAGGCCGGCCAGCCCCGCGCCGAGGCCGAAGGCCCACTTGGCCTCGCCCCGGTCCGAGGCGAGCGAGCCCAGGAGCAGCACGGTGTCGAAGTAGACGTGCGGGTTGAGCCAGGTCATGGCCAGGCACGTGAGCACGGCGGCCTTGGTCACGCCCGTGCCGGTCCCGGTCGGGCTCAGTCCCTCGGCCTCCGGGGCGGGGCGCAGGGCGCGGCGGGCCGCGAGCAGTCCGTAGCCGATGAGGAAGAGCCCGCCGGCGATGCCGACGGCGGTGAGCAGGGCGGGCCAGGCGGCGACGGCGGCGCCGACCCCGGCCACGCCGAGGGCGATGAGGGCGAAGTCGGACAGGGCGCAGATCGCGACCACGGGCAGGACCGCCTGGCGTCGCACCCCTTGGCGCAGCACGAAGGCGTTCTGCGCCCCGATGGCCGCGATGAGGGAGAGTCCGGTGCCGAATCCGGCCGCGCCGGCCGCGAGGGTGGTGCTGTTCATGAAGACGACCCTAGGAACCCGAGACGATTCAGTACAGCTAAGTTTTCTTACGTATCTTCAGCGTTCATGATGAACGAATTGCCCGTGGAGCACGTGCGGACCCTGCTGGCCGTGGTGGACGGCGGCACCTTCGACGCCGCCGCGGCCGCCCTGCACGTGACCCCCTCCGCCGTCAGCCAGCGGGTCAAGGCCCTGGAACAGCGCACCGGGCGGGTGCTGCTGGTGCGCGCGAAGCCGGTGCGACCCACTCCCTCGGGCGAGGTGCTCGTGCGCTTCGCGCGGCAGCTCGCGCGGCTGGAGCGGGACGCGCGGGCCGATCTGGGCTTGTCGCGGGAGTCGGCGGACGGGGGACCGGCGCCGGCCCGGGTGCAGGTCGCCGTGAACGCCGACTCGCTGGCCGGCTGGTTCCTGGCCGCCCTGGAGCGGGTGCCGCAGACCCCGCCGATCTGCTTCGAGCTGCGCCGGGAGGACGAGGCGCACACCACCGAGCTGCTGCGCGAGGGAATGGTGATGGCGGCCGTGACCTCCCGACCCGACCCGGTGGCCGGATGCTCCGTGCGTCGACTGGGCCTGATGCGCTACCGACCGGCCGCCACCCCCGAGTTCCTGGCCCGGTGGCTGTCCGACGGGCTCGCGCCGGGGCTGCGCACCGCGCCCGTGATCGTCTTCGACGAGCGCGACGACCTCCAGGACGCCTGGGCCCGCTCCCGGACCCCGGACGGGCGGGGCGCGAGCGAGCTGCGCCACCACGTGCCGAGCTCGCAGGGGTTCCGGGACTCGGTGGCCGCGGGGCTGGGCTGGGGGATGGTGCCCGAGGAGCAGGCCGCGCCGCTGTTCGCGGCCGGTCGCCTGGTGGACCTGGCGCCGCAGGACCCGCTGGACGTGCCCCTGTACTGGCAGCAGTGGCGGTTGGACTCCCCCGCGCTGTCGGCGGTGGCCGAGGCGGTGGCGGCCACGGCCGCCGAGCACCTGCGCCCACACCCCGGCTGAGGCACCCGAAGGCGGCCGGGCGGAGTCTTCGCGGACCGGGTGTTCCCGAGGGGTGCACAGGCGTTTACCCTGGAGGGGTGAACACCTGTGCACCCCCGTCGGTCCCGCACCGGGACCCGGGTCGCACGGGCCGCCCGTACCCCGTCGCGAGCCCCCTCTGGAGCGCCATGACCCGGCCGTCCGCCACCGATCCCGCGGAGCCCCCCGAAGTCGACACCGCCGCCGCCTCCCGGCACCGCCTCGCGGTGCCCGTGCTCGCGTTCTGCGGGGTGGTCGTCGCCCTCATGCAGACCCTCGTGGTGCCGCTGCTGCCGCACATACCCGAGCTGACCGGCAGCACCCCGGGGGCCGCGGGCTGGCTGGTCACCGTGACCCTGCTCACCGGCGCCGTGTTCACCCCCGTCCTGGGACGGGTCGGGGACCTGTTCGGCAAGCGCCGGGTGCTGATGCTCTCCCTGGTGGTGCTCACCGCCGGTTCGGTGCTCTGCGCCGTCACCTCGCACATCGGAGTGCTGATTACCGGCCGGGCCTTGCAGGGCGCGGCCCTGGCGGTGATCCCGCTCGGCATCAGCATCATCCGCGACGAGGTGCCGGCCGAGCGGGTGCTGTCCTCGATCGCGTTGATGAGCTCCACCCTGGGCATCGGCGCGGCGGTGGGCCTGCCGGTGGCCGCGCTGGTGGTGCAGCACTTCGACTGGCACACCATGTTCTGGGCCTCGGCCGGGCTCGGCCTGCTGGACCTCGTGCTGGTGGCCCGCTGCGTGCCGGCGGGCACGGTGCGCGCGGGCGGACGACTGGACCTGCTCGGCGGGCTGGGACTGGCCCTGACCCTGGTCGGGCTGCTGTTGTCGATCACCCAGGGACCGGTGTGGGGCTGGGGCTCCGCCCGCACCCTCGGGCTGCTGGTCGGATCCCTCGTGCTCGGTCTGCTGTGGGGGCGCTACGAGCTGCGGACGGACGCGCCGATGGTGGACCTGCGGGTCTCGGCCCGGCCCGCCGTGCTGTTGGCGAACCTGGCGGCGCTGCTGATCGGGTTCGCGTTCTACGCGAACTCGCTGGTCACCGCCCAACTGGTGCAGGAGCCGACCTGGACGGGTTACGGGCTGGGCGCCTCGCTGGTGGTCAGCGGGCTGTGCATGCTGCCGGGCGGGGTCGCGATGGTGGCGCTCTCACCCGTGTCGGCCCGGATCTCCGCCCGCTTCGGGCCGCGCGCCACCCTGGGACTGGCCGCCGCGGTGATGGCGGTGGGCTACGGGGTGCGGTTCTTCACCAGCCACAGCCTCGGCATGATCGTGGCCGGGGCCACCGTGGTCGCCGCCGGGACGGCCCTGGCCTACTCGGCCCTGCCGGCCCTGGTGATGAGCGCGGTGCCGGTCACCGAGACCGGG
Organism: Streptomyces dryopteridis; assembly: GCF_049606955.1. Lineage (NCBI taxonomy): Bacteria > Bacillati > Actinomycetota > Actinomycetes > Kitasatosporales > Streptomycetaceae > Streptomyces > Streptomyces dryopteridis. The sequence goes on along the minus strand of NZ_CP187113.1, from coordinate 6,000,455 downwards.
GCCGCGAACGGGCTGAACACCCTGATGCGGTCGGTGGGGCAGGCCGCGTGCAGCACGGTGGTCGTGGTGGTGCTCTCCCGGGTCACCTTCACCTCGGGCGGCCGGACGGCGCCGACCCTGGGCGCGTACCTGACGGTGTTCGTGTGCGCCGGGGTGGCGGCCGTCGGAGCCTTGGTGATCGCCGCGTTCCTGCCCGCCGGTCGGGGTGGGGTCGGCCGGCCGCGCGCGAAGGGAGGTACGGTCGCGGTGCCGTCCTCCGTCGTCGCCGTCCGGGAGAGTTCGTGACCGTCCCCGCACCTCCCGCGTCCCCCGGCACCGGTCGGGACGCGATCCAGCGCGCGGCCCGGCGGGCCTTCGCGATGCGCCCGTACGCGGAGGTGACGCTGCGCGGGATCGCGGCGGCGGCCGGGGTGAGCCCGTCGTTGATCGTGAAGCGGTTCGGGAGCAAGGAGCGGCTGTTCCACACCGTGGCCGACTTCGGGCCGGCCGCCGAGGAGCTGGTGGGGGCCGATCCGGCGGTGCTGGGCCGGCACCTGGTGCTGACCCTGGTGCGGCTGCGGGCCGAGTTCGCCGGGGACCCCCTGCTGCGGGTGGTGTTCGCGCTGGTCGGCGACGACGAGAGGGTGCTGCTGCGGGAGCGGTTCCGGGAGCAGGTGACGGGGCGGATCGCGGGGCTGCTCACCGGGCCGGACGCGCGGCTGCGCGCGGAGCTGGTGGCCGGGGCCCTGCTGGGCCTGGGGGCCACGCTGAGCCTGCACCGGGACGGCGGGGCCTCCTCGACGACCTCGCCCGAGCACCTGGCCGACCTGTACGGGCCGGTGCTCCAGGCGCTCGTGGACGGGCCCCGCACCAGCCGCTGAACCGGCCGGATCCGGGCGCCAACGGGCGTGTGGGGCACGGGAGTCGAGGGGGTCGGGACGGGACTTGCGCCCGGATTCGCCCTCGTTCGTGTACCGGACACATTCCTGTGACACCGCCGTCGTTGATTCCCCCGACCAGGCCGCATAGCGTCGAAGGGCAGGCGACGCCCGACGTGGGCGCGCCGCGATCCGGGTGAGGGGGTGGGCGTGGTGCGCGCATCGCGGGCGGACGTCCTCGACTTCCCGGTGGCCGTGCCGCGTCCGGCGCCGGCCCTGCGTCCGGTGCGGGTGGTGTGGCTGCACTCGCGGCCCCACATCGACCTGCAGCGCGTCGCCGCCTGCCTGTGTCGTTCCTGATCGAGGTCCCCTCGCCCGGCCGTCGCCCCGACCGCCGGCGGCTCCCCGCACCGTTCAGGAAGGCCCCCTCGCCGTGTCCCACTCCCCCGAGTCCCTCGACTCCCCCGGTTCCGTCAACGCCCCGCTGCGGCTCGCCGTGGCCCTGGACGGGGCCGGTCGGCACCCGGCGGCCTGGCGGGTTCCCGGTGCCCGGCCCGCCGAGCTGTTCACCCCCCGGTACTGGGTGGACCTCGCGGTGGAGGCGGAGCGGGGGCTGCTGGACTTCGTGACCTTCGAGGACTCCCTGGCCTGGCAGTCGGCCGAGGCCGACGGTCTGGACGGGGACCCTGGACGGGTCCGGGGCCGGCTGGACGCGCTGCTGACGGCGGCCCGCGTGGCCCCGGCCACCCGGCACCTCGGGCTGGTGCCGGTGGTGACCGCCACCCACACCGAACCCTTCCACGTCTCCAAGGCGGTGGCCACCCTGGACCACGTCTCCGCGGGCCGGGCCGGACTGTGGGTGCGCTGGACCGGGCGGGCCGACGAGGTCGCGCACGTGGGCCGGCGCTCCCCCGGGGAGGCCCCGGGCCGGCTGACCACCGAGGCCGCCGACCACGTCGAGGTGGTGCGCCGGTTGTGGGACAGCTGGGAGGACGACGCGGAGATCCGTGACGTGGCCACCGGCCGGTTCGTGGACCGCGAGCGCCTGCACTACGTGGACTTCGCGGGCCAGTGGTTCGCGGTGCGCGGCCCCTCGATCACCCCGCGCCCGCCGCAGGGGCAGCCGGTGGTGGCGGTGGGGGTGACGGCCGCCGAGCACAGCCACACGCTGGCGGCGCGGGCCGCGGACCTGGCGTTCGTCTCCCCGGTGGACACCTCTTCGACGCGGGCGGCGGTGCACCGGCTGCGGGCGGCCCGCTCCGAGGTCGGCCGACGCGCCGAACCCCTGGGGATCTTCGGCGAGTTGACGGTGTTCCTCGCCGATTCGGCGGGGGCCGCGCGGGACCGGCTGGCCCGGTTGGACGAGCTGGCCGGCAGCGCGTTCACCACCGGTGACGCGGGGCCCGGCGTGCTGCCGCGCGAGGCGGCGGGCGTGGTGGAGGACACCGACGGCTTCGGTGGCGGTCGGGCCGCGGTCTTCACGGGCACCCCGACGGAGCTGGCCGATCTGCTGGTGTCCTGGCGACGGGCCGGGCTCGGCGGGTTCCGGCTGCGGCCGGGCGTGCTGGCCGAGGACCTGCCGGCGATCACCCGCGGCCTGGTGCCCGAACTGCGGGCGCGCGGGGTGTTCCGGTCGGCCTACGAGGCCGACTCGCTGCGCGGACTGCTGGGGCTGGAGCGGCCGGCGAACCGGTACGCGACCGCCCGCTGAGCCGGCCCCGCGCCCCGTCCCGCCCGTTCGCCTTCCGCTTCCGCTTCCGTTTCCGGGCGCGCCCCTTCGGCCGCGCGCCCGCCGTCTTCGCCCGAGGACTCCCCATGAGCAAGCCGCTCAAGCAGATTCATCTCGCCGCCCACTTCCCCGGCGTCAACAACACCACGGTGTGGAGCGACCCGCGCGCCGGCAGCCACATCGACTTCGACTCCTTCGTCCACTTCGCGCGGACCGCCGAGCGCGCCAAGTTCGACTTCCTGTTCCTCGCCGAGGGCCTGCGGCTGCGGGAGCGGGCCGGGCGGATCCACGACCTGGACGTGGTGGGCCGGCCGGACACGTTCACGGTGCTGGCGGCGCTCGCCGGGGTGACCGAGCGCCTCGGGCTGACCGGCACCATCAACTCGACGTTCAACGAACCGTACGAGGTGGCCCGGCAGTTCGCGTCCCTGGACCACCTCTCCGAGGGGCGGGCCGCGTGGAACGTGGTGACCTCCTGGGACGCGTTCACCGGCGAGAACTTCCGGCGCGGCGGGTATCTGCCGGAGGACCGCCGCTACGAGCGGGCCCGGGACTTCCTGGCCACCGCGCACGAGCTCTTCGACTCCTGGTCCCCCGACGCGGTGCTCGCCGACCCGGTCACGGGCCGTTTCCTGCGGGACGCGGCGGCCGGCGCGTTCACGCACCGCAGCGAGGAGTTCGAGATCGAGGGCCGGTTCAACGTGCCGCGCGGTCCGCAGGGCCGGCCGGTGATCTTCCAGGCCGGGGACTCCGACCAGGGCCGGGAGTTCGCGGCGGCCGAGGCCGACGCGATCTTCAGCCGGCACGGGACCCTGGAGGCGGGCCGTGCCTTCCACGCCGACGTCAAGGGCCGGCTGGCCCGGTACGGGCGGCGGCCGGAGGAGCTGCTGATCCTGCCGGCGGCCACCTTCGTGCTCGGGGACACCGACGCCGAGGCCGAGGAACTGGCCTTCCAGGTGCGTCGGGCCCAGGTGAGCGGGGCCACCGCGCTGGCCCACCTGGAGCACGTGTGGAACCGCGACCTGTCGGCGTACGACCCTGACGGTCCGCTGCCGGAGATCGACCCGCTGCCCGGGGAGAACACCGTGGCCAAGGGGCAGGCCAGCGTACGCATGTTCCGCGACCCCCTGGCCGTGGCCGCCCAGTGGCGGGCGCTGGCCGAGGAGAAGAAGCTGTCGATCCGCGAGCTGGTCATCGAGATCGGTTCCCGGCAGACCTTCGTGGGATCGGCGGCCACGATCGCGGACCAGATCGACACGCTGGTGCAGGCCGACGCCGCCGACGGGTTCATCCTCGTGCCGCACCTGACCCCGGGCGGGCTCGACGCCTTCGCCGACACCGTGGTGCCGCTGCTCCAGGAGCGTGGGGTGTTCCGCACCGAGTACACCGGCACCACCCTGCGCGAGCACCTGGGCCTGAGCGTCCCGGAGCGGGGCACGCGCCGCGCGCCGGGCACCGTCCCCGCCGACGCCGCCCGCTGATCCCTCCCCCGTTCGCCCCGGGGTCCCCCTCCCCCGGCACTCCCCCCTCGCACGTCCCCACGCACCATCCTCACGAAAGGGGTCCGGCCATGCCCGCCGTCCCGCTCGGGGTCCTGGACCTCGTCCCGATCACCACCGGTTCGAACGCCGCCGAGGCGCTGCGCCGCAGCGTGGACCTGGCGCGGCGCGCCGAGGCCGCCGGCTACACCCGGTACTGGTTCGCCGAACACCACCTCAACCCCGGGGTCGCCGGCACCTCGCCGGCCGTGGTGATCGCCCTGACCGCCGCCGCGACCACCCGGATCCGGCTCGGTTCGGGCGCGGTGCAGATGGGCCACCGCACCGCCCTGTCCACGGTCGAGGAGTTCGGGCTGATCGACGCCCTGCACCCGGGCCGGCTGGACCTGGGCCTGGGCCGGTCCGCCGGTCGTCCGCCGACGCGGGAGCGGGCCGGGGCGGTGACGAGCACCGGCGAGCGCGTCGCGGCCGTCGACGCCGAGCCGGAGCCCACCGTGACCACCCCGGAGGTAGTGGACGGGTACACGGCCAACGGGCTGCGGATACCCGAGGTGTTCTCCTTCGCGCACCTGCTGGGCTCGCCCCGGTTCGCCGCCCTGCACCGGCTGCTCACCCAGCCGGGCGCGGAGCAGCAGGAGTACGCGGAGCAGGTCGCGGACGTGCTGGCGCTGCTCGCCGGCTCCTACGTGTCCAGCGAGGGCGTGCCGCTGCGGGTGGTGCCGGGCGAGGGGGCCTCGTTGCAGGTCTGGGTGCTGGGCAGCAGCGCCGGGGTCAGCGCGGAGGTCGCGGGCCTGCACGGACTGCCGTTCGCGGCGAACTACCACGTCAGTCCTGCGACGGTGCTGGAGGCGGTGGCCGCGTACCGGGCCGCGTTCAAGCCCTCGGAGGAGCGGGACCGGCCGTACGTGACGGTGTCGGCGGACGTGGTGGTCGCGGAGACCGCGGAGCGGGCGCGCGAGTTGGCGGCCGGGTACGGGCCCTGGGTGCGGTCCATCCGGACCGGGGCGGGCGCGATCGAGTACCCGACGCCGGCCGAGGCGGCGGAGTTGGAGGCCGCGTGGGCGCCCGCCGACCACGCGATCGTGGCGGACCGGATCGAGACCCGGTTCGTGGGCACGGCGGCGTCGGTGGCCGATGACCTGGAGCGGCTGCGGGAGGCCACGGAGGCCGACGAGCTGCTGGTGACGACGGTGACGCACGATCACGAGGCGCGGGCGCGCTCGTACGAACTGCTCGCCGAGGAGTGGCGGCGCCGCGCGGGCGACTGAGCCCCCGCGGGACCCCCACCGGTCGACGGCGTCAGGCCGACCCGAGTTTTCCCGAGAAATGTTTGCAAAAGTTCTTGGGGAATCTCGCGGGTCGGCCTACCGTCGTTGCCCATGACCCTCGAACCGCCCACCCGGCGGGTCCTCGACCCCGCCCGTGACGCCGACGCCGTCAAAGCGCTCACCCATCCGCTGCGGATCCGCCTGCTGGGCCTGCTGCGCCAGAACGGGCCGGCCACCGCCAGCGAACTCGCGGTGGCCACCGGCGAGTCCTCCGCCTCCACCAGCTACCACCTGCGGGTGTTGGCGCGGCACGGGTTCGTGGTCGAGGCCGAGCACCGGGACGCGCGCGAACGGCGCTGGCGCTCGGTGCACGAGCTCACCTCGTGGGACGACGCGCAGATGACCGACGGGCCCGGCGGGCGCGCCTTCCTCGACGTGATGCAGCGGGCCCAGGTGGAGCACCTGGAACGCTCCTTGGGCCGGCACGCGGCCGATCTGCGCGAGGGGGCACTGGATCCCGCGTGGGCGGGTGCGGCGGGCGTCGGGGACTGGCTGGTGCGGCTGACCCCCGAGTCCCTGGCCGAGTTGTGGGAGCACCTGGAGGCGAAGGTGTTGGAGCTGCGGGCCCGGGACGCGGCCGATCCGCGGGCCCGGGACGTGGCCGTGCTGATGGCGGGCCTGCCGTTCGCGGACCGGAGCGGGGCCGACGGGGCGAACGGGGCGAACGGGACGGGCGGGACGGGCGGGGACGCGCGCTCCGGGGGCACGGCGTGAGCGCGGCCGGCGAGGTCGACGGCGCCGCGTTGGCGCGGGCCCGCCGGCGGTACGCGAGCGCCTGCGCCCTCCAGTGGCTGCCGGTCGCGGCGCTGGCGACCCCGCTGGTGCTGCTGCTCACCTCGCGCGGCCTGTCCCTGCCCGCGATCACCGGGACGCTGGCGGTGTACTCGCTGGTCACGGCCCTGCTGGAGCTGCCGACCGGCGGGCTGTCCGATCTGTTCGGCCGGCGGGCCGTCGTGATCGCCTCGGGGCTGCTGTACGCGGCCTGCGCCGGTCTGTTGGCCGCGTTCGAGGGCCGGGCGGTGCTCGTGGCGGCGATGGTGCTGATGGGCGCCGGCCGGGCCCTGTCGAGCGGGCCGCTGGAGGCGTGGTGGGCCGACACGGTGGAGCGGCTCGGCGGCGGCCCGGAGCGCATGCGGGAGGGGCTGGCGCGGGGCGGGGTGGCGGGTTCGCTGGGGCTGGCGGCCGGCACCGCGCTGGGCGGCGTGCTGCCCTGGGCCCTGGACCGGGCGCCGGCGGCGCGGGAGGCGATCGCGCCGCTGACCCCGCTGGCCGCGCCGGTGGTCCTGGCGGTGGCCGCGCACCTGCTCTTCTGCCTCTTCGCCACCGTGGCCCTGCGGGAGCCGGCGCCCGCCCCAGCGCCCGCCCCGGAGCGCGCCGGCGGGGCGCGCCGGGCCTCCCTGACCGGCACCCTGCGGGCCGGGCTGTGGCTGGCGGGCCGGGACGCGGTGCTGCGGCGGGTGCTGATCGGGGCGGTCGGGGCCGGCGGGGCCCTGGCCACCATGGAGCTGCTGACCCCCGGCCGGGCCGCGTCGGTGGTGGGTTCGGCCGAGACGGGCGCGCTGCTGTTCGCGGGACTGTCCTGCGCCGGGTTCCTGAGCAACGCCCTCGGCAACCGGCTCGCCCCGGCCCTGGCCCGCCGGTGCGGGGACGGGGCGCGGGCGGCCCGGTTCGGGCTGTCGGCCGGCGCCCTGGGCGTGCTCGCCCTCGCGGTCGGCGCGACGGGCGGGGGGACGGGCGCCCGGGTGCTCTCCGTGCTCGGGTTCGTCCTCGTGTACCTGGGGCTGGGGGCCGCCGCGCCGAACGAGAACGAGCTGTTGCACCGGCGGGCGGCGGGGTCGGGGGCGCGGGCCACGGCCCTGTCGGTGCAGTCCCTGGCGCTCCAGCTCGCGGGCGCCGGGTGCGGACTGCTGCTCGGGGCGCTGCCGGCGGGGGCGTGGCCCTGGCTGCCGGCCGCCGCGCTGCTCTTCGGGGCGGCGCTGAGCTGGGGTTCCCGGTCCCTCGGCGAGGTGGTCGAGGAGAGTCGGAAGCCGGTGTCCGGGGGCGCGGGGGTGGGGGTCGCGCGGGCGGATTGACCCGTCCGGGTGAGGGTCACGGGATTTGGCCGAACTTCGCGCGTCAAAGATAGGTGCCTGAGGCATGTAATGGGTGCGGCGGCGCGGCCCCGCGCCGCGTACTCCTCCTGCGAGGTCACCGATGACGCAGACCGAGACCCTTTCGTACCCCCAGGACCGCACCTGCCCCTACCACCCGCCGACCGGCTACGAACCCCTGCGGGAGGAGCGCCCGTTGTCGCGGGCGAGCCTCTTCGACGGGCGTGAGGTGTGGGTGGTGACCGGACACGCCGTCGCGCGCGCCCTGCTCTCCGACGGGCGACTGTCCACGGACCGCACCAAGCCCGGATTCCCCTTCCCCACCGCCCGGTTCAAGGGCCTGGTGACGCCGAACCCGGCCCTGCTGGGCGTGGACGACCCGGTGCACAACACCCAACGCCGCATGCTCATCCCGAGCTTCGGGGTGAAGCGGATCGCCGCGCTGCGGCCCCGGGTGCAGGAGACCGTGGACCGACTGATCGACGCGATGGTCGCGGGCGGCGACCGGGCCGAACTGGTCGGGGCCTTCGCGCTGCCGGTGCCCTCCATCGTGATCTGCGCCCTCCTCGGAGTGCCTTACGCCGACCACGAGTTCTTCGAGGAGCAGTCCCGGCGGCTGCTGCGCGGGCCCGCCCTCTCCGACGTGCAGGAGGCCCGCGCGCGGCTCGACGACTACCTGACCGGGCTGATCGCCGCCAAGCGCGTCGAACCCGGCGACGGGCTGCTCGACGAGTTGATCGCGCAGCGGCTGGAGCCCGGTGAGATCGACGTGCCGGAGCTGGTCGCGCTGGCCACCATCCTGCTGATCGCCGGTCACGAGACCACCGCCAACATGATCTCGTTGGGCACCTTCACCCTGCTCCGCCACCCCGAGCGCCTCGCCGAACTGCGGGAGCGCCCGGAGCTGATGAGCGAGGTGGTGGAGGAACTCATGCGGTTCCTGTCCATCGCGGACGGGATCCTGCGGGTCGCGACGCAGGACGTGGAGGTGGCCGGCACGGTGATCCGGGCCGGGGAGGGCGTGGTCTTCCCCGCCTCGGTCATCAACCGGGACGAGAGCGTGTACCCCCGGCCGGACGAACTCGACTTCCACCGGCCGACCCGGCACCACGTCGCGTTCGGTTTCGGCATCCACCAGTGCCTGGGGCAGAACCTGGCGCGGGCCGAGATGGAGATCGCGCTGACCACCCTGTTCGCGCGGCTCCCGGGCCTGCGCCTGGACGCCCCGCCGGAGGAGATCCCGTTCAAACCCGGGGACACCGTCCAGGGCATGCTGGCGCTGCCGGTGCGGTGGTGACCGGCATGCCGCGACACGAGGAACAGCGGGCCGACGGCGGGCTCGTGGAGATCTCCTTCGTCACCGACCGGTGCATCGGGGCCGGTCAGTGCGCGCTGACCGCGCCCGCCGTCTTCACCCAGGACGACGACGGGTTCGGCGCGCTGCTGCCCGACCCGGTGAGCGGGGACGGGCCGAGGGCGGCCGGGCCCTTGGTGCGCGAGGCGGCCCGGGCCTGCCCGGTGTCGGCCATCACCGTCCGACCCGCCTGAGCGGACCCCGCGACCGAACCCCTCCTGCCGAACTCCGCTCCTCGGCGGGCCGATCGGCGCGCGGACCGGCGTCACGCTGACGCGCTCCTCACCCGGCCGGGTGCCCCGTCTCACTCCCCCGTGCGACGGGGCCCCGGGCCGGGCCGGGGCGGACGGCAGGGTGGGGCCCATGCACCCGCAGTCCTCCTCCCCTCCGCCCGCCCGCCGTCGCCCGACCGCGCGCCCGGGCGTCCGCCGCGCCCTCGGCTCCGCCCTGCTGCCGGCCGTGCTGACGGCGCTGCTCGCCGGCTGTGTCAGCGTCGGACCGCACCGGTCCGCGCCGGCCGCTCCCGACCCGGCGGGCGCCGCCCGCCCCCTGCCGCCGGTCGGCCCCGCCGCCCCCGGCCCGCGCACGGCGCCGAGCCCGCCGGCGGTGCTCCCCCTGGGCGGGCTGCCCGTGCCCGCCCCGTCGAGCGCCGGCCCCGAGCCCGAGCCGCCGCGGGCCGCCGAGGCCGCCGCCGCGCCGCGCCGGGAGCGGGCCCCCTCGGGCTCCGGTTCACGTTCCGGTCCCTGGCGCGCGCCCCGCGCCGGCGGGACCCGGCCGGTCGCCGAACCCCGGGTACCCACCCCGCGCCCGGTCGGCCGACCGGTCCGGCCCGGCCGCCCGACCTCCGGGGACGCCGCGCGCGAGATGGTCCGACTGTGCCGGGCCGCCGACGGGCGAGTGTCCCCCGCCGTCGTGGACCTGTGCCGGGGCCACTGGGGCGGTTGACGGACGGGCCGGGCCGAGCCGGCGACGGGGCCGGGCTGCCGGCAAAAGCGGTGGCCCGGCCGCCGGGCGGCTTCCTACAGTGGGGCCGCCCGCCCCCGGCCGAACAGGATCGCCATGCGCACCCCCTACCCCCGCACCCCCCATCTGCCCTGGTCCCCGGGGGCGAGCGGGGACGACCTGCGGGTGGTCGACCTCGACGGCCTGCGGGGTCGGGAGGTGGTGGTCACCGAGAAGTTCGACGGGGAGAACACCACCCTGTACCGGGACGGGTGCCACGCCCGCTCCGTCGACTCCGGCCCGCACCCCTCGCGCGCCTGGGTGAAGGCCCTCACCGCCCGGGTCGGGGGGCGAATTCCGGCCGGCACCCGGATCTGCGGGGAGAACCTGCACGCGCGGCACTCGCTGCCGTACGAGGACCTGGAGAGCTGGTTCCTCGCCTTCTCCGTGTGGGCGGGGGAACGCTGCCTGGGCTGGGACGAGACCGTGCGCCTGACCCACCGGCTCGGGCTGCCCGCGGTCCCGGTGCTGTGGCGCGGGGTCTTCGACGAACGGGCCCTGCGCCGGCTGCGGGTGGACCCGGCACGGCAGGAGGGCTACGTGGTGCGGGTCGTCGAGGGCTTCGACCGCGCGGAGTTCGGCCGGCGGGTCGCGAAATGGGTGCGGCCACACCACGTCACCACCGACACCCACTGGATGTACGCGCCCGTGGTCCCCAACGGACTGGGCCCCGCCGCCGCGTTGTGGGCGGTGCGGTCGGGGGCCGCGCCGGATCCCGGGGCTCTGCGGGCCGCCGTGCTGCCCGCCGACCCGGGCCCCGCGCCTGAGCCCGGCCCGTGTTCCGGCCCGGCGCCTGATTCCGTTTCGGGTTCCGGATCGCAGAGCGTGCGGCGGCTCGCGGAGGTGACGGGGCGGCTGGACGCGGCGGACCGGTTCGGGGACGCGCGGCTGACCGGCGTGCTGGCCCACCTGCTGGCCGGGCACCGGCCCGCCGCGCTCGGTGTGCTCGCCGCGCCCGCCCTCGGGCCCCGGCAGGCCCGGGTGCTGGCCGATCTGGTCTCCGTGGCCCCGCTGTTGACCCGGCCGTTCCCGGACGCCGAACGGCGCGCGGGGCTGGCCGGGCTCGGGGCCTCGGTGGACCTCGCGGTGGCCCACGCGGTGGCCGCCGCCGGGGCGCGGGACGCGGCGGAGGCGGAGGCGGTGGACTGGTCGGGGCTGCACGCGCAGGAGGCCGGTCTGTGGGGCGAGGACCCGTGGGCGGAGCTGCGCGACGGGGTGCGGGCCGGGCTGGACGCGGCCGGGGTGCTCGACCCGTGGGCCCGCGACCTGTGCTGGGCGCGGGCCCGGGAGAACTGGGCCCGGGGCACGGCGGTGTCGCCGGCCGAGGCCCTGGCCGCGACCTGGGCGGTGCGCGCGGGCGGATTCCCGCGCCTGCTCCAGTTGGTGGGCCCCTCGGGCAGCGGGAAGAGCACGTTCGCGTCCGGGCTGCCGGGCCCGGTGACGGTGGTCTCGCCCGACGGGATCCGGGGCGAGCGCGGTGACCGGGCCGATCAGGGGGACAACGCGCGGGTGCTGGCGCTGGCCCTGGACCGGCTGGACGCGGCGCTGACCGAGGGGGGTGAGGGGCGCACGGTGGTGTGGGACGCCACGGGGCTGACCGCGCGGCAGCGGTCCGGCCCGGTGACGGTGGCACGCCGGCGCGGGGCGCTGGTGACGCAGGTCGCGTTCGCCTTGCCGGCCGCCGAACGGGCCCGCCGCAACGCGGCGCGGCCGCACGCGGTGCCGGCGGAGGTGCTGACCCGTCAGGAGCGCCGGTTCGAGCCTCCGCGACCGGGCGCGGCGCACCGGGTGTGGTGGGTGGGGGCGCGGGGCACGGTCGTGGACCGGGTCGGGACACTGGAGGAGTTCGGGAACGCGGGTACGGGAACGGGAGCGGGGATCGCGTGATGCGCACGAGCGAAGAGGTCTACCACCGGATCCGGTGGGACGCCCGGCTGGATCAGGGCCGGTTCGTCTTCGGGGTGGCGCAGCGCGGGGCGGAGCCCGAGCGGGTGCCGTTCGCGCGGTTCGTGCCGGGCGGGGACGTGCCCTGGCACCGGGTGCTGTTCGTGGAGGCGGACGGGGTCGTGGTCTGGGACCGGGCGAGCGGGGTGGACACGGTGGGGGCCGAGGGTCCCGGACGGGTGCGTGCGGAGCGGGCGCTGGCCGCGCCGTTCTTCGCGCCCCGCGTGCCGCACCGGTGGGATCCGGCGGCGGGCGAGTGGGCCCCGGCCGTGCCGGATCCCGCCCCGGTGGCGGGCGGGTCGGGCGGGTCGGGCGGGTCGCTGCGGGTGTTGACGTGGAACACGCTGTGGGACCGGTACGACGCCGAGCTGATCTCGACGGCGCGGCGCCGGGCCCTGCTGCCGGCCGCGCTGGCCGCCTCCGGGGCCGACGTGATCGCCCTGCAAGAGGTGGAGGAGCCGCTGTGGCGGGCCCTGTTGGCGGAGCCCTGGCTGCGCGCGGGGTGGACGGTCTCGGACGGCCCCCGGGGTCGGGAGGTGTCGGACACGGGGCTGGCCGTGCTCAGTCGGGTGCCGATCACGGAGGTCGGGACGCACTCGTTGGGCCGGCACAAGGCGGTGCTCGGGGTGCGCCTGGCCGCGCCCTCGGGCCCGTGGACGGTGCTCTGCACGCACTTGAGCAGTGATCACACCCAGGGCGGCGGGGAGGTGCGGGCGGTACAGCTGGGCCGGATCGCGCAGGGCCTGGCCGGGCTGGACCCGGCGGTGCCGGCGCTGGTCGTGGGCGATTTCAACGACGGACGGATCGGGGCCGAGGGACCCGCCGGGGTGCTGGGGGTGGCGGACGCCTGGTCCCGCCGTCACGGGCCCGAGGACCTCACGCCGACCTTCGATCCGGGGGTGAACCCGCTGGCGGCCGTGGGCTCCTTGACGGGCCAGGCGGGCCGGATCGACCGGGTGCTGCTGCGCGGGGACCGGGCGCGGGTGCTCGCGGCGCGGCGGTACGGGGACCGGCCGGCGACCCCGGACGGATTGTTCCTCTCGGACCACTTCGGGGTCCTCGTCGATCTGGCCGCGGACCCGGAGGCGGGCGGCGACGGGCCCCGGGACCCGGCGGTCGCCGGGTGGACCGCGCGGCCCACGACCGCCGAGGCGCCCGACGACGAGGCCGAGCGGGCGGTGGACGAGCGGGTGACGGCGCTGGTGCGGGCGGCGTTGGGGCCGGGGTCCGTGCTGGAGGTCGTGGGCTCGCGCCGCTGGGGGTGCGCGCTGCCGGGCGCGGACCTGGACCTGGTGGGGGTGCCCGGCGATCCGGCCCTGAGCCCGGGCACCATCGCGGAGCGGCTGCGGGCGTCGGGGCCCGAGGTGTCGCGGGTGCGGGAGGTGGTGGGGGCGCGGGTGCCGGGGCTGCGACTGCGGTGCGCGGGCCGCGCGGTGGACCTGGTGGTGGCGACGGTGCCGGGGGCGCCGGCGGCGCGGGCCCTGGCGCGGCGGGCCGAGGGCGGTGCGGCGACGGCCGCCGCCCTGGGCGCCGTCGACGACGCGGTGGCGGTCACGACGGCGGTGACGGAGGCGGGGGTCGCCGAGGAGTTCCGGGCCCTGGCCCGCACGGTGAAGGGGTGGGCCCGGGCCCGGGGGCTGGACGGGGCGCCGTTCGGTGGGCTGCCGGGGATCGCGTGGACGGTGCTGGCGGCGCACACGGCGCTGCGGCTGGGCCCGGGGGTGTCCCGGGAGCATGCCTGGACGGAGTTCTTCGGCCAGTGGGCGGTCTGGGACTGGGGGCTGCGGGTGGGGGCGCCCGGGGCCCCGGGCGGGCCGGCGGCGGGGCCGGCGCGGGCCGGGGACGGGGCGATGGCGGTGCTGACGCCGACGGCGCCCGTGCGCTCGACCGGCGACCGGGTCACCCCGGCGGGCCGGGAGGCGATCACGGAGGAGCTGTACCGGGCGTGGGAGGCCGCGGCGGGCGGGGCGGGGCCGGAGCGCTGGGCCGGCCCGCCGCCGCTGTACCGGCGGCACGCGGCCTGGGCCCTGGTCACGGTCGCGGGCGAGGACGCGGAGGGGGTCGCGGACCGGTTGCGGGGGCGGATGTGGGCGCTGCGATCGGCGCTGGAGGAGGCCGGGCACGGGGACGCGCACCCGTGGCCGCGACCCTGCGCGGTCGGGCCGGGCCGGGTGCGGTACGCGGTGGGGCTCGGGTCCCGGCCGCCGGGCGAGGCTGCGCTGGCGGCCCTGGCCCTGGACCCGCTGCGGGGGCTGCCGGGGGTCTCGGTGCGGTGGGTGGCGGGGGCCGGGATGGAGGCGGCGTACCGTCTCGGCCCCTGATCCGGCGGGGGCCGTGGGGCCGGGTCGAAGGGCCCGGGACGTGATTCGTGCCACGCCGGGGGCCGAAGGGCCCGTGCGGCGGGGGGTGCGCGGGACCTCGGCGTCCCGGCGGGTCCGCGACGGTATTAGCGTGTCCCGTATGACATCCAGCACCGAGCCTCGCCGCACCGACATGGTCGAGTCCCTGATGAGCCGCTTCCCGCAGGTCCCTCGGGAGGCGGTGATCAAGGAGGACCTGTTGCGGGGCGGGATCGCGTTCGACGAGTCCGCGCTGAGCGACAACGAGTCCGGTGAGGTCAAGCCGAAGTCGTACTTCATCTTCTCCTTCGACCACCGCACCCTGCCGGAGCTGGGCGAGGCCGCGCTGCGCCGGCCGCCGGAGGAGATCGTGCTCACCGGCGGTCCCTACGACCTGCGGCGCACGGTGGTGTCGGTGCGCGTGAACCCCTCGTCCCCGTACCGGGTCGCGGCCGGGGACGACGGGATGCTCGGCCTGTGGTTGGACGGCGCGCGGATCGCGGACGTGGGCGTGCCGCCGATGCCCGAGTACTACAAGCACACCCTGTCGAACGGGAAGTCCGTGATGGAGGTGGCGCCGACGATCCAGTGGGGCTACCTGATCTACCTGACGGTCTTCCGGGTCTGCCAGTACTTCGGCGCCAAGGAGGAGTGCCAGTACTGCGACATCAACCACAACTGGCGCCAGCACAAGGCCGCCGGGCGTCCCTACACCGGGGTGAAGCCGGTGGAGGAGGTGCTGGAGGCGCTGGAGATCATCGACAAGTACGACACCTCGAAGTCCTCCAAGGCGTACACCCTGACCGGCGGGGCGATCACCTCGAAGGTCGCGGGCAAGGACGAGGCCGATTTCTACGGCCAGTACGCCAAGGCCATCGAGGAGCGCTTCCCGGGCCGTTGGACGGGCAAGGTGGTGGCGCAGGCGCTGCCCAAGGAGGACGTGCAGCGCTTCCACGACTACGGCGTGCGGATCTACCACCCGAACTACGAGGTGTGGGACCGGCGGCTGTTCGAGCTGTACTGCCCCGGCAAGGAGCGCTACGTGGGGCGCGACGAGTGGCACCGCCGGATCCTGGACTCGGCGGAGATCTTCGGGCCGCGCAACGTGATCCCGAACTTCGTGGCGGGCGTGGAGATGGCCGAGCCCTTCGGGTTCACCGAGGTCGGCGAGGCCATCGACTCCACGGTGGAGGGCCTGCACTACTTCATGTCCCGGGGCATCACCCCCCGGTTCACGACCTGGTGCCCGGAGCCGACCACCCCGCTGGGCAAGGCGAACCCGCAGGGCGCGCCGCTGGAGTACCACATCCGGCTGCTGGAGGCGTACGCGGCGACGATGGCCGAGTACGGGCTCAGCTCCCCTCCCGGGTACGGGCCGGCCGGTCCGGGTCGGGCGGTGTTCTCGGTGAGTTCGTTCATGGACAGCCTGCCCGCGCAGGACGAGCACTGAGCGGTCCGGCCCGGCGCGGTGCGGCGGGCCGGTGAGCGGGGAACGGGGCGGGTCCGACATCGGGCCCGCCCCGTTCCCGTGTCCGGGGCGCGCGGTCAGTGCGCGCCGAGCAGGGTCAGGAGCCGGTCGGCGGCGCGTTCGGCGGTGTCGGGCGGGTTGCGGGCGATGGCGCCGGGGTCGGTGAGGTAGGCCACGAGCCAGAGGACGGCCACGAGGCGGCGCAGGTGGCGCAGCCGGGCGGCCTCGGGGGCGGCCGGCGCCAGGTGGGCCAGGAGCAGTTCGGCGTCGAAGCGGGTGTCGACCCAGGCCGAGGGGTGTTCGCACATCGTGGCCAGTTCGAAGGCCCGGTCGCAGCGGCCGGAGTCCTCGAAGTCGACGAGGCGGACGCGTTCGCCGTCCCAGAGGTGGTTGGCGAGGTTGCCGTCGGCGAGGCCGAGGACGGGCACGAGGGCCCGGGTGCCGGAGTGTTCGGCGAGGCTCTCGCGGGCGACGAGGACGCGTGCCTCGGCCAGGGCCCGGCGGGCGAGCGGGCCGGGGCCCTCGGGGGTGGGCGGGAGCGCGGGGTCGAGGGCGGGGTGGTCGAGGCCGGCGCGGGCCCGGGCGTCGAGCCGGGCGGCGTGCCAGGCGGCCTCGGGTTGACGGGCGAGGGCGGCGGCCGGGACGGCGGTGTGGACGGCGCGCAGGGTGTCGGCGAGGGCCTCGACGGCCTCGGGGGGCACGTCGGTGCCGCGCAGCGGGGTGCCGGGGAGGCGTTCCATGGTGATGCGCGGGGGCCGCAGGTCGAGTCGGGCGGCGAGCGGCCGGGGGGCGTGGCCGGGGGCGTGGTGGGCCAGCAGGGTCAGGGAGCGCCATTCGCGACGGGCCTCGCCCCGGTCCCAGGAGGCGTAGGTCTTGACGACGGTGTCCGCGTGGAAGTCCAGGGTGTGCGTCCGTCCCGAGCGCGGGGGCGGGGGCTGTTCGGGGCCGGACTGTTCGGGGCCGGGGTGATCGGGTCGGGGGCGGGGGGCGGGCGGGGCGGGTCCGGCGGGTTCGGCGGCCTGGGTGGAGGCGGCGGCGGGCCGGCCCTCGTGGAGGTCGTTCACGGGTCAATCCTGACCCCCCGGGGGCCCGGGAGGGGGGCGACCGGGCCGTCCTGCGAGGATGCGGTGATCGGTGAATCGGACGAGGGGGTTGGTCGTGGCGGAGTCGGCTCGGAAGGTGACGGTGGTCACCGGCGGTGGTCGGGGCATCGGGGCGGCGGTGTGCCGGCGGCTCGCGGCGGACGGGCACGACCTGGCGCTCACGTGGGTGAGCGACGGGGCGGCGGCCGAGTCGGTGGCGGCCGAGGTGCGGGCGAGCGGAGTGCGCTGCCTGACGGTGCGTGCGGACACCTCGGTGCCCGAGGACGTGGAGGAGCTCTTCGACCGGGCGGTGGCGGAGCTGGGGCCGTTGACCGGATTGGTGAACAACGCGGGGGTGACGGGGCCGCTCGGCCGGTTGACGGCGACGCGGGTCGAGGACCTGCGCCGGGTGGTCGACGTCAACCTGTTGGGGACGCTGCTGTGTTGCCGGCGGGCCGCCCTGGAGTTCGGGGCCGGGGGGCGGGGCGGGGCGATCGTGAACCTGTCCTCGGGCGCGGCGACCCTGGGCAGTCCGGGCGAGTTCGTGCACTACGCGGCGTCGAAGGCGGCCGTGGACACGCTGACGATGGGCCTGGCGAAGGAGTTGGGCCCGGAGGGGGTGCGGGTGAACGCGGTGGCGCCGGGGCTGGTGGACACCGACATGCACGCGGCGATGGGTGCGCCGGACCGGGCGGAGCGGATGGCCCCGGGGATTCCGCTGCGGCGGGCCGGGGAGCCCTCGGAGATCGCGGCGGCGGTGGCCTGGCTGCTGTCGGAGGAGTCCTCGTACACGACGGGGGCGGTGCTGCGGGTGGCCGGCGGGCGGTGACGGTGCGCCCGCCGGCGCGTCGACCGGCGCGTCAGCCTCCGGTGAGGGCGGCGCGGGTCGTGGGCCCGTAGACGCCGTAGGGGTCCCCGGTCAGGCCGCGGTCGCGTTGGAACTGCTCGACGCCGCGCCGGGTGTCCTCGTCGTACTCGCCGGTGCGCTCGACGTAGGTGAAGCCCTGGCCGTACAGCAGCCCTTGGAGACCGCGCACGGCGTCCCCGTCGTCGCCCGGGCGCAGGGTGCCCTCGGCGGTCGCGGTGCGGCCGGGGCGCGTCGGGGTGGGGCGGGCCTCGGGGGTCGCCGACGGGGTGGGCTCCGCGGAGGCGGAGGCGGAGGCGGATGCGGGGGCGGACCGGCTCGGGGTGGGGGTCGCGCTCCGGGTGGGCGTCGGGGAGCTGGGGGCGCCGGAGTCCCGGGTCGAGGGGGTGTCCTCGGGTGCGGGGGCGGCGCCTTGGAGCACGGGCACGGACACGGCGGGCCGGGGTCCGGCGCCGGCCGGTGCGGGGTCCTCGTCGAGGAAGAGCACGGCGAGGGTGCCGCCGGCGAGGACGGCGAGGGCGCCGAGGAGGAGCAGCGGGGCGCGCAGGCCGCGTTCGCGTTCGGCGCGGCGGGACGGGGGCGCGGGCTCGGTCGGGGGCCCGGTCTCGACGGCGGTCCGGGACGCGCTGTGCCCGCGGCGGGGCGCGGGCGGGGGCGGGACGCGGTGTTCGGGTTCGGGGGCCGGGGGGCCGATCGGATCGGGGACGTAGGGACGGACGAGGAGGCCCTCGTCCTGGTCCGGGGGGTGTTCGGGGTCTGGGTTCACCTTGGGCTCCGGTGCGGGGGCAGGACACGGGGGCGGGGGCCGCCGCCGGCTTCACGCCGACGCCGACCCCCCGCTCACCGTGGTGCGGTCAGGCCCTGCGGCGGCGTGCGACGACGACCATGCCCGCGCCGACGGCGAGGACGACGGCGCCGCCGATCGCGATCGGGCCGGTCATGCCGGCGCCGGTGTTGGCGAGGTCGCCGCCCGGCGTGGACGCCGAGGGGCTCGGGGCGGTGCCCGGGGTGGACGCCGAACCGGAGGGGGTCACGGACGGGGTGGTGGAGGCCGAGGGGGTCGCGGACGCGCTGCCGGACGGGGTGGTCGAGGGCGCGGGCGAGGAGGTGCTCGGCGAGGGCTTGTCGCTCGGCTTGTCGCTGGGCTTGCCGGGCTTCTCCGGCAGGCAGCCGGCGAAGGGGTAGTGGTGGGTCTCGGCGCCGCCGGAGCCCACGAGGGACCTGGCGATGACCGAGCCGTTCACGGGGCCGCCGGAGCCCAGTCGGAAGTCGGCCTTGGGGGCGAGGATGCTGCCCGGCCACGCGTTGGGGCTGTTCTTGACGATGCTGGTGGCCTCGGGGAAGTTCCACAGCAGCTTCGCGCGGATCTTGCCGTCGGCGGCGCTGGCCAGTTTGTCGTCGTTGACGTACTTGCCGGTGGCGTTGTCGTACAGGAAGAAGCCGTAGGTGCCGGCCTTCGCCTGGTCGTAGGTCGTGCCGGTGACGCTGACCACGGTGACGGCGCCGGTGGGCACCTTGACGCGGACTTCCTTGGCCTTGGCGAGTTCGGCGGCCGGGACGACGAAGTCGTTGCGCGTGGCGTCGGTGCCGGTGAACTCCAGGACGTTGCCGGTGAGCTTCCAGGAGGCCCCGGCGGACTGGGCGCCGGCCAGGGCGGTGGAGGCGGCGCGCAGCTTGGCGAACTCGGCCGTGAAGTCGATCGGGGACGGGCCCTTGACGACCTTGGCGGTCTTGTCGTGCGGGTCGATGGTGCCGCTGAGGGTGCCGCCGTACACGGCGTTGCCCTTCATCAGCTGCACGGTGCCCTTGACGTCGCCGCCGACGACCAGGGTGTTGCCGCCGGGGAGGGCGGTGACCTGGGCGGGGCTGAGTTCGTTGGCGACGCTGAAGCCGCCGGTGAAGTCGGCGTTGCCGCCGACCGCGACCGCGCCTTCGGCGTCGGGGGTGTGCTTGAGGTCCTTCTCGATGAACTCGCCGTAGCCGTTGGCGATGCCCAGGGGCGAGACGCAGGACGTGGGAGCGGGGGTGGCCAGCGCGGCGGGGGCGGCGATGGCACCGAGGGCGAGGGAGCCGCCGAGCGCCGCCGTGAGGGCGAACGCGGTGCGGACGGGTATGGACATGACAGCTATCTCCGAGTGGTGCAGGTCATGCTGTTGTACGTGATCGGCGCACTCTTTCGCCCGAAGAACATCCCGGTCAAGCCGGATGCCCGAAGGGCACCTTTTGATGCGTCAGGTCCTGTTTGTTCTGGCCTGAGTTGCCATCCGATACGCCCGAAATCGCTGCCCCGTACGGGTGTTGAACGCGTGATTGCGACGATTCGCCCGAGTTCTGGCCATATCCGGCGAGTCGGGACCTCTCGGGCCCGCCGGGGTCCGACGACCGGGTACGAAAGCGCAACGCCGTCACCCCCAAGCGTGACGAACGTCCCCGCCCCGGCGCCGGTGTGCGGCATGGTGGGGGCATGCCGTCCCGCCGGGCCCTGTCCCTGCCGCTCTCCCTCGTGACCCTGATGGCCGGGGTCGGCGCCGTCGCGTGCGGCGCCGGGCCCACCGGAGCGGGCGCCGGCCCCGCCCCCGGACTCGATCCGGACCAGCCCGCGGGCGACCCCTCCGCCGTGCACAGCACGCTCCCGCCGGAGCCGCCCCGGGGCCCCACCACCCACGCGGCCGCGCCCCCGCCCGCGCGAACGCCCGGGGGCGCGGGCGGGTCCGAGCCGCGACCGCGCCCCGAGGGCCCCGACCGACGTCCGCCGGCGCTCGCGGCGGACCCGTCGGCGCGACCACGTCCGCAGCCGGCGCGGACCCCTGCCGACCACTCCGCCGATCCCGCCGACGGGCCGGTCGCCCCCGACGCGGCCACCTCGGAGCGCCCGTCACCGCACCCCTCCGTCCGCCCGGTCGCCCGGCCCCCGATCGCGGGGGCCCGACCGCAGCGCCGACCGCGCCCGGGCGCCGGACCCCACCGGCCGCACGCACGGGGCGCCGCCGGCTCCGGGGCCTCCGGAGCCGCGAGCCCCGCCGGCGCCGAGGGCGGCGGGCCACCGGCGCCCGGGAACCCGGAGGAGGGCTGCGCCTCCGACCGGCCCGCGCTGCCGCCCACCGTGTTCGACCTGTGCCTGCGACCGACCGAGACCGACCGATGACGACGAAAGGGGTGCCCGTGGCCGGATGGCTGCCGCCCCGCGAGTACGTGGCCACCCTGCCGGCCACGACCTTCTACGCCTGCCTGTACTTCACCGACGAGCGGGGCCGGCCCCTGCAACTGCGGTCGGTGTCGGAGGTGGAGCCCTGGCAGTTCCCGGGCGGGAACGCCGACCACGGCGAGACCCCGTGGCGGACGGCCGTGCGGGAGTGCGCCGAGGAGACCGGGATCCGGGTGACGGGCCCGCCCACGCGACTCCTGCTCGCCCATCACGTAGCCCCCCGGGGCGATGCCTGGCCCGCGCACCACATCGGGTTCGTCTTCGACGGCGGGGTGCTGAGCGAGGCGCGCCTGGCCGCCCTGCGGCTGGATCCGGCCGAGCACACCGAGGCGCGGGTGCTGTCCGCGCGGGAGTGGGAGCCGCTGATGCCGCCGGCGGGCTTCGCGCGGCTGCGGGCGGTGGACGGGGCCCGGCGCACGGGGATCACCGCGTACCTGGAGGACTGAGCGCGGTCAGGGGCGCAGGCGCAGCAGCGGGGCCTCGGGGCGGTCGGCCGCGCCGAGCAGGTCGAGGAGCAGATCGCGCTCGGCCGGTTCCAGGCCCAGCTCCTCCACGACCAGGCGTCGGGTGACGCACGCGATCCCGGCGGCCCGCGGGCCGGCCTCCCAGGCCGCGTACCGGGCCGTCAGGGCCCCGGCGTCGGGGGCGCGCGCCGGTGCGGGCGCGGGGGGCAGTCCCTCGCCGCGCGCGGCCCGCTCGCGTTCGCGGGCGACCTCGGAGAACCCGCAGACCTTCTCCGAGACGGCCTCGGCCCCGGGGAGGTCGACGGGGTCGGCGTCGAGGAGGGCGCGGGCCAGCGGGTTGAGCGCGAGGGCCGCGTCGAGGGGCAGCCGGTGCACGCCGGCGCTCGCCGCGTCGAGGTCGACGGGGGCGGGGGCGTCGCGGGTGCCGCAGCGGGCCCGCAGGCCCCGGGCGGCGGCGACCAGCAGGGCGCTCGCCTCGGAGGGGTGCCAGGCGAACAGCGGCAGCAGGGCGGCGGTGTGTTCGGCGGTCAGGCGCAGCGCGGCCGGGCCGAGCCGGGGCAGCAGTTCCGCGCGCGGGACCTCGTTGTCCAGGGCCGGGCCGGCCACGTACACGTCGGTGGGCAGGCCGGTGCGGCGGGCGGCGGCCAGGACCAGGGCGTCGCCCAAGGGGCTGCGCAGGGTGGGTTCGTCGCCCCGGGCGAGGATGTCGCCGCCCACGTCCACGACGTCGATCCGCTCCGCGCCGCACCATTCGGCGGCGGCCCGCAGCGTGTCGGTGAGGCCGGCCACCCCCTGGTGGGGGTCGAGGAGGCCGAGGGCGCAGGGCAGTTCGCCCGAGAGCCGGGGCAGCAGGGAACCGGCCGGGGCGACGGGTCGGGTGTCGGGGGTGAACAGCAGGACGCCGGGGGCGGGTTCGCGGAGTCCGGTGAAGTCGGCGCGGCCGCGCGGGCCGGGCACGGGGTCGACGACCAGGCGTTCCCAGGCCCAGGTCAGGACGAGGGTCGGCGTGTCGGGCCCGTACAGGGCGTGGGCGAGGGCGGCGGCGGTGAGGGCGTCCCCGCCGCCGCCCGCCGCGACGAGCAGTCGCCGGGGGCGTTCGGGGGTGGACGGGGCAGGGGTGTGCCGATCGGCAGCGTGGGTGGCAGGACGCATGGGGGACACGGCTATCACCGGGTGCGCGGGTTCCACCAGAGGTGCCCCGCGGAACCGGAACGGTTGAAACCGGGACCATTTCGGGCTCTTCGACGTCGGATTCCGGGCCTGCGCGGAAACTCCGTACGAACCTCTGATTTCCCGGGGTGATTCCGTCGAATTCGGCGCTCGTGCCGTCTTCCACCGGGCCCCTAGTGTGGCGCGCTGTCACCCCGCCGACCGCGCTCGTCCGCACCGGCGGGAGGGCCTCCTGCGCCGCTCCGTGAAGACCCGAAGGGATCCAGCACCCCCATGACCGTCACCGTTCCGCTCGTCCCCTCCCCCACGCACGGCCCCCTCCCCGACCCCGCCGACCTCCCCGGCGACGTGGGCACGCCGTACGAGCAGTACGTGTACGCCTACCCGCACCAGAAGGCGTACCGGCTCCTCGACGAGGGCCCGACGCTGACCGAGCTGTGGGCCGGGGAGCGCCTCGACGCCCTCTCCCTCTACGCGCACGTCCCGTTCTGCGAGATGCGCTGCGGGTTCTGCAACCTGTTCACCCGTACCGGGGCCCCGGAGGAGGTGACCGGGAACTTCCTGCGGACCCTGCGCCGGCAGGCCGAGGTGACCCGTGAGGCGCTGGAGGTGAACGCCGCCGCCCGGGGCGAGCGGATCCGCTTCCCGTTGGCCGCGTTCGGCGGGGGCACCCCCACGTACCTGACGGCCGCCGAGCTCTCCGAGCTGAGCGACATCTGCGAGCACGTGATGGGCGCCGACCTGAAGGCGGCGTCCTGGACGGTGGAGACCTCGCCCGAGACGGCCACCGAGGACCGGCTCGCCGTGCTCGCGGAGCGGGGCGCGACCCGGCTCAGCATCGGCGTGCAGAGCTTCGTGGACGCGGAGGCCCGCGCGGCGGTGCGCCCGCAGAAGCGGTCGGCGGTGGACGCGGCCCTGTCCCGGCTGAAGGCGGCCGGATTCCCGATCCTCAACATCGACCTGATCTACGGGATCGAGGGGCAGACCGAGCGCACCTTCCGGTACTCGCTGGACGCGGCGCTGTCGTGGGAGCCGGAGGAGATCTACCTGTACCCGCTGTACGTGCGCCCGTTGACCGGCCTGATGGGCCGGCACCGCACCACCCGTGAGGAGTGGGACGAGCAGCGGCTGCGGCTGTACCGCTACGGCCGCGACCGGCTGCTGTCGGCGGGGTACGAGCAGACCTCGATGCGGGTGTTCCGGCGGCCGGGGACGGCCGCCGTGGAGGACACCGACGGCAGTTCCATCAGCGAGTACAACCAGCAGGCCGGCATGGTGGGCCTCGGGGTCGGCGCGCGGTCCTTCACCACCGACCTGCACTACACCACGGACTACGCGGTGGCCGTGCCGGAGGTGCGACGGATCATCGACGACTACATCGCCACCCCCACCGAGCGGTTCCGGCGGGCCCGCTGGGCGTTCCGGATGGACGGGGGCGAGCGGCGCCGGATGTTCGTGCTCCAGCACCTGTTGGAGGTCGGGGGCATGTCCGTCGACGCCTACGAGCGTCGGTTCGGCACCCGCTTCGAGGAGGACTTCGCCGGGCCCTGGGAGCTGCTGCGGGACCGGCTGTGGGCCCGGGAACTGACCCCGGGCCGGCTGGGGCTCACGCCGGAGGGCATGGCCTGGGCGGACGCGGTGGGGCCGCTGTTCTTCTCGGAGCGGGTGCGCGGGGCGATGGCCGACTACCGGGACCGCTGAGCGGGCTCGCCGGGACCGGTCCCGTTCGGGGGCTGCGGGGTTCGAGGCCGCGGGGTCGGGGCCCGCGGGGGCGTGGCCGGTCGGTGCGGGGGCGCCGGCCGGCGCGGGTGCTCGCCCATGGGCAGGGAGACCACGATCAGCCCGCCGAGCAGCAGGGCGGCGCCGACGGCGGCGGGCGCGCCGGGGCGTTCGCCGAGCAGCAGCACCCCCAGGCCCGTGGCGACGAGGGGTTCGGTCAGGCTCAGGGTGCCGGCGGTGCCCGCGCTGATCCGGGTCACGCCCCGGGTGAAGAGGAGGTAGCCGAGCGCGGTGGTGCCCAGGCCCAGCCAGGCCACCAGCGCCAGCCCGCGCGCGCTGCCCAGGGGTCCCGGGTCGCCGACCGCGAACAGGTAGGGGGAGACGAGCAGGCCCGCGCCGAACACGCAGACCGGTGAGGCGGCGGCGAGTTCGGCCCCGCGCGCGCCGAGCAGTTTGACCACCGGGATGTACGCGCCGAAGGCGACGCCGGCCGCGACCGCGCAGCACAGGCCCACCGCGTCCACCCGGCCCCCGCTGCCCGGCAGCAGCATCAGGCCGATGCCCAGGACCGCGCAGGCGGTGCCCCAGGGCCAGCGCGGCCCGGTCCGCTCCCCCGTGAGGATCCGGGCGCACAGGCCGCCGGCGACGGGGACCGTGCCGAAGGTGACGGCGGTGGCGACGGCGGCGCCGCCGCGTTCCACGGCCTGAAGGAAGCACACCTGGAAGGCGGCGGTGGTCAGGATCCCGGCGGCCAACGGGCCGCGCACGGCCCGGGCCGTCAGGGTCCGCAGCCCCGCCGGGCGGGCGGTGACCAGGGCCAGGGCCAGACCGCCCAGCAGCATCCGACAGGCACCCAGGGCCACCGGGTCGATGTCCCGGCCGGCCAGCAGTTGGGCCGGGCCCACCGTCCCCCACAACACCGCCGCCGCCAGGACCGGCACCACTCCGCCCACCACGCACCCCTTCGTCTTCGTCGCCGCGTCGGTGACCGGAGGACGACCGCCCGCACGGTGACGCTAGCGGCGGGCCGGAGCCCGGCCCATGGGCCGATGCCCCAGGATTCGCCCGCCGCCGGCGGCGAACTGTGGGGGTTCCCACCAACCCGGGGCCCTGGCCGGCCCGGACGCCCGGCGCTCTGCCTAGGTCGTCTCTTTTGGATCTTGCCGGTTAAGCCCGCGTCGTCTGGTGCCGTGCATCGCAAGGCGGAGGGGCGCCCTCGTACTGGGGTACGTGGGTGTTCCCGACAACGCGGCGAGGTGCGGTGCCAGGCGGCGCGGGTCAGGCAAGATCCGGAAGAGACGGCCTAGCCCCCGTAGGTGCCCGCGGACTCCTGCGTGACCGCGGCGAGGTCCGCCGCGAGGCGGTGGCCGTCGGCCGGGGGCAGCGCGGCCGTGGTGATCCGTACGGCGGGCGGGGTGGCGGTGCGGAAGCGGGCACCCGCCGCGACCCACCAGCCGCGCGTGCGCAGCCCGTTGACCACCGCGGACTCGTCCCGCACGGGTACCCACACGTTGAGGCCGCTCGCGCCGTGCGCCGTGATCCCGTGCCCGTCGAGGGCGGTCAGGAGCGCGGTCCGGCGGGCGGCGTAGGCGGCGCGGGCCTCGGCCGTCAGGCGCGCGGTCTCGGGATCGGTCAGCAGGGCCAGCACGCTCTCCTGGATGATGTGGCTGATCCAGCCCGAGGTGAGCAGCAGCCTGCCGTCGTGCCGGGCGAGGGTGACGGGGTCGCAGGCGACGGCGGCCCAGCGCAGGTCGACGGCGAGGCTCTTGGAGACGGTGCGGACCTGCGCCCAGCGGGGCAGTCCCCCGGTGCACAGCGAGTGGAGCGGCACCCCGTCGGGATCCGCGATCTCGGCGTTGTGGTCGTCCTCCACGACGAGCACCTCGGGGTGGGCGGCGAGCACGGCGAGCAGTTCGGCCCGCCGCTTCGGTCCGAAGCGGGCGCCGCGCGGGCTCTGGCCGCGCGGACTGCACACCACGGCGCGGGCGCCGGTCCGCAGGGCGCGGGCGAGTTCGGCGGGCCGCAGTCCCTCGTCGTCCACCGTCACGGGCACCGCGCGCAGTCCGAGGGCGGGCACCAGGTCGAGCACGTGGTGGAAGCCCGGGTCCTCCACGGCCACGGCGTCCCCCGGCGCCAGTTCGCAGGACAGCAACCGGGACACGCAGTCCAGGGCGCCGTTGGCGAAGGTCACCCCGTCGGCGGGCACCCCGTCGCGGGCGAACCAGGCGCGGGCCCGGTCCTCCAGTTCGGGCACGCGGGGGTTGCCCCGGTGCGAGCCGCCGTGCGGGGGGATCTCGCGCGGTGGGCGGATCGTCGGCAGGAAGGCCGGGTCGGGGTGGCCGCCGGCCAGGTCCCGGACCCCTTCCGGCACGCGCGGGGGTCGGCGGGATCCGACGGCGGGCGCGGCGGCCACGACCGTGCCGCCCCGGCCCCGGGTGACCACGATGCCGCGCCGCCGCAACTCCTGGTAGGCGGCGGCGACCGTGCCGGCGCTCACCCCGAGCCGTTCGGCCAGCCTTCGCACCGGCGGCAGGGCGGATCCCGGCGCGAAGGCCCCCTCGGCCACGCCCCGTTCGATGGCCGCGCCGATCTCCCTGGCGTTCGCACCCGTGATTGCATATTGTGTCGCCACGTACCAGATTCTGTACCAACACAATGGCTTGGTCAAGTGTCAGGGGGGCACGGATGAAGAACGGCCACGAGAGAACCCGATCGCGGGTGCCGGGGGGTCGCGACGGGCGTCGCATGTTGGGGGCGGCCCTCGTCGACAAGATCGGCACGGGCATGTGGTCGAGCGCGGCGGCCCTGTACTTCGTGACGGTCGCCGACCTCGGGGTCGCCGAGGTCGGCCTCCTGCTGGGGCTCGCGGGCGCGGTCGGCATCGCCGGCTCCCCGATCGCGGGCCGGCTCGCGGACCGGCTGCCGCTGACCCGGCTGATCACGGGCCTGCAACTGGCCCGCGCCGGCTGCTCCCTGGCCCTGTTGACCACCGACGACTTCGCGCTGCTGCTGCTCTACGCGGCGGTGGCGAGCTTCGCGGAACGCTCGGTGAGCGTGCTGGGCAAGCTGTTCGCGGCGCGGGTCGCGGGCCCGGACCGGATCCGCTACCAGGCGTACACCCGCACCCTCGCGAACGTCGGCTTCGCGGCGGGCGGTCTGATCGCGGCGGGGGCCCTCGCCGTGGGCACCCTCGGCGCCTACCGGGCCCTGCTGCTGGGCGACGCGCTGTCCTTCGTGGTCATCGCCCTGATCACGGCGCGGTGCGCCGAACCCGCCGCGCCCGGCCGCGAGATCCGCGCCGGCGGCCCCGGGCGACCCGCCACCGGAACCGCCGCGCCCGCCGACTCCGCCGTGCCCGTGACCCCGCCGAGCCCGTGGCGCGATCGCACCTACCTCGGGTACACGGCCACCGACGCCGTGCTGGCCCTGCACGACTCGGTCTTCAGCGTCGGCCTGCCCCTGTGGATCGTCACCGCGACACAGGCGCCGCACGGCCTGTCCCCGCTGCTCCAGGTGCTCAACTGCGTGCTGGTCGTGCTCTGTCAGGTGCCGCTGGCCCGGTTCGCGCCGGACACCCGGGCCGCGCACCGGCTCCTGTTGCCGCTCGGCCTCTCGCTGCTCCTGGGCTGTGTCGCCCTCGGGCTCTCCGCCCGGGGAGGCCCGGTGTGGGCGACCGTCGCCCTGGTCCTGGCGGCCACCCTGCTCACCCTCGCCGAGATGCTCCAGTCGACCGTCGGCTGGGAGCTCTCCATCGCCTTGGCCCCGCCCACCGCCCAGGGCGCCTTCCTCGGGGTCCACGGGCTGTCCTCCTCGGCCCAGCGCAGCGCCGGCCCCCTGGTGACCACGGCGGTGGTCACGGCGGGCCCCCTGGCCTGGCCGGTCCTCGGCGTGCTGCTCGGTGTCACGGCCCTGGCCCAACACCGGCTCACCCGATCCCGGTCGGCCCCCGCCCCGACCGGTCCGCCCCGGGCCCCCGCCGCGTCGCACGAGGCCGCCCCGGCCCCCCGCTGAGCGCTCCCCGGCCGCCGGCGCGCACCCGGCGCAGGGTCACCCGGGCCGTGTGCGCCCGCCGGCGCCACTCGACGACGGGGATGCCGGGCCGCTTGGCGCCGCCCGCGATGAGGGCGTTGATCGGGGCCGTCGGGTCCGCGCCGGCGGCCCGGGCGCACAGCACGGCGACCGCGAGCGGCAGGACCGCGACGGCCAGCGCGGAGCCGGTGACGGTCAGTCGGCGGCGAACGAGGGGTCCCAGAGGGCGCCGTTCGCGGATCTCGGTGGTCGACATGCCGTCATTACAGTGGGCCGCGGGGGTGCCGGGCATGGGGTGAACTACTCAGGCGCGCGGACCCGGTACTCGGATCAGGAGAGGCGGCACGCATGGGTGACACGTTCCGGGGGCGAGGGTGAGCGGGTCCGGGCCGGCGGGTTTCGAGCCGGCCACGGGCACCGGCCCCCGCCCGGGGGCCGATCGGGCGGGGACGCGGACGGCGGAGGTGGCCGCGGCCCTGGCGGGACTGCGGGACATCCGCCGGGTGCTGGGGGTGTCGGGGCCCGCTCCGTGGGAGGTGGCCCGGCCGGTCCGGGCGGTGGCCCTGCTGTTGGAGGCGGCGGGGCTGCCGCCCGCCGACCCGGAGGCCGGCGCGCCCGGCTACCGGGTCCTGGCTCCCCCAGCGGCCGGGCCCTCGGGGCCGCGTCCCACGGCGGTGGCCGTGGTGGAGTGGTCGGGTCCGGGCCCGGACCCGGACCGGTGGGACGCCTGCGAGTCCGCGCTCACCTCGATGGGGTGGGTCTGCCTGCGCTACCGGGGTCCGGGCCGGCGCCGTCACCTGGAGGTCGAGGCCCCCGGGTGACGGGCGGGCTCGGGCCGGCGGCGATCAGTCCTCCCGGTGGCGCATCAGGCGGAGGGCGTTGGCGACCACCACGAGGGTGGAACCCTCGTGGACCAGGACGGCGGGGCCGATGCCCAGGCCGAGGATGGTCGCCGGGACCAGCACGGCCACGATGCCCAGGCTCAGCCACAGGTTCTGCCGGATGACGCGGCTCGCCCGGCGGCTCAGCGAGGTGACGAACGGCAGCTTGCGCAGGTCGTCGCTCATCAGGGCGATGTCGGCGGTCTCCAGGGCCACGGCCGAGCCGGCCGCGCCCATCGCGACGCCGACCGTGGCCCCGGCCATGGCGGGGGCGTCGTTGACCCCGTCGCCGACCATGGCCACTCCCCCGCCCCGGCCGGTGCCGGGGGCGCGCAGCCGGGTCACTTCGGCGACCTTGTCCTCGGGGAGCAGTCCGCCCCGCGCCTCGTCCGTGCCCACGGCCCGACCGATCGCCTCGGCGACGCGCCGGTCGTCGCCGGAGAGCAGCACGGTCCGTTCGACGCCCAGGTCCCGCAGTCGGGATATGGTCCCGGCCGCCTCCGGCCGGGGCGCGTCCATGAGTCCGAGGGTGCCCAGGACCCGGCCGGCGCGGGCCACGACCATCGTGGTGCGTCCGGCCTCGGCGAGGCGCTCGGCGGTCGCGCCCGTCTCCGCCGGCCACCGCTCGGCTCCGGTCTCCTCGCGGACGAATCCGACGCTGCCGATCAGGGCGGGCGCGCCGTCGATCCGGGCGGTGACCCCCCGGCCGATCACGGCCGTCAGGTCGCTCGCGACGGGGGTCGCGGCCGGACCGGCCTCGGCGGCGAGATCGCGGACCACGGCCTGGGCGAGCGGGTGGTCGCTGAGGCGCTGCACGGCGACGGCGGTCCGCACCAGCTCCGCGCGGGCGACTCCGGCGGCGGGCTCCACGTCGGTGACCCTGGGGCGGCCCTCGGTGAGGGTGCCGGTCTTGTCGAAGGCGATGGTGCGCAGCCGGCCGAACTCCTCCAGCGGGGCGCCGCCCTTGATGAGGACGCCGGCGCGGGCGGCCCGCCCGACGGCGCTGAGCACGGCGGCGGGGGTGGCGATGGCCAGGGCGCAGGGGCTCGCGGCCACGAGCACGGCCATGGCCCGGTAGAGGGTGTCGGCGAAGGGCTCGCCGGTCAGGGCCCCCCAACCGAGGAGGACGGCGACGAGGGCGAGGACCGCCGGGACGAACACGCGCTGGAAGCGGTCGGTGAAGCGCTGGGTGGGCGAGGTGCGTTCCCCGGCGTCGCGGACCATGCGCACGACGCGGGCCAGGGTGTTGTCCTCGGCGAGGCGGGTGACGACGACCTCCAGCGCCCCGGCGCCGTTGACGGTGCCCGCGTAGGCCCGGTGCTCGGCCGGGACGGTGTCGGGGTGGGCGAGGGCCGCCGCCGGGTCGGGCACGGGGGTCTTGTCGACGGGGACGCTCTCGCCGGTGACGGGCGACTGGTCCACGCTGCCGGCGCCGGCGCGGACGAAGCCGTCGGCGGGGATCCGGGTGTGCGGGCGCACCAGGACGGTGTCCCCGACCTCCAGCGCGGTGACGTCGACCTCGACGGGGGCGGTGTCACCGGGAGCCCCGGGAATGCGAGGCAGGCGCAGGGCCGTGCGGGGTGCGAGTTCGCCCAGGGCCTCGATGGAACGCCGGGCCCGGCCCATGGCGTAGCCCTCCAGGGCGTGGCCGAGGCTGAACAGGACGAGCAGGACGGCGCCCTCCTCCCAGCGGCCGATCACGGCGGCGCCGGCGGCGGCCACGAGCATCAGGAAGTCGACCTCGAAGCGCCGGCGGCGGACGGAGGCGAGGGCCTCGCGGAGGGTGAAGAAACCGCCGAAGACGTACGCGGAGACGAACAGGCCGAGCGAGAGGGCGCCGGATCGCCCGGTGAGGTCCAGGACGAGGCCGGCGAGGTAGGCGGTGAGGGCCAGGAGGGCGCTGACCAGCTCGGCGCGCTCGCCGAGGAATCCGTGCCGGTGGGCCTCCCGCGCCGGGGCGCCCCCGGGCGCGGGTCGCTCGGTAGGCGGGGTCGGGGGGCGGGGGGCCAGGGCGGTGGCGCCGGGGCGTTCGGGCGTGGGGCGGGGCTCCGCGAGAGCGGTGCAGGTGGAGCAGGTCGCGAGGGCGGTGTCCGCGCCGTGCGCGACGTGCGTGTTCTTCACAGTGTTCACGGTCTCGGTATCCATGGGTTCAAGATATCAAGACATTCAAATATGTCAATGTCCAGATCTCCCGTGCGCGACCCCGTCGCCGCCCCGACTAGGGTGATCCCCGTGAGCGATTCCCCCGGCGATCCGCGTCCCGAACCGAGCCCGCCCGCCCCCGCGCCGCTGCCGGAGGTGGTGCCGACGCTGCGCCCCGAGCACCTCACCGAGGCCGACGCCGAGGCCGTGGCCGAGGTGATGCAGGCGCTGGCCTCGGCCGCCCGGATCCGGATCCTCGCCGCCCTGCTGGTCGCGCCCCGCCCCGTCGGCGAACTCGCCGAGGACCTCGACCTGGGCCAGCCGACCGTCTCCAACCACCTGCGGCTGCTGCGGCACCTGGGCCTGGTCACCGGGCGCCGGGAGGGCCGCAACGTGGTCTACGCCCTCCACGACGAGCACGTCTCCGCCCTGCTGCGGCAGGTCCTGGCCCACGTACACCACGCCTGAGCCCCCCAACACGCACACGAGCGGCCGCCCGCGCACGACGAAGGGGGTGTGCGGGTCCCTGCGGACCCGCACACCCCCTCCCCTGTCGCCGGGCGGCCCCGGCCGCGCCCTACGGGGCGCCGAAGGTCAGCGTCAGGCTCGGCGTGCCCTCCGCCGCGCCCGCCTCACGGGCCCACAGCCACAGGGCGTCCCCGCCCGAGCCGGTCAGGGCCACGTTCCACGCCCCGCCGAGGGCCGACGCGACGGCCGTCCGGTCGAGGGCGGTGGTGTGCACGGCGCTGCCGTCCGGGATGCCCGCCCAGGAGCCGAGCGCGCTCGCGCCGGTGGTCGGACGGGTGGTGTACGTGGTCCCCGCCTCGGTCCAGGACCCGGTGACCGGGACCACCGAGACCGTGTCGGCGGTGCCCGCGCCCGCCATGGTGCTGGTCTTCACCGACAGGGTCGCCGACTTCAGGACCTTCCCGGCCGGCGCCGCCGGCAGGGCGAACCGCAGGTACGTCGCGTACAGCGGGTTCCCGCGCACCGCGAGGGAGGTGGAGCTGCCGTAGGCGGTGCCGGGCGCGCCCTGGTTGGCGTACGTGTCGGCGTCGGCGGTGACCGTGGTGACGGTGCCGGCCGGAGCTTGGGCGAGGGCGCGGTGGGCCTGCACCTGGGCGGCGCTCAGCACGGTCGGGTAGACGGCCGTCTCGTCGAGCTGTCCGGCGAAGAAGTCACTGGTGGGGCGCTCGGGCCAGCCGCTGAGGTTGTCCCCGCCGACCCGCCAGTACCCGGCGTAGTTCTCGTGCGAGGTGACGTCGAGGGTGCCGCGCAGGGCGCCGTCGACGTACAGCGAGATCCCGCCGGGGCCCTGGGTGGCGACCACGTGGTGCCAGGCGTTGTCGTTGAAGCGGTCGGCGCCCGCGGTGGTGACGGTGCGGACCCCGCCCACGTACACGCCGAAGGTCAGCCGACCGTCGTTGGTCATGTACAGGTGCTTGTCGTACTGGCCGCTCGCGCGGGACTGGTTGTTGCCGAAGCCGATGAGCTTGCCGCCGCGCGTGGTGTTCGTGCGGAACCAGGTCTCGACGCTGTACGTGGCGCCCACGTTCTGCCGGGTCTCGCCGTACACCCCGGCGGTGGTGCCGTTGAAGCCGATGGCGGTGCTCGCCCCGGTGACCGCGCCGGGGGTCTGGCGCAGCGCGGGCCCGTTCACGTGCACGCCGTTCTGCTGTCCGGTGACGGAGGAGTCGGCCACGAAGGGGGCGCTGGTGTCGTCCCAGCGCCAGTACAGCTGAGCGCCGTCGGTGCGCACCCGGTCCGGGTAGGCGTCCGGGCTCGCGGGGACGGTGACGGAGGCGGTCGCGGACAGGGCGCTGGTGTTGCCGGCGGCGTCGGAGGCCGTGACCCGGTAGGTGTAGGTCTGGCCGGCCACGGCCGTGGTGTCCGTCCAGGACGCCTGGGGGCGGCGGAAGAAGAGCGAGTCCGCGGTGACGGTGGCCACCGGGGCGGCCCCGCCGTTGCGGTACACGCGGTAGGTGAGGGCCGAGTCGTCGAGGTCGAGGCTGGTGCGCCAGCGGACCTGCACCTGGCCGGGCTTGTAGGCGGCGGCGCTGACGGTCGGCACGGTGGGGGCGCCCACGTCACCGGTGGAGGCGAAGCGGGTCAGGGACTGCTGGGCGGCGCCGTTGACGGTGGTGAACTCGCCGCCGACCCAGAGGTAGCGGACGGCGCCCTTGGTCGCGATGGTCATGACGCGCGGGCCGATGCCCTCGCCGATGCCGTCGTTGGTGTCCGGGGCCCAGCCGAGTTTGCCGACCGAGGTGGTGGGCTGGGCGAGGAGGTGGTGGCGCTGGCCGTCGGGGAACTCGCCGACGCTGGAGCAGTCGTGGGCGTGGGAGGCGCTGTACAGCACGTCCTGGTAGGGCAGGACGGCCTGGGTGGCGCCGAGGCAGGTGTCGCGCCAGCGCTGGTTCAGATCGGAGAGGTTCAGGGCGATGCGTCCGTCGAAGACTCCGCCGCCGGTGCCCTCGTTGGCGGTGTAGAAGCCGCCGGAGTCGGTGGCGATGTCCTTGACCACGGAGGTGTTCTGGATGAACCCCGGGTAGGTCTTGGTCAGGGCGCCGGTGGTGGAGTCCACGACGGCCAGGGCGTGGCTTGCGGCCCCGTTGACGGTGAAGAAGTCGCCGCCGAGGAGGACCTTGGAGCCGTCGGGGGTGAGCTCGACGGCGCGGCCTGGTTCGTCGGCGTTGGCGGTGAAGGGCTTGAGGGAGCCGTCGGCGGCGCCGACGGCGGCGAAGCGCTGTCGGGGCTGGCCGGCGACGGTCTGGAAGTCGCCGCCGACGTAGACGGTGTCGGCGGTGACGGCGAGGGCCCGGACGGTGGCCGGGAACGAGGGCCGGAAGCCGGTCTTCGGGGTGCAGGTGGCCACGTCGATGGCGGCGAGGCTGTTCACGCCGACCCCGTTGACGGCTCCGAAGTAGCCGCCCGCGTACAGGGTCTTCTTGTCGGGCGAGAGGGTCAGGGCCCGGACGGTGGCGGTGCCGGCGCCGATCGTGAAGGAGAGCTTGCAGGAGGTCGGGGCGCCGGTCGCGGCGTCGAGGGCGACGAAGTTGACGGCGGACTGCTCGGCGCCGCCGGCGCCGGCGGGCGGGCGGACGGCGGAGAAGGTGCCGCCGGCGAAGACGGTGCCGCCGGTCTCGGCGACGGCCCAGACCACGCCGTTGGGCTGCCAGGTGGGCAGGTTGTCGGCGGTGAAGGCGACGGGCGGGGTGATCGCCGCCGCCTCGGGCGCGGAGCCGAGGCCGAGGGCGAGACCGCCGGCGGTACCGGCGGCGATCACGGCGAGGGCGAGGCCGGAGCTCAGGGCCCGGCGGCCGGGCCGGGTCCGGCTCCGGCCCGGGGCGCCGCCGCCCGTGTCCCCCGTCGTGGGCCGCGGTGTCGGCGCCCCGGTCGTGTGTGGTGCTCTCGGTTGCCCGGACGGGCGTGAGTCACGCATGAACCCCCCAGTACGGTGCGTGCTGCGCGGATGCGGGTCGGACCGAACGTGGCCGAACGGTCTTCCGTGCGTCGTCTGTACGCGCGCACACATTAGGGGGTGTTCGGGCGGCCGGCAGCGGTCTTGACCCATCGGATGCCGAATCGGGGCGCGCGGGCCGTTCAGCGCGCCGGGTGCGCGCCCTCCCCCGGGTCGGCCGCGCGGCGGGCCCGGCGGTCCAGGAGCCGGGCGCGGTGTTCGGGGTCGAGGGCCAGGGTGATGCCGGTCCAGGCCATGGCGAGGCCGCCTTCGAGCACGGCGCGGTCGGCGCCGGGCGTGATCCCGTAGCGGGTGAAGTCGGGGTGGTGCATGATCGCGTCCCCGCAGTCGTAGCCGATCATGGGGTGGATGGTGGGCACCAGGTGGGAGACGTTGCCCATGTCGGTGGAGCCGCCGCGCAGGGTCGGGTCGCAGTCCTGGACGCGGCGGCCGAGGTCGCGGGCGGCGCCGAGGTAGGCGCGGGCCATGGCGTGGTCCTGGCGCAGGTCGGCGTAGTCGTTGCCGACGGTCTCCAGCAGCAGTTCGGCGCCGGTGGCCAGCGCGCCGGCCTCGAAGCAGGCGCGGATCCGGTCCTGGAGTTCGGTGAGGTCGGCGCGGCTCAGGGCGCGGCAGTCGTAGGTGGCGGCGGTGCGGGCGGGGATGACGTTGGGGGCGTCGCCGCCGGCGGTGACGACACCGGAGACGACGGCGCCGGGCAGCATCTGCTGGCGGTGGGCGGCGATGGCGACCTGGGCGATCATGAGGGCGTCGGCGGCGTTGACGCCCCGGTGCGGCATGGCCGCCGCGTGCGCCGGGACCCCGTCGTAGGTGACGTTCCAACTGCTGATGGCCAGCGAGCTCATGCCGACGGAGTCGCTCGGGGCGGCGTGCACCATCATGGCGGCGGCCACGTCGTCGAAGGCGCCGGCGCGGATCATGTCGACCTTGCCGCCGCCGAACTCCTCGGCGGGGGTGCCCAGGAGCTTGACGGTGATGCCGAGGTCCTCGGCCAGTGGTGCCAGGGCGAGGGCGGCGGCCACGGCGGCGGAGCCGTTGACGTTGTGGCCGCAGGCGTGGCCGATGCCGGGCAGGGCGTCGTACTCGGCGCAGATCGCCAGGACGAGTTCGCCGCTGCCGGCGGTGGCCTCGAAGGCGGTCTCCAGTCCGTGGGAGGCGCGGGTGACGGCGAAACCGGCGCGTTCGGCGAGGTCGGCGATGCGTCGGGCCGCGCGGTGCTCCTGGTAGGCGAGTTCGGGGTCGGCGTGCAGGGCGTGGCTGAGGGCGAGCAGTTCGTCCTCGCGGGCGGCCAGCACGGTGCGGGCGGCCCGGCGGGCCCGCTCTTCGGCGGCGGGCGTGCCGGGGGCCTCGGCGGGCGTCGGGTCGGGGTGCGGCGCGGTCACGGGCGGTCCTCTCGTGCGGTGGGGGCGGGGCCCCGGTGGAGCAGGGCGATGGCGGCGCCGGCGAGGGAGACGAACGCGCACAGCGCCCAGGCGGTGGTGTACGCGCCGAGTTCGGGGAGGGCCCGGCCGGCGGGGGTGCGGGCGGCGAAGACCGTGAGGACGGCGGCGGCGCCGATGGAGCCGCCGACGTTGATCAGCAGTTCGTTGATGCCGGAGCCGACGGCGGTGCGGTCCTTGGGGACGGCCTCGACGGCGAGGGTGCGGGTGGAGTGCTGGAGGAGCCCGGTGCCCAGGCCGGCGACGGCGGTGCCGGCGAGGAAGAGCACGGCCTCGGTGTGGAAGGCGAGGCACAGGAGGTAGCCGGCGGCCATGAGCAGGGAGCCGAGCACGAGGGTGAGCCGGTCGGTGACGGCGCGGGCGACGGCCGGGGCCAGCAGCGCGCCGAGGGCCAGGGCCAGCAGGTTGGGCAGCATGGCCAGGGCGATGGCCAGGGGGTCCAGGCCGAGGCCGTAGCCGGTCTCGGCGGGGGCGGTGCCGAGGAAGATCGGGTTGGCGATCTGCAGGCCGAGCATGCAGAAGGTGAAGGTGAGGGTGGTCAGGGAGACCACGACCACGTCGCGACGGGCGAACATGCGCACGTCGATCATCGGCTCGGGCACCCGCAGTTCGACGCCCACCCACACCGCGGTGACCAGCACCCCGCCGATCAGGCAGCCCAGGGTGCGCGGCGCGGTCCATTCCCAGCCGGGGGTGCCGCCGAGGCCGAGGCCGAGCATGACGGCGAGCAGGCCCACGCAGAGCAGCAGGCCGCCGGCCCAGTCCACCCGGCCGCCGGGCCGGTGCGCGGATTCGGGCAGCAGCGGCCAGGTGACGGCGAGCGCGAGGGCGCCGGCGGCGGCGGGGACCCAGAGGGCGGCGGTGGGGCTGTCGACGGTGCGGGCGATGAACCCGCTGGCGACGAGGCCGAGGGCGAGGCCGCCGACGAGCCCGGCGACCATGACGCTGATGCCGCGCCTGCTCTCGTCCTCGCCCGCGCCGGCGCGGTTGCGCAGGACGCCGACGAGGAGGGGGAAGAAGCCGGCGAAGGCGCCTTGGAGGATCTGGCCGGCGAGGAGGGTGCCGAAGGAGCGGCTGAGGCCGACCAGGATCGAGCCGAGCAGCACGATGAGCAGGTTCCAGCGCAGCACGCGCCGGTGTCCGTGCAGGTCGCCGAGGCGGGACAGGACCGGGGTGAAGGCCACGCTGGCGAGCAGGTTGGCGATGCTGATCCAGTTGAGGTCGGCGGCGGAGACCTTCAGGACGTCGGTCAGCCCGCGCAGCAGCGGGGAGAGGAAGCCCTGGGTGATGCCACTGGACAGCTCGACGAGGACCACCGAGGCGATGACCGCCCCGGCGGGGGTGGCGCGCGGCCCGGGGGCGCGGTCGCCGGGCCCGGCGGGGCGCGGGCCGGGCAGGGTACCCGTGTCCGTCATACGTACCACCTGTTCGGTGTGGGGCCCTGGTGGGGGGCCGTGGCGGGATGCGGCACGCGCGGCGGGCGGGCCGGGGCCTGCGGGGCCCCGGGGCGGGCCCGCGTGGGGGCGCGTGTCGGGCGGTCCGGCCGGCCGCGAGCGGGTGTCGCGGGGGCGGGAACCGGACCAAATCTGCGGCCGACGGCGGGATTCGGGCAAGAGGGGTCGGCACAGTCGGGCGAAGGCGGCGGGAGCGGGCCCGGGAGCGACGGATTCGGGCACGGGGGCGGGGCGTGGTGCCCGGGTCGGGCACGGGCCCCGGGCGGGGTAACGTCGAAATCGAGCCGGCCCCGGGTGGTGGTCGGTGCGGGTGAGGAGAGCGGGCGAGGCGCGGTGGACAGGGACGGGACGCTGAACGGGCCGGCGCCGGACGCCGTGGACCACGCCGTGCTGCGGGCCCTGCACCGTGATCCGCGGGCCTCGTTCGCGGAGGTCGCGGCGGCGGCGGGGGTGCACGAGCGGACGGTGGCCCGCCGGTTGGAGCGGCTCGTGGAGGGCGGCCGGGTGCGGTTCCTGGCGCAGCTCGTGCCCGAGTACCTGGGCGAGGGCCTGACGGTGGAGGTCGCGGTGCGGTGCGCGCCGGGCCGGGTGCACGAGACGGCGATGGCGTTGACCCGGCGGCCCGAGGTGCGGTCGGTGGAGGTGGCCACGGGGGCGCCGGAGGTGTTCGTCGAGGCGACGGTGGCCGACGAGGAGGGGCTGTTCGCGCTGGCGGACGGGGTGGTGGGGCGGCTGCCGGGGGTGGTGGACCTGCGCACGATGATCGTGCTGCGGCTGTTGCTCACGGCGAACGACTGGGCCCCCTACGACGAGCGGCCCACGCCGGTGCGGCGGGCGGTCGCGACCGGGGTGGGGCTGCCGGCGCCGATCTCCGTGGACGCGCTGGACCGGGAGCTGGTGGCGCTGCTCGCGCGGGACGCCCGCATGTCGACCTCGGTGCTGGCCCGCGAGCTGCGGGTGGGCGAGAGCACGGCGCGCCGGCGGCTGGCCCGGCTGCGGGCCTCGCACGTGCTGCACCTGCGGTTGTACGCGGATCCGGCCCTGTTGGGGCATCCGCTGGAGGCGCGGTTCCGGTTGACGGTGGCCCCGCGCGGGCTGGAGGCGACGATCCGCGCGCTGGCGGCGGAGCCGTCGGTGCGGCACCTGGTGGTGGTGACGGGCGAACGGGCGCTGCTGGGCTACTCCTCGCACCGGGACCCGGCCGGGTTCACGGAGTTCACCGGTGGGGTGCTGGCGGGCCTGGAGCACGTGGTCTCGGCCGACACCGCGTTGTTGCTGCGCACGTACAAGCGGGCCTGGGAGCCGGTGGGCCGGGCGGCGCCGGGCGGGGCCCGCGTGTCATGATTCCCCGCCCGTCCGCGCGGACGGGCCGAACAGGGGAGGCGCGGGGCATGCGGGGCGAGCGGGTGGAGTGGGTGGACGCCGAGGGACGGGTCCTGGGCACGGTGGACCGGGCCCGGGCGGCGCGGGAGCGACGGCCCGTGCGGATCGCCTCGGCGATCTGTCGCGACGCCGGGGGCCGGGTGCTGGTGGCCCGGCGGGCCGAGGGCGTGCGCCGGTATCCCGGGTCGTGGCAGCTCGCGCTCGGCGGGGCGGCGGGGGTCGGGGAGGCGGGGGCCGCGGCCGTGGTGCGTGAGCTCGCGGAGGAGTTGGGGGCGGCAGCCGTGCGCGGGGCGGCCCCCGTGCCCCTGGGCGCGGTGTTCGTGGCGCTCGATCCGTTCGGGCCGTTCCGGGCGGAGCTGTTCGAGGTGTCCCTGTCCGGTCCGGTGCGCGCGGATCCGGCCGAGGTCGCCGAGGTGCGGTGGTCGACCCCGGCCGAGGTCGCGGCGCGGGTGCCGGGCGAACCGGGGGCCTGGACGCCGGAGACCGGTGCGGTGCTCGCCCGGTGGCGCGCGGCGGGTCCCCGGTCGCGGCCCTAGTCGGCGGCGGCCGCGGTGAGTACCGAGGGCATGGCACCGGTGGGGGTGATCGAGACGAGCCGCAGGTCGGCGGCGGCGAAGAGGGTCTCGAACTCGGCGCGGGTGCGTTCGCGGCCGACGAGGGAGGCCATCATCAGCAGGTCCATGGTGTTGCCCAGGTGGTCGGTGTCGTCCTCGGGGAGGACGGCGTCGACCACGACGACCCGGCCGCCGGGCGCGAGGGCGCGCCGGCAGTTGCGCAGCAGGGTGAGGCTCTGCTCGTCGTCCCAGTCGTGCAGGATCCGTTTGAGGACGTAGGCGTCGGCGCCGGGCGGCACCGAGGCGAAGAAGTCCCCGTCG
Source organism: Streptomyces dryopteridis (assembly GCF_049606955.1). Classification (NCBI taxonomy): domain Bacteria; kingdom Bacillati; phylum Actinomycetota; class Actinomycetes; order Kitasatosporales; family Streptomycetaceae; genus Streptomyces; species Streptomyces dryopteridis. The sequence continues at coordinate 5,960,659 of NZ_CP187113.1, read as the reverse complement.
GCGGTGCTCCAACGGCCGGCGAGTTCGGGGACGGCGTCGAGCCGGTGCCCGGCGAGGACGTGGTCCCGGTCGTAGAGCACCCCGTAGAGCTCGGTGCGCTCGCGCAGGAGTTCCGCGAGGAGCCCGCCGTGCCCGCCGCCGACGTCCACGAGGGTGGCGCCGGGCGGGAGGGTCGGGAAGGCGCGGGCCACGAGCGGGTTCTCGGAGTCGGAGAGGGCGGCCATGCCCACGTGGAAGACGGCGGCGGTGGCCTCGTCCTTGGCGAACCAGTCGAAGAAGCTCGCGCCGAAGGTCTTCTCGAAGGCGTTGGTGCCCTCGGTGACGCAGTGGCCGAGGGTGCCGGTGGGGAGCCAGAAGGTGGGGTCGGTGACCATCGTGATCGCGGCGCGGACCGAGGCCGGGGCGTCGGAGCGCAGCGGGGCACCCGCCTCGGTGAGGGTGAAACGACCGGCGGCGTCCTGACTGAAGGCACCCTTCCCGGCGAGGAGGCGCAGCACGCGGTAGAGGGGGCCGGGGTGCACGCCGAGGGTGTCGGCGAGTTCGGCGGCGCTGCGGGGGCCGTCCACGAGGAGGTCGGCGACGCCGAGTCCGGCGACCGTGCGCAGGGCGGCCGGGTGGACGAAGGCCATGGCGTCGGCGAGGAGGTCCTGGGCGTGCCGCAGGTGGTCCGGGACGGCGGGGGCGTCGGCGGGGGCGGGTGGTGCGGGGACGGCGGAGGGATCGGGGCTCACGGTGTGCATCTCCCTGGACGGCGTCGATGGTTGCGCCGATCCTGCCGGGCCGGGCGGCGGGTGCGGCAGCCCCCGTTCGGTTGAGCGAGCGTTCCCGGCCGGCACGGGGCGGGCGCGCGGGGCGCGATGGGCGCTCCGGTCCCGGGTCCGGGCCGGGGGCGGGGGCCGGGCGGGCGGGCGCGGCCTCGGGTGCGCGGGGCCGTCGGCGGTCGTGGGGCTCGGGCCGGCGCGGGGCGGGGCCGGCCCCGGAACTGGGCCGGAAAGCGCCGACCCGCCGGCCCGGGGCCGCGACCGGCGGGTCGGGCTCGCCCGGCGCGGGCGCGGCGGGGGCGCGGTGCGCGGGGGTGGTCGGGATCATGCGGGGAGGCGTGGGCGGGCGGGAACCCGGCGCGTCCCCGGCCCCTCTTGCGGGGCGTACCCCCCATCGAGGAGACCTCGTGACGCACCTCCCCCCGCCGGACCCCGCCGGCGCCGCCCCCGTCCCCGCTCCCGGTCCCGCCGGTCCGCCCCGGCTGGTGTTGGCCGGGAACGTGATCGCCGATCTGGTGATCGAGGTGCCCGCCCTGCCCGAACGCGGCGGGGACGTGCTCGGGTCCCGGACCGAGCTGACGGCCGGCGGCGGGTTCAACACGCTGACCGCCGCGCGCCGGCTCGGGCTGCCGGGGCTGTACGCGGGCGGGCACGGCACCGGGCCGTACGGGGACCTGGTGCGGGCCGCGCTCGCCGACGCGGACCTGCCGGCCCTGTTGCCGGCGCGGACCGACGGGGACAGCGGGTTCTGCGTGGCGCTGGTGGACGACGGCGGTGAGCGGACCTTCGTGACGAGCCTGGGCGTGGACGCCCGGTTGACGCCGGCCGAGGCCGACCGGATCGCGGCGGCGCTGCGCCCGGGGGACCTCGTGCAGATCTCCGGGTACGGGCTGGTGATGCCGGTGAACGGGCCCTTCCTGGTGGAGCTGGTGCGGGGGGCGCCGGCGGGGGTGGTGGTGTGTCTGGATCCGGCGCCGCTGGTCGCGGACATCCCGGTGGACCGCTGGGAGGCCGTCCTGGCGCGTACCGACTGGTTGTCGTGCAACGCGCGGGAGGCCCGGTTGTCGACCGGGCTGACGGATCCGGGGGCGGCGGCGCGGGCGCTGCGGGAGCGGCTGCCGGCGGGGGCGGGGGTGGTGGTGCGCACGGGCGCGCAGGGGTGCGTGGTGGCGGCGCCGGGCGCGGGGGCGCCGGAGCACGTGCCCGGGTTCCCGGTGGTCGCGGTGGACGTGAACGGGGCGGGGGACACGCACGTGGGCGCGTTCCTGGCGCTGCTCGCGGCGGGGGCGCCGCCCGTCCTCGCGGCGCGCGGGGCGAACGCGGCGGCGGCGTGCGCGGTGACCCGTCGGGGGCCGGCCACGGGGCCGGGGACGGCGGAGCTGTTGGCGTTCCTGGCGGAGGACCCCGTCGCGGAGCCGCTGCGCGCGGCCCTGGCCGGTCTCGCGGGCGGGGGTTCGCCGGGCCGGTGAGCGCGGGGCGGGGCCGGTCGCCGGCGGAAATTCATCCGCGGAGGGGTTTCCTCCCCCCTGTCGGCGACGATGGGGAGGGAGAGGGCGTCGACGGATCCGGGCGGGGGCCCCGGGCCGGTCCTCTCGGTCACGGGATCCGTCGGCGACACTGGAAGCACTCCCGGGGGGCCGTGATCGGAGGCCGTCGTGAGCACACCTTCTCCCATTCGCATCGCCGCCGTGCTGTCAGCGGAGCACCGGGGCCGTCTCATGGCGCAGGCCCGGGAGGCGAATTTCCCGGAAGGGGCCCGGCTCTTCTCCGAGGGTTCGCGGGCGGAGGCGTTCTGGATCGTGCGGTCCGGGACGGTGAGCCTGGGCATACCGGCGCCGGGTCGGCGCTCGACCGTGATCGAGGACCTGGGTCCCGGGGAGCTGGTCGGCTGGTCCTGGTTGTTCCCGCCCTACGTGTGGCAGTGGGACGCGGAGGCGATGACCCCGGTGCGGACGTACGAGTTCGACGGGGCCGCGATCCGGATGCTGATGGACGCCGATCCGGCGTTCGGTTCGGCCGTGGGCCACTGGGTGGGACGGGTACTGGCGCACCGGTTGCACGAGACGCGGACCCGGCTGCTGGACCTGTACGCGCCCCGGCTGACGCGGCGCGAGGGCTGAGGCGCGGGTCGGCACGAACCCGGCGCCCGGGGCGCGCGGAAGGGTCGCGAGCGGCGCTCTTCGGCCGATTCCGGTTTCGGAGTGTGCGCTGGTCAGGGCGGGCGAGACGGAAGCCGCACGTGCTCACGCAGTCACGTGGGGTGACGGAAAAAGATGCGTGAACGGGCGTTCTTGTCCCCGGTGCGCCAGACTCCCGTCCGTTATCCGAACCCAACCCCTGAGGAGTGTTCGCAATGCGGTCCTTCCCTCGCGTCGCGGGGCGGGCTCTCGCCGCCGCCGTTCTCGCCCTCGGCCTCGCCGCCGCCGGTTCCGGAACGGCTCAGGCCGGCGCTCCCGGCCCGGCCGCGGATCCCGGACCCGCCGCCGCCGCGGCCACCCGCACCCTGTACGCCCCCTCCGCCCTGGTCCTGTCGGTCACCACGGGCGCGGAGCCCGCCGAGGGCACCGTGCTGCGCGCGGTCACCCTCGGCTGCGCCCCCCGACCCACCGGCACCCACCCCGACCCCGTCGCCGCCTGCGCCGAGCTGCGCGCCACCCAGGGGTCCTTCGAGGCGATCACCACCGGCCGGTCGGACCGCGCCTGCACCAAGGAGTGGGACCCGGTGACGGTCTCCGCCGTCGGCGTCTGGCAGGGCCGGCAGGTGGGCTACCACCACGTGTTCGCCAACGGCTGCGGCCTGCGCGGCGGCAGCGGCGTGCTCTTCGGGTTCTGACCGGGCCGCACCCCGGCCCCCGGACCCACCCGCCCCGATCGCCGGGTCGACCACGCCGACGGCCGACCCGGACCCACGTCGACGACGGGGCCCCGCGGCACCTCCCCGCCGCGCCGTCGACACCCGCCGAGGGCTCCCCGCCCCCGTCCCGCCGCACCGGCGGGACGGGGGCGATCACGTGCCCGGCCCCCGCGCCCGCCTCAGAGCCGCTCGACGCGCCCTCCGCCCGGACCGCCCGCGCCGCCCGGACCGCCCGGCCGGCGCTCCGCCCACCGCGCCAGATCCCGCCGCGCGCGGGTGAACCGGGCCCGGCCGCGCTCGCGCAACCGCCCCGCCACCGCGGCCAACACCCCCACCCCGGCCGGCCAGACCCCGGCCGCCGCCAGGTCCTCGTTGTCGTACACCCACCCCGAGACACCGAGCAGCGCCCCGATCATGATCAGCAACCCCGGCACGGCACACCCCCTGTCCACCGTCGGCCCGTCCGGTCGGCCGGTTCCCGGGCTCCTCCCCCATGCATACCCACCATGTCCGGTTCAGGCGCCGGCCGGCGGCCCGGGGACGGCGAGAGCGGCGCTCTCGGGGCCCGCCCGGAAAGCACTGGCGGGGCGGCGCGGCCCGTTCGTACCCTTGCCGACCATGAGCAGACCTCTTGTGGCCCTGTTGACCGGCGCGGGCGTCTCCACCGATTCGGGGATCCCCGACTACCGCGGTCCGGCCGGGCTGTGGCGCGCGGAGCCCGATGCCGAGAAGCTGGTGACGATCGGGCCCTACCTGGCCGATCCGGAGGTCCGCCGGCGCTCCTGGCTGATGCGGGCGGGGCTGGCCGCGGTCGCCCCGAAGCCGAACGCGGCGCATCGGGCGGTGGCCGATCTGGAGCGGGGCGGCACCCCGGTGCGGGTGATCACGCAGAACGTGGACGGGCTGCACCAGGCGGCCGGGCTGTCCCCGCGCAAGGTGCTGGAGCTGCACGGCAACGCGCAGGGGGTGCGCTGCGCGCGCTGTGCGGCGCGGAGCACGATGGCCGAGGCCCTGGAGCGGGTGGCGGCCGGGGAGCCCGACCCCTCGTGCCGGGAGTGCGGCGGGGTGTTGCGGCCGACCACGGTGATGTTCGGGGAGAACCTGGACCCGGTGGTGCTCGGGGACGCGACGGCCATCGCCAAGGCGGCCTCGGTGTTCGTGGCCGCCGGCAGCTCCCTCACCGTGCGACCGGCGGCCGCGCTGGTGGGGATCGCGGCGGAGCACGGGGCCCGGCTGATCATCGTGAACGCCGAGGAGACCCCCTACGACTCCCTCGCCGACACCGTGGTGCGCGAGCCGATCGGCACCGCCCTGCCGGCCCTGCTGCGCCGCGTCGCGGCGGGCTGAGCGGGGGCCGGGCAGGGTTGGGCCGCGAGGGCTCCCGGACGGGGCTCAGGCCCCCGGGGCGCCGGCGTGGACCGCGCGCAGGGCCGCCACGTCCAGTCGCACCATCTTGTACATCGCCTCGGTGGTCCGGGCGGCCTTGACCGGGTCGGGGTCGGAGATCAGCTCGATCACCTCGTCGGGCACGACCTGCCAGGACAGGCCGAACCGGTCCTTGAGCCAGCCGCAGGCCACGCCCTCGCCGCCGTCGGCGGTCAGGGCCTCCCAGTAGTGGTCGGCCTCGGCCTGGTCGGCGCAGTGCACCTGGAAGGAGACGGCCTCGGTGAAGGTGAACTGGGGGCCGCCGTTGAGGCCCACGAAGTTCTGGCCGTTGGCCGTGAACTCGACGACCATCACGGAGCCGGCCTGCTCGGGGTTGGCCTCGTTGTAGCGGGCCACGCGCCCGATCGAGCCGTCGGGGAAGACGCTCGTGTAGAAGGCCGCGGCCTCCTCGGCGCGTCCGTCGAACCACAGGCAGGTGGTGAAGGGCTTCGCGGTCATGGTGCTCGCCTCCGGGGTGTCGGTGTGCTCGTCACCCATGGAGACCGGTCCCGCGCCCGGAACTCATCGGTGGGCGCGGGACCTCGGTGGAGTTCACCCGTTCGGCGTGCGGAACGGGGGGGGGGGGACGGGAGGTCCCGGGTCCGGTCAGACCTCCAGTTCGGCTTCGATCTTCTTGAGCTGGTGGCGGGCCATGGCCAGGTTGGCGCGCTTGGCGTCCAGGGCCAGGTAGAGGAAGAGGCCCTGGGCGCCGCGGCCCTTCATCAGACGGATGAGGTGGTACTGGGTGCCGAGGGTGATGAGGATGTCCTCGATCTCGTCGTCGAGCTTGAGCAGCTCCATGGTGCGGACCTTGGCGCGGACCACGTCGGTGTTGCCGGCCGCCGCGACGTTGAGGTCGAGGTCCTTGCCGCCGCCGATGGTGCCGAGGGCCATGCCGCTGCTGTAGTCCACGAGGGCCGCGCCGAGGGCGCCCTCGATGACGGTGGTGGCTTCCTTGAGCGCGGTCTCCACATTGCTCACGGTGGTGCTTCCTTCCGGTTGCGGTTCGGGTGCTGCGTGCGGTGTGGTCTGGTCAGGCGGCGGGGCCGCGGTGCGGGAGGGCGTCCACGAGTTCGCCGATGCGCAGGCTGGAGCGCCTCGCCTCCAGGTGCAGCCGGCCCACGTTGGCGCGGGATTCGGCGAGCAGGGTCAGGACGACGGTGCGGCCGGCGGCGTAGGTGGCGACGTAGCCGTGTTCGCCGCGCACCAGGAGTTCGCGGAAGTCGCCCTGGCCGGTGGTGTCGGTGAGGCGCTGGGCCACGCCGAGGGCGGCGGCGGTGAGGGCGGCCACGGCCTCGGCCTCGCCGGCGGGGGTGTCCTGCCCGAGGACCATGCCGTCGACGCTGGCGGCGAGCACCCCGGTGAGCTGGGGGACACGGGCGCGCAGCCGGCGGAGTTCGGAGAGGATCTCGGCCTCCGCTTCGGCCGGAACGGTCGTGGTCGGTGTCACGTCGGTCTGCCTCCTTTCTGGCGGGGGCGGCTTCCGGTCGGAGCGCTGTCGGAGCGGCGGGAGCCTCACAGGCCGGCCTCCAGGGCGTCGCGTAACCGGCGCAGGAGGGCCACGTCCGGGGGCTGGGCCTCGGTGACCCAGGTGGGGAAGACCGGGGGCGGCGGGGCCGGCACGGGGTCGAAGGGGGTCTCGACGAGGCCGGCGGCCGCCAGTCGGCGCACCTCCAGCAGGGTGTCGAAGGCGGGGCGACCCAGCAGCCAGGCCAGGCCGGCGGGGGTGCGCACCCCGTCCGCGTGCCGCAGCAGACGCCGTTGGCGGGGGGTGACGGTCTGACCGGGGGCCGGCGGGCGGGGCACGACCGGGGCGGTGTCGAGGGCCGGGTAGGGCCAGACGGCGTCGAGGAGTTCGACGCGCCGTCGGGTCTCGCGCTCGACGGCCTCGGCTTCGAGGGGGCGGACGGCGCCCATCCAGTGGGTGACGCCGCGCCGGAAGCGGGAGGGGCCGGAGTTCGGCGAGAGGGCGAAGAACGCGGCGTCGTGGACGGCCGCGACGTGGGCTATCTCCAGTTCGCCGCCGGTCAGGCCGCCGCTGTCGACGAGGAAGCGGGCGACCCCGCGCCGGGCCCCGGCCCGGTCCACGGCCTCCCGCCAGCGTTCGGGGTCCAGGGCGCCACCGGTGGTGAGGAGCACGTCGAGGCCGGGGGTGGCGGGGCTCTCGGCGTGGACGATCTTCCCGTCCTCCAGGAACAGCGTGCCCCGGTCGCGCAGCAGGGCCCCCGTGGCGCGTTCGGCGGCGAGCCGGGTCAGCAGGGGGGACACGGCCGTGCCGGGGGCGGGCGCGTCGAGGGAGACGGTCATCTGAGCACCAGTCCTTCGGCGAGGTCTCGGAGTCTCATGCGGGCGAGGGCGAGGTTGCCCTCGGACCGGTCGAGCCAGAGGTGGAGGAAGACGCTGCTGTCGAAGCTCGTCTCGACGAAGCGGAGGACGTGATAGCCGGTGCGGGTGGTGAGGATGAGGTCCTCGACGGCGGGTCCCTCGTCGCCGCCGGGGCCGGCCGGGGGCACGGTGCCCAGCCGGGCGGGGCCCGGACCGGCGGGAGCGGGCGCGAAGGACTCGTACTCGGCGGCGGCGCGCGCCAGTTCGGCGGTCTCGGCGGCCGTGGTCTCGTGGTCCCCGACCGGGGACTCCCCCACCGTGCCAAGGGCCAGACCGCTGCTCCAGTCGACGAGCGCGGCACCGCGCGCGCCCGGCAGCGCCATGGCTTCGAGCAGACATTCGTCAATCCCCGGCACGCGGGCTCCCCTCCCGATCGCGTGTGTGCGACGCACCGTCGAACGGCGGCGGCAGAGAGGAACTTACTCACTTTCCACGAGCCGGAAGGCCGTTCTGGCATTTTCCGGTGGAACATGCGCCACGTACCTGACAGAGGTTGACCGAATGAGGTATGTACGCGTCCGGGTGCGACCGGAATGTCCCGCGAGGGCGGCGGAGGTCAGGGGGACAGGGAGAGATGTCCGGAGAGTCGGAAAGACCCCGCTTCCCGTTCCGCATAGCCCTCGTACGTGAGGGTGCGCAGGAGGTGGTACACGGTCGGCAAGGGAATACCCGTCACCCGCGAGAGCCGCTTGGCGGTCGCCGGGCCCTCCGCATGCAGGGCCTCCACGAGTCTCAGCGCGCGTTGGACGGAGCAGATCAGGGTGGGACGGGCGGCCTCGGAACCGCCGGCCGGAGGGCCCGCGGAATCCTGCCTCGGGAACTCCGGAGCGGTGCAGGGAATGCTCATGTCCGCTCCCTTTGCTCAGGACGGACGAGCCCAAACGCACGAAAAGGGGTGAACATCCTCCAAACCACCCGGTCGCCGCGATCGCCGCATAAGATCTGTGAATGCTCGATCCGCGCAAATTGCAGCTCCTCGTCGACGTCTCCCGCACCGGCACCATCGCCGGGGCCGCCGCGCGCGCCCGCTGCACCGCCTCGGCGGCCTCCCGACAGCTGGGCGTGCTGGAGGAACAGACCGAGCTGCGACTGTTGGAGCCCGCCGGGCGCGGGGTGCGGCTGACCGAGGCGGGCCGGCTGCTCGTGGCGCACGCGACCCCGATCCTGGGCGCGCTGGAGACGGCCGAGGCGGCCCTGCGCGCCCACCGGGAGCGGCTCGCCGATCAGGACCGGGCGCGGCGGCCCGCGGCGGCGCCGGCCGCGCCGATCGCGATCCCCGAGACGATCATCACCAGGTAGCCGAAGACCTCCGAGCCCTCGGGCACCAGGAAGCGCAGGAAGCCGAAGAGCCGGATCCAGGAGAACCACTCGTGGGCCAGGCCGCTCGCGCCGCCCACGATCAGGACGAAGGCGAGCACGCCGCAGACGCGGGCGAGGGGAGAGGCGGGGGCGGGTTTCGAGGTCATGGCCCGACCGTACGGGCGGCGCGTCCGGGCCCGCGACGGGCTTCGGTCCCGTGCGCGTCGACCGAGGTATCGCGCGCGGCAGGGCGGCGTCATCCTTTGGTATCGCGCGTGCCCGACGGCCCCCGTCCTGCCTCTCGGAGGGGCCGGTGACCTCGTAGATTGCGGTCCATGAGCCCGTCGTCCCCGGCCCTGTCCGCTCCCCCCTCCGCTCCCCCGCCCGGCCGCACCGGCCGGGACTGGGCGGCCGATCTGTCCCTGTTCGCGTTCGCGGTGCTCTTCGCCGCCGTGAGCGGCCCCGCGATCGAGCTGCCCGCCGACCTGTCCGCCGGATGGCGGGTGGCGGACCAGGTGGTGGGGGCGCTCGGGTGCGCGGCGGTGTTCCTGCGCCGCCGATACCCGGTGGTCCTCGCCACGGCGCTGCTGCTGACCGGGTCCGTGGCCCACTACCTGACCGGGCCGACGCTGGTCGCCGTGTTCACGGTGGCGGCGAGCCGGCCGTGGCGGGCCACCGCGTGGACGGCGGCGGTGGCCTTCGCGCCGCTGCCGGTCTTCCTGGCCCGGGTGCCCGGCATGTCCGAGGCCCGGGCGGGCGCGGCCGTCACGTACTTCGCGCTGCTGGCGGGCGCCTTCGGCTGGGGGCTGTTCCGGCGCTCCCGGACCCAGCTGATCGCCTCCTTGCGGGAGCGCGCGGAGCTCGCGGAGGCGGGCGCGGCCGCGTCGGCGGAACGGGCCCGGCTCGCGGTGCGCGAGGAGATCGCCCGCGAGATGCACGACGTGCTCGGGCACCGGTTGTCCCTGCTCGGCGTGCACGCGGGGGCCCTGGAATTCCATCCGGGGGCGGCCCCGGAGGAGGTGGCGCGGGCGGCCGGGGTGATCCGGGAGAACGCGCGGGCCGCGCTGACCGAGCTGCGCGAGGTGATCGGGGTGCTCCGCGAGGACGCGGGCGGGCCGGCCCCCGGCGGTGCCGGGGGCGAGGGGGACCGGCCGCAGCCCACCCTGGCCCGGTTGCCGCGGCTGGTGGCCCAGGCACGGGACGCCGGTGAGGACGTGGAGCTGACCGGTCCGCCCGTCGAGGCGCTCGGGGACCGGGCGCCGGGGGCGACGGTGGGACGGACGGCGTACCGGATCGCGCAGGAGTCGCTGACCAACGCCCGCCGGCACGCCCCGGGGGCCGCGGTGCGGGTGCGGGTCTCGGGGGCTCCGGGGGCCGGGCTGGTGGTGGAGGTGGCCTCGGCCGGTCCGGTCCCGGCGGCCGGGTCCGGACCGGACGCGGGCGGGGGATCCGGCGGGGGCCGCGGGCTGGTGGGGCTGGGCGAGCGGGTCCGGTTGGCGGGCGGCACCCTGACGGCCGGTCCGGACGGTGCCGGGTTCCTGGTCCGGGCCTGGCTACCCTGGGCCGAGGAGGCGGGCGCGGACGGCGCGGCACGGACGGGGGCGTGATGACGGAGACGGGGGCTGCGGGGCTCGGCGGGCGACGGATCCGGGTGCTGCTCGTGGACGACGACGCGCTGGTCCGGGCCGGTCTGCGGTTGATGCTGGGCGGGGCCCCGGACCTGCTGGTGGTCGGGGAGGCGGCGGACGGGGCCGAGGTGGCGGGCGCGGTGGCCGCGCACGCCCCGGACGTGGTGCTGATGGACGTGCGGATGCCGGGGGTGGACGGGATCGCGGCCACGACGGCGCTGCGGGCCCGGTCCGGGGCGCCGGAGGTGCTGGTGCTGACCACCTTCCACACCGACGCGCACGTGTGGGGCGCGCTGCGGGCGGGTGCGGCCGGGTTCCTGGTGAAGGACACCCCGCCGGCGGAGATCGTGGCCGCGATCCGGGCGGTGGTGGCCGGGGAGCCGGCGCTGTCGCCGGCCGTGACCCGGCGGTTGATGGAACGGGTCGCGGCGGGCACGGGGCCGGCGGACCGGGCGGCGCGGGCCCGGGCGCGCCTGGCGGAGCTGGGCGAACGGGAGCGGGAGGTGGCGCGGGCGGTGGGGCGCGGGTTGTCGAACGCGCAGATCGCGGCCGAGCTGCACTTGGCGGTGCCGACGGTGAAGACGCACGTGTCGCGGTTGTTGACCCGCTGGGGGCTGGGCAACCGGGTGCAGATCGCGCTGCTGGTGCACGACGCGGGGCTCTCCGATCCCGGGTGGTGATCAGGGTCCGGGGCGGGTCGCGTGGTCGGCGGCCGGTTCGGCGGAGGACAGCAGGTAGGGCACGTCGATGACGGCGACGCCGGGGGCGAACAGCAGGCGGGCCTTGAGCCGCAGGGCGTTCTGGTTGTGCAGGGGTTGTTCCCACCAGTTGCCGACGACGTACTCGGGGATGACCACGCTGAGCATGGCCGCCGGGTCCTCGGCGTGCAGTTCCTCGACGTGGGCGACGACCGGGGCGACCACCTCGCGGTAGGGCGAGTGCAGGACCTTGAGCGGGATCTCCACGCCGAGGTCGCCCCAGGCGGCGCGCAGGCGGCGGTCGTCCTCCTCGTCGGCGGCGACGGTGACGGCGGTGAGGGTGTCGGCGCGCAGGCCCTGGGCGAAGCCGAGGGCCTTGAGGGTGGGGGCGTGGACGGCCGCGACGAGGACGACCACGTGGTGGCGCGGGGGTTTGCGGGGCCGGGTGCCGGGGGTGACGGCGACCTCGCGGGCGACCTGGTCGTAGTGCCGGCGGACGCCCTTCATGCCGAGGAAGAGCACGGGCATGGCGATGACGACGAGCCAGGCGCCGTGGGTGAACTTGGTGATGAGGACGATGACGAGGACGAGGACGGTGAGGGTGGCGCCGACGGCGTTGATGGCCAGGGAGCGGTGCACCTGTCCCCGGGTGGTGTCGGGGGTGGAGGGGTCGGCGAGTTCCTTGCGCCAGTGCCGGACCATGCCCGCCTGGGAGAGGGTGAAGGAGACGAAGACGCCGATGATGTAGAGCTGGATGAGGCGGGTCAGTTCGGCGTCGAAGGCGACGATGAGGCCGATGGCGGCCAGGGCGAGCAGGACCACGCCGTTGGAGTACACGAGGCGATCGCCGCGGTTGTAGAGCTGGCGGGGGGCGTAGCGGTCCTTGGCGAGGATGGAGGCCAGCATCGGGAAGCCGTTGAAGGCGGTGTTGGCGGCGAGCACGAGGACGCCCGCGGTGACGGCCTGGAGCAGGTAGAAGAGCACGTGCCAGTCGCCGAAGGTGGCCCGGCCGATCTGGGCCAGGGCGGTGGAGGTGGCGGTGCCGGGGGGCAGGCCGAGTTCGGTGGGATCGGCGGCCACGTGCACCTTGTAGAGCATCGCCAGGACGGTGATTCCGCCGAACATGGTGACGGACAGCAGGCCCATCATGGCCAGGGTGGTGGCCGCGTTCCGGCTCTTGGGCTTGCGGAAGGCGGGCACGCCGTTGCTGATGGCCTCGACGCCGGTGAGGGCGGTGCAGCCGGAGGCGAAGGCGCGCAGGGCCAGCAGGACCAGGGCGAGGCCGGTGTAGGTGCCGGTCTCGACGATGGGGAGTTCGGCGGATTCGGCGCGGATGGTGTCGCCGGTGACCAGCCGGAACAGGGCGACGGCGAACATCACGTAGATCACGAGGACGAAGCCGTAGGTGGGGATCGCGAAGATCCGGCCGGATTCGCGGACCCCGCGCAGGTTGAGCAGGGTGAGGACGACGACGAAGCCCACCGAGAGCGCCACCATGTGGTCGTGCAGGGAGGGGATCGCCGAGGTGATGGCGGAGACCCCGGAGACCACGGAGACGGCGACGGTGAGCACGTAGTCGACGAGGAGGGCGCTGGCGGCGGTGAGGGCCGCGGTGGGTCCGAGGTTCTCGGAGCTGACCACGTACGCCCCGCCGCCGCCGGGGTAGGCGTGGCAGGTCTGCCGGTAGGAGGCGATGACGACGACCATCAGGAAGACGATGGCGGCGGCCGCGTACCAGGTGAGGTGCAGCAGGGCCACGCCGCCGAGGGCCAGGATAAGGAGGATCTCCTCGGTGGCGTAGGCCACCGAGGAGAGGGGGTCGCTGCAGAAGATGGGCAGCGCGAGACGTTTGGGGAGCAGGGTCTCGCCCAGGCGGGCGGTGTCCAGCGGTTCGCCGACGAGCACACGCTTGGGGTTGATGCGCCTCATTGGTCGATCGTCGCGGCGGGTGGGGCCGGCCCGCCCTTCGGGGCGGGCCGTTCGGGTGAGGGGACGGGGGTTTCAGTCGCGGTCGGCGGCCATGGCGGTGGCGGCGGCGCGGATCGCGTCGCGGATGGCGGGGTAGGTGCCGCAGCGGCAGATGTTGGCGATGGCGTCGAGGTCGGCGTCGGTGGGTTCGGCGGTGCGGCGCAGCAGGGCGACGGCGGCCATGATCTGGCCGGGTTGGCAGAAGCCGCACTGGGCGACGTCGGCGTCGAGCCATGCCTCCTGGACGGGGTGCAGCCGGTCGCCGTCGGCGAGGCCCTCGATGGTGGTGACCTCGCGCCCGGCGACCTCGGCGACGGGCACGACGCAGGGGCGGACGTCCCGGCCGTCGAGGTGGCTGGTGCATGCCTTGCAGACGTCGACCCCGCAGCCGTACTTGGGGCCGGTGATGCCGAGCAGGTCGCGCAGGACCCAGAGCAGGGGCAGGTCGGCGGGGGCGTCGACGGTGACCGGGCGGCCGTTGACGGTGAAGGAGTGGGTGGGCACGACGGTGGCCTTCCGGGCGGGGGTCAGCGGGGGTAGGGCGTGAAGTCCACGTCGAAGTGGATCGGGAAGGAGCGGGGGGCGCGGCCGGTGGCGCGGGCCCAGGCGTTGGCGACGGCGCCGACGGCGGCGGGCACGCCGAGTTCGCCGGCCCCGCCGGGTTCCTCGGAGGTCGGGGGCATGACGATGACCTCGACCTCGCGGGGGGTGTCGCGTTGCCGGGCCCAGTGGAACTGCCCGTAGCTGCCTTCGAGGGGCAGGCCCCGGTCGAGGTGGAGGCCGGAGCTGAGGGTGGTGGAGATCGCGTCGAGGAGGCCGCCGGTCATCTGGGCCCGCAGGCCCCGGGGGTTGATCGGCAGGCCCACGTCGACGGCGATGACGGCCTTGGTGACGTGGGGGTGGTCGGGGTCGCGGGTGTCGATCTCGACGAGGCAGGCGGTGCGGGAGCGGTACTCCTCGTGGAAGCCGAGGCCCTGGGCGGTGCCGGGGGCCATGGCGCGGCCCCAGTGGCCGGCGCGGGCGACGGTGTCGAGGACGGCGCGGGCGGCGGGGTCGGCGAGGTGGGCGCGGCGGAATTCGAGGGGGTCTCGGTCGAGGGCGCGGGCGAGTTCGTCGACGACGATCTCCTCGGCTCCCCGGGTGTTGGCGGAGTAGACCGAGCGCCAGGAGCCGGTGGGGATGCCGAGGGGGACCTCGGTGAGGGAGTGGGTGGTGACCCCGAATTGGTAGGGGGACTTCACGGTGGTGTGGAAGAGGGTCTGGGCGAGGGTCGCGTTGCCCAGGCCGAGCGGCAGGTGGGCGGCGGTGGCGGTGATGATCTCGCCGAGGCCGTGTCGGAAGTCGGTCTCGACGGCGGCGACGCGGTGGTCGAAGGTGAGGAGCGCGCCCAGGGCGTGGGTGGCGCGGACCCGGTGGTGGGTGGCGGGGCGCATCCGGCCGTGTCGGGTGTCGTCGATCCGGGTCCACATGAGTTTGACCGGGCGGCCGCAGGCGCGGGAGACCCGGGCGGCCTCCAGGGCGGCGTCGAAGAAGAGGCGTCGGCCGAAGGAGCCGCCGGCCTGGACCACGTGCACGGTGACGGCGGAGACCGGCAGGCCGAGTTCGGCGGCGATGGTCTGGCGGGCGACGATCGGGGACTTGAGCCCGGCCCAGATCTCGGCCCGGTCGGGGCGGACGTCGGCGATGGCGGTGTTGGTCTCCATGGGGGCGTGGCCGACCGGGGCGAAGGTGAACTCGGCGTCGAGGTGGGCGGTGAGCAGCGGGGGCAGGAGGTGCGGCGGGTTGGCCTGCCGCAGGCGGGCTCGGACGTCGGCGTCGGAGAGGTGGTCGGCGGGGCCGGGGCCCCAGTCCACGTCGAGGGCGTCCTTGGCGGCGAGGGCCTGTCCGAAGGTGTCGGCGACCACGGCGACGCCGGTGGGCACGGTGACCACGGCGCGGACCCCGGGGCGGGCGCGGACGGCGGCGGCGTTGCGGACGGCGCGGACGGTGCCGCCGAGGGTGGGCGGGCGGCGCACGACGCAGGGGGCGGCGCCGGGCACGTCGAGGTCGAGGGTGTAGCGCTGGGCGCCGGTGACCATGGCGCGGGCGTCGACGCGGCCGACGGGGGTGCCGACGAGGGTGCGGCGGGCGGCGGGTTTGGGGGCGGCGGGGGCGACCACGAGGGCGGGGTCGGCGGCGGGCCCGGCGAGTTCGCCGTAGTCGGCGCGCCGGCCGTCGGGGGCGTGCACGGCGCCGTCGGCGGTGCTCAGCTCCCGGGCGGGCAGTTTCCAGGCGCGGGCGGCGGCGGCCACGAGGCGGGCGCGCGCGCCGGCGGCGGTGTGCCGGATCGGGTCGTGGAGGGAGCGGATGGCGTTGGAGCTGCCGGTGAGCTGGTTGAAGAGGAGCTCGGGGCGGGCGTCGTCGAGGGCCACGTGGACCCGGGCGAGCGGGGTGTCGAGTTCCTCGGCGACGATCATGGCCACGGCGGTGGTGAGGCCCTGGCCGACCTCGGCGCGGGGCAGCCGGAAGCGGATCGTGCCGTCGGTGTCCACGCGGAGGGTGAGCAGCCCGGAGGTGGGGGCGCCGGCGAGGATGAACAGGTCGCCGAGGTCGAGGAGGTCGGGCAGCGCGGGCGGGGTGGGCAGGGCGTGGGCGGGGGTGGGGGCGAGGGCGTCGGCGCCGATCCGGGTGAGGAGGGCCAGGGTGGGGGCGGCCAGGAGGTGGGTGAGGAAGGCGCGCCGGCCGGTGCCGGCGGGCCCCGGGTGGGGCGCGGGTGTGGTGCCGGTGGTGTCGTCGACCGTCATGGGTTCCCCGCCTCGTGTGCCGCGCGGGCGGGGTGCGCGGTGGTCCGCGTCCGCCCCCCGCCCCGTGATTACCGGCACGTAGCGTAACGATCTTGGCGCGGGTTGTCAGCCCTTCGGCGGTATCGGGCGCTCGGGGCCGGGGCCGTGCTCGGGGGCCTCGGCCCGTTCGCGGCGGCGCAGGTGCAGTCGGAGCACGGTCATCGCGCCGAGGGCGACGGCGAGGGCGAGGCCGCCGCTGAGGAGGGTGGGGAGCAGGTGCCGGAGCACGGGGTCCTTCGGTCGGCCGGGACGGGCCCGGTCGGTGCCCGACTCCAGTGGATCAGCACACACGTGCCCGTGACTTCGGTCGTGTGTACGGACCCGACCCGCCGAACGAACGCTTCCGGACGGGACTTCCTGCCCGGCGCCGGCACGAGTCGGGGCGGTCCGGGACAGGTCGGGAAGGGAGCCGGCCGGATTCGTTCGCACGGGAAGCGGAGGCGCCGGAGCCCTTGGCATATGCCAGATGCAACATTGGTTCGGATGTTGCCAAACGCCTTACGACCGGTCGCCGCCTGTGCCAGAGTCGTTCCCGGTCGATCCCTCGGACAGTCCTGACCGTGCCGCGCCCGCATCGGAGTTCTCATGCCGTCCCATCTGTTCGCGGAACACTCCGCGCAACCGCCGGAGCCGGGTTCCGTGGACGCTCTCATCGCCCGGACCCACCTGTTGCGCGGCGAGGTGGACGCCGTGCGCCGCGACGCCGGGGAGGCGGACGGGGACGACGCGCGCGCCCGCTGGCAACGCGCCCTGTGCGACCTCGCCGTCCACCAACTGGACGACGTGCGCGGCCACCTCGGCCGGCTGCGGGAGGGGCTGCCGCCCGAGGGGATCGCCTGCCCCGAGGGCTGCGCGGGCTGCGACGCGGCCGAACTCGCCGCGGGCGCCGACCGCGCCCCCGCCCTCGACTCCCCCACCGCTCTCGTGGGCACCGCCGAGTGGAACCTGCTGACCGACGAGGCCGACTGGTCCGAGGAGACCCACGAGCTCTTCGGCCGCTCCCGCGCGGCCGGCGCCCTGCCCCTGGACGAACTGGGCTCCGCCCTCTTCTCCGAGGACCGGCCCCTGATGACCGCGATGATGACGGCCTGCCTGATCGACGGCAGGCCCATCGACGGCGAGTTCCGCGTCGTGCGCCCCGACGGCCTGGTGCGCTCCCTGCACATGCGCGGCGAGCCCGTGCTGGACGCCGACGGCTGCACCGCCTCCGTCTGGGCCGTCTTCCGGGACGTCAGCGACCTGCGGCGCAGCGAACGCGCCGAGCGGGTCACCGCCGAGGACCTGCGCCGCCGCGAGGAGAACGCGCGCACCGAACAGCGACTGGCCGCCCAGCTCCGCGAGGCCGTGCTGCCGACCGTGCACGTGCCGGAGCCCACCCCCGACACCGGATCGGCCGCCCTCGACATCGCGGGCCTGCGACTGCCCGCCGCCGGCGCCGGAACCCGGGGGGACTCCTGGTCCGACGCCCAGGCCCTCGACGACGGACGCACCCTGCTGACCCTCGGCGACCTCGCCGGACACGGGGTCGCCACCACCTCCACCATCGCCATGCTGCTGGGCGCGCTGCGCGGCATGGCCATGGCCGGGGTCGAACCCGGCTCGCTGCTCGGCCTGTCGGGCCGGCTCCTGGACTCCTCCGCCCAACCCGCCCTCGGCTCCGCCCTGTGCTGCCGGCACGACCCCGCCGACTCCACCCTGACCTGGGCGCGGGCCGCGCACCCGGCCCCCGTGCTGATCCGCGACGGCGCCGCCCGCCCCCTGACCGGCCCGGCCGGGATCCCGCTCGGCGCGGCCCCCGAGGTGCCCTACGAACAGCGCACCCTGCGGCTGCTCCCCGGCGACCTGGTGGTCCTGCACACCGAATCCCTCGCCGGCCCAGGCCCGGACGCCGACCCGCACGCCCCGCAGGGCGTGACGGAACGCCTGCTGGCCCTCGCCCCCGAGCTCGCCGCGACCACCGGTGCCCGCGAGGCGGCCCGGGTGATCGCGGACGCCTTCGGCTCCGCCGCGCGCGAGACCGACGCGTGCGTCCTGACCCTCCGGGTCCCGGGCGCCCGCTGAGTCCGCGTACCACCGAACGACCGAGGCCCGACCCCGGGGCACGGAACTCTGCGGGGGTTCGGGCCTCGGCGCGTACGGGTGGGGCCGCCCCCCCCTCAGACCCCGGCGGGGCGGGGCAGGCGGACCGGGCTGTCGGGCAGGGCCTGGGCGATGTCCCGCCGCAGCGCCTCCATCGTGCCGTGGCCGTCGTACCGCGCGGTCAGCCGGTACATCTCGCGCAGCCGGTCCCAGGTGCGGTGCGAGGAGGTCTCCCCCATCGACACCAACGCGAGCCGGGCGTAGCGGTCTGCCTGTTCCGGGTCGTCCCCGAGCAGGCAGGCGGAGGCCAGCGAGAGGTAGTCGAAGATCTGCGAGCGCTGGTGGCCCGAACCCCGCAACCGCAGGGCCTCCTTGGCGTGCCGCTGGGCGATCGGCGCGGCCGCCGGGTCGTGGTCGGCCAGGGTGCGGTAGGCGAGGGCCTGCATGCCGTGCAGGTCCGCCTCGTCGAAGTGCTGCATCCAGCTCGGGGTGTCCTGCTCACCGCGATCCGAGACGAACAGCTCCTCCGCCTCGCCCAGGGTGCGGCGCATGGCCTGGCCCTTGCCCAGGGCCGCCTGGGCCCATGCCTCCACCGTGCGCAGCATCGCCCGGGTGCGCGGCAGGGCCTCCTCGCCGGCGCCCTGTTGGGCCAGCTTCATCAGGTCGAGGGCCTCGTCGGGGCGGCCGAGGTGCACGAGTTGACGGGCGGCCCGGGACAGGGCCTCGCCGGCGCGCGGCCGGTCCCCGCTCTCGCGGGCCGCGTGCGCGGCGATCACGAAGTACTTCTGGGCGGTGGGTTCCAGGCCCACGTCGTGCGACATCCACCCCGCGAGCACCGCGAGGTTGGCCGCCACCCCCCACAGCCGGCGCTGCAGGTGGTCCGGGTGGTGGTAGGCGAGCATTCCGCCCACCTCGTTCAACTGGCCCACCACGGCCTTGCGTTGCAGGCCGCCGCCGCGCGAGGCGTCCCAGGCCCGGAACACGTCCACGGAGGCTTCCAGCGCCTCGATCTCCTGGGAGCCGACGGGCGCCGCCTCGTACCGGTCGAGGCCGACGGTGTCGACCGCGAAGGCGCCCTGGGACAGGGGGGTGGCGCGCACCGGTTCGGTGAGCAGCCACTCGGACATGGCGGAGGTGATGACGGTACCCGCCGTCAGCGCGGCGCCCGCGCTCATGAGACCGCGTCGGTTGAGCATGAGGTCCATTCCCGTGAATTCGGTGAGGACCGCGGCCGTGCGTTCCGGCGCCCAGGGCAGACCGTCGGGATTGGGTGGGGACCCGTCCGGTGTGCGTGCGGAGGCGCGTCGTCGCCTGGTGAACCCGAGGTCCTCGATGGTCACGACACGACCGAGTCGCTCGGTGAACAAGGCGGCCAGTACCGTGGGCACCGGTTCGCGCGGGGTCTCCCCCAGGTCGATCCAGCGCCGCACCCGCGAGGTGTCGGTGGCCAGTTGGTGGTGGCCCATGGCCGCCGCCTGCCGGTTCACCATCCTCGCGAGTTCCCCCTTGGACCATCCGGCGAGGCCGAACAGGTCGTTCAGGCGGGTGTTGGGTCCGTTGCCCACGTCAAGCCCCCAGGTTCTCGGCTGCCTCGACAGTAGCCCTCCGTCAGGTGCCGGGCGACTATTCGCCAGGGTTCGCCAGGGTGCGCCAGATGGTGTGCCACCCGCGCCCGGGTGTGTGGTGGTGATGCGCCTCCCCGACCGGCCCACCGGAGCACTCCCCAGGGTGATCCGAAGGGCAGCGGGAGCGGGCGGCGCGCGACAACTCGTCGGCACACGAAGGGAACAGCACTCCGTCATGTACGCAGCCACCACCTCCGTGTCCGCCCCCGTACGGCCGCACCGCACCCTCCCCGCGGGCGGCGGCCCCTACCTCGACCCCTCCCGGGCCCACGCCCCGGTGCCGGGGACCGTGCGGGCGCGGCGCCTCCCGGGCACCATGCCCCAGCAGGTCAGCGGCAGACTGGACCTCTCGGGCCCGCAGGGCGCGCAGTTGCGGACCGCGCTGGCCTCGATCCAGCGGATCTGCCCGGAGTTCACACCGGTCCAGGTGATGCGGCGCAGCGGCCGTTCGGTGCTGCTGGTCGGGACCACCGGGCGGACCACGGCCGTCGCGAAGGTTTTACTGGACTCCTCGCCGGAGTGGCGTGAGCGCTACCGGCACGAAATAGCGACGTACCGGGCGTTCGTCCGGCACCGCCCGCCGGTCCGGGTGCCGCGGCTGATCGCGGCCGACCCGGAGAACTGCGTCCTGGTCGTGGAGCGGATGGCCGGCCGGGTGGCCGCCCTCCAGCGCCACCCCGTGGAGGCCCCGCCCCGGCCCGACGTGCGGGCCGCGCTCGGCGCGATCCACCGGCTCGGGCAGTGGCGGCCCGCGCCGGAGCTCTTCGGTCACCCGCTGGCCTACGGGGAGCGGATCCGTCACTACCACCACCTCGGCCTGCTGACCGACCGCGACCTGGGCGATCTGCAGAAGTTGATGCACGGCCTGCGACTGGCGGGCGTGCGGCACCAGTTCAACCACGGTGACGCGCTGCTGTCGAACCTGCTGCTGTCGCCGACCGGCCCGGTGCTCGTGGACTGGGAACTGGCGGGCTGGTACCTGCCGGGCTACGACCTCGCGACGCTGTGGGCGGTGCTGGGCGACGCCCCCGCGGCCCGCGGTCAGATCAGCCGGCTGGCGCAGGCCGGCGGCCCGGCGGAGCGGGACGCGTTCCTCGTCAACCTGATGCTCGTGCTCACCCGCGAGATCAGGATGGCGGAGACGGCGGTACAGCGGGCCGCGCAGGCCGCGGCGCCGGTACAGCCCCTGCCCTCGGGGGCGCTGACCCCGGGCGAGGAGCAGCGGCTGCTGCTGCGCAGGCTGCACGACGACGTGGCCATGGCGCGCAGCGCCGTGCGGGCGGTGGTCGGCACCCGCTGAGGTGCCGGTCCTCGCGGGCGGGCGTCGCCGGCCGGGAACCCCCGGCCGGTGCCCGTCGCCCCGCACCCGTCGACCCGGTCCGCCCGAGGGCTGCCCGACGTGCCCGGCCACACCCGGCTGAAACGATCCTGCCGCCCGAAGCCCCGCACCCCGCGTGCGGGGTTTTTCGCGTGCCCGGGACCGGGCCGGGGGCTCAGCCCTGCTGGAAGAGTTCGGCGGGCAGCGGCTTCAGGAGCGCGTACAGGTCGTCCGAGATGGGGCGGTCCCAGCTCGCGATGGTGACCAGGACGTTGTCGCTGCGGTCGAACTGCACGCAGGAGATCCGGCTCTCGCTGAGCTTGACCTTGCGGACGATCAGGAGGTTGTCCCCCTGCATCACCGGGCAGTCCTCGACGCCGACGACCTCGACGTCCTCCTCGTTCTCCAGCGCCGCGAGCAGTTGCGCGACCTCGAACGGGATCCGGCCCTCGGCCGGCTCGCGCGCCGGGGAGCCCTCGGGGAGGTTTCCGATGATCATCGCGGGGCCGCGTCCGCCGAACAGGTCGTAGCGCAGGAACACGCCCTGGCAGGTGCCGTCGGGAGCGGGCAGCAGGCCGGCGCCGAGGTTTCCCGGCCAGTCCCCCGGGTCCATGGCCAGGACGTCGAAGTCCGGGCCGGCGGGTGTGGCGGCGCGGTTGCGGCGGAGGAAGGACATGCCGCCATGGTACGTGGCCCGGAGCGCTTTGCGGCCCACGGGCCGGGACCGGGACCGGGCCGGGACACGGGTCCGCGGGTCAGTGGGCCGGAGGTCGCAGGAGTCCGGGACCGACGGTCGATGCGCCGAGGGCGGTGACCCTGGCACGCAGTTCCCGGTCGGCGGTGACCACGCGGCACGGGCGGGGGGCCAGGGCGGCCACGAGGGCCACGATCGCGTCGTCCCCGCTGCCGGGGGCGGACTCGACCCGGACCCCCGGGACCGGGGTCACGTCACGGGCCGCGCCCTCCACGACCAACACGATCTCCTCGGCCTCGGCCTCGGCCTCGGCGGCGCGGGCCGCCAGGCGGTCCCGCAGCCGCTCGGCGGCCCCCTTGCGGTCCCGCCACCAGCCGTCGGGGGTGGAGCCCACCACGTTGGCGCCGTCGACGATCATCACGGGTCGGGTCATGGGCCCAGTATCGCGCCCGTCCCGGGGCCCGGGACGCGCCCCAGCAGGCCGGGCAGGCCGCCGAGGTCGGTGCCCAGGTCCCGACAGGCCCCCGAGAGCAGCACCGGCACCCGGTCCACCGGCAGGTCGAGGGCGGCGGCGACCTCGGGGCCGCCCGCGCCCGCCGCGATCAGGGCCGCGACCCGGTGCTCCAGCCCCGCCTCGGGTCGCGGACCGGGCGCCGGCGGGCACGGGGGCCGCCCGCCGAGGGCGGCCAGCGCGGTGAAGGTGTCGGCGGCCAGGCCGTCCGCGCCGCATTCGACGGCGAGAACGTGGGCCCGGGTGGTCAGGTCGAGGTCGGCGCGGACGGCGCCCAGTGCCGCGAGGGCCAGGGCCAGCTCGTGGCCGGCCGGGGAGGTGGACAGCACGTCCACGGCCTCCGCGAGCAGGGCCTCGCGCTCCTCGGGGGCGGCGACCTCCGCGGCGGTGCGCAGGGCCGCGCCGATCCCGGAGGGCGCCCCGTAGGCCCGGGCGCGACGCACGGCGTCCTCGGCCAGTTCCCGGGCCCGGACGGGGTCGGTGGGGGCCAGGGCCCGGGCCAGGTGCAGGGCCCAGGGGCACCAGGTGGGGTTCTGGATGCCGCGTCGGCTCAGCCGCTCCCCCGCCGACTCCAGTTCGACGACGGCGGCGGCCGTCTCGCCCCGGGCGTGCAGGAGTTCGGCGTACACGGTCTGGGCGTCGGGGAAGACCACGGCGGCCGGGAAGGGTTCGCCGAACTCGTGCTCGCCGGCCAGGCGCCATGCCTCGTCCACCCGGCCCCGGGCGAGGAGGATCTGGACGAGGGTGGCGATCGCGTACCAGTGGACGGGGGTGCGGCGGCCGACGCGTTCGCCGTGGGCGACCCCGCTGCGGGCCAGCTCCTCGGCCTCGGCGAGCCGGCCGCGCCGGAACAGGATGTGGGCGCGCAGCCCGTGGGCGAAGGAGAGGTGGGCGCCGTGCCAGCCCTGTTCCTCGAACTCGGCGGTGCCGGCGGCGAAGAGCTCCTCGGCGCGGGCGGGGCGGTCGGCGTAGGCGTGGCACATGGCGGCCAGGACGGGCACCTCGAAGCCGCGGTCGGCGTGGGCCCAGCTGAAGTGCTCGCCCAGGGCCCGGTCCGCGTGGTGCAGGCAGACCTCCACGGGTTCGCCGCGCAGGGTGGCGTCCCAGGCCCGCAGGCCGATGACGTAGCGCTCGGTGAGGTCGCGGCCGGTGAGGTGGTCGGCGAGTTTGGCGAGGCGGCGGGAGCGGGCCGGGGAGTCGGGTTCGACGGCGTCGAAGGCGTCCCACATGAACTGTTCGGCCTGCAGGCGCAGTCGGTCGCGGGAGTCCTGGGTGTGCGGGATCTCCCGGGCGAGGACCTCGGACGCCTCGGCGAGGCGGTCGGTGTGGGCGAGGACCTGGGCGAGGCGGATCACGATGGCCTGGCGCAGGTTCGGGTCGTCGAAGGGTTCGTCGAGGGCGTCGCGCAGGTGGTTGACGGTGGTGGCGGGTTCGGTGAGCAGGGAGGCGCAGCCGAGTTCGTAGAGGACCGCGGCGCGTTCCTCGTAGTCCGGGGGCTCTTGGAGGGCGCGGGCGAGTTGTCGGCGGGCGGCGTCGGGGGCGCCGGCACGGAGGTTCTCGGCGGCGGCCCGGCGCAGTACGCGCACCACCCAGGGGTCGTTCTCGGGGTGGGTCTCCAGCAGGTGGCGGGCGGCGGCGGAGTCGCCGAGTCCGGCGTCGATGACGGCGGCGGCGGCCTTGCCGTGGAGGGCGACGCGGAAGGCGTCGGGGATGGCCCGGTAGAGGGTGGTGGCGATGAGGGGGTGGACGAACTCCAGCGGGGCGTCGGCGTCCTCGGCGGGCGGTTCGGCGAGGATGCGGGCGCGGCGCAGGCGCGTGGCGGCGTCGACGGCCTCCTCGGCTCCGACGGCGGCGACCCGGGCGGCGAGGTCGCGGGGGATGGCGGTGCCGAGGACGGCGCAGGCCCAGGCGAAGCGGACGGTGGAGGGGCCGAGCCGGTCGAGGCGGTCGACGAGTCCGGTGCCGCGTTGGGCGGCGGCGAGGTCCACCAGGAGCGGGGCGCTGGCCTCGACGGGGCGCAGGCCGCGGTCGCGGACCTTGGCGGTGAGTTCGACGGCCTCGAAGGGGTTGCCGGCGGTGACCTGCCAGGCCGCGTGGCAGAACGCGGCGTCGGCGTGGGCGCCGATGGTGTGGCGGAGCAGGTCGGTGACGCCCTCGGTGCTGAGCGGGGCGAGGTCGAGGGGGCGGCCGCCGGCGCGTCGGGGCAGGGTGCGGAAGGCGTCGGCGTGGGCGGGGAGTTCGTCGGGGCGGTAGCCGACGACCATGACCAGGGGCAGTTGTTCGACGCGGGCGGCGAAGCCGGCGAGCCAGCCGAGGGACTCGGGGTCGGCCCAGTGGGCGTCGTCGAGGACGAGGACCATGGGGGCGCGGGCCAGGACGAGGGAGGTGAGGACCCAGTCGAGGCCGTCGCGCAGGCCGAGGGCGTCGGGCGGGGCGCCTTCCTCGGGGGCGCACAGGCCGAGGGCGGGGCCGACGATGGGGTACCAGGCGCCGAGGGTGGCGCGGCGTTCCTCCTCGGTGGTGCCGGCGAGGAGGGGTTGGACGAGCTGTCGGGCCACGTGGAAGGGCTGGGTCTGTTCCTGTTCGCCGCCGCGGGCGCCGGCGACGGTGCAGCCGCGGGCGTGGGCCCGTCGGCGTATCTCGGCGAGGAGGGTGGTCTTGCCCAGGCCGGCGGGGCCCGAGACGGCGAGCAGGGCGCCGTTCGGCGTGGGGTCGACGAGTTCGTCGAGGACCTCGTCGACGGCGGCGAGTTCGGCCTCGCGTTCCAGCAGCGGGCGTCGCTGCCGGGCCGGTCGCTGTGTCATGTCCGCTACCCCCAGAGCTGTTGCGGGGGTTCAGGTTACGCCGCGCGGGGGGCCCGCGCGGGGCGCCGGCCGGGAAAGATCGCAACTTCTTTCGGGAGGTCAGGGGCGTGACGGGTGGGACGGGTGGTTCCGGTGAGGCGAATCTGCCCGGTGGGGGTGGGCTTGTCCGTTCGTGCGCCGGCGGTTCGGGGCGAGCGGGCCGAATCCGGCGGCGGGTCCGGATCTCGCGTCCGCACATGCGTGCCGGGGGCGACGGGCGGCCCCGGCGCGCGCGGCGGCCCGGACCGGGCGCCCCGGCGGGCGCGGTCCGGGCCGCCGGCCGGCTCGGGTCGGCTCGCGGGTCAGGTCAGGTCGAAGGCGCCGCCCCGGGCCCGCCGGATGAAGGCCCGCCATTCGTCGGGGGCGAAGATCAGCGAGGGGCTGTCGGGGCGGGTGCTGTTGCGCAGGGCGATGAAGCCCTCGACGAACGCGATCTGCACGTCGCCCGATCCGGCGCTCCCGGACTCCCAGCCGGCCCCGGTGAGGTCCAACTCGGGTTTGTCCCATCCCGAGACCGCTCGCCGCTGCCGGTCGGTCTCGGACGTGCTGATGCTGATGTCGGTCACGTGCGACTCCTTCACGGGGGACCCGGTGTGTCGTCCGCGCCCAGAGTAGCCGGCGGGCCCGGCCGCGGACAGATCGTCCCGCGGGCCGGGCCCGGATCCGGCCGGCGCCGGGCGGTGGGGGCCGGGGCGCCGGTCGGGGTCAGCGGGTCGGCGGCTCGTCCCCGACCAGCCACATCGCGAAGAACTGCGAGCCGCCGCCGTAGGCGTGGCCCATGGCCCGTCGGGCACCGTCGACCTGGTGTTCGCCCGCCTGTCCGCGGACCTGGAGGGCGGCCTCGGCGAAGCGGATCATGCCGGAGGCGCCGATGGGGTTGGTGGACAGGACCCCGCCGGAGGGGTTGACCGGAAGGTCCCCGTCGAGCTCGGTGACCCCGGCCTCGGTGAGTTTCCAGCCCTCGCCCTCGCCGGCGAAGCCGAGGTTCTCCAGCCACATGGGTTCGTACCAGGAGAAGGGCACGTACATCTCGACGGCGTCGATCTCGCGGCGGGGGTCGGTGATGCCGGCCTGCCGGTAGACGTCGGCGGCGCAGTCGCGGCCGGCGCGGGGGGAGACGAAGTCCTTGCCGGCGAAGAGGGTGGGTTCGCTGCGCATGGCGCCGCCGTGCACCCAGGCCGCCGGGTGCGGGGCGCGGGCGGCGCCGGCCCGGTCGGTGAGGATCATCGCGCAGGCCCCGTCGGAGGAGGGGCAGGTCTCGGAGTAGCGGACCGGGTCCCAGAGCATGGGCGAGTTCTGGACCTTCTCCAGGGTGATGTCGTGTTCGTGGAGGTGGGCGTAGGGGTTCTTGAGGGCGTTGCGGCGGTCCTTGTAGGCGACGAGGGAGCCGACGGTGTCGGGGGCCCCGGTGCGGCGCATGTAGGCCCGGACGTGGGGGGCGAAGAAGCCGCCGGCGCCGGCGAGCAGGGGCTGTTGGAAGGGGACGGGCAGGGACAGGCCCCACATGGCGTTCGACTCGGACTGCTTCTCGAACGCGAGGGTGAGGACGGTGCGGTGGACGCGGGCGGCCACGAGGTTGGCGGCCACGAGGGCGGTGGAGCCGCCGACGGAGCCGGCGGTGTGCACCCGCAGCATGGGTTTGCCGACGGCGCCGAGGGCGTCGGCGAGGTAGAGCTCCGGCATCATGACGCCCTCGAAGAAGTCGGGGGCCTTGCCGATGACGACGGCGTCGATGTCCGCCCAGTCCAGGCCGGCGTCGTCGAGGGCGCGGCGGGCGGCCTCGCGGACCAGTCCGGCGATGGAGACGTCGTGGCGGGCGGCGACGTGTTTGGTCTGGCCGATCCCGACGACGGCCACCGGTTCCTTGCTCATCGCGGGTCTCCTTCGAGGACGGCGACCAGGTTCTGCTGGAGGCAGGGGCCCGAGGTGGCGTGGGCCAGGGCCCGGTCGGCCTCGCCGCGGTGCACGCGGGCGGCGGCCTCGCCGATCCGGATCAGGCCGGCGGCCATCATGGGGTTGGCGGCGAGGGGGCCGCCGGAGGGGTTGACGCGCACCGAGTCGTCGAGCCCGAGGGCCTTGCGGAGCACGACCTCCTGGGAGGTGAAGGGGGCGTGCAGTTCGGCGAGGTCGAGGGGGGCGTCGAAGGCTCCGGCGCGTTCGGCGGCGAGGCGGGTGGAGGGCGAGTCGGTGAGGTCGCGGACGCCGAGGGAGTGGGCTTCGACGCGGTGGTCGATGCCGGTGATCCAGGCGGGGCGGGCGCACAGCCGGCGGGCGGTCTCGCCGGTGGCGAGGATGATCGCGGCGGCGCCGTCGCCGATGGGCGGGCAGTCGCCGGTGCGCAGCGGGGCCACGAGGTGGTCGCCGTGGTCGACGGTGCCGGTGAGCTGGGCGTGCGGGTTGTCGGTGGCGTCGGCGCGGCTGCGGGCGGCGATGGCGGCGAGCGCGGCCTCGTCGGTGTGGCCGGCGTCGATGAGGGCGCGGGCCTGGAGGGCGGCCAGGGCCACGGAGTCGGGCCACAGGGGGGCGAGGTAGTAGGGGTCGAGCTGGCGGGTGAGGACGTCGCGCACGGAGCCGGGCGATGCCTTGCCGTAGCTGTAGACCAGGGCGGTGTCGGCCTCGCCGGTGCGGAGTTTGACCCATGCCTCGTAGAGGGCCCAGGCGCCGTCCATCTCGACGTGGGACTCGGAGATGGGGGGCCAGGCGCCGACGCCGTCGAGGGTCATGGTGAAGGAGAAGGCGCGGCCGGCGAGGTAGTCGCTGGAGCCGGAACAGGTGAAGTCGATGTCGTGGGCGCGCAGTCCGGTCCGGTCGAGGACCTCGTGGAGGACGGGCATGACCATCTCGACCTCGCTGAGGTCGTCGGTGCGGCGCCGGTGGTCGCTCTGGGCGAAGGCGACGACGGCCACGTCCCGCTCGCCGCGGGGGGCGGGGCCGGCGGGGGTCTCGGGCATCAGATGAGCTCCTTGTACGCGTCGTACGGGGCGTCGGGCTCGCCGGTGGGGCGGTAGTGGTCGGGGTAGCGGCCGCCGTCGGTCCAGACGGGTTCGACGCGCAGGCCCATCCGGACCTGGTCGTAGGGGATGCCGCCGATCCGGCCGTGGAGGGCGAGGTCGGCGCCGTCCAGGGCGATGTGGGCGTAGACGTAGGGGACTTCGATGTCGAGGTTGCGGGCCTTGATGTTGACGATGCAGTAGGTGGTGACGGTGCCGGCGGGGCCGACCTCGACGCGGTCGGTGGTGGCGATCCCGCAGGTGGGGCAGGCGCCGCGCGGGGGCACGTAGACCTTGTGGCAGGAGGGGCAGCGTTCGCCGACGGTGCGGTGTTCGGCGAGGGAGGCCAGGTAGGCGGTCTGGGCGCGGCCGGGGCTGTAGGTGTAGTCGAGGCGGGCCTCGGCGACGATGCCGGTGACGGGGTCGGGGAAGGCGCCGTCGTGGGTGCGGGCGGTGTGGGGGTCCGTCGCGGTGTCGGGGCCGGCGGGGGCCTCGCCGGGTTCGTGGGGTTCGAAGCAGGCGATGTCGGTGATGGCGCCGGTGGGTTCGGCGGCCCAGCGGATCCGCACGCGCATGCCGGTGGTCACGGCCTCGGGGCCGGGGGCGGCCAGGGCGTGCAGGAGAGCGGTGTCGGCGCCGTCGAGGCGGACCAGGACCCAGGCGAAGGGTTCGGTCAGGGGTTGGCCGGGCCGGGGGTCGGGGTTCCAGGCCCAGGTGGTGACGGTGCCGGTGGGTTCGACCTCGACGAGTTCGCGCAGTTCGTCGGCGGTGACGGGGTCGTACTCGACCGGGGGCACGAGGATCTCGCCGGCGGTGGTGCGCACGCCGAGGACGACCCGTTCGCGCAGGCCGGTGAGGAAGGCGCTCTGGACGGGGCCCAGGGAGCGGGTGAAGGGGAAGGAGACGACGAGCGGGGCGCGCAGCACCTCGGGCGGTGGGGCGGCGGTCATGGCCGGGCTCCGTTCTGGCGGGGGTGGGGGCGGCGGTCAGGCGCGGCGGTAGACCGGGGGGCGTTTCTCGGCGAAGGCCCGGGCGCCTTCCTTGGCGTCGTCGGTGTCGAAGACGGGCCAACCGGTGGCGAGTTCGGCGGCGAGTCCGTCGGTCTCGGTGCGTTCGGCGTTCTCGTACACGGATGCCTTGACGGCCTCGACGGCGAGCGGGCCGCAGGCGTTGATCCGGTCGGCGATCTCCAGTGCCTTGTCCAGGGCGGTGCCGTCGGGGACCACGTGGCCGATCAGGCCGATGGCGGCGGCTTCGGCGGCGGGGTAGGGGCGGCCGGTGAGGAGCATCTCCAGGGCGTGGGTGTGGGCGATCTGGCGGGGCAGGCGGACGGTGGAGCCGCCGATGGGGAAGAGGCCGCGGCGGACTTCGAAGAGTCCGAAGGTGGCGCTCTCGCCGGCGACGCGGATGTCGGTGCCCTGGAGGATCTCGGTGCCGCCGGCCACGCAGTAGCCCTCGACGGCGGCGATCACCGGTTTGCGGGGGCGGTGGTGGCGGAGCATGGCCTTCCAGTGCAGGTCGGGGTCGGCCTTCATGCGGTCGCGGTAGGGGTCCTCGCCGGCGGCGCCTCGGCCGGCGAGGGCCTTGAGGTCCATGCCGGCGCAGAAGTCGCCGCCCGCTCCGGTGAGCACCACCGAGCGGATCGAGTCGTCGGCGTCGGCTTCGAGCCAGCCGTCGTACAGGCCCACCAGGAGCGGCAGCGAGAGCGCGTTCTTGGCCTCGGGCCGGTTCATGGTGAGCACCAGGGTGGCGCCGTGGCGCTCCGCGGTGAGGTGTTCCGTTCCACCCATTGTCGTCCTCCCGTCTCCAGACTGGAACAGGTTGCAGTAGCGCCGACGGCAGTTCAAGGGTTTGCTGACACACAGTCAGATTTCTTGGCGCGCACCCTTCCCAGTTCCGGACGCCGGTGCTCTGATGACGGCCGGACGGCCCGTCCGGGGGCGTCGTCGAGGGTCAGGAGGAGCGGTGGAGTACAACCTTGCCGACCTGTTCGAGTCGATCGTGGACGTGGTGCCGGACCGGGAGGCCCTGGTCTACGTCGACCACCCCGGCACGGGCGCGGTACGCCGACTGACCTACCGGGAGCTGGACACGGCGGCCAACCGGATCGCCCACCACCTCCTGGACTCCGGACTGGTCGCGGGCGAGCACGTCGGGCTCCACCTGTACAACGGCGTCGAGTACCTCCAGACCGTCCTGGCCTGCCTGAAGGCCCGGTTGGTGCCGGTGAACGTGAACTACCGGTACGTGGAGGAGGAGCTCGTCTACCTGTACGCCGACGCCGACCTCGCCGGGCTGGTCTTCGACGCGGAGTTCACCGACCGGGTGGCGGGGGCGCTCGCGCGGACCCCGAGGCTGCGGCACCTGGTGCGGGTGGGCGCGGCCCCGGCCGGGGCGACGGAGCCGGCGATCGCGCCGGTGGCGTACGCGGAGGCCGAGGCGGCCGGCTCCCCCGGGCGCGGGTTCGGGCCGCGCTCGGGCGACGACCAGTTGATCATCTACACCGGCGGCACCACGGGCATGCCCAAGGGCGTGATGTGGCGCGGGGAGGACCTGTTCTTCGCCGGGCTGGGCGGCGGGGCCCCGACGGGCGAGCCGGTGAAGTCCCCGGAGGAGCTCTCCGAGCGGGTCGCGGCGGGCGGCGAGGGGCTGGTGTTCTTCCCGACCCCGCCGCTCATGCACGGCACCTCCACGCTGACGGCGTTCATCGGGCTCAACTTCGGCCAGAAGGTGGTCATCCACCGCAAGTACGTGCCGGAGGAGGTGCTGCGGACCGTCGCGGCGGAGCGGGTGACCTCGCTGACCCTCGTGGGCGACGCGATGCTGCGGCCGCTGATCGACCTGCTGGACGCGCGCGAGGCCGCGGGCGACCTGCCGGACCTCTCCTCGCTGTTCAGCGTCTCCAGCTCGGGGGCGATCATGTCGGAGACGGTGCGGGCCCGGTTCCTGGAGCTGGTGCCGAACGTGATGCTGCTGAACAACTTCGGCTCCTCGGAGTCGGGGTTCAACGGGACCGCGACCGGGGAGCGCACCGACCGGGCCTTCCGCCTGCGGGTCAACGCGCGCACGGCGGTGGTGGACCCGGTGACCTACGAGCCGGTGCCGGTCGGCGAGCCCGGGCGGCTGGCGCAGCGGGGGCACGTGCCGCTCGGGTACTACAACGACCCGGCGAAGACGGCCGAGACCTTCTTCCGGCGGGGCGAGGAGCGGTGGGTGCTGCTCGGGGACATGGCCACGGTGGACGAGGAGGGCCTGGTCACGGTGTTGGGGCGCGGTTCGCAGTGCATCAACACCGGGGGCGAGAAGGTGTACCCGGAGGAGGTGGAGCAGGCCCTGAAGTCGCATCCGGACGTGTACGACGCGCTGGTGGCGGGGGTGCCGGACGCGACCTGGGGCAGTCGGGTGGCGGCGGTGGTGCAGGTGCGGACGGGGGCGGCCGAGCCCTCGCTGGAGGAGATCCAACGACACTGCCGCACCAAGCTCGCCGGGTACAAGATCCCGCGTCGGCTGGTCCTGGCGCCGGAGATCCGCCGCTCGCCGAGCGGCAAGGCCGACTACCGGTGGGCGAAGGCGGTGGCCGAGAGCGGGGCCGCCTGACCCCTTCCCCTTCCTGCGGCAGGACGAGCGGACGGTCCCCCGGTGACGGGCGGGGCCGTCCGCTCGCTCGTGATCGATTCACTCGTTCGATGCATTGCTCCGACCGGCCGGCACGCGGCAGACTACCGAATGATCGTTCGGTTGTTCGAGGGCGCGGCGTGGCGCCGGGACGGGGTGGTGGGCGTGGGATCGGGCACGGGGTCGGACGCGGGGGCGCGGGCGGGCGGGGCCGAGGAGTGGGCGGTGCCCCGGTACTCGCGGGGGGAGTTGGAGGAGGTGCAGACGCGCCGGCTGCGGGAGGTGCTGCGGCGGGCCTACGAGCGGGTGCCCTTCCACCGCGCCGCCTTCGACCGGGCCGGGGTGCGCCCGGAGGACCTGCGCTCGCTCGGGGACCTCGCGCGCTTCCCGTTCACGACCAAGGCGGACCTGCGCGCGCAGCACCCCTACGGGCTGTTCGCGGTGGATCGCTCCGAGGTGCGCCGGCTGCACGCCTCCAGCGGCACCACCGGCACCCCGACCGTCGTCGGGTACACCGGGGCCGACCTCGACACGTGGGCGACCCTGATGGCGCGCTCGATCGCGGCGGGCGGCGGGCGCCCCGGGGACCTCGTGCACATCGCGTACGGGTACGGGCTGTTCACCGGCGGGCTGGGCGCGCACTACGGGGCCGAGCGGCTGGGCTGCACGGTGGTGCCCGCTTCGGGCGGGATGACGGAGCGGCAGGTGCGGCTGATCGCGGACCTGCGGCCGGGGGTGGTGATGGTCACCCCCTCGTACCTGTTGACCCTGCTCGACGAGATGGAGCGGCAGGGGCTGGACCCGCGCGCGAGCGGACTGCGGGTGGGGATCCTCGGGGCGGAGCCGTGGACGGAGGGGATGCGGCGGGAGATCGAGGAGCGGGCCGGGATCGACGCGGTGGACGTGTACGGGCTGTCGGAGGTGATGGGGCCCGGGGTGGCGATGGAGAGCGTGGAGACCAAGGACGGGCCGACGGTGTGGGAGGACCACTTCCTGCCCGAGATCGTGGATCCGGTGACGGGCGAGGTGCTGCCGGACGGGGCGGAGGGCGAGTTGGTGTTCACCACCCTCACCAAGGAGGCGCTGCCGCTGATCCGGTACCGGACCCGGGACCTGACCCGGCTGCTGCCGGGCACGGCCTGGCCCGCGTTCCGTCGGATGGGCCGGATCAAGGGGCGCAGCGACGACATGCTGGTGGTGCGCGGGGTCAACCTGTACCCGACGGCCGTGGAGGAGATCCTCCTGGCCACCCCCGGGGTCGCCCCGCACTTCCAGCTCCGGCTGACCCGGGAGGGTCGGCTGGACCTGCTGCTCATCCGGGCGGAGGCCCGGCCCGGGGCCACCGGGGCGGACCGGGAACGGGCGGCGCGGGCGGTGGCGCGGGCGGTCAAGGAGGGGATCGGGACGACGGCGTCGGTGGAGATCGTGGATCCCGAGACCCTGGAGCGTTCGGTGGGCAAGATCCGCCGGGTGGTGGACCTCAGACCCCGCTGACGGCGCCGGCCGGGCGGGCCGACCGGGTCCGTGAATCCACTCGTCGGGGGCATTCGCGGGGTCCGACGGCGAGTGGGAGGGGCCGGGCGGGTAGGGCAGGTGTCATGGCCTCCGACTCCCGTTCGCTCTCCGCGCGGCTGCGGTCCTCGCCGGCGGCGACGCTGTGGCGGCGCGGGCGGCACGTGGAGCTGATGCACCGGGCGATGGGCTTCGCGGCCCTGGGCTTCCTGACCCTGGTCCCGCTGTTGATCGTGGTCGCGGGGGCGGTGCCGGGCACCGGGGAGAGCTTCGGCCGCTGGCTGGGGCAGGCCCTGGGCGTGACCGAGCCCTCGCGGATCCGTGTGGAGTCCCTGTTCGGCGCCGGGAACGAGGCACTGGAGCGGACCACGGCCTTCGGTCTCGCGGCCCTGACCGTGTTCGGCCTGACCTTCGGCGGGGCGGTGCAGACGGGCTACGAGCGGATCTGGGACCTGCCGCCGGCGCGCTGGCACACCCTGTGGCGGCACGTGGTGTGGCTGGCGCTGGTGATCGGCTGGCTCGGGGTGCTGGTGCTGGTGCCGGGCACGGTGTGGGGGGCGGGGGTGGACCTGCTGTTGACTGTGGGCTTCTTCTGGGGCTCCCAGTGGCTGCTGTTGGCGGGCCGGGTGCGGTGGCGGGCCCTGTTCCCGGGGGCCGTGGCCACCGCCGTGGGCCTGTTGGGCCTGCGGGTGTTCTCGCAGCTGGTGTTCTCGCCGCTGATCGCGTCCAGCGCGGTCACCTACGGCCCGTTCGGGACCCTGCTGGCCGTGCAGTCCTGGCTGGTGGGCGTGGGCTTCGTCGTGCACGGCGGGGCCCTGGTGGGCCGGCTCCTCGCGGCCCGACGCCCCGGCTGACCGGCCCGGGGCCTCACTCCCCCGTCAGGGTGCGGCGCAGTTCGCGTTTGAGGATCTTGCCGGAGGCGTTGCGGGGCAGGGCCGGCACAAGGACCACGCGCTTGGGGGCCTTGAAGTGCGCCAGCCGCTCGCGGGCGTGGGCCGTGAGCTCCTCGGGGGTGACGGTGTCGTCGCGGGGCACGACCACCGCCGTGACGGCCTCGATCCAGTGTGGGTCGGGCAGCCCGATCACCGCGACCTCCAGCACCCCGGGGTGGGTGTGCAGCACGTCCTCGACCTGGCGCGAGGCGACGAGCACCCCGCCGGAGTTGATGACGTCCTTGACCCGGTCGACGATGGTCAGGTAGCCCTCGGCGTCCCGGGTGGCGAGGTCCCCGGAGTGGAACCAACCGGCGCGGAACGCCTCCTCGCCGGCCTCGGGGTCCCGCCAGTAGCCCGTGCACAGCTGCGGGGAACGGTAGACGATCTCGCCGGGCACCCCGTCGGGGGTGTCCCGGCCGTCCTCGTCGACGACCCGCGCGGTCACGTGCCGGACGGGTCGGCCGCAGGAGGCCGGGCGGGCCTCGTGCTCCTCGGGGCGCAGCACGGTGGCCAGGGGGCCGATCTCGCTCTGTCCGAAGCAGTTGTAGAAGGCGAGGCCGGGCAGGTGGGCCCGGAGCCGTTGGAGCACGGGGACGGGCATGATCGAGGCCCCGTAGTAGACCTTGCGCAGTCCGCTCAGGTCGCGGTCGGCGAATCCGGGGTGGTTGCCGAGCGCGATCCAGACGGTGGGCGGGGCGAAGAGGCTGTCGGCCTCCCCCCGGGCCACGAGGTCGAGGAGGGTGTCGGCGTCGGGGCCGGCCAGGATGGTGTTGCTCGCGCCGACCGCCAGGTAGGGCAGCAGGAACACGTGGGTCTGGGCCGAGTGGTAGAGCGGCAGGGCGTGTACGGGCCGGTCGTGTTCGTCGAGGTCCAGGGCCTCGACGGAGCTCTCGTAGGCGTGGCACAGGGCGCGGTGGGTCATCATCGCGCCCTTGGGCAGGGCGGTGGTGCCGGAGGTGTAGAGCAGTTGGACGAGGGCCTCGGGGTCGGTGGAGGGCTCGTCGTGGGCCCCGGGGCGGCCGGCGCGGGCGAGGGCGGCGTCCAGGAGGGAGCCGGGGGCGTCGCGCAGCGGGCGGTGCGGGGCGCCGGCGGGGAGCCGGTCGGCGAGGTCGGGGTCGACGAGGACGAGGCGGGCGCCGCTGTGGTCGAGGAGGTGGTCGAGGTCGGCGCCGGTCAGGTGCTGGTTGACGGGGACGTGCACGAGGCCCGCGCGGGCGCAGGCCAGGAAGGCCAGCGGGTAGGCGTCGCTGTTGTGGGCGAAGGTCGCGACCCGGTCGCCGGGTGCCAGGCCCCATTCCTCGCGCAGGACGTGGGCGGCCGCGCCGACGGCGGCGTCGAACGCGGCGTAGTCGTGGTCCCGGTCGGCGTACCGGACCGCGCTGCGGGTGGGAACCCGCAGCGCGGAGGCCCGCAGCAGTCCGTCGACGGTCCGTTCGCTCACGTCGGTCATGGCGTGATCCTCACCCGGGTCGGTGTGTCGGTCAACGGTGCGGTGGCGGCGGATTCGTCCCGGGCGGGAACCGGGCGTGGCATCCGTTCCGTCCCCGGGGCTGAGCGCGACCGGGTCGCGTTCGCCCGTGACCGGAGCCGGCCGACGGTCGGCGACCCCTGGGAGGTATGTTGCGTTTCCCTACCCGCTCCACCTCGTTACGACGCGCCGCGCGCGCGTCCCTCGCGGCTCTCGTGGCCCTCGCGGTGCTGCCGCCGCTGACCGCGTCCGCCGCCGGCCCCGCCCCGGATCCGTCCGCGACGGTGACGGCGCGCGGCGGGGGCCTGTCGGCGGTGATCCGGTACACCGAGTACGGGGTGCCGCACATCCTGGCCCGGAGCTGGGCCGATCTCGGCTTCGGTTCCGGTTTCGCGCAGGCCGCCGACCAGGTGTGCGTGCTGGCCGACGGGTTCGTGACCCTGGCCGGTGAACGTTCGCGGCACTTCGGCGCGACGGCGCCCACCGACTGGTCGCTGTCCTCGGCGAGCACGAACCTCTCCAGCGACCTCTTCTTCCGGGGGGTGCGCGAGTCGGGCACCGTGGAACGCCTGATGGCGCGGCCGGCTCCGGCGGGCCCGGGCCCCGAGGTCCGGGAGCTGATGCGGGGGTGGACCGCCGGGTACAACGCGTGGCTGCGGCAGAACGGCGCGCGGATCACCGACCCGACGTGCAAGGGCAAGCCCTGGGTGCGTCCGGTGACCGAGACGGACGTGGCGGCGCGGGCGTTCGCGGTGGCGGTGCTCGGCGGTCAGGGACGGGCGGCCGACGCCGTGGTCTCGGCGGCCCCGCCGGACGCCAAGGACCGCGCGGCGGCCGGGATTCCCGCGCCCGAGGCCCCGTACGACCCGGTGCGGGAGCCGGCGCGGGCGGCGGAGGCGGCCCGGGCGATGTTCGAGGCGGCGCGGCGCGACATGGGGTCGAACGCGGTGGCCTTCGCCGGGTCGACCTCGGCGAACGGTTCGGGGCTGCTGCTGGGCAATCCGCACTACCCCTGGCAGGGCGGGCGGCGGTTCTGGCAGTCGCAGCAGACGATCCCGGGGGTGTTGAACGTCTCGGGGGCCTCCCTGCTCGGCACCGCCGTGGTGAACATGGGCTTCAACGAGAAGGTGGCATGGAGCCACACGGTGGCCACCGGGGTGCCCTTCACCGTGCGGCAGTTGACCCTGGACCCGGCCGATCCGACCGTGTACCTGGTGGACGGGGTCGCGGAGCGGATGACCCGGCGCGAGGTGACGGTGCCGGTCTCGGGCGGCGGCGCGCCGGTGACGCGGACGCAGTGGTGGACCCGGTACGGGCCGGTGGTCTCGGCCCTGGGGCCCGGTCTGCCGCTGCCCTGGACGCGGTCCGCGGCGTACGCCCTGTCGGATCCGAACGCGGAGAACCTGCGCGCCTCCGACTCCTCCCTGGCCATGGGGCGGGCGAAATCGGTGGGACAGTTGCGCGAGGCCCTGGCCCGCACCCAGGGCCTGCCCTGGGTGAACACGATCGCGGCGGACGCGGCCGGCGGCACCCTGTTCACGCAGTCCCAGGTGGTGCCCCGGGTCACCGACGAGCTGGTGGCCGACTGCGCCACACCGCTGGGCGGGGCCCTGTACCCGGCGTCCGGGGTGGCCGTGTTGGACGGGTCACGGGCGGCGTGCGAGCCGGGTTCGGACCCGGACGCCGTGCAGCCGGGCGTGTTCGGCCCGGGCCGGACCCCGACCCTGAGCGGGGCCCCGTACGTGGAGAACTCCAACGACAGCGCGTGGCTGGCCAACCCGGACCGGCCGATCACGGGCCACGAGCGGGTGTGGGGGGACGTGGCCACGCCGCGTTCGACGCGCACCCGGGGCGCGCTGGAGGACGTGGCGGCGCTGGCGGCGCGCGGCCGGCTGACCCCGGCGGACCTGCGAGGGCAGCAGTACGCGAACCGGGCCCCGGCCGGTGACCTCGCGGCGGCGGACGTGGCGCGGGCCTGCGCCGACCTGCCCGGGGGTACGGCGGTCGGCACCGACGGCCGGTCGGTGGACGTGTCGGCGGCCTGCGGGGTGATCGGGCGCTGGGACCGGACGACGGACACCGGCAGCCGCGGCGCGCTGCTCTTCGACCGGTTCTGGCGGCGGCTGACGGCCTCGACCCCGGCCAAGGACCTGTGGAAGGTGCCGTTCTCGGCGGCCGATCCGGTGCGCACCCCGAACACCCTCAACCGCGGGGCGGCAAGCCTCGGTCGGGCCTTGGCGGACACGGTGGCGGAGCTGCGGGCGGCGGGGATCGCGTTGGACGCGCCGCTGGGCGAGCACCAGTTCGTGACCCGGGGCGGGGAGCGGCTGCCGGTGGGCGGCGGCGCGGAGGCGCTGGGGGTGTGGAACAAGGTGGAGCAGCGCTGGGACCCGACGGGCGGCGGCTACACGGACGTGGCGCACGGCACCAGCTACGTGCAGGCCGTGGGGTGGGACCGGTCGGGTTGCCCGGTGGCGAGCACCCTGCTCGCGTACGGGCAGTCCTCGGACCCGACCTCGCCGCGCGCGGTGGACCAGACCCGGTTGTTCTCGCGGGAGGAGTGGGCCCCGGCCCGGTTCTGCGAGCGGGAGATCCTGGCCTCGCCCGCGCTGCGGGTGGTGATCGCGACCGAGCGGCGCTGACCGCCCGGTGACACGCGGCCGGCCGGGGCGGTGGGGGTGTGAGCCCCCTCGCCCCGGCCGGTGCGGGTCCTTCTCTGCCGGTCCGTCAGGGGCTGACGGCGAGGAAGAGGTAGGAGGCCAGGAGCACGAGGTGGACGCCGCCTTGGAGGAGGGTGGCGCGGCCGGGGACGATGGTGAGGGCGCCGACCACCACGGTGAGCGCGAGCAGCACCATGTGGGTGGGGCCCAGGCCCAGGGTCAGCGGGCCGGAGAGCCAGATGGAGGCCAGGGCGATGGCCGGGATGGTCAGGCCGATGCTGGCGATGGCGGAGCCGTAGCCGAGGTTGAGGCTGGTCTGGACGCGGTTGCGGCGGGCGGCGCGGACGGCGGCGAGGGTCTCGGGGAGCAGCACGAGCAGGGCGATGATGACGCCGACCACGGCGTGCGGGAGGCCGGCGCGGGCCACGCCCGACTCGATGGTGGGCGAGACGGCCTTGGCGTTGCCGACGACGGCGACAAGGGCGACCAGGAGCAGGCCGAGGCTGATCAGGGCGGCGCGCGCGGTGGGCGGCTCGGCGTGGTCCTCGTCGTCCCCGTCGACGCTGGGGACGGCCTTCTTGGGGCGCTTGGTCTCGACGGGCAGGAAGTAGTCGCGGTGCCGGACGGTCTGCACGGCGATGAACAGGCCGTACAGGGCGAGGGAGGCGACGGCGGCGAAGCCGAGCTGGGCGGTGGAGAACTCGGGGCCCGGCTTGCTGGTGGTGAAGGTGGGCAGGACGAGCGAGAGGGTGGCGAGGGTGGCCACCGTGGCCAGTGCGGCGCCGGAGCCCTCGGCGTTGAAGACGGCGACCCGGTTGCGGAGCGCTCCGACGAGGAGCGAGATGCCGACGATGCCGTTGCAGGTGATCATCACGGCCGCGAACACCGTGTCCCGGGCCAGGGTGGAGGTCCCGGGTCCGCCGTCGGCCATCAGGGTGACGATCAGGGCCACCTCGATGACGGTGACCGCGACGGCGAGGACGAGGGAGCCGAAGGGTTCGCCGACCCGATGGGCGACGACCTCCGCGTGGTGCACGGCGGCGAGGACGGCTCCGGCCAGGCAGAGGGCGACCAAGGCGACGGCGAAGGACGGGAGTTCGCCGCCCAGACTGAAGGCCAGGGCCGCGAGTGCCACTACGGGGACCACCACGGTCCAGTCGGTCAGGGCTGATTTCGTCGCCGTCGATGTCATGTCACGAGTCTAGGCATACACCCGTACTTACGGCCTTGACCTGTGTGTTTTGCGTGCCTTTTACTCGCGTTTCCGTGCCCTGCCCGGGGCCCGGTCCGGGAGTTCACCCGAACGGCCCCGGACCGGCGAACGCCCTTGTGAGGGCGCACGGAACCCGCCGCCCGCTCCCCCGGTCGGGGGGTGCGGACGGCGGGTTCGGAGACTGTGTCACATCTCACCCGGCCCTCGGGTCCTTCGGCCGGTCCGAAGGGCCGTCGGGGGCCGGGCCCGTTCACATGGGTCGGTCGTGACCCTCCCAGTACGGGTCGCGCAGCCGGCGCTTGTAGAGCTTGCCGTTGGGGTCGCGCGGCATGGCGGCGGTGAAGTCCACGCTCTTGGGCCGCTTGTAGCCGGCGAGCACGCGTTCGCAATGTCCGAGGATCTCGGCGGCCAGCGCCGGGCCGGGGGTGAAGCCCTCGGCGGCCTCGACCACGGCCTTGACCTCCTCGCCCCAGTCGGCGTGCGGGATGCCGAAGGCGGCGGCGTCGGCGACGGCGGGGTGCGAGAGCAGGGCGGACTCGATCTCGGCGGGGTAGATGTTGACCCCGCCCGAGATGATCATGTCGATCTTGCGGTCGCGCAGGAACAGGTAGCCCTCCTCGTCGAGGAGACCGAGGTCGCCGACGGTGAAGAACTCCCCGATCCGGTTCTTGCGAGTCTTGTCCTCGTCCTTGTGGTAGCTGAACCCGCCGGTGTTCATCTTGAGGTAGACGGTGCCGAGTTCGCCCGGCCCCAGCCGGTTGCCCTCGTCGTCGAAGATCGCGAGTTCGCTGATGGGCCAGGCCCGACCGACCGTGCCGGGCCTCTTCAGCCAGTCCTCGGCGGTGGCGAAGGCGCCGCCGCCCTCGCTGGCCGCGTAGTACTCCTCCACGCAGCCGCCCCACCACTCGATCATGGCGCGTTTGACGTGGTCGGGGCAGGGGGCGGCGCCGTGGATGGCGTGCCGCATCGAGGACACGTCGTAGCGGTCCTTGACCTCCTGCGGCAGGGCGAGGAGCCGGTGGAACTGGGTGGGCACCATGTGGGTGTGGGTGCAGGCGTGACGGTCGATCAGGCGGAGCATCTCCTCGGGGGTCCACTTGTCCATCAGCACCAGCGGGTGTCCGATGT
Source organism: Streptomyces dryopteridis (assembly GCF_049606955.1). Classification (NCBI taxonomy): domain Bacteria; kingdom Bacillati; phylum Actinomycetota; class Actinomycetes; order Kitasatosporales; family Streptomycetaceae; genus Streptomyces; species Streptomyces dryopteridis. The sequence goes on along the minus strand of NZ_CP187113.1, from coordinate 5,920,228 downwards.
GCAGGGCCGCGCCCGCGAACTGGAGCACGGCCGTGTGATAGAGCGGGGAGCACACCAGATGGGTGTTGCCGTCGAAGGGCCGGATCCCGAAGATGCCGAGGAAGCCGCCGAGGTAGGTCTGCTCGGGGAGCTTCCCGGGCAGCGGCCGACGGATGCCGCGCGGGCGGCCGGTGGTGCCGGAGGTGTAGTTCATGACCCAGCCGAGCGTGCGGTCCTCGGGCGGGGTCTCGGGCCGGCCGGCGGTGAGTTCGGCGAAGGGCCGGAAGCCCGGGACCTCGCCGACCGCGTAGCGGTGTTCGGCCGGCAGCCCGGCCTCGTCGGCGGCGCCGGCGGCGGCCTCGGCGAAGCGTTCGTGGGCGATGAGCACCTTGGCGCCGGAGTCCTCGACGATCCAGGCGATCTCGGGGCCGACCAGGTGGTGGTTGACGGGGACGAGGTAGAAGCCGGCCTGGGCGGCGGCGAGGTAGGCGGTGAGGAACTCCACCCCGTTGGGCAGGACCACGGCGAAGGTGTCGCCCACCCCCAGGCCCGAGGCGCGCAGTCCGTGCACCAGGCGGTTGACCTCGGCGTGCAGCCGGCCGGCGGTCCAGCTCGCGCCGTCGGGGGCCACGAGCACCACCCGGTGCGGGTCGGCGGCGGCCTGGGACCAGAAGCCGTTCGGCGGGGTGGCGGCGGTGTTGTCGGTCATGCCTCGGCTCCTGTGTCTCGTCCGGCGATGCGGTTGACGCGGTCGATGGCCCGTTCGAAGCCCCGGGTCAGGTCGTCGAAGACCTCGCGCACGGAGCGTTCGGAGTTCATCCGGCCGACGATCTGGCCGACCGGGGTGCCGAGCAGCGGCTCGACCTCGTGGCGTTGGATGCGCGAGACCGCCTCGGCGACCAGCAGGCCCTGGAGCGGCATCGGCAGGGCGCCGGGCCCGGCCGGGTCGTCCCAGGCGTCGGTCCAGGCGGTGCGCAGTTGGCGGGCCGGTTTGCCGGTGAGGGCGCGGGAGCGCACGGTGTCCCCGGAGCCGGCGGCCAGCAGCTTCTCGGTGAGGGCGCGCGAGTGGAGTTCGGCCTCGGTGGTGGTGAGCCAGAGCGAGCCGAGCCAGGCGCCCTGGGCGCCGAGGGCGAGGGCGGCGGCGACCTGTTCCCCGCCGCCGATGCCGCCGGCGGCCAGGACGGGCAGCGGGGAGACCGCCTCGACGATCTCGGGGACGAGCACCATGGTGGCGATCTCGCCGGTGTGTCCGCCGGCCTCGTACCCCTGGGCGACGACGATGTCGATGCCGGCCTCGGCGTGCCGGCGGGCGTGCTTGGCGCTGCCGGCGAGGGCCGCGACGAGCACGTCGTGCTCGTGGGCGCGGGCGATCACGTCGGCCGGGGGCGAGCCGAGGGCGTTGGCGAGGAGTCGGATGGGGTAGTCGAAGGCCACGTCGAGCTGGTCGCGGGCCACGCGTTCCATCCAGCCGGTGATCCGCCAGCCCGACGCCTCGCCCTCGGGCAGTTCGGGCACGTCGTGCTTGGCGAGGGTGTCCCGGACGAACTCGCGGTGTCCGGCGGGGATCATCGCCTCGATGTCGGCCTCGGTGACCCCGTCCACGGCCTTCTTGGCGGGCATCACCACGTCGAGGCCGTAGGGCAGCCCGTCGGTGTGGTCCTGCATCCAGTCGAGGTCGCGGCGCAGGTCGTCGGGGGCGGTGTAGCGAACCGCGCCGAGCACCCCGAATCCGCCCGCGCGGGTGATCGCGGCGGCGACCGCCGGGAAGGGGGTGAAGCCGAAGATGGCGTGCTCGACCCCGAGTCGTTGGCTCAGCTCCGTCTGCATGGGCGGCAGGATGCCGCAGCGGAACGGGCGAGGGAAGAGGTTTTCTGATGCTGCGTCAGATTCTTTGCCGAGTGATCGGGGCGAGGTCCCCCGGTGGGCGGGCAGATACCCAGTAGCGTGCGCGGGACACGAAGGGAAGGACCGGTCATGGGCGAACACACGGGGGTCAGCGCGGACACGACACGGGCCGGCGCCGAGCCCCCCGGCCGGCCCGCCCCGCACCCGCCGGTCCCGGCCGGCCCCGGCCCGGAGTCCGGGCCCGCGCCGGCCCTCTCCCGCCGTCGTCTGGGCGCCCGGCTCCTCGCCCTCGGCGGGGTCCTGCTGCTGCACGCGGCCCTGCCCGGGTCGGGCGCGGCGGCCTCGGCCCCCTTCGGCCCGGCCGAACGCCGCGATCTCCAGGGACTGCGGCTGCGCTACGGCTCCGCGCGCCAGGCCGGGCTGACCGAACGTCACCTGGACGGGGTCGTGGACGCGGCCCGCCGGGCCCTGGGCCCCTCCCCCGAGCACCCGTACCACGCGGGGGCCGTGGTGCTGGCCGGTCGCGGCCGCACGGTGGCCCTGCACCGGGCCGTGGGGCACGCCGTGCGCTACTCGGGCTACGACGGGCGCACCGACCGGGCCCGGGAGTTCCCGCCGCACGAGCGGATCCCGATGTCCGAGGACACCGTCTTCGACCTGGCCTCCCTCACCAAGCTCTTCACCTCGATCCTCGCGGTCCAGCAGATCGAGCGGGGCCGGCTGGCCCTGGAGGAGCCCGTGGTCCGCCGGCTGCCGGAGTTCACCGGCGGCGGCAAGGAACTCGTCACCCTGCGCCACCTGCTCACCCACACCTCGGGGCTGCGCTCGTGGGCCCCCTTCTACCTGGAGAGCGGCCGGCCCGGCCAGGAGCGGCTGCTGTGGTCGGCCCGCCCCCAGGACCCGCCGGGCAGCGTCTACCGCTACTCCGACCTCAACCTGATCACCCTGCAGTTCCTCCTCGAACGGGTCACCGGCCGCACCCTGGACGTACTGCTCCGCGAGGAGATCACCGCCCCGCTGGGCATGCACCGCACCCGCTACGACCCGCCGCGCGCCTGGCGCCGCTCCATCGCGGCCACCGAGGTCCAACGGCCGCCGTGGTCGGGGCTGGACCGGGGCCTGGTGTGGGGGGAGGTCCACGACGAGAACGCGTGGGCGCTGCGCGGGGTGGCCGGGCACGCCGGGGTGTTCGGCACCGCCTGGGACCTGGCCGTCCTGGCCCGGACCCTGCTGGACGGCGGCTCCCACGCGGGCCGCCGGATCCTGCGCCCGGCCTCGGTGGAACTGCTGTTCACCGACTTCAACCGGGAGTTCCCCGGCCACGACCACGGCCTGGGCTTCGAGCTGTACCAGCACTGGTACATGGGGGCGATGGCCGGCCCGCACTCGGCCGGGCACACCGGGTTCACCGGCACCTCCCTCGTCCTGGACCCCTCCACCGACTCCTTCCTGGTGCTGCTCGGCAACTCGGTGCACCCGGTGCGGACCTGGCGGGCCGGGAGCGCGCCCCGGGTCGCGGCCGGCAACGCGTTCGCGCGGGCGGTCCCGGTCAGGACCCGGCACGGGGGCGCGGCCTGGTTCTCCGGCATGGAGCCGGGGGCCGAGGGCACCCTGACCCTGCCCGAGCTGACGCCCACCCGCGCGACGGCCCGGCTGCGGTGCGCGATCTGGTGGGACACCGTGCCCGGGGAGGGCGGGGTCGCCCTGGAGGTCTCCGAGGACGGCGGCGCCTCGTGGGCCCCGCTGCCGTGCACGACCACGCGCGGGGTGGACGGCGCCCCCGAGTCCTGGCCCGAGGGCTCCCTCACCGGCTGGTCGGGCCGGGTCTGGCACCGGCTGGAGGCCCCGCTGGGGGCCTGGGCGGGCCGCCCGGTCACGATCCGGTTCCGGCACCACGCCCGGGGCCGCTACGTGGGGCGGGGCGTGTACGTGGACGTGCCCCGGGTCGCCGACGGCCCCCGTCTCCTCTTCTCCGAGGACCGGCCCGCCGACGGCGCCCGCCTCACGGCGATCGGCTGGACCCGCTCCCACGACTGAGGGCGCGGGGCCGGGCCCGGCCGGCTCAGCCGGGTGGGGCGGAGAAGGGGCCCGGGCGTTGGATCAGGGCCAGTTCGTCGCGGTGGTCGGCCTCCGTCGGGCCGCGTTCGTCGCGCACGTACTCCTCGGCGGCCCGGACCCGCTCGCGGTCGAGGTCCAGGCGGATCTCCCGGGCCACCTCGTCCACCTCCACCACGGCCTCCCGGGGCACGAGGACGACGCGTCCCGTCAGTCGGGTGCCGATGTCGACGACCAGCCAGGAGCCGGCCACCTCGTGGGCGTGCCCGTCGACCGTGCCGACGGGCCCGTCCACGCAGGTCACCGTGAATCCGGCGAACTCGGTGGTCGGGGCCTCGGCCTCGACCACGATCCGGTGCTCGGCGTCCTCGGGCGCCCCGTGCCCCGGCTGTTGCTCACGCATGGCGGGCTCCTCTCCGGCCGCGCGGCGCGCGGCCCCGGTGTCCTGCCCCGCGTCTGGCCGCCGCCGGCCGGCCCCAAACCCCCGGGGTCCGGGTCGGTCCGGGTCAGGAGCCGCCCGCGGTCACGGGACGTTCGGCCGGGTCGGCGGACGCGGCCTCGGCGGCGGGCGGGTCGGCCGGCGGCAGCGCGCTGGCGTGCCCGTGGCCGCGGCCGCGCAGTTCGGCGGCGCGGCGCCGGCGGGCCCCGGCCTCCTGGTGCCGGCCGAGGCGGTCCAGGCAGTGGGCCTCGTCGCCGAGGGCGTCGAGGGTGTGCGGGTGGTCGGCGCCCAGGGCGCGTTCGCGGGCGGCCGAGATCTCCCGGTGCAGGGTGAGAGCCTCGCCCCAGCGGCCGAGCCGGCCCAGTCCGACGGCGATCTCGCGGCGGCTGACCAGGGTGTCGGGGTGGTCGGGCCCCAGGACCCGGGCGCGCAGCACGCCGACCGCCCGGGCCTCCTCCACCGCCTCCGTCCAGCGGCCGAGTCGTCCGAGGTTGACGCCGTACACGTGGCGGGCGCGCAGGGTCTCGGGGTCGCGGTCCCCGTAGGCGCGGGTCCGGTCGCGGACCAGGTCGCCGTAGAGCTCCAGGGCCTCGGCCCCCCGACCGAGCCGGCCCAGCGCGATGCCCACCTCGTAGCGGGCGGCGAGGGTGTCGGCGTGGTCCGGCCCGAGGGCGCGGGCCCGGCCGTCGGCGACGGTCCGGTATTCGATCAGGGCCTCCTCCCAGCGGTCGAGGCAGCCCAGGGTCCAGGCGTTCTCGTAGCGGCTGAGGAGGGTGTCGGGGTGGTCGGCGCCCAGCACCCGGGCGCGGGCCTCGGCGGCGGCCAGCGCGGCGGCGTACGCCTCGGCGTGCCGGTCGAGCCGGCCCAGGGCGCAGGCCAGGCTGTGTCGGCTCAGGAGGGTGTCGGGGTGGTCGGGCCCGAGGGCGCGGACGCGGGCGTCGACGACCTCGCGGTGCAGGGCGAGGGCCTCTTGCCGGCGGCCGAGGAGGCCGAGGCAGTGGCCGATCTCGTGTCGGGCGGCGAGGGTGTCGGGGTGTTCGGGGCCCAGCCGGTCGTTGCGGGCGGAGGCCAGGTGGATGTGGGCGGCGAGGGCCTCGCCGAGACGACCGGCACGGGCGAGCCGGCGGGCGTGTTCCAGCGCCGCCGCGTCCTGGGTCTCGGACGGGTCGGGTGCGTCGGGGGCGCCGGTCGGGCCGGTCGGGCCCGGGGTGGGGCCGGGGGCGAGGGGTCCCATGAGGGTGAGGCGGGGGTCGGTGGGGCCGCCGCCGGCGGTGAGCGGGGCGGGACCCTTGGTCCAGGTGCCGTGGAGCTGCGCCCAGGCGCCGCTGGCCGGCCGGGACTCGACCCCGGCCTTGCGTCCGGCGGGGATCTCGCGGGCCCAGCCGGGCAGGGCGGGCGGCGGGGGTTCGGGCGCGGGCCCGCCGCCCTGGGCGAGCCGCCGGTTCTCCACGAGGGCGCGGTGCAGGACCCGGGCGTCGGCGGGCCGGTCCTCGGGGCGTTTGGCGAGCAGCCACAGCACCACGCGTTCGAATTCGGCGGGGAGTTCGGGGCGGTGCCGGCGGGGCGGCACGGGCAGCGTGTCGCGGTGGCCGACCAACACGGACCAGGAGTCGCCGAGGTCGAACGGGGGCGCCCCGGTGGCGATCTCGTAGAGGACGCAGCCCAGGGAGTACAGGTCGCTGCTGTGGTCGACCTCGGCGCCGGAGATCTGCTCGGGGGACATGTAGTGCGGGGTGCCCATGGCCATGCCACCGCCGGTGAGCTTGGCGGTGAAGCCGATGTCGTGGGCGAGGCGGGCGATGCCGAAGTCGCAGATCTTCACCGTGCCGTCGGTGAGCCGCATGATGTTGGCCGGTTTGAGGTCGCGGTGCACGACACCCTGGTCGTGGGTGTAGGCGAGGGCGGCGGCGACCTGTTCGGCGATGTCCACGACCACGTCCACGGGCAGCGGCCGGTCCTCGGCCTCGGCCATGAGCTGGCTCAGGTTGCGGCCGTCGAGGAGTTCCATGACGAGGAACAGCATCCCGCCGGCGCCGCTGTCGTCGCCGAAGTCGTGGACGACGGTGACCCCCCGGTGCTGGAGGGAGGCGGCGACCCGGGCCTCGCGGCGGAACCGCTCCCGCATCACCTGCGTGAACTGGGCGTCCTGCTCCGCGCCGAGCGGTTTGAGGCACTTGACGGCGACGTGCCGGCCCAGGGCCTCGTCCCGGGCCCGCCACACCTCCCCCATGCCGCCGCGCCCGATCAGGTCGAGCGATCGGTATCGGCCGTGGATCAGCCTGGACTCCGCCATCTCCTGTTGTCGCCCCCGTCGTGGTTCTCGTGGTCTTCGCGCGCCCTCCCCAGTCGCTCCAGTATGGCCGCCGACCGGGGTGGGCGGTACGACGAGGGGCGGCTCCCGGGGCCCATGCGACGCATTGCTCTCAAGATGTGACCTGGCGGGAGCCTCCACCGCAGACCTGCGGGAACGGCGCGCAGGACGCCGGCGAGCCGGCGCAGCCGCCGGTCCACCTCGGCGGGCGGGGGCGCGGGCCGGCCGTAGAGGGCGTGCGCCCACGGCGGGAGGGTGTCGTAGGCGAGGGTCGAGACCGGGGACCACAGGACGCGCCGGGCGGGCAGCAGCAGCCGGGCGGGCACGGGAGGGGAGCGCAGGAAGTCCTCGACGGCGCGGGCGTCGGCCCCGGCGGCGAGGACGGGGCGGAACGCCTCCAGTCGGGCGTCGAGTGCGGCGACGGTGCCGGGGGCACCGGTCGGGTCGAGGCCCACGAGGCGGGCGTTCACGCGGTTCTCGGCCACGTAGGCGTCGGCCCGCGCGTCGGTGAGGGGGACCCCGGAGCGGCGCAGCACCTCCAGGAAGGAGGAGATCTGCGCGCAGTGCACCCACAGGAGCAGGTCGGGGTCGTCGAGCCGGTACGGGGTGTCGTCGACGGGGTCGCGGGCGGTGAGGGAGCGGTGCACGCGACGCACCCGGGCCCCGGCCGCCTCGGCCTCGGCGGTGGTGTCGTAGGTGAGGGTGCCGACGAAGTCGGCGGTGCGCAGCAGTCGCCCCCAGGCGTCCTGCCGGAAGTCGGAGTTGGCCATGACCCCGCGCACGGCGCGGGGGTGCAGGGCCTGGAGCCACAGGGCGCGGACGCCGGCGATCCACATGACGGGGTCCCCGTGGCATTGCCAGGTGACGGACCCGGGCCCGTAGAGCCCGGGGTCGGGCGGCGCGGGCGCGGGGCCCGGTCGCCGGGCCGTCGGATCCGTGTGCGCGTTCACCTGCGACCCCCTGTCCCCCGCCGGGGCCGGCCCGGCCGGTACCCCGATTGTCCCCCGCCCGGGCGCCGAGGGACAGGGCCGGTCGCCCGGCACGGTCGGCCCGCGCTCAGCCGTCAGCGGCGGACTCGGGGCATGCCCAGGCCGATCCACGAGATGATCTCGCGCTGGATCTCGTTGTTGCCGCCGCCGAAGGTGAAGATGACGGCGGAGCGGTAGCCGCGTTCCAGTTCGCCGTGGAGGACGGCGCCGGCGGAGCCGTCCTTGAGGGGGCCGGCGGCGGCGACGATCTCCATGAGCCAGGCATAGGCGTCCCGGCGGGCCTCGGAGCCGTAGACCTTGACGGCCGATGCCTCCTGCGGGGTGAGGGTGCCGGCCTCGACCTCGCCGACCATCCGCCAGTTCATCAGCTTCATCGCGTCGAGCCGGGCGTGCGTGCGGGCCAGCCGGCCGCGGACCCAGCCGAGGTCGATGACGCGGCGGCCGTCGGCGAGGGTGGTGGCGGCGGCCCAGCGCTGGGTGTCGTGGAGGGCGCGCATGGCCATGGTGCCGTGCGCGGCGAGGGTGACGCGTTCGTGGTTGAGCTGGTTGGTGATGAGCCGCCAGCCCTTGTTCTCGGGGCCGACGCGGCGCGAGGCGGGCACGCGGACGTTCTCGTAGAAGCTCGCGGTGGTGTCGTGCGAGGCGAGGGTGTTGATCAGGGTGTACGAGTAGCCGGGGTCGCTGGTGGGGACGAGGAGCATGGTGATGCCCTTGTGGGCGGGGGCCTCGGGGTCGGTGCGGACGGCGAGCCAGACCCAGTCGGCGGTGTCGCCGTTGGTGGTCCAGATCTTCTGCCCGTTGACGGTGTAGGTGCCGGTCTCCTCGTCGCCCTCGCGGACGGCCTTGCAGGTGAGGGCGGCGAGGTCGGTGCCGGCGGAGGGTTCGCTGTAGCCGATGGCGAAGTCGATCTCGCCGGAGAGGATCCGGGGCAGGAAGTACTCCTTCTGCTCCCGGGTGCCGAACTGCATGATCGTGGGTCCGACGGTGTTGAGGGCCATCAGCGGGAGCGGGACGACGGCCTGGGCGGCCTCGTCGAAGAAGATGAACTGTTCCATGGCCGACAGGCCCCGGCCGCCGTACTCCTCGGGCCAGCCGACGCCGAGCCAGCCGTCGGCGCCGAGCCGGCGGATGGTCTCGCGGTAGAAGCGCTTCTGGGCCGCGGGGTCGGCGTAGCGGGCGTGGACGTCCTCGGGGATCAGCTCGGCGAAGTACTCGCGCAGTTCTTCGCGCAGGCGCTGCTGTTCGGGGGTGTAGGCGAGGTGCACGGCCCCTCCGGGTCGGTCGCGGTCCGGGTGTTGGCGGTGCCGGGCGGGCCGGCGGCCGACAGAGTAGAACCTGTTCCACAAATCCGGAAGGGGTGCCGCCCGACCGGCGGGCCGCGGATCGCCCCGGGGAGAATGGCGCCGGAGGGTGGGCGCCCGATTCGCCCTCGACAGGCCGGGAGGGCAACGGACATGACGCAGGATCGACTCGACGGGCCCGCGGTGCGGGCCGCGACGCACGCCGACATACCCGAGCTGGTGCGCCTGCGGGGCGTGGCCCTGGCCGCCCTGGGCGTGGACCCGGGGCCGGCGGACGCGCCGTGGCGGGCGGCGGCCGCCGAGTGGTTCGCGGTGCGGATCGGCCACCGCGCGGACTGGGCCTGCCGGGTGGTGGGCGGCGCGCCGGGCGAGCCCCTGCTGGCGACGGGCGCGGCGTGGCTCACCCACCACCTGCCGCACCCGGGGCGCTTGGACGGGGTGCGCGGGTACCTGGACGCGATCGTCACCGACGAGCCGGCCCGGGGGCGGGGGCACGGGGCGCGGATCGTGACGGAGCTGGTGGCGTGGTTGGCGGGGCTCGGGGTGGAGCTGGTGCAGTTGCACGCCAGCGCGGACGGGGAGCCGGTCTACCGGCGGCTCGGCTTCGAGGACGCCCGGTTCCCGGCCATGGACCTCTTCCTCAGCCCCGCCGCACCGGCCGCAGGCTCGTCTCCGGGGAATCGGGCCTGATCAGCACCTTCACGTGCTCCTCGGGTCGGCGCAGGGAGGCGAAGGCCGCGTCGAGCCCGCCGAGGCCCGCCTGCCCGGTGAGCAGCGGGGCGGGGTCGATCCGGCCCTCCGCGAGCCGCGTGAGGGTGGCGCCGAACTCGGCCGGCGGGTAGGTCAGGCACATCCGGATCGTGACGTCCTTGTGGATGCCGATGACGGGCCGGATCACGTCCTCGCCGGTGACCGCGCCGATCTGGAGGATCTCGCTGCCCCGGGGCACGGTCTCCAGCAGCCGTCCCAACAGGCCGGGTTCTCCGACGCAGTTCACGACGGTCATGGGCCGGTCGGCCGCAGCGCGGCCCGCGAGGGCGCGGCAGGTCTCGATCGGGTCGGCCTCGCGCGGGTCGAGGACCGTGTGGGCGCCGAGGGCGAGGGCCGCGGCCCGGCGCAGCGCGGAGGGGTCGGAGGCGACGACGGGTTCGGCGCCGCGTTCGCGCAGGGCGGCCACGGCGCCGAGGCCGACGGGGCCACAGCCGAGGACCGCGGCCGGAGTGCCGGGGCCGGCGACGGAGCGGGCGATGTTCCCGAAGCCGACGGCGAGGGGTTCGGTGAGGGCGGCGGCGGCCGGGTCGAGGCCGGCGGGGACCGGCAGCAGGGCGGCGGCCTGGACGACGAGGCGTTCGCCGAAGCCGCCGGGGAACTCGTTGCTGTAGCCGACGGTGCGCACCCGTCCGGCCGCGTCCAGGGCCCAGGGCAGGGCCACCACCAGCGCGCCCGGGTCGGGTCCGGCGGCCTGCGGCCCGTACTCCAGGACGCGGGCGGAGAACTCGTGGCCCAGGACGAGGGGGCGGGTGGGGTCGAAGAGGAAGCCGTGGGCGCCGGAGTCGCGGGCGGCGCCGAGGAACTCCTCGGTGTGGGCGACGGCCCCGAGGTCGGAGCCGCAGATCCCGCATGCCTCGACCGCGAGCAGCGCCTGTCCGGGCCCGGGGGTGGGCTCGGGGTGCTCGACCACCTCGAACAGGGGCCCGTCGGGGCCGGGTTCGGGGCGCAGCACGGCGGCCCTCATCGGACCTCTCCCTTGCGGGCGATGGCCTCCAGGGTGGCCTGGCGCAGGGTGCCGACGAAGCGTTCGGCGTGGGCTCCGGCCCAGGCCAGGCTCTCGGCGCGGCCGTGCGCGGAGCCGGTGAGCCGGGGCACGACGCGTTCGGCGAAGAGTTCCAGGCTTCGCAGGCCGGCGGCGGGTTCGGCGAGGTCGAGCCGGAGGATGAGGAAGGTGCCGAAGCCGCCGGTCTTCTCGGCGAGGGCGACGATGCGCTCCACGGCGTCCTCGGGGGTGCCGATGACGGCGCGGCCGAAGGTGGGCAGTCCCTCCTCGGTCCAGCGGCGGACGGCGGAGGCCGGGTCGGCGCAGCCCTCGGGGCGGGTGCCGGTGAGGCCCTCCACGTAGTCGAGGAGGTCGCCGACCCCGTACTCGGCCTCGGTCAGGGCCCGTTCACGGGTCTCGGCGAGGTGGACGGGGGTGACCAGGCGCCAGCGGGAGCGGTCCGGGAGGTGCCCGCTCTCGGCGCAGGCCCGTTCGTGGGCGGCCCAGTTGGTGTCGAGGGTGTCGAAGCCGGCGGGGTCGCCGGCGGCCAGGGAGAGCAGGCCCAGCCCGTGTCGGCCTGCGAGGACGGCTCCGGTCGGGGAGATCGCGGAGGCCACCGCCACGTCCATCTCGCGGCGCCGATAGGGGCCGAGTTGGAGGCGGGCGTCGGCGAGGGTGAACCAGTCGGTGGCGGCCGTGACGGTCTCGCCGCGCAGCAGCCGGACGATGGCGTCGAGGGCGTCGGCGGTCATGGCGCGCGAGCGCAGCGGGTCCACCCCGGTCATGGCGGCGTCGGAGGGGAGTTGGCCGGGGCCGACGCCGAGCATGGCCCGGCCCCGGGTCTGTTGGTCGAGCTGGCAGATCCGGTCGGCGAGGATCAGCGGGTGGTGGTAGGGCAGGGAGTTGACGCCGGTGCCCAGCCGGATGCGGCTGGTGCGTTCGGCCGCCGCCGCGAGGAAGAGCTCGGGCGAGCCGATGATCTCGTACCCGGCCGAGTGGTGCTCCCCCACCCAGACCTCGTCGTAGCCCAGTCGGTCCAGGTCCGTCACGAGGTCGAGGTCGGAGCGCAGTTGGACCGCCGGGTCGCCGTCGGGCCGGTGGTAGGGGGCGAGGAACACCCCGAAGCGCTCGGGGAGGGTGGGTGGGGGTCGCATCGCGGGCTCCTTCCGGGCTCGGTGGGCTCCAACCAACACCGCGCGCCCGGGGCTTTCAACGGGGCGGGAGCCCGGGCTCCCGCTCAGTGGGACAGGGGCCCGGACGGGCCGGGTGTTGCGGGAGTGTTGCGGGCCCGTGGCGGCCTCCGGTCGAAGCTTCCGGGGCGCCGGCGGGGCCCGCTACCGTCCGTCACGCCGTCCCCGGGACGGCGTGGACCGATCGGCACGGCGGAGGGGACGGCGCGATGGGCGCGGACGAGGGCATCGGGGAGTGGGAGCACGACCGGACGCGGTTGCGGCAGTGGGCCCGGGGGCGGGCCCGGACCGCGGGCTTGGAGCGGCGTGACCTGCTGCGCCTGTTCGCCCTGGGGGCCGCGGCCGGCGCGGCTCCGGTGCTCGGGGCGGGCCCGGCCGCCGCGTCCCCGGCCCCGCTCGCGGCCGCGCCGCCCGCGCCGCCGACCGTGCCGGGGACCGTGAAGCCCTTGCCGCCGGAGTGGTTCACGGTGCGCGGCACGAACGCGGAGACCCGGTTCTCGGCGCTGCGCGGCACCGGGCACGAGACGCCGATCGAGCGCTTCTTCGTCCGCAACCACACCGTCACCCCGGTGCTCGACCGGGACGCCTGGCGGCTGCGGGTCTGGGGCGCGGGGCTGCGCGGCGGGCGGGAGTCGGAGTTCTCGCTGCGGGACCTGCGGCGGCTGCCGGTGGTGGAGCGGACCCTGGCGGTGGAGTGCGCGGGCAATGGGCGCGGCTTCTACACCTCGCAGCAGGGGCAGGCGGTGTCCGGCACGGCGTGGACCCTGGGGGCGATCGGGGTGGCCCGCTGGCGCGGGGCGCGGCTCGCGGACGTGCTGCGGGCGGCGGGGATCACGCGGCACGCGGTGGACGTGCTGCCGCGCGGTCTGGACGCGGAGGTGGTCACGAACGGGGTGAACCTGGGGCGGGTGCGCCGGCCGCTGCCGGTGTCGAAGGCCCTGGACGACGTGCTGGTGGTGTGGGAGATGAACGGGCGTCCGCTGCCCGCCGACCACGGGGCGCCGGCGCGGCTGGTGGTGCCGGGGTGGATCGGGATCTCCTCGATCAAGTGGCTGGGGGACGTGGAGGTGGCGACGGAGCCGCTGTACAGCCCGTGGAACACCGATCTGTACCGGATGTTCGGGCCCGAGTGGCCGGCGGGCGGGAGCGAGCCGTTGACCCGGCAGAGCCTCAAGAGCGCGTTCGAGCTGGATCTCGGGGCGGAGCTGCCGGCGCACCGCACGCACGTGCTGACGGGCCGGTCCTGGTCGGGCGGGGCGCCGGTGCGCGAGGTGGAGGTGAGCGTGGACGGGGGGCTGCGGTGGCGGCGGGCCCGCTTGCACGACGCGCCGCGTCGGGGCACGTGGGTGCGGTGGTCGGTGCCGTGGACCCCGCACGCGGCGGGGCCGGCGGTACTGTTGGCGCGGGCCGCGGACGCCTCGGGCCGGGTGCAGCCGGAGGTGGCGCGGGCGAACGCGCAGGGGTACCTGTTCGACGCGGTGGTGCGGCACCCGGTCACGGTGGTGGCCTGAGCCGCCGGCCCGCGACGGCGGTCGGCGGGTCGGGCGGGGACGGGCCGCCGTGGGGACGGTCCGTTCCCGCCCGAGGATCAGCCCAGCGCGGTGATGAGGTGCGCGGTGGTCTCGGCCATGGCCTCGCGGGCCGCGGTGAGGTAGGGCCGGGGGTCGGCGGGGGTCAGGTGGGCGCGGATCGCGTCGGTCATGGCCACGTTGAGCGCGGTGCCGATGTTGACCTTGCGGATCCCGCCGGCGACGGCCGCCGCGAGTTCGGCGTCGGGCAGGCCGGAGGAGCCGTGCAGGACCAGGGGCACGTCCACGGTCTTGGCGAGCCGGGCCAGCAGGGCGTGGTCCAGGCCGGCGGTGCGGGTGAGCATGGCGTGGGTGGAGCCGACGGCGACGGCCAAGGCGTCGACGCCGGAGTCGGCGACGAACCGGCGGGCCTCGTCGGGGTCGGTGCGGGCGCCGGGGGCGTGCGGGTCGAGGGGGGCGGAGCCGTTCTTCCCGCCGACCTCGCCGAGTTCGGCCTCGATCCACAGGCCGTTGGCGTGGGCCCAGTCGGCGGCGGAGCGGGTGGCCTCCAGGTTCTCGGCGTAGGGCAGGTGGGCGGCGTCGTACATGACGGAGCCGAATCCGGCGTCGGCGGCGCGGCGCAGCAGGTCGGCGCTCTTGACGTGGTCGAGGTGCAGGCCCACGGGCACGTCGGCGGCCTCGGCGCAGGCCAGGGCGGCGCGGGCGATGGGCAGCAGCCGGCCGGCGCGGAAGCGGACGGCGTTCTCGCTGAGTTGGAGGATGACGGGGCGGCCGACGCGTTCGGCGCCGGCGACCACGGCCTCGGCGTGTTCGAGGGTGATGATGTTGAACGCGGCGACGGCGCGGTCGGCGGCGACGGCCTCGGCGACGAGCCGGCCGGCGGGGGCGAGGCTCATCGGGCGCCTTCCGGGGCGGGGTGGGCGTCGAGGACCACGGACCGGGTGAGGTTGCGCGGCCGGTCGGGGTCCAGGCCCCGGCGTTCGGCGACGGCCACGGCGAGGCGGTGCACGCGGACGAGTTCGGCGAGCGGGTCGAGGCCGTGGTCCACCCAGCGGGCGCCGGTGCCGGCGACCTGTTCGGCCAGGCCGATCGGGGCCGGTCCGAGCATCCAGGTGGCGGTGGTGTCGGCGGCGATGCTGACGGGTCCGTGCCGGTATTCCATGGCCGGGTAGGACTCGGACCAGGCCAGGGCGGCCTCGCGCATCTTCAGCGCGGCCTCGTGGGCGAGTCCGACGGTCCAGCCGCGGCCGAGGAACGCGAACTGGGTTCGGTCCAGGAGGTCTTCGGGGAGGGGTTCGGCCAGGGCGGTGCGGGCGTCGGCGACGGCCTTGGGCCCGTGGGCGCCGACGTGGGCGCGCAGCAGGGTGAGGGCGGTGGTCGCGAACCGGGTCTGGACGACGGAGCGTTCGTCGGCGAAGTCGAGGACGACGAGGTCGTCGGCGAGGGTGACGACGGGGGTGGCCGGGTCGCCGATGATCGCCGTGGTGCGGGTGCCGGCGGCGCGGAGGCCGGCGAGGAGGTCGAGGACCTCGGTGGTGGTGCCGGAGCGGGTCAGGGCCACGACCCGGTCGTAGCGGCGGCCGGTGGGGAACTCGGAGGCGGCGAAGGCGTCGCTCTCGCCCTCGCCGGCCTCCTCGCGCAGGGCGGCCGCGGCCTGGGCCATGTAGAAGGAGGTGCCGCAGCCGACCACGGCGACGCGTTCGCCCCGGCGCGGGAGGGCGGAGCGCAGTCCGGGGGCGGCCGCCGCCGCCCGTTCCCAGCAATCCGGTTGGCTGCTCAGCTCGTTGGCGACATGGCTCACGCCGACTCCCTCGGGGGCGGTGGTGCGTTTTTCTGCACGATAGTGCGCCGTTTGGAGCAAGTTCAAGCATCCACGTCGATCAATCGGGGGTCGGTGGGCGCGCGGGGGCGGCGCCCCGGTGCGGGGCGCGTCGGGGGTGGGCTCAGTGCTCGTCGAGGGTTTCGGCCGCGCGGGCCAGGGCGGCGAGGACGGGCGCGATCAGCGGGTGCCCCTCGGCGCCCTTGCGGGTGGCGGCGAAGACCCGCCGGGTGGCGGGCGCGCCGGTGACCGGGCGGACCACGGCCGCGCCGAGGTCGGTGCCGCGCAGCGCGGAGCGGGGCACGAGCGCCACCCCGACCCCGGCGCCGACCAGGGCGGTCACGGCCCGGAAGTCGTCGGATACGTGCCGCAGCCGGGGCCGGAACCCGGCGCGTTCGCAGGCCACGACGGTCACGTCGTAGCAGGGGTTGCGCGGGGACTGCCCGATCCACTCGGCCGTCGACAGCTCGGCCAGGGCCAGCTCGGGCCGGTCGGCGAGCGGGTGGTCCCCGGGCAGGACGGCGTCGAAGGGCTCGGCGTACAGGGGGACGATGGACAGCCGGCCGTCGGAGGCCCCGGGGGCGCCCCGGTACTCGACGGCCAGCGCGATCGCGGCCTCGGAGTCCAGGAGCATCGGCAGGGACTGGTCCCCCTCGGCGTCGCGGACCAGGACCCGGACCCCGGGCGCGGTGCGGGCGAGGATGCCGATCGCGGGGGCGAGGACCTCGGCGATGCCGGTGGCGAACCCGGCCACCACCACCTCCCCGGCGGTCCCGCCGGCGTACGCGGCGAGTTCGGCCTCGGCGAGTTCGAGCTGGGCGAGGACGGCGTGGGTGTGGGCGAGGAGGATCTCGCCGGCGGCGGTGAGCCGGACCCCGCGGCCGCTGCGGGTGAGCAGCTCGTGGCCGGTCTCCTGTTCCAGCGCGGCGAGCTGCTGGGAGACGGCGGACGGGGTGAGGTAGAGGGCTGCCGCCGCGGCGGTCACCGTGCGGTGATCCGCCACGGCGCGCAGGACGCGCAGCCGGCGGGGGTCGATCACCGCCCCATTCTCGCAGTCCCCCCGCCCCCGCCCGACCGCCTTCACGGTCGCCCGGCTAGGTTGCGTGTCCATGACGGAGACTTCGGCGCCGGCCGATCACGGGACCCTGTTCGACGCCCTCGCCGCCGGGGCCGTGCGCTCGGGCGAGCAGCTGCGGGAGCTGTACGAGGCGCCGAGCGAGTTGGTGCGCCGCAAGGTCGTGGACCGGATCCACGGGGCGGCCCGCGCGGTGATCGCACGGTCCTCGCTGGTGTTCGTGGCGAGCGCGGGCGCGGACGGCACCTGTGACGTGACCCCCCGGGGCGGGCCGGCCGGGTTCGTGTCGGTGCTCGACGAGTTCACCCTGGCGATCCCGGACGCCACCGGCAACAAGCGGCTGGACAGCTCGCACAACATCGTGGAGACGGGCCGGGCCGGGCTGGTGTTCGTGATCCCGGGGCGGGCGACCACCCTGCGCGCCAACGGTCGGGCCTGCGTCTCGGCGGACCCGGGGCTGTTGGCTCGGCTGACGCCCGTCGGCAAACCGCCGCGCAGCGCGATCGTGGTGGCGGTGGAGGAGGTCTACCAGCACTGCCCGAAGGCGTTCCTGCGCTCGGACGCCTGGCGGCCGGAGCGGTGGCCGGCCGAGGACGCCGCGCCCACCTCGGCCGAGGTGACCCTCTCCCACCTGGCGCTGCCGGGGCTCACGCTGGAGGACGTGCGTCGCTCCGAGCGCGAGTCCCTGCTGCACCGCTACGAATGAGCCGGCCCCGCCCCGGCCGCGGTCAGGCGCGCTCGGCGGCCAGCGCGGCGCGGGCGTCGACGAACGCGGCCACCGCGCGCTCCACGTCGGCCGTGGTGTGCGCCGCCGACAGCTGGACCCGGATGCGGGCCGCGCCCATCGGGACCACCGGGTAGGAGAAGCCGATCACGTAGACCCCGCGCTCCAGCAGCAGTTCGGCCATCCGGCCGGCCTCGGCGGCGTCGCCGATCATGACGGGGGCGATGGCGTGGTCGCCGGGCAGGATCTCGAACCCGGCCTCGGTCATCGCGGTCCGGAACAGGGCGGTGTTGGCGGCGAGGCGCTCGCGCAGGTCGCCGGCGGACTCCAGCAGGTCGAGGACCTTGAGGGAGGCGGCGGCGATGACGGGGGCCAGGGAGTTGGAGAACAGGTAGGGGCGGGAGCGCTGGCGCAGCAGCTCGACGATCTCGGCGCGGGCCGCGACGTAGCCGCCGGAGGCGCCGCCGAGGGCCTTGCCGAGGGTGCCGGTGATGATGTCGACGCGGTCCATCACCCCGTGCAGCTCGGGGGTGCCGCGCCCGCCGGGGCCGACGAAGCCGACGGCGTGCGAGTCGTCGACCATGACCATGGCGTCGTAGCGGTCGGCGAGGTCGCAGATCTCGGCGAGGGGGGCGACGTAGCCGTCCATGGAGAACACGCCGTCGGTGACGATCAGGCGGCGGCGCGCGTCGGAGGCTTCCTTCAGGCGGGCCTCCAGCTCGGCGAGGTCGCGGTTGGCGTAGCGCAGCCGGCGGGCCTTGGACAGGCGGATGCCGTCGATGATGGAGGCGTGGTTGAGGGCGTCGGAGATGACGGCGTCCTCGGGGCCGAGCAGGGTCTCGAACACGCCGCCGTTGGCGTCGAAGCAGGAGGAGTACAGGATCGTGTCCTCCTGGCCGAGGAAGGCCGACAGGCGGGCCTCCAGCTCCTTGTGGACCTCCTGGGTGCCGCAGATGAAGCGGACCGAGGCCATGCCGTAGCCCCAGCGGTCCAGGGCCTCCTTGGCGGCGGTCACGACCTCGGGGTGGTCGGCCAGGCCCAGGTAGTTGTTGGCGCAGAAGTTGAGGACCTCGCCGGGGGCGCCGCCGGCGGTGACGGCCACGGCCGCGTTCTGCGGGGTGCCGATGACCCGCTCGGGCTTGTGCAATCCGGCCGCGCGGATCTCGTCGAGGGTGGCGCGGAGGTCCTCACGGACGGACTGGTACATGGTGTTCGCTCTCCTGAAGTGTGTGCGGGACGCGGTGCGGTGCGTGGAACGGGGTCCGGGCCCCGCGGCGGGGGACGCGCGGGGCCCGGGGTCGGGGGGAGGGCCGGTCAGGCCGTCCAGTCCAGGATGATCTTGCCGCTGCGGGCGGTGGCGGCCTCGTCGAACGCGGCCTGGAAGTCGGTGTACGCGTACCGGCCGGTGATCACCGGCGACAGGTCGAGGCCGCCTTCGAGCAGCACCGTCATCGCGTACCAGGTCTCGAACATCTCACGGCCGTAGATGCCCTTGATCGTGATCATCGAGGTCACGATCTTCGACCAGTCGACCGCGAACTCCTGCGCGGGCAGGCCCAGCATCGCGATCCTGCCGCCGTGGGTCATGTTGTCGATCATGTCGCGCATGGCCTCGGGCCGGCCCGACATCTCCAGGCCCACGTCGAAGCCCTCGCGCAGCCCCAGCGTCTCCTGGGCGTGCGCGATCGAGGACTCCGCGACGTTGACGGCGAGGGTGGCCCCGACCTTGCGGGCCAGTTCCAGCCGTTCGGGGCTGACGTCGGTGATCACGACGTTGCGGGCGCCGGCGTGCCGGGCCACGGCCGCGGCCATGATGCCGATCGGTCCGGCGCCGGTGATCAGCACGTCCTCGCCGACCAGCGGGAAGGACAGGGCCGTGTGCACGGCGTTGCCGAAGGGGTCGAAGACGGCGGCCACGTCGAGGTCCACGGCCGTGCGGTGGGTCCACACGTTCTGCGCGGGCAGCACCACGTACTCCGCGAAGGCCCCGTCGCGTCCGACGCCGAGCCCGACGGTGGAGCGGCACAGGTGCCGGCGGCCGGCCAGGCAGTTGCGGCAGCGCCCGCACACCAGGTGGCCCTCGCCGCTGACGAGCGCGCCCACCTCGATGTCGCGCACGTCGGCGCCCAGGGCCGCGACCTCGCCGACGAACTCGTGCCCGAGCACCAGCGGGGTCTTCACGGCCCCCTGCGCCCAGCCGTCCCAGGAGCGGATGTGCAGGTCGGTGCCGCAGATGCCGGTGCGCAGCACCTTGATGAGCACCTCACCCGGCCCGTACTCCGGCTCCGGCACGTCCATGAGCCACAGTCCTGGCTCGGCCTTGTGCTTGACGAGTGCCTTCATGGGGGTGGCTCCAGGCGGTGGGGGGTGGGGCGGGCGCGACCCGGGGGTCGGGTGCGACGTGCGGTCGGGATCCAATCTGCCGATCAAGACCGCTTCCGGTCCATCGAGGATTTCTGAAGGGGGGCTACAGGCGCCCTTCACGCCTATGCTCCTCAACGTGACCGGGGAGGGCGCGACAGGCGCGCGCGGAGAAGTGAACGCACGACGGGACCTGGTGCGGCGCGGTTCGGCGATCCCGAGCCTGCGCACCAGGCTGCTGGCCGCCGGACTGACGGCGGCGCGGCGACGGGAACGGTACGGGGAGTCCTCGGCCATCCGGGCCACGGTGGCCCGCGCGGCCGTCCGACCCCCCTCGCACCTGCCGCCGCGTTCGCTGGGCCGGGTCGCGGAGGTCTCGCGCACCTTCGTCGGGGCCTGGCCGGTGTACGACGTGGCCCCGCTGACGGGCGAGCCCTCGGCGCGGGTGTTGTACCTGCACGGCGGGGCGTACGTGCACGAGCTGGGGCGCCCGCACTGGTCGCTGGTGCGCACCCTGGTCACCGAGGCCCGGGCCCGGGTGGTGGTGCCGGCGTACACGCTGGCCCCGCGCGGCACCGCCGTACGGTCCGTGCCGATCGCCACCGACCTGCTCAGCGGGCTGCTGGCGGACGGCGGCCGGGGCGGCACCCTGCTGTTGGGGGACGCGGCGGGCGCCGGGCTGGCGCTGGCGGCGGCGCAGCGGCTGCGGGACCGTTCCGGGGACCAGCCGACCCGGATCGTGCTGATCTCCCCCTGGCTGGACGCGACGGTGAGCCATCCGGAGCAGGCCGAGATCGAACGGGTGGACCCGGTGCTCGCGCGTTCGGGGCTGCGGGAGGCGGGCCGGTTGTACGCGGGCACCCTGCCGCCGGAGGACCCGCTCGTCAGTCCGCTGCACGGGAGTCACGCGGGTCTCGCGCCGTTGACGGTGTTCACCGGTTCGCGGGACCTGCTGGTCACCGACAGCCGGGAGGTCACCCGGCGGGCCCGCGCGGCCGGGGTCGCGGTGGACTGTCACGAGGAGCCCGGGCTGCCGCACGGCTATCCGCTGCTGCCCGTCCCCGAGGGCCGGGTGGCGCGGGCCCGACTGGTGGCCCTGGTCCGCTCCCTCGCCGAGCCCGAGCCCTCGTAGCGCCCGCGCGGGCGGCGGCGGTCAGGCGGTGGCGGTCATCAGGGAGCTGATCGGCCGGGCCCGGTAGTCGGCCCAGAACGCCTCGTCGCGTTCCTCGGTGGGCGGCGGCGTGCGCACCGGACGCCACCCGACCCGGGCGAACCCGGCCTCTACGGCGGCCTCCGCGAAATCGGCGTGCGACCAGGCCCGCAGGTCCCGCCGCAGCGGCGGGTCGGTCAGCACCTCCACCCGGACCAGCGGCGCGTCCCCGGCCGTCAGTCGCTCCCGCACCCGCAGCCCGTAGCGGGTCCAGTCCGCGCCCGGGAACGCGCCCGCGTTGGAGACCACCGCGAGCAGTCTTCCGCCGGGGCGCAGCACGGTCCGGATCGCGGCGAACAGGGCGTGCAGGGCGGCCCGGTCCCCGGCGAGGTCGAAGAGGTGGAAGGCGGTGGCCGCGTCGAAGGCGGCGTGCGCGGGCAGCTCGGGCAGGGCCCGCGGGCCGGGGGCGGTGGGGTCGACGGCGAGCCGGAGGGTACGGGCGGCCCGGGCGTGGGCCCTGGACCAGGCGGGGGCGGGGCCGGGGGTGTCGGCGGGGCCGCCCGCGGGGCCCTCCCCGGCGCGCACGAGGTCGAGGAGGTCGGGGCCGGGCCGGCCATCGCGGACCGCGCCGGCGGTGAGGGTGTCGGCGTGCTCGTCGAGGGCGGCGCGCAGGGTGTGGGCGTCGGCGACCGCGAAGGCGAGGCGGTCGCCGGAGGCGGGGGCGGTGGAGGTACGGGGGACGTCGTCCAGACGCATGGGGCTCGCCTTCCGACCGGGGGCGGTGCGGCGCGACCGACCCGGGGCGGGGGCGCCCCGGGTCGGTCCTGCCGTGTGAGGTGGCTCCAGCCTCGCCCCCCGCGTCCGGGCGCGCCGCCCGAACCGGGCCGGGGTGACCCGTTCGGGCGACAGCGCGCGGTTCAGGCGGCGGCGACGCCCTCGTCCGTGCGAGGGGCGGACGGGGGCGGGACCAGGGTCAGCGCGGTGAGTCCGGGCCGGGCCGGGCCGGCCGCGCAGCCGGCGTTGGTCGCCTTGGCGGCGGGGACCGGGCAGGCGGCGACGCAGCCCGCGCAGTCCGTGACGGACAGGTCGGTGCGGGCGATCCGGCCCCGGCGCACCCACCAGTCGGCCATCTCCTCGGCCTCGGCGAGGGCGATGCCGAGGCGTTCGGCGACCCCGGCGAGCCCGGCGCCGGGCTCGGTCTCGGCGAGGGCGCGGGGGAAGGCGCGCAGGGCGCGACCGGTCACCACAGCAGCCGCGCGAGTTGGAAGACGCCGGTGGCCAGGAGCCAGGCGGCGGCGAGTTGGACGACGAAGCCGATGGCGGTGAGCCGGGTGCCGATCTCGCCGCGCTGCGCGGCCAGCGCCGCCATGCAGGGGGTGTAGGCGAGGATGAACACGAGGAAGGCGAGGGCCGCGGCCTCGGGGTGGCCGCCGGAGGACTCGGAGAACGATGCCTTCAGGGCGGTGCCGAGGGCCTGGGTGTCGTCCTCGTCGGCCGCGTGGGTCTGGGCGAGGGTGGAGATGACGCCCTCCTTCGCGATCAGGCCGGTGCCGAGGGCGGCGGTGGCGTGCCAGTCCCCGAAGCCGGCCGGGCCGAAGGCGGGGGCGACGGCCTGGGTGGCGCGGCCGAACACGCTGTGTTCCACGTCCACCTGCCCGAAGCCGCCCGCGCCGGTCGCGGCGGGCACGGACATCAGCAGCCAGATGCCGGCGGCGGTGGCCACGATGATCCCGCCGGCGGTGCGCAGGAAGGCCAGGACCCGCTGGAGGACCTGGGTGCCGACCACGCGCGGGGTGGGCAGCCGGTAGGGCGGCAGTTCCAGGACCAGCGGGTCGCGTTCCATGTTCTTGAAGAGCAGGGGCCGCAGGATCAGCCCCATGCCGACGACGAGCAGCACCGAGCCCAGGTACAGGCCGAAGACGACGGTGCCGGAGGCCCGGCCGAAGAACACGCCGGCGATCATGGCGTAGACGGCGAGGCGGGCGGTGCAGCTCATGTACGGGATGAGCATGCCGACCAGCAGCCGGTGGCCGCGGCGGGGCAGGATGCGGGTGGTGGCGAAGGCGGGGACGTTGCAGCCGAAGCCGACCACGAGGGGGAGGAAGGCGCGGCCGGGCAGGCGCAGGGCGCGCATCACGCGGTCGGCGAGGAAGGCGGCGCGGGCGAAGTAGCCGGAGTCCTCCAGCAGGGCGAGGAGGGCGAACATGATGACCATCAGGGGGACGAAGGTCAGCAGTTGGCCCACGCCCGCGATCAGCCCGTCGACGAGGAGCCCGGTGAGCCAGGCGGGGGCGTGCACGGCGCTCAGCAGGCCGTGCGCGGCGTCGGTGACGGGGCCGGAGACCAGGTCGCCGAGGCCGTCCTGGAGGGGTTTGGCGAGGGTGGTGGTGGCCTGGAACACGGCCCACATGACGGCGAGGAAGAACGGGATGCCGAAGCCCTTGGAGAGCAGCAGCCGGTCCACGCGGTCGGTGCGGGTGGGGCGGGCGGGGCCGGCTGCGGGGTCGGCGGCGCGGGCCACGCGGTGGGCCCAGGCGAACCGGGCCTCGGCGACGAGCAGGTCGAGGTCCACGTCGGGGTCGAGCGCGGGGTCGAGCCCGGGGTCGGCCTCGGCCGCGCCGGTGGGCGTGGCGGTCTCGGCGGCGAGGAGGGCCGTGCCGAGTTCCCGGGCCCGCCGCGTCAGGGCCTCGGGGGCGCCGGGGACCCGACCCCCGGTGAGCAGGGTGACGGCCGTCCAGCACGGGGGGCGCGCGGGCAGTGCGGCGCGGGCCTCGGCGGCCAGTTCGGCCAGGGCCCGGGCGAGGGCTCCGGCCGCCCAGTCGGGGCCGTCCTCGGGAGCGGCTTCGGGGCCCGGGGCGGCGAGGGCGCGGGCGACGGTCGCGTCGAGGGCGTCGAGTCCCCGGCGGCCGCGGCCTTCGACGGGCACGACGGGCAGGCCGAGTTCGGCGGCGAGCCGTTCGGGCGCGGGCCCGCCGCCGCGTTTGGCGGCGAGGTCGCTCATGGTGAGGGCGACGACCACGGGCAGGCCGGTGTCCCGGACCTGGCTGAGCAGGTGCAGGTTGCGGGCCGGGTTCGTCGCGTCGAGGGCGAACAGCACCAGGTCGGGGCGGGTTTCGGGCGGGGCCGTGAGCACGTCGCGCACGAGGGCCTCGTCCGGGGAGTCGGGCACGAGGCTGTAGGTGCCGGGCAGGTCCACGAGTTCGCGGCCGGCGCCCTCGTCGGTACGCCAGGTGCCCCGGGCGACGGCGACGGTCTTGCCCGGCCAGTTGCCGACCCGCTGGTGTCCGCCGGTGAGCGCGTTGAAGAGGGTGGACTTGCCGACGTTGGGGTTGCCGACGAGGGCGATCAGCGCGCGTCCGGCGGCGCGTTCCAGGCTCGCGACGGAGCCCTCGCCCTCGGCGGTGTGGCAGGCGCTCACCGGGCGCACCGCATGCGTTCGGCGGTGTCGGCGTCGAGGGCGACCCGGGTGGCTCCGATGCCGACCAGGACCCCGCCGGTGGCGCCGCGCGTGACCACGGTGAGGTCGGCGCCGGGCACGAACCCGAACTCCCGCAATCGTCTGCGGGAGTTCTCGGGGCCGCCCGGGGCGATCCCGATCAGTCGGACGGTCGTTCCTGGGCTGCTGTCGTTGAGCGACGGCACCGGCACACCTTCGTTTCTGCTCGTGAGAACGGCTGCGATTCTCCGTTGGCAAGGCAAGCCTAAGTTGGCCTGGGCGGACCGCAACGCGCTCAACGTCCCGCTCTGTGCGTGCCCTTCGGCAGGCCGGCGCGGGCCCTTCGCCCCCTGCCGGTCGCGTGCCTCCCCCGTTCGGCCGATTTCCGTGCCCGCGGGCGGATCGCGGGGATGTGCCGGGGCCTCCCCCGGGCGCGTAGGCTCGCCCCCGTGAGTTCCCAGGGGTGGGTGCCGGTCCGTCGGGACAGCGGACGGACTCCGTCCGCCCGGCCCCAGGGAGTCCCGTGTCCCCGTCCACCCCGTCCCCGTACGAGCAGTACGTGTACGCGTACCCGCACAAGACCGCCTACCGTCCGCTGCCCGAGCGGCCCGCCCTGGCCGATCTGTGGAGCGGGGAGGACAAGCGGGCGCTGTCGCTGTACGCGCACGTCCCGTTCTGCGAGGTGCGCTGCGGATTCTGCAACCTGTTCACCCGGATCGGGGCCCGGCCGGAGTTGGTGACGGCCTATCTCGACGCCTTGGAGCGGCAGGCGGAGGCGGTGCGCGAGGCCCTGGACGCGGACGGCACCGAGGTCCGGTTCGCGGCGGCTGCCTTCGGCGGCGGCACCCCCACCTTCCTCACCCCGGCCGAACTGACCCGGCTGTGCGACATCGCGGAGCTGCGGATGGGCGCGGACCTGCGGGCGGTGCCGCTGTCGGTGGAGGCGTCCCCGCCGACCGTGGACGCCGAGCGCCTGCGGGTGCTGGCCGAGCGGGGCACGACCCGGCTGAGCCTGGGGGTGCAGAGCTTCGTGGAGTCCGAGACCTGGACGGCGGTGCGCCCGCAGAAGCGGGAGACGGTGGAGCGGGCACTGGCGCTGGTCCGCGAGACCTCGATCCCGCTGCTCAACGTGGACCTGATCTACGGCATCCCGGGCCAGACCCCGGCCACGTGGCGGTACTCGCTGGACGCGGCGCTGGCCTGGGAGCCGGAGGAGCTGTACCTGTACCCGCTGTACGTGCGGCCGCGCACGGGACTGGGGCGGCGGGACGGGGTGGACGCGGACCCGGCGTGGGACGCCGAGCGGCTGGAGCGCTACCGGCAGGGCCGGGACCACCTGCTGGCGGCGGGGTACGAGCAGGTGTCGATGCGGATGTTCCGGCGGCCGGGCTCGGACGCGGGCCTGCCCTCGGACACGGCCTGCCAGACGGACGGCATGGTGGGCCTGGGCTGCGGGGCGCGGTCGTACACCTCGGCGCTGCACCACAGCGCGGACTGGGCGGTGGACACCCGCCGGGTCCGGGCCATCCTCGACGAGTGGACGGGCCGCTCGCGGGAGCGGTTCGGGCGGGCGGAGCACGGCCGCTGGACCACCCCGGACGAGGCGCGGCGCCGGCACCTGCTCCAGTCGCTGCTCCAGGCCGCCGGGATGCCGCCGGGCGAATACCGGGAGCGGTTCGGGGCGGATCCCCGGGAGCACTTCCCGACCGAGCTGGCCGGGTTCGCGGCCCGGGGCTGGCTGGCGCCGGAGGAGGACGGGAGGCTGCGGCTGTCGGCGGAGGGTCTGGCCCATTCGGACGCCGTCGGGCCCGCGCTGTTCTCGCCGGCGGTGCGGGAGGCCATGGCGGGGTATACGGGCGGCTGAGTCGACCGAAAGGGCGGGATCCCATGACCGGATCGAGCACGGAGGCGTCGGGGGCGGACGAGGCCCCCGAGGCCGCGGTGGAGCAGGAGGCCGCGTTGGAGGCCCCCGGCCCCGCCGAGCACGCCCAGGTGGACCGGGTCAGGGCGACGGCCCGGGGCCTGGACCACGAGCGGGCCGAGGAGGCCCTGGAGCAGGCCCGGGCCCGGGAGGACCCCGCGCCGGTGGTCGAGGAGTGGGAGCGGATCGTGGAGACCCTGACCACGCACCGGGGCCCCTACGACCCGGACGTGGACCCCTTCGTGCAGGGCCAGCTCGCGGGGCGCGAGAACCGGGCCCGGGGCTGAGCCCCGACCCCGGTCCGCGCTTCGGGTCAGCCCAGGAATGCCTCGATCAGGGTCCACACGGCGAGGCCGATCATGCACAGGCCGCCGATCCGCTGCACGGTCCGCAGCGGGACCCGCTTGGCGATGAACCGGCCGGCGAGCAGCGCCAGGGCGGAGACGGACATCAGGGCGGCGGCGGAGCCGATCGCCGTGGACAGGATGCCGTTGGAAGCGGCGAGGTTCGCGGTGGTGATCTGGGTGAGGTCGCCCCACTCGCTGATGAACACGGCCATGAAGGCGGTGGTGTAGACCGGCCAGAAGCCGGTGACGGTCTTGGCCGGGTTCCCGTCCTCGTCCTCGTCGTCGCCGCCGGAGCGCAGCAGCACCCAGGCGCCGAAGAGGAAGAGGGCGGCGGAGACGAGCTGCACGGCGAGGGCGGGCAGCATGCCGAGCAGGCCGCCCGCGCCGACGGCGATGCCGACGTGCACGAGGAAGGCCGTGGAGGTGCCGAACCAGACGTACAGCGGGCGCATCCGGGTGCCCATCGCCAACGAGGCGAACATCGTCTTGTCGGGCAGTTCGGCGAGGAAGATCAGCCCGAAGGCGGTCAGGATCGCCAAGGGGTCGAGGGTCATGTCCGTGCTTTCCGCTGGGCGCCGCGGCGAGCGGGCTCGGACGGACGACGCCGGGAGGACCACTCGGCCACGGCACGTCGACGTACCCGCACGGGCGTGCGGGCACGGGTGATGCCTGGCCGAAGGTCTCGTCCGCCGAGCGCGCCGCGAGCGGCGCGCAAGGCCCGGTGGCCGGGACGTCCGAGGACGGCCAGTGTGTCGACCAGCGGTGTTTCGGGACTACTCCCCTTCGCTGTGTCCCAGCATAACCGCCCGCTCGGGCGTGCGGGTCCTCACCCCCGGGGCACGGCGTACGCGATCCGGCCGCCGGCCGCGAATCCGATCCGGTCCAGCCGCGGCCCCCAGGGCCAGTCCGCGGCCCGGTGGAAGCACAGGTCGGCGGGGACGGGGGCCTCGGAGAGGTCGGCGGCGTGCGTGCCGGGCGGCAGGGCGGCGGCCAACGCGGCCCGCTCCGGATCCTCGGACCCGGCCCACTCGGACAGGGGCACGGGGCGGGGCCAGGGCTCGCCCGTGTTGGGGAACAGCCAGCCGGTCTCACGGGCCACCCGCCGACCGGGCGCGTCCGGGTCGCTCTCCGCAGCCTCCCGCAGCACCCGGGCCAGGGTGAGCAGCAGTTCCGGCAGGCAGGCGCCGAGGAACACCAGCTCGGGGAACTCGGACAGTTCACGGGGGCCCGTCGGCAGGGACACCACCGGGCCCCAGGCCCCGGTGTCGGGGTCCACCCGGACCTGGGCCAGGGCGTGGTAACGGCCGTAGTCGACGCGGGCGATCGGCCAGTGGCCGCCCTCGCCGCCCATCATGCGACACACCTCGGGGTCCACGGCGTGCTCGGGAACACCGGCACGGAAACGGAAGGGCGGCAGGCCGCTCGCGGTGAACCCGCCCAACGCCCGCAGCAACCCGGCGACCTCCTCCGGCAAGGGGCCCACGACGGCCTCGACGGCCGCGAGTTCGGCCGCGTCCAGACCCGGCTCCAAGGACACCAGGGCCGGACGCTCGGCCGCCAGCGCGGTCAGTTCGGCGACGGCGCGGACGGCCGCGTCGGCGGGCAGCCGGTGCCGGCGGACGGGGCGGCCGAGGTAGTCCCCGCTGACCTCGCTGCGCAACAACAGGGCCCGCCCCTCCCCCGCGAGCGTCAGGTGCACCTCGCTCGCCCCGGTGTCGGCGGTGTCGTACTCGGTGGACTGGTAGGGCTCCCACGGGGTCCGGCACGGGTGGGCGGTCGCGGCCCGCAGGTCGACCACGTCGACGAGCTGGTCCCCGCGCCCCACCAGGGCGCGCAGCTCGGCGTCCGCCCCGTCCTCGCCCTCCGCGACGGCCACGGCGGAACGGGCCGGCGGGCCCGGCGGCAGGTCGGCGTACGGGACGGCCCGGACGGGGGCCTTGGGGTCCTCCGTCAGCCGGTCCACGAGGTCCGCGAGCCAGCCCACGAACTCGGGGGCCTCCACGATCACCTCACCGTCCTCGTAGGGACGGACGGTGAGCACGGGCCCCCAGTCCGGGCGCGGATCGCCGGGTTCCCCGACGCCGACCAACAGCCGGCCCTCCTCGCCCCAGGGCTCGCCGAGCGCGCAGTACCCGTGGGCGAAGGAGGGCGCGAGCAACCGGCCGTCGGAACGGCGACGGGGTCCGAAGGCCAGGTCCACGCGCCCGGCCCGCAGTCCGCCGCAGGCCCGCAACACGATCCGCACCGCCTCCGGCACCGTGCCGGGCCAGGTGTCCAACAGCTCGTCGTCGTGACCGGGCAGCAACACCACCCCGTCCGGGTCCCGTTCGGCGAGGGCGAGGAGCCCCGCCACCGCGTCCCGCGCCCGCTCCGCCCGCGTCCGCGTGATCCGTCCGCCGCCCATTCCCGACACCCCCGTCCGTGACCGAGCCCGCCCCTCCGCGCACCCGGCCTCGACCCTAGGCGATCGCCCCGACACGCGACGCGACGGGCTCAGAAGTTGCCGTAGTTGACCTGCCAGGTGGGCAGGCCCATGCGGCGCCACAGGGCGACCACGCGGTCGCGGTCGTCGAGGGAGACGCGGACGGCGAAGCGTTCGCGGATGTGCCGGTCGAAGAGTTCCGCCTTGACGATGTCGTCGGAGCGGCCGTCGCCGCTCGCCCGCATCCACAGTTCGTCGTGGGCGACCCCGTGGCGCTCCAGCCATGCCTCGGTGATCTCCCGGTGGTCCTCGCTGCGGCCGGACAGCAGCACGACCTTGTCGCCGTGCGCCTGCCGGAACGCGTCCAGGGCCTCGCGGACGGGGGTGTTGAGCGCGTCGCCGTCGCAGCGGGAGAAGTCGTAGGGGTTGCGGTCCACGTTGAGGGCGAGGGTGCCGTCGATGTCGCACAGGACGGCCGAGGGCAGGCCGGGCCCGGGGGTGTACGCGCCGCCGGCCGGCCGGTCGCCGAGCCAGTCGGCGGTCAGTCGCCACCCGCCCTTGCGGGCCTTGGCGTGCTTGTCGGCCAGGATCCGGATGATCGCCTCGCCGACCGGGGCCTCGCGGGCCGCGTCGCGCCGTACGCACTCCTCGACGGGCACGTCGGTGAAGTCGTGCACGACGAAGGTGACGTCGAGGCCGACGACGGCCGCCTTGAGCCGGCCGGGGATGTACCGGGTGAGGTGGGTGTTGTCGACGACCACGTCGAAGCCGTCCTCGACGGCCGCGCGCACGGCCGCGTCCTGCACGGCGAGCACGGTCTGTTCGTGGGCGTGGGAGCGCTCCTCGGCCGCGCCCGGCTCGCCGGGTCGCGGGTCGAGCATCGCGCGCAGGTCGTCGAGGTTGACGCGACGGACCCGACCGCCGCCCTCGGCCTGGAGGGCGCGGGCGGCGGTGGTCTTGCCCGAGGCGGGCAGACCGGTCATGACGTGGACGACGGGCACGGGGATCAGTTCTCCTCGTCGGTGCTGAAGGGGTCGAGTGCGGTGGGGCGGACGGCCCGGTAGACGGGCAGGGAGATGTCCTTGCCGTCGAGGAGCAGGAAGGTCCAGGCCCGTACCTCGCGGTCGGCGACGGTGCGGGCGGCCTCGCGGGCGAACGCGCCCCGGTCCCCGGCCAGGTGGGCCAGGCCCGCGTGGGCGGCCTCGGCGGCGGCGATCCGGTCGGCGAACGCGGCGTCGACGCCCTCGACGACCCCGCGCACCCACGCGTCGTACTCGTCGGGCACTCCGCCGAGGAGGGCCCGCAGCGGCCGGCCCCCGTGTGCGCGGACCTCGGAGAGGGGGCAGCCCAGGTTCTGCGCCACCCGTCCCTCGGGGAGGTGGGCGAAGCGTTCGATGCCGTGGGCGCGCCAGATGTCGCGGACGGTGACCCCGGTGAGGGTCTTGTGCAGGCGCACGTACTCGGCGATCTTCGCCTTGACCCGCAGGCCGGAGGCGTAGCGCAGGACGTAGCCCTCGGCGTCGGTGCCGGTGGCCCCGGTCCCGTCGGGGTGGGTGTTGGTCTCGGTGAGCTTGACCAGGTCCGACAGCGGCATCGGCGGGTGCACGGTGACCGCGGAGCCGACGCCGGTCCAGTGCTCGGCGGCCTCGGACAGCGGCAGTTCGGTGCCGTCGAGGCGCAGGGCGGCGAGCAGCACGAGGTCGCGGCGCTCGCCGTAGTTCACGACGATGCGGTTCTCGGGGTAGAGGATCTCGGCGAGGTAGGTGACGCCGGGCACGAGCCGGGTGGTGTCCGCGCGGCGCAGGTGCCGGCCGGCCCAGGTCGCCTGGGTGCTGGTGAAGGAGCCCTTGGAGGCGGCGTGCCAGCGTCCGTCGTAGTGGAAGACCACGGCGAGGCTGCCGTCGACCTTCTCCTGGATCTCGAAGGGTTCCTCGGGCAGGGCGGCGGCGTAGGGGCGGCCGGACTCGTGCTCGGAGACGTTGAAGAACTTGGGCAGGGGGAGGGCCACGACGCGCTCGCTCGCGTCCTCGACGACCAGGCCCCGGCAGCGGGTGGTGGCCGCGTTCCAGAGCTGTTCGTACTGGGCGCCGCGGGTGTAGCTGTACAGGGACAGCGGCAGCGTGGGGTGTGCCCGCCGGGTGATGTGGCCGGCGCTCAGCGCCTCGGCCAGTTCCTCGCGGGGCATCAGGTCGTGCAGAGTCAGGGACGCCTGGCTCATCGGTGGTCCTCCCATTCGGTGACCCCGCCATTGTGGCCGCCCGAACACGTTTTCGACCAGCGGTTTTCCCGGGTCGGGCGGCCTGGCGGGGGGTCAGCCGGCGGGGTGTGCGGCGGTGTCGGCGGTGCGGCGGAAGCCGAGGGTCCCGTCGGGCGCGTCGCCGCTCTCGTCGCGGGCGTAGTCGGCCCGGAGCAGGACGGCGCGTGACGGGGCGTTGTCGGCGTCGACCCGGGCCGTGACGGCGCGCAGGCCGGGGCGGGCGAGGGTCCACGCGGTGAGGGCGCGGACCGCGTCGGTGGCGAGGCCGGCGCCGCGCGCGGTCGGCAGCAGGTCGTAGCCGATCTCCACGACGCCCTCCGGGTCCGGGGAGCCGTGGAAGCCCACGCCGCCGACGGCGGTCCGGTCCTCGGCGCGGACCACGACGTACAGGCCCCAGCCGGGCTGCCACAGCTCCTTCTCGGCGGCGGCCACGAGCATCCCGGCGGCCCTGCGGGTGCCCTCGCCGGGGCCTTCCTCGGCCCACACGAATCCGCCGGCCCCGCCTTGGGCGAGGTCGGCGGCGATCTTCGGGGCGGCCTCGCAGAGCAGGACGCGTTCGCCCCGGATCGGGTCGGAGTACCAGCGCCAGGTCTGCGGGCCGGGGGTCACGGCCGGGTCGGCGCCGCGGCCGGTGGCGCGCAGCAGCGCGGCCCAGGGGTCGGCGGCGGCCTCCGCGTCGGCGGGGCGGTGCGGAAAGAGGCGGTCGAGGGCGAGGGCCGGCAGGTGGGCCGGGGGTCGCCAGGTGGTGCCGGTCAGGGCGAGGTGGATGTCGTAGGTGTGGAGCAGGGCCTCGACGATGCCCATGGCCGCGAACCCGTCGGGGCCGGCGAACCCGTAGGGGTGCCAGGCGCGCACGGTCGGGTCGGTGTGGGCCACGACCGCCTCCAGCAGTCCGCCGGTGGCCTCCAGGTTGCGGATCAGGCCCTCGGGGTCGGTGTCGGGTTCGGCGGTCACCTCGAAGGGGACGTAGCCGTCCCGGGCCCGGCCGGTGAGCTGGCCGGCGTAGGCGGCGTAGTCGCTCGCGAGGTGTTCGGCGGTGTCGTGGCAGCTCCATTCCAGGCCCGCCGCCGGGCGCTTCCAGTCCTCGTGGGACACGGCCCGCAGGGCGGCGGCGGTGACCGCCACGGTCTCGGCCACGTGGGCGGCGGTCGGCGCGCCGACGGGGACGGGGGTGTTGGTGATCGTCATGGCGCGGAGCCTAGGCGTCCGGCCGGGAGGTCCGCGACCGCTTTCCCTCCGGCCCCATCGGTGCGAAGCGCCCCCGGTTCACGCCGCTTCACCTCTGGCGCTCCCCATGAAACGGTCAAGATTGCCTCCGGTGCCCCGGATCGGAAATAGCCGGCCCCGACAGAAGATTGCACAATGCACGTATCCCGTGCGGCGACCGACCCGGCCGGCCGCCCGCCCCACCCGAGCGGCCCACCACCCCGAGGAGCCCCACCGATGAGCCAGCCGTCCCCGGACCGCGCCCGTCCCGAGGACCGTCCCCCCATACCCGGCTCCGCCGCGCGGGTCGCCCCACCGGCGGCCGGGCGGCGGATCGTGACGGTCCTGGCCTTCGCCGGGATCGTGGTCGCCGTCATGCAGACCCTGCTCGTGCCGGTGATCAAGGACCTGCCCGCCCTGCTGAACGCCTCCCCCGCCGACGCGACCTGGGTGATGACCGCGACCCTGCTGGCCGGCGCCGTGTCCACCCCGATCATGGGGCGCCTCGGCGACCTGCGCGGCAAGCGGCGGATGCTGCTGGCGAGCCTCGCGGTGATGATCGTGGGCTCGCTGATCTGCGCGGTCACCGACGACCTGCCGGTGATGCTCGTCGGACGGGTCCTCCAGGGCTTCGCGATGGGCGTCATCCCGCTCGGCATCGGCCTGATGCGCGACGCGCTGCCCGCCGACCGGCTGCCCTCCGCGATGGCCCTCATGAGCTCCTCCATCGGCGTGGGCGGCGGCCTGGCCCTGCCACTCGCGGCGCTGATCGCCCAACACGCCGACTGGCACGCCCTGTTCCTGCTCTCGGCCGGACTGGGCCTGGTCGCCATGGTGCTGACCCCGCTGGTGGTGCCCGAGTCGCCGCTGCGCGCGCCGGGCCGCTTCGACCTGCCCGGCGCCTTCGGCCTCTCCCTCGGTCTGGTCCTGCTGCTGGTCCCCGTCACCAAGGGCGCGGCCTGGGGCTGGGCCTCCGCGCAGACCCTCGGCCTGTTCGGGGCCGGGCTGCTGGTGCTGCTCGGCTGGGGCTGGTACGAACTGCGCGTCCCGGCCCCGCTGGTGGACCTGCGGACCACGGCCCGGCGCGAGGTGCTGCTGACCAACCTGGCCTCGGTGATGATCGGCGTGGCCTTCTACGCGGTCTCGCTGGTCCTGCCCCAGTTGCTCCAACTCCCCGTGGCCACCGGCCAGGGGCTCGGGGTGTCGATGGTCGTGGCCGGCCTGTGCGTGGCCCCGTTGGGCGTGACGATGATGCTGACGGCCCCCGTGTACGCCCGGATGTCGGCCCGGTACGGCCCGCGCACCACCCTGCTCGTCGGCATGGTCGTGATCGGGATCGGCTACGGGGTCGGGATCGGCCTGATGAGCGCCGCGTGGCAGACCGTGCTCGTCTCGGTGATCGTGGGCGCCGGCATCGGCCTGGCGTACTCCTCGCTGCCCGCCCTGATCATCGCGGCGGTGGACCCGTCGGAGACGGGCGCGGCGAACGGCCTGAACGCGCTGATGCGTTCGGTGGGCACCTCGGTGTCGAGCGCGGTGATCGGCATCGTGCTGGCGAACACCGCGACGAACTTCGGCGGGGTGGACGTCCCCACCCGGTACGGGTTCCGCCTGTCGTTCCTGATCGCGGGCGCGGCCGTGCTCGGCGGCATCCTGTGCGCCGCGTTCATCCCCCGGCAGCGGGCCGTCACGGACCACCGGCTGCGCGCCTCGGGCGGCCCGCGTCCGACTCCGTTGCCCGCACCGGCGGTCACGGCGGTGCCGCTCGCGTCCGAGGCGGTCGGCGCCCCGGAGACCGGGACCGTCCCCCGCCCCTGATCCACCCGACTCCCGATCCGAGCGGCCCCGGGCCACGCGCCCGGGGCCGCTCGGCGGGTGCGGGAGGTCAGCCCCGGAAGTTCGCGGGACGCTCGGGCGAGGCCGTCGCGAGGGCCTCGCGGACCGCGTCCGCCCCGGCGTCGAGGCCGTAGACGGGGGTCTCGGGCTGCTGCCGCCAGGACTCGTCGATACCGCCGGCGTCCACCGCGTCGAAGCCGAGCTCCTCGACCAGCGCCAGCACGGTCGCCTTGGCCGCCGCGTCGTCCCCGGCCACCGGCAGCGCGAGCCGGTCCGGGGCGCCGGCCGGGCGGGCCCGGTCGATCAGGTTCTGGGCGTAGATCCCGTTGAACGCCTTGATCACCGGGTGTCCGAGCTGCCGCTCCACCCACCGGCTCTCGGTGACGCCCTCGTCCTCGATGCCGGCGATCCGGCCGTCCCGTTCGCGCGGGTAGTAGTTGTTGGTGTCGATGACCACGAAGCCCTCGGCGGCGTCCGCGAACAGGCCCTCCGGCAGGTCCGGCACGGCCTTCAGGGGGACCGTCACGACGACCACGGACGCGCCCTTGGCGGCCTCCGCGGCCGTGACGGCGGTGGCGCCGGTCTCCGCGGCGAGCGCGGCGAGGGTCTCGGGGCCGCGCGAGTTGGCGACGGCCACCTCGTGACCGAGGCCGGTGAGGCGGCGGGTGAGGTTGCCGCCGATGTTGCCCGCTCCGATGATGCCGATGCGCATGGCACCGTTCCTTTCGTCGTCCTCTCGCGACCTCGGCGGTCACGAGCCTGTTCCCGGCGCCTGTGCCGCGCCGGTGAGACTCCTCAACCGGCCCCCGGCGCGGGCTATTCCGCGACATTCGGCCAATCGGGTGGGCTTTCCCGGTCCTCGTCGCGATCACCTCCGCTAGGGTGCGGAGCAGGCCCCCGGGGAGCTCCCCCGGCCTGTCGCATCCGATCCGATCACCCGGCGGTGCGCCCCGCGTCCCGCCCCGGCCCAAGGCGGAACGCCCTCGTGAAGATGCTCCTCAACTCCCCCGACAGCGTGGTGCCCGACGCGCTGCGCGGCCTCGCCGCCGCCCATCCGGACCTGGTCGTGGACGTGGAGAGGCGGTTGGTCCTGCGGCGGGACCTGCGGCCGGACAGCGGCCGGGTGGGCCTGGTCTCGGGCGGTGGCAGCGGGCACGAGCCGCTGCACGCCGGGTTCGTCGGGCACGGCATGCTCTCCGCCGCGTGTCCCGGGGAGGTGTTCACCTCCCCGGTCCCCGACCACCTGTTGGCGGCGACGGCGGCCTCGGACGGCGGCGCGGGCGTGCTGCTGATCGTGAAGAACTACACGGGGGACGTGCTGAACTTCGAGATGGCCGCCGAGCTCGCCCGGGAGGACGGGCTGCGGGTGGCGCGGGTGTTGGTCGACGACGACGTGGCGGTCCGCGACAGCGCGCACACCGCCGGTCGGCGCGGCACCGGGGCGACCCTGTTCACGGAGCGGATCGCGGGGGCCGCCGCCGAGGAAGGGGCCCCGTTGGAGACGGTGACCGCGCTGGCCCGCCGGGTCGCGGAGTCCTCGCGCAGCTTCGGGTTCGCGCTGACCCCGTGCGCGACCCCGTCGAAGGGCGGGCCCACCTTCGACCTGCCGCGGGACGCGATCGAGTGGGGCGTGGGCATCCACGGCGAACCGGGCCGGGAGCGGCGTCCCTTCGCGCCGGCCCGGGAATTGGCCGAGGGGGTGGTGGAGGCCCTGCTGGAGGACGGGCCGATGCCGAGCGGGCCGGTGCTGGCCCTGGTGAACGGCATGGGCGGGACCCCGCTGCTGGAGTTGTACGGGTTCCACGCGGAGGTGGCCCGGGTGTTGGAGCGGCGCGGGGTGTCCGTGGCCCGGGTGCTGGTGGGCAATTACGTCACCGCCCTGAACATGGCGGGGGCCTCGGTCAGTCTGTGTCCGGTCGACGAGGAGCTCTTGCGGCTGTGGGACAGCCCGGTGTCCACGCCCGCGCTGCGGTGGGGGCGGTGACCGGGATGCGGGACGCGGAGTTCTTCCGGGACTGGCTCCGGACGGCGGCGACGGCGGTGGAGCGGTCGGCGGACCTGCTGACCGAGTTGGACTCCCCCATCGGGGACGCCGATCACGGCGGGAACCTGCTGCGCGGCTTCACGGCCGTCGCGGCCGAACTGGACCCGCCGGGCGCCACGTCCGACACGGCCTCCGGCACCCCCGGGGCGGTGCTGGTGCGGGCCGGGCGGACGCTGATCTCCACGGTCGGCGGCGCCTCCGGCCCGCTGTACGGGACGCTGCTGCGGCAGGCCGGCAAGGAGCTCGGCGAGGCCGCGGCGGTCTCGGACGAGGAGCTGGCCCGGGCCCTGGAGGCGGGGGTCGGGGCGGTGGCCCGCCTGGGCGGGGCGGCGCCGGGGGACAAGACGATGCTGGACGCGCTGCTGCCCGGGGTGGGCGCGCTGGGGGGCTCCTACCGGGCGGCGGCGACGGCGGCCGAGGACGGGGCGCGGGCCACGGTCCCGATGCTCGCGCGCAAGGGGCGGGCCAGCTATCTCGGGGAGCGCAGCGTGGGGCACCGCGATCCCGGGGCGGCCTCGGCGGCCCTGCTGCTGGAGGCGCTGGCGGAGACCGCCGAGCGGGCGGACGGGGTGGTCGCGTGAGCGGGCCGGGCCCGGTGGGGGTGGTGCTGGTCTCGCACAGCGCGGCGGTCGCGGCCTCGGTGGCGGAGCTGGCCCTCGGGCTGCTCGGCGGGGCCCCGGAGCCGCCGGCGGTCCGCGCGGCGGGCGGCACGGCCGACGGGAGGCTGGGCACGGGCGCGGAGCTGATCACGGCGGCCGTCGCGGCGGCCGACCGGGGCGCGGGCGTGGTGCTCTTGGCGGACCTGGGGAGTTCGGTGCTGACGGTGAAGGCGTTGGCGCAGGACGGGGACCTGCCGGCCACGGCGCGGCTCGCGGACGCCCCGTTCCTGGAGGGGGCGGTGGCGGCGGTGATGGCGGCCGGGACCGGCGCGGACCTGGCCGGGGTGCTGGCGGCGGCCTCGGAGGCGTACTCCTACCGCAAGACGTGACGGCCGCGTCCCCGCCCCTCGCCCGGTCCTTCTCGGACCGGGCGAGGGGCGGGTCGGGGTCAGCGGCCGCGCAGTCCGTCGAGGGTGCGCCGGTCGCGTTTGGTGGGGCGGCCGGTGCCCCGGTCGCGGATGCCGACGACGCCGGCCTCGACCCGGGTGGGCGGCGGCGGGCTGTGGTCGGTGTAGCACTCGACGGCCACGGGGGGCCCGACCCGTTTGGCGATCGGGCGGACCACCCGCACGATCCGTTCGCGGCCCTCGTGGAAGAGGCGGACCTCGTCGCCGGGCTTGACGGACTGGGCGGGTTTGGCGCGGTCGCCGTTGACGCGGACGTGGCCCGCGCGGCACGCGGTGGCCGCCGTCGAGCGGGTCTTCGTCAGGCGGACGGACCAGATCCACACGTCCACCCGGGCCGTGCCGGCCTCACCGCCGCCCGTGGGTGTCTTCTGCTGCTCTGCCATGCCGCCGATCGTAAGGGGGCGGACGGGGCCGGCGGGGCGGGTCGGCGGGCCGTCAACCGGAACGCGTCTGGTCGGATGATACGAATGACATCGCAGGTGCCATGGAGATCGCACCAACCGAATTGCACATGCGGGTCCGAGCGTCCTACCTTGTCGCACATGCAGTCGTACACCATCGGTCAGGCCGCCCGTCTCCTCGGCGTCAGCCCCGACACGGCGCGCCGCTGGGCCGACGCCGGGCGGGTCGCGACCCACCGCGACGAGAGCGGTCGCCGCCTCGTCGACGGGCGGGCGCTGGCCGCGTTCTCCGTCGAGGTCGGACAGGGCGCGCACGTCGAGGACGAGGAGCCCTACACCTCGGCCCGCAACGCGTTCCCCGGCATCGTCACCGCCGTGAAGCTCGGTGACGTCTCGGCCCAGGTGGAGATCCAGGCCGGTCCGCACCGGTTGGTGTCCCTGCTGACCCGGGAGGCCGTCGAGGAGCTCGGGCTGGAGGTCGGCATGCAGGCCACGGCCCGCGTGAAGTCCACCAGCGTGCACATCGACCGCACCTGAGCCCCACCGCCCCACCCGCACCGCCCCGCACCTCCCCCACACCGCCCGTCACCGGTCCGGGGGCTTCCGTTCCGCGCGATCGTCGCCCTGCCGGCGCCGGTCGCCGACCCGAGGAGTAGTCCCTCATGTTCCCCACCCTGACCGGCCGCCGTGCCGCTGCCGCCGCCCTGACCGCGGCACTGCTCGTGCCGGCGCTGTCGGCCTGTGGCAGTGACGACAAGAAGTCGGACCCGGCGCCCTCCCAGGCCGCCCCGTCCTCCTCCGCGAGCACCGGGGGCGGCGCCGCGAAGCCGGCCGCGCTGACCGTGCTCGCCGCGTCCTCGCTGACCGACGTGTTCAAGACGGCGGGCGCCGCCTACGAGAAGGCCAACCCGGGCACGAAGGTCACCTTCTCCTTCGCCGGCTCCCAGGAACTGGCCGCCCAGGTCAAGCAGGGCGCCCCCGCCGACGCCCTGGTCACCGCCGACACCAAGACGATGGACGGGCTGAAGGCCGAGGTCAACGACCCGGCGATCATCGCCAAGAACCGTCTCGTGATCGCCGCCGCGAAGAGCAACCCGAAGAACGTCAAGACCCTCGCCGACCTCGCCAAGTCCGACCTGAAGGTGGTCCTGGCCGCCCCCGAGGTCCCGGTCGGCCGCTACAGCAAGCAGATCCTGGACAAGGCCGGCGTCACCGTGAAGCCGGTCTCCCAGGAGCCGAACGTCCGCGCCGTGCTCTCGAAGGTCGAGCTGGGCGAGGCCGACGCGGGCCTGGTGTACAAGACGGACGCGGCCAAGTCCGGCGACAAGGTCGAGGCCGTGGACATCCCCGACGAGCAGAACGCCGTCGCCTCCTACCCGGCCGCGTCCCTGAAGGGCTCCAAGAACGCGGACGCCGCCGCCGCGTTCGTGAAGTGGCTGAACTCGCCCGAGGCGCAGAAGATCCTCGCGGACGCCGGCTTCCAGCAGCCGTGATCCGCGCGGGGCGGGCGGGCACGGGGACCACGTGAGAGGTCCCGGCGCCCGCCCGTCCCGCACCCCGTGCCGGGCCCGGCACGAGAACGCACGTCGGGGGACTGCCTGATCCGGGGGGACAGGCAGTCCCCCTTCCGCGTGCCCGCCCCCGACCGCCACGCGCCACCACCGACGCGGGTCCCGGATGCCCGGGGCCCCAGCAGGGAACCGAACACCCATGAGCAGTGATCCCACCGGAGCCGCCGGGCGACCCCCGGGGACCGGCACCACCGCGCCCGCTCCCCCGCGCCCGGGCCGGGACGGGCGCCGGACCCGGGCCCCGCTCGCCCTGGCCCTGCCCGCCGCGCTGGCGGTGGCCTTCCTCGCGCTGCCGCTGGTCGGCATCCTGACCCGCACCTCGTGGGCGGACCTGGGCGCGCACCTCACCTCCGAGGGCACGCTGACGGCCCTGCGCCTGTCGCTGGTGGTCTCGCTGTGGGCCCTGGGCCTGTCGCTGCTGCTGGGCGTGCCCCTGGCCTGGCTGCTGGCCCGGGTCGAGTTCCCCGGCAAGGCGCTGGTGCGGTCCCTGGTGCTGCTGCCGATGGTGCTGCCGCCGACCGTGGGCGGGGTGGCCCTGCTGCTCGGCTTCGGCCGGCGCGGCCTGCTCGGCCCCTGGCTGGAGGACACCTTCGGGCTGACGCTGCCGTTCCAGACCTCCGGGGCGGTGGTCGCCGCGACCTTCGTGGCCATGCCCTTCCTCGTGATCTCCCTGGAGGGCGCCCTCGGCGGCCTCAAGCGCAGCTACGAGGAGACGGCGGCCTCCCTCGGCGCCTCCCCCGTGCGCGTGTTCTTCACCGTCACCCTGCCCATGGTCGCCCCCGGCCTGATCGCCGGCGCGGCCCTGACCTGGGCGCGGGCCCTGGGCGAGTTCGGGGCCACGATCACCTTCGCGGGCAATCTCCCGGGCACCACCCAGACCCTGCCGCTCCAGGTGTACCTGCTGCTCCAGGACTCCCCCGAGGCCGCGACCTCGGTGTCCCTGCTGCTGCTGGCGATCGCGATGGCGGTGCTGATCGCGCTGCGCGGCCGCTGGACCGGCACCCCCGCCCCGCGCCGCGCACGCGCCACCGCCCCCGAACCCCTCCCGGCCCCCGCCGCCCCGACCCCCGCGCAGAAGACCCCCGAGCCCGTCGCGGGCCCGGCCGAGCTGTGGCCCCTGCACGCCGAGGTGACGGGGTTCAACCAACTCACCCTGGACGCGCCGGGCGGCACCACGATCGCGGTGGTCGGCGAGAACGGCGCCGGCAAGACCACCCTGCTGCGGGCCCTGCTCGGGCTGACCCCCCGGGCCCGGGCCGCCCTGCGGCTGGGCGACACGGACGTGACGGCCCTGCCCCCGCACCGCCGTCAGGTGGCGTGGGTGCCGCAGGACGGGGCCCTGTTCCCGCACCTGTCGGCGCTCGCTAACACCGCGTACGGGCTGCGTGCGCACGGGGTGCCGCGCGCGGAGGCCCGGGCGGAGGCCCGGCGCCGGCTGGACGCGCTGGGCGTTGGGCACCTCGCGCACCGCAAGCCCGCCGAACTGTCCGGCGGCCAGGCCCAGCGGGTGGCGCTGGCCCGGGCCCTGGCCGCCCGGCCCCGACTGCTGCTGCTGGACGAACCGCTCGCGGCCCTGGACCAGACCACCCGGGCCCACGTGCGACACACCCTGCGCCGGCACCTCGCCGACTTCGGCGGGGTCTGCCTGATCGTCACCCACGACCCGGTGGAGGCCGTGTCCCTCGCCGACCGCGTGCTGGTCCTGGCCGACGGCCGCACCCTCCAGGACGCCCCGCCGGTGGAGGTCACCCGGCACCCGCGCTCCCCGTGGGTGGCCCGGATGCTCGGCCGCAACGCGTGGGCGGTCACCGGCACCGGCGAGACGGAAGGCTCCACGCTGGGCACCGGCGGGGTGCTGGTGACCGCCGAGCCGGTGCCGGCGGGCACCGAGGCGCTGGCGATCATCTCGCCGGAGGCCGTCTCCCTCTACGCGCGCCGGCCGGTGGGCAGCGCCCGCAACCTGTGGGAGTGCGAGGTCCGCGAGATCACCGCCTCCGGCAGTCGGCTGCGCGTGCTGCTGACCTCGGCCGACACCCCGGATCTGATCGCGGAGATCACCCCCGGGGCCGCCGCCGAACTGGACCTGCACGACGGGGCCCGCGTGTGGGCCGGCGTGAAGGCCACGGAGATCACCGTCGTCACGCTGTGACCGGCACCGCCCCGGCCGCCGGCACCGGTCCGGTCGGGGCGGTCGGCACCGCGAACTCGCACCACACCCGTTTCCCGCCGCCCCGGGGCAGCACCCCCCACGCCTCGGCCAGCCGGTCCACCAGCGCCAGTCCCCGTCCCGACATGGCCCAGTCCCCGGCCTCCCGGCGGCGCGGCGGGGCGCTGGAGCCGTCCTCCACCTCCACCCGGATCCGCCCGTTCGGCGTCCGGCTGAGAACCACGCACCCGTCGCCGTCGGTGTGCACGAGCACGTTCGTCATCAGCTCGTCGGCCGCCAGCTCGATCTCGTCCGCGATCTCCCGCGCCCCCCACGCGGCGGCCGCCGCCCGGATCAGGTGCCGGGCCAGGCTCGGCCCGCTCGGGTCCCCGGCCGTGAGCCGCTGCCGCAACGGGCCCGCGCTCCGCGCCCCCGGCCCGCCCTCCCGGCACACCACCAGCAGCGCCATGTCGTCCTCCCCGCCCCCGGCCGCCGCGAGCGGCAGACACAGGTGGTCGGCGAGGTCCTCCACCGCGCGCGGCCCGGCCGCGACGGCCGCGGCCAGGGCCCGGGTCGCCGCCGCCTCGTCGAATCCCCCGTCCTCCGCCACGCCCGCGAGCAGCCCGTCGGTGGCCATCACCAGCGTGTCCCCGGGGTGCAGGTCCACGGCCGTCACCGGGTACGCCCACCCGACCGCGCCCCCGTCCGGCACCGGCAGGCCCAGCGCGGGCCCGCGCGGCACGGCGAGCAAGCGGCAGCCCCCGTCCCCGCGCCGCACCACCGGATCCGGGTGCCCGGCCCGCACCACCAGGGCCCGCCCGACCACCGGGTCCACCTCCGCGTACACGCAGGTCGCCACCCGCCCCGAGGCCAACTCCCGCAGGAACGTCGCGGCCTTGGCCATCGCGACCCCCGGCGCGTGCCCCTCCGTCACATAGGCCCGCAGCACGATCCTGATCTGCCCCATCAGCGCCGCCGCGGCCGTGTCGTGCCCCTCCACGTCGCCGACCATCACCCCCGCCCGCCCCGACCCGAGCGGGACCACGTCGTACCAGTCCCCGCCGATGTCGCGCCCCGGCCGGGCCGCCCGGTAGCGCACCGCGATCCGCAGGCCCTCGACCTTCGGCACCGTCCGCGGCAGCATCGCCCGTTGCAGTCCCTCGGCCAGGTCGTGCTCCTGCTCCAGCAGCATCGCGCGCTGGAGGCTCTGGGCGATGCCGCTGCCGAGAGCCACCAGCAGGGTGTCCTCCTCGGGCGTGAACTCCCCCTCCCGGTGGTACAGCAGGCCCAGCGCCCCGATCGCCCGTCCCTGCACGATCAACGGCAGATAGATCCCGCTGCGCACCTCCAACGGCGCGATGTACGGCCACAGCAGCGGATACCGGCGGCGGAACTCCTCACGCGAGGCCAGCCGGACGGGGGTCAGGGTGCGCACGGCCTCGCTCATCGGAAAACCCGAGTCCACCCGCGTGTACTCGATCTCCGGCACGTAGCTGCCGAGCCGGCCCTCCGCCACCAGCCGGATCCGCGCCCCGTCCACCACCCCCAGCATGATCGAGACGGCGCCGAGGTGTCCCAGCGCCGCAGGGTCGGACAGGATCTCGGTGACGTCGTGCACGGTGCGGGCGTGCGCGAGGATCGCGGTGGTCCGCTCCACGACGGCCGTCATGCGGGAGCGTTCGTCGTCGGCGCGGGCCTCGGCGCCCACGTCCCGCGGATCGTGCTCGGCGTCCCGCACGATGCCGATCACCCGGTGCGGGCGGCCGGCGGCGTCGCGCAGGATGTGGCCCTGGGTGTGGGTCCAGTGCGTCGACCCGTCGCGCCGCCGGATCCGGAAGTAGGCCCCGTACACCGTGCGACCGTCCTTGAGTGCCTGGGCGACCCGGGCGTCGAGACGG
Organism: Streptomyces dryopteridis; assembly: GCF_049606955.1. Classification (NCBI taxonomy): domain Bacteria; kingdom Bacillati; phylum Actinomycetota; class Actinomycetes; order Kitasatosporales; family Streptomycetaceae; genus Streptomyces; species Streptomyces dryopteridis. The sequence goes on along the minus strand of NZ_CP187113.1, from coordinate 5,877,157 downwards.
GCGTCCTCGTCGGGCGGGATCCGGGCCCGCAGCCCACCGGCCCGGCCGTCGAACTCCTCCGGTGACAGGTCGAGCACGAGGTGGGCCGCCGGGTCCAGGTGCAGGCGCCCGCTGTCGAGGTCCCAGTCGAAGGTGCCCATCCGGTTGAGGGCCAGGCTCAGGTCCGGGCGCGCCGGCCACTCACCCGGCGCGGGGTCGGGCGGTGACGAGGGCGGGACGGGCCCGCGGGCGGGGGCCATGGTCGAAGGGTCTCACCGATCGGTGCCGGGCGCGGCCCGACGGATCCGCGCGCCGGGGGCGGCGGATCCGTCGGGGCGGGTCATCCGGCGCCGCCCTGTCCCTGTCCGGCGTCCGTGCCCGCGCCCGTCCCGGGCCCGACGGGCGGGAGCGTCGGCGACGGCGGGGGCGGGAGCTGCTGGTCCGGGGTCGGGGTCACGAGCGGGACCGGGGCCTGCGTCGTCGCCGGGGGCGGGGGCGGCTCGGGGGCCGGTTCGGTGGTGACGACGGGCGGCGGCGGGGCGGGCGGCTCGGGGGCCGGGACCGTCTCGGTGGCGGGCGGCGGCGTCTCGGGGCCCTCGGTGGCGGCCTGCGAACGCACCTGCGGCGTGGGCGAGGCGCTCGTCGGGCTCGGCGTGGGCGTCGGTGTCGGGCTGGGACTCGGGCTCGGGCTCGGCGAGGCCGACTCGGAGGGCGAGTCCGAGGGCGTCACGGACTCCGACGGCGAAGGCGTCGGGGTGGGCGTGGGCGTCGGCGTCACGGACTCGGTCGGACTGGGCGTGGGACTCGGCGTGGGTGTCGGGGTGGGCGTCGGCGTCGGGCTCGGCGTCGGCGTGGGAGTGGGCGTGGGGGTGGGCGTCGGCTTCGTGGGGCTCGGCGTCGGCGTCGGCTTCGTGGGGCTCGGGGTGGGCTTCGGGGTCGGGGTGGGCGGGGGCGGGACGGGCTTGTCGTGGCGCCCGTGGTGGTCGCCCCGGTCGCGTTCGTACCAGTGCCCGTCCTTGCGGTCGTAGATGACGAAGTTGTTGATCACGGTCACGGACGGGGCGATGACCACCACGTTCGCCGGCTTGTAGCCGGTCCACGGCTGCCCGTACCGCTTCGCGTCCGCGCCCAGCGCCACCGGCCCGCCGAGCGGGTTGCCGCAGGCGCACCGCACGCGGGGCACGCCCCGGTCGTCGACGAGCACGGCCGTGCCGGCCTGGAGCACGGCCTGGTACGAGGTGGGGCGGCCGTCCCGGTAGCCGTGGTTGGTGACGCGGGTGTCGGCCCGCAGTTGCACGGGGGTCAGGGACCGCAGGTAGGAGGGCACGCCGCCCGGTTGGATGCCGAGCGCGGAGGCGAAGGCCGCGTTCTTGGCGGGGGTCGCGCCGAGCACCCGGATCTGCTTCTCCACGTCGCAGGCGGCCACGTTGCGGCTGCCGCCGTAGAGTCCGGGCGCGGCGCCGCTGACGGCCTGGGTGACGCGGGTGGCGGTGGCCTCGGGGGTGCGGGCGGCCGTGGTGGCGGGGGCGACCCCGGGTTCGGCGGGGGCCGTGGCCTCGCTCACGGCCGCCGCGTTCGCGGTGGACTCGGTGAACGGGTCCTGACCGGCCGCGGCCGCGGGTTGCAGGAAGACCTCGGCGCCGTTGGCGGGGGCCCCGTCGGGGCGGGTGAGGACGACGCCGACGGTGACGGCGGCGGCCACGGCCACCGCGATCGCGGCGAGTTTGGGCACCGACCGCCACCAGGGACCGCCGCCCCTCGCCTCTCCGGATCCGCCCGTGCCGCCGGGGTCGCCGGGGTCGCTGGGGCGGCCCGGTCCGCCGGTCCCGGAGGACGGGGGCCCGCCGGCCCACGCGCCGGAACCGGAACCGGGCGGCGGGGGCGGCGGCGGGGCTCCCTGCCGACCGGAGAGGGGGCCCGAGGGTGGCCCGGAGGGGGGTCCGGAGGGCGGGCCGGTGGGGCGCTCCGGTGGCGGTGAACCGGCGGGTTGCGTGGTCACGGGCGCTCGTCCTCCCGGGCTTCGACTGCTGGTGGTCGTTGGAGCTGCCCCCCGAGCACCCATTGTGTGCGCCGTTCGGGTGGTGGCCGCAAGCGGAGCCTGCCTACGGTGGCTGGGTGAAGGCTTCCTCCGAGGGTTTGACCACGGGGATCTGGCGTTCCGCCCTGCTCGCCGTCGTGGCCGGTCTGGTCGCGATGACGGCGGTGGCGGCGGCCGGTCTGGCGTTCGCGGGCGCGGCCGATCTGCCGCCCGGGGCCTTCCCCCGGGTGGTGGCGGCGGTGGTCGTGGCGGCGGCCGGCGGGACGGTGCGGGTGGTGGGCGACGCCGGGTTCCTGGGCGGCGCCGAGGGCACGATCTCGGCGATGCCGTTGTCGGTGTCTCTGGTGGGGGCGGTGGTGACGGGGATGCTGTTCCTGCGTCCGCTGCACCATCACGCGGTGGCCGGGGCCCGGGAACTGGCCGCCCGGGCGCTGCCGTTGACGGTGTGTTGGCTGGTCGGTGTCGGCTTGTTGGCGTGGTTCGGGCGGCGGTCCTTCGTGGTCTCGGGCGCCGTGCCGGGCTCCTCGGAGCCCGAGGGCGAGTTGCTCCAGGGGGTGTTGGGGGGCGCCGGGGACGGGGGCGGCGGTCCGACGGTGGGGTTCCGGGCGGAGGTGTGGCCCTCTCTGGGGTGGGGACTGCTGTGGATCGGCGGGCTGTTGACGGTGGCCCTGCTGATGTCCCGGCGGGCCCCGCTGCCCCCGTCGCTGATCCGTTTCCACACGGCGCTGCGGCCCGCCGCGTCGGCCGTCGTGGCCCTGTTCCTCGGCTGGGCGCTGGTGGGTGCGCTGGCCGGGGTGGTGGTGGCGGTGACGCGGGGGCACGCGGCGGCGACCTTGGCGCTGGTGTTGCTCGGCGTGCCGAACCTGGCATGGGCGGCGCTGACGGTCGGGTTCGGCGGGGCCTGGGAGGGGCGGGCGCAGGGCCCGTTCGGGCTGCCCGTGCCCTCGGCCCTGGACCGGGTGCTGCGTGCCCCGGACCTGTCGCGGGTGGATCTGGCGAGCCTGTCCGGGCAGGCGGGTTGGGTGTGGTGGTTGGTGCCGGCGGCGGTGGTGTCGGTGTGCGCGGCCGGGTTGCTGATGGTGGCTCGGTCGCCGGCGGGGGTGCCGGCGTACCGGCACGGGCTGCGGTTCGCGGTGGCCCTGGCCCTGGGCACGTTGGTGGTGTGTCTGGTGTCGGGGGTGGAGGCCCGGGTGGGCCTGTCGTTGTTGGGGATCGGCGACACGGGGGACGCGGGGGCCCTGGGCGCGGTGGTGCGGTTCGTGCCGTCCTTGGCGCGGACGGTGGGTGTGGCGGCGGTGGCGGGGCTGGTCGGTGGTGTGGTCGGGGCCTGGTGCGGGCGTGTGGGTCGGCCCCGCCGGGGCCCTCGCTGACGAGCGGCCTCGGCCGTCTCAGGCGCGGGGTGCGGGGCGGAAGACGGGCAGGGCCCAGCCGGGCGGTGGCGGGGGCGGTGCGGAGCCCCCGGAGGCCGCGACCCGGCCTCGGCCCCGAGCCCGGCCGGCGGCGCCCCCGGTGCCCCGCGCGGGTGCGCCGGCGGCGCGGCGCAGGGCTCCGGTGAACTCCAGGCAGGTGTCCCAGCGGTCCTCGGGGGCTTTGGCGAGGGCCCGGGCCAGCACCGCGTCCACGGCCTCCGGCAGCCCGGGGCGGCCGGAGGAGGCGGGGGGCGGCGGGTCGTACTGGTGGGCCCAGAGCAGGGCCATGTCGTCGTCGCGGCGGAACGGGGGCCCGCCGGTGAGGATCTCGTGGACCACGCAGCCCAGGCTGTACACGTCGCAGCGGCCGTCGACGGGTTTGCCGGAGATCTGCTCGGGGGCGACGTAGTCGAGGGTGCCGACGAACTGGCCGACGCTGGTGAACCCGGTCAGGGAGAGGGATTTCTTCGTGAGGCCGAAGTCGGTGAGGTAGACGTGTTCGGGGTGGTCCTCGTCGGTGCCCTCGGCCACGAGGATGTTGCCCGGTTTGACGTCCCGGTGGACGAGGTCGTGGGCGTGGGCGGCGTCGAGGGCGGAGGCGACCTGTCCGGCGATCCGGGCGGCGTCGACGGGGGCGAGGGGGCCGGTGCGGTCGAGGAGGGCGCGCAGGTCCCGGCCGGGCACGTAGCGCATGGCGATGTACAGCAGCCCGTCGATCTCGCCGGCCTCGAAGACGGGCACGATGTGGGGGTGTTCGATGGCTGCGGCGACCCGTGACTCGTGGACGAAGCGGCGGCGGAAGGTGTCGTTGCGGGCGAGTTCGGGGGCGAGGAGCTTGAGGGCGACGATCCGGTCGAGTCGGGTGTCGCGGGCCCGGTAGACCACCGCCATCCCGCCCCGTCCGATCTCCTCCTCCACCGCGTACCCGGCGATCCGCAGGCCGCGCGGGTCGACGGCGCGGCCGGCGAAGGGCGTGGCCGGCCCGGCCACCGGGCCGGCGCGCGGGCCCACACGCGGGTCGGGGGGAGGGTCCTCGGGCGGGGTGCCCGGGCGGTCCGCGGGGTGCTCGGCGGGGGTCACGCGGGGTCCCTGGGCACGTCGAGCCGGGTGGCCGGGTGTTCGCCGGGGTCGGCCGCGAACCCGAGCGGCCGCTCGGCCGCCGTACCGTGCCGCCCGACCTCCCCTTCGCCCGCGTTCTCGTCCTCGGCCCCGCCCGCGTCCCCGCCCTCGTCCCCGTCCTCGGGCGGTCCGGGGTCGGGTCGGGGGCGGCGGGCTTCGAGCGGGTCGGGGACGGCCCAGCCGGTCAGGTGGGCGCCGTCCCCGTACAGCCAGCGGCCGGCCACCGGGTCCCAGATCCACACCGATTCGCCGTCGATGACGACGCCGGCCCGCAGGGCGCGGGTCTCGCGTCGGAAGCCGCCCGCCTCGATCCGGCCGCCGAGGAGCGCCTCGGCGGCCTCCCGGTAGCGGGCCAGGGCCTCGGCCGTGCGGGTGAGCGGGGGGCGGGGGTCCTCGGCGCGGGCCACGGGCCGGCCGGCGGTGGGCGGGGGCGTGGGCACGGCCACGAGCAGGCGCCCGTCCACCCAGGCCGTCCAGCCGTTGGCGCACCTGATCTCGGCCCAGTCCCCCTGCCGGGCCGTGAGGCGGACGGGGAGGAAGGGGTCGAGGGGGCTGCTGGGGCGGGCCACGTCGGGGCTCTCCCAGGTGGCGAGCCCCTCCCGGGGCACGACGTGGGTCGGGTCGAAACCACTGTCGAAGGCGGCGTCGAACCCCTCGCCGACACCGCCCGCGAACCCGTCCTCGAACCGGTCTCCCTCGGCGGGCACGGGCGCTACTTCCGCATCACGGTCGGCTCGTGCCGGCGCAGCAGCCGGGCGACGAGCAGGCCGAAGAGCGCGGCGAGGGCGAGCAGGATCCCCATGTTGCGGGCCCACACCCCCACCTCGTGGGCGAACAGCGGGTCGGCGGCGGTCTCGCCGGGCACGATCGCCCCGAGCCCGATCGTGCCCGCCATCGCGCCCAGCGCCCACCGGGAGGGGACGAACCAGGCGAGTTGTTCGATCACCGGCACCCCGTCCAGCCGCAGCAGCGCCCCGCAGAACACCACCTGCACGATGGCCAGCAGCACCAGCAGCGGCATCGTGACCTCCTCCTTGCGGACCAGCGCGGAGACCACCAGGCCCAGCATCATGGCGGTGAAGGCCAACAGGGCCACGGCCAGGGTGATCTCGATCAGGGGCGGCATCAGCACCCCGGAGCCGTCGGGGGCGGGGATCCTGACGCCGGCGAGGCCGACGAGGGTGAGCACGACGGCCTGCGCGACCGTGATGGCGCCCAGGACCACGATCTTGCTGAGGAGGTAGGCGGGGCGGGAGAGGCCCACGGCGCGTTCGCGGCCGTAGATGGCGCGTTCCTTGACCAGTTCGCGGACCGCGTTGGCGGCGCCGGTCAGCACCCCGCCGACGCACAGGATGAGCAGCGCGTTCAGGGCGGTCTCGGCGGTGAGCGCGGAGCCGGCCAGGGCGCGGGCCATGGCGCCCATGACGAAGGGCAGGGCGATCATGACGACGAGGAAGGTGCGGTCGGCTGCGAGGGCGGCGGCGTAGCGGCGCACCAGGGTGGAGAGTTGGGCGGCGGCGCTCTGGGGGCGCGGCGGCGGGGTCGGCGGGCGGCCGTCGGGGCGGGCGCGGCCGGTCGGGCCGCCGGGGGCGGGGGTCCCGGGTCCGGGCTCGACGACGTTGCGTCGGTGTTGCGGGGATGCCTCGTACTCGCCGGCCCAGTCGCGGGTCCGGTCGTTCTCGAACGCCTCGAACGCCTCCGGCCACTGGGCGAAGCCGAGCAGGGGCAGGGCCTCGTCGGGTGGCCCGTAGTAGGCGATCCGGCCGCCGGGGGCGAGCACGAGGAGCCGGTCGCACACGTCGAGGCTGAGCACGCTGTGGGTGACCACGACCACGGTGCGGCCGTCGTCGGCGAGGCCGCGCAGCATGTGCATGACGGAGCGGTCCATGCCGGGGTCGAGGCCGGAGGTGGGTTCGTCGAGGAAGAGGAGGGAGGGTTTGGTCAGCAGTTCCAGGGCCACCGAGACGCGTTTGCGCTGGCCCCCGGAGAGGCTGTGGACGGCTTGTCCGGCGCGTTCGGTGAGGCCGAGTTCGCGCAGCACCTCGTCGACCCGGGCCAGGCGTTCGGCGGGGGCGGTGTCCTGCGGGAACCGGAGTTCGGCGGCGTAGGTCAGGGCGCGGCGGACGGTGAGCTGGGAGTGCAGGATGTCGTCCTGGGGGACGAGTCCGATCCGGCCGCGCAGTTCGGCGTAGTCGTGGTACAGGTCGCGGCCGTCGTAGAGGACGGTGCCGGAGTCGGCGGGGCGCAGTCCGGTGAGGGCGCCGAGCAGGGTGGACTTGCCGGCGCCGCTGGGTCCGACGACGGCGAGCAGGCAGCCGGCGGCCACGGGGAAGGTGACGTGGTCGAGGAGGACACGGCGGCCGGAGTCCACGGTGACGACGAGGTCCTGAGCGTCGAGGCAGACCTCCCCGGTGTCGGTGTACTGGCGCAGTTCGTCGCCGACCAGGCACAGCGCGTGGTGCCCCACGCCGATCACGTCGCCGTCGACCACGGGCGCCCGGTCCACGCGCCGGCCGCCGAGGAAGGTGCCGTTGTGGCTGCCGAGGTCGACGATCTCGTAGCGGGCGGGGCCGGTCCCGGCGGGCAGCGCGCGCAGTTCGGCGTGTCGGCGGGAGACGGTGAGGTCGTCGAGGACGAGGTCGTTGTCGGCGGCCCGGCCGATCCGGATCCGGGTGCCGGGCGCGGCCTCGGGGGCGGGCAGGGGCCGGACGCGGGTGGGGGCGCGGAAGGTGCCGGTGCGGTCGGGTCGGGAGACCGCGGCCGGGCCGGGGGCCGGGGCGGCGAGGAGGACGCGCGGGCCGTCGGCGACGTTGCCGAAGCGGAGTTCGCTGCCGGGTCCCACGTCCCAGGCGTGCACCCGGTGTCCGTCGGCCCAGGTGCCGTTGGTGCTGTCCTCGTCCTCCAGGGTCCAGTGGTCGCCGTCGGGGCGCAGGACGGCGTGGTGCCAGGAGACCCGCGCGTCGTCGAGGCGGATCTCGCAGAGGGGGTCGCGGCCGACGTGGTAGGCGTGCGGCGGGGACATCACCGTGGATCCGCCGTCGGTCCGCAGGACGAGTTCGGGTGCGGTCGGCACACCGGGGCGCTGCGCCATGAGCAGATTTTCCCACGATCCGACCGACTCGGCATAAGCGCAGGTCAGAGCGGGCTTAAGGGGAATGACAACGGTCCCCGTTGCAGCCTTTGCGCGATCCGTTCGGGTGCGCTTCACTGCCAGCGTCGGTACCGAACGAATGGGGGACGAGGCCATGGCCGCGCACGGGAGCGCACACCCGCACGAGCACGAGGCGCACGACCACGGGCCGGACGGGCACGCGGACCCGGCGGGGCACGACCACGGGCACGCGCACGGGCCCGGCGGTCACTCGCACGGCGTCTCGGCCGACGCCGACCGCCGCTGGCTCACCCTCGCCCTGGTCCTGATCGGCTCGTTCATGGCGATCGAGGTGGTCATCGGGGTGCTCGCGCAGTCCCTGGCCCTGATCTCGGACGCCGCGCACATGCTGACCGACGCGGTCTCGATCGTGCTGGCCCTGATCGCGATGCGGCTGGCGGCGCGCCCGGCCAAGGGCGGGTTCACCTACGGCCTCAAGCGTGCCGAGATACTCTCGGCGCAGGTCAACGGCCTGACCCTGCTCCTGTTGGGGGCGTGGCTGGCGTACGAGGCGGTGCGCCGGTTGATCGATCCGCCGGCCGTCGAGGGCGGGCTGGTGCTGGTGACCGCGCTGGCGGGCATCGTCGTGAACATCGGCGCGGCCCTGTGCATCTCGCGGGCCAACCGCAGTTCGCTGAACGTGGAAGGCGCCTACCAGCACATCCTCAACGACCTGTTCGCGTTCATCGGGACCGCCGTCGCGGGCGCGGTCGTGCTGCTGACCGGGTTCGTGCAGGCGGACGCCATCGCCACCCTCGTGGTGGTCGCGCTGATGTGGAAGGCCGGGTACGGGCTGGTCCGCGAGTCCGGCCGGATCTTCCTGGAGGCGGCCCCCGCCCACCTGGACCCGGACGTGATCGGGGACCGGCTGGTGGCCCTGGACGCCGTCACCGAGATCCACGACCTGCACGTCTGGGAGATCACCTCGGGTCAGGCGGCCCTCTCCGCGCACGTGCTGGTGCGACCGGCGGGCGACTGTCACGCCGTGCGCCGGGAGCTGGAGCGGCGGTTGCGCGAGGAGTACGGCGTCACCCACACCACCCTCCAGGTGGACCACGTGGACGAGGAGTTGCTGACGGTGGGCGCGGGTCCCGAGGATCCGGACGCCGACGGGCACTGCGCCGAGTCCCACGGCCCCGTGCACCGCGAGGGCCCGCACGCCCACTGACCCGGACGCACCCAGTCCGCCCGTCGACGAGAGGCAGGCCCCCGTGCCCGACCCGTCCGCGCCCCCACCGGAACCGGCCGCGCGCCCGACCCCCCGGCACCGGACCAGCGCCGGTCTGCTGCTGTACCGTCCCGCCCCCGGACCGGCCGGGTTCGAGGTGCTCCTCGGGCACATGGGCGGCCCCCTGTGGGCGTCCCGCGACGCGGGCGCGTGGACGGTCCCCAAGGGCGAACACGGCCCGGAGGAAGAGCCGTTGGCGGCGGCCCGTCGCGAGTTCGAGGAGGAGCTGGGGCTGGCGCCGCCGGCCGGTTCGCCCCGATCGCTGGGCTCGGTGCGCCAGTCGGGCGGGAAGGTGGTCACGGTGTGGGCGCTGGCGGGCGAGGTGGACGTGGCCCTGTTCCGTCCGGGCACCTTCACCATGCAGTGGCCGCCCCGTTCGGGCCGGACCGCCGAGTTCCCCGAACTCGACCGCGTGGCCTGGTGCACGCCGGCCGAGGCCGAGACCCTGCTGGTGCGCGCGCAGGCCGCGTTCCCGGCGCGGCTCGCCGAACTCCTCGCCGGGGACGCGGATTGACCCGGGTTTGACCCGGCGCGTCTTGTCCCTTTGCCGGCTTCGCGTCGACATTGGCGGCATGACCCATGTCGTGCTGGTGGGAGCCCTCGACCACGAGGGTGGGGAGTACGACCGGCTGCGGACGCGGCTGCGCCGGGCCGGAACGCACGTCACGACCGTCGACACCGGGCTGCCGGGAGACCCCCGGGCCGCGGGCGACGCCCCGCGCCGCGCCGGGATCACCCGCGCCGAGGTGGCCCGCGCGGCCGGCCTCGACCCGGGGCGGCCGCACCCGATCACCGACCGGGACGCCGTGCTGGACCTCGTCGCCGAGGGCACCGGCCGGATCCTGGCCCGGCTGCGCGCACAGGGCCGGCTCGACGGGGTCCTCGCCCTCGACGGCCCGTCCGGCGCCGCGCGACGGGCCCTGACCGGTCTGCCCCCGGAGCTCCCGAAGGTGCTGCTGGTGTGGGCCCCCACCGCGGACACCACCCGGCTGGCGGCCGAGTCGGGGACCCTGCTGGTGCCCGCGCCGGTGCCGCTGACCGGGGTCAACCGGCTCACGGCCCCGGTCCTCGACGCCGCCGTGGACGCCCTCCTCGGCCTGGTCTCCGGCCGGGCCCGCGCCCGCCGCGCCGAACCGCCGCGCCGCCCGCTGATCGCGGCGAGCACCGCCGGCGCCACCGAGGTCGGGGTGCGCGCGGCCCGGGACCGGCTGCGCGAACTCGGCTACGAGGTGCTGCCGTTCCGGGGCGCCGACGCCGTCCGCACCCTGGAGGCCCTCGCCGCGCAGGGCCGCTTCGCCGGGGTCCTCGACCTCAGCCTGGGCGAACTCGCCGACGAGGCGTGCGGCGCCGTCGCCGGTGCCGGGCCGGGCCGGTTGACGGCGGCCGGCTCGCTGCCGGTGCCCCGTGTGATCGGTCTCGGCGGCCTCGACACCGCCACCTTCGGGCCCGCCGCCACCCTCCCCGACCGGGTCCGGCACCGCCGCATCCGCCCCGACGGCCCCACCCGCACCGTCGTGCGGGTCTCGGAGGCGGAGTCGGCGCGGCTCGGCCGGCTGATCGCCGACCGGCTGCGGGCGGCCCCCGGCCCCACCGCCGTGTGCGTGCCCGCGCGCGGCCTGTCCGCGCTCGGCGCCCCGGGCGGCCCGTACCACGAACCGCACTGCGACCGGGCGCTGTTCCGGGCGCTGCGGGAGGGGCTGCGGGGCAGCGCGGTGCCGGTGCAGGTGCACGACACCCACGTCAACGACCCGGTGTTCGGCCGGGCCACCGCCGACCGGCTGCACCACCTGATCGCGGGCGCCCGGGCCGTCGCCTGACCCGTCCCGGACGGCGGCCCTCCGGGGCGGGGAACCGCGCGGTCCCCGCCGTCGTCCCCGCTGGTGGCCGTGCGGACCCGGACGGCCGGGACGGGCGGGTCGAGGACCACGAGGGGGCGGCGGATGAACACGTGGACGGTCCCCGGCTACACGGAGACCAGGACGTTGGGCTCGGGCGGCAGCGGCCGCGTGGTGTTGGCCGTGCACACCGCGACCGGGGTGCCGGTCGCGGTCAAGTACCTGGCCGAGGACCTGCGCACGGACCCGGCGTTCGTGCGCGAGTTCCGGGCCGAGGCGCGCCTGTTGGGGGCGCTGCGCTCACCGTGGGTGGTGCGGCTGTTCGAGTACGTGGAGGGGCCGCACGGCGCGGCGATCGTCATGGAACTCGTCGACGGACCCGCCCTGCGCGCCCTGTTGCGCGCCCGCGGCGACGGCCCCGGCGAACCCGAGGCGGCCCTGGCCCTCCTCAAGGGCTCCCTGCTCGGGCTGGCCGCCGCCCACCACGCGGGCGTCGTGCACCGCGACTACAAACCGGAGAACGTGCTCGTCACGGCCGACGGCTCCTCCCGGCTCGTCGACTTCGGCATCGCGGCCCGCCGGGGCGACACCCCGGGCGTGGCCGGCACCCCCGCGTACATGGCCCCCGAGCAGTGGCAGGGCGCGCCCGCCACCCCGGCCGGTGACGTGTACGCGGCGACCGCGACGTTCTTCGAGTTCCTCACCGGCCACAAGCCGTACGCCGGCGAGAACTTCGCCGAGCTCGCCGTCCGGCACGTGGAGGCCCCGATCCCCGCCGAGGAGGTGCCCGAGGCGGTCCGGCCGCTCGTCCTGCGCGGCCTGGCCAAGCACCCCGGGGACCGGCCCCCGGACGCCGAGTCCTTCGTGGCCGAACTGGAGACGGTCGCGGTCGGGGCCTACGGGCCGCACTGGGAGGAGCGCGGGCAGCGCAAGCTGGCCGCGCTCGCCGCGCTCGCGCCCCTGCTGTTCCCGTCCGCCGGCGAACCCCCGGCCGGCACCACGGCCTTGGCCTCGACCGAACTGCCGCCCGCCGCGGATCCCGGTTCCGGGTGGGCGCCGGGCCGTTCGGGCTGGGTGGCCGCGGCGGCCGCCGCCGTCGCGGGGGCCCTGCTGGTGCTGGCCACGCAGGCCGCCGCCGGGCAGACCGGGGACCGCCCCGGCACCCTCGACGACCTGGCCGCGACCGTCCTCTCCCCCACCGCCCCACCGAGCCCGACCGCCACCCTGGCCACACCGCCCTCGTCGTCACCCCCGAGCCCGACACCCACGCAGACACCGACACCGACACCGAGTCACACCCCGAGCCCCACCGCCTCCCCCACCTCGCGCCCGCCCACCCCCTCGGCCTCCGCCGGCACCCGCCCCGGCACCCCGCCGAGCCCCTCCCCCAGCCGCTCCGCCCGCCCCACCACCCGCCCGTCCCCGAGCGGCTCACCGAGTCCGTCCCGCGCTCCGGTCGTGGTGCGCGACGTGGCCGTGTCCCTCCGGCAGGTCTCGGGCACGACGGGGGAGGTCACCATCACGATCACCGCCGACGGCGCCGGCCCGGTCACCGGCACAGTCGAATGGCTCGCCGGTCGCACGGGCACCACCCCGGACGGAACGGATGGGTTCACCGCCCAAGCCGGCGCCCGCAGCCTCGCGCCGATCACCCTCGGCCACACCTTCACCTACAGCCCCACCTGCCGCTGGGCCGTCCGCGTGACCACGAACCCGCCCTCCGCCGACGGCCCCGTCGTGCGGACCCTCACCGCCGACTGCACGGGAGGCGAGGCATGACCCGGCCCCGCGACACCGACCCCGTCGACCCGCGCCGCACCCACGAGCCCGGGCCCGAGGGCCGGGCACCGGCGGACTCCGACTACAGCGCGACCGTCCTCGGCAGCCACTGGTTCAGCGGCGGCCCGATCGCCGGCCCCGCCCCCGACCCGCCCGACACCGCCGAGACCCTCACCCTCCCGGTCCTCGCCGCCCCCACTCCCACGGCCACCCTCCCGGCGCCCCCGTCCGACACGGCGTCCTTCACGGACGTGCCCCCGGACCGGGTCGAGGGCTCGCTGTTGCGCTTCGGCCCCGGGGTGACGGCCTCCGCGCCCGTCCCCTTCCCCGTCACCCCGCCGCCGCCCCGTCGCGGCGGCCGACTGCGGGGCCTGCGCCGGTACGCCCTGGCCGGGGCGGTCCTGCTCGCCGTGCTGCTGTGGCTCGGCTGGGACCGCTTCGGCCCCGGGCCCGCCGTGCGATCGGTGACGGTCGGCGTCCCGGCGGGCGATCCGGGCTGCGGGGGCACGGCGGAGATCACCGCCGTGCTCGCCACCGACGGCCGGCCCGGCACCGTCCGCTACCAGTGGGTCCGCAACGACGGCACCGCCTCCGAGGTGCTGACCGAACGCCTCGCGCGCGGCCAGGACCGGGCCACGCTGCGGATGCTCTGGACCTTCCGGGGCGAGGGCTCCTACGCGGCCCGCGCCGAACTCCGCCTCCTCGACCCGGCCCACCCGCCCGCCTCCGCCGCATTCGCCTACCGCTGCGCCCGCTGACGGGCTCAGTCCCAGGGGCCGGCGTCCCGATAGCCCAGGCGCCGGTTCATGGCGATGGCGACGGCGTTCCCGGGATGGTGCACGGTCCGCACGACCCCCACGCCCAGCGCGCGGGCGTACGCCACCCCGCGCACCTTCATCGCGAGGCTGAGCCCGCGCCCCCGGTATCCGGCCCGGACCCCGGTCATCTCGTTGAACGCGAACCCGGCGGCCCGGTGGTCCGAGCTCGCGGACATCCCGCACCACCGGTCCCCGTCGACGGCGAGGACGACCCCGGCCGCGTCGAAGCAGGGCACCTCCAGCCGCAGCCGCCGGTACTCCTCCCAGGTGTGGAAGGGGCCCCGGCCGGGGATGTCGGCGGAGCACTCCCGGTTCAGCTCGTACAGGTCCCGCCGGTGCTCCGGGGTGTCCCCGAGTTCGGCGAGGGTGGTGACGAGGACTCCGGCCTCGGCGCACGCCGCGAGCGCGCCCACGAACGGCGCCGGGTCGAACGCGGCCACGTCCAGTTCGAGCCGTACCCAGGCCGGCGTTCCGCTCACGCCCCGCCCCCGGGCGTCGCGGGCCGGGTCAGCCGGATGACGGCCCGCCCGCTGTCGAGGTCCACGGGGCCCAGCGGCGGCGCCCCGTCCTCCTCGTCGTCCCGCATGACCAGCGAGCTCTGGCGTTCGCGCAGCTCGTGCTGTTTGCCCGGGGAGAATCCGGCGTGCAGTTGCTCGAACCCGGTGGCCGCGACCTGTCCGCCGCTGCCGGCGCGCCGCCAGGGCAGCAGTCCGGCCCGGCCGGCGCGGGCGAGCGCGAAGTCGAGGAACGCGAGTGCCGTGAGCACCAGGGCCAGCCCCGGCAGCGTCAGGAAGATGGCGAAACCCATGCCCCCGACCATACGCCGCGTTCCCCCTCCCCCGAACGGCGGAGCCGGCATCCCGTCACGATCCGTCCGAGAGCCGAGTCGGATGGGGCCGGGCGGCCGAAGCGACGGGTGGGTGCGCACCGGTTTACTCGGAGATGTCGCCGAGAGGAATCAGGGACCTCCGGCGTCATCGCGTGTCACGTTCCAGCCGGCGAAACACCCCAACGGAGCGTGACCGTTCCGCCCGTACCCCGGGCGGAAGGCCCGCGGTCGCTTTGGGGAGTGACCGCGGGCCACACGCGTCCTCGGGCCCCCGTCCGCCCTCCTTAGACTGGTGTGCTCCACTCGAACGGCTCAGCGAGGTTCCGCGCCCCCCATGACTCCCGCTCCCCCCGCCCGCGCGCGACGCCTCCCGTACCGGCCGCCCCTGTGGCCGGTCACGGTCCTGTGGACCCTCGCCCTCGGGCTGTGGGGGCTGGACCGCGGGCACAGCCTGTGGCGGGACGAGGCCGCCACCTGGCAGGTCGCGCTGCGTCCCACCGGGGAGATAACCCACCTGCTCGGGCAGGTCGACGCCGTCCACGGGCTGCACTACCTGCTCGTGCACGCCGTCTTCGAGGTCTTCGGCCCGAGCACCACCGCCCTGCGCCTGCCCTCCGTGCTCGCGTTCTGCGTGACGGCGGGCCTCGTGACCGTCCTGGGCCAACGGCTCTCCGGCCGGGCGACCGGCCTGGCCGCGGGCCTGCTGCTCGGACTGCTGCCGGCGGTCCAGTTCCAGCTCCAGGAGGGCCGCGCGTACGCGCTGGTCACGGCGTGCGTCACGGCCGCCGGGCTGCTGCTCGTGACCGCCCTGCGCCGCCCCCCGCGCTCCTCCCCCAGCCCGTCCCGACGCCGGTGCGCCCACTGGTCGCTGTGGCCCGGGTACGCGGCCCTGGTACTGGTCGCGGCCCTGTTGAACTGGCTCTCGCTGCTGGTGCTGCCCGCCCACGCGCTGACCCTGGCCCTGGCCCGGGCCCCGCGCGCGGTGTGGACGCGCTGGTGCGCGGCGGCGGCCGCGGCGGGCGCGGGCGCGGCCCCGCTCGTCTGGTTCTCCCGCACCCAGTCCGGCCAGGTCTCGTGGATACCGGCCCTGACCTGGCAGGCGCTGCTCGGCCCGGCGGCGCTGTGCGCGCTCGGGGCCTTCGGCGCGTGGGCGGACGGGCGGGCGCGGCGTGCGGGCCCGGCCGGTCCCGGGGCCCGGCCGGCCGGCGGGCCGAGCCTGGCGGCGTTCGCGCTGCCCCTGTTGACGGTGCCGTTCGCGCTGCTCGCCCTGGTCTCCCTCGTGCAGCCGGTGTTCCTGGACCGCTACGTGCTCTTCACGATGGTCGGCCTGGCCCTGTCGCTGGGGGCGCTGCTCGCGGCGGCGGCCCGGACCGTCGCCCGCCGCCACCCGCTCACGGCCCGTCTCCTGGTGCCGGTGGTCGTACTGCTCGTGTTCGCGGCGATGCTGCCGACGCAGCTCGCGAACCGCTCCCCGGCGAGCCGGGTGGACGACGTGTTCTCGGCGGCCGAGCGGGTCGCGCGGGTGAAGCGGCCGGGGGACGCCGTGCTGTTCGTGCCGGCCGCCCGCCGGGACACCGCCCTGGTCTCGCCCGCCGCGTTCCGCGGCCTGGCCGACGTGGCCCTGGCCCGTTCGCCGATCGCCTCGGGCACCCTCAAGGGCGAGGAGTCGGCGCCGGCCGAGATCCGCCGGGCCCTCCTGGCCCGGCAGCGGGTCGTGCTCGTCTCCGACGCGGGGAAGGCGGCGGCGCGACCGGCGGGCGCCGAACGCGACCGGGTGAAGCTGACGACGCTGCGCGAGCACTTCCGTCTCGTCTCGGACGAGTCGGCCCGGGGCCGCCGGGTCAGCGTGTGGGAGCGGCTCCCGGGGCACTGACCCGACGGATTCACAGCTGATTGCCGGCAAACCGGGGGGTGTGCGCACAGCTTTCCCGGACAGGCTCGGTTGCATGATCGACCGAGCCCTCAGCCATCGAAGCCCTCGTGCCCGCCGCGCGGTCCGCTCCGCCGCCGCCCTCCTGGCCGTGGCCGGCCTGGTGTCGCTGACCGGGCCCGCCGCGGCCGCGACGGGCCTGCCGGCGGGGGTCACGCGGGAGGCGGCGGCCACTCCGTCGACGGCCAGGGTGGGCGCCCTGTTCGCGGGGGACCTGGACGCCGGTCACCACTGCACCGCCTCGGTGGTCCGCAGCGCCGGCCGGGACGTGATCGTGACGGCGGCGCACTGTCTCGACGGCGACCCCTCCGGGATGCTCTTCGCCCCCGGCTTCCGCGACGGCGCGACCCCGTACGGGGTGTGGCCGCTGACGGCGGTGGTCACGGACCCCGCCTGGTCGGCGGGTCAGGACCCGGACGCCGACGTGGCCTTCGCGACGGTGGCCCCGGTGGACGGCCGCGAGGTCGAGGACGTGGTGGGCGGCTTCCCCCTCGCCGACACCGACCCCACCGATCCCACCGTCACCGTCATCGGCTACCCCCGCTCCCAGGACACCCCGCTGACCTGCACGAACGCCACGGACTCGATCTCGGACACCCAGCGTCGCATCGCCTGCCCCGACCTGACGGGCGGCACCAGCGGCAGCCCCTGGATCGCCTCGGACGGCTCCCTGGTGGGCGTCCTCGGCGGGTACGAGGGCGGCGGCACGGTGCCGGAGATCTCCTACAGCGCGGTCCTGGGCCCCACGGCCCGCGCCCTCTACGCCCGCGTCGACACGACCACCAGCGCCCCGTGCTGACCTAGTGCTGTTCCGGGACGGCGAACCAGGTGGGCTCGTCCCGGCGCCAGCGCGCGATCCGCTCCAGGGCGAACGTGGTCAGCCCGGCCGGCAGCGCGTCGAGCGCGAACCAGCCGACCTCCAGGGACTCGCTGTCGTTGACGCGGGCCTCCCCGCCGACGGCCCGACAGGCGAAGGTCACGTCGGAGAACTGGCACACGTCCCCGTTGGGGTAGGTGATGGGCGCCAGCATCTCCACCAGCACGACCCGCTCGGGCACGCACCGCACCGCGGTCTCCTCCCACACCTCCCGCACCGCCGTCTGCGCCGGCTGTTCCCCGGGCTCGGCGATCCCGCCGATCAGCGCCCAGCCGCCGGTGTCGACGCGCCGACCGAGCAGCAGCCGGCCCGTGTCGTCGAAGACGAGGGCGGTCACCCCGGGCAGCAGGAGCAGGGAGTGTCCGACGCCGGCGGACCTCAGGTCACGGATGTAATCGGGAGTGGGCATGCCCTCGACCCTATCGACCGCCCGCCCCGCCCCGGGGCCGGTACCGGCGCAGCCCCACCCACACCAGGCCGGCGACGGCGCCCGCGACCAGCGCGTACTCGGGCCACGGGCCCATGATCGTGGCGGGGGTCCGGGTGGAGCGCAGCGGGATCTCCTCCACCAGAGCGTCGGGCGTGAACATCTTCGTCTGCGACACCACGCTCCCGTCGGGCCGGATCACGGCGCTGACCCCGCTGGTGACGGGCACGAGCACGGTGCGGCTGTGCTCCACGGCCCGCACCCGGTCCATGGCGAGCTGCTGGTAGGTCATCTCGGTGCGCCCGAAGGTGGCGTTGTTGCTGGGCACGGCGATGACCTGGGCACCGGCGCGGACGGTGGACAGCACCGCGTCGTCGAACGCGGCCTCGAAGCAGGTGACCATGCCGACGTGGCTGCCCGCCATGTCGAACACACCGGGCTCCTTGCCGGGCCCGAAGTCGCGCCGCACCCGGTCCACGTCCTCGCTGAACAGGCGGGCGACCGCCCGCATCGGGATCCGCTCGCCGAAGGGCTGGATCTTGCGCTTGTCGTAGGTGACGGTGGGGCCCTTGACCGGGTCCCACAGGATCATGGTGTTGCGCAGCGGGCCGGTGGGCGGGGAGACCACGGCGCCGATCGCGACGGGCACCCCGATGGCCTTCACGGCCCGGTCGATCACCGCGTACGCGTCGGGTTCGGAGTACGGGTCGAGATCGGAGGAGTTCTCCGGCCACACCACGAAATCGGGCTTGGCGACCCGCCCGGCCTTCACGTCGGCGGCGAGCTGTTCGGTGCGGCGGACGTGGTTGTCGAGGACGGCCCGGCGCTGGGAGTTGAAGTCGAGGCCGGCGCGCGGCACGTTGCCCTGGATGACGGCGGCCACGACCTTGCCGTCCTCGGCCTCGTCGGACACCAGGACCCGCGAGCCGAGCCCCAGCCCCACCGGGGCCAACACCCCGACCGCGGCGAGCACGGCCCCCGCGGGCCGGGGCCGCCTGCGCACCAGGCGCACCAGCTCGAACAGGGAGAAGCCGCACAGGGCGACGACGAAGCTCAGCAGCGGGGTGCCGCCGAGCGCGGCCACGGGCAGCAGGATCCCGTCCGCCTGTCCGAACGCGAGCTTCCCCCACGGGAACCCGCCGAACGGGACCCGTGCCCGCAGTGCCTCCCCGGCCGTCCAGACCAACGCGCCCCACAGGGGCCAGGCCGGGAGCCGGGACACCAGGGCCGCACCGAGCCCGGTGAGCGCGATGAACAGGGCCTCGGCGAGGGCGAGCGCGATCCAGGGCACGGGGCCCACGTCCTCGCCCGTCCACACCAGCAGCGGCAGCGTGAACGCGAGCCCGCCGATCAGTCCGAGCCCGAAACCGGCGCGCGCCCGCCGGCCGTGCCAGGCACCGGCCAGCAGGGCGATCCCGACGGGCGCCAGCCACCACAGCGGTCGGGGCGGGAAGCTCGCGAACAGCACGAGCCCGCCGGCGACGGCCGCCGCCGCGCGGGCGAACGCGGCCCACCGGGGCGACGGGGTGGGGCTGTGGAGGCGGGGACCGGGGCCGTCGGGGTCGTTCTCGACCGGCGGGGTCGTGGCGGTGCTCATTCGCCGGAGTGTACGCGCCGGCCCTGTGCCCTCAGACGGCCCGGGGTCCGGCCAGAGCCCGCAGGTGGGCGCGGATCACGAGGACCGCGTTCTCGGCGTCGTCGACGGTCACGGTGAACCGCCGCCCGTCGCCCAGGGTGAGGGCCACGCCCTCGCCGCGCCGCACGACCACGGCCGTGCCCCGCTCGGGCCGCCAGCGGTAACCCCACCCGCCCCACTGGTGCGGGGTGATGCGGGGCACGAACTCGGCGGCGGCCACCTCGGAAAGGTCGATCCGACGGCGCGGCAGCCCGATGTGGCCGCAGCGCACTTCGAGGCTGCGGGAGTCGACGGTGACGGCCACGTGCACGAAGGCGAGGGTGCCGTAGAGGATGAGCAGCCCGGCGGCGAGGCAGCCGACCACGGACATCAGCAGCGGCGCGATCCCGGAGGCCCAGGACCCGGCCACGGCCAGCTCGATCCCGAGCGCCACGCAGGCGGCGCCGACCAGGGCGAGGAGCCACTGGATCCGATTGGAGGCCCGGCCCGACCACAGCGGACCCGGGGGGTGATCCGTCATGCTCAGCAGCCTACTCGCGCCGGGCCCCGTCGCCACCGTGTCCGCTCCGATCGGGGTGGTGCCCGTTCCCTCAGGAGGGCAGCAGCCGCACCAGGCCGTCACGGACGGGCACGGGCACGCGGGTGACGAACCGGTGCAGGTTCCGCGATCCCCAGGCCACCCGCCGGGCGGGCCCGCGCCGCTCGCGGTCGTACGCGGCGAGCGCGGCGGGCAGGGCGTCCGCGCCGTGCTCGGCGACGGAACGGGTCAGGGCCTCGGCGTCGAGGAGCGCGGTGCAGGCGCCCTGGCCGAGGTTGGGGGTCATGGCGTGGGCGGCGTCCCCGACGAGGGCGACGGCCCGGCCCGGGTCCTGCCGGGTGAAGGCCGGCAGCGGCGGGTACAGGTGCCGCATCGTGTAGCGGATCCGCGCGGCGGCGGGGGTGGCGGCCAACAGCCGGGGCACCGGGTCGTGCCAGTCCCCGAACAGCCCGTCGAGCTCTTCGGCCCCGGTCCCCTCGGGAACGGTCGCGTACCAGTTGGTGCGTCCCGGCTCGACGGGGGTGACGCCGAAGAAGCGCCCGTCGCCCCAGGTCTCCCCGTACGCGTCCACCTCGATGTCGGCGATGCCGATCCACGCGAGGGTCCCGATCTCCCGGGGCCCGGACGCGGCGCCGATGTGAGCGGCGCGCACCCGGCTGTTGATGCCGTCGGCCCCGACGAGCAGATCGGCTCGCGCGGCCAGGTCGGCCACCTCGGCCTCGGTCAGCCGTGTCCCGTACTCGATCTCGGTCCCCGCGTCCTTCAGTGCCTCCACGAGGAGGTCGATCAGCCGGGGTCGCGAGATCAACAGCTCGGGCCGCCCGGCCTTGCGGGCGATCCGCTCCAGGGGCAGCGCGGCGAGGACCCGTCCGTCGGGCCGGCGGATCCCGGCCCGGAGGTAGGGCACCCCGCCTGACCGGACGGCGGGCCCGAGCCCCAAGCGGTCGAGCGCGGTCTGCGCCGTGGGGTGCAGGCCGAAAGCGGTCCCGTACCGCTCCGGCCGGTCACGCCCTTCGATGACCCGCACCCGCCATCCGGCCGCCCGCAGCCCGATGGCGACGGCCAACCCACCGACCCCGGCCCCGACGATCACGGCCTCCCCCGCACGCACTCCGTGCGCACCCTGCTCGACTCCCACGACGACCCCCTCGTCGAACCACTCCCCCACCACCACAGGTGGGGTGCCACACCCGTGGTACCACATCCGTGGTTAGGATGTCACGCGTGAACATGGATCGACGGGATCGGCTGCGGGACGCGGCGATCGAGGTGTTGGCGACGGTCGGCGGGCGCGGGTTGACGCACCGCGCGGTGGACGCGGTCGCCTCGGTGCCGCTGGGCACGACGAAGAACTACTTCCCGACGCGGGACGCGCTGTTGCGGGCGTCGGCGGAGCGTTGCGTGGAGCGGTATCGGGCGACGGCCGCGGAACTCGCGGCCGCGGGCCCTCCCCCGGCGGACCGGGCCGGTCTGGCCGCGCTGCTGGGCGGCCTGCTGCGGGACGTCGCGGGGCCCGGGCGGCAACGGATGGCAGCCTTCGCCGAGTTGCGGGCCGAGGCCGGGCGACGCCCGTGGCTCGCGGAGCTGCTGGACCCCGTCTCCGCGGCGGATGTGCCGACGCACGAACACCTGCTGCGCGCGGCGGGCCTGCCCGCGGATCCCGGCCGGGTCCGGGCCCTGACCCTGGCCCTGCACGGAGCCCTGTGGCACCTGCTGACGGGGGCCCCGGAAACCCTCCGGGCCGCGGGCCTCACCGACCCGGACGCCTTCGCCCGCGACCTGCTGGACACGATCTGCCCCTGAACGCGAAAAAGGCCCCCACCGAATGGTGGGGGCCTTCTCACATGGAGCCCTTTAACGGAATCGAACCGTTGACCTTCTCCTTACCATGGAGACGCTCTACCGACTGAGCTAAAAGGGCGGGTTGTTCGGCGGCGTCCTACTCTCCCACAGGGTCCCCCCTGCAGTACCATCGGCGCTGAAAGGCTTAGCTTCCGGGTTCGGAATGTAACCGGGCGTTTCCCTAACGCTATGACCACCGAAACACTATGAAATTCTGAACTCAACCGGCAAACGGGAGTTCGTTATTTCAGAACTAACACAGTGGACGCGAGCAACTGAGGACAAGCCCTCGGCCTATTAGTACCAGTCAGCTTCACCCGTTACCGGGCTTCCACATCTGGCCTATCAACCCAGTCGTCTACTGGGAGCCTTACCCTCTCAAGGAGGTGGGAATACTCATCTCGAAGCAGGCTTCCCGCTTAGATGCTTTCAGCGGTTATCCCTCCCGAACGTAGCCAACCAGCCATGCCCTTGGCAGGACAACTGGCACACCAGAGGTTCGTCCGTCCCGGTCCTCTCGTACTAGGGACAGCCCTTCTCAATATTCCTACGCGCACAGCGGATAGGGACCGAACTGTCTCACGACGTTCTAAACCCAGCTCGCGTACCGCTTTAATGGGCGAACAGCCCAACCCTTGGGACCGACTCCAGCCCCAGGATGCGACGAGCCGACATCGAGGTGCCAAACCATCCCGTCGATATGGACTCTTGGGGAAGATCAGCCTGTTATCCCCGGGGTACCTTTTATCCGTTGAGCGACGGCGCTTCCACAAGCCACCGCCGGATCACTAGTCCCGACTTTCGTCCCTGCTCGACCCGTCGGTCTCACAGTCAAGCTCCCTTGTGCACTTACACTCAACACCTGATTGCCAACCAGGCTGAGGGAACCTTTGGGCGCCTCCGTTACTCTTTGGGAGGCAACCGCCCCAGTTAAACTACCCATCAGACACTGTCCCTGATCCGGATCACGGACCGAGGTTAGACATCCAGCACGACCAGAGTGGTATTTCAACGACGACTCCACAACCACTGGCGTGGCCGCTTCACAGTCTCCCACCTATCCTACACAAGCCGAACCGAACACCAATATCAAACTGTAGTAAAGGTCCCGGGGTCTTTCCGTCCTGCTGCGCGAAACGAGCATCTTTACTCGTAGTGCAATTTCACCGGGCCTATGGTTGAGACAGTCGAGAAGTCGTTACGCCATTCGTGCAGGTCGGAACTTACCCGACAAGGAATTTCGCTACCTTAGGATGGTTATAGTTACCACCGCCGTTTACTGGCGCTTAAGTTCTCAGCTTCGCAACCCCGAAAGGTCACTAACCGGTCCCCTTAACGTTCCAGCACCGGGCAGGCGTCAGTCCGTATACATCGCCTTACGGCTTCGCACGGACCTGTGTTTTTAGTAAACAGTCGCTTCTCGCTGGTCTCTGCGGCCACCCCCAGCTCAGAGTGCAAGACTCATCACCAGACGTGGCCCCCTTCTCCCGAAGTTACGGGGGCATTTTGCCGAGTTCCTTAACCATAGTTCACCCGAACGCCTCGGTATTCTCTACCTGACCACCTGAGTCGGTTTAGGGTACGGGCCGCCATGAAACTCGCTAGAGGCTTTTCTCGACAGCATAGGATCATCCACTTCACCACAATCGGCTCGGCATCAGGTCTCAGACTATGTGCACGACGGATTTGCCTACCGTGCGTCCTACACCCTTACCCCGGGACTACCACCGCCCGGGCTGGACTACCTTCCTGCGTCACCCCATCGCTTACCTACTACCACCTTGGATCAACGGCTCCACCACTCCCCTTTGCCCGAAGGCTCCAGGACGGCTTCACGGTCTTAGCATCAGAGGATTCGATATTGGGCGTTTCAAAGCGGGTACCGGAATATCAACCGGTTGTCCATCGACTACGCCTGTCGGCCTCGCCTTAGGTCCCGACTTACCCTGGGCAGATCAGCTTGACCCAGGAACCCTTAGTCAATCGGCGCAAGAGTTTCTCACTCTTGTATCGCTACTCATGCCTGCATTCTCACTCGTGAACCGTCCACAACTACCTTCCGGTGCTGCTTCACCCGGCACACGACGCTCCCCTACCCATCACAGCAGGCGTTGGCCCTATTGCTGCAATGACACGACTTCGGCGGTACGCTTGAGCCCCGCTACATTGTCGGCGCGGAATCACTTGACCAGTGAGCTATTACGCACTCTTTCAAGGGTGGCTGCTTCTAAGCCAACCTCCTGGTTGTCTCTGCGACTCCACATCCTTTCCCACTTAGCGTACGCTTAGGGGCCTTAGTCGATGCTCTGGGCTGTTTCCCTCTCGACCATGGAGCTTATCCCCCACAGTCTCACTGCCGTGCTCTCACTTACCGGCATTCGGAGTTTGGCTAAGGTCAGTAACCCGGTAGGGCCCATCGCCTATCCAGTGCTCTACCTCCGGCAAGAAACACACGACGCTGCACCTAAATGCATTTCGGGGAGAACCAGCTATCACGGAGTTTGATTGGCCTTTCACCCCTAACCACAGGTCATCCCCCAGGTTTTCAACCCTGGTGGGTTCGGTCCTCCACGAAGTCTTACCTCCGCTTCAACCTGCCCATGGCTAGATCACTCCGCTTCGGGTCTAGAGCGTGCAACTCAAACGCCCTGTTCGGACTCGCTTTCGCTACGGCTTCCCCACACGGGTTAACCTCGCTACACACCGCTAACTCGCAGGCTCATTCTTCAAAAGGCACGCAGTCACGAGAACAAGGCAAGCCTCGTTCCGACGCTCCCACGGCTTGTAGGCACACGGTTTCAGGTACTATTTCACTCCGCTCCCGCGGTACTTTTCACCATTCCCTCACGGTACTATCCGCTATCGGTCACCAGGGAATATTTAGGCTTAGCGGGTGGTCCCGCCAGATTCACACGGGATTTCTCGGGGCCCGTGCTACTTGGGAGATGAGCAAGCAAGCCGTACAGATTTCAGCTACGGGGGTCTTACCCTCTACGCCGGACCTTTCGCATGTCCTTCGCCTATCCATACGGTTTCTGACTCGCCTCACGACCGGCAGATCGTGAAAGCTCATTCCCACAACCCCCATGACGCAACCCCTGCCGGGTCTCACACATCACAGGTTTGGCCTCATCCGGTTTCGCTCGCCACTACTCCCGGAATCACGGTTGTTTTCTCTTCCTGAGGGTACTGAGATGTTTCACTTCCCCTCGTTCCCTCCACACTGCCTATGTGTTCAGCAGCGGGTGACAGCCCATGACGACTGCCGGGTTTCCCCATTCGGACACCCCCGGATCAAAGCTCGGTTGACAGC
The DNA here is from genome assembly GCF_049606955.1 of Streptomyces dryopteridis. NCBI lineage: Bacteria > Bacillati > Actinomycetota > Actinomycetes > Kitasatosporales > Streptomycetaceae > Streptomyces > Streptomyces dryopteridis. The sequence goes on along the minus strand of NZ_CP187113.1, from coordinate 5,852,409 downwards.
TCCCCGGGGCCTATCGCGGCCTCCCACGTCCTTCATCGGTTCCTGGTGCCAAGGCATCCACCGTGCGCCCTTAAAAACTTGGCCACAGATGCTCGCGTCCACTGTGTAGTTCTCAAACAACGACCAGCCACCCACCACCCCAAACCAAACGGTTCGAGTTCACTGGGGCCGGAATCCGAAGGTTCGACCAACCGGCCGTACCCTCAGGACCCAACAACGTGCCAAGCACGACCCTTCACGGACCTCATCACGTTCCACGCCGAAGCAGTACTGGTGAGGGATCCATCCGGACCGTGCCAACTAATCAACGTTCCACCCATGAGCTGACCGTGCAGAACATTCGCCTGCAATCGGTACTGTGCTCCTTAGAAAGGAGGTGATCCAGCCGCACCTTCCGGTACGGCTACCTTGTTACGACTTCGTCCCAATCGCCAGTCCCACCTTCGACAGCTCCCTCCACAAGGGTTGGGCCACCGGCTTCGGGTGTTACCGACTTTCGTGACGTGACGGGCGGTGTGTACAAGGCCCGGGAACGTATTCACCGCAGCAATGCTGATCTGCGATTACTAGCGACTCCGACTTCATGGGGTCGAGTTGCAGACCCCAATCCGAACTGAGACCGGCTTTTTGAGATTCGCTCCACCTCACGGTATCGCAGCTCATTGTACCGGCCATTGTAGCACGTGTGCAGCCCAAGACATAAGGGGCATGATGACTTGACGTCGTCCCCACCTTCCTCCGAGTTGACCCCGGCGGTCTCCTGTGAGTCCCCATCACCCCGAAGGGCATGCTGGCAACACAGGACAAGGGTTGCGCTCGTTGCGGGACTTAACCCAACATCTCACGACACGAGCTGACGACAGCCATGCACCACCTGTATACCGACCACAAGGGGGCGACCATCTCTGGCCGTTTCCGGTATATGTCAAGCCTTGGTAAGGTTCTTCGCGTTGCGTCGAATTAAGCCACATGCTCCGCCGCTTGTGCGGGCCCCCGTCAATTCCTTTGAGTTTTAGCCTTGCGGCCGTACTCCCCAGGCGGGGAACTTAATGCGTTAGCTGCGGCACGGACGACGTGGAATGTCGCCCACACCTAGTTCCCAACGTTTACGGCGTGGACTACCAGGGTATCTAATCCTGTTCGCTCCCCACGCTTTCGCTCCTCAGCGTCAGTATCGGCCCAGAGATCCGCCTTCGCCACCGGTGTTCCTCCTGATATCTGCGCATTTCACCGCTACACCAGGAATTCCGATCTCCCCTACCGAACTCTAGCCTGCCCGTATCGAATGCAGACCCGGGGTTAAGCCCCGGGCTTTCACATCCGACGTAACAAGCCGCCTACGAGCTCTTTACGCCCAATAATTCCGGACAACGCTTGCGCCCTACGTATTACCGCGGCTGCTGGCACGTAGTTAGCCGGCGCTTCTTCTGCAGGTACCGTCACTTTCGCTTCTTCCCTGCTGAAAGAGGTTTACAACCCGAAGGCCGTCATCCCTCACGCGGCGTCGCTGCATCAGGCTTTCGCCCATTGTGCAATATTCCCCACTGCTGCCTCCCGTAGGAGTCTGGGCCGTGTCTCAGTCCCAGTGTGGCCGGTCGCCCTCTCAGGCCGGCTACCCGTCGTCGCCTTGGTAGGCCATCACCCCACCAACAAGCTGATAGGCCGCGGGCTCATCCTTCACCGCCGGAGCTTTCCACCCGAGAAGATGCCTTCCCGAGTCGTATCCGGTATTAGACCCCGTTTCCAGGGCTTGTCCCAGAGTGAAGGGCAGATTGCCCACGTGTTACTCACCCGTTCGCCACTAATCCACCCCGAAGGGCTTCATCGTTCGACTTGCATGTGTTAAGCACGCCGCCAGCGTTCGTCCTGAGCCAGGATCAAACTCTCCGTGAATGTTTACCGGTAATCCGGTGCCCACTCGCGTTGAGCGGAACAGACATAGGCCGGAATGTGGCCGTCTGTTCACAGCGTCCTCGCTGTGTGGTTGCCTCACACGATCCGAAGAGGATCGTCCGAGGACTTTTCAAAGGAACCTCGTCTCCGAAGAGACGGGGTATCAACATATCTGGCGTTGATTTTTGGCACGCTGTTGAGTTCTCAAGGTGCGGACGCTTCCTTCGTTCCCGTTTCCGGGCCCTCCGGGCGCTTCCTTCGTTCTTGCTCTTGTTTTTCGTTCTTGCGTTTCCGACTCTATCACACCGTTTCCGGCCCGATTTCCTCGGCGCTTTCCAGTTCCTCGCTTTCGCGATTTCCTTTCCGGCGGCTCCGACTCTATCAGATCCTTTCCGCACCGTTTCCGGTTCGGAATCGAATTCCAATGCCCATCGGAAGGGCTTGTTTCCTCTTTCGAGGCGTCCGGACACTATCAGGTTTCCCTGGCCGATCCGGAATTCCCACAACCGACCCATGACGAACCGTCGGACGCATCTCTGCGCCGTGTCCGTACGGGGGGTGGGTGAGCCAAGGTACTGGAGCCCGGGGCCGGACCGCAAATCCGACCGCCGGTGTGTTCGACGCCCGGCACGTGCGGCCCGGCGACTCAGACCGTGAGGGCGCGCGTAGGGGTCTCGGCGCCCGTCAGCAGGCGCCCTTCCGCGTAGCTGAGGGCCGCCGCCGGCAGGGTGCCGACGCGGCCGCTCAGCAGGACGGTCAGGCCGCCCGTGCCGCGGGCTTCCGGGGCCGGGTCGGCGCCGATCCTGCGCAGTGCCTGGGTCGCGACCGGGAGCGCCGAACCGTGGAACTCGGGGAGGGGGCCGCCGGTGCGGGCGCGCAGGGCGGCCCGGATCGCTTCTTCCACCAGTTCGTAGTGGGTGCAGCCGAGCACCAGGTCGGTGATGTCGACGGGGGTCAGCTCGGCGGCCGCCGCGACCGTCCGGGCGACGGCCTCCGCGTCCGCGTTCTGTACGGCGTCGGCCAGGCCGGGGCAGGGCACCTCGGTGACCTCTTGGCCGACCGCCGCGAATTCCTCGATCAGTCCGCGCTGGTAGGGGCTGCCCGTGGTGCCGGGGGTGGCCCAGATCGCGACCTTGCCGCCGCGGGCCGAGGCCGGCTTGATCGCCGGGACGGTCCCGATCACGGGGATGCGCGGCTCCAGGGCGGCGCGCAGGGCCGGCAGGGCGTGCACCGAGGCCGTGTTGCAGGCGACGATCAGAGCGTCCGGGGCCGTCTCGGCCGCCGCCCGCGCCACCCGCAGGGCCCGCTCCGTGAGGTCCTCCGGCGTACGGGGTCCCCAGGGCATGCCGTCCGGGTCGGAGGAGAGGACGAGGTCGACGTCCGGGCGCAGCCGGCGTGTGGCGGCGGCTGCCGCCAGGAGGCCGATTCCCGAGTCCATGAGCGCGATCTTCACCTGGTCACCTTAATCGACGTGCCCGTCCGGGCCCGGGCCGCCGCGACCCGCCGGGGTCGAGTCCGTGGGCGGGGGCGGGGGTTTCCGGCAGACTCGGGACGTGACCGTGCTCGCGTGGGTTTCGCTGCTCGTGTGGTTGTGGCTGGTGCTGTTCCGGGGCGGGTTCTGGCGGACCGACGTGCGGTTGCCGCCGGGCGGGTCCGGGCCCCCGGCCGGGGGGTGGCCGGCGGTCGCGGTGGTGGTGCCGGCGCGGGACGAGGCCGGGGTGCTGCCCCTGTCCCTTCCGTCGCTGTTGGCTCAGCGCTATCCGGGCGAGGCCGGGATCGTGTTCGTGGACGACGACAGTGGGGACGGCACCGGGGACCTCGCGCGGGAGCTGGCCGCCCGGTCCGGGGGGCTGCCGCTGGTGGTGGTGTCGCCCGGGGCGCCGGCCCCGGGGTGGACGGGGAAGCTGTGGGCGGTGCGGCACGGGATGGAGGTCGCGGGACGCGGGGTGCCGGGCGCCGGGGGTCCGGGGTCGCGACCGCGGTGGTTGTTGCTGACGGACGCGGACATCGCGCACGGGCCGGACAGCCTGCGTGACCTGGTGGCGGCCGGGGAGGCCGGGGGGCTGGACCTGGTGTCGTTGATGGCGCGGCTGCGGGTGGTCACGGCGTGGGAGGCGTTGATCGTGCCGGCCTTCGTGTTCTTCTTCGCGCAGCTGTACCCGTTCCGGTGGGTGCGGCGGGTAGGGGGGCGGACGGCGGCGGCGGCCGGGGGGTGCGTGCTGCTGCGGGCGGAGGCGGCGGCGCGGGCGGACGTGCCGGGGGCGATCCGGCACGCGGTGATCGACGACGTGGCCTTGGCGCGGGCGATGAAGGGCTCGGGCGGGCGGATCTGGTTGGGGCTGGCGCAGGACGTGGAGTCGGTGCGGCCCTATCCGCGGCTGGCGGACCTGTGGGCGATGGTGGCGCGCAGCGCGTACACGCAGTTGCGGCTGCGGCCGGAGTTGCTGGTGGGGACGGTGTTGGGCCTGGTGCTGGTGTATTTGGTGCCGCCGGTGGCCGTGGTGGTCGGGGTGTGGCGGGGGGATGGGGTGTTGTGCGCGGTGGGGGCCGTGGCGTGGGGGTTGATGGCGGGGTGTTTCGTGCCGATGGTCCGGCATCACCGGGCTTCTCTCGTGGTGGTTCCGTTGTTGCCGGGGGTGGCGTTGCTCTACCTGTTGATGACGGTGGACTCGGCGGTTCGGCACCACCGGGGGCGGGGGGCGGCGTGGAAGGGGCGGACGTACGCGGGGCCGGGGGCGGGGAGGTCCGGGGAGGGTGCCGGGAGCGGCGTGATCTGACAAAGGGTCAGATGGTGGGTGTTTCGGGGTGGTTCGGGGGGTCGCGAGTCAGGGTGGAGCGGGGCGAAACGGCCAGGTGGGTGGGGGCCGGCGGGGTGTGGGCGGGCTCGCGGAGGGGCTGGTCAGCGCGGTGTTGACGAATCCTTGCTCTGGACCGGGTGAAGTCGTGGGCTTAACTTAGTCCGCATGACCTCCCCCCGCTCCACGTATGGCGGCGGCCACTACTCCGCGCCTTCGTTCCCGGACACCCCGATCTACGACTCGCTGGTCGCGGAACGGGGCACCCCTCAGATCGCCCCCATCCGGGTCCCCGCCCCTTGGGAGCCCGCCCCGGTCGGATATTCCGGTTCCGGCCATCTCCCCGCCCTGCCCGCCGCGTTGCCGGCGCTGCCCTCGGCTCCGTCGCCGATGCAGATGCCGACGCAGATGCCGATGGGTGGGTCGATGCCCGGGCAGTACCCGGGTCAGGTCCCGCAGCAGGGGCCGGCCTACGGGTACCCGTACCAGCCGATGGCGCAGCAGCCCGCACCGCTGCCGCAGGCCCCGGCGCCGTACGTGCCGCAGCAGGCGCCGATGCCGATGCCTCAGCAGCCGCGTCCGTTGCCGATGGGTTCGACCGGGTACGAGTCGATGCGTCCGGTCGCGGCCCTGCCCTCCGGGCCGAGTCCGATGCCCACGCCGGTTCCGGTGGCGGTGCAGTTGACCTCGACCGGGCCGACGGCGATGCCGGGGACCATGACCAATCTGCCGGTGATGTCCGGGTACGAAGACCCTTATGGGCGTCCGCAGCAGGGGCGTGCCTACTGATCCTCACGAGGGCCTGCCGACCGGGACGCGAGCCCCGGCCGGCAGGATGCCGTCATGGTGAATGCGGCGGATGCCGGGGCGCGCGGTCCCGGCGCGGAGGGACAAGGGGACGGGATCCGGGTCGGGGCGTTGTACGTCCATCCGGTGAAGTCCCTGGCGGGGGTCGGTCCCGACGCGGTGGAGGTGGAGCCCTGGGGGTTCGCGGGTGACCGACGGTGGTTGCCGGTGGACCCGTCCGGTACCGCCGTCACCCAGCGACAACTGCCTCGACTGGCGCTGCTGCGGGCCCGACCGGCCCGGGGCGGCGCCGTCGTGCTGTCCGGGCCCGGTGTGCCCGAGCTGACGGTGTCGCCGCCGGCGCCGGGTCCGACGGAGACGGTGACGCTGTTCTCGAAGAAGGTGGAGGCCGTGCCGGCGGGTGCGGTCGCGGACGCCTGGTTCACGGCGGCGCTGGGCACGCCGGTGCGGTTGATGTGGATGGACGATCCGGCGGTGCGCCGTCCGGTGGATCCGGAGTACGCGCGGCCCGGGGAGACGGTGAGCTTCGCCGACGGCTATCCCGTGCTGCTGACCTCCGATGCCTCGCTGGCGGCGTTGAACGTGTTGATCGCGGAGGGCGGGCGGGCCGAGGAGGGGCCGGTGCCGATGTCGCGGTTCCGGCCGAACCTGGTGGTGACCGGTGCCGAGGCGTGGGCGGAGGACGGGTGGGGGTTGCTGCGGATCGGTGGGGTGGAGTTCCGCGGGGCGCGTGAGTGCGGGCGGTGCGTGGTGACGACGGTGGACCAGCTGACGGCGGAGCGGGGTCGGGAGCCGTTGCGGACCCTGGGTGTGCACCGGCGGCGGGGGCGGTCGTTGGTGTTCGGTCGGTTGTTGGTGCCCTTGGGTCGGGGCACGGTGCGGCGGGGGGACGCGGTGCGGGTTCTGCCGGGTTGAGGGGTGCGGGCCCGGTGTGGCGGGCAGGGTGTGGGCGGCGCGTGGTGCGTCGGTGGGATGAGGAGAGTCGAGTCGTGGTCGGCGGCAGGGACGTCGGCGGTGGGGGGTTGAGGATGGCCAGGGGCATGGGTACGGGTCTGGGTTGGGGCTGGGGTTTGTGGCGGCGTCGGCGCAGTCCGTTGCTGCGGCGCACCGATCGGATCGAGATGTGGTGGGCCGCCGTGACGGGGGTGGCGCTGGTGGTGCTGCCGGTGGTGTGCGGGTGGTCGGCGGCGGGGCGGGTGGACGCGGCGCTGGAGCGGGCGGCGGTGGCGCAGGCCGCGGAGCGGGTACGGCGGCCCGCCGTGGTGTCGGGGCCGGCGGACGTGCCGTTGGCGGGGGCGGAGACGGAGCCGGCGGCGCGGGCGCAGGGGCCGGAGCGGCCGTTGGTGCGGGCGGTGTGGTTCGGTGCGGACGGGGCGCGGCACACGGGGACGGTGACCTCGGTGGGGGCGGCCGTGCGGCCCGGTGACCGGTTCCTCGTGTGGACGGACCGTTCGGGTCGGTTGGTGCCGGCTCCGTTGGATCCGGCGGGGACGGGGACGTACGCGGTGCCGGCGGGGGTGGCCGCCGGGTTGGCCGCGGCGGGGTTGGTGGCGGTGGCGCGTCGGGTGTGCGTGCGGCGGTTGACCGTGCACCGGCATCGGGCCTGGGACCGGGCGTGGGCGGCGGTGGGCCCGGATTGGGGGCGTACGGACGCGGGCACCTGAGCGGGCGCGCGGACCGGCGCTCCCCTGGCGAGCGTGCGTTCGGTTCCGGGGGTGGGGGCGGGGTCACCGGGTGGGGGGTCGCGGGGCGGAGCGGGCACACGGGAGGGGTGGGTCGCGCTACGGTGGGGCGGCCGGATCCGTCGCTCCGAGCGGACGGCACGAGGACGAGGGTGGGGGCACGAGAAGCACCATGGCTCAGGGCACGGTCCAGGTGACGCACGGCGGGGCTTCCCGGTGGCGGCGCCGCTCCGGGGATTATCCGACGCTGACGGCCGCCCTGGAGGCGGCCGGTGACGGGGACGTGCTGACGATCTCCCCGGGGACGTACCGCGAGAACCTGGTGGTGCGGCACGCGGTGACCTTGCGCGGGGCGGAGGGTTCTCCGGGGTCGGTGCGGATCGCGCCGCCGGACGGGGTGGCGTTGACCCTGGCGGCCTCGGCGGTGGTGCGGGACCTGCACGTGGAGGGTCAGGACCGGTCGGCGCCCGCCTTGTTGATCGAGGAGGGGACGCCGGAGCTGACCGACGTGCGGGTGGTGACCCTGTCGTCGGTGGGCATCGAGGTGCGCGGGGGCGCGCGGCCGGTGGTGCGGCGGTGTCCCGTGGAGAATCCGGCCGGGGTGGGGATCGCGGTCCTCGACGGGGCCGGCGGGGTGTTCGAGGAGTGTGAGGTGAACGCGGCCGGGCAGGCCGGGATCGAGGTGCGCGGGGGTGGGCGGCCGCGGCTGGAGCGCTGTCGGGTGCGGCAGAGCGGGAGCGCGGGCTTCGCGGTGACCGGGGACGGGTCCTCGCTGGAGGCGATCGGGTGCGAGGTGTCCGAGGTCAAGGGCACCGGGGTGCGGGTGGCGCAGCGGGCGCAGGCGCGGCTGACGGACTGCGTGGTGCGGTCGACGACGGCCGACGGGATCACCCTGGACACGGACGCGGTGCTGACGTTGACCGGGTGCGAGATCCACGACGTGCCGGAGAACGCGATCGATCTGCGGTCGCGGTCGGTGTTGACGCTGCACCGGACGCGGGTGGGGCGGTTCGGGCGCAACGGGTTGTCGGTGTGGGATCCGGGGACGCGGGTGGAGGCCGAGGCGAGCGAGATCCACGACAGCACCGGTGACTATCCGGCGGTGTGGGTGAGCGACGGGGCCACCGCCTCGTTGACGGCGTGCCGGGTGCACGACGTGCCGGACGCGTTGTTCGTGCTGGACCGCGGGTCGCGGGTGGACATGGTGGACGGGGACCTGTCGCGGGTGCGGAACACGGCGGTGTCGGTGAGCGACGGGGCCGGGGCGCAGTTGGACGACTGTCGGATCTCGGAGGCCGCGACGGGTGCCTGGTTCCGGGACCACGGCAGTGGGGGCACGCTCGCGAACTGTGTGATCGAGGGTGTGCAGACCGGGGTGATCGTCACGAAGGGCGCCGATCCGGTGATCGAGCGGGTGACGGTGTCGGGGCCTTCGGAGGCCGGGTTCTACGTGTCGGCCGGTGGGCGGGGCACGTTCACCTCGTGCCGGGTGGAGGGGAGTTCCGGGTTCGGGTTCCACGTGATCGACGGGAGCCTGACCTCGTTGCGGCGCTGCCACACGGAGCGGTGCGCGCGGGGCGGGTACGAGTTCACGGAGGACGGGCCGACGACGTTGGAGTGCACGAGCGACGAGGACGGGGTGCGGGCCGGGGTCGGGGCGGGGGCGCGTTCGGCTCCGGTCGGGTCCGCGCCGGTCGCGCCGGCGGTGGTGTCCCCGGTGGTGCCCGCGGCTTCGGCTCCGGCGGCGGGGGTGGTCTCGGCGGCGCCGGTGCCGCCGGCGGTGACGGTGCCGGGTCCCGCGCGGCCCTCCGAGGGTTCGGGCGCGGCGGGTTCGGGCGCGGGTCTCGGTGCCGGGGCGGATGCCGATCGGGAGGCGGACGAGGTACTGGGGCAGCTCGACGCGTTGGTCGGGTTGGAGAGCGTCAAGCGGGAGGTGCGCGCGCTCACCGACATGATCGAGGTGGGGCGGCGCCGGCAGCAGGCCGGGCTGAAGGCGGCGTCGGTGCGCCGGCACCTGGTGTTCACGGGCTCCCCGGGGACCGGGAAGACCACGGTGGCCCGGTTGTACGGGGAGATCCTGGTGGCGCTGGGTGTCCTGGAGCGGGGGCATCTGGTGGAGGTGTCCCGGGTGGACCTGGTCGGGGAGCACATCGGGTCCACGGCCATCCGCACCCAGGAGGTGTTCGAGCGGGCCCGGGGCGGGGTGCTGTTCATCGACGAGGCGTACGCGCTGGCGCCGGAGGATTCGGGGCGGGACTTCGGGCGCGAGGCGATCGACACGCTGGTGAAGCTGATGGAGGACCACCGGGACGCGGTCGTGGTGATCGTGGCCGGGTACACGGCGGAGATGGAGCGGTTCCTGACCGTGAACCCGGGGGTGGCCTCGCGGTTCTCGCGGACGATCACCTTCGACGACTACGGGCCGGAGGACCTGCTGCGGATCGTGGAACAGCAGGCGGAGGAGCACGAGTACCGGATCGGTCCGGAGACGGCGCAGGCTTTGGGGAAGTACTTCACGGAGCTGCCGAAGGGGCCGGCGTTCGGCAACGGGCGCACCGCGCGGCAGACCTTCGAGGCGATGGTGGAGCGGCACGCGGGTCGGGTGGCGCAGGTCCGGGACCCGGACACGGAGGATCTGACGCGGCTGTTCCCGGAGGACCTGCCGCCGTTGCCGGCCTCGGCGGTGCTGGGTCACGACGGCTGACGCCTGACGGTTCGTCAATCAGTCGATTAGGGTGGGCGGGCCGACGTCCGGGTCGGCCACGAGTCCGTCGGAGGTTTTCGTGTCGGCTTCCCCCTCCCCTTCCCCCGCCCCCTCCGCCTCGGCTCGGGTGCTGCGGGCCGAGCCCGTGGAGTTCACGACGCGGGCTCCCGTGCGGCTGGTGTTCACCGCGCGTGCGGCGGCCCCGCCGGCGGCGGTGTACGAGGCGCTGGCGCGGGACGTGGCCGGGTGGCCCGGGTGGTTCTCGGCGCTGCGGGAGGCTCGGGCCACCGACGGCGGCGCCGGGCGGGAGGTCGTGTTGCGGGGCGGGGTGTGGTTCGCGGAGACGGTGCTCGCGGCGGAGCCGGAGCGGCGGTACGCCTACCGGGTGGACACCACGAACGTGCCGGGCCTGTCGGCGCTGGTGGAGGAGTGGCGGCTGCTGCCGAACCCCCGGGCGGCGGGCAGTCTCGTGCGCTGGACCTTCGCGGCGGACGGCCCGCCGGCCCTGCGCCGCGGACTGCTCCTGGCCCGGCCGGGCCTGGGCCTCTCGTTCCGGGGCGCGGTGCGGGCCCTGGACCGCCGACTGGCTGCCGGCGGCTGACGGGAGGGGTCACAGGCCGGCGAGGCCCCGCTTGAGCAGGCGGCCGACCGGTCGCTCCACCCAGCGGTGCACGAGCCAGGCGGCGATCAGCATGCCCGCGAGCACCGAGCCCAGCAGGAGGTGTGTGGGCACGCGGTCCTCGAACAGGTGGAACAGCTCGTGCCCGATGTTCTCGTGCAACAGGTAGAGGGGGTAGGTGAGGGAGCCCGCGAACGGGAGCCACCGCCAGTTCACCCACGAGAACTTCCCCAGGGCGACCAGGGCCATGACGCCGAAGCAGGCCGCGACGACGAGGGGCACCGGCCAGTAGGGGACGTGGCTGCCCATGTAGTCGGCGGTGTTGCGCCAGGTCGTCCGGCTGGTCGGCAGGGATCCGCAGAAGCAGACCAGCACGATGCCGAACAGCATGAGCGACGGCCGGAAGCGGTGCATCAGGTAGAAGGCGATCCCCGCGATGAAGTACCAGCCGTAGCGGGGCATCACCAGCATCTGGAGCGGCCCGCCCTCCGGGGCGGAGGCGAAGAGCGCGCCGGCCACGATCCACGCCCAGCAGAAGAAGACCAGCCTGCGATAGGTGAGGCCCCACCAGGCCATGACGGCGAAGAGCACGTAGAAGCGCAGTTCCACGAAGAGGGTCCAGTAGGCCCCGTCGACGGACCGCACGCCCATCGGCTCTTGGAGCATCGTCAGGTTGACCAGCACGTCGGTGAGTTGCAGGGGCCGCTTTCCGCCCGCGATGAGGGCCACGACCGCGGTGGTCGCCAGGACGGCGAACCAATAGGCGGGGAAGAGGCGCACCACGCGGGAGACGAAGAAGTGTTGGAGCGGCTTGCCCCAGCAACTCATGCATATGACGAACCCGCTGATCAGGAAGAACAGCTGTACCCCGAGCCAGCCGTAGGCGGCGAAGGGGAAGAGGGTGGGGAACTTCGTCCTGCCGTTCACGCTCCAGGCGCCGACGACCGCCGTGTAGTGGTAGAGGACGACGGCGAGCGCGGCGAGGATCCGCAGCCCGTCGAGCACGTGCATGCGCCGGGGCCGCGCGGCGGGAGGGGCGGGGGCCGCCGTCGGCGACGTTCCGAAAACCCCGGAGCCGACGGGCGCGAGGGGTGCGCTTCCAAGCATGACGAAAGACCTCTGGGAATCGATGCGATCGGGAGAATTACGGGCTCATGAAAGCCGCGCACACGAAGAATCCCGATACGGCGAGGCCCCGGACACTCTAAAGCGCCTCTCCCCGAATGCCCCAAATCTTCGAAGGACCACGGCGCCCCCAGGTTGGCGCACCCGTGCCGCCGGCCCGGCCGTGGTCGGGCCGGCGGGGTGGGTCAGGGGGTGGGTTCGCGCCAGACGCCGGTGGTGAGCATGGTCTCCAGGGTCTTGGCGTAGGGCGCGAGGTCGAGGCCCTGGGCGGCGACCCAGGCGTCGGAGTAGTACTTGTCGAGGTAGCGGTCGCCCGGGTCGCAGAAGAGGGTGACGACGCTGCCCTGGCGGCCTTCGGCGATCATCTCGGCGACGATCCGCAGGCTGCTCCACAGGCCGGTGCCGGTGGAGCCGCCGGCCTTGCGGCCCAGCGCGTTCTCCAGGGCGCGGCAGGCGGCGACGCTCGCGGCGTCGGGGACGCGCATCATGCGGTCGATGGCGGCGGGCAGGAAGCTGGGTTCCATGCGGGGGCGGCCGATGCCCTCGATGCGGGAGCCGCAGGTGCCGACGAGGTCGGGTTCGTCGCGGACCCAGCCGTCGAAGAAGACGGAGTTCTCGGGGTCGGGGACGCAGATGCGGGTGTCGTACTGCATGTAGTGCACGTAGCGGGCGATGGTCGCCGAGGTGCCGCCGGTGCCGGCGGTGGCGACGATCCAGGCGGGTTCGGGGTGGCGTTCGCGGCGCAGTTGCTGGTAGATCGAGTCGGCGATGTTGTTGTTGCCGCGCCAATCGGTGGCCCGCTCGGCGTAGGTGAACTGGTCCATGTAGTGGCCGCCGGTGCGGGCCGCGAGGGCCGCGGATTCCGCGTACATGCTCATCGGGTCGTCCACGAAGTGGCAGGTGCCGCCGTGGAATTCGATGAGCCGACACTTCTCGGGGCTGGTGGTGCGGGGCATCACGGCGACGAAGGGGACGCCGATGAGCTTGGCGAAGTACGCCTCGGAGACGGCGGTGGAGCCGGAGGACGCCTCGATGACGGGGCGGTCGGGGCGGAGCCGGCCGTTGCACAGGGCGTACAGGAACAGGGAGCGGGCCAGCCGGTGCTTGAGGGAGCCGGTCGGGTGGGTGGACTCGTCCTTGAGGTAGAGGTCCACGCCCCATTCCTCGGGCAGCGGGAAGCGCAGGAGGTGGGTGTCGGCCGAGCGGTTGGCGTCCGCCTGCACCTTTCGGACGGCTTCTTTCAGCCAGCTTCGGTAGCTCGCGTCGCTGCGGTCCACATCGATCGTGACCGGGGTGGTGCTCATCCGTTCCGCTCCTCGCGCTGGGTGTTCGCCGGGCTTCTCACTCCCCTCAATGTACCCCTCTCACCTGCGCAAACAGTCTCTTTGGGGGTCCATGAGGATGGCTTGGGGACCGGTGTGTGTTGCGGGCTCCGGGCGGGCGCGCGACAGTGAGGGAGGCCGGGCCCGGGGTGGCGCGGCGTTGCCCTCACCGTCCTGGAGTCGCCACCGTGAGCGAGATTTCGGACAACAGCAGGCAGTACACGGTGGAGCTTCTGGCCCTGCCCGCGCGGATCGCGCAGACCCGTCGGATCCTCGGCGACCGGCTGCGGGAGTGGAGTCTGGACCCCCTGGTGGACCGGGCCGCGCTGGGGCTGACGGAGCTGCTGACGAACGTGCACCGGCACGCCCGCCCCGACAAGAGCTGCACGGTGGGCGTCGAGGTGCGCGACGGGCGGTTGATCGTGTCGGTCTCCGACAACGACCCGCGGCTGCCGGTGCTGCGCGCGGCCGATCCCTCCGCCCTGCGGACCTGCGGGCGGGGCATGGCCCTGATCGAGGCGGTCAGCGAGAGCTGGGGCGCGCGGCACGGGGCCGGGCGGGCCGGGAAGGTGATCTGGTTCTCGCTGCGCACGGGGGACGCCGAGCGGGCCGCGACGCCCGCCGGCTCCCGGCCGCGGGCCCGCTGAGCCGGGCCCGCCGACCCCTCAGGCCGCCACGGCCAGGGCGCCCAGCGGGTCGTCCAGGACCGGCTGCCAGGCGAGTTCGGCGGCGCCCACCAGGCTGTTGTGCTCCAGTGTGCACGGCAGGATCGGGACGCTGCCGCTGCGGCCCCACAGGCTGCGGTCGGCGACCACGGCCCGCAGCCGCGCCGGGTCGGCGCGCAGCAGTTCGCGGTGCAGGCCGCCCAGGATGATCCGGTCCGGGTTGAGGATGTTCACCAGCCCCGCCAGGCCCAGGCCGAGACGGTCGACGATCTCCTCGGCGGCGGCCCGCACGGCCGGGTCCTCGTACTCGTCGCGGAGCAGTTCCCGGGCCTGCTGGAGCAGCGAGACCTCGGGGCCGGGGGTCCGGCCGGCGGCGGTGAGCAGGGCCAGCGGGTCGGCCTCCACGTCGAGGCAGCCGCGGCCGCCGCAGTGGCAGGCCCGGCCCTCGGGGTTGACCGTGAGGTGCCCGACCTCCAGGGCGAGGCCGGAGCTGCCGCTGTGCAGGCGGCCGTCCAGCACGAGGGCCCCGCCCACGCCCCGGTGTCCGGTGGCCACGCACAGCAGGTGGGCGGCGCTGCGCCCGGCGCCGTGCCGGTGTTCGGCGAGGGCCGCGAGGTTGACGTCGTTGCCGGTGAGGGCGGGGCCGGGGATGCCGGCCTCGGCCACGCAGTCGGCGAACACGGACCGGACCGGGGCGCCGGGCTCCCAGGCCAGGTGCAGCGGGTTGAGGGCGGTGCCCTCGGGTTCGGCGACGGCGGAGGGCACGGCGAGTCCGGCGCCCACGCAGCGCCGGCCGGTGGCCCGCAGCAGTTCGGCGCCGGTGCGGACCACGGCGCGCAGCACCTGGGCCGGGTCGGCGGAGACGGTGACCTGGCCGGGGGCGGTGGCGAGGATCCGGCCGCCGAGGCCCACCAGGGCGGTGCGGTAGCCGTCGGGGTGGACCTGACCGGCGAGCACCACGGGGCCGCGTTCGTCGATGGCCAGCCGGTGCGAGGGCCGGCCCTGGGCGCCGCCCGCGCCGCCGGGGCGGGAGTCCACGCGGATCAGGCCGAGGGCCTCCAGTTCGGCGGCGACGGCCCCGGCGGTGGCACGGGTGACGCCGAGTTCGGCGGTGAGGACGGCGCGGGTGGGGGCGCGGCCGGTGTGGACGAGCTCCAGGGCCGGGCCGAGGGCTCCCCGGCCCCGGTCGAGGCGGGTGCGGGCGGGCGGGGCGGCCGAGGGAGGGGGGGTGGTGCGGGTGGGTGCCGTGGTCCCTGCGGTCGGTGCCGTCCGCTCCGGGGTCGCGTCGCCGTTCATGTCAGCGATCCTCGCATGATCCGAGGGGTCGGCGGGCACGGATCAGCCCAGGTCGGCGACCCTGAGGGTGATGTTCAGCCGGCCGGTGAGACCGAGGGACCCCGGGCCCGTGCCGGGCAGGACCTTGGGCACTCCGTGGTAGGCCAGACGGGAGGGTCCGCCGAAGACGACGAGGTCGCCGCTGCGCAGGGTGAGGTCGGTGTGCGGGCCGCCGCGGGCCTGGGGGGTGCCGAAGCGGAACACGCAGTCGTCACCGAGGCTGAGGGAGACCACGGGGGCCGGATCGCGTTCCTCGGCGTCGCGGTGCATGCCCATGCGGGCGCCGGGGCCGTAGAAGTTGATCAGGGCGGTGTCGTGGGCCGGGGCGTGGGCCGGGAGGTCCTCGGGGGCCAGGGCGTGGGCGGCGGTGAGGGCACGGGCGCCGAGGGCGGCGAGGAAGGCGGGCATGGGTTTGACCGGGGCCCCGTCGCCGTCCACGGCCGTGCGGGCGTAGCCGTAGGGGTACCAGTGGTTGCCGAGGCAGACCTGGCGGGCGCTCATGGTGCCGCCGCCGGGGGTGTGGACGGTGCGCAGGCCGGCGGGGCCGGTGGCCCAGCGACGGCAGTGGGCGAGGAGTTCGGCCTGGGCGGCGGGGTCGAGCCAGTCGGGGAGGTGCACGGCGCCGGGGGCGAAGGCGACGGGGGTGCGGGCGGGGCCGGGGGGCAGCGCGTTGCGGGGGAAGAGGCCGTCGTCGGTCATGGGTCCAGTATCGGGCGGGCGCTTGCCCGGCGGGGCCGGGGTGCGCACACTGGCGGACATGACGGGAGATCACGGGACGGACGGGGCGGTCGCGGTCACGGACGCCGAGGAGCGGCAGGCGCGGCGGGACGCGGCGACGGTGGAGATCGGGTTCGCGCTCGTGACCGGGGTGCTGCTCGGCGGATTGGTGTTGCTGGTGCTGTTGGCGCCGATGCTGCGGTGGCAGCCGGGGAGCGTGGCGGCGGAGCAGGTGTGGACGTGGACGGCGGTGGGGATCGCGGCGCTGGTGTGCGTGTGGCGGGTGGTGCGGGTGTTGTGGCGGTTCGATCCGTCCCGGCGGTGAGCGCTCAGCCGATGTCGGCGGCGGTGACGGTCTGGGCGCGGAAGGTCCAGCGGGGGCCTCGGTCCCAGGGGTTGGGCATGGTGGTGTCGGTGGCGTAGGCGTAGCCGGCCCCGCGGTCGAAGGCGGTGCGCAGGGTGGCGCGCATGGCGGCGGCGTCGGGGACCTCGTGGACCAGGTGCCAGAAGGCGGTGCCGGAGGGGTCGTACTCGGTGCCGGGGCGGTAGCCGCCGGCGGCGTTGAAGACGTTGCCGCCGAGCCAGCCGCCGGCGGTGTAGGCCGCGTAGGGGGCCTCGTAGGTGACGAACACGTCGGCGGTGCGCCGGCCGGGTTCGAGGTAGCAGTCGGCGATGGCGGTGCCGGGGTTGTTGACGACGAGGTCGCGGGCCTCGGGGTCGAGGGAGTGCACGACCTCCTGGACGTAGGCGCGGTAGGAGGCGTAGCGGTCGCGGGTGCTGTTGTCGGGGCCGCAGTCGCGGGCGACCACGTCGAAGAAGATGCCGTCCACGTGGAGTTCGCCGTCGGCGGTGCGCAGGTAGTTGTCGACGGAGGCGCGGACGGCGGCGGGGTCGCGGTTGCCGTGGTCGGTGTGCACGTAGCCGAGGACCTTGGTGTGTTCGCCGGTGGCGGTGACGGCGCGGCGCAGGGCGTCGGCGCGTTCCTGCCAGGGTTCGTCGAAGGGCGCGTCGCCGTTGTTGGGGTTGAGCACGACGATCGAGGGGGCCGGGTCGGTCTCGGCGAGGGTCGCGAGGACGGGGTCGTCGGCGTGCACGTAGGCGGGGACCGCGATCTCCAGGCCGCGCTGCCCGGTGGGGGCCTTGCGCGGGTAGGGCGCCGGGGTCCCGGGGCGGCCGGGTATCGCGGCGCCGGCGGGCTCCGCGCGGGCGTCGCCGGCGCTGCCGGCCGGGGCGGGTGCGGCGAGGACGCCGACGAGCAGGACCGCGGTGACGAGGGCCTTCACGACGCGCTTCGAGGGCACGGGTTCCTCCGGCACTGGCTGGGGCCGTGGGGCGGGAGGCTTCGGGACGTGGGGCGTGCGGACGACGCTCGCGCGCCGTTCGTGCTTCCCGTGAGCGGCCCCGGTGCCTCCCGCGCCGGGCGGCTTCGGTGCGAGGAACAGTAGACGGGGGTGGGGGGTGGGGCGGTGGCTTTGGCGAGCTTTCGTATGACGAACAGATCAGCGACCGGTCACCTCATCATGTGAACCTCCCGGGGCGGGCGCACGGCCGGTCCCGGGAGGCATCAGGCTTCTCCGCCGTCACACGCGCACCACCAGCCGGGGGTGGTCGGGGGTGCGCGGCGCGCTGCGGCGAACGGGGGCTCAGCCCTCGGCGTCGGGCGCGGCCGGCGTCGCGTTCGCGCCCTGGCGCTTGTCGAGGGCGGCGAGCGCCTTGCGGGCCATCGGGGAGGTGCGGACGATCTCGGCGATGTTGGTGGAGCCCTGGGTGATGCCCGCGAAGGCCCGCCAGGCCGGGCGCAGGCCGGTGAGGGCGGCGTGGACGAGGGCGGGGCGGGCGGAGAACACGGCGAGCAGCCGGCGGCCCACGGCCATCTCCACGCCGAGTCCGGCCTTGACGGCGAAGGCGTAGTTCAGGGCCTGTCGGCGGGCGTCGACCCCGTCCTGGGCCTCGGCGATGCGCACGGCCCACTCCCCCGCCAGCCGGCCCGAGCGCAGCGCGAAGGAGATGCCCTCGCGGGTCCACGGCTCCAGCAGGCCGGCGGCGTCGCCGGCGACCAGGACCCGGCCGCGCGAGAGCGGGGAGTCCTGGGTGCGGCAGCGGGTCAGGTGACCCGAGGAGACGCTCGGTTCGAAGCCGGCCAGGCCAAGCCGGGCGATGAAGTCCTCCAGGTACCGCTTGGTCGCGGCGCCCTCCCCGCGGGCCGCGATCACCCCGACGGTGAGGGTGTCGCCCTTGGGGAAGACCCAGCCGTAACTGCCGGGCAGCGGGCCCCAGTCCAGCAGGACGCGGCCCTTCCAGTCCTCGGCGACGGTGGGCGGGACCGGGATCTCGGCCTCCAGGCCCAGGTCCACCTGGTCGAGTTCGACGCCGACGTGCGCGCCGATCCGGCTCGCGCTGCCGTCGGCGCCGACCACCGCGCGGGCCAGGACGGTCTCGCCGTCGGCGAGGACCACGGCGACGGTGCGCCGGTCCGGGACGGCGGAGCCGTGCTGTTCGACCCGGGACACCGCGGTGCCGGTGCGCAGGGTGGCGCCGGCCTTCTCGGCGGCGGCGACCAGCGCCGCGTCGAACTCGGGGCGGTTGACGAGGCCGAACAGCATCCGCTTGGAGCGGCGGGTGCGGGTGAGGCGGCCGTTGTGGGTGAAGGTGACGGCGTGCACGCGGTCCTGGAGCGGCAGCCTGAACCCGGCCGGGAGGCTGTCGCGGGAGGGGCCGATGATGCCGCCGCCGCAGGTCTTGTAGCGGGGCAGTTCGGCCTTCTCCAGGAGCAGCACGCGCCGGCCCGCGCCGGCCGCCGCGTACGCCGCGCTCGCGCCGGCCGGGCCGGCGCCGACCACCACGACGTCCCAGACCTCCGCGTCCTCCGGCGCCTGGGCCCCGGGGGCGTGCGTCGACGCGGGCTCGGACTCCGGCGCGGGGCGGCCGGGCTCGGGGGCGTCGTTGTGTACGTCGTCGGTGCTCACGATGTGTCGCTGCTCCTGCTCGCGCGATGGGTTGCCGATGCCGGGCAAATCCTACGGTGAGCCGCCCCGCCGGCTCGCTGTGGGAGGATCGATCACGTCCCGCCGCCCCACCGGGCGGCTTCCGGTCGACCCACCGTCACACCCCGACAGGAGCGTGTCCCGCATGTCCTCCACCCCGATCGCCGAGACCGTCGCCGCGCTGATGCCGCGGGCCCGGACCGAACTGGCCGAGCTCGTGGCGTTCCGGTCGGTCGCGGACTTCGCGCAGTTCCCGCGCAGCGAGAGCGAGGGCGCGGCGAACTGGGTGGCCGACGCGCTGCGGGCGGAGGGGTTCACCGACGTGGCCCTGTTGGACACCCCGGACGGCACCCAGTCGGTGTACGGGTATCTGCCCGGTCCCGAGGGCGCGCCGACCGTGCTGCTGTACGCGCACTACGACGTGCAGCCCCCGCTGGACGACGCGGCCTGGACCTCCCCGGCCTTCGAGCTGACCGAGCGCGAGGGCCGCTGGTACGGGCGCGGGGCGGCGGACTGCAAGGGCGGGTTCATCATGCACCTGCTGGCGATCCGCGCGCTGAAGGCCGGTGACGGGGTGCCGGTGTCGCTGAAGGTGATCGTGGAGGGTTCGGAGGAGCAGGGCACCGGCGGCCTGCAGCGGTACGCCGAGGCGCACCCCGAGCTGCTGGCCTCGGACGCGATCGTGATCGGCGACGCGGGCAACTTCCGCACCGGCCTGCCGACCGTGACGGCCTGTCTGCGCGGCATGACCCTGGTGCGGATCAAGGTGGACACCCTGGCGGGCAACCTGCACTCGGGCATGTTCGGCGGGGCCGCGCCGGACGCGCTGGCGGCGCTGATCCGCGTGCTGGACTCGCTGCGCACGGAGGACGGCTCGACCGTGGTGGACGGGCTGGCCGGGGACGGCGTGTGGGAGGGGCTCCAGTACCCGGAGCCCGATTTCCGGGCCGACGCGAAGGTGTTGGACGGGGTCGAGCTGATCGGCTCGGGCACGATCTCGGACCGGCTGTGGGCCCGGCCGGCCGTCACGGTCCTGGGCATCGACTGCCCGCCGGTGCTCGGCGCGACCCCCTCGGTGCACGCGAGCGCCGCGGCCCTGGTGAGCCTGCGGGTGCCGCCGGGCACCGACGTGTCGGGGGCGATCGAGCTGCTGACCGCGCACCTGGCGGCGCACGTGCCGTGGAAGGCGAAGGTGGAGCTGGAGGTCGTGGGCCAGGGGCAGCCGTTCCTCGCGGACACCACCAGCCCGGCGTACGCGGCGATGGCGGACGCGATGGCGGTGGCCTACCCGGGCCAGGAGATGCAGGCGGCCGGGATGGGCGGGTCGATCCCGCTGTGCAACACCCTGACCGAGCTGTACCCGGCGGCCGAGATGCTGCTGATCGGGCTGAGCGAGCCGGCCGCGCAGATCCACGCCGTGGACGAGAGCGTCTCGCCGCAGGAGCTGGAGCGCCTGTCGGTGACGGAGGCGCTGTTCCTGGAGAACTACGCCCGGGCCGCGCGCGGCTGACCGCGCGGCCTCCTGCGGGGCCCGGTGCGGGGGGCCGGCCGATGGGTCGGCCCCCGCACGGGCGGTCATCGCAGGGGATCGGGGCCGGGGTCGCCGGCCTCCAGGTTGAGCACGGTGCCGCGTTCGCGGGCCCGCAGGGCCCAGCGCAGTCGGGTGTGCCGCTGCGGCGGCAGCAGTTCGGCCGCCTCCGCCTCGGTGACGAAGCGCCAGGCCCGCAGTTCGGGACCTGGCAGGCGCAGCGCGCGGGCCCGGTCGGCGGTGAGGCGTCCGCCGTCGAAGAGCAGCCGCAGGCCGCCGTGGGCGGGCGGGGCCGGCGGTTCCCAGTCCACGACGAGCAGCCGGGGCCGTTCGGCCAGGGCGAGCCCGAGTTCCTCGGCGACCTCGCGGATCCCGGCGCGGGCCGGGGCCTCGCCGCGTTCGACGATCCCGCCGGGGAACTCCCAGCCCGGTTTGTAGGTGGGGTCGACGAGCAGGACCCGGTCCCGCTCGTCGAAGAGCAGCACCCCGGCGGCGACGGTCTCGGCGCGCGGTTCGGGGGTCTGGACGATGGCGCAGACCCCGGCGGTGTCGTCGCGTACGGCGGCGGCCACGCGTTCGGCCGCGGCGCGCGGGCTCAGTGTCGAGTTGTCCACCACGTACGCGTCCTCGACGAGCCAGTCCAGGGCCCGCCGGTAGGCGGTCAGGCGCTCGGGGTGCGCTCGGGTCCGCTCGCGGAGGATCGTTTCCCCCGGGTGCAGCAGCACGTGCCGGACGGGTATCCGGCGGGCCGCCAGGGCGCCGAAGATCTCGTCCCGGTATTCCTGGCGCAGCAGGCCCGCGGGGGCCACCAGGGTGCCGCCGAGCTCGGCGAGCAGGGCGGCGGCCGTGTCCACCACCAGGCGCCGCCAACTCGGCAGGTCCTGGTGGTCGGCGACCTCGGCGAGCCGTTCGGCCGGCAGCAGCCGGCCCAGCGCGTCGCCGACGAGCGCGGGTTCGAACAGGGCGCTGTCGGGCAGCAGGTCCACCAGTTCGCGGGCGGTGCCGCTCTTGCCCGCGCCGAAGGCCCCGTTGATCCAGACGATCACGGTGTTCCCCCTCCACGTAAGACGTCGTCCGGGTCCGGGCGAGCGCCCCGGATGGCCCCGGGCGACGCCCCAGGGTGGCTTGCCCGCAACACCCCGTCACGGAAACCCCGTTGTCCGCGGAGTGCTTATGCTCGTGTCGGGACCGGTCGGCATGTCCGACCCGTCCGTTCCGCACCCACCTGGGAGGTCTCCCCGTCGTGCCGCAGCCGCGTCGCCCCCGCCCGTCCGAACCGGCCCGGCCCGCCCCTCCCCCCGAACCGCGGTACGGCATCCGGCCGACGATGAAGGACGTGGCGGCGCACGCCGGGGTGGGGCTCAAGACGGTCTCCCGGGTGGTCAACGGGGAGCCGGGGGTGACCCCGGAGACCGAGTCGCGGGTGCGCGAGTCCATCACGGCCCTGGGTTTCCGTCGCAACGACAGCGCCCGGGTGTTGCGCAAGGGGCGCACGGCCACGGTGGGGCTGGTGCTGGAGGATCTGGCCGACCCCTTCTACGGACCGCTGAACCGGGCGGTGGAGGAGGTCGCGCGGGCCCACGGTGCGCTGCTGATCAACGGCTCCAGCGCCGAGGACCCCGAGCGGGAGCGCGAGCTGGCCCTGGCCCTGTGCGCGCGGCGGGTGGACGGGCTGATCGTGATCCCCGCAGGGGACGACCACCGCTATCTGGAGCCGGAGATCAGGGCCGGGGTGGCGACCGTGTTCGTGGACCGGCCGGCCGGGCGGATCGAGGCGGACGTGGTGCTCTCGGACAGTTTCGGCGGGGCCCGGACGGGGGTGGCGCACCTGATCGCGCGGGGTCACCGGCGGATCGGGTTCATCGGGGACCAGCCGCGCATCCACACGGCCGTGGAGCGGCTGCGCGGGTACCGGGCGGCGATGGCGGACGCGGGACTGCCGGTGCGCGAGGAGTGGGTGGCGCTGGGGTCGACGGCGCCCGCGAGCGTGGCGGCCGCGGCCGGGCCGATGCTGGCCGGTCCGGAGCCGGTGACGGCGCTGTTCGCCGGGAACAACCGGGTGACGGTGACGGCGGTGCGGGTGTTGGCGGGGCAGTCGCGGGCGGTGGCCCTGGTGGGCTTCGACGACCTGGAGCTGGCCGATCTGTTGCGCCCGGGGGTGAGCGTGGTGGCGCAGGACGCGGCGGCGCTGGGACGCGTGGCCACGGACCGCTTGTTCCGGCGGCTGTCGGGCACGCCGCTGAGGCCGGAGCGGATCGAGCTGCCGACCCGGTTGATCGAGCGCGGTTCGGGCGAGTTGCCGCCCGCGCCCTGAGCGCGCCCCGTCGCGCCGGCGCGGGCCCGGGAACGCCGCCGGGCCCGGCGCCGCGCGCGTCACGGGGACGCGCGGGCGGCCGGGCCCGGCGGGGTGCCGCTCGGGGATCAGGCGCCGGCGGTGAGGGTGGCGGAGCGGCGCGGGATCGCGAACGCGTCCAGCTCGGCGCGGGTCAGGCCGGTCAGGGCGGTGACCTCCTCGATGCCGACGGCGCCGCAGTCCAGGCCGCGCACGAGGTAGCCGGCGAGGGCCTTGGCGGTGGCCGGCTCGTCCATCACGTCGCCCTCGACCTTGGCCACGTACGCCTTCAGCCGGGCGGCGGCGGTCTCCAGGCCCTCGCGGTAGAAGGTGAAGACGGCCGCGTAGCGGGTCGGCAGGTGACCCGGGTGCATGTCCCAGCCCTGGTAGTAGGCGCGGGCCAGGGCGCGGCGGGTGAGGCCGTAGTGCAGGCGCCAGGCCTCGTGCACCTTCTCGGTGGTGCCGACGGGCAGCACGTTGGTGGAGCCGTCGGAGACGCGCACGCCGGTGCCGGCGGCGGCGACCTGCATGATCGCCTTGGCGTGGTCGGCGGCCGGGTGGTCGCTGGACTGGTAGGCGGCCGAGACGCCGACGCAGGCGCTGTAGTCGAAGGTGCCGTAGTGCAGGCCGGTGGCACGGCCCTTGGCGGCGTCCAGCATGCGGGCCACGGTGGCGGTGCCGTCGGGGCCGAGGATGGCCTGGCTGGTCTCGATCTGGATCTCGAAGCCGATCCGGCCGGGGCGCAGGCCGCGGCTGCTCTCGAATGCCTCCAGCAGCTCGACGAAGGCGGACACCTGCTCGGCGTAGGTCACCTTGGGCAGGGTCAGGACGAGGTTCTCGGGCAGGCCGCCGTGGGCGAGCAGGCCGGAGAGGAACACGTCGGTGGTCCGGATGCCGCGGTCGCGGACGTTGGACTCCATGCACTTCATGCGGATGCCCATGTAGGGGGCGTTGGTGCCGTTGGCGTACGCCTCGTTGACCAGGCGGGCGGCGCGCGCGGCGGCCTGGTCCTCCTCCTCGTCGGAGCGGACGCCGAAGCCGTCCTCGAAGTCGATCCGCAGGTCCTCGATGGGCTCGGTGGCGAGCTTGGCGCGGACCCGGTCGTAGACGGGGCCGGCGAGCTCGTCGGGGATGCCGAGGACCTTGGCGAGGGTCGCGGCGTCGGGGGCGTGCTCGTCGAGCATCGCGAGGGCCTGGTCGCCCCAGGACCGGATGGTCTCGGGGGTGAAGACGTCACCGGGGACGTAGACGGTGTGGATCGGCTGGCGCGTGCCGGGGTCGCCCGGGTAGCGGCGCGCGAGCTGCGCGTCCACCGGCTTGAGGGAGGCGCTGATGCCCTCGCTGACCGCACCCGCGAGGCTCGTAGCCACCTTCTCCTGCTGACCCATCGTGCACTCTCCTCTTTTCCGCTTCACGGAAGCATTGATCCGCATAGCAGAATTTAGTCAGGGCATTCCGCTCAGTCAATGGTCCCTCCGGACAGGTGCGCGAACGACCCGGGGCCGTGTGGTGAGGTTCACCACACGGCCCCGGGTCTCGGCTTACGGGCAGGTCAGCCCTTGCGCGCCGTGATCTCCTCGGTCAGCTGCGGCAGGACCTGGAACAGGTCGCCGACGACGCCGTAGTCCACGAGGTCGAAGATCGGGGCCTCGGCGTCCTTGTTGACGGCCACGATGGTCTTCGAGGTCTGCATGCCGGCGCGGTGCTGGATCGCGCCGGAGATGCCGGAGGCGATGTACAGCTGCGGGGCGACGGACTTGCCGGTCTGGCCGACCTGGCTGGAGTGCGGGTACCAGCCGGCGTCGACGGCGGCGCGGGAGGCGCCGACGGCCGCGCCGAGGGAGTCGGCCAGGGCCTCGATGATCGCGAAGTTCTCGGCGCCGTTGACGCCGCGGCCGCCGGAGACCACGATCGCGGCCTCGGTCAGCTCGGGGCGACCGGTGGACTCGCGCGGGGTGCGGGAGACGATCTTGGTGCCGGTGGCCAGGGCGCCGAAGGTGACGGCCAGCTCCTCCACCGCGCCGGCGGCCGGGGCGGCCTCGACGGGGGCGGAGTTGGGCTTCACGGTGATGACCGGGGTGCCCTTGGAGACGCGGGACTTGGTGGTGAAGGAGGCGGCGAACGCGGACTGGGTCGCGACCGGGCCCTCGTCACCGGCCTCCAGGTCGATGGCGTCGGTGATGATGCCCGAGCCGATGCGGACGGCGAGGCGGGCCGCGATCTCCTTGCCCTCGGCGGAGGACGGGACCAGCACGGCGACCGGGGAGACGGCCGCGTGGGCGGCCTGGAGGGCGTCCACCTTCGGCACCACGAGGTACTCGGCGAACTCCGGGGCGTCGGCGGTCAGGACCTTGACCGCGCCGTGCTCGGCGAGGACCGCGGCGGTGTCGGCGGCGCCGGCGCCCAGGGCGAGGGCCACGGGCTCGCCGATGCGGCGGGCGAGGGTGAGCAGTTCGAGGGTGGGCTTGCGGACGGCTCCGTCGACGTGGTCGACGTAGACGAGGACTTCGGCCATGGGACTTCTCCAGCGATTGCGAAGGGTGAGCGACTGCGGGGGCGGGACCGGGACGGTCGGAGTCCTAGATGAACTTCTGGCCGGCCAGGAACTCGGCCAGCTGACGGCCGCCCTCGCCCTCGTCCTTGACGATCGTTCCCGCGGTGCGCGCGGGGCGCTCGGTGGCCGAGTCCACGGCGGTCCAGGCACCCTCCAGGCCGACCTCCTCGGCCTCCAGGTCCAGGTCGCCCAGGTCCCAGGCGGTGACCGGCTTCTTCTTCGCGGCCATGATGCCCTTGAAGGAGGGGTAGCGGGCCTCGCCGGACTGGTCGGTGACGGAGACCAGGGCGGGCAGCGATGCCCGCAGGGTCTCGCTCGCGGTGTCGCCGTCGCGCCGACCGGTGACCACGCCGTCCTCCACGGAGACCTCGGAGAGCAGGGTGACCTGCGGGATCTCCAGGCGCTCGGCGAGCAGGGCGGGCAGCACGCCCATGGTGCCGTCGGTGGACGCCATGCCGGTGATGACCAGGTCGTACCCGGCCTTCTCCACGGCCTTGGCCAGCACCAGGGAGGTGCCGATCACGTCGGTGCCGTGCAGGTCGTCGTCCTCGACGTGGATCGCCTTGTCGGCGCCCATGGACAGGGCCTTGCGCAGGGCGTCCTTGGCGTCCTCGGGGCCCACCGTCAGGACGGTGATCTCCGCGTCGTCGGCCTCTTCCGCGATCTGCAGCGCCTGCTCGACGGCGTACTCGTCGAGCTCCGACAGCAGCCCGTCGACGTCGTCGCGGTCGACGGTCAGGTCATCGGCGAAGTGCCGGTCACCGGTGGCGTCGGGCACGTACTTCACACAGACAACGATCCTCAAGCTCACGCCGGCTCTCCTACCTGCATCGTCTTTTCCGAGCTGCCTTGTGCAGGCAGCATAGGCGCCTTCTCGGGCGGTTCCCCGACGGGGCGGCCCGCGCTCCCGAACGAGATGTTACTCGTCAGTACAGCGTGCCGCCGTCAACGGTGCAAGCCATCCGCACTGTGACCTTGCCAACGCCGCGCGCCCGGCGCCAACAGGGACGATTCAATCGCGCAGCGCGTTGAAGCGGCCCTGGTGGTACAACAACGGGCGACCTTCCCCGCGCGCGGCCCCGGCAACCACCTCCGCGATGATCACCCGGTGTTCGCCGGCGGCTATTCGGGACCGGATCCGGCACACCAGCCACGCCTGCGCCCCGGCCAGCACCGGCACCCCGTGCGGCCCGGGGGCCCACCCGGTCCCGGGGCCGAACCGGTCCGCGCCGCTGCGGGCGAACAGGCCCGCCAAGGCGCCCTGTTCCTCGCCGAGCACGTGCACGCCGACCAGCCCCGAGCCCTCCTCCGAGACGGCCGGCCAGCTGGAGGAGCCGGTGCCGATCGAGAAGGACAGCAAGGGGGGTTCGGCGGAGACGGAGTTGAGGGAGGTCGCGGTGAAACCGACCGGCACCCCGGTCACCGGGTGAGTACCGGTGATCACGGCCACGCCGGCGGCGTGCTGCCGGAACGCGGCGCGGAGCAGATCGGGGGAGCCGGGCCGGTGGGCGCCGGAGGCGGCGCGGCCGCCCTGGGCGGGCACGCCGGCGGGGGCCTCGGGGGACGCGGTCGCGACGCGGGTGCTCGGGGTCGTCATCGTCGATTCGCCTTCTTCTGCTGTCGGGACGGGACGGGGGCCGGGGACGCGCTCGCGCGACGACAGCGCGCGCTCGCGCACCGGACCAGGTCCACGTGCACCCGTCCGTACAGCAGGAGTTCCTTCGGCATGGCCAAAGCCTGTCCAGCCCGCGCGCGCGGCGTCAAGCGCGCACGCTCCGATGTCGGACGCGTCACGCCGGCCCCGGTCACAGCACCGCCCCCAGGGCCGCGATCACGTCGGCCTTGCGCGGCATGCCCTCGGCCCGGCGGGCGATCCGGCCCCCGGCGTCCAGCACGAGCACGGTCGGGGTGCGGGCCACGTCCAGGGCGCGCACGAGGTCGAGCCGGGCCTCGGCGTCGATCTCCACGTGCCGCACCCCGGGCACCAGCCCGGCCACCTCCGACAGCACCCGTCGGGTGCCCCGGCAGGGTTGGCAGAAGGCCGTGGAGAAGTGCACCAGCGTGGCCCGCTCGCCGCGCTCCGCGCCGAGTTCCCGGTCGGTCAGCACGCCGTCCGGACCCGCGTCCGGACCCTCCCGCTCCCCCGCGCCGTGCGCCTCACGCGTCGTCCCGGTCATGTCCGCCCCTCGTGTGCGCCCCGTCGGCGACCCGCCCCGCCGGCCCGCCCGTTCCGTCCGGCGGCCCCGGCACCGGGTCCTCGTCCCCTCGAAAACCCTCCGGGTCATCGTCCGCATTCCCGGAGTGACGAGAATCTCCTCCACAACCGCCCGCCGAACTGGCCAGAACGTCGGGATTCGGGCACGATCCCCATGGTCACACGTACCTACGTGGGCGTAACTTCCGGCCGGGTGAACGTCCCCCAGGCAGAAAGCGGGGTCTCCCCATGGCTGAACTCGTCTACCCGCCGATCATCGGCGCGGCGCACACGCTGTTCAAGGCGCTGGACATCCGCACCGACATGAAGGGCACCGAGCACATCCCGCGGTCCGGCGGGGCGGTGCTGGTCTCCAACCACATCGGCTACCTGGACTTCATCTTCGCCGGCCTCACCGCCCGCCCCTCCAAGCGCCTGGTCCGCTTCATGGCCAAGGAGTCGGTGTTCCGGCACAAGGTCTCCGGGCCGCTGATGCGCGCGATGAAGCACATCCCGGTGGACCGCTCCCAGGGCGAGGACGCCTACCGGCAGGCCCTGGCGGCGCTGCGCGGCGGGGAGATCATCGGGGTCTTCCCCGAGGCCACCATCTCGCAGTCCTTCACCCTCAAGAGCTTCAAGTCGGGCGCGGCCCGGATGGCGCAGGAGGCGGGGGTGCCGATGATCCCCGTGGCCCTGTGGGGCACCCAGCGGCTGTGGACCAAGGGGCGGCCCAAGGACCTGCGGCGCAGCCACATCCCGGTGACCATCCGGGTGGGCGAGCCCATCGAGGCCCCGACCGACCAGTACGCGGGGGCGCTGACCCGACGGGTCCGCGACCGGATCCAGGACCTGCTGGAGTCGGCGCAGAAGGCGTACCCGGCGCGCCCCAAGGGCCCCGAGGACTCCTGGTGGCAGCCCGCGCACCTGGGCGGCACCGCGCCGACCCCGGAGGAGGTCAAGGCCCGCGGCGACGTCTGAGCGGCGCGCGGGCGGGCCCGTGCACGCCGACGGGGCGGCCCCGGGGACCTCGAAGGGTCTCCCGGGGCCGCCCCGCCCGCGTTCGGGCCGTCAGCCGGCCGCCAGCTCCTCCTTGAGGGCCTGGAGGAAGGCGTCCACGTCGGCCTCGGTGGTGTCGTACGAGCACATCCAGCGCACGTCGCCGGCCGCCTCGTCCCAGAAGTAGAAGCGGAAACGCTCCTGCAGGCGCCGGGTGACGGCGTGGTCGAGCCGGGCGAAGACCGCGTTGGCCTCCACCGCGTAGAGGATCTCCACCCCGTCCAGGCCCCGGACCCCCTCGGCGAGGCGCGCGGCCATCGCGTTGGCGTGCCGGGCGTTGCGCAGCCACAGGTCGCCGCCGAGCAGGGCCTCGAACTGCGCCGACAGGAAGCGCATCTTGGAGGCGAGCTGCATGGACATCTTGCGCACGTGACCGACGTTGCGGACCGCGTCGGGGTTCAGCACGACCACGGCGTCGCCGAGCATCATCCCGTTCTTGGTGCCGCCGAAGGAGAGCACGTCCACTCCGGCGTCGGCGGTGAACGCCGCGAACGGAAGTCCGAGGGCGGCGGCCGCGTTCGACAGCCGGGCGCCGTCCAGGTGCACCTTCATGCCGAGCCCGTGGGCGTGCTCGCAGATCGCCCGGATCTCCTCGGCCGTGTACACGGTGCCCAGTTCGGTGTTCTGGGTGATCGAGACGACCTGGGGCATGGCCCGGTGCACGTCGTCGAAGCCCCATGCCTCCCGGTCGATCAGCTCGGGGGTGAGCTTGCCGTCGGGGGTGTCCACGGCGAGCAGCTTGATGCCGGCCATCCGCTCGGGGGCGCCGCCCTCGTCCACGTTGATGTGGGCGCTGCGCGCGCAGACCACCGCGCCCCAGCGGTCGGTCATGGCCTGCAGGGCCGTGACGTTCGCGCCGGTGCCGTTGAACGCCGGGAAGAACTCGGCGCGCGGCCCGAAGTGACGGCGCGCGATCTCCTGGAGGTGTTCGGTGTAGAGGTCGTCGCCGTAGGAGACCTGGTGGCCCTCGTTGGCCAGGGCCAGGGCGGCGAGGATCTCGGGGTGGACGCCCGCGTAGTTGTCGCTGGCGAAGCCGCGCGTCGCGGGGTCGTGCCGGCGGCGGGCGTCCCCGCCCTCGGGTCCTACGGTTGCGGGGTGAGCCACAGACGCTGTCCGTTCACTTCGGGGGCGGGTCGGTCCCAGACGCCGACGACGGCCTCGGCCAGCTCGTCGACGTCCGTGAAGCCCGCGAACTTCGCAGTGGGGCGTTCGGCCCGCATGGCCTCGTGCACCAGTGCCTTGATGACCAGGATCGCAGCCGCGGCGCGCGGCCCGTCCTCGCCCCCCGCCTTGCGGAAGGAGTCGGCCAGGGCCAGGGTCCACGCCTCGGCGGCCGCCTTGCCGGCGTTGTACGCGGCGTTGGTGGCCACCGGCTTGTGCGCGCCGGACTGGCTGACGAGCACGTAGCGGCCGCGGTCGCCGCGCAGCAGCGGGTCGTGGAAGGCCAGGGAGGTGTGCTGGACCGTGCGGATCAGCAGCTTCTCCAGCAGTTCCCAGTCGGCCGGGTCGGCCTCGGTGAAGGACTTCGCCCCGCGCCAGCCGCCCACGAGGTGCACCAGGCCGTCGACGCGGCCGAACTCCTTCTCCGTGCGGGCCGCCCACTCGCGGGTGGCCTCCAGGTCGAGGAGGTCCACGGTGTCGCCGGTGACGGTGGCCCCGCCGTGGGCGTACCGGGCCGCGTCCACGGCCTCCGCCAGGCGCGCGGGGTCGGCGTCGGCGGCCACGACGGTGGCGCCGGCCTCGGCCAGTCGCAGCAGGGTGGCCCGGCCGGCCGGTCCGGCCGCGCCCGCGACCGCGACCACCGCGCCGGAGAGGGGTCCGCCGTTGCCTGTGCCGTTCATGAGCGCGTTCTCCCGGGTCGTGGTGGACGGCGGGGAGTCGCTCACGCGGCGGCCCGCTCGGCGGTGTGGGCGGTGATGCCCTTGGTGGAGGCGATGACGCCCTTGAGCTTCTTGGCGAGGGCCTCGTAGAACATGCTCAGCGGAAACTCGTCCGGCAGCACGTCGTCGACGAGCTTGCGCGGGGGCTGCGTGAGGTCCAGGGCGTCGGGGCCCTTGGCCCAGGTGGAGCCAGGGTGCGGGGCGAGGTACTCCGAGACCAGCTCGTACGCCTTGAACCAGTGGACGAGCTTGGGGCGGTCGATGCCGGCGCGGTAGAGCTCCTCGATCTCGCCGCAGAGGCGGTTGGTGATCTCGGGGGCGCGCTCCCAGTCGATGCTCAGCCGGTTGTCGGTCCAGCGCACCACGTCGTGACGGTGCAGGTAGGCGAAGAGCAACTGGCCGCCCAGACCGTCGTAGTTGCGGACCCGGTCGCCGGAGACGGGGAAGCGGAACATCCGGTCGAAGAGCACGGCGTACTGCACGTCGCGCCCGTGCGCGTTGCCCTCGGCGTCGAGCTTCACGGCCTCCTTGAAGGCGGTGAGGTCGCAGCGCAGCTCCTCCAGGCCGTACATCCAGAACGGCTGCCGCTGTTTGATCATGAACGGGTCGAAGGGCAGGTCGCCGTGGCTGTGGGTGCGGTCGTGGACCATGTCCCAGAGCACGAACGCCTGCTCGCAGCGGGCCTGGTCGGTGACCATCGCGGCGATGTCCTCGGGCAGTTCCAGGCCCAGGGTCTCGACGGCGGCGGCGGTCACCCGGCGGAAGCGGGCGGCCTCGCGGTCGCAGAAGATGCCGCCCCAGGTGAAGCGCTCGGGGGCCTCGCGGACGGCGATGGTCTCGGGGAAGAGGACCGCCGAGTTGGTGTCGTAGCCCGCGGTGAAGTCCTCGAAGGTGATGCCGAGGAAGAGCGGGTTGTCGTAGCGGGTGCGCTCCAGCTCGGCCAGCCACTCGGGCCACACCATGCGCAGGGCCACGGCCTCCAGGTTGCGGTCCGGGTTGCCGTTCTGCGTGTACATGGGGAACACGACGAGGTGCTGGAGGCCGTCGGCGCGCTCGGCGGCCGGGTGGAAGGCCAGCAGGGAGTCGAGGAAGTCCGGGACGCCGTAGTCCTGGGCGGACCACTTGCGCAGGTCGGCCACCAGGGCCCGGTGGTACTCGGCGGCGTGCGGCAGGAGGGGCGAGAGCTCCTCGACCGCGGCTATCGCGCGCAGCACGGCGGCGTCCACGTCCGCGCGGCCGGGGGCGCCGTCGGCGGCCAGGTCGATCGCGCCGTCGGCCGACTGCCAGGGGCGGATCTCCTCCACGGCGGCCTTGAGAACGGGCCACGCCGGGTGGTCCACCACCCGCGCACCGGCGGTTGTCCCGCTGACCGCCGCACCCGACACAAGAGTTTCCGTCATGTCACTTCCTCCACAGGAGAACCTCACGTCAAGACAGCGTATGGGGACGAGGCTCTCCTGCTCAAGAGGGACCAGAGGAAATTATCCTGCGCCACCCGGGGTGAGACGGGAATTCTTGCGGCTTTCGACCGTTGCGGCGATCGCTTCGCCCAGTTCCGCCAGGGCCTCCGTGGCCGCCGGCAACAGTCCCGCCACCGCCAGGAAACCGTGGAACATGCCGGGCCGCACGTCGAGCTCGGCCCTCACTCCCCCGGCCCGCAGCCGCTCGGCCCAACGCACCGCGTCGTCGCGCAACGGATCGCAGCCGGCCGCCACCACGTGCGCGGGCGGCAGCGCCGACAGGGCCTCGGGGGCGGCGCGCAGCGGGGAGATCAGGGGGTCGGCGGGGTCTCCCTCGGCGCCGAGGTACTGCTCCCAGAACCAGGCCATGTGGGCGGTGGTGAGGTAGTAGCCGACGGCGTTCTCGCGGTGCGCGGGCAGGTCGAGATCGGCGGTGAGGGCGGGGTAGGCCAGGGCCTGGAGGGCCACGGCCGGGCCGCCGTGCTCGACCGCGAGCAGCAGGGCCGCGACGGCCAGGTTGGCGCCCGCGCTGTCGCCCGCGACCACCAGGGCCCCCGGGTCCCCGCCCAGGTCGGCCGCGTGCTCGCCGGCCCAGCGCAGGGCCGCGTACGCGTCGAGGGCGGCGGCCGGGGCCGGGTGCTCGGGCGCCCGCCGGTAGTCCACGGAGACCACGACGGCGTCGGCGGCCAGGCAGAGCCGGCGGGCGGTGGTGTCGTGGGTGTCGAGGTCGCACAGGACGAATCCGCCGCCGTGCAGGAAGACGACGGTGGGCCGGGGCCCGGTGGCCCGTCCGGAGTCGGGGCGGTAGATCCGCACGCGCAGCGGGGGCGCGCCGGCCGGGCCGGGCACGAGGCGTTCGGTGACGGCGCCGACCGGGGGCGGCGGGACCGGGGAGGGGGGCGCGGCGGCCAGGATCCGGCGGGCCGTGGCGGCGTCGGTGACGGCGCCGCCGAGGTCGGGGAAGATCCCGGTGAGGGCGTCCACGACGGCGCGGGCCCCGGGGTCGAGCCGGTCGGGGCCGACGGGGGCGGGCGCACCGGCGGAGGCGAGCAGGTGGGGCGGGACGACGGTGGTCTCGTCGAGCGCGGGGTCGTTCACGGGTGGGGTGCCTTTCGGTGCGGGGTGTACACGAGTAAGGGATCGGGCCGGCCGTGGCGCGCGGGGCGCCGGGGCGGCGTTCAGGAGGCGCGGAAGTGCGGGATGACCTTCTCGCCCCACTGGCGCAGGGTCTCCAGGCAGACCTCTTGGGGCACGGTGCCCATCTGGATCAGGCACATCACCTCGTCGGCACCGGCGTCGCGGAGGCGTTCGACGTACCGGATGGCGTCGTCGGCGTCGCCGTAGGCGTGCGCGGCGTTGAAGGTGGCGGTGGCGGTGGGCCGGACCGGGACCTCCTGTTCGTGGAGGCGGGCGACGACCTGTTCGGCGGCGCGGCGCATCGCGGCGGCCTCGTCGGCGCCGGGCACCACGGCCTCGTCGGGGACGCCGGCCCCGCCGTACCAGTGGCCGATGGACTGGGCGAAGAAGCGCTGGCCCCGGGTGCCGACGGCGCGGGCGCGTTCGGCGTCGTCGAGGACGATGGTGGGGCAGAGCACGGCGAAATGGTCGTTGACCACGGTGGAGACCAGGCGCTTGCCGTCGCGTTCGGCCACCGCCCGGTCGTGGACGGCGCGCATCTCGGCGACGGACTCGGGGCCGGCGAAGCCCATCACGAGGGCGCCGACGCCGAGCGCGGCGGCCTGGCGGAGGGTGTCGGCGCGGGAGCAGGCGAGGAAGAGGGGAGGGTGGGGGGTCTGTCGGGGGCGGGGCAGGATCGGGTGCGGGGGGATGTCGAGGAGTTCGCCGTGGTACTCCAACTCCTCCTCCTGCCAGGCCCGGCCGATGATCCGCAGGGCCTCCTCGACCTCGGCGGTGGTGCGGGCCGGGTCCACCTGGCACAGGGAGGTCTCCTGGGCGGTGCCGCCGCGGCCGGCGCCGAGGTCGACCCGGCCGCCGGAGAGCAGGTCGAGCATGGCGGCGCGTTCGGCGACGCGGACAGGGTGGTTGAAGTTGAAGGGCATACAGACCACGCCGTGGCCGATGCGTATGGTGGTGGTCTTGGCCGCGACCCAGGTGAGGAAGATCTCCGGGGCGCTCATGTGCGCGTACCACTTGAGGGAGTGGTGCTCGACGGCCCAGATCCGGTCGAAGCCCACGCGCTCGGCGAGCACGGCCTGCTCCACGCAGTCCCGGATGACCTGATGTTCGCGTTCGACGGTCGGGTCGGCGAGTTGAGCCTCGAAGATCACGGAGAATTCCACGGTGCCTCCAGGAGTGCGTCCCACGTCCGGGTTTGCTTCGATCCGCAATATGACTAGTAGTCATAGCGTGTCACGGCAAGACCTGCCACCCACCGCGTGGGCCGTTCTCGGACTGTTGTCCTTCCCCGGCGAGCGCACGGGCTACGAACTGAAGAAGTGGGCCGACTCCTCGCTGCGCTTCTTCTACTGGTCGCCGGCGATCAGCCAGATCTACGCCGAGTTGCGCAGGCTGGAGGAGCTGGGGTACGCCCGGTCCGCCGAACCGGAGCCCGGCAGCGCGCGCGGCAAGCGCCGGTACGCGATCACCGAGGCCGGGCGGGAGGCCCTGATGACCTGGGCCGCCGACACGGCGGAGGCCGGTCCGCCGATCCTCAAGCACGGGCTGATGCTGCGGGTGTGGCTGGGCCACCTGTCGCGGCCCGAACTGTTGCGGGCCATGGTCGTGGAGCACCAGGAACGGGTGCTGGCCGAGCTCACCGCGCTGCGGGCCGCCGCCGACCACGCCGCGTCCGTCCCGGAATGGTCCTTCCCCACCCTGACCCTGCGCTGGAGCGAGCGCCGGATGCTGGCCGAACTCGACCTGGCCGACGCCCTCTTGGCCGACCTGTCGGAACTCGACGGCCCGCCCCGCCCGACTCCCCCGACGGGCTGACGGGGCGGGGTCGATCAGGCGAGGGGGGCGAGGGGCTTGTCGAGGACCACGAATTCGAGGTCGGTGCGGCGGGGGACGCCGAAGCGCTCGTCGCCGTACGGGAAGGGCTGGGTCCGCCCCGTGCGCCGGTAGCCGCGGCGCTCGTAGTAGGCGATGAGCTCGTCGCGGACGTTCACGACGGTCATGCGCATCACGCGGGCCTCCCAGCGGGTCAGGGCGATGCGCTCGGCCTCCGCCATGATCAGCTTGCCGAGGCCGGCGCCCTGGAGGCCGGGGCGGACGGCGAACATGCCGAAGTACACGTGGTCGCCCCGGTGCTCCAGGTCGCAGCAGGCGACCAGCGCGCCGGCGTCCTCGACCACGAGCAGGACCCCGTCCGGGCGGTCCAGGAGCGCGGTGACGGCCTCGGCGTCGGTGCGCTGTCCGTCGAGGTAGTCGGCCTCGGTGGTCCAGCCGGCCCGGCTGGCGTCGCCCCGGTAGGCCGACTCCACGAGCTCCACCAGGGCCGGCACGTCGGCGGCGACGGCGGTGCGGTAGGTGAGCGTGGGGGTGGCCATGCGGTTCTCCGATCCATGGGGGGCGCACTCCGGCGCGCGCTCGGCGCGTGCCGGTCTCGCCCGCTCCGGGTGATTCCTCGCAGCGTAACCCGCCGGCGTGTGGGTCCCGTCGCGCGGGCATGTCTTCCCCGGGGACCGGTCGGGGGGCCGGTCGCCGCACGTGGTCGCCGTACCCCCGCCTCGGGAGGTTTCACCGTGCACGCATTCACGACTCCGGCTCCGCTCGCCTGGCTCCTCGTCGCCCTGTGCGCGGTGAGCGGCCTGTTCTGTCTGGCGCGGGTGCGCGGCGCCGACCGGCGGGCCCGGGAGACCGGGGTGGCCGAGGGGGTGATGGCGCTGGTGATGGCGGTGATGGCGGTGCCCGGGGCGATGGGCGCGGCCCCGGTGGGCTGGGCCCTGCTGACGCTGTTGACGGCCGCGACCGGGCACGCCCTGTGGTCGCTGCGGCGGGGCGCCCACCACCTGCACCACCTGGTCGGCACGGCCGTGATGGCGGGGATGGCGTGGACGATGGTGGTCGGCGCCGGCGGCGGGTCGATGCCCGCGATGCCGGGCGGGGCCATGGCCGGGCACACGATGGGGGCGGCCGGCGACTCGGGCGGGGTGCTCGCGTGGGCCACGGGGGCCCTGCTGCTGTACTACGCCGGATACGTGCTGGTGGGCGGGGCCCGGCTGATCGCGCCGCCGGTCCCGGCCGGTGGCGCGGGCGGGGCCGGGGTCCTGGGCGCGGGGGCGGGCCCGGTGGTCTCCCGGGTCCGGTTCGGCGCGGGCGGCGAGGACGGGGGCGCGGTGCCGCGCGCGTGCCGACTCGCCATGGGCCTGGGCATGTTCGCGATGCTGCTGACGATGTGAGCGGGTCCCCCGGCGGTCGGCGCGGGCGTGGTCTGCGTCACCCTTGACCCGGGGGCGTACCCGGGTCGGGCGCCCGCGAAATAGGGTGACCGACATGATGGTCCCCGCCGCTCTCCTGCTGCTCGGCGCCCTGACCGCCTTCCTCGCCCCCCGTCTGCTCGCGCGTGCCCAGTGGCCCGAGCGGGAACCGGTGGTGGCCCTGTGGGTGTGGCAGTGCGTGGTCGGTGCCGTGTTGTTGTGTCCCGCGTTGGCCCTGGTGTTGAGCGCCGCGCTGTCGTGGCGGACGGTCCACGGCCGGGTCTTCGCCTCGGCCCCGCACGGGGTGGCGGAGGCGTACGGGCCGGTGGCCCAGGGCTCGTGGTCGGGCTGGGTGGCGCTGCTGTTGGCGGCGGGCGGGGTGTGGACGGGCGCGATGCTGGTGCGGGAGGTGTGGCGCGCGGGGGTCCGCCGACGGGCTCGGCGGCGTGAACTCCTGTTGCGCGCCCCGCTGTTGCCGGGCGAGGAGGCGGGTCCGGAGCGGTTGGTGGTGTTGGAGGAGGAGCGTCCCGCGGCCTGGTGGATGGCGGGGGCCACGCCCCGGTTGGTGGTGACCACCGCGGCGTTGCGGCGGCTCAAGGGGCGGCAGTTGGACGCGGTCCTGGCGCACGAGCGGGGGCACGCGACGGCCCGGCACGACTGGCTGTTGCACTGCTCGCGGGCCTTGGCGCGCGGGTTCCCGCAGGTTCCGGTGTTCGCGGCCTTCGAGGCGGAGATCCACCACTTGGTGGAGCTGGCCGCCGACGACGTGGCCTCGCGGCGCTACGGCCGGTTGACGATCGCGTTGGCGCTGGTGGGGTTGAACGAGGACCGGGGGGTGTTCGGGCCCTGCCCGACCCCGCAGGCGCACGTGCCGCGCCGGGTGCGGCGGCTGCTGTCGGCGACGCCCCGGCTGCCGGCGCGGCAGCGGTTGCGGCTCACGGCGCTGGCGGCGCTGGTGCCGGCGGTGCCGCTGGTGGTGGCGTTCGTGCCCGGGTTGTCCGCGCTGTCCTGAGCGCGGACGGGTGCCCGATCCGTGTGCCGGTGGCAGGATCGGGGGATGCGAGGCGAGCGAGCGGGACGGACCATCGGCGGGATCGGCGTGGGGTGCGGGCTCGTGGCGCTCGCGCTCACGGTGTGCGTGGCCCTGCGGGTCAGATCCGTGCTCGACGGGGACGAGTCGCTGGCCCGCGCCCTGCACGGGCACGCGCTGGCGCATCCCGGGTGGGTGACGGTGAACCGGCTGCTCAGCGACTGGCTGTGGGATCCGTGGACCTTCCGGTTGCTGATGGCCGCCGTGGTGGTGTGGTTGTGGACGCGGGGCCGGCGACGGCCGGCCGCGTGGTGCGCGGGGGCGACGGTGGTCGCGGCCGGGGTGGGGCAGGGCATGAAGGCGGCGGTGGACCGGGACCGGCCGCAGTGGACTCACCCGGTGGACAGCGCGCACTTCGCGGCGTTCCCCTCCGGGCACGCGATGACGGCGACGGTGGTGTGCGGGCTGCTGCTGTGGGCCCTGCCGGAGGTGGGGCGGCGGGCCCCGTGGTGGGCGTGGACGGCGGCGGTGGTCTCGGTGGTGGGCGTGGGTCTGACCCGCCTGTACCTGGGCGTGCACTGGGGCACCGACGTGCTCGCGGGCTGGACGCTCGGGGTGGCGCTGGTGGCGGCGGTCGCGCTGCTGGGGCCGGAGGCGCCGGCGCCGCGCGCGGCGGGGCTGGCACGGGTGCGGGGCGGGGCGGCGCGGGACGCGGCGGATGCCGGGGCGAGAGCCGCGCGGCACCGGTGACGCCGACGCGGTGTGTCGGGCCGTCCCGGGCATGAGGAAACCGGTTCTGGACGATCCCCCGCGTCGCCCAGAACCGGAATCCGCGCTGAGTATATTGGCCGGCAGCCAGTCAACGCAGGAGTAAGCATGTCCCCGCGCAGCGCGTCGGTCAATGAGGAATTGCGCAGGCGCTCCCGCGAGCGCCTGCTGAGGGCGGCGGTCGAGCTCGTCGCCGAACACGGGTACGAGGCCACGACCCTCGGGCAGATCGCCGACCGGGCGGGCACGGCCCGGGGGCTGATCTCGTACTACTTCCCGAGCAAACGGCACCTGGTGCAGTCCGCCGTGCACCGGCTGATGCACCTGACCCTGGCGGAGGCCCTGGAACGGGAGCCGGTGGGGGCCTGTCCGCAGGACGCGCTGGCCCGGGCCGTGGACGCGATCCTGGGGCTGGCCCGGGACCGGCCGACGGTGATGCGGAGCCATATGGCGGGGATCCTCACGGCGGACGGCTTCGTCCGCTGCCCGGAGCAGCAGCGGCTCGCGGAGCTGCTGCGCGGGGCGGTGGAGCGGTGGGGTTCGACCGATGTGGACCGGGACTACCCGATGCTGCGGGCCCTGCTCATGGGCGCGGTGTTCGCGGCCGTGCTGCCGGGGGCGCCGATGCCGGTGGCCCGGCTGCGGGCCGAGCTGTTCGAGCGCTTCGCCCTGCCCTGGGAGTGCGGCGCCCCGCCGGGTCCGGACCCGACCCGGGGCTGACTCAGCAGGTGGAGTGGAAGAGGGCGCCCACGGGTCGGTCTCCGGTGATCAGCGCGTGGTGGACCTCGACGGCCGTCCGGGTGTCGTGCGCGTGGACCTCCGCGCCGCTCTCGCGGAGCAGGTCGCGGGTCTCGGGGGCGATCCGCAGCCGGCTGTCCATGCCGAGGCCGAGGACCATCACCCGGGCCCCCCGGTCGAGGAGTTCGCGGACGTCCCCGGGCAGGATCCCGGGCTCGTGCCGGGTGCCGTGCGCGGCCCAGTCCCAGGGGTGGGCGCCGCCCGGGTACACGACGAAGTCCTTGCCGGGGGCGGTCCCCTCGATCGTCATCTCGCCCCAGGCCAGGCTCAGGACGCGCGGGGTGCGGGGCGGCTGTGCGGAGCGCTCGGCGTCGGTCATGCGGTGATCATGACAGGGCCGGGAGGGATCCCGACACGCCCGGGGGCGATCGATCGCGGACGGGGTGCAGACTCCTGGGGCACGCGGTGCCATCCTGGGGGCCACTCGCGGGAAGGAGCGCGCTCGTGCTTCGCGTCGCCGTCATCGGATCGGGCCCCAGCGGGGTCTACGCCGCCCAGGCCCTGGTGTCCCAGCGGGAGGTGCCGGGCGTCCACGTGGACGTGTTCGACCGGCTGCCCGCCCCGTACGGTCTGGTGCGCTACGGCGTGGCCCCCGACCACGAGAAGATCAAGTCCCTCCAGGGCAGCCTGCGGACGGTGCTCGAACACGAGCGGATCCGTTTCCTCGGCAACGTGGAGGTGGGGCCCGCGCCGCTGGACGCCGCGCTGTTGGGGCGGCTGTACCACGCCGTCGTGTACTGCGTGGGCGCGGCCCGGGACCGGCTGCTCGACGTGCCCGGGGAGGAGTTGGCGGGGGTGTGCTCGGCCACCTCCTTCGTCTCCTGGTACAGCGCCCACCCGGACGCGGCCGGGGCCTCCTTCGGCCTGTCGGGGGTGCGCTCGGCGGTGGTGATCGGGGCCGGGAACGTGGCGGTGGACGTGGCGCGGCTGCTCGTGCGGGAGGCCGGGGAGCTGGCGTCCACGGACATCCCGGACGGGGCGCTGGGCGCGCTGGCGGGCAGCGGGGTGCGTGCGGTGTCGATGGTGGCGCGCCGGGGGCCCTCGGACGGCCGGTTCACCACGAAGGAGCTGCGGGAGCTGGGCGCGCTGTCGGGGGTGGTGAGCACGGTGGACGCGGCGGAGTGCGCGGTGGATCCGGCGTGGTCGGATCCCGGGGTGGCGGCGGGGCTGCCGGCGGGCGCGCGGCGGAATCTGGAGGTGCTGCGCGGGTGGGCCGGGCGGGCCCCGGCCGGCGGGGAGCGGCGGCTGGGGTTGCGGTTCTACCGGCGTCCGGTGGAGATCGTGGACGACGGGTCGGGGGCGGCGGCCGGGGTGCGCTTCGAGCGGACGGAGCCGGACGGGCGGGGCGGGGTGCGGGGCACGGGGTCCTTCGAGGTGGTGCCGGCGGAGTTGGTGTTGCGGGCGGTGGGCTATCGGGGGGTGCCGTTGCCGGGCCTGCCCTTCGACGCGGGGCGGGGCACGGTGCCGCACGCGGCGGGGCGGGTGGTGCGGGCGGGCCGGGCCTCGCTCGGGGAGTACGTGGCGGGGTGGATCAAGCGCGGGCCGACGGGGGTGATCGGGACGAACCGGCCGTGCGCGAAGGAGACGGTGTCCTCGCTGCTCGCGGACGCGGGGGCGCTGGTGGCCCGGGGCGGGCGGTCGGAGGATCCGCTGCCGGTGTTGCGGGCGGCGGGGCTGCGGCCGGTGTTGTGGCCGGGGTGGTTGGCGATCGAGGCGGCCGAGGCGGCGCTGGGCCGGCGTTCGGGTCGGGGGCCGGTGAAGATCGCGGACTGGGCCGGGCTGCTGGCGGCGGCCGGGGCGGCCGGGGATCGGCCGGCCGGGGGCTGAGGGCGACCGGCCGGGGTCGGGCGTGCTCAGGCGTTCTCGCGGGCCCGTTCGGCCTCGACGGCCCGCAGCACGCTGTCGAGGAGGCCGGGGAAGAGGGCGTCGAGTTCGGTGCGGCGCAGGGCGTTGAGCTTGGCGGTGCCCTGGTAGGACTGGCTGATCACGCCGCTGTCGCGGAGCACCCGGAAGTGGTGGGTGCTGGTGGACTTGGTGACCGGCAGGCCGAACCAGGAGCAGGAGAGGGCCTCCTCGCGGACGGCGAGTTCGTACACGACGGCCAGTCGCATGGGGTCGGCGAGGGCGTGCAGCACGGCTTCGAGGCGGATGTCGGCGGCCTCGGGGTGCGCGGGGACGCGCGAGGGGGCGCCCGGGGTCACGGGGATCCTGGTCATGCCGCACCTCCTTCCCTCGTCGGATGCGTGTTCGTACGAGGGGCATCGTAGGACAGGCGCGGGCCGGCGGGCGGTTTTCCGCCGGCCCGACGCTTTCGGGTCAGGAGCGGTGGTACTGGTTCGGGATCGCGATCTCGGCCCCGAGCTCGCGGGCGGCGCGGCGGGCCCAGTGCGGGTCGCGCAGCAGTTCGCGGCCGAGCAGCACGGCCGCGGCCTCCCCGTTGGCGAGGATCTTCTCGGCCTGGGCGGGTTCGGTGATCAGGCCGACGGCGGCGGCGGGCAGCTCGGTCTCGCGCTGGACGCGGGCGGCGAAGGAGACCTGGTAGCCGGGGAAGACGGGGATGCGCACGCGCGGGGCGAGGCCGCCGGTGGACACGTCGAGGAGGTCCACGCCGTGCTCGCGCAGGATCGGGGCGAGGCGGACGGTGTCGTCCTCGGTCCAGCCCTCCTCGTCGAGCCAGTCGGTGGCGGAGATCCGGAAGAACACCGGCAGGTCCTCGGGCCAGACGGCGCGCACGGCGTCGACCACCTCGACGGCGAAGCGGATCCGGTTCTCGAAGGAGCCGCCGTAGCGGTCGGTGCGGCGGTTGCTGTGCGGGGAGAGGAACTGGCCGATCAGGTATCCGTGGGCGCCGTGCACCTCGACCACCCGGTAGCCGGCGTCCAGGGCGCGGCGGGCGGCGGCGGCGAAGTCGGCGACGACGCCGGCGATCTCCTCCTCGGTCAGCGCGTGCGGGACCGGCTGGCCCTCGTCGTAGGGGACGGCGCTGGGGGCCACGGTGGCCCAGCCGCCCTCGGCCTCGGTGATCGGGCCGCCGCCTTCCCAGGTGACGGCGGTGGACGCCTTGCGGCCGGCGTGGGAGAGCTGGACGCCGGGGACGGCGCCCTGGGCGGTGAGGAAGGAGGTGAGGCGGCGGGCGGCCGTGACCTGCTCCTCGTTCCACAGGCCGAGGTCGTGGGCGGAGATCCGGCCCTCGGGCGAGACGGCCGTGGCCTCCTGGACGATCAGGCCGGCGCCGCCGACGGCGCGGGCCGCGTAGTGGGCGAAGTGCCAGTCCGTGACCGCCCCGGCCAGCGGGCCGTCGGCGGCGGCGCTGTACTGGCACATGGCCGCCATCCAGACCCGGTTCGGGACGGTCAGCGAGCGCAGGGTGTACGGGGCGAACAGGGCGGCGGTCATGGGACGGCTCCGGGGGTCGGTCGGCGCCGCCGTTCGGCGCCGGGTACGAGAATCACCGTACTACGAGTTTCCTCGTATTACGAGAGTTCTCGTACTACGAGAACTCTCGTACCAGCGGGGCGGGCGCGTCGCCGCGCCCTTCGCCGCCGGCGGGTCCAGACTGGCGGGGCGGGACCCTCACGACCCCGCGCCCGCCGGGTCGCGGTCCCCCCGGTGGAAGGGTGTGCACGATGACCGACGTTCTGTTGCTCGTGGGGACGCGCAAGGGCCTCTTCATCGGTGAACGCGTCGCGGGCCGCGATTGGTCCTTCCGGCCGCCCGAATTCAACGCGCAGGCCGTCTCGGCCGTGGCCGTGGACCGCCGCGGGCCCGTTCCCCGGCTGCTCGCGGCGGGCGACAGCGCGCACTGGGGCCCTTCCGTCTTCCACTCCGACGACCTCGGGGCGACCTGGCACGAGCCGACCGCGCCGGCCGTCCGCTTCCCCGCCGACACCGGCGCCTCGCTGGAACGGGTCTGGCAGTTGCACCCGGCCGGGCCCGAGGCCCCCGACGTGGTGTACGCGGGCACCGAGCCGGCCGCCCTGTTCCGCTCCGAGGACCGGGGCGAGAGCTTCGACCTGGTCCGCCCGCTGTGGGAGCACCCCACCCGCTCGGCCTGGGTGCCGGGCGGCGGCGGCGAGGGGCTGCACACCGTGCTGACCGACCCCCGCGACCCGGCCGCCGTGACGGTCGCCGTCTCCACCGCCGGGGTCTTCCGCACTCTCGACGGCGGCGCGAGCTGGGCTCCGTCCAACCGCGGGGTCTCGGCCGTCTTCCTGCCCGACCCGGACCCGGAGTTCGGGCAGTGCGTGCACAAGGTGGCCCGGGACGCGGGCGATCCGGACCGGCTCTACCTCCAGAACCACTGGGGCGTGTTCCGCAGCGACGACGCCGGGGCGCACTGGACCGACGTGGGCTCCCCGCTCCCCTCCGACTTCGGCTTCGCGGTGGCCGCGCACCCGCACCGGGCCGACACCGCCTACGTGTTCCCGCTCAACGCCGACTCCGACCGGGTGCCGGCCGAACACCGGTGCCGACCGTTCCGCACCCGCGACGCGGGCCGCACCTGGGAGCCGTTGGAGAACGGCCTGCCGACCGGGGACCACTACGGCACGGTGCTCCGCGACGCCCTGTGCACGGACGACGCCGACCCCGCCGGGATCTACTTCGGCAACCGCAACGGCGAGGTGTACGCGAGCGCCGACGACGGGGACTCCTGGCGGCTGCTCGCCTCGCACCTGCCGGACGTGCTGTGCGTGCGCGCGGCGGTGATCGACTGACGGCCCCTCCGAAGGGGCCGCGCGGAGGTCCGCACGGGCCTTTCGGTCCGGCCGCGTTGTCGGTGTGGGCCGATAGAGTGAACCCGTGGCTGCACGACCGTTGAATGAGATCGTCGAACCGAACTGGGCCCGGGCCCTCGAACCGGTCGCCGGGGAGATCGCCGCGATGGGCGACTTCCTGCGTGCCGAGATCGCCGCCGGGCGCACCTACCTACCGGCGGGCGCGCAGATCCTGCGCGCCTTCCAACAACCCTTCGACGAGGTCAAGGTCCTCATCGTCGGGCAGGACCCCTATCCGACCCCGGGGCACGCGGTCGGGCTGTCCTTCTCCGTGGCCCCGGAGGTGAACCCGATCCCGCCGAGCCTGGACAACATCTTCCTGGAACTGCACCGGGACATCGGGCACCCGCGACCGGCCAACGGGGACCTCACGCCCTGGACCCGCCAGGGCGTGCTGCTGCTCAACCGTTCCCTGAGCGTGGCCCCCCGACGCCCCAACTCGCACGCGGGCAAGGGCTGGGAGGCCGT
Source organism: Streptomyces dryopteridis (assembly GCF_049606955.1). Classification (NCBI taxonomy): domain Bacteria; kingdom Bacillati; phylum Actinomycetota; class Actinomycetes; order Kitasatosporales; family Streptomycetaceae; genus Streptomyces; species Streptomyces dryopteridis. The sequence goes on along the minus strand of NZ_CP187113.1, from coordinate 5,808,539 downwards.
CACCGAGCAGGCGATCCGGGCGCTGGCGGCGCGCGGCAAGCCCCTGGTGTCGATCCTGTGGGGCCGGCCGGCGCGCAACCTGCGCCCGCTGCTGGGCGAGTTGCCGGCGATCGAGTCCACCCACCCCTCGCCCCGGTCGGCGGACAACGGGTTCTTCGGATCCCGCCCGTTCAGCCGGACCAACGAGCTGCTGCTCCAGCAGGGCGCGACCCCGGTGGACTGGTCGCTGCCGCCGATGGCCGGCGCCTGACCCTCGCCGTCGGCACCCCTCGCGGCGCAGGTCGCGAGGGGTGCCGACGCTCTCCGGGAGGGGCGTCGGGGGTGTCGGGGGTCACGACACGGTCCGGACAAGCCCGCTGACCGTATGTGACATTCGCCGGATAAATCCGGACAGATGCCGTCCGAGTGAACCCTGACCGAACAGCCGGTGCGCGAAAACCAGTACCATGCGGCGCCATGAGCACCCCCACTGGGCCTGCGAACGGCCTGCCCGTACGAATGCCCCGACCTCGACAGACCGGGCGGCACCGCCGCCCCGAGCCCGCGTCGGCTCCCCAGGGTGCCCCCGCTCTGGTCCTCGCCGTACCGGGGACCCCGTCGGCCGCCTCGCGCGGCCTCGCGGAGGAGCTGATCAGCATCGGGCGCTCCGAGCTGCCGGGCCTGGAGGTCCGGATCGGCTACCTGGAGGGCGGGACCGGGGAGGACGCCGAGTTCCCCTCGCTGTCCTCGGTGTTGGACACGGTCGCCGCCGAGCGGACCGCGCGCGCGGAGTTCGCCCGGGCCGCCGGCCAGGACGTGCCCCGCCCCACCGGCCCGGACGCGGTCGTGGTGCCCCTGCTGGCCGGCCCCGACGCCGACCTGCTGCGCCGCACCCGACGCGCCCTGATGGACTCCACCGCGGCCGCCGAACTGGCCGACGTGCTCGGCCCGCACCCGCTGCTGGCCGAGGCCCTGCACGTGCGCCTGTCGGAGGCCGGGCTGGCCCGCGCGGACCGCGCGCGCCTGTTCACCGTGACCACCGCCGCCGACGGCATCATCCTGGCCACCACCGGCGGCGAGGAGGCCGTGCAGGCGGCCGGCATCACCGGGATGCTGCTGGCGGCCCGTCTGGCGGTGCCGGTGATCGCGGCCGCGCTCGACGACGAGGGCGCGGTGGCGGCCGTGGCGGCGCGACTGCGCGAATCGGGTTCCACGAACCTGGCGTTGGCCCCGTACCTGATCGGCCCGGAGACCCCCGAGGGCCTGCTCGACACGGCGTGCAAGGAGGCCGAGTGCCGGGCCGCCGAGACCCTCGGCGCCTACCCGGCGCTGGGCAAGCGGGCCGTGGCCCAGTACGCGGCGGCGCTGGGCATCCCGCAGCCGGCCGGGGCCCGCTGACGCGGACGTCACCCGTCCGGACGGGTTCGTCCCCAGGGGACCGAGGGGGCCCGGTGCCACGCGTGAGCGCGCGGTGCCGGGCCCCCTCGGTGTCGCGGGCGGGGTCAGGGGCCGAACAGGACGCGGCTGGGGGCGCGGACGGCGAGGGCGCCGGCGGCGCTCGGCAGGCCGCTGTCGGGGTCGGTGTCGAACCAGGTGACCGCGCCGGAGCGTTCGTTGGCCACGTACAGCCGGCCCGTCAGCGGGTCCTGGGCGAGGTCGCGCGGCCACGCCCCGCCGCAGGGCACGCTGCCGACGAGGGCGGGCGCGGCCGGATCGGGGGCGAGTTCCCAGGTGACCAGGGTGTCGGTGCCGCGCACGGCGATCCACAGGTGTCGGCCGGTGGGGTCGACGACGATGCCGGAGGGGTAGGCCCGCGCCCCGCCGGGGGCGCCCGCGGCCGGGATCGGCAGCTCCGCGAGCACCGTCACCTCGCCCGAGCCGGCGTCGAGACGGCAGACGCTGACCAGCGGCTCCAACTCGTGGGCCACGTAGAAGAGTCCGGCGGTGGGGTGGAAGGCGAGGTGACGGGGGCCGGCGCCGGCCCGCAGGCGGGTCTCGGAGCGGACGCGCGGGGCGCCGTCGGGGCCTTCGGCGTCGTGGACGCGGACGGTGTCGGTGCCGAGGTCCGCCGAGAGCAGCAGGCGTCCGGTGGGGTCGACGACGACCTGGTGGGCGTGCGGGCGCTCCTGCCGGTCGGGGTCGGGGCCGGTGCCTCGGTACGGCAGGACCCGGGCCGGGCCGCGCGGGGCGCCGGCGGGGTCGAGGGCGACCGAACTGAGGCTGCCGTCGGTGTAGTTCGCGCTGACCAGCCGGTCGCCGAAGCGGGCCAGGTGGGTGGGGCCGGCGGCCTCGGTGGGCACCGGCGCGCCGACCGGGGTCAGGGCTCCGGTGCGCGGGTCGGCGCGGAAGGAGGCGATGAGGCCGCGGTCGTTCTCGCTGACGGCGTGCAGGAGGCCGGGGCGGTCGCCGGCGGCGAGCCAGGAGGGGTCGGGCAGGGTGTCGTGGCTCGCGCGCGCGGTGAGGGCGCCGGTGGCGGGGTCGACGGCGGCGGTGGTGATGCCGGCGCCGCCGGCGGAGGTGAAGGAGCCGATGAAGGCCCAGCGGTCGGCCGGGGCGGCGCCCGCGGGGGTGTCCGTCGTCGTGGTTCCTGCCTGGCCCATCGGGCTCCTCCGCTCGCCGCCGTGACGGGCGGGCGCGCGGCCGGCGCGCGGGCGGGCCGGCGCCGGGCTCGGGTGCGCCTTCGCCCTGGTGAGGCGACGGTAGCAGAAGGTCTAGACCAGACCGTGTCCTTGGGCGCGTTCGGCGGCCCCGGCGTGGTGCCGGTAGGCGGGGCCCGACTCGTGGTTCTCGTAGGTGCGGTGGAAGACGGGGGTGGCGGAGCCGGAGATCGGCGGCACGATCCAGGCCCAGTCGGCGCCTACCTCGCGGCCCTTGCGCTCCTCACGGTCGATGTGGGCGAGGAAGCGGCGGGACTCGGTGTGGTGGTCGGCCATGGTGACCCCGGCCCGGTCGAAGGAGTGCAGGACGGCGCGGTTGAGCTCGACCAGGGCCCGGTCCTTCCACAGCGAGCGCTCGCTGGACAGGTCGAGGCCGAGCCGGAGGGCCACCACGGGCAGCAGGTTGTAGCGGTCCTCGTCGCCGAGGTTGCGGGCCCCGATCTCGGTGCCCATGTACCAGCCGTTGAAGGGGGCGGCGGGATAGCGCACGCCACCGATCTCCAGGCACATGTTGGAGATGGCGGGCACGGCGTGCCAGCGCAGGCCCCAGTCCGCCCAGTGGTCGTCGTCGGGGTGCCGGATGGGGACCTCCAGGACCGCCTCGGGGGGCAGTTCGAACCAGCGGGGCTCCTCCCCCGCGCCCTGCACCACCAGCGGCAGCACGTCGAAGGGGGTGCCCGCGCCGCCGGTCCAGCCCATCCGGCGCAGGGCTCGGGTCAGCGGGGCGTTGCGGGGGTCGCCCACGAAGGCGCTGTCCTGGTCCCCGTAGCCGGCGTAGCGGATGAGCTGCTCGTTCCAGATCACCGGGCCGGGGCGGTCGGGGGCGTCGGGGGCGAAGACGGTGAGGGTGGGGCGGATCCGACCGTCGTTGCCGGCCTCCGTCAGGTGGGCGGCGCACTCCTCGGCGATGGTGTCGGCGTCGGCGACCTCGCGGCGGTCGCGGACCCGCAGCGAGTTCCAGTACAGCCGGCCGATGCAGCGGTTGCTGTTGCGCCACGCGACGCGGGCGCCGTGGGTCAGCTCCTCCGGGGTGTGCCGGTAGGTGCCGGTCTCGGCGAGTTCGGCCCGGACGGCGTCGAGCCGTGCGCGGGGGTCGCCCGCGCCGGGTATCTCGCGGTGGTACAGGCGGATGAACTCCTCCGCCTCGGCCCACACCCGCGGGTCCACCTCGTGGGTGGTGATGACACCCTGTCGCATCGTCTTCATCCCGGACGACTACCCCCTGCCGAATGCGCGTGCCTGGACCAGGGACCCGTTCTACCGCCGGGGGCGGGCGGTCGGGGGTCAGGTGGACGCGGCTCACTCCGACGGGTGAGCTTCACCGGTTGGGCCCCGCACGGGGCGGCCGGCGCGTACCATCCGGCGCCCTCTCGGAGTCGTGGGAGCACAGGGGATTCCGGGCACGAAAAAACCCCGACGGCAATTGACCCGTCAGGGTGTCGAGCGTATCTTGGGAGATTCGCGTCTTCGTTTCCCGAAGTTCTTCAGGGCGATACGCGGAAGGCTATAAGGGCACTCTATCGCGTCGGGAGTCACATTGTCAACCGAGGAATTCCGAAACGAACAGGAATTCGTCACGGAGCTGTACCACCACCTCGACGACCTGCGGGAACGTGCCGAAAGGGCGGTCCGGGAGGCGCTGCGCGAGGTCGGTACGGGATTTCAGGCCCGGCTCGAACGAGATGTCCTGGTCGCCGAACAGTCGGGGCTGTTGGCGGCATTGGACGCGGGGGAGAACGGGCTCTGCTTCGGGCGCCTGGATTTCGCCGACGGAGCCGATCACCACATCGGCCGGATCGGGGTCCGACGCGACGACGCCGAGCGCACCCCGCTCGTCCTGGACTGGCGGGCCGACCGGGCCCGGCCCTTCTACCTGGCCACCGGCCGACACCCGATGGGCCTGCGCCGCCGACGTCACATCACCACCTCCGGGCGCACCGTCACCGCCCTGCACGACGAGATCCTCGACCTGACCGACCCGGAGCGCACCGGGCACGAGGGCGCCACCGCCGACGCGGTGCTGCTGGCCGCCCTGGACTCGGCCCGCACCGGCCGGATGCACGACATCGTCGAGACCGTGCAGGCCGAACAGGACCGGGTGATCCGCGCGCCCGACCGGGGCGTGCTGGTGGTCGAGGGCGGACCCGGCACCGGGAAGACGGCCGTGGCCCTGCACCGGGCCGCCTACCTGCTGTACGCGCACCGCGAGCGCCTGGCCCGGCGCGGGGTGCTGATCGTGGGCCCCAACCCCGCGTTCCTCGGTTACATCGGGGAGGTGCTGCCCGCCCTGGGCGAGACCGGGGTGCTGCTCGCCTCGATCGGCGAGCTGTACCCGGGGGTGCGGGCGACCGCCGCCGAGGGGCCCGGCGCGGCCGAGGTGAAGGGGCGCGCGGAACTCGCCGGGGTGCTGGCCGCCGTGGTCCGCGACCGGCAGCGACTGCCCGAGACGGTGCCCGCCGACTGCGGCGAGGAGAGCCTGGGGGCGGACGGCCGGCCCGTGCTGCCGGAGCCGGCCGTCGAGGTGGACCACGAGGAGTACGGCACCCTGCTGCTGCACCGGACCATGGCGCACGCCGCCCGGGACCGGGCGCGCGGCACCGGGCTGCCGCACAACCTCGCGCGCCCCTACTTCGCGTTCGCCGTGATCGACGCGCTCACCGAACAACTCGTGGACCGGCTCGGCGCGGACCCCTACGGGGGCCCGAACCTGCTGGGGCCCGACGACGCCGCCCAGCTCGGCAAGGAGGTGGCCACGAGCCCGGCGGTGCACGCGGCCGTCGACGAGCTGTGGCCCGAGCTCACCCCGGAGGAGCTGGTGACGGACTTCCTCGCCGAGCCCACGCACCTCTCGGCGATCGACGCCGCACTGATCCGGCGCCCCGCCGGCGCGCCGTGGACCCCCTCGGACGTGCCGCTGCTGGACGAGGCCGCGGAGCTGCTGGGCGTGGACGAGACCGCGCGGCACGCGGCCGAGCAGCGCGAACGGGAGCGGCGGATCGCCTACGCGCAAGGGGTCCTGGACCTGTCGGCGGGCTCGGAGTCCTACGAGTTCGAGGACGAGGAGAGCGAGCTGCTGGCCGCGCACGACCTGATCGACGCCGAGCGGATGGCGGAGCGGCACGAGGAGGCCGACCACCGCACGACGGCGGAGCGGGCGGCGGCGGACCGTACCTGGGCCTTCGGGCACGTGATCGTGGACGAGGCGCAGGAGCTGTCGGCGATGGCCTGGCGGCTGCTGATGCGGCGCAGTCCGACCCGCTCCATGACCCTGGTCGGGGATCCGGCCCAGACCGGGGACGAGGCCGGGATCGGCTCCTGGGCGGAGATTCTGGCGCCGTGGGTGGAGGACCGCTGGGAGCTGGTGCGGCTCGGGGTGAACTACCGGACCCCGGCCGAGCTGATGGAGGTCGCGGCGGGGGTGCTGCGGGCCCGGGACCCGCGGTTCGAGCCGCCGGCCTCGGTGCGGTCCACCGGGGTGCGGCCGTGGGCCCTGCGGGTGCCGGGCGGGGACTCGGGGCCGGAGCCGGCCGGGTGGTCGGCGGCGGTGGCGCGGGCGGTGACCGAGCTGCGCACGGAGCACGGGCGGCTGGCGGTGATCGCTCCCCCGGAGCTGCACGCGACGCTCGCGGCGGACCTGGTCGGGGCCGGGGCGGGGGCGGAGCCGGATCTGACCCGGCCCGTGGTGGTGCTGGAGCCCCGGGCGGCGAAGGGCCTGGAGTTCGACGCGGTGGTGGTGGTCGAACCGGCCGCGTTCGCGCCCAGCGACCTGTACGTGGCGCTGACCCGGGCCACCCGGAGTCTGGGCGTCGTGCACGCGGCGCCGCTGCCGGCGGGGCTGGAGACGCTGCCGGAGCACGCCGGGGCGCGCTGAGCACGGGGCGGCCCCGGACCGCGCACCGCCCTCGGGAGGGCGGTGGCGGCGCGGGGCCGGCGGGGTGTGCGGCGGGACGGACGGATCCGGGCCCGCGGGGTGGGGAGGGGTCAGCGGGTGCGGCCGTCCTTCTCGGCCTCGGCCCGCGCCGCCTTCTCGGCCTTCTCGGCCTTGGCGGCGTGCAGCTCCTTGACCCGGACGGTCTCCTTGCGGACCTCGGCCTGGGTGGCGCGCTCGGCGCGCAGCCACTCGGGGTCCTCGTCGCGCAGGGCGTCGATCTGCTCGGTGGTGAGCGCGTCGGTGATGCCGCCGCGGGCGAGGCCCGAGATGGACACGCCGAGGCGGGCCGCGACGACGGGGCGCGGGTGCGGCCCGTTGCGGCGGAGTTCGACCAGCCACGCGGGCGGCTCGGCCTGAAGGGCGTTGAATTCGTCGCGCGTGACGACACCCTCCCGGAACTCTGCGGGGGTGGCTTCGAGGTACACACCCAACTTCTTGGCCGCGGTCGCGGGCTTCATGGACTGGGTGCTGCGGTGCGACGTCATGCCGTCCAGGATATCGAGCGCGGGCGGCCGGTCGTGACCACGGCCGGTAATCTGGCCCGGTGACAGGCTCGGAAAGCTCCCCCTCCCCCGTTCCCCCGACCCCTCAGGACGCCCCGGACGCCCCGGAGGCGCCGGACGTGACGGACGCGCCGGAGGCCGTCGACTCGCCGGAGCCGGCGTTCCGCCTGGCCTACGTGCCGGGCGCCACTCCCGCGAAGTGGGCGCGGATCTGGCGCGAGCGGATGCCGGACGCGTACCTGGAGCTGCTGTCGGTGCCGGCGGCCGAGGCCCCGGGGCTGTTGCGGGCCGGCGGGGCGGACGCGGGGCTGGTGCGGCTGCCGGTGGAGAAGCCCTACTTCAGCGCGATCCCGCTGTACACCGAGACCTCGGTGGTCGTCGTGCCCAAGGACCACGTGATCACGGCCGCCGAGGAGGTCGTGCTCGCGGACCTCGCCGAGGAGGTCGTGTTCCTGCCCCTGGACGACGTGCTGGGCTGGTCGGAGGCGGAGCTGCCGGGGACCCCGGGGTTCCAGCGGCCGGAGACCACGGTGGACGCGATCGAGCTGGTGGCGGCGAACGTGGGCGTGCTGGTGGTGCCGCAGTCCCTGGCGCGCCTGTACCACCGGCGGGACGTGACGTACCGGACGGTCACCGACGCCCCGCAGTCGCGGGTGGCGCTGGCGTGGCCGGAGGAGCGGACCACCGACGCGGTGGAGGACTTCATCGGGATCGTGCGCGGGCGCACGGTGAACAGCTCGCGGGGGCGACGGACCGAGGAGGGCCGGGACGCGGGCAAGGAGACGAAGGAGGCGAAGGGCGCGCGCGGCGGGGCCAAGGGGGCCAAGCCGGCCGCCGGCGGGCGACGCCAGGGCCAGGGCGGCCAGGCCGGTCAGGGCGGCCGGCGCGCCGGCGGGGCCTCGGGTCGCGCGGGCGGCGGGCGCTCGGGGCAGGGCGGCAAGAACACGGGCCGCGGGCGCCGGCGGGGCTGAGGGCCGCCGCCGCGTCGCGGGAGAACGGGACGGGCCCGCCGACACCATCCGGTGTCGGCGGGCCCGTTCCTCGTACGGGGGCTCAGGCCGCGCCGACGAGGGAGCCGCGCGGGGGCGCCGGCCGCAGCGGGACCGTGAGCTCGGCCAGGGCCCGCTCCAGTCCGTGCAGGTGGCGCAGGGCGGGCTCGGCCGGGGCCTCCTGATGGGCGTGGTGGGCGGGGGCCGGGGCGTGGCGGGCGCGTTCGCCGGCGGTGAGGTCGGCCACGGCGTGCTCGACCCGGCGGCAGGCGGCGGCGAGGCGCTCGTCGTGGGAGGCGGCCGGGTCGGCGGCGACGGCGGCCAGGGCGCGGACCTCGCGGGAGCAGGCGTCGAGCAGGGCGAGCACCTGGCGGGCGCGGGCCTTGCGGGCCCGGAAGGGGCTGAGCGGGTGGACCAGGGGGGCCAGGGCGGGGCGGACCCGGCCCAGCAGCAGTTCCAGTTCCAGCACGTGCGGGGAGGGGTCGGCGGTGGGCGAGCCGGCCAGTCGGGCGCCGGCCTCGGTGGTGGCCGCGTGCACGCAGCGCAGGGCCCGCTGGATCCACGCCTCGTTGGTGGCGTGGGTGGTGACGGGCAGGACCACGATCACGGCGAGCCCGGCGAACAGGGCCCCGACGCCGGTCTCCAGCAGGCGCAGCACGAGCAGGTCGTGGTCGAGGACGCCGAGGAGCCCGTAGAGGAGTCCGGCCATCAGGGTGACGGCGAGCATCATCCACGAGTAGGAGACCGGGGCGGTGTAGAAGATCCCGAACACGCACAGCGCGACGAGGACGGCGGTGGGCCATCCGGCGCCGTCGAGGGGGATGGCCACGAGCACGCCGGCGATGACGCCGACCACCGTGCCGAGCACCCGGCGGAAGCCCCGGACCAGGGTCTCGCCGCGCGAGGAGGTGTTGACGAAGATCCACCAGGCGGTGCCGACGGCCCAGTACCAGCGGTCGCTGGAGAGGAGTTGGCCCACGGCGAGGGCGGCGGCGCAGGCGGCGGTGGCCTGGAATGCCTGTCGGGTGGTGGCCCGGGCCAGCCGGACCCCCGGCAACGGGGCCGGCAGGGGGGCGGGCGGGGTGCGGCGTTCGATGGGCCAGAGCACGAAGCGCACGAGGCCGGCCGCGACCAGGGCCAGGGTCACGGAGGCGAAGAGCTCGGGCAGCTGCGCGGGCGCGGCGTGCAGGAACTGGGTGACGAAGAACTGCATGAAGGCGAAGATGCCCAGGGCGTGCCCGCGCGGGCCGAAGCGGCGGGCGTAGACCCCGGCGAACACGATCGCGATGAAGGCGATGTCGCGCAGGAGCGGGATGCCGTGCAGGGTGGTGGCCAGGGCGAGGACCGGGAAGCCGGCCGCCGGCAGCAGGGCGGTGGTGAGCCGCTGGGCGGTCACGCTCGTGTCGGTGACCGTGAACAGGGCCAGGAGCGCGGCGAGGCCGCTGGTGATGGAGGCCACCAAGGACAGTCCGCACAGTTCGGACAGGGCCACGGCGGCTCCGACGCCGATGACCGCCCGGGACGCGATCCGGAGCCGGAGCAAGCCCGGGTCCGGGGCGATGAACATCTTCTTCACGGCGGTGGCCGCCCCCCTGTGATGCTTCCGCCGCGTCGCGTGGTCGCCCGGGGGTGGTGGGGCACGCGGACACGACGAAAGGCGCCGCGGGTCCGGGCCGGCTTCGTCGCCGGGCCGGCGCTGGACGGCGCCGAAGTACGTGGATACACCACAGATAATCATCACGGGTGCCGGTAGCTCAAGCCCGCCCGGTTCTTTCGGGTCGGCGGGCCCGTGATTTCGGCCACTGGCGGGGCCGGTGGCGTGCGCTCGACCCGACCGCGTCACGTCAAGGGGGACTTTGAGTACCCATAAGGCAGCCTTATGCATACATAAAGCGGTGTGAATACCGTTCCGGTCCGGAGCTTCGTTAGGGTGCCCTAAGATCAGTGCTGCACCACTCGAAGGGAACCTGCCATGTCCCGCCCGCTCCGGGTCGCGATAGTCGGCGCCGGCCCCGCCGGCATCTACGCCGCCGACGCTCTGCTGAAGTCCGAGACCGCCGCGGAACCCGGCGTCTCCATCGACATCTTCGAGCGGATGCCGGCGCCCTTCGGGCTCATCCGCTACGGCGTCGCCCCCGACCACCCCCGCATCAAGGGGATCGTCAAGGCCCTGCACCAGGTGCTCGACAAGCCGCAGGTGCGCCTGTTCGGCAACGTCGACTACCCCAAGGACATCGACCTCGACGAGCTGCGCTCGCTGTACGACGCGGTGATCTTCTCCACCGGCGCGACGGCCGACCGCGAGCTGTCGATCCCGGGCATCGACCTCGACGGCTCCTACGGCGCCGCCGACTTCGTCTCCTGGTACGACGGCCACCCCGACGTGCCGCGCACCTGGCCGCTGACCGCCCGCAAGGTGGCCGTCCTCGGCGTCGGCAACGTGGCCCTGGACGTGGCCCGCATCCTGGCGAAGACCGCCGACGAGCTGCTGCCCACCGAGATCCCGGCGAACGTGTACGACGGGCTCAAGGCGAACGAGGCCGTGGAGATCCACGTGTTCGGACGGCGCGGCCCGGCCCAGGCCAAGTTCAGCCCCATGGAACTGCGCGAGCTCGACCACTCCCCCACCATCGAGGTCATCGTCGACCCCGAGGACATCGACTACGACGCGGGCTCGATCACCGACCGCCGCGCCAACAAGCAGGTCGACATGGTGGCCAAGACCCTGGAGAACTGGGCGATCCGGGACGTGGGCGACCGCCCGCACAAGCTGTTCCTGCACTTCTTCGAGTCGCCCACCGAGATCCTCGGCGAGGACGGCTCCGTCGTCGGGCTGCGCACCGAGCGCACCCGACTGGACGGCACCGGCAACGTCGAGGGCACCGGCGAGTTCCGCGACTGGGAGGTGGAGTCGGTCTACCGCGCGGTCGGCTACCTCTCCGACGAGCTGGCCAAGCTCCCCTGGGACGTGACCACCGGGACCGTGCCCGACGAGGCCGGTCGGGTGATCTCCGGCGGCGAGCACCTGACCTCCGCCTACGTCACCGGATGGATCCGGCGCGGCCCCATCGGCCTCATCGGCCACACCAAGGGCGACGCCAACGAGACCGTCGCGAGCCTGCTGGCCGACCACGCGGCCGGGCGGCTGCCCGCCCCGGCCACGCCCGAGCCCGAGGCCACCGAGGCCCACCTGGCCGCGCGCGGGGTCCGCTACACCACGTGGGAGGGCTGGTACCGGCTCGACGCGGCGGAGAAGGAGCTCGGCGCCGCGCAGGCCCGCGACCGGGTGAAGATCGTGGAACGCGAGGACATGCTCAAGGCGAGCGGGGCCTGAGCCCACCGCGCGCGGGCCCACCGCGCGCACCCCTCCCGATGCCCCGAACGGCGCTCGGGGGCGTGTGACCTTCGGGTCCGCACGCCCCCGAGCGCCGTCGTTCGTTCGGATGAGCCTCGGCGCGGTATGACGACATTCAACCCCTATGACCCGATAACGTCCCCACGCAATCGGCCGGGCCGACCGGGCCCCGCGGCCGGGGAAGCGAGGGGCCAGTGAACCGCACGAGGATCGTCGGATGGACCGCGGCCGGGGCGCTGCTCCTGGGCGCCGTGGGCTGGGGAGCGTGGGAACCGGCGGACGGGGCCCCGGTCGCCGCCCCGTGCACCCTCGACCTGTCGCGCGAGGAGTGGGTGCCGGCCTCCCTGGGCCGGTTGGCGTACGGGACGGTGGAGCGCGAGCTCACCTTCGCGGCCGGCGCGGCCGGGCCGCCGGCGGCGGGCGGCGAGGTCGGCGCGGACACCGGGACCCGGGCCCAGGCCCCCGTGCAGGCCGGCGGCGGGGTGCGGCGGGTGCGGATCCGGGTGGAGCGGGTGTTCCGGGGCGAGGTGCCCACCGAGGTGGTCCTCGGGCAGCGCGTCCTGGGCGACGGGCGGGGCGGGGTCCGGGCGGAGGATCCGCTCTACCACACGCTGGAACCCGGCAAGAGCTACGTCTTCGGGTACCGGCCCGACCCCTCCTACGGCACCGGCTGGGCGCTGTTCGCCAAGCCCATCGGCGCGGCCTCGGTGGAGCGGTGGGTGCGGCACACGGCCCGCTCGGCGAAGCCCCCCGTGGGCCCGCCCTGCGTCCAGCCCTCCTGACCCCGGCCGCCCCTGCCCCCGCCGCCCCGGCGCGGCCTGCGAGAATCGCCGGCAGGGGCGTGCGCGACGCCCCCGGGACGGGAGGGCGACGCCGATGACGGGGCGCGCGGAGGAGCACGGGGAGTCGACGGCCGGGGAGGCCGGGGGGCGACGCCGCGGTCAGGGCGAGTTGGAGATCGGGGTGGTGGCCGCGCTGCGGGCCGCCGAGGGCCCGGTGACGGCCGCCTGGGTGCGCGAGCGGCTCGGGGGCGACCTCGCGTACACGACGGTGATGACGATCCTGACCCGCCTGCACGCCAAGGGCGCGGTCACCCGGGAGCGGGCCGGGCGTTCGTTCCGGTGGACGGCGACCTCGGACGAGGCCGGGTTGGCGGCGCTGCGGATGCGGCGGGTGCTGGACGCGGAGAGCGACCGGGAGGCGGTGCTGGCGAGCTTCGTGACGGCCCTGTCCCCGGGGGACGAGCGGCTGCTGCGGGAGCTGCTGACCGATCCCGCCGAGCCGGAGGACCGCTGACCTCATGGGGGTGTTCGTCTTCCTGCCGTTGGTGCTCCCCCTGACCGCCTGGCCGTTGGCTCGGCTGGCCGAGCACCATCTGCACCCGCGCGCGGCGACCCGGCTGCTGTCGGTGGCCGCCGCGACCCTCGCGGTGTGCAGCACCCTGTGCCTGGGCCTGCTGATGGTGGTGGGGACGGCGCAGTTGCCTGGCAATCCGCTGCCGGACGCCTGGTCGGATCCCGAGGTGCGGGCGGCCGTGCCCTACGACGAGGTCGCCGGCAAGGCGGCCATCCCGGCGCTGCTCGCGGTGCTCGGCTCCTGCGGCTGGGCGGGGGTGCGGGCGGTGCGGCTGCGGCGGCGCTGCCGGCGGGCGCTGCGCGGACTGCCGGCGGGCCGCACGGTGGCGGTGCTCCCGGACCCGGACCCGTACGCGTACGCGCTGCCGCCGGGTTCCGGCGCGCCCGGTCGGGTCGTGGTGACCTCGGGCCTGTTGGCGGTGCTGGGGGCGGGCGAGCGGCGGGCGCTGTTCGCGCACGAGCGGGCGCACCTGCGCGGCCGGCACGACCGGTACCTGCTGGTGGTGGAGCTGGCCGCGCGGGCCAATCCCTTCCTGCGGCCGTTGCGCGAGATGGTGCGCTACACGGTGGAGCGGTGGGCGGACGAGGAGGCGGCGCGCGCGGTGGGCAGCCGGCGGGTGGTGGCCGGGGCGATCGGCAAGGCGGCGCTGGTGGCCCGGGGCGGTCCAAGCCCGTTGGCGGCCGGGGTCGCGGGTTTCGCGCGGCCGCTTCGGCGCGGGGCGCCGGCGGGGGCCGGGCCGGTGCCGCGCCGGGTCGCGGCGCTGCTGTCGCCGGCGCCGCCCGCGATGTGGTGGCCGGCGGCGTTCACGGTGGCCGGGGTGGCGGCGTGGGGCGCGGCGGTGGGCACCACGGCCTCGGCCCTGGCCTCGGCGAACTCGGCGGTCACCCTCTTCCTGATCCTGCGCGCGGCGCCCGTCTAGGAGGGCCCCGTCGCATGTGAGCGCCGGTCCGACGGGCGGGGGTGGTGGGGGCCGGCTACGCTCGGGGGATGGACCCGGTCGCCGCGTTGCGGCGGATCGCCTTCCTGTTGGAGCGGTCCCAGGATCCCGGCCCTCGGGCGCGCGCCTTCCGGACGGCGGCCGAGCGGGTCGGCGCGCTGCCCCCCGACGAGATCGCGGCGCGGGCCGCCGCCGGCACCCTGGTGGACCTGCCGGGGGTGGGGCCGAAGACGGCGGCCGTGGTGGTGGAGGCGCTGGCGGGGCGGATCCCCGAGTACCTGGCGCGACTGGAGCGGGAGACCGAGGAGTCCTTCGGGCCGGCGGCGGACCCGCAGGGGCGGGGGCGGGCCCTGCGGGAGGCGCTGCGGGGGGACTGCCACCTGCACAGCGACTGGAGCGACGGCGGCGCCGACATCGCCGAGATGGGGCGGGCGGCCATCGAACTGGGGCACGCGTGGGCGGTGCTCACCGATCACTCGCCCCGGCTGACGGTGGCCCGGGGCCTGTCGCCGGAGCGGCTGCGGGAGCAGCTCGACGTGGTGGCCGCGCTGAACGCGGACTGGGCGCCGTTTCGGCTGTTGACCGGGATCGAGTGCGACATCCTCGACGACGGGTCCCTGGACCAGGAGGACGAGCTGCTGGAACGGCTGGACCTGGTGGTGGTGTCGGTGCACTCGAAGCTGCGGATGGACCGGCGGGCGATGACCCGGCGGATGGTGGCGGCGGTGAGCGATCCGCGCGCCGACGTGCTGGGGCACTGCACGGGACGGCTGGTGACCGGCCGGACCCGGCCGGAGTCGGAGTTCGACGCGGCGGAGGTCTTCGCGGCCTGCGCCGAGCACGGGACGGCGGTGGAGGTCAACAGCCGGCCCGAACGGCTGGACCCGCCGCGCCGGCTGTTGCGGGAGGCGGTGGCGGCGGGGGTGTGGTTCGCGATCGACACCGACGCGCACGCCCCGGGCCAGTTGGCGTGGCAGATCCGGGGGTGCGCGCGGGCGGAGGAGTGCGGGGTGCCGGCCGACCGGGTGGTGAACACCCGGTCGGCCGAGGAGCTGTTGGCGTGGGCGGCCCGGCCGGGGGCACGGGCCGATCCCTGACGGCTCAGGTGTGCAGGAGCCGGTCGAAGAAGGAGCGGTAGCTGCGCAGCGCGAGCCGGAGTTCCTCGGTGGCCGGGTCCTCGCCGGGGGCCTGCTCGTGCCACTCGGCCTCCAGGATCCGCTTGTGCTGCGCGAAGGACCCGGTCAGGGCGCGGACCACTTCGCCGACGAGGGCGTCGGCGGCGCGCACGGCCTCCTGCGGGTCGTCGACGAAGCGGCCCTGGATCTCGTGCCAGGAGCCTCGGAAGTTCCGGGCGTCGCCCTCGTCCAGCAGGGGCGCGGGGCCGTGCGGTTCGCCCTCGACGACGCCGTGCCGGGACCCGGCCTCCGTGACGCCGACCCCGGGGGCCTCGTGGCCGGGCCCGGCGGAGGCGTCGGGGGTGTGGCGCGGCGGCTCCCGGTAGGGGTCGGCGGGGGCCTGTTCGGGAGCGGTGGGCGCCGGGTGGTGCAGGGCGGCCTCGGCGGCGCGGCGGGATTGTTGGGGCGGGATGGAGTCCAGGCGGTTCGGCCCGGGGGTCGGGGGGTGGACGGGGGCGGGCGGGGCGGCGGTGGCGGAGCGCGGGGCGGGACGGGATCCGTCGGGGCGCACGCCCTCGGGTCGGGGCCCGTCGGGTCGGGGCTCGCGGGTGCCGGGCCGGGGGCCGGGGCGCGGCCGGTCGGTGTGCGGGGCGGTCTGCGGCTCGGAGCGCCGGTCCTGCGGGGGCTGGGCGTGCGGAGGCTGGGCGTGCGGGGGCTGGGCGTGCGGGTACGGGGTGTGCGGGTCGGCTGCCCGGGTGTTGTCTCGGGCGGCGTCGCGTTCTCGGTCGTACGGCATCCGGTTCACCTCGGTCGGGTCGGTGTGCGGGTACGGGTGGGCGGGGCCCCGGTCAGGCCGCGCGCGGGCGGTCGGCGCGCGGCGCGTGCTTCTCGGCGTGCGCCGGGCCGCTCGTGGCGGTCAGTTCGCGGAACAGGGTCCGGTAGTGCAGGAGGGCGGCGCGCAGGTCCTCGGTCTGTTCGGGTCCGGCCGCGGCGCCGCCGGTGCGGACGGCGGCGGCGTGCCGGTAGCCGTCGAGGGTGTGGGCGTGTTCCACGGAGAGGATCCGCAGCCGGGCCTCGGGGCCGTCGGTGGGGTAGCCGCGGTCGCGCATCACGCGGGTGACCAGGTCGTCGGCGTGGGCGACGGCGGCCTCGGGCCGGTCCACGAACTCCTCTTGGACGGCCTCCCACTCGGCGGTGTGGCGGGCGCGGGCCTCGGGGGTCAGTTCGCGCAGGGGCAGGTCGCGGTGTTCGCGTTCGCGGTCGAGCAGGTCGCGTTCGCCCTCGGTGCGTCCGCCGGCCCGTTCGACGGCCCGGTCGTACTCGGGGCCGAAGCGGGTGCGCAGGCGCCGGCGGCGCAGGAGCGGGCGGGCGAGGAGCGCGGCGAGGGCGATCAGCAGGACGAGCAGGATCGCGAGGGCTGCCATCGTGCCGTTGGCCATGGGTTCCTCCCGGGGGGTTTCGGATCGGCCCGCTTCGGATCGGCCCGTGCGGTGACCGTGCGCCTGCCCGGTGTCGTCGACCCGAAACGGGCGCGTGCCGCGCGGGAGTTGACGGGACGCGCGCGAGCCCCACGTCGCGCGGCGGGGGTTGGATGCGCGACGTGGGGCTGTCGGGGGGCCGGCGGACGCCGGCGGGGTGCGCGGGTGGGCTCAGACGGTGAGCCAGACCGCGGTGTCGGCGGGGAGCGCGGCGCCGTCGAGGGGACCGGAGGCCACGAGGACCTCGCGGTGCTCGGGGAGGGCGACCGGCTCGGTGCCGAGGTTGACGACCACGAGGGTGTCCTCGGTGCGGCGGAACGCGAGGGTGTCCGGGCCGAGTTCGATCCAGTCGAGTTCCGTGCCCGGGGTGGCCGGGTGGGCGCGACGGGCGGCGAGGGCGGCGCGGTACAGGCCGAGGACGGAGCCCGGGTCGCCGGCCTGGGCCTCGACGGTGCGGTCCTTCCACGTGCTGGGCTGGGGCAGCCACGGGGCGGTCCCGGCGCCGTCCGGGGAGAAGCCGAAGGGGGCCTCGTCGCCGGACCACGGGAGCGGGACGCGGCAGCCGTCGCGGACCGGGTCGGTGTGCGCGGCCCACAGGCGGGAGGGGTCCTGCCAGACCTCGCGGGGCAGGTCCTCGACCTCTTCGAGGCCGAGTTCCTCGCCCTGGTACACGTAGGCACCGCCGGGCAGGCCCAGGCTGAGGAGGGCGGCGGCGCGGGCGCGGCGGACCCCGAGGTCGAGGTCGGCGGGGGTGCCGTACGCCTGCTTGGCCTCGCCGAGGGAGGTGGCCTCGCGGGAGTAGCGGGTGGCGTGGCGGATGACGTCGTGGTTGGAGAGGACCCAGGTGGGCGGGGCGCCGGCGGGGGCCAGCGCGGTGAAGGTGCCCTCGATCTCGGTGCGCAGGGCGGCGGCGTTCCAGGCGCAGCCGAGCAGGCCGAAGTTGAAGGCGGTGTGCAGCCGGCCGGGGGTGAGGTAGCGGGCCATGCGCTCCGGGGAGGAGACCCATGCCTCGGCGACGAAGGTGCGGTCGCCCTCGTAGGCGTCGGTGACCTCGCGCCACTCCTCGTAGATCGCGAGGGTCTCGTCGCGGTCGAAGTAGGGGTGGTCCTCGGACTGGGCGGAGCCGAGCATCTCGGCGTCGGCCTCGGCCATGTCGGGGAGGTCGGGGTGCTTGGTGAGGCCGTGGGCGACGTCGATGCGGAAGCCGTCGGCGCCGAGGTCGAGCCAGAAGCGGAGGATGTCGAGGAACTCGGAGCGGACCTCGGGGTGCTCCCAGTTCAGGTCGGGCTGGGCGGAGGCGAACAGGTGCAGGTACCACTGGCCGTCCTCGACGCGGGTCCAGGCCGGGCCGCCGAAGATGGACTGCCAGTTGTTGGGCGGGAGTTCGCCGTGCTCGCCCTTGCCCTCGCGGAAGTGGTAGCGGGTGCGGGCGGCGGAGCCGGGTCCGGCGGCGAGGGCCTCCTGGAACCAGACGTGCTGGTCGGAGGTGTGGTTGGGGACGAGGTCGACGAGGACGCGCAGGCCGTGGGCGTGGGCCTCGTCGAGGAAGACGCGGGACTCTTCGAGGGTGCCGAAGCCGGGGTCGATGGCGCGGTAGTCGGAGACGTCGTAGCCGGCGTCGATCTGCGGGGAGGCGTACCAGGGGTTGATCCACAGGGCGTCGACGCCGAGGTCGCGCAGGTAGGGCAGGCGGGTGCGCAGGCCCGCGATGTCGCCGATGCCGTCGCCGTTGCCGTCGGCGAAGCTGCGGATGTAGACCTGGTAGATGACCGCGTCGCGCCACCACGGGGTGTGCTGAGCCATGGGAGTTGCCGCCTTTCGGGGAGGTGTGTGGGGAGGGGTGCGTGGGGTGCGCGGGGTCAGCCCTTGACCGCGCCGGAGGTGAGTCCGGAGACGATGAAGCGCTGGAGGTAGAGGAAGAGGGCCACGATCGGGATCGCCATGAGGAGGGATCCGGCGCAGAAGAGGCCGAAGTTCGCGTCGCGCTGGCCTTCCTGGATCATTCCGTAGAGGCCGACGGCGAGGGTCTTGGACTCGGGGTCGGTCAGGAAGATGTTGGCGAGCAGGAACTCGTTCATGGTGCCGATGAAGCTCAGCAGGCCGGTGACGGCCAGGACCGGGGCGACCAGCGGCAGCATGATGGTGAAGAAGACCTGGCTGTGGGAGGCGCCGTCGACCTTCGCCGATTCGTCCAGGGACTTGGGGACGGTGTCGAAGAAGCCCTTCATGAGCCAGGTGTTGGCGCCGAGCGCGCCGCCCATGTAGAGGAGCACCAGGGCCCACGGGGTGTTGAAGCCGAGCCCGGGGTAGTGGGTGCTGATCCAGGTGAACATGAGGTACAGGGCGACCACGGCGAGGAACTGCGGGAACATCTGCACCAGCAGCAGGGCGGTCATGCCGGCCCGGCGGCCGCGGAAGCGGAACCGGGAGAAGGCGTAGGCGCCGCAGGCGGAGGCGAACATCGAGAGCCCGCCGGCGATGGCGGAGATCATCAGGGAGTTCGCGAACCAGGTGCCGTACTCGGTCTCGGTGAACAGCTTCTCGAAGTTCACCAGGCCCGCGTCGCTCGGCCACAGGGTGGTGGAGCCGAGGGTGCCCTGCGGGTTGAAGGCCGCGGAGACCACGAAGACGATCGGGACCAGGGAGAAGACCACGCAGACGACGGCGATCAGGTGGCGCCACCATTCGGCGGGGCGGCCGGATCCGGTGTGGCCCGCGGGCCTGGGCTTCGCGCCGGCCCGGGTCTTGGGCGGGGTGGGGGTGAGCGTGGCCATCAGTTGACCTCCTCCATGGCGCGGGCGCGGCGGAAGCTGACCAGGGAGATCACCGCGACGATGACGAAGATGAACAGGGAGATCGCCGCGGCCAGGCCGTACTGGGCGCCTTGGCCGCCGAACGCGAGCCGGTAGGTGTACGTGATGAGCAGGTCGGTGGCGCCGGCCATCGGGCTGTCCGGCGGGAAGGGTCCGCCGCCGGTGGTGAGGTAGATGGCGTTGAAGTTGTTGAAGTTGAAGGCGAAGGAGGCGACCAGCAGCGGGAAGAGGGCCACGAGGACCAGCGGCATGGTGACCTTGCGGAAGGCCGTGAAGCGGCCGGCGCCGTCGATCTGGGCGGCTTCCTTCAGTTCCCCGGGCACGGACTGGAGGGCTCCGGTGGAGACCAGGAACATGTACGGGTAGCCCATCCAGAGCTGGACGACGAGGACGGCGAGGCGGGCCGTCCAGGGTTCGCCGAGCCAGTTGACGGAGAGCCCGAGGAGGCGGTTCACCAGGCCGAAGTCCTGGTTGAACATGTCCGCCCAGACCAGCAGCATCGCGAAGGCGGGCATGGCGTAGGGGAGGATCAGCAGGGACCGGTAGATCTTCTTGCCGCGCATCCGGGGGTGGTGCAGGGCGAGGGCCACGAAGAGTCCGAGGCCGAAGGTGATCAGGACGGTGGTGACGGCGAACGCGAGGTTCCACACCAGGGTCTGGCCGAAGTACTTGCTGATGGTGGGGTTGGTGAGGGTGTCGGCGAAGTTCTTGAGGCCGACGTTGACCTTCCAGCCGTTGCCGAGCTTCTCGCCGTCGGCGGTGACGAAGTTGCCGGTGCTCTCGTCGGCGGTCCAGACCCGGCCGGTGGCCGGTTCGCGGATGGCGTCGGCCTTCTCGTCGTGGAAGCGGGCCGGGGCGGTGATCTGGGCGCGGGTGAAGCCCTCGGCGCGCAGCACGCCGCCCTCGACCTCGACGCGCAGGTCGGCGAGTTCGCCGCCGCGTCGGGCGGCCTGTTCGGGGGTCAGCGGGGTGAAGGCGCCGGGGTCGGTGACGGGGGCGATGCCCTCACCGGGTCGGGCCACCCGCTCGCCGGCGGGGGCGGCCGGGTCGGTCAGGAGGAGCGCGAGGGGGCCCTCGGCGGGGTCGGCGCCCCGGGGGACGGCGACCTTCAGCCGGTAGTCGGGGGTGCCGGGGACCTGCGCGATGGAGGCTTCCTCGATCGTGGCGACGGCCTCCTGTTTGGTGCCCCGGTGACCGTCCCCGAAGTTGGTGAAGGCGGTGGAGACCGTGTACAGGATCGGGACGATCTGGAAGGCGATCAGGAAGACGGTGCCGGGCACGAGGTACTTCGCGGGCAGCAGTCGGCGAGAGAGGTAGACCCAGAAGATGAGGCCGGTGGCGACCGCGAGGACGCCCAGGCCGAACCAGTTGCGGGCCTCGGCGAGGGGGAAGGCGCCCCAGACGGCCAGGGCCAGGGCCGCGCCGAGCAGCAGGGCCTTGCCGAGGAGGGCGGCGGCGGAGGTGGGCCGGTCCTCGCGGGAGGCGAAGGGGTTGCGGGGGCGGCGCGGGCCGGCCCCGGGGTCCGGCTCCCCGGTCGGGGGCGTGGTCGCGCGGGCGCGGTCCCGGTCCCGTTCGGGGGCGGGGGTGTTCACGGTCATCTCCCTCAGTCCTTCTGGTCCGCGTCGGGCCGGGCGACGGGGGGTTCGATGCCGAGCTGGTCGGCGACGGCCTTGGCGAGGGCCTCCACGGTCGGCCGGACCTCGGCGCCGCCGATGACGGCGGCCTGGGCCTTGCCGAACGGGTCCCAGACCACGTTCATCTCGGGGATGGCGGGCTGGACCACGCCGTTCTTCCCGGCGTCGAGGAACTTGCGCAGGTCGGGGTTGGAGTCCTTGAAGTGGTCGAGGGCGACCTTGAGGGCCGGGGGCCTCGGGTTGGCCTCGGTGAGGGCGATGGACGCCTCCGGGCTGCCGCCGACCTCGGCGACGAACTCCTGGGCGAGGGCCTTGTTGTGGCTCTTGGCCGCCACGTAGAAGGCCTGGACGCCGATGAAGGGACCGCCGGCCTCGTGCCCGGCGAAGGGGGGCACGGCCTGGATCTCGTAGTTGACCCCGGCCTTCTTGACGTCCGGCACCGACCAGGGGCCGGAGAGGAGGAAGGGGGCCTTGCCGGAGGCGAAGGTGGGGATGGCGTTGTCCTGGCCGATGGAGCGCTTGAGGGCGCCCTCGCCCTTCTCGCCGAGTTCGCGGAACTTCTCGAAGGCCCGGATCGACGCCTCGGTGCCCAGGCCCAGTTCCTCGGGGAGGTACTCGCCGGCCTTGTCCCGCCCGAACAGGTAGCCGCCGGCGGAGGAGTAGAGGGCGTAGCCGTGGTAGGCGTCGCCGGGCTGGCCGACCGGGACCGACATGATCTCGCTGGTCCTGCCCTCGGCCTTGAGGCGCTTGCCGATCTCGACGGCCTCCTCGAAGGTCGCGGGGGCCTCGGGCACGAGGTCGGTGTTGCGCAGGAGGGCCACGTTCTCCAGGGCGTACGGCATGCCGTAGGTCTGGCCGTTGAAGGTGACGGCCTGCACGGAGCGTTCGTGGAGGGATGCCTTCTGCTCGCCGCTCAGGCGGACCGGGTCGATGGCGCCGTTCTGGACCAGGTTGCCGATCCAGTCGTTGGCGCCGACCACGACGTCCGGTCCGGTGCCCGCCTGGGAGGCGGTGAGGAAGGTGGCCTGGAGTTCCTTGGAGACCGCCTGCACCGACACCTCGGTGCCGTACTTCTTCCCGAAGCTCGCGGCGAAGCCCTTGAGGGCGGCGGCGCGCTGGTCGTCGGCCCAGATCGTGAGGGTGGGCCGACCCTTCGCGGCGGCTCCGGCCTTGTCGGCCCCGGCTCCGCCGCCCGCGCAGCCCGTGACGACGAGGGCTCCGGCGACCACCGCGGCGAGCGCGGTCCACCGGCGGCGCCGGCGGGGCGCGCGTCCCCTGTACTTCTCCACGAGGGCTCCCTTCCGCACGGCTTTGTGCGGGGTTTCGAATAACGGTCCCGGACCTGGATCGACGAGGACCGACCACGACCCATGAGGGTTTCTTGGGAAGGAAATGTATCAGAGGTTGCGGTTCTTGCTGCAAGATCTTGCAAGCTTCTTTCAGCCATCCCAACTCCCTTCCAGGATGGGCCCTGAGCAGCGAGGACACCCTCCGGAACAAGGGACCTTGGACTCTGGCGAGAGGTATTTCGATTCCCGGACAATCAATTCCGGACGGACATTTCGGTGCGCCTCACCGAGGGCCGCGACCCCCCGTGCCACGCTCGTTCCCCATGGACGTGAGCACCTTTTACGCATTGTTCTCCGCCACCTGTTTCACCCTCGTCGGGCTCTGGTGGAACGTCGTGCAGAGCCACCCCGAGTGGCTCGCCGAGCCGGACCGGCGGCGCACCGTCGGCGGGATCTACCTCTCCTTCCTGCTGCCCGCCCTGATGGGCCTGTTCGCACAGGTCGGCGGGGTGGAGACGCCCCAGGTGTGGCGGGCCTCCTTCGTGGTCGTGGCCCTGGTGGGCTGCGTGTCCACCACCCGGCTGTTGACCGCCTCGCGCGGCTCCCGGACCCCCCGGGACCGGGCCCTGGGCTGGGCGCGGGGCGCGAGCGTGCTGCTCTACCTGGCGATCGCGGTGATCGGCGCCGCCCCCGAACTGGCCCGGGTGGTCCACGTCAAACCGATCCAGGCCGAGGCCCTGTTGTTGATCCTGCTCGTGGTGATCGGGCACGCCCTGGTGTGGCGGTTCATGGCCGGCGAGGGCCGTGCGGACACCGCCGGGGCGGACGCGGAGACCGCGTGAAAAACGCTGCGGAAACAGTGCGAGTTGAGCGCGCCTGAGCCCGTCCGCACCCTGGGGCCATGGACGTGGACGTGGCACGAGGCACGGGGACGGACGCGGAGGACGAGTTCTGGGCGGCGGCCTTCCGGGACGGTGACGAACGCGCGGTGGAGCGGATCTGGCGCCGCTGGCGGCCCCTGGTCCTCGCCCTGGCCCGCCGGAGCCTGGGGGACGAGCGCGAGGCCGAGGACGTCGTGCAGCAGGTCTTCCTCGCGGCATGGCGCGGCCGTGAGGGCTACCGGCCGGGCCCGGGGGGCATGGGCGCCTGGTTGACGGGCATCACCCGGCACAAGATCGCGGACGCGCTGGCCGCCCGCACCCGCCGCGCCCGCCTGCTGCGGATGTCGGTGGGCACCCTGGCCGAACCCTGCCGGACCCTGGGCGCCTGCCCCGGACCCGGCCCCGAACAGGCCGTGGACCGGGTGCTGTTGCAGCGGGAACTGGACCGGCTGCCGGGGGCGCAACAGCGGGTGCTGCGGCTGGCCTTCTACGCGGACCTCACCCAGACCCAGATCGCGGACCGCACCGGGCTGCCGCTGGGCACCGTCAAGAGCCACATGCGCCGCGCCCTGCGCTGTCTGCGCGAGACCCTCGGACCCTCCGAACCCGCCCTGGCCGCCCTCTCCTGAGGCGCGTGGGGCGGGGCCGGGCCCTCAGACCGGCAGCGGGGTGAGCGGGGTCAGCAGGCCCGTGATCGTCTCCACGGCCGACCGCAGGCCGTGCAGGCGCTCCACCCGCGGGCCCCCCGTCCGCTCCGGGGCCGCACCGGACCAGCCCGGTCCCGCGAGCAGCAGCGCGCTCTGGGCCCGGGCCCCGCGCACCCCCCACTCGATGCCGCCGACCGCCCGCACCAGGGACCGGTCGGCGGTGCCGCGTCCCTGGGACCACAGGGTGACGACGCTGGGGCCCAGACGGCGCACGGCGTCCCGCAGGGCGTCGGCCGGCAGGGCCGCGCCGAACATCCGCACCGGCACCCCCCGTTCACCGAGGGCCGCGCCCAGCGCCTCGATGGGCAGGCTGTGCTGCTCCCCCGGCATGCACGCGAGCAGCACCGGCGCGGTGCCGGGCGCCTCGGGCCCCGGGCGCACCCCGCGCAGCACGGTGGACACGTGCCAGGACAGCAGGTGTTCCACCTCCACGTACCGCTCTCCCGCCGAGGCCCATTTGCGCCCGACGGCGTGCAGGGTGGGGGCCATCACCTCCTCCCAGGCCCGGATCAGTCCGTGCTCGGCGACGGCGGCGGCCAGCAGGTCGGCGACGGCCGGGGCGTCGAGGCGGACGGCCGCGCGGGCCAGCCCCCGGCACTCCTGGCGGACCGCCTCGCCCAGCGGCAGCGCGTTGGGGCCGCCGGGCACCCGGCCGCCCGCGGGCCCCGGGCCGGCGGGGGCCGGTTCGGCGAGGGCGGGTTCGGCCAGGGCCCCGGGGTCGGTGGGGTCGACGGCCAGCGCGGCCCGGGCGGCGGCCGAGGGCGGCACCCCCTGCGAGGTGAGTCGGCACATGAGTTCGAGGCGGGCGATGTCGGCGGGGGTCCAGCGGCGGTGCCGGCCGTCCTCGCGGTCGGCGGGCCCGATCGCGTACCGCCGCTCCCAGGACCGCAGGGTGGTCGGGGAGACGCCCAGCCGGCGCGCGACCGCGCCGGTGGTGAGGGCCGCGCCGGCGGGCAGGTCGGGGGTCACGCCGCCCACGATACGGCGCCCCCTCGCCCCGCCCGCGCGCTCACGCGGCGCCCCGTCCCCGACGGAACCGCTCCAGGCCCTCGGCGAGTTCCACGATCGGGTCGGGGTAGTCGTCGAACGCGGCCCGGTCCAGGCCGGTCAGCTTCCACGGCTCGTGCACGGCGGGCCCGGCCAGCCCGGCCAGTTCCGGCACCCAGCGGCGCACGTAGTCCCCGTCCGGGTCGTAGCGGTGGGCCTGACGGATCGGGTTGAGGACCCGGTTGGGGCGGGTGTCGGTGCCGGTGCCGGCCACCCACTGCCAGTTCATCTGGTTGTTGGCCACGTCCCCGTCGACCAGCAGGTCCAGAAAGTGCCGGGCGCCGATCCGCCAGTCCACGTACAGCGTCTTGGCGAGGAACCCGGCCGTGACCAGCCGGCCCCGGTTGTGCATCCAGCCCTCGTGGGCGAGCTGGCGCATCGCGGCGTCCACCAGCGGGTAGCCGGTGCGACCCTCCCGCCACGCCGCGATGTCCTCCTTGGCCTCGCCCTCGGTGCGCCAGTGGTCGCCCCGGGCGCGGTAGTCGGCGCGGGCGGCGTCGGGGCGGGCCGCGAGGACCTGGTGGTGGAAGTCGCGCCAGCAGACCTGCCGGACGAACGCCTCCGCCCCCGGTCCGCCCTTGGCGCGGGCCCGCGCCACCACCTCGGCGGCCGAGACCGTGCCGAAGTGCAGGTGCGGGGAGAGCCGGGAGGTGGCGTCGCCGGCGAGGTCGTCGTGGATCTCCTCGTAGCGGTCGATCCCGCGCAGCCAGGAGGTGAGCAGCGAGCGGCCCGCGCTCTCGCCGCCCTTGGCCAGGCCCGGGGAGACCCCGGAGAGCGCCGAGCGGCGGGGCAGCGGGTCGGAGGAGAGCTGGTCGGGGACGCGCACGGTGCGGGGCGCGGCCAGCGGGGCGCGGGCGGGGGTCTCCGCCCAGCGGCGCAGGTAGGGGGTGAACACGGCGAAGTGGTCGGAGCCGGTCGGGGTGACGGCGCCGGGGGCGACGGCGGTGACCACCGCGTCGTGCACGTAGAGCCGCCGGCCCTCCGCCTCCAGGGCGCGGCGCAGGCGTTCCTCGCGGGCGTGGGCGTAGCGGGTGACGCCGGCGGCGGTGTGCACCTCGTCGGCGTCGACCTCGCGGACCACGGCCAGTACGGCGGCCACCGGGTCCCCGGAGCGCAGCACGAGCCGGCCGCCCCGGTCGCGCAGGGCGGCGTCGAGGTCGGCGAGGGCGTCGGCGAGGAAGGCGAGGCGGTTGGGCGCGGCGAAGCCGGCGGCGTCGATCCCGTCGTCGCGCACGAAGAGGGGGACGACGGCGTCGCCGGAGGAGAGGGCGGCACGCAGCGGCGGGTGGTCGTGGACCCGCAGGTCCGAGGTGTACAGGACGCACGCGACGTTCATGGGGGTTCTCGCTCCGGCGGCTCGGGTGGCGGGTGCTGACGGGCGGGATTCGGCGCCGGGGCGGGTTTCGGATGCGGGCCGCCCGGGCGCGGGCCGGTCAGTGGGCCTGGGCGGCGCGTTCGGCGGTGCGGCTGATGTTGCGGGCCATGCCGCCGAAGACGACGGCGTGGAAGGGGGACACGCTCCACCAGTACAGGTGTCCGGCGAGGCCGCGCGGGTGGAACAGGGCGCGCTGGCGGTAGCGGGAGCGGGTGTGGGGGTGCTCGGGGTCGGGTTCCACGACGAGTTCGAGCCAGGCGGGGCCCGGCAGGCGCATCTCGGCGCGCAGCCGCAGCAGTCGGCCGGGGCGGATCTCCTCGACCCGCCAGAAGTCGAGGGCGTCGCCGACCCGCAACCGGCCCGCGTCGCGCCGGCCGCGTCGGATGCCGACCCCGCCGACGAGCCGGTCGAGCCGGCCGCGCACGGCCCAGGCCAGGGGGAAGGAGTACCAGCCGTTCTCGCCGCCGATGCCCTCGACCACGGTCCACAGGGTCTCGGTGTCCACCTCCACGTCGCGACAGCGCAGGTCGGTGTACAGGCTGCCGCCGGCCCAGTCGGGGTCGGTGGGCAGGGGGTCGCTGGGGGCTCCGGGGAGGGCGGCGGAGGACCAGTGGGTGGCCACGTCGGCGTCGCGGACCCGGCGCAGGGCCAGGGCGATGGCGTCGTCGAGGCCGAGGGGGGCGCCGGGCGGGTCGGGGACGTACCGGTCGATGTCGTGTTCGGCGCACACCACCTCGTGGCGCAGGGACTCGGCGAGCGGTCGGGCCAGGGCCCGGGGGACGGGGGTGACCAGGCCGATCCAGTGGCTGGACAGGCGGGGGGTGAGCATGGGGACGCGCAGGATGAGCCGGTGCGGCAGGCCCGCGACGACGGCGTAGCGGCGCATCATCTGCTCGTAGGTGACGATGTCGGGCCCGCCGATGTCGAAGGCCCGGTGCACCTCGGGGGGCATGGTCGCGGAGCCGACGAGGGTGCGCAGCACGTCGCGGACGGCGATGGGCTGGATCCGGGTGCCGACCCAGCTGGGGGTGACCATGACGGGGAGGCGTTCGGTGAGGTAGCGGAGCATCTCGAAGGAGGCCGAGCCGGAGCCGATGATGACGGCGGCGCGGAGCACGGTGGTGGGGACGGGGCCGGCGAGCAGGATCTCGCCGACCTCGGCGCGCGAGCGCAGGTGCGGGGAGAGGCGGTCGGCGGGCACGTCGCGGGGGGTGAGTCCGCCGAGGTAGACGATGCGGCGGACCCCGGCGACGCGGGCCTGGTCGGCGAAGACGCGGGCGGCGGCCCGGTCGAGGGCCTCGAAGCCCCGGCCGCCGGTCAGGGAGTGGACCAGGTAGTAGGCCACTTCCACCTCGCGCATGGCGGCGCCGAGGGCGACGGGGTCGGTGACGTCGCCGTCGACGATCTCGACCCGGTCGGCCCAGGGGTGGTCGCGGAGCCGTTCGGGTCCGCGCACCAGGCAGCGGACCGTGAAGCCGGCGGCGAGGAGTTCGGGGACCAGGCGGCCGCCGATGTAGCCGGTGGCGCCGGTGACCAGGCAGAGGGCGCCCGGGGCGGGGGCCTTCCGGGGGGTGGGGTGCGGGTCGTCGGCTGCGGGCATCGGGGCTCCCCTCGGGCGGCCGGGGCGGGCCGGCGCGTGCTGTCGGACGGTCTGTCCGGGTTTCCCGCCGGGTCGCCGGCCCGGATGCGGGGGTCCGCATCCGGATCCGGTGGACCGGCCGAACTCCCACTCGATCACACCCGGCACGCCCTCACACCCGGGCGGGCGCGGACGAACGGGCTTGCGGCCCATCCGTTCGGCCCACCGGCTCCGAAGGGACGGGTGAGGGGTCGCGAGTGACCAGGGAGACGGGATGAGGGGAGCGTCGGGGATGAGCGGGGACGCGGGGCGGTCCGGCGGACGGCCGCGGACGGCGGTGATCGGCGCCGGGGTGTCCGGGCTGACGGCGGCGTACGTGCTGCGGCGGGCGCACGACGTGACGCTGTACGAGGCGGCGGACCGGCTGGGCGGGCACGCGCACACCCACGAGGTGAAGGGGCCGGACGGGGAGGTGCGGGCGGTGGACTCGGGGTTCATCGTCCACAACGACCGCACGTACCCGCTGCTGAACCGGCTCTTCGGCGAGCTGGGGGTGACGGTGCGGGACACGGTGATGAGCATGTCGGTGCGGTGTCCGGGGTGCGGTCTGGAGTACGCGGGGGCGAAGGGGCCGCGCGGGCTGTTCACCCGGCCCCGGTCGGTGGTGGACGCGGCGTACCTGCGGATGCTGGCGCGGGTGCCTGCCTTCCACCGGGCCGCGCGCCGGTTGCTGGCCCGGCCGGCGGCGCCGGGGGGCCCGGAGGTCACGCTCGGGGAGTTCCTGCGGGCGGAGGGCTTCGACGCGCATTTCACGGCGCATTTCGCGGCTCCGCTGGTGGCCTGCGTGTGGTCCTGTCCGGCGGGCACGGCGCTGCGCTATCCGGCCCGCTACCTGTTCCGCTTCCTGGACCACCACGGGCTGCTGTCGATCACGGGTTCGCCGCGGTGGCGGACGGTGGTGGGCGGTTCGGCCGCGTACGTGGAGCGGCTGCGGCGGGAGCTGCCCTCGGTGCGGGCCGCGACCCCGGTGCGGTCGGTGACCCGGCTCGGCGGGCCGGGGGCGCCGGACGGGGTGGAGGTGCGGACGGCGGACGGGGCCGTGGCCCGGTACGACGCGGTGGTGATCGCCGTGCACGCGGACCGGGCGCTGGAGTTGCTGGCGGATCCGACGCCGGCCGAGCGGGGGACGCTGGGCGCGTTCGGGTACTCGCGCAACGTGACGGTCCTGCACACCGACGACTCGGTGCTGCCGCGTTCGGCGGGGGCGCGGGCCTGTTGGAATCTGCTGTTGCCGGGTTGTCTGCCCGATTCCGGGCAGGTGCGGGTCAGCTACGACATGAACCTCTTGCAGGGCCTGGACGGTCCGCGGACCCACGTGGTCTCGCTGGGCGCGCGGCCCGGTGAGATCGACCCGGGGACGGTGATCGCCCGGATGGAGTACGAGCACCCGGTGTACACGCCGGAGTCGGTGGCCGCGCAGGTCTCGCTGCCGGGGCTCTCCGGGCCCCGGGTGGCGTTCGCGGGCGCCTACCACGGATGGGGTTTCCACGAGGACGGCTGTCGCTCCGGGGTGGCCGCCGCCGAGGCGCTGGGGGTGCGGTGGTGAGCGCGGCGCGGGCCGCCCGGCCGTCGCGGGCGGGGGTCTCGTACCGGTACCCGGCCGAGGTGGTGCACGTGCGGACGGGGCCGGCGGAGCGGGTGCCCTACCGGCTGCGGCAGCGGCTGACCCTGTGGCTGGTGGACGTGGACCGGCCGCCCCGGCTGCCGGGGCCGCTGGGCCGGCTGATCGGTTTCGACCCGCGCGATCACCTGGACCGGCGGGGGCCGGACCTGCGGTCGGCGGTGGACCGCTTCCTGCGGGCCCGGGGCCTGGAGCCGGTCTCGGGGCCGATCCGGATGCTGGCGCAGGCGCGGGTGCTGGGGCGGGTCTTCGACCCGTTGACGGTGTTCTGGTGCCACGACGCGGACGGGGCGCTGCGCTGGGTGCTGGCGGAGGTGCGCAACACCCACGGCGAGCGGCACTGCTACCTGCTGGACCCCGGGCAGGCCGGGGCCGGGGCGGGCCCGCCGGCGCCGGTTCCGGTTCCGGTTCCGGTTCCGGTTCCGAAGGAGTTCTACGTCTCGCCGTTCCTGCCGCTCGCCGGCGGCTACCGGATGCGTCTGCCGCTGCCCGGTGAGCGCCTGGCGCTGGCGGTGCGGCTGGACACCCCGGACGGGCACCGGCTGACGGCCACGGTGCGCGGCGGGCGGACCCCGGGCGGGCGGGCCGCGCTGGCCCGGGCCCTGCCGGCGGGGCCGTGGGCGGCGGTCTCGGTGCCGTTGGGCATCCGCTTCCACGGCGTCCGGCTCTGGGCGCGCGGGATCCCCGTGCGCCCTCGACCTCGACACACGACGCAGGAGGGTCTGAAGTGACCGTGGAACAGACCGGCCGGGCCGGTGCGCCGATGACGATGCCCGTGCCCCGGGACCGGCGGGGCGGGTCCCGCGCGGTGGTGGTGGACGCGGAGCTGTGGCCGGACGTGGCGCGGGTGCCGGCGTGTTCGGCGGCGCGGGCCCGGATCGGGGCGCTGGTGGTGCGGCGGGCGCTGGCGCGGTTGCCGTTGACGGTGCGCTGGGGCGGGCGGGAGACGCTGGGGCTGGGCGGGCCGGTGTTGCGGGTGCGGGATCCGGGGGCCTTCGTCCGGCGGATCGCGACCACCGGGTTGATCGGTTTCGGGGAGTCCTATCTGGCCGGGGAGTGGGAGGCCGAGGACCTGCCCGGGGTGCTCACGGTGTTCGCGCGGGACGTGGCGACGCTGGTGCCGGCGCCGTTGCAGCGGCTGCGGGGCTGGTGGGCGCCCCGGCCGCCGGCGGCGGAGCGCAACACCCCGCGCGGGGCGCGGGAGAACATCCGCCGGCACTACGACCTGTCGAACGAGCTGTTCGCGGAGTTCCTGGACGAGACGATGACCTATTCGGCGGCCCTGTTCCCGCCGGAGCCGGACCGTCCGCTGACGGCGCGCGGGTTCGGGGAGCTGGCGGCGGCCCAGCGGCGCAAGATCGACGCCCTGTTGGACGCGGCGGGGGTCGGGGCGGGTTCGCGGGTGCTGGAGATCGGCACCGGCTGGGGCGAGCTGGCGCTGCGGGCGGCCGGGCGCGGGGCCTCGGTGGTCTCGGTGACCCTGTCGCGGGAGCAGGCCGCGCTGGCCCGGGAGCGGGTGGCGGCGGCCGGGTTCGCGGACCGGGTGGAGGTGCGGATCGAGGACTACCGGGAGGTGTCGGGGTCCTATGACGCGGTGGTGAGCGTGGAGATGGTGGAGGCGGTGGGGGCGGAGTACTGGGAGGAGTACCTGCGGGTGCTGGACCGGCGGTTGGCGCCGGGGGGCCGGGTGGCGGTGCAGGCGATCACGATGCCGCACGAGCGGATGCTGCCGACCCGGCGCAACCACACGTGGATCCACAAGTACGTGTTCCCGGGCGGGATGATCCCGTCGGTGCGGGCGCTGACCGAGGCGGCGCGGGAGCACACGGGGCTGCGGCCGGTGCAGTGCACGGCGTTCGGGCCGCACTACGCCCGGACCCTGGCGCTGTGGCGGGAGCGGTTCGGGCAGCGGGCGGAGCGGGTCGCGGCCCTGGGCTTCGACGCGACGTTCCGCCGGATGTGGACCTTCTACCTGGCCTATTCGGAGGCCGGGTTCGCCTCGGGGTACCTGGACGTGCACCATCTGGTGTTCGCGCGGCCGGCGGAGTTCGCGGCCGGGGCGGGGGGCGGGTCGTGACCGGCGCGGCCCTGGGCGCGGTGACGGCGTGGGCGGCGGGGGCCGCGCTCGTGGTGTTGCTGGGCGCGTTCGCGGTGGGGGCGGCGCGGGGGCTGCACCGGGTGGTGGACGTGGCCTGGGGGCTCGCGTTCGCGGCCGTGTCGGGGGTGGTGTTCGCGGTCTCGGCGGGGGCGGGGGATCCGGGGCGGCGCTGGTTGTTGTGGGCGCTGCCGACGGTGTGGGGGGTGCGGTTGGCGGCGCACATCGCGTGGCGGAGCCGGGGGCACGGGGAGGATCCGCGCTACGAGCGGATGCTGGGACGGGTGCCGGCGCGACGACGTACCCGCTACGCGTTGCGCAAGGTGTACCTGTTGCAGGCGGCGCTGGTGTGGTTCGTCTCGGCGCCGATCCAGGTCGGGGCGGTGGCCGAGGGCGCCGGCCCGGGGGTCCTGGCCTGGGTCGGGGTCGGGGTGTGGGCTCTGGGGGTGGTCTTCGAGGCGGTGGGGGACTGGCAACTGGCCCGGTTCAAGGCGGATCCGGCGCACCGCGGGATGATCATGGACCGGGGGCTGTGGTCCTGGACCCGGCACCCGAACTACTTCGGGGACTTCTGCGTCTGGTGGGGGATCTGGCTGGTGGCGGCGGACGCGGGGTGGGAGCCGGCGCTGATCTCGGTGGCCGCCCCGCTGCTCATGACCTTCCTGTTGACGGCGGGCAGCGGGAAGGCACTGCTGGAGCGGCACATGGCGGACCGGCCGGGCTGGGCCGAGTACCGGGCGCGGACCAGCGGGTTCTTCCCCCGGCCGCCGCGCCGGGGACCGGTGGGGGACGCCGTGCGCTGAGCCCCGCTCCCGCACCGGCTCGCACATCCGTCCCGCCATCCGGATGAATGTGCGGGCCGGCGCGAAACGGAGGTCGGCGCCGATTGTCGTACGGGTATGACGACTACACCGGTACGCAGTTCGTTCCGTCTCCCCGGTCGCGCGCCGGCGCTCCCCGCGCCCGCCGAACGCGAGCGGTTGCGGGCGGCCTGGGGGCTCAGTCGGGCGCAGGTGGCCGACGCGTTCGAGGTGCACGCGTCCACCGTGCGCTCCTGGGAGACGGGCCGCAGCGCGCCGCGCGGGGCCCGGCGGGAGGCGTACGCGCGCTTCCTGGCCGGCCTCGCCCAGGGCGCGCCGGCGCCGGCCGGGGACTCCCCCGGCGAGGGCGGTCCCGACGCCGGGTCCGGCCCGCTGGTGCCGCACCCGGCCGGACCCGGCGGCACGGCCCTGCCGGCGCGGGCGGAGCTGCCCGCGGCCCGCCGGGGCGGTCCCGCCGTCCCCGGAGCGACCCCCGCTCCCCCGGCGCCCGCGCCGAGCGCCCGGCCGGTGACGGAGGTGCCGGCGCTGCTCCTGACCCGGCCGGACCCGGTGGCCGAGGTGCGGCGGCGCAGGCTGCGGCGGATGGCGGCGGCGGTGTCCGTGTGGATGCTCTTCCTCTACCTGTGGCAGGCCCTGCCCCTCGGCTGAGCACGAGGAGGGGCGCGCACGGGAACAGCACCCGGAAGAAAAGTGTGGATCCGGGCAATCCGGACAGGTGCACAGGGTCGAATGAAAGATGTGACGTCCATCACACACCCCCATGGGAGAGGACTCGTCATGAACCTCCGCACCCGCTGCACCGTGCTCGCCCTCAGCGGCGCCTTCGCCGTCCCGCTCGTGCTCGCCGCCCCCGGCGCGGCCCTCGCGGACACCGGAACGCCCTTCGGGCCCGCCTGCGCCTCCGTACCCAAGGAGGGCGCGGGCAGCCTGGACGGGATGGCGAAGGACCCGGTGGCCACCGCCGCCTCGCACAACCCGGCGCTGTCCACCCTGGTCTCGGCCGTCAAGAAGGCCGGCCTGGTCGACACCCTGAACAACGCGAAGGACATCACCGTCTTCGCGCCGACCAACGAGGCATTCGCGAAGATCCCGAAGGCCGACCTGGACAAGGTGCTGAACGACAAGGCTCAGCTCACCAAGGTGCTGACGTACCACGTGGTGGGCCAGAAGGTGACGCCGATGCAGCTGGCCAACGGCTCGTTCGCGACCCTGGAGGGCGGAAAGCTCACCACGAAGGGCTCCGGAACGGACTTCACGGTGAACGACACGGCCAAGGTGGTCTGCGGTGACGTGCACACCGCCAACGCCACCGTGTACCTGATCGACACCGTGCTGATGCCCGGGATGTGAGGGCCCGGGAACCGACGGGGCGTCCGCCCGCACGGCGGACGCCCCGCCCGCGCGCGAGCGTTCCGGCCCGCGGTGAACTCCGCGGGCCGGAACGCTCGCGAAACCTGACATCCTGGGTGGGACAGGACGAAACCGGAGCGACAGGGACGGACAGCACGGGATGATCGCGGTCATATTCGATCTCGACGGCACGCTGGTGGACAGCGAACCCAACTACTACGAGTCGGGTCGCCGCACCCTGGAACGCCACGGGGTCACCGACTTCACCTGGGAGGACCACGCCGAGTACATCGGCATCGGCACCCTGGAGACACTGGAGATCCTGCGCGACCTCCACGGCATCGAGACCCCCGTCGAGGTCCTGCTGGCCGAGCAGAACGCCGCCTACCTGGAGCTGGCCCGCACCGCCACCCCCGTCTTCCCGCAGATGCGCGCCTTCGTGGAGGGGCTGCACGCGGCCGGGGTGCCGATGGCGGTGGCCTCCGGCTCCTCCCGCGCCGCGATCGACGCGGTCCTCGACGGCACCGGCCTGTCCGAGCTGCTGACCACCGTGATCTCCGCCGAGGAGGTCGAACGGGGCAAGCCCGAACCCGACGTGTTCCTCGCCGCCGCCGAACTGCTCGGCACCGACCCCGCCGACTGCCTGGTCCTGGAGGACGCGGTGCCCGGCGCGCTCGCGGCCAAGGCCGCCGGGATGAGCTGCGTCGTGCTGCCCTACACCGAGCGCAGCGCCGAGGACCCGGCCTTCGCCGACGTGACCCTGCTGGTGCGCGGGGGCCAGGACGCCTTCGACGCGGCCGAGATGCTGGACTGGTTCGCGGCCCGCCGCACCGAACCGGTCCGCGACTGACCCACCCCGCACCAGGCCCCGAGCACGAGGCCCCGCCCCGGAACCCACCCGGCGCGGGGCCTTCGCCGTGCCACGGACCGGATTGTTTCGGCCGGGCCGGCCGAAAGCCGTTCGTGAAGTCCGTGTGTCCAGGCCGGTCGGGCCGTTGACCGGCCGGCGCGGGGCCGGCTACCTTCGGCGACATGTCGCGTACAGCCCTGCTCACCACGCGCGGTCACATCGACCTGCTGCGGGTGGCCTCCGCCGCCTGTTGTCGCGGTCGCTGACGCCCCTGTTCACGTCGCCCCCGGCGTCGGGGGGCGCCCGCGCGGCGCGACCGTGACGATCCACGGACCCCGCCGCCCCCGCCGACCCCGCGGACCCGCCCGGTCGGCGTCCCCGCACCTCTCTTCGTCACGCCCCGTCCCCTCGGACCCCGGGCGGGCCCCCGCGCGCGGCGACCCGCGCCGTTCCGGCGTGCCCCGGGACACCGGGCCCGCGCCGCCACCTCATCCGGAGCCGCCATGACCATCGGTCACGCCCCACCCGAAACCGCCGCGACCGCCGCGCCCGGCGCCGCCGACCCGCTCGCCCCCGCCGCCGACCCCGCTCCCGCGAAGGCCGCCGCCCCGCTGGTCGCCGTGGTGCCCTCCTCGGCGCGGCGGCGGTCCGTGCCGCGCTGGATCCGTCGGCTCAGCGGCCCGCTGGCCCTGCTCGGGCTGTGGCAGCTCGCCGGGGTGCTGGGGTGGCTGCCGGAGGAGACCCTGGCCCCGCCGGCCCGGATAGCCGCCGCCGGAGTGGAGCTGATCGCGGACGGCACCCTCCCGGAGGCCATGGCGGTCTCGCTCCAGCGGGTCGTGATCGGCCTGGCCGTGGGCGGGGTGATCGGCACCGGACTGGCCCTGCTCTCGGGCCTGTCCCGGCTGGGCGAGGACCTGATCGACGCGAGCGTGCAGATGCTGCGCACGGTGCCGTGGGTCGGCCTGATCCCGCTGTTCATCATCTGGATGGGCATCGGGGAGGCCCCCAAGGTCGCCCTCATCGCGCTCGGCACCGCCTTCCACCTGTACCTCAACGTGTACGCCGGGATCCGGGGCGTGGACGAGCAGTTGATCGAGGCCGGCGGCGCCCTGTCGCTGGGGCGCTGGGGGCTGGTGCGGCACGTGGTGCTGCCGGGGGCCCTGCCCGGGTTCATGACGGGGCTGCGCTACTCGCTGGCCACGGCCTGGCTCGCGCTGGTCTTCGGCGAATCGATCAACGCGGACGCCGGCATCGGCTTCCTGATGAACCAGGCCCGCGAGTTCTTCCGCACCGACGTGATCGTGGTCTGCCTCGTGGTCTACGCCGTCCTCGGCCTCGTCGCCGACCTCGCCGTCCGCACTCTCGAAAGGCTGTTGCTGCAATGGCGACCGACGTTCACGGGCCGCTGACCGCCCCCGCTCCCGACACCGACGCCGCCGACTCCGTGCGCGTCACCGGGCTGACCCGCGCCTTCGACGGCCGGGCCGTCATCGACGGCCTCGACCTCTCGCTGCGCGCCGGGGAGTTCACTGCCCTGCTCGGGCGCAGCGGCTGCGGCAAGTCCACCCTGCTGCGGGTGCTGGCCGGTCTCGACCGGGAGATCGAGGGCTCCGTGCTGGTCTCCGCCCGCAAGGCGGTGGCCTTCCAGGCACCCCGGCTGATGCCGTGGAAGCGGGTCTGGCGCAACGTGGTGCTGGGGCTGCCCGGCCGGCCGGACCGGGAGCGGGCCGTGGCCGCGCTCACGGAGGTGGGCCTGGAGCACCGGGTGGACGCCTGGCCCAAGACCCTCTCCGGCGGCGAGGCCCAGCGGGCCTCCCTGGCCCGCGCGCTGGTCCGCGAACCGGATCTGCTGCTGCTCGACGAACCCTTCGGCGCCCTGGACGCGCTGACCCGCATCAAGGCCCAGCGGCTCGTCGCCGAACTGTGGCAACGACGCGGCTGCGCCGTCCTGTTGGTCACCCACGACGTGGACGAGGCACTGCTGCTCGCCGACCGCGTGCTGGTGATGGACCAGGGCCGGATCGCCCACGACACCCCCGTGGACCTGCCCCGCCCGCGCTCCGTGGGCGACCCGGAGTTCGCGGCGCTGCGGGCCCGACTGCTCGCCGAACTCGGCGTGGACTGACCCCGACACCCCCCTCTCTCCCCTCTGCCGTCCGCCCTCTCACAGAACGAGAAGACCACCCATGAGACGACGTTCCGTCCTGGCCCTGGCCGCCGCGCTGCCGCTGTCCCTGGCCCTGACCGCCTGCGGCGCCGACACCGGGGCCGCCGGATCCGCCGACAAGGCCGCGCCCGCCGGGAACGCCGGCGCGAAGGTGACCCTGCGGGTCGGCGACCAGAAGGGCGGGTACGAGTCCCTGCTGCGCGCCGCCGGCGAACTGGAGGGCACCGACTACGCGATCACCTGGTCCACGTTCACCTCCGGTCCCCCGCTGATCGAGGCGATCAACGCCAAGGCCGTGGACGTGGGCGGGGTGGGCAACACCCCGCCGGTGTTCGCCGCCGCCGCGAAGTCCCGGTTCAAGGTGGTCGGCGCGGGCAAGGGCTCGGCGGCCGGGGAGGCGCTGCTCGTGCCGAAGGGCTCCGCGCTCAAGTCCCCCACCGAGCTCAAGGGCAAGAGGATCGCGGTGGCCCAGGGCAGTTCGGCCCACTACCAGCTGATCGCCACCCTGAGGAAGGCCGGGCTGACCCCGTCCGACGTCACGATCAACCACCTCCAGCCCGCCGACGCGCTGGCCGCGTTCAACACCGGCAAGGTGGACGCCTGGGCCGTCTGGGACCCGTACACCGCGCAGGTCCTGGGGACCGGCGGCCGGGTGCTCAGCGACGGCGAGGGCCTCGTCAACGGGCTGACCTTCCAGGTGGCCGCGCCCGCCGCGCTGGAGGACCCCGCGAAGTCCAAGGCCATCGGCGACTTCCTCAAGCGGATCCAGCGCGCCACGGCCTGGGCCGGCGAGCACCCGCGGGAGTGGGCGAAGGTGTGGGCCAAGGAGACCGGGCTGCCCTACGCGGTGGCCCTGGACGCCGTCAAGCGCAGCAACGGCACCCGGATCCCGGTGGCCGTGGACGACGCGGCCACCGCCTCCGAGCAGGCCGTCGCCGACACCTTCGCCGAACTGAAGCTGATCCCCTCGAAGGTCGTCTTCAAGGACTTCGTGGACACCCGCTTCAACGAGAAGCTGCCGCCCTCCACCACCGCGCCCCGCACGATCGCCAAGGAGTCCTGATGACCGTCCGCCTGCACTGGTTCCTGCCGACCGGCGGGGACGGCCGCACCCTCGTGGACCGGCACGCCTACGCGCACAACACGCGGGCCGCCGGGGTCCGCGAGCCCGACGTGGAGTACCTGGCCCAGATCGCGAAGGCCGCCGAACGGCTCGGCTTCGAGGCCGTGCTGACCCCCACCGGCACCTGGTGCGAGGACGCCTGGCTGACCACCATGGCCCTCTCCCAGCACACCGAGCGGCTCAAGTTCCTCGTGGCCTTCCGGCCCGGGGTGATCGCGCCCACCCTCGCGGCGCAGATGGCCGCCACCTTCCAGCGGGTCTCGCGCGGCCGGCTGCTGCTGAACGTGGTGACCGGCGGCGACTCCGCCGAGCAGCGCCGGTTCGGCGACCACCTCGACCACGACCGCCGCTACGAGCGGACCGCCGAGTTCCTGTCGGTGGTTCGCGGGGTCTGGGGCGGCCGGCCCTTCGACTTCGCCGGGGAGCACTACCAGGTGGAGGGCGGGATCACCGCGATACCGCCGGACCCGCTGCCCGAGATCTTCTTCGGCGGGTCCTCGGCGGCGGCCGGGCCCGTCGCCGCCGAGCACGCCGATGTGTACCTGACCTGGGGCGAGCCCCCGCAGCAGGTGAAGGAGAAGATCGACTGGATCCGGGAGCTGGCCGCCGAGCGCGGCCGGACCGTCCGGTTCGGGATCCGGCTGCACACCATCTCGCGGGATTCCGCGAAGGACGCGTGGGGGGCCGCCGACCGGCTGCTCGACGACCTGGACGAATCCGACATCGCCACCGCCCAGCACCTGCTGGGGCAGAGCGAGTCGGTGGGCCAGCAGCGGATGCTGGCGCTGCACGGCGGGTCCCGGGACAAGCTGGAGATCTCCCCGAACCTGTGGGCCGGGGTGGGTCTGGTGCGCGGCGGGGCCGGCACGGCACTGGTCGGCAGCCACGCCGACGTGGCCGACCGGATCGAGGAGTACCACGCGCTGGGCGTGGAGAACTTCGTGCTCTCCGGCTACCCGCACCTGGAGGAGGCGTACTGGTTCGGCGAGGGAGTGACCCCGGAGCTGCGTTCGCGCGGCCTGCTCGGGGACTGAGCGCCGGGGCCGGGAAGGGTTCGGGGGCGGCGCGGGTTGGTCAGGGCGTGAACGGATTCGCGCAGACCCCCGAACAGGCCGGCGCCCGGGGCGCCGGGGCCGGCTCCCCCGTCCGCGCGGTGGACGTGGTGGTGATCGGCGCCGGCCAGGCCGGCCTCTCCGCCTCGCACCACCTGCGCCGGCGGGCGATCGGGCACGTGGTCCTGGACCACGCGCCGGCGCCCGGCGGGGCCTGGCAGTTCCGGTGGCCGACGCTGACCTGGGAGCGGGTGCACGGGATGCACCCGCTGCCCGGCACCCGGGTGCCGGAGGCGGATCCGGGGCGGCCGTCGGCGGAGGTGATCGGCGCGTACTTCGGCGCGTACGAGCGGGACGAGGGGCTGCCCGTGCTGCGGCCGGCGCACGTGCGCTCGGTGACCGAGGACGGGACCCCGGGGGCGGCCGGGCGGCTGTTGGTGGACTCCGACGCCGGCCGGTTCTCGACCCGGGCGCTGGTGAACGCCACCGGGACCTGGGACCGGCCGTTCCGGCCGTCCTACCCGGGCGCGGACTCGTTCCGGGGCCGGCAGCCGCACACCGCCGACTACCGGGGGCCGGAGGAGTTCGCGGGGCTGCGGGTGGTGGTGGTCGGCGGCGGGACCTCGGCCGTGCAGCACCTGCTGGAGATCGCGCCGCTCGCGGCGTCCGTCCGCTGGGTGACGCGGCGGCCGCCCGTGTTCCACGAGGAGGGCTTCGGGCCGGAGCAGGGCCGGGCGGCGGTGGCGCTGGTGGAGGAGCGGGTCCGGCGCGGGCTGCCGCCGCAGAGCGTGGTGACCGTGACCGGATTGCAGCTGACGCGGGCGGTGCGGGACGGGCTCGCGAACGGGGTGCTGGAGCGCCGGCCGATGTTCGAACGGATCGGGCCGGCCGGGCCGATCTGGGCGGACGGGCACGCGGAGGAGGTCGACGTGATCCTGTGGGCCACCGGCTTCCGGCCCGCGATGGAGCACCTGGCGCCGCTGCGGCTGCGCGAGCCCGGTGGCGGGATCCGGATGGCGGGCACCCGGGCGGCCCGTGACGAGCGGGTGCACCTCGTGGGCTACGGGCCCTCGGCGAGCACGATCGGCGCGAACCGGGCCGGGGGCGCGGTGGCCCGCGAGCTGGCCGCGTTCCTGGCCCGTCCGGCGGTCGCGGTGCCGGCCTGATCAGGGGCGGGGCGGGCCGGCCTTGGCGGCGGCGCGGTTCTTGTTGAACAGCTCGACATTGCGCTGGTGGGCGGCGTAGTCGGCGGCGAACCGGGTGTCCCCGGGGGCCACCGTGACGAAGTACAGCCAGTTCCCGGGGGTGGGGGCGACGGCCGCGGCGAGGGCCTCGGCGCCCGGGTTGTCGATCGGGGTGGGTGGCAGGCCCTGTCGGCGGTAGGTGTTGAAGGGGTGGTCGACCCGGGTGTCGCGCAGGCTGGTGTCGAGGGTGGAGCGGCGCAGGGCGTAGTTGACGGTGGAGTCCATCTGGAGCGGCATGGAGCGGGCCAGCCGGTTGTGGATGACCCGGGCCACCTTCCCCATGTCGGCCTTGTTGTCGGCCTCGGCCTGCACGATGCTCGCCATCGTGGCGATCTGGTAGGGGGTCATCCCGTGGGCCTTGCCGGGGCCGGCCACGGTGGGGGCGGCGATCCGTTCCGTGGCGGTCCGCACCATGTGGGCCAGGAGTCCGCCGGCCGTGGTGCCGTCGGTGAGGGGGTAGGTGGCGGGGAAGAGGAAGCCCTCGGGGTTGCCCTTGGCCTCGGCGGGCAGGGCGGGGCGCAGCCGGGCGGCCTCGGCGGCCGCGCTGCCGGCGGGGAGTCTCAGGGCCCGGTCCACGGCGGCGTACACCTCGGTGGCCCGGCGGCCCTCGGGGACGACGAGGCGGCGGGCCTCGGGGGGCGCGGACGGGGGGTCCCCGGAGTCGGGCAGCAGCAGGATCAGGGCGCCGACGGCCGTGAGGGCGGTGAGGAAGAGGGTGAGCCGGCCGCGGCGGGTGAGCCGGGCCCGGCCACGCCGTGACGGCGGGTGCGGGGGGTGCCGGTATGCGGGGCGCATGTCCGTCACGCTAGCCCGGACAGTCGGACATTCCTCGCACATCGCCCGGGTGCCGGGCGGAATATCGCACCACTCCCCCGAATCCCACGTCCCGGCCGCCCCATGGGACCCGCCCGTCCCACGCGTCTCGTCGGCCCCGCGCGTGCGTCACGGGGTCACGGCGGCCGGGCGCCGCCCGCGCGGGGACCCGTTCGCGCTCCCGTTCACGCCCCCGTCCGTGCCGTGGTTCGCGCCCTCGTCCGAGGGGTCCGACGCGCCGGGGTGGGCGGCGGTGTCGGCGTCCCGGCGCACGAGGGCGGCGTAGCGGCCGTCGAGGGCGACCAGTTCCTCGTGCGTGCCGCGCTCCGCGATCCGACCGGCGTCCAGGACCACGATCTCGTCGGCGTCGCGGACGGTGGACAGGCGGTGGGCGATGGTGATCGTGGTGCGGCCGGCCGAGAGGGAGTCGATCGCGCGCTGCACGGCGTGCTCCGTGTGGGTGTCCAGGGCGCTGGTGGCCTCGTCCAGGAGCAGCACCGGCGGGTCGCGCAGGATGGTGCGCGCGATCGCCAGGCGCTGTTTCTCGCCGCCGGAGAAGCGGTGGCCGCGTTCGCCGACCAGGGTGTCGTAGCCCTCGGGCAGGGAGGCGATGTGCTCGTGGATCTGGGCGGCGCGGGCGGCGGCCTCGATCTCCTCGTCGGTGGCCTCGGGCTTGGCGAAGCGCAGGTTGTCGGCGACGGAGGCGTGGAACAGGTAGGTCTCCTGGGAGACCACGCCGACGGCGCGGGCCAGCGAGTCGAAGTCCAGGTCGCGCACGTCGACCCCGTCGAGGGTGACCCGGCCCTCGGTCACGTCGTAGAGCCGGGGCACGAGCAGGCCGAGGGTGCTCTTGCCGGAGCCGGTGGCCCCGACCACGGCGAGGGAGCCGCCGGCGGGGACGGTGAGGTCGATGTCCACGAGGGTGTCGCGCCGGGCCCCGGTGGTGGCGCCGTCCTTGGTGAGGATCACCCGGGGCGGGTCGCCCGCGCGGCCGGCCGCGTCGGCGGCGGCGTAGGAGAAGCGGACCCGCTCGAAGCGGACCTCGCCCCGGGCCCGGTCCAGGTGAACCGGGTCGGGCCGTTCGGTGATCTCCACCGGCAGGTCCAGGTACTCGAAGATGCGGGTGAACAGGGCCAGCGAGGTCTGGATCTGCACGCCGGTGGAGAGCAGGCTCACGGTGGGCCGCAGCAGGCCCTGCTGGAGGGTGACGAAGGCGACGAGGGTGCCGACCGAGACGGCCGGGGCGCCGGTCTGGAGGGCGATGCCGGCGGCCCAGTAGATCAGGGCGGGCATCGCGGCCATGACGATGCCGATCGTGGACATCCGCCAGCGCCCGGCCATGCCGGAGCGGACCTCCAGGTCCACGAGCCGCTCGGACTCGGTGGCGAAGGAGGAGGTCAGGGAGGAGGCCCGGCCCATGGTGCGGCCCAGCAGGATGCCGCTGACGGAGAGGGACTCGGTGACGTTGGCGGCCATGGTCGCCATCTGGCGCTGGCGCTCGGCGGTGATCTTCTTGCGCTCGTTGCCGACCCGGCGGCTGATCCACACGAAGAAGGGCAGCAGCGCCAGCGAGACCAGGGTGAGCCGCCAGTCCAGCGCGATCATGGCCACGACGGTGGCGATCACGGCGGTCAGGTTGGAGACCAGGGAGGTGGCGGTGGAGGTGACGGTGGCCTGCATGCCGCCGATGTCGTTGGCGATCCGGGACTGCACCTCGCCGGTGCGGGTCCGGGTGAAGAAGGCCAGGGACATGCGCTGGAGGCGGGCGTAGACGGCGGTGCGCAGGTCGTGCATGACCCGCTGGCCGACGGTGGTCGAGATGAAGGTCTGGAGCACTCCGAAGACGCTGGTCATCACGGCGGTGGCGATCATGCCGAGGGCGAGCAGGCTGAGCAGCCCGGTGCGGCCCTGCGGGATCGCGACGTCCAGGATCTCGCGCAGCAGGAACGGCGAGGCCACGGTGACCAGCGAGGACGCGCCGACCAGCAGGCCGACGAGGCCCAGCCGGCCGCGGTAGGGGCGGAACAGCCGGGCTATTCGGCGCAGCTCGCGCGGGCGCTCCGCCGGGGCGGGGCCGCGGGGGTCGAGGGGACGGTTGGGCGGCGTCCACTGCGGTTCGTCGTGATGCACAGGCACCCTCCTCGGTCTGATTCTTCCACGCAAACAAAGAGGCTAGCTCATTGTTACCTATACTCACAATGAGCCTGCTCCTGATAGGGTGCGGGCCATGAGTCCCTCTCCCGCCGGCGCCCCCGCCGAACACCCCGCGTCCGGCCCCTGCCCCGAGTTCCCTTCCGGCCCGCGGGCCGAGGCGGACGCGGACCCGGACGGCGCGCTCGCCGAGGAACTGCTGCGGCTCACCAAACGCCTGCACCGCGCGCAGAAGCGCCGCATGGAACCCCTGGGCATCACCCCCGCCCAGTCCCGGCTGCTGCGCCTGGTCGCCTACTGGGAGGGCCCCCAGCCGCCCCGGATGGCCGACCTCGCGGCCCGGCTGGAGGTCGTGCCCCGGGCCGTGACCAGCCTCGTCGACGCCCTGGAGGGGGCCGACCGGGTGCGCCGGGCCCCCGACCCCGCCAACCGCCGCGTGATCCGGATCGAGCTGACCGACGCCGGGCGCGCCACGCTGCGCGAGCTGCGCAACGCGCGGACGGACGCGGCGGAGGAGATCCTTGCACCATTGACCGCCGACCAGCGCGACCTGCTGGGCGGCCTGCTGAGCGCGCTGGCCGACACCCCGGCCGGCGGCCGTCGGCACTGACCCGGGACGCGCACACCGGCCGCGGGGCCGACGGCGGCACGACGACGAAGGCGAGGGGTCCCCATGCCGCTGCTGGAACCGAAGCCCGGGGCGCTGCGCCCCCGCAGCCTGCGGGCACCGGCCCCGGACCGGGTGCCCGAGCGGCGGGCGACCGGCACCCCCGAGACCCTGCGCGCGGAGCTGACCGCGCTGCTGGGCGCCGAGAAGGTGTTGTGGAAGGTCTCCGACCTGGTCCGCTACGCCTCCGACGCCTCGCCCTACCGGTTCGTGCCCCAGGTGGTGGTGGTCGCCGAGGACGTCGACGACGTGTCCACCGTGCTCTCCTACGCGCGCGGCCGGGGCCGCGAGGTGGTCTTCCGGGCCGCCGGCACCTCCCTGAACGGGCAGGCCCAGGGCGAGGACATCCTCGTGGACGTGCGCCGGCACTGGGTGGGGGTGGAGGTCCTCGACGAGGGGCTGCGGGCCCGCATCGCCCCCGGCACCACCGTGTTCCGCGCCAACGCCGCCCTCGCCCGGCACGGCCGGGTGCTCGGCCCCGACCCGGCCAGCGCCATCGCCTGCACCCTCGGCGGGGTGGTCGCCAACAACGCCTCGGGCATGACCGCCGGCACCACCCGCAACTCCTACCGCACCCTGTCCTCGCTGACGGTGGTGCTGCCCGGGGGCACGGTCGTGGACACCGCCGATCCGCTCGCCGACGAGGAGCTGTTGCGGGCCGAGCCCGCGCTGTGCCGGGGGCTGCTGGAGCTGAAGGCCGAGATCGAGGCGGACCCGGAGCTGACCGCGCGGATCCGGGCGAAGCACGAGATCAAGAACACCAACGGCTATCGCCTCGACGCCTTCCTCGACGGCGCCACCCCGGTGGAGATCCTG
This sequence comes from Streptomyces dryopteridis, assembly GCF_049606955.1. NCBI lineage: Bacteria > Bacillati > Actinomycetota > Actinomycetes > Kitasatosporales > Streptomycetaceae > Streptomyces > Streptomyces dryopteridis. The sequence goes on along the minus strand of NZ_CP187113.1, from coordinate 5,764,084 downwards.
CGCGGGCTGATGGTGGGCTCGGAGGGAACCTTCGGCTTCATCGCCGAGACCGTCTTCGACACCCTGCCGCTGGACCGCGAACTGACCACGGCCCTGCTCTTCTTCCCCTCACTGCCGGCGGCGGCCGCCGCCGTGCCCGCGTTCAACGAGGCGGGCGCCCTGGCCGTGGAGCTGATGGACGGCAACACCCTGCGGGCCTCGGTGAGCGTGCCCGGGGTGCCCGCCGACTGGGCCGACCTGCCGCGCGGGACCACCGCGCTGCTCGTGGAGTTCCGGGCCCCGGACGAGGCGGGCCGGCGGCGCTGCGAGGAGCGGGCCGCCGAGGTGCTGGCCGGGCTGGAGCTGGTGGCCCCGGTGCCGTCCGTCACCAACGCCTTCACCTCCGACCCCGGGCTGATCGCCGGCTACTGGAAGGCCCGCAAAGCCTTCGTGACGGCGGTGGGCGGGGCCCGCACCCCGGGCACCACCCTGATCACCGAGGACTTCGCCGTGCCGCCGAGCCGCCTGGCCGAGGCGTGCGAGGCCCTCCTCACCCTCCAGGCCGAGCACGGCTTCGACGCGGCCGTCGCCGGTCACGCCGCCCACGGCAACCTGCACTTCCTGCTCGCCTTCGACGCCGCCGACCCGGCCGACGTGGACCGCTACGCGGCGTTCATGGAGGCGTTCTGCGCCCTCACCGTGGAACGCTTCGACGGCTCCCTGAAGGCCGAGCACGCCACCGGCCGCAACATCGCCCCCTTCCTGGAGCTGGAGTGGGGCCCCAAGGCCACCGAGCTGATGTGGCGCACCAAGCGGATCATCGACCCCGAGGGGGTGCTGGCCCCCCGGATCGTCCTCGACCGCGACCCGCGGGCCCACCTGCGCGGCCTGAAGACCATCCCCCGGGTCGAGGCCATCGGCGACCCGTGCATCGAGTGCGGGTTCTGCGAACCGACCTGCCCCAGCCACGATCTGACCACCACCCCGCGCCAACGCATCGTGCTGCGCCGCGAGATGATGCGCCAGAACCCCGGATCCCCGGTGCTGGACGAGCTGTTGGACGCCTACGGGTACGACGCCGTCGACACCTGCGCGGGCGACTCCACGTGCAAGCTGGCCTGCCCGGTCGGCATCGACACCGGGGCCCTGATGAAGGAGTTCCGCCACCGCCGGCACAGTCCGCGCGAGGAACGGGTGGCGGCCGCGGCGGCCCGCCGGTTCGCGGCCATCGAGACGGCGGCCCGGCTGGCGGTGGGCGCGGCCGACCGGATCACGCGGGTGGTCGGGGACGCGCCGCTGCGCGCGGTGACCGGGGCGGCCCGCAAGGCGGTCCGGCCGGACCTCGTGCCCGACTGGCTGCCGCAGATCCCCGGTTCGGCGGCCCGCCGGATGCCCGCGACCCGCCGGCCCGGGGCGGTGGCCGTGTACTACCCGGCGTGCGTGAACCGGATCTTCGGCCCGAGCGCGGGCACCCCGGGGCTCTCGTTGCCGGCGGCGGTGGTGGCGGTCTCGGAGCGGGCCGGGCGCCCGGTGTGGATCCCCGGGGACCTGACCGGGACCTGCTGCGCGACGATCTGGCACTCCAAGGGCTACGAGGCCGGGAACCGGGTGATGGCGAACCGGATCGTGGAGGCCGCCTGGGGCTGGACGGCCGGCGGCCGACTGCCGCTGGTCGTGGACGCCTCCTCGTGCACCCTGGGCATCGCGCACGAGGTGGTGCCCTACCTCACCGACGCCAACCGGGAGCTGCACGCGGAGCTGACGGTGGTGGACTCCCTGGTGTGGGCGGCGGAGGAGCTGCTGCCGCGTCTGACGGTCCACCGGGTGATGGACTCGGCGGTGGTGCACCCGACCTGCTCGATGCGCCACTTGGGCGACGAGGCCGAGTTGCGGGCGCTGGCCGAGGCATGCGCGAGCGAGGTGGTGGTGCCCGAGGACGCCGGGTGCTGCGCCTTCGCGGGCGACCGGGGGATGCTGCACCCCGAGTTGACGGCCTCGGCCACGGCCCGGGAGGCCGCCGAGGTCACCGCCCGGCCCTTCGACGCCCACCTGTCGGCGAACCGGATGTGCGAGGTGGGCATGGACCGCGCCACCGGCCGCACCTACTACTCGGCGCTCATCGCCCTGGAGGAGGCCACCCGACCGTAGGTCGTCTGCCTGACCGGTCGGCGCGCGGAGTCCTCCGCTTCCCGTTCCCCCGGGGCCGCGAGGGGGAACGGGACGGAGTCGCCGTGCCCTGGGTCCCGGGGCCTGCGACCGGGGCGAAACATCCCTTGCGTCACGGAAAATCGATTGCGCCGCACGGTCGCGCGCGACGAACCTTGCGGTGCTCTCGCGTTCCTCGCGACAGCGCGATCCAAGACAGTCATGGGGCGTCATGCAGATCAGTGACCTACCGTTCTCGGACCCCGGGGTACCCGACACCCGGTCCGGTCCCCGATTCCTCTGGTGGCTCGGCCGCGGCCAATTGGGCGGTCAGCTCAAGAGCGCCGGTTGGGGCCTGCTGCACTTCGGGGCCATCTCGGGGTTCCCCTTCGCGCTCGGCACGGGCGTGCAGGCGGTGGTCGACGGCGACCGCGGCGGCCTGTGGCGGGCCACGGGCCTGATGCTCGCGCTCGGACTGGCCGTGGCGCTCGGCGACATGATGCTGCACCGCACCGCGGTCACCAACTGGATCACGGCGGCGGCCCGGGTGCAGCAGTTGCTGGCCCGGCACACCGCGCGCCTGGGCGCGGCGCTGACCCGACGGGTCGCGGCCGGCGAGGTGGTCGCGGTCTCCACGGGCGACGTGGAGAAGATCGGCTGGTTCGTGGAGGCGATCTCCCGGTTCCTGGCCGCGCTGGTGACCGTGGTCGCCGTGACGGTGGCCCTGGCCTGGTACGCGCCGACCCTCGGCGTGGTCGTCGCGATCGGCGTGCCGGTGCTGGCCCTGGCGGTGCTGCCGTTGCTGCCGGCGGCCACGAAACGGGCCGACGCCCAGCGCGAGAAGGCCGGCAAGGCCACGGAGCTGGCCTCGGACACCGTGGCGGGGCTGCGCGTGCTGCGCGGCATCGGCGGCGAGGACCTGTTCCTGGACCGCTACCGGGCCGCCTCGCAGGAGGTGCGGCGGGCGGCCGTGCGCAGCGCGCGGATGTGGGCGCTGATCCACGGCACCCAGGTGCTGCTGCCGGGGCTGCTGCTGACGGCGGTGGTCTGGTTCGGGGCGAGCGCGGTCCGGTCCGGTCGGGCGGACGTGGGCGAACTGGTCACGGTGTTCAGCGCCGTCTCGCTGCTGCTGTATCCGTTGCGGCACTTCGAGGAGATCGCGATGGCCTACAGCTTCTCCCGGCCCTCCGCGCAGCGCGCGGCCCGGGTGCTGGCCCTGACCAGGGACGCGCTGCCGGAGGCCGGGCCCGTCCCGGTCGCCGAGCGGCCCGCCGCGTCCCCGCCCGAGCCGGGCGGGGACCTGTACGACCCGGCCACCGGCACCCTCGCCCCGGCCGGTCTGCTCACGGCCGTGGTCTGCGGGGACCCGGATCTCGCGGGTCGACTCGCCGAACGGCTGGGCGGGCACCCGGGGGCGGTCGGGGAGGCTCCGTCCGCGCTGCTGGGCGGCGTGGCCCTGGACGAGCTGGCCCTGGGGACGGCGCGGGAGCTGGTCCTCGTGCAGGACAAGGACCCGGTGCTGCTCTCGGGGACGCTGCGCGAGCTGCTGGCCGTGCCGCGTTCGCGGCGGGTCGGGGCCGAGGAGGCCCTGCGGGCCGCGCACTGCGAGGACGTGCTGGCGGCCCTGGTGCAGGGCGCGCCGGACGGGGTCGAGGACCCCTTCGACGCCCGGATCACCGAACGCGGCCGGTCCCTGTCGGGCGGGCAGCGGCAGCGCCTCGCGCTGGCCCGGTCGCTGGTCACCGACCCCGAGGTGCTGGTGCTGGACGAGCCGACCTCGGCGGTGGACTCGCACACCGAGGCCGCGATCGCGGACGGCCTGGCGGCGCTGCGGAACAAGCGGACCACGGTGGTGCTGACCTCCTCGCCGCTGCTGCTGGACCGCGCGGACCGGGTGGTGTTGGTGCACGAGGGCGAGGCGCTGGTCAGCGGGCGGCACCGCGAGCTGTTGCGGTCCGAACCGCGCTACCGGGCCGTGGTCACCCGCGACACGGAGCGGGACACGGCAGGCGAGACACACGAGGCACACGAGGAGCGCTCGGCATGATCGGGTTGGAGAAACCGGAGTACGACCCGGCGCGGCCGACCACGGCGACCACCCTGCCGGTGGGCACGTCCACGACGGTGCGCCACTACGTGCGGGACTTGTTCCGCCGGCACCGCGCCGCCTTCCTGGTGCTGCTGGCCGTCAACGCGCTGGGCGTGCTGGCCTCGTTGGTCGGGCCCACCCTGCTGGGTCGGGTGGTGGACCGTCTGGCGGCGGGTGAGCGCGAACTGCCGCTGACCGCGATGATCTCGGTGTTCCTGGTGGCCCTGGTCGCGCAGGCCGTGTTCGCGGCGCAGGTGCGGCTGCGGGGCGCGGTGCTGGGCGAGCGGATGCTGGCCGATCTGCGCGAGGACTTCCTGGTGCGGGCGGTGCGGCTGCCCCCGGGCGTGTTGGAGCGGGCGGGCACGGGTGATCTGCTGTCGCGGATCACCACCGACGTGGACCGGCTGTCGAACGCGATGCGGGAGGCGGTGCCGCAGCTGACCGTGGGCGTGGTGTACGCGCTGCTGTTGCTGGGCGCGTTGACGGTGACGGCGCCTCCGTTGGCGTTGGCGGTGCTGTTGGCGCTGCCGATCCTCCTGGTGGGCTGTCGCTGGTACTTCCGTCGGGCGCCCTCGGCGTACCGGTCGGAGGCGGCCGGGTACGCGGCGGTCGCGGCGGCGCTGACGGAGACGGTGGACGCGGGGCGGACCGTGGAGGCGCACCGGCTGGCCGGGCACCGGGTGGAGCTCTCGGAGCTGCGGGTGCGGCAGTGGACGCAGTGGGAGCGGTACACGCTGTTCCTGCGGTCGGTGCTGTTCCCCGTGGTGAGCGGGACGCACGTGGTGATCCTGACGGGCACGTTGGTGATCGGTGGCTGGTGCGTGCTGAACGGGTGGATGTCGGTGGGGCAGTTGACCACCGGGGCCCTGATCGCGCAGATGACCATCGACCCGATCGCGATGATCCTGCGCTGGTACGACGAGTTGCAGGTGGCGCAGGTGTCGCTGGCCCGGCTGGTCGGGGTGCGCGAGATCGAGCCCGACTCGGGGGACGCCTCGGTGACCCCCGAAGGGCGCCTGTTGGAGGCCGACGCGGTGCGCTTCGGGTACCGGGAGGGCGTGGACGTGCTGCACGGGGTGTCGTTGGCGGTGCCGCCGGGCACCCGGATGGCGCTGGTGGGTCCGTCGGGCGCGGGCAAGTCCACGCTGGGGCGGCTGCTGGCGGGGATCTACGGTCCCCGGGCCGGAGAGGTCTCGCTGGGTGGCGCCCGGTTGGCGGAGATGCCCGCCGAACGGGTCCGCGAGCAGGTGGCCCTGGTGAACCAGGAGCACCACGTGTTCGTGGGTTCGCTGCGGGACAACCTGCGGTTGGCGCGGCCGGGCGCCGAGGACGCCGAGCTGTGGGCGGCGCTGGGCGCCGTGGACGCGGCGGAGTGGGCGCGCGGGCTGGAGGACGCGCTGGACACGGAGGTGGGTTCGGGCGCCTCCGCGTTGACCCCGGCGCAGGCGCAGCAGATCGCGTTGGCGCGGCTGGTGTTGGCCGATCCGCACACCCTGGTGCTGGACGAGGCCACCTCCCTGTTGGATCCGCGGGCCGCCCGTGACCTGGAGCGTTCCTTGGGGCGGGTGTTGGAGGGCCGGACGGTGATCGCGATCGCGCACCGGCTGCACACGGCGCACGACGCCGACGTGATCGCGGTGGTGGAGGAGGGCCGGATCACCGAGTTGGGTTCGCACGAGGAGCTGGTGGCGGCGGACGGGCCCTACGCGGCCCTGTGGCGCTCCTGGCACGGCTGACCCGGCCGGCTCCGAACTCCGGTCCCCGCTGCCCCGCGCACCCCGGCGCACGTCCACGCGTGCGCCGGGGTGCGGCCGTGTGGGTCGGACCCGGGTTCAGTGGCGCGGGACGGTAAAGCCGAGGCCCGCGAGTTTGCGCTGGACCCGGTCGGCGGCGCCCGGGGTCCTGGGGATCTCGCCGGCCTGCTGCGAGGCGCAGGTCCAGATCACCGGTTTGGCGACCCCGCCCGCGTCCTCGGCGGCGCCGCCCACCCGGTCGTCGTCGGAGGCGGAGCGGGCGGTGCTGTCTCCGCCGGCGCCGAGCCGGGGCAGGCCGAGGACGTTGCCACTGCCGGCCCACCGGGTGGCGAGGACGGGTGGGGCGGTGTCCGGGGGCCAGGGGCCGGTGACGTAGGAGTCGAAGGCGGTGCCGACGAAGACCCCGGTCCGTTCGCTGACGTCGTCGAAGGAGTGCCGGGTGTAGTCGCCGGGGTTGCCGGTGAACTGGACCTCCTCGTACGGGGCCTTCCAGACCACCCCGTTGCCGTTGTCGGCGCGGGAGTACCACCAGTTGCCGGCGACGCGGCCCTTGGCGTCGATGTCGACGGGGTTCCAGTACTCGTAGGTGTCCCCGGGCGAGAAGGGTTTGAGTTCCCGGGGCGGGGCCTTGGGGTCGGCGGGCCAGAGCAGTCCGCCGTGGTGCTCGTGCGTCTCGTCGTCGACGACGTAGCCGCTGCCGACGATCTGGCCGGCGTTGTTGATGCCGGTGATCTCCTGGAGGCTGCCGCCGCCCGCGGGTTTGGTGAGGGTGCGGCGCAGGGTGGTGCCGGACCATTCGAGGCCGGTGGCACCGCCGTCGTTCTCCCAGCGGTATCCGACGATCCGGCCGAGGTCGTTGACGTCGGTGGCGAACTGGCCGCCGGGCAGCGCCTTGGCCTTGGGGGTGCCGGGCAGCCAGAGGAACGCGGCCCGACCGGCGGGTCCGTACATGCTGCCGACCATCAGGCCCCAGCGGTTGACGGCCTCGACGGAGCCCCCGGTGTACCCGGCGGGCAGGGGCACGGCACGCACCTTCTTGCCGGTCCAGTACACGGGTCGGTTCTGCGAGACGCCGACGGTCAGGCCGAGCGGGCCGAAGCCGTTGACGGCCGGGGAGCCGCCGGAGCTGACCACCCATTCGGCGCCGCCGGGCAGCGAGTCGAGGACGGTGATCCCGGGCGTGCACTTCTTGCCCGCCGCGCCCGGGTCCCCGGCGGCCCCCTCGGCCGGGGACGCGGCGTGGGCCGGGGCGGTGAGCGCGAGGGCGCACAGGGCGGCGAGGCCGCCGGCGGCGTGGAGGGTACGGGTGGCGCGGGTCGTGCGGGTGCGTGTGCTCCTCATGGACGTGGGTTCCCCCCTGGGAAGGCCGCGATCGCCGGGCGGCGGCGCGTGGCCGCCATCATGGTGGCCCCGATCGCACTCCACCAGGGCACCTCGACAAGCGGAACCCGGGCGCCGGCTCAGATGAGTCCGAGGGCGGCGGCGCCGCCGAACCCGCCGAGGAGCATGAACGCGGGCATGAGGATCTTCAGCTCGACCCAGCTGCCGGCCTTGAAGCGCAGGGCCTTGGGCGGGCCGATGGGGTACCAGCGCTTGCCGGCGATGGGCAGCGGCCACAGGATCGGGCAGCCGGAGACGGTGAGGGCGTCGCCGATGTCGTGGACGAGGGCGCCGAGCAGGATGGGCAGCCCGAGCCACAGGTACTCCTGGCCGGGTTCGGTGAACAGCCATCCGGCGCCGTTGCCGGGCTGGTCGAGGACCCCGGCCAGCAGCCAGGCGCTGGTGGCGCCGAGCAGCCAGACGAGGATGTCGCTGGACATCCGGGCGGCCCGCCACAGCAGGCCCTCGACGGCGAGCACGAGGTGGACGAAGAGGAGGATCAGCACGCCCCAGCGGTCAGCCGTGACGGCGAGGGCGGAGGAGCCGGCGCCGATCAGGACGGCCCACAGCCAGGTGTGGGTGAGGGTGCGGTGGCCGCCGCTGCGCCGGCCGTCGCGCGGGGAGCGGGTGGCCTTGTAGACGGCGTGCGAGACCTTGTCCACGACCTCGCACAGGCCGCGCGAGAGCGGGCCGAAGGCGCGGGAGATGGTCGCGGACTTGTGGTCGAGGTCGGGGGCGAGGGCGGCGCCCGCGCAGATCAATGCGCCGGTGAGGAGCACCGGCCAGGGCATCGCGTGTCCCGCGGCGGCGGCCGCGGCGCCGACGCCGAGCCAGGCGGCGGCCCCCGAGAGCGAGTGTGCCGGACCCATCATCGTCGTATCCCGCCCCGGTGTCGTGCCGGCCCCGTGCCGTCCGTGCCCTGCTGCCCGGGGCGGGGCGCGACCATGCGTCGGACCCGTGACCGACCTCCGGGCCGGGGTGCCCCGGGCGGTCACGACGGCCCAGGGTACCGTCGATGATCTTCGTTTCGCGGTCCGGTTCCCTCATCCGGGGCTCGGGAAGGCAAGATGGGGGGTGTGACCCTCATTGATCAGCTCCCGCCGACCGCCGACCCCGACGCCCTCTTCGAAGCCTTCTCCACGTGGGCCGAGGGCCAGGGCATCTCCCTGTACCCGGCGCAGGAGGAGGCCCTGATCGAGGTGGTCTCGGGCGCGAACGTGATCCTGTCCACCCCCACCGGCTCGGGCAAGAGCCTGGTGGCGGCGGGGGCGCACTTCACGGCGCTGGCGCAGGACAAGGTCACGTTCTACACGGCGCCGATCAAGGCGCTGGTGTCGGAGAAGTTCTTCGACCTGTGCAAGCTGTTCGGCACCGAGAACGTCGGCATGCTGACGGGTGACGCCTCCGTCAACGCCGACGCGCCGATCATCTGCTGCACCGCCGAGGTGCTGGCCTCGATCGCGCTGCGCGACGGCGTGCACGCCGACATCGGCCAGGTCGTCATGGACGAGTTCCACTTCTACGCCGAGCCCGATCGCGGGTGGGCCTGGCAGATCCCGCTGCTGGAGCTGCCGCAGGCCCAGTTCGTGCTGATGTCGGCGACCCTCGGCGACGTGACCCGGTTCGAGGAGGACCTGACGCGGCGCACCGGTCGGCCGACCTCGGTGGTCCGGTCGGCGACCCGGCCCGTGCCGCTGTCCTACGAGTACGTGACCACGCCGATCACGGACACCATCACCGAGCTGCTCCAGACCCGGCAGTCCCCGGTCTACATCGTGCACTTCACGCAGGCGCAGGCGGTGGAGCGGGCACAGTCGCTGATGAGCATCAACATGTGTTCGCGCGAGGAGAAGGACCGGATCGCCGAGCTGATCGGCAACTTCCGGTTCACGACCGCGTTCGGCCGGAACCTGTCGCGCTATGTGCGGCACGGCATCGGCGTGCACCACGCGGGGATGCTGCCGAAGTACCGGCGCCTGGTGGAGAAGCTGGCGCAGGCGGGCCTGTTGAAGGTGATCTGCGGCACCGACACCCTCGGGGTCGGGGTCAACGTGCCGATCCGCACGGTGCTGTTCACGGCGCTGACGAAGTACGACGGCAACCGGGTGCGGACCCTGCGGGCGCGGGAGTTCCACCAGATCGCGGGCCGCGCCGGGCGGGCCGGATTCGACACGGCCGGGTTCGTGGTGGCGCAGGCCCCCGAGCACGTCATCGAGAACGAGAAGGCCCTGGCGAAGGCCGGCGACGACCCGAAGAAGCGCCGCAAGGTGGTCCGCAAGAAGGCCCCGGAGGGCTTCGTCGGCTGGTCGGACGGCACCTTCGAGAAGCTGATCGGTTCCGAGCCCGAGCCGCTGACCTCGCGGTTCAAGGTCACCAACATCATGCTGCTGTCGGTGATCGCCCGGCCCGGCAACGCCTTCGACGCGATGCGCCGGCTGCTGGAGGACAACCACGAGCCGCGCAGGAACCAGCTGCGGCACATCCGGCGGGCCATCGCGATCTACCGCTCGCTGTTGGACGGCGGGGTGGTGGAGCGGCTTCAGACCCCGGACTCGGAGGGCAGGATCATCCGGCTCACCGTGGACCTCCAGCAGGACTTCGCCCTGAACCAGCCGCTGTCCACGTTCGCGCTGGCCTCCTTCGAGCTGCTGGACCCGGAGTCCCCCTCGTACGCGCTGGACATGGTGTCGGTGGTGGAGTCCACCCTCGACGATCCGCGTCAGATCCTGGCCGCCCAGCAGAACAAGGCGCGCGGCGAGGCCGTGGGCGCGATGAAGGCGGACGGGATCGAGTACGAGGAGCGCATGGAGCGGCTCCAGGAGGTCACCTACCCCAAGCCGCTGGAGGAGCTGCTGCTGCACGCGTACGGCGTGTACCGCAAGAGCCACCCGTGGGTCGGGGACCACCCGGTCTCGCCGAAGTCGATCATCCGCGACATGTACGAACGGGCCCTGACCTTCACCGAGTTCACCTCGTTCTACGAACTGGCCCGCACCGAGGGCATCGTGCTGCGGTACCTGGCGAGCGCGTTCAAGGCCCTGGACCACACCATCCCCGACGACCTGAAGTCGGAGGACCTCCAGGACCTGATCGCCTGGCTGGGCGAGATGGTGCGGCAGGTGGACTCCAGCCTCCTCGACGAGTGGGAGCAGCTGGCGAACCCGGAGGTGGAGACCGCCGAGCAGGCCGTGGAGAAGGCCGACCAGGTCAAGCCGGTCACGGCGAACGCCCGCGCGTTCCGCGTCCTGGTCCGCAACGCGATGTTCCGGCGCGTGGAGCTGGCCGCCCTGGACCGGGTGGGCGAGCTGGGCGCCCTGGACGCCGAGTCCGGTTGGGACGAGGACGCCTGGGGCGAGGCCATGGACGCGTACTGGGACGAGCACGACGACCTGGGCACCGGCCCGGACGCGCGCGGCCCGAAGCTGCTGTCGATCGAGGAGGACGCGGCGCACGGGCTGTGGCGTGTCCGGCAGACCTTCGCCGACCCCCGGGGCGACCATGACTGGGGCATCGGCGCCGAGGTGGACCTCGCGGCCTCCGACGAGGAGGGCCGGGCCGTGGTCCGGGTCACGTCCGTGGGCCAGCTCTGATCCGCGCGGCGCGGCCCCGGCCCGGGGTCGCGCCGTCCCCCTTCCCCCGTGTTCCCCGACACTCCTGGAGAGGCCGACGATGACCAACCCCGCCGAAAGACTCGTGGACCTGCTCGACCTGGAGCAGATCGAGGTCAACATCTTCCGGGGCGCGAGCCCGGAGGAGTCCCTGCAACGGGTCTTCGGCGGGCAGGTCGCCGGTCAGGCCCTGGTCGCGGCGGGCCGCACCACCGGCGGGGACCGGCCGGTGCACTCCCTGCACGCCTACTTCCTGCGCCCCGGGATCCCGGGGGTGCCGATCGTGTACCAGGTGGAACGGGTCCGTGACGGGCGCTCGTTCACGACCCGTCGGGTGACGGCCGTGCAGCAGGGGCGGACCATCTTCAACCTGACGGCCTCCTTCCACGCGCCGGAGGAGGGCAGCATCGAGCACCAGTTGCCGCCCCGGCTGGAGTTCCCGCACCCCGACACGTTGCCGAAGCTCGCCGACGAGATCCGCGACCACCTCGGGGCGCTGCCGGTGACCCTGGAGCGGATGGCGCGCCGGCAGCCCTTCGACATCCGGTACGTGGACCGGCTGCGCTGGACCCCGCAGGAGCTGAAGGACGCCGATCCGCGCAGCGCGGTCTGGATGCGGGCGGTCGGGCCGCTGGGCGACGACCCGCTGGTGCACACCTGCGCGCTCACCTACGCCAGCGACATGACCCTGTTGGACGCGGTCCGGATCCCGGTGGAACCGCTGTGGGGGATGCGCGGCTTCGACATGGCCTCGCTGGACCACGCGATGTGGTTCCACCGGCCGTTCCGGGCCGACGAGTGGTTCCTCTACGACCAGGAGTCCCCGATCGCGCACGGCGGCCGGGGCCTGGCCCGGGGCCGGATCTACGACGCGGAGGGCCGACTGCTGGTCTCGGTGGTCCAGGAGGGCCTGTTCCGCCCCTACGCCCCCCGCCACGAGGTCTGAACCGGCGGCGGGAGGCGGAATCCGGGGCGGGGCCCGGTCAGCGGGTGGTGAGAGGGGCGAGGACCGCGGCGTGGAAGCGGTCGACGGCCTCGTCCACGCTGCGGATGAACCCGGATTCGGCGTTGCCGCGCCCGTTGCCCATGTTCTTGACCAGGGTGAGCCGGAACCCGACCATGCGGGCGCCGTCCTTGGGCAGCAGGTCGCCGGGCTCGGGCCGCAGCCGTTCCACGGTGCCCTTGGGGCCCTTGCCGCCGCCCTCGACGAGGGTCTCCACGTGCAGTCCGGCGGGGGCCTCGGCGAGCCGGCGGAGCAGCCGCTTGGCCTTGGGCAGCGGGTAGCCGGCCTCGGGGACGGCCACCTCGACGGAGGTGCGGAGTTGCCCGGTGCGCAGATCGGCCACGAGCCCGAGGGTGTGCGGGGTGCCGTCGATGCGGAGTTCGGCGTGCAGCCGGTGGTTCTCGCAGAGGGCCTCGGCGAGGGCGAGGCGTCGGGCCCGGGGGTCCGTGCCGCGTCGGGCCCGGGGGCCGGGCACGACCTTCTGGCCGAGTTCGCCGGCGAGCCGCAGGCCGACCTGGCGGATCAGGCGCTCCCAGCTCTCCACCACCTCCACGACGCGCGGATCGCCGTGGCCGAGGGTGTCGTCCTGGATGCCGTTGCGCACGGGGACCCAGGAGGGGCCCATGTTCTGGAAGCCGTGGCAGCCGGAGTTCTCGTGCCGCAGGTAGTGCAGGAGTTCCTGGAGCAGCCAGGCGTGCGCGGCGTTGTCGACGCCTTCGTGCCGGATCAGCATCTGGGCCTGGTGGGCGACCTCGGCCCAGGACAGGTGGCCGATGATCACGCGGTTCTTGCGCCGCTTGTCGATCTTGACCTCGACGAGCGGGCGGTCGTCGAGGGCCACGTCGTTGGAGAGGGTGACCACGGCCTCGTAGCCGCGCTTGGCGGCGATGTCGGCGTATGCCTGGACCTGTTCGGCCTTGAGGGGGTTGCCGTTGGTCTTCACCTCCAGCAGGCAGGTCCACAGCTTGCCGGCACGGTCCACGCGGACGACCCCGTCGGGGCGACGGGGGGTGTCCCCGTGCGGGAAGGAGACCTCGGTGAAGGTCTCCATCCGCCCGGCGGGGGCGCCGAAACCGGCGGTGAGCCGGCGGCCGAACTCCGGCACCTGGGCCATGACGGCGAGCAGCACGGAGGTGGCGCGGACCTCGCGGTCCCGGTCGCTCTTGAGCGAGGAGGCGGGGAAGAGCCGGGCGGTCCGCCAGGTGTCGTTCTCGGCCAGTGACGGCTTGGGCCTGGCGGCCAGGGTGATCTTCTTCTTGGCCGTCCGGGGCCGGCGCGGGGCGGGCACCGCGGCGGTCGGCGGGGCCTCGGCGGCGGGCGGGGCCTCGGCGGCGGGGCGGTCCGGGGCGGGCGGTTCCGTCGCGACCTCGTCGGGGTCGAGGGGGTCCAGGGGGTCGAGCGCCGTCGGGGTCTCGTCGGCGGTGTCGTCCATGAGGATGCCGAAGTCGGCCGTCAGCCCGGCCAGTCCGGACTCGTAACCCTGGCCGACGGCGCGGAACTTCCATTCCTCCCCGCGCCGGTACAGCTCGCCGAAGATGAAGGCCCGTTCGACGCCGGCATCGGTGATGGAGAAGCCGAGGACCGGTTCGCCCGTGCGGTCGGAGACGACGATCCGCAGGTCGTCGAGGTCGCCGAACCGTGCGCCGCCGTGCCGGCTGGCGGCCACGACGACACGCTCCACGTCGGGGCGGAGGGCGCTGAGGTCGAGGACGATCCGGTCCCCGCCGTCACCGCCGGCGGGCGAGTCCAGCAACTGCACGCTGCCGTCCGCCGCCGCCTGGTTGTTGTAGAAGATCAGGTCCGCCTCGCTGCGGGCCTTGCCATCCTTGTCGAGCAGCAACACCGACACGTCGACGTCGCCGTCCCCGCTCGCGCTGGTCCAGGACAGGCTCAGGGTGATCGAGTCCCCGTCCTCGGTGACGGCGGACAGCGCGGCGTTGGCGCCCTTGACGATTTCCAGCATGTTCGTTGAGTCCCCACCCGAAGAGAGAAGAAGGGGCCGTGCCGTCCGCTCCTCCCCAGAGCGGGCCGGTCTGCCCCGTTGTGGCTGCGGGCACTGTACTGCACGGTCGCGGGCTCGTCGGAGGTGTGTCCCGAACACGTCCGGCCCGCGTTCCGCGCGAGGGGAGCGCCGGGGCGATACTGGGGGACCGGCCGCCGGCGGCCCGCACCCCGTTTCCCGTACGGTCCGGCGCCGCGCCGCCCGCCCCCCTTACGCCCCCGATCCGAAGAGCTGAAGCGTTCATGTCCTCCGCGTCCTCCCGTCGTCCCCGCCGCTCCCCCGCCGGGTGCCCGTGCGGGCTGCCCGCCCCGTACACCGAGTGCTGCGGGCCCTTCCACCAGGGCGAGCGCGCGGCGCCCACGGCGGAGGCGTTGATGCGTTCGCGCTTCAGCGCGTTCGCCGTGGGGCACGTGCCGTACCTGCTGCGGTCCTGGCACTCCTCCACCCGCCCCGCCGAGCTCGACCTCGACCCGGGGCAGCGGTGGGAGCGCCTGGAGATCCTGGGCACCGAGCGCGGCGGACTGTTCGAGACGGAGGGCTCGGTGGAGTTCCGGGCCCACTACCGCGAGGGCGGACGACGCGGCTCCCTGCACGAGAACAGCTCCTTCTCGAAGGAGAACGGCGCCTGGGTGTACGTGGGCCCGCTCTCCCCCGTCGTCTTCGACTGACGGGCCCGGATCCCGTCAGTCGACGGTCCCGTCGGCCGCCTTGTGCCGGCGGTAGTGCCGGGCGGCCCGCGCGCGGTTGCCGCACAGGGTGGGCGAACACCAGCGGCGCCGGGGGTGCGCGGGCAGGAACAACATCCGGCAGGTGTCCGCCTCGCACTCCCGGAGTCGCCCGACCGCCGGGTCGGTGAGCAGGGCGACGGCCTCGTGCGCGAGGGCCGCCGCCAGCCGGCGGCCCACGGGGCCCGTACGACGCGCGGTGACGGTGACCCGTTCCCCGTCCCACCCGAGGTCGCGCACCGGCGGCGCGGCCCGCTCCGCCCGCTCCAGCCCCCGCAGGGCCGTGCCCGGCGGGGCCTGACCCGCCCACAGGGCCCGCAGGGCCGCCTCGGCGTGCTCCCGGACCGCGTGCACCGGCGGAAGGTCCGGGGCCTGCGGTACCAGGGCCGTGACCTCGGCGGGCAGCCGGCCGCTCTCCAACACCAGCCAGGCGGCGAGCCGGTCCGGGGTGTCGATCAGATCCACCCGCCCCCGGGGGCTCATCGGGCGGGTGTTGACCAGGTCCAAGGCCGGCGGCTCGCCGGTGAACGGAACGCTCTCATCCATGTGACTAACGCTACTTCATGCCATTGTCCCGTTAGAAGAGCTGCGCTATAACCATGTCATCACCCCGCCGAGGAGGCATGTGACATGACGTCGGACACCGCGTCCCGGATCGCCCTGCCCGCCCGTACCGCCCACCGCCGCGTCACCGTCGACGGCGTCGACGTCTTCTACCGGGAGTCCCTGCCCGAGCGCCCCGACGCTCCGGTGCTCCTGCTGCTGCACGGCTTCCCCTCCGCCTCCCACCAGTTCCGGCGCCTCATCGACGCGCTGGGCACGCACTACCGCCTGATCGCCCCCGATCACCCGGGCTTCGGCCACACCGTGGCCCCCGCCGACTTCACCTACACCTTCGACCGGCTCGCCGAGATCACCGAGGGCTTCGTGGAGCGGCTCGGACTGACCCGGTTCGCGCTGTACCTCTTCGACTTCGGCGCCCCCATCGGCTTCCGGCTCGCCCTGCGCCGGCCCGAGGCGGTCACCGGGCTGATCGTGCAGAACGGCAACGCCTACGTGGAGGGCCTCTCCGAGGGGGCCCGCGCGTTCACCGCCCTCACCCCGGACACCCCCTGGGCCGAGGCCACGATCCTCGACCTGCTCACCCTGGACTCCACCCGCGCCCAGTACGAGGGGGGCACCCAGGACCCGAGCCTGGTCGCACCCGAGGGCTGGGTGCTGGACCAGCACTTCCTCGACCGCCCCGGCCGCAAGGACGCCCAACTCGCCCTCGCCTACGACTACAAGAACAACCTGACCGCGTACCCCGCCTGGCAGGCGTGGCTGCGCGAGCACCGTCCGCCGACCCTGATCACCTGGGGCGTGAACGACTTCTTCTTCCCCGAGCCCGGCGCCCGCGCCTACCTCACCGACCTGCCCGAGGCCGAACTCCACCTCTTCGAGACCGGCCATTTCGCCCTGGAGGACCACCTGCCCGCGATCGCCCCGCTGATCGCGGACTTCCTCGACACCCTCCCCACCTCCTGACGTGGCCGACTCCACACGCCGGGGCGGACTCTTCGACGAGGCCGACGCGGCGGGACGGTTCACCTCGCCGGCCACCGGGGACGAGCGGACCCTGCTGGTCGAGTTCCTGCGGGCCCAGCGCGAGACCCTGCGCCTGAAGTGCGCCGGGCTCGGACCGGAACTCGCCCTGCGGTCCGTACGGCCCTCCACCCTCTCGCTGCTGGGTCTGGTCCGACACCTGGCCGACGTGGAACGCCGGTGGTTCCGGGCCGTGCTCGCGGGCGAGGACTCGCCCCCGCTGTTCTCCTCCCCCGCCGACCCCGACGGGGACTTCGACGGGGCGGCGGACGCCCCGGGGGCCGAGACCCGGGCCTGGGCGGCCTGGCGGGCGGAGGTGGCCTTCGCCGAAGATCTCACCTCCCGGGCCCCGGACCTGGAGGTGACGGGCCACGACGGGTGGCGCGGTGAGGTGTCCCTGCGGTGGGTCCTGATCCACATGATCGAGGAGTACGCCCGGCACAACGGGCACGCCGATCTGCTCCGCGAGCGGATCGACGGCGCGATCGGCGTCTGAACACCTCCGCCCCCGTCACCCCGAACGGTCAGGCCGTGCGCCCCGGGTCGAGCGGCGCGCCCCGCCCCGGGGGTCGCCGGACCGCCTCGACGACGTGCCGGGTGCGGGGGCGCGGCACGGCGGGCAGGGCCCGCTCCGCGCCCGCGACTCCGGCCCCCGGCGTCCCCGCGCTCTCCGATCGGGGAGCCTCCGGCTCCGGCAGGGGCTCGCGCAGTCGGGACAGGACCAGGGAGAGCATCGCCCGGTAGCTCAGCGTCTCCTCCTCCCCGGTCGCGCTCAGCATCGCGGCCGCCACGGCCGCCGCGGCTCCGGTGCGCGGGTGCCCGAAGGGCGGCGCGGGCGCGAGGGCCGCGAGGATGATCCGTTCCTCCGGGTCGGGGACGGTCGCGAGCAGGGCCTCCTCCGGCAGGAAGGAGGCGATGGCAGCGGCCCGCTCCCAGCCGGACCGGGCCCGGGCCGACAACAGGCCCACCCGGCGCGTGCGCCAGCGGCGGGGGCGCAGGTCCACGCGGGCCGCGAGCAACAGCAGGTCCGCCGGCGTGGTGCGCGCGCGCACCAGCTCGGGGGCGTTCTCGCTCACCTTGCGCAGGTCCTCCACGAGGTAGGACCACACCACGGAGCGGTAGCGGTTCACCCGGAAGTCCACGGGGGTGAACCGGCCGCAGCGGGCGAGGCGGGTGAATCGCCCCGGGGCCACGCTGAGCAGGGTCGCGGCCTCCCGGGGGCCGACCATCGCCACCCGCTCGCGCAGGGTCTCCGTCGAGCCCTCCATCATCCGCACCCGGGCGATCTCCCCCCGGGAGAACCGGGAGGGTCCGGGATCGAGTCCGTCGGTGGGTCCGTCGGCCCGGACGATGCCGAGGTCCACGGCGCGCGCGAACTCGCCGCGCCCCAGACCGAGTTCCGCCGCCGCCGTGGGCCCGCCCAGCCATTCGTCGCCGAACCTCGGCACGCGGGGCAGCTCGAATTCCGTCACGATCGTCTCCTTCGGTGAGTTGCGACTACCGTCGGTGACAAACATAACGGAGAGTGAGAGCAGAAGGGAAGAGTGTCACTCTTCGTGATCCGAGAACCGTGAACGCGCGCCCGCGGGGCCCGTGGACGCGCGTAGCGTGACCCGCGCGTCCCGTCCCCGCCCGCGAACGCCGGGCGCCTCAGCCGCCCATGACCCGGCGCTCCGCGACCCCGAGGTGCTCCCCGACCCGGTTCACGAGCAGGGTCATCTCGTAGGCGACCTGCCCGATGTCCGCCTCGGCGGCGCTCAGCACGCACAGGGAACTGCCCGCGCCCGCGGCCATCACGAAGAGCACGCCCTCGTCGTACTCGACCATCGTCTGGCGCACCTCACCGGCGTGGAAGTAGCGGCCCGAGCCCTTCGCGAGGCTCTGCAGGCCCGCCGCCACCGCCGACAGCCGTTCGGCGTCCTCGCGCGCCAGGCCCGCGCTCGCGCCCGTGACCAGGCCGTCGTTGGAGAGCACCACGGCATGTCGTACCTGCTGCACCCTCCTGGTGAGGTCGTCCAACAACCAGTCGAGCTGCTTGTCCAGTGCCATTCTCGGCCCCTCCCCGTCCGGCGGTGCGAACATCCCGCCCTCGTGTCCCGCAAGCCTTGCCCACCAGCGCCTTTCCGGCAAGCAGGATGTACCCATGGCGAAGAAGATGAGCGACGAGGAATGGCGCGGGTTCGTCTCGCACTCCACGCGAACCGGGAAACTCTCCACGGTTCGCCCCGACGGCTCCCCCCACGTGGCCCCGATCTGGTTCCTCCTCGACGGGGACTCGTTCGTGTTCAACACCGGGCGCGACACCGTCAAGGGCCGCAACCTCCGGCACGAGCCGAGGGTCGCCCTGTGCGTGGACGACGACCGGCCCCCGTTCTCCTACGTGATCCTCCAAGGGCGCGCCGAGGTGATCGAGGACCTCGACGAGACCCGCCGCTGGGCCGCCCGCATCGGCGGCCGGTACATGGGCGAGGAACGGGCCGAGGAGTTCGGCCGGCGCAACGGGGTCCCCGAGGAACTGCTCGTGCGGGTCCGGATCGAGCGCGTCAACGCGATGGCGGGCATCTCGGACTGATCGGACCGGCCTGACCGACCGGGTCGCCCGCCGTGTCGGGCGGCCCGGTCTCCTCCCAGGCCCCGACCTCCGCCAACAGTCGCCGGGTCTGTTCCCGTCCCGCGTGCTCCACGAGGCGGATCAGCACCTCCTTGCCCGAGTCCCGGTCCCGCGCGTCGCAGAGCACGACCGGCGCGTCGTGCTCCAGGTCCAGGGCCCGGCACACGTCCTCCGCCCCGTAGCGGGTGGCCCCGGAGAAGCAGTTGACGGCCACCACGAACGGGATGCGCCGGTGCTCGAAGTAGTCCACGGCCGGGAAGCAGTCCTCCAGGCGTCGGGTGTCCGCGAGCACCACGGCGCCCAGCGCCCCGTGCGAGAGCTCGTCCCACAGGAACCAGAACCGGTCCTGCCCCGGGGTGCCGAAGAGGTACAGCGAGAGCCCGTCCCGGATCGTGATCCGTCCGAAGTCCATGGCGACGGTCGTGGTCCGCTTGCGCCCCACCCCCGCCGTGTCGTCCACCCCGGCGCCCGCCTCGCTCAGCACCTCCTCCGTGCGCAGCGGCCTGATCTCGCTGACCGCCCCGACCAGGGTGGTCTTGCCCACCCCGAAGCCACCGGCGACCAGGATCTTCAGGGCCATCGAGGCACCCTCCGGCTCCTCGTCCGTCCCGTCCCGCGGTCCCATCACAGCGCTCGCAATCCGTCGATGACTTCCCGCAGCACGCGGGTCCTGGGCAGGCCCACCGGCGCGACCGGTTCCACGACCCGGACCCGGCCGCGGGCGACCAGGTCGCCCAACAACACCCGCACCACCCCCACGGGGAGGTCGGCGCGCGCGGCCAGCTCGGCCACGGAGGGGCTCTCCTCCCGGCACAGCTCCAGCAGCCGCACGTGTTCGGGCCCCCGGGCCGGGCCGCCGAGGAGCGCGTCCTCGGGGTCCGCCTCCCGGGCGCCGGCCGAAGGCTCGGCGACGACCCGGGCGACCAGGTCGAAGCGCGGCGCCCGCGGATCGGCCCCGGTCCGGCCGCCCGTGACCGTGTAGGGCCGGACCAGGGGCCCGGCGTCCTCGTCGTACCAGCGGTCGTTCACGTCCGCTCCGTCCCGTCGCCTCAGCCGGCCGTGACCGGGCGGTCCGCGAACCGGGCCGGGGTGCGCAGGTGTTCGCCGACCCGGGTGACCAGCCGGGCCATCTCGTAGCCGATCAACCCCATGTCGGCGTCGGCGGCGGCCAGGACGGCCAGGCAGGAGCCCTCGCCGGCGGCCGCGACGAACAGCAGCCCGTCGGCCATCTCGACCATGGTGCGGCGCACGCCGCCGGCCTCGAAGTGCCGGCCGGCGCCCTTGGCGAGGCTGTGGAAGCCGGAGGCGACGGCCGCGAGGTGTTCGGCGTCGGCGCGCGCCAGGTCGCGCGAGCGGCCCACGGGCAGTCCGTCGGCCGAGAGCACCACCGCGTGCCGCACCTGCCGCACCCGGTCGGCGAGGTCGTCGAGCAGCCAGTCCAGCGTGCCCGCGCGGCCCGCGGCCGGGTCGGCGGTGAGGGGATCGGGGGTCATCGGGGGGCTCCTTGGTCCTCGGGCGGGTCGGTGGGTGCGGCGGGTTCGCCGGCGCCCCTGCGCCAGCCGTCGCGGTAGGCGGCCATCCGGTCCCGCACCTGTTCCGGGTCTCCGGCCGCCGAGGGGTCCGGGGGGCGGTGCAGGCCGGTGGACGGGTCGGGCAGCGAACGCAGTTGCGGGGCCAGACCGGCCCGGCGGACCCGGCGGGGCAGACCCTCGGGCGTCCCGGCCGGCCCGGCCGGGGCCGGCAGGGACACCGACGGCGCCGGCGCGGGCGGCGCCGGGGTCGGCGCCGGGGCCGGGGTGGCGACCGGCGGGGTGCGGGGGTCACGCGGCGCCCGGGGGCGGGGCCCCGGGTCGCATTCGGGATCGGTACGGGGGCCGGGCTCGGTGCGGGGGCCGGGAACGGTGCGGGGACGGGCCCGTAGCGTCGTGACGGTGGCGCCCCGCAGGCCGTGCGCGGACGCGTCGACGCCCCCCGGCGCGGGCGGTGTCGCACGAGGTGCGCCCGGCGCCCCGGGGTCGGCCCCCGTGCCCGCTTCCGTTTCGGAGGCGGGGTGCAGCAGGCCGCCGGGCAGCAGCACCACCGCCGTGGTCCCGCCGTACGGGGAGGGCCGCAGGTGGACGCGGATGCCGTGGCGGACGGCGAGCCGGCCGGCCACGAACAGGCCCAGCCGGTCGCTGTCGAAGAGGTCGAGGTCCTCGGACTGGACGATCCGGCGGTTCGCGGCGTCGAGGCGTTCGCGCCCCATGCCGAGTCCCCGGTCCTCGATCTCCAGGGCGAGGCCGGCGGCCACGGCCTCGCCGGTGACCCGGACCCGGGTATGCGGCGGGGAGAACTGGGCGGCGTTCTCCAGCAGTTCGGCCAGCAGATGGGTGAGGTCGGCGACGGCGGTCCCCGCGACGCGGGTGGGCACGGTGCGGACCACGTCCACGCGCGGGTAGTCCTCGATCTCGGAGACGGCCGCGCGGATCACGTCGGTGAGTTCCACCGGGGAGCGCCACGCGCGGCCCGGGGCGGCCCCGGAGAGGATGATCAGGCTCTCGGCGTGCCGGCGCATGCGGGTGGTGAGGTGGTCGAGGCGGAACAGGTCGCCGAGTTCGTCGGGGTCCTCGGCGCGGCGTTCCATCGAGTCCAGCAGGTTCAGTTGCCGGTGCACCAGGGCCTGGCTGCGGCGGGCGAGGTTGACGAAGACCCCGGAGACCCCCTCGGCGAGTTCCGCGCGTTCGGCCGCCGCCCCCAGGGCCGCCCGGTGCACGGTGGCCAGGGCGTCCCCGACCTGCGCGATCTCGTCCTCGGCCGGGGCCGCGGGGGCGGGTTCGGGGGCGAGGTCGATGCCCTGCCCGGTGCGCAGGCGTTCCATCGCGGCGGGCAGGTCGCGGTGGGCGATCCGCAGGGCCCGGTTGCGCAGGGCGACGAGTTCCACGACGAGGGTGCGGCCGATCCGGACGGAGATGACGAGGGAGGCGACGATCGCGGCGAATCCGGCCACGAGCAGCGGCGTGCCCGCCGGCAGGCCGCCGACGAGGGGGTCGGCCCGCCGGGCGGCGTGGGCGGCGGCGGTGTCGCGCAGCGCGTCCAGTTCGGCGGCGACCCGGCTCTGCGCGGCCTCCCAGCCCGGCGGCGGGCTGCTCACGGCGCGGGCCGCCCCGGCGGCCGGGGCGCCGGCACGGTCGGCGAGGGCGCGGTCCTCGGCGGCCAGCAGGGCCGTGTGGGCCGGGCCGGTGGTGAGGGCCCGCCAGCGGGCGCGGTCGGCGTCGGGGAGGGCGGAACCCGCGGCCAGGAGGGCGCGACGGGTCTCCACCGCGGCCGTGAGCCGGCGCAGCGCGGCGGGGTCGTGGTCGGCGGGGAGGGCCAGCAGGTCGTTCTCGCGGGCGAGGAGTTCGCTCGCGCGGGACAGGTCGTACAGGACCCGTGCCTCGGCCGGGGCGGCGGCGACGCCGGGGGCGCTGAGCGCGTCCTCGACGGCGAGGGCCCGGTCCAGGGCCCGGGACCAGGCGGTGAGGGCGCGTTGGGGCGTGAGCCGGCCGGCCGCCGCGTCCGCGCGGGGCGCGGCCAGGTCGCCGGCGGTGGTGACGAAGGCGCGGACGGCGTCGGCGACCTCGGCGGGTTGGTCGCCCGCGTCGGCGACGGTGTGCCGGTCGTCGAGCCGGAGGGCGTCGACGGCCGCCGTACTGCGCCGGGCGGGCGCGGCGAGCACGAGCCGTTCGCCGGCGGCGCCGGTCGGACCGGTCGCGCTCTGCCGCACGAGGAGGGCGCGTTCGTCCCGCAGCGCGTCGACGGCCTCGGCCAGGGGGGTCCGCAGGGTGTCGCGCACGTGCCGGGCGTGGGCGGAGCGGGCGAGTTCCCGGGCGGTGTCCACGGCCGTGAAGGCCCACAGGGCGAGCAGGGAGAACACCGGCACCATGAGCAGGGCCAGGATCTTGGCCCGCACGGTGCGCGGGCCGCGGGGCGCGAACCGGCGGGCCGAGTTCCCGCCCGGCGCCGCCGGGGTGGTGCCGGGGGGCCGTCCGCCGCCGACCGCGGGGGCCGGGCCGGCGCCCGTTCTCGCCGGGTCCTCCGCGGTCGGCCTGGCGTGGGCCCGGCGTCCGCGCCCCGACCGGCCGCCGGCGGCGGCGCGTCCGCCCGTCGACGCGTCCGGTGTGCTGCGGGGTGCTCGCATGTGCTCCTCGTTCTCGTGGTGGGCGGTCGGGCCGGGCGGGGCGCGGCTCAGGAGGCGGCGGGCGCGCCGGCGGGGCGGGGGGTGACGGCGATGGCGGCGGCCGAGGCGGCGCTCTCGTCGGCGGTCGGGGACAGGGCGACGAAGGCGGCGGTGAGGAAGAGGTAGGAGCCGAGGCCGACGGCGAGCGGGA
This sequence comes from Streptomyces dryopteridis, assembly GCF_049606955.1. Taxonomy (NCBI): domain Bacteria; kingdom Bacillati; phylum Actinomycetota; class Actinomycetes; order Kitasatosporales; family Streptomycetaceae; genus Streptomyces; species Streptomyces dryopteridis. Next base: position 5,740,858 of record NZ_CP187113.1, on the reverse strand, counting down.
AGATGAACTGGAGGGCCGTGGCGCCGGGCAGGGGCGCCGAGGAGGGGGTCACGGTGACGGTGACGGCGAGCATGCCCGTGTAGTGCATGCTGCTGACGGCGGCGCCCATGACGGGCGCGGCCACGGCGACGGCGGCCCCGGAGCGGATGTTGAGGGCCGCCCACAGGGCGGCGCCCGCGGCGAGGACGGCGATCAGGACGGAGAGGACGGCGACGGTCGGGTCGTAGCGGACCTCGCCGTGCAGGCGCAGCGCGGCCATGCCCAGGTAGTGCATGGCCGCGACCCCGAGGCCGGTGGCCGTGCCGCCGAGGAGGAGGGCGCGGGGGCTGCCGCCGCCGTGTCCGACGGCGAACACGCCGACCCCGACCATGACCACGGCGACGAGCAGGCTGAGCACGGTCGTCGGCACGTCGTAGTGGATCTCGGTGCCGACCACGCTGAAGCCGAGCATCGCGACGAAGTGCATGGTCCAGATGCCGGTGCCGAGGGCGGAGGCGGCGGTCAGCAGCCAGTTGCGGCGGGAGCGGGCGGTGCCGGCGGCGAGGGCGCGCACGGTGCAGCGCAGCCCGAGGGCGGCGCCGACGCAGGCCATCACGTACGACAGAACGGGGGTCGGCCAACCGTGGGCCGCGTGGTCCAGATGTCCCATGGCCACGGGACGCTAGTGCGGGTGACCGGGCGAACACGGGGCGCATTTCGAAACCCGCTGGAACTGCCGGAATATGACAGGGATACGTTCATCTTCGATCGGGCCTTGTGCGCGCTTGGTCACCGCGTGGGCTCCCGGGTCGGACCCCGGGTGCGCGATCATGGCCTGATGGACACCACGCACGAGAACCGCGGAACGCCCGAATCGGCCCGCCCCGGCCCCGCGACCGAGGACCACCGCGAGGTCCGGGCCTTCTTCGGCGCCCGGGCCCGGGCCTGGGACGAGAAGTTCCCCGAGGACGGGCCCGTGTTCGCGGCCGGGGTGGCCGAGTTCGGCCCGCGCCCCGGGGACCGGGTGCTCGACGCGGGCTGCGGCACGGGCCGCGCGCTGGCCGCCCTGCGCGCGGCCGTGGGCCCGGAGGGGCTCGTGGTGGGCGCGGACCTGACCCCCGAGATGTTGGACGCGGCGCGGGCGGCCGGCCGGGACGCCGAGGCCGCCCTGCTCCTGGCCGACGTGGCCCGGCTGCCGCTGGCCGACGGGACGCTGGACGCCGTGTTCGCGTCCGGCCTGATCGCGCACCTGGCCGAACCGGCGGCGAACCTGCGCGAACTCGCCCGGGTGGTGGCCCCGGGCGGCCGGCTCTGCCTGTTCCACCCGATCGGGCGCGCGGCGCTCGCGGCCCGGCAGGGCCGGCGGCTCACGCCCGAGGACCTGCGGGACGAGCGCAACCTCGGGCCGCTGCTCGCGGCCGGCGGCTGGCGCATGACCTCGTACTCCGACGTGGACGAGCGCTTCCTGGTGCTAGCCGACCGGATCTGACCGGTCCGCGGCCCCGGTCCGACCGTGCGGCACGGGGCAGCCGCCGGCCCCGGGCCGGGGCCGGCGGGTCGGGAACGTGCCCAGTTCGGCCGGGGTGTACCCGTCCCGGTAGCCCTTGACCTCGGGGTTCTGGCGCGCGTGATGGGGAGTGCGGCGCGGGGGCAGCAGCCGCACGGCCCGGCCGCGCAACCGCACCGCGCCCCGGACCAGGGCGCGCACGGCGGGGTTCGGCTCGGGGCGGCGGAAGGCGGCGAGGAGGGGCCCGTCGAGGAGGGCGAGGGAGGCGGCGCGCACGGCCGGGGCCAACGGCGCCGGGTACCAGGAGGCCATCAGTTCCAGGGTGGCGTCGGCCACCCGCCGGCCGCCCGCGTCCCAGCCGAAGTGCGCGTCCTCGTAGGCGTTCAACAGTGCTTCGAAACCGGCGAAATCGGCCGGGATCTCCTTGATCCCCAGGTGCCGGCCCAGCTCGCGGTAGTAGTTCGCGGTGGCGCGCTGTTCGTGGTGGGTCAGCGGACGCCATCCGTAGGCGTCGAGCCAGCGTTTGGGGATCACCACGAAGGTCGCGAGGACGTAGCGCATGTCCTCGTCGGATATCTCGTAGGCGCCGTGCATCAGGTTCACGCGGCGCAGGGCCGCGCGGCCGGTCTCGCTGTCGAAACCGTGCTCCACCACGGCGTCGAGGAGCAGGACCGTGTCGTCGTAGCGCTTCTGGGTCCGCCCGGTGAACTCGCCGGTCTCGTCGAGCAGTCGACCGATGGAGGGCACCGCGTAGGTCCGGTACAGGGCCAGCTCCAGGGCCCGCGCGTGGTCCCAGGGGAACTCCAGGGTGGTGATCAGCCGGTAGATCTCCAGGTGGTCGCGGTCGGGGTCGAGGCCCAGGATCTCCCTGAGCCGGTCGTAACGTCCCACCCTGTCCTCCTCGTGTCCCGTGTGCGGGCCCGGCGGCACCTGACGGCCCATCGGAGGGTACCGAGCGCCTCGGGGCGGCGAATCGGCCGGTCCGGGGCCTCGACGCCGAGGTTACCCACTGGTTAAGGTGCGCCGGACGAGAGGCGCCGGCGAGCGGAGGGGGTACGTCGTGGGGAACGCCGAACCCGAGGCGGTCGGGGCCGGTGCCGAGGTCCGCGCCGAGGGCGTCGACCCCGGCGACGAGGGCGACACGGCCGGCGAGCTGTTCGTGCTGACCGCCGCGCTCCTCACCCCCGCCCGGTTCCCGGCCGTCCTCGGCGACGACTTCCCCGCCGCCTGCGCCGTGCTCGGCGTGCCCGCCACGACCCACGGCTACGGACTGGTGCTCGGTCAGGACGAACGGGGCGCGCGGTGGACGGTGGTCGTCGACGACGTGTCCCTGGTCGCGAGCGCCATCGCGGCCTGGGACTGCGGGATGGCCTACGACCTCTCCCCCGACGAGGACACCGTCGTGGTCTCGCTGGCCGGTTGGCCGATGCGGTTGGCCGTGTCGGTGCCGGGCGTGCCGGAGCCGCACGACCCGGCGCAGGGCGAGGACGGCACGGGCCGGGTGCCGCTCGCGCCGCCGGCCGACGAGGGCTGGGGGCCGGCCCACCGGCGGCTGGGCGCGGACCTGATCGCGCGCGACTGGGAGGAGTGGCGCGCACGGGCCGCCGAGGAGCCCGATCCGGCCGCCTCGGGGCCCGAGCCCGACGCGGGGACCGCGCACCCCGGGTTGGCGCGGGTGCGGGCGGAGGCGGCGGGCTATCTGGAACGGCACCCGCCGGCGGGGCGGATCCGGTCGGAGTTCGCGGGCGGGGAGGCCCGGCTGCTGCGGGTGGACGGCCCGGGCTGGTCGCTGACGGCCCGCACCGACGACATGGCCTTCGTGCTGCTCGACGCCGAACCGCACGGGGTGGTCCCGTGGCCCGGCGACCCCCGGGCGCGGGAGCTGTTCGCGGCCCTCGACGCCCTGGCCCGCCACATCCCCTGACCACGGCGTCCGCGATCCCGCTCACCGATCGCGCCGGCCCCGGGTCACTCCTCCCCGGAGAACCGACCCCAGGCCGACTGGCGGGTGATCCCGAGGGCCTCGCCGATCCTGGCCCAGGTCACCCCGCGCCGCCGCAGCTCCATGACCCACGCGCGCAGGTCGGCCTCGACCCGGTCGACCAGGGACGCGATCCGGGGCAGCCGGTCCAGCATCTCGGCGTCGGACAACTCACCCCAGGAGGGCATCCGCAGCTCGGTCGGACCCGGTCGGTACTCGGCCACGATGGATCCGGCGAGATCCACGCACGCGTCGCAGATGTTCACGCCGGGCCCGGCGATCAGCTTGGCCACGTCCGCCTCGCGCTTGCCGCAGAACGAGCAGATGCGCGCCTCGCGTTCCTCGCGCTCCCTCTCCGTCACGACCATGACGGACCACCTCCCGATTCGAGGCGGGGCACGACGACGGCCCGCCTGTCAGGCCGGCCCTGACAGACGCACCCTATGGGTGTCAGGAGTGGCCTGACAAGTGGCGGTTCCGCGTCGGCCTCAGACCCGTTCGAGGGGCGTGTGGGGCTCGGCTGGCAGGGTCACGAGGATCTCGTCCCCGGGCCGTATCACGCCGCCCCGGCGGACCACGCCCATGATCCCGGCCTTGCGGACCACGCGCCCCTCCTCGTCGCGCAGCACCAGGCGCTTGAGGAGTCCCGGGCTGAACGCGTCGATCTGGAGGCAGGGATTGCGCAGCCCGGTCACCTCGACCACGGCCGCGGAATCCGGCTCCGAGTCCCCCTCCCGCGGCTCCTCGGCGCCCGCCGCCCGGAAGGTCAGCAGGGTCCCGGTGGGCAGGGCGAGCAGGTCGACGCCCTCCGTGGTGACGTTCTCCCCCAGGTCCCCGGCCCCCACCCGGAACCCCTCGCCCGCCACCTCGTCGAAGAGCTCCCGGTGGATCAGGTGGACCTGTCTCAGGTTGGGCGCCGTGGGGTCCTGGGCCACGCGGGAGCGGTGCTTGACCGTCACCCCCGCGTGCACGTCCCCCTCGACCCCGAGCCCGGTGAGCAGTGTGATGCTCCCCCGGTTCGGCTTGGTGAACGAGTAGACCTCGTTGCGCGCGACCGCCGTGACCGTGGCCCTCGTGTCCATGTGTTCCCCCTCGTGCTCGTGTGCCTGCGCCTGCGCCTGCGCCCGCGCACACCGTCTCGTGTCGCCCCCATCCTCCCTGCGCAACGTCACGGCCCGTGACCCGGGTTCCCCTCCGGGCCGGCCCCTCCCCGCACCCGCCCGGCGCACGGGGGCACCCGCCGTCGCGGTCGTGCGCTCCCGCGCGCCGTCGGGCGGCCCTTTCTGTCCGGCGCACGGCTTGTCCGGCCCCGACCCCCCGAGCACGATGGGAGCCCGCGGACTCGGGAGGGCGCTGGTGAAGGACACGGAGGACGGCCCGTCGCCGGCCCTGCCCCACGGCACGGACCCGGTGGAACGGACCCGGCAACTGCGCCGGGCGCACGCCGTCTTCACCCGGGAGGGCCGGGTGGACGGCCAGGTCAGGGCGGTGATCGCGGGATCCTGGCGGCGGGCCGCGCGGGCCCGGCTGAGCCCGGAGTGCGCCCCGTCGGTGGAGTGGTCCCAGAGCGAGCTGCGGGCCCGCCGGGCCGGGCACCCGCTGGCGCGCGCCCTGCCGGTGGTGCGCGAGCTGGTCGGCGCGTTCGCCGCGCGGGAACGCCACCTGTTGGCGGTGTGCGACGCGCGCGGCACCCTGCTGTGGGTGGAGGGGGACCCGGGAACCCTGCGGCGGGCCGAGGGCCTGGGCTTCGTGCCCGGGGCCCGGTGGGCGGAGTCCACGATGGGCACGAACGCGCCGGGGACGGCGGTGGCCCTGGGCGAACCGGTGCAGGTCTTCGGGGCCGAGCACTTCAGCCGCCGGGCGCACGCGTGGACCTGCGCGGCGGCCCCGATCCGGGACCCGCGCACCGGGCGGGTGCTGGGCGCGGTGGACATCACGGGCGGGGACGCCTTGGCGCATCCGCACTCGTTGGCGTTCGTGCAGGCCGTGGCGCGGGCGGCGGAGGCGCAGGCGGGGGCGGCGTTCGGGACCGGCCCGGAGGACCGGCGGGCAGGGCCGGGGCCGGGGCCGGACGTGCTGACGGCGCTGGGGCGGGACGAGGCCCTGTGGTGGACCGGGGGCCGGACGGTGCGGCTCGGGCGGCGGCACAGCGAGATCGTCGTCCTGTTGGCGCACCGGCCCGAGGGCTTGACCGGGGAGGAGCTGACGGCGGCGCTGTACGAGGACGAGCGGGCCCCGGCGGTGACCCTGCGGGCGGAGATCGCGCGGCTGCGGGCCGTGGTGGGGGCGGAGGCGGTGGCCTCGCGCCCGTACCGGCTGACCCGTCCGACGCGGGTCGACTTCCGGGACGTGGCACGGCTGTTGGCGACGGGGGCCACGTCGGCGGCGCTCGCGGAGTACGGAGGGCCGCTGCTGCCCGCCTCGACGGCGCCGGGCGTGGTGCGGCTGCGGGAGCGGCTGGCGGAGCAGGCGCGGGCGGCGCTCGTGGCCCGGGCCGACGTGGGCCTGCTGACGGACTGGGTGTGCGCGCCGTGGGGCGAGGACGACGTGACGGTGTGGCGGGCGCTGGCGGCGGCCCTGCCGGGGCCTCGGCGACCCGCCGCGCTGGCCCGTTCGCGCTCCCTCGACGCGGAGTTGGGGTGGTCCGGGGACCCCGGTCCGCGCCGGGAGGGACGTGCAACGTCCTCGCAACCTGCCCGCTCCTAGGGTCCGTGGAGGAGCGCGGCCCGACGGCGGGTCGCGCCCGACTGCGGGAGGATCCGGCATGACTCGTTACGCCGCACCGGGCACCGAGGGCGCGTTGATGGAATTCCGGTCCCGGTACGACCACCTGATCGGCGGGGAGTACGTGCCGCCGGTGCGCGGGGGGTACTTCGAGAACCGGACGCCGGTGACGGGCGAGGTGTTCTGCGAGGTCGCCCGGGGCACGGCGGAGGACGTGGAGAAGGCGCTGGACGCGGCGCACGCGGCGGCCCCGGCCTGGGGCCGGCTGGCGGCGTCGGAGCGTTCCACGCTGCTGCTGCGGGTCGCGGACCGGATGGAGCAGCACCTGGAGGCGCTGGCGGTCGCGGAGAGCTGGGAGAACGGCAAGCCGGTCCGGGAGACCCTGGCGGCGGACATCCCCCTCGCGATCGACCAGTTCCGCTACTTCGCGGGCGCGCTGCGGGCCCAGGAGGGGGCGCTCAGCCAGGTCGACGACGACACGGTGGCGTACCACTTCCACGAGCCGCTGGGGGTGGTGGCGCAGATCATCCCGTGGAACTTCCCGATCCTGATGGCCGTGTGGAAGCTCGCGCCGGCGCTGGCGGCGGGCAACACCGTGGTCCTCAAGCCGGCCGAGCAGACCCCGGTGTCGGTGCACTACCTGCTCGGCCTGGTCGCGGACCTGCTGCCGGCGGGGGTGGTCAACGTGGTGAACGGCTTCGGCGAGGAGGCGGGCAAACCGCTGGCGTCGAGCCCCCGGGTCGCGAAGATCGCGTTCACCGGCGAGACGGCCACGGGCCGGCTGATCCTGGGCTACGCGGCGGAGAACCTGAAGCCGGTGACCCTGGAACTGGGCGGCAAGAGCCCGAACATCTTCTTCGACGACATCTGGTCGGTCGACGACGACCTGCGCGACAAGGCGCTGGAGGGCTTCTCGATGTTCGCCCTGAACCAGGGCGAGGTGTGCACGTGCCCGTCGCGGGCGCTGATCGAGCGGGGCCGGTACGGGGACTTCCTGGACGCGGCGGTGGCCCGCACCGAACTCATCGTGCCCGGCCACCCGCTGGACACGGACACGATGATCGGGGCGCAGGCGTCGAAGGAACAGCTCGACAAGATCCTCGGCTACCTGGAGGTGGGACAGCGCGAGGGCGCGAAGGTCCTCACGGGCGGCGCGCGCCGGGAGCTCGACGGCGAACTGGCGGGCGGCTTCTACGTGGAGCCGACCATCTTCGAGGGCGACAACCGGATGCGGATCTTCCAGGAGGAGATCTTCGGGCCGGTGGTGGCGGTGACCTCGTTCGAGGACTTCGAGGACGCGATCCGCATCGCGAACGACACCGCGTACGGCCTGGGCGCCGGCGTGTGGACCCGCGACATCAACACGGCGTACCGGGCGGGCCGCGCGATCCAGGCGGGCCGCGTCTGGACCAACTGCTACCACGCCTACCCGGCCCACGCGGCGTTCGGCGGCTACAAGCAGTCGGGCATCGGCCGGGAAACCCACAAGATGATGCTGGACCACTACCAACAGACCAAGAATCTCCTGGTCAGCTACTCCCCGAAGAAGCTCGGATTCTTCTAACAGACCTCCTCGTCGGAGTTTCGGCCGGCAACACCCATGACAGCCTCGCCCTGAAGCGGATGACCCTGGGTCACCAAACGAGACACGACCCTCACCGAGGCCGACACCTCAAGCTTCAGCATCTTCACGTGAGGACAAGCCCTTCGACTACCCCCAGCTGCGATGATGACCCGAGGCAAGCACATAGGTGTCCGCATCGCGCGGAAGGGCACAGAGTCCTCCGAGCGACTCGGGTGATCGGCCTGGCCGCGTGACGTCGCTGTGGTTGCCGCCAGTCAGGGTGGCCCAAGCGGCATGCCCGTCGCAATCAGTGATCAGGTGGTGCTTACTGCCGATTCTGCCCCCGACCAACCGGGCTGTGTCTGTTTTCGACCTCCCCTTTGACGTGCGTGTGTGGGGGCCGTCGACCACAGCCCGCGAGAAGTCGACGGCGCCGGCTCCACGGAGCCGGGCCGCGCCAAGCGGCCGGATCCCCAATGCGGCGTGCAAGGGCGGCCCGGCCCCCTACCACGATGATCCGGACGGATGCCGGAAGCGATCGCCGTAGCGAACGGGAATCGAGAGTGTCCAGTCTGGCGTGACCACCCCAGCAGCGTCCACATCTTCCATCGGCCGGGCCGGCCGGTCTGGTCCACCACGTCTCCAGTAAGCCGAGGACAGAAAACCGCTGGTGCGGGAGATGCAGGGGCGCCACTCCGTGTGCCGCGGCACCCCGTGCCAACGACGGCTGCAGGGTCCCGTCCGTTGACGCCCTGTTGCCACTCAGGGTTGCAACGTTAGGCTCTCCCCCCTCCCGTGTCGCAGTGGGCGCTAGAGTTTTCCCACACGTCGACGCGATTGGGCCTCACGGGGTGACTCTGGCTGTCCACCGCGGACGTTTGGCCGTACTGCAAGGGAGCACCGTGCGTCTCGTCGAACTCAGCGTCACCAATTTCCGCTCGCTGGGCGACGCTCGGGGCATCCCGATCCACAAGCAGACAATCTTGACAGGACATAACGACTGCGGGAAGACAGCGACCCTCGACGCAATCGCGTTCCTACTCGGTGAGCGCGCCATGGACGACAGTGACATCTCGGATTTCGCCGTCAGAGAGCCAGCCCGTACGGCGCTGCCGCTCGAGGAGGGAGGAGAGCACCGTACGGTCACGGTGGAGGGCCGGTTTGTTTCATCCTCCGCAGAGCGAAATTCGCTGGGCATCCAGGAATCACTGCGGGTGCGTCGTCGTCATGTGGAGGGCGAGGGCAGCCGTCTAGAGTGGTTGACGAACGCGCCCCGTAATGTACAGCTGCGGGACATCCCCGGGCGAAAGGTCATCGAGCTGCGCGAGCTGGCTGCCGAGCTGGGTGTCCGGTTGGGCACGGACCAGCCGAACGTGAAGGCTAGTTGGGTAGAGGCACTTGAGGCGCACGCCGCCGAAACGGAGATGGTCCCCGACTGGGTGGCGGCACCCGATTCTGTGGCCGCGGCGCTGCCACAATTGCTGTACTTCAAGGGCGACGCCGCCGAGTCCCCGGAGGCGGTGGTGCGCAGCATCCTGACGGCGAAGCTGCGTGAGTACACGCAGCGTGAGGAGACCCGGCAGAAGATCAGCGACCTGGAGGAGGAGTTCTCCGCGCTCCTCAAGGACGATGTCGCGCGGCTGCAGAAGCTCGTGGAGGACCGGTGCGCCCTCGATGCGTTCACCGTGGATCCGGGTGTGCAGTTCCGGCCCACCGTGAATCGACTGTCTTTGACCGCGACGACTCCGGGGCAGAGTGCCGTTTCGCTGACGGCAGCCGGATCCGGCCGGTCCCGGCGTGTGTCACTGGCTCTGTGGGAGGCCAGTCAGGAGCTGTTGTCGGAGCACCCCGAGGACGGCATCGGTGGGGTGATCATCGCCTACGACGAGCCCGACACCCACCTGGACTACGACCACCAGCGCCGCATCATGGAAATGATCAAGGTTTCGGCATCCGCCGAACAAGCCACCGTGATAGTGGCGACGCACTCGCTGAATCTGATCGACGGCGTCGACATCCAGGACATCGTGCACCTTCACAGTCGGAACGGGCGCGCCTACGTGCAGTCATTGGGCGCGGACGGCACCGATGAAGAGACCCGTCGGTTCATGTCGAACATGGCCCTCTCCCTGGGCTTCCGCAACAGCGTCCTACTGCACGAACGGTGCTTCGTCGGAGTAGAGGGCCCCACGGAGTACGCGGCACTGCCCATCCTGTTCAAGCGTGCCTTCGGGTATCCAATGCAGTCTGCGGGCGTCGCGCTGTGGAATTGCCAGGGCAACGATGGCGCTCTGAGCTTCGCCAAGTTCCTGAAGGAGCATCGGCGCACCGTCGTGTTTCTCGTCGACGCCGACACCATGCGTGACAAGCAGAAACAGTTCAACATCAGCGTCCTGAACAAGCAGGGCTTCACCGAAGCGGACTGCCTGTTCCTGGGTGACCCGAACGAGTTGGAGGACATCTTCGGCGACGATCAGTGGGCGGACACCATGAACGCCCTCTGGCCTCGCAAGGACGCAAGGCAGTGGGCCGCCCAGGATGTCACCGCCCTCAGGTCGGGCGGCAAGTTCAGCAAAGCACTGCACAACATGCTGCGCGAGCACTCCGAAGGTGCACCCAACAAGAAGGAGCAGCTGGTCATCGAGCTGGCGAGCAGGTTGCGTGAGCCTTCCGATGTGCCAACCGCATTGGTGCAGGTCTTCCAGGACATGATCAAGGTGGCCCGCGAGGTGGGGTTGTCCTACTGGCCGGACGGCGGCTGATCCCGGCTGCGGAGTGCGCGGCGAGACTTCATTCGGCTCAGTCGTTGCTCACGGGTCGGCTCCTCCCATGAGTGCACGCCGACAGACGAGACCCAGCGCCGACCATGGAGACTCTTCTGTTCACCGCACCATCGGCACCCAGACGGCGCGGGGGGATCCGAATGGCGAACACGCACAGCCATGGCATTGCACCTCAGCATTCCGCTCGTCGCCCTGTCCTGTACCCAAAGACTCCCACGCAGCACTGACATCGGGAGGCCAAGGCCCGCCCAGAACGAACCACAATCCTGCGACAGTGGTCAGCCCTTCACGGCCCTGTGTGAGTGCTCGGCTGGGCATCTGCGGCGAGCGGTCATTAGCCGGGAGCTGCCGGCACGGTACGGGGGGCAACACCTCCCAACCCCGTGTAGGGCTTCGATGGGACGTCGACGGCGTGTTGTGGGCGGTGATCGAGCCTCTGTTCCGGGATGGGAGCGGCATCCGGATCGCCTGGTGTTGCAAGGGATCCTGTTTGTGCCGCACCCAGGCATCGTGGGGAAACGCGTCCCGTCGGAACTGGGCTTCGGTTCAGGCGTGACCTGCTGGCGGCGTCTGGCCGCGCATCCACGAGAACCCTTACGGCCCGGCTCCGTGGAGCCGGCGCCGTCGACTTCTCGCGGGCTGTGGTCGACGGCCCCCACACACGCACGTCAAAGGGGAGGTCGAAAACAGACACAGCCCGGTTGGTCGGGGGCAGAATCGGCAGTAAGCACCACCTGATCACTGATTGCGACGGGCATGCCGCTTGGGCCACCCTGACTGGCGGCAACCACAGCGACGTCATGCGGCCAGGTCGATCACCCGAGCGGACCTTTGCCCAGCTCCACGGGTTCCGCCACCTGCGGATCCGCCAGGAAGTCCACGACGGCATCCACGATGCCCTCCTCAGCCTCACCTGCTCACTGATCTGCCGGCACCGCCTGGAGTCACTCCAATAGCAGTTGTCAGAGTCTATCCGGGCCGGGCCCGGGTGGGTGCCCGGGTCCGGGGGTGGTCAGGGGTGGTTGAGGGTGGTGGGGCCCGCGTAGCGGGCCGCGGCGCCCAGTTCCTCTTCGATGCGGATCAGCTGGTTGTACTTGGCGGTGCGGTCGGAGCGGGAGAGGGAGCCCGTCTTGATCTGTCCGCAGCCGGTGGCCACGGCGAGATCGGCGATGGTGGTGTCCTCGGTCTCGCCCGAGCGGTGGGACATGACGGCCGTCCAACCCGCCGCGTGGGCCGCGGCCACCGTCGCGAGCGCCTCGGTGAGGGTGCCGATCTGGTTGACCTTGATCAGGACGGAGTTCCCGGCGCCGGTGCGGACGCCCTCGCGCACCAGCTTCTCGTCGGTGCAGAACAGGTCGTCACCGGTCAGCTGACAGCGGTCGCCGATGCGGGCGGTCAGTTCGCGCCAGCCCTCCCAGTCGTTCTCCGCCATCGGGTCCTCGATCGACACGATGGGGTAGGCGTCGACGAGCTTGGTCAGGTATTCGACGTTCTCGGCGGGGGTGCGGCGCACGCCTTCGCCCCGGTAGTCGTACACCCCGTCGCGGAAGAACTCCGACGAGGCCGGGTCCATGATCAGGGCGATGTCCGGGCCGGGCCGGTATCCGGTCCGCTCGATGGCGGCCGTCACGAAGTCCAGCGCCTCCTCGGCCGTGCGCAGCGCGGGGGCGAAGCCGCCCTCGTCGCCGACGCCGGTGGAGTGCCCGGCGGCGAGCAGGTCGCGGCGCAGGGTGTGGAAGACCTCGCTGCCCATGCGGACCGCCTCGGCGAAGCTCTCCGCGCCCGCGGGGGCGATCATGAACTCCTGGAAGTCGAGCGGATTGTCCGCGTGGGCGCCGCCGTTGACGATGTTCATCATCGGCAGTGGCAGGAGGTGCGCGTCCGGGCCGCCGAGGTGGCGGTACAGCGGCAGGCGCCGCGCCGCGGCGGCGGCCTTGGCGGCGGCGAGCGAGACCCCGAGGACGGCGTTCGCGCCGAGGCGGGCCTTGGTCGCGGTGCCGTCCAGGGCGATCAGGGCGGCGTCGAGCCCGGCCTGGTCGGCCGCGTCCCGACCACGTACGACGGCCGCTATCTCGTCGTTGACGTGGGCCACGGCGCGGTCGACGCCCTTGCCGTGCCAGCGGGCGGCGTCGCCGTCGCGCAGTTCGACGGCCTCGCGCTCGCCGGTGGACGCGCCGGAGGGCACGGCGGCCCGGCCGAGGGATCCGTCCGTCAGGAGCACGTCGACCTCGACGGTGGGGTTGCCCCGGCTGTCGATGACGCTGCGGGCCCGGATGTTCTCGATGACGGCGTCGGACATGTGGGTTCCTCCTCTGGCACGCGGTGTCGGACCCCGGTGGCGGCGGCGGTGTCGCCGGGCCCGATGAGCAAAACCATACAGCAACGCTGAGCAGTTTGGCTGAGCAGTATGGCTGTACAGTGCGGCTGTACAGATGATCTGTGCAGGTCAGGTGTGCAGTCTCGCTGGATGCCGGGGTACCATTTCCCATGCCCACCCAGGAAGCCGCCGCCATCGCCGCCGACCTGCGCACCGCGATGGGCAGGCTCACGCGCCGCGTGAAGCACGAGGACCGCATCCCCCTCGGCCAGATCGCCGTACTGGGCACGCTCGACCGCGAGGGCGCGATGACCACCAGCGACCTCGCCGTCGACCAGCGCGTCCGCCCCCAGTCCATGGCCCGGTCGGTGGCCCTGCTCATGGAGCAGAACCTGATCACCCGCCGCCCGCACCCCACCGACGGCCGCAAGTCCCTCGTCGAGCTGTCCCCCGAGGGCCGGGCGGCCCTCGAAGCGGAACGCGGACGCCGGGCCGGCTGGCTCGCGCAGGCCATCGAGGCGGAACTCACCGATGAGGAACGGGAGTTGCTCGTCCGGAGCGCGGCCCTGCTGGCCCGTCTCGCCGACCACTGACCCGTCCGACCACCGACCCGTCCGGCCGGGCGGGCCGCCCCGGTCAGGGGGTCAGGGGCGCGGGGTGGGGGCGGGGGTCTCGGCCAGGAGGATCCGGCCGGCCTCGGTGACGTTGTCGGCGCGGACCGCGCGGGCCATCGCCTCCCGGGCCGCGTCGGCGGGGGTGCCCGGCGGCACCACCAACAGGGCGAAGTGGTCGTTGTGGCCGCGGGTGACGAGGACGGTGTCGTCACCGACGGGGTCGGCGTCGAGGCGCACGATCCGGCCGTCGACGACGAGGCGGGTCGGCAGGTCGTTCCAGGCCGACGCGTCCACCCCGACCCGGGTGATGGGGCCGAGGTGTTCGGTCAACACACTGATGAGCGCGGGGAGTTCGGTGCGGATGTCGCGCGAGCGCGGCCACCACGCCCCGTCCAGCCGCCCTTCCCGGGACCGCGTGGTCTCCAGCCGCAGCAGGGCGGCGCCGGGGACGACCGCCCGGTGCACGGCGTCGGGCAGGAGAAGTGCCGGCGGATGGGGAACGTCGGAGTCGGCCATGGGATCCGCCCGTCGATGGGGTGCGGCACCGCCTCGTCGCAGGTGGGCACCGGTGCCGGATCGACGAGGGTGCGCCGGCCGGCCGTGCCTTCACGGTACTCCGCCGCCCCCCGCGCCGTCCCGGACCGCGCCGGGGCCTGGAAAATACCTGGTCGCGCCGGTCATCGACCCCCGATCGGGCGTACAGTGGAACCACTGGGAGCACTTCGCACACTCGCCGTCACGCGAGTGTCGTTTCCGGCGATCGCCGAGAAACCGGACTGCCGACGGGCAGTCCGGGGGCAGGCCCACCTCATGCACACCGCCCTTGACGGGACCGCGCCCTCCCCCCTCGCCGTCGAGTTCCCGAACCTCACGTCCGCGGCCCTTCCGTCCCGGCTGTCCCTGACCCCGGTGACCGCCCGGCCCGGTCTCCTCGACGGGGCGTGGTGGCCCCGCTCCCGCGATCTGAGCGTCGAGCTGCCGCCGCTCGTCGCCGCACTGGACGGGCCCTGGGGCCGCGTCACGCGGGTGAGCGTCAACCCCGCCCGGTGGCCCGTCGTCCCGCACACCGTCGCCGCGGCCGGACGCCTCGTGCACGTGGGTTGGTTCACCGAACAGGGCCCCGACACGCTGCTCCTGCTCTCCTACCGCACGGGACGCTGGGACCTCCTGGTGGTCCCGCCCGAGACGGACCCCGAGGCCGCCGGCCGGCTGATGGCCGCCGCCGCGATCCCGGGCGGTGTGCTCACCGCGGGCGTGCTGACGGCCCGGGAGGCCGTCATCGGGGCCCGGGTGCGGGAGGCACGCCGCCGTGAGGCCCGCTGGGAGGGCGAGGGCGGGACCTGCTCGTCCACCTCCCGCGACCGCGGGTGAACGCGGTGGACGGCGCCCCCGGCACCCGCGCTCCCGACTCCCCGCACCCTCGACTTCCCGTACCACCGGCATCCCGAAGGGAACACACCCACGTGAAGTACATCGAGAACGAGACCCTGGCATCGCTCGGCCACGCCGAGGTGCGGATCATCGCGCACACGCCGGAGGCGGCCCGGGCGGTCGCCGAGGTGTTGCGCGCCCGTTTCGACGGGGCGGAGCAGCGCAGCTACCCGGGTCTCGACGGCGCCACCCGCCTGCACCTGACCGTGGACACGACGACCCCCGCCGATCCCGCCCGCCCCCGAACGGCCGCCGCCCGCGCGACCCCCGTGGGTGCGGCGGCGCACGCGGACGAGGTCTGAGCACACCGGACGCGTGCGGGGGCGCGCTCCAGTCCACCGCGTGAGCGCGCCCCCGCGCTGCCCCGCGCGCGTCCGCCCCGCCGGCCCACGAACGGCCGTTCCGCCCCGACCGTCCTACGATGCTGCTCAGGCGGCCCGGGAGCCGCCGGACCGGAGGACGGGATGGCGGAGCGGGACCGGGAGTCGGGGACACCCGCCGGCGCCGCGCGTGGGCGGGCGCTGGACGAGGGGGCCCTGACGGCGGCCTCCGACCCCGGGATGGAACGGTTCGCCCGGTTGACGGCCCGGCTGCTCCGCGTGCCCGGGGCCCTCGTCGCACTGGCCGCCGAGGACCGGTGGGTCCTGCCCGGGACCCTCGGCCCGTTCGCATCCCCGGCGGACCGGCGGGAACTCCCGCCCGCGGCGCCCCTGGCCCGCCTCCTGACGCCCCTCGGACGGTCCCTGGACGTGTCCGACGTGCTCACCGACGCGCGCCTCCCCGAGGGGCTGGGCCCGGCCCTCGCGCGCGTGGGCGTGCGCGCGTGCGCCGTGCGGCCGCTCACCACCGAGGACGGGCTCGCGCTGGGGGCCCTGTGCGCGCTCGATCGCGGCCCCCGGCGCTGGGAGGACTCGGAGCGGGAGGATCTGGCGGACCTGGCCGCGGCCTGCTCGGTCGAGCTGCGGCTGCGGATCCTGTCGGGCCGGCGCGGCTCCGTGAACCGGGTGCTGGAGACGGCGCGGGCCGCCGCCGACCGGGATCGGGGCGAGGCGCAGCGGCTTGAGCGCGAGGCCCAGACCGTGCTGGACCACGCCGAGCTGCTGTTGAAGGCGGCGGAGGAGCTGGCCCAGTCCTCGGGCCTGGAGGACGTCCGGCGGCGGCTGCGCGACCTCCTCGCGGGCGTGGGCAAGCCCTCGTACGTGGCCCTGTTCGTCGCCGACCGGGGGGTCCTGCACCGGACCCCCGACCCCGACGACGCCACACCCGCGGCCCGCGAACCCCTCGCCCTGCCCGTGGACGCCGCCTTTCCCAGCGCCCGGGCCGCCCGCGAGGGCCGGACGGTGTTCGTGCCCGACCGTCCGGCCCTCGTCGCCGGCTTCGGCCCCGAGGCGGTGGCCCTCGCCGACCGGCTGGGGCTCACGACCCTGTTGTCCCTGCCGCTGTGGGGCAGCCGCACGCTGTTGGGGGTGCTCGCCGTCGGCTGGGCCGTGCGGCACGAGGTGGGCATCACCGAGCGGGCCCTGCTGACGGCGGCCTCCGGGTACGTCGCGCAGGCGGTGGAGCGCGCCCGCTACCTCGACGAACGGGTCTCGGTGGCCCGGGAGCTGCAAGAGGCGATGCTGACCGACCTCCCGCTCGCCAACAGCGTCGAGATCAGCGCCTTCTACCAGCCCGCCGCCAACGACAACATGATCGGCGGCGACTGGTACGACGCCTATCACCTGCCCGTCACCGCGCCCGGCGCGGAGCCCTCCCTCATGATCACCGTCGGTGACATCACCGGTCACGACGTGCACGCCGCCACCGTGATGGGCCAGGTCCGCAGCATGCTGAGGCAGGCCACGCTGGACCATCCCCCGTACAGCCCGGCGACCGCGCTGACCGCGCTGAACAGCGCCTGCGCGGTGCTGCCCATCGAGGCGGGCGGCACACTGGTCCACGCCCGGCTCGACCCCGCCCCGCCCGGCGCGCCCTGGCCGCTGACCTGGTCCAACGCCGGCCACCCGCCCCCGCTGCTGCGCACCCCCGACGGTCGGGTGGCCCGCTTGACGGAGCACGGCGTCCTGCTGCACCCGGTGCTGCGGCACCTGCCGCGCACCGAACACCGGCGGGAGCTGCCGTCCGGCTCGACCCTGCTGCTCTACACGGACGGGCTCGTCGAGCGGCGCGGGCAGGACATCGACCGGGCCGTGGACCGCCTGGCGGGGCTGCTCGCGCGGTACGGGGACGGGCCGACGCACGAGTTGTGCCGGCGGATCGGGCGCCGCATGGCCCACCCGGCGCCGGAGGACGACGTGGTCATGCTGGCCCTGCGCGTCCCCTGACCCGGTCCTCCCCGGTCGCGTCGCGCTCGGGGTCGTGGGGGCGGGTCTGTTCCTCGCGGCCGATGCCGGGGCGTTCGCGTTTGGCGCGGTGGCCGCCGGCGTCGGGGGCGACGGCCGTGTCCGCGTCCGCGGGGGTGGTGTCGGGCGGGGGCGCGGCCGGGGGGCGGCGTCCTGTGTTCCTCCGGTGCGGCATCGTGCCTCCCGGTGCGTGGGGTGTCGGGTGTCGGTACTCCCCCACCGCCTACCCCGTCGCGCGGGGGATCACTTCAGGTGCTCGTCGAAGAAGGCGGTGGCCAGGCGGACCGCCGTCTCGCGCTGCCGCTCCGCCGTGAGCCGCGGTATCGCGCCCCCGCCGTCGGCGCTCTCGCAGCGGCCGCCGGGGCGCTGCTCGGCGTCGTCCGTCGCGAAGGCGGGGCCGGTGCCGGGGCTCCAGACCGTGTTGAAGAAGTTGTGGTTGCCGCCGGCCACGTCGTGGCGTTCGACGGCGGGGTTGCCCTTGGTGAGGGTGGCGACCTCGTCCAGCCCGTCCCACATGGCGTCGCAGGTGCCGGCGACGGCGGCGACCGGGACCTTGGTGAGCTTGGCCTTGGCGAGGTCGACGCCGTTCAGGGCGGGCGCGAAGGCCATGGCGCCGCGCAGGGTGACCCCCTCGGGGCGCTTGTGGTCGTCGAGGGCCTGGGCGAGGACGCCGCCGCCCCCGCGCGAGTGCCCGAAGGTGCCGACGCGGTTCATGTCCACGTGCCCGGAGAACCTCTCCAGCTTCTCCAGCGGCCCGCCCTTGCCGTCCGCGAGGTCCCGCCACAGTTCCAGGTGCTTGTCGAGCAGGGCCGCACGGGCCCGGTGCCCGTCGCCGCCCTCCTGGGCCTGGATGCCGTTCGCGGACACCGACACCACCACGTACCCCTTCGCGGCGAGGGCGTCGGCGAGGTAGCCGTGACCGAGGTGGTTGTCGACCGGCTTGGTGTCCTTCCCGCAGGGCCACTGCTGCTTGCCCTCCGGCCGGTCGCCGTCGGCGCAGGTGGCCTGGCCCCAGCCGTGCAGCAGCACGACCAGGGGGTGCTTGGTGCCACCGAGGGCCTTGGGGTAGGTGACGGCGGCCCTCATCTCCATGCGCTTGTCGTCGAGGCCGGGCGGGGCGTAGGCGGTGTCGCCGAAGTCGTACGCGAGTCGCGCCGTGCCCGCCGCGCCGGCCGACTGCTCGGTGACCTCGGCCGTGCCCGTCAGTTCGGGGCCGGACGCGCCGCAGGCCGTGCTCAGGGTGGCCGCGGCGAGGGCCGTGGCGGCGAGGGCGACGCGACGGGAACGGCGGGGGGCGATGCGCATGGGGAGGGAGCCCTTTCGGGGGCACGGGTGACGGGGGGATCGTCGTCGGGGCGCGGCGCGGGGCCGTGCGTGGTCCGGTCGACCTTCGGATTCTGCCGGGACGATTTGTCGGTCGTGCATCACCCGGGGCTTGTCCGTGTATCAATGGGCGCCGAGCGTGCCGCGCCCCGTTTGTATCGTGCGCGTATCGGCTCGCGCTTCATTGCCCATCGGATGCCCGGTCCGGAGCCCGCGGGTGGGCTCGCGGGCGGCGCGATCCCAGGTCGGGTCCGACTCACAAAACCACTCTGACCTGCGATTTTCCGGGGCGGAGGGATGCCCGTCCCGCCTCTGCTCGACCGCCCGGACGGGGCCGGTGGCTGTCCTATCGTGGGTTCACGGCGCCCCCGCCCCCCTTTTCCTCGTGAGCCGGAGTGTTCCCGTGTCCTCCCCCGTTTCGCCCTCGGCCTCCCCGGACCCCGTTCGCGTGCTGCTCGTGGAGGACGACGAACTGATGCGGCGGTCGTTCGCCACCGCCCTGGAGCGGTACGGCTACCGCGTGAGCACCGCCGCCGACGGGCTCGACGGCCTGGAGACCTTCCGGACCGAGCCCTTCGACCTGCTGATCCTGGACGTCATGCTGCCGGGGCTCGACGGCATCGGCCTGTGCCACCGGGTGCGGGAGACGAGCCTGGTGCCGATCCTGATGATGTCGGCGCGCGGTGACGGGCTGGACATCGTGGCGGGTCTGGAAGGCGGGGCCGACGACTACGTGGTCAAGCCCGTGGACACCGGGGTGCTCGTCGCGCGGATCCGCTCGCTGCTGCGGCGCGCCACGTACGCGCCGGAGGCGCCGGGGCCCGCGCGGCACGGCGCAGGCCCGTCCGGGCGCCGGGCCGAACACCTCCTGGTCTTCGGGGACCTGACGATCGACACGGTCGGTCTGGAAGTCACGATGGGCGGTGAACCGGTCGCCCTCACTCCGACGGAGCTGAAGCTGCTGCTGGAGTTCGCGGCCCATCCCGGGGTGGTGCTGGAGCGGCACGCCCTGCTGCGCAACGTGTGGGACTACGGGTGGGACGGCGACAGCCGCGTCGTGGACCTGGGCGTGCAGCGGCTGCGGCGGAAGATCGGGCGGGACCGCATCGAGACCGCGCGCGGTTTCGGCTACAAGTTCCGCCGGTGAGGACGCCACACCCCTTCCCCGAGCCGGACCCCACCCGCTCGCCCCTGCGCACGAAGATCGCCGCGCTGGCCGCGACCACGGCCTGTCTGGTGGCGGCCATCGTGGGGACGCTGGTGCACGTGTGGACGGTGGAGGACATGCACGGGCGGGCCGAGGCCCGCGCCCTGAGCATGCTGCACTCGGCGATGGACATGCACCGGCGCACCGGGCAGCTCATGGACGGCGCCGCACTCGATCCGGCCGACCTGCCCGCCCGACTGCGCGCCCCGCGTGACGCCGAACGGCACCTGGCGCTCGACGAACGGATCCAGGGGAACCTGGGGCCGAGCTTCTGGGCCGCGCAGCGGACCGACGGGCCGGGCAGCCCGGTGCTGGCCGTGCAGACCAACATGAGCGGCGATTTCCACGACCTGCGCCAACTCGACATCAGCATGGTGGGGGCGTCGCTGGTCGGGGTCGGGGCCGCCACCCTGGTCTCGGTGGGCGGCGCACGGCTGCTCGGCCACCGGCTGGGCCGGGTCTCCGCCACCGCCCGTCGGATCTCGGCCGGGGACCTCCAGGCCCGGATCGGCCCGGTCAGGGGGCGTGACGAGGTGTCCGAGATCGCCGCCACCGTCGACGGGATGGCCGACAGCCTCGCCCGACGCCTCCAGGACGAACGCCGGTTCACCGCCGACGTGGCCCACGAACTGCGCACCCCCGTGGGCGGGTTGCTGGCCGCGACGGACCTGCTGCCCGAGGGGGAGATCGAGGACCTGCTGCGCGGCCGGGTGCGCGATCTGCGCGATCTGGTCGAGGACCTGTTGGAGGTCTCCCGGCTGGACGCGGGCGCCGAACGGGCCGCGCGCGGGCGGGTGCCGCTCGCCGTCGTCGTCGCCGACGCCGTGACCCGGACCGGTCTCGACGCCGAGGTGATCGATGGGGCGGGCGGCGGGTTCGTGGAGACCGATCCGCGCCGCCTGGAGCGGATCGTCGCCAACCTCGTCATCAACGCGCACCGGCACGGGAGCGCCCCGGTGCGGGTGACCGTCGGCCCCCGTTCGGTGGAGGTGCGTGACCAAGGGCCCGGATTCCCGGCCGAGTTGCTGGCGCACGGCCCACGACGCTTCCACACCGGGGCCGCCGACCGGGGCTCCGGCCACGGCCTGGGTCTGACCATCGCGCTGGGCCAGGCGGCCCTGCTCGACGCCGAGCTGCGGTTCGCCAACGCCCCCGGCGGCGGGGCCGTCGCCACCCTGCTGCTGCCCCCGGACACCGGCCCCGAGTGGCCGCCGCCCACCCGCTTACAGAACCGATACGAAGCGGCGCCGAGAGCGATACCCACCGGCCAGGGGCCCGATACGCGCACCGGGCAAGATCGTCCTCATCAGGCCGGGAGCAACGTCCCCGACCGGGACGTCACCCGTGGGCACCGCCATCGGCGGTCGAGCGCGCGCCGGGACAGACCCCCGGACGACCTCCCCTCCCCGGCCACTGGACGGCGCGAGCCGCCCGAGCCCGCCGCGACCCGCGGCACGGGCCGGGGGCGCGCACAGGACGGAGAGCGAGCGGTGACCATGGACAGCGACAAGACCACGCGGATTCCCACCACGGACCGTCGGGCGTGGCCGCGGCCCGGCCGGTTGGCCCTGGGCGCGGCGGGCCTGGTGCTCCTCGGCGGGTTCGGGTTCACGGTGCTGTCGGGCGGTGACAACCCCGTGGGCTACGTGGCCGGCAAGGTGATCCCGCAGCCGAAGCAGGAGACCCCGTACGACCCCGAGACCTACGACGGTCACGGCCGGGTGCCGCGCCCCGACAACGCCGTCCGCCAGGCCGCCTACGACAAGACCACCACCGAGTACGAGAAGGAGGTACGCCCGGCGTACACCTTCCACGGCGAGCAGGTGGTGAATCCCGACCAGACCCGTTTCTCGTGGTGCGGGGAGCGTTTCAAGACCGCCTACGAGAAGATCGGCTGCGCGGCCGCCCTGGAGGACCAGGACCGCTCCTGGCAGGGGGACGCGATCTACACCGACGACGTCCGCAAGCTCCGCAAGGCGTGATCCCGTCGCCCCCCCGTGCGCGGCTCCGGCCCTCGCCCCCTCACCGGAGGGGGTGGGGGCTTTCGTCGTTTCCGGCCGGGACTTTCGACCCGTGTCGCGCGTCCCCGGGCCGGTCCGGCCGGATTGCTGCCAAGCGGAGTGGGCGCTGATACAAACGGGCCCCGGCTTCGATACGTTCCCCCGGCACTCTTCGAACCGCGCCTTTTGATCTTTCGTTGCCCCGGCGCCCGCTGAGGAGTTCTCATGACCGTCCCCTTTGGTTCCTACCCCCCGCCGCACGAGCAGGGCGAGCGGATCCCCGCGCCGCAGGCCGCCGCGGCGACGAGCAACCTGTCGAAGGTCTACGGCGACGGGGAGAACCGGGTCGTGGCGCTGGACCAGGTGAACGTGGCCTTCGGGGAGGGGCAGTTCACGGCGATCATGGGGCCGTCGGGCAGTGGCAAGTCCACCCTGATGCACTGCGTGGCCGGGCTGGACTCGTTCACCTCGGGTTCGGTGCGCATCGGTGACACCGAGCTGAGCTCCCTGAACGACAAGCAGCTGACCCAGCTGCGGCGGGACCGGATCGGGTTCATCTTCCAGGCGTTCAACCTGATGCCCACGCTGACGGCGCTGGAGAACATCACGCTGCCGATGACGATCGCCGGCCGCAAGCCCGACCAGGGCTGGGTGGACCACGTCGTGGGCATGGTGGGCCTGTCGGGTCGGCTCTCGCACCGCCCCAACCAGCTTTCCGGCGGTCAGCAGCAGCGCGTGGCCGTGGCCCGGGCGCTGGCCTCGCGGCCCGCGATCGTGTTCGGCGACGAGCCCACCGGCAACCTCGACTCGCGGGCGGGCGCCGAGGTGCTGGGCTTCCTGCGGGCCTCGGTGAACGAACTGCGGCAGACCGTGGTCATGGTCACCCACGACCCGGTGGCCGCGTCCTACGCGGACCGCGTGATCTTCCTCGCCGACGGCCGGCTCGTGGACGAGATGACCCGGCCCACCGCCGACCGGGTGCTGGACCGCATGAAGGGCTTCGACGGCCGCGCGCGCACCAGCTGACGCCCCGCGACGCCCCCACCCGGACCCGCTCGGCCCCCGTCGAGCCCTCTCCCCCCAGGATTCTCCCGCCATGTTCCGTACCGCCCTGCGCAACGTCCTCGCGCACAAGGCCCGTTTGGCGATGACCGTGTTCGCGGTCATGCTCGGTGTCACCTTCATCACCGGCAGCCTCGTCTACGGCGACAGTCAGAAGCAGGCCGGCGTCGACCGCGTCAGCGCCGGCTTCAAGAACATCGACCTCAACGTCGATCCGAAGAACGAGCCCGGAAAGCCCCCCGCCTCCCTGAAGTCCGCCGACGCGGCGACCCTGGCCAAGCTGCCCGGGGTCACCGCCGCCGCGGGCCGCGTCAGCGGGTTCACCGCCGTCACCGACCGCGAGGGCAGGCTGCTGGGCAGCAAGAACTTCCGGCAGGGCGGCAACTTCGCCCCCAACGCCAAGGGCGTGGACCCCGCCTACGCCTTCGTGCAGGGCGCGGGCCCCGCCGACGAGAAGTCGATCGCCCTCGACAAGGACAGCGCGGCCAAGGCCGGTTACCGGGTCGGGGACACCGCGCGGGTCGGCACCGGCGGGGCCGCCGCCGACTACCGGATCTCCGGCCTGTTCACCACCGACTACTCCAAGCTCCCGCCCGGCGGCAGCCTGGTCCTGTTCGGTGACGCGGCCGGCCAGGCCCTGTTCAGCGAGCCCGGTCACTACAACTCGATCGAGATCGCGGTGGAGCCCTCCACCGACGTGATGGCCCTCGCCGACCAGGTCGAGAAGACCCTGCCGGGGACCATCGCCGTCACCGGTGCCCAGATGTCCCGCACCGCGGCGATGATGGCGTCCAGCGACAGCGACACCATGAGCCAGATCATGACGGGCTTCGCCGGCATCGCCCTGTTCGTGGCCACGTTCCTGATCGCCAACACCTTCACCATGCTGGTCTCCCGCCGGACCCGCGAGCTGGCCCTGATGCGGGCCGTGGGCGCCACCCGGCACCAGGTCCGCAACATCCTGCTGGCCGAGTCCGCCCTCGTCGGCCTCGTCGCCTCGGTGATGGGCATCGCGGCGGGCGTGGGTGTCGCCCAGCTCCTCCAGGTGCTCTTCGCCACCGACGAGTCCCCGGTCGCGTCGCTGGTCATCGGCCCCGACGTGGTGTTCATCGCCGTCGTCGTCGGCACGGTGCTCCCGGTGCTCGCGGCCTGGCTGCCGATCCGTCGCGCCATGTCCATCCCCCCGATGGCCGCGCTCAGCGAGGCCGAGCCCGCCGCCCCCGCCACCGTCGGCGGCCTGCGCAGCAAGATCGGCACGGGCTCGCTGGTCGCGGGTGTGGCCGGTGTCGTGATCGGCCTGTTCATCAAGAACACCCAGGACTCCCGGACCGTGCTCGGGCTCGGTGCCGCCGTGGCCCTGACCGGCGTGCTGCTGCTGATCCCGCTGCTGTCGCGGCCCTTCGTCGCCGCGATCCGGCCGCTGCTGCTGCGGTTCGCCCCGGTCCACGGCGACCTGGCCACCCGCAACACCGTCCGCGACCCGCGCCGTACCGGCGCCACCGCCGCCGCCCTGGCCATCGCCCTGTCCCTGGCCTCCGGCCTGTCCGTGCTCGGGGCCTCCGCGAACGCCTACATCGACCGGTCCACCGGCGGCTCCTTCACCGCCGACTACCTGGTGGAGTCCGCGGACGGCGGCCCCTTGTCGCCGGAGACGGTCGCGGCCGTCGCCAAGATCCCCGGCGCCACCCAGACCCCGCTGCGGATGTCCACGACCTACCGTCTGGACGGCCGTGAGTCCGTGATCACCGGCGTGGACCCCGCCTCCGTCGGCAAGCTGATGCGGCACGAGCTCGTCTCCGGCTCCATGGACGTCCTCGCCAAGGGGCAGATCGCCGTCGCCGACTTCAAGATGGCCAAGGAGGGCTGGAAGCTCGGCCAGAAGCTTCCGCTCGTCCGGCACGACAAGCAGGGCGAGGTCACGATCGGGGCCGTGTACAAGGCGAACGAGGAGGACCCCGTGATGCCCAGCATCACCGCCTCCGCCGATCTCGTCTCCCGCTACGACGAGGCTCCCGGCATCCAGAAGGTCCTCGTCTCCCCGAAGAGCGGCCTGGGCAAGGCCGGGCACGCCGAGATCGTCAAGGCCCTCGGCGACAACCCCTCCCTGTCGGTCCTGGACAAGAGGACCATCATCGAGATGGAGAGCGGGGACCTCGCCCAGGGGCTGAACATCTTCTACGCCCTGCTCAGCATGGCCCTGGTGATCGCCGCCCTCGGCATCGCCAACACCCTGGCCATGTCGGTCATGGAGCGTCGCCGGGAGATCGGCATGCTCCGCGCGATCGGCCTGGACCGGCCCGGCGTGGCCCGGATGATCCGGCTGGAGGCCCTGGTGGTCGGCGTGCTCGGCGCGGTGATCGGCACCGTGGCGGGCGTGTTCCTGGGCTGGGCCTTCGGCCGCACCCTCCAGGCGTCCGTGGTCGGCTACGACTTCGTCCTGCCGTGGGGCCGGCTCGCCCTGGGCATCGGCCTCGCGGTCGGCGGCGCCCTGCTCGCCTCGCTGCTGCCGGCCCGTCGGGCCGCGCAGGTGGACATCCCGTCGGCGACCGCCGCGCAGTAGCCCCGGCGGTGCCACGAACGCCCGCCGGGCGACGGATCCCCCGTCGCCCGGCGGGCGTTCACTCGTGTCGGGCCTCAGGCCGTGTGCGCGCGGACCCGCATGCGCAGTCCGCGCGGGCGCAGCGTGATCCCGGGCACGACCCGGGGCGGGCGGGCGTCCACGGTCTCCAGGCGCCACCGCGAGCCGATCACGGCGAGGGCGGCCACCATCTCCGTCTGCGCGAACCGGTCGCCGATGCAGCGCCGGGGTCCGCCGCCGAAGGCGAGGAACCGTTCCCGGTGCGGCCGGACCCCCACCCAGCGGTCCGGATCGAAGCGCTCCGGGTCCGGGTACCAGGCGGGGTCGTGGTGGACGGTGACGGGGCTGACGGCCACGTCCGTGCCGACCGGCAGCGACACGCCGCCCAGGTCGACGGGCTCGGTGGTGCGGCGGCCGATGAGCCAGGCCGGCGGGCGCAGCCGGAGGGTCTCGGTGACCACCCGGTCGGTCAGGTCGAGTTCGGCGAGTCGCCCGTGGGTGAGGGGCCCGGCGGTGGCCGCGTCCGCGATCTCGCGCCACAGCCGGCCGGCCGGTTCGGGGTGCCGGCCGAGGAGTTCCCAGGCCCAGGCGAGGGTGTTGGCGGTGGTCTCGGAGCCGGCGCCGAAGAACGTGAACACCTGGTCGGCCAGTTCCCCCCGGTCGAGACGGGCGGTGCGGGCGTCCCCGGCGGCCTCGGGGTCGACGGTGCGGATCAGGACGCCGAGCAGGTTCTCCGCCGCGTCCGTCACGCCCTGCCCGGCCGCGGCCGGGTCCTCGGTGCCGGCCGCGGCCTGCCGGCGGCCGACCTCGATCAGGCTCTCCATGGTCCGGTTCAGGCGCGCCAGGGCCTCCGTGAAGCCCCTGCTGCCGACGACCGGGACCCGTTCCAGGGCCGAGGGGGTCACCATGCGGCGGAACACCCCGCCGACCACCGTGTCCAGGTCGGCGAGGGTGGGTGCCACGACACCCGCCGGCAGGCCCCCGGAGAAGATGGTGTCGAGCACCGCCCGGATGGCCATGACCTGCATCTCGGCCACCACGTCCACGATCTGCCCGTCCCGCCAGCCCGCCGCCGTGACCCGGGCCGCCTCCAGGAAGTGGCGTCCGTAGTCGGCGAGCCGCTCGGGCTGGAACGAGGGTTGGCACAGTCGGCGTTGGCGCCGGTGTTCGGCGTGCGGGCAGCCCACCAGCCCGTTGCCCACCACGGCGCGGGCCCGCTCCACCATGGGGCCGCCCTTGTCGAAGACCCGGTCGTGGGTGAGGACCTGCCGGGCGAGCCCGGGGTCGGACACGAACACGGTGGGCGATCCGCCGATCATCACGGTCACCAGCGGGCCGTACGCGGAGAGGGACGTCAGGAAGGCCATCGGGTCCCGCAGCAGGGCGGCGCCGTGGCCCACCACCGGCAGGGCGCCCGAGGCCGTCGGCACCCCCGTCGGAACCGAACCCTCACGTACTCGTCCCGTACCCACCACAAAACCCCCGCGTCGACTCCCGTGGCACGCGGCGTCGCCGCGGCTCCGGACGATCATTGCCCCCGCGCGGCCCCCGGCACGCCTGCGGGCCCGATCCCGAGGGTGCGCGGCGGGCACGTTTCCCACTGAGTGGGACGAGCGGGCCCGTCAGAGCGTCAGGGCCACGATCACCGCGGGCACGATCATGAACGCGCAGACGGCGAGGTTGGCCCGCCGGTGCTGCCAGAAGACCGCGACGAACTCGCGGATCGTGGCGCTGGGCCAGTAGTAGGCGGCGGTCGGAGAGCCCATGACGTTCCCGTTCACACCGGCCTCGGCGGCGAACATGGCGGCGCGGAAGGCGTGGAAGTTGTTGGTGACGATCACGCAGCGGGAGTCCGGGCGGTCGGCGGTCATGATCTCGCGGCTGAGGACGAGGTTCTCGGTGGTGGTCCGCGAGCGGTTCTCCTCCCGCACGTGGTCGGCGGGGGCCCCGTGCGCGACGAGCCAGCGGGCCATGGCGGTGGCCTCGGGCACGGTCTCGTCCGGTCCCTGGCCGCCCGAGGTGAGCAGGATCGGGGCGGGACCGCCGCGCGCGAGCTGCGCCTGGTGGATCTCCAGGCCCTTGCGCAGGCGGGAGGCGAGCAGCGGCGGCACCCGGTCCCCGTCGAGGAGTCCGCAGCCGAGGACGACGACGTGGTCGACGTCCTCGCGGACGATGCCGCGGCCGTACACGAAGGCGTAGCCGAGGAAGCACAGGAAGAGGAAGGAGACGTAGGAGGTCGTGAAGACGATGTAGGCGGTGGCGCCCGTCCAGGCCGCGGGTGTGGTCGGCGAGGCGGCCGACCACATCAGGAGGAGCACCGCCGGCAGGGCCAGTCCGACGAGGCCGGAGAGCAGGTTGGCGAGCCGGCGGCCTTCCTTGCGGGCCATGGACAGGCCGTTGGCGAGCAGGAAGCCCACCAGGACGAGCACGGCGGTGCCCTGCACGACGGCCACCAGGGTGTGCCCCACCCCGTTCCACGGTTCGGGCAGGTACCGGCCCAGGGTGTAGAGCCCGTAGAGGCCGCTGATCACGGCCAGGCCGAGGAGGACGGCGTTGCGGAAGCGGCGTCGGTCCTGTCGGACGCTCGCGGTGAACAGCCCGAGGAAGAGGAGGAAGAGGAGGAGCAGAACGGCTGGGATCAGAGCCGACACGAGGGCCATGGGGGCGGGGCTTTCCGTCCGGGTGGTCAGTGGGGCGGGAGGAGGGCGGTGCGGGTGGTCGGGAAGTCGAAGTGGGTGTCGGCGAAGGGCTCTTCGAGGAGGGTGTAGTGCCACCAGGCGGTGGCCAGGCCCCGGAAGCCGGCCCGGGACATCGCGGTGTCCAGCAGTTGCCGGTTGACTCGCGCCTCCGGCTCGATCTCGGTGCTCGCGGCGTGGGACCGGGGGTCGAAGTGGTCGAAGGGGGTGCCCATGTCGAGGGCGTCGCCCCGGCGGTCGACGAGGGTCACGTCCACGGTGCTGCCCCGGCCGTGACCGGACCGGGGGTGGAGGTGCTCGTGTCCGAAGAGGCGGTCCTTGGGCACTCGGGGGTGGTGCCGGCGGCGGGTGGCGGGGCATTCGGGGCCTGCGGCCCAGCGGAGCATGTGGTCGGCGGCACGCTGGGGGCGGTAGCCGTCGAGCACGAGCAGGGCGTAGCCGAGGGGGGCCAGGAGGCCCTGGGCGTGGCCGAGGGCGCGGGCGGCGGGGGCTGTCAACAGGCAGGTCGCCCTCTCGTAGCCGTCCAGGGGGGTGCCGACGAAGTTGTCGGGGCCGGCGTAGCGGAGGTCCTGGCCGATGGTGGGGTCGACGTCGGCCAGGGCGACGAAGGTGTGCGGGGCCACCGAGTGGCCGGGGGTGAGGCCGGGGCGGCGCATCGCGGGGTCCTCCGGGGATGTTGGACGGGCAGGGTGGGGGGGGTGGGGTCGACGTCGGCCAGGGCGACGAAGGTGTGCGGGGCCACCGAGTGGCCGGGGGTGAGGCCGGGGCGGCGCATCGCGGGGTCCTCCGGGGATGTTGGACGGGCAGGGTGGGGGGGGGGGGTCGACGTCGGCCAGGGCGACGAAGGTGTGCGGGGCCACCGAGTGGCCGGGGGTGAGGCCGGGGCGGCGCATCGCGGGGTCCTCCGGGGATGTTGGACGGGCAGGGTGGGGGGAAGGGGGGCTCAGACGGGTGGTGCGGACAGGGCGCGGGCGACGTGTTCGACGCCGCCGGCGCGGGAGCCCTTGACGAGGACCACGTCGTGGGGGCGCGGGGCGCCGAGGAGGGCGAGGGCCCGGTCGGGGTCGGCGGCGTGGCCGGCGTCGAGACCGGAGCGGCGGGCGCTGGTGACCATGAGGGCGGCCTCGGGCCCGCCGACGCCGATCAGGCGGGCCGCGCCGAGGGCCGCGGCCCGGCGGCCGAGGCGGCGGTGGAAGTCGGCCGAGCCGGCTCCCAGGTCGCGCATCTCGCCGAGCACGGCGATCGGGCGGCGGCCGGCCGCCGCCAGGGCGGCGAGGGTGTGCAGGGCGACGTCCATGGCGTGCGGGTTCGCGGTGAACGCGTCGTTGAGCACGATCGCCCCGTTCGCCAGGCGGGTGAGTTGCATCCGGCTGGGGGTGGCTCGGCGGGCGGTGCGCAGGGCGTGCGCGATCTCGGGGAGTTCGAGGCCGGCGGCGAGGGCGGCGGCGGTCGCGGCGGCCGCGTTCAGTGCCTGGTGGGGGCCGTGGAGGCCGAGGGCGACGCGTTCGGCGCGGCCGTCGTGGCGCAGGGTGAAGCGGGGGCGGGCCTCCTCGTCGAGACGCAGGTCCTCGACGAGCACGTCGGCGTTGCGGGTGCCGAAGGTGAGGATCGCGCCCGGTGCCCGGCCGCGCAGGACGAGGATGGCGGGATCGTCCGCGTTGAGGACGGCGGTGCCCTCGGGGGGCAGGGCCCGGATCAGTTCGGATTTCGCGCGTCGGATGCCCTCGCGTCCGCCGAAGGGCCCGAGGTGGGCGGTGCCGGTGTTGGTGACGACACCGATGGTGGGGAGCGCGGTGTCGGCCAAGTGCGCGATCTCGCCGGGTCGGCGTCCGCCCATCTCCAGGACGAGGTGGCGGGTGTCGGGTCCGGCGGAGAGCAGGGTGAGGGGCAGGCCGAGCGTGTTGTTGAAGGAGAGGCGGTTGGCGACGGTCGGGCCGTGCGGGGCCAGGACGTGCGCGAGGAGGTCCTTGGTGGTGGTCTTGCCGGCCGAGCCGGTGATCCCGATGACGGTGCGGGCGGCGAGGCGCGAGCGGTGTCTGGCGGCGAGGCCGATCAGGGCCCGTCGGGTGTCGGGCACCACGACGGCCGGGGCCGGCACGGGTCGTTCGGCGAGGACGGCGACGGCGCCCCGGGCGAGGGCGTCGGCGACGTGGCGGTGGCCGTCGGTGCGGTCCCCGGCGAGGGCCACGAAGAGGGAGCCGGGGCGGGCCTCGCGGGAGTCGATGACGACGGGGCCGGTCACGGGGCTCGCGCCGGTCACGGGCGAGGTCGGGGGCGGGCCCGGGCGGGAGCGGTCGGGTTCGGGGGCGGTGAACCGGCCGCCGAGGGCGCGGGCGAGGTCGGCGAGGGTGTCGGAGATCATGCGCGCATCGTTTCTGGCGCTTCCCCGGGCGAACCCGCCGCGCGCCGTGGCGTGGGTCAGGCGGTTTCCGGGGTCAGGACCACGGCGGTGCCGTAGGCGCACACCTCGGTGCCGACGTCGGCGGCGGCCGTCACGTCGTAGCGCATCATGAGGACGGCGTTGCCGCCGCGCGCCCTGGTCTGCTCGATGAGGCGTTCCATGGCCTCGTGGCGGGTCTCGGCCAGGGTCTTGGTGAGGCCCCGGAGCTCTCCGCCGAGCATGGACTTCAGGCCGGCGCCGATCTGGCTGCCCAGGTGTCGGGACCGGACGGTCAGGCCGAAGACCTCGCCGATCACCCGCTCCACGCGGTATC
The DNA here is from genome assembly GCF_049606955.1 of Streptomyces dryopteridis. Classification (NCBI taxonomy): domain Bacteria; kingdom Bacillati; phylum Actinomycetota; class Actinomycetes; order Kitasatosporales; family Streptomycetaceae; genus Streptomyces; species Streptomyces dryopteridis. The sequence goes on along the minus strand of NZ_CP187113.1, from coordinate 5,710,036 downwards.
CGGGGGCGTCGTTGGTGGTCACGACGAGGACGCCGGTCGCGGCGGCGTCGACTCCGCCCCCGTTTTCGGTGATAGTCATGCAAACGACGGTAAAAGTCGTTTGTATCAGTGATGCCGGAGTTGTGTAACGGTTGCCGCTCCGCCCGGCCGGGTCATCCTCGGGGATGAGAGGGCCCGCGACGAACGGCGCTTTCGGGCGGGCGGGCCGGGCGGCGAGCATTGCGGTGTTTTGTCGGTTCCCTCCGTCGCCATCCGGGCACGGAGGCGTGGTCCGCCCCGGACCGCGTACGAGAGGTGTCACCGCCGTGAGCTTCGATCCTTCCGCCCTACCGCCCCGGACCGTCGGCCTCGCCGACGCCGCCCGCCTCGCCGGGGTGCCGGCCGAACGGGCGCGCGTCTGGTCGGAGCGCGGGCACGCGCCCGCGGCCGAACGGGACCCGGAGGGCCGGCCGCTCTTCGGGCACGACGAGGTCGTGCGCCTGATGTGGCTGGGCCGGATGGTCGCCTCGGGCCTGATCGACGCGGACATCGAGGCCGCGTTCGACGCCGTCGCCGTCCCGGCCGCCGGCGGCCCCGCCGACCTCGACGCCGTGTTCACGGCCCTGCCCGAGGTGCTGGCGGCCCGTCACCCCGAGGCGGGGCCCGGGCACGTGCTCGCGGACCGCCTGCGCGCCGTCGGCTCCCCGCTGGGCCTGCTGCCGTCGGCCGTCACCGACCCCGTCGCCCACCTGGGCCCGGACGCCCTGCGCGCCCGGGACCTGGAGGACCTGCTGGTCTCCGAGCGGCTCTACGGGCCCGACCTCGCCGCCTTCCGCACGGACACCGTCCTCGCCCTCGCCGCCCACCCCGAGCTGCGCGCCCTGGCCGCCGAACTCGACGCGGCCGAGGCCGCCCTCGACCGGCTCGACGACCCGGAGCACCCGGCCGTCGCCGAGACCGCCGCGCTCATCCGCGCCTACGGCCAGGCCCTGGACCGGGCCGTGGCCGAGACGGCCGGCGAGGCACCCGCCGGCACCGACACCGGTCTCTCCGGCGACGGGGAGCCCGATCCGGAGATCCTCGCGGCGGGCGCCGAGGCCCAGGAGGAGGCCGCGCTGATGCCGTACCCCCACTCGGCGGCCCGCTGGAAGGCGAACATTCTGTCGTTCACCGAGTCGGACTGAGCCTCAAATCCCCACCCCCGGGCCTCCGCGTGGTGCTACAGCGTGCTGCCGTCCTCCCGGCCCAGCCCCTGCGCGTCCGGGCGGCGGGCCAGCTCGCGGTCCAGGGCCTGCGGCCACTGCGCGGCGGCCTCGGCGTCCATGGTCTCCAGACGCGCCGTCAAGGGTCCCCGCTGCTCGGGGGTGCACACGGAGGCCACCGAGGTGAACAGCGCCCGCAGCCGGCGCTGCACCTGGATGGAGGTGGCGCCGAAGTGCCGGATCTCGTCCGTGCCGATGCACACGTAGTCGGCCCAGGACCGGGTGCGGTGCCCGAACGCGGCGCCGCCGCCGGTGGGCACGAGGGCGAGTCGGGGCGCGAGGTCGGTCAGCATGTCCTCGATGTGGTCGAGGGCCTGGACCGCCCGTCCGGGGTCGTTGACCGCCGGCGACAGCGCCTTCAGCGCGATGTCGACCAGGGTGCGCAGGGCGCCGGCCGGGTCCGTGGTGGAGCCGTGGGTCTCGCCGAACAGCAGGCACCGCAGCAGCACCCGGCGGCGCGCGCGGTCCACGGGGCCGTGCACGAGGAAGAGCGGGGCGTGCAGGGCCACGAAGTCGCCGACCACCGGCACCAGCTCGACGCGCACCCCCCAGGCCCGCGCCGTGCGCTCCAGGCGGTCGGTGTGGAAGGCCAGCAGGATCTGGCCGGCCCGGGGCGGGGTGTCCAGGCTGACCACCGTGGGCGGCCCGGCGTCCGGCCCGGGCGCCGGCGTCGGTTCGGGGATCGGGACGGCGTGCTCGGGCAGCCAACGGACGGGGTAGGGGTGGTTGCGCGCCACCGCCCGGCGGCCCTCCAGGGCCAGGGTCCGCAGCAGGGCCCCGGAGTTGAGGACCCCGCCCACCCGGGCGACCAGCGCGAAGAACAGCACCGCCGAGACAATCGAGATGCCGATGGCGAAGAGCATCGACAGCACCGGCCGGTAGTCCTCCTCGTGCACCGCGAGGCGTACCGAGATCATCAGGGTGTAGACGAAAGTGGCCATGAAGGTGCCGGTGGCCCACCGCATCAGCGGGTCCTGTTGCAGGATCGGCACCACCCGGACGGACAACTGGCCCGCCCCGAACTGCATGGCCAGGGTCAGCGCGGTGAACACCAGACCGGCGAGGGTGACCATGCCGCCGGCCACGGCGCCGAGGAGGGTGGCCATGGAGCCCTCGTCGATCTCGTTGAACAGGTGCGAGCCGGTGTTCCGGCCGATCCGGGTGACCGTCCGGTCCAGGTACGGCAGCAGCCACGACAGCACCAGGCTCACGGCGAGCAGGCACACCGGCAGTCGCCACACCCGGTGCGTCCGCAGTCTGCGGCGCGTGTAGTACCAGCGCCAGCCGCCCATCCCGTCCATGCCACCCGCTCCTCGTATGCCGAACAGAGGGCGCAAACCCCCGTAAACCGGTCGATAATGCACCGAGTATCCCCCATGGCCTCCGGCGTCGGTAGCGTGGGGGTCGGCGTGCGGAGCGACCGTGCGCCCGGCCGGCCCGGGCCACGGGCCCGGCGGCCGAGCGATGAGGACGACATGAGCGAACCGACGAAGCCCCTGGTCGAGCGCCCCGAGGGCGAACCCCCCGAGGAGCTGACGGTCCGGGACCTCGTGGTCGGGGACGGCGCCGAGGCGAAGCCGGGACGGGTGGTGCGGGTGCACTACGTCGGGCTCACGTTCGCGTCCGGCCGGGAGTTCGACGCCTCCTGGGACCGGGACGAGCCGTTCAAGTTCGCGGTGGGCGGCGGACGGGCCGTCAAGGGCTTCGACCGGGGCGTGCGGGGGATGCGGGTCGGGGGTCGGCGCGAGATCCTCGTCCCGCCGCGCCTGGGCTACGGCAAGCAGTCCCCGTCCGCCCTGATCCCGGCCGGATCCACGCTCGTCTTCGTGGTGGACCTGCTGTCCGTGGTCTGAGCGGGGACGGTGTCCGGGGGCGGTGTCGGCGGGCCGGCATATCCTTCCGGCCACCACACACCCGACCGGGAGGATCTGGAGCGTTGACCGGCCTGTCTGCTTTTCCGCTGCCCTTCGACACGTCCCGTTCCGAGGCGTACGCGGCCACTCCGCGCACGCTCGCGGAACTGCGGATGATCGCGTGCGGCGCGCACATCCGCTCCAAGCCCGGCTGGTTCGAGAAGATGCGCGACGCGGAGGTGCTCGCCCGGTGGGGCCGGGAGGCGGCGGAGCAGGGGCTGACCGAGGCCCAGGTCCGCCACGTGCTGGCCGAACTCGCGCACTACGCGGGGCTGCGCGACGGGCGCACCGGCGTCGAGGTGTCCGCCGTCGACGGGGTGTGGCAGTCGGACGCGCTGCTCGACGACGATCTCCGGGCGCGGCTGCGCGCGGCAGTGCGGGTGCTGGAGCAGGTCCCCGAGGCGGAGCGGGACTGGCATCCCGGCTCCGACGGGCAGGTCCTGGACCTGGTGCACCCCTCCCTGTTCTGCCTGGTGCGCGAGGTGAGCGGGGCGCCCGAGCGGGCGTGGGTCGACCCGACGGGCGGGCGCGCGGGCCACGAGTTCTCCGCCCGCTTCCAGTGGCTGCCCACGGACGTGGACGTCAGCGAGGACGGCGGGGTGTCGTTCCGTTCGTACGTCAACAACGTGCACCCCGAGGCGCACCGGGAGCTGGCCGGCGTGCTGCCGGAGCTGTTCGGGCGGCTGCTCCCGCTGTGGGAGAACGTGCTCACCGACCTGCGGCACCCGCGGCCCCCGCGCATCGAGCCCGACCCGTACGGCTGGTACGACTCGGAGCCGGTGTACCCGAACAAGGCCGACTTCCCCGACTACGGGGCCCATCAGGACGCCCTGTCGGCGTGGGAGGAGGCCATGGACCTGTGGTGGGAGGAGCGCCGGCCGGTGCTGCCCGACGCCCCGGAGTTCACCGCTCCGGAGGTGCCCGACGGGGACGCGCGGGTGAGCCTGCGGGGACGCCGGCTCCAGGTGGTCGTCAAGCTCGCGACCATCCACCTCACGCCCGAGAAGCCCGAGTACCCGGGTGGCTCGTGGCACGTCGAGGGGATGCTGAACGAGCGGATCGTGTCCACGGGCATCTGCTACTGGGACGCCGAGAACGTCACCGAGAGCCGGTTGGGCTTCCGGGCGGCGGTCCACGACCCGGACTACCAGCAGAACGACGACAACGGGATGCGCGAGGTCTACGGCCTGGAGAACGAGGGCGCGCTGAACCAGGTCCTCGGTTCGGCCGCTACCCCGGCGGGCCGCTGCCTTGCGTTCCCGAACGTGCTGCAACACCGGGTCGCGCCCTTCCGTCTCGCGGACCCGGAGCGGCCGGGGCACCGCAAGATCCTGGCGTTCTTCCTGGTGGACCCCGCCGCGGAGATCGTCTCGACCTCGGACGTGCCGCCGCAGCAGCCCTGGGCCCGGACCTCGACCATGACCCTCGACCAGGCCCGGGCCCACCGCGAGGAGCTCATGCGGGAGCGGAAGTTCTTCGTGGACGCGCACAACGAGCAGGTCTACGAGCGGGAGTTCTCGCTCTGCGAGCACTGAGGGACACGGGACGAAGGAGAGGCACGGTGACGGGAATGTCGGTGGTCGAGGTGGGGACGCGGGTGCGGTTGCTGCGGGACGTGCCCGTGGGCGGTGAACTCGACGGGGGCGGGTTCCTGGCGCTCGGGGCGGGTGCCGAGGGGGTCGTGGAGCGGGTGGACGCGGCGGCGGAGCGGGAGCCGGGGGCCGAGGTGCTGGAGTACGAGCGGCTGTCCTCGCTGCTCGCCGATTTCGGGGCGCAGATGCCCCCGGCCAGTCGGGCCCGGGCGGAGGCCGAGGTGGCCGCGTTGGAGCCGGTGTGGCGGGCGCACCGGGAGGATCTTCGGGTCGGGGTTCGGGTGCGGTTCGCGGGAGGGTTCGTGCTCGACGGCGTGGACCTCGGGGCCTTCGGACCGGCGGAGCCCGCAGGCTGACGGGGCGAAGGGGCGACGGGCCCGCCGCGCGAAGGGGACGCGGCGGGCCCGGAGCCGGTCGGGCCGCGGGGTGGGTGGGTCGGGTCAGGAGGTGGGGAAGGCGTCGGGGGTGCGGATCCGGTCGCGGATCCAGACGCCGGCCGGCTTGAGGTTGGCGGTGCCCGCCCAGCCGGTGTTCTTCGCGCAGGTGCCCTCCTTGAACACGGCGCCCGAGCGCCAGTCGTCGGAGTAGTTCCAGTTCACCCAGCCGATCTTCTTGCTCGCCATGAGGTCCAGGTACTTCTGGGTCATGGCGAAGTCGTTCGCGCCCTCGCCGGCGTAGTCCTGGGTGCCGAACTCGGTGACGAACACGGGGATCCGGTCGGCGGCCCGGGACAGGGCGTCGAGGTACTCCTGGCGGTGGGAGGCGGCGTAGAAGTGGAAGGTGTACATGATGTTCGCGGCCTTGACCGGGTTGTTCACGACCTCCTTCTCGTCCGCGCCCTCGGAGACCCCGAGCGAGGACCAGGCGCGGGTGCCGACGAGCACGGGGGCGTCGGCGTCGACGGCGCGGATGGTCGGGATGATTTTCTCGGCGTAGCCCTTGATCGCGGACCAGCTCACGCCGCTGGGTTCGTTCGCGATCTCGTAGAGCACGTTGTTCTTCGCCTTGTGCCGCTCGGCGATGGCGGCGAAGAAGGTCTTGGCCTTGGCGAGGTTGGTGTTGGGGTCGCCCGGGTCCAGCATGTGCCAGTCCACGATCACGTACATGCCGCGCGCGGTGGCCTGTTCGATGAGGCGGTGGGCGATCTCGGTGTACTTGGCGGGGTCGGTCTCGTAGCCGCCTTCCTGGACGTAGGTGGAGACGCGCAGGACGTCCGCCTTCCAGTCCTGGGCGAGGGCGTCGAGGGAGCCGTCGGTGAGGCACCGGGCGTACCACTGGGTGCCGTGGCCGCTCATGCCGCGCAGTTGGATCGGCTTGCCGTACCGGTTGCAGAGCTTGGTGCCGCAGACGGCGAGTTGTCCGTTGACGGCCACGGGGGTGGGATCGGCGAGGACGGCGGCGGGGCCCGGGGCGGGGCCCGCGGCCGGGGCGGGGGCGGCGCCGAGGCCGACGAGCAGGGCGGCGGCCGCGAGGGCGGCTCCGGAGGCGGCGAGGAGCCGCCGGGGAGTGGTGGGGTGCGCGCGCATGGTTCCTCCAGGGGGGTGGGGGTGTGCGGTGCGGGTGGAGCGGCGGCGGGAGGGCGGGGTCAGCCCTTCACACCGGTCAGGGTCACGCCTTCGGTGAAGGCCCGTTGGGCGCAGAAGAACAGGAGGATCACGGGGGCCATGACCAGCGCGGTGGCGGCCATCGTGAGGTTCCAGTCGGTGTGGTGGGCGCCCTTGAAGGACTCCAGGCCGTAGCTGAGGGTCCAGGCGGCGGGGTTGTCGGAGGCGTAGATCTGTGGCCCGAAGTAGTCGTTCCACAGGGCGAAGAAGGAGAAGAGGGCGATGGCGGCGATGCCGGGCTTGGCCATCGGGAGCACGACGCGGAGCAGCACCCGCAGTTCCCCGCAGCCGTCGACGCGGGCGGCGTCGAGGTATTCGACGGGGATGGTGAGCAGGAACTGGCGGAGCAGGAAGATGGAGAAGGCGTCACCGAAGGCGAGCGGGATGATCAGCGGCCAGAGGCTGCCGGACAGGTCGAGCTGCTTGGCCCAGAACAGGTACATGGGGACCACGACCACCTGGGGCGGCAGCATCATCGTGGCGATGACGAGCAGCAGGGAGAGCCGGCGACCGCGGAAGCGGAAGCGGGCCAGGGCGTAGGCCGGGGGGATGGAGGACAGGACGGTCAGGAGGGTGCCGAGGCCCGCGTACAGGAGGGTGTTGCGCCACCAGGTGAGGAAGCCGGGGGTGTCCCAGACCCGGACGTAGTTCTCCCAGACCCAGGTGCGGGGCACGAGGTCGCGGCTGAGGGCCTGTTGGTCGGTCATCAGCGAGGTGAGGAGGACGAACACGAAGGGGAGGACGAAGAACAGGGCGGCGGCCACGCCGAGGGAGTGGACGGCGATCCAGTGCAGGACGGCCCTGCGGCGGGCCCGGGGGGTGCGGTTCCGGGGCGTCCGGGCGCCGGACGCGGGGTCCGGGGGCGTGGGCGCGGCGGGCGGGCGGGTGTCGGGGGCGAGGAGTCGGTCCACGGTCAGTCACCCGCCCCGAGGAGGCCGCCCCGACGGCGCATGAGCAGGGCGGTGAAGGCCATGCAGAGGGCGAAGAGGATCAGTGCCATGACGCTCGCGGAGCCGTAGTCGAAGCGTTGGAATCCCAGGTTGTAGATGGCCTGGGGCAGGGTGAGGGTGGATTTGTCGGGGTATCCGGGTTCGAATTGTTGGCCGGATCCGCCGATCACCCCCGCCGCGACCTTGCCCGCCACGAGGGGTTGCACGTAGTACTGCATGGCCTGGATGACTCCGGTGACGACGGCGAACAGGACGATCGGGGAGATGCCCGGCAGGGTGATGTGGCGGAAGCGGGCCCAGCGGCCGGCGCCGTCGAGTTCGGCGGCCTCGTACTGCTCCCTGGGCACGTCGAGCAGGGCCGCCATGAAGATCACCATCAGGTCGCCGACTCCCCACACGGCGAGGATCGTCAGGGCGGGCTTGGACCAGGCGGGGTCGGTGAACCAGCCCGGCTGCGGCAGGCCGAGGGTGTCGAGCAGGGTGTTGACGGGGCCGGTGCCGGGGTTGAGGAGGAAGACGAAGGAGAGGGTGGCGGCCACCGGCGGGGCCAGGTAGGGCAGGTAGAAGAAGGTGCGGAACAGGCCCTTGCCGGTCTTCACCTTGACGGCGAGGAGGCCCACGCCAAGGCCGAAGGCGACGCGGCAGACCACCACGACCGCGACCAGCCACAGGGTGTTGCGGACGGCGGGCCAGAACATGGGGTACTGGGTGAGGACGTAGGTCCAGTTGTCCAGGCCGTTGAAGACGGGCTCCCGGAAGCCGTCGTACTTCGTGAAGGAGAAGTAGACGGTGGACAGGAGGGGGTAGGCGAAGAACAGGGCGCAGCCGATCAGCCATGGGGCGAGGAAGGCGGCGGTGCGCAGGCGGGCGCGGCGTCTGCGGGCGCGGGCGGCCGGGCGGAGGGCGCCGGGGGCCGTCGCGGCGGCGGGGGTCGTGGTGGTCATGGCGGGGCTACTTCGCCTTCGCGATGTCCGTGTCGATCTGCGCGTCGGTGGCGGCGAGCGCCGCGCGCAGGTCGGGGACGGCGCCCTTCTCGTGCCGGTAGGCGAGGTCGGTGAAGGTGAGCTGGTAGGTGCCGCCGTCGGCCTGCGGGGGCGTGGTGGTGGACTTGGGGTGGCGAGCTATGTCGATGAAGGTGCGGAAGTTCTCGTCCGCGGTCAGCTTCGGGGAGTCGAGGGCGGCCAGGGTCGAGGGCACGTTGTGGATGGCGTTGGCGAAGGAGACCACGGCGTCGGTGTCGGTGGTCATGTACTTCACGAGTTCCCAGGCGGCGTTCTGCTTCTTGCTCCCGGCGGCGATGCCCATCACGGTGCCGGAGACGTAGCCCTTGCCGTAGTCGGCGGCCTGCGCGTCGGGGACGGGCAGGGGGGCGGTGCCGATCTCGAAGTCGACCCCGGCCTCCTTGGCCATGTTCGGTCGCCATTCGCCGTCGATCTGCATGGCGACCTGGCCCTTGTGGAAGGGGTGTTCGGCGCCCCATTCGTCGCCGAAGGTGTTCCGGAACCGCTCCAGCCGCTCGTATCCGCCGAGTTTGGCGACGAGGTCCTTCTGCGCGGTGAGCATCTGCGCGAAGGCGGGGTCGGTGGCGAGGTTGGACTTGCCCTCGGGCGTGAACCAGGTGGGTCCCCATTGGGCGGCCAGGCGCATGGGGGTGGTCTCGTAGCCGTGGAAGGTGGGCATGACGCCGACCCGTTCGTAGCTCTCGCCCTTGGGCTTGGTGAGTTTCGCGGCGGTCTCGACGAACTCGCTCCAGGTCTTCGGCGGGGCCGTGATGCCCGCCTCCTTGAACGCGGTCTTGTTGTAGACGAGCCCGTAGGCGTCGTGGAGCAGCGGCAGGGTGCACTGGTTGCCGCGGAAGGAGGTGTACTCGATCAGGGGGCGGGGGAAGACCTTGGTCTTGTCGATGCCGGACTTGGCGAGGAAGGGGGTGAGATCGGCGAAGGCCCCGGTGTTGCAGAACTTGCCGACGCTGTCGGTGGTGAACGAGGACACCACGTCGGGTGCCTTGTCGCCGCCGGCGCGCAGCGCCTGGTTGATCTTGTCGTCGGTCATGTTGCCGACGGCCTTGACCTTGATGTTCGGGTGCGCCGCCTCGAACCGCCGGACGTTCTCCTCGATGGCCTTGACCTCGCCGGGCGCGGACCAGCCGTGCCACAGGGTCAGGGTGACCTCGGCCTTGGGGTCGTCGCCGGCCGTCGTGGAGCCGGCCCCGGTACAGCCGGCGACCAGGGCGAGGGCGGCGGCGAGGGGGACGACGGCGGCGATTCGCGGGGTTGCGGGCATGGCGGCGCCTTTCATGGCGGGACGGGGACGTGCGGGGGCGCGCACGCGGCCGGAATCCGGCCGCCGCGGGCCCTCCCGGGGCCGGGAACAGGGCTTTTCGGGCCCTGTCCCGCGCACCGGGGGAATTGACAGGTAAGTTTCCTATCGGTTCTCCCGCCCGTCAATGCCCCACCCGGATTCCGACGCTTTCACCCCCGAGACCGGGCCGATTCCCGCCGCTTTGGGCCCCCTTGGCCCTTCGGGCGGGTGAGGAGGAGGGTGAGGGTGCCGGCCAGGAGGGCCCAGAAGGGGGCGCCGATGCCGAGGAGGGTGACGCCGGAGGCGGTGGCCAGGAAGGTGACCACGGCGGCCTCGCGGGCTCCCGGGTCCGACAGCGCCGAGGCGAGCGAGCTCCCGATCGTGCCGAGCAGGCCCAGGCCGGCCACGCCGAGCACGAGGGCCGGGGGCAGCACGGTGAGCAGGGAGCTGACCGTGCCGCCGAGGGCGCCCACGCCGAGGTAGAAGATCCCGGCCCAGACCCCGGCGAGCCAGCGGCGCTCGGGGTCCTCGTGCGCCTCGCGGCCGGTGCAGATCGCGGCGGTGATCGCGGCCAGGTTGAGGCCGAGGCAACCGAACGGGGCCAGCAGCAGGTTCGCGCCGCCCGTCCACGAGATCAGCGGGGAGACCGGGACCCGGCCGTAGCCGTCGGCCCGGAGCACGGCCACCCCGGGCAGGTTCTGCGAGGCCATCGTCACCACGAACAGTGGCACGCCCACGCCGAGGGCCACCTGCCAGGAGAACTGCGGGGCGGTGAACACGGGCGCGGCCAGGCCGAGTCGGATCCCGCCGGTGCGGACCGTGCCCTCCGCCAGGGCGACGCCCACCCCCGCGACGAGGGCGGCGACGATCGCGAACCGGGGGAACCAGCGGCGGCCCGCGAGGTACACCAGGAAGATCACGAGGACCAGGGGGAGGTCCCGGCCCAGGCCGCCGAAGAGGCCGGTGCCGAACTGGAGCAGCACCCCGGCCAGCAGGCCCGCCGCGAGCGGCACGGGTATCCGGCCCATGACGCGTTCGAACCAGCCGGTGGTCCCGCTGATCAGGATCAGGGCGGCGGAGACGAGGAACGCGCCGATCGCGTCGGCCGTCGTGAGCCCGTCGAGGCCGGTGACGAGCAGGGCCGCGCCGGGGGTGGACCAGGCGGTGACGATCGGCGCCCGGTAGCGCAGGGACAGGCCGACGCAGGTGGCGCCCATGCCCAGGCAGAGGGCGAGCATCCAGGAGGCGGTCTCGGCCTCGCCGGCGCCGGCGGCGCGGGCCGCGCTGAAGACGATGGCGGCGGAGCTGGTCACCCCGACGAGCACGGCCACCAGGCCCGCGACCACGGCGGACAGCGGGGCGGCCCGCCGGACCCGGGCCAGGACGCCGGCCCCCGCGACGGGGGCGGGCGGCGGGGGTGCGGACGGTGCCGAGGGTACGGACGACACGGCCCGGTCGGTGCGCTCGGTGCGCTCGGGGCCGGTCATCGGGGGTACCGGACCACGAGCAGGGCCTCCACGTCGGCGTCGATCGCCTCGTAGACGTGCGGGGCGTCGGCGGCCCAGGCCGTGTGGCCGCCCGGGCCGACCGTCTCGGGGGCGTCGACCGGGCCGACCCGGGCCGTGCCGGTGAGCACCACGAGGTGTTCGGTGGTGCCGGGGGTGTGCGCGGGCGAGTGCTGCACGTCGCCGGCGCGGATCCGCAGCCGGTGCACCTCGGAGACGGCCGCCGGGTCCTCGTGCCGTTCGATCAGGACGGCGTCCACCGTGCGGCCCGAGAGCACCCGGGGGTGCGGGGCCCCGGCCAGCACGGTGCTGAGCGGGACGCCGAGGGCGGTGGTGACGGCGTAGAGGGTCTCCAGGGTGGGGTTGCGGCGGCCGGTCTCCAGCTCCGAGAGGGTGCCCTTGCCGGTGCCGGAGCGGCGGGCCAGTTCGGACAGCGACAGGCCCCGGGCCTCGCGCAACTCCCGCAGGGCGGGCCCGACCAACGCCCCCGCCTGCGCTCCGGACGCCTGCCCGCCCCCCGCGCTCCCCGCGTCGCCCGTGTTCGTGTGCACGTGACGGTCCCCCTCTCCCGTCCCGGCGGGACGACGCCGCCATCGTTCCGTATACGGAACGATCTGTCCATGGTCGAACCCGAGGGGGCGCGGGACAGGGAACGGGGCCCGGCGCGCGCGTGCGCGCCGGGCCCCGGGTGGAGCGGGCCGCCGGTCGGGGCCGGCTCAGAAGCGGTGGTCGTCCGCGAAGGGGTCCGGTTCGTCGCCGAAGGGGTCGGGCTCGTCGTCGTGGAAGAGCGGCTCCTCGCCGAACCCGGTGTCGGGGGCCGGGCGTTCGGCGGCGCGCGGCGCGGTGCGCGCCGGTCGGGACGCGGCCGGCGCGGGGGCCGCGCCGGCGGGGGTCGGAGCCGTCTCGGCGGCCGTGACCCCGGTGCCGGCCAGGGCCTCCAGCACCCCTTCCGCGTACTTCGCGAGCTTGGCCTCGCCCACGCCGCCGACCGTGCCGAGTTCGGCGACGGTGGTAGGCATGAGGGTGGCGATCTCGCGCAGGGTCGCGTCGTGGAAGACCACGTACGCGGGCACCCCCTGCTCCTTGGCGGTGGCCCCGCGCCAAGCCCTCAGGGCCTCGAACACGGGCACGGCGCCGGCCGGCAGGTCCACCGGCACGCGGGACCTGCCCGAGCCGCCGCCGGAGCTCTTGCGGGCGGGCGCGGCCGGCTTGGCCTCCTTGCGCAGGGCCACGGTCCGCCGCCCGCCGAGGACCTCGCCGCTCTCCTCGGTGAGCACCAGCGTGTTGTACTCGCCCTCCACCGCGAGCAGTCCCATGCCGAGCAACTGCCGCACCACGCCGCGCCATTCGGCGGTGCCGAGGTCGGCGCCGACCCCGAACACGGAGAGCTGGTCGTGGTCGAACTGGATGACCTTGGCGGTCTTCTTGCCCTGGAGGATGTCGATGATCTGGCCGGCGCCGAACTTCTGGCGCCGCTCGCGGGCCAGTCGCCACACGGTGGAGAGCAGTTTCTGCGCGGCGACCGTGCCGTCCCAGGAGTCCACCGGGGTCAGGCAGGTGTCGCAGTTGCCGCAGGGCTCGCCCTTCTGCCCGAAGTAGTCCAGCAGCCGCACCCGGCGGCAGTCGACGGTCTCGCAGAGCGCGAGCATGGCGTCGAGGTGGGCGGCGAGCGAACGGCGGTGCGCGGCGTCGCCCTCGGAGGTGTCGATCATGCGGCGCTGTTGGATCACGTCGTTGAGCCCGTACGCGAGCCAGGCGGTGGCGGGTTCCCCGTCGCGGCCGGCGCGGCCGGTCTCCTGGTAGTAGCCCTCGACGGACTTGGGCAGGTCCAGGTGGGCCACGAAGCGCACGTCGGGCTTGTCGATGCCCATGCCGAAGGCGATGGTGGCCACGACCACGACCCCGTCCTCGCGCAGGAACCGGGCCTGGTTGGCGGCGCGGGTCCGGGAGTCCAGGCCCGCGTGGTAGGGCACGGCGTCGATCCCGGCCTCGACGAGGGCGGCCGCGGTCTTCTCGACGGAGTTGCGGGAGAGGCAGTAGACCACGCCGGCGTCCCCGTCGTGCTCGGCGCGGATCAGGTCCAGCAGCTGCTTGACGGGGCTGTTCTTGGGGACGATGCGGTACTGGATGTTGGGGCGGTCGAAGCTCGCGACGAAGTGCTTGGCGTCCCGCAGGCCGAGCCGGTCGGCGATCTCCCCGTGGGTGGCCTCGGTGGCGGTCGCGGTGAGCGCGATCCGCGGCACCTCGGGCCAGCGCTCGTGGAGCATCGACAGGGCCAGGTAGTCGGGCCGGAAGTCGTGGCCCCACTGGGCGACGCAGTGCGCCTCGTCGATCGCGAACAGCGAGACGGTGCCCCGGTCGAGCAGCCGCTGGGTGCCCTCGGTGCGCAGCCGCTCGGGGGCGAGGTAGAGCAGGTCGAGTTCGCCGGCGAGGAATGCCTGTTCGACGGCCTGCCGCTGGTGGAAGTCCTGGCTGGAGTTGAGGAAGCCGGCCCGCACCCCGAGGGCCGTCAGCGCGTCCACCTGGTCCTGCATGAGCGCGATCAGCGGGGAGATCACCACGCCGGTGCCCGCTCTGACCAGGGCCGGGATCTGGTAGCAGAGGGATTTGCCGCCGCCGGTGGGCATGAGCACGAGGGCGTCGCCGCCGCTCACGACCTGATCGATGATCGCCTGCTGTTCGCCGCGGAAGGACTCGTAGCCGAAGACCCGGTGGAGCACCGCCAGGGCCTCGGTGCCGGCGGGACGGGGGGTGTCGGGAAGGACCATCCGACGAGCCTATCGGGGATCGGGGACACTCCCGTACGCCCGCCGGCCCGGGGCGGGCCTCCCGGCCGGGTCCGGCTCGGGCGCCAGGACGATGACGCGGGCCCCGGGGCCGAGCAGGACGGGGGCGCGCTTGTCGGGGTTGACGTGGAGGCCGGCAGGGCCGGCGCCGTCGCGGTAGCCGATCGCGCACTGGCCCCGGCGGCGGGCGGACTCCACGACCGTGGCCCAGGTGACGGGCCGGTCGGGACGCACGTAGTCGGCGGCGGGGCGCAGGTGGAGCGTGTCACCTCCGGGGGCGAAGAGGGCGTCGAAGACGGCGGCGAGGTGCCGGTCCTCGGCGATCTGGGTCATGAGGAGGCTGATGAGGCGGCCGGCGACGATGAACTCGGAGCCTTCGCGGTCGGGGGCGAGGAGCCGGTTGCGGTCGTCGGCGAGTTCGGTGACCACGGCGGGGGCACCGTCCCCGTCCCCGGAGCCTTCGGGTTCGTGCAGGTGGAGCAGGGTGACGAGGGTGCGGGCGTCGCCGCCGGCGAGATCGTCGGGGCCGCCCTCGTAGCCGAGGACGATGACGCGGTCGAACGAGCGCACGTCGAGTCCGGCCGGGCCGCGCGGGTCGCTGATGTCGCCGGTGAGCACCGTGACCGGCATCCGGCGGTCCGGGAGCCGGGCGTGCCGGTCGGCCTCGCGGAGCCGCTCGGCGCCCTCGGCGACGACGAGGAGGGTGGAGCCGGCGGGGACGGTCGGGTCGAGCTGGTCCAGGACGCGGGGGGCGCGCGGGTTCCAGCCGAGCAGCAGCAGGCGCAGCGGGGCGCGGGGGCCGGGGAGGGGGGTGACGATGGCGTCCTCGGTGACGGGCGGCGGGCCGTCGGCGGGCACGGCGGTGTCGTCGTCGTGGGTGATGACCACGATCCGGTCCTCGGGTTCGAGGCGGGTGCCGGAGGGCGGGTTGAGGACGGCGGCGCCGTCGGCGCGCAGGATCCCGATGACGGTGGAGTCGGCGTGGGCGAGGAGCAGGCGGCCGAAGTCGAGTCCGGCGAGCGGCCCGGCGGGCACGGTGTAGATCTCGTCGCCGGCGAAGTCGAGGAGTTCGCGGTGGACGAGGGAGAGGCCGGGTTCGCAGGCGGTGCGGGCGATGAGGCGGGAGCTGACGTCCTCGATGTCCAGGACCCGGCCGAGGGGGCCGGCGGCGAGTTCGGCGGCGCGGCGGTGGCGTCCGTCGCGGACGGCGGCGACGACGGCCGGTCGGTGCGCGTGGTCGCGGACGGCGGCGGCGAGCGCGAGGAGGGTCTTGACCACGTGCACGTCGCCGTCGGGTCCCTCGTGGGTGAGGACGAGGACGGCGCGGGCGCGCTGGGGGCCGACGAGGGCCACGAGGGCGGGGTCGGTGGTGGCGCCGGTGCGGCAGACCAGGCGGGTGCGGCCGAGTCGGCCGACGGTCGCGGCGATCTCGTCCTCCATCTCCGTCTTGTCCTTGGGGCCGAGGACCGCGAGGGCGGCGCGGCCCCGGTTGGCGTTGGCGAGGACGAGTTCGGAGACGATCGGGAAGACCTGGTCGGACCAGCCGAGGAGCACCGTGTGGTCGGATTCCAGCACGGTGGAGCGGCCCCGGCGCAGGTCGAGGACCTTGTCGTTGAGGCCGTTGGTGATGAGGCCGACGAGGGTGGAGACGAAGAGCAGGGCCACGAGGGCGAGCAGCACGGACAGGAGCACGTAGACGGGGCTGCCGACGGCCCCGCCGATCTTGAGGGTCTGTCCGACGCTGACCCAGACGGCCAGCAGCCGCCCGGTCCACGTGGCGGGGTGGCGGTCGTCGGACCAGACGAGGACGGCGCTGGTGGGCACCACGACGGCGAGGCAGAGCAGGGTGAGCCAGCCGATCAGGACGGCGGTGCCGCGCGCGACGATCGTGTCGAACCAGTAGCGGGTGCGGGCCCGGGCCGGGTGGGCGGGACGGGCGGCGGTGTTCTGTGCCGGCAACCTGCGGTCCTCGGGGCGGGGAGGGATCGGTGGGCACGGCACACAGTAGGGAGCGCCGTGCGGACGGACGCGCGGACGGAGGGCGAAACCCGCCGTTCGCGTGAGCGCGCGGACGGTCTTTCGGATGGCTCCGGGGCGCGGGCGGGCGCACGGGACGGGGCACGCGGAGTTCCTGGACAGGTGTCCGGTTATATTGGACACCTGTCCGAGAAGTGGGAAGGGGATCCGTCGTGGAGATCGCCGCGCGGGTGGCCGTCGGGTTGGTGGCCCTGTTGCACCTGTACATCCTGGTGCTGGAGATGTTCCTGTGGCAGCGCGGGCCGGGGCGTTCCCTGTCCGGCTTCGACGCCGAGATGGCGCGGGCCACCGCCCCGCTCGCCGCGAACCAGGGCCTCTACAACGGGTTCCTCGCCGCCGGCCTGGTGGCCGGGCTGATCGCCGAGGACCCTGTGGGGCGGGCGGCGCGGGTCTTCTTCCTCGCGTGCGTGCTCGTCGCCGGGATCTACGGCGGGCTCACCGCGAACCGGCGGATCCTCCTGGCCCAGGCCCTGCCCGGGGCCGCCGCCCTGGCCCTGGTGCTCGCCGCGTGACGGGCGCGGAGCCGGCGGACCCCCGGGCCGCGCGGACCCGGGCCGCCCTGCGCCGGGCCCTGCTGGAGGAGTGCGAGCGGACCCCGCTGTCCCGGATCGGGGTCAGCGCCCTCGCCCGGAGGGCGGGCGTGGGCCGGGCCACGTTCTACACGCACTACCCGGACCTCACGGCGCTGGCCGTGGACGCCTGCGCCGACGTGGTGCGCGAGGCCGTGGACGCCCTGCACGCCTGGCGCGGCACGCCCGACCCCCGGGTGCCGCCGCCGGCGCTGGCCGCGTTCCTCGCCGGCCTCGCGCCCCGCCTCGCCCTGCACCGGGAACTGCTGGCCCCGGGCGGCGGCGGGCCGCTGGGCGACGTGCTCCGGCGCGACCTGCGCGAACGCAGCCGCGCCGAGCGGGAACTGGTGGGCGCGGACCGGCCGGAGCTGGTGGCCTCGGCCGTGGCCGGGGCCTTCACGGCCGTGCTCGCCGACTGGGTGCACGGGCGGGTGCCGGGGGACGCCGACGAGGTCGCCGGACAGGTGTGGCGCCTGCTCGTGGCCCTGCACCGCGCCCCGCCCGCCTGAGGCGCGCCGGGCGCGTCCGGCGCCCCCGTCAGCCGGGGTCGGTCGCGGACCACAGGGTGGTCGGGGCCTCCTTGCGCACCACCGGGGCGACCTCCTCGGCGAACCGGCGCAGTTGCTCGATCTGCTCGGGCAGTCCCAGGCCGGAGCCGTCCACCGTGATCGACTGGAGGTCGTGCCGGTAGGACTCGTGGTAGCGCAGGATCTTGTCGATCACCTGCTGCGGGCTGCCGATCAGGTGCGGCCCGTCGGCGACGGCCTCCTCCACCGTCGTGAACGGGGTGTTGTAGCCGGCCTTGCCCTCCAGGTGGGGGCGGTGGGTCTGGCGGACCTTGGCCTCGTAGAACTCCTTGAACCGGGCGATGGCCTCCTGCGTGGTGTCGGCGAGGAAGAGCCCGCCGGAGCCGGCTCCCACGTAGGCGCGGGCCGGGTCGTGGCCGTGGGCCTCGAAGCGTTCGCGGTAGTGCTCGATGAGTCGGGCGTAGGCGGCGCGAGGCTGGATGGCGTTGGCGCTGAACAGCGGGTCGCCGTGGCGGGCGGCGAGTTCGGGCGAGTTGAGGCTGGTCGCCGAGCCGTGCCAGACCCGGGGCGGGCGCCCCTCGTAGGGGCGGGGGACGGTGGTGACCCCGCGCAGCGCGGGCCGGAAGCGACCCTCCCAGGTGACGTCCTCCTCGCGCCACAGGCGCCGCAGCAGCTCGTACTTCTCGGCCTGGTACTCCCACTGGAGGTCCTCGTCGAGCCCGAACAGGTCGAAGTGCCCCGCCTCCGCGCCCTTGCCGACGACGAGTTCGACACGGCCCCGGGAGAGCTGGTCGAGGGTGGCGTACTCCTCGGCGACCCGGACCGGGTCGAGGATCGCGACCACGGTGACCCCCGTGAGCAGCCGGATCCGGCTCGTGCGGGCCGCGAGCGCGCCGAGCAGGACGGAGGGGCTGGAGGAGAGGAAGGCGCCCGCGTGCCGCTCGCCGACGGCGTAGGCGTCGAACCCGAGGCGTTCGGCCTCGACACCGGTCTCGACGACCTCGGCGAGCCGGTCGGCGGCGGGCGCGAGCTCCCCGGTCAGCGGGTGCGGGGCGTGCCCGACGATGGTCAGGACCTGGAATCTCACGGGCTCTCGTCTCTCGTGACGGGGGTGCGGGCGGTGCGAGGGGAGGGGGCGGGGGCGGGTCAGAGCACCTTGGCGAGGAAGGCGCGGGTGCGGGGGTGCTCGGGGTGGTCCAGGACGCGCTCGGGCGGGCCCTGTTCGACGACCACGCCCTCGTCCATGAACACGACGGTGTCGGCGACCTCGCGGGCGAAGCCGATCTCGTGGGTGACGACGATCATGGTGGTGCCGCCGTCCGCGAGGTCCTTGATCACCGACAGCACCTCCCCCACCAGCTCGGGGTCGAGGGCGGAGGTCGGTTCGTCGAAGAGCAGCACCTTGGGTTCCAGGGCCAGCGCGCGGGCGATGGCGACCCGCTGCTGCTGCCCGCCCGAGAGCTGTCGGGGGTGGGTGTCCGCCTTGTCGGCCAGGCCCACCCGGTCCAGCAGGGCGCGGGCGGCGGTCTCGGCCTCGGCGCGGGAGCGGCCCTGCACGGCGATCGGGGCCTCGACCAGGTTCTCCAGCACGGTCAGGTGCGGGAAGAGGTTGAAGTTCTGGAACACGAAGCCGATGCGGGTGCGTTGGCGCAGCACCTCGCGTGCGGGCAGTTCGTGCAGGGTGTCCCCGACCCGCCGGTAGCCGATGATCTCGCCGTCCACCTCCACCCGGCCCCGGGTGGGGCGCTCCAGGTGGTTGACGGTGCGCAGCAGGGTGGACTTGCCCGAGCCGGAGGGGCCGAGCACGACGGTGACCTCGCCGGCCCGCACCCGCAGGTCGACCCCGCGCAGTACGCTGAGCGCGCCGAAGTCCTTGTGCACCCCGCGCACGTCGACCATCCAGGGCCCGGGGTCCGGCGTGGTGTCCGTCCCGGCGGTCACGAGAGCTCGGCCGGGTTGATCTCGGACTTCGGGATGGCGGACTCCTGGGTGCCCCACTTCCTCAGGATCCGCTCGTAGGTGCCGTTCTTGACGAGTTCGTTGACGGCGGCCTGGAACGCGGGGGCCAGCGGGGTGCCCTTCTTGAAGGCGAAGCCCACGTCGAGGCGCTTGAACTCACCGAGGAAGGTGGTCTGGGCGGCGGGCTGGGATGCCTGGTAACGCAGCCCGTTGATGGTGGACATGACGGTGTCCACGCGGCCCTGGCGCAGGGCGGAGACGGTGGCCCCGTTGTCGGAGAACACCTTCACCTCGTAGGGCTTCTTGCCGGCCTTCTCGCAGACGTCCTTCTTCGCGGTGAGGGTCTTCTCGAAGGTGGTGCCGGCGCCGGTGCCGACGATCAGGCCGCACAGGTCGGTGAGGTCCTTGACCGGCTTGGTCAGGCGGTCGCCGCCGGTCTTCACGGCGAAGCCCTGGCCGTCGTTGATGTACGTGACGAAGTCGATGGTCTTGAGGCGTTCGGTGGTGACGCCGAAGTTGCCGGTGCCCAGGTCGTACTTGCCGCTGCCGAGGGCGGGCAGGATCGTCTCGAAGGAGGCGTCCTGGCGCTCCAGGGTGATGCCGAGGACCTTGGCGGCGGCGTCGGCGAGGTCGATGTCCTGGCCGGCCGGCGGCTTGTCCTGCCCGTTGGGGTAGTACGCGCTGGGCGGGGCGCCGACGGAGGTCCCGATCCGCAGGCTGCCCTTGGCGCGCACGTCGGCGGGGAGCAGGGCGGCGATCGCGTCGACCTTCTTCACCTCGGCCACCGGGTTGTCGGTGGACGCGGGCGCGGGTCCGCCGCCCTGGGCGCCGGCCGGGGCCGCCTTGTCGGCGCCGCCGGTGGCGGTGTTCCCGGAGCCGCAGGCGGTGACGGCGAACAGCGGGAGCAGGGTGAGGGCGGCGATCGCGGCGAGGCGGGCGCGGCCGGCGACGGCGGCGGGGCGGGTCACGGGTCGGGGGCCTTTCGGGAGCGGGGCGGCGGGGTCGGGGGCCGGGCCGGGGGGTCCGGCCTGGGGTCTCACGCGGTCACCGTGAGGCGTTCGGCCTCGGCGGTCTTGGCGGCGCGGGCGGCGTCGCGGCGGGCGACCTCCTCGCGGACCAGGGGGATGACGTGGCGGCCGAAGTCGATGGCGTCGCCGAGGAGGTCGTAGCCGCGGGCGGAGAGGATGTCCACGCCGAGGTCGTGGTAGTCGAGGAGGGCCTGGGCCACGGTCTCGGGGGTGCCGACCAGGGCGTTGGAGTTGCCGGCGCCGCCGGTGGCGGCGGCGGTGGGGGTCCACAGGGCGCGGTCGTGGCGTTCGCCGGCCTCGGCCACGGCCAGCAGCCGGCGGGAGCCCGTGTTCTCCGGCACGTGGGTCTCGGTGACCCCGCTCTGGTGGCGGCGGTCCACGCCGGCGCCGGCGCCCCGGCGGGCGCGGATCAGGCCGAGGGTCCGGTGGGCCTTCTCCCAGGCGAGTTCCTCGGTGGGCGCGATGATGGGCCGGAAGGCGACCTGGATGCGGGGGGTGTCGGTGCGACCGGCGGCCTTCGCCGCGGCCTTGACGGACTCGATCTGCTGCGCGGTCTCGGCCAGCGGTTCGCCCCACAGGCAGTACACGTCGGCCTCGGCTCCGCCCGCGGCGTAGGCGGCGGGCGAGGAGCCGCCGAAGGAGACGTTCGGGCGGGGCTGTTGGACGGGGAAGACGTCGCTGACGAAGTCGTGGAAGCGGTAGTGCTCGCCCTCGTGGTCGAAGGGCTCGTGGGTGGTCCAGATCCGCTTGACGATCTCGATGTACTCGCGGGTGCGGGCGTAGCGCTGGTCCTTGGTGAGGGTGTCGCCCTCGCGGCCCTGCTCGCGGTCGTTGCCGCCGGTGATGAAGTGGACGGTGAGCCGGCCCTCGCTGATCCGGTCCAGGGTCGCGAAGGTCTTCGCGGCGTAGGTGGGGTACGAGACGTTGGGGCGGTGGGCCAGGAGGATCTGGAGCCGGTCCAGGCGGCTCGCGATGTACGCGGCGGCCGGCGCGGGGTCGGGGCTGCCGGAGCCGTAGGCGAACAGGACCCGGTCCCAGCCGTGGTCCTCGTGGGCGCGGGCGAGGCGGAGGGTGTAGTCCTTGTCGAAGGAGGCGCCGGATCGGGCGGTGGTCTCGGAGCCGTCGTTGGTGGCGGCGATGCCGAGGAATTCCACGGGCATGGGTGGGCCGGCCTTTCGTGGGCGCGGACGGGCACGGCGGTGTCGACCGTGCGGGCGTCGGGGCGTGCGGGGCGTGCGGGGCGGGGCGTGCGGGGCTGCGGCGGGTGTGCGGGCGCGGCGTGACGACGGGCGGGGCGCGGCCGGCGGGCCGAGAGGGGGTGAGGTCGCGGGCGGCGAGGGGCCGGTGGGGCCGCCTCGCGCGTCGCGGGGGTCACGTGAGGGAAGGGCCGATCGGGGATCGGCGGTCCGCCGGGGTGGGGGTGGCGGTCAGCCGCGACACGCCGCGGACCACACGCGACCGAAGTCGATGTGGTCGCGGGTGACCAGGGGCGGCTGGGGGCTCATGCCGTCCATTCAGCCGGAGCGGGTGGGTGGCGTCAAGGCCGTTCGGGGGTCGGCGGCGGTCCCTGACGAAGGGGACACACGGCCGCAATCTCCCGGTCACACGGGCCCGTTGGGCGGGTACCGGGCGGTTGACAGGGCGGCGCGGTGCGCGCGTACGATCGAGGTGACGGGTCCCCGCGCGGCGTGGCGGCCCGTCGGTCGCGTTGAGGGACGCGGCGCGCGTGACGACCGCGGGGTCGGCTCCCCGACCCCGGTCCGACGGCCCCGACGGGGTCCTCGGCGCCTTCCGCCCGTGTTCGCGATCCCCTCCTGGAGTGCTTCCCCATGGCCACGCCACCCGCCCTGTCCTCCGCCGCTCCCCCGGCCCCGCCCGCCCCGCCGCCCCGTGCCGAACGGGCCTCTCCCGAAGGCGAGTTGGCGATCGTGCCGCGTCGCCGGGTCGGCCGCTGGTCGGCGGCGGCGCTGGCGCTGGCCGTGTTCGGGCTGGTGGTGCAGTCGGTGGTGCGCAACGACGCCTTCCAGTGGGGGGTGGTCGTGCGCTACTTCGGCACCTCGGCCGTGTTGGACGGGCTGGTGCTGACGCTGTGGCTGACGGCCGTGGTGATGGTGCTGGGCTTCCTGTTCGGGACCGTGCTGGCGGTGATGCGACTCTCCTCGAACCCGGTGCTGGCGTCGCTGAGCTGGGGTTACGTGTGGATCTTCCGGTCCACGCCGTTGCTGGTGCAGTTGCTGTTCTGGTTCAACATCGGGGCGCTGTACCCGACGTTGGGGCTGGGCATCCCGTTCGGCCCGGAGTTCGTGAGCGTCAAGACGGTGAACCTGCTGGGGCCGACGCTGACGGCCGTGATCGGTCTCACCCTGCACGAGACGGCGTACGCGGCCGAGGTGGTGCGCGGCGGGATCCTGTCGGTGGACGCGGGGCAGACGGAGGCCGCGCAGGCCCTGGGGCTGGGGCGGGGGCGGACGCTGCGGCGGATCGTGATCCCGCAGGCGATGCGTTCGATCGTGCCGACGGCCGGGAACATGCTGATCGGCACGTTGAAGGGGACGAGCATCGTCAGCGTGCTGGCCGTGCACGACCTGCTGTACTCGGTGCAGTTGATCTACAACCAGACGTACGAGGTGATCCCGCTGCTGATGGTGGCCACCGTCTGGTACATCGCGGTGACCACGGTGCTGAGCTTCGGGCAGTACCACGTGGAGCGGTACTACGCGCGGGGCAGCGGGCGGGAGCTGCCGGTGTCGCCGACCCGGCGGCTGCGCGAGCGGCTGCGCGGCGGGAGCCCGGGGCCGGGCGCGGGGGCGACGGCGCCCGCCGGTGACGCGGGGGGCTCGTTGACGAAGGGCTGAGCCCGGGCCCGGCCGGACGCGCCGCGGGCCCGGGTGGGCCGTCCCCTCGTCGGGGCGGTCCACCCGGGCCCGCGGGCGTGGTGGGTCCGGTGCGCGTCGCGGATCAGTCGGTGCCGGACTCCATGGCGGCGTGGTCCAGGGCGTCGGCGTCGACGGTGGAGCCCTCGCGGTCGCCGGCGGCGATGGCCCGCGCCCCGCCGGGGGGCAGGTCGCCGATCAGGCCGCCCCAGGCGGTGAGCCGGCCGTGGGCGGCGTACTGCTCCAGCTTCTCGCGGGAGTCGGCGATGTCCAGGTTGCGCATGGTGAGCTGGCCGATGCGGTCGTCGGGCACGAAGGCCGGGTCGACGGTGCGCTCCATGGAGAGCTTCTCGGGGTGGTAGCTCAGGTGCGGGCCCTGGGTGTCGAGGACGGTGTAGTCCTGGCCGCGCCGCAGTCGGACGGTGACGCTGCCGGTGACGGCGAAGCCCACCCAGCGCTGGAGGCTCTCGCGGAGCATGAGGGCCTGCGGGTCGAACCAGCGGCCCTCGTAGAGCAGCCGGCCGAGGCGGCGGCCCTCGGTGTGGTACATGGCGAGGGTGTCCTCGTTGTGGATCGCGTTGAGGAGCCGCTCGTAGGCCAGGTGCAGCAGGGCCATGCCGGGGGCCTCGTAGACGCCGCGGCTCTTGGCCTCGATGATCCGGTTCTCGATCTGGTCGGACATGCCCAGGCCGTGCCGGCCGCCGATGGTGTTGGCCTCGTGGACGAGGTCGACGGCGGAGTCGAAGGAGCGGCCGTTGATCCGGACCGGACGGCCGTGCTCGAACTCGACGGTGACGTCCTCGGTCGCGATCTCGACCTCGGGGTCCCAGAAGCGGACGCCCATGATGGGCTGGACGATCTCCAGGGAGGTGTCCAGGAACTCCAGCCGCTTGGCCTCGTGGGTGGCGCCCCAGATGTTGGCGTCGGTGGAGTACGCCTTCTCCGTGGAGTCCCGGTAGGGCAGGGTGCGCTCGGAGAGCCAGACGGACATCTCGTGCCGGCCGCCGAGTTCGGTGACGAACTCCTGGTCGAGCCAGGGCTTGTAGATCCGCAGGTCGGGGTTGGCGAGCAGGCCGTAGCGGTAGAACCGCTCGATGTCGTTGCCCTTGTAGGTGGATCCGTCGCCCCAGATGGAGACGTCGTCCTCGCGCATGGCGCGCACCAGCAGGGTGCCGACGACGGCGCGCCCGAGCGGGGTGGTGTTGAAGTATGCCTGGCCGGCCGAGCGGATGTGGAAGGCGCCGCAGGCCAGGGCCGCGAGGCCCTCTTCGACGAGCTGTTCGCGGCAGTCCACGAGACGGGCCTGCTCGGCGCCGTAGGCACGGCCGCGCGCGGGGACGTCGGACAGGTCCGGTTCGTCGTACTGGCCGATGTCGGCCGTGTAGGCGTACGGGATCGCGCCGCGCTCACGCATCCACGCCACGGCGACGGAGGTGTCGAGACCGCCGGAGAAGGCGATCCCGATGCGCTCACCCACTGGAAGTTTATTCAGGACCTTCGACATGTATGCATTCTAGCCGGCGGTGTGCGCTCTCCTCCACCCCCTCCGGAAAACTGCTGTGAAATGCTCGAATGGCGGGTGCCACGAACACGCGGAGCGAGGGAGAGGCCACCATCCGAGTGCATGATCATGCTTCGGGCGCGTGCGCGAACCACTTGTCCACAGGCCCCCGTGCCCAGAGGAACCGAAGGGCCCGAACCGGGATGAATCCACAGAATCCGCCCCGATCCGGGCCGCGGGATCAGTCCGCCTCGGGCGCCCGGTGCACGGCGGCGGTCATCAGCAACCCGTCGCGCACGAGCCACCGGCCCGTCACCCGGTCCAGCGGCCGGCCGGCCACGGTGGGCGGGGGCACCAGCAGCCGGGCGGTGAACGTGCCGTCCGGGTCCACCGTCACGTCGGCCTCCTCGAACTCCAGGCCGCGCCGCACCAGCGGGTACCAGACCTTGAACACGGTCTCCTTGGCGCTGAACAGCAGCCGGTCGAAGGGAACTCCGGGCACCGCGGCCGCCGTGGCCAGCAGCCGGTCCAGCTCCTCGGGCAGGGTCACCCCGGGCAGGAACCCGTCCGGCAGGGCTAAGGCCGGCTCGGCGTCCATGCCCAGCGACAGGATCGACGGGTCCACGGTGACGGCCGCCGCCCGGTAGCCCTTGCAGTGCGTCATGCTGCCGCGCACCCCCTGGGGCCACAGCGGCTCGCCGCGCGGGCCGGAGGGCACGGCCGAGGCCGGCAGCCCGAGCCGGCCGAGCGCCTCGCGGGCGCAACCGCGCACGGTGGTGAACTCCCGCCGGCGGGAGTCCACCGAGCGGGCCACCGCGGCCTCCTCCTCCGGGTGCAGGGGCGGCTGTTCGGCGTCGTCGGGGCGCCAGGCGGTGGCCACGGACGCGGGCAGCAGCGCGCCGATCACCGGGCACCTCCGGTGATGTCGGCGGAACGGGCCCCGGTGGGCAGGATCCGGCGCAGTTTGGGGGGTTCGGCGCGCGGGCGCCATTCGCGCGGATAGCCCACCGAGACCTCGGTGAAGCGGACCCCGTCCTGCCAGGTGACCCGGGGGATGTGCAGGTGCCCGTAGACGACCTCGGCGGCGCGGTGGCGCACGTGCCAGTCGGCGCTGAGCTCGGTGCCGCACCACTGGGCGAACTCGGGGTGGCGCAGGATCCGCGTGGGGTGCCGGGTCATCGGCCAGTGGTTGATCAGCACGGTGCGGTGCTCGGCCGGCACGGCCGCGAGCCGCTCCTCGCTGTAGGCCACCCGGGCCCGGCACCAGGAGGCGCGGTCGGGATAGGGGTCGGGGTGCAGGAAGTGCTCGTCGGCGCAGACGATCCCGGCGTCGTGCGCGATCCGCAGCGACTCCTCGACGGTGCGGGCGCCGGGCGCGCGGAAGGAGTAGTCGTAGAGCAGGAACAGGGGGGCCACGCTGATCGGGCCCTTCGGGTCCTCCCACACCGCGTACGGGTCCTCGGGGGTCAGGACGCCCAGCGCGCGGCACATCTCGACCAGCCGCTCGTAGCGGGCCACGCCCCGGGGTTCGAAGGGGTCGCTGGGATGGCTCCACAGTTCGTGGTTGCCGGGGGACCAGATCACCTTGGCGAAGCGGTCGGCGAGGAGTTTCAGGGCCCATTCGATGTCGGAGTACTTCTCCCCCACGTCGCCGGCGACGATCAGCCAGTCCTCGTCGCCGTGCGGTCTCAGGGACTCCGTCAGGGTCCGGTTGTCCTCGTAGGAGATGTGCAGATCGCTGACGGCCAGCAGGTTTCGGGCGGTCACGTCTCGCTCCCTTCGGGTGGTGGGGAGCGGGCGCGGCGCCGGTCGCGGACGGGCGACCGGGGTGTGTCGGCCGGCCCGGCGTGACCTGCTGTCGCGCGAGCCGACCCCCCGACTCGAAAAACTCTTGTCCGGAAGGGTACGACGATCACCCCGGAACGCGCCGCGCCCCGGCGCGCCGGGCCGGGGGGCCTTGGCGCGTCGGGGCGGGCGGGGTGCGGGGCGTCCCGGTCAGTCGCGGACCGCCGGGAAGGTCGGGTACTCGACGCCCGAGACGTGCTGCACGACCCGGATGACCTGGCAGGAGTAGCCGAACTCGTTGTCGTACCAGAGGTAGAGGATCGCGTTGTCCCCGTCGACCTTGGTGGCGCCGGCGTCCACGATGGAGGCGTGCCGGGAGCCGATGAAGTCGCTGGAGACGGCGTCGGGGGCACCGGTGAAGTCGATCTGGCGCTTGAGCGGGGAGGTCAGGGAGACCTCGCGCAGGTACTCCAGCACCTCGTCGCGGGTGGTCTCGCGGCCCAGGCGCAGGCTGAGGATCGCGATGGACACGTCCGGGACGGGCACGCGGATGGAGCTGCCGGTGATCGGCGCCTTGAGGTCCGGGAGGGCCTTGGCGACGGCGGAGGCGGCGCCGGTCTCGGTGATGACCATGTTGAGCGGCGCGGAGCGGCCCCGACGGTCGGCCTTGTGGTAGTTGTCCAGCAGGTTCTGGTCGTTGGTGAACGAGTGG
Source organism: Streptomyces dryopteridis (assembly GCF_049606955.1). Taxonomy (NCBI): domain Bacteria; kingdom Bacillati; phylum Actinomycetota; class Actinomycetes; order Kitasatosporales; family Streptomycetaceae; genus Streptomyces; species Streptomyces dryopteridis. The sequence goes on along the minus strand of NZ_CP187113.1, from coordinate 5,683,153 downwards.
ACGGTCTCCACGTGGCCGCGCAGCACCCCGTACTCGTCGGCCATCGCCTTGAGCGGCGGGACGATCGCGTTGGTGGTGCAGGAGGCGCAGGAGATGACCTGCTCGTCCGGCTTGATCGTGTCGTGGTTCACGCCGTGCACGATGTTGGGCACGTCGCCCTTGCCGGGGGCGGTCAGCACGACCTTCTCGATGCCGGGGCGCAGGTGCTGCGAGAGGCCCTCGCGGTCCCGCCAGCGGCCCGTGTTGTCGATCAGGATGGCGTCGGAGATCCCGTACGCCGTGTAGTCGATCTCGGAGGGGTCCGAGGCGTAGATGACCTTGATCTCGTTGCCGTTGGCGATGATCGTGTCGGTGGCCTCGTCCACGGTGATGGTGCCCTGGAACTGGCCGTGGATGGAGTCGCGGCGCAGCAGGGAGGCGCGCTTGACCAGGTCGGCCTCGCCGCCCTTGCGGACCACGATGGCGCGCAGGCGCAGGCCGTTGCCCGAACCGGTCTTCTCGATCAGGAGCCGGGCCACGAGGCGGCCGATCCGGCCGAAGCCGTAGAGGACCACGTCACGGGAGGTCCGGCACTCGATCTTGTTCTCGCCGGTGGCGCCGGCCACGGCCTCGGCGGTGAACTCCTCCACCGACAGACCGCGCGGGTCGGTCTTCCACTGGGCGGCGAGCAGGCCGATGTCGATCTGGGAGGGGCCCAGGTCGAGGGTGGTCAGGGCCCGCAGGAAGGGCATCGTCTCGGTGACCGACAGCTCCTCGGAGGCGATCTGCCGGGCGAAGCGGTGGGTCTTGAGGATGCTGACCACCGACTTGTTCACCAGGGAGCGGCTGTACAGCAGCACGGTGACGTCCTGCTCCCGGTGCAGCTTCCCGATGATCGGGATCATCGACTCCGCGATCTCCTCGCGGGTCTTCCAGTTGGTGAACGAGTCCTCGTTGACAGTCACAAGATTCTCTTTCGAGCTAGGCAGCGCTCACATGCTAGCCCCACGGCGAATGGATCTTTCAGGGGGTGCCCCCGAACCCCGATTCCGCCTTCGGATCCACGGCGCCGGCCCGCGAGGAATTCCGCACCGCGGCGCGTGAACGGGCGTTCGGCGGGCAGGCGGCGGATCGGAGGTGCACACGATGGTTCCCCTTTTGCTCGTTCTTCTGCTCGTCCTGGTCCTGTTCGGCGCCGGCTTCGCCGTGAAGCTGCTCTGGTGGGTGGCCCTGGCCGTCCTGGTGCTGTGGCTGATCGGCTTCGTCGCCAAGCCCCGCTCGGGCGGTGGCGGCCGCTGGTACCGCTGGTAGCCGACCCCGAGCAGGCCCCCCCGTACGCCCCGTCCCCACAGGAGGAGTTCACCCGATGACCGACGACGCGTGGAAGTACCGCTCCGGGATCGTCCATCCCGACGGCGCCGACCTCACCGGCTACACGGTGCACGCCGTGGACGGCACGATCGGCCACGTCGACAAGCACTCGCACGAGGTGTCCGACGCCTACCTGGTCGTCGACACCGGAGTGTGGATCTTCGGCAAGGAGGTGCTGCTGCCGGCGGGCACGGTCACGCGCGTGGACGCCGAGGAGCGCACGGTGCACGTGGACCGCACCAAGGAGCAGATCAAGGCGGCCCCCGAGTTCCACCGCGACACCCACCTCGCCGACCCCGGCTACAAGCTCGACGTCACCCGGCACTACGGAGCCGTGGGCCCCTTCGGCGGACCGATCGGCTGACCTTCCCCCGGCCGCGCGGACCGCGCCCCGGCCCCTCCTTCCTCGGGGGGCCGGGGCGCCGCCGCGTTCCGGCCCGCCGTGTTCCGGCCCGGCAGGTCGCGGGCGGTGCGCATCGGGGCCGGCACGGCGGCGGGGGCACCGCCCTCGCGGCCGGGCAACCGGAATTCCGCCGCCTCCCCTCAGCCCGCCCCGACCCGTCTCGGCCCGGCTCAGCCCTGCCCGGGGTGGGTCGGCAGGGTCGCCATTCGTTCCAGCGTGGCCCGCTCCACCCGTCGGCGCAGGGTCGCGAGGTCGGCGGTCCCGGTGCGCAGGGCGCCCGCGGCCTCGCTCGCGCGGAGGTCCGCGTCGAGCACGGCCCAGGCCCGGGGTTGCTCGACGAGGAGGGCCGGGTCGAGGGCGGCGCGCCGGCCGTCGGCGTCGCGCAGCAGCAGGCGCGGGACGAGGCCCTCGGACAGCGCGAGGCCGGTGACGCGGTCGGTGCGCAGGGCGCGGCGGACCAGGAGGCCGCGCACGAGGAGCCGGCCGGGGGCGAGTTCGACGCGGGCGGGCCACAGGACGGCCAGGACCAGCAGGCCCAGCGCGCACCAACCCAGGGCCCTGGTCGGGTGCGCCCGGCCGGCCATGAGGTCCACGGCGTTCAGGAGGGTCGGCGTCAGGGCGGCCAGTCCCAGGGCGACGCGCCGTTCGGGTCGGGGGTCGCGGCGCACGGGGCGGGGGCGGTGCGCCGGTCGGTCCGCGCGGGCGGGCGCGGACCGGGCGGGGTGGGTGGTGGCGTGGCGCGGGGCGCGTCGCATGGGGGCTCCCTTCGTCCCGGCGGGGTCGACTCCCCCATGGAACCCCCGGGGAGCGGGTGCCGGCGGCGGCGCTGACGCGTCCCTGACGTGCGCGGGGCGGGATCTGACGCCTTCCTGACGTGCCGCCGGCCCGCGCGGGGGCTCGCGCGCCTCAGTGCCCTTCGGGGGTTTCGGGGGGTTCGGGCGCGCGCCGGCGGCGGACCCGGTCGCCGGCGTCGGAGGCGAAGAGGCCGACGAGGAGGACGGCGACGAGCTGCCACCACCACGGCCCGTAGAGGTCGGCCACGCCCGCGGCGGCCAGGGCCGCGATCACCAGGGCGTCGACGCCCACGAGCACCCGGTCCCGTGCGGTGGGTCCCCACCCGTTCATCGCTCCCCCGTTCCGCCACGCGGCCGACGCGTCGTCAGCCGGCTGAAAACAGACGCTCTCTGGCGCATCGTCACCCGGCACCGTCTCACGGGCGCGGAGAGATCCCGACCACACCCTCGGCCGGTTTGTGCCGACAGATCCGGTGACATCCCGTTTTTTCGGTCACCGTGGCGAGGAATACCGAACGAGAACTTTCCAAATCGATCAACAACTCTCCTATAGTGACTCCTCGTTACCCAGGAACGTTCTCTTCCATTTGCGCCCGGTATGAGGCTTTCATTGATGACGGCGTCGCCCTCACCCCTTCGCCCTTCCGCCCTCGCCCTCGTGGCCACCTCGGCCGTGGGCGGCGCGATATCGACGGCGGCGGTGGCCGCGGCCCCCGAAGCCGTCCGTCTCCCCCTCGGCTGGTTCGCCGGCGCCGGGACCCTGCTGCTGGCCCTCGCCGCGTGCGCCCTGACCTGGTCCTGGCACACCCGTCGCGAGCTGCGCCGCCGGGCCGCCCGGCTCACCGAGGAACTCGCCTCCCGTGAGGCCCGGCTCGGGCTGTTGGGCGCCGAGGCCGCCCGGTTCCACGCGGCCCACGCCGCCGAACGGGCCGAGACCGCGGCCGCCCGCAGCGCCGAACTGGACCGGCTGACCGCCGCCCACCACGCCGAGCGCGCCCGCGCCGAGGCCGAGCACGCCGAGGCGCTGGACCGGCTGGTGCTGGCCCAGACCGCCGAGCTGGACGCGCTGGTCACCGCCCAGGCCACCACCCGCGAACGGCTCGGCGCCGACCTGCGCCGCGCCGAGTCCGGCCGGGCCGCCGCCATGGCCGCCGCCGCCAACGCCGCCGGCCGCATGCAGGCCCTGGCCACCGGAATGCTCGCGGACCTGCGCGACATGGAGCACCGGCACGCCGACGAGGAGGTGCTCGGCGACCTCCTACACCTCGATCACCGCACCGCCCAGGCGGGCCGGCTCGCCGACTCCATCGCCGTGCTCACCGGCGCCCGCTCGGGCCGCCGCTGGGCCCGACCGATCGTCATGGAGTCCATCCTGCGCGGCGCGATGGGCCGCATCGGCGGCTACCAGCGCGTCCGCCTGCACTCCACCTGCACCGCCGCCGTCGCCGGCCACGCCGCCGAGGGCGTCATGCACGCGCTGGCCGAACTCATGGACAACGCCGCCAACTTCTCCCCGCCCACGGCCGAGGTGCACGTGTACGTGGAGGAGGTCCCGGTCGGGGTCGTCATCACGATCGAGGACAGCGGCCTGGTCATGAGCGACGTGCAGTTGCGGCGCGCCGAGGCCGCCGTCGGCGGGGAGAACACCGACCTCGCCGGCCTGTCCGGAACCCGTCTCGGGCTCGCGGTCGTCGGCCGGCTGGCCCGCAAGCACAACCTCGCCGTCTCCTTCCGCCCCTCCGCGCGCGGCGGCACCGGCGCCCTGCTGCGGCTGCCCGCCGAGCTGATCACCGAGGCCCCCGCGCCCGCGCCGGCCCCCGAACGGCCCGCCGACCCCCGGCCCGCCGCCCGGCCCGCGCTGCCGGCGCCCCGTCGCGAGAGCCCCGAGGCACCCGCCGCGCGCCCCGCGCTGACCCGCGTGCCCGCGCCCCGCGTCCCCGACACCGGCTCCGCCCGCCCCCGCGCCGAGGCCGCGCCCGAGACCGCCGGCGAGGCCGACCGCACGCACACCGGGCGCGAGGAGCAGGGCCTGCCCGACCTGCCCACCCGCACCTCCACCCGGCGCCGGCCGCCGGCCGAGGACCCCGCGCCGCCGGCCCCCGCGCCCGTGGCCGACGCGCCGGAGCCGGCGGGCCCGGACACCGCCGGCGACCCGGACGTCGAGTACGGGGAATCGGGCCTGCCGCGCCGCCGGCGCGGCAGGGCCCTGGCCGCCGCGCACCCCGACGGCCCCGACGCCGGCCCCCGGTCCGACCGGACCCCCGCACCCTCCCCCTCCCGCTCGGTGGCCCGCTTCGGCAGCTTCCGCCAGGCCGTGCGCGGCGCCTCCGCCCGCCCGACGCCCGGGTCCGAGTCCGAGCCGGAACCGGGACCGGAGCACTCCCCGGCCCCGTCCCCGCAGACCCCGACTCACCCGGAAGGCGATCCCCGATGACCGGCACCACCACCGACGAGACCCTCGGCTGGCTCCTGGAGGGCCTGCTGGAGCGCACCCCCGGCGCCCGGCACGCCCTCGTCCTGTCGCGGGACGGGCTCAAGCTCTGCCGCACCCCCGAGCTCTCCGTCGACCAGGCCGATCAACTCGCGGCCATCGCCGCCGGCATCCAGAGCCTCTCGCACGGCGCGTCCGTCGAGTTCGGCGACGGCACCGGCGGGGTGCGCTCGGCGATGGCCGAGTTCTACGGCGGGATCCTGTTCATCGTGGAGGCCGGCGAGGGCGCCCACCTGGCGCTGGTGGCCGCCGAGGACGCGGACGCCGGACTCGTCGGGCACAACATGTCCGAACTGGTGGAGCAGCTCGGCGAGCACCTGATCGCCAGGCCCCGGGGATGAGTCGGCCCAGGCCGGGCCGGGACGACGCACCCGACCGCTTCTACACCCTCACCGGGGGCCGCAGCAGCTCCGGTTCGGACGCCTTCGACCTGGTGACCCTCGTGGTCGCCGAATGCGATCCGACCCCGGGCATGCAGTCCGAGCACGCCACGATCCTGCGGCTGTGCCGGTTCCCGACGGCCGTCGTGGAGATCGCGGCGGAGCTGCGGCTCCCGGTGTCCATCACCCGCATCCTGCTGGCCGATCTCCTGGACACCGGGCGCGTCAGCGCCCGGCACCCGCGCGTGGCGGCGTACCGCCTTCCCGATCCCGACATCCTGGAGCAGGTGCTCGTTGGACTCCGCAACCTCTGACCCCGGCCACCTCCCCGCCGGTCGCACCGCGCTGGCGCCCACCGCCGACAGCGGTCTCAAGATCGTCATCGTCGGCGGTTTCGGCGTGGGCAAGACCACCCTCGTGCGTTCGGTGAGCGAGATCCGGCCGCTGAACACCGAGGAGACCATGACCCAGGCGGGCGCGGAGGTGGACGACACGGCGGGGGTGGCCGGGAAGACCGCCACCACCGTGGCCTTCGACTTCGGTCGCATCACCCTGGACCGGCGCAACGTGCTCTACCTGTTCGGCGCCCCCGGGCAGGAACGTTTCTGGTTCCTGTGGGACCGCCTGTTCGCGGGCACCCTCGGCGCGGTGGTCCTCGTGGACACCCGCCGGCTCGCCGACTCCTGGTACGCGATCGACCGGCTGGAACACCACGGCACCCCCTTCGTGGTCGCCGTCAACGACTTCGGCGGCCCCGCCCACACCCCGGAGCAGATCCGCGAGGCCCTCGACCTCGGCGCGGAGGTCCCGCTGGTCCTCTGCGACGCGCGGTCGCGCGCCTCCGGCAAGGAGGTCCTGATCTCCCTCGTCGAGTACCTCCAGTCCACCGTCGCCGCCCAGCTTTCGAAGATCCCGGAGCCCACCGCGTGACCACCCCCGATTCCTGCCCCGCGCGTTCGGCCGTCCCGCTGAGCGGACCGCGGTTCCAGACCGACCCCATCGGCCTGTACCGGGACCTGCGGCGGGACCACGGGCCGGTGGCCCCGGTGGTCCTGGAGGGGAACGTGCCGGCCTGGCTGGTGCTGGGCTACCGCGAACTGCACCAGGTCACCAGCGACCCCGTGCTGTTCTCCCGGGACTCCGAGCTGTGGAACCAGTGGCCGAACATCCCGGCCGACTGGCCGCTGCTGCCGATGATCGGCCACCGCCAGCCGTCCATCCTCTACACCGTCGGCGAACGCCACCGCGAACGGGCCGGGATGATCTCCGAGGCCCTGGAGTCGGTGGACCCCTTCGAACTGCGGGCGCACGCCGAGCGCTTCGCCGACGAACTGATCGACGAGCTCTGCGAGAAGGGCGAGTCCGACATCGTCGCCGAGTACGCGATGCGGCTGCCGCTGCGCGTGCTGGCCCGGATCTACGGCTTCTCCGACGCCCAGGGACCCGGCCTGGTCTCCGCGATGAACGACATGATCAACGGGCGGGAGGGGGCCCTGGCCGGGCAGCAACACCTCGCGGAGTCGATGTTCGCGCTGCTCGCCGCCAAGGGCGAGGCCCCGGCCGACGACGTGGCCTCGCACATGCTCGCCAACCGCTCCGGGTTCACCGTCGAGGAGGTGGCCCAGGACCTGATGGTGATGATGGCCGCCGGCCACCAGCCCACCGCCGACTGGATCGGCAACTCGCTGCGCCTGATGCTCACCGACGACCGCTTCGCCGCCTCCCTCGCGGGCGGCCGGCACAGCGTCGGCGAGGCCATGAACGAGGTGCTGTGGGAGGACACCCCCACCCAGAACGTGGCGGGGCGCTGGACCTCCCGCGACACCAAGCTCGGCGGCCGGCACATCCCGGCGGGGGAACTCCTCCTGCTCGGGCTGGCCGCCGCCAACACCGACCCCCACGTCCGCACCGACGCGTCCGCCCTCACCGGCGGGAACAACGCGTTCTTCTCCTTCGGACACGGCGAGCACCGTTGTCCCTTCCCGGCCCAGGAGGTGGCGGAGGTCATCGCCAGGACCGGGATCGAGGTGCTCCTGGACCGACTGCCCGATGTGGACCTCGCGGTGCCGGCGGAGTCGTTGACCCGCCGGCCCTCCCCCTGGCTGCGGGGCCTGACAGCACTGCCCGTCACGTACACCCCGACCCCCGCCCTAGGAGCCATTCGATGACGTGCCCGTACGACCACACCGCGGGGGCCGCCGGCCTGCCCGCGCCGATCGCGCTGGACCCCTTCGTCACCGACCTCGACGCCGAGAGCGCCGCCCTGCGCGAGGCCGGCCCGCTGGCCCGCGTGATCCTGCCGGGCGGGGTGCCGGTGTACGCCGTCACCCGGCACGCCGAGGCCCGCAAGCTGCTCACCGACCCGCGGATCGTCAAGGACATCGAGGTCTGGGGTGCCTGGACCCGCGGCGAGATACCCCTGGACTGGCCGCTGATCGGCCTGGCCAACCCCGGCAGGTCGATGCTGACGGTGGACGGGGACGAGCACCGGCGGCTGCGTGCCCTGGTCGCCCAGGCGCTGACCGTGCGCCGGGTGGAGCGGCTGCGCGAGCGGATCGCCGAACTCACCGACCGTTTCCTGGACGAGGCCGCGGCCGCCGCCGAGGCCGCGGGCCCCGGCGAGGCGATCGACCTCAAGGCCGCGTTCGCCTGGCCGCTGCCGATGGCCATCGTCAGCGACCTGATGGGCCTGGACTCCGCCGACCACCCGCTGATGAAGGAACTGTTCGAGAAGTTCTTCTCGACCCAGACCCCGCCGGCCGAGGTCCCGCAGATGATGGCGGACCTGGCCACGCTGTTCACCCGGATCACCGAGCAGAAGCGCGCGGAGCCCGGCGACGACCTCACCAGCGCCCTGCTGGCGGCCTCCGAGAACGGCGACAGCCTCAGCACCCAGGAGATCGTCAACACCCTCCAGCTCATGGTCGCCGCCGGCCACGAGACCACCATCAGCCTGATCGTGAACGCGGTCGTGGCCCTGGAGACCCACCCCGAGCAGCGCGAACTGGTGCTCAAGGGCGAGGTGCCGTGGGAGAACGTGATCGAGGAGACCCTGCGCTGGGCCACCCCGACCTCCCACGTGCTGATCCGCTTCGCGAGCGAGGACGTGGAGGTCGGCGACCGGATCCTGCCCAAGGGCGAGGGCCTGATCGTCTCCTTCGGCGCCATCGGCCGCGACGAGGAGCAGCACGGCGAGAACGCGGGCTCCTTCGATGTGACCCGCACCCCCAACCGGCACATCTCCTTCGGTCACGGCCCGCACGTCTGCCCCGGCGCGGCCCTGTCCCGGCTGGAGGCGTCCATCGCGCTGCCCGCCCTGTACGCGCGCTTCCCCGGGCTGCGGCTCGCGGTGGGCCCCGAGGGCCTGCGCAACAAGCCGATCGTGACCCAGAACGACCTCTTCGACCTCCCGGTCCACCTGGTCTGATCCCCTCGGGACCGCCCGGCGGTCCGAAGCCGGCACGCCCCCACCGGGGCCCGCCCGCACCGCCGACACGGCGCCCCTCCCCCACCCCGGGAGCGGGCGCCGCGGCGTGTCCGCCACCCGTCCGGACGCGTACCGCTTGACGTGCCCCCTCTTCGGGAAACAGCGAAGGCGTGAACCGGATCCGAAACGCGCAGACGCGTCACCCCCAGCCCCCCGTCCCGACCCCGCCGATCGAGGACTACGCCGTCATCGGCGACCTCATGACCACCGGCCTCGTCGGCCGCGACGGCTCCGTCGACTGGCTGTGCCTGCCCCGGCACGACTCCGGCGCCTGCTTCGCCCGGCTGTTGGGCGACGAGGAGAACGGGCACTGGCGGATCGCGCCGGCCGGGGCCGCGCCCGGGGAGCACGCGACCCGGCGCCGCTACCTGCCCGACACCCTGGTGGTCGAGACGGTCTGGGAGACCGAGGAGGGCGCGGTGCGGGTCCTGGACTTCATGCCGCAGCGGGACACCGCGCCGGACGTGGTGCGGATCGTGGAGGGGATCGAGGGCCGGGTGACGGTGCGCGGCACCCTGCGGCTGCGCTTCGACTACGGGCACACCCTGCCGTGGGTGCGGCGCTGCGACGGGCACCGGGTGGCCGTGGCCGGCCCGGACTCGGTGTGGTTGCGCAGCGAGCCGCCGGTGCGGACCTGGGGCGAGGAGAACGCCACCCACTCGGAGTTCGAGGTGGCGGCCGGGGAGCGGGTGGCGTTCGTGCTGACCTGGCACCCCTCGCACGAGCCGCGGCCCGCGCTGGTCGACCCGTTCGAGGCGCTGGAGCACTCGGTGGCGGACTGGCGGGAGTGGGTGGCGCGGTGCACCTACGACGGCCCGTACAAGGAGGCCGTGACGCGTTCGCTGATCACACTGAAGGCGCTGACGTACCGGCCCACGGGCGGGATCGTGGCGGCGGCGACGACCTCGCTGCCGGAGGAGATCGGCGGGGTCCGCAACTGGGACTACCGGTACTGCTGGCTGCGGGACTCGACGCTGACGCTGGGGGTGTTGCTGTCCACGGGGCACACCGAGGAGGCCCGGGACTGGCGGGCCTGGCTGCTGCGGGCGGCGGCCGGGGACCCGGCGGACCTGCGGATCATGTACGGGCTGGGCGGGGAGCGGCGGCTGCCGGAGGCGGAGTTGGGCTGGCTGCGGGGGTACGCGGACTCGCGGCCGGTGCGGATCGGGAACGCGGCCGTGGAGCAGTTGCAGCTCGACGTGTACGGGGAGGTGATCGACTCGCTGTTCGTGGCCCGGGAGGCCGGGCTGCCCTCGGAGGCGCACGCGTGGCGGGTGCAGACGGCGCTGCTGGAGTACCTGGAGCGGACCTGGCGGGAGCCGGACGAGGGGTTGTGGGAGGTGCGGGGCCCGCGCCGGCACTTCACGCACTCGAAGGTGATGGCGTGGGTGGCGGCGGACCGGGCGGTGCGGTCCCTGGAGCGGGAGCCGGGGCTGGAGGGCGACGCGGAGCGGTGGCGGGCGATGCGGGACGAGGTGCACCGGGAGGTGTGCGAGCGGGCCTACGACCCGGAGCGGAACACGTTCACGCAGTCCTACGGCTCGGAGGAGCTGGACGCGGCGACGTTGCTGATCCCGCGCACCGGGTTCCTGCCGCCGGACGATCCGCGGGTGCTGGGGACGATCGAGGCGGTGCGGCGGGAGCTGGACCAGGGCGGGCTGCTGCGGCGCTACAGCGTGGCGGGGCAGGCGGTGGACGGGGTGCCGGGTTCGGAGGGGGTGTTCCTGGCCTGTTCCTTCTGGCTGGTGGACGCGCTGGTGCAGACGGGGCGGGACAAGGAGGCGCGGGAGCTGTTCGAGCGGTTGTTGGCGGTCCGCAACGACGTGGGGCTGTTGGCGGAGGAGTACGACCCGGCGGCGGGCCGGCAGTTGGGGAACTTCCCGCAGGCGTTCAGTCACGTGGGCCTGGTGAACTCGGCGCTGGCGCTGAGCGGGGCGGCGGAGCGGGACGCGGCCGATCGGGCGTCGGCCGGGCGGGACTGAGGGGCGCCCGTTCGGGGGGCGGCGGCCCGCGGCCGGGACGGGTGGGGCCGGTGGGGCTCACCCGATCGGCCCGCCGGCCCGGACCGGCCCGCTGCGGCGGGCGGCCCGCCCGCTCGGGGCGGGTCCCCGGGCGGGCGTCGGCCGAGCGGGGGTCCGCTGCTCCGATCGGCCGACTCCTCACCCACAGGGACCACTCGGGTCGTTTTCGGGACTTCCCGAATGGCGGAGCACGCCGGATGCCCATGGAATGTAGTCAGACGTACGCATTCCGTGAATGTGTGCGAGCCACTGGGGTGTTCTGCCCCGGTGCGCCCTGAATGGAGCGGTTCCATGAAACCTGACCCGAGTGACCCGGCTCGTCCCTCCGAGTTCGAGGGGGACGACCGAGTCCTCAACCCGGACATCCCCGAACACCCCGCGGCCGTCGAGACCCTGCTCTGGACGGCGGCGACCACTCGGCCGCTGGAGGAGGTGGCGGACCTGGTCGGGCTGCTGAAGCGGACCGGGGCCCTGCCGGAGGCGACCGAGACGGCGCTGCGCGCGGCGGCCGTGGCCCGTCCGCTGGACGAGGTGCGGCACCTGGTGGCCCTGCTGCGGGTGCCGCCGCACGACCCGAGCGAGGTGGACGCGGCGCTGCGCGCGGCGGCCGTCGGACGCTCGCTGGAGGACGTGGCGGCGCTGGTGGGCATCCTCACCGACGACGCCGACCCGGCCTGCGGGGCGGCCCCGCTCGCCCCCGAACACCCCGCCCTCGCGCACGGGGTCCCCACGCCCGGCCCCGTCGCGTCGGGCCGGCCGCACCCGGGGGCGGCCGACCCGACCGGCGGGCCCGACCCGGCCCCGTGGACCGGACCGGTCCCCCGGGTCGCCGCCGACCCGCTCGCCGCACCGCGCCCCTGGCCGCCCGCCCCGCCGGCCGGCGCCCCCGCCGCCGCGGCCCCACCGCGCCCGGCCGCCCCGGCCAGGCCCCGCGAGCGGCCGGCGGACCGGCCGGGGCGGGTGGCGGACGGGGTGCTGCGCTGGTTCGGCGCGGCGCTGCTGACGGCCTGCGGGCTGCTGCACCTGCCGGCGGTCGCCCAGAGCATCCCGGGCGGCGGCACCTCGGCGGTGATCCTGCCCACGGTCACGGTGCTGTGCGTGGCCCTGGGCGGCTGGCTCGCCGTGCGCGGCGGCAGCCCCCGGGCCTGGCTGACGGTGGCGGCGACGGCCCTGGCGGTGCTGGCCCTGCACGGGCTGGCCTCGTTCGGCGCGCTGGACCCGCTGCCGGCCACCCTGGGCGGCGTGTTCGCCTGGCCGGCCGCGGCGGCGGTCGCGGTGTGGGCGGCGCTGGGGCTGCTGGTCCCGGCGGTGCGACGCGGTGACGAGTTCCGCCCGGAGCCGGCCGCCCGCCGCCCGGAGGACCGCGTGCTGCGCGGCTGACCCCCGCACGGCGAGGGGCGCGTCCGGGCCGAGGCCCGGGCGCGCCCCCGTGTGCGGCGTGCGGTTCAGTCGGTGTCGCGGACGGCGACGATGCCGTTGAAGACGCCGACGTAGGCGGTGCCGTCGGGGCCGAGGGTGATGGGGGCCCAGTTGTTGTCGTAGAGGGCGCCGGTGCCGGTCAGTCGGCTCCAGCGGCGCTCGCCGGTGCGGAAGTCGACGGCGGTGAGGTACCAGGCGTCGATGCCCCAGACGCTGGGCTGCTTCTCGTAGAAGTACAGGAGCCCGTTGCCGGTGGAGAGTTTGGGCACGGTGGAGGGGGAGCGGATCGCGCTCTGCCAGACCGTGTCGCAGCCGCTGCCGTCGGGGCGGACGTCGACGCGGGTGACCCCGCCGACCACGCTCTTGCCCAGCAGCAGGGTGGTGGGGTTCTCGTAGCCGTAGTTGTTCTCGACCACGAGGCTGTTGCCCCAGCTGATCAGGGAGTTGTCGGTGGTGGAGGCGCCGGATCCGAAGACGGGCACGGTGCACACGAGCCGGTCGGTGCCGGCGGGCAGGTTCGGGTCGCGGCGGTAGACCAGGACGTTCATCCGGTCGTCGGCGTTGTCGGTGATGGCGACGAGGCCGTCCCCGAAGAGGTCGGGGGTGGTGCCGGAACCCTGGTTGACGGAGCCGGGTTTGGTGCCGGTGCCCCGGTCGTAGGTCTCGCGCCACTGGGCCTTCGGGGTGCCGTCGGCCTCGGCGCGGAAGCTGTACAGGGCGTGGTCGGTGACGATGGAGACGCCGTCCTCGGCGACCGAGAAGGAGTTCTGGATCTCCTCGCCGGTCAGGCGGATCGAGCGGATCGCGTCGGTGCGCGGGTCGACGGTGCCGACGCGGCCCTGGCGGGTGACCCACCAGATGCGGCCGTCCCAGTCGGGCATGACCGAGGTGACGGGGTCGCAGGTGCCCGAGGGCCACAGGTTGGTCCAGCTCGCGCAGTCGTGCGGGACCTGTCCGGTGAGGTCCCAGTCGTTCTCGACGGTGAACTGCCAGCCGCCGTCCGGCTTCTGCCCGTGGGCCAGGCGCAGGACGTGCTGGCGGGAGTCGGCGAGCACGACCCGGTCCTCGTTGTCGAGGAAGAAGTAGGCGCCGCCGGAGGTGTCCTTGAAGATCTTGGAGAAGTCCAGGCTGGTGACGGCCTCGACGGTGGAGGAGCGCTGCGGCAGCTTGTACTCGGCCAGGGTGGTCAGGGTGCGCGGGTCCAGGAGTCGGACGAGGAAGCCGGTGAAGGTGCCGCAGACGGTGACCAGCCGGCCGCCGGAGTCGAAGGTGACGGTGGCGCACTCCCCGCCGAGGGCGGCGATCTTCTCGCTGCGCACCTCGGGGTTCTTGCCGAGCGGGCCGGACCAGGGGCTGGTGGCGCTGCCGGCGGCGTCGGAGTGCATGCCGCTGCGCCCGTTGGGCGCGAGGTACGGGTGTTGGGGCGGGGCCTGTCCGGGCAGCGGGTTCGCGGTCGCGGGGGCTCCGGTGTAGGAGTCGACCAGGCGGTGCCCGGGGGCCTTGGGGATCTCGTCGGCGGCGGCCGGTGTGATCCCGTTGACGATCGCGAGGGCGGCGAGGGCCGGCACCAGGGCCAGGTTCCAGGCTTTTCGGAGCATCCCGACGGCCTCCCTTCTCTTCGGTTGTGTGGGTGTCGCGCCGCCACGGGACGCTAGATCGCCGACGTCGAGGAGTCCATGGCCCCGGGACACGGTTCACGAACGCGCAACAGTCGATCAAGCGGGGGGAGTTGGCGCCGCTCGGGCCGGTGTGGGCCGGGCCGCCGGCGGGCGTCCGCTACCCGGGGTCGGGGCCCCGGCGAGCGGTGGCCGGCGGCCGGATCTCGCCGGCCGGAACCCCCGTCACCTCGGACCAGGGGAGGGTGCTGTCGCACCAGCGTTCCAGCAGCACCGGGTCGTGTCCGACGGCGAGCAGCCCGGCGCCGGTGGCGGCCCGGTGGGCCTCGACCACGCCGACCAGGGCGGCGGTGGTGGAGGCGTCGAGCATCGCGGTCATCTCGTCGCAGATCAGCAGGCGGGGGCGCAGCACGAGGGCGCGGGCGAGGCAGGCGCGTTGGAGTTGTCCGTCGCTGACCTCGTGCGGCCGGCGGACCAGCAGGTCCTCGCCGAGGCCGACCTCGGCGGCGAGTTCGGCGACCCGGTCGGCGGCCTCCTCGCGGCGGCCGACGGCGCGCAGGGGTTCGGCGATCAGGTCGCGCAGCCGCAGCCGCGGGTCGGCCGAGAGCCGGGGTTGTTGGAAGACCACGCCGATGGCGGTGCGGGCGGCGCGCGGGGCGCGGTGCCGGAAGCCGGTGACGGGTTGCCCGTCGAGGAGGACGCGGCCCCGGTCGGGGCGGTGCAGCAGGGCCGCGACCTTGGCGAGGGTGGACTTGCCGCAGCCGCTGGGCCCGAGCAGGCCGATCGCGCGGCCCTCGGTGAGGGTGAGGTGGGCGCCGGTGACGGCGGGGGCGGCGTGCCGGTCGTGGCCGGCGGTGATGTCGACGAGCTCAAGCACGGGTCGGCTCCGGGTGGTGGCAGGCGAGGCCCGCGACGGGGGCGGGGCGGACGGTCGCGCAGGTGTCGTCGGCGGCGGGGCAGCGGGCGGCGAAGGCGCAGCCGGGCGGCAGGGCGGCGAGGGCGGGCGGGCTGCCGGGGATCGGCGCGAACTCGCGTTCCGGCAGGGCGCCGAGCAGGCCGCGGGCGTAGGGGTGGCGGGGGCCGGGGGCGCCGAAGAAGGCGTCGGCGGCGGTGTGTTCCACGATCCGGCCGGCGTACATGACGGCGACGGTGTCGGCGATGCGTTCGGCGGCGGCCAGGTCGTGGGTGATCATCAACAGGGCGCGGCCGGTGTCCCGGGTGTGGGCGCGCAGTTCGTCGACGGTGCGGTGCACCAGTTCGCGGTCCAGGCCCGTGGTGGGTTCGTCGGCGAGCAGCAGCGGCGCGTCGCCGATCAGGGCGAGGGTGGTGGCGGCGCGTTGGGCGAGGCCGCCGGAGAGCTGGTGCGGGTGGCGGTCGAGGTGGTCGCGGGGGAACGCGGCGCGGTCGGCGGCCCGTTCCCCGGCCTCGCGCAGCGCCTCCCGCCGGGCGCGGCGCCCGGCCCGGTCGCGGCCGGCGGGTCGCAGGGCCCACAGGGTCTCCTCCACGTGGGCGCGGACGGTGCGCACGGGGGTGAGGTGTGCGGCGGGGCTCTGCGGGACGAGGCCGACGCGGCGGCCCCGGACCCGGCGGGCCAGGGTGGTCTCGTCGGCGGTGACCAGGTCGAGGGCGTGGGCGCCGGCCGGGTCGAGGACGGCGGAGCCGGCGGTCTCGGCGTTCCCGGGCAGCAGTCCGAGGAGGGCGGAGGCGAGCACGGACTTGCCGCAGCCGCTCTCGCCGACGAGGGCGAGGCACTCGCCGGGGGCGAGGTCGAAGGAGACCTCGGTGACGGCGGCCACGGGGGCGGCCCGGGGCATCCGGAACCGGACGGAGAGCTCGCGGACGGACAGCACGGGGCCGGTGGGGGCGGGTGCGTCGGGCGGGCGGGTCACAGGGTCAGCTCCGAGCGGCGACGGGGGTTGAGGCGGTCGCGCCAGGCGCCGGCGAGTCCGGCGATGGCGAGGGTGGGCACGATCAGGAACAGGCCGGGGAAGAGGGTGGGCCACCAGTCGCCGGCGAGGAGGGAGCCGCGTCCGTTCTGCACGAGGTTGCCGAGGCTGGCCTGGTGGGCGGGCAGGCCCAGGCCGAGGAAGGAGAGGGCCGATTCGTGCCACATGGCGTGCGGGACCATCAGCACGGCGGCGAGCCCGGCCTGGGGCAGTACCCCGGGCACCAGGTGGCGGACGGCGACCCGCAGCCGGGAGGCCCCGCCGGAGATCGCGGCGTCCACGAAGGGCCGGGAGCGCAGCGAGAGGACCTCGGCGCGGACGATGCGGGCGGTGGACAGCCAGTGGGTGAGGGCCACGGAGACCACCACGGGCCACAGGCCGGGCCGGAACAGGGCCACGATGAAGATGCCGAGCAGCAGGTGCGGCACCGAGGAGAAGGTGTCGACCAGGCGCATCAGCACCCGGTCGGTCCAGCCGCCGAAGGCCGCGGCGGCGGCGCCGACCACGGTGCCGACGACGGTGGCCACGAGGGCGGCGACGAGTCCGACGAGGAGGGAGACCCGCAGGCCGTGCACGCAGCGCAGCAGCAGGTCGCGGCCCACGTCGTCGGTGCCGAAGGGGTGTGCCCAGGAGGGCGGCAGGAGGCGCGCGCCGAGGTCCACGGCCTGCTGGTCGAGGTCGACCAGGGGCGGCACGATCAGCACGGTCAGGGCCACCAGGAGGGTGACGGCGGCCGAGACCCGCAGCCGCAGCACGCGGGTGGAGCGGCGGCGCGGGCCGCGCGAGCGCCACACCGGGGGTGCGGGCGCGGTGCGCGGGGCGTCCTTCACCAGGGTGGTGTCGTGGTCAGCCATCGAAGCCCACCCTCGGATCGGCCAACCCGTACAGCAGGTCGGACAGCAGGTTGCCGGCGAGCACGGCGGCGGTGGCCAGCACGGTCAGGGCGGCGAGCAGCGGGAAGTCCACGGCGGTGGCGGCCTGCACGGTGGCGGCGGCGATGCCGGGCCAGCTGAACACGGTCTCCACCAGCAGCGCGCCGGTGATCAGCTCGGGGACCCGGGAGCCGATCAGGGTGAGCATGGGCAGCATTCCGGAGCGCAGGGCGTGGCCGAGGAGGACGGTCCGGTCGGCCAGGCCGCGGGCGCGGGCGCCGCGCACGGGGTCCTCCTCCAGGGCGTCGGCGACGCCTTGGCGGACGTAGAGGAAGAACCAGGGCAGTTGGGAGACGCCCAGGACGAGGGCGGGCAGCACGAGGTGGGAGGCGACCTGGTCGAGGGTGACCACGTCGCTGTCGGCGTCGGTGAGGCCGCCCGAGGGCAGCACCCCGAGCCGGACGGAGAAGAACCACACGGCGAGCAGGCCGAGCCAGAACGCGGGCGCGGCCTCCAGCGTGTAGGCCAGGCCCGAGACGACGCGGTCCAGCGGGCCGCCCTGGCGGCGGGCGGCGAGCACGCCGAGGACGGTGCCCAGGAGGATGGCGACGGCGAAGGCGGTGCCGGCCAGCAGCGCGGACCAGCCGACGCGTTCGAGGATCACGTCGGAGACGGGTTGGCGCATCACCGAGGACTGTCCGAGGTCCCCGCCGAGGGCCGAGGTGAGCCAGTCCCACCAGCGGGCGACCAGGGGCCGGTCCACGCCGAGGTTGGCGCGGAGCTGGTCGAGTTCGGCGCGGGTCGCGGTGAGGCCGGCGGTGCCGGCGTACGCCTTGACGGGGTCGAAGGGCGAGAGCGCGGCGATGGCGAACACGCCGAAGGTGACGGCGAGCAGCACGGGGGCGGCGAGCAGCGCGCGCCGCCCCACCATGCGGGTCATCGGCCGCCAGGGCAGCCGGGCGGTCACTTCTTGGGCTTCCAGGACTCGGCGTTCCACCAGGGGCCGGAGCCCAGGCCGTGGTCGTGCGGTTCGACCTGGGTGCTGGGGCCGTCCCAGCGGTCGTTCAGCACGTACAGGTGGTCGATGTGGGTGAGGTAGACGTACCCGGGGTTCTCGACGAGTTCGCGCTGGATGGTGTCGTAGGCGTTCTTGCGGGTGGCGCGGTCGCCGCTCTTGCGGCCCTCTTCGAGGGCGGCGTCCACGGCGGGGTTGTCGTACCAGGCCATGTTGTTGAAGCCGTCGCCGCCGAGGGAGGACTTCAGGGTGAGGTACTGGTCGAAGTCGGGGTCGGCCGGGGAGCCGCCGCCGGCGAGGACGGCGTCGGTCTTCATGCGGGGCTCGATGACCTCCCAGCCGCCGGACTCGGTCTTGACCTCGACGCCGATCTTCTTGGCGTCGGAGGCGAAGGCGAGGGCGTGGTCCTGGCGGATCTTGTCGCCGCTGGTGTACCAGAGGGGGAAGCTCGCGCGGACTCCGTCCTTGACGCGGATGCCGTCCTCGCCGGGCTTCCAGCCGGCCTCGTCGAGGATCTTCTCGGCGGCCTTGGGGTCGTGGCGGCGTTCGGTGCCGGCGGTGAACCAGGGGCTGTCGGTGGGCACCGGGCCGTAGGCGGGCTTGCCGGCGCCTTCGAGGAGCTTGTCGACCATGGCCTGGCGGTCGACGGCGATGTCGAGGGCGCGGCGGACGGCGAGGTCGCCGGTGACCTTGTTGTGGGTGGGGAGGGTGACCTGCCGGTAGTCGAAGGACTTGGCGGTCAGGGTGGTGCGGTCCTTGTCCTTGGCGAAGGTCTTGGCGAGGTTGGGCGGCAGGATGGCGCCGTCGAGCTCGCCGGAGCGCAGCCGGGTGGCGCGCACGTCGTCGTCCTTGACCACGGCCATGGTCAGCTTCTTCACGGCCGGGGCGCCGCCCCAGTAGTCGGGGTTGGCCTTGAAGGAGATCTTCTCGCCCTTGGACCAGTCGGTCAGCACGTAGGGGCCGGTGCCGACGGGCTTGGTGGAGAACTCCCCGCCGTTGACGTCGCCGCCCTCGGTGGCGCGGTGGGGGACGATCGGCAGGACGGTGCGCTCGGCGAAGGGGGCGTAGGGGTACTTGAGGGTGAAGACCACCGTGTCGGCGCCCTTCTCCTCGACCTTCGCGACGGCGTCGAGCTCGCCCTTGGACGGGTTGTTCGTCTTCGGGTCGAGGACGGTGCGGTAGGTGGCCACCACGTCCCGGGCGCCGAAGGGCGCGCCGTCGCTGAACTTCACGCCCTGGCGGAGGGTGAAGGTGTAGGTCAGGCCGTCGGCGGAGACCTCGGGCAGGGCGGCGGCGAGGGCCGGCTTCAGCTTCATGTCGGTGTCGTGGGCGAGGAGGCCGTCGAAGATCTTCGAGTTGCCGTCCTTGCCGTAGCCGAGGAGCGGGCTGAGGGTCTCGGGCTCGTTGGCGATGCCGACGACCACGGACTCCTCGCCCTTCCCGGCGGGGGAAGCGCCGCCGCCGGAGGGCTTGGAGCAGGCCGCCGCGGTGAGCGCGAGGGCGCCGGCCAGGCCGACCGCGGCCGCCTTGCGCGTGGTCCGGGCGGGGATCCGGGGCTTGGTCCGGGCCGTCATGCGTGACACTTCCGATCTACCGCTTATTGCAAAGGGATCGCAATAATGCCAGATCCGGTCCGGGAACGACCACATCGGGTCGACTGTGGACCGAGGCGGACGAATGGTCCCGGCGGTCGGATCCGATCGCGGCCGACCCTTGTGGCGGGGCCGGATCCCGTGACATACAAGGACAGTTGGTCTGGACCAATATGGATCGCGGCCCCATCCGCGCGCCCGTCCCCCCGATCCCCGCCCGTCCCCGCTCCCCCCACCCGGAGGCACCCGTGCGACGCCCCCGCCCCGGCCGCCCACTGGCCTGCGCCCTGCTCCTCGCCCTCGGCGCGACCGGCTGCGCCGACACCACCGCCCCGGCCGCCCCCACCGGCCTCACCGCCCAGGCCGGCAGCTCCGGCTCCGCCCACGTCATGTGGGAGGCCCCCGCCGACCCCGACGGGGACCTCGCCGGATGGCAGGTCCTGCGGGACGGGAAGGTGGTCGCCGAACTGCCCGCCGAGAAGCACATGACCGACGTCACGGGACTCGCGCCCGGCACCGCCCACCGCTTCACCGCCCGCGCCCGCGACCGGGCCGGCAACCTCTCCGCCCCGGCCCCCGAGGTCACCGCCACCACCCCCGCGGCCCGCCCCGAGGACCACACGCCCCCGCCCCGCCCCACCGCGCTCACCGCCCGCGTCGACGGCCCCCGCGCCGTCACCCTGACCTGGACCCCCGGCAGCGGCCCGGACGCCGCCGACACCACCGCCTTCGACGTGTACCAGGGTGGGGTCCGCGTGCACACCGCCCCCGCCGGCTCCACCCGCACCACCGTGCCCGCCCTGCGCCCCGACACCGTCTACACCTTCACCGTGCGGGCCCGCGACGGCGCCGACAACTCCTCCCCCGACAGCCCCGCCGCCGACGCCGCCACCCCGCCGGCCGCCGGCGAGGGCCCGAGCACCGCGCCCGCCGACCTCGCCGCGCGCGCCGCCGGCGGCGAGATCACCCTGAGCTGGACGCCCCCGGCGAGCGAGAAGCCGATCACGAGCTACGAGGTGTACCTCGACGGGAAGGCGGTCACCACCCTGGACTTCGGCGAGGGCGCCGTCCCCACCGGCCGCGCCGAGTACCGACTCACCGACACCGCCCCCGCCGGCACCGTCCGCGCCCTCAAGCTCCGCGCCCGACTCCCCGACGGCACCTGGGGCGCCTTCTCCGCCGAACGCCGCGTCACCCTCTGACCGGCCCGCCCGCACATTCGGGAGTGTGCCCCCTCGTAAGGATGAGCGGGCACCCGAAACCTTCTGCCCGACGCCGAACTCCGCGCACAATACAGCGGTGTTCGGTGAGTACTCGATCAACAGCGATCAGCCGGGTTCGCCCCGGAACCCGGCTGCGCGAGACTCTGACCCCATGCCGGGAAATCTGCCGCAGGAGACGGCCACCTTCGTCGGGCGCGAGGAACAACTCGCCCTCCTCGACGCCGTGCTCCCCACCCGCCGCCTGATCAGCCTCGTCGGGGTCGGGGGCGTCGGGAAGTCCCGACTCGCGCTGCGCGCCCTCAGCCGCGACCGGCGCCACCACCGACCCGACGGCGTCTGGTGGGTGGACCTCTCCCCCCTGCGCGACCCCGCCCTCCTCACCGCCACCGTCGCCCACGCCCTCGGCCTGACCGAACACACCACCCGCTCCCCCGACGAGGAACTCTGCGGCCACCTCGCCGACAAACGGGCCCTGATCGTCCTGGACACCTGCGAACACCTCGTCACCGCCTGCCGCCACCTGATCGGCGAACTCCTCCAGTCCGCCCCCCACCTCACCGTCCTCGTCACCACCCGCGAACCGCTCGGCAACCGGGGCGAACACCTCGTCCCCGTCCCCCCGCTGCCCACCGACGGCCCGCACAGCGAGGCCATGCGGCTGCTGCGGGCCCGCACCCTGGCCCACCCCGGCCGGCGCCGCGCCGACCTCTTCGAGGACCCCCGCACCCGGGCCGTCGCCGGCGACATCTGCCGCCGCCTCGACGGCATCCCCCTGGCCATCGAACTCGCCGGGGCCCGCCTCCACGAGTGGACCGTGGACCAGATGGCCCACCGCCTGCGCACCCGCTTCGACGTCCTCGCCGGCGACTCCCCCGACGCCCTCCCCCGCCACCGCACCCTGCGCACCACCATCGGCTGGAGCCACGAGCTCTGCGCCCCCCTCGAACGCCTCCTGTGGGCCCGGCTGTCCGTCTTCACCGGCGACTTCGACCTCGGCGCGGCCCGCGCCGTCTGCGCCGGCGGCCCCCTCTCCCCGCACGACGTGGACGAGGTCCTCGACGCCCTCGTCGCCAAGTCCGTGGTCCACCGCACCGAGGAGGGCGCGGCCGGCCCCCGCTACCGGCTGCTGGACACCATCCGCGAGTACGGCCACGAATGGCTCGACGCCCTCGGCGAGGCGGGCGCCGTCGCCGACCGCCACGCCCACTGGTACGCGGCCCTCGCCCACGCCGCCGACATGGGCTGGCTCGGCCCCGCCCAACTCGACTGGCACCGCCGGATGACCGCCGACCACCCCCAGCTGCGCACCGCCCTCGACCACCTGCTGGCCACCGACCCGCCGGCCGCCCTGGCCATGGCCGGCGCCCTGTGGTTCCTGTGGTTCTGCTGCGGCCACACCCGCGAGGGCCGGCGCCGACTCGAACGGGCCCTGGACCTCGCCCCCCGCGAGGGCCCCGCCCACACCCAGGCCATGTGGGCCCTCGGGATCACCGCCCTGCTCCAGGGGGACCTGGGCACCGCCCACGACTGGGCCCGCCGCTGCGAGGCCGCGGCCCGCGACGGCGGACACCCCGAACGCCGACTGCGCGCCGCGTACCTGCACGGCTTCGCCGTCCTCATGCCGGGCGACCCCGCCCTCGCCCTCCGCCTCTCCGGCCCGGCCGCGCACCTGCCCCTCGGCGGGCGCGCGGACGGCGTCGGCCGGCTCATGTGCCGACTGGTCACGGGGTACGCCCTGTGCGACCTCGGCCGCTTCGAGGAGGCGGCGGCGGAGGCCCGGGTGCTGCGGGAGGCATGCGTGGACCTCGACGAACACTGGCTGCGGGCCTACGCCGACTACGTGCTGGCCGTCGCCGCCCTGCGGCTGGGACACCCGGAGGAGGCGGCCCGCCACGTGCGGGCCATGCTCGGCGGCAAACGCCTGCTCGGCGACCGGATCGGCATCGCCCTCGGCCTGGACCTGCTGGCCGCCGCGACGGCCGCGCAGGGCGACGGCGCCACCGCGGCCCGCCTGCTGGGCACCGGCCACGCCTGGTGGCGCACGATCGGCCTGCCGCAGATGAACAGCCCCTCGCTCAAGGCCCTGCGCGACGAGGGCGAGCGGCGCGCCCGCGCCGGCATCGGCGATCGGGCCTTCGAGGCCGCCTACACCGACGGCACGAAGGACCCGGCGTACTGAGAACGGGGCCGCCCCCGTCCCGATCGGCGGCGGGACGGGGGCGGCGGTCAGTACGGCAGGGGACGGCCCGAAGGGGTCCTGAGGTCGAGATCCCGGGGAGCGGGCTTGGGGGTGGGCTTGCGCACCACGAGCTGTCGGCGCATGGGGGCCTCCTCGCTCAGACCAGGGCCGGGCGGTGGGGTTCCACCGTGCGACCGTCGGGCAGCAGTTCGCCGGTGTCGTCGAAGAGCACCGCGCCGTTGCACAACAGGCTCCACCCCTGTTCGGGGTGGGAGGCCACGGCCCGGGCGGCGTCCCGGTCGGCGCTGTCGACGGACGGGCAGGGTGGTTGGTGGTCGCACATGAGCGCACCTCCTCGCAGGCGGGACGCGGGTCGCCCGCCGGTCTCCCGGTGGGCCGTCGTCCACGGTGGCGAGGAGTATTGCCGATCACCACCTCTCCGCGGAAGGCATTCGGGAGATCCCGTTCGGACAGCACATGCCCGCCTACGATGCGCTCATGCCCGATATCCGGATCTCGCGCCGTACCGATCGTCCGCCGACCGAGGTGTGGTCGCTCGTGACCGACTGGGAGCGACACGGGGCCTCGGTGCCGCTCACCCGGACCACCGTGACCCCGCCGGGGCCCTCACGGGTCGGGACGGTGTTCACGGCGCGCACGGGCGTGGGGCGCCTCTCGTTCGCGGACCCGATGGAGATCGTCCGCTGGGACCCGCCGCGCGAGGGCGCCCCCGGGGTGGTGCGCCTGGTCAAGCGCGGCCGGATCGTGCGCGGCTGGGCCCGGATCGAGGTGCGGCCCGGCTGGGTGCTGTGGCGGGAGGAGATCTCCCTGCCCGGCCTGGGCTGGGCGGACCCCCTGATCTCCTTCGCCGGCCGCCGCCTCTTCGCCCGAGCCCTGGACCGCGTCCTGGGCGCCGCTCAGGCCCCCGGCGGGCGCAGCGTGGCCAGGTAGGCCGCCGGGGTGGGGTGGGGGGCGCACTGGGCGCCCGGGCGGTGGTGGTCGAGGCGGCCGTCGGGCCACAGGCGCAGGGTGGTGGTGGCCCGGCGGGGGCCGGGGAACGCGGGCGGGTCGGCGAGTTCCGGGTGGTCGGCGAGGACCCGGGTGCCGGCGGGGAACGCGGCCAGGGCCTCGGCGGCGCTCGCCACGGGAGCGCGGCCGGTGGGGTTGGCGCTGCTGACGTAGAGCCGGGGGAAGGGGTCGAGCACGGCGGCGAGGGCGGGTTCGCGAGCGCCGAAGAGCAGGGTCCAGCCGTCGACGGTGGCGGGGGCGAGCCAGTCGGGGAGGGCGCCGGCCGGGCCCGTCGGGCCTTCGGCGAGGGGGACGAGCAGGGTGATCCGTTCCCGGTCCAGGAGGCGTACGGCGGTGGCCCAGCCGCCCGGGTCGAGGGCGAGGCGCGGGGCGAGTTCGGCGCGCAGCCGGGGGTGGTGGGCCCACAGGGCCACGGCCTGGGCGCGGGGGCGGCCCTTGGCGGCGTTGACGGCGCCGGGCACGATACCGGCGACCACGTGGGTGAGGGGGGCCGCGTTCGGGAGGATCACCGCCTCGCCCCGGGCCAGGGCGGCGCGGGCGGCGGCCGGGTCGAGGGCGGTGGGGGCGGTGCCGGGGGCGGGGTGCGCGGGCTCGTCGGGGGGTGTCATGGCGTTCATGATCGCGGCGACTCCTCGTCCTCGCCCGCCGCGAGACCGGCGAGCCACCCGGCGAACAGCCGATCGGGCACCAGGGCCCGGCCCGAGCGGTACGCCTCGTCCTTGACCCAGCGCATCGCGGCGCGGGCCTGGGGGCCGTCGAGCCGGTGGCCGAGCCGGGCGGCGACGGCGGTGACGACGCGGGCGCTGGCGAGGTGGGTGAGGACGGGTTGGGGGGTGATGCCGAGGACGGCCAGCGGATCGAAGGGCTGGAACAGCTCGGGGCGGACGAAGGGGGTGCCGGTGGAGAGGGTGCCGACGCCGGTGCCGACGATCGGGGTGGTGACGGTGAGGGGGGTGGCGGTGTGCTCGGAGACCATGTGCGCGATCGCGGGCAGTCCGGTGAGGTCGGGGGTGGTCCACCAGGGTTCGAAGCCGGTGTCGAGGAGGTCGGCGGCGCGCTGGGTGAGCAGGAACATCAGTTGTTCGGTGGCGACCATGCCGGAGCGTTCGGCCAGTCCGAGCCAGGAGGAGGACAGGACGCGGACGCCCTTGTGGAGGGCGGCGAGGGTGTTGGCGAGGCCGAGTCCGAGGTCGTTGTGGAGGTGCGAGGCGAGGACGACCTCGTCGTCGACCCGGCCTCCGACGGCCCCGAAGAGGGCGGAGATCTGGCCGGGCAGGCGGTCGCCGACGGTGTCGGCGAGGACGACCACGCCGGCGCCGGCCTCGGTGGCGCGCTGGGCGTGGGCGGCGACCAGGCCCACGTCGGCGCGCAGTCCGTCGGCGAGGCAGAGGTCGACGGCGATCTCGGGGTGTCGGTCCTTGGCGCTCTTCAGCAGGTCCAGGGCGAGTTCGAGGGCCTCGCGGGCGGTGCGGTGGAGCATGGTGGCGGCCATGGCCTCGGAGGCCGGGACGACGATCATGATCCGGGCGCCGGCGGATCCGCGCACGGCGGCGAGGGCCTGGCGCACGTCGGGTTCGGCGCTGCGGCAGACGGCGGCGACGGCCACGGAGCCGGCGGCCTCGTCGGCGACGCGGCGGACGGCCTCCCACTCCTGGGGTCCGACGGCGGGGAACCCGGCGGCGAAGACCACGTGTCGGGGGCCGTCGGCGCCGAAGAGGGCGCCGTGGGCGCGGGCGAGGCGGATCCGGAACTCGGCGCTCATGAGGGTCTTGGCCTGGGCGCCGTCGCGGGCGGACTCCTCCCACAGGACCACGCGGCCGGCGCGGGCGGAGGCGCGGACCGGGTCGGGGTCGGCGGCCGCGGGGCGGTCGGCGCGTCTGTCGGGATCGGCGGGGTCGGCGGTGTGCTCGTCGCCGGTCTGCGCGGCCGCGTGGGGTCGTTCGGGCGTGCGGAAGTCGGGTTCGGCCATGGCTGTCGTCGTCTCGTTCCCCGTGTCACTCATCCGCCCCCTGCGGATGATCGGATGAAACGATCTTCGACGCCGGTCGTGTTCCACAAGCCGGCGGCTCGAACGCCATCCTTTCGAGGGATTGTCCGACGATTGCCCTGGCGATCACGCCGGCCGGCGCGAATCATGCGGGTCCCCGACCGGGAACTCCCGTTACCGGGTCGTACGCGCGGGCGGGCGGTGGGCCCCGGGGCCGCCGGGGCCGACCGCCCGCGCTCCCCGCCGGTCAGCGGATGGGCATCCCCGCCAGGGTGCGGGCGATGACGAGGCGTTGGATCTCGCTGGTGCCCTCGAAGATGGTGTAGATGGCGCTGTCGCGGTGCATCCGCTCCACCGGGTACTCGCGGGTGAAGCCGTTCCCGCCGAGGATCTGCACGGCCTGGGCGGTGACCTGCTTGGCGACCTCGCTCGCGTACAGCTTGGACATGGAGCCCTCGGCGGCCGTGAAGGGCTTGCCGGTGGTGGCCATCCAGGAGGCCCGCCAGACCAGCAGCCGGGCGGCGTCGATCCGGGTGCGCATGTCGGCGAGTTGGAAGGCGATGCCCTGGTTGTCGATGATCGGGCGGCCGAACTGGGTGCGGGTGCGGGCGTAGTCGAGGGCGACCTCGTAGGCGGCGCGGGCGGTGCCCACGGCCATCGCGCCGACGGCCGGGCGGGATGCCTCGAAGGTGGCCATGGCCGCGTTCTTGACCCGCTCCCCGGCCCCGCCGGCCGCGCGCTCGCGGGCCCGGGCCAGGCGTTCGTCCAGCTTCTCCTTGCCGCCGAGCAGGCAGTGCCCGGGGACCCGCACGTCCTCCAGGACCACCTCGGCGGTGTGGGAGGCGCGGATGCCGTGCTTCTTGAACTTCTGGCCCTGGCTCAGGCCGGGGGTGTTCGGGGGCACGATGAAGGAGGCGTGGCCCTTGGTGCCGAGTTCGGGGTCGACGACGGCGACCACGACGTGCACGTTGGCGATGCCGCCGTTGGTGGCCCAGGTCTTGGTGCCGTTGAGCAGCCATTCGTCGCGGGCCTCGTCGTACACGGCGCGGGTGCGCATGGCGCCCACGTCGGAGCCGGCGTCGGGTTCGGAGGAGCAGAAGGCGGCCACCTTCACGTCGGAGGCGTCGCCGTACATCTGGGGTATCCAGGTGCCGATCTGCTCCTCGGTGCCGTTGGCGAGGACGCCGACGGCGGCCAGTCCGGTGCCGACGATGGACAGGGCGATGCCGGCGTCGCCCCAGAACAGTTCCTCCATGGCCATCGGGATGCCGAGGCCGGTGGGGTCGAAGAACTGCTGGGCGTAGAAGTCGAGGGAGTAGATGCCGACCTTCGCGGCCTCCTGGATGACGGGCCAGGGGGTCTCCTCGCGTTCGTCCCATTCGGCGGCGGCGGGGCGGATGACGTCGGCGGCGAAACCGTGGATCCAGTCCCGGACCTCCCTTTGTTCGTCGTTCAGATCCATGGTGAACTCCGCCACGACCCCTCCAGGGTGTTACTACCGGTAACATCACATGTCGACCACAGTCTGTTACCGGCCGGTAGGGGCTGTCAACACCTCGGCCCGCCGGTCGACACCGGCCCGGACCCGTACCGAGGGGATCGGCGGCGTGCTCGGGGTGTTACGTTGCGTGGGCGGCACGCACCATCGCACGGGCGGGGAGAGAACACGTCATGGACACCACGCGGCAGACCGGATCCGAGCCCACGCGGCGCCGGACCCGGGCCGACGGGCGGCACGCCGCCACGGCCGAACAGCGCCGGCGCGAGTTGCTGGAGGCCGCCGACCGCGTCGTGCTGCGCGACGGGCCGGGCGCCTCGATGAACGCGATCGCCGCCGAGGCCGGCATCACCAAGCCGATCCTCTACCGGCACTTCGGCGACAAGGCCGGCCTCTACCAGGCCCTCGCCCTGCGCCACACCGACGCCCTGCTGGACTCGCTGCGGGCCGCGCTCGACGCCCCCGCCGAGGACCGCCGGGCCCGGGTCGAGGCCACCCTCGACACCTATCTCGTGGCCATCGAGGCCCGCCCGCAGGTCTACCGCTTCCTGATGCACCCGGCCGAGAGCGGCGCCGGCGAGGGCCCGGAGGCCGAGGCCGCCGACCCCGCCGCGGGCTTCGACGTGGGCCTGCACTCCGCCCCGCTGCTGCGCAGGCTCGGCGAGGCCCTGGCCGAGGTGGTCGCCGAACGCGTGGACCTCGGGCCCGGCGGGGACCGCACGGCCCGGATCTGGGGCCACGGCATCGTCGGCATGATGCACGCGGCCGGGGACTGGTGGCTGGGCGAACGCCCCTGCGAGCGCGCCGAGCTGGTCTCCGCCCTCACCGACCTGTTGTGGGGCCGGCTGGCCACGGCCGGCAACCGCGCGGGCGGCCCCGGCTTCTGACGCCGCCGGGGCGGAGCGCTCAGGCCCCGGCGCGGGCGGCGGCGGCCCGGCCCCAGGAGGTGCGGCCGATGGCCCGCCGCAGCCGGCGCGCCCGCAGTCCCTCGACCCGGTCCGCGTAGACCGTGCCGTCGAGGTGGTCGCACTCGTGCTGGAGGCAGCGGGCGAAGAACCCGGTGCCGGTGACCGTGATCGGGGCGCCGTCCGAGGTGACCCCGGTCACCACCGCCCGGTCCCACCGCGCCGTGCCCGCCTCCAGTCCGGGCAGCGACAGGCAGCCCTCCGGGCCGAGCAGCTCGTCCCCGTCGGCCGACACCAGCCGCGGGTTGACGATGTGCCCGAGGTGGCGGACCTCGTCGTCGTCCGGGCAGTCCCAGACGAAGACCCGCAGGCCCACGCCCACCTGATTGGCGGCCAACCCCACCCCGTTCGCCGCGTACATGGTCGCGAACATGTCCTCGACCAGCCGGTCGAGGTCGGGGCCGAAGTCGGTGACCTCGGCGCACGGCGAGTGGAGCACCGGATCGCCCAGCAGGCTCATCGTGCGGACGACACCCGTGGTGCCTGGAATCGGACGCTTGCGCATGGCGGTAAGGGTACGGGGGAGGTCGCCGGGTGAAGATATGAGGGATCGCGCGCGGTCCGTCACGGACTGCGCGGTCAAGCCCCCGGCCGGTTCTGGATAGGCTGTGCGGGACCGACGCAAGGAGGAGCAGGGACGATGGCAGGCAACACGGAGCCGCTGTCGCCGCGGGCCAAGCTGGCCGTGACGGCGGGCAAGGCCGCGGCGGCGGTGTCGCGGGCCGCGGGACGAGGCAGCGGATCGGTGATCGGCGGAAAGGTGGCGCTGCGGCTCGACCCCGATCTGCTCGGGGCCCTCGCGCAGCACCTCGACGTCGTGCTGGTCTCGGCCACGAACGGCAAGACCACGACCACCCGACTCATCGCCGAGGCGCTGCGCGCCAGCGGCCCGGTGGTCTCCAACGCGCTCGGCGCGAACATGCCGGCCGGCATCACCTCGGCCCTCGCGGGCGGCTCGGACGCCCGTTACGGCGTGATCGAGGTCGACGAGAAGTACCTGGCCGGCGTGGCCCGGGACGTCACCCCCAAGGTGATCGCCCTGCTGAACCTCTCGCGCGACCAGCTCGACCGCGCCGCCGAGACCCGCATGCTGGCCGAGAAGTGGCGCGAGGGCCTCTCCGGCTCCAAGGCCGTGATCGTCGCCAACTGCGACGACCCGCTGATCGTGTGGGCCGCCTCCTCCTCGCAGAACGTGATCTGGGTCGCGGTCGGCCAGGAGTGGAAGGACGACGCCTGGTCGTGCCCGTCCTGCGGCGGCGTGATGCAGCGTCCGGGCGAGGACTGGTTCTGCGGCGAGTGCGGCTTCCGCCGCCCGACCCCCACCTGGGCCCTCTCCGGCGACCACGTGCTCGACCCGCACGGCTCGGCCTGGCCGATCCACCTCCAGCTCCCCGGCCGCGCCAACAAGGCCAACGCCGCGACCTCGGCGGCCGTCGCCGCCGTCTTCGGGGTGCCGCCGCAGGTGGCGCTGGAGCGCATGTACCAGGTGCAGGCCGTCGCCGGCCGCTACGACGTGGTGCAGTTCAACAACCGGGACCTGCGCCTGCTGCTGGCGAAGAACCCGGCGGGCTGGCTGGAGACCTTCTCCCTGATCGACCCGCCGCCGACCCCGGTGATCCTCTCGGTGAACGCGCGCGGCGCGGACGGCACCGACACCTCCTGGCTGTGGGACGTGGACTACCCGCGCCTGGCCGGCCACCCGATCTTCGTGATCGGCGACCGCAAGCTCGACCTCGCGGTGCGTCTGGAGGTCGCCGGCCTGGACTTCCGCGTCTGCGAGACCCTGGACGAGGCCGTGCAGCTCGCGCCGCCCGGCCAGATCGAGCTGATCGCGAACTACACGGCCTTCCAGGACGTGCGCCGTCGCGTCGGCAACTGACCCGCCACCACTACGCAAGGACAACAGCAGCGATGAGTGACAACAGCCTGCGTCTGGTGTGGGTCTACCCCGACCTGCTCAGCACCTACGGCGACCAGGGCAACGTCCTGGTCGTGGAGCGCCGGGCCCGCCGCCGCGGCCTCGACGTGCAGCGCGTCGACGTGCGCAGCGACCAGCCGATCCCCACCTCCGGGGACATCTACCTGATCGGCGGCGGCGAGGACCGCCCGCAGCGCCTGGCGGCCGAACGCCTGCTGCGCGACGGCGGACTGCCGCGCGCCGTGGCCAACGGCGCGATCGTGTTCTCGGTCTGCGCCGGCTACCAGATCCTGGGCCGCGAGTTCGTCAACGACATGGGCCAGCGCCAGCAGGGCCTGGGCCTGCTCGACGTGGTGACGGTGCGCGGCGAGGGCGAGCGGTGCGTGGGCGACGTGCTCGCCGACATCGACCCGCGCCTGGGCCTGCCCCCGCTGACGGGCTTCGAGAACCACCAGGGCGTCACCCACCTCGGACCCACCGCCCAGCCCTTCGCCCGCACCCGCATCGGGCGCGGCAACGGCACCGGCGACGGCACCGAGGGCGCCTTCAACGGCACCGTGTTCGGCACCTACATGCACGGGCCCGTGATGGCCCGCAACCCGCTGATCGCGGACCTGCTGCTGAAGCTGGCCCTCGACGTGAACGCGCTGCCGCCCATCGACGACCGCTGGTACGACGCGCTGCGCGCGGAGCGGATCGCGGCGGCCACCGCCCCCGCGAGCTGACGCCTCGCACGCCCCTTTCGAAGGCCCGCGCCCGCCGCACCGGGTGACGGGCCTTCGGCGTGCCCGCGGTGGGATCGCACCAGTGACGGAACCGACATGTGGAGGATGGTTCAGTCCATTGCCGATCCGCTTGTAGGGTGGCCGTGTTCCAACCGGACGACGTGGTCCGGTCGCCCGCCCACGTTGCAAAGGTCCTGCCAGACATGCGCATTGGTGTGCTCACCTCCGGGGGCGACTGCCCCGGTCTCAACGCCGTCATCCGCTCCGTCGTCCACCGCGCCGTCGTGGACCACGGGGACGAGGTGATCGGTTTCCTCGACGGCTGGAAGGGCCTGCTGGAGGCCGACTGGCGCAAGCTCGACCTCGACGCCGTCTCCGGCATCCTGGCCCGCGGCGGCACCATCCTGGGCTCCTCCCGGGTGCAGCCGGCCCACCTGCGCGACGGGGTGGAGCGGGCCCGGGGGCACGTGGCCGAGCTGGGGATCGACGCGATCATCCCGATCGGCGGCGAGGGCACCCTGAAGGCCGCCCACCTGCTGTCGGAGGCGGGACTGCCGATCGTGGGCGTCCCCAAGACCATCGACAACGACATCGCCTCCACCGACGCCACCTTCGGCTTCGACACGGCCGTCGGCGTGGCCACCGAGGCCCTGGACCGGCTCAAGACCACCGCCGAGTCCCACCAGCGGGTCATGGTGGTGGAGGTGATGGGCCGGCACACCGGCTGGATCGCGCTGCACGCGGGCATGGCCGCCGGCGCGCACGCGATCGTGGTGCCCGAGCGGCCCTTCGACATCGAGGAGCTGACCCGGATCGTCGGGGAGCGCTTCGAGGCCGGCAAGCGGTTCGCGATCGTGGTGGTGGCCGAGGGCGCCAAGCCCCGTCCGGGCACCCTGACCATGGAGGACCGGGGCACCGACGTGTACGGGCACGAGCGCTTCGCGGGCATCGGCAACCGGCTCGCGGTGGAGCTGGAGGCCCGGCTCGGCAAGGAGGCCCGGCCGGTGATCCTCGGGCACGTGCAGCGCGGCGGCACCCCCACCGCGTACGACCGGGTGCTGGCCACCCGCTTCGGCTGGCACGCGGTGGAGGCGGCGCACCAGGGCCGGTTCGGGATGCTGACGGCGCTGCGGGGCACGGAGATAGAGCTGGTGCCGCTGGCGAGCGCGGTCGCCGAGCTGAAGACGGTGCCGCAGGCGCGCTACGCGGAGGCCGAGAACATCCTCTGAGCGGGCCTCGCGCACGGTGCGGCCCCCGGGGACGGAGCATCCCGGGGGCCGCACTAGTGTGGTGGGGCATCACGCTCAAGGGAGAACGAATGGATCACAGCGGACACGGGTCGGGCATGGACATGGACCTGCCGCCGTTCACTCTCGGGCGGGGTCTGGAGTTCTCCTTCGACGCGTTCTTCCTCTTCGGCAGCCTGATCGCGCTGGCCCTGTACGGCTGGGGCGTGCTGCGGCTGCGCCGGCGCGGGGACTCCTGGTCGGCCGGGCGGACCGTCGCGTTCACCGTCGGCGTGCTGAGCGTGGCGCTGGTGATGTGCACGAAGCTGAACGACTACGGGATGGTCCTGTTCAGCGTGCACATGGTGCAGCACATGGTGATCAGCATGCTCTCGCCGATCCTGCTGCTGCTGGGCGCGCCGATGACCCTGGCGCTGCGGGCGCTGCCGCCGGCCGGGCGGGGCCGCAAGGGGCCGCGCGAGTGGCTGCTGGCGCTGCTGCACAGCCGCTACATGCGGGTGATCACGCACCCGGTGTTCACGATCCCGATGTTCATCGCGAGCCTGTACGGGCTGTACTTCACGCCGCTGTTCGACTTCCTGATGGGCAGCAAGACCGGGCACATCGCGATGATGGTGCACTTCCTGGCCGTGGGCCTGGTGTTCTTCTGGCCGATCATGGGCGTGGACCCGGGGCCGCACCGGCCGGGGTACGTGATGCGGATGCTGGAGCTGTTCGCGGGGATGCCCTTCCACGCGTTCTTCGGGATCGCGCTGATGATGGGCTCGGAGCCGATGATCGCCACGTACGCGAACCCGCCGGTCTCGCTCGGGGTGGACGCGCTCGACGACCAGCAGTGGGCGGGCGGCATCGCGTGGGCCTTCAGCGAGATCCCCTCGGTACTGGTGCTGATCGCGCTGATCTACCAGTGGTACCACTCGGAGCAGCGGGCGGCGCGGCGTTCGGACCGGGCCGCGGACCGGGACGGGGACAAGGAGCTGGAGGAGTACAACGCCTACCTGGCCTCCCTGCGGGCCCGCGGCTGAACCGACGGGTCAATCGTTACGGCGTGGGCGCCGGCGGGTCGGGTCCGGGAGGGCCATGATGGCGTCATGACCGGTTCCGTCAAGACGATGGCCGCGCTCACGGGCGGCTTCCTGCTCGTCGTCGCCACCTACTCGGTGGCCCTGGGCAGCAACGGCTGGCTGTGGTTCGGCTGGGTCGTGCTGGGCCTGCTCACGGCGGCGCTCGCCGCTTCGCGCGATCTGTAACATTTTGCGATGATCACTCCATGCCCGAATTGAGTGATCTGCTCCCTCCGGAGGCGGTCCGCGTGGACCTCCCGGCCGGGGACTGGCGGGAGGCGGTGACCCTCGCCGGGTCCCTGTTGACCGCCACCGGCGCCGCCGAGGACGCCTACACCTCCGAGATGATCGTCAACGTCGAGGAGAACGGTCCGTACATCGTGATCGCCCCCGGCCTGGCCTTCGCCCACGCCCGCCCCTCCCCCGCCGTGCGCCGCACCGGACTGTCCTTCGTGCGCCTGGCGCGGCCGGTGGAGTTCGGCCACGAGAGCAACGACCCGGTCTCCCTGGTGGTGGGCCTCGCGGCCCGGGACTCCGGGGACCACACCGCCGCGATGGCCGCCCTGGCCGGGCGCCTGGCCGATCCCGAGGTCTCCGCGGCCCTGCGCACGGTGCGCACCGCCCGGGAGGCGCACGCCCTGCTGACGGCGCCCCCCGCGAGCCCGACGGGCACTCCCGCCGCCCCCGCGTCCGGAGCGGGCGCCGCGGCGGCCGGGGAGGCGCTGGGCCACCACCACCTGCTGACGGTCTGCGGCAACGGCGTGGGCACGTCCCTGTTCCTCAAGAGCACCCTGGAGAAGGTGCTGGAGCGGTGGGGCTGGGGCCCGTACGTGAGCGTCGAGGCCACCGACACCATCTCCGCCAAGGGCAAGGCCGGAGCCGCCCAGGCGGTCCTGACCTCCCGGGAGATCGCCCGCACGTTGGGGGACGTGGGCATCCCGGTGCGCGTGGTCGGGGACTTCACGAGCACCACCGAGGTCGACCGCGTCCTGCGCGACCTCTACGACGTCTGAGCCGGAAGGCAGCACACCCCCCATGAACTGGCTCGTGAGCATCGCGCAGTTCGTCGTCAACGAGATCCTCAGCCAACCGGCCTATCTGATCGGTCTGATCACGGCCGCCGGCCTGATCGCGCTGCGGCGCAGCGCCGGGCAGGTGATCGGCGGGGCCATCAAGGCCACCCTCGGCTTCCTGCTGATCGGCGCGGGCGCCGGTCTGGTCGTGAACTCCCTCGCCCCGCTGGGCACCATGATCCAGGGCTCCACCGGGGCCCACGGCGTGATCCCGACCAACGAGGCCATCGTCGGCATCGCCCAGGCCCAGTACGGGGCGCGGGTGGCCTGGCTGATGATCCTCGGCTTCGCGGTGAGCCTGCTGCTGGCGCGGTTCACCCCGCTGCGGTACGTGTTCCTCACCGGTCACCACATGCTGTTCATGGCCACGCTGCTGACCATGGTGCTGGCCATCGCCGGGCAGCCCTCGGCCGTGGTGGTCGTGGTCGGCGGGGTGCTGCTGGGCATCCTGCTGGTGGCGATGCCGGCGTTCGCGCACCCGTGGACCAAACGGGTGACCGGGTCGGACACGGTGGCCATCGGGCACTTCGGCACCGCCGGGTACATCGTGGCCGGCGCCACCGGGCAGGCCGTGGGCAAGCGCTCGCCGAGCACGGAGGAGCTGAAGCTGCCGGAGGGCCTGCGGTTCCTGCGGGACTCGATGGTGGCCACCGCCCTGTCCATGCTGATCATCTACCTGGTGATGGCGCTGGTCTTCCTCGGCAAGGTGGGGCGCGAGAGCGCGTTCCGGGCGTTCGCGCCGGCCGGCGGGGGCGCGGGGGCGACCGGGGTCGGGAACTACCTGATGCAGGCGGTGATGCAGGGCCTGCAGTTCGGCATCGCGGTCGCGGTGATCCTCTTCGGCGTGCGCACGATCCTCGCCGAGCTGGTGCCCGCCTTCCAGGGCATCGCGCAGAAGCTGGTGCCGGGGGCGATCCCGGCGCTGGACGCGCCGATCGTGTTCCCGTACGCGCAGAACGCGGTGCTGATCGGCTTCCTGTGCAGCTTCGCGGGCGGTCTGGTGAGCCTGGCGCTGATGACCTGGTGGATCTCGCCGGCCTTCGGGTTGGCGCTGGTGTTGCCGGGGCTGGTGCCGCACTTCTTCACGGGCGGCGCGGCCGGGGTGTACGGCAACGCGACGGGCGGCCGGCGGGGGGCGGCGCTGGGCGCGTTCCTCAACGGCGTGCTGATCACGTTCCTGCCCGCGATCCTGCTAAAGGTGCTGGGCCCGTTCGGCGAGGAGAACACCACCTTCGGAGACGCGGACTTCGGCTGGTTCGGGACTTTGATCGGGTACGCGGGCAAGGCGGGCGAGGTCGTCGGGCTGATCCTGGTGCTGCTGATCGGCGCGGCGGTGCTGGGCGCGGCGATCCTGGTGCAGAAGCGGGTGGTGGACACCGGTTGGGACCCGGGGGCGAAGCGGGACGCGTTCTTCCCGCGCGCCGGCGGTCCGGGGGCGGACGCGGGGGTGGACACCGGTGTGCCGGTGGGCTCGGGCGGGTACGCGCGCCTGCGACCGCCGGCCGGGGCCCCCGTGCCGCCCGCCCCGCCGAGCTGACGGTCCGTAGGATGGTGGGCACCGTGCGTGCACGGTGCCCACCTCGGCACGTCGACGGGAGCCGCCCGGTGTTCTACCTCTTGCTGAAGCACGTGCTGTTGGGACCGTTGTTGCGCCTGTTGTTCCGGCCCCGGATCGAGGGGCTGGAGCACGTGCCCGCGTCGGGGGCGGCGATCGTGGCGGGCAACCACCTGTCGTTCGCGGACCACTTCCTGATGCCCGCGATCCTGCCGCGCCGGATCACGTTCCTGGCGAAGGCCGAGTACTTCACGGGGCCGGGGGTCAAGGGTCGGTTGACGGCCTCGTTCTTCCGGGCGGCGGGGCAGATCCCGGTGGACCGCTCGGGGCGGGCGGCGGGTCAGGCCGCGTTGCGCGAGGGGCTGGGGGTGTTGGCGCGCGGGGAGTTGCTGGGGATCTATCCGGAGGGCACACGCTCGCACGACGGGCGGCTGTACAAGGGCAAGGTGGGGGTGGCGGCGATGGCGCTGACGGCGGGGGTCGTGGTGGTGCCGTGCGCGATGGTGGGCACCTTCGAGCTGCAACCGCCGGGGCGCCGGCTGCCGCGCCTGGGGCGCCGGGTGACCATCCGGTTCGGGGAGCCGCTGGAGTTCTCGCGGCACGCGGGTCTGGAGGGCGAGCGCCTGGTGCTGCGGGCGGTGACGGACGAGATCGTGTACGCGGTTCGGGAGCTGTCGGGCCAGGAGTACGTGGACCGGTACGCGAACGAGGTGAAGGCCGAGCGCGAGGAGGCGGCCCGGCGCGGGAGGGGCCGGCGGGCGCAGGGTCCCCCGCCCGCCGCCTGATCCGGGCGAAGGCACGGAGGCGGGAACGGGGACGGAGACGGGCCCCGGCGCGTGTCGCGCCGGGGCCCGTCGGTGTGCTGCCGGTGTGGTGCCGGTGTGCCGCGTCCCGTGCCGGTGTCAGCGCAGGGTGGGCACGCCGGGCAGTTCCTCGGCCGGGGCGAGCGCCGGGGCCGGGGCGGCCGACTTGGCGGCGGCCTTGGGCGCGGGGGCCTGCGGGGTGGCGTGCGGGTCGCAGGTCACGTCCTTGGCGTCCACCTTGCCGGTGAGCAGGTAGGCGTCCACGCGGCTGTTGACGCAGGGGTTGACCAGGCTGGTCACGCCGTGCGAACCGGCGCCGCGCTCGGTGACGAGGCGGGAGCCCGCGAGCCGGCGGTGCAGCTCGACCGCGCCCTCGTAGGGGGTGGCGGCGTCCCGCTCGGACTGCACGATCAGGACCGGGGCGATGTGCTTGGCACCGACCGCGACGGGGCTGCTCTGCTTGGACTTCCAGGTGGCGCAGGGCAGGTTCATCCAGGCGTTGGCCCAGGTCATGAACGGGTAGTCCTTGTGCAGCCGGGTGTTGTCCCGGTCCCAGCGGTTCCAGCTGGTGGGCCACTTGGCGTCGGCGCACTCGACGGCGGTGTAGACCGCGTTGCCGTTCTCGGAGGCGATGTTGCCCGCGATGTCGGTCATGTCGGGGGCGGCGGCGTCCACGAGGGCCTGGGTGTCACCGGCCACGTAGTCGCTCCAGGTCTGGGCGACGGGCACCCAGGAGGAGTCGTAGTACGGGGCGCTCTGGAAGAAGGAGATCAGCTCGGCCGGGCCGACCTTCCCGCCGAGCGGGTTCGCCTTGGCGGTGGCGCGGAGCTTCTGCCACTGGGCCTCGACCTTGGCGGGGGTGTCGCCGAGGTGGAAGGAGGCGTCGTTCTTGGCGACCCACGCCTTCCAGTCGTTCCAGCGGCCCTCGAAGGCGACGTCCTGGTCCAGGTTGGCCTGGTACCAGATCTGCTCCTGCTTCGGGTTGACCACGCTGTCGACGATCATGCGGCGCACGTGGTTCGGGAAGAGGGTCGCGTAGACCGCCCCGATGTAGGTGCCGTAGGAGACGCCGAGGAAGTTGAGCTTCTTCTCGCCGAGGGCGGCGCGGACCACGTCGAGGTCGCGGACCGTGTTCGCGGTGGTCATGTGCGGCAGCATCCAGCCGCTGCGCTCCTTGCAGCCGTCCGCGTACGCGGCGGCGAGCTTGCGCTGGGCGCGCTTGTCGGCCTCGTTGCCGGGGACCGGGTCGGCCTTGGGGGCCTTGACGAACTCCTGCGGGTCGACGCAGGAGATCGGGGTGGAGTGGCCGACGCCGCGCGGGTCGAAGCCGACGAAGTCGTATGCCTTGGAGGCGTTGACCCACAGCGGGCTCTTGGTGGTGACGCGGCGCGGGAAGCGCATGCCGGAGCCGCCGGGGCCGCCGGGGTTGTAGACGAGCGCGCCCTGGCGCTCTTCCTTGGTGCCGGTGTTGCCGATGCGGTCGACGGCGATGTCGATGGTCTTGCCGAAGGGCTTGGCGTAGTCGAGCGGGACCTTCACGAACCCGCACTGGATGGGCTTCTCCAGGCCCCAGTCGGCCGGACAGTCCTTCCAGGTCACGCCGGCGCGCTCGGCGCGGGCGGCGGCGATCTGCGCGCCGAGGGCCTCGGCGACGCCGTTGTCGCGGCTCTGCGCGGCCGTCGGGGCGGTCGCGGGCGCGGCGCCGGCGGGACCGGCGAGGACCAGGCCGGCGACGAGGCTGCCGGCGATGAGGGTGGCGGCGCTCCCCAGCGCCGCGGGACGTATCACGTGGTTGTTCCCCCTGCGTCATCCGCCGCGCGCGGGCGGCGGGTTGGTCGATGCAGGGGGATCCTTTCGTGTGAAAAGCGGATGAGAACAGGTCTGGGCGCGGTTCTTTGCCAAGCCGGTATCCGGAACGATCTGTCCGCTGACCGGACCACCTGTCCGATCCGCCCCCGATCACCCCTCCGAGAGGGGGCAGCCCACACCCTCGACTCCCTTGCGCGGCAGGCAGATCCGTCACGAACGGCGGGCGCGCTCCCGGGGCGCGGCAAGCATGCCGGCGCGGCGAGGGGCTGTCCACATGCCGGACGGCCGCGATGCGGAACCCGCGCCGGGCGGGTGGTGCGTCGCGGCCGTCGTCCTGCGGTGGGGGCGCGTCAGGCGGTGAACTCCGCGAGGGCCTCGTCGAGGACGGCGCGCAGGGCGAGGGCGTCCTCGGCCAGGGCCGTGACGAGCACGGCGGGGCCGGGCAGCGGGGAGACGGCGGCGGTCTCGCCGAGCATCCGCGCGGCCGGCGGGTCGTTCTCGAACTCCGGGCGCACGATGAGCAGTTGGCCCAGCGCG
This sequence comes from Streptomyces dryopteridis, assembly GCF_049606955.1. Lineage (NCBI taxonomy): Bacteria > Bacillati > Actinomycetota > Actinomycetes > Kitasatosporales > Streptomycetaceae > Streptomyces > Streptomyces dryopteridis. The sequence continues at coordinate 5,644,155 of NZ_CP187113.1, read as the reverse complement.
CGGCGGCCGGCGATCCCGGCCGGGCCGTCCCAGCCGGCGTGGGCGCCGGGCCCGCAGGAGAGTTCCTGGTCCAGCAGCGGGCGGCCGGCGTGCCAGGCGGTCAGGCGGGAGCGGAGGGTGCCGGGGGCCTCGTCGGCCCGGCCCAGGACCTGTTCCTCGCGGAACACCAGCCGGCTGCCGGCCGCCGTGCGCACCAGCGTGCTCGCCCGCAGGTCGCTGCCGCGCACGGAGACGAGGTGTTCGGGCAGCCAGGTCAGGGCGGCGTCGGGGCCGACGGTCAGGCTCACGTCGTAGTGGGCGGGCAGGCCGCCCCGGCCGGGCAGGGCCAGGGTCGCGGCGGCGGCGCCGACGGAGAGCCGGGCCCCGGCCTCCGCCTCGACCTCGATGCCGAGCCGGTCCCCGCCGAGCGGGGCGCTCATGGCGCCGATCACCAGGACCCGGGCCTCGGGGCCCCGGGCGCGGACCCGGCGCAGGGCGAAGGGGCCCTCGCCGGCGAGCACGGGCAGCGCCGTGCCGCCCCGGCCGTCGGCGGCGGCCCGGATCCGGGCGGTGGCCCGGACGCCGACGGCGGGCACCTCGGGGGTGGGGGCGGGCGGCGCGGTGGTCACGCCGTCACCCAGGCCGCGAGGCGGGCGCGGACCCAGTCGGCGACGGGGCCGACGCCCTCGTCCCCGCGCAGGGACTGGAAGATCACGGGCAGGTCGCCGCGCTGGGCGGCGGCGTCGTCGGCCATCCGCTTCAGGTCGGAGCCGACGTACGGGGCGAGGTCGGTCTTGTTGACGATGAGCAGGTCGGCGGTGGTCACGCCGGGGCCGCCCTTGCGCGGGATGTCGTCGCCGCCGGCCACGTCGATGACGAAGATCTGCGCGTCGACCAGGCCGCGGGAGAAGGTCGCGGTGAGGTTGTCGCCGCCGGACTCCACGAGGATCAGGTCGAGCGGGCCGAGCTCGTCCTCGAGTTCCTCCACGGCCTCCAGGTTGGCGGAGATGTCGTCGCGGATCGCGGTGTGCGGGCAGGCGCCGGTCTCGACGGCGGTGATCCGCTCGGGCGGCAGGACGGCCTCGCGGAGCAGGAACTCGGCGTCCTCGCGGGTGTAGATGTCGTTGGTGACGACGGCCATGCCGAACTCGGCGCGCAGGGCGCGGCACAGGGCGGCGACGGTGGCGGTCTTGCCGGAGCCGACGGGGCCGCCGAGGCCGATCCGCAGGGCCCGCCGGGTGCCGTCGGCGCGCAGGGGTTCGGCGCTGTGGGTGTGGCGGTGCGGGAAGGCCGCGAGGTCGTGGTCGAGGTGCATCGTCAGCTCCTGGGTGGTTCGGGAGGCGGTGGGTGAGAGGAGGGGGTCAGGACGCGAAGAGGCGGACCGGGCGGTCGGCGTGCGCTTGGGCGGCGATCTCGGCGAGGGGGCCGGAACCGGCGGGCAGGGCGGCGACGCCCTCGGTCAGGGCCCGTTCGGCGGCGCGGGCGGCCTCGGCGGCCACCTCGTCCAGGGCCGGGGCGAGGGCCGCGAGGACCCCGCTGGCCTCGAAGGGGTCCAGGCCGAGCAGCCGGACGGTGGCGGTGGCCGGGCCGCCGACGCTCTCGTAGGCCGCGATGTGCGCGGCGTCCAGCGGGCTCACCCCGGCGGCCCGGGCGGTGAGGCCCAGGACCACGGGTTGGTGCGCCCCGCGCGGGAAGGCCCGGGCCAGTTCCTCCAGCTCGGGGGTGGGCCAGGTGGCCCGGGCGGCCCGCAGGAACTGCCGGCCCAGCCTGCGGGCGGCCTGCCGGAGGGCGGGCACGGGGGTGCGGGCGTCGGCCGCGGCGTCCAGGGCCACGGGGTCCACCCCGGCGCACGCGGCCGCCGCGAGGGCGGCGGCCACGAGGCCGGTGGTGTGCAGTCGGCCCCGACAGTAGTCGGCGAGGTCGACGGCGTCGCGGATCCGGCCCGCCGTGACGGCCGCCTCGGCCCCGCCGGAGTGGGCGTGACCGCCGGCCGGGAACCGGCCGTCGGCGAGGATCAGCAGGGCCGCGCGGCTCATGGCGGACTCCGATCGCGTGATGTGGTGCGGGTGGGACGGGTGGTGCGGGCGGCCCGGCGCGGTCCTAGAACAGGAAGTAGCGCTGGGCCATGGGGAGTTCGGCGACCGGCGCGGGCTCCACGGCCTCGCCGTCGATGGTGACGGTGAAGGTGTCCGCGTCGACCTCGACCCGGGGCATGGCGTCGTTGTTGCGCATGTCGGCCTTGGTGACCTTGCGGGTGCTCTCGATCGCGACGAACGTGCGGTGCAGGCCGAGGCGTTCGGGCAGGTGGTCGTCGAGGGCGGCCTGCGAGACGAAGTTGAAGGTGTTGAGCGCGGGCGCCCGGCCCATCGCCCCGTACATCGGGCGCGGCAGCACCGGCTGCGGGGTGGGGATGGAGGCGTTGGCGTCGCCCATCTGCGCCCAGGCGATCTGGCCGCCCTTGATGACGACCTCGGGCTTGACCCCGAAGAACGCGGGGTTCCACAGCACCAGGTCGGCGAGCTTGCCGACCTCGACGGAGCCGACCTGGTGCGCGATGCCCTGCGCGACGGCCGGGTTGATCGTGTACTTGGCCACGTAGCGGCGGGCCCGGTTGTTGTCGGCGGGGCCGTCGCCGGGCAGCGGGCCGCGGCGCTTCTTCATCACGTGCGCGGTCTGCCAGGTCCGCATGATCACCTCGCCGACCCGACCCATGGCCTGGGAGTCGGAGGAGATGATGGAGATCGCGCCCAGGTCGTGCAGCACGTCCTCGGCGGCGATGGTCGAGGGCCGGATCCGGGACTCGGCGAACGCGAGGTCCTCGGGGACGGCGGGGTTGAGGTGGTGGCAGACCATCAGCATGTCGAGGTGTTCCTCGACGGTGTTCAGGGTGTGCGGCCGGGTCGGGTTGGTGGAGCTGGGCAGCACGTGGGGCTCGGAGACCACGGTGATGATGTCGGGGGCGTGCCCGCCGCCGGCGCCCTCGGTGTGGTAGGCGTGGATGGTGCGGCCCGCGATGGCGGCGAGGGTGTCGCCGACGAACCCGGCCTCGTTGAGGGTGTCGGTGTGGATGGCGACCTGGGCCCCGGTCTCCTCGCACACCGACAGACAGGCGTCGATGACGGCCGGGGTGGCGCCCCAGTCCTCGTGGATCTTGAACCCGAGGGCGCCGCCGCGCAGCTGGGCGTGCATGGCCTCGCGGGACATGGTGTTGCCCTTGCCGAGCAGGCCGATGTTGATCGGCGATGCCTCCAGGGCGGCGAACATGCGGGCGGTGTGCCAGGCGCCGGGGGTGACGGTGGTGGCCTTGCTGCCCTCGGCGGGGCCGGTGCCGCCGCCGACGAGGGTGGTGATGCCGGTGGCGAGCGCGGTGTCGAGCACGGTCGGCGAGATGAAGTGGACGTGGGCGTCGATGGCGCCGGCCGTCACGATCTTGCCGTTGCCGGCGATGACCTCGGTCTCGGGGCCGATGACCAGGGCGGGGTGGATCCCGTCCATGGTGTCGGGGTTGCCGGCCTTGCCCAGGCCGACGATCCGGCCGTCGCGGATGCCGAGGTCGGCCTTGACGATGCCCCAGTGGTCGAGCACGACGACGCCGGTGATGACGGTGTCGGGGGCGCCCTCGGCGCGGGTCAGCCGGGCCTGGCCCATGGACTCGCGGATGACCTTGCCGCCGCCGAACACGGCCTCGTCACCGGCGCGGCCGGGGCCGCCCGAGAGGTCCTCCTCGATCTCGACGAGCAGGTCGGTGTCGGCCAGTCTGATCCGGTCGCCGGTGGTCGGCCCGAAGAGGTCGGCGTAGTCGGGACGGGAGATCTCAGACATCGAGGGGTCCTCCGATCTCGCCGCGCAGTCCGGGCACGACCCGGAGTCCGGCGAGGGGAACGAGGTCGACGGCGACGGGCACGCCCGGCTCGAACCGCACGGCGGTGCCGGCGGGGATGTCCAGACGCAGCCCGCGGGCGGCGACGCGGTCGAAGTCGAGGCCCGGGTTGGCCTCGGCGAAGTGGTAGTGCGAGCCGACCTGAACGGGCCGGTCGGCGGCGTTGAGGACGGTCAGGCTGGTGACGGGGCGGCCTTCGTTCAGCCGGATCGGCCCGTCGGCGAAGTGGATCTCACCGGGAATCACGATCGTTCCTCCTCTCGGGCGGGTGGATGCTTCAGACGATCGGGTCGTGCACGGTGACGAGCTTGGTGCCGTCGGGGAAGGTCGCCTCGACCTGCACGTCGTGGATCATCTCGGGGATGCCGACCATGACCTCCTCGCGGCGCAGCACGCTCCGCCCGGAGACCATGAGTTCGGAGACGGTGCGACCGTCGCGGGCCCCTTCGAGAATGTGCGCGGTGATGAGGGCGATGGCCTCGGGGTGGTTGAGGATCACACCTCGCGCCCGGCGCTTCTCGGCCACGTCGGCAGCGACGTGGATGAGCAGTCGTTCCTGCTCGTGGGGAGTAAGTTGCACTGATATCACCCGGTTTCGTGAACCTGATCGGACGCCTTCGGCGCCAAGCGTGCGAACCCTAACCCCGTTCAACATCTTGTTGAACAGGGCAGGAGCGCCTCAGGCAACTTCTTGGTTGCTACATGGAAATATTTGGCGGATCTGAGACTAGCCCTTTGCCGTTCCATGATCGAAACGAGGCCGGAGGTTTACGGGCAACGGTAGGACGCCCGGTTTTCCCCCGCGTTGCCGCGTGTTTCCGACAGGTGTCGAAACCCTCGCCCCGAACCCCCGTGTCACAAAAGGGTGGACCGCCCCCGCGACCTTTGATTCCATGCCCCACGTGACCGGGCGCATGCGCCCGACCGAGCCCACACCCCGGGAGACCCGTGTTCCGCAAGCTCGTCCACCACATCACCGTCGACGCCCGGGACCCCTGGGCCCAGGCCCTGTTCTGGTCCGGGGTGACGGGCTGGCCGCTCGGCGCCGAGGACCGGCCCGGGGACCCCGAGGTCGAGCTCGTCCCCGGCTCGCCCGACGCCTCCGGGCTCCTCTTCATCCGCGTCCCCGAGGAGAAGACGGTCAAGAACCGCCTGCACCTGGACCTCTCGCCCACCGAGCGCACCCGGGACGAGGAGGTCACCCGGATCCTCGCCCTCGGCGCCCGGCTGCTGGACGACCGCCGCGAACCGGACGGCACGGGCTGGGCGGTGCTCGCCGACCCCGAGGGCAACGAGTTCTGCGTGGTCCGCGGTCCGGCCGAACGAGCGGCGCGGGCGGCGGCCGCGCAGTAGCCTGCCCCGCCCTCAGACCCCGACGGCCCCCGCCGGCGCCCGCAGCGGATCGGCCACCCACGGCAGGGTGACCGAGACGGTCTTGCCCCCGCTCTCCGTCGGATCCACCGCCAGGCGCCCGCCCACCTCCACCACCAACGTCCGGATGATGAGCATCCCGCGCCCGTTGTCCTGCTGCACCGCGGCCGGCAACCGGCGCGGCCGGCGCGGGTGGTCGTCGGTCACCCCCAGCCACAGGCTCTCGCCGCGCTCCCAGCGCGCCGTCACCGTGAAGGTCGGGGATTGGCCCAGGGTGTGCTGGACGGCGTTCGTGACGAGTTCCGACAGGATCAGGCGGACCGTGTCCAGCCCGTCCTCGCCGCCCTCCGCGGGCCCCCAGCCGACGAGGGTGTCGAGCACCCGTCGACGGGCCGCGGGGACCGAGGCCGGCTCGCTCGGCAGGGTGAAGGAGAGTTCCTGATGGTCCGCCATGGCGATCGGTCCTTCCCTCCGGGGCGGTCGGGGCCCCGGCTCTGTGCGGGTCCGCCAGAGTGCCACCGATGCCCCGCCCGGCACCGCCGTTCCCGGAGATGTGCATATATCTGTCCCTCGATGCGGTGAACCGACCCCCGCGCGGGCCGCTCCGCACTGCACACTGGTGCCGTGTGTGCGCCGGCCCCGGAACGCCCCGCCGGCCCCCGCACGCGGTCGGCGGTGGTGGCGGAGGGGAGCGGCGGGGCGCACGCGCCCGGCCCGGCGGAGGAGGGCCCATGCAGCACGGTCCCGCGGTGCGTCGACGCAAGCTCGGCGAGGAACTGCGCGCCCTGCGCGACCGTTCCGGCCTCACGAGCGGCGACGCCGCCCGCATGGTGGGATGGCACCAATCGAAAATCAGCCGGATCGAGACCGGGCGCAGCGGGGTCAAGCCCGAGGACGTCACCCTCCTCCTCGATCTGTACGGGGACGTCGGGCCCCGCCTGCGGGCCTTGGTGCACGCGCTGTCCGTCTCCGCCGCCCCGGTCGGCGACCCTGCCGCGGACCGCCAGTGGTGGCACGCCTACCGGGGCCTGCTGCCCTCCGAGTACCGGGACTTCATCACGCTGGAGGCGGCGGCCCGCACCGCCCGCACGGTGGAGCTCTCGGTGGTTCCGGGCCTGCTCCAGACCCCCGAGTACGCGCGGGAGGTGACACGTGCGGCCCTCGGGCCCTCGGACGGATCGACGGTGGAGGCCCTCGTGGACGTCCGCCTGACCCGTCAGGACGTGCTCCGGACGAACCCTCCGCTGGAGCTGAGCGCCGTGATCGACGAGGCGGTGCTGCGCCGGCAGATCGGCGGACCGGAGGTGATGGAGCGACAGTTGCGGCACCTGGTCGACATGGGACGGCTGCCGCACGTGAGCCTCCAGGTGCTGCCGTTCAGCATGGGGGGCCACCTGGGGCTCACCGGCCCGTTCGTCATCTTCTCGTTTCCGGACATCGCCGATCTGGACGTGGTGGTGCTCGACCATTTGACGGGTAGCCTCCATCTCGAACGGAAGGAAGACCTGGACGCGTACGGCGCCGCCTTCCGCACCATTCAGGAGCGCGCTCTGTCGCCCCAGGAGTCGTCGGACCTCATCTGCGCCCTCGCTGACGGCGCGTAAGGAGGCACTCCCCCATGTCCGCAACCCCCGCCGGCATGCGGTGGCGGCGCAGCAGCCACAGCACCGGGATGAACAACTGCGTCGAGACGGCCCCGCTCCCGCCGGGCCGGCTCGCGATCCGGGACTCCAAACGGCCCGCCGGACCCGTGCTCCGCGTCTCGGACGCCGCGTGGACCGGGTTCCTCACCCTGCTCCGCCCGGCCGACTGACCCACCCGCTCAGCGGGGGCCGAAGGCCCCGGCGGGCGCGGTCCGCACCACCGCGGCCACCGCCCGGGCGATCTCCTCCCCCGTGAGGTCGGCCCGGGCGGTGAGCCGCAGCCGCGAGATCCCGTCCGGCACGGACGGCGGCCGGAAGCAGCCGACGGCCAGCCCCGCCTCACGGCAGTCCGCCGCCCACCGCAGGGCCTGCGCCGCCGAGGGCGCCCGCACCGACACCACGGCCGCCTCGGGCGGCACCGAGCCGAGCCCGGCGGCCGTCAGTCCCGCGTGCAGTTCCGTCGCCACCCGGCGCACCCGGGCCGCCCGCTCCGGCTCGCGCGCCAACAGGCGCAGGCTCGCCAGGGCCGCGCCCACGGCCGCCGGGGCCAGGCCGGTGTCGAAGATGAAGCTGCGCGCGGTGTTCACCAGGTGACGGATCACCCGCGCCGGGCCCAGCACCGCCCCGCCCTGGCTGCCCATCGCCTTGGACAGGGTCAGCGTCACCACCACGTCCGGGGCCCCGGCCAGTCCGGCCGCGTGCGGCTCGCCCCGGCCGCCCGCCCCGCGCACCCCGAAGCCGTGGGCGTCGTCCACGACGAGGGCCGCGCCGGCGGCCCGGCAGACGGCGGCCTGTTCGGCGAGCGGGGCGGTGTCCCCGTCCACCGAGAACACCGAGTCCGTGACCACCAGGGCCCGCGCGTGGGAGCGGGCCGCGAGTTCGGCGGCCACCGCCCGGGGGTCCTTGTGGGGGGCGACGGCGATCTCGGCGCGCGAGAGCCGGCAGGCGTCCACGAGGGAGGCGTGGTTGACGGAGTCGGAGACGACCAGCGCGTCCCGCCCGGACAGGGCGGTGACGGCCGCGAGGTTGGCCGCGTACCCGGAGGAGGTCACGAGGGCCGCCTCGAAACCGCAGAACGCGGCGAGTTCGGCCTCCAGCTCGGCGTGCAGTTCGGTGGTGCCGGTCACGAGCCGGGAGCCGGTGGCGCCCGCCCCCCAGCGGGTGACGGCCTCCCGGGCGCCGGCGAGGGCCTCGGGGTGCCGGGTCAGGCCCAGGTAGTCGTTGCCCGCCAGGTCCAGCAGCTCGCTGTGGGCGGGCCGGGGGCGCAGCACCCGGGTCAGCCCGGCCCGGTCCCGGGCCCGCTCCGCCTCGTCGATCCACCCGAAGACCTCGCCCGGCGCGGCGGGCGCGCGGCGGGGCGGCGGGACGGACCCGGCCGGGGTGGTGGTCGGGGCGGTTTCGAACGGGGGCATCGACGCGTCCTCGGATCGGGGAACAGGCGGTGACGAACGGGGGCGGACCGGAGCGGACGGGAACGAACCGGGCCGGTCCGGGCGGGTCGACCCCGGTCCCGTGCGGATCCTCCCGCGCGGGATCCCGTCGTTTGTCGGCTGTCCACAGGGATCCCCGCACCCTAACCCCCCTCGAACCACCCCGAGGTGTGGTGATCCACACACTCGCGATGTGCCGTACTGTGCACTTCCGTGCTGGCCAAGCGGGCCGCCGATGGCTCAGGATCGGCCCCATGGACCTGCTGAACACCTTGGTGGACAAGGGGCTCCGGCGTGAGACGCCGACCCGCGAGGAAGCGCTCGCCGTCTTGGCGACCTCGGACGACGAACTCCTCGACGTGGTCGCCGCGGCCGGCAAGGTGCGCCGGCACTGGTTCGGGCGACGCGTCAAGCTGAACTACCTGGTCAACCTGAAGTCCGGGCTGTGCCCCGAGGACTGCTCCTACTGCTCGCAGCGACTCGGCTCGAAGGCCGAGATCCTCAAGTACACCTGGCTCGGCGCGGACGACGCCGCGAAGGCCGCCGCGGCCGGTGTCGCGGGCGGCGCCAAGCGCGTGTGCCTGGTCGCGAGCGGTCGCGGGCCCACGGACCGGGACGTGGACCGGGTCTCGAAGACCATCGCCGCGATCAAGGACCAGAACGAGGGCGTCGAGGTGTGCGCCTGCCTGGGCCTGCTCTCCGACGGCCAGGCCGAACGCCTGCGCGACGCGGGCGCCGACGCCTACAACCACAACCTGAACACGTCCGAGGGCACCTACGGGCAGATCACCACCACGCATACCTACCAGGACCGCGTGGACACCGTGAACAAGGCGCACGCGGCGGGCCTGTCGGCCTGCTCGGGCCTGATCGCGGGCATGGGCGAGAGCGACGAGGACCTCCTGGACGTGGTCTTCGCCCTGCGCGACCTGGACCCCGACTCGGTCCCGGTCAACTTCCTCATCCCGTTCGAGGGCACGCCCCTGGCCCAGGAGTGGAACCTCACCCCGCAGCGCGCCCTGCGGATCCTGGCGATGGTCCGCTTCGTCTGCCCCGACGTGGAGGTCCGGATCGCGGGCGGCCGCGAGGTGCACCTGCGGACCATGCAGCCGCTGGCCCTGCACCTGGCCAACTCCATCTTCCTCGGCGACTACCTGACCAGCGAGGGCCAGGCCGGCCAGGCCGACCTCGACATGATCGCGGACGCCGGCTTCGAGGTGGAGGGCGCGGACACCCGCACCCTGCCCACCCACCGCGCCGACCTCGCCGAACGCGTGGAGCGCGCCCAGGGCGGCTGCGGTTCGCACGGCGGCGGCGCCTCCCTCTGCGGCAGCGGCGCCGGTGCCGAGGCCGCCGGCTGCGGCAGCTCCTGCGGCGGCTGCGGCTCGCACGCCGAGGTCCCCGCGGCCCGCACCGAGCCGGCGGTCGCCGTGACCGGCGAGCAGGCCGAACCGGGCGGGGTCCGCCCCGAACTGGTCACCGTGCGGCGGCGCGGCGCGGGAACGGACCTCGCGCCCAATGCCTGATCAGCACCACCGGGACGCGCGGGACACCCTCCCGCGCGTCCCCGCGCAGGCCCCCACCGGCCACGACGCGGCCGACCTGCTGGACCTGGACCGACGGCACGTGTGGCACCCCTACGGGCCGATGCCCGGCCGGCAGGAACCCCTGCTCGTCGACTCGGCGTCCGGGGTCCGCCTGCGCCTGGCCGCTCCGGCGCACGGGCAGGACGAGCTCGTCGACGGCATGTCCTCGTGGTGGTCGGCGATCCACGGCTACAACCACCCCGTCCTGAACGACGCGGTGCGCGGCCAGCTCGACCGCATGTCGCACGTCATGTTCGGCGGCCTCACCCACGAGCCGGCGGTGCGACTGTCCGCCCGCCTGGTGGAGATCACCCCGCCCGGGCTGGAGCACGTGTTCCTCTGCGACTCGGGCTCGGTGGCCGTCGAGGTCGCCGTCAAGATGTGCCTCCAGTACTGGCGCTCGCTGGGCCGCACCGGCAAGACCCGCCTGCTGACCTGGCGCGGCGGCTACCACGGGGACACCTGGCAGCCGATGGCCGTGTGCGACCCGGACGGCGGGATGCACGACCTGTGGCAGGGCAGCCTGCCCCGTCACGTGTTCGCCGACGCCCCGCCCGCCGGTTTCGACGCCGAGCCCGACCCGGCCTACGCCGCCCACCTCGACGCCCTCATCGGCGCGCACGCCGAGGAGCTGGCCGCGGTGATCGTGGAACCGGTGGTCCAGGGCGCCGGCGGCATGCGCTTCCACTCCCCCGCCTGGCTGCGGGTCCTGCGGGACCTGTGCGACCGGCACGGGGTCCTGCTGATCCTCGACGAGATCGCCACCGGCTTCGGCCGCACCGGCGCCCTCTTCGCCGCCGACCACGCCGGGGTGGTCCCGGACGTGATGTGCGTGGGCAAGGCCCTCACCGGCGGCTACCTCAGCCTGGCGGCCGCCCTGTGCACCGAGCGGGTCGCCGACGGCATCTCCCGCGGCGAGGTCCCGGTCCTCGCGCACGGCCCCACCTTCATGGGCAACCCGCTGGCCGCGTCGGTGGCCCTGGCCTCCGTGGACCTGCTGCTGGGCCAGGACTGGCGGGCCGAGGTCGCCCGCATCGAGTCCGGCCTGCGCGCGGGCCTCGAAGCGGCCCGCGACCTGCCGGGCGTCGCCGACGTACGGGTGCTGGGCGCGATCGGGGTGGTGCAGCTCGACCACCCCGTCGACATGGCCAAGGCCACGGCGGCGGCGGTCCGCGAAGGGGTGTGGCTGCGCCCGTTCCGGGACCTGATCTACACGATGCCGCCCTTCGTGACGGGCGACGAGGACGTGGCCCGCATCACCCGCGCGGTCGTGGCGGCGGCCCGCGAGGGCTAGGCCGTCTCTTCCGGATCTTGCCTGACCCGCGCCGCCTGGCACCGCACTCCCCCAGGCTCCGCCCGGGGGTACCCCCACGCCGCGTTGTCGGGAACACCCACGTACCCCAGTACGAGGGCGCCCCTCCGCCTTGCGATGCACGGCACCAGACGACGCGGGCTTAACCGGCAAGATCCAAAAGAGACGACCTAGCGACCACGACCGAACCAACGAACCAACGGACGAGAAGATGACCGAGACCCACACCCCCACGCAGCGCCGCGGACGCGTCGTCCTCGTGTCCGGCACCGGCACCGAGATCGGCAAGACCGTCGTGACGGCGGCCCTCGCGGCCGCCGCGCACGCCGCCGGCCGCTCGGTGGCCGTGGTCAAGCCCGCGCAGACCGGCATGGCCCCCGGCGAGCACGGCGACGTGGCGGAGGTCGCGCGCCTGGCCGGCGCCGAACTCACCGCCGTCGAATCGGCCCGCTACCCCGAGCCCCTGGCCCCGGACACCGCAGCCCGGCGCGCCGGCCTGCCCACCGTGCACCCGCAGGAGGTCGCCGAGACCGTCCGGGACCTGGCCGAGACCCACGACCTGGTGCTCGTGGAGGGCGCGGGCGGCCTGCTCGTCCGCTTCGACGCGGCCGGCCACACCCTCGCCGACCTGGCCCGCGCCCTGGACGCCCCGGTCCTGACCGTCGCCCAGGCCGGCCTGGGCACCCTCAACGCGACCGCCCTCACGGCGGAGGCGCTGGCGGCACGCGGCATCGACTCGCTGGGCGTGGTCGTGGGCAGCTGGCCCACCGACCCCGACCTGGCCACCCGCTGCAACCTCACCGACCTCCCCACGGCGGCGAACGCCCCCCTCCTGGGCGCGATCCCCACGGGCGCGGGCACCCTCCCCCCACACACCTTCCGCACCCAGGCCCCCACCTGGCTGGCCCCCCGCCTGGGCGGCACCTGGTCAGCGGAAACCTTCACGACCCACTGGTCCCCGGAGCCATACGCGGGCTGAGCGACACCCGGGGGGCGGGGCGCGGGGCGGAGCGGGACGCGGAGCGTGGCGGGACGCGGGGCGGGACGCGGAGCGTGGCCGCCTGCGGGTGGGTGCGCGGCGGGTGTGGCCGCCTGCCGGCGGCGGGTAGGTCAACAGCGTTTCCCGGTGGCGGCGGGGAGGGGCCTGGGGCGGGGGTGCGTCGCCGTCTGCGGGCGGGTACGCGGCCGGGGTGGCCGCCTGCCGGCGGCGGGTAGGTCAAAAGCTTTTCCCAGGGGCGGCGGAGGGGGCGGCGGGGTCTGGGCCGTGGCCGTTCGCCGGTTCGCTCGGGGTCGGGGTTGGTCCACGGCAGGCGAGAGGCCCGGGGGCGGCTGGGGTGGTCCGCCTCATGAAATGCGACCGTGCGCCCCGCCATCCGCCGCGCTCACCGGGCGGTCTCGGGCGCGTGCGGGCCCGTCGTGCACCACAAGCCCCGGCCGTCTGACACCAGGCGGGCCCGACTACGACCGGCCCGGCGTGTCGCCACGTCGAGCAGCCGTCTGACACTTGGCAGGCCCGGCTGAGGCCGGGCTGGTGTGCCCCACGGGGCGGCCGTCTGACACCTGACGGGTCTGACTGCGTACCGCCCGGCGTGTCGCCACGTCGAGCGGCCGTCTGACGCATGGGCGTCCCGGGCGCGGTGGGCCTGGTGCGCCACCACATGCCCCAGCCGTCTGACGCATGGGCGTCCCGGGCGCGGCCGGGCCTGGTGCGCTTCCACTGGCCGGGCCGCAGACAGGGGACGGCCTTCGCCGGAGACTGGCCCCCCGCCCGGCACGTTTCTTTCCGGATTGGGGGCGGTGCCGGCAGAGCGGTTGGCTTGCGTCGGCGGGGACGGGGTCAAGGGTGGCGCGCAGCGCCATCGCGCAGCGACGCGACCGAAGGGAGCGCCCTTGAAGCCGTCCCCGACGACGCGAGACGATCGAGCTGACGGGAACGACCCGACACCACACCAGCCCACGACACACCACCAACCCACCCGCACCCCGCCGACGGCACCTACCCCACACGGCCGCATCCCCCCGCCGCACCCTTCCGCCCTCACCCCTCCAGCGGCTTCACCCACCGCGCCCACGTCGTCTGGCGTTCGAAGCCCGCTTCGGTCCAGAAGCCCTGGCCCTCCGGGTTGTCGAGCAGCACCATCGCGTCGACGCGGCGGCCGCCCAAGGCTCGGAAGCGGGCTTCCGCCGTGGCGAGGAGGGCCGAGGCGATGCCCCGGCGGCGGTGCGCGGGGTGGACGGCGAGGCGGTAGAGGGAGCAACGCCAGCCGTCAAAGCCCGCTATGAGGGTCCCGGCGAGGGTGTCGCCGTCGAAGGCGAGGAGGAGGGCCTCGGGGTCGCGGGCGTGGAGGGTCTCCATGCCGGCCCGGTCGTCGCTGACGCTCGTGCCCTTGGCCGCGTCGCGCCAGAAGGCGAGGACGGCGTCGAGTTCGTCGTGGCGGGCGGGGCGGATGTGCGGGGCTTCCGAAGTCTTCATGATCGGCATCCCATCACGACGCTCCGAAGCGGCGCACAGCCCGGGTGCGTGATCGCCGTGGGCGCGGGCACACGGTCGCCGAAAGCATCGACGGTCCAACCAGACCACCCGGCCACCCGGCCACCCAGCCACCAGACCGCCCGGCACCCGGCACCCGGCCAGGCGCACCGCCCCGCCACCGCCCCGGCGCCCGGCGCCCCACCGGGTCCGTCGCCCGGTCGGCGCAATCGGCGCCTTCGTCGCGCTCGGTGTCCGGGGCCGCGCCCCGGTGGGGCACGGGTGGGCCACGGGTGGGGCGGTGGGTGGGCCGGGTGTGGCCGGTGGCGCGCGGGTTCGTGGGGGCCGGCCGAGCATGGGACGCATGGGACGGAGGTGAGTCAGGTCGTGACCGAGGTCGTGTTGCTCGTCGTCGCCCTGTTGTTGTGCCTGGCCTGTGGTGTGTTCGTGGCCGCCGAGTTCTCGTTGACGACGGTGGAGCGCTCCGAGCTGGAGGCCGCCGTCGAACGGGGGGACGGTGGGGCGGAGAGCGCGCTCGCGGCCGTGCGGAGTCTGACCTTCCAGCTGTCCGGGGCGCAGCTCGGCATCACGGTGACCGGGCTGGTCATCGGCATGATCTCGAAGCCGTCCATCGCGAGCCTGCTGCGGGGGCCGTTCACGGACCTGGGGCTGTCGGAGTCCGCGGCCTCCTCGACGGCGCTGGTGTTGGGGACCGCCTTGTCGACGGTGGTGTTGATGGTGGTGGGCGAGTTGGTGCCGAAGAACTGGGCGATCTCGTCGCCGTTGGCGGTGGCCCGGCGGGTGGCGTCGGCGCAGCGGGTGTTCAGCCGGGTGTTCCGGCCGTTGATCTCGCATCTGAACACGACCGCGAACCATCTGGTGCGCAGGTTGGGTCTGGAGCCGACGGAGGAGTTGGCCTCGGCCCGATCGCCGAAGGAGCTGGTGGCGTTGGCCCGGCATTCGGCGCGGGAGGGGGCGCTGGAGAAGGACACGGCGGAGTTGTTCGTCCGGACCTTGAACCTGGCGGATCTGACGGCGGAGAACGTGATGACCCCGCGCGTGCAGGTGACGGCGCTGGAGGTGCGGGCGACGGCGGAGGACGTGGCGAACGCGACGATGGCCACGGGCCTGTCCCGTTTCCCCGTCTACCGGGGGAATCTGGATTCGGTGGTGGGGACGGTGCACATCAAGGACGTGCTGGCGTTGCCGGCGGCGGAGCGGCACCGGTGTCCGGTGGAGCGGCTGCTGCGGGAGCCGTTGTTGGTGCCGGAGTCGTTGACGGTGGACCGGTTGTTGGACCGCTTGTCGGGCGGGCGCGGGCGCACGATGGCCGTGGTGATCGACGAGTACGGGGGCACGGCGGGGGTGGCCACGTTGGAGGACATCGTCGAGGAGGTCGTCGGGGAGGTGCGGGACGAGCACGATCCGCACGAGACCCCCGATCTGGCCCCGGCCGGGACGGACGGGCGGGGCCGGACGCTGTGGGCGGCGGACGGTTCGGCGCGGGCGGACCAGGTGGCGCGGATCGGGCTGCGGGTGCCGGACGGGCCGTACGAGACCCTGGCCGGGTTCATCGCGACGGAGCTGGGCCGGATCCCGGCGGTGGGCGACGTGGTGCGGCAGCCGGACGGGTGGGAGCTGGAGGTGCGGGACGCGGCCGGGCGGCGTGCGGCGCACGTGCTGCTGCGCTCCCCGGAGCCCGAACCGGATCCGGACGCCGATGCCGACGCCGGGACCGGGGCGGGTAGCGGGCACGCGGGGACGGAGGTGGTCGGAGGCATCGGCGACGCGGAGGGCGTGGACGGCACGGCGAGCCCGGACGGCACGCGGGCCACGCGCCCGGGTCCGGATCGGTCCGGGCGCTCCCGGCGGACGGCACGACGCACCCGCCGCCGCCGACTCCGTCGCGGCGACCGGGCCACCCCGGATCAAGCCACCCCTGATCAAGCCGCAGGCGCCCAGGACTCCCCCGACCACACCCCACCCGACCCGACACCCCCCGACCCGACGCCGTCCACCCCGTCCACCCCCACCGACCCCACCGACCCGTCCGATCGGGGGTCCGGCCGATGACGCTCGTGCAGTTGTTGATCGGTCTGGCGACCCTGGTCGTCAACGCGTTCTTCGTCGGCGCCGAGTTCGCCCTGATCTCGGTGCGGCGCAGTCAGATCGAGCCGCACGCCGAGCGGGGTGACCGGCGGGCGCACAGCGTGTTGTGGGGCCTGCGGCACGTGTCGGCGTTGATGGCGGCGGCGCAGTTGGGGATCACGCTGTGCACGCTGGTGCTGGGCATCGTGGCGGAGCCGGCCATCGCGCACCTGTTGACCCCGCTGCTCGACCTCGTGGGCGTGCCGGGCGGGCTGTCGCACGCGGTCTCCTTCGCGGTGGCGCTCGCGCTGGCGACGTACCTGCACATGCTGTTCGGGGAGATGGTCCCGAAGAACGTGGCGCTGGCCGAGCCGGTGCGGACGGCGTTGGCGCTGGGACCGCCGCTGGTGGCGGTGACGCGGGGGCTGCGGCCGGTGATCTTCGCGGTGAACGCGTTCGCGAACGCGCTGCTGCGGTTGCTGCGGGTGGAGGTCAAGGACGAGGTGTCGGCGACGTTCTCGGACGACGAGCTGGCCCGCATGGTGACGGACTCGCACGAGGCGGGCCTGTTGGACGAGCGGGCCGGGGAGCGGCTGCACGACGCGTTGGAGCTGGGCCGCCGGCCGGTGGCGGAGGTGGTGTTGCGGGCGGACCGGGTGGTGCCGGCCCGGTTGGGGATCACGCCGGAGGAGTTGGAGGCGCTGTCGGCGCGGACCGGGTACTCACGGTTCCCGGTGATCGACGGGGACCGGCGGATCCTGGGGTACCTGCACGTCAAGGACGCCCTGGACGCGGTGGACCGGGACGCGGCGTTCACGCTCGGGCAGTTGCGGCCGATCGCCCGGGTGCGGGCGGACGCGCCGTTGGACGACGTGCTGACGGCGATGCGTCGGGGGCGGGCGCACCTGGCGGCGGTGCGGGCCCCGGACGGGACCTTGAGCGGGTTGGTGACGATGGAGGACGTGCTGCGGGAGTTGTTCGGCCGCCCGCACCCGCACTGACGCGACACCCACACCGACCCCGACCCCGATACCGACCTCGCCCCCACCACCCCCGACCCCGTACCGCCCGCCCACCCACCTCGCCGAGGGGCCGGTGGGGTGGGGCCCCGGGGGCCGGGGGCGGTCGGGGTAGCATCGCTCCCCTCATGGAGATGAATGTGCCGTACACCAGTTTCGTGGCCCTCGGGGACTCCTTCACCGAGGGCATGTCCGACCTGCTGCCGGACGGCTCCTACCGGGGGTGGGCCGATCTGCTGGCCGCCCGGTTCGGCGCGCTGGACCCGGGGTTCCGGTACGCGAACCTCGCGGTGCGCGGGAAGCTGATCGCGCAGATCGTCGACGACCAGGTGGACGCGGCGGTCGCGATGCGGCCGGACGTGGTGAGCCTGGTCGGCGGGTTGAACGACACCTTGCGGCCGAAGGTGGACATGGGGCGGGTCCGGGACCGCCTGGAGTCCGCGGTGGAGCGGCTCGCGCCGGCCTGCGGGACCCTCGTGCTGATGCGTTCGCCGGGCCGCGCGGGCCCGGTGATGGAGCGGTTCAAGCCCCGCATGGAGGAGCTGTTCGGGGTGCTGGAGGGGCTGGCGGCGAAGCACGGGGCGCTGCTGGTGGACCTGTACGGGGCGCCGGTGCTGAGCGATCCGCGGCTGTGGGACGTGGACCGGCTGCACCTGACGGCGGAGGGGCACCGGCGGGTCGCGGAGGCGGTGTGGCAGGAGCTGGGGATGCCGGCCCGGTACGACTGGCGGGCCCCGCTGCCGCCGCACGAGCCGCCGACGTGGGCGGTGCGGCGCGGGGAGGACCTGCGGTTCGCGCGCGAGCACCTGTTGCCGTGGGTGGGGCGTCGGCTGACGGGCCGCTCCTCGGGCGACGACCGGCCGCCGAAGCGTCCGGAACTGTCCCCGTTCCGCTGAGCCCGCCACCACGCGCTCGCCGCTCGCTCGCCGGACGCTCACCGCGCGCTCACCGGGCGCCCGCCCGGCCCCGCTCCCCTTGTGGCTTGCCACAAGGGGAGCCCCGCCCGGGACCTGCGTGAACGTACGGCGAAAGCCCCAGTAGACTCACTCCACGTGACTGCCAAGCCTCGCATCCCCAATGTCCTGGCCGGCCGCTACGCCTCCGCGGAGCTGGCCGTCCTGTGGTCCCCCGAGTACAAGGTGACGCTGGAGCGGCGGCTGTGGCTCGCCGTTCTGCGCGCCCAGAAGGACCTCGGCATCGAGGTCCCCGACGCCGCCCTCGCCGATTACGAGCGGGTTCTCGGCCAGGTCGACCTGGCCTCCATCGCCGAGCGCGAGAAGGTCACCCGGCACGACGTGAAGGCCCGGATCGAGGAGTTCAACGCCCTCGCCGGCCACGAGCACGTGCACAAGGGCATGACCTCCCGCGACCTGACCGAGAACGTGGAGCAGCTGCAGATCCGGCTGTCGCTGGAGCTGGCCCGGGACCGTTCGGTGGCCGTGCTGTCGCGGCTGACGGCGCTGGCCGCCGAGCACGCGGAGCTGGTCATGGCGGGCCGCTCGCACAACGTGGCGGCGCAGGCGACGACGCTGGGCAAGCGGTTCGCGACGGCCGCCGACGAGCTGCTGGTGGCCTTCGGGCGGCTGGAGGAGCTGCTGGCCCGGTACCCGCTGCGCGGGATCAAGGGCCCGGTGGGCACCGCGCAGGACATGCTGGACCTGCTGGGCGGGGACGCCGGGAAGCTGGCCGAGCTGGAGGACCGGATCGCGGCGCACCTCGGTTTCGGGCGGGCGTTCACCTCGGTGGGCCAGGTCTACCCGCGCTCGCTGGACTACGACGTGGTGACGGCGCTGGTGCAGACGGCCGCCGCGCCGTCCTCGCTCGCGAAGACGATCCGGCTGATGGCTGGGCACGAGCTGGTGACGGAGGGCTTCAAGCCCGGCCAGGTCGGCTCCTCGGCGATGCCGCACAAGATGAACACCCGCTCCTGCGAGCGCGTGAACGGCCTGATGGTGATCCTGCGCGGGTACGCGTCGATGACCGGTGAGCTGGCGGGCGACCAGTGGAACGAGGGCGACGTGTCCTGTTCCGTGGTGCGTCGGGTGGCGCTGCCGGACGCGTTCTTCGCGTTCGACGGGCTGCTGGAGACCTTCCTGACGGTGCTGGACGAGTTCGGGGCGTTCCCGGCGGTCGTGGCCCGTGAGCTGGACCGTTACCTGCCGTTCCTGGCCACCACGAAGGTGCTGATGGGCGCGGTGCGGGCGGGCGTGGGCCGCGAGGTCGCGCACGAGGTCATCAAGGAGCACGCGGTGGCCTCGGCGCTGGCCATGCGGGAGCGGGGCGCGGAGCGCAACGAGCTGCTGGAGAAGCTGGCGGCGGACGAGCGGATCCCGCTGGACCGGGCGGCCCTGGACGCGCTGATGGCGGACAAGCTGTCCTTCACGGGCGCGGCGGCGGCGCAGGTCGCGGAGGTCGCGGCGCGGGTCGAGGAGATCGCGAAGCGGTACCCGGAGGCCGCCGGGTACGTTCCCGGCGCGATCCTCTGAGGGCGGGCCGGGCGGTGGGTTTCTCCCGCGAGGAGTTGGAGGCGGTGCGCGATCGGGTCCTGCCGGACGTGATCGCGCCCGACCTGCGCGTGCTGTTCTGCGGGATCAACCCGGGGCTGCTGTCGGCGGCCACCGGGCACCACTTCGCCCGGCCCGGGAACCGGTTCTGGCCGGTGCTGCACCTGGCCGGCTTCACGCCGCGCCGGTTCGCGCCGGCCGAGCAGGAGGAGCTGCTCGGGCTGGGACTGGGCGTCACGAACGTGGTGGCGCGGGCCTCGGCCCGGGCGGACGAACTGTCGGCGGAGGAGTTCCGGGCGGGGGGCGTGGCGCTGGCGGCGCGGGTGGCGGAGTTCCGGCCGCGCTGGTTGGCGGTGGTGGGGGTGACGGCGTACCGGTCGGCGTTCGGCGAGCGCCGGGCGGTGATCGGGGAGCAGGAGCGGACGTTCGGGGCGACCCGGGTGTGGGTGCTGCCGAATCCGAGCGGTCTGAACGCGGGCTGGTCCACGGAGCGGATGGCGGCGGAGTTCGGCCGGCTGCGGGCGGCGGCCTTCGCCGCGGACCCGACGGCCCCCGCCGATCCCTGCCGACCCCCGGCATGACAGAACCCCTGTCCCGCCCTACCCCGCACTGATCACGTCCGACCTGCGGGGACGCGGTGTGACGGGCTTCGGGGGCGCTTCTCGCCCGGGGGCCGGGCGGGCAGTACGATCCGGACGACGGGCCCTCGGCCGGGACCTCGCGCGCGGCGTGACGGTCCGGTGGGGCGGGTCCGGGGCCGGTCCCGCGTGTGTGCGCGGAGCGGCCGGCGACGGGTGCGGCCGGGGGTCCGGCCGGTCGGCGTCGCCGGGTTCCGCGCGTTCGCCCGGCGCGGGGTCGTGGTTCGACGGGCGTGGATGTGGTCCGCGGCCGGTCGGCGGCGGGCCCCGATCGGAAGGACGGGACGTTGGGGCAGCTCACCGGCGGGGACCCCTCGCTGCTCCGGCGGATCAACTCCGCCGTCGTGCTGCGCGCGCTGCGCGAGGCGGGCACGGCGACGTTCACGGACCTGACGCGCAGCACGGGTCTGTCGCGGCCCACGGTGGAGGGCGTGGTCGACGGTCTGGTCGGCACGGGCCTGGTCGTGGAGGCGGCGGCCGAGGAGGGCGGGACACGTCGGCAGGGGCGTCCGGCGCGCCGGTTCCGCTTCCACACCGAGTCCGGGTACCTGTTGGGGATCGAGATCGGCTCGCACCGGGTGGCCGCGTTGCTGTCCGGGCTGGACGGGCGGGTCGTGGGCGCCGGGACGCGGGAGGTCGCCGAGGAGGCGGGCGCGGACGAGCGCCTGGAGAAGGTGCGCGTGGTGGTCGCGGACCTGTTGCGGCGGGCCGGGGTGGCGCGGGATTCGCTGCGGGCGGTGGGGGTCGCGGGGCCGGGGATCGTGTCGGCGGACGGTGTGGTGCGGCTGGGCACGGCGTTGCCGGGGTGGACGGGGCTGGCGCTGGGCGACCGGCTGCGGCGTTCGTTCCGCTGCCCGGTCCTCGTGGAGAACGACGCGAACGCGGCGGCGGTGGCGGAGCACTGGAAGGGCGCGGCGCAGGGCGTCGAGGACGTGGTGTTCGTGTTGGCGGGGCTGAGTCCGGGCGCGGGGTCGCTGATCGGCGGCCGGCTGCACCGGGGCTTCGGCGGGGCGGCCGGGGAGATCGGGGCGCTGCACCTGTTGGGGCGGGAGGCGACGCCGGAGCATTTGCTGTCGACGACGGGCGAGCCCTTGCCGCCGCTCGACGAGCAGGCGGTGGCGGGGGTGTTCGCGCGGGCCCGGGACGGGGAGGCGGACGCGGTCGCGGCCGTGGAGCGGTTCATGCGGCGCCTGGTGCACGACGTGGCGGCGCTGGTGCTCGCGATCGATCCGGAGCTTGTGGTGATCGGGGGCTGGGCGGCGGGGCTGGACGCGGTGCTGGAGCCCTTGCGCGAGGAGTTGGCGCAGTTCTGCCTGCGGCCGCCGCGGGTGGCGCTCTCGCTGCTCGGGGAGGCGGCGGTGGCGACGGGGGCGTTGCGGCTGGCGCTGGACCACGTCGAGGAGGAGTTGTTCGCGGTGGACCGCACGGTGACGGCCCGCCGCTGACCGGGGCGCCGCTGACCGTCCGGCCGCCGACCGGGGCGCCACCGGGCGGGTCACGGTCGGCCGGGGCCCCGCCGACCGGGGCGCCACCGGGCGGGCCGAACCTGGCACGGCCCGCAGCCAGCGCCCGCACGCCACGAGGGCGGCCGTCCGTGCCCCCGCCTGGGGGAACGGACGACCGCCCTCGTCGGTGCGGGCCCGCCGACCGCGCTCGGGTCGGAACGGGGGCGGGCCCACGTGTTCAGGAGGCGGCGACCGCCGGTCGTGCCTCGGGCTCGGCGGCGCCGGTGCCGGGCGCGGCCTGGTGGGTGATCTCGACGGCGCCGGTGGCGTCGAAGGTGAGCCGGCAGGTGTCGGCCCGGTAGGTGGCCACGGACACGGCCGCGGTGGCCCCGCCGCTGGTGAGGTAGCGGGTGGTGACCACGAGGACGGGGGCGCCGGGCAGCCGGTCGAGTTCGCGGGCCTCGTCGGCGCCGGCGGAGCCGAGTTCGACGGAGCGGTCCTGGCCTTCGAGGGGCAGCCGGGCGAGTTCGCGGAGCACGGCGCGGGCGCGGGCCGGGCCGGTGGCCTCCTCGATGGCGGGCAGGCCGGGCACGGACTCGGGGAGCACGTGGAGGAGTTCGGCGGCGACGGCCTGGCCCTGGGCGAGGCGGGTGCGGCGCACGATGTGGACGGGGTCGCCGGCGGTGAGGCCGAGGAGGCGGGCGGGGCCGGCGGGGGCCGGGCTCTCGGCGCCGTCGACCGGCGCCCAGTCGTCCTCGCCGAGGCCGGGCCAGGCGCGGCCGGCGGTGCCGACGTCCACGCCGACCCGGGGCGGGGCGACGGTGGTGCCGACGCCGCGCCGACGCTGGAGGCGGCCTTCGAGTTCGAGCTGCTCCAGGGCTTGGCGCAGGGTGGCCCGTGCGACGCCGAAGCGGGCGGCGAGTTCGCGTTCGTTGGGCAGCACCTCGCCCACGGCGAAGTCGCGGTCCAGCGCCTCGCTGAGCACGGTCCGCAGGTGCCAGTACTTCGGCTCCGGCACCGATTCGAGTTGCGTGGTCCCCACCCTTGGCTCCCCTGGTTCTGCTAGAAGTTCCGCGCCTCGTTTATGCGCCCTTGTTTAATAAAGGTTCCTGCACTATCCCTGCGACCATAGGGGCGCGGGGACCCTTGGTCAAGACCAATGCTGACCCCTTTTCGGGACGGATCCGGACGGCGTGGTACGCCGTTCACAGGAAGTTCTTCGGCGGCCCAAAGGGTTCGTAAAGACTTGGCGATCGGGCCGTGCGGAACAGGGGTGCGGGGTGTACTGCGGGGGCACTACTGACAGCGAGTCTCACAAGCCCGTCGTCGGCCGGTCCCCGGTCCGGCCCCACCCCGAGGAGCGCGCACCCATGCCCGAGACCACCCTCACCCTCGACGTCACCGGCCCCGACGGCCCCCGCCCGGTGGACGTCCGCGTCGAACGCGTCGGCTCCGGCACCCCCCTGCTCCTGCTGCACGGCATCGGCCACCACCTGGCGGCCTGGCGCCCGGTGACCTCCCTGCTCGCCGCCGACCACGACGTGATCGCCGTGGACCTGCCCGGGTTCGGTGCCTCCGACCCGCTGCCCGAGGGCGTGCCCCACGACCTCGCGTCCGTGGTGCCCGTGCTCGGCGCGCTGTGCGCGGCCCTCGGCGTGGAACGGCCGCACGTGGCCGGCAACTCCCTCGGCGGCCTGCTCGCCCTGGAGATGGGCCGGGTGGGGCTGGCCCGCTCCGTCACCGCCCTCTCCCCCGCCGGCTTCTGGACCGAACCCGAGCGCCTGCGCGTCTTCCTCGTCCTGCTGGCGATGCGGGGCGGGGCGCGGGCGCTGCCCGACGCGGCCGCCGCCCGCCTGGTGCGCACCGCCGCCGGGCGGGCCGCCCTGACCGGCGCGATCTACGCCCGGCCCGGCCGGCGCTCCCCCGAGGCGGTGCTCGCCGAGACCCGCGCCCTGCGCGGGGCCCCCGGTTTCGCCTCCACCCTGGCCGCCGGGCGGACCGTGCGCTTCACGGACGACGTGCCCGACGTGCCCGTGACCGTGGCCTGGGGCGACCGGGACCTGCTGCTGCCGCCCCGGCAGGGCGTGCGGGCCAAGCGGATCCTGCCGGGCGCGCGGCTGGTGCGGCTGCCGGGGGCCGGGCACGTGCCCATGAACGACGACCCCGCGCTGGTGGCCCGCGTCGTGCGCGACACCACCCTCGCCGCGGACGCCGCCGAGGCCGCGCGCGCCGGAGCGGCCGGGGCGGCCGGGGCCTCGGTGGGAGCCGGCCGGGGCTGACCCGCCGGGCCGGCCCGAGCGGGGCCCATCGCCCGCCCGCCCTCACGCCCGCCCGCCCGCCCTCACGTCCGCCGCCCCGCCCGCCCGGTCGGGCGCCCGGGCGGGGCGATCTTGCGGGTGGGAAGTGTTCATCCCCGCTTCGCGCGCCCGACGCGGGCGGGCCGGGGGCGGGCGCCACACTGGCGGCCCCGATCCCCGTCCCGCCCGGCGCTGGAGGCGCACCGATGCCGCACACCCGCAGGTCCTTGCTCGGCGGTTCCCTCGCCCTGTCCGCCGCCGCCCTCGCCCTGCCGGGGCGGGCCTTCGCCCGCTCCCGACAGGGCGCCCCCGCGCTCGTCCGCGCCGACCGACCCCAGGCCGTGTGGGGCGTGCAGTGCGGGGAGGTCACCCCGTTCTCCGCGACCGTGTGGACCCGCTCGGACCGGCCCGCCCGCATGTTCGTGGAGACCTCCCCCACCGAGTCCTTCCGGCACGGGGTGCGCCGGCACCCCGGCCCCCTGCTCGGCCCCGGCACCGACTTCACCGGGGTCACCACCCTGACCGGCCTGCCCCCGGGCCGGCAGATCCACTACCGGGTGCTGCTCACCGACCCCGACGACCCCCGCCGCGCCGGCGAGCCGGTGCGCGGCACCTTCCGCACCGTGCCCGCCGGCCGCCGCTCCGACGTGCGCTTCCTGTGGTCCGGGGACCTCGCCGGGCAGGGCTGGGGCATCAACCCGACGCTGGGGGGCTTCCGGGTGTTCGAGGAGATGCGCCGGCTCGACCCCGACTTCTTCCTCTTCAGCGGGGACACGATCTACGCCGACGGGCCGATCGCCGCGAGCGTCCCCCTCGGCGACGGCACCCTGTGGCACAACGTCACCACGGAGGAGAAGGCGAAGGTCGCCGAGACCCTCGCCGAGTACCGGGGCAACTTCCGCTACAACCTCCTCGACCGCAACCTCACCGCCTTCCACGCCCAGGTCCCGGTGATCGCCCAGTGGGACGACCACGAGGTGCGCAACAACTGGTACCCCGGGCAGATCCTCGACGACCCGCGCTACACGGTGAAGGACGTGGACGTCCTCGCCGCCCGCGCCCGCCGCGCCTTCGCCGAGTACACCCCCGCCGTCGACCTGCGCAGCGGGCGCACCGAGGGCCGCATGTACCGGGTGGTGCGGCACGGCCCGCTGCTCGACGTGTTCGTGCTCGACATGCGCACGCACCGCAACGCCAACTCCCCCGGCCGGCAGACCGACGACCCGGTCGGCATCCTCGGACGCGAACAGCTCGCCTGGCTCAAGCGCGAACTCGTCCGCTCCCGGGCCACGTGGAAGGTGATCGCCGCCGACATGCCGCTGGGCGTGCTCGTGCCCGACGGGGCCGCGGACTTCGAGGCCGTGGCCCAAGGGGATCCGGGCGCGCCGCTCGGCCGGGAACTCCAGATCGCCGAGCTCCTGCGGCACATCGCGCACCAGCGCGTCACCGGCACCCTGTGGCTCACCGCCGACGTGCACTACACCGCCGCCCACCACTACGCGCCCGAGCGGGCCGCGTTCGGGGAGTTCGCCCCGTTCTGGGAGTTCGTGTCCGGGCCGCTCAGCGCCGGCGCGTTCCCGGAGGGGCGGCTGGACCCGACGTTCGGTCCGCGCGCGGTGTTCGCGGGCGCGCCGACCCGGCCGAACAGCTCCCCGCTGGAGCACCCCCCGCACTTCGGGGAGGTCGAGATCGACGCGGACAGCGGGGAGCTGACCGTGCGGCTGCGCCAACAGGGCGGGAAGACCCTGTTCACACAGGTGCTGCGGCCGGGCCTCGTCGGCCAGTGACGGTGCCGGTGACGGCGCCGGCGCGGGGTCGGCGGCGAGCGGCGGGCGGCGGCCGGCGGGGCCGGTTCGGCCCGGGACCCCGCCGCCCGAAACCCCGCCGACACCTCGGCGCAAAGCACGCACAACGCCGCAGAACTCTCCAGTCGGACGCTTAACCGGGCGGTCACAGACCGTTCGTGATCACGCAACACCGCTCGGCCACAGTGGGGTGCATGAGCCACCACACCCAGCCCCCCGCCGCCCGCCGCCGACACCACTGGCGCCGTGACCTCGTCGAGCTCGCCGCCCTGTTCTGCGCCGTCGCGGTCGCCGACGCCCTCGCCAATCTCGTCGCCCACGGCCCGAGCGGCCCCGTGCTCCTCGTGGGCTCGGCGGTGGCCCTGCTGCTCACCGCCGCGTTCCACACCTGGTGGGCCCGGCGCCACAGCCACGCCCCTCCCCCCGACCCGACGGCGCCGCACCCGATGACGCAGGACCCGGCGACGCAGGACCCGGCGCTCGGGCCGGTCCCGGCCTCCGGCGGGGCCCTGTGGCGGCTGCGGGCCACCGTGCCCGACCGGCCCGGCAGCCTGGCCGCCCTGTGCACGGCGCTGGCCGGGCACGGGGTGGACATCCTCACCCTCCAGACGCACCCGCTGCCCGAGGGCGCGACCGTGGACGAGTTCCTGGTGCGCGCCCCGCGCGAGCTGCCCGCCGCCGAACTGACCGCCGCCGTCACCCGGGCCGGGGGCCGGGACCCGTGGATCGAGCG
The DNA here is from genome assembly GCF_049606955.1 of Streptomyces dryopteridis. NCBI lineage: Bacteria > Bacillati > Actinomycetota > Actinomycetes > Kitasatosporales > Streptomycetaceae > Streptomyces > Streptomyces dryopteridis. The sequence continues at coordinate 5,617,955 of NZ_CP187113.1, read as the reverse complement.
GGCCGACGCCCACGACCTGGTGGACGCCCCGACCCGGCTGCTGGCCCTGGCCACCCGCACCGCCCTCGACGCCGCCGAACTCCCCTTGGCCCTGCGCCAACTGCTCGGCCGCTGCACGATCCGCTCGGTGCCGGACCGCACCCTGGCCGGTCGGCCCCGCGCCGACGCCGCCGTCCCCGCCGAAGGGGTCCTGGAGGCCGGTGAGATGCGGCTGCGCGACCCGGCCGGCGGCGCGCTCGTCATCAGCCGCCCGCACCTGCCGTTCACCCCGACCGAGTTCGCCCGGGCCCGCGCCCTGGTCGAGATGGACTCCCGGCTCGGGCCCCGCGTGCCCCGCGAACGCGACACCCTGACCCTGCCCCGGGGCGAGGAGCTCACGGTGCGCCGCGCGGACCCGACCGACCTGCCGGCCGCCCGCGCCCTGCACCAGCGGTGCTCCGAGCACACCCTCGGCCTGCGCTACCACGGGCCCGCGGCCGACGCCGACAGCTGGCTCGGGCACCTGCTCAGCCCCCGCTTCGGCCGCACCCTCGCCGTCACCGCCGGCCCCGACCGGGAGCGGATCGTGGCCCTGGGGCACCTGCTGTGGGACGGGGACGAGACCGAGGTGGCCCTGCTCGTCGAGGACGAGTGGCAGCGCCGGGGCGTGGGCTCCGAGCTGCTGGGCCGGTTGATCGGGCTGGCGGAGGAGGCCGGGTGCGCGAGCGTGTACGCCGTCACCCGGTCCTCCAACACGGGCATGGTCGCGGCCATGCGCGGGCTCGGGCTGCCGCTGGACTACCAGGTGGAGGAGGGCACGCTGGTGATCACGGCCCGGCTCGACGGGGCCGACGCCCGCGCCGCCGCCCCCGAGCCCGTGCGGGGGGAGGTCAGGCCGGAACGGTCGTGACCGCTCGCCGCCCGACCCCGGGCCCGGACACCCGCGCGGTGTCCGGGCCCGACCCCGTTCCGGCGGGCTCGGCGGGCTCGGTGGTCGAGGCGGTCGCGGTGGTCGAGGCGGCGAGGGCGCGGTCGAGATCGGCCCACAGGTCCTCGACGTCCTCCAGACCCACGGACATCCGCAGCAGCCGGTCCACCACCCCGGCCGCGTGCCGGTCGGCCTCGGCGACGATCCGGTGGCTGATGGACCCGGGGTGCTGGATCAGGGTGTCCACGCTGCCCAGGCTGACCGCCGGGGTGATCAGCCGGACCGCGCCGATCACCGCGTGCGGGTCGCCGACCGTCTCGAACGCGATCATCGCCCCGCCGATGGAGGGCCGGTGCACCCGGCCCACGCGCGGGTCGCGGCGCAGCCGGTCGGCGAGTTCGGCGGCCGTGGCGGACGCGGCCCGCACCCGGACCGGCAGGGTGGCCAGGCCGCGCAGCAGGAGGTAGCCGGCGAGCGGGTGCAGCACCCCGCCGGTCGCGAACCGCACCCGGCGCAGTTCGCGGGCGAAGTCCTCGTCGCAGGCCACCACCCCGCCGAGCACGTCCCCGTGCCCGCCCAGGTACTTCGTGGCGGAGTGCAGCACGATCGCGGCCCCCGATTCCAGCGGGCGCTGGAGCACCGGGGTGGCGAAGGTGTTGTCCACGAGCAGCGGGACCGGCCCGCAGGCCGCCGCGACCGCCGCGAGGTCGGCCTCGGCGAGGGTCGGGTTGGCCGGGGACTCGATCACCACGAGCCCGGTGTCGGGGCGCAGCGCGGCGGCGACCCCGGCGGGGGTGGGTTCGGCCCAGGTGACCTCGGTGCCGAGCAGTCCGCCGGCCAACAGGTGGTCGCTGCAACCGTAGAGGGGGCGCACGGCGACCACGTGCCGGGCCCCGGTCGCGGCCCGGGCCAGCAGCACGGCGGTCAGGGCGGCCATCCCGCTGGCGAAGGCCACGGCCGCCTCCGCGCCCTCCAGACGGGCGAGGGCGTCCTCGAAGCGGGCGGTGGTGGGGTTGTCGAGGCGGGCGTAGACGGGGGGTCCGGCCGGGCGGGCGCCGAGGGCGGCGAACTCGTCGAGGCGGGCGGCCTCCGCCCGACTGTCGTACGAGGGGTACGTCGTCGACAGGTCGAGCGGGGGCGTGTGCAGTCCGAGGGGGGCGAGGTCCTCGCGTCCGGCGTGGACGGCTTCGGTGGCCAGGGACCGTCGTGGGGTCGCGGCGTTCGTCTCCATGGGGGCCACTGTGCGGATCCGGCCGGGGCCGGCGGGAAATGACCGTGCTACGTTCGGCCGATGCCCGAATCCCTCGCTCTGGATCCGGTCGATCTGCAGATTCTGCGGTTGCTGCAGAACGACGCCCGGACCACCTACCGCGACCTGGCCGCCGCCGTCGGCGTCGCGCCCTCCACCTGTCTGGACCGGGTGGCCCGGCTGCGGCGGGCCGGGGTGATCCTCGGCCACCGGCTGCGGCTGGATCCGGCGCGGCTGGGCCGGGGCCTGGAGGCGCTGCTGCTCGTGCAGGTCCGGCCGCACCGGCGGGAGCTGATCGGGCCGTTCGTGGAGCGGGTCCGGGCCCTGCCGGCCTCGCGCGCGCTGTTCCACCTCACGGGCCCGGACGACTACCTGGTGCATGTGGCGGTCGCCGATCCGGCGGAGCTGCAACGCCTGGTGCTCGACGAGTTCACCTCGCACCGGGAGGTGGCCCGGGTGGAGACCCGGCTGGTGTTCCAGGAGTGGGACTGCGGCCCGCTGCTGCCGCCGGGCGCGGCCTGAGGTCCCGCGCGGGTCCGGCCCCGGGTCGAACCGGGCACGCGGACCTGACACATCGTCGGGGGCCCCACACGGGACGGGTCCCCGCACGGGCCGCCCGTCGGGTTCCGGCCGGCCCCCTCCCGGGCGGCCCGGCACCGCACCCGGGCGTGCGGGCCCGGGGCGCGGACCGGCCACGACGGTCGGCGAGGGGTCCCGGCACGCCGTCGAACCGTGCCCGGGAGGGAGCTTTTTCGGACATCGGCGCGGATCCCGGGGGACATTCCCGCCGAACCCGGGCCCCGGACAGGAGCTTCACCCCCGGACGCGGGTGACGCGACCGGCCCCTTCATATGAAGATGTCCACATGTCAGACACCCTCACCGGCAGCGAGCTGCCCCGCCGGCTCGCCGACCGCTACGTCGACGAGTACATCGCCCTCGACCCCATCACCGGCACCTACCTCGGGCACGCCCCCAGCGCGCGCCTGCTGCCGGACTTCTCCCCCGCCGGGCGCGCCGCCGTCGCCGACCTCGCCCGCCGCACCCTCGACCTGCTCACCGTCTCCGAGGCCCTGCCCGGCGCGGACGGCGACGAGGAGCGCCGCTGCGCCCGCCTGTTGCGCGAGCGCCTGACCGCCGAACTCGCCGTCCACGACGCCGACGAGGACCTGCGGGCGATCAGCAACATCCACTCGCCGATCCACGCGGTCCGCGAGGCGTTCTCGCTGACCCCCACCGACACCGACGAGGACTGGGACGCCGTCGCCGACCGGCTGCGCGCCGTGCCCGCCGCCGTGGCCGGTTACCGCGAGTCCCTCGAACTGGGCCTGTCGCGCGGCCTGTACGCGGGCCCGAAGGCCACCGTCACCTTCGTCGGCCAGCTCGGCACGTGGATCGGCGAGAGCGCCGAGGCCGGCGAGACCCCCGAGGCGTTCTTCGCGGCCTTCGTCGCCCCCGCCCCCGAGGCGCTGCGGGCCGGGCTGGAGGAGGCGGCGGCGGGGGCGACCGCCGCCCTGCGCCGGCTGCGCGACTGGCTCGGCGAGGTGTACGCGCCGACCGTGGCGGGCCGCCCGGACGTGGTCGGCCGGGAACGCTACGCGCGTTGGTCCCGCTACTTCAACGGCACCGACCTCGACCTCGACGAGGCGTACGCGTACGGCTGGGCCGAGTACCACCGGCTGCTCGCGGAGATGACCGCCGAGGCCGCGAAGATCCTCCCGGGCGCCGGCCCGTGGGAGGCCCTCGCCCACCTCGACGAGCACGGCACCCACATCGAGGGCGTCGACGAGGTCCGCGACTGGCTCCAGGGCCTCATGGACGAGGCCATCGAGAGCCTCGACGGCACCCACTTCGACCTGGCCGAGCCGGTCCGGCGGGTGGAATCGCGGATCGCCCCCTCGGGCGGCGCCGCGGCCCCCTACTACACCTCCCCCTCGGAGGACTTCTCCCGCCCGGGCCGCACCTGGCTGCCGACCATGGGCCAGACCCGGTTCCCCGTGTACGACCTGGTCTCGACCTGGTACCACGAGGGCGTCCCCGGCCACCACCTCCAGCTCGCGCAGTGGACCTACGTGGCGGACCGCCTCTCCCGCTACCAGGCGGGCATCGGCATGGTCAGCGCGAACGCCGAGGGCTGGGCGCTGTACGCGGAGCGGCTCATGGACGAGCTGGGGCACCTCAAGGACGCCGAGCAGCGCCTGGGCTACCTCGACTGCCAGATGATGCGCGCCTGCCGGGTCATCGTGGACATCGGCATGCACCTGGGCCTGGAGATCCCGGCCGACTCCCCGTACCGGCCCGGCGAGCGCTGGACCCCGGAGACGGCGCAGGAGTTCTTCGGCCTGCACAGCGGCCGGCCCGCCGACTTCGTGGAGAGCGAGCTGATCCGCTACCTGTCGATGCCGGGCCAGGCGATCGGCTACAAGCTGGGCGAGCGGGCCTGGCTGCTGGGCCGCGAGAACGCGCGGGCGGCGCACGGCGAGGACTTCGACCTGAAGGCGTGGCACATGGCCGCGCTGTCGCTGGGCTCGCTGGGCCTGGACGACCTGGTGGACGAGCTGTCCCGGCTCTGATCCGCGCCCCGGTCCGAACACGTCGAACGGCCCGGTCGGGCCCCGCGGGAAGCGGGGCGCGGCCGGGCCGTCACGGTGTCGGCGGACGCGGGGTCCGGGCGTTCGGGGGCCCGGCTCAGCAGCCGCAGTCGTCGGAGTCGGTGGGCGCGGTCAGCGGGTCGGCCTCGGGGCGCCGGGAGCGGCCCTGCCAGGTCTCCACCTCGAAGCCCTCGCGGATCCAGTACTCGATGCCGCCGAGCATCTCCTTGACCTGGTAGCCGAGTTCGGCGAGGGCGAGGGCGGAGCGGGTGCCGCCGTTGCAGCCGGGGCCCCAGCAGTAGGTGACCACGGGCACGTTCTTGTCGAGCAGTCGCTCGGCCTGTTCGGGGATGAGGGCGGTCGGCAGGTGCACGGCGCCGGGCACGTGGGCCTGGTCCCAGGCCGGGGTGGACCGCGAGTCGACCAGTACGAAGCCCAGCTCCGCGCCCTGTTCCCGGTGCGCGCGGAAGGCGGCGGCCACGTCGGACACGTCGGCGTGGAAGGCGAGGCTCGCCGCGAAGTAGGCAGCGGCGGCGGCGGGGGCGGCCGGCGGAACCCGCAGGACGGGGTTCACGGGGGCGGTCGGGGCGGCGAGCTTCTCGGTGCTGGTCATGGGCAGAAATCTACGGGCCCGAGCCCCCGAGCTGAAGAGGGAATCCCCGCCGTTCTCGTTGCCCGACCGGGGATTCCCCTGCTACACCTGCCCCATGACCACGTTTTCCCCCGACGCCACGGACTGGCGGATCCTGGAGGCCCTCCAGCGCAACGGGCGTGCGGGCTTCGCGGAGCTGGCCCGTGAGGTCGCGATGTCCCCGAGCGCCGTCACCGAACGCGTCCGCCGCATGGAGGAGGCCGGGGTGATCACGGGCTACACGGCGGTCCTGGACCCCGAGCGGCTGGGCAAGTCCATCCTGGCCCTGGTCCGGCTGCGCTATCCGCACGGCAACTACAAGCCGTTCCACGACCTGTTGGAGAGCTCACCGGAGATCCTGGAGGCCCACCACGTCACGGGCGACGACTGCTTCGTGCTGAAGGTCGCGGCCCGTTCCATGCCCGATCTGGAGACCATCACGGGTCGCATCGCGGGGCTCGGCCCGGTCACGACGAGCATCGTCTACAGCAGCCCCCTCCCCCGCCGGCCGCTGTCCCCCTGAGGGGGGTCAGTCGGTGTCCGCGCCCAGCCGGAGGACGGCCCGGGAACCGGTGCGGCCCTTGGTGATCTCCAGGCGGGCCGCGACCCGGGTGCGCAGGTCGGCGACGTGGCTGACGATGCCCACGCTGCGGTCGCGTTCGCGCAGGGAGTCCAGGACCTCCAGGACCTGGTCGAGGGCCTGGTCGTCGAGGCTGCCGAAGCCCTCGTCGACGAAGAGGGTGTCGATGCGGACCCCGCCGGCCTCGTCGGTGACCACGTCGGTGAGGCCCAGGGCCAGGGCCAGGGAGGCGAAGAAGGTCTCGCCGCCCGAGAGGGTCGCGGTGTCGCGTTCACGGCCGGTGTAGGCGTCGACCACGTGCAGGCCCAGGCCGGCGCGGCCCCGGCCGGTGCGGGAGTCGGAGTGGACCAGGGTGTAGCGGCCGTCGGACATCTTCAGCAGCCGTTGCGAGGCGGCGGCGGCGACCTGTTCCAGCCGGGCGGCCAGCACGTAGGACTCCAGGCGCATCTTGCGTTCGTTCTCGCTGGCCGTGCCCGCCGTCAGGCCGGCCATCCGGGCCACCCGCTCGTGGCGTTCGCGCAGCGGGCCCAGGGCCCGCAGTTCGGTGTCGGCGCGCGCGGCGAGCCGGTCGAGTTCGCGGCAGCGGGCCCGGGCCGCGTCGGCGGTGGAGGCGGCCTTGCGGGCGGCGTGCTGGGCGCGGGCGGCCCGTTCCTCGGCGCCGACGGGGTCGGCGGCGGGGCGGCGGGCGGCGGCCTCGGCGTCGGTCTCGGCGAAGCGTTCGGCGAGCAGGGCCTCCTCGGCCTGCCAGGCGTCGAGCGCGCCTTGGGCGGCGCGGCGGGCCGGTCCGTCGAGCAGGGCCTCGGCGGCCTCCTCGGCGTGGGTGAACCCGGCCCGGTAGGTGGCGTCGGCGACCCGGCCGTCGGCCTCCTTGAGCCGGTCGGCGGCCTCGGCCAGGGCGCGGCCGGTGCGGGCCGCGCCGGTGACCAGGCGGATGCGGCGGTCGAGTTCGGCGATGCGGGCGGTGACGGTGTCGGCGCCCTCGATCAGGACGGCCCGCAGTTCCGCCGTCAGTTCGGCCTCCTCCTCGGCCAGGGCCGTGCGCCGGGCGGCGCGGGCGGCGGCGGCGGATTCGGCGCGGCCGCGGTCCTCGGTGCGGCGGGCGTCCTCGGCCTCGGCGTGTTCGCGGGCGGCGCGGGCGGCGGGCAGGTCGGCGGCGGCGCGGGCGGCCTCGGCGTGCCGGGCGGTGAGGTCGGCGTGTTCGCGTTCGGCGTCGGCGACGGAGCCGTCCCCGACGCGTTCGCGCAGTTCGGCGAGGGTGTCGCGGAGGCCGGCGAGGCGTCCGTCGAGTTCGGTGCGCCGCGCCTCGGCCCGTTCGTGGGCGGCGCGGGCCTCCTCTTCGGCGGCCCGGTCGACCTGGTCGGGGGCGGGGCGGGCGGGGGCCGGGTGTTCGGCGGAGCCGCAGACGGCGCAGGGTTCGCCGGCGGCGAGGGCCTGGGCGAGTTCGGCGGCGATGCCCCGCAGTCGGGCCTCCTTGAGGTCGAGCCAGTGCTCGCGGGCGGCGCCGGCCCGGTCCCGGGCGGCGGCGTGCTCGTCCTCGCCGGCCGTGACGCGGGCGGCGAGCTCCTCGCGGCGCCGGGTGTCGGCCAGGTGTCGTCGGGCCGGTTCGATGCGGGCGGCGAGGTGTTCGGCGAGGCCGCCGGCGGTCTCGGCGCGCGCGAGGCGGTCGGCGAGTTCGGCGCGTCGCGCGGCGCGGCCGGCGGACCAGCGGGTGTGGTCGGCGAGTTCGGCGGCGGCGGCCCGGTCCCGGGTGTCGAGGAGGTCGCGTTCGCGGGTGATGTCGGCGGCGCGGTTCTCGGCGCGCAGCGCGGCCTGGGCGGCGCCGCGTTCCTCGCTGAGTTCGCGTTCCATCTCCTCCAGCCGGTCCGCGCCGACCTCCCGGAAGTCGCGGGGCAGGGCGAGACGGGCGGTCTCTTCGGCGAGGTGGGCGGCGCGCAGGGCGGTGTCGGCGTGCCCGCGCAGTTCGAGCACGGGCGCGACCTGTTCGGCGCGCAGGGCCCGGTCCAGGCGGGCGCGGACCCGGTCGCGTTCGGGGCCGTCGGCGGCGAGGGCCTCGGCCCGGCGGGCGGTCTCGGCGTGCCGGCGTTGCAGCCGGTCGAGTTCGCGGGCCGCCTCGGCGGCGTGGCGCAGGGCGTCGTGCCGGGTCTGGGTCTCCTGGGCGGCGAGTTCGGCGACGGTGCGGCGTTCGACGGCGCCGGTGCGGGCGACGGCGATCCAGCCGCGCAGGGCGGCGCCGAGGCCGGGGTCGCCGGCCTCGTGGTCGGGGAAGGGCCAGTCGCGGGGCGGGGCGGCGTCCCCGGCCTCCTGGGCGAGGCGGTGGGCGGTGGCGAGGACCTTCTCGTCGCCGGCGCGGACCTGGGCGTCGGCCTCGCGGCGGCGTTCGGCGAGGTGTTCCTCGACGGCGGCGAAGCGGCGGGTGTCGAAGAGCCGGCCGAGGAGTTTGGCGCGGTCGTCGGGCTTGGCGCGCAGGAACGCGGCGAACTCGCCCTGCGGGAGGAGCACGACCTGGCAGAACTGGTCCTGGTTCATGCCGAGGAGGGCGCCGATCTCCTCGGCGATCTCCTGGTGGGAGTCGCTGAGGGGGCGCCAGGCGCCGTCGGGGCCGGGGGACTTCTCCCGCAGCAGGCTTTTGGCCTTCTCGGTGGTGGTGCCGGTGCCCCGGCGTTTGGGGCGTTGCTGTTCGGGGCTGCGGGTGAGTTCGAGGCGGCGGCCGGCGACGGTGAGTTCGAGGGTGACGGAGGTGGCGGTGTCGGGGTCGGCGTGGTCGCTGCGCAGCCGGCCGGCGTGTTGTCGGCGGGCGCCGGGCACGCCGCCGTAGAGGGCGAAGCAGACGGCGTCCAGGACGGTGGTCTTGCCCGCGCCGGTGGGGCCGTGGAGCAGGAACAGGCCGGCGCCGGCGAGGGTGTCGAAGTCGATCTCCTGGGTGCCGGCGAAGGGCCCGAAGGCGGTGACGCGGAGCCTGTGCAGCCTCATCGGGTCCGTTCCCTCCGGCCGTCGGCGACCCGCACCTCGTCGAAGGCGTCGCGGAGCACGGCGCGTTCGGCCTCGTCGGCGGCGCCGGCGGTGCCCCCGCCGCGCACGTGGGCGACGAAGTCCTCGGCGATCTCCTGGTCGGTGCGGCCTGCGACGCGGGAGGCGTAGGAGCGCTCGGGGGCCTCCTCGCGGTCCTCGGGGTCGAAGACGAGGGCGAGGGCGTGCGGGAAGCGTTCCAGGAGCCGGGCCATGGGGTCCTTGGGGCGGACGGGGTCGGTGAGGGTGGCCTCGACCCAGGATTCCTCGTGCCGGGTGTGGGCGGGGTCGGCGAGGAGGTCCTCGATGCGGCCGCGCAGCCGGGCCAGGGGGCGGGGCACGGGGGTGTCCACGCGTTCGGCGCGCACCCCGCCGGCAGCGTCGAGGTCGACGATCCAGGTGCTCTTGCGGTGGGTGGTCTCGGAGAAGGAGTAGGCGAGGGGGGAGCCGGAGTAGCGGATCCGCTCGGTGAGGGTCTGGCAGCCGTGGAGGTGTCCGAGGGCGGCGTAGTGCACGCCGTCGAAGACGCCGGTGGGCACGGAGGCGACGCCGCCGACCGTGATGTCGCGTTCGCTGTCGCTGGGCTCGCCGCCCACCACGAAGGCGTGCGCGAGGACCACGGCGCGGGTGCCGGGCGGTCGGCCGGCGAGGTCGGCGCGGACCCGGTCCATGGCGGCGGCGAGCACCGACTCGTGGCGGGTCTCGGCGGCGCCGAGGGCGTCGCGGGCCAGGGCCGGCTCCAGGTAGGGCAGGCCGTAGCAGGCCACGGGACCCTCGGGGTCGTCGAGGAGGACGGGGTCGCCGATGCCGGCCGGGTCGGTGCGCAGGTGGATGCCGGCGCGGTCGAGGAGGCCGGAGCCGACGCCGAGGCGGCGGGCGGAGTCGTGGTTGCCGGAGATCATCACGGTGGGCACGCCGAGGTCGGCGAGGCGGTGCAGGGCGCTGTCGAAGAGTTCGACGGCGGGCAGCGAGGGCACGGCCCGGTCGTACACGTCGCCGGCGACGAGGACCGCGTCGACCTCGCGGTCGCGGACGGTGTCCACGAGGTGGTCGAGGAAGGCGGCCTGGGCGCGGTGCAGGTCCACGCGGTGGAAGGTGCGTCCGAGGTGCCAGTCGGAGGTGTGCAGGAGCCTCACGCGGCGGCCGCCGCCCGGCGGCCGCGGGCCGCCCCCTCGTGTCGTGTCACGTCTCGTCCCCGCTCACGTCTCGTCCCCGCCCCGTCGCCGTATCGTGTCCGTCGGTGTGTCCCGGCGCCCCCGGGCACCGCGGGCCCGCGTGGTGCGCGCGGGTCCGCCCTCTACGCTAACCCGTCGCGGGGGTCGCGCGGGGCCGGTCACCGGGTGTGGGCGGAGGGCTCACGGGGCGTAGGTCTCGCCGCCGAGGGTGAGGCGGGCGGCGCCGGCGGTGGAGTCGGCGAGCCAGGCGGTGAAGGCCGGCAGTTCGCTCTCGGGCAAGGCGATCTCGATCTCGACCTCGGCGCCGTAGCGCAGGTCGACGACGGTGCGGCCGGCGGCCCGCAGGTCGTTCTGGGTGCGGCCGGCGCGCTGGTGGTCCACGGAGACGGTGAGCAGCCGGTAGCGGTGGCGGGTGGTGGTGCCGAGGGCGTCGAGGGTTTCGCCGACGACCCCGCCGTAGGCGCGGATGAGTCCGCCGGCGCCGAGTTTCACGCCGCCGTAGTAGCGGGTGACGACGGCGACGGCGTAGCGGATGTCACGGCGGGTGAGCATCTGGAGCATGGGGAGGCCGGCGGTGCCGCCGGGTTCGCCGTCGTCGGACGCCTTCTGCACGGAGGCGTCGGCGCCGATCACGTACGCCCAACAGTTGTGGGTGGCGGCGGGGTGCTCGCGGCGCACGCCGGCGATGAACTCCTGGGCCTCCGCCTCGGTCGCGACGGGGGCGAGCGAGCACAGGAAGCGGGAGCGGTTGATCTCGGTCTCGTGGACGCCGGCGCGGGCCGGCGTCACGTAGCTGTCTGCCTTCACCCGTGCCACCCTACGGCGGCCGGGGCGGGAATCCCCTGGTCGCGCCGGCCGTTGATCCCTCACAGCGGGTGACGGACCCGGTGACGAAAGAGCGGGAGTGACGATGAGGCACGGGGACGAGCGGGAGTTCGACGGGCGCGGGGACGACGAGCTGGTGCGGCGGATCCTGACCGGTACCGGGGACACCTGGGCCGTGGTCGGGCTGTCGAACAACACCGGGCGGGCCGCGTACGGGGTGGCGCGCACCCTGCGACGGTTCGGCAAGCGGGTGGTGCCGGTGCACCCGAAGGCGGAGACGGTGCACGGCGAGCGGGGGTACGCCTCGCTGGCCGAGATCCCGTTCCCGGTGGACGTGGTGGACGTGTTCGTGAACTCCTCCCTGGCGGGCGCGGTCGCCGACGAGGCGGTGGCCAAGGGCGCGTCGGCGGTCTGGTTCCAGCTCGACGTGATCGACCGGGCCGCCTGCGAGCGGACCCGGGCGGCGGGTCTGGACATGGTGATGGACCGGTGCCCGGCGATCGAGATCCCCCGGCTGGGGCTCGCCCCGGAGGGGACCCGGGCAGGCTGAGGGGGCGGGGCGCGGCGGACGGGCCGATTCCGTACGGGGAGGTCCGGGGGGCGGTGGTTCGGGTAAGGGCAAAAACCCGTCAGATCGCTTGCGGTTCCGGCACATTGGAGGCGAGGTCCCCCCGGGCACCCGGCGTACCCGGTCGGCGCTGACGCCGCCGGTCGGCGGTGTGTCACCGCACCGATCGGAGAGGAAACCGCCGTGTCCTCCAGCTCGCTCACCGGTGTGAATCCGGCCATGTCCCCACCCGCGCAGCGTTCGGGGCCGGTCGCGGCGGGGGTGGTCTCGCCCACGCTGGTGGCCTCCCTCGCGGCCGATTTCGGTTCCCTGCGGCTGGCCGTGCTGGCCGGGATGGCGGGGACGGCGGATCCGGCGACGGTGTCGGCGCTGGCCGATCCGGAGTTGGCCGAGCCGATGGCCGTGGTGTTGGCGCACGCCGTGACCGAGGCCCGGGGCGCGGTGCGGGAGGCGGAGTTGGGGCCGGGGCCGGCGGACCGGCTGGGGCCGCTGCGGGCGGCGGCCAGACGGCTGACGGTGGAGCGCAGGGTGGTGGAGGAGCGCTGCAAGGCGGTGCGGGCGGCGCGGGCGAGACGGGCCCGGGCACCGGAGGTGTCCTTGGAGCACCGGGTGCTGCGGCAGTTCGCGGGGGCCGAGTACCAGGCGCGGCTGCGGGCGGCGTGCGGGGCGCGGGGGCTGGACCCGGCGGTGCTGGCGGTGCCGGCGCACACCACGGCGGCCTGGGCCCGTGAGCACGGCCTGGCGCCGGTGGAGCTGCCGGCGCCGGTGCGGGCGCTGCTGGCGTTGTCGGACGCGGAGTTCGTGGAGGTGCTGTCGCGGGACGCCCGGGAGGCGGAGAACCCGTGGTTGGCGCACGACGCGGTGGTGGAGCGGTGGGCGCGGCACACGCGGACGGCCGCGGCCTGGGGGCGGTACGCGATCGGGCGGGCCGAGCGGGCGGTGGTGGCCCGGCCGGGGCACGCGCGGGGCGCGGAGCTGCGGGCCCTGGGGGACGCCTATCAGGACGCGGCGGTGTTGGCGGCGCGGGCCCGGGAGGCCCGGCAGCGGGAGGCGGACCTGGGGGCGCGGGCCCGGGCGGCGGTGGCGGAGCGGTTCGGGGCGGGGATCTCGCGGGCGCACGCGGAGGCGTTCGCGCGGGTCGGGGAGGAGCTGCCGCGGACGGCGGCGCTGGTCCGGGAGGCGGTGGCGGGGCACGTGGCGGGGTGCCCGGCGGCGGAGCGGGGCTGCCCGGACTGCCACGGGCCGCTCGTGCGGACCCTGCGCGAACGGGCCGCGGCCCCGACGGAGGCCCCCGACCCGGACCCGGACCCGAGCCCGGACCCCGGCCCCGACACGGCGCCGGATCGGTACGCGCTGCTGGCCGATCTGCCGGCCGAGGTGCCGGTGGCGGTGGTGGACGCGGCGATCGGCGACGAGTCGGCGATCTGCGGGTACGGGTGGGCCGCCGAGGACGGCAGCACCGGTGACGGGGTGTCGATGGCGGCGGGCAGTGGGGAGGCGGAGCTGATCGGGGTGTGCGCGGCGGGCCTGGCGATGCTGCGGCGCCATCCCCGGGGGCGGGTCGCGGTGCTGTGCGACAGCGCGCAGGCCGTGGACACCGTGCGGGCCGTGCTGGAGTCGGGGGATCCGGAGGCGGCGGCGGGCCTGGTCCTCTTCCCGGAGGCGGCGCGCGCGTTGCGGGAGGTGCTGCCGGAGCGGGAGCGGCTGGAGGTGCGCTGGTTGAAGGGGCACATCGGGCACGATCTGAACGAGCTGGCGGACGCGCTGGCGGGGCTGGCCCTGCGGCGGGGCACGGGCCGGATCGCGGAGCGCACGGCGTACAAGCGCGCCCGTGAGGTCACCGAGCGCCTCCTGGGCGGCCCGCCCGCCGCCACGCCCCGCCGGCGCTGAGTCGGGACGCCGGGGTCAGGCCCCGCGGTCGCCCACGGTCTCGGCCTCGGCCTCGGCGGCGTCACGGCCCCGCCGGCCCTCGTGTTCCGCCCGTTCCTCGCGTTCGGCCCATTCGGCCAGGGCCCGCAGTTGCTCGCCGGTGACCCCGTCGGGGACGGGGCGGGGCGCGGGGCTGCGCAGCGGCGGCTGCCAGCCCTCCTCCGGGGTCCAGCGGCGCACGATCCGCGCGGGCGCCCCGGCGACGACGGCGTGGTCGGGCACCTCGCCGCGGACCACGGCCCCGGCCGCCACGACCACGTTCCGGCCGAGGCGGGCCCCGGGCAGGATCACGCTGCCGGTGCCCAGCCAGCAGCCGGGGCCGATGGTGACGGGGGCGCTGCGCGGCCATTGCCGGCCGACGGGTTCGTGGGGGTCGTCGTAGCTGTGGTTGGTGGAGGTGATGTAGACCCCGGGGCCCGCGAAGGTGTCCGAGCCGATCTCGATGCGGGCGTCGGCGATGACGTGGCTGCCGCGGCCGAGGACCACGCCGTTGCCGAGCAGCAGCAGGGGTTCGGGGCCGAGGTCGAGGTCCGGCATCATGCCGGCGGTGAGGGTGACCTGTTCGCCGATGATGCAGTGTTCGCCGATCCGGATCCAGCGTTCGCCGAAGATCGTGCCCTGCGGGAACGCGAGCCGACTGCCCTCGCCGAGGGTCCCGAACCGCAGCCGTCCCGGGGTCTGCGCGGTGATCGCGCCCGTGCGCTGCATCCAGGCCCAGCCGGCGCGCACGGCGCGGTGGGTCAGCCGGCGCCGGGCCCGGTCGAGTTCCCGGGGCAGGGACGAGAACGTGTTTCTGTTCTTGGGCACCCCTGCACGGTAGTGGCCGGTCCCGGGGCCGGCCGGTGAGCCGACCTGTGATCTTCACCCCATCGCGCGCGTCTTGAGGGGCGTGGCCTACCGTGCAAGCGGGCGCGGCACGCGCGAACGGCGAGAGAGATGAGTGTGGAAATGACCGAGCAGTCCTCCCAGCGAGCCCTGGTGACGGGTGTGGGCGGCAGCCGTCCGTCGGTGGACCCGACCGCGTTCACGGCGCCGACCTCGGTCGTGATCGGCGACGTCACGCTGGGCCCGAACACCAGCGTCTGGTACTCGGCGGTGCTGCGCGCGGACTGCGGGCCGATCACGCTGGGCGCGGACAGCAACGTGCAGGACAACTGCACCCTGCACGTGGACCCCGGGTTCCCGGTGTCGATCGGGGAGCGGGTCTCGATCGGGCACAACGCGGTCGTGCACGGGTGCACGGTCGAGGACGACTGCCTGATCGGCATGGGCGCGACCGTGCTCAACGGGGCGGTGATCGGCGCGGGCTCGCTGGTCGCGGCGCAGGCGCTGGTGCCGCAGGGCATGGTCGTGCCGCCCGGTTCGCTGGTGGCGGGGGTGCCGGCGAAGGTGCGGCGCGAGCTGACGGCCGAGGAGCGCGAGGGGATCCGCGCGAACGCCGTGATGTACCTGGAGCTGGCCGCGCGACACGCGAAGGCGCACGAGGCCGACGCGGCGGAGACCGCCGAGGACCGGGCCTGACGGTACGGAAGCGACGCGGGCGCGGCCGGTGCGCGGGTGCTCCACCCGCGCACCGGCCGCGCCCGGCCGCCCGCGTCACGCGCGCCCGCGCGCCTCTTCGGTCGCCGGCGCCGGTCCGGACCCGCCGGTCTGCCCCGGCACGGCGCTCCCGGCCGCCCCGTTCGCCCCGGCCGCCGCCGCCTCGGCCTCCAGCTCCCGGCCCGCCTTCCGGGCCCGGTTGCGCAGCAGCAGCATGGAGGCGAGGCCGATCAGCACGGCGATCAGCAGGCCCAGCCACGAGAACCGCTTGAGCCATGCCTCGGCGACGACCCCGACCGTGTAGATCACGGCCGTGGTGCCGCCCGCCCAGAGGATCCCGCCGAGCACGTTGGCCACGAGGAACTTCCAGTACGGCATCCGCAGCACGCCCGCGAGCGGCCCGGCGAAGATCCGCAGCAGGGCCACGAAACGGCCGAAGAACACCGCCCACATGCCCCACTTGTCGAAGGAGCGGCGCGCCATGCCGATCTGCGCGGGCCCGAAGTGCTTGGGGAAGCGGCGGCCGAGCCGGTCGAGGAGCGGGGTGCCGCCGCGTCGTCCGATGGCGTAGCCGATGGAGTCGCCGACGATGGCGCCGGCGACGGCGCAGCCGCCGAGCACCCACGGGTCGATGGCCCCGTGCTGCGAGGCCAACAGCGCCGAGCTGACCAGGATGATCTCCCCGGGCAGCGGGATGCCCAGGCTCTCCAGGCCGATGACCAGCCCCACCAACAGGTAGATGCTGACCGCCGGAACGGTTTCGAGCCATTCCTGGATGTGCACGGGTGCGTTCCTCCCACGTCCCTGGCGCGCCCCCTGACGGCGCGCCGACGCGGCAGCCTATCCGTTCCCCTCCCCCGGGCCCGGCCGCACCACGGCCTTGGCGCGCAGCGGCAGGTCGGTCGCGGAGCGCCCCACCCACACCTCGCGGGCGCCGGTGCCGAGCCTGCGGCCCTTGGTCTCCGGGTCCCAGGAGGAGAGCACGCGGGCGTCGAGGTCCACCACCACGCGGGTGGACTTCCCCGGGCGCAGGGCCAGTCGGCGGTAGCCGGCGAGCACCCGAACGGGCTGCTCCAGTCGGAGGTCCGGGGAGGGGCCGAGGTAGATCTGCGCCACGTCGACCCCGGCCCGCCGCCCGGTGTTGCGGACCGTGAACTCCACCCGCAGTCCGCCCCGTTCGGGCCGTACGCTCAGGTTCTCGTACGCCCAGGTGGTGTAGGACAGGCCGTGGCCGAAGGGGAAGAGGGGTTTCACCCCGCTCTGGGCGTACCAGCGGTAGCCGACGTGCACGCCCTCGCTGTACTCCTGCCGGCCGGCGACCCCCGGGTAGCGGCGCGGTTCGGCGCCGGTGGGGTGTTCGCGTTCGCCGGCGGGGAAGGTCTGGGTGAGTCGGCCGCCGGGGTCGGCGTCGCCGAAGAGGATCTCCGTGGTGGCCTCCGCGCCGGCCTGTCCCGGGTAGTACATCTGGAGGACGGCGCCGGTCCGCTCCAGCCAGGGCATGGCGGTGGCGGAGGAGGTGTTGAGGACGACGGTGGTGCGCGGGTTGGCGGCGGTGACGGCCTCGATCAGCTTGTTCTGGCCGCCGGGCAGGGCCAGGCCGACCCGGTCGGTGCCCTCGGTGGCGTCCTCGTAGGCGAACAGGACCACCGCGTGGGCGGCCTTGGCGGCGGCGGTCGCGGCGGCGAGGTCGGCGGCCCGGCCGGCCCGGTCCACGTACCGCAGCCGGAACCGCTGTCCGGCCTGTCCGCCCTTGGCGGTGACGGCGAGCCGGTGGGCGCCGGCGGTCAGGGGGAGGGTGCGGCGGCGGACGGTGAGGCCGTCGGGGGCGCTGCCGAGGAGGCCGCCGGTGAAGAACTCGGCGACGCCGGGCTTGGTGGGGAACACCGGCCGGTCGTCGAGGCGGACGTCGGGGCGTTCGCCGGTGTAGTGGACGAGCAGGGTCCACTCGTCGGCGGCGGGCAGGGTGAAGGTGCCGCTCCAGGTGAAGGTGCGGCCGGCGTCCACGCCCCGGTCGTCGAGGTCGGCGGGCGGGGTGAGGAGTTTCGCCGGCAGGGGTTTGCCGTGGATGTCCTCGCCGAGGGCGTACCGCACGGAGGCCCCGGGGGCGAGTTCCCCGGCCCGGGCCGTAAGCGTCTTGAGCGGGCTCTCGGCGCGGTCGGGGATCACGTGGGCGCTGCCGCCGCCGCTGACGAAGGGGGTGCCGGCGGTGGGGCCGATCACCGCGAGGGAGCGGGCGTCGGCGGCGGTCAGCGGCAGGGTGGCGCGGGCGTTGCGCAGCAGGGTGGCGCCGGCGACCGCGACCTCGCGGGCCACGGCCGCGCCGGCGGCCGGGTCCCGGGCCGGGCGGGCGGCGGGGCGTTCGGCGAGCAGCCCGAAGCGGTCCATGGTGCCCAGGATCCGGCGGACGGCGAGGTCGACGGCGGCCTCGGAGACGCTGCCGGCCTTGACGGCCTGGAGCAGCGGGTCGCCGAAGTGGGGGCCGTCGGGCATCTCCATGTCGAGTCCGGCGGTGATGGCGGCGACGGTGCTGTGGGTGGCGTTCCAGTCCGACATGACCCAGCCGTCGAAGCCCCAGCCCCGGCGCAGGAGTTCGTCCAGGAGGGGGGCGCTCTCGCAGGCGTGCACCCCGTTGACCTTGTTGTAGGCGCCCATCACGGCGCCCGCCCCGGCCTCCACGGCGGCCTCGAAGCCGCGCAGTTCCGTCTCGTGCAGGGTGCGCTCGTCGGCGATCGCGTCGACGGTCTCGCGGCCCTGTTCCTGGTTGTTGAGGGCGAAGTGCTTGACGGTGGCGATGAGCCCCTCGTCCTGGATGCCGCGCACGAGCTCGGCGACGAGGTCGGCGGTGAGCTTCGGGTCCTCGGAGAAGGTCTCGAAGTTGCGACCCGCGTAGGGGGTGCGGATCAGGTTGCACATCGGGGAGAGCAGCACGTCCTGGCCCAGGGCCCGGCCCTCGCGGCCGATGACGCGCCCGTAGCGGCGGGCGAGCGCCGGGTCGAAGGCGGCGGCGAGCAGCACGGGGGCGGGCAGGGCCGTGGCGTGCTTGGCGACGCGCACCCCGGCCGGGCCGTCGGCCAGGCGCAGCGGGGGGATGCCGAGGCGGGGCACCCCGGGCACGTACCCGGCCTGACCGAGCCGGGAGGGATCGCTCGCCCCGTGCAGGAGGCTCGCCTTCTCCTCGATGGTGAGCCGGTCGAGGAGGGCGTCCACGCGGGCCGCGCCGGGCGCGGCGGCCGGGTCCACGCGGGTCGCGGGGCGGGAGCGGGAGGGGCCCGCGGCCGGGAGTCCGCCGGCGGCCGGGGCGCAGCCGAGGGCGGCGCCGCCGCCGAGGCCGACCCCACCGGCCGCGGTGAGCAGGCGGAGCGCGGAACGACGGGACAGGGGTTCGGCCACGGGGCCCTCCTGGCGGCGCGGGTGACGGCGCCCGGGCGGTGCTGCCCGGGGCGGCCCGCCCACTGTGCCCCGGCCCCGGCCCCCACCCGCTCGGACGCGCCCTCGGCGGGTCCCGGTTTCAGCCGGGCGGGTGGATCGCGCCGGCGGCCGGTTTGGGCACGCGGCGTGCCCCGAACGGCCGCGCCCCCGGCCGCCGGTGGACGGCGGGCGGGGGCGCGGGTGCGGCGCGGGGCGGGCGGGTCAGCTGTTGGGGCGCAGGGTCCAGACCACGGTCATCTCGCCGGTGACGGCCTCGTCCTCGCGGCTGATCGCGATGCTCACGGGGAATTCGGGCCGGCCGCCGGCGTCGAGTTCGGCGACCACGTCGGCGATGGGGCGGCCCAGGGTCGCGGTCGCGGTGACCACGCCCTTGGCGAGCTTCTTGTAGCCGATCTCCGCCTTCACGGCGAGGGGCACGGCGCGGCCGAGCTGGTCGCCGAACGCGGCGAGCACGATGGCGCCGCTGGCGGACTCGGCGAGGGTGAACATGGCGCCGGCGTGCGGGCCGCCGACGTGGTTGTGGAACTCCGGCTGGTCCGGGAGGCGGACGACGGCGCGTTCCGGCGTGGTCTCCAGGAACTGGAGGTTCAACGTGCGGGCCATCGGCACGGTCGCGGCGAGCATCTCGCCCACGGTCATCTGGTCAGCGCTCATGACCGCGATGTTACCCACGAGTACGCCGGGTTGACCAGAGCCGACACCGGACCGACCCCGCCCCGCCCGTGCCCGCCGTCACCCCCGCCCACTATGGTTGTCGGCCATGTGGCCAGGAGAGAACCAGCCGCCCGGGGGCGAGCAGCAGTCGAACCCGCGGGATCCGCGGCAGAACCCGTACCAGCAGCCCGCCCCGCCGTCCGGGCCCCCCGCGGCGGGCTTCGGCGCCCCCGGCACCGGAGAGGGCTACGCCTACCCCCCGCAACCCCCCACCCAGCCCTGGGCGCAGGCCGCCCCGACCCCGCCGGAGCGCCACTCGGGCCTGTCCACGAAGACGGTGGCGATCCTGTCCGCCTCCGCCGTGGCGCTGACCGCCGCCGGCACCGCGTTCGTGGTCTTCGGCCTCGGCGACGACGAGCCGAAGAAGACCGTCGCCGACGCCAAGCCCTCCGTCGCCCCCACCACCCCGCCCCCCACGACCGCCCCCGCCTCCCCGAGCGCGAACCCGCGCGCCGGCTCGAACCTCAAGCCCTCCATCGAGGGCTGGCAGGTCGTCGTCAACCCCAAGTGGGGCGTCGTCTTCGACGTGCCGAAGGACTGGAAGGTCTCCGGCACGGGCGTGATGTTCGCCATGGAGGACGAGAAGAAGGGCGACGGCAGCCTCGCCGTCAGCATGAGCGCACCTGCCTTCCTCAAGGAGAAGTGGTGCACCATCGACAGCGACGCCGACGGCCGGGAAGAGGACAGCTTCCTCGTCGCGACTGGGGTCAAGGGAGCGGACGGCGCGAAGGACGCCGGTCACGCCGCCCGCGCCAACACCGGCACCTGGGTGTGGGCCACCTACGCCCAGCAGGAGCCCAAGACGCCGGAGGAGACCACTAAGCTCACGACGGCCAAGGAGTACACGACCAAGTCCGGCATCAAGGGCATGACCGTCACCGCCGCCGCCGACGGCGTGACGAAGAAGAACCGCTGCTCCACCGACGGCAAGGGCATGGGATTCGGCTTCAAGAACGCCAAGGGCGAGTTCGTGAGCTGGTCCCTCTTCGGGCCGGCCCACGTCAAGGACGAGTACTCCGACGAGCTGGCCACGCAGATCATGAGCACGATCCGCCTCATGGACCAGTGAGCCCGGTGACCCCAGTGACCCCCGCCTGACCCGCGCCCGACGCGCGGGCCGGCCGCGGCCCCTCCCGGGACCCCCCGCGGCCGGCCGACGCGCGAGCCTGCGGCCTCCGGGCCTCCCGACCGGATATCCGGTTGGCTTTCGGCCCGCCGACCGGGGATAGTCCTACGGTGTCCACCGCGCAGCCCTCCCCCGTGTCCGTGCCCGAACCCCCCGCCCCGCCCGGGGCCGGACCCGGTTCCCGGCGCGGGCGGCCCGAGTGGGCGGGGCGCAACTACGGGCTGCTGACGGCGGCGGCCGTCGTGACCAACCTCGGCAGCCACGGCGCCCTGATCGCCGCCGCCTTCGCCGTGCTCGACAACGGCGGCAGCGCCGGCGACGTGGGCCTGGTGACCGCCGCGCGGACCCTGCCGCTGGTGCTCTTCCTCCTCATCGGCGGGGCCATCGCCGACCGCTTCCCCCGGCACCGCGTGATGGTCGCCGCGAACGCCCTCAACTGCGTCTCTCAGGCCGCGTTCGCCGTGATCGTGCTGGCCGGGCACCCGCCGCTGTGGGCGATGATGCTGCTGACCGCCCTGTGCGGCACCGGTACCGCCTTCTTCAACCCGGCCGCCGAGGGCATGTTGCTCTCCAGCGTGTCGGGCGAGCACGCGAACCGCGCCTTCGCCCTCTTCCGGATGGCCATGAACGGCGCCGGCATCGGCGGGGCCGCGCTCGGCGGGGCCATGATCGCAGTGATGGGGGCCGGCTGGGTGCTGGCCGTGGACGCCGTGGCCTTCGCCCTCGCCGGCCTGCTGCGCGCCTTCCTCGTGCCCGGTCCCCTCGCCGAACGCCCGCCCGGCGGCGGCCTGCTGTCGGACCTGCGCGAGGGCTGGGTGGAGTTCCGGACCCGGAGCTGGCTGTGGAGCATCGTGCTCCAGTTCTCCGTGGTCGTCGGCGTGGTGGGCGCGGCCGAGGCCGTGTACGGGCCGCTCGTGGCCCGCGACAGCCTCGGCGGGGCCGCCCCGTGGGGCCTGGCGCTGGCGTTCTTCGGGCTGGGGACCATCTCCGGCGCGGTGCTGATGATGGTCTGGAAACCGCGCCGGTTGCTGCTCACCGGCACCCTGTGCGTCTTCCCGCTGGCCCTGCCCTCCGCCGGCCTCGCCGTGCCCCTGCCGGTGTGGGGCCTGTGCGCGGTGATGTTCCTGACCGGCACCTGCATCGAGGTGTTCGGCGTCAACTGGATGACGACGATGCACCAGGAGATCCCGGAGGAGAAGTTCTCCCGGGTCTCGGCCTACGACTGGTTCGGCTCGGTGTCCATGCTGCCGGTGGCCACCGCGCTGGCCGGCCCGGCCGAGTCCGCGTTCGGCCGCCCGCAGGCCCTGTGGGGGTGCGCGGCCCTGGTCGTGCTGGCCACGGCCGCGGTGCTGCTGGTGCCGGAGGTGCGCACGATGACGCGTCGACCGCCCAAGCCGGCCGCCGGCGGGCCCGGGAGGCCCGTGCCCGTGCCGCCCGCCGACCTCGCCGACGCCCCGAAGCCCGCGGCCGTCGTCAGCCCACCGTGAACGCGCCCGACGGGGGCGGCGGGGAGGGCAGGGCTTCTGCGTCCGTGACCGGGCGGGCCCGGCCGATCAACCGGTCCAGTTCGGCTCCGGCCACCACCCGCGCGGGGAACGCGTCCCCGGCGCAGCGGCGCGTGAGGCCGGCCAGGTCCAGCGGCGCGTCGGAAGCCACCACCACGACGTTGCCGAAGCGGCGCCCGCGCAGCACCGCGGGCTCCGCGAGCACGGCGAGCTCGGCGAACAGGGTGCGCAGGCCCGCGAGCTGACCCCGCAGGAACGCGAAGGGGGCGCCGTCGGCGAGGTTCGCCGTGTACGTGCCGCCCGGCCGCACCACCCGGGCGGCGTGCCGCGCGCAGTCCACGGAGGTCAGCGCGGCCGGCACCCGCGAGCCCCCGAACACGTCGGCCACGAGCACGTCCGCGCTCGCGTCGGGCGCGGCCTCCAGCCAGGCCCGGGCGTCGGTGGCGTGGGTCTCGATCGCGGCGTCGGCGGGCAGCGGCAGCCGATCCAGGACGAGGTCGAGGAGCGGGCCGTCGAAGTCCACGACGTGCTGGCGCGAACCGGGTCGCCCGGCCGCCGCGTAGCGCGCCAGGGTCAGGGCCCCGCCGCCGAGGTGCAGCAGGTCGAGCGGGGCCCCGGGGTCGGCCGCGAGGTCCAGGACGTGCCCCAGCCGGCGCGTGTACTCGAACTCCAGGTGCGCGGGGTCGTCGAGGTCCACATAGGACTGCGGGGCGTCGTCCACGGTGAGCAGCCAGCCCGCCGGGCGGTCCACGTCGGGCAGCAGCCGGGCCACGCCCTGCGCCACCTCGGCCCGCACCGGCACCCGGTCGTCCTCGTCCTCGTCCCAATCCTCGACCTCGTCGACCTCGTCGGGCCGGTCGGTCTCGTCGGGGGTGGTCGGCCGGTGCTTCTCGTCCTCGTTCACCGCCCCATTCTCCGCCCTCAGGAGCCCCAGACCTCCTTCACCTCCGCCGCGTGCTCGGCGGCCTGGGCCAGGCCCGCGCGGGCGGCCGGCTCGCGGCGGGCCGGGTCGAGGGGGTTGCGGCCGAAACACGCCTTGGACGCGGCGTTCGGGGTGATCAGCGCCACCCGCGCACCCTCCTCCCGCAGCCGCGCGACCTGCGCCGCCGGATGCGGCACCAGCCCGGTGCCCAGCGCCATCGGGGCGATGACGACCACGCGGCGCCGGCCCCGGGCGAGGTCGGCGTTGGCGGAGGAGCGGATGCCGCCGTCCACGTAGCGTTCCGCGCCGATCGTGATCGGCGGCCACACGCCGGGCACGGCGCAGCTCGCGGCCACGGCGTCCACGAGGTCGACGCCGCTGTCCCGGTC
Source organism: Streptomyces dryopteridis (assembly GCF_049606955.1). Lineage (NCBI taxonomy): Bacteria > Bacillati > Actinomycetota > Actinomycetes > Kitasatosporales > Streptomycetaceae > Streptomyces > Streptomyces dryopteridis. The sequence continues at coordinate 5,594,871 of NZ_CP187113.1, read as the reverse complement.
GAAGACCTTCAGCGCGCCCGTCGCCGTGTCCACGGCGGTGATCAGCAGTCGGCGGCCGGGCCAGACGGGGCTGACGAGGCGGTCGGCGATGACCGCCTTGCGGTCGGCCTCGCTCTCGCGGGTGTCGGTGGCCAGCGCGAAGGCCGCGACGCGCCGGCGGTAGGCGCGGACGTCGGTGGAGCGCAGCAGGGCGCCCGCGAAGCGGACCATCCCGGCCGGGGCGAGCCGGCCCACCGGCTCGCCGCTCGGGTCCCCGAGCTGGCGTTCCCACAGGGCGCGCGGGCTGAGCAGCCCGCCGCTGAGCTGGGCGCCGACGAGGGACCCGGCGGAGGTGCCGACGACCAGGTCGGCGTCGAAGAGGTCGACCCCGGCCTCGGCGAGACCGTGCAGGATGCCGGTCTCCCAACCGATGCCGGCCAGGCCGCCGCCGCCGAGCACCAGGGCGGTGCCCTCGCGCCCCCGGTCCCCGCTCGCGCCCGTGTAGGCGTCCGTGTCCGTGGTCGTGTCCGTGCTCGTGTCCGTCATGCCGGCGTACCCCTTCCCCGTCCGCGCCCGGTCCTCTTGGCCGCGCGCACGGCGGCAGTCTGCCGCACGGACCGGCCGGACGGTACGGGGCCCGCGCCCGGTGTGTCAGGCCCCGCCGAGGTGTTTGAGGGCCTCGCGGACGGTGAGCGGCGCGAGCCGGTCGCGGTGCGCGGCCACGAAGGCCGTGACCGCGTCCGGGTCGGTCTTGGCGTATGCGCGCAGGGCCCAGCCGATGCCCTTGCGCAGGAAGAAGCGGGGGTCCTCGGCCCGCCGCGCGCAGTACCGGAACAGGCGCTCGGGGTCGGTGCGGTCCTTGTACGCGAGCTGGTGCAGGACGGCGGTGCGGGCGAGCCACAGATCGGCCTCGGAGCCGGCCGGCGCCCCCGGTTCGGTGCCCTCGATCCACCGGTCGAGGACGGGGTGCACGCGGGCCGGTTCGGCCGTCGCGAGGGGGCCGACCACGTGCGCGGCGAGCAGGTCGACGGTGTCCCACCAGCCGTCGGTGACGAGCAGCTCGCGCACGACGGGCAGGATCGCGGCGGTGCAGCGGCCGATGCGGGCCCGCAGCAGGTCCACCGCCGCGTACCGGTACTCGCGTTCCGGGAGGGCCCGGCAGGCCAGGGCGAAGGCGACGCAGTCGGCCTCGTCGGGCACGGGCAGGCCCCGCAGGGCCTCCTTGGCCAGGGCTCGGCGCGCGGTGGTGGGGATGCCGAGGAAGGGGCCGATGTCCTTCATGTACGCGGCCATGGCGGCGGCCCGGGTCGGATCGGCGGCGCCGGCGTAGGCGGTGATCAGTCGCTCGCGCGCGGTGTCGGCGAACGCGCTGGTCACGGGCGCGGGCCGGGCCGGCCTTCGAAGTTCGGGCATGGCCACGTCACTTTCGCGTCGCTCCGCGTTTCCCGGCATGAGGCCCAGATTACGGCCGGAGGTCGCCCGTCGCGGTTACCCTTCCGGAATGCCCCTCCTCCTCTCGCCCTGGACGCGCCTGTCCCTGCTGCTCGTGATCCTCACGGCCGCGGGTGTGGGCGTGCTCCGCTACGAGCCCCAGCGGCTCTTGGCCGAGGGGTGGCCCGAGCACCTCCCGATCGCGGTCGGGGTGGTGCTGTTCGCGGGGGTCTACGGGTTGTGCACGGCCGCGTTCGTGCCGCGCCCGTTGTTGAACCTGGGGGCGGGGGTCGTCTTCGGCACCTGGTTCGGGTTGCTCGCGGCGGTCGCCGGCACGGTGCTCGGCGCGGGCATCGCGTTCGGTCTGGGCCGGTTGTTGGGGCAGGACGCGCTGCGTCCGTGGGTGCGCGGCAAGTGGTTGCGGCTGGCCGACGGGCAGCTCAGCGAACACGGGTTCCGGTCCGTGCTGGCCGTGCGGATCTTCCCCGGGGTGCCGTTCGCGGCGGCCAACTACTGCGCGTCGATCTCGCGCTGCGGGTGGGCGCCGTTCCTGGCGGCGACGGCCTTGGGCACGGTGCCGAACACGGCGGCGTACGTGGTGGCGGGGGCGACGGCGAGCACTCCGGGTTCGCCCGTGTTCCTGGCCGCGTTCGGGTTCATCGCCCTGTCGGCGGTGGGCGCGGGCGTGGTCGCCTGGCGCAAGCGGCACCGGATGACGGGGGCCGCGGAGGCGGCCCTCGCCCCGGTGGAGCGGCCGGTGCCGGTGGGCGCCGGTTCCTCGGCCGCGTCCGCGCGGCTTCCGGGCGCCTGAGCCCGGCCGCCGTACCGTCTTCCCCCTGACCCGCCCGACCCGTCCGACCCGCCGACCGCCGGCGTGCCCGTTTCCCGTACCCTTCCCCCGCTCCTCCCCTCCCCGATGTCTCGCACCACGCGACGATCACAAGGACGAACGCCTCCGCCATGAGCTGGTTCGAATCACTGATCCTCGGTCTCGTCCAGGGACTGACCGAGTTCCTGCCGATCTCCTCCAGCGCCCATTTGCGGCTGACGGCGGCGTTCGCGGGCTGGCACGACCCGGGCGCGGCCTTCACCGCGATCACCCAGATCGGCACCGAGGCCGCGGTGCTGATCTACTTCCGCAAGGACATCGCGCGGATCGTCTCCGCGTGGTTCCGGTCGCTGACGAACAAGGCGATGCGTTCCGATCACGACGCGCGGATGGGCTGGTTGGTGATCATCGGCTCGATTCCGATCGGCGTGCTGGGCGTGACCCTCAAGGACAGCATCGAGGGCCCGTTCCGCGACCTGCGGTTGACCGCGACCACCCTCATCGTGATGGGCGTCGTGCTGGGCGTGGCGGACCGGTTGGCGGCGCGGGACGAGATCGGCGGTCGGCACCGGGCGATCCGGGAGCGCAAGACGCTGCGGGAGTTGGGCGTCAAGGACGGTCTGATCTTCGGTCTGTGCCAGGCGATGGCGCTGGTGCCGGGCGTGTCCCGGTCGGGGGCGACGATCTCGGGCGGTCTGCTGATGGGCTACACCCGCGAGGCGGCGGCGCGGTACTCGTTCCTGCTGGCGATCCCGGCGGTGTTGGCCTCGGGGGTCTTCGAGTTGAAGGACGCCACCGAGGGTGGGCACGTGTCCTGGGGGCCGACGATCTTCGCCACGGTGATCGCGTTCTTCGTCGGATATGCCGTGATCGCGTGGTTCATGAAGTTCATCACCACGAAGAGCTTCATGCCCTTCGTGGTCTACCGGATCCTGCTGGGCATCGCCCTGTTCGTGCTGATCGGCATGGGCGTGCTGAGCCCGCACGCGGGCGAGTCGGCGGGCTGAGCACGGCCCCGCTCCCCGCTCCGAAAGGGCCCGACGGCGTTCCGCGCGATCCGCGCGGGACGCCGTCCGCGTGTTCGGTGGGCGACACGCCGCGTTCCCGGGAACGTTCCCGGCCGGTCGCGGCGTCGTTAGCCAGGCGGAGAGCCGGGCAGAAGAGGGCACGGCTCGGAAACGACGGGGGTGTCCCATGAGGCGCGTGGTGTTGGAGCGGTTCCCGGCGGGCAATCCGCACGGCAGTTGGCCAGCGGAGGAGTACGCGGCGCAGCGGTTGCGGGAGGGGGTGCCGGCGGAGGTGGTGATGGACCTGGAGTCCGACGCGTTCCTGGTGGTGGTGCGTCCCCGGGAGCGCAGCGCCGCCTCGTGACCGATCGGTGTCCGCACGCCCCTTTGTTCCGTGACGCGGGGACCGCACACTGACCGGATGACGCTGCGCGCGGATCTCGGGCTGTTGTGGGATCGGATCGCGATCGAGGATCTGATCACCGGGTACGCCGTCGCCGTGGACGACGGCGACTGGGAAGCCTACCGGGGGTTGTTCGCCCCCGGCGGGCGTGCGGACTACACCTCGGCGGGCGGGATCGCGGGGCCGGCGGCGGAGGTCGCGGAATGGCTGGCGGGCACGATGACCCTGTTCCCGGTGCGTCAGCACCTGATCGTCAACCGGCGGGTCCGGGCCCCCGAGGGATATCGCAGCGTGGGCGACCCGGCCTGGGCCGGCGCCGACTTCCTCAACCCGATGCGGCTCGTCGACCCGGCCGATCCGGTCCCGGCGGAGGGTTCGCCCGGGGTGCCGAACTTCTGCGCGGCGGGCCGGTACTCCTTCTCCCTGACGCGGGTGGCGGAGCCGCACGACTGGCGGTTCGCCGAGGTGGTGGTGCGGGAGAAGTGGAAGCACCTGGCCGGCTGAGCCGGCTGCCGGGCCCGGCCCGGGTGGCGCTCGCGGTCCCGGCCGGGGCGCTGCCGGTGTTCGCGTTCCCGGCCCCGGGGTTGTGGTGGTGGGCGTACGGGGCGCTGGTGCCGTGGTTGTGGTGGGCGCGCGGGTCCCGGGGAACGGGGCAGGCGGCCGCGGTGGGGTGGGCGGGCGGGTTCGGGTACGTGCTCGCCGTGCACCGGTGGCTGTGGCCGGACCTCGGGGTGTTCCTGCCGGTGCTGGCGCTGTTGTTGGGGGCGGCCTGGGTGCCCTTCGGGGTGGTGGCGCACCGGTTCGGGGGGCGGGCGGCGGGCCTGGTGGTGGTGCCGGCGGCGTGGTCGGTGGCCGAGTTGGCGCGGTCCTGGCAGGGCCTGGGCGGGCCGTGGGGGCTGTTGGGGGCCTCGCAGTGGCAGGTGTCCCCGGCCTTGCGGGTGGCGTCGGTGGGCGGGGTGTGGCTGGTGAGCGTGCTGGTGGTGGCGGTGAACTGCGCGCTGGTGTCCCTGCTGCTGTCCCCGTCGGCGCGGCGGACCGCGTGCTGCGCGCTGGCCGCGGTGGCGGCGGTGACGGGCGCGGCCTGGTGGTGGGCGCCCCGACCGGAGCCGGTGGGGGTGGTGCGGGTGGCGATGGTGCAGCCGGGGATCGTGACGGGCGGCTCGACGGCGGACGCGGCCGAGCGGCGGTTCGCGGCCTCGGAGCGACTCACGGCCTCCCTGGCCGGGCGGGCCGGGGGCGCGCCGGGGCTGGTGGTGTGGGGGGAGAGCTCGATGGGCTTCGACCCGGCCGCCCGGCCCGATCTGGTGGCCCGGCTGGCGGAGTTGTCACGGCGGGTGGGAGCGCCGCTGCTGGTGAACGTGGACGCGCGGGCGGCGGACGGCTCGGGGATCCGCAAGAGCGCGGTGCTGTTCGGTCCGGACGGCGAGGTCGGGCCCCGCTACGACAAGATGCGGCTGGTGCCCTTCGGGGAGTACGTGCCGGCGCGGTCGGTGCTGGGGTGGGCGACCTCGGTGGGCAAGGCGGCCGGGGAGAACCGGCGGCCCGGCACCGAGCCCCGGTGGCAGACCCTGCCGAGCGGGCCGGCGGCCGGGCTGCGGATCGGGCCCCTGGTCTGCTTCGAGTCGGCGTTCCCGGACATGACCCGGCACCTGGTGGCGGGCGGGGCCGCGCTGGTGGTGGTGGCCTCGTCCACCTCGGGGTTCCAGGAGAGCCCGGCCCCCGCGCAGCACGCCTCCCTGGGCGCGCTGCGGGCCGCCGAGTCCGGCCGCCCGGTGGTGCACGCGACGCTGACCGGGATCAGCGCCGCGTACGCGGCGGACGGGCGGCGGGTGGGCGCGGCGGTGGGGCTCTCCGAGCGGACGGTCGCGGTGCGGGAGCTGACCCTGACCCGGGGCGAGACCTGGTACGCGCGGATCGGTGACGTGGTGCCCCGGGCCTCGGCCGGCCTGCTGGCGCTGCTCGCGGGGGCGGCGGCGGGCAAGGTGTTCGGAGTCAGACGGGGAGTTGTTCCTCGATCGCGCGGACGATCCGTTCGCACAGTTCGTGGGTGGCCAGGGCGTCGCGGGCGCTGACGGGTTTGCCGGCGGCGACGTCCTCCAGGAACACGTCCACGACCTGTTCGATGCCGCGCTGGCGGGCCACCGGCTCCCAGTCGCCGCGTCGCCGCGTGGTGGGCTGGCCCCGGTGGTCGACGATCTCGGCGAGGTTGAACACCTGGCGCTTGGTGTCGGCCCCGGAGACCTCCAGGATCTCCTCGGTGGAGCCGGAGAGCCGGTTCATGACGCCGAGGGCGGTGAAGCCGGGGCCGGCCAGGGTGAGCACGAGGTGTTCGACGAGCCCGTTCGCGCCCCGGGCCCGCACGTCCACGTGGTCGGGGGTGCCGGGGAGGAGGAAGCGCAGGGTGTCCACGACGTGGATGAAGTCGTCGAGGACCAGGGTGCGGGGCTCCTCCGGCAGGCCGACGCGGTTCTTCTGGAGCAGGATCAGGTCGCGGGGGTGGTCGGCGCACTGGGCGTAGCCGGGGGCGTGGCGGCGGTTGAAGCCGACGGCCAGCGGCACGCCCCGGCGTTCGGCGAGTTCCACCAGGCGTTCGGACTCGTCGAGGTGGTAGGCGAGGGGCTTGTCCACGTAGGTGGGGACGCCCGCTTCGAGGAGGCGGGTGACGAGTTCGGGGTGGGCGGCGGTGGCGGCGTGCACGAACGCGGCGTCGAGCCCTTGGGCGAGGAGCGCGTCGAGGCCGGCGTGGCGGTGCGCGGCCGGGATCCGGTGGCGGTCGCCGACGAGGTCGAGGGTGGCCCGGGTGCGGGTGTGCAGGTGGGGTTCGACGCCGGGGCGGGCGGTGAGCACGGGCAGGTACGCCTTTCGGGCGATGTCCCCCAGTCCGATGATGCCGATTTTCACCGCAAAACCTCCATTGTGCGCCGCGTGTTCCCGCAGCCTAGCGAATCCGGGGGGTGATTCCCCCGAACGGCGGTCGCGCGGCCCGGCGCGGGCTCCGTTCCGCCCAGGGTCACGTCACCCGTGCGGGGTGAATATCGGCCGAGGATTTTCACAACGGGGCGCCGGCACAGCATTGTTGCGCGGGTGCACCCATCGCGAACTTCCCGAACCACCACGAAATTGCTGCTCACCGTGGCCTGTGCGGTGTCCGCCGTGTCCGGTTGCGTGAACGTGACCCCGCAGTCGGCCCGCCCGCAGTCCCTGCCCTCGGCGGGCAGCCTGTCCGAGACCCTGCCGGACGGGGGTGCGGCCCAGACCCCCGTGGTGATCGAGGCGCCGGCCCTCGCGGCGCTGCGGGCGGCGCCCGCGCGGGCGGCGGCATCGGCCTCGGCCTCCGCCGAGGCGGCGGCCCCGGCGGACCCGGCGGCCTCGGAGGGGCCGGCGGCGGACGGGGTGGAGGTGCCGGAGCCGGAGCCGGGCGAGGTCGGGCCGGCGGCGGGTCCGGACGGGGTCGTGATGCCTCCGGTGCCCGACATCCCCGAGCCCCGGGTGCCGGCGGCGGCCGGGGCGGGGGCGGAGGAGCAGGTGCGGGAGGTGCCGCGCGAGGTGATGGAGGAGTTGCCGGTGCGGCCCGCCGACGTGTGCGCGCTGGGCCGGCGGTCCGGGCACTGGGACGCGGACAGTCCGGAGGCCCGGATCTGCGCGGACGTGGAGGGCGGCTGAGGCACGGCCGGGGGTCGGTGCGGGCCGGCTCAGCCCCGGAAGGGGCCGGGGAAGGGTCCGGGGCGGGGGTGGGCGTCGGGTTCGGCGCCGGCGAGGCGGCGTTCGATGCGGGCCAGGGCGGCCCGGACCCCGCGTCCGTACCCGTCGTCGGCGAGGGCGGCGGCGCCCGCGACGGCGCGGGCCAGGTGCACGCGGGCCGCCTCGGGGCGGCGCAGGGTGATGTAGTCGTCGGCCAGGTGCAGGTGCAGGGCGGGGTAGAAGGCGCGCACGGCGCCGCCGGGCCCGTCGTGGCCGGGTTCCTCGGCGAGGGCGTCGGCGGCGTCGAGGGCGCGCAGGTCCCAGACGAGTTTGTCGGCGGACCGGTCCTGGGCGTCGGCCAGGTAGTGGGCCAGGGTGCAGCGGTGCAGGGCGCGGGCCGCGACCCGGGCGGCCCGTTCCCCTCCGGGGTCGGGGCCGCCGCCGGCCTCGGCCGCGGATTCCTCCTCGACCTCCGCCTCGATCGCGTCGAGGGCGTCCCAGAGGGCGCCGAGCCGGTTGCGGGCCTCTTCCCGGTCCCCGGCGTGCAGCAGGATGATGGCCTGGCCGATCCTCGTCATGACGGCGTCCTCGAACGCCTCCCGCTGCTCCGTCAACACGACCTCCGGCTCGTCCCCGCCGGTCCTGTCGGGACCGGTGGTCACGACGCTATCCGGCGGCGCCCGCAATGCCCCGAAGGCACGGTTCGTCGGTCAGCCCAGGTTGGGCACGCGCCAATCGATCGGCTCATGGCCCTGGGCCGCGACAGCCTCGTCGATCTGCGTGAACGGGCGGGAGCCGAAGAACTTCTTCGCCGAGAGCGGGGACGGGTGGGCGCCCTTGACGACCACGTGCCGCTCGGTGTCGATCAGGGGCAGCTTCTTCTGCGCGTAGGCGCCCCACAGCACGAAGACCACCGGGTCGGGGCGGTCGGAGACGGCGCGGATGACGGCGTCGGTGAACTTCTCCCAGCCCTTGTTCTTGTGGGAGTTGGCTTCGCCCTCGCGGACCGTGAGCACCGCGTTGAGGAGCAGGACGCCCTGGCGCGCCCACGGCATCAGGTAGCCGTTGTCGGGGATCTCGTGCCCGAGCTCCTCCTTCATCTCCTTGTAGATGTTGCGCAGGGAGGGCGGGGTCCGCACCCCGGGGCGCACGGAGAAGCACAGGCCGTGGCCCTGGCCGGCGCCGTGGTAGGGGTCCTGGCCGAGCACGAGGACCTTGACCCGGTCGAAGGGGGTGGCGTCCAGGGCGGCGAAGACCTCGTCCCGGGGCGGGTAGACGGGGCCTTCGGCGCGTTCCTTCTCGACGAACTCGATCAGTTCGGCGAAGTAGGGCTTCTCCAGTTCCTCGGCCAGGACGGGCAGCCAGGACTCGGGCAGCTTCTCGGACACGTCGACAACCTCCGACAACACGGGCGAACGGGCAACAGGTCGTCAACCTACCCGCCCGCACCGACAACGCCGCCGCCGGGCGGTCGGCCCCTACCAGCTCTCCTTGCGGTAGAGCTCCCACATCTGCATCGCGGTCTGCGGGTCCAGGGCGCGCTCGCCGCCGCCGATGTCCTCGCGGGAGGCCACGTAGAGCTTGCCCTGCCACAGCGGCAGCAGGCGGGCGTCCTTGGCGATGATCTGCTGGGCCTTGTCCATCTCGTCGCCGACGGTGGCGCGGTCGCTCTGCCGGCGGGACTTGGGCAGCAGCACGTCGGTGATCTCGGGGACCAGGTAGGGCGTGCCGAGCTGGTTCTTGGCGCCGACGAAGGGGGCGATGAAGTTCTCGGGGTCCGGGAAGTCGGGGAACCAGCCGCGGCCGAAGACGGCGTACTCGCCCTTGCTGTACGCCTCGTGGAACTCGGTCCAGGGCTTGCCCTCGATCGTGATCCGGAACAGCCCGCCGGCCTCCAGCTGCCGCTTGAGCTCCTCGAACTCCAGGCGGGTGGAGTCGCCGTAGCGGTCGGTGGTGTACCAGAAGGTCAGGGGCACCGGGGTGGTGATGTTGTCCTTGGCGAGGATCTGCCGGGCCTTCTCCAGGCTGGCGTGGCCGTACACGTCGTAGAACGGGGTGCGGTGGCCGACGATGCCCTTGGGGACCATGGAGAAGAGCGGCTCGGCGGTGCCCTTGTACACCTTGGCCACGAGGTTGCCGCGGTCCACGAGCTGGGCGATGGCCTGGCGGACGGCGGGCTTGGCCGTGACCGGATCCTTGCCGCTGAAGACGAGGTAGCGGATGTCGGCGTTGAACGCCTCGACGGTCTGGATGCCGTCCTTGACGGAGGCCGGGCTCTGGAGGTCCTTGACCTGCGGCGAGGTCAGACCGCGGTAGGTGACGTCGATCTCCTTGGCCTTGAGGGCCTTGACCATCTTCTCCGAGCTCGCGAAGTAGCGGATGGTGACCTTGGCGTTCTTGCGGTCCTTCGCGAAGCCGTTGTAGCCCTCGTTGCGGGCGAGGACCGACTCCTTGTCCTTCTGGTAGGACTCCAGGGTGTACGGGCCCGAGCCGGTGACCTTGCCGTCCGTGCGCAGCGCCGACGCCGGGTACAGCTTCGGGGGCACGAGGGAGGCGGCCGGGGAGCCGAGCACGAAGGGGAAGGTGGCGTCGGCGGCCGTCAGGTGGAAGACCACGGTGCGGGCGTCGGGGGCCTCGACCTTGTCCAGGTTGGCGAAGAGGCCCGAGGGGCCGGTGTTGCTGTTGATGGCGCGGATGCGGTCGAAGGAGTGCTTGACGGCGGCGGCGTCGAGGGGTTCGCCGTCGGAGAACTCCAGGCCCTTGCGCAGCACGCAGCGGAAGGACTGGTTGCCGGAGTCGGTGAACTTGCAGGACTCGGCGGCGTCCGGTTGTGGGGTGACGGCGCCGGACGGGAAGGCGAGGAGGGTCTGGAAGACGTTCCGGTACAGCTCCCAGGAGCCGTCGTAGGCGGCGGCCGGGTCGAGGGTGCTCGGGGCGCTGGTGGTGCCGACGACGATCGGTTTGTCGTCCTCGCCCCCGGATATCAATCCGCAGCCCGCGAGCAGGGATATCGACGCGAGGACCGCACTGGATTGCAGGCTTCTGGTCCGGTTGAACACGTGCACTCTCCTCGATCTGCCACGGGTGCGGCAGACCATACCGCAGCGCCCCGGAAAGCCAATGAGCAGGTTCCCCGAGGCACTTGACCGGTTCCGTGCGTATTCGGACCACAATTGACCGGCAATACCGACCGACGCGGACCGAATGTGTTCGATTATCGGTCAGCCGACTCCGGCATTGAGAAAAATTCCTCCGTCGACGACCAGCGTCTGCCCCGTGATCCATTCCGCTTGGGACGAGGAGAGAAAGGCCGCGGCCCCTCCGATGTCCGCCGGGACCCCGAGCCGGCCCAGCGGGTACGCGGCCGCCGCCTCCGCCTCCCGGCCCTCGTACAGGGCCTGCGCGAACCGCGTCTTGACCACGGCGGGCGCGATCGCGTTCACCCGGACCTTGGGGGCCATCTCGTGGGCGAGCTGGAGGGTCAGGTTGATCATCGCGGCCTTGCTCATGCCGTAGGCCCCGATGAACGGCGAGGCCGAGACCCCGGCGATGGAGGCGATGTTCACGATCGAGCCGCCGTGCTCCGCCTGCCACGCGTGCCAGACCCGCTGGGCGAAGCCCAGGGCCGAGATCACGTTCGTCTCGTAGACCTTGCGGACCACCGCGAGGTCGAGGTCGGCGAGCGGGGCGAACACCGGATTGGTGCCGGCGTTGTTGACCAGGGTGTCGATCCGCCCGAAGGTCTCCATCGTCCGTTCCACCGCGAGCGCCTGGTGGGCCTCGTCGTGCGCCTTGCCCGGCACCGCGATCGCCCGGTCCGCGCCGAGCCGTTCCACCGCCTCCTTCAGCGCCTCCTCCCCGCGCCCGGTGAGGCACACCCGGTCCCCGCGGGCCACCAGGGCCTCCGCGATCCCGTAGCCGATGCCCCGGCTGGCGCCGGTGATCAGCGCCACCCGCCCGCTGTCCGGCCGCGCTCCCGCGACCCCGTCCGCCGTCGTGCCGTCCGTCGTGCCCACAGCCCTCTCCCGTCCTCTCGTCACGTCACGTCTCGTCGCGCCCGTCGCGGCCCGTCCGTCCGGGCCGGCGGGTCAGTCGAGCGGCCCGCCCGCCACGTACAGCACCTGGCCGGAGACGAACCCGGCCGCGTCGGAGGCGAAGAACGCGATCGCGTTGGCCACGTCGGCGGGCTCGCCCACCCGGCGCACCGGGATCTGGCTCGCGGCGGCCGTCTTGAAGTCCTCGAAGCCCATGCCCACCCGGTCGGCGGTGGCGGCCGTCATGTCGGTGGCGATGAACCCGGGCGCGACGGCGTTCGCGGTGATGCCGAACTTGCCCAGTTCGATGGCGAGGGTCTTGGTGAAGCCCTGCAACCCGGCCTTGGCCGCCGAGTAGTTGGCCTGACCCCGGTTGCCGAGGGCCGAGCTGCTGGAGAGGTTCACGATCCGGCCGAAGCCGGCGGCCACCATGCCGCCCTGGCAGGCCCGGGACATCAGGAACGCGCCGCGCAGGTGCACGTTCATCACCGTGTCCCAGTCACCCTCGCTCATCTTGAACAGGAGGTTGTCGCGGAGCACGCCGGCGTTGTTGACGAGCACGGTCGGCGCGCCCAGCTCCGCCGTCACCCGCTCCACCGCCGTCGCCGCGGCCGTCGCGTCCGACACGTCGCAGCCCACGGCCAGGGCCGTGCCGCCGGCCGCCGTGATCGTGGCCACCGTGTCCTTGCAGGCCGTCTCGTCGAGGTCGAGCACGGCGACGGCGCGCCCCTCGGCGGCCAGTCGGACGGCGGTGGCGGCCCCGATGCCCCGGGCCGCCCCGGTCACGAGGGCGACGCGCTGTTCGGTGGTGGACATGTGGTTCTCCTCGCCTGTCACGTCACCCGCGGGTGAGCAACCGCTTAGTAGCTTCGGTCGAGGAGACGCTAGGAGCCCCGGCATCCGGTGTCAACGGTCACCGGTCGCCGGGGCTCCCCCGCGTGTCCCGCACGCTCAGCGCACGAGCAGCTCCAGCAGCCGCGCGGGCTCCGCCTCGGGGTCGGCGGTCAACCCCGTGTGCACCGGCCCGGGTTGCACGACGGTGCTGCGCGGGGCGATCAGCCAGCGGAAGCGCCGTCCCGCGTCGTCCCCCGCCGCCTGCCCGGCCCGTTCGCCGCCCGAGCAGACCCCCTCGATCCCGCGCAGCGCGGCCCGCACCCCGACCACGTCGGCGGCCGGGTCCAGGGCCAGCAGCTTGGCCTCGTCCAGGTGGGTCACGGCCGAGACGAAGGACTTCGCCCGGCAGTACACGACCACGCCCGCGTTGAAGCACTCACCGCGCTCGACCCGGGGCACCACGCGCACCAGCGCGTACTCGAACACAACACGATCGTGGTTCACGGGGTTTCGCTCTTCTTCTTGGTGGGGTGCGGCCACTCGGTGAGGTGGTCGGTGAGCCAGCCGGGCGGGCCGGTCGGGGCCTTGGCCGGGGCCGCGTCCAGCGAGATCCGCTCGTGGATGCTCGCGGCCCGGGGCAGCAGCGCCTCCACGTAGGCGCGGCGCAGCGCGTCCGGGGAGTCGAAGCCGGGCTCGTCGAGCAGCCACTCCTCGGGCACCAGGGCCACGACCTCGGTCAGCAGTTCCTCGGTGACCAGCGGCGCCAGCTCGGCGGCGGCCGCCGCCAGGTCCGGGTCGAAGGGGGCCAGCACGTGGTCGGAGGCGTTGTACGGCTTGGCGGCGGCCGTCTTCGCGGTGGGCCAGTTGTGGTGCCAGATCATGGTGGCCCCGTGGTCGATCAGCCACGGCCGGCCGTGCCAGACCAGCATGTTCGGGTTGCGCCAGGAGCGGTCCACGTTGTTGATCAGCGCGTCGAACCACACGACCCGCCCCGCCTCCAGCGGATCCACCCGATAGGCCAGCGGATCAAAGCCGAGGGAGCCCGGCAGGTAGTCCATCCCCAGGTTCAGGCCGCCGCTGGCCTTCAGCAGCTCCTGGACCTCCTGGTCCGGCTCCCCCAACCCGATCACGGGGTCCACCCACACCCGCACCAGCTCGGGCACCCGCAGGCCCAGCCGGCGGCCCAGCTCCCCGCAGACGACCTCGGCGACCAGGGTCTTGCGCCCCTGGCCGGCCCCGGTGAACTTCACGACGTATGTGCCCAGGTCGTCGGCCTCGACGATCCCGGGGAGCGAGCCGCCCTCACGCAGGGGCGTGACGTAGCGGGTCGCGATGACTTCGGACAACATCCGCCCAGGTTACGACGTGCGCCGGGCCCCGCGACGACGGCCGGGCGGTCAGCGGCCGGCGCCCCAGCGGCGCAGCAGGGCCTCGGTGCTGGTGATCGTGGCCACCAGCGACAGCGAGTTGCGGATCACTTCGGGGGTGTAGGCGGCGGGCACCCCCGCGATCGCGTCGGCGGGCACCACCACGGTGTAGCCGAGGTTCACGGCGTCGAAGACGGTGTTCGGGATGGCCACGTTGGCCGACACCCCGGTCACCACGAGCACCCGGCAGCCCAGATTGCGCAGCAGCGGGTCGAGGTCGGTGCCGGCCATCGGCGAGAGCCCGTGCAGCCGCCGCACCACCAGGTCCTCCTCCGCCGTCTCGATCGGCGCGGCGATCCGCACGGCGGAGCTGCCCGCGTGCTGCTGCACCGGCAGCCGGGCGGCGGCCCGGAACAGCCGCGCGTTCGCGTTCGCCCCGCGCCCGTCGGGCCGCCGCTCGGCGACCGCGTGCACGATCTGCACCCCGGCCGCGCGCCCCACCCCGACCAGGGCCGCGACCCGCTTGAGCATCCCGGAGGTGCGGGCCTGCGCGGCCAGTTCGGGCAGCGCGCTCTCCTCCCCCACCACACCGTTCTGACACTCCACGGTGAGCAGCACCGTGCCCGCGGCCCCGACCGGGCCGAGGACCGCGTCGAGGGCGGCGGCCTCCTTCGCGGCGACCGCGTCCGCTTCGCTTCCGCTCATGGTTCCCCCTCTGGCGCACCGACCGACGAGCGCCCATGATTCCTGACACACAGTCAGATGTGAAGGGTGGTACGGGACATGGACAAGGGCCAGCGGCGGGGGCGACGGATCATGATGACCGAGGAGGAGGTGGACGCGTTCCTCGCCGAGCAGCGCACCTGCCGGGTCGCCACCGTCTCCCCCGACGGCCGCCCGCACGTCGGGGCCCTGTGGTTCGTCTGGGACGGCACCTCGCTGTGGCTGTACTCCATCACCCGCAGCCGCCGCTGGGCCGACCTGCGCGCCGACCCCCGGATCTCGGTGGTCGTGGACGCGGGCGAGGGCTACGACGAACTGCGCGGGGTGGAGCTGTCGGGGCGGGTGGAATTCGTCGGGGAGGCCCCGCGCACGGGCGAGCCGCACCCCGGACTGGAGGCGGTGGAGGCCCTGTTCCCGGTGAAGAACTTCGGCATCGAGCAGATGCCGCACGACGGCCGGCACGCCTGGATGCGGCTGACCCCCGAGTCGATCGTCTCCTGGGACTTCCGCAAGCTCGCCGCCCCGACCGCCAGCACCCCGACCACCGCCGGCTGACGGCCGCGCGGGCTCAGCCCCCGCCGAACTCTCCGTGGTGGCCCGCCGTGTGCCGGCCGCCGGCCTCCCGCAGCGCGGCCACGGCCGCCCGCACCGAGGGCCGGCGGCCCGCGTCGGCCCGCCACAGCACGTACACGTGCCGGTGCACCGACCCCACCAGCGGCAGCAGCCGCACCCCGGGCGGGGTCTGCCCGCGCCCGAGCCGGGGGGTGACGCACACGCCGAGCCCGGCGGCCACGAAGGCGAGCTGCGTGTGGTGCTCCTCGGCGATGTGCGTGATCCGGGGCTCCACGCCGAGGGCGCGGGCGGTGTCCACCAGCCACTCGTGGCAGAACTGGCCCTCGTTCCACGAGATCCACTCGTCCTCGGCGAGGTCGGCGAAGTCGACCTCGGCCCGGTCGGCGAGCCGGTGCCCCTCGGGGACCACGATGTCCACGCCGTCGTCGAGCAGCGGGGCCCGGTCGAGCTCGCCGGGCACCGGCATCCGCTTGTTGTACCAGTCGATGCAGATCGCGAGGTCCAGGAAGCCGCGCACCAGCATCTGGATCGCCTCGGCCGGCTCCACCTCGCGCACCCGGACCCGCAGGTCGGGGTGGTCCTCGCGGAGGATGCCGAGGGTCTCGGGGAGCAGCCCGCGCATCGCGGTGGGGAACGCGCCGATGCGCAGTTCGCCGACGGCCCGGCCCCGGTGCGCCTCCACGTCGGCCTGGGCCAGCTCCACCTGGGAGATGATCCGGGCCGCGTGATCGGCCAGCAGCCGGCCGGCGTCGGTCAGGCGCACGCCCCGGCCGCGCCGGGTGATCAGGGGCTGGCCCACCTCGCGCTCCAGCTTCGCCATGGCCTGGGAGACGGCCGAGGTGGTGACATGCAGCCCGTCGGCGGCGGCGGTCACCGAACCGTGCCGGGCGAGGGCGTCGAGGGTGCGCAGGCGCTCCAGGTTCAACATGTAAGCGATGCTACGGGAATCCTTGGAGCAATTCTCGCTTGTACTAAGAGGTTGTATTGCGGAGAGTTGGCTCCATGAGCGCACCAGCCCCCGAACGCCCCGCCGCCCCGACCCTCGCCCCCACCACCACCCCGACTCCGATCTCCGTGAAGCCGAACGCCACCCCCGCCGCGCCGGCCCCGCCCGGTCGGCTGCGGACCCTGGCCGCCGACTGGCGGGCCCGGTTCGCCTTCCTCGCCGTGGTCTGGGGCTTCAGCTTCCTCTTCATCAAGCTGGGCACCGAGGGCTACGCCCCCTTCCAGGTGGCCCTGGGCCGGGTGTTCTTCGGGGCGCTCACCCTGCTGACCGTGCTGGCGGTGCGTCGGGAGCGGCTGCCGCGCTCGGCCCGGGTCTGGGCGCACCTGACGGTGGCCTCGATCTTCCTCAACACGGTGCCCTTCGCCCTGTTCGCCTACGCCGAGCTGCGGATCCCGTCCACGCTGGCGGGCATCTGCAACGCGACCTCGCCGCTGTGGGGCATGGTGCTGTCGATGGTGGCGCTCTCGGAGGACCGGCCGACCCGGCGCCGGGTCGCGGGGCTCGGGCTGGGCTTCCTCGGGGTGCTGATCGTGCTGGGCGCGTGGCAGGGCTTCGCCGGGGTGGACCCGCTGGGCACCGCGCTCGCCCTGCTGGCCTCGATCTGCTACCCGATCGGCTGGATCTGGGTGCGTCGGACGCTGGCGGACACCGGGCACTCGCCCGTGTCGCTGACAGCCGGACAGCTGCTGTCGGCCACGGCGCAGCTCCTCGTGGTGAGCCTGCTGTTCACGGAGGCGCCGGCCGGGATCCCGCTGTGGCCGACCCTCTCGGTGATCGCGCTCGGTTCGCTGGGCACGGGGGTGGCGATGCTGATGCAGTACGGGCTGGTGAACGAGGTGGGGCCGACCACGGCGCAGATGGTCACCTATTTCATCCCGGTGATCGCGGTGGCCGCGGGGGTGCTGGTGCTCGGCGAGCACCTGACGTGGAACACGCCGGTGGGCGCGGCCGTGGTCCTGGCGGGCGCCTTCCTGACCCAGTCCCGGCCCACCGGGCCGCGGCCCGCCGCCCGACCGGCGCGCACGGGCTGAACGGCGGGCGCACGGGTGCGGCCCCGGTCCCACGCGGACCGGGGCCGCACCCGTGTGCGGCGCGCGCCCTCAGACCGTGCGGGCCCCGGATCCGGGTCGCAGGGCGGCGGCGACGGCGTCGGCGAGGGCCGGGACCTCCTCGGGGCCGAGGGCCGCGTGGGTGATGCGGACGGCGGGCGGGGATGCGAGCCGGAAGCGGGCGCCGGGGGCGACGCCCCAGCCGGCGAGGAGCAGGCGGGTGACGGCGGCGGTCTCGTCGGGCACCGGTACCCACACGTTGAGTCCGCTGCGGCCCTGAGCTCGGACCCCGCGGGCGGCGAGGGCGTCGAGGAGGGCGGTGCGGCGCTCGTCGTACACCCGGGCGACCTTGGGGCCGACGGCCCCGCTCCGCCAGAGTTCGACGACGGCGTCCTGGAGGAGCCGGCTGACCCAGCCGGGGCCCAGGCGCTGCCGGCCGCGCACCAGGTCCAGGGTGGCGGGGTCGCCGGTGAGCACGGCCAGGCGCAGGTCGGGGCCGTGGGCCTTGGCGGTGGAGCGGATCAGCGCCCAGTGCCGGCCGGCGCCGCCGAGGGGGTTCAGGGGCTCGGCGACGAATCCGTCGCCGTGGTCGTCCTCGACGAGCAGCACCTCGGGGTGGGCGGCGAGCAGGGCGCGCAGTTCGGCGGCGCGGGCGGCGGAGACCCGGGCGCCGGTGGGGTTCTGGGCGCGGGCGGTGACGACCAGGGCGCGGGCGCCGGCGGCGAGGGCGCGCGCGACGTCCTCGGCGAGCGGCCCGTCGTCGTCGAGGCCGACGGGGATCGCGGTGAGGCCGAGGGCCGGCAGCAGGTCCAGGACGGAGCCCCAGCCGGGGTCCTCGACGGCGACCGCGTCCCCGGGCCGCAGGTGGGCGGTGAGGACCCGTTCGATGGCGTCGAGGGCGCCGGAGGTGACGGCGAGGGGGCCGTGGGGGACGCCGTCGGCGGCGAGGCGGGCGCGGGCGAGTTCGGCGAGTTCGGGGGCGACGGGTTCGGAGCCGTAGAGGGTGGGGCTCTCGGCGTACCGGCGGCCGGCGGCGGCGAGGGCGGGGCGGAGGTCGGGGAGCAGGGCGGGGTCGGGGTTGCCCCGGGAGAGATCGCGGGCGCCGGCGGGGACCTCGATGCGGAGTTGGTCGCGGGGGGTGGTGACGGGGCGGGCGCGGATCCGGCTGCCGCGCCGGCCGTCGGTCTCGATGACCCCGCGTTCGCGCAGGGTGCGGTAGGCGGCGGCGACGGTGTTGGGGTTGACGCCGAGTTCGCCCGCGAGGTCGCGCATGGCGGGCAGCCGGGCGCCGGGGGTGAGGGAGCCGGTCGCGACGGCCCGTTCGACGTCGGCGGCGATCTCGGCTGCGCGCCGCCCGGTGATCCGATATTCTGCTGGCACAAACCTTATTATGCACTAGTGCATTGGAGTTCGCCTCATGAGCCCCTCTCCGGTCGACGGGTACGAGCCGACCGAGCTCACGATCCCGACCCGCTCCCGCGAACGGGCCTCCTACGACCGCGCCGGGGTGCACGCGATACTCGACGAGGGCTGGCTGTGCCACCTCGGCTTCGTGCGCGACGGCGCCCCGGTGGTCCTGCCGACCCTGTACGCCCGGGTCGGCGAGGCCCTCTACCTCCACGGTTCCACGGGCTCCCGTCCGCTGCGCGGCGCCAAGGCGGCCGGCGGGCCGGGGCTGCCGGTCTGCGTGACCGTGACCCACGTGGACGGGCTGGTGCTGGCCAAGTCCGCGTTCCACCACTCGATCAACTACCGCTCCGTGGTGGTGCACGGCACGGCGCACGACGTGACCGACCCGGAGGAGCGACGGATCGCCCTCGACGCGCTCGTGGACCAGGTGGTCCCGGGCCGGTCGGCCGACAGTCGGCCGGCCGACCGCAAGGAGCACGCGGCCACCGCCGTGATCCGGGTGGACCTCGAACAGGTCTCGGCGAAGTCCCGGACGGGCGGCCCCAACGACGAGGAGGGGGACGCCGGGTTGCCGCACTGGAGCGGCGTGGTCCCGGTCCGCACCGCCTACGGCGTCCCGGTCCCGGGCCCGTGGACCGACGCGGGGGCGGCGCTGCCCGAGTACCTCGTCACGGGCCCGCGCGCCGCCACCCCCTGAGCCGGCCGGGCGGCTCAGCGCGCCCCGGTCGCCCCGCGCGCCTCCTGCGCGATCAGCGCGAGCACGGCCGCCGACAGCAGCGCCGTCCCGCCGAGCACCGGCGCCGTCAGCCGTTCGCCGAAGAAGGCGACGGCGAGCAGGGCGGCGCACACCGGCTCGATCAGCATGATCACGGAGACGGTGGCGGCCCGGACCCGCGCGGCCCCCGCGAAGTACAGGGCGTAGGCCAGGGCGGTGGGCACGGAGGCCAGGTAGAGCGCGGGGCCCCACACCCGGGGGTCGGCGAGCAGCGCGGCCTGCGGCAGTACCCCGGTCGGGGTCTCGGCGAGGGCGGCGGGCAGCAGACAGACCGCGCCCACGGCCACCGACCACACGGTGGCCCGCAGCGGGTCCACGGCCCGTCCGCGCCGGCCCAGCGCCCGGGTGCGCAGGGTCATCGCCGCGTAGCCGGCGGCGGACAGCAGGGCCCAGCCGATGCCCACCGGCCGGACCTCGGCGGCCCCGCCGCCCAGCACCAGGACGGCGAGCCCCAGCAGCGCCGCGCCCACCGAGCCGGCGCCGCCCCGGCCGAGGCGTTCCCCGGTCCACAGGCGGGAGCCGAGCGCGATCAGCACCGGCCCGGCGCCGAGGGTGACCACCGTGCCCACGGCGAGGCCGGTCTCGCGGACGGCCGCGAAGTAGGCGACCTGGAAGAGGGTGAACATCAGCCCGGTTCCGATCATCCAGCGGGCCCCGGGACCGGCGACGGCCGGTCGGGTGCGGGCGCGCCGGCGGGCCAGGGCCAGCACCGGCAGCAGCACGAGCAGGCCGCCGGCGCACCGCCAGAAGGTCAGGGCCACCGGGCCGAGTCCGCTGGAGGCGAAGAGCAGCGCGGCGGCGCCGCCGGCGGTGCCCCAGGCGACGGCCGAGGCCACGAGCGCGAGCAGGGCGCGGCCGACGGGTCCGGCCGGGGCGGCGGCCCCGGGCGTGACGGGGGAAGGGGAGGACAACGAGGTCATGACGTGACTCCGAGCGCGTGTGCGCGGCCGCGCGGCGCGCCCCGTTCGCGAGGGGGGGCGGCGCGCCGGCCGGGCGGGAAGACGGGAAGAGGTTCGTCTCCACGCGGGCAGCACGCGCCGGCCCGGGGGCGTTCACCCCCCGGGCGGCGGTCGATCGGCTCGGTTTCCCGGCCCGGCGGCCCGCGTCAGCGGGCGGCGGGAGGCGGGAGCACGGCGGTGTTCGGCATGGCGGGCACTCTACGGCACGGGGTCAGACCCGGTCGCGGGGCGGGGTGGGGTCGGCCACGGTGACGGCGACCCCGGGCGGGGTGGAGCCGGCGACGGGGTCGGGCGCGGCGGGTCGGGAGGACTGGGCGATCAGGGCGCCGCCGAGGACGAGCAGCCCGCCGAGCATTTGCGGGGGTTCGAGGTGTTCGCCGAGCAGGATCCAGGCGAACACGGTGGCCACGACGGCCTCCAGGCAGGCCACCACGCCGGCGACCTGCGGGGAGAGTCGGCGCACCGAGATCACCCCGGTGACGTAGGCGAGCACGGTGGCCACCAGCACCACCCAGGCGAGCAGGGTCCAGGCGGGCAGTTCGGTGCCCGCGAACTCGGCGCTGCCGCCGAGCACGGCCCAGTCGAGGTTCCAGGGCCGGGCCACGAAGGTCATGGCGAGGGTGCCGATCAGCATCCCGTAGGCGATCACGCCGAGCGGGTCGGGGGCCTCGCCCCGGTCGCTGCCCTGGTCGGAGAAGACGAAGTAGAACGCCTGGCAGCAGGCGGCGGCCAGGCCGAGGAGGACGCCGATCGGGTCGAGGGTGAGCCCGGACCAGATCTGCACGACGCAGGCCAGTCCGGCCACGGCCACGGCCGCGCCGCCGGCGGCGGCCCGGGTGACGGGTTTGCGCTGCACGAAGCGGATGTACCCCAGGAGCAGGGCGGGGCCGAGGTATTCGAGGAGCAGGGCCACGCCCACCGGGATCCGGGACAGGGAGGCGAAGTAGAACGCCTGCACCCCGGCGACGGCGACGAGGCCGAAGCCGAGCAGCAGCCCGGGTCGGCGCAGCGGCAGGTCGCGGTGGCGCCAGGCCAGCGGGGCGAGGACGAGGGCGGCGCCGGCCACCCGCAGCCAGACCATGTGGAGGGGGTCGATCCCCGCGGTGATGAGCGGCTTGGCGGCGACTCCCGAGCCGCCGAACGCGCAGGCCGAGAGCAGGGCGAGGCCCAGTCCGGCGTTCTTCCCTGAGACGTGCATCGGGCCATCATGGCAGCCGCCGTCAGGACCGTCACGGGGGTGACGCCTGTTGAGACGGCGGGGGCCCTCGGGGCGGCCCGCCCGGGATATCTGACTGGTCGTCAGTCTTGTGTGTTCCACTCCCCCGCACTACGTTCCGGCGCACCGAGTCCGAGGAAGAAGGGGTGGCCCCATGGCCGAAGTGACCGCCGAATCCCGCATCGAGGCTCCCGCCGAGCGGATCTGGACCCAGCTGACGGACTGGGACGCGTACGGGCAGTGGAGCATGACCCACACCGACTTCCCCAAGGGCGGCCCGGCGGATCTCGCGGTCGGGGCCACGTTCCCGGAGAACATGAAGATGATGGGCTTCCCCGCCGAGGTCACCTGGACCGTGGCGGAACTGGAGCCCGCCCGGGTGCTGGCCATCTCGGGCAAGGGCCCGATGGGCGTGCTCATCAGCACCCGCTACACCCTGGTCCCGGACGGCGGGGCGACCACGGTCCGCATCGACGGCGAGTTCACGGGCGCGGCGGTGGCCCTGATGGCGGGCAAGCTGAAGGACTCGGCGGGCGCCGCGCTGAACGAGTCCCTGCGCCGACTGGCCGGCCTGGTCGCCTGAGACCCCGGCGCCGCTCCCGGGCACGCGAAAGGCGCCCGCACCGCCCCGGTCGGGGGTGGTGCGGGCGCCTTCGTCGCGTCCGGGAGCGGGCGACGGACGACGGGGCCTCGGGCCCGGGGTCCCGTCGTCGCCCGCGTGCGGGTCAGTGCTCGTCGGCGAGGATCAGGTAGAGCTTCTTGCGGGCCTCGTTGATCACCGCGACGGCCTTCTGCCGCTGCTCGGGGGTGCCGCTGCGGAACACCTGCCCGAATGCCTCCATCAGGCCGGCTCCGGCCTGGCGGACCTCGTGCATCGCCTCGCGGTCGAAGCCGCGCGCGGCCTCGTCCCAGGGGGCGTCGGGGCCGGCCTCGGCCTCGGCGCGACCGGCCTCGGTGAGCGCGAACAGCTTCTTGCCACCCTCGCTCTGGCCGGCGATCAGCCCCTCGTCCTCCAGCATCTGGAGGGTGGGGTAGACCGAGCCGGGGCTGGGCTTCCAGGCCCCGCCGCTGCGCTCGCCGATCTCGCGGATCATCTCGTAGCCGTGCATCGGGCGGTCGGTCAGGAGGGCCAGGATCGAGGCCCTGACGTCCCCGCGGCCGGCGCGACCGCGCGGGCCGCCCCGTCCGCCGCGTCCCCCGAAGGGTCCGCCGCCGAAGGGAGGGCCGAAGGGGCCGAAGGCGGCCCGTCGTCCCTCGAACTCCCCCGGACCCCGGCGGTCCGGCCCGCAGTGCCCGTGACCCCGACCGTGCTCGTGCCGCTCGTGTTCGTGTCCGTGTGAACGCATGACTGCGCTCCTTTCCTGAAGAAATGGGTCTGGTTCGAAAACTCGCTCCGACCGTCACCGATCGGTTGCGATGCCTCAACGATATATCGGAAACACGCTTACGACAACCCTGTGCGAAACCGCTGGTCAGCCGGGTGCGGGCCGTGGTGGACTGGCCGCGTGCCCCGCAAGGAGAAGAAGTCCCGCCCGCTGACCGCCCACGGCCGCGTGTACCGGTGGCGGATCCGCCACGCGCACACCCGGGACGCCGAGGGCCGGGCCGCCGACTGCCGCCAGATCCTCACCCTCACCCCGAGCCCGGCCGGCTCCGGCGGCCCGCTGCGCCTGGTCTTCGCCGCCGGCCCCGACCGGTACGTCCCCGGCGGCGCCCCCTTCGGCTCCGGGGACGTGGGCCTCGTCGCGGGACCCGGCCTGAACCTCCACGAACCCGGCGCCGTCCGAGCCCTCCTGGACGCGGCCCTCACCGCGGGTTGGCACCCCACCGACCGCGGCCCGACGGAACTCGACGCTTGGCCCCTCCTGGAGGCCGCACTCCGGCCGAAGCAGACCCCGATCGGGGTCGCCTCGCCCCCCTGAGCCACGCCCCCCTCACGGCCGCCGAGCGAGGTAACGTCGGCGCGTGCGCCTGCGGATCGTCGACACCTTCGCCGAACGGCCCTTCCACGGAAACCCCGCCGGGGTCCTCCTGCTGGAGTCGGGCTTCCCCGCCGACGACTGGCTGCGCGCCGTCGCCGCCGAGGTCAACCACGCCGAGACCGCCTTCGCCCACCCCCTTCCCCCGGGCTCCGGCGCGGACTGGGCGCTGCGCTGGTTCACGCCGACCACCGAGGTCGACCTGTGCGGGCACGCCACCCTCGCCACCGCGCACGTCCTGGCCCGTGCCGGCCGCCTCGCCCCGGACGGCACGGCCCGTTTCCGCACCCGCGCCGGGATCCTCACCGCCGCCGTCGCCGCCGACGGCCTGGTCACCCTCTCCTTGCCCGCTTGCGCCACCACCGCGGTGCCCGTGCCCGACGGGCTCCGCGAGGCCCTCGGCGGCGCGCCCGTGCTCTCCGTCCACGCCACCGACCCGCACGTGGGCGACCTGATCGTGGAACTGCCCGACGAGGCGGCCGTGCGCGCCGTCGTGCCCGACCTCACCGCGCTGCGCGCCTGGCACCCCGGCGTGATGGTGACCGCCCCGGCCGAGGACCCGGCCCGGGGCTGGGACTTCGCCTCCCGTAGCTTCGCCCCGGCCGTCGGCATCGACGAGGACCCCGTCACGGGCGGCGCGCACACCGCCCTGGCCGCGTTCTGGTCCCCGCGCCTGGGCGGCCGGCGCGAGTTGGTCGGCCGGCAGGGCGGCGCCCGCACGGGGCTGGTCCGGGTGCGGCTCGACGGCCCCCGCACCCTCGTCGCGGGACACGCCGTGACGGTCCTCGACGCCGAACTGCGGGCCGCTCCCCCCGCCTGACTCCCCGGCAGGGCGCCCGCGCCCTCAGGGCGCCGTCGGCAGCCAGCTCACGTGCCCGGCCAGCAGCGCGTACCCGCCGAAGGCCACGATGTCGAGGAGGGCGTGCGCCACGACCAGCGGCCCCACCCGCCCCCACTTGCGGTACAGCAGCACGAACACCGCGCCCATCACCGCGTTGCCCACGAACCCGCCGATGCCCTGGTACAGGTGGTAGGAGCCGCGCAGCAGGGAACTGCCCAGCAGCACCGCCACCGGCGACCAGCGCAGCCCGTCCAGCCGCCGCACCAGGTAGCCCAGCACGATGACCTCCTCGACCACCGAGTTCTGCACGGCGGACAGCAGCAGCACCGGGAACTTCCACCACACCCCCGGCAGCGCCTCCGGCACCACCGTCAGGTTCAGCCCGAAGGCCCGGGTGCCGAGGTAGAACGCGAGCCCCGCGCTGCCGATGCCCGCCGCCACCAGCAGCCCGCGCCCGAGGTCGAACCCGGGCCGGGTCCGGTCGAAGCCCAGCACCCGCAGCCCGGGCGCGCCCTCACGGGTGAGCAGGTGGGCCACGAGCAGCACGGGCACCAGCGCGGAGGCGATCCCGAAGAGCTGCCAGGACAGGTCGAGCCAGGGCCGGCCGGGGGCGGCGGACCCGTTGAGGGTGGCCGCCTGGTCGGCCAGCCCGCCGGGTTTGGTGAGCGAGCCGACGAAACTGATCAGCGAGGAGACCCCGCTGGCGCCCAGCGACAGGCCGAGCACGAGCAGGGTCTCGTCGCGCAGCGTGCGGCGCCGCCGGCCCTCGTCGAGACCGAGGCCGAGCGGATCGAGCGGCCCCGCCGACCCGCCCCCGCCCGCCGGCCCGCCGCCCGCTCCGGCCGACCCGCCCGCTCCGCCGTTCCCGCCCGCTCCCGCCGCCACCGGCCCGTCCACCCGCACGTTCGCTCCCGTCCCACGGCCCACTCCTTGACCGGACCATGGTGCCGGGTGGACCTGTGGATCGGGCACGGCGCGCCCCGGCCCCGGGGCGGGCCGCTCAGCGCCCGGCCGCCGCCCCCGCCCCCGCGAGCCCGACCGGCCAGGTGTGCACGGGCTCGCCCCGGTGGGACAGCTCCGTGTACCGACGGGTGGTCGCGACGAGCGCGGCCCGCCGGTCCAGTCCGTCCGCCAGCGCCCGGTGGTAGGTCTCCACCTGCCAGGAGGCCCCGTTGACCCGGCGCAGACAGCGCTCCTCGATGATCCCGAGGTAGTGGTCGCGGTCGGCCGGGTCGATGCCCCAGGCGTCGAGCCCGGCGGCGGCCATCGGCAGCAGCTCGTCCAGGACCAGCCGCACCGCCGGCACCGCCGCGAGCCCGCCCGAGCGGCCCCGGCGCGGCCACCGCAGCCGGGCCTCGATGCCGTACCGGCAGGCGGCGTCGAAATTCGCCTCGGCCTCGGCGAACGGCAGCCGTCCCCACACCGGGCGCGGCTCGTCGGCCAGGGTGCGCACGAGACCGTAGTAGAAGGCCGCGTTGGCCACCACGTCGGCGACGGTCGGGCCGGCCGGCAGCACCCGGTTCTCGACCCGCAGGTGCGGGACCCCGTCCACGACCCCGTACACGGGCCGGTTCCACCGGTAGACGGTCCCGTTGTGCAGCACGAGTTCGCGCAGCGCGGGCACCCCGCCCGCGTCGAGCACCCGCAGCGGCTCCTCCTCGTCGCAGATGGGCAGCAGGGCGGGGAAGTAGCGCACGTTCTCGGCGAACAGCTCGCGCGCCGAGTCCACCCAGCGCTCCCCGAACCAGGTCCGGGGCCGGACCCCCTGGGCCTGGAGCTCCGGCGGGCGGGTGTCGGTGGCCTGTTGGAACAGCGGCGGCCGGGACTCCCGCCACAGCTCCCGCCCGAAGAGGAACGGGGAGTTGGCGCCGACGGCTATCTGCACGGCGGCGGCGGCCTGGGCCGCGTTCCACACGTCGGCGAACCGGCCCGGGGTGACCTGCAGGTGCAGTTGCACGGAGGTGCACGCGGCCTCGGGCACGATCGAGCCCGAGGTGCACTCCAGGCGTTCGACCCCGTCGATGTCGAGGGTGAAGTCCTCCCCCCGCATCGACAGGATCTGGTCGTTGAGCAGCGCGTACCGGTCCACGGCGGACAGGTTCGCGGGCACGAGGTCCTCGCTCGCCAACGTCGGCAGGATCCCGATCATGACCACGCCGGCGTCGATCTCGGCGGCCTGTCGGTGCGCGTATCCGATACCGGTGCCGATCTCCTCGGCGAGTCGGTCGAAAACCCTGCCGTCGAGACGGTGCGGGAGTATGTTGACCTCCAGGTTGAACATTCCGAGTTCGGTCTGGAAATCGGAGCTCGCAATACGCTCCAGCACCTCCGCATTCAGCATTCTCGGCAGTCCGTCCGCACCCGCGAGATTCAACTCGATCTCCAGCCCCATCATGTTCTTGGGCCGATCGAACCTCTTCTCCGCCAGCAGTCGCTCCAGCCCCTCCAGACACTCGTGGAGCTTGCGCCGATACCGCTGCCGATCGGACAGGTCGAATCCGCCTGCCACGACCTTCTCCCCCATCGAGGCGTCCCTCCTCGGATGCTCCCCTGCTGACCCGGGGCGCGCGTCACGGTCGATGATGCCCCGCCCCGGTGATCCCTAACGCCCGATCGGGGCCCCGGGCCACCGGCGCGCGCCGGTTTGGCCGAGACGGCGCGTCGGCACATTCATCCGGCATGTGGCAAGACGCAATTCCCGCCCGGATGTGCCCGCTTCGGAATTCGGCCCCTTTCCAGCGATCGACACGTCCGGTAACCTCCGAGGTCAGGGCGTGACTTCCGCACGCACCGGGCATGAAATCCACGTCAGCGGGTACGGTGAACGGCTGGTTCGCAATGGCCGGGACAGCCCCCGGAAACACCGCGTGAACACATGTCGTATAAACTCCGCACCACGAGGCAGAGAGTGGGAGCGCGGCCATCGCCCCTCCCGGCCCCCTCTGACCCCGGAACGCGACAGCGCCGTCCGCACCCCCGCACGCCCCTGCCCCGCTCCACCGGTCTCCCACAGTGAGAGGCGACCCGTCATCATGCCGCTGCACCTCCCCCCGGCCCCCGCCGCCGCCCTTCGCGGCGTCCTCGCCGCCCTCGGTTCGCCCACCGCGGTCCACGAGGCCCACACGCCGTCCCTGCGTGCCCTCCAAGGCCGACTCACCCCCGAACTCCCGCTCCCCGTCCACGTGCTGGACCGCGTCACGGCCGGCGCGGACGGTCGTCCGCCGCGCACCCGTCTGGTGGGGTGGCGGTTCCTGATCCGCGGCGGGGACCGGTACGTGGCCGCCGCCGAGACCCGCCTGACCCCCGACGGCTGGGTCTTCTCGCACTTCTTCGAGGGCCCCTACGTGGCCTCCACCGAACGGGCCCTGCGCCAGGCCGAGTCCCTCGGACGCGACGTGCAGCCCAGACTGCTGTCCGTACCGGAGCTGTACATGCTGACCCTGTGGTTGCACGGGGCGGTGAACGCCAACCCGGCGGCCGGTCTGCCCGCCCCGGCCGATCTGCTGGTGCCGCTGGCCCCGGCGCCGCCCGGGATCGCGGCCCACCGGCCGCACCCGGTCTCGGAGTTGCTGCCGGTGATGACCCATCGACTGGCCCCGCCGGCCCTCGCGCGGGAGGCCCTGGCGCGCGAAGCGGCGGCCTGACCCGTTCGGACCCTCCGGCCGGCCCGTTCGGGCCGGCCGGAACCATCCGAAGGGACCGGTGGGCGGTGTCGAACCGCCCGCGAGGGTGACGCGTCCTGACTCTGTGAGGACAGCCGGCGGGAAATCCCTGCGAACGGCCTGTCTTGGGGGAAGACTGAGCATCCGCTCCCCGCGTCGACGCGGGGGTGACCCTGGGGGACGGCGATGTCAGACGTACCGAGCCGTAGCACACAGTCCACGACGCAGCGAAAGAACGCAGCCATGTGCCAGCACCAGCCAGCCTGCCCGTCAGCCGAGTCCACCGACCGGGAGGCCGCCCGCACCGTGGCCGGTCACCCCGAACAGGGGTGGAGCCTGCTGTGCAACGGCGTCCTGCTCTTCGAGGACACCGGGGGCCTGCTGCCCGACGGGCGGGTGTTCGCCCCGCACCGGCCGCTGATCGCGGCCGGGGTGGCGACCGCCGCCTGAGCGAGCCGCTCGCGCGCCGCCCGAGGACCGAACGCCGAAGGGCGGGCCGGGGACACCGTCCCCGGCCCGCCCTTCGTCACCTCACCCGCGCGCGGGGGCCGGCTCAGCCCTCGTACTCGTCCAGGGGCGGGCAGGAGCAGACCAGGTTGCGGTCGCCGAACGCGCCGTCGATCCGGCGCACCGGCGGCCAGTACTTCTCGGCCGCGTTCACGCCGCCGGGGAAGACCGCCTCGTTCCGCGTGTAGGCGTGCTCCCAGTCGCCACCGAGCGCGGCGGCCGTGTGCGGGGCGTTGGCCAGGGGGTTGTCCCCGGCCGGCCACTCGCCCGAGCCGACCTTCTCGATCTCGGCGCGGATCGCGATCATCGCGTCGCAGAACCGGTCGATCTCCGTCAGGTCCTCGGACTCGGTGGGCTCGATCATCAGCGTGCCGGCCACCGGGAAGGACATGGTCGGGGCGTGGAAGCCGTAGTCGATCAGGCGCTTGGCGATGTCGTCCACGCTGACGCCGGTGGCCTTGGTGAGCGGGCGCAGGTCCACGATGCACTCGTGGGCCACGAGCCCGGCCGGGCCGGTGTAGAGCACCGGGTAGTGCGGCTCCAGGCGCTTGGCGATGTAGTTCGCGCCGAGCACCGCGACCTGGGTGGCGCGCTTGAGGCCCTCGCCGCCCATCAGCCGGACGTAGGACCAGGAGATCGGCAGGATGCCGGCGGAGCCCCAGGGGGCGGCCGAGATCGGGCCGACGCCTGTCTCGGGGCCGGCGGTGGGCTGGAGCGGGTGGTTGGGCAGGAAGGGCGCGAGGTGGGCGCGGACGCCGACCGGGCCGACGCCGGGGCCGCCGCCGCCGTGCGGGATGCAGAAGGTCTTGTGCAGGTTCAGGTGCGAGACGTCGCCGCCGAAGTGGCCGGGCTTGGCGAGGCCGACCAGGGCGTTGAGGTTGGCGCCGTCCACGTAGACCTGGCCGCCGGCCTCGTGCACCCGGGCGCAGATGTCGGCGACGTGCTCCTCGAAGACCCCGTGCGTGGAGGGGTAGGTGATCATGAGCACGGCGAGTTCCTCGCGGTGCAGCTCGATCTTGGCGGTGAGGTCGGCGACGTCCACCTCGCCGTCCTCGGCGGTCTTGACCACGACCACCTTCATGCCGGCCATGACGGCGCTGGCCGCGTTGGTGCCGTGCGCGGAGGAGGGGATGAGGCAGACGGTGCGCTGCTCGTCGCCGTTGGCGCGGTGGTAGGCGCGGACGGCGAGGAGGCCCGCGAGCTCGCCCTGCGAACCGGCGTTCGGCTGGATCGAGACCTTGTCGTAGCCGGTGACCTCGCAGAGACGTTCCTCCAGCTCCGTGATGAGCGTGGCGTAGCCCTGGGCCTGCTCGATCGGGGCGAAGGGGTGCATGCGGCCGAACTCGGGCCAGGTCACCGACTCCATCTCGGTGGTGGCGTTGAGCTTCATGGTGCAGGAGCCGAGCGGGATCATGCCCCGGTCCAGCGCGTAGTCCTTGTCGGACAGTCGGCGCAGGTAGCGCAGCATGGCCGTCTCGGAGCGGTGCTGGTGGAAGACCGGGTGGGTGAGGTACTGGTCGGCGCGCAGCAGGGCCTCGGGCAGCGCCTCGGGGGTGCTCTCGTCGAGGGCGGCCACGTCGGCGGTGACGCCGAAGGCGCCCCACACGGCGGTCAGGGCGGCGCGGGTGGTGGTCTCGTCGCAGGAGATCGAGACGCGGTCGGCGTCCACGCGGTGCAGGTTCACGCCGGCCTCGCGGGCGGCGGTGACCACGGCGTCGGCGCGGCCGGGGACGACGGCGGTGACGGTGTCGAAGAACGCCTCGTGCGCGAGCTCGACCCCGCCGGCGCGCAGGCCGGCCGCGAGGAGGGTCGCGTACCGGTGGGTGCGCCGCGCAATCTCCTTGAGGCCGTCCGGGCCGTGGTAGACGGCGTACATGCCGGCCATCACCGCGAGGAGGACCTGCGCGGTGCAGATGTTGCTGGTGGCCTTCTCGCGGCGGATGTGCTGCTCGCGGGTCTGGAGGGCCAGGCGGTATGCCTTGTTGCCGTCCGCGTCCACCGAGACGCCGACGAGCCGGCCGGGCAGCGAACGGGCGTGCTTGGCCTGGACGGCCATGTAGCCGGCGTGCGGGCCGCCGAAGCCCATGGGGACGCCGAAGCGCTGGGTGGTGCCGACCGCGATGTCCGCGCCGAGGGAACCGGGCGAGGTGAGCAGGGTCAGGGCGAGGAGGTCGGCGGCGACGGCCACGATCGCGCCGAGCTCGTGCGCGCGGTCGATCAGCGGCTTGATGTCGCGGACCGCGCCGGAGGCGCCGGGGTACTGGATCAGCGCGCCGAAGATCCCGCGCTCGGCGATCTCCTCGGGGATGCCGGCCGACAGGTCGGCGACGACGACCTCGATGCCGGTGGGCTCGGCGCGGGTCTCGATCACGGCGATGGTCTGGGGCAGGGCGTCGGCGTCCACGAGGAAGACCCCGCCCTTGACCTTGCCGACGCGGCGGGCCAGCGTCATGGCCTCGGCGGCGGCGGTGCCCTCGTCGAGGAGGGAGGCCCCGGAGGTGGGCAGGCCGGTGAGGTCGGCCACGACCGTCTGGAAGTTCAGCAGGGCCTCCAGGCGGCCCTGGGAGATCTCCGGCTGGTACGGGGTGTAGGCCGTGTACCAGGACGGGTTCTCCATCACGTTCCGCAGGATCACCGGCGGGGTGAAGGTGTCGTGGTAGCCGAGGCCGATCATCGACGTCAGCACCTGGTTGCGGTCGGCGAGCGAGCGCAGTTCGGCCAGCACCTCGGCCTCGGTGCGGGCACCGGGGAGGTTCAGCGCCTCGGCGCTCTTGATCACGTCCGGGACCGCGGCAGCGGTCAGTTCGTCCAGGGAGCCGTAGCCCACCTGGGCGAGCATCTTCGCCTGCGCCTCGGCATCCGGGCCGATGTGGCGCTGCTCGAAGGGGATGCCTCGCTCAAGCTGGGTGAGCGAAATGCGGTTGGCGGTCATGTACGGAGGCCTCCTGGGTCTGTACGACCTGCGAGGGGCACCACGGCGCGGGCACCCGAACGGCCTCCCCCTCTGTCATCTCGACCTGAGAGCTTCACCGGTGCGCTCGGGGGTCGCCCGGGACGCGCCGGCTTTCACCGTCGGTGAGGAAAGGGAACCGGCCACCGGCGCGGTCGACCCCCGACCCTGCTTTCCAGAGTGGCCTCGTCCGTGCGGTACGTCTGCCTGAGAGATTCCGGGGAGGAGTTGCTCCTTCGGCGCCTCCGTCAGGTTCGAACGGAGGACTCTCCCGCACAGGGTCGACAGCCGTGACCCAGCCTACCAGCGGGGTTCGGGGCCCCACTCGGGAGTCGGTCGAGTGGCCCACCCCCCGGAAATGCCGTTTTGTGGTCACAACGGAGGAGTTGCGACCCGTTGGAGGGACCGTGCAGACCGACATCGATCCGCGCAGCCTGATCGGCCGCAAGGCGTTCGACCGCAACGGGGCCAAGATCGGCACCGTGGACGAGGTGTACCTCGACGACGCGACCGGGGTGCCCGAATGGGCCGCCGTCCGCACCGGCATCTTCAGCCGGGACGCGTTCGTCCCGTTGGAGCCGAGCGAACTGGTGGGCGACACGCTGTACGTGCCCTTCGAACGCTCCCTGATCCGGGACGCGCCCGATTTCGGGGTGGGCCGGCACCTCTCGCCCGAGCAGGAGCTGCAGCTCTACCACCACTACGGGCTCGACGTGACCCTGCCGGGCGGCGCCCCGCCGCCCGTCGGACCGGGCCGGGACCGGGACTTCGGGCGGATGCCCGAGGAGGACCCCAGGAACGGCTGAGGGGCGGCGGCTCACCCGCCCCGCCCCTCAGGCCCCGACCGCCCCCGGGGCCCCCTCGGCCCCGTCCGGCGCAACGTCCCCGGACTTCTCCCCGCTCTCCGTCGGCGGCGCCCACGGGACCGCCGGCCCCCGGGCGTCGGGCAGCGGCAGCGGCTCCCCCGCCGACAGCTCCGGATCGCTCGTGCGGAAGGTCCGCGAGCGGCCCGGCACCGGACCGGGCCGCTCGAAGCGCACGGTGATCCACCCGTGCCCGCTGCCCTGCACCCACCCCGGCCCGTACACCGCGTGCCGCACGTCGGACCCGGGGGCCCCGGGCAGCTCTCGCGGCCCGTCCGGCGCCTCGCCCTCCGCGCCCTCGGCCCCCGTCCCGGCCCCCTCGGCCGGTTCCGGCTCGGCGGCCGCCGCCTCCGCCGCGGCCTCCTCCTCCCGCTCCCCGAGGGCCTGCGCGAAGAGGTCCTCCTGGGTGTAGTCGGCCAGGCCCGAGACGCCCACCCCCAGCAGCCGCACCCCGCCCGTGGTGTCCACGCCCTCCAGCAGCCGCGCCGCCGCCTCCCGCACCACCACGGGGTCGTCGGTGGGCCCGCGCAGGGTCTCGGAGCGGGTCAGGGTGGAGAAGTCGTAGCGCCGCACCTTCAGCACGATGGTCCGCCCCGAGTGCCCCGAGGCCCGCAGCCGCCGCACGCACCGGTCGGCCAGCCGCGCGACCTCCGCCCGGATCCGCAGCCGATCGTGCAGGTCCACGTCGAAGGTGTCCTCCACGGACACCGATTTCGCGTCCCGTTCGGCGACCACCGGCCGGTCGTCCAGGCCCAGCGCCATCCGGTACAGGGCCGGCCCGTGGGCCCGCCCCACCATCCGCGTCAGTTCGTCCTCCCCGGCCTCCACCAGATGGCCCACCAGGGTGATCCCGGCCCGCCGCAGGTGTTCGCCGGTGGCCGGCCCGACCCCGGGCAGGGTCCGCACCGACATCGGCGCCAGCAGTTCCCGCTCCGTCCCGGGCGCGATCAGCAGCAGCCCGTCCGGCTTGGCCTCCTCCGACGCCACCTTCGCCAGCATCTTGGACCCGGCCAGCCCCACCGAGCCGCTGAGCGTGGTCGCGGCCAGGATCGCGGCCCGCAGTTCCTCCCCCACCCGCCGCGCCGAGGGCTCGTCGAAGGCCACCCCGCCGGCCTCCAGGTCCACGAACGCCTCGTCCAGGCTCAGCGGCTCCACCAACGGGGACAGCTCGCGCAGCAGCCCCATCACACGGTCGCTCACCGCCCGGTAGAGCTCGAACCGGGGCACGAGGTAGGCGCCGTTCGGACAGCGACGGCGGGCCTGGGCGGTCGGCATCGCCGAGT
Source organism: Streptomyces dryopteridis (assembly GCF_049606955.1). NCBI lineage: Bacteria > Bacillati > Actinomycetota > Actinomycetes > Kitasatosporales > Streptomycetaceae > Streptomyces > Streptomyces dryopteridis. The sequence goes on along the minus strand of NZ_CP187113.1, from coordinate 5,561,510 downwards.
GCACCCCGAAGACCCGGGCCTCGTAGGAGGCGGTGGCCACCACCCCGCGCGGTCCGAGCCCGCCGACGATCACCGGCTTCCCGCGCAGGCTGGGCTTCGCCGCCTGCTCCACCGAGGCGTAGAAGGCGTCCATGTCGAGGTGCAGGATGGTCGGCGCGGATCTCACCCCCCGATGCTGCCCGATGCCACCGACAATCGGGCGCACTCACGTGCGAGCACACGTGACACCGCTCGCGCGTTCGGGTTCCCCGGACTCAGCCGGCCCGGTTGCGGCGGGCCGCGAGCTCGTCGGCCGGATTCGGCCGGATCAGGGTCTCCCCGGTGTCCACGCGCTCCCCGTGCAGCTGCGCGAGGGCCGCCTCCACGTCCCGCCAGACCACGCCCACCGCGATCCCGAAGACCCCCTGGCCGCCCTGGAGGAGCTCCACCACCTGATCGGGGGAGGTGCACTCGTGGACGGTGGCCCCGTCGCTCATCAGCGTGACCCGCTCCAGGTCGGCGAAGCCCCGGGCCTGGAGGTGGCGCACGGCGGTACGGATGTTCTGCAGCCCGACGCCGGTGTCCAGGAAGCGCTTGACGATCTTCAGCACGACCACGTCGCGGAAGCCGTAGAGCCGCTGGGTGCCGGAGCCGTGCGCGGGCCGGATGCTCGGCTCGACCAGACCCGTGCGGGCCCAGTAGTCCAGCTGTCTGTAGGTGATGCCGGCGGCGGCGCACGCCGTCGGGCCCCGGTAGCCGATCAGTTCGGCGGGCTCCTCGCCGCCCTCTCCGCCGTCCGCCGCGTCGGCGGCGTCCTCGTCCGGCCCGCGGCGCGCCGGGTCGGAGCCGGAGCCGTGCCGCGGGAACGGCCCGCCCCCGCCGCGCACGGGGGTGCCCCCGGTCGTACCGTCGCCCGTGATCCTCACGCCCGACCCTCCGTCCTTGACCTGCCACATCGACGGTAGGCAGTCACCAGGGGTGCGTCAACGATCGCCACACTCGCCGTGCCGAGTGACAATCACCCTGAGAGTGGTTTCCCGTGCCTCATTTCGGGGAAAGGCTACTCGAATGGGCCGTGAATTCCGGGTCCGCGACGCGTCCCCGGACGGGGTGTCCCGACGAGTTCCCCACCCGCCGTCACGCTGCGAACACGGAACGGGCCCACCGGGCCGGATCCCCTCACCGAGGGTGACCGGCTCTCCGATGGGCCCCACGCGGCGCCGGCAGGACCGACCGTTGGTCACTGGTTTCCGGTACCGAAGTCCTCGGGCGAGATCTGGTCGAGGAACTCGCGGAATTTCTCCACCTCGTCCTCCTGCTCGTCCGGGATCGCGATGCCCGCGTCGTCGAGCACCCCCTCGCTGCCGAAGATCGGCGTCCCCGTGCGCAGCGCCAGCGCTATGGCGTCGGAGGGCCTCGCGCTCACCTCCGCGCCACTGGCGAAGACCAGCTCCGCGTAGAACACGCCCTCCCGCAGATCCGTGATCCTGACCTCGGTCAGCTCCTCGCCGAGCGCCTCCAGCACGTCCTTGAACAGGTCGTGCGTCAGCGGCCTGGCCGGTGCCATGCCCTGCTGGGCGAAGGCGATCGCGGTCGCCTCGCCCGGTCCGATCCAGATGGGGAGGTACCGATCGCCTCCCACTTCACGCAGGAGCACGATCGGCTGGTTCGAGGGCATTTCGACCCGGACACCCACAACGTCGAGCTCGTTCACACAGCAACCCTAGGCCGTGCACGGAGGGTTTGGGTAGTCGGATTGCCGCTGCTCAGTGCAGCCGCACCCCGAGAGCGGTCCGGACCAGGGCCTCGTGCAGCCGCACGGACAGCCCCGCGAGCTCCTTGGTGTGCGCCTCGGCGTGCGCGCGGGTCTGGGGGTTGCGGTGCCGCCGCAACGGTGCCACGAGCTGCTCCACGAGCCCCGCCTCGCGTTCCGCGGCCGCCTTCATGGCCCGCAGGTGCCGGGGTTCCAGGCCGTGCCGGCCGAGATCGGCCAACAGCCGGGCCACGACCACGGTGTCGGCGTCGAACCCGCCGACGGCGTCCTCGGCGACCAGCCCGTAGGACTCCCACTCCGCGAGCCGTTCCTCGTCCACCTCGGCGGCCGCGAGCAGTTCGGCCCGCCCGATCCGGGCCACGGTGGGGTTCTCCACGACGCCGAGCACGACGCCCGCGCCCCGCTCGGGCCCGCCGGGGGCCTCCGCGTCGCCGGGGGCGGCCGGGGCGGGCACCCGGGGCCGTTCGCCCCGGTCGATCGCGTCGAGCTGCTCCCGGATCACCTTGAGCGGGAGGTAGTGGTCCCGCTGGAGGCGCAGGATCCGGGCCAGTCGCTCGATGTCCTCGGCGCTGAACTTGCGGTACCCCGAAGGGGTCCGGCTGGGCTCCACGAGCCCTTCCGCCTCCAGGAAGCGGATCTTCGAGATGGTGACCTCGGGGAACTCGTCGCGGAGCCTGGTGAGCACCGTGCCGATGCTCACCAGACGGCCGGCCGAGCCGGCGGTGCCGTTGCCGGCACCGCCTGTCGGTGTACGCAGCATGGATCGGACCCCTTCCGGGTCAGATGCTCCGCAGGCTCGCGTAGAAGACGAGCCGGTACTTGCCGATCTGCACCTCGTCGCCGTTGTGGAGGCCGACCGTCTCGATGGGCTCGCGGTTGACGTACGTGCCGTTGAGGCTGCCGACGTCGGCCACGGTGAACCCGCCGCCGGCGACCCTGCGGAACTCGACGTGCCGCCGGGAGACGGTGACGTCGTCCAGGAAGATGTCGCTCTGCGGGTGTCGACCGGCGGTCGTGAGGTCGCCGTCCAAAAGGAAGCGGCTGCCGGAGTTGGAGCCGCGCCGCACGATCAGCAGGGCGGAGCCGGGCGGCAGCGCGTTCACCGCGGCCTCGGCCTCGGGGGAGAGCGAGGGGGACAGGTGCTGACCCGTCGCCTCGGCCTCGTATGCCTCGAGACCCGAGATCGAGATGGTGGACGTGGTCTCCGAAGCGCGCTCCGGAGTCAGACCCGGCCGCAGCGGAGCACCGCAGTTGGAGCAGAACCGGCTCACCGCGTCACTGCGGTGACCACACCTGCTGCAGACCTGCACGGCCGACATGGACGGCTCCTCGTGCCGCGGTGCTCCCGCGGAGGCATGGGTGGCGTACGGGTCGGGCGTGAACCCTCCACCCGCACTTGAGGTTGATGGTTCACCGAAACCTATGCGTCCGGAACCGGCGGGGTCAACCGTCGACGCGGCGTGTCCTCCGGGATGCCCTCCGGTGCCCGCCACCTCGTCCCGGAACAGGGGACGCTCGCCCTGGTCCTCGGCGGAACCGTGGCCGGCGCGATGCCGAGCCGTTCCGCTTTCCTCACGCTTCTTCTTGCCGAACAACTTCTCAAACAACTTCACGGGCGATTCCCCTTGACCGAAACAGACCCGCCCGTGGGGCAGGACGAACCTTCGTCACACACACCTGCCGACCCGGACATTCTGACAACGTCCGCGACCACCGGACAGTTTCCACCACGCACCGCCTCTTCGGTGCGTCGACCCCCCGCGGGCACGATCCCGCGCGGGCCACTCCCTCGACCGTCCCGCCTCACGGCGATGACGACCGAGAGTAGTCAGGCTGCTCCGCAGGCCGCAAGGCGTCCACGACGATCTTCGCAGAGCGGACGACGGTGGACGTGGCCTGCTCCTTCTCCAGGGTCTGCACGACGCCCCCGGGGATGTTCAGAGCGGGCTCCAGGTCCTGCGGCCTGCCGATGACCCGGAACACGAACGGCCGGGCGATCGCGGTTCCGTCCACCGTCACCTCTCCGCCCGAACCGGCGAAATAGGACCCGGCCACCAGCCGCACGTCGTTCAGTTGGATGGCCTCCGCGCCGGCCGCGCGGAGTTCCTGGACGGCGTCCAACAGCATGTCGGCCTCGACCTTCTTCGCCGGGTCCGAGATCCGCAGCGTGATCCCGGGCCCCTCGGCCGCCACCGTACCGGCCAGGATGCCCAGTTGGCGCTCCTTCTCGACGTTCTGGCGGCGCGCCTCGGCGGCCTGGTTGGAGCTGGTCTCCAACTCCTTGCGCTGGGCCTCCAGTCCCTGCTTCTCCTCCTCCAGCCGCTTGGTGCGGCCGTCGAGCTCGTCGAGGATCCGCACGAGGTCCTCCTGCCGCGCGCCGCGCAGCGGATCGGACTCGTTGGTGGAGCGCACCTGGATGGCCAGGCCCAGCCCGAGGGTGAACAGCAACAGGGCCACGATCACCTGGGAACGGCTGATCCGCGGCGGCCACAGGGCGCCGGCCAGCCGCCGTCGGCCGTCCGGCGCCGGCGGTTCGCCGGGCGGCGGTTCCGGTTCGGGGCCGGCGGGCACGGAACCGGAGGCCCAGGCCGACCGGGGGTCGACGGGCTCGGGTCCGGGGACGCGTGGTTCGTTCATCGGCGGCCTCAGGCCCGGAAGACGTGACGGCGGATGGCGGCGGCGTTGGAGAAGATCCGGATGCCGAGCACCACGACCACACCGGTGGACAGCTGGGAGCCGACGCCGAGCTGGTCGCCGAGGAACACGATCAGGGCGGCCACGACCACGTTCGACAGGAACGAGACCACGAAGACCTTGTCGACGAAGATGCCGTCCAGCATGGCCCGCAGGCCGCCGAAGACGGCGTCGAGGGCGGCGACCACGGCGATCGACAGGTACGGCTGCACGAGCGCCGGCACCTCCGGCCGCACGAACAGGCCGACCACCACCCCGGCCACCAGGCCCAGAACCGCGATCACGATGCACCCTTCCCCACTGGAGCCGCCGGGGCGGCCGTTGCCGAACGGACGGTCAGGCCGGACGCGGCCGGCAACGTGACCTCGTCCCGCGCGGTGATCTTGTACTGGATCCCGTAACTCTCCTTCAGGACGTGCAGGTACTGTCCGTCGGGACTGTCGGGGAAGTCCGTGCCGAGCTTCTTCGGGTCCCCGATCACCAGCACCTCGTAGGGCGGGACCAGGGGACGGTTGTCGACGAGTATCGCGTCGCCGGCGGCCCGGATCGCGGAGAGCGCGGTCAGCCGCTGGCCGTTGATGGCGACGGCCTCGGCGCCCGCGCCCCACAGCCCGTTCACGATGCGCTGCATGTCGCGGTCGCGCAGCCGGCCGGAGTCGGAGAACCCGGTGTTCTCGCGCGGCCCGCCGGTGCCGGAGCCCGCGCCCTTGGCGTCGTCCACCGTCAGCTCGATCCCGGGCCCGGTCACGGGGGTCGCGCCCGCCAGCAGGGCCGTCAGGGCACCCTGGTCGCCGCCGTGCGCCTTCAACGCCTCGGACCTGCGCCGGTCCACATCGGCGCGGAGTTCGTCGATCTCGCGGTCGAGGGTGTCGGCGTGGTCGTCGGCCCCGCGAACCCGGTCGATGAGCTCCTCGCGTTCCTTGGCGAGGGTGGGGGCCGCGGTGCGGGCGTGTTCCACGCCGAGGGTGACCACGAGGGCGACGAGCAGCGCGCCGGCGCCCAGGGCCAGCCCGCGCAGGCCCGTCCGGCCCTTGGACGCGGGGCCCTCGGCGGCGCGTCGGGCGTGCGCCTCGGCGTAGCCCGCGTCGAGGCTGTCCCGCATCGCGTCGGTGAGCAGGGACATCGAGGCGTCGAGGCGCCCGCGCGCCGAACGGGGCCCGCCCGTGGTCCCGGACGGAGCCGGGTCCCGGTGCTCGGACGGCTGCGACATGCCGCACATCGTCGCACGTCGCGGGGGCTCGCACCCAATGCGCCGGATGTGGGGGCGGGCGGCGCGTCGGGCCCGGGCCGGGGCACCCGGCGCGCCGCCGGTGGTTCAGCGGCCGGCGCCGTCCACCACGGTCGACCACTCGTCGAGGAGGGCCTCGGCGGAGGTGCTGTCGGGGCCTTCGGCCCACAGGTGGGTGACGGCCTCGGCCGGGTCGGGCAGGACCAGCACCCAGCGCCCGTCGGCCTCCACGATCCGCACGCCGTCGGTGGTGTCGACGGTCCGGGTCCCGGCGGCCTCGACGACGCGACGCATGACGAGGCCCTTGACGGCCCACGGGGTGGGCACGTCGCGCTTGTGCACGTGGGCGCGCGGGATGCGGTCGTCGATCTGGCTGAGGGTGAGCTGGGTGCGGGCCACGAGCCCGATGAGCCGGACGAAGGCGGCGGAGCCGTCGAAGACGGATCCGAACTCGGGGACGATGAACCCGCCGCGCCCGTCGCCGCCGAAGATGGTGTTCTCCTGCCGGCCGACCCGGGTGAGGTCGTCGGGCGAGGTGGTCGTCCACTCGACCTGGGTGCCGTGGTAGGCGGCGACCTGTTCGGCGACCCGCGTGGTGGTGACGGGCAGGGCGACCCGGCCGCTGCGGCGTTCGGCGGCCACGAGGTCGAGGAGGACGAGCAGGGAACGGTCGTCCTCGATGATCCGGCCCCGTTCGTCGACGAGCGAGATCCGCTCGCCGACGGGGTCGAAGCGGACGCCGAACGCGGCCCGGGCGGAGGCCACGATCTCGCCGAGCCGGACCAGGCCCCGGCGGCGGGACTCGACGCTCTCGGTGGGCCGGGACTCGTCGAGCCCGGGGTTGATGGTGAGGGCGTCGACGCCGAGCCGCCCGAGCAGGCTGGGCAGAACGAGCCCGGCGCTGCCGTTGGAGGCGTCCACGACCACCTTCAGGCCGGCGTCGGCGATGCCGGTTGTGTCGACGCGCCGCAGCAGGGACCCGGTGTAGGAGTCGAAGACGCTGGAGGGGAACTGCAGGTCGCCGATCTCGCCGGGGAAGGCGCGCCGGTACTCCTGGCGGGCGTACACCCGGTCGAGTTTGCGTTGCTGTGCCTGGGAGAGGTCGGCGCCGCGTTCGTCGAGGAACATGATGTCGACGGAGTCGGGGACCCCGGGCGAGGTCCGCAGCATGATCCCGCCGGCGCTGCCGCGGGCGGTCTGCTGGCGGGCCACGGGCAGCGGCACGTTCTCCAGGTCGCGCACGTCGATGGCGCTGGCCTGGAGCGCGGAGATCACGGCGCGTTTGAGGGCGCGCGCGCCTCGGGAGTGGTCGCGCGCCGTGGTGACGATGGCGCCCTTCTTGAGGGTGGTGGCGTACGCCCCGGCGAGTTTGACGACGAGCTCGGGGGTGATCTCGACGTTGAGGATGCCGGAGACCCCGCGCGCCCCGAAGAGGTGGGCCTGGCCGCGGGACTCCCAGATGACGGAGGTGTTGACGAAGGCGCCGGCCTCGATCGTCTTGAAGGGGTACACGCGGACGTTGCCCTGGACGATGGACTCCTCCCCCACCAGGCACTCGTCGCCGATGACGGCGCCGTCCTCGATCCGGGCGGCCCGCATGATGTCGGTGTTCTTGCCGATCACGCAGCCGCGCAGGTTGGTGTGGGGGCCGAGGTACACGTTGTCGTGGATCACGGCCTTGTGCAGGAAAGCGCCGCTCTTGACGACGACGTTGGACCCGACCACGGTGTGCTCGCGGATCTCGACCCCGGCCTCGACCTTGGCGTAGTCGCCGATGTACAGCGGGCCGCGCAGCACGGCGTCGGGGCTGACCTCGGCGCCTTCGGCGACCCAGACTCCGGGGGAGATCTCGAAGCCGTCCATGTCGACCTGGACCTTGCCCTCGAGGACGTCGGCCTGGGCCTTGACGTAGCTCTCGTGGGTGCCGACGTCCTCCCAGTAGCCCTCGGCGACGTAGCCGTAGATCGGCCGGCCTTCCTTCATGAGCTGCGGGAACACGTCACCGGACCAGTCCACGGAGGTGTCGGCCGCGACGTAGTCGAAGACCTCGGGCTCCATCACGTAGATGCCGGTGTTGACGGTGTCGGAGAACACCTGGCCCCAGGTCGGCTTCTCCAGGAAGCGCTCGACCTTGCCCTCTTCGTCCACGATCGTGATGCCGAACTCCAACGGGTTCGGGACCCGGGTCAGGCACACCGTGACGAGGGCGCCCTTCTCCTTGTGGAAGGCGATCAGGTCGGTGAGGTCGAAATCGGTGAGGGCGTCCCCCGAGATGACCAGGAAGGAGTCGTCCTTGAGGGCCTCTTCGGCGTTCTTCACACTGCCGGCGGTCCCGAGTGGCTTCTCCTCGTTGGCATAGGTGAGTTCCATGCCGAGGTCTTCGCCGTCGCCGAAGTAGTTCCGTACGAGTGACGCGAGGAACTGCACGGTGACCACGGTCTCGGTGAGACCGTGCCGCTTCAGCAGCCGCAGCACGTGCTCCATGATCGGCCTGTTGGCCACCGGCAGGAGCGGCTTGGGCATGCTTGAGGTCATGGGGCGAAGACGTGTGCCTTCGCCACCGGCCATCACGACGGCCTTCATATCGGGAGAATCCCCCTTCGCGCATCAGCTAATGGGTGGTGGCCTCCCTGTCCGCGCGGACGAGCCGGCGGACCTGGACCACATACAGGATCCCTGCCCACCAATAGAGGGTTGTACCCCATCCAGCGAACGCCCATCCGAATACCGACGCAACCCAGGCGAGCCATCCGCTGCCGTCGCTGAGCAGGAGGAGCGGGAACGCGTACATGAGGTTGAAGGTCGCGGCCTTGCCGAGGAAGTTGACCTGCGGCGGCGGATAGCCGTGACGGCGGAGGATCCACACCATCACCAGGAGCATCAGCTCGCGGACCAGGAGGGCCGCGGTGAGCCACAGCGGGAGAATCTCGCGCCAGGTCAGACCGAAGAGGGTGGACAGAACGTAGAGCCGGTCGGCGGCCGGGTCGAGCAGCCGGCCGAGGCTGCTGATCTGATTCCACTTCCGGGCGAGTTTGCCGTCGAGGTAGTCACTGATCCCGCTGAACATCAGCACCAGGAGGGCCCAGCCGTCGTGTTCGGCGAGAATGAGCCACAGGAACACGGGGACGCCGACGAGGCGAGCCATGCTCAGAATGTTCGGGATCGTGAAAATTCGGTCGGTCTGGACCCGAGTCTCCTGGACCTCCACCCGGGGGCCTCCACTGCGATTGAACGTGCGAACGATGAACCACGACGACCCTACAGGAGAACCCCGCGGCCCCCGGGAACCCGAACCGTCGCCCCGTGCGCCCGAAACGGGCCCGGAACGCGGAAAAGCCCCGCACCATAAGGTGCGGGGCTCCCCCACAATAATTGTTCGGCGGCGTCCTACTCTCCCACAGGGTCCCCCCTGCAGTACCATCGGCGCTGAAAGGCTTAGCTTCCGGGTTCGGAATGTAACCGGGCGTTTCCCTAACGCTATGACCACCGAAACACTATGAAATTCTGAACTCAACCGGCAAACGGGAGTTCGTTATTTCAGAACTAACACAGTGGACGCGAGCAACTGAGGACAAGCCCTCGGCCTATTAGTACCAGTCAGCTTCACCCGTTACCGGGCTTCCACATCTGGCCTATCAACCCAGTCGTCTACTGGGAGCCTTACCCTCTCAAGGAGGTGGGAATACTCATCTCGAAGCAGGCTTCCCGCTTAGATGCTTTCAGCGGTTATCCCTCCCGAACGTAGCCAACCAGCCATGCCCTTGGCAGGACAACTGGCACACCAGAGGTTCGTCCGTCCCGGTCCTCTCGTACTAGGGACAGCCCTTCTCAATATTCCTACGCGCACAGCGGATAGGGACCGAACTGTCTCACGACGTTCTAAACCCAGCTCGCGTACCGCTTTAATGGGCGAACAGCCCAACCCTTGGGACCGACTCCAGCCCCAGGATGCGACGAGCCGACATCGAGGTGCCAAACCATCCCGTCGATATGGACTCTTGGGGAAGATCAGCCTGTTATCCCCGGGGTACCTTTTATCCGTTGAGCGACGGCGCTTCCACAAGCCACCGCCGGATCACTAGTCCCGACTTTCGTCCCTGCTCGACCCGTCGGTCTCACAGTCAAGCTCCCTTGTGCACTTACACTCAACACCTGATTGCCAACCAGGCTGAGGGAACCTTTGGGCGCCTCCGTTACTCTTTGGGAGGCAACCGCCCCAGTTAAACTACCCATCAGACACTGTCCCTGATCCGGATCACGGACCGAGGTTAGACATCCAGCACGACCAGAGTGGTATTTCAACGACGACTCCACAACCACTGGCGTGGCCGCTTCACAGTCTCCCACCTATCCTACACAAGCCGAACCGAACACCAATATCAAACTGTAGTAAAGGTCCCGGGGTCTTTCCGTCCTGCTGCGCGAAACGAGCATCTTTACTCGTAGTGCAATTTCACCGGGCCTATGGTTGAGACAGTCGAGAAGTCGTTACGCCATTCGTGCAGGTCGGAACTTACCCGACAAGGAATTTCGCTACCTTAGGATGGTTATAGTTACCACCGCCGTTTACTGGCGCTTAAGTTCTCAGCTTCGCAACCCCGAAAGGTCACTAACCGGTCCCCTTAACGTTCCAGCACCGGGCAGGCGTCAGTCCGTATACATCGCCTTACGGCTTCGCACGGACCTGTGTTTTTAGTAAACAGTCGCTTCTCGCTGGTCTCTGCGGCCACCCCCAGCTCAGAGTGCAAGACTCATCACCAGACGTGGCCCCCCTTCTCCCGAAGTTACGGGGGCATTTTGCCGAGTTCCTTAACCATAGTTCACCCGAACGCCTCGGTATTCTCTACCTGACCACCTGAGTCGGTTTAGGGTACGGGCCGCCATGAAACTCGCTAGAGGCTTTTCTCGACAGCATAGGATCATCCACTTCACCACAATCGGCTCGGCATCAGGTCTCAGCCTTAACGTGTGACGGATTTGCCTACCACACGGCCTACACCCTTACCCCGGGACTACCACCGCCCGGGCTGGACTACCTTCCTGCGTCACCCCATCGCTTACCTACTACCACCTTGGATCAACGGCTCCACCACTCCCCTTTGCCCGAAGGCTCCAGGACGGCTTCACGGTCTTAGCATCAGAGGATTCGATATTGGGCGTTTCAAAGCGGGTACCGGAATATCAACCGGTTGTCCATCGACTACGCCTGTCGGCCTCGCCTTAGGTCCCGACTTACCCTGGGCAGATCAGCTTGACCCAGGAACCCTTAGTCAATCGGCGCAAGAGTTTCTCACTCTTGTATCGCTACTCATGCCTGCATTCTCACTCGTGAACCGTCCACAACTACCTTCCGGTGCTGCTTCACCCGGCACACGACGCTCCCCTACCCATCACAGCAGGCGTTGGCCCTATTGCTGCAATGACACGACTTCGGCGGTACGCTTGAGCCCCGCTACATTGTCGGCGCGGAATCACTTGACCAGTGAGCTATTACGCACTCTTTCAAGGGTGGCTGCTTCTAAGCCAACCTCCTGGTTGTCTCTGCGACTCCACATCCTTTCCCACTTAGCGTACGCTTAGGGGCCTTAGTCGATGCTCTGGGCTGTTTCCCTCTCGACCATGGAGCTTATCCCCCACAGTCTCACTGCCGTGCTCTCACTTACCGGCATTCGGAGTTTGGCTAAGGTCAGTAACCCGGTAGGGCCCATCGCCTATCCAGTGCTCTACCTCCGGCAAGAAACACACGACGCTGCACCTAAATGCATTTCGGGGAGAACCAGCTATCACGGAGTTTGATTGGCCTTTCACCCCTAACCACAGGTCATCCCCCAGGTT
>NZ_CP187113.1:3792500-5547500 GCF_049606955.1 Streptomyces dryopteridis | reverse complement strand
TTAGACCCCGTTTCCAGGGCTTGTCCCAGAGTGAAGGGCAGATTGCCCACGTGTTACTCACCCGTTCGCCACTAATCCACCCCGAAGGGCTTCATCGTTCGACTTGCATGTGTTAAGCACGCCGCCAGCGTTCGTCCTGAGCCAGGATCAAACTCTCCGTGAATGTTTACCGGTAATCCGGTGCCCACTCGCGTTGAGCGGAACAGACATAGGCCGGAATGTGGCCGTCTGTTCACAGCGTCCTCGCTGTGTGGTTGCCTCACACGATCCACAAGGGATCGTCCGAGGACTTTTCAAAGGAACCTCGTCTCCGAAGAGACGGGGTATCAACATATCTGGCGTTGATTTTTGGCACGCTGTTGAGTTCTCAAGGTGCGGACGCTTCCTTCGTTCCCGTTTCCGGGCCCTCCGGGCGCTTCCTTCGTTCTTGCTCTTGTTTTTCGTTCTTGCGTTTCCGACTCTATCACACCGTTTCCGGCCCGATTTCCTCGGTGCTTTCCAGTTCCTCGCTTTCGCGATTTCCTTTCTGGCCCCCGAACTCTATCAGTGCTTTTCGGTCCTCCCGACCACTTCCGAATGTCGTCACGACGGACGCACACGAAAAGAGGGCCGGATCCGAGGATCGGCTGCTCGTGCAGAGTTTGGGTTCCCGCTCCGGCGATGTTCGCGAGAAGTTCACGAAGCGCGTCGCGGCGGGAGTCACGACAGTACAGGGCCGCCGGTGACGAGGCAAATCGTTTCGGGCGTATGGTCTAGTCCACTATGAGGACGCCGGGAACCTCGCGTTCCCCTTCCCGTGGGCCTTGACACAGTCAGGGCATACAGGGGCATGGGGATGCACTTCGTGCGGAACCCGGACGACTCATGACTTACCCTTCTCAAAGTACGCCGTCCTGGACAGGTAGTGACGGCGACACGATGAAGCCCCACCCCTGGGAGGCCCCCCATGACCAGCGTGACGTCCCCACTTGCCGGGCGTGCCATCGGACTCGCGGCTGTGCCCGATCCGGTGTTCTCCGGCGCGATGGTGGGACCGGGCACCGCTATTGATCCCGTGCGCGAGCCCTCGGAGGCCGTGGCCCCCGTGGACGGTGTGGTCGTTTCTCTGCACCCGCACGCGTACGTCGTCGTCGACGGCGAGGGCCACGGTGTCCTCACCCACCTCGGCATCGACACCGTTCAGCTCAACGGTGAGGGCTTCGAGCTGCTCGTCAACAAGGGCGACACCGTGACCCGCGGCCAGGCCGTGATCCGGTGGAACCCGGCCGCCGTCGAGGCCGCCGGCAAGTCCCCCATCTGCCCGATCGTGGCCCTGGAGGCCACCGCGGACTCCCTGTCCGACGTCAAGGAGGCCGACGACGTCAAGGCCGGCGACGTCATCTTCGGCTGGCAGTGACACGACCGTCGGAACTGACGGGTCGGACAACCACCGCGGCGGCTGGGCCCGCCGCTCTATCGGAGACGGGTGAAATGGAGACAACGCTGCGAGGCGTCGGCGTGAGCCACGGTGTGGCGATCGGCGAGGTTCGGCACATGGGCACGGCGGTCCTGGAACCGCCGGCCAAGCAGATCACCGCGGACGAGGCGGAGCGCGAACAGGGGCGCGCCCGTCAGGCCGTGGACGCTGTGGCGGCCGATCTGATCGCGCGCGGCCAGTTGGCCGGTGGCGAGGCTCAGCACGTGCTGGAAGCCCAGGCCATGATCGCTCAGGACCCTGAGCTGATGGCCGATGTCGACCGGCGCGTGGCCGTCGGCAGCACCGCCGAGCGCGCGGTGTACGACGCGTTCGCCGCCTACCGCGACCTGCTCGCGGGCGCCGGCGAGTACATGGCCGGCCGCGTGGCCGACCTGGACGACGTCCGCAACCGCATCGTGGCCCGCCTGCTGGGCGTGCCGATGCCGGGTGTGCCGGACAGCGACGAGCCGTACGTGCTCATCGCGCGGGACCTCGCTCCCGCGGACACCGCGCTGCTCGACCCGGCGCTGGTGCTCGGTTTCGTGACCGAGGAAGGCGGCCCGACCAGCCACAGCGCGATCCTCGCGCGTGCCCTGGGTGTGCCGGCCGTCGTGGCGCTGCCCGGTGCGGGCGAGCTGCCCGAGGGCACGATCATCGCGGTCGACGGTTCGACCGGTGACATCTTCGTGGACCCGACCCCGGAGAAGCGGGCCGAGCTGGAGGCCGCCGCCGCCGAGCGGAAGGCCGCGCTGTCCGCGTCCTCCGGTCCGGGCGCGACCTCCGACGGTCACAAGGTGCCGCTGCTGGCGAACGTCGGCGGTCCCGCCGACGTGCCGGCGGCCGTCGAGGCGGGTGCCGAGGGTGTGGGCCTGTTCCGCACCGAGTTCCTGTTCCTGGACGACAGCAAGAAGGCGCCGTCCGAGGAGAAGCAGGTCGAGGCGTACCGCGCGGTTCTGGAGGCGTTCCCGGAGGGTCGCGTCGTCGTGCGCGTCCTGGACGCGGGCGCCGACAAGCCGCTCGACTTCCTGACCCCGGCCGACGAGCCGAACCCGGCGCTGGGCGTGCGTGGTCTGCGGACCCTGCTCGACCACCCGGAGGTGATGCGCACGCAGCTCACCGCGCTGGCCAAGGCCGCCGAGGGCCTGCCGGTGTACCTGGAGGTCATGGCCCCGATGGTGGCCGACCGGGCCGACGCCAGGGCCTTCGCCGACGCCTGCCGTGAGGCGGGGCTGAAGGCGAAGTTCGGCGCGATGGTGGAGATCCCCTCCGCCGCGCTCCGGGCGCGCTCGATCCTGCAGGAGGTCGAGTTCCTGTCGCTGGGCACGAACGACCTGGCGCAGTACGCGTTCGCCGCCGACCGTCAGGTCGGTGCGGTGTCGCGGCTGCAGGACCCGTGGCAGCCGGCGCTGCTCGACCTGATCGCGATGTCCGCGGACGCCGCGAAGGCCGAGGGCAAGAGCTGTGGTGTCTGTGGCGAGGCCGCCTCGGACCCGCTGCTGGCGTGCGTGCTGACCGGTCTGGGTGTGACCTCCCTGTCCATGGGTGCCGCGTCCATTCCGTACGTGCGGGCCACGCTCGCGAAGTACACGCTGGCCCAGTGCGAGCGTGCGGCGGCCGCCGCGCGCGCCGCGGACAGCGCCGAGGAGGCCCGTGTGGCCGCCCAGGCGGTGCTGTCGGGCGAGTGATCGCCTGACCGTCGCGTTCATCCGAGAGGGCCCCCGCTCCGGCGGGGGCCCTCTCGGCGTGTGCGGGGCCTGGTGGGATCGGGGTGTGCGGGGGTAGGGTCCGGGGTCGAGTCGCGTGTCGGTCACCGGTCGGGTGAGGCATGGAGGCTCCGGGAGATGCCCGTGGAGGCATTCCTTGTCAGTCGCTTTGAACCACACGATCGTCCATGCCCGGGACAACCGGGAGTCCGCCGAGTTCTTCTCGGCGTTGATGGGGTTGGAGATCACCTCCGAGTGGGGTCCGTTCGTGGCCGTGGAGCTCGCGAACGGTGTCACGTTGGACTTCGCGTCCCTGCCCGAGGGCGTGCCGCTCACGCCGCAGCACTACGCCTTTCTCGTGTCGGAGGAGGAGTTCACGGCCGTGTACGCGCGGATCGTGGCCGGCGGGGTGCCGCACTGGGCCGATCCCCGGCGCGAGCGGGCCGGGGAGATCAACCGTCAGGACGGCGGTCGGGGCGTGTACTTCACGGACCCCGCCGGTCACTACCTGGAGATCTTGACGGTGCCCTACGGCGGTTGGCCCGCCGTGTAGTCGGGTCGCGGGGTCAGGGCAGGTCCCGGTCGGGTTCGGGGATGGGGTAGCCGGCGCAGTGGTCCACCCCGGGCTCGGGTCCGATCGGGTCTCCGGTGGCGGGGTCGGTGCAGTAGGCGTCGAAGACGGCGCCGGCGCTGAGCGGCACCAGGCCGCCCTCGGTGAGTCGCCATCCGTGGACCCGGTCGGGTCGGCCCGTGCGGGCCGTGCGCAGGACGAGTCCTCCGGGGCCGCCGGTGAGGACGCCCACGGCGAGGACGGTGGTGAACGCGGCGCGCTCGTGCGGGTCCCACGGGAGGGGTCCGTCCCCGGTCGGGCCGTGGCCCGGGTGGTCCGCGTGGTCCGGGTCGGGGTGTCGGGCGTGCAGGGCGGCGGAGAGGACCCCGTCGGGGCCGGCGACGCTGCACACGAGGTGGTGTCGGCCGGGTCCGGCGGCGTCGAGGAGGTGTTCGGCGATGTGGTCGGCGCGGGCGAGGGCGCCGGCGGTGGCGCCGAAGTCCCCGTGCTCGGCGAGGAGGAGTTCGGCGTGGCGGCCGTGGGCCCGGTGTTCGGCGTGGCGGGCGAGGTGGGGCAGGAGTTCGGCGAGGGGTTGGCCCTCGTAGGGGATCGCGGTGGCGGCGAGTTCGGCGGTGTAGTGGACGCGGGCCCGTCGGGTGTCGGGGTCGAGGGCGCGGTCGAGGCAGTGGTGGGCGTATTCGTGCGGGTCGAAGAGGGCGAGGCCGACGCGGGCGCCGCGGGCCCGCAGGGTGCGCAGGAGGGCCTCGGTCTCGTGGAGGTAGTCGTGGTGGTCGGTGAAGGGGAAGCCGGGGTGGGTGTCGCGCATCGTGGCGAAGGCGGTGGGGTCGGCGAGGATGCCGATGGTGTGGTGGATCTCGCGGCGCAGGGCGCGGCGGGTGGTCTCGGTCATGGTGGTTCCCCCCGGGGGTGAGCGTGCGGATGTGTCGCGCGTGTTCGGGGGCGGGGGTGCCGCCCCCGAACACGTTGCTCACTCACGGTAATCACGACCACTGACAGTGACGGTCTGCCCTGGGTCCGCCCCGTCAGTTCCGGGCGCGGGCGGCGCCGAGGTCGGCGTAGAAGCGGAGCAGGTCGAGGTCGTCGACGGAGCCCGGGTTGACGGCCTTCTCCAGGGGGGTGCCGCCGAGGAGCCGTTTGACGGGGACCTCGATCCGCTTGCCGGTGAGGGTGTGCGGGATGCCGGGGACGGCGATGATCTCGTCGGGCACGTGGCGGGGGGAGAGTTCGGCGCGCAGGGCCGCGGTGATGCGGGCGCGCAGGGCGTCGTCGAGCGCGGCGCCGGGGGCGAGGTGCACGAAGAGCGGCATCCAGTAGCCGCCGTCGGGTTCCTCCAGGCCGATGACGAGGGATTCGCGGATCTCGGGGAGGCGTTCGACGGTCTCGTAGATGTCGGCGGAGCCCATCCGCACGCCCTGGCGGTTGAGGGTGGAGTCGGAGCGGCCGTGGATGACGACGGAGCCCCGGTCGGTCAGGGTGATCCAGTCCCCGTGGCGCCAGACGCCGGGGTAGGTGTCGAAGTAGCTGTCGTGGTAGCGGCTGCCGTCGGGGTCGTTCCAGAAGCGGCTCGGCATGGAGGGCATGGGGTTG
Organism: Streptomyces dryopteridis; assembly: GCF_049606955.1. Lineage (NCBI taxonomy): Bacteria > Bacillati > Actinomycetota > Actinomycetes > Kitasatosporales > Streptomycetaceae > Streptomyces > Streptomyces dryopteridis. The sequence goes on along the minus strand of NZ_CP187113.1, from coordinate 5,542,183 downwards.
GTGACGACGAGTTCGCCGACCTCGTCGATCAGGGGTTTGCCGGCCGGGTCCCAGGACTGGAGGTCGGTGCCGAGGCAGGCGGCCTGGAGTTCGCCGATGTGGACGGGGAGGGTGGGGACGGCGCCGGCGAAGCAGCTGCACACGTCGGTGCCGCCGCTGACGGAGGCGATCCACAGGTCGCGCTCGCCGGCGACCTCCTCGCCGAGCCAGCGGAAGCCGTCGGGGGGCAGGGGGGAGCCGGTGGTGGCCACGCACTGCACGGAGGACAGGTCGAAATCGCGGGCCGGGTGGATCCCCGCCTTGCGGCAGGCCATGACGTAGGCGGCGGAGGTGCCGAAGAGGGTGGCGCGGGTGCGTTCGGCGATCCGCCACTGGGCGGCGATGTCGGGGTGGCCGGGGCTGCCGTCGTAGAGGACCACGGTGGTGCCGGTGAGGAGGCCGGAGACGAGGAAGTTCCACATCATCCAGCCGGTGGAGGTGTACCAGAAGAAGCGGTCGCCGGGGCCGAGGTCGCAGTGCAGGCCGATCTGTTTGAGGTGCTCGATCAGGATGCCGCCCTGGGACTGGACGATGGCCTTGGGCAGGCCGGTGGTGCCGGAGGAGTAGAGCACCCACAGGGGGTGGTCGAAGGGGACGGCGTCGAAGGTGGGCTCGACGGGGTCGCCGGTCAGTTCGGCCCATTCGCGGGCGCCGTCGGGGGCGGGGGTGCCGAGCAGCGGGATGTGGACGACGGCGCGCAGGGAGGGCAGTTCGGCGCGCAGTTCCGCGACGGTCTCGCGGCGGTCGTGTTCCTTGCCGCCGTAGCGGTAGCCGTCGACGGTGATCAGGACCACGGGTTCGACCTGCTGGAAGCGGTCGAGGACGCTGCGGGCGCCGAAGTCGGGGGCGCAGGAGGTCCAGACGCCGCCGACGGCGGCGGTGGCGAGGAGGGCGACGACGGCCTCGGGGACGTTGGGCAGGTAGCCGCCGACGCGGTCGCCGGGGGTGACGCCGAGCGCGCGCAGGTGGGCGGCGAGGGAGCCGACCTGTCGGCGCAGTTCGCGCCAGGTGACGGGGGTCGGGTCGTGGGTCTCGTCCACGGCGAGGAGGGCGGGTTCGTCGGCGCGGGCGGGGTCCTCGCCGGCGCGCAGGGCGTGCTCGGCGTAGTTGAGGCGGGCGCCGGGGAACCAGCGGGCGCCGGGCATGGACCGGTCGGCGAGGACCTCGGTGGGCGGGGTGGTGAAGCGGACGTCGAACCAGGTGACGAGGGCCTGCCAGAAGGCGGGCAGTTCGGCGACGGACCACGCGTGCAGGGCCGGGTAGCCGCCGGCGGCGGGGGCGCCGTGGTGTTCGGCGGCCCATGCCTGGAAGGCGGTGACGCGGGCGGCGGCGATCCGCTCCGGGGTGGGGGTCCACAGGGGGGCGGAGGGGTCCGTGGCGCCGGTCGGTTCGGGCGCGGCGGGCGGGGTCATGGCAGGCTCCCGGGGTCTGCGGCGCCGCGCGTGGCGCGTGGTGGGCGCGGTGTTCGCGGGGCGCGTGTGGTGTGCGGGTGGTGTCGACGGCGCGCGGGGTGGGCGCGGGCCGGCACACAGGGACCATGCCAGGTGATCGACTCCGGCGCCAGAGCGGTCGGGTCCGATCGGTTCGCGTCGGTTTCCGGGCGGGGTGCGGGTGAACGGCGGTTGAACGCGGCCCGCCGGGGGGTGCGTGGCCGGCAGGGTGAGGGCCATGGACGGTCGTGAGCTGGTGCGGACGGTGTCGGAGTGGGGCTCGGCGGCGGGGCGTCGGGGGTGGCGGACGGCGTGGCGGCGGCGTCGGGCGGACGCGGCGGGCCTGCCGGCGCGGCGGGCGGAGCGGGCCCGGGTGCCGGGGGCGTTGACGGGGGTGGAGCCGCGGCCGGGCGGTGGGGTGGTGCGGTTCGCGCGCTCGGAGCTGTTGGTGCGGGTGGCGGTGGGCGGGGCCGTGTTCTGGGGGTGGGACGGGGCGGAGCCGGGGCCCTCGCACGCGGTGGTGGGCTCGGGGCCGGAGCCGGATCCGCGGGCGGTGTTCGAGCCGGACACCGACGGCGGGTGGCGGGTGGTCTCGGAGCGGGTGACGGTGGCGGTGTCGCGGGTGGGCGCGGTGGAGGTGCGCACGCCGGGCGGGGCGGTGTTGCGGCGGGAGGCCCCGCCGCGTTGGTGGGAGCCGGTGGGGGCGGACGGGGAGCGGCCGGCGGAGCCGGCGGACGGGGCGGGTCGGCGGCGGACGCGGGCCGAGGTGCCGGCCGACGCGCGGTTCTTCGGGCTCGGGGGGCGGGCGAGCGGGCCGCGGCTCGGGGACGGCTCGTACCGGTTGTGGAACACCGACCCGAAGGGCGGGTTCACGTACGGGGACGATCCGCTGTACCTGACGATGCCGGTGCAGGTGGTGGTCGCGGACGCGGGGACGCACCTGGTGTTCCACGACAACCCGTGGGACGGGCGGGTCACCCTGCGCGAGGGCGAGGAGGGGGCCGGGTCGGGTCCGGACCGGCCCGGGGTGTGCGAGGTGCGGTTCGAGGGCGGGCCGCTGCGGTGTTGGGTGCTGACCGGGCCGCCGGCGCGGATCGCGGCCGGGTGGGCGGCGTTGACGGGGACGCCGGCGGTGCCGCCGGAGTGGGCGTTTGGGTACCAGCACGCGCGGTGGGGGTTCGGGGACGCGGCGGAGGTGCGGCGGGTGGCGGCCGGGTACCGGGCGCGCGGGATGTCGCCGGCGGCCCTGCACCTGGACATCGACCACTACGACGGGCATCGGGTGTTCACGGTGGACGAGGGGCGGTTCCCGGACCTGGCGGGGCTCGCGGCGGAGCTGCGGGCGGCGGACGGGACGCGGTTGGTGTCGATCGTGGATCCGGCGGTGAAGGTGGAGGAGGGGCTCGAGGGCTCGGGTCCGGTGCCGGGGTCGGTGTACGCCTCGGGGCTGGCGGTGGGGTCGGCGGGGGCGTTCGTGCGGGACGGGGCGGGGCGGGTGGTGCGCGGTGAGGTGTGGCCGGGGGCGTGCGCGTTCCCGGACTTCACCGATCCGGTGGTGCGGCGCTGGTGGGGCGGGTGGTACGCGGAGCGGCTGGGGCGCGGGTTCGAGGGTTTCTGGCACGACATGAACGAGCCGGTGTCCTTCGCGCCGTTCGGGGAGCGGACGCTGCCGTTGTCGGCGCGGCACGCGCTGGAGGGGGCGGGCGGGGATCACCGGGCGGCGCACAACGTGTACGCGCTGGGGATGGCGCGGGCGGCGTGGGAGGGGTTGACGGAGCTGCGGCCGGGGGTGCGGCCGTTCCTGTTCTCGCGGTCGGGGTGGGCCGGGTCGCAGCGGTACGGGGGGACGTGGTCGGGGGACGTGGCCTCGACCTGGGAGGGGTTGCGGGCCTCGTTGGCGCTGGTGTTGGGGCTGGGCTTGTGCGGGATCCCGTACTCGGGTCCGGACGTGGGCGGGTTCGACGGGAGTCCGGGGCCGGAGCTGTTCGCGCGGTGGTGGGGGCTGGGGGCGTATCTGCCGTTGTTCCGGACGCACGCGGCGCACTGGGCGGGGCGGCGGGAGCCGTGGGAGTTCGGGGCGGAGGTGGAGGCGGCGGCGGGGGCGCTGTGGCGGGAGCGGGAGGTCTTGCGGCCGTATCTGGAGCAGGTGGCGTGGGCGGCGGCGCGGACCGGGGCGCCGTACGTGCGGCCGGTGTGGTGGGAGTGGCCGGAGGATCGGGTGTTGCGGGACTGCGGGGACGCGTTCCTGTTGGGGGACGCGTTGTTGGTGGCCCCGGTGTTGGTGCCGGGGGCGGATCGGCGGGCGGTGCGGTTGCCGCGCGGGCTGTGGTGGGAGCGGGCCACGGGTCGGGCCTTCGAGGGGCCGGGGCAGGTGTTGGTGGACGCGCCGTGGGACCGGGTGCCGGTGTTCGTGCGGGCGGGGTCGGTGCTGCCGGTGCGTGGGGCGGACGGGGTGCGGGGGTCGGGTGTGGTGTGGGAGGTGTGGCCGCCGGCGCCGGGGCGGACCGGGGGCGGGGTGGTGACGGAGCCGGGCGGGGTGGGTTTCGAGCCGCCGGAGCCCCGGCGGGTGGTGACCCGGTGGGAGGGGGGTCGGGTGGTGGTCGAGGACGCCGAGGGGCGGGCCTGGCCCGGGGAGGTGCGGCTGCGGGGCGGCGAGGTCTGAGCCGGGTTGCGGGGGCCGGCGGGGCGGGTCAGCGGGTCGCGAACCAGGTGGCGGCGGCTTCGGTGTGCAGCGGGAAGGCCAGCGGGGCGGGGGCACGCAGGATCGCCCGGCCCGAGGTCTCGGGGGTGGGCCGGTCCGGGGGCAGGGTGTGGGCGGGGCGGTCCGGGAGGAGGCCGAAGAGGAGCAGGTGGCCGGCCGGGGAGCTGAGGGCGTCGAAGAGGGTGACCTCGGCGGCGCCGGCCTCGATGCCGGTCTCCTCGGCGAGTTCGCGGACCACCGCGTGCCGCCAGTCCTCGCCGAAGTCGACGAAGCCGCCGGGCAGGGCGGTGCCGCCGAGGGCGGGTTCGATGGCGCGGGTGATGACGAGAAGACCGGTGCCCTCGTGGTCGGTGACCGGGAGCAGGGCGACCGCGACGGGCAGGGGGTTGCGGTGGGCGACGGTGCCGCAGTCGGGGCAGGTGCGGGGCCAGGTCGCGTCGTGGTGGCGGGCCCCGCAGGCGGAGCAGTGGGAGTCCTTGACCGGTGTCGGCATGGCGTGATGGTAGGCGAACGGGCCTCCGTGGGGGTGGGGTTCGGGGGGCTCGGGGCGTTTCGGCGGGGGGTGTGGCGAGTACGTTCCCGGCATGAGCGAGAGCAGGCCGACATTCGGCTCGTACGAAGAATTCTGGCCCTACTACGTGGCCATGCACTCCCGTGCCGCGACCCGGTGGGTGCATCTGGTGGGCACCCTGGGCGGGTTGGCGCTGACGGTGTACGGGGTGGGGCGGGGGCGGCCGAGATGGCTGGTCGCGCTGCCGTTGGTGGGGTACGGCACGGCGTGGCCGGCCCATTTCCTGTTGGAGCGGAACAATCCGGCGACCTTCGGGCATCCGGCCTGGTCGCTGCGCGGGGACGCGCAGATGATCCGGATGATGCTGGCCGGTCGGGACGCGGAGTTGTCGGAGATCGCCTCCAAGTGGCTCGCCGAGAACCCGTGACCGTGCCACACTTCTGACGATCCGTCAGGAGTGTGGCGGCAGGTGCGGTGGGAGGGGTGCTCGTGGAACGGACGCCTGTGGTGGCCGGATGGTTCGGGGAGGTGCCCCCCGAGGCCGGCGACGGTGCCGGCGGGAGCGGCGGGTTCCGGTTGATCGGCAGCCGGTGCACGGCCTGCGCCACCGTCTCCTTCCCCCCGGAGCCCGCCTTCTGCCGCAATCCGGCCTGCGCCGGGGAGGGCGAGCGCGAATCCGTGCCGCTCTCGCCGCGCGGCCGGATCTGGTCCTACACCGACGGGCGCTACCGCCCGCCCGCCCCCTACGTCTCCGACCCCGACACGCCCTGGGAGCCGCGCACCCTGGTGGCGGTGGAGCTCGCGGCCGAGGCCCTCGTGGTCCTGGGCCAGACCCCGCCCGGGGTGCGGCCCGCCGACCTCGCGGTGGGCATGGAGGTCGAGGTGGTGCCCGGGATCCTCGACGAGGACAAGGAACACGGCACCACCTGGACCACCTGGTGGTTCCGGCCCGTGCCAGCCGAGGGCGACGCCGGGGGCCCGGGGGTGACGGCGTGAGCGGCGACGTGGTGGTGGCCGGGGCCGGCATGCACCCCTGGGGCAAATGGGGCCGGAGCTTCGTGGAGTACGGGCGCTTCGCCGCCCGCGCCGCCCTCGCCGACGCGGGCGTGGACTGGACCGAGGTCGACGCCGTCGTCGGCGCCGACACCGTGCGCGGCGGCTACCCCGGCTACGTGGCAGGGGCCACCTTCGCCCGCGCCCTCGGCTGGCAGGGCGCGCGCGTGACCAGCGTGTACGCGGCCTGCGCCTCGGGCGCCCAGGCCATCGACACGGCCCGGGCCCGGATCCTGGCCGGGCTGGCCGACGTGGTCCTGGTGGTGGGCGCTGACGCCGCGCCCAAGGGCTTCTTCACCCCGGCCGGCGGGGACCGGCCCGACGACCCGGACTGGCTGCGGTTCCGGGTGCTGGGCGCCACCAATCCGACGTACTTCGGGCTCTACGCCCGCCGCCGGATGGCGCTGCACGGGGACACCCCCGAGGACTTCGCCCGGGTGAAGGTGAAGAACGCGGCGGCCGGGCTGCTCAACCCGAACGCCCGTTACCGCAAGGCCGTCACCGCCGAGGAGGTGGCCGCCTCCCCGCTGCTGGCCGACCCGCTGCGGCTGCTCGACGTGTGCGCGACCTCCGACGGGGGCGCGGCACTGGTGCTGTGCTCCGAGGCATGGGCCCGGGCACGGGGGATCACGGACCCGGTGCGGATCCGGGCGGTGTCCACCGTCACCCCGACGCACCCGCGCACCGTGCTCGACCTGCCGGACATCGCCACGGACTCGGCGGCGGTGACCCCGGCGCCGGCGGAGTCCTTCCGGTCCTCGATCGCGCGCGCCGCCTACGAGGAGGCCGGGATCGGGCCGGCGGACCTGTCGCTGGCGGAGGTCTACGACCTGTCCACGGCCCTGGAGCTGGAGTGGTACGAGGACCTCGGGCTGTGCGCGCCGGGGGACGGGGCCGGGTTGCTGCGAGAGGGGGCGACGGCCCTGGGCGGTCGGACGCCGGTGAACCCCAGCGGCGGCCTGGCCTCGTTCGGGGAGGCGGTGCCGGCGCAGGCCATCGCGCAGGTCTGCGAGCTGACCTGGCAGTTGCGGGGCACGGCCGGGGCCCGGCAGGTGCCGGGGGCGCGGGTGGGCATCACCGCGAACCAGGGCCTGTTCGGGCACGGTTCGGCGGTGGTGGCGGTGCGCTGAGGCCGGCGGTCGGCGGGGGGTCGTGCGCAGGTGGTGCCGTCAGGGTCCTTGACGGCCCACCGGGACGGGTTCAGACTTCCCTGCACGGTGGCGCGCTCCCCTCTCGGCGGCGGGCGACCGTGCTCCCCCACGAGAGCGACGGCCCGTACCCCAGTCGGCGGGGGTACGGGCCGTCTCGTCGTGCCGGTCGGCCTCAGGGGTGCGCGGCGCGCCGGCGGGCCCGGGCCAGGGACATGGCGTGTTCGACGACCCCGACGAGGACGTCCTTGACGGACTCGCGGTCCCGCGCGTCGCACAGCAGGATCGGGACCTCGGGGTCGAGGTCCAGGGCCTCGCGGACGGCGACCACCGGGTGGCGTTCGGCCCCCTCGAAGCAGTTGACGGCCACCAGGAACGGGATCCGGCGGCGTTCGAAGTAGTCCACGGCGGCGAAGCAGTCGGCGAGCCGGCGGGTGTCCACGAGGACGACGGCGCCGAGCGCGCCCTGGGCCAGTTCGTCCCACAGGAACCAGAAGCGGTCCTGGCCGGGGGTGCCGAAGAGGTACAGCACGAGGTCGTCGCGCAGGGTGATGCGGCCGAAGTCCATCGCGACGGTGGTCGTGCTCTTGGACTCCACTCCCCCGATGTCGTCGACGCGGGCGCCGGGCTCGGAGAGGCGTTCCTCCGTGCGCAGCGGGCGGATCTCGCTGACCGCGCCCACCATCGTGGTCTTGCCCACGCCGAAGCCGCCCGCGACCAGGATCTTCAGGGTCAGGGGCTCGATCGGCGACACGGCGTGGATGCCGCCGCCGCGGCGGCTAGAGCGCCCGAAGGCCATCGATCACCTCACGGAGTACGGATTCGTCGGGTAGTTCGGCCGGGGGGACCGGCCGGGTCACGTGCACGAGGGCCTCGTCGACGAGGTCGCCGACGAGGACGCGGATGACCCCGACCGGCAGGTCGAGGTCGGCGGCCAGTTCCGCCACGGAGAGCGGGGCCGCCAGGCACAGGTCGAGGATGTCCACGTGCTCGGGGGCCAGGGCGGCCTCCAGTCGCGGGTCGAGGTCGACGGCGGCCGGTTCCGCGACCACGAGGGCGATCAGGTCCATCGGGTCGCGGCCGGTGTGCCGGGTGCGGCCCCGGGTCATCGCGTACGGGCGGACGACGGGGCCGGCCTCGTCGTCGAACCAGTGGGGGTGGCCGTCGGCGGGGCCCTGCGGGGATTCGGGGTGTGGTCGGGTCATCCTCCGGCGGACAGTCCGGCGCCGCGTGGGGCGGTCCCGAGGTGGGCTCCGACCTTCTTGACCATGAGGGTCATCTCGTAGGCGACCTGGCCCACGTCGGAGTCGGCGTCGGCGAGGACGGCCAGGCAGCTGCCGTCGCCGGCCGCCATCACGAAGAGGAACGCCTCCTCCAGTTCGACCACGGTCTGGCGGACCCGGCCCGAGTCGAAGTGGCGGCCGACGCCCTTGGCGAGGCTGTGGAAGCCGGAGGCCACGGCGGCGAGGTGTTCGCCGTCCTCGCGGGTGAGGCCGGCGGAGGTGCCGGTGGCCAGGCCGTCGCCGGAGAGGACGACCGCTTTGCGGATGCTGCCGACGCGGTCGACGAGCTCGTCGAGGAGCCAGTCGAGCGGGTCTGCGGAGCGGCCCCGGAAATCGTGTCCTGCCGTGTGCGAAGCGGTCATCGACCGTTCCCCTTGTCCTCGTGCGCGTCGTCGTGCGGGTGGCGGTGGTGCGGCTGGTACGGGTGGCGCGGGTCCTGGTGCTCCAGGGCGTGGGCCGCGCGGCCGGCGGTCCAGCCGCGTTGCAGGGCGGACATCCGGGCGCGCACCTCCTCGGCGTCGAGGTCGGCGACGGGGGCCTGGCCGGAGCGGCCGGCGGGGTCGGTGCGCTCGGGGGCGTCCGGGTCGACGCGGAGTTGGGGGGCCAGGTGGGTCTGGCGCACCCGGCGGGGCAGCGGTGCGGGCGTGCCGGGGGCCGGCCGGGCCTGCGCGTGCGGTGGTGCCGGGCTCGCGGTGGGGCTCGCGGTGGGACCTGCCGTGGGCGCGGGCAGGGATTCGGCGGCCGGGCGGCGGCGGGGCAGCGGGACGGCGCCGGAGGCGGGGCGGGGGGCGTCGTGGTCGGCGTGCGGGGGCCGCGCGGGGCGGACCGGGCCGGTGGGCCGGGCCGGGGCCGGGGTGTCCCCGGGGGCCTCGTCGGCGGGTTCGGGGCGGGCCGGGGTGCGGGGTTCGGGGCGCGGGACGCGGTTCGGCGGGGAGGTGAGGGGGCCCAGCAGGACGCTGCGGGGGGTGCCGCCGGGCGGGGTCTCGTCGTCGAGGCTGGCCATGGCGGGCAGCGGTTCGAAGCCGGCGGGTTCGAGGCCGAGGTAGCCGAGGGGGCCGGGTCCCTCGTCGAGGAGGGCGCCGGCGCGGTGCCGGCCGGGCGAACCGTTTCCGCGCAGGGGTGCGGCGGGGCGTCGGCCGAGGCCGGCGGGGGGTCGGCCGCCGGGGCGGGAGCCGGCCCGGGCGCGGCTCTCGCGGTCCAGGCGTTCCAGGCGCGCGGGCCGGTCGGCGCGGTCGCCCTCGGCGCGGGTGCCGGACTGGCCCTCGGGGACCTCGGTGAGGAGGGCCGCGGGCAGCAGCACCACGGCGGTGGTGCCGCCGTAGGGGCTGGTCTGGAGGGAGACCCGGACCCGGCGGCGGGAGGCCAGCCGGCCGGCGACGAACAGGCCGAGCCGGTCGGTGTCGGAGAGGGCGAACTCGGTGGTCTCGCCCAGGCGCAGGTTGGCGTCGAGGAGGGCCTCGGGGGTCATGCCCAGGCCCCGGTCGTGGATGGTGAGGGTGAAGCCGTTGGCGACCTCCTCGCCGTGCACCTCGACGGTGGTGTGCGGGGGCGAGAAGACGGTGGCGTTCTCCAGGAGTTCGGCGATCAGGTGGGTGACGTCGCCGACGGCCGGGCCGTCGATCCCGATCCGGGGCAGTCGTCGGACCTCGACGCGGGCGTAGTCCTCGACCTCGGCGACGGCGGCGCGGACCACGTCCATCAGGGGCACCGGGCGGCGCCACTGTCGGGAGGGGGCGGCGCCGGAGAGGATGACCAGGCCCTCGGCGTGCCGGCGCATCCGGGTGGTCATGTGGTCGAGGCGGAACAGGTCGGCGAGTTCGTCGGTGTCCTCGGTGCGGCGTTCCATCGCGTCGAGGAGGGTGAGCTGGCGGTGCAGGAGGACCTGGTTGCGGCGGGCGAGGTTGACGAAGACCTCGGAGATGCCGCGGCGGAGTTCGGCCTGCTTGACGGCGGCCTCGACGGCAGCGCGCTGGAGGGTGTTGAGGGCCTGGCCGACCTGGCCGACCTCGTCCCGCTCGTACTCCAGGCGCGGGGCCTCGGTCTCGATGTCCACGGGCTCGCCGGCGGCCAGCCGGCGCATGACGGCGGGCAGGCGCACGCCGGACGCCTCGTGCGCCTCCTTGCGCAGCCGGGACAGGTCGCGCACGAGGGAGCGGCCGATCCGCACCGACAGGGCCACCGACAGCAGCAGGGCGCCCAGGCCCAGGACCCCGGCGACCCCGGCGGTGAGGAGCACCCGCCGGGCCACGGGCATGACCCGGTCCTTGTAGCGGTCCCCGGCCTTCAGGCCCATGTCGGCGGTGTCCGTCATGACCCGGTCGGCGGCGGCGTTCCAGTCGTCGGCGGTGAGGCCGAGGGGGGTCCGGCCGGCGGAGGCGCCGGCGAGGAGGGCCTCGGCCTCGCGGACGGCGGCGCTCTGCGGGCCGGTCCAGTACCCGGTGAACAGGGTGCGGTCGGTCTCGGGGAGGACGGCGAGGTTCACGTCGTAGAGCAGCCGGCGGGTGGCCGTCAGCTCGGTGACGGAGCGCAGTTCGGCGGCGGTGATCCGGCCGGCGGCCAGGGCCCCGGCGACGACGGCGTCCTGGCGGGAGAACATCTCGCGGGCGCGGGTGACGCCGACCAGGGCCCGGCCCTCCTTGTCCATCTCCACGTCCTGGAGGGTGTGCAGGTTGGAGAGGAAGTCGTGGCCGGGGTCGACGAGGCGGTTGTAGCGGTCGAGGGCGGCGGCGGACTTCAGTCGGCCCCGGTCCACCTCTCCGCGCAGGTCGGCGATGGCGGCGAAGGCGTGGGCGATGGCGTCGAGACGGGTGACCGAGGAGGGGTCGAGGTCCTCGCGCAGTTCCGGGTCGGCGGCGGCCGCGCCGATGGCCCGCATCTTCTCGTCGGCGGCCGCCCGGCTCTCCTTGAGGGCCTCGGTGGCGGCGATGTCTCGGGGGTCGCCGAGGTAGACCAGGGTCTGTCGGCGTTCGGTCTGGAGGGCGCCCACGGCGAACTCCATGGGGTAGCCGACCCGGTGGATGATGGGGTCCACGTCGAGGAGGTCCAGTGCCTGACGGCCGGTCAACACCGTGGTGAAGCCCCACATGGCGGTGAGCGAGACGAGCGGCACCAGCAGCAGCGCCACGATCTTCCGGCGGATGGACTTCCCGCGAAAGCGCACGGCCTCCTCAGCCTCCCCGGCTCAACCCCGCCTGCCACGGCCGGTGTTCCCTCGTTCGAACGGCGTGAGCCTACTACTGCGGGGAACACCTCTCGATCGGGTGTCCGGACGTTTTCGGCCGGTGCCGGCGGGGCGACTCGCGAGTTGTCCGAAACTTCCGGGGATGGGCGACCCGATATGTGGCACATGACACTGCGTGGTCCCCTGGAGGCGTCCGATCCGCGGATGGCCGGAAGTCTGCGTTCCGAAAGACCCGGACTTCCGGCGCGGGGAAGGGTTTGGTTGCGAGTTGGGAACGAGGGGACGGATCGGGAATCCCCGGCGGCGTCCACGCGTCTTCTCGGACGAGGGTCGCGTCGTCGGGGCGAGGATCGACGCGCGCGGGCGCGGTGTGCGGGGAGTGTGAGACGGATGAGCGGACGGAACGCGACGGGGCGTGACGTGACGGGTGCCGCCGGGGGCGGTCGGCGTCCCCTGTGGGTGGAGCAGCCCGAGGGGGTGCCCCGCATGCCCGATCCGGTGCGCCGGGCGGCGGTGCGGGCGGTGTTGATCGTGAGCGTGACCCTGATCCTGGCGAGCGTGGCCTTCCTGTTGGCGGTGAGCGGGGCCTGGTCGGCGTTCCCGGTGGTGATCGCGGCCATAGTGGGCACGATCCTGTCCACGTGGGGCGTGTTGGACGTGTGGATCACGCGGCAGGGCTGGCGGCAGCGGCACGGGGTGCACTCGGTGCCGAGCAGCGCGGCCCGGGAGGACCGGGGGGCGCGGCGGGCCGAGCGGCGCGCGGCCCGGGAGGCGGCCCGGCACGTGACGCTGCCGCCGGCCCCGCCCGCGCCCCAGGCCCCCGGGGGTCCGGGGTCGGAGCGCTCGGGCGGGGCGCTGCTGCGGGAGGTGTGAGACCGCGCCGGCGGCCGGCGCGAATCCGTCAGGTCCGGCGGAAGACGCGGGTGGCGGTGATCTCGCCGTGCACCGGTTCGCCCTCGGGGTCGGGCTGGGGCAGGCCGGGCCGCAGGTGTTCCTCGACGCTGATGTACTTCAGGCCCGCGCGCAGGTCGGCGTCGTTGCGCAGCCGGATGACGAGCGGGAACTCGGCCAGGGCCGTGGTGTCGAAGAGCCCGGTGGTGTAGAGGAGCTGCACGCCGAGGGCGTCGGAGACGGCCCGCTGGAGTTCGAGCAGGTAGGTGGCGTTGGCGCGGCCGATGGGGTTGTCGAGGAAGAGGGTGCCGGCGTGCCGGTGCCGGTCACGGCCGCGGTCGTTGCTGCGCAGGGCGGCCATGGTGCAGTAGAGGGCGATGGCGGCGGTGAGGAGCTGGCCGCCGGAGAACACGTCGCCCATCTGCCCGACGGGGACGCGTTCGGCGCGCAGCACGGCGTCGGGCTTGAGGATCTCGACGGCGATGCCGCGCGGGTGGACGGCGGCGTGGACCCCGCGCAGCAGCAGGCCGATGCCGTCGCGGCGGCCGTCGGTGAAGGCTCCGGCGCCGTTCTTGCGGACGGCGGCGCGGGTGGCCTCGTCGATGACCTCGCCGAGGCGTTCGGTGAGGGTGGCCTGGTCGGGTTCCTCGAAGCGGATCCGCAGGAACTCCTGGCCCGACCATTCGCCGAGGCCCTCGGGGAGCCGGGACAGGCGCTGGGCGGAGCGCAGGGTGGCCAGGGCGGATTCGACGAGGCCGCGCAGCCGGTCGACGATGCTGTCGCGGTTGCGTTCGAGCTGGGCGAGTTCGTCGGTGAGGACGCGCAGGCGGGGGGCGAAGGCGGCGGCCCAGGCGGCGGCGTGCTCGGGGAGGGCGGCGGCGGGCAGTTCGCGGATCTGCTGCCGGGCCGGGGTGCGGACCTGTTCGTAGTGGGCGGAGTTGGCGTGCCGGACGAGCACGTCGCTCGTCTCGCGCAGGGCGGTCTCGGCGGCGGAGAGCTCGGCGGCGGCGGCGCGCAGGGCGCGGCGGGAGTCGGCGGCGGCCTGCCGGGCCTCGGCGAGGCTGCCGGAGTAGGGGCCGGTGCCGTCGGGGGCCGGGGGCTCGTCCTCGGTGCGGGGGGCGCCGGCGGGGTCGCGGAGCAGGTCGCGCAGGAGGGCGGCGGTCTCCTCGAAGCCGCCGGTGGCGTCCTCGGCGGCGCGGTGGGCGTGCGCGAGGTCGGCGTGGGCGGCGCGGGCGGTCTCGACGGCGCCGGTGTGGGCGGCGAGGCGGGCGGCGGCGGTGCGCAGGTGGGCCTGGGCGGCCGTGACGTCCCGGGGGACGAGTTCCTCGGGGAGGTCGGCGTGGCTCTCGCCGTCGGCGGGGGCGTGGCGTTCGGCCTCGCCGCGCAGTCGGCCGAGTTGTTCGGCGGCGGAGTCGGCGCGGGTCTCCAGCATCTGCACGTGGGCCTCGGCGCGGGCGGCGGCGGCCTGGCGGGAGGGGCCGTCGGCGCCGTCGGTGCCTTCGAGGAGGCCGGCGGCGCGGGTGCGGACCTTGTTGGTGAGCCGGTCGAGTTCGGCGAGGGCCGAGCTCTCCTCGGATTCGGCGCGGGCCTGTTCGGCGCGCAGGTCGGCGCCGACGCCGACCTTCTCGTAGAGGCGGGAGGCGACCCGGTATGCCTCGCGCAGGTCGGGCAGGGGGCGGCGGGGGGTGTCGGTGGCGGGTTCGCCGGTCGGGTCGAGGGTGTCGGGGACGCCGGCGACCTCGGCGCGTTCGGCGCGCAGGGCGCGGGCGGTGCGGTGGGCGTCGTCGGCGGCGCGTTGGGCGGCGCGGCGGTCCTCGTCGGCGGCGCGGGCCCGGTCCAGGCAGGTTTCGGCGCGGGCCTCGGCCTCGGCGGCCTCGTCGGCGAGTTCCCGCAGGCGCATCCGGCTGCCGGAGCGTTCGCGCAGTCGGTGGGCGAGTCCGGCGAGGGCGTCGGCGGCGCGGCGGGCGCGCTGGGCGGTCTCCTGGCGTTCGTCGCGGATCCGGGCGGCCTCGGCGGCGTCCTCCTCGGCCTCGGCGCGGGCGGTGCGGGCCTCGGCGAGTTCGGTCTCGGTCTCGGCGGCGAAGGCTCGGGCGGCGCGGGCGGTCTCGGCGAGTTCGGCGAGCCGGCCGGTGGGGCAGCCGGTGCGCCAGGAGCCGAGGCGGGCGGCGAGTTCGCGGTCGCCGGCGAGGCGGGCGGCGAGTTCGCGGATCTCGGTGTCGCGGGCGGCGGCGCGGGCGCGCAGGGCGTGGCGTTCGGTGTCGGCGGCGTTCTCGTCGTGCATGGCCGGGTTCGGCGGGACGAGGAAGACGCCGGTGTCGGTGTCCGTGTCGGTGCTGGGCAGGGGGGCCAGCAGGGCGGCGGCGGTGCCGACGGCGACGGTGGAGCGGGGCAGCAGGGCGGCGCCGGAGAGGACCTCGCGGGCGCGGGCGTGGGCGTCGGGGTCGGTGATGACCACGCCGTCGACGAGTTCGGGTCGGGCGGCGAGCACGCCGGCGTGGTCGGCGGGGTCGACGGCCTGGGCGAGGTAGCGCCAGCCGGGCAGGGCCGGGATGCCGTGTTCGCCGAGGTGTTCGACGGTGGCCAGGACGTCGGGGCCGGGGGGCAGCAGGCCGCCCTCGCCGAGGGCGCCGAGGATGCGGGAGTCGTCGGCGGCGGCGGTGCGCAGGTCGAAGAGGCGGCGTTCGGCGTCGGCGACGTGGGTGTCGAGGAGGGTGCGCAGGTCGTCGGCGGAGCGGTCGAGGTCCTCGGCGGTGAGACCGGGCTCGGGCGTGGGGTCGGCGCTGGGGTCGGCCTCGGGGTCGCCGGTGGTCTCGTCGGCGGGGCCGCCGGGACGGGGGGCGGGCAGGGAGGTGCTCGGGGAGCGGGGGTCGGCGGGTTCGGGCAGGCCGAGGAGGGCGCGCAGGCGGGGGGCGGCGGCCAGGGACTCGGCGGCGAGGCGTTCGGCGCGGTGTCCGGCCTCGGCGGCGTCGGCCGCGTCGGCGGCGCGGGCGGCGGTGAGTTCGGCGCGGGATTCGGCGGTGGCGGCGGCGCGGGCGGTGTCCTGGGCGGCGCGGGCGATCTCGCGGGCCTCGTCCCAGGCGGCGACGGCGCTCTGTTCGGCGTCGCCGGCGTCGAGGGCGGCGCGGGCCGGGTCGGCGCCGGCGCTGTCGTCGAGCCAGCCGGCCTTGACGGCGTCGGCGGTCTCCTGTTCCACCTCGGCGAGGCGGGTGCGCAGGTGCTCGGATTCGCTGCGGGCCCGTTGGGCGGCGGTGGCGGCGGCGGTGGCGTCCCGGTGGGAGCTCTCGCCGAGGTCCTGGAGGCCGGCGGCGCGTTCCTCCTCCTCGGCGGCGCGGCGTTCGCCGTCCTCGGCGGCCCGGTGCAGGGCGCGGACGAGGGCGGCGGCGGCGTCGGCGCGGGCGGCCAGGGCGGGCGCGGCGTCGCGTTCGGCCTCGCGGATGGCGGCGTCGACGCGGGTGACGCGGTCGGCGGCGGCGCGGTGGCGGAGCACGACCTCGGCGGCCTGCCAGGCGGCGTGCAGGGTGCGGCCTTCGAGGAGTTCGCGGCGGCCGGCGGCGGCGGTGCGTTCGGCGTCGGCGAGGGCGAGGGAGGCGTGGCGCCAGGCGAGTTCGGCGGCGACGGCGGCGCTTCGGTCGCGGGCGGCCTCGCCGGTGGTGACCTCCTGGCCGGCGTCGGTGACGCGGTCGGCGAGGTCGCGGGCGCGGGCCCGTTCCTCGGCGGCGCGGGCGGCGAGTCGGCGGGCGAGGGCGCGGGTGCGGCGTTCGCCGGCGGCGTGGGTGTCGCGGGCGCGGGCGCGGGTGTCGGCGGTCTCGACGATGCGGCCGAGGAGGTCGACGGAGCCGGCGGTGAACTCGCGTTCCGCCATGAGTTCGGAGCGGCGGCCGAGTTTGTTGCCGAAGCCGTGGACGAGGTCGGCGAGGCCGTCGGTGTCGCGGGTGTCGGTGACGGCCCGCAGCAGCAGGTCGGTGAAGTCGGAGTCCTTCTTGACGGCGAACAGGCCGGCGGCCTCGCCCTCGTCGGCGTTCATCTCGCGCTGGTAGCGGAAGAGTTCGGGGTCGAGTCCGAGTTCGCCGAGGTGTTCGTTCCAGCGGTCGTGGATCTCCTCCCAGCAGACCTCCAGGTGCGGGCCGTGTTTGCCGGCCTCGACGAGGGCGTCGCGGAAGCCCTTCATGGTGCGGCGGCGGCCCCGGGCGCCGGAGGCGCCCTCGACGGGCGGGCGGACGGCGGTGGACTCGGCGACCGGGAGGTTGTCCAGGCCGAGGCCCGGTCCGGGGCGGAAGGAGTACCACGCCTCGGCGAATTTGCGGGGGTCGTTGGAGACCTGGCGGCCGCGCCATTCGCTGACCTTGCCGACGACGACGAGTTCGCCGGTGCGGGTGTGCTGCCATTCGAGGGCCACGTGGCCGCAGTCGTCGGCGAGGAGGAATTTGCGCAGCACGCCGGAGCTGGCGCCGCCCAGGGTGTTGCGGTGGCCGGGCAACATCACCGAGAAGATCAGTTTGAGCAGGACGGACTTGCCGCCGCCGTTCTCCAGGAAGAGCACGCCGGCGGGGGCGGGCCGGCGGGGCGGGCCGACCGGTTCCTCGGCGAAGAAGTCCCCCTGGGCGGGTGCCGGTTCGGGGACCGGGGCACCGACCCCGCGCAGGTCGAGGACGGTGTCGGCGTAGCGCGCGCCGGCGGGCCCGATGGAGTAGAGGCGGATCCGGGACAGCTCGTACATGGCGGCGGGCTCTCGTTGCTCTCTGGGGTCGGTCGGCGGGTCGCCGAAACGGTTCGGTGGCGCGGCGCGCCGGGCGGCTCGGGGCTCAGGCGTGGAAGGGCAGGCCCGCGTCGGCGGCGAGGTCGAGGTCCTCGCCGTCGGGGGGCGGCAGCAGGGTGGGGGCGCCGGCGCCGACGGTGACCACGCCGAGGTCGAGGAGTTCGGTCAGGGCGGCGGCGCCGGCCATGTCGCGGACCTGGAGGCGGTAGCGGGCGGTGGTGCGGTAGGTGCCGCCGTGTTCGTCGCCGGTGCGCTGGAGGAAGCCGGAGTCGGTGAGGAAGGCGACGGCCTTGCCGACGATGCCGAGGGTGGAGCCGGCCAGGCGACGGGCGTCCTTGCCGGCGCCGGCGGCGCTGCGGCGGGCCCAGACCCGCCAGGCGGCCTCCAGGCCGGGGGTGTCGCTGGCGGGGTCGGTGTTCTCGCCGCGTTCGGCGGCGCGCTCCTCCAGCCGGCGGCATGCCTGGCGGACGAATGCGTCGACGCCGTGGACGCTGATCCGGCCGATGTAGCCCTCGTCGGCGAGGTCCTCGGGGCGGGGGAAGGCGAGGGCGGCGACGGCGAGGTGGGCCAGGCCGTGCAGGAAGCGGTCGGTGCCGTCGGCGGAGGTGCGACGCGCGTAGTCCCCCATGCGGACGGCGAAGACGGAGTCCTCGGCGGCGGTGACGACCATGCCGGCGCCGGCGGAGACCTCCAGCACGATCAGGCCGAGGCCGGCGGCGACGGCGTCGGTGACGCGGGCGAAGGCGTTGTCCTCGCGGTGCCGGCGCAGGAGTTCGGCGTAGTCGGCGTCACGGGCGGGGGTCAGCCGGGGCTGGAGGCCGAAGGCGACGAGGCGGGCGGCGTCGGCGGCGTCGGCGGGGGTGAGGCCGCCGGGCGCGGGGCCCTCGGGTCCGGCGGCGGGGGTGCCGGACCCGCTCCACGTGGGGTGGTCGACGTGGTGGTCGGTCACGGCCGGGGCTCCTCGGTGCGGTACGGGTGGGGCTGGTGGTGCGGGTGGGTCGGGGTGTTCGGGGTCACGGGGTCTCCGTGCGGTCCGCGGCCATGGCCGCGGCGTCGAGCAGGGCGGTGCCCACGATCAGGTCGGCGCCGCCGAACTCCGCGTCGTCGAGTGCGGTGCCGTCGTCCACGGCGAACAGCAGCCGCTCCTCGCCCTGCCGGTAGGCGGTGCCCACGGCCGGGCTCGCCGCGTGCACGGCGAGCAGCGCGACCAGGTAGGGCAGGTCGGGGTCGCGTCGGCGGGCCTCGGCCAGCAGTCCGGACAGTCGGCGCGGCGCGTCCGGCGGCAGGGCCAGCAACTCGCGGGCCGAGGCGAGCTGTTCCTCGCTGAACCGGCTGTCGTCGGGGGTGGCGATGAGGTCCGGTTCGGGCATCTCGGCGCCGAGGTGGTCGCGTTCGGGCGGCGGGGTCAGCAGGATGTCGACGAGGTCGCCGAGCCGGACCGAGACGGGGGCCCGAAGGCCGGTGCCGTGCGCGAAGAAGGCGTCGGTGACCCGGTGCGCGGACTCGCGGGGCAGCGGCAGCAGCGGGGCCAGCAGCTGGCCGTAGAGGTCGATGCCGGAGTGGCCGGTGGGGGCGGCGAAGGACTGTCGGTCCTGTTCGGCCCGGAAGAGGGGGCCGGCCTCCAGCAGCCGGGACTGGAGCTGGGTGTGCCGGCGGATGCAGTCCTTGACGATGTCGACGAGTTCGGCGGCGCGGCGCTTGTGTTCGGCGTCCTCGGTCTCGTCGCGGGCGCGGCGGATGTTGGTGAGGATGGCGTTCTCGTGCCGGTAGCGGTCGGCGACGTGGTCGAGGGCCTCGGCGATCATGTCGGGCACCGTCTCCAGCCAGTCCACGGCCCGCACGTTGCGCCGGGTGGCCTCCAGGGTGCGGCGCAGGGTCTCGGCGTACTGGACGGTGCGGTAGCGGGCCTGTTCGGCGGCGAGCTGGGCGTCGGCGAGCCGGCCCCGGCTGATCAGCACCTCCAGTTTGACCTCGGCGGCGATCTGGGCGCTGGTGACGTCGGTGTCGAGGGCGCCGACGAGCACGTTGACGGCCTCGTCGGTGGTGCGCAGGTAGACCGCCCCGCCGGGGCCGGGGACCTCCTCGACGAGTTTGAAGTCGTAGTCGCGGCGGACGTAGGCGCCGTCGGGGCCGAAGGTGCCGTAGACGGCGCGGAAGCCGCGGTCGACGCTGCCGACGTTGATCAGGTTCTCCAGCACCCAGCGGGCGACCCGCTCGTGCTCGGCGGCCGGGCGGGCCGGGTCCTGGGCGGCCACGCGGGGCAGCAGTCGGGCGACGACCTGTTCGTGGTCGGCCCCGGTGTCGAAGTCCATGTTCAGGGTGACGAGGTCGATCGCGGCGAGCGCGACCTCGGCCATCGCGTAGCCGCCGTACTCGCCGGCGAGGTTGGCCTTGCGCACGTCGAGGTCGTGCAGGGGCGCGGTGCAGGCGAGGGCGCGCAGCCGCCGGGCCAGGCCCTCGTCGGCGGCCGGGCCGGGCGCCGGGGAGGGGTGGGGTTTCGCCGGGGCTGGAGCAGTCACGTCGGAAAGATTAGGGGGTGGCGGGGACAACCTCCCAAATCGGCCGCCGCACCGCCTACCCTCGCGTCATGGTTTCCTTGATCGATCTCAACGCGGACCTCGGCGAGGGCTTCGGCCGCTGGACGCTGACCGACGACGAGGCGTTGTTGTCCGTCGTGACCAGCGCGAACGTGGCCTGCGGCTTCCACGCGGGCGATCCCTCGATCATGCGACGGGTGTGCGAGGGCGCCGCCGCCCGGGGGGTGCGGATCGGGGCGCAGGTCTCCTACCGCGACCTCGCGGGCTTCGGGCGCCGGGCGATGGACGTGCCCGCGCGGGAGCTCGCCGACGAGGTGGCCTACCAGATCGGGGCGCTGGAGGTGTTCGCGCGGGCCGCCGGGTCCCGGGTGTCGTACGTGAAGCCGCACGGGGCGCTGTACAACCGCACGGTGGCCGACGCCGAGCAGGCCGGCGCCGTGGTCGAGGGGGTCCGGCTCGCGGTGCCGGGCGGGCTGCCGGTGCTGGGGCTGCCGGGTTCGCGGCTGTTGGCGGCGGCCGGGGAGGCCGGGCTCGCGCCGGTGCCGGAGGGTTTCTCCGACCGGGCCTACACCCCGGCGGGCACCCTGGTGCCGCGCACCGAGCCGGGCGCGGTGCTGCACGCGCCGGACGCCGTGCTGGCGCAGGCCCTGCGGTTGGCGCGGGGCGGGTCGGTGCGCTCGTTGTGCGTGCACGGGGACACCCCGGGGGCGGCGGGGCTGGCGGCCCGGATCCGGGCCGGGCTGGACGGGGCGGGCCTGCGGGTGGGGGCCTTCGCGTGAGGGTGCTGCCGTACGGGCCGGACGCGCTGCTGGTGGAGACGGACTCGGGCGAGCGGTGCGCGGCCCTGCACGCCGAGCTGGTGCGGCGGCTGCCGGTCGGCGCGGTGCGCGACGTGGTGCCGGCGGCGCGCACGGTGCTGCTGGACGGGTTCGCCGATCCGGGGTTCCGGGCCCGGCTGGCGGCCGAGCTGCCGGGCTGGGAGGTGCCGAAGCACGTGCCGGCGGCGGGCGCGGAGGTCGTGGTGCCGGTCCGCTTCGACGGTCCGGACCTGGCGGAGGTCGCGCGATTGTGGGGGGTGGCGCCGGGGCGGGTCGCGGAGATCGTGGGCGGGACCCCGTTCCGGGTGGCCTTCTGCGGGTTCGCGCCGGGCTTCGGGTACCTGACGGGGCTGCCGGAGGCGCTGTGGCCGGCGCGGCGGGCCAGTCCGCGGCCCTCGGTGCCGGCCGGTTCGCTGGGTCTGGCCGGGGAGTACGCGGGGATCTACCCGCGGTCCTCGCCGGGGGGCTGGCGGCTGATCGGGACCGCCGAGGTCGCGGTGTGGGATCCGGGGCGGGAGCCGGCCGCGTTGTTCGCCCCCGGGGACACCGTGCGCTTCACGGCGGTGGAGCGGTGATCACGGTGGTGCGGGCCGGGGCGCTGACCACCGTGCAGGACGCGGGGCGGGCCGGGTGGGCGCGCCTGGGCGTGCCCCGGTCGGGCGCCCTGGACCGGGGGGCGCACGCCTGCGCGAACCGGTTGGTGGGCAATCCGGCGGACGCGGCGGGGCTGGAGACGACGCTGGACGGGGTGGGGCTGCGGACCGGGGCCGAGCCGGTGGTGCTGGCGGTGGTCGGGGCCCCGTGCGCGGTGCGGGCGGGCGGTCGGCCGGCTCCGTGGGGGGCGCCGTTCCGGGTGCCCGCGCGCACGGTGGTGGAGGTGGGGCCGGCGGTGGCCGGGGTGCGGGCCTATGTGGCGGTGCGGGGCGGGTTCGCGGTGCCGGAGACCCTGGGGAGCCGCTCGACGGACCTGTTGTCGGGTCTGGGGCCGGCGCCGTTGGCGGTGGGGGACGAACTGCCGGTGGGGCCGGCGCCGCTCGCGCCGCCCGACCGCACTCCCCCGGCGCTGCCCGCGCCGCCGGTCGAGCTGGTGCTGCCCGTGCATCCGGGGCCGCGCGCGGACTGGTTCACGGCCGCGTCGGTGCGGGCCCTGTGGGCGGGCACCCATCGGGTTTCGGCCACGTCGAACCGGATCGGGTTGCGGACCGAGCCCGAGTCGCCGTTGGTGCGGGCGCGGGAGGGGGACCTGCCGAGCGAGGGGGTGGTGCTGGGCGCGGTGCAGGTGCCGCCGGACGGCCGGCCGCTGGTGTTCCTCGCCGACCATCCGGTCACGGGCGGCTACCCGGTGCTCGGGGTGGTGCCGGCGGCGGCGCTGGACCGGGCCGCGCAGGCCCGGCCGGGGGCTCGGCTGCGGTTCGTGCCGGCGCGCTGAGCACGCCGGACGCGGGGGCCCGCGCGCGGTGTGCGCACGCGCGCGGGCCTCGGCGACGGATCCGCTGCGGTCCGCCTCAGTCGGCGAGTATCCGGTTGCGGACCGCGGACTGCACCGGCTCGTCCTCCGCCGGGTCCGCGGCGAGCCTGCGGAGGCGGTCGGTGACGCGGCTGTCGGCGGTCTCCGCGTGGTGGGCGGCGATCTCGCGGGTGTCGTCCTCGCAGTCCCAGAGGCATTCGACGGCGAGGCCGGACGCGAAGCGCGGGTCCGTGGTCGCCAGGGCGCGGGCGGCGCGGCCGCGCAATCGGGAGGAGGCGGTCTCGCGGTAGAGGTGGCGCAGGACCGGGGCGGCGCAGTGCACGGCGAGCCGGCCCACTCCGTCCACGAGCGCGTACAGGCGCGGTGAGTCGGGTCCCTCGGCGCGTACGGCGGCGCGCAGGGCGCCGAGGACGGCCGGGGCGTCGGCGGCGGCGCCGTGCCCGGCGAGGAGGGCGGCGGCGGCGTGTCCGAGGGCGTCGTCGCGGAGGGCCCAGGCGCGGGCCCGGGCGAGGGCGCCGGGGCCGGTCATGCGGGCGTAGGCGGCCACGGCGGGTTCGTCGCCGGCGGCCTCGATCAGGTCCAGGACGGCCGGGTTCTCCGGTTCGGCGAGGACGAGGTGGTGCAGGGCGGTGGCGCGGGCGGCCTCGCCCCGGTGTCCGGCGGCGGCGGCGAGCACGGCGGACCGGTCCTCGGGTCCGGCCACGGCGGCCAGACAGCGGGCGGCCGGCACGTGCAGCGGGGTGCCCCGGCGCAGGCCGTCCTCGGCCCACTCGAAGACCGCGTCCACGCCCCACTCGGGGCGGGGTCCGGAGCCGCCGAGCTGGCGTTGCCAGCGTTGGAAGGAGCCGCGTTCGCGGGCGGCGCGGAGCCGTTCGGCGTGCGCGGGCAGTTCCTCCCACAGGGCCCAGGGGCGGGGCTCGTAGGCGTCGCGGACGGCCTCGGTGAGCTCGCGCTCGCCTTCCTCGGTCCGCGGGAAGCGGGCCAGGACGGCGTCGGCGAGGCCGCGCAGGCCGGCGTCGTCGTCGCGGGTGGCGAGTTCGTCCAGGGCCCAGTTCCAGTTGCCGCCGACGGCCGCGTAGCGGCGCAGCAGCATCAGGGCGTCGTCGCGGCCGTAGGACGCGAGGTGGCCGAGGACGGACAGGGCGAGACCGGTGCGGTTCTCGTCGTCGTCCACGAGGTCCTCGGGGGCGAACAGGTGCGCCTCGATCTCTCCGAGCGGACCGTCGAGGTCCAGGTGGAGTCGGGCGTAGTACAGGGAGCGGTTCTCGACCTGCCAGTCGCCGCGCGGATCGTGCGTGACGCACTCGTTCAGGGCCGCGAGGGCCTCGGCACGGGGGGCGGCGAGGGCGTGCAGGGTGCCGTCGCCGCGACCTCGTTGCAGGAGGCCGAGCAGGGTGCCGCTCGGCGCTATGAATGGTTCGAACATGACATGGGCCTCACATCAAGCTGGGGACGCAACCGGAATCGGGGTTCACACAGCCGCGTGACAGCACGTGAGGGTGGTCGCCGTCAGGTCGCGCTCGATGCGCTCGATGAAGTCCATGGCCTTCTCTCTTTCGTCGTGGACCGGAGTTCCCCCCGTACCCCGACCTTCGGGGCCGTACCCCGCTTCGGGGCTCTCTCCGGATCCGACGCCATGATGGACCAGGCACTTCGGCCACCGCGACCACATTTACGGTCTCCGTGATCGCGGTGTGATCGGGCCGCGACCGTTCGGGCGGTCAGTTCGCTTCGAACAGGGCCAGCAATTCGGTCTTGCCGAACATGCGGGCGGTGTCCACGGCGGACGGGGTGCCCGCGTGGGGGTCCGCGCCGCCGGCGAGGAGGGCGCGGATGACGGCGTCCTCGCCCTTGAAGACGGCCCCGGCCAGCGGGGTCTGGCCCCGGTCGTTGGCCCGGTCGACCTCGGCGCCGCGGGCCACGAGGGCCGCGACCGCCTCGGCGTGGCCGTGGTAGGCGGCGAGCATCACGAGGGTGTCGCCGCGGTCGTTGGTGAGGTTCGCGGGGACGCCCGCGTCCACGTAGCCGATGAGTTCCGCGGTCTGTCCGCGCCGGGCGAAATCGAAGACGCGGCCGGCGAGCTCGACGACGTCGGCGTCCGGCTGCGGCCCCTGGCTCCGGGGGCCGTCGGTGCCCTGGGTCTCGCTCACGTGTGGTCCGCCTCTCGTGTCGCCGTGCTCCGGCCCGCCGGCCGGTCTGCCGTACGGGTGAATCGCCAGCTTACTGGCCGTAACCGCACATGAGAGGGCGGGTCGCCGGCAAGTATCCCCACACGTCGCCGCCCTGTCCCGGTACGACCGATCAAGTGAAAAGCACACCGTTTCACCCTTACGCACCTTTTATCACATTGATACTTGTTGTGAGCTGGGATCAACCGAAGGTGACCGTCCCCATCCCCGCAGGAGAAACCCCCATGGTCCTGTCCATCTCAGGCGTCGTTCTGCTCGGCATCATCGCCTTCCTCTTCTTCAAGAAGGACGGCATGAAACTCACGCACGCCTTCGTGTGCGCGCTGTTCGGCTTCTTCCTCGCCGGATCGGCCATCGCGCCCAGCATCACCGCGAGCACCGCGAGCCTCGCCGGGCTCCTCGGCGGCATCAAGCTCTGATCCGCCCGCGCGCCCGCGCCCCCGCCCCGGGGTGCGGCGGGCGCGCACCCCCACCTCTCGCACCCCGACCAGGAGACGCCCGTGCCCCGGCGCCCACTCCCCCGCATCCTCTCGCGCGGCGCGACCGGCGCGACCGGCGCGCAGGACGGCCCGGCCGCCCCGCCCCGGGCCCGCGAACTGGCCCGTCGGGCCGCCGACAACGCCGCCGACGTGTTCCAGCCACTGGTCGTCATCGGCCGCGGGCTGCGCGTGCTGGCCCTGACCGGCCGCCGGCGCTGGGCCGAGACCCCGAAGGACAAGCGCGGTCCGGCCCTGTTCGGGGTGCTCGCGGCCGTGCTGGCCGGGGCGCTGGTCCCCTACGGCCCGATGATCGCCCTGGTGTCGCTGATGGCCGCCGCCGCCTGGTACGGCCGCGACCGCACCCCCGAGCCCACCGGGCCGGGCGAGGCCGAGACGGAACGACTGACGGCCCTGTACGAGGCGCTGGTGCCCTACTTCTCCGTGCCCGAGGACCCGGCGCCGCTGTTCTCGCACGGCGGGCCCTGGGACAAGGCCCTCTCCGGGCACGCCTTCGACGCCACCGGCCGCCCCACCCGGCTGCGGATCCGCTACCCCGCGTACTTCACCGACGGGGAACCGGCCGCCCGGGCCCGGATCGAGGCGGTGCTGCACGCGAAGTCGGGCCGGGGCCGGGAGTACCGCTTCCACTGGGACGAGGAGGCCAACACCCTCGACCTGAGCGTGCTCGAACCCCTCGACCCGCACGTGTGGGCGCAGCCCTTCGTCACCTCCCCCGGGGAACTGGTGCTGGGCTTCACCGACCCGAGCGAGGTGGACCGCACCCTGCCGGTGCGGGTGGCGGGCGAGGAGCGGGACCTGGCGCCGGTGATCTGGCGCACCGGACCGCGCAGCGCCGAGCCGCACCTGCTGGTGACGGGCCAGCCCGGGGCCGGCACCTCCTCGCTGCTGCGGTCGCTCGCGCTCCAGGCGCTCCGACAGGGCGGGGACGTGCTCGTGGTGGAGGGCGGCGGAGCCGGGGAGTACGTGTGCCTGACCGGTCGGACCGGGGTGGTCGCGGTGGAGGGCGGACCGGCGGGCGCGGCGGCGACGCTGTCGTGGGCGGCGGCCGAGACCGAACGCCGGCTGTCGGCCGCGCAGCGCGCCCGGGCGGCCGGACTGCCGCTGCCCCGGGACGTGGCCCGACCCCTGTGGGTCCTGGTGGACCGGCCGAGCGTGCTGGGGCACCTGGCGGCGGCCGAGGGCCGGCCGGACCCGCTGGCCGCGCTCCAGGTGCCGCTGCGGCACGGCCGGGCCGCGCGGGTCACGGTGGTGGTGGGCGAGCAGTACGACCAGCTGGAGGAGGTCGGGGACGCGGTGTGGGCGCACACCCGGGCCCGGATCGTGCTCGGGGCCTCCTCGATCGAGCAGGTGGCGGCGGTGCTGGGGCTGCCGCCGAGCACCACGCCCCCCGCCCTGGTGCCCCCGGGGCGCGGCTACGCGCGGCTGGGCACCGGGCCGGTGCACCGGGTGCAGGTGCCCCACACCCCCGACCCCTACGACGAGGCGGCCGGACGCGGCGAGCGCGAGGCGGTGGCGGGGCTGCTGCCGGGCCGGCGGGACGGGGAGGCCGGGACTGATCCGGTGGAGGACACCCTCGCCCGCGAGGTGCTGACGCTCGACCCCGTGCCCCAGGCCGAAGACGCGACACCGGCGGCGCACGGGGCGCCGGTCGAGCACCGGGCACCGGCCGTGCGCCCGGTGCCGCTCGCGCCGGTGAGCCCGGTGGAGACGCCGGTGGAGGCACCGGCGGAGGCACCGGTCCCCGCGCCGGGTCCCTCGGCGCTCGCGGGCCCGGACCGGGTGGCGCTCTCGAAGGCCCTGCGCCTGCTCG
The DNA here is from genome assembly GCF_049606955.1 of Streptomyces dryopteridis. Classification (NCBI taxonomy): domain Bacteria; kingdom Bacillati; phylum Actinomycetota; class Actinomycetes; order Kitasatosporales; family Streptomycetaceae; genus Streptomyces; species Streptomyces dryopteridis. The sequence continues at coordinate 5,515,868 of NZ_CP187113.1, read as the reverse complement.
CCCCGGCCCCGGCCGGCGACGCGGGCGGGGCCGGGGAGGTCCCGGCCGAGCCGCGCCGGTCCTGAGATCCCCGGGACCGCGATCCTCAGGTGCTGAAGGGGCGGGGGTGGTCGGTGCCGAGGGGGTGGATGGGGCCGAGGGGGGCCGGGCCGCCGGTGGGGGCGGGGCCGGTGGTCAGCAGGTGCGCGGCGGCCCGGAGCCGGGTCGCCGCCTCGTCTGCCACCGGCCCGGCCACGGTGAACGGCAGCCGCACGTACCCCTCGAAGGCGCCGTCGACCCCGAACCGGGGGCCGGAGGGCACCCGCACCCCGACCCGTTCGCCCACCTCCGCGAGCCGCGAGCCGGACAGGCCGCCCGCGCGGGCCCACAGGGTCAGGCCCCCGCCGGGCACGGTGAACTCCCAGTCGGGCAGTTCCCGGCGGACGGCGCTCACCAGGGCGTCGCGGTTCTCCCGGGCCTGGGCCCGACGGAGTTCGACCGCCTCCGCCCAGCCCCCGGTGCGCATCAGCCAGGTCACCGCGAGCTGCTCCACCACCGGGGTGCCGAGGTCGGCGTAGGCGCGGGCGGCCACCAGGCTGCGGATCACGTCGGGGGCGGCCCGCACCCAGCCGATCCGCATGCCGGCCCAGAACGCCTTGCTGGCCGAGCCCACGGTGATGACGGTGGAGCCGGCCGGGTCGTGGGCGCAGACCGGGGCGGGCATGTCGAGGTCCTCGTCGAGCCGCAGCTCGATCATCGTCTCGTCCACCACGAGGACGGTGCCGGCGGAGCGGGCTGCCTCGACCATGGCCCGGCGCTGTTCGGCCCCGGCGAGGGCGCCGGTGGGGTTGTGGAAGTCGGCGACGACGTAGGCGAGCCGGGGCGCGGCGTCGCGCAGCACCTGCCGCCAGGCCGTCAGGTCCCAGCCGCTCAGCCCCTCCCCCATGGCCACCGGCACCAGTCGCACCCCGGCGACCCGCATGAGCTGGAGGATGTTGGCGTAGGAGGGGGATTCCACGGCGATGCGTTCGCCGCGCCCGGCGAAGAGCCCGCAGATGGCGTCCATGGCCCCCATGGCACCGGTGGTCACCATGATCTGTTCGGGCATGGTGGGGATGCCGCGTTCGGTGTAGCGCTCGGCGAGGGTGCGGCGCAGGGCGGGCAGGCCGGCGGGGTAGTCGCCGTGGGTGTGCGCGTACGGGGGCAGCTCCTCCAGGGCCCCGCGCACGGCCCGGGTGAGCCAGGGTTCGGGGGCGGGCAGGGCCGCGCAGCCGAGGTCGATGAGGGAGCCGAGGGATTCGGGGGGCAGCGGTTCGAGGCCGCGCGCGGGCAGCGGGTTGCCGGCGGGGACGGAGGTCCAGCTGCCGGAGCCGCGCCGGGATTCGAGGAAGCCCTCGCCGCGCAGGGCCTCGTAGGCCGCGGCCACCGTGGTCCGGCTGAGTTCGAGGGCGGCGGCCAGTTCGCGTTCGGCGGGCAGTCGGGAACCGGCCGGCACCCGGCCTTCGAGGACGAGGGTGCGGATGCCGTCGGCCAGGGCGCGGTAGGCGGGGGCCTTGCGGGCGCCGGGGGTGACGGGCTTGGCCTGTTGGGAGCCGATCAGACGGGCGAGGCGGGGGGCGCCCACGGCGGAGGTCCATTGCGGCATGAGCGGTCCACTCTTCCCTGATTGGCCCTCCCCGAACGGGGTGCGGGCCGTGATTGGCCTGGTCTCCTCGGCCCGTGGGGGCCACTTTGCCACGGGCTCGTCCCCGGCCGCCACGAGGGGCCGTCCGGGGGACGCCGATCCGCCATACTGCGCGCGTGAACCGCCACGCCCTTCCCTCCGAGCCCGCCCGCCCCGGTGGCCCCGCCCGTCCGCGCCGTCGGGCCCGGCACCCGTACCTGGACCACCCCGGTCCGATCCCGTTCGCGCACCGGGGCGGGGCGGCGGACGGGCTGGAGAACACGGTGGCGGCCTTCCGGCGGGCCCGGGAGGCCGGCTACCGCTGGTTCGAGACGGACGTGCACACCACCGCCGACGGCCGGCTCGTCGCCTTCCACGACGCGACCCTGGACCGGGTCACGGACGCGGGCGGCCGGATCGCGGAGCTGCCGTGGGCGCGGGTGCGCGAGGCGCGGGTGGCCGGAACCGAGCCCTTGCCGCTCTTCGAGGAGCTGGTGGAGGAGTTCCCGGACGCGCGCTGGAACGTGGACGTGAAGGCGGCGGGCTCGGTGGGCCCGCTGGTGGACCTGATCGCGCGGGCCGGCCTGTGGGACCGGGTCTGCGTGGGCTCGTTCTCCGAGGCCCGCGTGACCCGGGCGTGGCGGCTGGCCGGGCCCCGCCTGGCCACCTCGTACGGGGTGCGGGGGGTGGCGGCGCTGCGGGCGCGTTCGTTCGGGCTGCCGGCGCCGCTGCGGGTGGGGGCGGTGGCGGCGCAGGTCCCGGAGCGGCAGGGGCGGGTGCCGGTGGTGGACGAGCGCTTCGTGCGCACGGCGCACGCGCGGGGGCTCGCGGTGCACGTGTGGACCGTGAACGAGGCGGAACCGATGGAACGGCTGCTGGACCTGGGTGTGGATGGCATCATGACCGACCGGATCGACGTGCTGCGCGCGGTGTTGGAGAAGCGCGGGCTCTGGGCCTGAGGGGGGACCTGCCATGGGCGGTGCGGAGGGGGCCGGGGAGCCGCCGGAGGATCCGGGGGCGGTCGCGGCGCGCCGGCGGGAGCAGCACGGCTGGTACTTCTACGACTTCGCGTGCTCGGTGTACTCCACGAGCGTGCTGACGGTGTTCCTGGGCCCCTACCTGACCTCGGTGGCGCGGGCGGCGGCGGACGCGGACGGGCTGGTGCACCCGCTGGGGATCCCGGTGGCGGCCGGTTCCTTCTTCGCGTACTCGGTGTCGCTGTCGGTGATCGTGGCCGTGCTGGTGATGCCCCTGGCGGGGGCGCTGGCGGACCGGACCGGCCGCAAGAAGCCGCTGCTGGCGGTCTCCGCGTACACGGGGGCGGCGGCCACGGCGGGCATGTTCTGGCTGGCCGGGGACCGGTACCTGCTGGGCGGGCTGCTGCTGGTGGTCGCGAACGCCTCGCTGGCGGTGTCCATGGTGTTGTACAACGCGTTCCTGCCGCAGATCGCGGGGCCGGCGGAGCGGGACCGGGTGTCCTCGCGGGGCTGGGCCTTCGGCTACACCTCGGGGGCGCTGGTGCTCGTGTTGAACCTGGTGCTGTACCAGGGGCACGAGTCCTTCGGGCTCTCCGAGGGCGCGGCGGTGCGGATCTGCCTGGCCTCGGCCGGGGTGTGGTGGGGGGCGTTCGCGCTGATCCCGCTCTCCCGGCTGCGGGACCGGGCCCCGGACCGGCGGGTGGCGGGAGCGCCGGCGGCGAACGGGTGGCGGCAGTTGGCGGCCACCCTGAAGGACATGCGGCGGCATCCGCTGACCCTGTCCTTCCTGCTGGCCTACCTGGTCTACAACGACGGGGTGCAGACGGTGATCTCCCAGGCATCGCTGTACGGCTCGGAGGAGCTGGGGCTGGGGCAGTCCACGCTGATCGTGGCGGTGCTGTTGGTCCAGGTGCTCGCCGTGTTCGGCGCCCTGGGGATGGGGCGGCTGGCGGCGCGGTACGGTGCCAAGCGCACCGTCATGGGCTCGTTGGTCGCCTGGACGGTGACGCTGTCGGCCGGGTACTTCCTGCCGGCGCGGACGCCCGTGTGGTTCTTCGCGCTCGCGGCGATGATCGGGCTGGTACTGGGCGGGAGCCAGGCGCTGTCGCGCTCGTTGTTCTCGCACATGGTGCCGGCGGGGAAGGAGGCCGAGTACTTCTCGGCGTACGAGATGAGCGATCGGGGGCTCAGTTGGGTCGGACCGTTGGTGTTCGGGCTCGCCTACCAGATGAGTGGGAGCTATCGGACGGCGATCCTCTCGCTCGTGCTCTTCTTCGTGCTCGGTTTCGCGCTGCTGGCGCGGGTGCCGGTGCGCGAGGCGATCCGGGCGGCCGGGAATCCCGTACCCGAACGTATTTAGGACCTGATTTAGACGTTGAAGCAACGGGCCGGTAGTGTACGCCTTTGGCCTGCCAGGCGGACCGTTACTGCGTGTCGAAGAAGTGAAGACGTTGGGTGACATCTGCTGCCAGATGTGACAAAACGGGCATTGGTGGGTACAACAAGGGCGGCACGACGGGCGACGCATTGACCCGGATCGGGAATCTATACCGCCGACCGGACGTTGACCGGATGACGACGACAGCGACACCTGTCCTGTGGGCGACAAGCCCGGGAGGCACGATTCATGAGTGAGCGAGCTCTCCGCGGTACGCGGCTCGTGGTTACCAGCTACGAGACCGACCGCGGCATCGATCTGGCCCCGCGCCAGGCGGTGGAGTACGCATGTCAGAACGGACATCGTTTTGAGATGCCGTTCTCCGTTGAGGCGGAGATTCCGCCGGAGTGGGAGTGCAAGGCGTGCGGCGCCCAGGCACTCCTGGTGGACGGCGACGGCCCCGAGGAGAAGAAGGGCAAGCCCGCGCGAACGCACTGGGACATGCTCATGGAGCGCCGGACCCGCGAGGAACTCGAAGAGGTGCTGGCCGAACGGCTGGCGGTTCTTCGATCCGGTGCCATGAACATCGCGGTGCACCCGCGAGACAGCCGCAAGTCCGCCTGAGCCGGCGGACGGATCACGGACCTCCGAATCCGGGGGCGCGTTCACGCGTCGACCGGGCCGGACGCCCGAGCACAGCCCGAGGGGCCCCGACACAGTACGTGTGTCGGGGCCCCTCGGGCTTTTCGCGCGCGCCCGCCGGTTCGTCCTGCCGGGCCCGCTCCCCCGGCTCCCCGCGCGGGCCCCGTAACCGACCGTGGCCCGTCACCGCGAGAACGCGGTGACGGGCCACGGGGGACACAGCGCCGGGGGACCCGGGCGCGGGGCCCGGGTCGGCGGGGTCAGGAGGTCAGACGGGGCAGGTCCGGGTCGGCCGGGCGGGCCGGGGCGCCGTCCTCGCGGAGGACCTCGCCGGGGACGACCTTGCCGTCGGGGAAGTGGATCCGGGCCTGGGTGTAGGCGTCGCCGAGGCCGCCGGGGCGCTGCGCGGCCGCCGTCATCCTCTTCTCCAGCGAGCGGCCGAGCCGGTCCGCGACCAGCTTGCGCACCCCGGGCACCAGCAGGACCAGGCCCAGCACGTCCGAGAGCAGGCCCGGGATCACCAGCAGCACGCCGGCGAGCATCAGCATGCCGTTGCCGGTGCTCGCCTGCGGGCCCTCGGGCAGGGTGCCCTCCTGGGCCTTGCGGAAGGTCTCGTTGAGGTTCCGGAACGCCCGGCGGCCGGCCTTCTTGATCGTCACCACGCCGAGGGCGGTGCCGGCCAGCAACAGCGCGAAGACCGCGAGACCGCCCGCCCACTGGGCCACCAGGCCCAGCAACCAGACCTCCAGGACCAGCCAGGCGGCGAGGGTCAGCGGGATGAACGTGCGGGTACGGGTGCGTCGTCGGGGGGCCGTCGGGGTGGGAAAGCCGGTCGTCATGCCCCCAGTGTGCCCAAGAGAGCGTAAAAACCGCCTCAGCCGCAGGTACCGGCCGTCCCCTAGGGGACGGCCGGGGTCCGGAGCGGGCGGGGTCAGCCCTTGGCGGGGCCGCCGGCGCCCGGGATGCCGAGTTTGGCGGCGCGGGTGGAGACGCCCCAGCCGGTGACCCGCCACAGCGCCTCGACCACGATGTCGCGGCTCATCTTGCTGTCGCCGAACTCGCGCTCGACGAAGGTGATGGGCACCTCGACCACGTGGTAGCCGGCGCCGACCGCGCGGCGGGCGAGGTCGACCTGGAAGCAGTACCCGGCCGAGGCCACGTCCTCCAGCCCGAGGCCCTCCAGGGTCTCACGGCGGAAGGCCCGGTAGCCGCCGGTGATGTCGCGCAGCGGCACGTCCAGCATGAACCGCGAGTAGGTGGAGCCGCCCCGGGAGAGGAACTCCCGGCTCTTGGGCCAGTTCACGACCCGCCCGCCGGGCACCCAGCGGGAGCCGAGCACGAGGTCGGCGCCCTTGAGCGCGGTGAGCAGCCGCGGCAGTTCCTCGGGCTGGTGGGAGCCGTCGGCGTCCATCTCCACGAGGACCCCGTACTCGCGCTCCAGGCCCCAGCGGAAACCGGCCAGGTAGGCGGCGCCCAGGCCCTCCTTGCCCTGGCGGTGCAGCACGTGCACCTGCTCGTCCTCCGCCGCCAGTTCGTCGGCGATCTTGCCCGTGCCGTCCGGGCTGTTGTCGTCCGCGACCAGCACGTGGGCCTGCGGCACCGCCGCGCGCACCCGGGAGACGATCGGCCCGATGTTCTCCGCCTCGTTGTAGGTCGGAATGATCACCAGGGCCGTGCCGAGCGGTCCGTAGCGCCGCTCACCGCCGTCGCTCACTGAGTCCCCTTCGTCTCTGCCGATTCGTCTCTGCAGGTCGTCTCTGCCGGTCGTCTCCGCCGGGCGTCGCCGCCGCGTCGGACGCACCACTCTAGAGCGTGTCCGCGGGGCGCACGTGACGCACGGGGGCGGACGTGTGTCCCCCGAACGCCCGCGGACCCCGTGCGCGCGGCCCCCGCGCTCAGCCGGCGTCGCGGACGAAGACCTCGCGGCCGGCCACCACCGTGGCCAGGCACAGCGGGGTCGGCGCGCCCGGCAGCAGTTCCGGCAGGCCCGGGGTGCCCGAGCGCGGGTCGGTGGACCAGCGGGCCACCCGGTCGTCGGGGGCCTGCACCACGAGGTCGGCGGTCTGCCAGATCGCGTAGTCGGCGGGGGCGCCGGGCACCAGCACGCCGGCGTCGTCGCGTCCCAGGGCCCGCCAGCCGCCCCGGGTGTGGGCGGTGAAGGCCGCCCGGACCGAGATCCGGTGTTCGGGGGTGCGGTGGAAGGCGGCGGCCCGGACGGTGCCCCAGGGGTCCAGCGGGGTGACCGGGGCGTCGGAGCCGAACGCGAGCGGCACCCCGGCCTTGAGCATCGCGGCGAAGGGGTTGAGGCGGGCGGCCCGCTCGGGACCCAGCCGGTCGGCGTACATGCCCTCGGGGCCGCCCCACAGGGCGTCGAACGCGGGCTGCACGGAGGCGGTGAGCCCCAGCTCGGCGAAGGCGGCCACGGCCTCCGGGGAGATCATCTCGGCGTGTTCCACGCGGTGCCGGGCGGCCCGCACGCGGCCCAGGCCGACCTTGTCGGCGGCGGCCCGGATCCCGGCGACCACGGCGTCGATCGCGGCGTCCCCGATGGCGTGGAAGCCCGCCTGGAGCCCGGCCTCGGTGCAGCCGGCGACGTGCCGGGCGACGGCGTCGGCGTCGAGGTGGGCGGCGCCGGTGTGGGCGGCGTCGGCGTACTCCCCGTGCAGGCAGGCCGTGTGCGAGCCGAGGGAGCCGTCGGCGAAGAGGTCGCCGGCGGCGCCGATCGCACCGAGTTCGCGGACCAGGTCGAGGTCGGTGTCGGCCCAGTAGCCGAAGACCCGGGGTCCGGGTTCGGCCGCGGCCAGGGCGAGCAGGCCCGCGAAGTCCTCGGGCGAGGAGATCTCGGGGCCGCCGCACTCGTGCAGGGAGCCGATGCCCAGGCTCGCGGCGCGGGCCCGGGCGGCCCGCTGGGCCTCGGCGCGCATGGCGGGGGTGACGGCGGCCAGGGCGGCGGCGCGGACGGCGTGGTGGGCGTCCCCGGTCAGCGGGGCGACGGGGTCGAAGCCGGCGCGGTCGGCGACCCCGGGCACGAGGTCGAGGAGGGCCGTGGTGACGACGGCGGAGTGCACGTCGATCCGGCTCAGGTACAGGGGCCGGCCGGCGGTCGCGGCGTCGAGTTCGGCCCGGTGCGGGGCGCGGCGTTCGGGCCAGCGGGCGGCGTCCCAGCCGTGGCCGAGCAGGATCCGGTCGGCGGGGCGGGCGGCGGCGTGGGCGGCGACGGCGGCGAGGGCCTCGGCCAGGGAGCCGGCGGCGGACAGGTCGAGGCCGGTGAGGGCCAGGCCGGTGCTGGTGACGTGGGTGTGGGCGTCCACGAACGCGGGGGTGACGAGGGCTCCGTCGAGGTCCACGATCCGGTCCACGCCGCCGGCGAAGGCGTCGGCGGCCCCCTCCGAGCCGACCCAGGCGATGTGCCCGCGTTCGACGACCATCGCGGTGGCGAAGGGGTCGGCGGGGCTGTGGACCTCGCCGCCGCGCAGCAGCACGGTGGTGTCCGCGGGCGGGGTGTGGGGGGTGGCGCTGTCGGTCATGGGGGACAGTCTGGCGGGTCGGCGGGCCGGGTCGGTACGCGGGTCCGTCGGCCCGGCGCGCGGGGGCGCGGGGAAGGTGCCCGGTGCGGCGGGCGGGGTGGGGCGGCGGCGTCGGCGCCCCGGGGGACGGTTCGCGGGTGACCGGGGGGTCAGACGCGGGGCGGGCGGGCCTCGTAGGGGGTGGAGAGGACCACGGTGGTGCGGGTCGAGACCCCGGCCAGGGCCCTCAGTCGGCCGAGCAGGTCCTCCAGTTCGAGCGGGGTCGCCACCCGGACCTTCAGGATGTAGTTCTCGTCCCCGGCGACGCTGTGGCACGCCTCGATCTCGGGGACCCCGGCCAGGCGCTCGGCGATGTCGTCGGGGGCGCTCGGGTCGAAGGGCTTGACCGAGATGAACGCGGTGAGCGGGAGCCCGACCGCCTCCGGGTCGACGACGGCCGCGTAGCCCCGGATCACACCGCGCTGTTCCAGCCGGCGTACTCGCTGGTGGACCGCCGAGGTCGACAGGCCGGTGGCCTTGCCGAGATCCGTGTAGCTCATCCGCCCGTCCCGTACGAGCAGATCCACGATCTGGCGGTCCAGTTCCTCCATTGCACTCATAGCCGCACAACCTATTGCCCCCGGGCGCCCCCGGCACAGTGCCGGTCCGCCGGAAGTGGCACCTGCGGCGGGCATGTGACGAAGGCCACAGGGGTATGCAGGCGTACGCCGGCCTGACGCGGTTACTCGTGGCGCCCTTCGGGAAGTGCTTGCTGTGGCCGAGGCCGAAACCGTATGCCCGGCCCACCCAAGGGGGAGTACACCCATGTCGCACACCAAGCGTTTCGGCACGGCCGATTCGGAGCCTCTCGATCCGTTCGAGGACGAGGAGGGGTTCGGGGACGACGCCGAGTCCTTCGTTACCCACCACGCGCTCTGCCCCGACTGCGGGCAGGCGATCGCGCTGGTCGCCGACGAGGAGTTCCTGCCGCAGCACGCCCTCTGCCTGAGCCCGTGGAACCCGTTCGGCCTGACCGTGTGCGCGGGCACGGGACGCCCGGTGGACGAGAGCGCGCCGGAGCCGCTCGTCGAGGATGCCCCGGCGCCCTCGGGCGCGGTCGAGCAGCCGGTGGTGCTGCTGGCGCTGCCGCAGGGCCTGGACTGGCGGACGCAGCCGTTCTCGCACGTGGGCGGGCCGGGCTCGCGGCCGGTGCGGGCCGCGGCCCCGCTCTTCCCGCAGCTGCGTCAGGCCGCCTGAGGGGGGCGCCCGGGGCCGCGGGCCCGTACGCCGAGGCCGGGGCCGCCGGGCGGGGTCGACCGACCCGTCCGGCGGCCCGGTCCGCGTGCGGGGCCGGGCGGTCATCCGCTCACCAGTAGGTGCCCTCGATCATGGCGGCCAGGCTCGCGTGGTGGAGGATCAGCCGATCGGGGTCGGCGGGGACCTCGGTCTCGCCGAAGTGGACCTGCCGGTAGGCGATGCGGAGCATGACCACGGCGTGCCGCAGGGCCGCGTAGAGGGTGTGGAACTCCATGTCGCGGGGGGTGTGGCCGGTGAGTTCGGCGTAGCGCCGTTCGATGTCCTCGCGGCGCAGGAACTCGGGCAGGCCGGGCTGGCCGAAGGAGACCGTGAGGTCCTGGAAGAAGCGGTGCAGGTAGACGGTCCAGCCGAGGTCGACCTCGGCCGGGGCCAGGGCCGCCATCTCCCAGTCGAGGACGGCGACGGGGGTGAACCCGTCGTAGACCACGTTGCCGATCCGGGCGTCGCCCCAGTTCAGGACGGGCTCGCCGGGGTCGGTGGGCCAGAGTTCCTCCAGGCGGGCGAAGGCCCGCTCGATCAGCGGCGAGGGGGCCAGTCCGGCCACGACCCAGGCGTAGTAGGCGCGCTGGGCGTCCACGTGCCGGCGCAGCGGGTCGCCGGCGCCCTCGGGGAGCAGGAACTCGGCCTCCTTGGCGGGGAATTGCCGGTGCAGGCGGGCGATGAGGTCGACGCTGGCGTCCTGGAGGGCGGCGCGTTCGGCGTCGGTGGCGGCGTGCAGCCAGTTGCCCTCGTACGTGTAGGGCATGACGTCGGGCGGGACCCGGCCCTCGGCGCGGGCCATGACGAAGAAGGGCGCGCCGAGCGGGGCGGGGTCCTCCTCCAGCCACAGCACGCGCGGCACGGGCAGGTCGGTGTGGGCGGCGACCAGGCTCAGCACGCGGTGTTGCCGGGCCATGTCGTAGCGGGGGAAGACGGTGTAGGCGGCCGGGTCGGCGGCCAGACGCAGGGCGCAGCCGGTGACGGGGGCCTCGGGGTGCGCGAGGTCGAAGAGGACGGTCTCGCTGGACATGCCGTTGGAGGCGGGGACGGTCGCGTTCTCGACCCGGGCGCCGGGGAGGGGGCCGGTGTCGAGCCAGCGGGTGAGACGGCGGGCGAGTTCCTCGGGGTCCCGGGTGGTGGTGCGGGGGCGGGGGGCCGTGGCCATGGGTGCTCCTGTCCGTGGGCGGGGGCGGGGGCGGGGCTCAGGGGGCGACGGAGGTGTGGTCGGCGAAGCCGCTGGGGTCGTGCCGGCCGAAGCTGCCGTGCTCGAAGATCCCGTGTCCGATCCGCCCGTCGAGGGTGAAGCGGGCGGCGTGGTCGGTGACCCCGTAGGCGGCCATGGGGTGGGCGGCGGGGTCGGAGAGGTCGTACACGCGGCGGTCGACCCAGTTCCGGCCCTGCCAGGTGCCGTGTTGCCAGTCGGCCGAGGGCGGGTAGCCGGCGCCGACGGCGAGGGGGGAGGAGGCGAGGATCTCGACGCCGAGTTCGAGGGGTTTGCGGGCGGGGTCGGTGAGGTGGACGACGGCGGAGCGGGGGTGTCGGGTGCCGGGGGCGTAGCGGATCTCGGTGTAGGGCCAGCCGAGTTGGGTGTCGGGGCGGCCGGCGGCCTCGGGGAGGACCTGGGTGGCGCCGCTGAGGGTGCGGTGCCCGTCGGCGTCCTCCTGGGCGATGACCATGAGGAAGCGGTCGGGGAAGCGGACGGGGATCCAGAGCCAGTGGAAGCCCTCGGTGCGGTGTTCGGCCTCCAGTCGGCCGGGTTCCTCGCCGGGGATGGGGCGCACCCCCCAACTGCGGTCGCGGGTGCCGGTCCACTCCTCGGCGGTGAGGGTGAACTCCCGTCCCCGGGCGCGCAGTCGGCCGGTGACGTTGCCGGCCTGGACGAAGCGGCGGCCTTCGAGGGTGAGGCGGTCGCCCTTGTGCTGGGTGTGGTGGGGTTCCCACAGGGCGGGGAACTCGGCGGTCCAGACGAGTTCGTAGCTCAGGCCCTCGGGGTCGGCGGGGTCGGGGTCGCAGCGCAGGGTGAAGCGGCGCAGGGGTTCGTCGACGTGGATGCTCAGGGGGCCGACGGTGAGGTTCGTGCGGTCGTCGCCGAGGGCGTCGGAGGCGCGGACGGCGATCAGCTCGTCGCCCAGGCGCAGGGTGGCGTAGGCGTCGACGACCCCGGTGTTGGGGTAGACGCCGAGGCCGAGGATGAGGACGGCGCGGCCGGCGTGGTCGACGACGTGGAAGATGCACCGGTCGTAGGCGTTGCGGTCGCCGGTGACCACGTGCTTCATCGAGAGCGGGGCCTGGTGGATCGGGTACTCGTCGAGGGCTATGGGGCGGTCCGCGGGCATGGTGCACACCTCCGGGGCGGGGCGGGTGGCGCCGCGTGGGCGCGGGAGAGATGACGGTACGTCAGATCTCCCCGCGCGGACCAGAGTCGTGTCAGTCCCTGCCAGTTCGGCACGTCCGGCCGCCCCGCACGCGCCGCCGCCCGCCCCCGGGAGCGGGGACGGGCGGCGGCTGCGACCGGCGGGCGCCGGGGGTGGTTCAGGCGCTCTCGGGGCCCAGCAGGTGGCGGGCGATGACCATGCGCTGGATCTGGTTGGTGCCCTCGACGATCTGGAGCACCTTGGCCTCGCGCATGAGGCGTTCGGCCGGGAAGTCCTGGGTGTAGCCGTAGCCGCCCAGGATCTGCACGGCGTCGGTGGTGACGGCCATGGCCGCGTCCGTGCAGAACAGCTTGGCCATCGCGGCCTGGCGGGAGAAGGGCCGGCCGGCGTCCCGCAGCCGGGCCGCCGCGAGGTAGAGGGCGCGACCGGCCTCGACCTTGGTGGCCATGTCGGCCAGCAGGAAGCGCAGGCCCTGGAAGTCGCCGATCGGGCGGCCGAACTGGCGCCGGTCGGTCATCCAGGCGCGGGCCTCGGTCAGGGCGGCCTGGGCGAGGCCGACGGCGCACGCGGCGATGCCGAGCCGGCCCGAGTCGAGGGCGGCCAGCGCCAGGGTCAGCCCCTGGCCCTCCTCCCCCAGTCGGCGGGAGTCCGGCACCCGGACCCCGTCGAAGTGGACCTGGGCGGTGGGCGAGCCCTTCATGCCCATCTTGCGCTCGGGGGCGGCGGCGGACAGGCCGGGGGCGTCGCCGGGCACGAGGAAGGCCGTGATGCCCTTGGGGCCGGGGCCGCCGCTGCGGGCGAGGACGGTGTAGAAGTCGGCGACCCCGCCGTGGGTGATCCATGCCTTGGTGCCGGTGAGCACCCAGTCCTCGCCGTCGCGGACCGCCTTGGTGGTCAGCGAGGCGGCGTCGGAGCCGGCGGCGGGCTCGGAGAGGCAGTAGGCGCCCAGCAGGCCGCCGCCGAGCATCGCGGGCAGGTGCTCGGCCCGCTGTTCCTTCGTGCCGAACCCGGCGAGGCCGTGGCAGGCCAGGGAGTGGACGCTGACGCCGAGGCCGACGGTCAGCCGGGCCGCCGCCAGCTCCTCCAGCACCTGGAGGTACACGGCGTAGGGCTGATCGCCGCCGCCGTGCTCGCCGGCGTAGGGCAGCCCGAGCAGTCCGGAGTCGGACAGGAGGGTGAACAGCTCGCGCGGGAAGCGGCCGGCCTCCTCTTCCTCGGCGGCCCGGGGGCGGATCTCGCGGTCCGCGATCTCCCGGACGAGCGCGAGCAGGTCGCGGGCCTCCTCCGTGGGCAGTTCCCGGTCCACTTGCTGCGCGGCGCGGTCGGTCATGGCCTCGCTCTCCTCCCTGATCGGGCACGGCGACGGCGCGCGGGGTGGGGCACGCCGCCGGTCACGGTGCTCTCACAGCCGATGCTGCCCGTCCGGGTCACGGAGGCGGGCGCGATCAGGGCTGCGGCGGCACGAGTATGGCCGATCGGGGGGCTCCTGTCACTGGTCGCCGATCACTCTCCGCGATCCGCTCCCCTCGGCTCCGCCCTCATGATCGACGCGCGGAAGGGCCCCGGACCGCCGGAACCACGGCCGTGCAGCACTGTTGACGCAAATTCAAATAGCGCCCTAGCCTCGACGGGACGGAGCGGGCCCGTCCCGCGCCCCACCACCCCCGCGAGTGATCCTCGATCGGCACCGGACGGGGTCTCGGCACCCGCCCCGGGTTCGTCACTTCCGCACCGGCACTCCCCCGCGCACCACACGACGTACGGGAGGCACCACACATGACAGCCACCACCGGCCGGGTCCGCCTGCGCCGCTCCGCCCTGATCGCGCTGCCCGCCGTCCTGGCCGTGGGCGTGCTCGGCACGGCGATGGCCCAGGGCGCCCTGGCCGCGACCTTCGCCGTCTCCGGCACCTCCTTCCAGGTCTCCTCGTCCAAACTGGCCGCCTCGGGCCTCTCCTCCTACGTGGAGGTGGACAAGGCCGTGGACGGCACGGGCCATCCCGTGGCCCTGCTCGGGATCGGCAAGGCCACCCTGGACGACATCTGCCAGTCCGCCACCGTCGGCACCCCGCTGGGTCCGGTGGTGTTCCGGCTGACGGCGGGCGGCGAGGCCGGGAAGGTCACGGCGAGCAACCTCGTCATCGACGGCGAGGACCTCAGCGGCGACGCGGAGTTCGGCACCGCGCAGATCGGCCGCGACGCCTCCACCCTGGACGCGGTGGAGGGGATCCGGGGCCCGGCGGGCAAGTTCGGGCTCCAGGCCGGGAACATCACGGTCAACGGCGTCAAGTCGAACGCGTGGGCCGCGACCGGCGGCGACTTCAAGCTCAAGGGCCTGAAGCTGAGCGTCGACCTGCGCGGCAAGACGTGTTTCTGAGCCGTTCCGGCGGGGACGGCGGCACCCGCGACAGCGGGCCGGGGGCGCACGGGCGCGGCTACCGTCGCGAACGCCGCCCGCGCCCGTCGCTCCCCCGGCCCGCGCGGCGGGCCGGGCCGGCGGACCCCGCCCCGGACCTCGCCCCGGACCTCGTAGCCCCGAACCGGGACACCGCGCCCCGCCCCGAGGCCGAGCCGGTGCCCGTGCCGCCCGAGCCGGTCGTGGGCCCGGTCGCGGCGGCCCCGGCCGGCGGGGGGCGGGCCCTGCGCGCGGCCCTCGGGGCCCGGGTCGAGGCCGTCCTGCCGTGGCCGGGCCCCCGGGCCCGGCTGCGGGCGTGGCGGCGGACCCGGCCGTTCTGGGGCGGGCTGCTGGTGCTGCTGGCCGGGGCGGAGCTGCTGCTCGTGCCGCTCTCCCCGCTGCCGATCCTGATCAGCCTGGGGCTCGGGGGGATCGCGGCGCTGGGCATCGGGGCGGCGCTGCTGCTGGCGGGGCTGTTCCTGTGGCTGCTGCCGCAGGCCCGCGCGTACGTGGCGGTGCACGCCGTGCTGCTGTCGGTGGTCGCGTTCGTGGTGACCAACCTCGGCGGGTTCGTGATCGGCACCCTGCTCGGCATCGCGGGCGGCTCGCTGGCCTTCGGCTGGACCCCGGACCCCGACCCCGACCTCGACTCCGCGCCGGGCCCGGGTCCCGCGCGCGGACGGCGTCGACGGCGGCCCGGTCCGGCCCTGCTGGTCCTGCCGCCGGCGCTGGCCCTGCTGGCCTCCGTGCTCGGCCCGCGGCCCGCGCACGCCGCGCCGGCCCCCGGGACCCCGCGGGCGCCGCGGGTCCCGCCCACCGTCACCACCTCCCTGTTCGCCCCCCGGGGCTTCGCGCTGGCCGGGGTGACGGAGGTGGAGACGGCGGACGGGCCGCTGCGGGTGCTCGTGCTGCGGATGCGGGCGGCCTCGCTGCGGGACTACCGGCTCGGCACGCGGGACGCCGATCCGGGGCGCTACGGGCTGGCCGCGGACTCGCTGGAGCTGACCGGGGAGGTGACCCTCTACCTGACCCGGTTCAGCGGCTGCATCGAGGGACTGGTGTGCGTGACCTTCAGCCCGGACGGGCTGCCCGCGCCGCCGGTGATCCCGCCGTTCGTGTTCATGACCAAGGTGAGCGCGGAACAGGCCCTGGTGACGGCGGACACCATCCGCACCGAGGGCCTGCGCCTGGACGCGGCCTGAGCCGCGCGGGTCCGCCTCGGAAGGCTCGGAAGGCTCAGAACCAGCCGACCTGGGTGACGAACATCGCCACGACCACCACGAGGGTCCAGCCGAGCACGTGCTCCAGCCAGGAGGAGCCCTCGTCCTCGGGGCCGCCGGTGCGCGCGGCGGCGCGGCGGCGGGCACCCGGCAGGAGGGCGGCGACGGACGGGGCGGGCGGGGTGGCGCTCTCGGTGCTCATGGGGGCTCGCATCACGGGTTCGGGTGGTGTCGGACGTCCCCCCGAGGTCCGCCGGTAACCCTCTCAATGTGCCGGCCGGAACCGGTTCGCGGGGGGAGACCTTCGTCACCGTCCCCGCCGCGCGCGACCCGGTCCGGCCCGCCGAAAGCCCCTGCCGGTCAGAGCAGCCCGACCGCCCGCAGCGCCCGCAGCTGGCTCGGGGCCGGGCGGTCCGGGACGCACACGTAGGCGATGCCGCCGCCGCCCGACACCGTCTTGCCGGCGGCGTTGCGACGCTTGGTGCGCAGCCACACGGTCTCCCACTCGTGGCGCCGGTACACCCGGCGCACGGCCGGGTTGGTCGGCGCGTGCGGGTCGTTGAGGACCGGATCGCCGTCCGCCGTGAAGCCCACCAGGGCCATCAGGTGCCCGGCGGTGCCGTAGCCGGCCCCGGTGAGCTCCTCGGCGAGGAAGGACTGCGAGGTGATCAGCGGGATGCCGGCGGCGATCAGGGTCTCGGCGGCGGCCAGGGAGTCGAAGCGGGCGACGACGGCGGCCAGGCCCCGGTGGGAGGCGAGGTAGGCGGCGTTGAAGGACCAGTTCCCGCAGCCCCCGTAGGCGAGGTCGTAGGTGCGGCGGGCGGCGTCGCAGACCTGCGGGTCGTCGTACTCGGGGCGCACCCAGGCCAGCCGGGCCGGGTCCGGGCGGCGGCCCCAGTACTCCAGGACCATCGTGCACGAGGTGGGGCTGCACCATGCCTCGCCGCCGTTGTCGTACTCGGGGTAGCGGCCCCGGTGCACCTCCTGGGAGTGGCGGGGCACGGCCAGCTCGCGGGCCTTGCCGGGGCTGCTCGCGGGCACCTCGAAGCGGTTGGGGACGGCGGAGGCCATCGCGCCGACCAGGCGCACCACGGGGGTGACGGCGCTGCCGGGGCGGCGGCGCAGGGTGAGGCGGAAGCGCCAGTGGGTGATCCGGTGCGGGCCGGCCGGGTCCTTGACGGCGAGGGTGTCGGTGGAGACGGCCGCGCGGTCGTCGCCCTGCCCGTCCACCGAGGTGCGGCGGATGTCCGCGTCCTCCTCGGCCCAGTGGCCCAGGGTCCACCAGGGGCCCTCCACGCCGTCCCGGTAGGTGGGCCGCAGCTCCACGGTCAGCCAACTCCCGGCCGGGACCTCGGCGTTCCACGAGGCCACCAGCTCGGTGGCGGCCACGTCCGTGCGGTGCGCGGGCGAGGTCCACACGGCGTGTTCCCAGGTCTCCGCACGGCCGGTGTGCGGATCGGTGTACGGGGCGCGGCCGACGGCCCGGTCGATCACGATCCCGGGCCGGCCCGCGACGGTCGCGACCCGGGTGCCCCGGTGTTCGCCGGCGGCGAGCCGGGCCCGGTCGTACCAGAACCGGTGGTCCACGCCGGTGGGCCGGGGCCCGCCCGGCGCACCGCCCGCGCCCACGGGCGGCGGGGGCGCGGGCTCCCCGGCGGCGGAGGCCGGCACCCCGGCGGCGGTGGCGGCGGCGAGCGCGGCGGCGAGGACGGCGCGGCGCGGAGTGGCTGCGGTCATCGGCGGTACCCCCATCTGTGGTCGGTCCCGCCCAGACTCCCAGCTCCGCCGCCCTCGAACCACGCTGCGCGCTCGCGTGTCGCCACCCCCTACGCTGGCCGGGTGCACCCGCGACCCCCCTCCCCCGCTTCGCCCGAGCCCCTCGCCCCCCTCGTCTCGGGGCTGCTGCCCATGGCCCGGGAGCTGGCCGCGCTGCCGCCCTCGCTGGGACGCACCCGGTTGATCGGGGTGGACGGGCACGCCGGTTCGGGGAAGTCCACCTTCGCGGGGCACCTGGCACGGGCCCTGGCCGCGCTGCCCGAACCGCCGGCGCACGGGGTCGAGGTCTTCCACGTGGACGAGATCTCCTCGCACGCCGAGCTGTTCGGCTGGGCCGGGCGGCTGCGGGCCGAGGTGCTGGAGCCGCTGGCCGAGGCCCGGGACGCGCTCTGGCGCCCGTACGACTGGCACGCCGGGGCCCGGGGTCCGGCCCGGGTGCTGCCGGCCGCGTCGGTGGTGCTGTTGGAGGGGGTGGGCGCGGGTCGGCGGGAGCTGCGGCCGGCGCTGGCGGGCCTGGTGTGGATGGAGACCGCGCGGGAGCTGTCCTGGGGGCGCGGGCGGGAGCGGGACGGGAGCGCGTTGTCCGCCTTCTGGGACGGGTGGGAGCGCGCCGAGCGCGCGCACTTCGCCGACGATCCTTCACGCCCCTTCGCCGATCTCGTGGTGCGGCAGGGCGGGGCGGGGTACGAGTGGACTCGCGTGGCCGACGGGAGCCCCGTCGAGGGCCGTTCGGTGACGCGGAGTGAAGGGCTCCGGGACGCCTGACGGGGCGTCGGCTCGGGCGGCCGGCGCGGCCCTCGGGAGCCGCTTGACCGCCCGTCGGGCCCGCCGTACGTTCTCCATGCGCGGTCTTTTCGGTCGCGACGGGCACGAAGCCCCCGGTTGTTCCCCCGTGACCGGGGGCTTCGTCGTACCCCTTCCCCGGGCCGCGCGGTGCGGCCCCCGCGCCCCGACACCCCCGCGCGTGACACTCCGTCACCGTGTTCGGTCCCGGCGCGCGCCGCACGCGGCGGACACACCCTGGGTATGCGCGGTCACCGCGGGTACGATGCGAGCCTGATTTCCACGGGGGCAGGCTTGTGGGGGACGTGATGGACTTCGGCTCACCGGGCGGCTCGACCGCCCCCGCCGAACTCGCCTGGCTGCGCGGGGTGGACGCCTGCACGATGGGCGCCTATCCGCAGGCCGAGGAGGAGTTCCGCACGGCCGTGCGGCTGGATCCGGGCATGGCCGACGCCTGGTTGGGATTGCACGCGCTGCGCGTGGACACCACCACGGCGCTGTTGCGGATGCACGCGCACCGGGACCGGTTCGGCGAGCAGCGGGCCCGGCACCGGCGGACGCTCAACTCCTGGTACTGGCTGGGCTGGTGGGTGCAGCCGGTGCTGGAGAGCGGCCGGGACCTGCTGCTGGCGCACGCCTCGCACTGGCTCGACGGCCGGCACGTGCCGGAGCTGGACCGGGCGCTGGCCGCGCTGCCGCCGGTGGACACCGATCCGCAGGTGCGGTTCCTGCACGCCTGCCGGGCGTACCTGGTCAAGGACTGGGAGCAGTTGGTGCGGCACACCGAACCGCTCGTGGACGACCCGTTGTTGGGCATCGAGTCCGGGCTGTTCGGCGGGATGGCACGGGTGCGGCTGGAGATGTTCGGGCAGGCCGAGCCGATGCTGGCGACGGCCCTGATGCGCTGCCGCAGCGAGCAGCCGCAGCGCAAGGAGCTGCGGTACTGGCTGGCGCGGGCGTACGAGGGCACGGGGCGCAGCGCCGCCGCCTTGCCCCTGTACCGGGCCGTGCACCGGGTGGACCCGGCGTTCATGGACACGGCGGCGCGGCTGACGGCGATCGCCGAGAGCGACGACCTCGACGGGATGGCGGGCCTGGCGGGTCTGGCCGGGCTGGTGGGGCCGGGCGGTCCGGGCGGGTACGCGGGGGCCCCGGGCGGGGCCCATCCGGCGCTGGTGGCGGGCGGCGGGACCCCGGGCGGCGCGGGCACGGGCACGGGCGGCGCGGGCACGGGCGGCGGCGCGGGGCCGGCCGGTGGGCCGGGCACGGACCCGGGGCCGGCCGGCGGGGCGCCCGAGCGGCCGGGCCCGCTGGTGCCCGGACAGGCGGGGCCCCCGGGCGGTCGGGCGCCCGTGCCCGACCCGCAGGAGGTGGAGGCCGAGGGACCCGGCGGCTGGGGCGCTCCCCCGCACGGCCCGCGGCCGGCCCCGAGCGCCCCGGACGCCCGCTCCCGGGGCGGCGTGCCGGGTCCGCGCGGCGCGGCCCCGGGGCTGCCCGCGGGGCCGGCCGATCCGGAGTTGTTGGCGCAGGCGCTGGCCGAGCTGGAGGGGATGGTGGGGCTGGAGCCGGTGAAGCGGCAGGTGCGGGCGTTGTCGGCGCAGTTGCACATGGCGCGGTTGCGGGCCGAGCAGGGCCTGCCGGTGCAGCCGCCCAAACGTCACTTCGTGTTCTCGGGGCCCTCCGGCACCGGCAAGACCACGGTGGCCCGGATCCTGGGGCGGGTGTTCTACGCCCTCGGGCTGCTCGGCGGGGACCATCTCGTGGAGGCCCAACGCTCCGATCTGGTGGGCGAGTTCCTGGGCCAGACGGCGGTGAAGGCCAACGACCTGATCGACTCGGCCCTCGGCGGGGTGCTCTTCGTGGACGAGGCGTACAGCCTGTCCAACTCGGGCTACAGCAAGGGCGACGCGTACGGGGACGAGGCCCTCCAGGTGCTGCTGAAGCGCGCCGAGGACAACCGGGACCACCTCGTGGTGATCCTGGCGGGCTACCCGGCCGGCATGGACCGGCTGCTCGCCGCGAACCCGGGGCTGTCCTCGCGGTTCACCACCCGCGTGGACTTCCCCAGCTACCGGCCCGTCGAGCTGACCTCGATCGGCGGGGTGGTGGCCGGGGCGAACGGGGACGGCTGGGACGAGGAGGCCCTGGAGGAGCTGCGCAGCATCAGCGGGCACGTGGTCGAGCAGGGCTGGATCGACGAACTGGGCAACGGCCGCTTCCTGCGCACCCTGTACGAGAAGTCCTGCGCCTACCGCGACCTGCGGCTCGCGGGCAGCGGCGGGGACCCGAGCCGCGAGGACCTCGCGACGCTGCGGCTGCCGGACCTGATGCAGGCGTACGGCGAGGTGCTGTCGGGTCGCGGCCCCGGCGACCGCGACCCCGGCCGCACGGACCCGCCCGCGTTCTGACCCGTCCGCGCGGCACGCGACCGGCCCCGGCCCCCCCTGTCGGGGCGGGGTCCGGGGCCGGTCGGGTCACGGAGCGGGTCGGGTCGGGACGGGTCGGGTCACGGGGTGGGGACGCGGTGGGCGGGGTCGCGGACCTCGCCCACGAGCATCTCCAGCACGTCCTCCATCGCCACCAGTCCGAGGACCCGGCCGCCGGTGACCTCGGTGACCTGCGCCAGGTGGGTGGCGTCGCGCCGCATGACGCCGAGGGCGTCGTCGAGCGGCAGGGTCGCGCACAGGGTGGGCATCCGCCGCCACACCCGCTGGGGCACGGCCCGGTCCCGGTCCTCCAGGTCCAGCACGTCCTTCACGTGCAGGTAGCCCATGAAGGCGCCGGTCTCGGAGCGGACCGGGAAGCGGGAGTATCCGGTGCGGACGGTGAGTTCCTCCACCGCCCGCGGGGTGACGGAGGGCCCGACGGTGACCAGCCGGTCCCGGGGCAGCAGCACCTCGCGCACGGAGCGGCTGCCGAGTTCGAGGGCGTCCTCCAGCCGTTCCTGCTCCGCCGGGGCCAGCAGCCCGGCCTGGCGGGAGTCCTGGACCAGCCGGCCGAGCTGGGCCCGGGTGTAGACGGCCTCGACCTCGTCCTTGGGCTCCACCTTGAACAGGCGCAGCACGAGGGCCGCGCAGGCCCCGAGGGCCTTCGTGACGGGTCCGCAGACCCGGGCGAAGGCCACCAGGCCGGGGCTGAACCAGAGCGCGGCCCGCTCCGGGGCGGCCATGGCCAGGTTCTTCGGGACCATCTCGCCGATGACCAGGTGCAGGAAGACCACGGCGGCCAGGGCCGCCGCGTACCCCAGGGGGTGGATCAGGGGCTCGGGCACGTGGGCGGCGTGGAAGACGGGTTCCAGGAGCCGGGCCACGGTGGGTTCGGCGACGGCGCCCAGGGTGAGGGAGCAGACGGTGATGCCGAACTGGGCGGCGGCCATCATCCGGGGCAGGTTCTCCAACCCGTACAGGACGCGGCGGGCCCGGGCCGAGTCCGCGGCGAGGGGTTCGATCTGGCTGCGGCGGACCGAGACCAGGGCGAACTCGGCGGCCACGAAGAAGCCGTTGCCGAGGACGAGCAGGAGGGCGAAGAGGAGTTGGGCGGCGCTCATCGGGCGGCTCCCGCCGTGACGCGGCGCGGGGCCTCGGGCACGGACCCGGTCCGGGGACCGGCCGCGGCCTCGGGCCGGGGGGCGCCGGCCGGCTCGGGGCGGGGCCCGGACCGCGCGGGGTGCGGGGCGGGCGCCGGGACGGTGCGAACCAGCCGGACCCGTTCGGCCCGGTAGCGGCGCACCTGGCGCACGGAGAGCCGCCAGCCGGGGAGTTCGGCGCGGTCGCCGGGGGCGGGGATCCGACCGAGGAGGTCGGCGACGAGACCGGCGACGGTCTCGTACGGGCCCTCGGGGACCTCCAGTCCTATCCGGCGCAGGGTGTGCACGCGGACGCTGCCGTCGGCCTCCCAGGAGGGGCGGCCGTCCTCGGCGGGTCCGGCGGCGAGTTCGGGGCCGGCGGAGTCGGCCAGGTCGTGTTCGTCACGGACCTCGCCGACCAGTTCCTCGACGATGTCCTCCAGCGTCACCACGCCCGCGGTGCCGCCGTACTCGTCGACGACCACGGCCATCGGCTGTTCGCTGCGCAGCCGTTCCAGCAGCGGCTGGACCGGCAGGGTCTCGGGGACCAGCAGGGCGGGCACGCACAGGGCGGCCACGCCGACCCGGGCCCGGTCCGCCTCGGGCACCGCGAGGGCGTCCTTGAGGTGGACCACGCCGGTGATCTCGTCGATCCGGCCGGTGTGCACGGGGAACCGGGACAGGCCGGTGGCGCGGGTGAGGTTGAGGACGTCGGCGGCGGTGGCCGAGGCGTGCAGGGAGCTGACCTTGACCCGGGGGGTCATGACGTGTTGCGCGGTCAGTTCGGCGAGCGAGAGGGTCCGCACGAACAGGTCGGCGGTGTCCTGCTCCAGGGTGCCGGCCTGCGCCGAGTGGCGGGCCAGGGAGACCAGTTCGCCGGGGGTGCGGGCGGAGGCCAGTTCCTCGGTGGGTTCCACGCCCAGGGCGCGCACCAGCCGGTTGGCGACCGCGTTGAGGCCGGCGATCAGGGGGCGGAAGAGTCGGGAGAAGGCGTGCTGCGGGCCGGCGACGAACCGGGCCACCTGGAGCGGGCGGGAGACCGCCCAGTTCTTGGGGACCAGTTCGCCGATCACCATCTGCACGGCGGAGGCCGCGAGCATGCCGACGACCACGGAGACGCCGGAGACCGCGCCGGGGGGCAGGCCGGTGGCCGTGAGCGGGCCGGCGAGCAGGGCGGCGAGCGCCGGTTCGGCGAGCATGCCGACGACCAGCGAGGTCAGGGTGATGCCGAGTTGGGTGCCGGAGAGCTGGAAGGACAGCTCCCGCAGGGCCGCGACCACGGTGCGGGCGCGGCGGTCGCCTTCGGCGGCGGCGCGTTCGGCCTCGGGGCGTTCCACCGTGACGAGGCCGAATTCGGCGGCCACGAAGAAGCCGTTGGCGAGGATCAGGGCGAACGCCGCCAGGAGCAGGAGTAGCGGGATGGTCATGCCGCCGCCTCCGGGAAGAGGGCGGCGCGGGTACTACCGGACGATCCGTCCATTGCTGGAGGGAGTCACTCCTCTGGTCGTCGGAACCCTCGGCCGGCAGGAGCCGGGGCTGTGGTGCGGGGGCGCGGCCCGGGGGCCGTCCCGGGCACCAGGGTAGTCACTGGGGTCCGTGTCGCAATGGCACGGTCGAGTGGCCGGTGGGCCGACACGCCGCGCGGGGTGGCGGGGGGCCGGCGGCGGGGCGCGGCGTGTCGCGGCGCGTCGCGGGGGCCCCGCCGGGGGGTGCGCGGCGGGGGCGGGAGGGGGCCGGACGGGTGGCGGGTCAGCGGTCGGCGGGGCCGGTGCCGTGTCCGTCGGCGAGGGCGCGCAGGGCGCGGGCGTCGGCGATGGCCCGGGCGCGGTCCACGCCGGGCTGGATGCCGAGGACGGGGAGGCTGGTGCCGTCGCTGAGGTCGAGGAAGACCCAGGGGTCGCCGGGACGCAGGTTGACGCGCAGGATCTGCGCCCACTGGAGGCGACGGGTGGTCGTCAGGTTGACGATCGTCACCCCGTCGGCGTCGGCGGTCACCTTCGGGCGGGAGAGCAGCACGAGCACGGAGGTCAGCAGGGCGCCGACGAAGAGGAAGCTGATCCGCTCGCCGGGGTCGAGCCGGTCCAGGCCGAGGGCGATGAAGGCGATGGTCGCGAACATGACGGCGCCCACGCTCAGCAGGATCACCCGGGTCCGGGTCGGTCGGAAGGTGACCGGGAGGACGGTGGGGCCGGCGGGCTGGGTGGTGGTCTCGGCCATCGTGGTGCCTTCTGTCGGACGTGCGGGGCGTGCCGGGCGTGCCGGGTCGCGGACGCCGGGTGCCGGGGCCCGGGCCGACCGCGGGGGTCGGACGGGCCTGGCTGTCGTCTCGTACGGTACGCCGCCGCGCCCGCCGGGCCGCCCCCGGGGTGGCCGGGGCGGGTCGGCGGGCGCGGGGTGGGTCAGAGCCGGCAGGCGTGGATGGAGGTGGTGAGGATGGCGCGGGCGCCGAGCTCGTAGAGGTCGTCCATGATCCGCTGGGCGTCGCGGGCGGGGACCATGGCGCGCACGGCGACCCAGCCCTCGTTGTGCAGCGGGGAGACCGTCGGGGACTCCAGGCCCGGGGTGAGGGCGACGGCCTTCTCCAGGTGTTCGGCGCGGCAGTCGTAGTCCATCATCACGTAGCTGCGGGCCACCAGGACGCCCTGGAGGCGGCGCAGGAACTGGCCGACCTTGGGGTCCTCGGTGTCGGCGCCGCGCCGTCGGATCACGGTGGCCTCGGACTTCAGGATGGGCTCGCCGATCACCTCCAGGCCGGCGTTGCGCAGGGAGGTGCCGGTCTCGACCACGTCGGCGATGATCTGGGCCACGCCGAGCTCGATGGCGGTCTCGACGGCGCCGTCGAGGTGGACCACGGCGGCGTCGATGCCCTGGTCGGCGAGGTGCTTGGCGACGATGCCCTCGTAGGAGGTGGCGATCGTCATGCCGCCGAAGTCCTCGGGGCCGTTGGCGGTGCCGGGCTTGGTGGCGTAGCGGAAGGTGGAGCGGCCGAAGTTCAGCGGCAGGATCTCCTCGGCGTCGGCGCCGGAGTCCAGCAGCAGGTCGCGGCCGGTGATGCCGATGTCGAGCTTGCCCGAGGCCACGTAGATCGCGATGTCCTTGGGGCGCAGGTAGAAGAACTCCACGTCGTTGTCGGGGTCGACGGTGACGAGTTCCTTGGACTCCTTGCGCTGCCGGTAGCCGGCCTCATGGAGCATCGCCGACGCAGGTCCGGAGAGTGAACCCTTGTTGGGGACGGCGATGCGCAGCATGAGGTCTTCCTTCGGTGCGTGGTGACGGGAACGGGAAGTGCGCGGGCGGGCGCGCGGCCCGGGGGCCGGGCCCGCCCGGTGACGCGTGGGTGCGGTGCGGTGGGACCCGCTCTAGAGGTGGGCGTAGACGTCGTCGAGGCTGATGCCCCGGGCGATCATCATCACCTGGACGTGGTAGAGGAGCTGGGAGATCTCCTCGGCGGCCGCGTCCTTGCCCTCGTGTTCGGCGGCCATCCAGACCTCGGCGGCCTCTTCGACGACCTTCTTGCCGATGGCATGGACCCCCTTGCCGACGAGTTCGGCGGTGCGGGAGGTCGCGGCGTCGCCGCTCGCTGCCTTGAGCTGGAGTTCCGCGAAGAGCTCTTCGAAGGTTTTGTTCGCCATGATGGTCCTCAGAATACGGGGTCCCGGGGCGTCGATCAGCGCCAGGGTTCGGCGACGGTGCGCAGGGTCATGGCCGTGGAGACGGCGGCGGTGACCGCTTCGTGCCCCTTGTCCTCGCTGGAGCCCTCAAGGCCCGCGCGGTCCAGTGCCTGCTCGTCGTTGTCGCAGGTCAGTACGCCGAAGCCGACGGGGACTCCGGTGTCGACGGACACCTGTACCAGGCCCTGGGTGACGCCCTGGCAGACGTAGTCGAAGTGCGGGGTGCCGCCTCGGACGACCACGCCGAGGGCGACGATGGCATCGTAACCCCGTCCGGCGAGGACCTTCGCCACCACCGGCAGTTCGAAGCTGCCGGGGACGCGCAGCAGGGTGGGCTCGTCGATGCCGAGCTCGTGCAGGGCGCGCAGGGCGCCGTCCACCAGCCCGTCCATGACCTTCTCGTGCCACTGGGCCGCGATGACCGCGACGCGCAGGTCGCCGCAGTTCTTCACGCTCAGTACGGGTGCGCCCTTGCCGCTCACAGTTCTCCTCGGTGCTTCTCGTCGTTCCGGGTTCGGGTGGTTCGGGGTGGTGCGGGGTGCTGCGGTGGTGCGGATGTGGCTATTGGTTGGCGCAGGTGGAGCCGGCCACCGGGGCGTCCAGCCAGGGCAGGTCGTGGCCCATCCGGTCGCGCTTGGTGCGCAGGTAGCGGGCGTTGTGCTCGCCGGCCTGCACGGGCATCGGCTCGCGGCCGGTGACCACGATCCCGTGCCGGACCAGGGCCTCGGTCTTGTCGGGGTTGTTGGTCATCAGGCGCGCCGAGCGGACGCCGAGGTCGGCGAGGATCTGGGCGCCGGCGCCGTAGTCGCGGGCGTCGGCGGGCAGGCCGAGTTCGAGGTTGGCGTCCAGGGTGTCGCGTCCGCGTTCCTGGAGCTCGTAGGCGCGCAGTTTGGACAGCAGGCCGATGCCCCGGCCCTCGTGCCCGCGCAGGTAGACGATGACGCCCCGGCCGGCCTCCCGGACGCGTTCCATGGCGGCCTGGAGCTGGGGGCCGCAGTCGCAGCGCAGGGAGTGGAAGATGTCGCCGGTCAGGCATTCGGAGTGCATCCGGACCAGCACGTCGTCGCCGTCGCCGACCTCGCCGTGGACGAGGGCCACGTGCTCGACGCCGTCCACCGTGGAGCGGTAGCCGTGGGCGGTGAACTCGCCGTGGGCGGTGGGCAGGTGGACGGTGGCCTCGCGGCGCACGGTGGGTTCGGCGGCCCGCCGGTAGTCGATCAGGTCCTCGATGGAGATGATCGTCAGGCCGTGCTTGCGGGCGAAGGGCACCAGTTCGGGCAGCCGCAGCATGACCCCGTCCTCGCCGGCGATCTCCACGATCACGCCGGCCGGGCGCAGGCCCGCGAGGCGGGCGAGGTCCACGGCCGCCTCGGTGTGGCCGGGGCGGACCAGGACGCCGCCGGGGCGGGCGCGCAGCGGGAAGACGTGGCCGGGGCGGACGAAGTCGCCGGGCTCGGCGTCGCCGGAGGCCAGCAGGCGCAGGGTGGTCGCGCGGTCGGCGGCGGAGATGCCGGTGCTGACGCCGTGGGCGGCGCTCGCGTCCACCGAGACGGTGAAGGCCGTCTGCATGGACTCGGTGTTGGCGCGCACCATCTGCGGGAGGTCGAGGCGGTCGAGCTCCTCGCCTTCGAGCGGGGCGCAGATCAGGCCGCGGCACTCGCTCATCATGAAGGCGATGATCTCGGGGGTGGCCTTCTCGGCGGCGATGACGAGGTCGCCCTCGTTCTCGCGGTTCTCGTCGTCCACGACGACCACGGGGCGGCCGGCGGCGATGTCGCGGATGGCCTGTTCGACCGGGTCCAGGCGCAGGTCGGTCTCGGTCGCCGGGCGGGGGGAACGGTGCGCGGTGGTCATGCCGTGGCTCCTTCCAGGGTCTGGGCGGGGGCGGGGGCGGTGCGCGAACGCTGGTACCAGTCGTGGGCGCCCCACAGGACCAGGGCGAAGTAGACGACGTAGACCAGGCCGGAGAAGGCCAGGCCCGAGGTGAAGGCGAGCGGGACGCCGACGAGGTCGACGAGCAGCCAGGCGAACCAGAACTCGACCAGGCCGCGGGCCTGGGCCACCATCGCGGCGAGGGTGCCGACGAAGATGTAGGCGTCGGCCCAGGGGGACCAGGACAGCGAGGGGTAGAGGGAGAACAGGCCGCCGACGGCGAGGGTGCCCGCGGCCGCGCCGCCGATCAGCAGGCCGCGTTCCTTCCAGGTCGCGGTGCGCACCGCGATGGAGCCGTCCTGGGCCTGCTGCCGGCCCCGGCGCCACATGGCCCAGCCCCAGGCGGCGACGCCGATGACGAGGAGCTGCTTGCCGACGCCGCCGGCGAGGTGGGCGGAGGCGTAGGCGGTGACGAGGATGGCGCCGGAGGCGAGCTGCGCGGGCCAGGTCCATATCGAGCGGCGCCAGCCGAGGGCGAGGGCGGCCAGGCCCATCAGGTTGCCGATCATGTCGGACCAGATGACCTTCTGGTGGAAGACGGTGAACGCCTCGGCGTTCAGCCAGCCCAGGGCGTTCATCGGGCGCTCTCCTCGGGGGTCTCGGTGGGGGCGGGGGTGAGGGGGTCCACGCCGGCGGCGAGGAGGCGTTCGACGTACTTCGCGAGCACGTCGACCTCCAGGTTGACCGGGTCGCCGGGCTGCTTGATGCCGAGCGTGGTCAGGGCCAGGGTGGTGGGGATGAGGCTGATGGTGAAGGAGTCGGCGGCGGCCTCGACCACGGTGAGGCTGACGCCGTCCACCGTGATGGAGCCCTTCTCGACCACGTAGCGGGCCAGGTGGGCGGGCAGGCCCACCCGGACCAGCTCCCAGTGCTCGGAGGGGGTGCGCGAGAGGATCTCGCCGGTGCCGTCCACGTGCCCCTGCACGAGGTGTCCGCCGAGCCGGCCGCCGAGCGCCATGGGGCGCTCCAGGTTGACGCGGGAGCCGGGGGCCAGGTCGCCGAGGCTGCTGCGGCGCAGGGTCTCGTGCATGACGTCGGCGGTGAACTCGTCGTTCCCGGTCTCCACCACGGTCAGACAGACGCCGTTGACGGCGATCGAGTCGCCGTGCTTGGCGTCCTGCGTGACCACGGGGCCGCGCAGGCGGAAGCGGGCGGCGTCCGCGAGCTGCTCGACGGCGGTGACCTCGCCCAGTTCTTCGACGATTCCGGTGAACACTCAGTGCTCCTTGGGGGCGGTGGTGGTGGGGACGACGGGGGTGGTGCGGGCCGCGACCGTGCGGGGCGTCGCGGTGACGCGCAGGTCGGGGCCGATTCGGGTGACCTCGGTGAGGTCGAGGCGGAGGGTGTCGGCGACGGTGGTGACGCCGGCCGGGCCGAGGGCGGCGGGGCCCGCGCCGAGGAGGGCGGGGGCGAGGTAGCCGATCACGCGGTCGACGAGGCCGGCGGCGAGGAGGGCGCCCGCGAGGGTGGGGCCGCCCTCCAGGAGGACGGAGCGCACGTCGCGGGCGTACAGCTCGGCGAGCAGTCGGGCCGGGTCGGGGCGTCCGTCGGGGCCGAGCGGCAGGCGCAGCACCTCGACGTGCCCGGTGTCGGGCCCGGTCAGGTGGTCGGTGTCGGCGTCGGGGCCGACCGCGATCAGGGTGGGGGCCGCGGTGTCCAGGACCCGGGCGCCGGGCTTGACGCCCGCGTGGGTGTCGAGGACCACGCGCAGGGGCTGGCGGGCGCCGGGCAGGTCGCGGACGGCGAGGTGCGGGTCGTCGGCGCGCAGGGTGCCGGAGCCGACGAGGACGGCGTCGGCCTCGGCGCGCAGCCGGTGCACGTCGGCGCGGGAGTCGGCGGAGCTGATCCAGCGGCTGCTGCCGTCGGCGGCGGCGCTGCGCCCGTCGAGGGTGGCGGCGTACTTCCAGGTGACGTGGGGACGCCCGCGGCGGACGGCGGTCAGCCAGGCGGCGTTCCCGGCCTCGGCCTCGTCCCGCAGCAGGCCGGCGCGGGTCTCGATCCCGGCGGCGCGCAGGGTGGCGGCGCCGCCCGCGGCCTGCTCGTTCGGGTCGGGCACGGCGTACACGACGCGGGCCACGCCGGCCTCGATCAGGGCGCGGGAGCAGGGGCCGGTGCGACCGGTGTGGTCGCAGGGCTCCAGGGTGACGTAGGCGGTGGCGCCCCGGGCGGCCTCGCCCGCGGCGCGCAGGGCGTTGACCTCGGCGTGCGGGCCGCCGGCGCGCTCGTGCAGGCCCTCGCCGACGAGGGTGCCGTCGGGGGCGATCAGGACGCAGCCGACGACGGGGTTGGGGCTGGTGTGGCCGAGGGCGCGGGCCGCGAGGGCGACGGCGCGGCGCATGGCGCTCTCGTCGTCGTACGGGGTGCGCGGGTCGCGGGGTGCGGTCGCGTCGGTGGAGCCGGCCACGGAGGTCCTCCTGCCTCGTCGGGCACGGACTCCGGGGGTCTGTCGGGACGCGACAGAGAGGAAGCGGACGCGGATGCGCGGGGTCGTTCGCCCGGGAAGACGGTGGATCGACACGGGTGCCCGCGGTCTTTGCGACTCGCGGGTACACGGGCCTTCCGACCGAAAGGGGCGGCAGTCCGCGCACCGGCCCGCCGCGCACTGCCTCCCATCCGGACTTTCACCGTCGGTCCAGGAATTTCACCTGATCAACCGACCACTGGAGGTGGCCGGGTCGCGGACTTTACCGCCGGTTCGGAATTACACCGACCCCGGAGTGCGCTGCTGCTGGTACATCGCCAGTGTGCCACGGTCGATCAGCGGCCATGCGAGTGACCACATGTGGCCTGGGTCACACGCAAGGGTGATTCAAGCCGCGTTCAAGCCGGAAACCCGCCGCGCGACCGCCCGAACCTCGAAATCGCGCACGAATCACCCCCCAATGCCCCGGTTCGCGACGGGATCGGGATGCGGGCGGGGCCCGGACCGGCACGTTTCGGCCGGCCTGCGCCCTGTCACGAACATGCCCGAAACCGGACGGGTCCGACCCCTCCCTCGCGGCTCGCCCGAAGCCTCGCTCGACCCCGTGACGCCTTTGGTCCAGACCTATTGACGGGTTGGTCTAGTCCTCTTAATGTTCCCTTCACATTCCCCAGGGAGCCGGTCCCGCCGACGTGCACGTCACGGGCCGAACAGCGCCACACGCGTCACCGCACACCTGTTGTGTCCCTCTTTTCAGCACGCCGTGTTCCTGCCCTTTCCTCCCCTCCCCAGGAGGCAGAATGTCGTCCCCCACGCGCACCACGACCCGGACCAGAGCCATGCTGCTCGCGTCCGGCGCCGCCGTCGCCTCACTCCTCGTGGGCGGCCTCACCGCCGGCGTCTCGCACGCCGCCGACAACGAGTCCTGTCGCCCCGACGGCATGTACAAGACGCCCGGCGTCGACGTCCCCTACTGCTCGGTCTACGACACCGAGGGCCGCGAGAAGATGGGCGCCGACCACCAGCGCCGCGTCATCGGCTACTTCACCGGGTGGCGCACCGGCAAGGACGGCACCCCCGCCTACCTGGCCAACAACATCCCGTGGGACAAGGTCACCCACATCAACTACGCCTTCGCCCACATCGGCGGGGACAACAAGATCTCGGTCGGCTCCGACGGCCCGAACAACGCCGCCACCGGCATGACCTGGCCCGGCGTGGCCGGCGCCGAGATGGACCCGGCCCTGCCGTACAAGGGCCACTTCAACCTGCTGACGAAGTTCAAGAAGCAGCACCCGAACGTCAAGACCCTCGTCTCCGTGGGCGGTTGGGCCGAGACCGGCGGCTACTTCGGCGACGACGGCAAGCGCGTGAACTCCGGCGGCTTCTACTCGCTGGCCACCAACGCCGACAACAGCGTCAACCAGGCGGGCATCAACACCTTCGCCGACTCCACCGTCGCCTTCGTCAAGAAGTACGGGTTCAACGGCGTCGACATCGACTACGAGTACGCGACCTCCATGAAGGACGCGGGCAACCCGCTCGACTGGTCCCTCGCCAACCCGCGCCGCGCCGGCCTGGTCAAGGGCTACGACGCCCTGATGAAGACCCTGCGCGAGAAGCTCGACGCGGCCGGCGCCGCCGACGGCAAGCACTACATGCTGACCGTGGCCGCCCCGTCCTCCGGGTACCTGCTGCGCGGCATGGAGACGTACCAGATGCAGAAGTACCTGGACTACGTCAACATCATGTCCTACGACCTGCACGGCGCCTGGAACGAGTACGTCGGCCCCAACGCCTCCCTCTTCGACGACGGCAAGGACGCGGAACTCGCGGCCGCCGGCGTCTACGGCAGCGCGCAGTACGGCGGCATCGGCTACCTCAACACCGACTGGGCCTACCACTACTTCCGCGGCTCGATGCCGGCCGGCCGGATCAACATCGGCCTGCCGTACTACACCCGCGGCCACAAGAACGTGCAGGGCGGCACCGACGGCCTCTGGGGCAAGGCGAGCGCCACCACCTGCCCGGTCGGCGCGGGCCTGACCAAGTGCGGTGACGGCGCGGTCGGCATCGACAACCTGTGGCACGACAAGGACGACGCCGGCAACGAGGCCCCCGCCGGCTCGAACCCGATGTGGCACGCGAAGAACCTGGAGAAGGGCGTCGTCGGCGACTACCTCGCCAAGTACGGCTTCCCGGCGAACACCACCCTGACCGGCACCTACGCCCGCAAGTACGACTCGACCCTGGTCGCGCCGTGGCTGTGGAACGCGCAGAAGAAGGTCTTCCTCTCCACCGAGGACGAGCAGTCCGTGGCCGCCAAGGCCGACTACGTGGTCGACCGCGGCATCGGCGGCACGATGGTCTGGGAGCTGGCCGGCGACTACGCCTGGAACGCGACCAAGGGCCAGTACGAGATGGGCGACACGCTCACCTCGGTCATGTACGACAAGTTCAAGGCGGCGACCCCGTACGGCGCGAAGAAGGCCGGCTCCACCCTGCCGACCCAGGCCGTGGACATCAAGGTGGACGTCACCGAGTTCAAGCTCGGCGACTCCAACTACCCGCTGACCCCGAAGGTCAAGATCACCAACAACACCACCGCGACGCTGCCCGGCGGCACCGAGTTCCAGTTCGACTACTCGACCTCGGCCCCGAACAACGCCTCGGACCAGTCCGGCTTCAACACCAAGGTGATCAGCAGCGGCCACACCGGCAGCAACGTCGGCGGCCTGAAGGGCGACTTCAACCGCGTCTCCCTGAAGCTCCCGGCCTGGCAGACCCTCGCCCCGGGCGCCACCGTCGACCTGGCCTTCAACTACTACCTCCCGGTCTCGACCCCGTCGAACTGGACGGTGAACATCTCGGGCACCACCTACGCCCTGGCCGGCGACCTGGCCCGCGGCACCACGACGGTCCAGCCGGGCGGCGGCTCCACCCCGCCCACGACCCCGCCGACCACTCCCCCCACCACCCCGCCCACCACGCCCCCGACCACCCCGCCGGGCGGCACCTGCACCAACCCGGCCTACGCAGCGGGCTCGGTCTACAACAGCGGCACCGTGGTCTCCCACAAGGGCCGCAACTGGAAGGCCAAGTGGTGGACCCAGAACGAGGAGCCCGGCACCACGGGCGACTGGGGCGTCTGGCAGGACCAGGGCGCCTGCTGACCCCCTGACCGAACAGCGACGCTCTGAGCTCTGAACCCCGGGACCCGGACGGCCACTGGCCTCCGGGTCCCGGCGCGTTTCGGTAATGCGCCGCATTCGCATGAGTCCCCACGCTAGATTGGGACCATACCGAGCCTCTCCCCGCGCACGCAGGGATGACCCTTGGTGGTGGTTGGCCTTGGCCCACGTCCCCGCGTACGCGGGGTTGGCTTTTCTGCTTCTGCCGCGCCATCAGCGTTCACAACTGGTGTTGTCTTGCTTTAGGGTGCGAGCACAAACAAACTGTTGGTTGTTCGCCTTAATTTGTCTGTTAAAAACAACACCTGGGCCACCCGGATGAAGCTTCTCCTCTGCGACTGGCCTCACGACTCGCGAGGCCACTAGCGTCTCGGGCAACACAAAGAGCCGAGTCCCCATTACGCACTCCGTTGCCGCGGAGTGCGGGGACTCGGCTCAGTCGCTAGATACGACAACGGGAGCTTACCTTGTCCGACATCGAAAACGGTCGGCGGAAACACGCTAACGTCGCAGGGAAACTTGAGACTGCCGCCATTGTTGCGAGCGTGCCGCCATCCGTCGCACTGTCCTGTTGGGCTGCGGCTGCGCTGATCCACTTGATCACGAGCTTCCTCGGCACGCGAGAGATCTGAGCTCCTTCTGTACTCAATGTGCGCCGTCGAGTCTCGCTCGACGGCGCTTCTCATCTCCTGCGTGATTGCCCATACCAGATATGCCCGTCTCACGCGGAGAGTTCCTGTCAACCCACATCCACGCTGGGCGTAGGCATGTTCACTGACGACATGACGATCAAGGTGCCGGGGGACGGCACGTGGCTCTCCGGGTTGGCGCCCATCACGCGGACCGCTTGGGCCAAGCACGACCGTGACTCCGGTGAGTGGATGCCCTTGTGGCGCCACATGGCCGACGCCGGTGCCATCGCCGGGTTGCTGTGGCGCGAGTGGGTGCCTCGCTCGTTGCGGCGGCTAGTCGCGGACGAACTGCCGGGTGACGAGTCCGACAGTGCCGTCCTCGTCGGTTTCTTGGGGGCGTCCCACGACATCGGGAAACTGTCGCCCGCTTTTGCGAGTCAGGTCGATCCGCTCGCCGACCGGATGCGGGCCGCAGGTTTCGCCATGCCGACGCGGGCACAGCTCGGAGACGAGCATCGGATGGCGCCGCACGGGCTCGCGGGGCAGCTTCTGCTCCAGGAGTGGATGGCCGACCGGTACGGGCTCGGGGCCAGGACTGCCGGTCAGTTCGCCGTCATCGCGGGAGGGCATCACGGGCAACCGCCCGAGCACCAGCAGATCCTCGACGCCCAGATGCGCCCTCACCTCCTTCGGGACCAAGGATCGACCGGGGATACCTGGCGGGCTTCGCAGTTCGAGCTGATGGACTTCTGCGCCCGCATTACCGGCGCCGACGAACGGTTGGCCGGCTGGGCAGCCGTCCGACTCTCGCAACCGGCACAAGTGGTCCTCACCGCCGTGGTGATCGTGGCCGACTGGGTCGCCAGCTCACCCGAGCTGTTCCCCTATGACCCCTCGTCCTGGCAGCCTCTGGGCCTACTGGGCGAGAAGCGCCGCATCGGCGCAGCTTGGGCCGGGCTGGACCTGCCGCCCCCGTGGACCCCCTCGATTCCCGACGAGAAGCCTGCGGCCCTCTTCGCGAGCCGGTTCCCCGCGTTTGCCGGCCGTCCGATCCGCGCGGTGCAGGCGGAGGCCGTCCGGTTGGCACACGAGATGCCCGAGCCCGGCATGCTGATCGTCGAGGCGCCCATGGGCGAGGGCAAGACCGAGGCCGCACTGATGGCGGCCGAGATCCTCGCCTCCCGCTCCGGGGCCGGGGGCCTCCTCTTCGCGCTCCCGACACGTGCCACCAGCGATGCGATGTTCACCCGTCTGAGGGCCTGGCTCGACGCGCTTCCCACCGACGGTTCGACCGTTCGCTCCCTCGCCCTCGCCCACGCCAAGGCGGCTCTGAACGACGAATGGGGCTCGATCCTCAAGCAGGGCAGTCGACTGCTCGCGGCCATCGATCCGACCGCTTCGGCAGAGGGCGAACGTCGTACCCAGGGGCCCGCGGAGTTCCAGGCGCACCAATGGCTGCGGGGCAGGAAGAAGCAGTTGCTCGCCTCCTTCGCCGTAGGCACGGTCGACCAAGTCCTCTTCGCCGGCCTCAAGAGTCGGCACTTGGCCCTCCGGCACCTCGCCGTGGCCGGAAAGGTGGTGATCATCGACGAAGTACACGCGTACGACGCCTATATGAACTGCTACCTCGACCGCGTGCTGCACTGGCTCTCGGGCTATCGCGTCCCCGTGATCCTCCTGTCGGCCACACTGCCGGCTGCCCGCAGGGCCGAGTTGATCGCCGCCTACGGCGGATCCCCGATGCCCGTGACCGCCTCTCCCGAGGTGGCATCGGCTCCCTATCCGATCCTGAGCGGCGTGTCGCCCGGTCACCCGCCCCTACTGTCGTTCCCCGAGGCCGCGCCGGAACGCGGTCTCGGGGTGTCGGTCGAGCGGCTGGAGGACGACTTCACCGTGCTCGCGGAGCTTCTGAAGGCCGAGTTGGCAGGCGGTGGCTGCGCACTCGTCGTGCGAAACACCGTGGGCCGGGTCCTGGACACCGCCGCCGTACTGCGGGAGCACCTGGGGCCAGAGAACGTGACCGTCACTCACTCCCGCTTCCTCGCGTCCGACCGGGCGGTCAACGACAGCGATCTGCTCCGTCGGTTCGGGCCGCCGCCCTCCGATCGTTCGCCTTCGCCACGTCCCTCTCTGCACGTGGTCGTGGCCAGCCAGGTCGTCGAGCAGTCCCTGGACGTCGACTTCGACCTGCTCGTCACGGACGCCGCCCCCGTGGACCTCGTGCTCCAGCGAATCGGACGCTTGCACCGACACACCCGCCGGCGCCCGGCACGGCTCCGGCGCCCGCGTTGCCTCATCACCGGGCCGGCCTGGCACGAGGACCCGCCCACACAGGAGAAGGGCGCGGAGGCCGTCTACCACCGGCATCCCTTGCTGCGGTCCCTCGCCGTGCTCGGACCCCATTTCGACGGGCGCCCGCTGTTCCTCCCCGAGGACATCGGGCGCTTGGTCCAGCAGGCCTACGACGACGGCCTCTCGGCCGGCCCCGATTCTTGGTCCTCCGCCATGGCCGAGGCCGCAGCCGATCACGCGAAGAAGGTGGAACGGCAACGCCACAAGGCCACCGCGCACCTGCTCGGAGCCATGCGACGCCCGGGACGACCGGTGTACGGGTGGCTGGCCGCAGACGTGGGTGACGTGGAGGACAACAGGATTGGCCGGGCCCAGGTGCGTGACGGAGAGGAGAGCCTCGAAGTGCTGGTCGTCCAGCAGGACTCCGACGGCACCCTGCGCACCGTGCCCTGGCTCGACCTCGAACGCGACGGCCACACCCCGACCCGCCGCTCGCCACGGGGTGGCCGGGTCCTCCCCACCGACTTCCCTCCCCCGGTCCACCTCGCCAAGGCGGTCACGGCGTGCGCGCTGACACTGCCCCGGGGACTCACTCACCCGGGGGTCATCGACCACACCATCGCGCTGCTCGAGGGCTTCATGCTCCCAGCGTGGCAGGCCAAGGAGTGTCCTTGGCTCGAAGGGCAGTTGATCCTCCCCCTCACCCCGGACGGACACGCCTGGATCGGCACGCACGAGCTGGCCTATGACCGCGCGGACGGCCTGAGACTCGGGCCCGCCGACACCCGGCCGACCGCCACCCGTTCCCCGGCCTCGACCACGTCCCCCGAAGCCCTCGATCGAGAGTCGACCCCGCCCGTGCCCGACCTCGCCAGGACCACCTCCGCCGATGCGGGTGGCGCCCCGGCCACCGACCATCCGGTTCTCGCCTCGGACGACCCGTTCAACCTACTGGAACAGCCGTGGATCCCTGTACGGCGCGGGGACGACGGCAGGGTCGAGGAGGTCTCCCTGCTCGGCTTCTTCGCCGCTCCCGGCACCTGGCGACGGCTGGTCGGGGACTTGCCGACGCAGGAACCCGCTCTGCTGCGGCTACTGCTGGCGATCGTGCACGACGCGCTCGACGGCCCGGAGGACGCCGACGACTGGGAGGACCTGTGGAACTCCCCCGACCCGTTCGCCGGCGTGCCCGACTACCTCCGCGAACACCGCGACCGGTTCGCGCTGTTCCACCCCGAGCACCCCTTCTTCCAGGTGGCCGGTCTCCGGACCGGGAAGAACGAGGTGGCCTCGTTGAACCGGCTGGTGGCCGACGTCCCGGCCGGTGCCCCGTTCTTCTCGATGCGCCGGCCCGGGGCCGTCTCCCTCGGCCTTGCGGAGGCCGCCCGCTGGCTGGTCCATGTCCACGCCTTCGACACCTCCGGCATCAAACCGGCCATGGACGGGGACTCCGGTCGGGCACGGGCCGGCAAGGTCTACCCGTTGGGCGTCGGGACGCTGGGCAATCTCGGTGTCCTGTTCGCGGAGGGCGCTGACCTGCGCGAGACCCTATTGCTCAATCTCATTCCGTTCGACACCACGGAACGTTCACTCGGCCCGGAGGATCTGCCCGTGTGGCGCCGGGTCCCGCTCGGCCCCGGACCCCGACTGCCCGAGCAGGGCGGGGAATACCCGCGGGGGCCGCGCGACCTGTACACCTGGCAATCCCGACGAGTGCGCCTGCACCGCGGCGAGGACGGTTCGGTCACCGGGGTAGTCGTCGGATACGGCGACCCACCGGTCTCGGAGACCCCGTGGACGCTGGAGCCCATGTCGGGCTGGCGGCGCAGCGAGGTCCAGGAGAAGAAACGCGGACGCGTCCCGTACTACACGCCCCGTCGGCACGATCCTCAGCGGTCGGCCTGGCGTGGTCTGGAGGCGCTGCTGCCCGCCCGCGCCCCCGACGGGGCGGAGCGGGGTGAACCACCCCTGAGACTGGCGTCCGGGGTCACCCGTTGGTTCGCCCAGGTCGCCACCGAGACCGAGATTCCACCGACGACCCTGGTCCGGATGCGTGTGGTGGGTGTCGCGTACGGAACACAACAGTCCGTGATCGACGAGGTCGTGGACGACCAGGTGGTCCTTCCCGTCGTCACGCTCCACACCGAGGACCGACGGTACGGAGCGGCGGCCGTCGACGCGGTGCACGATGCCGAGGACGCGGTGAAGGCCCTCGGCCAGCTGGCCGCGAACCTGGCCAGGGCCGCGGGCGTCGAACCCGAGCCCCGATCCGAGGCGGTGCGCGACCGGGCCTTCGGAGCCCTGGACGGCCCCTACCGACACTGGCTCGCCCACCTCCTCGACTTCACCGACATCGAAGCGGCGCGCCAGGACTGGCGGACCACGCTCGGGCGCGTCGTCCGGTCCCACGCGGGCGATCTCCTCGCGGACACGCCGTACGCGGCGCACGAAGGACGCATGGCCCAGGTACCGGGTCGGAGCACCGCCCAATGGCTGGACGCAGGGCGGGCCGAACTCTGGTTCCGCGCCCGACTCCGCACGGTGCTCAAGATCGACGGAGCGGCGGCGGTGTCGGAGCCGGGCCCGCTGGAGCGGTGATCAGGAGCCTCCCACATCCCCTCACCGACTTCGCCATGCGCAGAAAGGACAAGCCGGCATGACCGCCATCGACGAGACCTCAGAACCGACTCCCACCGCTCCGCCGCGCCGCACCCGAGCAGACACGAAGGACACCGCGCACGTCTCCTGGCGTTCCTCCGCCGCCGGACGCGACCGCGTCAAGGAAGCCACCAAACGCAGCATCGGATCTCTGCAGAGCAGGTACCAGAACAACGAGGCGTCCGGTGTCGCGACTGTCGCACGGCTCCGGCGACTGGTCGGACAACCCGTACACCAAGGCGAACTGGGCCTGGCCCACATGGAGGAGCTGCACCTCGCCCGACGCCTCGACCTGGACAGGGAACAGACCCGCACCGGAAACACGGAGACGCCGGCGTCTCTCCTCGACGCTCAGGCCGACCGCGAGGACGAGGCCGTCCACACGGCGGTGACCTTGTGGGCCTTGCACCAGCAGTCGATTCGAGACGAACGGATGCACCGGCGAGGGTGGTCATTGGGGCACTCCGTGCGTGCGCTGGCCATGGGTACCACCCGCGCCCCTTCGGCTTCCCGAAGCACGAACGCGGAAGAGAAGGATGCCATCGAGTCGAATTCCTACGGCCCGCCGATCGAGGAGCTGCCCACTGTCATCCGGGGCCGCTTCAACCGGATCAGGGGATCGGAGGACGTCGCGATCCTCACCGTCCGCCTACGGGAACTGGTGACGCTGTTGCGCGGCGTGCGAGTGCCGGTGGACTACGAAGACCTCGCTCTCGCCGTCTACGACTGGTCGGACCTCACCCGCCGTGACCAGGTGCGACGCAAATGGGCACGGGAATTCCACAGTGCCCGTCGCCCGGCGCACGAGCCCGAGAACCCCCCGGCGAATTAGTCGTCTGCGCAAGGCCACTCTTTCTTCCTGATCATGCGACACGCGAAAGGTCGATCATGTCCCGCACCATTCTCGACATCCACATCCTCCAGGTCGTACCGCCCAGCAACATCAATCGCGATGACACCGGAACTCCGAAGACGGCGAACTTCGGCGGCGTGCGGCGGGCACGGGTGTCCAGTCAGGCATGGAAGCGCGCTACCCGGAAGGAGTTCGAGGGACTCGTTCCCGACATGGACCTCGGGGTTCGCACCAAGCGGGTCGTCCAGGCCGTTGCCGACCGCATCGCGGAACTGGACGAATCAGCCAAGGGAACGGCCGTTGAATTGGCCGCCGAGGTGTTCCAACACGCCTTGGGGAAAAAGCTGGAGACACCCAAGCGAAAGAACAAGGATCAGGAACCGCGGTCCGAGGTACCGGAATCGGCGTACCTGCTGTTCCTCAGCGCGCGTCAGATCGAGGCCCTCGCCCGGATCGCCTTGTCCGGGGAGCCCGGGGGCGATGTGAAGGCGTTGAAGACACACTTCAAGGAAAAGAAGAACAAGGACGCCGCCAAAGCCGCCATCAACACCAGGCATTCCGTGGACATCGCATTGTTCGGCCGGATGGTCGCGGACGCGGCGGATCTGAACGTGGACGCCTCGGTGCAAGTCGCCCATGCTCTGGGAATCCACCGATCGGACATCGAATCCGACTATTTCACGGCGGTGGACGACAGGAACGAGGACGAGGAGTCCGGTGCCGGTATGATCGGCGTCGTCGACTTCAACTCGGCCACGCTCTACCGTTACGCGGCCGTGGACGTGGACGCCCTCCACCGCAACCTCGGCGTTGGTTTCCCCGCCAAAGAGGACGCGAATAAGCAGGACCGTGCGATCCCCGCCGCCCAGGCCGCCCGCGCGTTCCTGGACGCGTTCGTCCATTCACTGCCCACCGGCAAGATCAACACCTTCGGCAACCACACACTGCCGTCCGCCGTGCTCGTGAAGATCCGCGATCGGCGGCCCATCAGCTTCGTCGGCGCCTTCGAGAGGCCGGTCACGCAGGCCGTCAACGGCGGTTTCCTCAAGGCGGGATGCGAGGCGCTGGCGCAGTTCGTTCCCGACATCGAGTCCCAATACGGGCTCACCCGGGACACGCCTCCACGCAGCAAGGAATCCGCGTCCGAGGACGAGCCTACCCTCGAGCCCACGAGTTGGATCTTCCGTATCGGTGAGGACACCGACTCCCTCGAGGAATTGGGAGACCGGCTGAAGCTCCCCGAGCTGTTGGAGGCCGTCGAGTCGGCCCTCTCCCGACGCCTGGGGTCCTCGACGTGACCGTGCTGTTGATGCGACTCGCCGGCCCGCTCCAGTCGTGGGGGTCCTCGGCCCGCTTCGCACGGCGCAGCACCGAGGACTCGCCCACCAAGAGCGGGGTCCTGGGGCTCTTGGCCGCGGCCCAGGGACGCCCGCGCACCGCGCCGATGGGCGATCTGGCCGCGCTCTCGTTCGGAGTGCGCATCGACCAGCCGGGCCTGCGCTTGAGGGACTTCCAGACCGCCCACCACGCGGATTCCGACAAACCCATGCCCCTGTCGGAGCGGTACTACCTGACGGACGCCGTGTTCGTCGCCGGGGTCGAGGGCGACGCCACCCTGCTGCGCGAGCTGTACGTCTCGCTGCTCGCACCCGTGTACCTGCCCTACCTCGGCCGCCGTTCGTGCCCTCCCTCGCTTCCCGTCACCCTTGGGGAGCCCGTGTCGGACGGACGAACGCTGGAGGAGGTTCTGCGTGCCGCCCCGTGGGAGGCCGCCGACTGGTACAAGGAGCGCCTCCTTCGGGAGCGGCGTGTGGAACGGAACCGGAGTGCCGCTCCACAGGACCTGTTGGAGCTGCGCTTGGACGCGCCCCCCGGCGCCCCGGCTTACACGGAGATCCGGGACACGCCGCTCTCCTTCGATCCCCGGCACCGCCGCTACGGCCTCCGCGGCATCCACGTGGCCCATGCGGAGCGGCCCGAACCAGACCACGGCCCCTCCGGCGCGGTACCCGAGCCGACCCGCCACGACCCGACCGGCGGCCTGCGCGCACTCGATCCCGCGGGCGTCACCAACCCGTCCGACCCGACCGAAGGGGAGTGAGCCGTGTACCTCACCCGATTCCCCGTCAACGCGGCACGGAGCCACTCCCGTGCCCTGCTGAGCTCCCCTCACCTCATGCACGGGGCCGTCAACGCGGCATTCCCCGACCTCGGTGCCGCACCGCCGGACGGGAAGGGTCCCCGGGTGTTGTGGCGTCTGGACCACCGGCCGACCGGCGGCGTCGACCTGCTGATCACCAGCCCGCGTCGCCCCGACCTCACTCACCTGGTCGAACAGGCGGGTTGGCCGACGCTGCCCGAACCGGGCTGGACGAGTTTCGCGTACGGCGAGTTCCTCGACTCCCTCGCCTCGGACAGCGTCTGGCGGTTCCGGCTGACGGCGAATCCCGTGCACTACATCCGTCGCGACGACACGCCTCACGCGCCCACCCGCCGGGCCGGTCACCGGACGCCGTCGCGGCAGATCGAGTGGTTGCTCAGGCGTCAGGAGGCGGCGGGCTTCGAGGTCCTGCCGACCCCGGCCGAGCAGCGAATGTTGCCCGGCGGGGACGACCACATGGTGTCCGTGGAGCGGCGGTTGCCCTTGCGGTTCAGGCGGGGCAACACCGAGCGCAGGGCGGACGTCCGGGTCAACCAGGTCTCCTATGAGGGCGTGCTGCGTGCGACGGACGTGAACCGCCTGCGCAGGACGCTGACCCAAGGGCTCGGGAAGGGCCGGGCCTACGGCTGCGGTCTGATGACCCTGGCGGCCCCCACCGGGATCCGATTGGAGGGCGCGTCGTGAACGAGCCCATCGTCAACGGTGCCGTGCTCGAGGGCCCCGATGCGTCGCGCCGCGATCCTGTGGGGCCCTCGCAGCGGGCTGCCGCGACACCGTTCGAGCTCAAGCGCGTGGCCGACCGTTCCTCGTTTCTGTACCTGGAGCGGTGCCGTGTACACCGCGACGAGAACGCCATCACGGCCACCGACCAAGAGGGCGTGACCTACATTCCCTCGGCCGACATCGGGGTGCTGCTGTTGGGGCCCGGAACGCAGGTCACCCATCAGGCGATGGCCGTACTCGGAGAGTGCGGGGCATCGGTGGTGTGGGTCGGTGAGCAGGGGGTTCGCTTCTACGCCTCCGGACGGCCCCTGACCCGGGGATCGGGGCTCGTGGAGGCCCAGGCGGCCGCCTGGGCCAACCAGCGGAGCCGGCTGAGTGTGGCGCGGGCCATGTACGGGTTACGGTTCCCCGACGACGACCCGGCCGGCAAGAGCCGGTCTCAGCTCCTGAGCATGGAGGGTCACCGGATGCGGGACTGCTACCGGCGGGAGGCTGCGCGCACGGGGGTCCTCTGGACCCGCCGGGAGTACGACCGCACCGACTTCCTCGCCGCCGACCCTCCTAACCAGGCCGTCACGGCCGCCGCGCAGGCCATGTACGGGGTCGCGCACGCCATGATCGCCGCCCTGGGTTGCTCGCCGGCGCTCGGGTTCGTCCACTCGGGCAGTGACCGGTCCTTCGTCATGGACGTGGCCGATCTGTACAAGTACGACATCGGAGTACCAGCCGCCTTCGATGCGGCGGCCGAAGGCCCCCAAGACATCGGTTCGCGCACGCGTCGGGCCCTGCGCGACCGGATCAACAAGGAGAGACTGTTGGACCGGTGCGTCAAGGATCTGAAGGCGTTGCTGCTCTCCTACGGGCGAGAGGACACCGACCGGGACGAAGTAAGACTGCTGTCCGACGGGGACACGACCGTCACGGGAGGAATCAATCACGCCACTGAGGAAGGGCCCCTCTGGTGATCGTCATCGTGCTGACCAACTGCCCCCAGGGCCTTCGCGGATTCCTCAACCGCTGGCTGATGGAACTCTCTCCTGGGGTGTTCCTCGGCGCGGTCTCCGCCAGGATCCGGGCCGTCCTGTGGAAAGAGGTGCTCACCTACAAGGCGGAAGGCCGGGCACTGCTGGCATACCAGACCGACAACGAGCAGGGCTTCGCCTTCGAGACCCACTCGCACTCTTGGCACCCCGTGGATCACGAGGGGCTGACCCTCTTGCGTCGCCCGAACCGGGCCGCGAAGCCGTCCGTCCCTGGCGACACGCCTCGACAGGGCTGGAGCAAGGCGTCGAAGAGGCGCCGGTTCGGCGGCTGAGGGCGAATCGGCTCGGGCCGTGACGGGGTGCTCGTCGCGCCCCGTCACGTCGCAGAG
The DNA here is from genome assembly GCF_049606955.1 of Streptomyces dryopteridis. Classification (NCBI taxonomy): domain Bacteria; kingdom Bacillati; phylum Actinomycetota; class Actinomycetes; order Kitasatosporales; family Streptomycetaceae; genus Streptomyces; species Streptomyces dryopteridis. The sequence continues at coordinate 5,472,407 of NZ_CP187113.1, read as the reverse complement.
TTCACCCCGGGCCGAAGAGGGTGTTCTGGGCGGTGTCGCGGGCGGCCAGGCGGGCGCCTTCCAGGACCGCGCCGTCGCCCAGGACCGTGGCGCGGACGGCCAGCGGGACCGGGGTGAGGGTCGTGATGCGGGCCTGGACGCGGGCGGCCAGGGCGGGGCCGGCGGCGCGGCCGAGTTCGCCGCCGAGGACCACGCAGCCCGGGTCCAGCAGGGCCGCGACGGCCGCCGCGCCGATCGCCACCCGGTCGGTGAGCTCGGCGAGGAAGCCCTCGCCGGCGGCTCCCGTGAGGGCCTCGTCCAGGGGGCCGGTCCAGCCGTGCGCGGCGGCCAGGGCGGTGACCGCGTCACGGCCGACCAGGGCGTGGAAGCCGCCGTCGCAGTCGACCGCCGAGGGCAGCCGGCCGGTGCCGGGGACGGGCAGGAAGCCGATCTCGCCGGCGCCGCCCGAGGCGCCCCGGCGCAGGCGGCCGTCGAGGATGACGGCCGCGCCGACGCCCGCGCCGAGCCAGAGGAAGACGAAGGAGTCGAGGTCGCGCGCCGCGCCCCGGCGTTGTTCGGCGAGGGCCGCCAGGTTGGTCTCGTTCTCCACCACCACCTCGGCCGGCAGGCGTTCGCGCAGCAGGCGCACGAGGTCGCGGTGCCAGGAGGGCAGGCCGCTGGTGTCGCGGAGCTCACCGGTGACGGGGTCGACGAGGCCGGGCGCGCCGATGCCGACGGTGTGCAGTTCCCCGGCGCCGGCCTCGCGGGCCAGGGCGCGCAGGGCCTCGACGGCGTCGGCGGCGTCGCCGACGGGGAGGGCGGCGCGGGCGATTTCGGCGCCGAGCAGGTCGGTGACGACGGCGGTGAGGGAGTCGGTGCGCACGTCGAGGGCGGCGAGGTGGGCGCGGTCGGCGACGATCCCGTAGAGCTTGGCGTTGGGGCCCCGGCGTTCGGCGCCCACCTCCCCCACCACCTCGACGAGGCCGGCGACCGCGAGGCGTTCGAGGAGGTCGGCGACGGAGGGTCTGGACAGGCCGGTGAGGGTCTTGAGGGCGCCGGCGGTCTGCGGGCCGTGTTCCTGGAGGAGGGTGAGGGCGCGCCGGTCGTTGATGGCGCGGGCCGTGCTCGGGGAGGCCGCGGCCGGCATCGGGCGGGGCCGGGTGCGGGCGGGGCCGGCGGGCGGCGACGAGAGGGCAGGGGTCACGGGTCCCATCCTAGGTCGGCACGAGGGGTTAATTTTCAGGGAGCCTTCCTGATAGTTTTATCGCATGACCGGGGAACCCCTCTCCGCGCCGCGCCTGCGCCGCGCCCGCTTCGCCATCGCCGCCGTCTTCTGCGCCCACGGCGCCGTCACCGGCAGCTTCGCCAGCCGGATCCCGTGGATCTCGGACCACGCCCACCTCACCGCCGGAACCCTCGGCCTCGCCCTCGCCTTTCCCGCCATCGGCGCCGCACTGACCATGCCGCTGGCCGGACGGATCAACCACCGTTTCGGGGCCCGGGCCGCCCTGCGCGGCCTGCTCGCCCTGTGGACCCTGGCCCTGATCCTCCCGAGCCTGGCCCCGAACCTCGCGACCCTGTGCCTGGCCCTGTTCGTCTACGGCGCCTGCGCCGGCATGTCGGACGTGGCCATGAACGCGCTCGGGGTGGAGACGGAGAACCGGCTGCGGCGCTCGATCATGTCCTCGTTGCACGGGATGTGGAGCGTGGGCGCGCTGATCGGCTCGGCCGTCGGCACCCTCGCCGCCACCGTCGACCTCGACGCCCGGGTGCACCACCTCTTCGCCGCCCTCGCCCTGACCGCTATCGGCCTGGTCGCCGTGTCCGGGGTGCTGGACCTGCGCAGCGCCGAGGGCGAGGAGGCGCCCCCGCACTTCGCGCTGCCGCCCCGCTCGGCCCTGTGGATCGGCCTGATCGGCTTCGCCGCCGTCTTCGCGGAGGGCGCGAGCCTGGACTGGTCGGGGGTGTACCTGCGCGACGTGCTGAACACGGAACCGGGCCTGGCCGCCGCGTCCACCACCGCGTTCGCGCTGACCATGGCGGTGGCCCGGCTCGTGGGCGACAAGGTCGTGGACCGGTTCGGCGCGGTGCGCACGGTGCGGGTCGGCGGCGCCGCCGCCACCCTGGGCGGGCTGCTGGTCGTGACGGTTCACCAGCCGTACGCGGCGCTGGCGGGCTTCGGCCTGATCGGCATGGGCGTGGCCGTGGTGGTCCCGCTCGCGTTCGCCGCCGCCGCCCGCAGCGGGCCCGCTCCCGCGCAGGCCATCGCGGGTGTCGCGACCATCACGTACACCTCGGGGCTGATCGCCCCCTCGGCGATCGGCGCGGTGGCCGACGCGACCTCGCTGGTGGTGTCCTTCGGCCTGGTGACGGCGCTGGCCTTCGCCCTGATCCTCGGGGCCCAGGTCCTGGGGCGAAAGCCCTCGACCTCGCACGGCGCGCCGCGAGAGAGCGCGGAACGTGAGGAACCGGCCACGGCGCGGCCGTAATATGACGCTGGCCCTGACGCGGCCGATCCGAGGGGCCCACCGAACGGGGCCCCTCGATCCCGGTTCCCGACGGTCCCTCCCGGACGGTCGGGAATCTCCTCATCCGGCCTGCGAAAGGGAATGAACATGGGCCTCGGCGTGCGCTGGACCCTGCACGGAGACGGGCGAACCCCCGCTCCCGGAGCGGTGGTGCGGCCCGACGAGCGGCTGTCGTGGCCGCGTACCGCCGGGCTGGGCGCCCAGCACGTGGTGGCGATGTTCGGCGCGAGTTTCGTCGCTCCGAGGATGCATCACGGGGCTTAAGTGGAACAGCTGTGGGTCCTTCGGCCCGGGGCGACGGGTGGTCCTGTCTCCTAGCGTCGGAAGGCGTGACCCCCATGGCTCCCCCCGCACCCGCACCCATCAGGCTCCGTCCCCCCGCCGATGACGGCGTACCCGACACCTTCAAGCGCCGGCGGCGCGGCCTCATCTACGTCCGCGTTTCCCAGGCCCGCGAGGACATGATCAGTCCCGAGCTTCAGGTGGGGCACTGCGAAACCCTGGCCGGCCACAACGACATCGACATAATCGCCGAGCCGTTCATGGACTTGGGCGAGTCGGGTCGAGAGTTCGAGGACCGAAAAATCTCCGAAATCAAGGAGAAGGCCCGCAGAGGCGAGTTTGACGTTCTGATTCTCTGGATCTGGTCCCGCTTCGGCCGGAACCTGAAGGAATCCCTTCAACACCTTGACGACCTGATGGCCTACGGAATTGAGGTCCGGGCCGCCAAGGAAGACTTCGATGGCAAGACCACCATCGGCAAATTCGCGATTGCCCAGATGCTAAACATTGCCGAACTGGAGTCCAACCAGAAGTCGGACATGTGGAAAGACGCCATCAAGCGCCGGATGGACAACGGCCTCCCCCACGGGTCCGCAGGCCGGGGAAAATTCGGCTACTACAGGTGCGACTACTGCCCGGCCCCGGTACCCGGCAAGCCGATGGAGAAGTGCCACAAGTGCAAGGAAGGCGTGCTCAAGCGCGAGAAGATCACGAACCCGATCCTCGCCAAGCTGTACCTGGACATGGCGAAAGGCGTTTCCGCCCGCTCCCTGGTGCTCTGGCTCCGAGCCAAGGGAATCGTCAACTGGACGGGCCGCGAGATAGACGCCGGCGACCTGTACTCGATGCTGGATTCCGGGTTCGGTCTGGGCTACGTGCGCTACACCATTCCGGAAGAACTCCACGAGGTCATCACTCGTGACGACGGCACCACGAAGAAGAAGCGGAAGAGCATTCACCGCGACATCACGTCGTACCTCTACATCAAGGGCAAGCACAAGGCCGTCTTTGACGACCCGGTTGAATGCGAGCGCGTCTGGGACGCCTATGTCGCCCGACGCCTGAAGGGCCGCTCCGAGGACGACAAGGGCCACGACCACAAGGCCAAGTACTCGATGTCGGGGAACCTGACGTGCTGTGGCTGCGGGGGCTCGATGCACGCCATCCTTCGGGCCAAGAAGGTCCAGAGGCCGTGGACGAACGGCTACCCCGACCCGTTCGACGTGCTGTTCCGGTGCACCAGGCAGGCCAAGTTCCAAGACTGCCCGGGGGGCGGGGTGTACGTCACCCTGGAAACGGCTGTCGCCTCGTACCGCAGGTGGTTGGAGAAGCAGGCCCAGGGGCACGTCACCGAGCTTGAGTCGGTACCGGCCCGCATGGTCGAGATCCAGGCCCAGGAAGCCCCGGAAGGCCCCTCTGACATCGCACTGCGCCTTGGGGTGATCCGTGGCCGGCTGAAGGAGCTTGATGCCCTTGAGGACCGACTGACGGACGCCGTGATAGACGAGACGATCTCCAAGGAGGCCGCGCGCCGGCGTCGAGCCGAGTACGAGACGGAGCGGGCCAACCTGAAGGACGAGAAGCGGAAGCTGGAGAAGGAGCTGAAGGAGCAGCCCGTCATGATCGCCCGACCCGAGTCGGGACACCTGGTCGACGTGCTCAAGATGTTCGACATCGCCGAGCCACTGGACCAACGCGAGATCGTCAAGGGCCTGGTGCGCGAGATCCGGGTGAACAGGGGGCGCAACCCGAGGACGAAGTGCGAGGTCTGGCCCTTGTGGGTGCCGCCGCCGGCGAAGGTCGCCTAGTCCTCGGAGAGCTGGCCCGCGTACTTGATCGCCATGCGGGCCAGCAGCTCCGCGAACCGGTCCCAGCACTCCTCTTCGGTCATGACGATCTGCATGTCTCATCCTCAAATGGGGTGCATGAACTAATCCCTCCCCAGACGGGGGGGCCTACCCCCACACTCTATCTCATCCTCAAATGCTCGAATGAACTAACCGCACATCCCGGGACGGTTCATTCGAAACCCCCCGCGTGGCTTGTGACCTGGGTCTACGCTCCCACCATGGAGACGATCGGGGATCGGGTCCGCAAGCGCCGCAAGCTCGCGGGCCAGACGCAACAAGACCTGCGACGCGCTTCGGGCGTGTCGCTGCGCACGATTCAGAACCTTGAGCAGGACGCCGGCCAGGTGCCCCGGCTGGAGACCCTTCACAAGCTCGCCGCGGCCTTGCGGACCACGACCAGCTACCTCTTGGGGTCGGAGCAGGAACCGGGGCACGGGCCGGTCCAGGGGACCCGTCACATCTGGGCTGACGTGCGCTCTGCCATCCTCGCGCCGCCCCAGGCACCTGACATGCCGCCCCCCACTCTTGAGGGCGTCAGAGGGGCACTCAAGCGCTTGGAGCCGGTGTTCGCCGGGGACAAGTTCGACAGCCTTGCCGTGTCGCTTCCGCCGCTCCTGCGGGACGCCGAAGCGCTCGGCACGGAAGGCCGGGCCGTCCGCACCAGGGCCTTGCAACTCGCCGGGTGGCTCATGGTCCAGACCCGCAACTTCGACGTGGCGGAAGTCGCCCTCGACCGGGCGGACGACGACGCAACGGACCCCATCGCCAACGCCTCGACCTTCAACACGCGCTCGTGGCTGTTGCTGCGCCAAGGGAAGCTGTCGGAGGCCCGCGAGCTGGCCATCAAGTGGAGTGACGACCTGGAGCCCAGGCGCATCACCAGGGCCTCTGAGGACCAGCTTGCGGCCTGGGGTTGGGCACTGCTCCGGCTCAGCGCGGCGGCCGTCCGTGATCACCGGCTCGGCGAGGCCGAAGACGCGCTCAAGTACGCGGGTGTCGCGGCCACGGCCCTCGGCACCGAGGTTCAGCCGCAGGGCGACTTCTTGCGCACCTTCGGCCCGGTCACGGTGGCCATCAAGAAGGGCGAGAACGCGTCGATCCTCGGGCACTTCGATGACGTGCTCAAGATCGCCGAAACCGTGCCGAAGGCCGGCTTGAGACCCACGTCGAACAACATGAACCGTCACCGCCTGGACCGTGCCAACGCCTACGCCCAGACCCGGCACTACGGGGAAGCCATCGAACTTCTTGGCCGCGTGTACCGGGCCTCCCCGCAGTGGCTCCCGAACCAGTCATTTGCCAGGGACATTGTCAGCACGGTGGTGGAGAAGCGACGCACCCTGACGCCTGAACTGCGGTCTCTCGCCGAGGTGGTTGGCCTACCTGCGTAAATGCGTCTTCCGGATCTGTGACCCCGCAACTACCCATTGTCGCGGGGTTGCAGGTGGGAGGAAGGTCGACCCCAGCAAGTGAAAGGGGTGACCATGAAGGTCGGAAGAATCCTGGTGGACACGAAGGGCGAGGGGCCCGAGCGGTACCGGCTCGTCGTCGCGGTGCCGCCTCCCGTCAACTCGATCACGGGAGACCGCGGAGGGTGCTGGGTCACGGTCGCCGGCGGCGACGCCGTGTCGGTGTACTACGCGGCGCATGACCTGCGAGACCCCAGCGAGAAGGAACTCACGGAAGCGCGCGGCCTGTTGACGAAGATGCAGACCCGCTTCCACGAGGACTTCGGGATGGGGGCCTGATGATCGGTGCTCTGGTCGCCCTGCCCGTCCTCTTCCCGATACCCGTGTCCGGCTGCGACCGGTGCGACGCCGCGCTGAAGCTGGAGGAGCAGGCCAAGCGGACCGGAAGCCGCTTGTCCCTCCGGGCCGCGCGCGAGGTCTACGGCCAGCACCCCCACAGGGCCACCACGGATCTGTTCGTCGGTGTCGTCCTCGATGACGAGGACGACGACGAGGAGCTGTGACGGAGCCCAACACCTGGCGCAACTACCTCGGCTGGATGCTCGGCATGGCTGTCGGCTACGCCGTCGAGGACCAGGAGCACGCACGAGCTTCCGCGCCCGAACCCGCGCGCGGGCACCCTCAAGAGGACGAAGGAGGTGAATGGCGTGACGATGCCGACGCCCGATCAGGGCCCGAAGTCGCCCCCGGGCCCGGACCCGCAGGGCTCCCCGAGCAACAGGAAGTGAGGCACCGGCTAGGTGATGACTAGCCGGTACCCCACTCCTGCACGGTACCCCCGATCGGGTGACCTGATCTCGTCCCCGGACGTGAGTACACGAGGACGTCATACGGTCTGCCCGAAAGGGGAAGCTCATGCCGATTGTTGTGGTGGATGAGGACGACGATCACCTCTTCAGCCCCACGGATGTGATCTGGTGCGAAGCCTGTTGGCGGGCCCAGGTCACCACCATCCGTACGTATCCAGACGGGAGGCAGCGCGAGCTTCTGTGCTGCCCCTGCGCTCAGTCCAACGCCCCGATCAGGGTGGACCTGTTCCCCCCGCTGGGGATCTTCGGACTGCCGAGCCGAAAGGTGGGCACCAAGTGAGCACCGACATGAAGCACCGAGACCCGGGCTACCCGGAACCGCCCCCGAACCCGGGGCCCCCGCTCCCCAACCCCCCGCCCACTCCGTCGCCCACGGGGACCCCGCCCGTGTAGGTAGCACGTATCTCGGTTGAATGAACCAACCGCGAAGGCCCCCGCCAACGGTGGGGGCCTTCGTCGTTACTCCAGAGTCGTCACCAGGCCGCTCTTCAGGTCGAGCCCCATGATCCATCCTCGTTCGAGGTAGACGACGCGCGCCAGGCCGGCGGACCTGATCAGCTTCTCGCAGTTCTTGCAGGCTGCCCGGGTTATGTAGATCGTGGCGCCTTGGCACCGCGACCAGTCGGCGTACAGGAGCGAGTTCGCTTCGGCATGAGTTTCAACGCAATCGTCGTACGAGGACCCTGACGGGGTATCCGAGAGGCAGCGCGGGCATTCTCCAGCACCGCAAGACGGGCCGCCCGGATACGAGCCGTTGTAGCCCGTCGAGACGATTCTCCGATCGGTTCCGACGACCACAGCTCCGACCCGGCAGCGAAGGCAATCGCCTCGCCCCGCCACTGCAACAGCAATGCTCGTGAAGTACCGATCCCACGAAGGACGCTCACTCATCGTCCTCGTCCCCGTAGTCGGAGCAGTCGCACAGCTTCAGATTCGTGACGCCGGCGAAGTCGTAGACCCGAAAGGAGCTGTCACATTCCTCGCAGTGGTAGACGGCGTACCAGAATCCGGCATAGGTGTCCTTGCTCACTTCGTCTCCTCGAAGAAGGCCACAAGATCGGCCTGGGACTTGAGGCCGGTAAGGCGCCCCAGCTCGAATCCGGCTTCTGCCGCGATCAGGGTGGGGACGGAGGAGACCTTCCAGGCCGCCGCATAGTCGGGCTCCTGTGTCACGTCCACGTCGTTCACAACCACGTCCGCGGTGATGGCTTCCTGGTAGATGAGCGGTTTCATCCGCTTGCAAGGGACACAGGTCGGGGACGTGAAAAGCAGGTATCGGAACATGGGTTACTCCTCGGTGAAGTGGATGGTGTCGCAGATGTCGCAGTACTGGCCCGGCTTCATGTAGCCGCAGCCCCAGGACTTGCCGTAAACGGCCACGTCTGTGTCGATCAGCACGCCGTTCATGGTTTCCCTCATGATTTCGGCGGCCCGCTTGACGGCACGCTCGGCGTGCTCGGCAGGGAATTGGAAAATGACCTCGTCGTGCACGGGCAAAAGGCAGTAGGGCCCGAACCCTGCCTCGAAGAGCCGGAGAATCGCCCTACCGGTCACGTCGCGGCTCGCGGACTGGACGGCGTAGTTCAGGGCGGCGTACGGGCGTCGCTTGTCGACGTAGAGGCGTCGACCCGTGTTGGTGGTGATGAACCCGACCCTGCGGGCTTCCTTCTGAAGTTCCTCCGAATACGCCTTGACTCTCGGGAAGGCTTTAAAGAAGCCCGCAATTGCCTGCTTTGCTACTTCTTCAGTGACTCCGGCCTGGGCAACTAGCGCTTCCCAACCTCCCCCGTACACTGTCAAAAATCCGGCCATCTTTCCGGTATCCCGGTCCACTTGTGCCGAATCTGCGGTGATCTGGTGGAGGTCGGCTCCCTCGGCGAAGGCCCGCTTCATGGCCCTGTCGCCGGAGAGTGCTGCCAGCACCCGAAGTTCCTGCGCCTTGTAATCGACGGCGCAAATCACCATTCCGGGATCGGCAATGAAACCGCGGCGCACCAAAGAGTCTTTCGAGGGGAACGTCTGGGCCGGGATCGCTCCCGAGATGGACATCCGAGCTGTCCTGGCCTGCAAAGCGTTGATCGAGGCGTGCAGGCGGTCATCAGGTCCGCGGTTGGTCAACGCGTTCTCGAACCAGGTGGCCTTCGCCTTGGCGGCCTTCTTGCCCAGGTAGATGGCCTCGCACAACGGGTCGCCCATGTGGGACTTGAGGAGCTTGTCATCGACGCGCGGTTGGCCCGTGGGGGTCTTGTCGGTCGGCTTGACGCCTCGCGCCATGACGGCCTCGCCGACCTGCTTGGGGCTGTTGATGTTCTCCAGCCCCAGGCTGACCGCTACGTCCTTGTAGTGCTCCTCGATGTCGCCCAGGGCCTCCGACTGGGCTTCGAGGTAGGGCACGTCGGCCTTGATGCCCTTACGGACCATGCCGGCGCACGATTCCGCGAGCCGGTGTTCGTAGGCCAGGAGCTTGCGGGCCGTCTGGGGAATCTTCGGCTTGAGCATCTTGGCTAGGCGGAAGCACAGGATCGGGTCGCAGCCGGCGTACAGGTTGTAGCCCTCATGATCGAGCGGAATGACTGGCCACACGTCAGCCTTTTTGACGCCCAGCTCTTTCGCGATGGCCGTCATGCTGCCTTTGACCTCGTCAGCCACTTTGACGGAGATGTAGTGCCGGGTGAGGTCTTCCAGGGAGTGTCCGACTCCCCCGTCTTTCCGGCCTCGGGAGTCGACCAGGTGAGCAATGATCTTGCTGTCGATCAGCTTCGGGAAAAGCTCTTCGAGGGGGAGGCCCCAGACCCGATCGAGGCACAGGAAGTCGTACGTACCGTTCTGAAGGACGAGCTTCTTGACCCACTGGAGGGCTTTGATCGTGTCCTCTTTGAACAGGCCGCCCCGCTCAACGGGGAGGACAAAAGACTCGTGCTCGTTGCCGAATTGAGCGAGGCGGATACGAAATCCGTCTTCCCACCAGGAGAGTCCATCGGTCTCAGTGTCGAAACCGATCACATCTCGGTTGTCCACGATGAAGCGCCGGAACTCGGGGAGATCGTCTTCGTCCTGGACGACGTTGATTCGAACCGTGGACCCATTTATGTCGTATTCGAGAATCTTCATGTCTACCACCCCAAGGGGGCCGGGATTCCCCGGCCCCCGTCTATCTCATCCTCAAGTGATGGCCCGCTAGAAGGGCGGCTCTACCGCCTGCTTGGCCTCGCGTTCGGTCACGGCCTGGACGAGCTTGCGTTCCAGCTCCGCGTACTCGATCGCCGCGATGTCCAGTTCGTCTTCCAGCTCCGACTTGTAGTCGAGCAGCACCCTGACGGTCTGTCGGCTGAGATCGAGCGCCATGTAAAGCTCTCGGGTCTTCTCGCGCCTGCGGTTTCGGAAGATGTCGATCACTCCCTCTCCTCCCATCGCATCCCGATCTCTTCGTCCAAGAAGTGGGCCAGCTCCACTTCCATCGACTCGTTCCTGTCACGCTCGTCCATCGCTTCCCAGTCCTTTCGCGAGAAGAAGGTGGAGCGGACAATTTCGCCTCCGACAAAGGGAGTTGAGATCGTCATCTCGATCTCGATCAGGTCTTCAGTCGGCATTGGTACCCACCCCGTAACGGATAACGTGAATGATCTCGTCGGCGCGGTTCTTGCACTCCTCGGCGTCGGCGTACTCACCGAGACTCCCGTAGCGGGCCGCCTCGCCGGCCAGGAACTTCTTCCGCTCCCCCAGGTGCTTGACCAGCTCGACGTACCGGCGACCAGCACCTTCGACAGTCCGACGCTTCTCCGCCTCGATGCGCTTGGAGACTTCCTCCCCGAACTTGCCCTGGTAGTGCTTCACGAGCCCCCGCTCATGCTTCAGATCGGCCATGAGCGCCTTGTTGGCCTGCGTGAGGTCGCGTACCTCCTGCCACTTGCCGTCCGCCTTGTTCGTCCAGTAGGCACGTGCCTCCTTGGCGGCCACCAGGTCCCGATTCACACGGGCCAGCTCATCCTTGACCAGCACCAGTTCGGCTCGGGCCGCCTTGAGCAGCCGTTCCGTCTCCGGGTTCTCTTCGTAGTTGATGGTGACCTGGTCGGCGACGAGGCCCTTCAGGTCGATTACGCGGCGCTCAAACGGGAAGGTCATTCGTTCACTCCGGGTGTTTCGCAGGCCGGGCATTCGACCCGGTATTTGATGTATTCGTAGCTGGCGAACTCTTCGATGAAGAGATTTCCGCAATCACATTCATAGGTGGCCAGCGTCGATTGGAGGTCAGCCACGATGCTTACGCCCCCGCACGGCCTTCTTGATTTCGACCAACACCCAGAAAATGAGCCAGAGTTGGATGGTCAAAGTGAGGTGGAACCACTGGTCGGAAGTCACGGGCTCACCCGCCCGTGCTCGGTGAAAAGCTGCGCAGTGACGGGCATCAGCCGAGTCCAGTGGGCCTCCATCTTCTCCGCGACCTCCTGAATTTCTAGCTGGGGGAAGCTGGGGAACGTCGCCTCGGCGTGCTTCGTGCGGAGGCTCAGGAAGTGCATCAGGGAGCGCGGGTTGCACGTCACGAAGAAGGTGGTGAAGGTGCCCACGGGGAGGACGCTGCGGGCGATCTCGCGGGCGACGCCGTCTTCCAGCATCCGCTTGTACTGGAACTCGGCCTCGGCGTACGCGGTGTGCAGCGATTCTTCGACTCCCCACCACTGGGCAAAGGTGCCGGGCTCGAAGTGGTAGGCGCCGGGCTTCCCCTTCTGCACCAGGGGGCGACCCTGGTCCGGCACGAAGAACACGGTGTCCAGCTCCCGGTACCGCGCCGACTCCTCGTTGAAGCTCATTCCGGCGCGGTGTCGCATGAACTCGCGGGCCACGAAGATGGGGGCGCAGATGCGGAAGGTCATGGAGCCGTGCTCGAAGGGGCTGCCGTGCCGGTCCCGCATCAGGAAGTTGATCAGGCCCCGGTCCTTGATGGGGTCGGTGTCTGCCTCTCCGGCTCCGAGGGTGGAGACGCGGGCCGCCTTGCACACCATGCCGTCGCTGGCGGCGGTCTGGATCAGGTCTACGTCGGAGTGGTGCTTGATCTTCATGGGTCCCTCGGGGGTTGAGGGGGGCCGGACCGAAACCCGGCCCCCTCTATCTCATCCTAAAGTGTGGAGCTAAGGAAGGGCCTAGCCCTTGACTTCGAACTTGCCCGACTTGTTATTCAGGAACGCGGGCGGGCACTTGTCCTCGCCCTTCCGCTCGTCGGCGTTGCAGAAGTACGCCTCCCAGGTGCCCTTCGCGACGTGGGTGCGGCCGTGCTCGCAGTCGGTGACGCCCTTGTGCCCGCCGTCACCGCCGGAGTTCTGGACCTTGCCCCCGGAGAAGGTGTTCTTCCCGGCCTGCACGGTCTTGGCCGGCGCGTTCAGCCCGTTGTTGAAGGTCTGCACCTTCGCCATGCGCTTCATGAGCGCCATCAGGGCCTCGCGCTCACTGTCGAGCATCTGGCCCATTTCGGTGATGGTGCTGGCGCGGAGGACCAGGAGGCTGGCGTCGTACCCGGAGCCGCCCTTGAAGGAGAGGGTGACGCCCTCGTGGGCGGGGGTGGCAGTGGTGACGGTCACGGGCGACTCCTGGTTGCTGGTGGGGGTGTTGTCGTTCGCGGGCTCGTCCCAGGGGGACTGGCCGAAGGGGTTCTCGCTCATGGGGTTAATCCTCTCAGAAATGTATCTCATCCTCAAATCAGGAATGAGTGAACCGGGTCACACAGGGCAGGCTCCGGAAGCGCACTCTTCGTCGTAGCCGGTGTCGGCAACCACGCCGTCTTCGATTTCGGCAACGCGCTTCCAGTACTCCTCTTCGGAGATCCGCTCGTACGGCGCCTGGGGGCGGGACATCTCCGGGAAGATGGTCGAACCCTTCAGCGTCGGGAGGTAGATGCCCAGGGCCTCGCTCACGTCGTCCACGGTGTACTTCTCGGGGTCGACGGAGGCCGTGTAGGAGACGGCCTGGTCCGCCCAGTGAAGCTGGTACATCTCCTGCACCCCAAGCATCTGCTCAAGGGTCAACTGGCCTGCGTGCTCGAAGGCGTCGGCGCACTCCGGGTAGGCCGGAAGGAGCGGGTCAACGGTCGGGATCTCGACCACGGTCGTATTGGCCCCGTACACGCACGGCTCGGTGTGGTAGCCCTTCCGCTTGTACTCCTCGACCTGGGCGACCTCCGTGGGCTCAAGATCGGAGAACCGGATGCGCCGCAGGAAGTACGCGGCGAAGGGGGCATGGATGCCCTCACCGCTCGCACTGGCCAGCTTCGAAATGGTGCCGGTCGGCGCGATGACGCGCTTCTTGATCGGGACGGGGATGCGCAGCTCGTTGGCGTACGCGGCGGCGGCCTGGTCCACGTCGTCCGCCAGGCGGCGAAGGGTGTCACGCACGCCGGCGTGGTAGGGGGAAGTGCTGTACTTGATGCCCTGCTTGACCAGGAAGTCAGCGAAGCCCAGGTGCCCGACACCGATGCGCCGGTACTTGCTGATGGCCTCCTGCGACTTGGGGTCGGAGACCTTGGCGAAGGTAGTCCGGATCAGGTAGCGGGCCGCGTAACGGTGGGCCGCGGTGAGGCCCCAGCCGTCGACCGCGCCGTTCTCCACGAAGCGGGCCAAATTGATGGAGCCCAGGTTGCAGGGCTCCCACTGGTTCAACGTGGCCTCGCCGCACGGGTTGACGGCGTACACCCCGTCGACCTCGCCGGCCTCGGTGATCGAGGAGTTCCACCAGCCCGGCTCACCGTTCAGAAGGGCACCCTGGCACAGCTCTCGCCAGACCTTCTGCGCCTTCCGGTTGCCCTGCTCAAGGGCGTCGGAGAACCGGTCATCGATCTCCACGGAAATGTTGGTGGTCCACTGCGCCAGGTCACCTTCCTTGCAGCGAAGGAACGCGCCGATCAGCGGGTCGTCCCAGACCATGATGGACATGCGCGCGGAGCGGCGAACGCCTCCGGCAACGATGGCCATGGCGATCTGGTGATCGATGGCCATGGCGTCCATGCCGTTGAGCGGCCAGCCGGCCGCGTTGGTGAGGATCTTCCCGACCTCGATCAGCATCCGGGCCAGGGGGTCAGGCCCGCTCGCTGTGCCGCCGAAGTTCTTGAGGACGGCTCCGCGGCCTCGCACCCGGGACACGTCGAAGACGCGGGCCTCGTGCTTGAGCCACGGGTCGTGTGCGGCCTGGATCAGTTCGGCCAGGGCTCCAGCCCACCCTTCTCGGCTGTCCTCGACGCTGAAGGCGCCGGTCCACTGGTGGTCGTACTGGGTGCTGATCAGCCCGGCCTCCTTCATGGAGGCGTAGTCGGGGTGGCTGGGGTCGCACACGATGTGCACGGTGACGGCGTTCTCGACCTCGGGGAACTCGCGCAGGAAGCGGCTGGAGTAGTTGGCGCCGACGCCACCACCTTCGGCCAGGCGAAGCAACGTGAACGTGAAGTGCTCCTCGGGGGCCTCGGGAACCCATCCCGGCGCCCAGCAGTTGTTCAGCGCGAACTGGTTGGCGCCGCTGTTCTTGATCTGCCGTCCGGCGGGCAGGAACTTGAATCCCTGGATGAGGTCAATGAGGGCCTGGCGCTCACCCTCCTCGTGGTAGCGCTCGGGCACGAGGGACAGGTTTCCGTCCACGACCCGCTCAACGGTCTCGGGCCAGGTCTCCGAGGAGCCATCGGCCTTGATGCGGCTGTAGGTCCGGCGGTAGACCGTCTCGGCGGTCTCGGTGTCGAAGTGGTTCAAGGGGTGCTCCTATCGGTTGGTGAGGGTGACGGAAAGCATGGCGATGAGCTTGGGTATGTCGCGCTGGTCGAGGTTGACTTCCGCCGCATATTCGGGGGTCTCGATCCCCAGGTACACGCGGGAGATAGCCCCGTCGTCGTGGATGACGTGAATTCGAGTCTTGTCTCGCTGGTACTTCTGGCTGGTCTCGATCACAGCCGTGCCGCCTTCCGGCGAAGGGAGCGGTTCATCTCGTACGAGAGGGCGATTGCGGCCCGGGAAGTGGCCTTGCGGTCGGCTGGGTTGGTGATGGGAAGACCCAAGACGCAATGCCGGAGAAGGAGTTCCCGGTATCGGTCGGTCAGCTTGTCCAGACCGGCCTTGGCCTCCATTCGGGCCGTGAACAGGTTGTCGGTGATGGTGCAGTTGGTCAGATCGTCGTGCTTGCCGAGCACGTTGGCGAACTCGTCATCGGTGTGAATGAGGAGCCGCAAGGCGTCTCGGGCTTCGTCGGCCGTGTAGAAGTACTGGCTGTCGTTCGCGTCGAGATAGAGCCGTTCCCGCGCCGCGTACCGCTGTCCGGCGGTGTAGAACACCTTCCGCATGAAGCGTTCGTTGTCGGCGAAGTCGACCAAGTGCTTCCGCTCACGGTAGGCGTGCTCCAACATGGCCTGCTTCACATCGTCTGCTTCAACAATGTGCCAGCGCTCTACCAGAAACGCCGCAACCTTCGAGGCCAGGTCTGACAGTGCGGCCCAGTCGATCTGCTTCTCTTCCATGACTTCCTTACTTGACGGAGGTGATCTGTACGAGGTCGAGCCGCTTGTTTCCTCGGGACCACTTCCCGCAGCCAGAGCAGCGGTAGCGCTGGAAGACGGACACCGACGTGTATGCCCGGCCTTCCTTCTTCAGCTCCGCGGAGCCGCAGTTGGGGCACACGTCCTCGGCGGCCTCGCTGTAGAGCCCGTGGTGGGGGTGGGAGGGAATCCACGGCAACAGGTAGTCGTAGAGGTCTTCCGTCACGCGTACGTCCTGGCAGTTGTATTTCCGCATCAGGTCCCACGCCTTCTGGTCCCCGGCAAGACAGTCGGCCCAGAGCTGGTGACCGGTGTGGGCCGTCTTGGCCCCGATCCCGAGTCGCTGAACCACGTGATCGAGCTTGTTGGAGGTGAAGCGGAACTGGCGCTTGACGACCTTGAGAAGGTCGACCTGGGCGAAGGGGGCCGGCGGCGTGAGCCCGGCTTCCAGGAACTCGCGGTTGAGATGCGGGATGTCGAAGCGCTGTCCGTTGTAGTGGACTACCGCGTCGGCCTCTTCGAGGAGTTCGTGTGCCTTCTCCACCATGGCGGCCTTGCCGTCGTGGTGGGTGCTTCGGAAGATGACCTCGGGCGAGTCGTACCACTTGGCGGCGAAGCACATCAGCTCACTGGTTTCGCGGAGCTGAGCGAGCCCGACGTTCTGATTGAACAGGCCCCAGACATGAGCCAGATTCGGAGAAGTCTCGATATCGATCGTCAGCGTCTTCATTCGGTCTCCTCGTTGCTGTGCTCGACGGTGTTCAGGAAGTAGGCGACGAGCGTTGCTGTTTCGAACTTCTTGTACGTGTGAACCTGCCAGCCCTGTCCGCTCCGGTTGATGCGGGTTACGTCCCAGCTCTCGCCGCCGAAGCCGCGTTCGACCTTGAAGTGCTGAATCACCGCGCGTCACCCTTCCCGGCCTCGATGCGCTTCAGCTCGCGGTCGATGTACCAGCGGGCCTTCATGAGGTCCTGGACGAAGGCCCCGTCCTTGAGGCCGGCCCGCCACACGTACTTGAGGCAATTGCCAAGGTTGAAGTTCATGTGCTCGGTGATCTGGATGCACTCGACGCCGCTCGGGTGCGTCGTGTAGTGCTCGGGGTGGTTCACGATGTCGCTCACTCAAGACCGCATTTCTGCCGGAGGGCCAAGGGCCCGAATTCGTTGACGAATTTGTTGGGGTCGCACTTCTTGCCAAGGAAGATCGGAACTACGTTGTGCAGCCTCTCAGCCAGCATGTTGACGAACTTCTCTCCGGGCTCGTCTCCATCCATGAAAGCGAAAACGGTCTCGTACCCCAGGAAGGCAGGGTCGAAGTGGTCTCGCCAGGAGGAAACTCCGGGAACTCCCGCGCAGGGAATGTCAGCCGTCTCAACGGAGCCAGCGTCAAATTCCCCCTCGCTGATTCCGATGTACCGGGACGGCTTGATGAGCGCACGGGTGTTGTAGAGCAGCGGCTTGGAGCCGGGAAGACTCTGGTACTTCCCGTGGCCCTCGTGCCACTCGTCGTCGCGCCAGGAGCCGTCGGGGTGCTTCGTGCAGGTCTCGTTGATGCACCGGAAGCGGATCGTCGCTACGGCGTGCTCTCCGCCGGCGGGACGTACGTACGGGATGGCGAGGCGGCCCAGGTGCTTTTCATGCCCCGTAACGGGGTATGCCACATACCCGATTCCCAGCACTGCGGCCTGACTCGCCAAACCGCGGTGCTCGATGTACTCGGCTGCCGGACTTCCCTGGAAGCTCAGGCTGTACACCTGCGCCGCTTCCACCATTGAAATGCTGTGCTGCGAATTCAAGGGCTGCACGGTACCCGATTCCTTCTTCCCGCTGGATCACGTCAAGGCTGTCTTCGCTGATGTCGCAGGCGAAGCAACTGACGCGGTTCTTCTCGTAGTTGACGCTGGCGCTGGGGTTGCCTTCGACGTGGAAGGGGCAGAGGCACTTGACGTGCCCACCACGCCGGGGAGGCTCCGACCACTCGGGGTGGTAGTGCTGGAGCACTTCGCCGATGTCGGGCTTCCAGCCCTGCCCTTGATTGAATGAACTAACTGCCATCACGAGCCGCCGGCGATGCGCCGCTCCACGCGGAGCTGCGCGGCGGAGTCGGCCTCGGCGAGGGCGAGTTGGGCAAGCTGCGCGGTCGGCATGGTCTTGACCAGGAGCCCGCCCCGCCCCTTGTAGACGACGGTCGCGGTCTCGTGGAACCCGAGCTTGGCTTCGGCCTGGACCTGGCGGGCGAGCTGCGTCAGACCGGTTCGTCGGTTGAGGGTCACGGTCAGCTGTCCGCCGGGGTAGGTGATCACTTCTTGCCGTCCTTAGCGTGGTAGCGCTCCCCGAGGAATCGGGGGGCCGGGGGGTTTTCGAGGTAGTCAGCCGCGCGTCGAAGAATCTGTGCGTTGTCTCGCGCTGCGGTGAGGAGTCGCCCATTGCACATGCGGCACAGGGCCCCGCGAATCAATCCGGATTTGTGGCAGTGGTCGACGTTGAGTCGGTAGCTGCGGGGCTGCTCGCAGATCGCGCAGACCCCGCCTTGCCGGTCGACCAAGAGTGCGTACTCACCGGGTTCGAGTCCGTAGGTTGCTTGGACTCGGGCTTCGTGGGTCGAGGCTGATCGGGTGCGCTTCCGGCATGTCGAGCAGGTCTTGCCCTGCTTAGTGAAGAAGCGTTCTGCCCTGTTTCTTGAGCAGGTGGCGCACTTCCGGAAGCCCTTGCGGGGAGGTTTGCCGTCCCCGCCTTTCGATGTCTCCACTGTATCTCATCCTCAATTGGGTGCCAAATTGAGAGGCCGTGAACTACATCACAGAGAATTCGTCGTCCTCTGCACCCACGTCGGTAATGCGCAAATTCTGAGTGTCCACGTCAAAGGACGCGAACGTGTCGCCCGAGGGGTCGGCGAAACCCTCACGGTTCTTTACCGGGGAGACATTGAGCGTGCGTCCGCCCATTCCGTCGACCTGAGCAAAGAGGGTGCCAACCAACGACGGCACACGCCCGATCTTCCCCTTCATCCCGGAAAGCGGCGTGGGCTTATCACCTGACGAGAATTCGCCGACCACGTGATGCATGGCCATCACATGAGCGTAGGTCTGCCTGGCCATTTCGTTGAAATAGTCACAGAGCCCTTCGAGGCCGAAGGTGTACTCCTCCG
This sequence comes from Streptomyces dryopteridis, assembly GCF_049606955.1. Taxonomy (NCBI): domain Bacteria; kingdom Bacillati; phylum Actinomycetota; class Actinomycetes; order Kitasatosporales; family Streptomycetaceae; genus Streptomyces; species Streptomyces dryopteridis. The sequence goes on along the minus strand of NZ_CP187113.1, from coordinate 5,453,843 downwards.
CGGTGCCCCCTCCCCCGCCGTCCACGTTGGTGATGTTGTCGACCACCACGAGATGCGGGTAGCAGCCGAAGACCTCCTTGTACGTCTCCAGGTGCATTTCCATGTCCTTCGGCGTGGGTCGCGCCGAGTAGCAGAACCGGAGCCACCAGCGCTTCGCCAGGGCGGATTCGTACTTGTCGAAGGACCCATCGCCGGCGATCAGGGCACGCTTGACCTCCTTGACGGGGTCGCCCGTGACCATGGCCGTGGCCCGACTGAGCTGCGTGGCCGCCGTGCTGTCAGCACTGAAGTACAGCGTGGGCACGTTGGAGCTGACGGCAAGCCACAGCGCCAGGAGGCTCTTGCCGGTACCTCCTCCGGCGCACCAGACGCTGAAGTCACCACGCCGGAATTCGACATCGAGGGCCTTCAATCCCTTGAAGGGGTTTGGGATTGGCTCTCCGGCAGCGCCCCGGACAAGGGCTGACTGAGTGAGCGAGTACACCTGTCTCCTTTCGCTGGGGGCCGCCCTGGTGGCGGCCCCCGTAACGAACTGCTCTGGCTAGGCGGCCAGCTTCTTCACGATGGCCCCGAAGCCCTTGCCGGTGACCCGACCCTGAACGGGCCGACGACCGTACGGGGCCTGGATGACCTTGTTGACCATCCACCCCTTGTCGCGGGCCTTGGACGTGGCGGCCGTGCCCCACTTCTCGACCCAGCCCCACTCGCGGAGGGTGGTGCCGAACACCCGCTCCTTCATGTCGACCAGGCGGGCCACGTCGCGGAGCGAGGCGGTGTCGTCGGTGTCGGTGAACTGGTGGAAGGCGTCGGCCAGCGGGGTCAGCTCCTCGACGGCGGCCTCCGCGGTTTCGGCCCGCTTCGTCAGCTCCGCCATGCGGAGGAGGCCCCCGGCCGGATCGGCCACGAGCTGAGCCATCGCGGCCTGAATGGCGTCACCGCCCTGATAGCCGCCGGTCTTCCGGATACTGGGAAGAACCTCTCCGGTAACCCAGCGCTTGAAGTCCTTCGCAGCGGGGAGCTTGCTCCCGAAGATCAGCGCGTACAGGCCCGACTCGTTCACCGTGGCCACGTTCGGGTTGCCTCCGGAGGTACTACGCCGAATCGACGTAGTACCTCGATCCTCCTCGTCCACGTGCTTGCGCACCGCATCGTTAGTGCGCGAGTACCCGAGGATGGTCGCCACGTCCGCCGCAACGAACCAGGGCTCCCCACCCTGCTCCACCACTCGAACCGCGAAGTCGTTGCCGTCGTTCCGCTTGAAGATCTTGTTGATCACGTATCTCATCCTAAAGTTGATGGTTAAAAGAGGCCCGCTCAGCGGGCATGGTCAAAGGCTAGCGGATTGGTGTCTCATCCTCAAGTTCGACCCTTGAAAGAGCAGGCGTAGCCCACATCACAGAAGCGGCATCCGAATCCCGGCTTCGCCGGAAAGTCCCCGGCCTTGACGCCCTGATCCATCGTCACGATGCGCTCGGTGATCTCGTCGGGGTCAGCGTCGGACAACTTGACCGGCCGCGAGAGGCCGTGCTTCTTGGCCAGGTACCAGTCCCCGTTCTTGACGGGCTCCTCGTCGGGGAAGAGCTGGTTCACCGCCAGGCCGTACACCCAGAGCTGGAACTTGCTCTTCGTGCTGCCGGTCTTCAGATCCCTGACCCGCTTCGAGTAGTCCTTGTTCAAGGTCACCTGGTCGATATACCCACGCACCTTGACGCCGCCGAAGTCGGCCTTGAAGTACAGCTCGACGGCGGGCTTGTCCTCGATGTGCCAGAGGACGGGGGCCTGGTCCTGGACGTACTCCACGTAGCGCCGGGCCTGCTCCGCCCCGGCCTCGAACCGGTCCTCCAGGTCGTCAGCGGCAGACCCGCGGTTGGCCCGCATCCACAGGTCGATGTCGTTGACCTTCCCGAGGTCGCGGTTCACGCCGGCCGTGTACTCGTCCCTGAAGACCTCAACGGCCTCGTCGGCCGTCATCTCCCGCCCCGACTTCTCGTAGCGTTCAGCGGCCGTGTGGAAGGCCGTGCCGTGGGTGCTCCACGCTGCGGGCCGGGGCTCTACCCGCTGCACGCGCTTCATGAAGCTCTTGTACGGGCATTCCTCGAACTCGGTGATCTGGCTGACGCTGCGGGGCATCTCGACCCATCGCGCGTACTGCTCAGCCTCGTTGACCTCTGTCACTTGTCCTCCTTGAAAATCTCGAACTGGAAGAAGCTCCGGGAGCCCGGAAGTCCGGGGTGCGGGTTGTTGATCTGCTCGGCGTAGACCACGGTCGCTTCCTGGATGGTGGTCTCCATCCGGTCTTCGAGTTCCCGGATGACCACGACTTCCATAAGACCGGCGTTGTCGCCGATGGTCACGCAGGTGAGAAGCCCGAGGCCGTACGCGCTCATGGTGACGATGCTGGAGGCCCCGGTTTTGACCCGGCTCACAATCTTCGTCTTCGTACGGGAGATCGCCGCAAGAATGTTGTCCGCTTCGGAGCTGACCGTAAGGTTCTGGCAAACTTCGAGCACTTCTTAGCCTTTCGTCCCTTTGTCCGCTTCGCTCAGCTTATCGGACACTCGACCGCGTTTATCTCATTCTAAGTGTGCTGCTCGTCACGTATGGGCCTTGCCCCCTCCGGACAGACGTAAGCCTGACATAAAGGAGAAGGCCCCTGGATCACCCAAGGGCCTTTCTGACCGGGACCAAAGTCCCGCACTGATCAAGTTCTACTCCTCCGGCAGCTCCAGCACCGCGCGAACCTCGTCGGACGGTCCGTCAACGTCCTCGGGCCAGCGCAGCACCAGGTTCCCGTCACGGGGCTCCCTGGCCACCAGGACGAAGCCGGCCTCCGTGTCGTAGTCCAGGACCAGACCCTCACGCCGCAGGCGGGCCGCCAGGCGCCGGTGCCGGTCGAAGTGGGCCTTCGTGGCCTTCTCGTCCCCCATGGACACGTGCAGGAAGCCCATCAAGGACTGGGCCAGGTACGAGCGGTGATGGCTCTCAGCGCCCACCACGCGCTTCACGGTCCACGGGATGTACTCCTCGATGGCCTTGCGCGACCCGGCCCGCCGGTAGTAGCCGCCTGCCGTCAGGGCCATGTTCACGGCCGTGGCGGTGACCCCGAATCGGTCGCCGATGACCTCGTACGAGAGACCTTGCTCGGCGAGACGGACGAGATGGTTGAAGTCGGGCAGGCGCTTCTCCATGGCGGACCTTCCTGTGTGGTGCTGGTGGGGTGACGTGTCCCACGGTAGCACTTGATCTTGTGAAGGGGTTGTTAGCACATCCAAAGGTGACGGCGTGCCTCAACCTAAGCCCTACCCCTGTGATGCAGATCACCTAACTTGAGTGTCCACTCGCCAGACCCAGGACACCGTCATTTATAGTAGAAGAAGCAGGAGAAAAAAGAAACTACTAGCTAGAAGCTTCTACCTAGAAGCTCTTCTGGCTAGCTTCTCCTGACTTCCTTTTGAGTTTCCTTCTGTCTAGAACTCCTGTTGATCAAATCCAGTTCGAGTTCCAGAAGGGAAGTTGGCCCCGGCTGCCAGATCAGAAACCAGCCGGGGCCATCAGACCTGCTAGCACTTAGGAGGCCGCCTTGGCCGAAGCACCTACGTTCCGCCTCGACATCAGCCCTAACCCGGTATCTCCGGGTCAGGACGTGACCCTCACCGCGCACGGCGCCACTGGCCCGGTCACGGTAAACAGTGGCGTATTCCCCACCGTCACCCTGACCTCCCCGACGTACACGGCTACCGCGAAGGTCGACGCTGACGCCCGCCCGGGGGCCAAGTACTCGGTGTCGTACACCGAAGGCTCCGGGACCCTTGCGACGGAGCTGGTGATTTCCGGAACTCCCGCTGGAACCGGCACGGACACCCGAGTCACCGCCCGGAAGATCGCTGGCGACATCTTCCGGTTCTTCAAGCAGTGCGCTGACGCAACTGCGGCCCGATAACGGGCCATCCCATTCGCCCTGTCACGGCTGATCCCCGGAGGCAGGTCAAGGCGGGGTCGCTACCCGCTGGTGGTTGACGTTGGACGTAGGGGCTCTTCCCGGGCCCTGAACTCGGTTCGATTCCGGGGACCACACCACGAACACCGAGGAGGACCAATGCCCCGAGCCAAACAGATATGCCGGATCGCAGGGTGTACCTCGGTGTCCGTTCGTTCCGAGCGGTGCGAGCAGCACGCCCCCAAGGGGGGCTGGAAGCTGTCCGCCCGCAACAAGTCCCGCCCGTCGAACTGGTCCTCGCTCAGAGGCCGGGTTCTGGCCCGGGACCGGTTCACATGCCAGCGCTGCGGCATCCGGGAAAACCTCCAGGTCGACCACATCAAGCCCGTCTCCAAGGGCGGCTCTTGGGGGCTGGAGAACCTGTGGGTGCTCTGCGGGAAGTGCCACGCGCTGAAGACCTATCACGAAGACCGACGGCCCAGTTAGTTCATTCATGGAGTGATGATGCGATGACACCCGCGGACGCCTGGGACACCTGGGCTGACGACTACGACCAGGAGCAGGCCCGGCTCAAGGAACAGCGGCCCTCGAAGGCCGCCCTGAAGCGCGGCTGGCACAAGTCGGCCGTGCTGGAGCTGGATGACCTGGCCGACCTGTACGGGGTCAACCCGGCCGCGCTGCGGGGGGTGATCTGATGCCCGCACGTCGAGGCCCGGCCCCGAAGCCGGGTGCTGTCCGGCGCAACAAGGATCACGCCCTGGGCTCGAAGCAGCTCTCCGGCGCGGCCGGCGCCGGCCGCGAACTCCCGAAGGCCCTGGGCATCACCACTGGCGGTGCGAAGCGCTTCTGGAAGACGTGGGCCACGGCTCCCCAGACGCACGACTGGATGGAAACCGACTGGGCTGAGTTGGAGATCGTCTGCAAGCTCGTGGACGCCTTCTTCTTGGGCGAGATGAAGCACGCCGGGGAGATCCGTCAGCGGGTCGGCAAGTGGGGTGCGACCACGGAGGACAGGGCTCGGTTGCGCATGTCCTTCGACAAGGCTGTCGAGGACGAGAAGAAGGGCCCGGAAGGCACACAGGAGCTTTCCGCGGAGGCCATGGACAAGGAGCTGTACAAGCTTCTCTCAGAGGGTTAGAGGTGATGCCGGGTGGCACAGACCGGCAATCTCCCCTCCGGCGTTCCAGCCCCTCACGAAACCCTCGGGTACGAGGTCATCCGCTGGTGCACGCGGTACATCGTGCAGCCGGACGGCGACACCGCTGGTGAGCCTTGGAAGTTCACCCGCGAACAGCTTCGTTTCGTCCTCTGGTTCTACGCCATCAACCCTGACGGGGGGTGGCGTTACTCGGCTGGCACTCTTCGGCGTGCAAAAGGCTGGGGCAAGTTAGACCCCTCTCCTCGCCACGTTGGCGATCGTGGAGTTCATCGGCCCGGCCCGCTTCTCGCACTTCGATGAGTCCGGCCTGCCGGTCGGTAAGCGCGTTCCGCTGCCTGTCGTGCAGCTCGGCGCCACGGCGCTCGACCAGACGCAACAGACGCTCGACATGATTCGAGGAATGCTCTCGGAATCTCCTGCCGAGAAGGAATACGGGCTGGAGATCAGCAAGGCCAAGGTTCAATTCAAGTCCGGTAAGCCGGGCTCGATTTCACCGAAGGCGACCAGCGGTCGCACCAACGAGGGCAACAGGCCCACCTTCGTAGTCATGGACGAGGTCCACCACTGGGTGTCCAGCAATGGCGGCCCCGACTTCTTCCAGGTGTTGAAGCGCAATGTGGAGAAGACGACGAAGATGGGCTCCCGTTGGGTGACCACCACGAACGCCTTCAACCCCAACGAGGACAGCGTGGCTCAGATCATCTTCGAGTCGGAGATGATCCCGCTTGGGCACTGGCTGTACGACTGCCTTGAGGGCTCAATTGCCGTCGAGGACATCAGAGTTGAGGCGGAAGTCCGCAAGGCCCTCATCGAGGCGTACGGCGACGCGCACTGGGCCGACATCGAGGGCTTGACCCGCACCATCCTCTACGACCGCACGACGCCGGATAGCACGTACTGTCGCTTCTTCTTCAATCAAATCGCCGAAAGCAGCGACGGTTGGATGAACAAGGCGGAGTGGGACGAGTGCGAGACCAACCCGGACGTTGACCCGATCAAGGCCGGCGACCAGATCGCCATTGGCTTCGATGGGAGTGTCCGAGGAGACGGAACAGGTCTCATCGGAATTCGCCTGCGTGACGCCAGGCTGTTCCCGCTCGGCGCCTGGTTGCGTCCTGAGAACGCCAAGGACGACTGGGAAGTCGATGTGCTGTCCGTCGAGGCCGCGGTGAAGCGCGCCTTCGACACGTACCGGGTGGAGTGGATGTACGCAGACCCCCCGTGGTGGCAAGAGAACATCGGCCGTTGGGCTGTCGAATGGGGAGACGACTATGTCTTCGAATTCTGGACCAACAAGCCAACCCGAATGTGCCAGGCCGTTGAGCGTTTCCGGACGGCGGTGCTGGTCGGGGATATCGCCCATGTCGGCGACTACGAGTTGACCCGTCACGTGCTTCAGGCCGTGGTGCGGGAAGTGCCGCAAGGCGAACTCATTACGAAGGACTCTCCACGATCGAAACGCAAAATTGACCTCGCGGTGGCTGCCGTACTCGCTCTTGAAGCGAGGGCGGACGCTATTGCCGATGGACGCCTCCAGATCAAACGGAGGAGGGTTGTCGGCTTCTAGGCCCCGCTGAAAGGGGCCCATATGGCTGCACTCTCCAAGGCCACTCTCATGAGTGCCGGACCTACCGACAACATCGGGTCCCCGCCGGCCTCGCCCGTCGAGTGGATGGACTTCCTTTACGGGAAGCTCGGTTCGCGTCTCCTCACGTACAAGAGGTATGGCGACTACTACGACGGCTCGCACAAGAACATGGCTTTCGCTCAGGACAAGTACAGGTCTGCTTATGCCGAGTTGTTCAAGACGTGGAATGACAACTTCTGCGGGCTGATCGTGGACTCGGTGAACGAGCGCCTGAGCATCGAGGGTTTCCGTTTCGGTGATGAGGCCGTGGCCGACACCGAGGCCCAGGAGATATGGCAGCGGAACTTCATGGACTCCGAGGCGAACAGCGCGCACTTGGACTCGATGATCAACGGCTCGTCGTACGCCATCGTCTGGGCCGACGACAAGGGCAAGGCGACCATCACCGTGGAGTCCGCGGAACGCGTCGTCGTCCAGTACAAGCCTGGTAGCCGCAGGGACATCGAGGCCGCCGCCAAGTTCTACCTGGACGACTGGGGCCGGAGCTGGGTGACCTTGTGGCTTGAGGACGGCGTCTACACGGGCAGTCCCAAGCTGGGCGGCTACCAGCTCGACAGCGCCGAGGAGAACCCACTGGGCGTCGTGCCCGTGGTGCCGATCCACAACCGGGCACGGCTCGTTGGTGAGCCGCTGTCGGATCTGCACACCGTGATTCCGATCGCCGACGCCATCAACAAGACCGTCGCCGACGCGCTGATTGCGTCCGAGTACGCGGCCTGGCCACAGCGCTACGTGACGGGTCTGGAGATCCAGGAGGACGACCAGGGAAATCCGGTCGAGCCCTTCAAGGTGGCCGTGGACAAGCTCCTCCAGGCCGAAGACCCACAGGCCAGCTTCGGCCAGTTCGAGGCCGCCGACCTGAGCAACTACTGCGACCTGGTGAACATGCTGGTCCAGCATCTCGCCACGGTCTCCCGAATTCCGTTCCACTACTTCCTTTTGAACGGTGGTCAGGCTCCTTCCGGCGAGGCCATCACATCTGCGGAGGCCGGCCTGATTTCGAAGACGCGTGAGCGCATGGTGCACTTCGGGGAAGCGTGGGAGCGCGTAATGCGGCTCTGCTTCCAGGTCGAGGGGAATGCCGAGAAGGCGGAAGCCTTCGACGCCGAAGTGATGTGGCGCGATCCGGAAAACCGCACCGAGGCCCAACATATTGACGCCTTGCTCAAGCTGAAGATGATCGACGTTCCCAAGCAACAGCTCTGGCTTGACGCCGGGTACACGTCGGCGCAGATCGCCAACTTCCAGGGGCTTTTGGAGAAGCAGGCCAAGACCGAAATGGACATGGCCAACAAGTACATGACGAACCAGGAGAAGGCGCTCATGACGGCACCTGCGGCTCCTGGCCAGGCCCAGAAGCCCGGCAGAAACGATCCTGCGGCTAAGGCCGCCTCCAAGGCCCCGCAGGGCAATGCGGGGAACGCGGCCCGGAAGTCCAAGCCTCCGGCCAACGCGAAGTAGTACCGCCCGAAACGGGCTCCCTTTCCGAAATGGATGTGAAGCATGGACGAGATTCAGAACGAGACTGTCGCCTCCGAGGCCCCTGTGAACGAAGGCCAGGAGGACATCACCGCGCTTAAGGCGGAGATCGACAAGTGGCGGCACTTCAGCCGCGAGAACGAGGCCAAGTACAAGGCCGCGTCCGCCGAGCTGGACGGCTTCCGACAGTCTCAGATGACTGACACGGAGAAGGCGATCGAGGCCGCCAAGGTGGAGGCACGGAATGCAGCTCTTGCCGAAGTCGGCAACAAGCTGGTGAGCGCTGAACTGCGCGCCGCTTCCTCTGCGGCCGGCGTGACCCTTCCCGGTGCTGAGTTCCTGAACCTGTCCTCGTTTGTGGGCGATGACGGGGGTCCGGATTCTGCCCGCATCGAGGCGTTTATCTCGTCTCTTCCGAAGCCCTCGGTGAAGCCCGAGTTCGCCCAGAATATCGGCCTCGGCCGCCAGGGCGGAAACGGCGTGCTCCAGTTCACGCACGAACAGGTAAAGACGATGTCTCCCGCTCAGATCCTTGCGGCCGATAAGGCCGGTCAACTGGACGCCCTTAAGTCCGGCGCGCTCTAAGAGCCTTCCGTTAACCGGCCCCCTCTCATGGGGGCCTTTTTTATGCCCTCTGTGAGGTATTTATGGCACTTGTTACACCTTCCTCTCCTGTCGGTTCCATGAATTCGGTTGCCGGGTCCGGCTTTCAGGATCATTCCGGCGATGTATTCATTCCCGAGCTGTACACCGCAAAGTACCTTCAGAATCTCGAAGAGAATCTGGTGCTCGGTTCGAGCCTCTTCGTGAATCGCGACTATGAGGGCGAGTTCCGGCGTGAGGGTGACGTGCTGCACGTCCCGCACTTCGTTGACACTGTTCGGGATCAGGGCCGTGTCGACGCTTACGAGAAGATCGAGAGCCCGGACCACGCGACGCTTGAGTACATGGATGTCCGAGTTGGCAAGGGCTCCAGCTTCAACATCGAGATCGATGGTGTTCACCAGTGGCAGACGAAGGACGGCCTGTCGCTGATGGAGAACCTGATTCAGCAGCGCGCCCGCCGGTCGGCGATTGCGATTGACCGTCTGGTTGCACAGACCATCACCGCGGCTACCTACGGCCGCGATTACAACGGCTTCCACACCGACGCCGATCTTGCGACGGAAGCGAAGATCAACGCACTTCCCCCGCTGCACGGCCAGGTCGAGAAGCTGACCGTGGACCAGGCGGAGGGCTTCAGCGTGTACCGGGCCGTCGTTGAGATGATCATGACCCTGGACCTGAACCACGCGCCCGAGGACCGGTTCCTGATGATCAGCCCGCAGATGCGTGCGGCGATGCTCAACGACCACAACTTCATGAACGCCGCCGGCTGGGGTGGCACTCCGGTCATGCCCACGGGCCAGATCGGCTCCGTACTCGGCGTGCCGGTGTACGTCTCCAACGTCCTCGGCAACGGTGTGCGCAAGGGCGAGATGGCCGTGTCCGACCCGGACCCGAAGAAGCCGCTGACGCTGAAGGGTACCGGCCCGAACAAGCGGCTGGTCAAGGACTCCCACGATCAGGCCCAGGGCATTGAGATGATCATGGGCGCCACCAACGCGGTTTCGCTCCTGGTGCCGTACGCGGAGATGAAGCAGTACGAGCCGGAGCTGTCGTTCACCTCCGCCATCAAGAGCCGCGTGTTCTACGACGCCAAGCTGATCCGTCCCGAACAGCTCGTCGTGTGCCCGAACCTCCCGGCTGCATCCACCAACCCGAAGACCTCGTAAGTCGGTTAGTTCATTCATTCGCCCTTGATTTGAGGATGAGATATGGCTGTCACTGTTGATGACATAGCTGTCCGGCTGGGGCGGCCGATCGAGGACACCGAGAAGCCCCGCGTGGAGGCGTTCATCACGGACGCCTCCGCGCTGGTGGCCGACTACTGCGGCAGCGGCTACGACGAGGACGCGCCGGGCCTCCAGGCCGTGATCTGCGCGGAGGTGATCCGCTGGCTCGCTGTTGCTCCTGGCGTCGTGAGCGAGCGGGTTGGGGAGGTTGAGGTCGCGTTCGGTTCGTCGGCCTCGACGCAGGCCCTTTCCCCGATCGCCCGCACCGCCCTGAAGCGGTACCGGCGCCGGTTCGCGTCCGTAAGCCTGCTCCGCTTCGACGGGATGGAGCAGCCGCCCAACCCGAGGAATCGGGGTGACTGGTGGTGATCCTGGCCAAGGACAAGGTTCGGGTGCTCAAGGCCCCCGTGGTGCAGTCCGGCCCGTACACGAAATCGCGCGACTGGGGGACGGCGGCGAGGGGTCCTTGGCTGGCCGCCAACGTGCAGCCCGACCGGGCCTTCGAGGTCCAGTCCCCCGAGCGTGAGACCTCACAGGAACGGGTTCTGGTCTTCCTGCCGGCGGGCACGGACGTGGACTCGGCGGACCGGATCGAGGTCCAGGAGGTCACCGCGGCCTCGACCGTCCGCGTCTACGAGGTCGACGGGATTCCGATGCGCTGGAACTACACGTCGCAGCAGCACGTGAGGGTTCGCGCCTGGCGAGTGGAGCACTGATGGCCGCCTCCTCGTTCGAGATCAAGTGGGACGACGCGCTGATCAACAAGGCCGTCTCATCGCCGGTCGTCGCCGAGATGTGCGCCAAGAAGGCCGCCGAGATCGCGGCCATTGCGCGCGAGGACGCCCCGAAGAACCGGAAGGGCTCCTGGAACATGTACGCCCTCTCCCTCTCCGTGATCGCGTGGGAGGAAAACGGGGTCGTGCACTCCGCCGTCCAGGCCGACCGTCACCCGCTCCTCGTGGAGTTCGGGTGGAAGGACAAGGCAGGCCGCCGTCACCCCGGCTGGCACACGCTGAAGAACTCCCTGATGAAGGCGAGGATGCGATGAGGCTGGACCCCGTGGAAGTCGCCTTCGACTTCTTGAACGAACTAACTGTCCCCGTGGTCGGTGACCTTGTCGGCCGCAGCGCCGGCGAGGCCGCCGTGTACGTGGAGCACGCCGGGGGCTTCCGGGCCGTCCGCGACTGCATGGACCGTGCCGACGTGACCTACCAGGTGTACGCCGAGGAGCGCGGCCAGGCCGCGGACCTGGCCTATGAGGTTCGGGAAGCCCTGCTTGAGCAGCTACCCGGCCGGGTGGTCGGTGACGCCCTGGTCCTCGACGTGGCGGAGGGGTACAGCCCCCGCTACTACCCCGACCCCGTGTCCCGAGAACACAGCTATCTCGGTGAAGTGACGCTCTTCATCACGGAGGCATAGCCCCCTTTTTTTGCTCTTCATTTGAGGATGCGACAAACGCATTAGGCCCCCTGGTGGGGCCTTTTTTCATGCCCTTTTACTGGAGGTCCCACCTATGGCTTCTTCCCCCTCGACTCCTTCGGCGACGCAGGGCCACACCGGCAACGCCAAGAAGATTCGTTTCGCCCCCCAGGGTCAGATTTACGTGGCTGATGCTTCCGCGGTTTCCGCCCTCCCCCGTGACTGCCAGCCTCTCGCCCTGAACTCCGAATTCAAGGCCCTGGGCTATGTGGACGAGGGCGGCGTAACCATCACCCCCTCGATCCAGACCGACCCGGTGAACGTGTGGCAGAGCGCCGTGCCGGTTCTCTACAACGTGAAGTCGGCGAGTTTCCAGATCAAGGCGACCCTGATGGAGACCAGCGAGCTTACGACTCAGCTGTTCTTCGGCGCCAAGTGGGTTGAGGCCAAGGACGATCAGGATCAGGTCATCGACGGCGTGTGGCGTCTCGACCTGAAGTCGACCCCGGATCTCACCGAGATTGCGATTGTCGTGGACTGGTCGCAGACCTCCAACGGCAAGGAGATTCATTACCGGTGTGTCGTGGGTCGGGCCATGATTTCGGACCGTGGCGCCATTCAGCTTCAGCGCGCCGAGTCCGGCAAGTTCGAGCTGACGATTGACGCCCTCGACAATTCGGGCTCGCTCGGTTACGTCCTCACCGACGACTCCATCAAGGACAACCCGAACCCGAACTCGGCGACCGTCACGCTTCAGCCTGCTTCGATTGTGCAGGGCGGGCACTTCGTCATTGCGGGTGCTGGCTTCAAGACCGGCGAGCAGGTTAAGGCGTCCTTCGACAAGGACGACGCGAAGTTCACTCGGGCGTCCTCTGTGGTCGACAAGGACGGGCAGTTCACCATCAACGTGGACTCCGACCCGACTATCCCGGTTGACACCTACACGGTGTCGGTCACTCAGGGCTCGGACGCGCCGATTGCGGCGGTCGACAAGCTCACCGTCACGGCGAAGTCCTCGACCCTGACGAAGCTGGCGAAGCCGGTCATCGACAAGACGCCCGTCATCAAGTCGGATGAGGTCGACCTGACTTGGCCTGCCGTCCCGAACGCGGACACCTACGTCGTCTCCGATGGCACCACGGACAAGAACGTGACCACGAATTCCGCGGATGTTACCGGCCTCACCGTCGACACCGCCTACAGCTTCACGGTGAAGGCTCAGGGCTCCGGTTACGCAGACTCCGACGAGTCTGCCCCTGTTGCGGCTCACACCCTGAAGGGTGTTCTGGCCAAGCCGACCGGTGCCGACAAGGACGCTGTCACGAAGACCTCGGCCACCGTGAAGTGGACTTCCGTGACTCACGCCGAGTCCTACGTGGTCACCGAGAAGGACGCGAAGGTTCAGCCGAAGACCGTCCAGAAGCCCACCGTTCAGGCCGACTTCACTGGCTTGACCGCCGGCACGGACTACAAGTTCACGGTTGTCGCCAAGGCCGCCGACTACGAGGACTCCCCGAAGTCGGATGTGGTCGACATTACGACCCCGACGACCTAAGCCGTAAGCCCCGTGGCGGGGAGGGCTCGTATCCCCGCCACCCCTCTCTCACCCATTCCCCTTTCCCCTGGAGTCGCCATGTCCAACCACGCCAAGAACAAGCCCGCTGCCAAGGCCGCCAAGAACGAGGCCCTGGAGAAGCCGAACACCTTCGAGTTTCGGGGTGTCGAGTACACCGTTCCGGGTGCTCTTGACATGCCGATTGAGCTTCTTGAGGTCGAGGACGAGATTCAGGCCATCAAGATCATGGTGGGTGTTGAGCAGTGGGAAGCGTTCAAGAAGTCCGGTGCCACGATCCGGGACTTCTCCGAGTTTGCCGACAAGGTGACTGAGGCTTCCGGCCAGGGTGACGCGGGAAACTAATCGCGACGATCCACGCCGTCCAAGAATTCTCGGAGGAACTGGAAGCGGATTTCCTCACACACTTCGGTGTCGACCTCTTGGACTTGTGGCGTGGACGACTGTCGCTCCGCCGCGTTTGCGTGTTGATCAAGGCCCTCCGGACGAAGATGGGGCGGTCCGCATTCCTCGCGGCCGTGGACGAGTCCGCTCTCTGGTCGCAGGGTGACTATCTCCTGGCCCGCTTGTCGGACTCCATGGAGATGGGCAATTACCTGTTCCTCCGCGCTAATTCCGAAGACTACGACGAGCCGCCTCCGATGGCTTTGCCTCGCCCGGGTGAACCGGTCGAAGAGGAGCACACCGAGGAGCTGTTCGCTTCGGGAGATGAGGTGGCCGATTGGTTTATGACCATAGGTGACCTTTAGGAGGTCAGATGGCAACTCTTGATGCGGCGCCCGTAAAGGTCGGCGCAGGCTATCTGGATATTTACCCGCAGCTCGACAAGACGGCCCTCACGAAGATCAAGTCGGTTCTGACTTCGGAGATGAAGGCGGCCGGCGACGAGGCCGGCAAGGGCTTCTCGCGGTCGATGGCCACGGGCATGAAGGGTGCTTCCCAGGCTGCGGCTGCGGAGGCGAAGAAGGCCCAGGCCGCCGTACAGAAGGAAGCCGTGGACTCGGCGGCCAAGCTCCGCGAGATCGAAGCCTCGCTGACGAAGTACCACGGCGAACAGGCCGGTAAGCAGTTCATGACGTACCGGGACCTGGCCCTCCAGCGGGAGAAGCTGGAGGAGGGCACGTCGGCCGTCACCCGGGCCGCGATCAGGGACACGCTCCGGGCGAACCAGATGGCCACGCAGGAGGCCATCGCCCTGGCCCGGAAGAAGGCCCAGGAGCAGGAGCGCCAGGAGCGTCAGGCCGTGGCAGCCGCGAAGGAGCGGGCCCGCGAGATGATCCGCCTGTACACGGCGGACCTTGAGGCGTACCGGGCTGAGCAGGCGGAGAAGACTAAGGCCGCGGAGAGTGCAGCGGCAGCCCAGGCCAAGGCCGCGGAGGCGGCTGCCGCCAGGGCTCGCGCCGCGTGGGTTGGTGCCGCCAAGAGCAGCACTGCCGCGTTCGTCGGTGTCGGCAAGTCGCTGCATTCGAATGTCATCGCCCCACTCGCCTTGGCGACGGCAGCCGCCATCGGTTTCGGCGCCAAGGCATCTGACAGCTTCTCCCAGGCCGCTTCAGCCCTGCACGGCATCGGTGTCACTGCGAAGGACTCCGCGACGCTCTTGGGTAAGGTGCAGAACCTTGCGATCAACTCGACCTTCTCACTGAAGGACATGCAGGAGTTCGCGCCCCAGGTGTCGAACGTCTTCATGGCGCACGGCAAGAACTCGAATCAGGCTACGACTTCAGCAGCGGACCTGCTTCAGGGTGTAACTGACCTTGCGGCCAAGGGTGGTATTACCGATCCGACGAAGCTGAAGACGGCTATGACGCAGCTCACGTACGTCATGGACACGGGCAAGATCACGCAGCAGAATATCAAGCCGTTCGAAAAGGCGACCGGCGTTTCGGCTGAACAGCTTGCCAAGTGGCTCGGATACGAGGACAAGAAGAACCCGAAGACCGGCAAGATGATGGACGCCTCGGGATATCTCCTGGCGGACACGAAGCTCGGCAAGGCCCCTCCGGGCATGGAGCTGATCAATCAGATCATCAAGCACGGCAAGGACCCGAACGTCGTTGGTCGTGCCAAGGAATTGCAGCAAGCAACTTTCGCCGGTGACATCCAAGGCCGCAAGGAGAAGGCCGAAGTTGGGCTTCGCGGCATCTTCACGAAGCAGAGGAATGACGGAACACCGATCCTCGACAAGAACGGATTGCCGCAACTCACCGCTACCGGCAAGAAGCTTCACGCTCTGATCAAGGACGTTGCCGACCTCTTCCAGTTCCGGGTTCAGCCCATCTTGGAGAAGCAGGCACCCATCATCATCAAGCTTCTCGACCAGTTCGTTCAGTCCGCTGGCGACCCGTCGAAGTTGATGTACGTGAAGACTTTCCTGGGCTCTTACAAGGCGTCTTGGGCGATCTTCCAGAAGGTGTTCCAGGGTCTTGAGAAGGTGTTCACCTTCGTGGCCCGTCTATTCGGCGGCGACGCGGCGGACGGCGGTAAGGCGCTGGCGTACATTCTCGGCATCAGCGCAGCCTTCGGCACCCTCTCTAAGGTGCTCGGGAAGCTTGGTCTGGACAAGGTCCTGAAGGCCACGGGCAAGGGCCTCGCGGCTGGGACGAAACGTCTCTTCCGTAAGGGTGACTCCGACTCGGACTTGCCGGGGGAACGACCTGGTGCAGGTCGACGGGCGGGTACGACGATCCGTGAGGGCGTCTCCAGTCTGGGCACCCGGGCCCGGGTCGCCGGGTCGATGACGGGCGACTTCCTCTCCGACAAGGCGACGGCGGCCACGGACGCGGTACGGGACAAGGCGGTCGCTGCGGCCTCCGCCGTCTCCTCGGTTCGTGACCGGCTGCGCGAGGCGGCCTCGACCTCCCTTGAGGCCGTGAAGGGCGGACTGTCGTCGCTTCGGGATCGCGCCGGCGAGGCCGGGCCCAAGCTGGCCGACATGGCCTCGAAGGCCAAGGATCTCGGCGCCCAGGCGCTCACCGGTGTCCGCGAGGGCATGGGGACCTTGAAGGCCGAAGCGCTCAACGCCTGGGATGCGACGGAGGGCGTCAGGGCGAAGGTCTCCGCAGTCGCCCAGCTCAACATGGACGCGGTCTCGGGAGGCTTCAACCAGCTCCGCGCGTACGCGGCGAACGCCCGCGACGAAGCCGCCAACGTGGGCTCTCGGGTCCGCGAAGTCGGCTCTGCTTCCCTGGAGGCGATCAAAGGTCAGTTCGCCGGTCTGCGTGAGCGGGCCTCCGGTGCCCGCGACATGGCCTCGGGCGTCGGCGACAAGGTCCGTTCTCTCGGCAAGATCAGCCTGGACATCCTGACCGGTGCCGTAGGCCGACTGAAGGACGCCTTCTCTCATGCCGGCGACAAGGCAGGTGGCCTGAAGGGCCACATCTCCTCGATCGCCGAATGGGTCGGAATCGGTAAGGGCCGTGGGGGCAAGAAGCTCGCAACGGGCGGCGTCCTCCCGGGGTATGCCCCTGGGGTCGACAACATTCCGGCAATCCTGAGCCCGGGTGAAGCTGTCCTTCGTCCGGAGGTCGCCCACCACTTGGGGGCCGACAGGATCAACTACTGGAACGCGATGGCGGCCCGCGGGCGCCTATCCCGCTTCGCCTCCGGCACCGCAAGCGCAGGTGGTGTAGGCCGAATAGGCCCGATGCGGATTCTGGACGACCTTCGGGAAGCCTTGAATTTCATCGACGTGACCCGCGCTTTCAATTCCGGCATCGGGTTCATGGGGGCTTCCGATCAGATTGGAGATCCACTCGGCGGGGGAACGCGCCGCTTTGGTGGCTCCGCTACTGGCGACATGATGGGTCGGGGTATCAACACCCGGATCGGTCAGGCCAAGGAGTGGGTGTTCAACAAGCTGCCGGACATCTTCAAGGAGATCCCTTCCGGCATCGGTCAGATCGCTTCGGTTGCGGCAGGCCCGCTGGTTGCTAACGCCGGAAAGTTCTTCTGGGATGACGTGTGGAAGGGGCAGGGAAACATACTCCAGCGAGGAGCCCAATTCTCGCAGGACATGTTTAGCCCGGCTAACATCTTGCAGGCGTACAAGGAGTCCGCCAAGGGCATCTGGGAAATGGTGAAGTCGACGGCGAAGGGTGCCGTCGAAGCGATCAAGGACCCCATTGGTGCGATTAAGGGACTTGTCTCCTACTTCAAGAAGTCCATCACGGATCTGATCGACCAGTTCAAGTCCATGTTCGAAACCTTCAAGACGATCTTCACCGATCCGCTCGGGTATGCGAAGGAGATCGGCTCGGCGGTCTGGGACCAGGTGAAGGAGAACCTGCCCAACACGGAGGGCTTGTTCCACTTCGCCAACGGCGGTGTGGTGCCCGGCTACCGGCCCGGCGTCGACTCCGTACACGCCATGCTCTCCCCTGGTGAAGCCGTGCTTCGACCGGAGGCGGCGAGGGCCTTGGGCCTGTCGACCGTGGCCAAGCTGAACAAGGGCGAGGCCGACGCCCAGGCTCCGGGGATGACCCTGCCGGATGCCGACGCGTACGAGGCGGCCGTGGCCGCCATCAAGGCAGCGCTGGCCGATCTGACCTCGACCACGCAGTCCGACTGGGCCGCGATCGGGGAGGCCGTCAGGGCCTCCGTCGATGGGGAGATCACCCCTGCTCAGACCAGGTGGGTGCAGTACCTTGCCGGCCCTCTGACGCAGGCGGAGAAGGGTTTCCAGTCCGCGAATTCCTCGGTGTGGGCCGGCGTCCGCGGGGAGGTCAACACGTCCGTCACGGACGTGACTTCGTCCTTCGACCGGCTTCGCTCGAACCTCGGGGGCCTGCGGGACTTCTTCGGAGCTGCCGCAGACCGAATCCGCCAGGTCTGGCAGTCGGCCATGTCCTTCGTGGACAGCTCGACCAGGAGCACGGTCTCAGGGCCGTACAACCGTGGTGCCGTCTCGATGATGGCGAACATGGCGAAGCTGGCCGGTACAGGGGCTCCCCTCTCCACGGTGGGCTTCTCGACGGGCGGCGTCGTGCCCGGGTATCAGCCGGGGATCGACACGGTCCCCGCGATGCTCTCGAAGGGTGAAGGCGTCCTCCGCCCGGAGGTTGTCCGTGCCCTCGGGGCCTCGACCATCCACGCCTGGAACGCCGCAGCACGGCGGGGCGGGAACGTCTTCGCCAACGGTGGTGTGGTGGGTGCTCAGTCCTGGTCCGGGCAGGCCGGCGGGGACTGGGTGAACAAGCACCAGGACGACGACTACGACGGCTACACGTCCGCCCTGAAGGCCGGGTGGAAGGCCGTGGTGGACCCGATGCTGTCGACGGTCCGGCAGGTGTACGGCCTGGCGGGCTCGCTGGCCTCGGGGGGCTTCTCGAAGGCCCTGCCGTGGGCCTCCGCCTGGTCCTCGTGGGTCGACTCGCACGTGGGTGGTGGCGGCGCGGTCGTGAAGGCCGCCCTGGACGAGTACGCCAAGTTCGCCCCGAGCGTGGGCGGTGCCAAGTACAACCAGGGCAATGGCGAAAGTTGGTGTGCGGACTTCGTCAGCTACATCGTGGACAAGGCCGGGGCCAATGCCCAGTACGGGAACTCCCCGCACGGTGCACCCGGTAATCGTTGGCCCGCTGTGGCCACGTGGAACGGTGCAATGCAGCACGTCCCCGTTTCCTCGTCTCGACCTGGTGACCTTCTCACCTACCGGGGCGACGGGCATATCAACATCAAGACCGGGCCCGACGACACCGTTGGCGGTAACGAGTCCAACCAGTTGAAGCACTCCCGAGGGTATTGGAGGACTGCTACGGCGGCCCTCCGGCCCACGGGCGGCGAGTCGCTTTCGGATCTGATCCTGAACGCGTGGCCGGGCTCGATCCCGAAGTTCACCGGCACCCTCGGCGGCGGTGTCGACTCGGCTATCGGGACGGCTATCGCCAAGGCCATGGGTCTCAGCGGAGTTTCGGGGCAGAGCTGGGCTGATGGAATCGCGACGATCATCCGACGGGAGTCGGGCGGTAACGCGTCCGCGGTGAACAACTGGGACTCCAACGCGGCTGCCGGCAACGCCTCGCGCGGTCTCATGCAGGTGGTTCCGACGACCTTCAGCGCCTATCACCAAGCCGGCACGTCGTGGGACATCTTCGACCCGGTTGCGAATATCGCTGCGGCGATCAACTACATTCGCGCCCGGTACGGAGACATCAGCCGAGTGCAGCAGGCCGACCCGAATAGGCCCTCCAAGGGCTACTGGACAGGTACTCGTTCCGCTTCCCAGGGCCTCGCCCTGGTGGGTGAGCGTGGGCCCGAGCTGGTCAACTTCCGGGGCGGTGAGCGCGTGTTCAACAACGCTGAGACTCAGGGCATGTTCGGCCCTCGGTACGAGATCCACATCCACGAGGCCAAGAGCGAGGACACGACTCAGGCCGTGATTCGCGCACTCAAGTACACCGAAACCATGTACGGCCTGTAGGAGTCGACTTAGGGGCCCTGGCATTGAGCTGGGGCCCCTTTGTCACGCCCGGAAGAAGGAGACACCATGCCGATTCCCGGATACCGGCTGCCCGAATGGGAGGACAACGCTCCCATCGTCGGGCATCCCCCTTCCCCCGACGTGTGGGGGCACACGAAGGTCACCATCGCCGGTTCGAATGGGCTCGGCGAGGTAATCCCGCTCACGGACTTTGCGGGCCGAAAGTGGCCCGCCATGTTCCTTCAGGACGGGGCTACCGGACTGGACATGCCCCCGATGGAGAACCACAGCGACGTGTCGCCGAACCTCGACGGGGGCTCGTTCCGATCAACCCGCGCCGCACAGCGGGAAATCCTGCTTCCGCTCTACCTGTACGGCATCGACCGCCGCTCGATCCTCGACCTGAAGCGGCGCCTGGCCAAGACCTTGAACCCGAAGAACGGCTGGTGCCGGTTGGTCTTCACCGAGGGCGATGGTACGAGCCGCTACCTGACCGGCTACTACAAGGGCGGCATGGAAGGCAATGAAGGAACTGACTCGGCAGGGTTCACCTGGTGCCGGTACGGCATCCAACTCACGTGCTTCGACCCCTGGTTCTACGGCACCGCGGACACCTTCGCGGAGTGGAAGACCGGCGCCGGCAAGGCGTTCCTGAAGGGGGCCGGGAAGCCCTTCATCCCCCTCGACGTGAACTCGGGGATCATCTCCTCGATCGGTGTCACCGTGGTCAATCCCGGCGACGTGGAAGCCTGGCCGATTTGGAAACTCGCCGGCCCGGTTAGTTCGTTCACGATCACCTCCCAGGACGGCCGAAGCTTCGGTATCAACCCCGCCGACAAGACCACGCCGGTCGTGGCCGCGGGCAAGACGCTGACCATCGACACCAGGCCCGGCTTCAAGACCGTGACCGACTCGGACGGCAAGAACCTGTGGCCCCAACTCGATGACAGTCCGGCCCTGTTCGATCTTCCCTCGGGGCCTTCCAAGCTCGATGTGGTGATCGACGCCGGCGCCGACCAGGCCGACCTTCAACTGACCTTCTCCCCCCGATACGAGTCCTATTAGGAGGCCCTATGGGATACCGCGTATTCGTGCGGGACAAGCCGCAAACCGATGGCACCATGCCGCTACTCGGTGAGGTCGACACGTGGATGCAACTCAACCTGACGATCCGCTTCAACGCGGCAGGGTCCTGGCAGATGCTCATCAAGGTTGGCACCCCGCAGGAGAGGCTTCTCCAGAACGGACGGGGCATCGTCGTCTACCAGGACAACATCAAGGACCCGATCTTCTCGGGCCCCATCAACTCGTACGAGAAGTACTGGACCGTCGACCAGCACACCGGCCCCGGCAGCGTGTTCGTCGGCGGCCCGTGCGACAACCAGATTCCCTTCGGCTTCCTGGCGTTCCCGGGGACGACCGGCACCGGCAAGGACGTGATGACGGTCAGTCCCATCACCGAGCAGTGGAAGGGCTCCTCGATCAGGCCCGCCTACAACTCCGTGGGCCAGGCCATGTGGGTCGAGATGGACATGGCCTTCGGTGCCCGTGCCCTCGCCGACCGCAAGCTGAAGGGTGTCGTCGTCGGCGCCAACCCGGCGACCGGACCGGACATCAACGACTCGTTGCGCTACGACAACTTGGGTACGAAGTTCCAGTCGTGGCTTGAGAACAAGCAGTACGGCTTCCGATTCCTGTGGTCCCCGAAGAGCCGAAAGATTGAACTAACTCTCTACACCTGCAAGGACTTGGGGAAGACGATCCGCTTCTCCCCCGAGTTGGGGAACATTCGGGAATATACCTGGCAGCTTCACGGCCCCTCGGTGACACGGGCCGTAGTGGCCTGCCAAGGCGAGGGCTCCGAGCGGTACATCTTTCAGAAGGTGGACACCGAGGCCGAAGCGCTGTGGCACACGATCACGGAAGTATTCGTGGACCGTCGCGATATCCCACTGACCACGGACGCCCAGGGCAAGCCGGTGATCGTCGTCAAGAAGCAGGCAGACGGCACCGAGGAGATCGGCCAGGGCCCGGACGGGAAGCCGTGGCCTGGTGGCGATGCGGCGAACCCGAAAACGGTCACGCAGGCCCAGAAGGATGCGGCCCGGGACTACTACCTGAAGGTGGTCCAAGACGCGGCCACGGCCGCTCTCAAAGAGGGCGAGAAGACTGGGCATTTCCAGGTCTATCCGATCAATACTCCCCAGTGCCAATTCGGTCGTGACTACTACGTGGGCGACGTGGTGACCGTGCAGGCCGACGACCAGACCATCACCGATGCCGTGCACGAGGTCACCATTGCCGTGGACGACGGCGGGACCACAGACACCGTTACTCCGAAGATCGGCGACCAGGGAACAGGACAGCCGCTCAATTTGTACAAGCAGGTCTCCGAGATGCGAGAGAAGTTGCGCAAGCTGGAAGCGAGGATGTAATGGCAGAGATCAGCTTTCCGTACGAGAAGGACACCAATATCGGCACCGACGCCAACAACGGCGGAGGCCGCCAGGCCGTCACCGAGGCCGACTGGCAAAGCATGGCAACCATGTGGTCTGCCGACCGCATCAACTACACGCCGACGAAGAACGCGATGACGGAAAGCGCCATGCCGTTCTACACGCGCGTGGGCACCGATGGGGCCCTTACCATTCAGCCGGGCGAGGCCGTAGTGGGTGGCTTCTACTACAAGCTCGACGCGGCCCTCACCGTACAGGTCGACAAGAACCTGAACACGACGAACGACCGCAAGGACATTTTGGTCATTCAGACGGACCTTTCCAAGGGGTACACGAAGATCGCCATTTCGCAGGGTGCGGCGAATTCGGCACCGCAGGCACCCCAGCCTTCTCGTCAGCGCGCCGGCCGCTGGGAACTGCCGCTGTACGTCATCACCGTGCCGAAGAACCAGGGTGCTCCGACTCTTCAGCGTGTGGTGCCTTTCGCGTCCCCGGCCGACGTGACCTCGATCGCCTCCGGCCGCGACCTGGGCCCTTTCCAGCCCGAGGGCACCTTCATGCGCTGCGTGTCCCCCAAGGACCAGTACGAGGCGTACAACGGCGCTGACGGCTACGTGGTGACCAGAGACTTGGGCCTGACCCGCACCTATACCCCGAAGCTCCTGTACACCCGTCAGGACAATCCTCCGGGTCTCCAGTGCAAGGGCAGGTACCGCAGGATCGCTCCGAACATGGTTTGGTTCTCCGTCGACATCTCGAACCCGACCAATACCGACTACTGGAACGACGCCGACGACAACTGCCTTGCCTTCACCCTGCCGGACGGAATCCCCCTCAACGGCGAGACCGGCCAAACCTTCTCGGGCCTGATGGTGAACGGGGGGTACTCCGCGGAGCTGCCTAATTTTGTGGACTTGAAGGGCTACACCTGGAAGGGCTTTTCCGGGAACTACGTCCGGATACTCTATCAGAACCCGAAGTACCTGGCCGAAGGCTACGACTATGCCCGCGTCTTCCCCCGCTCGTCGTACATCATCTTTTCCGGGGTTTATGAAACTCAGGATCTCAAGTAGGAGGATTCATGGCACGAAACTTCTTTGGCGGGACGACTGATGCGGCTGCCGAGAATGCGGCGGGTGGCCGGCTCCCGAACATGAAGGGCCGCGTGTACGCCTCCGAGGACTCCCCCGACGAGGTGACTGACCTCCTGGACGAGGCGAACAAGCCGATCGTCGGCGGCATCCTCTCCGACAGCCGCGGCATGATCCCCCAGTTCCAGGGTCCTGACGGGGCTGAGCAACTGTGGCTCGACTTCAACGACGGCAGGGTCATGCTCCTCGCCAACGATGTCGGGCCCCGGTTCGCCAATCACTTGAAGCCCAACCTGGACCCGCACGGGGACCGGTCCTACGCGCACGACCTCTTCTCCCAGGCCGTGTCGAAGACGGCTTCCAACGACATGCACACCGTGCCCACGGACGCGCTCCTGAACGTCGAGTCCCCGAGCGGCACCAACGACGTGATCCGGCTCAACCGGTCTAGCGCCGTGGGCAGTTCGCTCAAGTCGAACGGCGCCTTGTACCTCGACCCGTTCACCAACAGCACTCCCCTTGTCGTGTACGGGACCAACCTGGCCGACGACAAGCCGGTGCTCACCGTCGACCCGTCCAGCGCCGACGCCAGTAACCCGGCGCTCCGCATCTACAAGAACGGCGACATCAACACGTCGGGCAAGGCCACGATCAAGGGAGACTTGAACGTGCAGGGCCAGGTCATCGCCGGGAACATCGGCACCAACCGAGTCTTCTCGGGCACCGCGGACCCGACCACGACCGGAATCACCCCCAACGTGGGGGACGTGTGGGTGAGCTATGGCGCCTAACTCGACCGCCATCAAGACGAAGGTGTGGACCGACCACGGCTGGGCGGACGGCTCGACCTACCACTGGGACGGGACGCGATGGGTCCCCGACCCCGCCATCAAGCTCTGGGACGGCGTCCAGTGGATGACCCACTTCCCCGATCCAGTGCTCTACCCCGGCTACGTGGACGGCTCCGGCCTGATCGACTCCGGGACGGACCGTCTGTCCCCCCTGCCGGCCGGCCTCCGGCTCGGGGACTTCGTGGTGTCGGTGTGTGCCTCGAAGGGCACCATGCCCGCCCTGGTGACCCCAGCCGGGAAGCTCACGGCGACGAAGCGCCTGGGCTCGGGCACGTGGCTGTCGGCGGTGTGCTGGCGCTACGACGGCCCAGGCCCCCTCGGGGGCGTCAACGCCGTCCGCTGGGCCGTCCCTGGCGGCGGTACGGCGACCGTGGCGAACTACGTCTACCGGTTCGCCGAGACCCGCGACATCCCGATCACCCCCTTCAACACGATCACCGAGTTCACGAGCGTCCGGCAGATTCCGGCGACGAGCCCGGCCGGTAATACCACGCTCTACCTGGTGATGACCGAAGCCCAGAATTTGACCGACATCAAGTTCCCGACCGGAGTCCATTTCCGGAAGGCTCTCAACGGGCAGTTCGGTCAGAGCAAGATCCTGGTTCACGCCGGGGACACTCCCGGTACTGGCGGGGATTCCTTCGGCGACATTCTCTTCGACACACTTGTCCCTTCCGCGGCCCTGATCACCATCAAGATTCCCGGCGCCGACGACGGCAAGCCGGTGTGGGTCCTGGGCGACAAGACCGGCTCGGTGCTGGGGACGACTACCTACCTTCAGTGAGGTGACCATGCCCTACCCGACGCCGGCCGAATGGCAAGATCGCGACGTTCCCAGCCCGGCCCTGATGAATGCCCGAATCAACGCTCCCCAGGGCTACTTGGCGAACATGCCGTACCTGATTGCCCGGGGTCTCACCAGCAACACGACGAGCCCTCGCACGGGCCTGGCCATGTACCGGGGCACCGTGACGTGGATGAACTGGAAGACCTCCGGTGTCACGCTCAGCGGCGGCTTCAAGGGCACCACGGACAGCTCGGGGTACACCGACTTCGTGATCCCCGAGGACGGCATCTACTACTTCAATTTCCAGGCGTCCATCTATGCGACCGGCACCCGGAACCTCGACAACATCAACGGGTACGTGCACAAGATTCCGGCTCCGGGCAGTGGCGAGACCGAAGAGGATATCGCGATCGAGTGCTCCCAGTTCGTCAAGAACGGGTGGTACCAGACCTTGCAGACCTCGGGGTCGGACTTCTTCAGGAAGGGCACCAGGCTCTCCGCGAAGGTCTACCTGGACCAGGGTGCGACTGGTGCTTGGGCTGTCGCTGACGGGCAGATCGACACGTCCATGTTCATCTTCATGGTGGCCCCGGCCGGTAGCTGGTCGGATGTGGCCGGGCCTGGTCAGGCTGCCGCACCGGCCACGTGGACTGACGGCCAGGTGGTCACCGCGGATCAGCTCAACGACCAGACGGTTCGTTCATTGGCCTGCAAGGCGGACCCTGCCCGCGCTCAGGCCCGTGGCCCGAACTGGACAATGGGCGGAGCCCCGGCTGACGGAACCAACATCCTTGACTGGTACGGGATTTACCACAACGGGTGGTTCAAGTCGGTGAAGGTGACGCCGAGTTCGAAGGTCGACACCGGTATCCAGATTCCGTGGGATGGGGTCTACCTGGTCAGCCTCCAAGGTCACGGGCAACTCTCCAACGCGACCATTCCCAATGGGATCAAGCAGTTGACGTTCCAGGTACTCCTTCACAAGAACTCGGGCAACACGCCGATCATCCTGAACCAGTCGGGAACTCCGCGGACCGGTATGGACTCTGGAGCCCTCTCACAGGACGTGATCCGCCTACAGGCCGGTGACGTGCTGAACGCTCGCTTCTGGGGCAACTCCAAGGACGCGTCCTGGCAATCCATGGGCCCCGCCGACGGGCGTCTTTGGACAATCACCGTTCACTACATGGGTAGGGGCAACGATGCCGCTCAGTAAGCAGACCTGGACGAGCCGCCAGAAGGTCTCGAAGAATGAACTAACCGCCATGACGGACAGTCTGACGCGTCTTCAGAACCCGCCCTACATGCGGGCCTCGACCGCAACCGGCACCAGCTTCGGCAGTGAAGCTCCGGTCTCCTGGGGGAACTTCGACAGCAAGTCCTTCACGCGGAAGGGGACGAGTGAATTCGTCGCACCCGCCGATGGGCTGTATTGGGTCACGGCAGCTATCACGCTCAACACCCCGTCCTCGATGACCGCCACTTCCGATTGCGGCCTCTACCTCATGCTGGGCCGGAGCTTCAACGGAATCGGGGGAAAGAACGGTGACGAGAACTATATGAAGTGCCAGGTGGGTTCGCGTGTCATGGGCAGCTATTACACCTGCACGGCATCTTCCCTCATGCCCCTGAAGAAGGGGTACAGCCTGTGGGCCTCCTGCATGTCGGCCGGCGACCCGTGGGTCAAGGCCGTTACCGGAAACCCTACGGACGCCCTCTCCTACCTTTCCGCGGTACTCATCTACCCCGACATCACTGTCTTTTAGGGAGAACGCCTATGGGTGACACAACTCTGATTCTCGACATCTTCGGCATGGTCGGCATTCTCGCCACCATCATGGGCGGCCTCGTCGTCATCAAGGCTTCCCGCGAGGCCAAGACGGCGGAGGTCTGGAAGGCGGAGGCGGAGGCACAGAAGGCCCGCGCTGACCGCCTCCAAGGCGACCTTACCGAGATCAAGGAGCGCCTGAAGCGCATCGAGGAGGAGAACACCAGGTTGGTGGAACTCCTCTCAAATCTTGACCCGCAGAAGCTTTTCGCGATGAAGCGGGGTCTGTAACTCCAACTGAAAAGGGGGGCCTTATGGCCAATACCGCAGCAGCAATGATCAACGTCCTCGTTGCCGAGAACGGTTATCGCGAGGGCGCCAACAACTACACGAAGTACGCGCCGCAGGTGCCCGGTCTGGAATGGGCTCAGAACGAGGCATGGTGCCAGGTCTTCATCTCGTGGGGTGCCGTCAAGTCCGGCAACCGGGACATCATCCCGCTCACCGCTTCGTGCTCAACCTGTACCGACTGGTTCGAGTCGCGCGGCCAGCTCTACCAGACCCCCAAGCCGGGCGACCTGGTGATGTACGGGCCGGGCGGCGGCTCCCATGTCGAACTCGTCGTGGCCGTCGAGTCCTCGCGCATCAAGACCGTGGGCGGGAACACCAACAACGACGGGAGCGCCAACGGGAACGGCGTGTACGTGAAGTACGTCAACCGCTCCTCGACCCGCATCTACGGCTACTGCCGCCCCAAGTACAAGGACGGGCCGGCGGGGGCCGTCTCCGCGGCCGGCGCCGGCGCGGCAGGCACGGCCTCGAAGTACACCGTGAAGTCGGGCCAGACCCTCTCCGGGATCGCGGCCCTCCTGGGCGTCTCCCTGGCCGCCCTCCTGGCGGTGAACAGCCAGATCGGCAACCCGGACCTGATCCATCCCGGGCAGCAGATCAACGTGCCCTCGAAGCCGCCCACGCAGGCCCCGAGCGTGAAGCCGTCGACTCCTCCGAAGCCCCCGGCCTCGACCACGCCGAAGGCCCCCGTGAAGCCCGCGAGCGTCGAACCGGAGCACCCGACCGTCCGACCGTCGAAGGTGCCCGCGGTGACCCACGTCAAGGCGCCCGCGGATTCGGTGAAGCCCGTGAAGCAGGTGAGCGTCGACCCCCCGAAGCAGGAGCCGTCCACGGTCGTCGTGCCGGTGAAGCCGGGCGACACGATCCACGACGTGGCCGGGCAGACCGATCACTGCCCTTGCCAGATCGCGCACTGGAACCCGGGCCTGGCCGACCACGAGCACCAGGAGCACGGTCACGTGCCGGTGAAGGTGCGGCCGGGCCGCCACTCGAAGCCCGAGCGGCCGATCAAGCACAAGTACGAGGAGAAGCGGGACCAGGAGCAGGGGCAGGTGCACGAGGAGCTGAAGGAGATCAAGACGCAGCTCTCCCACATCTCCGACCAGCTCAAGACCATCCAGGGGGAAGCCCATGCGTAACCACATCGTCCGTATCCTCGGCGCCTTGGCGGCGCTGACCCCGTGGCTGGTGGGGCAGTTCCCCCACGTGCCGTGGGAGGCCGTCACGTCCGCCTCCATCGCCCTTCTCGGCGGAGCCGAGTACGCACAGCGCGTCGAGAACGGGAAGACGCGCGCGGCCCTCGAAGAGCCCTCTTCCTGGGAGGCTGCCGCGCTGGCACAGAACCAGCTTGCCCAGAAGGAAGCGGCCAAGGTAGCCGCTGGTGAGCCCCGGGACGGGGACACCGTTCAGACTCCCACGGTGGGGACCGTGGAGGGGTAGAGAGGCCCACAACTCGGGGCCAGGGTTTGCGCCTTGACCCGTGAATGAATGAACTAACCGCTGAACAATGGTTGGCACAAAGTGGGCAACAAAAAAGCCGGGCACCCCGCAAAGGGTGCCCGGCTTTCGTCGTGTCCAGGGGGTACTACAGCTTGCCGTTCCCCCACGTCCGGCGTCGACCGCCGGTGATCATGCAGGCGACTCCGGCGACCAGGGCGAACCCGCCGGCCGCTCCGGCCGTCAAGGGGACATCGAGGCCGGTTTCAGCGAGCTGGTTCGCGTTGACCTTGACGGGGACAGGCTGAGCGTCGGCCACGGTGGCGACCGGCTGAGTCTGCCCCGGGTGACTGGCGTGGCTGGCAACCACGCTGATCTTGACCGGAGTTGTCGGCGGCTTCCCCTTCGTGGGCTCCACGTGCTTCGTCGTCGTCGTGGTGGTGATCGTCTCGACCGCCGCCCCGCGGTCGACCTGCCGGGGGATGACGTGGTGGGCGACCGTCACCGGCTCCCCCTGGACCTTCGTCGGGGCCTGCGGCTCCTGCACGACCGTCGTGGTGGTCGTGGTGGTGACCGTGCTGTCGGAGATGACGGCCATGGGTATGACCGGGGCGTCCCGCGCCACGTCATCGATGCCGGGCCGGATCACCGGCGTGGTGTTGTGGTGCCGGTCGGCCTCGGCAGCCTTGCGGGTCTTCCCTTCGGGGAGCTTGAACACTTCCGGCCGGACGGGGGTCTTCTCGTGGGCCGTGGCCCCGCTCTTGCCCTTCGTCTGCGGTGCGTCACCCTGCCCGAGGCTTGCCGGCGCGGTGTCGTCGGCGAACGCGGCCGGGCTGAATGCGAGCATGGCCGCAGCCATTCCCGAGATGAGGCCAGCCTTAGCTATCTTGCGCATTCTCGTTTCCTTTCAGATCGGCCGGTCGGCCGATGCCTACTCTTACTTATGTTTTCGGTACACCCGAACGTCGATTGACCCGCCGGGACACGACGAAGGGCCCCACTTTCGGGGGGCCCTTCGTCCTGGTCATGATCCATTCGACTACTGATCGTCAGCTACCGAACCAATCGCAGTGATCACGCGCCGCACTTCGGCGGCCCGCTGGCGCTGATTGAGCGCCATTCCCTCGGCAGCGTCCGGGGTGATCAGCCCGTGCTCTCCGTCGTGGGCGATCCGGTCGAACTCCGCCGCGTTCTCCTCGAAGCGCTCCACCAGGCGCCCCAAGGCTTCGAGGATCAGCCCCGAGTGCCGGTCGATGATCTCAGCCTTGTCGGTGATCTTCTTCAGCTCCGCCATTGTGTTCGCCATCGTCTCTCGTGCCGTAGCAGCCATTACACGTACTCCTGTTCCTGAAGTCGGAACACCGGGAATTCCCAGCGCACCCGACCGTTCTCCTTGATGTGGAACTCTTCGGCTCCGATCGATCGAAGAGCCGCGGTGATCTCCGCGACCGTCATGTTCCGGGCCTTCCTGTTGCCCAGGTTCAACGCCATGATCTGACCGACCGACAGGCCGCCCGGTCCGGCCTCCTCCAGCATGGCCCGGACTTCTTCGACGCTGGTCACCGTTCCTCTTTCCATGTGCCATCAATCCACTTGCGAGCCAGCTCGGAGTACCGCCCCTGAATCGCCCTGACGGGCTTCTGGAGCGGCATCTGCCCCGGGCTCACAGAAGGCCAGCCATCGGGTTGACCGGCTGGTCCTGGTCGGCCACGACCTCTTGCTTCGTGACCGCCTCATCCGTCCGAGCGGGGGCCTCCTTCTTGGCCGCGCGCTTGGCGGGGGTCTTCTTGGCGGGCGGCTTCTTCTCCCCACCCTGGGCAGGGACGACCGTCAGTGTCGGCTTCCCGGCCGGCGCCGCCGCCTTCTTCGAGGCCACCTTCTTGACCGGCTTGGGGGCGGGCTCCGGGGCCTTCTCCTCCGGCTCCTGGTCCACGTCGGCGAACTTGATGATCGTCGGCTTAGGTCCGCCCTTGGCGCTCCCCGGACGTGTCTCCATCACCACGTCGGGCATCTTCTCGATCAGCGCGGCCAGGCCGTCAGCGTTGGTGCGGGTGCCCATGGCACGGAGCATCACGGATCGCGTGCACTCCCCCGCGTACCGCACCAGGACTTCCCGCACGACCTGTTCGTTCGTCTTCATCTGCCGACCGCCGCCCGTACGGGCCTCGTTCACAAGCTTCTCGGTGCATTCCATCGAGTACTCAATAAGCGCCTTAGCCGCCTCCCACGCTTTGAGCGGCACAACCGTCTTCTTGCTAGCGGCAGTCAGGAGACAGGCCACGCGCAAGATGTTCTCGTCACCGCGCTCGATGAAGCATGAGAATTCTTCGGGCAGGGAGGCCATCCGGTCATCGAACGCAATCCGGTACAGGTCGTGAGCGTGCGCCGCTTCCGGCGACAGCTCCATTTCCCGCGTCTTCTGAGCCGTCCACTGGTAAGCCGAGGTCAGAGCCTTGGACTCGCTGACACTGTCGAGCGGTCGACGCGTCACAGAGGAAATGTTCTTCGACTTCTCCACCAGGAAAAGGGGAATACGGTTGAACACACCGCCCAACGCCACGTCAGGCTTCACGAGCGGGGCCCAACGGCCGGGCTGAATGTGAGCGTGGTAACCGAGCAACGGCTCTTCGATGAACTGTTCTTCGCGCTTGCCCGCCTTACCCTTCGTCGTGTTGGCAACCGGGGAACCGTCCCACGCGCCAATGAGAACGTCGTGGTACGAGACATCACGGTTGGCGCGCTGGAGCGTCGATGCCCACTCGTCTTCCATGATGATCAGGCGCCCGTCACCTCCGTCTTCCGAGCTACCGGATTCCTGCTCGACCTCAAAGAGCGCGTTCACCAGGGCCGCGCCACTGGTAAGACCCTTGCGCCTGCGGGCATTCAGGAAGTTGCCAATGCTCGGGTCGAGAATGGCGCGGGCCGTGGCCAGCGCGAAGCCCTTCCGGCCGATCTTCGACCGACCGACGAGACCGGACCAAAACACGGTGGGGCGCCCGTTGGGCTGAAGGATGCGCCCGTTGATGGCGGACGACCAAAGCGTGAGCGTTGCGGCGTACACGCCGATCGGGTCGGCCTCGCTGTGCGGCATCGCGTCCGCCACGGCCTTACCAAGCGGGCCGTACTGCATTTCCCTGAAGGTGGTCACGAGCATTCCCCTAAGCCGCATTGGCGGTCGTTGTGGTGGTGGTGTCGAACAGGTCGGCGAAGTAGTCGGCAAACCGCGCGCCGTGCGTATCGCACAGATCATAGCGGGTGCCAGCGATCTCCAAAGTGGTTACGCCCAAACCTTCTTGGCCTTTCGCGTTACATGCGTCACAGGTCACGTGTTCGATCATCTTTCGAGCCATCAGGTTTCCCTTTCAACCGATGAACCATGGCCAGTGCCACGGGAGTCACCCCGTGGCACCGACCAAAGCGCATGGGTTATCGCTGAGTTGCGACTCGGTAAGCCTCCGTCACCTCGTACGGGAGACGGCCATATCCGGACAGCTCATAGCCGTTCTCGTTCGCCCACTTGCGAACTACCCGAGCGTCGAACTCTGCGACCGCCGATGCGCGGCGAACCGCCCGGCCGCCGACCTTCCGGCCGGCCTTGATGTACGGCGCCAGAAGCTCGCGGAGCACAGCCGCGTTGGTGTCCATCAAGTCGGCTTCATACTCCTTACCGTCGATGCCGAACGAGACCAGCTCGACCTTTGCCGCGTCGTCAGTGGTCGACCCGTCGAAGTCGTCCACGTAGACGATCTTCACCTTTTGCGCCATTCCGAACTCTCCTATTGCTTGCGTTACCAGTTGACCGGTAGGCCATGGCAACACCCCCGAGCTTACGGGGGTGCCACCAAAACTCACGGGTCAGATTTCGTACGGCTCAGCCGCGAAGAACTTCATGTGCACCTGCTTGAGCGCGCTCCGACGGGCCGAACGTTCCCGGTTGGTCACCTCACCGGGCAGCACGAACGCGGCCCGGTCAAGGAGGAGATGAGGCGTCCGGTTGCGGACCATGACGGCGCACCTGGAGCACGCCAACCACGGTTCCGAGAATATCCGGGTATACCCGTCCGGGTCGATCATCACTATCGCTTTCCGAGTAGCGAAACGAGCAACCGGAACAGGGTGCGAGCAAAAGTCGCACACGCCCACAAGCTCAGTCGGATCACGGTGCACAGCAACCGCAGCATGGTCGTACTCTCCTTCGGCTCGTTCCGGGTGCACGTATGTCACGTGACCGGTGAACACGTCTTCCTTCGGGTTGAGCGGGATTCCGCACACCCCACACTTCTTGGGCGGGTGATCAATCACGCCTACGCCTTTCCTTCATTGATGAGCCGACGCCGTTCGTCGGCAAATTCGTTGGTTGCCAGGAACAGCAACTCTTCCCGGGCCTCGTTCTTGTTTCGGAAATCCGATTCTCGAACCTCCAGGAGGATCACGCGTTGCAGCATCCCCATAGCCGTAAGGCGGAGTCGCTTGTCAGGCCCATGGGCCGCACTACGGGCCGTTGCGGACACCCGGTCACTCAGCTCTTCGAACGTCATGCCGCAACCGCCCGACGCTCAGCCGCAATCGCGCGGCGCGTCGCCACGTACGTTTCGCTGGCCACCTGAACGAGCTGGCGCGTCACCATCGGGCGGTCGTGAAAGCGCGACCGTCCGACCGTCCAACCGATCTCACGGAACAGATGCGTCATTGCGGTCATGCGCTCCGACGTGTCCGGGTAGTGCGCGTGATCTTCCGCCGTCTCGATGACCAACTCTTCCAGCTCTGCGTATTCCTTCGTGAGGCTCATGCCCTCACCTTTCGTCGCGTCCTAGGCCATTCCCAGAGACTCGGCACCGGACCCCCGAAGGGGCCCGATACTCAATCGCTGGAATCAGACGGAGCGCACCATGTGCCACACGCCAGCACCCTCGTAAACCGGGTGCACTGCGCCCCCGCAGATACGGTCACGCGCTTCGCTCCGGGCGATCGCACCGCCGTGCGTCTCAAGGTGCTTAGGGAGCCCGTCAAAGAAGTCGGGTTCCTCTTCCACGATGAAAGCGGCCAACGCCTGTTCCCCGTCGAGTTCTTCCGTGACCGTGCCCATGAACATCTCTTCGCACAGGTCGTAGAGCGTGCTCACGTCCGGGTTGTCGATGTAGATGTGTGCGACCACGGCGGCCGGGAAGTCATCGAGCGTGCGGGCAATCTCGTGCACGTCGTCAATGTCGTCGTACTCTCCGACGCGCACCCCGCCGAAACCGTCCGTGTCGTGGATCGCGTATTCCTCGGCGCCCGGAATCGGGGACTCTTCAAGCATGACCGTGATGGCGTCACGGATGCTGTCCGGGTCTTCCGTGGCGTCAATCCATTCGCCGTGCAGGATGCCCGCGTTGTAGGCGGACAGGTCAGCTACGTAAATCTGAATCATGGTGGTGCCTTACTCTCGCGTTCTCGTCTGGTCTGAGAACCCATAGCCACCCACACGGCCTACGCCGTGCGCATGACTAAAGCCGCTCAGCGCGCCTATCCGCTACTCGCCGCTCTCTGCCTCCTCTTCCTCCTCCCGGACTTCCGCCTTGAAGTGGTCCATGCCGAAGTCAATGAGCGTTTCAGGCTCAACCCCGTTCATGCGGGCAAGGTGGAACAGGTTGCCGATAAGGTCCCCCGCCAATTCGGTCAACAGCTCTGCGTGAATGAGTGTGGGCCCGTCGAAATAGCCGGTCTGCCCGGTGAGTTCCCCCATTGCCTCGCACGCTTGCGCAGCCCAGTAGGCGCGCGTTTCGTTCTGCTCTTCAGCGGACAGGTCAGTAAGCACGTTCACGCCCTTCTCGCGCGCTCTCAGCCGTTCTGAGAACCCATGACCGGCCCCCACTTGTGTCTCATTCTCAAGTGAGGGCCGACCAAAGATGATCAGTGCAGCGTCACTACCTCTACCGTCACCAGCCCCACCAACCGCGAACCTCTTCGGGCTCCTCCCCGTAGTTCTGTCGGATCATCTCGTCAAAGGAGATTTCGGGGTTGTCCAACCGGGCCATGATCGCGTTGACGACTAGACTCACAAGATCGTCGTTGTGCTCGCTTCCGTCCAGCTCATCCAACACAAGGTCAGCACCCGCGTTCACGGCCTTCGACACGTCCGCGTAGTCGTAGCTTGCCATTTCCTTAGACCTTTCCTTTGGGGTTGATTAGGAGGAGATGAGGGACACGCCGATCCAAAGGACCGGGTAGCAGGTTTCGCAACCGCGCTTGATTTCCCGAATGTCGGCGGGGGTCGGGTACAGGCTCATGTGCTTAAGCGTGTCGACGTAGACCGGCACGCATTCGCATTCACCCTCCTGCTCATAGTCCGCGCATTCGTAGCAGAGACGTTCGGTCGTGTTGTCGTCCGCCTTGAACCACTCTTCACAGTTGTCCCCGCTGCACTGGACGTAGCCCAGGGATTCGAGCGCATCGGGCACGTCACAGCTAGCGCAGTTCGAGCAGAAGGGCACTTCCGGCATGGCGTTGATTACGTCCCCGACTTCCACGCCATCGGGCAGGGTGTAGAGGTCTTCCACCACCTTGCACGCGTTCTCCCATTCGAGGTCGGACAGCATCTCGTCATTCAGGACCGGGTAGTCCGAAAGCGTGTTGCCGATGCTCTCAGCGATAGCGTGACCCTTCGCATTGGACGCGTCCCACATGATCCAGCCGTCATATTCGTACGTGTCCACACCCGCCCGCTTGAACGCGGCCAGCGTCTCCTCCGCGTTGACCTTGGCCAGATTTTCCGTGCAGTCACACCCGTAGTAGCCACGGCAGTTGTACGCCTCAAGGGGCGTGCCCATACCGTCCCCGGACACGATGCCGAACCCTCCGAAGCACGCTTCCCGGGCCGCTTGAGCGAAGTCCTCAAGGATGTCGTCAGACCAGCGCTGACGTTCCGCGTATTCCCGGGCGAACTCGCTGAACTTGATGTCGATAATGACGCTCATGGTGTGCGCCTTTCACTTGTGGCCTAGCTCTTGCGCTAGAACCTCATGCCCGCCCCCACTCGGAATGTCTCATCCTAAAGTGAGGACCGGCAAAAGGCGCTAGTGCTTGATGCAGACCATGCCCGCGCCATCGATGTAGCTAACGCTCCCGTCTTCTTCCTTGAACGGGGCGCACTGCCCGTCCTTGAAGCCGTCATTGAATGAACTAACAGACACACGGTCACGCTCAGACTCCGCCCCGTGCTCGCTGTAGACCATGCCCCCGACGAATCCGGCCGCAATTGCAGCCACGATGCCCAACACCAGCATCATGCGGGTGATCGTACTCACTGTGCCTCCTAAGGCTTGTACAGGTGGACCGACACGCGTTGTGCGTGCGGTTGAGGTGATACGGGTTGGCAGGAACTCACCAGGAGCGCCATGCCGATTACGAGGGTGAGCACGTAGCCAAAGCTACGCACGACCAATCTCGCTTATGCGCTTGAAGCCGTGGCGCTCCGCATTGATGCCGACCATGCACCCATTGCATCGGGTGTGCAGTTTGCCGGTATCCGACCAAGGCCCGGACCAAACGGCCGGGCGCTTCAGGCCCCACATTTCACAGATGGTGCACCACATGTCGTGGGCCTTTCTGAGTGCGTGTCGAACTCATTCCGACACTCACCCCCAAGCACCTTCGGTTGTGCGCTTAGAGACGCTGTCAGGCCCGCAGGAAGTATCAGTTCCGCAGTGGCCTACGCGCTTGCCACGCATCGAGTGAAGATGCTTGGGAGAAAGTGCCTTGCCCGCCTGTTTGGCCACCCTGGTTTGCCGGGGTTGTGGTCGCTTCCACGTGGGCAAGATGTGCGCCGGTCCCGCTATCTCTAGCAGTCCCCATTACTGAGGGACACGGTCTATTCCGTGTGGGACACCCTTCGTGGCCTAGGTGGGCTCTTACCCCACCTACTAGCTTAGGGACACGGACCCCGTAGGTAATCCGCTATACGCGCTCATGGTGTGCACCGGATGCCCCGATGCTGGCTTGAGGGTCATGGTCCATGGGTACAGCCCCCATGGTGGTGTGAAGGTCTCTGTGCACCCTTTTTACGTCCTTGGGCTCAGTGCTGGCCCTGTTCTGTTGTCAATGTTCCTAGGCTTCCTTGGACGCCCTTTAGGGGCGCTTCCGGACCCTTATCGGATCCCGTTCCCGCTGTTCTGCGGGCCGTGCTTTCCGATGCCCAAACACTCTCACAGATGTGTCTCATCCTCAAGTCCCCACACCCACCCACTATGTACCACGATATGTACCACTACCCATACACGCACCCCTGATATCAAAGGAAGCGCGCGTGATGACACACCATGATCACCACGTCAATAGGCATATGCGTGACCTGTGTCTCATCCTAAGGTGCTAAATAGGCCCGCCCTGCATACGCACCCCGATTTGTCAATAGCCCCACAGTGCGCAGATGGCGTGGCATGGATCACACGAAATAGGGTCGCACCCATGAGTACACACCCCTGCAATTCGTTACCGAGTAACGTGAATGTCGGGCCTGACGCGCAGTTAGAAGTGGTGGAGATCACACACCTGGGAGTGCCGGAATAAGGCACCCGAATTCGCCCGGAATAGATATTCCGCATTCACCCGTAACGGGTCTCTCATTCCCCGTAGTCAGTTCATTCAATCAGCCCCTAAGGCAGGAACCCGGACACCCCGAAAGGTATCCCCGGAATGGGTTATCGCAATAGCGCACCCTCGAATGAACTAACCCTGCTACAACGCCTAATACATACGCACACGGGGGTAATACCTGTTCAATCATTCAAGCAGACCCATCAGGATGCCTTCCTTCGAGCGTGTACGCGTATGAACTAACCGCCGCTCAGATGAGCCGTAGAGGCCGCGGGAACGCAAAAACCCCCTCTTGGAGTCCAGGAGGGGGTTGAGCGCTCTGCCCGTGCACTGCGGGCCGTTCAGGGCTGTTCCAGCGTACTTGACGTGCGGTTCTTCGCCTTCCGCGGGGTGTCCTGCTCAAGTGATCTGGGCCACTCTTTCCGCGGAAACGTCCACCTGCCAGTGCTAGGACATCGACATTTACTTTGTGAGGGGGTTTATAGACCCCCGAACAGGAGGCCAGGCCAGACCTTCTTCAGGTGTTGGCAGCCCACCCCCAAAGGTGGGGTGCGGGCAGTGTCGAGATTGAAGGAACTAACTGTGTGCAGGCCGGCGACTCAAGGGTGTCGCCGGTGCGAGAAGTCAGGCTTCTCGTCGTACTGGGCCTGGTAGGTGCACGGGGCACATCGGTACAGGCCCCGGCATGATTCGCTGACCTGTCCCGCGTCCTCCTTGAGCGGGTCGGAGGGGTCCTCGTCGTCCAGGGTCTCGTTCAGTAGTCCTGCGTGCCGGGATTCGTGGGCTACGGCCCCGGGAACGCCTTCCAGCGGCCTCGCGTGCCACGTCTCGTCCGCGTAAAGGGTCATGATCAGGTCCCGCGAGGTGATTTCGCTGCCCTGCTTGTGCTTGGCGAACAGCTCGACAGCCCAGAGGCTCTTCGACCCCCGCAGAGGAGCTGACCACTTCGGCGGAGCGACCAGCGTCACCAGCTCGTAGACGGCCAGGGCCCCGTCCACGAACAGGATGAGGTCCTGGCGGTACGGGAAGGACTTCCGGAAGGCCGCGGTGAGCTGATCGTGGCCGTGCTCCTCTTCTCCTTCCACCGTGTACTTGACGCTGAACGTGTGGATGCCCTGGCGGCTGCCCGCCTCGGCGTCGAAGTCGTACATGCCTCTCCCTCACTCATGGATGAACTGGCCGGCACAGCCAGAAGGGCCCCTCCAAGGGGGCCCTTCTGGTGGTTCGGGTAAGACCGCGGAGCCTTCTACAGGGTCCGCGCGTGCTTCAGACTGTTCTCTCCCCGGTAGTCCACGGTGGACCAGTTCGCGTAGGAGTTCACGTAGTCGAATGCCTCGATCTGGTGCGCCCGGGTCTCGTCCACGACGGTGCTGCACAGCGCGAGGAGGTCTTCCACGCTCAGGTCGAGGCGGTCTGCAACGTGCTCGAACTCGGCGTCGGTGACGACGTGGGCCTGCTCCTGGATGCGGATGGCGAACCCGGTCAGCGCGTCGACCAGCCCGGGTTCCAACTCCGGGTTCCAGCCGCTCTTCTCGGCCGCGTTCAAGAGGTCGAGGATGAACGACTGCATTTTCGGTGTCCCGGTGTAGGCCATGCTGCTCCTTCGGAAGTGGGGTTTCCCCCTTGGGCGCGAATGAATGAACTAACCGTGGTACATCAGATGGTACAAAAGAGCCCCGGCCGTGTGGCCGGGGCTCCCTGGTGACGTGCGCTCAGTGCGCGTCGTCGTACTTCGTGGTTCCGCCGTCGAGGAGCTGGGGTTGGGGGGTCCCGGCTGCCTTGGAGAGCCAGCGAAGCGCGTGGTACCCGGTCAGGCAGATCAGCGTACCGAGGGCGATGCCGGACAACTCGAAGTTCTCGGAAAACTTGAGCGAGACACCCCCGATTCCGATAATGACGCCGGCCGCAGCCGGGACCAGGTTGAGGGGCTGCGTGAAGTCCACCTTGTTGCGGACCCAGATTTGGGCACCGAGGAGCCCGATCATGCCGTACAAGATCACGGTGATGCCGCCCAGGACGCCGCCGGGGATCGCGGCGACGAGGGCACCGATCTTCGGGCAGAAGCCGAAGAGGAGCGCGAAGCAGGCCGCAGCCCAGTAGGCCGCGGTCGAGTAGACGCGGGTCGCGGCCATGACGCCGATGTTCTCGGCGTAGGTGGTGGTGGCCGGGCCGCCCACGGCCGTGGAGAGCATCGTCGCGGCGCCGTCAGCGGCGATGGCCTTGCCCATCTGGTCGTCCAGGGGGTCTCCGGTCATCTCGCCGACGGCCTTCACGTGGCCGGCGTTCTCGGCGATGAGCGCCACCAGGACGGGGAGGGCCACGAGGATCGCGGATGCGCTGAAGGAGGGCGAGTGGAAGGTGGGCAGGCCGATCCAGTCGGCGTTCTTGACGGGGGTGAAGTCGATGCGCCAGTGGTCCACGATCTTGCCGGAGCCGTCAGCGGAGTGGATCTTCCCCATGGTCACGTCGAGGACCCAGGAGAGGACGTACCCGAAGAGGAGGCCCAGGAAGATGGCGATGCGTCCCCAGAAGCCTCGGAGGACGACCAGGGCGAGGCCGGTGAAGGCCATGGTCGCCAGGGCAACCCACTGGTCCTGCGGCCAGTAGGTTCCGGCGGTGACGGGGGCCAGGTTGAAGCCGATCAGCATGACCACAGCGCCGGTCACGGCCGGCGGAAGAACCGCGTGGATGACCTTCCCGCCGATGATCTGAATCAGGATGCCGCAGGCCGCCAGGGCGGCGCCGACAACCAGGAGCGCGCCGGTCAACGTTCCGGCATCTCCGCCTTGTCC
The DNA here is from genome assembly GCF_049606955.1 of Streptomyces dryopteridis. Classification (NCBI taxonomy): domain Bacteria; kingdom Bacillati; phylum Actinomycetota; class Actinomycetes; order Kitasatosporales; family Streptomycetaceae; genus Streptomyces; species Streptomyces dryopteridis. The sequence continues at coordinate 5,414,268 of NZ_CP187113.1, read as the reverse complement.
CGCGATGACGGCGGCGACGCCGACGAAGGAAAGCGAGGACCCGAGGTAGCTCGGAATGCGGCCCTTCGTCAGGACCAGGAAGAGCATGGTCGCCACACCGGACGCCATCAGGGCCAAATTGGGGTCGAGGCCCATAAGGACCGGCGCTACAAAGCACGCGCCGATCATGGAAACGACGTGCTGAGCACCGAGGCCCGCCGTGCGGCCCCAGCTCAGGCGCTCGTCGGGTTTGACGATCTCCCCGGGTGCCAGGTGCTTACCGTCGCCGTGCAGCTTCCATCCGAAGCCGGTCGTCATGCTCACCATCCAGTTGTGCTCCGCCCAGCGAATCGCGGGGCCTCGGCAATGAAAGTCGATGGGAGGCCAGGGACCAAACCGGCGCAACTGTGCATCGAATGAACTAACTGTCCTGATGATGTCGGAGGGGCCCTTTGGCGGGGTCTTACGCCTCTGAGACGGGTATTCCCCTGGAACGGCGGGTTCCGTACTCTTCGATCATGGAAATTGGCACGGTCAGAACGGTCGGGGGAGGCCGCAGGAAGCCCCCCGAGCCCCCTCCGGAGCGGCCCACGGCCGCTGACATCTTCCTGCACAACACCTTGGCCAACATCGCGGTCTGGAGGGCGTCCGAGGGAGCCTCGAAGGCCGCTCCGGACGCCTCGGAAGAGGTCGCTGTCCGTCTGACCCCCCGCGAGTTCGAGCACATAGCCCGGCTACTCGCCGAGGACGGCTCGCGACGTTCCGTGGAGATCCTGGATGCCCTCGCTGACGCCTCGCAAGAGCGTGTCGGGGATGTTTCCGCAGGTGAGTGGGTTGCCAGGCCGCTTCTGGAAGGTGGTGATGTACAGTCTGAGCCACATTCGTCGCTCCGGTCCTCATGGGTCTGGACCCCAACCTCGCGATCATGATGTCCGGTGTCGCCACCGTCATCTTCCTGCTGGCCACCCGCGGCCGGATCCCCTCCTACCTGGGCTGTTCGCTGTCCTTCGTGGGCGTGGCCGCCGCCATCCGGGCGAGCGGCGGGGACAGCGCGGTGGTGACGGGCGCGGTCTTCGTGGTCGGCGCGGCCCTGTTCCTCTCGGGCCTCGCGGTGCAGCGGTTCGGCGCGCGGATCATCCACGCGGCGATGCCGCCGGTGGTGACGGGCGCGGTGGTGATGCTGATCGGCTTCAACCTGGCCCCGGTCACCGCCTCCACCTACTGGCCGCAGGACCAGTGGACGGCGCTGCTGGTGATGCTGTTCACCGGTCTGGCCGTGGTCTGCCTGCGCGGGTTCTGGTCGCGGATCGCGATCTTCCTCGGCCTGATCTTCGGGTACGGGATCTCCTGGCTGTTCGACCGGATCTTCGGCATGATCCACTCGCCGATGGGCGGGCCCGAGGCCGTGGACCACTGGCGGCTGGACCTGTCCGGGGTGGCGAAGGCCGACTGGATCGGGCTGCCGTCGTTCCACGCCCCCGCCTTCGAGTGGTCGGCGATCCTGATCGCGCTGCCGGTGGTCATCGCGCTGATCGCGGAGAACGCCGGGCACGTGAAGGCGGTCGGCGAGATGACCGGCGACCCGCTGGACGACAAGCTGGGCACCGCGATCGCCGCCGACGGCGCCGCGTCCATGCTCTCCACCGCCGTGGGCGGCCCGCCGAACACCACCTACTCCGAGAACATCGGCGTGATGGCGGCGACCCGGGTGTACTCCACCGCCGCCTACTGGGCCGCCGCCGGCTTCGCCCTGCTGTTCGGCCTGTGCCCCAAGTTCGGCGCGGTCGTCGCGGCCATCCCGGGCGGGGTGCTGGGCGGGATCACGGTGATCCTGTACGGCATGATCGGCCTGCTCGGCGCCCAGATCTGGATCAACGGCCGGGTGGACCTGCGCAATCCGCTGAACCTGGTGCCGGCCGCCGCGGGCATCATCATCGGTGTCGGCGGGGTCAAGCTGCAGATCACCGACTCCTTCGAGCTGGGCGGCATCGCGCTCGGCACCATCGTGGTGATCACCGGCTACCACGCGCTGCGGTACTTCGCCCCGGCGCACCTGAAGGAGCAGGAGCCGCTGCTGGACTCCGGCACCTCCGCCTACGACGAGAAGGCCGAGGGGAAGGCCGACGGGGCGGACGCGACCGGCGCGCAGGGGCGCCCCGGCGCCTGATCCCGCACGCGCGACGGCGACCGGCCCCACCGGGCGCCGTCGCGCACCCGCTTCCCGGCCCGTTCGTCCGAACCGGCGAAGCATCGGCGAAACCACTCCCCCGCGAGCACCGCGCCCTGGGACCCTGCGTCCCATGGAAGCGGTGCTCGCGCACATGCGCGCCCTCGATCGACGACTGCCCCCGCAGGACGGCGTCGCCCTCTTCAACCGGGTCTACCTGCGGGTGACCGAAACCCTGCACGCCCGCGTCGACGACGGTTCGTTCCCCGTGCCGCACCGGGCCGCGACGCTGAGCGCGCGGTTCGCCGGGTTCTGGCTGGACGCGGTGGCCGAGGAGGCCGCCACGGGGGGCGGCCCGGCCTGCTGGCGCCCCCTGTTCCGGTCCCGGCACCATCCGGGGATCCGGCCCCTGCAGTTCGCGCTGGCCGGGATCAACGCGCACGTCGGGCACGACCTGCCGCTGGCGGTGGTGGCCGCGTGCCGCGAGCTGGGCTGCGAGCCGAAGGCGCTGGAGGGGGATTTCGACCGGGTCGGGGAAACCCTGGTGGCCCTGGAGGAGGCGATCCGGGAGGAGCTGATGCCGGGGCCGGACCTGCTGGAGGTGGCCGATCCGCTGACCCACCTGGTGGGTTCGTGGAGTCTGCAACGGGCCCGGGACGCCGCCTGGGGCGCCGCACGGCTGCTGTGGGCGCTGCGGCGCAGCCCGGGCTCGGCGGCGGAGTTCACGGAGGCCCTGGACTCGGGGGTGGGTCTGGTCGGACGCTGCCTGCTGGTCCCCGTCGGCGCGCCCCGAAGCTCGACGGACCCGCGCCGCGCCCGGCAGCCCGGCCCGGGGGCGGCCCGGCCGCCGCTGTTCGACTCCGGGCCCGAGCAGGTGCCGGTCCAGCCCTCGACGCGTCTCGAACGCCCGGGGGCCCGGGCGCACGCGTGAGCCGCGTTGGTGCGCGGTCCGGCGCGCGCGACAGGTCGCACGCCGGACCGCGGGTTCGGTGGGGGCGCCGCCGCAGCGGGCCCCGGGAGGTCAGTCCTCCGGCAGCTCGACCGGGGCGATCTCCTCGTAGCGGTCGCCGGGGCCCGGGTTGGTCGGGTCGGTGGCGCCGCCGAACTGGTGCATGACGCCCCAGACCGCGTTCAGGGCGGTCTGCACGGCGCCCTCCGCCCAGCCGGCGGTCCAGGAGATGTCGTCGCCGGCGAGGAAGATGCCGCGCTTGTCGGCGGGCAGTTCCTCCTGCATGAAGTGGGTGAACAGGCGCCGCTGGTAGCGGTAGTGGCCGGGCAGGTTGGCCTTGAACGCGCCCATGAAGTAGGGCTCGTTCTCCCAGGAGACGGTGACCGGGTTGCCGATGACGTGCCGGCGGATGTCGACCTTGGGGTAGATCTCGCCGAGGGACTTCAGCATGACCTCCATCCGCTCGTTGGCCGAGAGCGGCAGCCACTTGAGGCTGTCGTCGCACCAGGTGTACGAGAGGCAGATGACGGCGGGCTTGTCGGGGCCGTCGTCGAGGAGGTAGGTGCCGCGGGTCATGCGGTCGGTGAGGGTCATCGACATGACGTCGCGCCCGGTCTCCTCGTCCTTGTCCAGCCAGAACGGCCGGTCCACGGGGACGAAGAGCTTGCTGGACTCCATGTAGTGGGTGCGCTCGATCGCCGTCCAGTGGTCGATCGGGAACAGCGAGTCGTCGCAGTCGATCTTGGAGAGCAGCATCCAGGACTGGGCGGTGAAGATCGCGGCCCGGTAGGTGCGGATGTCCCCGGTGGCGTCGGTGACGGTGATGCGGTTGCCGGCGGTGCGGTGCAGGCGGGTGACGGCGGGGCGGGGGGCGCCCTCGTGCAGGGAGGACAGGGAGGTGCCCTGGGCCCAGTGCACGAGCTTGCCGGGCTCGCGCTCCCACAGCCGCAGCGGCAGCTGCTCGGAGCCGCCGACGATGCCGCGGTGGTGGTCGTCGGCCTCGGTGTAGACCACCCGCAGGATCTCCAGGATGGAGTTGGGGAAGTCGGTGTCCCAGCCGCCGGTGCCGAAGCCGACCTGGCCGAAGATCTCGCGGTGTCGGAAGGACTTGAAGGACTCGGACTCGCAGAGGAAGCCGTAGAAGGTCTGGTTGTCGAGCTTCTCCACCAGGCGGGCCCAGATCTCGCGGATCCGGGGCACGTCGCGTTCGCGCATGGCCTGGTTCATGTCGGAGAAGTCGGCGCCCTCCTCCAGGCAGGCGTTCCAGGCGGCGGCCACGTCGCGGTAGACCTGCGGGAGGTCGGCGATGGTCTCCGCGTAGTGGCTCTCGCCCTTGAGGTCCACGACGGTGGAGGGAGTGGCCTCGGAGAGCGGGTTGGGGAAGGGCCGGGTCTCCAGGCCCACGAGGTCGATGTAGTGCTGGAGGGCGGTGGAGGAGGGCGGGAACCGCATGGCGCCCATCTCGGCGGTGAGGCCCTCGGTGTTGGGCCCGTCGAAGGTCGCGGTCCGCAGCCGGCCGCCGATCCGGTCGGCCTCGTAGACCACGGGGCGCAGGCCCATCTTCATCAGCTCGTAGGCGGCGATGATCCCGGAGAGCCCGCCGCCGATCACGGCGACCTCGGTGCCGTGCTCGCCGGCCGGTATCTGGCCGAGGCCGGCGGGGTGGGCCAGGAAGTCGTCGTAGGCGTACGGGAAGTCCGGCCCGAACATGGTGATCGGGGGCTGACCCTCGCTGTGCGGGACGGCGGTGGTGGGCACCGTGGAGGTCATGGGACGGACTCCTTGCGGGGTGGTACGGGGGGGCTGCGGGGCGGGGCTGGGGCGGCGCGGTGCCGGGCGCGCCGGGGCGGGGCCCGCCGGACGGGGCGGGCCGCGCCGGTCCGGTGCGGCGGTCGGGTGGTGCGGGAGGGGGGCCGGGGCCCGGGGGTCAGACCAGGGAGGCGTACAGGCCGGGGCGGCGGTCGCGCAGGTAGGGGTTGTTCTCCCGGGAGGCCGCGAGGAGGGCCGGGTCCACCTCGGCGAGGATCAGTTCCTCGGTGCGGCCGGCGCGGGCGCGGGTGGCGCCGTCGGGGCTCGCGAGGCAGCTGGCGCCGACGAACTCGAACGCTCCCTCGGGGCCGACGCGGTTGACGTACGCGATGTACATCTGGTTCTCGAAGGCGCGGACCGGGACGAGCTGCTCGGCCACGAACTGCGCGGGGTGCATGAGCGCGGTCGGCACGAGGAGCAGGTCGGTGCCGGCCAGCGCGTGGGCCCGGACGGCCTCGGGGAACTCGACGTCGTAGCAGATCAGCAGGCCGAGGGTGAGTCCCGCGAGCTCGACCTGGACCACCGCCCGGTCCCCGGGGGTGAACAGGTCCTGTTCGAACTCGCCGAAGAGGTGGGTCTTGCGGTAGTTCGCGAGCCTGCGGCCCTCGTGGTCGACGAGCTGGGCGGCGTTGTACAGGACGCCGTCGGCGGCCTCGGGGTGGCCGTAGAGGACGGCGATCCCGTGCCGGCGGGCGATCTCGGCCACGGCCTCGGCGGCGGGGCCGTCGGCGGGCTGGGCCAGGGCGCGCATCTCGGCGGGGTCGAGGGCGTAGCCGGTGAGGAACAGCTCGGTGGTCACCAGCAGGCCGGCCCCGCCGGCGGCGGCGCGCGCGGCGGCCTCGTCGAGCGCCTTGAGGTTCTCGGCGGGGGAGCCGAGCCGTCCGGAGCTCTGGAGGAGTGCGGTGCGCAACGCGGGCATGGGGACCTCTGGGGCTGGTGGGAGGGGGCCTTCGGCAACGGTACGTTCGGACGTTCGACCCGGACAAGGCGCGAACATTGCGCGCGGAGCGTCGGTTCGTTGCGTGTTCGACGCCCCGCACGGCGATTCGTTGCGCGGACGCGGGAGGGGGCGGTCCGAAGCCCCGCCGAGCCCGTTCCCGGGGCCCGGCCTCGGGCCCGTTCCCCGGCCCCGGTCTCAGGCCCCGGCGGGGGCGCCGGAGGTGAACCGGCGCAGCAGCGGGGAGAGCACGAGGACGGACTTGGTGCGCTCCACGAAGGGCTCGCCGGCGATCCGTTCCAGCACCCGTTCGAAGTGGCGCATGTCGGAGGCGAAGACCTGCACGAGGGCGTCCGCGTCCCCGGTGACGGTGGACGCGGACACCACCTCGGGGTAGCGCTCCAGGCCCCGCCGGATGTCGTCCGGCGAGGTGTTGTGGCGACAGTAGATCTCGATGAAGCCCTCGGTCTCCCAGCCCATGGCGGCGGGGTCCACGCGGACGGTGAAGCCGGTGATGGCTCCCTCGGCCCGGAGCCGGTCCACCCGCCGTTTGACGGCGGGGGCGGACAGGCCCACCTCGGAGCCGATGTCCGCGTAGGAGCGCCGGGCGTCCTCGGCGAGGGCGTGCACGATGCGTTCGTCGAGATCGTTCAGTCGCACGGGGGGTGAATCACTTCTCTGGGATGGCGGGGTCTGCGGTGGCCGCGTCGACCGAGAGGCCGGACCGGCGCATGCCGTACAGGAAGTAGATCACGAGTCCGACCGCCATCCAGGCACCGAAGACCGCCCAGGTCACGCCGGGCAGCTCGAACATGAGGTAGGCGCAGAAGCCGAAGCCCAGGATCGGGGTGACCGGGAAGAGGCCCACGCGGAAGGTGCGGTTCATGGTGGGGCGGGTGTAGCGCAGGATCACGACGGCCACGTTGACCAGCGCGAACGCGAAGAGGGTGCCGATGCTGGTGGCGTTGGCCAGTTCGCCGAGCGGGATGGTCGCGGCCAGCAGCCCGCAGAACAGGCAGACGATGATCGTGTTGGCGCGCGGGGTGCCGGTCTTCGGGTCGACGGTGGCGAAGGTCTTGGGGATCAGGCCGTCGCGGGCCATCGCGAAGAGCACGCGGGTCTGGCCGTAGAGCACGGCGAAGACCACCGAGGCGATGGCGACGACGGCGCCGGCGGCCAGCACCACGCTCCAGAAGGGGTGCCCGGTGACGTCCTCCATGATCTTGGCGAGGGCCGCCTCGCTGCCCTCGAACTCCTGCCAGGGCATCGCGCCCACGGCCACCACGGCGACCAGGCAGTAGAGCACGGTGACGATCAGCAGCGAGAGCATGATGGCGCGCGGCAGGTCCCGCTTGGGGTCCTTGGCCTCCTCGCCGGCGGTGGAGGCGGCGTCGAAGCCGATGTAGGAGAAGAAGAGCATGGAGGCGGCGGTGGTGATGCCCGCGACGCCGAGCGGGGCGAGCGGGGCGTAGTTGCCGGACTTGATGCCGAGGAAGCCGATGGCACAGAAGAGCACGAGGGTGACGATCTTCACCGCGACCATGATCGAGTTGACCCGGGCGCTCTCCTTGGCGCCGCGCAGCAGGAAGACCATGGCGAGGAGGACGACCACGAGGGCCGGCAGGTTGACGAACCCGCCCTCGCCCAGCGGCGCGGACACCGACTGCGGGATGGTGACGCCGAACAGGCCGTCGAGCAGTTCGTTGAGGTACTGGCCCCAGCCGACGGCCACGGCCGCCACGGAGACCCCGTACTCCAGCACCAGGCACCAGCCGCAGACCCACGCGACCAGCTCGCCCATGGTGGCGTAGGCGTAGGAGTACGAGGAGCCCGAGACGGGGATGGTGCCGGCCAGCTCCGCGTAGGAGAGGGCGGAGAACAGGGCGGTCAGGCCCGCGACCACGAACGCGATCCAGACGGCGGGCCCGGCGAGCGGGGTGGCCTCGCCGAGGACCACGAAGATGCCGGTGCCCAGGGTGGCGCCGATGCTGATCATGGTCAGTTGCCACATGGACAGGGAGCGCCGCAGGGCGCCGCCCTCGCCCTGCCCGGCCTCGGCGACGAGCCGTTCGACGGGCTTGCGGCGGAGCAGGGGGTGGGCGGGGCGTGCGGGGGCGAGCGGCGGGGACGCCGGGCCGTGGTCGAGCACGAGGGGACTCCTTTTGCGGCACTGCGGACTGCGGGTCGGGAGGTCCGGGAGGGGAACGGGCGACCGCGACGGTCCGGGGCCGGGAGGGCGCGGGCCGGCAGGGGGCCGGGCGCTTGGGGCAGGGGGGACCGCCGAGCAGGGCGGTGCGCGCCACTCCACGTACAGGGGGTGAGCCTATGAGCTGAGGGCTACCGCCCGTAATGCACCTTCCTTGCACAATGGCGAACGATCGTTGCGCGGATCTGTCCCGAATGGGTCTTTGTTGCGCGCGGACGATCGATCACTGCGTGTCATGGTGAACGGGCGGGAACCCGCCGCCGACGGTGCGCGGGGGTTCTCCGGGGGTAGGTCGCCCTCCGGCGGCGCCCGCCGCCCGACCCCCGGGGAGGGACCGTGTCGAAGTCCGAGCCAGCGCGAGCGGCCGCGCGCACGCCCGATCCGGGCCCGGTCGGGGCCGACCCGTGGCAGGACCCGCGGCCGCTGCTGCGCGGGGTGGCCTGGTGGGACCCGCGCGCCGACCGACCCGTGCGCGCCCGCCCCGAGGACACCGGCCGGCTGCCCTGGGACATGGGCGAGCGGGCGACGCTGCCGATCGGGGTCCGCCTGGAGTTCCGGCTCGACGCGGAGCGGCCGGCCCGCGCGGTCGAACTGCGCTACCGGGCCGAGGTGCCGCCCGCCGGCACCCCGCTGTGGGAGTTCGCGCACGGCTTCGCGCTCTGGGACCGGACCGGGCCGCTGGCCGAGGTCTTCGCGCCCCCGGCCCCCGAGGGGGTGGTCCGCCTGGAGCTGCCGGCCCGCGCGCCCACGGGCACCCTGCTGCTGTACCCGCCCGAGGGCCGGGCCCCGCGTCACGTGGCCGTGCGCGGGATCGGCGGGCCCCTGCTGCCCGCGCCCGCCGGCCCGCGCTGGGTGGTGCACGGGGACTCCATCACCGAGGGCTGGTCCGCGACCCGGCCCGCGCACGGCTGGGCGGCGGTCGCCGGCCGGGCCCTGGGCTGGGACACCGTGAACCTGGGGTACGCGGGCGGGGCGCGCGGGGAGCTCGCGGTGGCCGAGCAGTTGGCCGCGCTCCCGGCCGACGTGCTGACCCTGGCCTTCGGCACGAACTGCTGGCACGCCGTCCCGCACACCGCGCCGCTGTTGGAGGCGACGGCCCGGACCTTCCTGGAGCTGGTCCGCCAAGGCCATCCGCGCACCCCCCTGCTGATGGTCTCCCCCGTGCTGCGCCCGGAGGCCGAGCGCACCCCGAACCGGGTCGGGGCCACCCTGGGGGCGCTGCGGGAGGCGATGGAACGGGCGGTGCTGGCGCGGATCGCGGCCGGGGACGACCGGCTGGCCCTGCTGCCGGGGCGGGGCCTGCTCGGGGTCGGGCACCTCCCCGACGGGCTGCACCCGGACGACGCCGGGCACCTCAGGCTGGGCGGCGCGGTGGTCGGGGCCCTGCGCCGAGCGGGCTTCGCCCCCGACCCGGCCCCCGACCCCGTCCCCGTCTCCCGGCCGGCCGATCGGGACGGGAGGGTCACGCACTAGGTTGGGAGGCATGTTGCGCGTACTGGCGGTGGACGACGAACGGCCGCTCCTGGACGAGTTGCTGCACCTCCTGCACCGGGACCCGCGGGTCTCGACGGCGGAGGGGGCCGCGGACGCCACCGAGGCCCTGCGGCGGATCACCCGGGCGGTGGAGGCGGGGCCGGACGGGGCGCAGGCCCTGGACGTGGTCTTCCTCGACATCCACATGGCCGGGCTGACCGGGCTGGACATCGCCCGGTTGTTGGCGGGGTTCGCGCGCCCGCCGCTGATCGTGTTCGTCACCGCCGACGAGGGTTTCGCGCTGACCGCGTTCGATCTGCGGGCCGTGGACTACCTGCTGAAGCCGGTGCGTCCGGAGCGGTTGGCGGAGGCGGTGCGCCGGGTCTGCGATCTGCTGCACGGGCCCCGCCCCGCGCTCCCGGCCGGTCGGCCCGCGGCCCCGCGCCCGCCGGAACCCGCGGGCCCCGCGGGCCTCTCGGAACGGCGGCCGGAGCGGGGACCGGAGCAGATCGCGGTGGAACTCGCGGGGGTCACCCGGTTCGTGGCCGTCTCCGACATCGCCTACGTGGAGGCGCAGGGGGACTACGCGCGGCTGTTCACCGACGAGGGCAGCCATCTGGTGCGGATCCCGGTGTCCACGTTGGAGGAGCGGTGGGCGGCGCGCGGGTTCGTGCGGATCCACCGGCGGCACCTGGTGGCGCTGTCGCGGATCGAGGAGTTGCGGATGGACTCGGGGGCGACCACGGTCCGGGTCGGCGCGGTGGACCTGCCGGTGAGTCGGCGGCACACGCGGGAGTTGCGCGAGCTGTTGACCCGTCACGTGGCGCGCGGGCCGGCGGGCCGGCCCCGTCCCTGAGGCCCGGCGGGCGCTGCGTAGACTTCCGGTCCGCCCGCCCCGACCCGCCGTCCGAGGACCGACCCGGTGAACCAGACCCACGCGCTCGTCGCCGTCACGGTGGTCGTGCTGGCCACGGTGTTGATCGGGGGCTGGGGACTGCGGCTCTCGCGGACCACCTCGGACTTCTACGTGGCCTCGCGGACGGTGGGGCCGGGGCTGAACGCGGCGGCGATCAGCGGGGAGTACCTGTCGGCGGCCTCCTTCCTCGGCATCGCGGGGCTGGTGATGCTCCAGGGGCCGGAGATGCTCTGGTATCCGGTGGGCTACACGGCCGGGTATCTGGTGCTGCTCGTGCTGGTGGCCGCGCCGCTGCGGCGGTCGGGGGCGTACACCCTGCCGGACTTCGCCGAGGGACGGTTGCGTTCGCGGGCGGTGCGCCGGATCTCGGTGCTCTTCGTGCTGGGGGTGGGATGGCTGTACCTGATCCCGCAGTTGCAGGGCGCGGGGCTGACCCTGGAGGTGTTGACGGGGGCCCCGCACTGGGTGGGCGCGGTGGTGGTGGCCCTCGTGGTGACGGGGGCGGTGGCGGCGGGCGGCATGAAGTCCGTGACCCTCGTGCAGGCATTCCAGTACTGGCTGAAGTTGACGGCCCTGCTGGTGCCGGTGTTCTTCCTGCTGGCGGCCTGGGCGGGGGACGGGGCGCCGCGGGCCCGGTTCGACGCGCCGGCGGTGTTCCGTGAGCACCGGGTGGTGCGGATGGCGCAGGAGACCCGGATCGTGCTGGACGAGCCGTTGACGCTGACGGTCTCCGGGCGGGTGGACGGCCGATCGCATCCGGGGACGCCCCTGACCCTGCCGGCCGGCACCCACCGGATCGGTTCCGGCACCGAGTTGGCCTTCCCGGCGGGCGCCCGGGTGCCCCGGACGGCGGAGCCGGCCGCGGCCGGGGAGGGGTCGCCGGGGGCGGGTCTGGGCGGTCCGGCGCCGGCGGCGGCCGAGGACCCGGGGCACCGGGCCCGGCGCCTGTACGCGGTGTACGGGCTGATCCTGGCGACGTTCCTGGGCACGATGGGGCTGCCGCACGTGGCGGTCCGCTTCTACACCAGTCCGGACGGGCGGGCGGCCCGCCGCACCACCCTCGTGGTGCTGGGGTTGATCGGCGTGTTCTACCTGCTGCCGCCCGTGTACGGGGCGCTGGGGCGGATCTACGCGCCGGAGCTGGCGCTCACCGGGAACGCGGACGCGGCGGTGCTGGTGCTGCCGGCGCGGGTGGTGGGGGGCCTGGCGGGCGAGTTGTTGGGGGCGCTGCTGGCGGGGGGCGCGTTCGCGGCGTTCCTGTCCACGGCCTCGGGGCTGACGATGGCGGTGGCCGGGGTGCTGCACCAGGACGTGCTGCCCCGGCGGCGGCGCGGGGTGGGCGGTTTCCGGTGGGCGGCGCCGGCGGCGATGGTGGTGCCGTTGGCGGCGGCGCTGGGCACCCGGGACGTGCCGGTGGCCGACGCGGTGGGCCTGGCGTTCGCGGTGTCGGCCTCCTCGTTCTGTCCGCTGCTGGTGTTGGGCATCTGGTGGCGGGGGTTGACGGCGCCGGGGGCGGTGGCCGGGTTGTTGACGGGGGGCGGGGCGGCGCTGGGCGCGGTGTTGGCGACCCGGGCGGGGGTGGTGCCGGGCGGGTGGGCGCACACCTTGGCGGCGTGGCCGGCGGTGTGGTCGGTGCCCTTGGGTTTCGTGACGATGGCGGCGGTGTCGTGGGCGACCCGGGGCCGGGTGCCGGAGGGCACTCCGGCGCTGTTGGCGCGGCTGCACCTGCCGGAGGGGATGGAGGTGCGGTCGGTGACGGCGTACGCGCGGGAGGAGGCGTCCCGGCGCGAGCCGGGGGCCCCGGGGGCGGTCCGGTGAGCGGGGACGGGTGGGCGCTGGTGCCGGTGCTGGGGGCCCTGGGCGCCTGCGGGGCGGCGGGTTTCGGGCTGGGGCTGCGGGTAACCCGGTCGCGTCCGCGCCGGCCGGGCGGGGCCGGTGCGGGGGCCGGGTCGGGGCTGGGGACCCCGGTGGAGCTGGCCACGTTCGAGACCCTGCACGCGGCCTCGTTGGCGGCGCCGCCGCTGCGCGCGGGGCTGACCCGGGACGCGGCGCGGCGCGCGGTGCGGGGGCTGCGCGGGCTGCTCGGCACGGAGGCCCTGGCGCTGGCGGACCGCACGGAGCTGCTGGCCTGGGACGGGCCGGGCGCGGACCACCACGGGGCGCAGGCCCTGGCGGGGGTGGCGGAGTCGGTGGCCTCGGGGCGCGGGCGGGGCGCGCGGGTGGTGTGCGAGCGGCCCGGGTGTCCGTTGCGGTGGGCGGTGTGGGCGCCGTTGACGGGGGAGGACGGGCCGGCGGGGGCGCTGGTGGCGTTCGGGTCGCGGGAGTCGGCGGTGTTGGCGCGGGCGGCGGTGGAGGTGGCGCGCTGGGTGTCGGTGCAGTTGGAGCTGTCGGAGCTGGACCGGTCGCGGACCCGGTTGATGGAGGCGGAGATACGGGCGTTGCGGGCGCAGATCTCGCCGCACTTCATCTTCAACTCGCTGGCCGCGATCGCCTCGTTCACCCGGACCGATCCGGAGCACGCGCGGGAGCTGTTGTTGGAGTTCGCGGACTTCACCCGCTACTCGTTCCGGCGGCGGGGCGAGTTCGCCACGCTGGCCGAGGAGTTGCGGGCCATCGAGCAGTACCTGGCGCTGGCGGGGGCCCGGTTCGGGGACCGGTTGACGGTGACCCTGCGGGTGGCTCCGGAGGTGTTGCCGGTGGCGGTGCCGTTCCTGTGCCTGCAACCGTTGGTGGAGAACGCGGTGAAGCACGGGTTGGAGGACTCTGCGGGCGGCTGTCGGATCGTGATCGAGGCGCGGGACGCGGGCACGGAGGCGGTGTTCACGATCGAGGACGACGGGGTGGGCATGGACCCGGCCCGGTTGCGGCGGATCCTGGCGGGCGAGGAGCGGGGCTCGGGCTCGGGGGTGGGCCTGCCGAACGTGGACGAGCGGCTGCGGCAGACCTTCGGGGACGAGCACGGGCTGGTGATCGAGACCGGCCCGGGGGCGGGCACGAAGGTCACGGTGCGGGTCCCGAAGTACCACCCGGACGTCCGCGCCTGAACCCGGGCCCGCGCCACGGGAGGGTCCGCTACGCCGAGGGCCCCGGCGCCGTCCTCCTCGCGGGGGACGGGCGGCCGGGGCCCTCGGGGTGGTGCGGGGAGGGGTCAGCTCCAGCTGGCGTGCAGCGGCTTGCCCTCGGCGTAGCCGGCGGCGGACTGGATGCCCACGACGGCCTTCTCCTCGAACTCGGCGAGCGAGCCGGCACCGGCGTAGGTGCAGGAGGAGCGGACGCCCGCGATGATCGAGTCGATCAGGTCCTCGACGCCCGGACGGGTCGGGTCGAGGAACATCCGCGAGGTGGAGATGCCCTCTTCGAACAGCGCCTTGCGGGCACGGTCGTAGGCGGACTCCTCGGAGGTGCGGTTGCGGACGGCGCGGGCCGAGGCCATGCCGAAGGACTCCTTGTACAGGCGGCCGTCGGCGGACTGCTGGAGGTCGCCGGGCGACTCGTAGGTGCCCGCGAACCAGGAGCCGATCATGACGTTGGAGGCGCCGGCGGCCAGCGCCATCGCCACGTCGCGCGGGTGGCGGACGCCACCGTCGGCCCACACGTGCTTGCCGTGCTTCTTGGCCTCGGCGGCGCATTCGAGGACGGCGGAGAACTGCGGCCGGCCGACGCCGGTCATCATGCGGGTGGTGCACATGGCGCCGGGGCCCACGCCGACCTTGATGATGTCGGCGCCGGCCTCGATGAGGTCCCTGACGCCCTCGGCGGCGACGATGTTGCCGGCCACGATCGGGACCTGCGGGTCGAGGGCGCGCACGACCTTGACCGCGTTGATCATGGATTCCTGGTGGCCGTGCGCGGTGTCGATGACCAGGGTGTCGACCCCGGCGTCGAGGAGCTGCTTGGCCTTGCCGGCGACGTCGCCGTTGATGCCGACGGCGGCGGCGATGCGCAGCCGGCCCTGGGCGTCGAGGGCGGGGGTGTAGAGGGTCGCGCGCAGGGCGCCCTTGCGGGTCAGGATGCCGACGAGGCGGCCGTCCTCGTCCACGGCGGGGGCGAGCTTGCGGTGCCCGGCGTCGAGCTTGTTGAAGGCTTCGCGCGGGTCGATGTCGGCGTCGAGGAGCAGCAGCTCCTTCGACATGACCTCGGAGAGCTGGGTGAACCGGTCCACGCCGCTCAGGTCGTGCTCGGTGACGACGCCGATCGGACGGTTGTCCGCGTCGACGACCACGCCGGCGCCGTGGGCGCGCTTGGGCAGCAGCGACAGGGCGTCGGCGACCGTCTGCGTCGGGGCCAGGGTGATCGGGGTGTCGAGCACGTGGTGGCGGGTCTTGACCCAGGAGATGACGTCGGTGATGACGTCGATCGGGATGTCCTGGGGGATCACGACGATGCCGCCGCGACGGGCGACCGTCTCGGCCATGCGCCGACCGGCGATGGCGGTCATGTTGGCGACCACGAGCGGGATGGTGGTGCCGGTGCCGTCGGGCGCGGACAGGTCGACGCCCTGGCGGGAACCGACCGCGGAGCGGCTCGGCACCATGAACACGTCGTCGTACGTGAGGTCGTACGGCGGCTTCAGGTCATTGAGGAAACGCACGTGCTGAACATCCAAGTCAAATCGGAGAATCCCGTATGCCCCGGCAGGGCAGCCGAGGAAACGCACGTACTTCATTCTCCCACGACCGGGCACACACCCGGGCCGGGCAGATCGTCCAGGACATATCGGGCGGCCTGGTCTCTTTCTACGAGACTTCCGTCCCGCCCGCGACCGGGCCGGAGGTCCCGGGCCGCTCGACCCGCTCGATGATGCCGGCGCCGTCGTCGGGGACCGCGCCCGGCAGCGCGGTCGCGGCCAGCGAGAGCAGGGCCGCCCCGGCCGCCGCCCAGGGCACCGCGCCGGCCGCGCCCGCCGCACGCAGCGCCTCGGCGAGCAGCGGGAAGGTGCCGCCGAAGGCCCCGGTGGCCACCGCGAAGGGCACGCCGACGGCGACGCCCCGGATCGCCGGCGGGAACAGCCGGGCGCAGTACACGGTGATCGGCCCGAAGGAGAGTCCGAGCACGGCCAGGTGGAGGGCGGCGGCCGGGCCCAGCGGCAGCCGTCCGTCGGCGGCCCCGAGGGCGACCGGCACGGTCACCAGGGCGAGCGCCCCGAGCCCGATCCGCAGCACCGGCACCGGCCCCCACCGGTCGGCCGCCCACCCGGCCCCGACCATCGTCGCCGCCAGCGCGAGCAGGGCGGGCAGCATCACCAGGGCGGTGCGCGGGTCCCCGGGATCGGCCCCGCCCCCGGCCGCCGCGTGCCGGGGCAGGTAGAGGGCCCCGAGGTAGTAGCCCACGGTGACGCCGAGGACGAGCAGGAGCACGACGCCCATCCGGGGCACGGCCGGCCGCAGCGCGCCCCGCGCCCCGGACCTCGCCGCCACCGGCACGCGCCCGTCGAAGCCCGGCGCCTCGAAGCCCGGGGCCTCGGGCGCGCCCCGTCGGATCCACAGGGCCGCGAGCCCCAGCAGCGCGGCGGCCGCGAAGCCGAGGCGCCAGCCCCCCGCCTCCACCCCGGCCCGGCCCAGCACGGCCAGCAGGGCGGCGAGCACCCCGAAGGACAGCAGGGTGCCGAGCACCACCCCCGCGTAGCCCAGGGCCCCGTACCGGTAGCGCCGGTCGGGCGGGGCGGTCTCGACCAGGTACGCGGCGGCGCTCGGCGTCTCCCCGCCCAGCGAGAAGCCTTGCGCGGCCCGCGCGGTCACGGCGACGGCCGGCGCGAGGAGGCCGGCGGCCGCGTGGGTGGGGCAGAGCGCGAGCGCGAGGGAGGCGGCGGAGGCGATCAGCACGGCGACCACCAGGGCGTGCCGACGGCCCGCCCGGTCGGCGATCCGGCCCAGCGCCCAGCCGCCCAGGGGTCGGGCCGCGAAGCCGACGGCGAAGCCCGCGTAGGCCCCGATCAGGGCCAGGTCCGCGTTCTCGGCGGGGAAGATCCGGGCGGCGAAGTAGGGGGCGAGGACGGCGTACACCGTCCAGTCGAAGGACTCGACCACTCCCCCGGCCCCGGCCGCGAGGAGTTCGCGCCGCCCCGCCCGTCCCGTCCGTGACTCCCGTGGCACCCGCCCCTCCGTCCCGCTCGTGGCCGCCGCCCGCGGGCCCATCCTGGCCCGCTCCCCCGCCCCCGCGCGGGCGCGACGCACCCGCGCGATCCGACATCCCGTCCCGAAAGACCACCATTCGCCCGATCTGCGCGAAAATGGTGCGGTCTCGCGGGATCCCGATCCCCGCCGCGACCCATCCGCCCCGATCCGATCCGAAGGAGTGCCCGCGTGCGGCTCGACCCCCTGGACAGCGGACTGATCCACGCCCTTCAGATCGCGCCGCGCGCCTCCTGGCAGTTGCTCGGGGAGGTGCTGGCGGTGGACCCGGCGACGGTCTCGCGCCGCTGGGAGCGGCTGCGGTCCTCGGGCCGGGCCTGGGTGACGGCGTACCCGAACCCGTGGACCCAGTCGCACTTCGAGATCGCGTTCCTGGAGATCGACTGCGACGCGAGCGCCGGTCCGGCCGCCGCCCGCGCCCTGGCCGAGCTGCCGCAGGTGGCCTCGGTGGAGCACCTGGCGGGCGGCTGCGACCTGCTGGTGACCACGTTCGCCGCCGACATGGAGTCGCTGTCGGAGCTGGTGCTGGAGCGGATCGCCCGGCTGCCGGGGGTGACCGACACCCGCACCCGGCTGGTGACCCGGGTGTACGGGGACGGCAGCCGGTGGCGGATGCGGCGGCTGAGCCCGGCGCAGGAGCGGCAGCTGGCGCGGGCCGAGCCGGCCAGGGTCTCGGGCGAGGGCGCCCGGGTCCCGGACCTCACCGAGCAGCGGCTGCTCGGGGCGCTGTCCGTGGACGGCCGCCAGTCGGCCTCGGACCTGCGGCCGATCACGGGCCTGGGCACGGACGCGACGCGCCGCCGGGTCAACCGGCTGCTGACCGAGTGCCCGGTGATGCTCCGCTGCGACGTGGCCCGGGAGCTGACCGAGTGGCCGGTGTCGGCCACCCTGTGGGCGCGGGTGCCCGCGGCCCGGCTGGAGGCGACGGCGCGCGGGCTGCTGTCGCTGCCGGAGGTGCGCATGTGCGTGGCGGTGACCGGCACGAGCAACCTGCTGATCAGCGTCTGGCTGCGGTCGGTCGCGGACGTGCAGCGGCTGGAGACGCAGCTCGCGGAGCGGCTGCCGGAGGTGGTGCTGGTGGACCGGGCCATCGCGATGCGGCAGATCAAGCGGATGGGCCGGCTGCTGGGGCCGGGCGGACGGGCGGTGGGCGCGGTCCCGCTGAACGCGTGGGGATCGGTGAATCACGCGGACTGAGACCGGGACCTTCGACCCGGCGGAATCCCGCACTCCACCGTGCCGGGGGGTCGGAATCGTGCAGGAGGGACCGGCGAGCGGACGGGACCGGTGGGTTTCGGGCATCGTGAGAGGACAATCCGACACCTCGTAGCAGATGGGCGCCATTCCCCCAGATGAGCCTCGATTCCGCTTCCCGGGTCCTCGCCTTGGTGGCCGCCGCCTCCGGCGGCCGGCTGCACGGCCGCCGCGTCGGCGTCCTCGGCGTCCACCCTCCGCCCGCCCCCGCATCCGACGCGCCCGACACGCCCGACACGCCCGACGACGCCGGTCCCGACCGGGACCGGGGCACCGCCCTGGCCATCGCCGCCAGCCTGGCCCGGATGGGCGCGGAGGTCACCGTGCACGCGCCGCTGGTCGCGGACCACCACCGCTATCCCGAGCTCGGGTTCGCCGACAGCCTGTGGTCCGCGCTGACCCAGTGCGATCTGACGGTCCTGGTCGCGGGCTGCGCCGAGGCCCGACGGGCCGATCCCGCGGCGCTGGCCGGGTGGGTGCGCGAGCGGGTGGTCGTGGACCCGGGCGGCGCCCTGGACGGGGCGCGCTGGGTCGCTGCCGGCTGGCGCGTGGTCCGTCCCCCGGCCCTGGAGGCCACCGACCGTCTGCCGGTCCCGGAGACGGTCGGCTGACGGCCGGTTCACCGCTCCCCCGGGTCTCCCCCGCAGGGCGTGCCCGGCACGCAGGGGCCGGTGCGGGCGCCGCTCGCGGGCGCCGCGCCGCCCTCCGTGCGGGCCGGCGGCCGGGTGCCGCGCGGGGCGCGGCCCGGCGGTCCGGTGGGTCCGGTCCGGGCCCGCTCGCGCTGTTCCCCGCGCGTCTCCTCGACCGGGCCGGACGGGCGTCCGCTCGCTGGCCCGTCGGGGCCGATTCGGGCCAGCAGCGCGTTGGCGTGGGCCACCCCGACGAGGGTGAGGTGGTGGTGCCAGCCCCGGTGGGAGCGGCCCTCGTAGTCCCGCAGTCCGAGTCCCTCGCAGACCTCCGCCGCGTCCCGCGCGGCCCGGTCCTCCAGCGCCGTGAGCCGGGCCAGTTCCCCGGGCCCGGCCCGGTGCAGGTCTGTCAGCCAGTGACCGCCCGCCGCGTCCGCCGGCCCGAACAGGGTGAGCACGGGCCCCCGCGACCCGTCCCGTTCCCCGAACGGACCCCGGACCCGCACGCTGACCACCGGATGAGTGCCGTCCGAGCCCCGGCGGACCCGGGCGGCGGCCAGCAGCGCGGCCGCGTCGGCGGGGCCCCGGTCGCGGTCCCGGCCCCGGTCCGGGGGTTCCGGCAGCAGGGCGGTGCCGGGGGCGATCCGCAGCACGAACCGCGGCCCGTGGCGCAGCAGGGTGCTCACGGCCCCGGCGAGTTCGGCCGCCGCCGGTTCCCACAGCACCGGCAGCGGCGGCAGCCCCCAGCCCAGCGCCATCCGGCGCACCACGCGCAGCGCGTCGGCGGTGGGGGTCAGGGCGCGGGCCGTGTCGGGGAGCCCGACGCTGCGCCGGGCGGCCTCCTCGGTCCAGGCCGGCGGCAGCACGAGGCTCCACTCGACGGGGAACGCGCCCTGCGGGGCCGCCAGCCACACCGTGTTCGCCTGCTGACAGTTGAGGGTGCGGCCCAGGCCCGGCACGAACTGCCGGCCCACGCCCACCGAGCGGTCCCCGGTCTTCTCGATGACCAGCGGGCGCACCACCCAGGCGGCGGGCGGCGGGCTGAGGACGGCGTGCAGGCGGCGGGCCAGGGCCCGGCGCACGGGGCCCCAGTCCCACGGGGAGTTGCCGATGAACTGGTGCAGGCTCTGCTCCACCGAGCCCGCTCCGCGCGGGGTGGCGGCCCCGGCGATGGTGCGGACGCTCTTGCGGCCCTCGGCGCGGGCCAGGCCCGCGAGGTAGACCTCGGCCCAGTGGCGTTGGTCCCGGCGGGGTAAGGAGGCGAACACCCGGGACGGGGGGATCTCGGTCACCACTGCGGTCCTTCCTCAGGCCGGCGTCGCCCGGGCCGGGCCCGCGCGCGACCGGCCGAGCGGCCCGGGCGCGCGGGCCGGTCGGCGGTCGCCGCACGGCACGCTCTCGTGTCCCGGGCCCGCGCCGGACCCCCGCACGGGCCGGATCGGGCGCCGGCGCGTCCTGCCCGCACGCTACCCCCGCGCGCGGGGTGCCTCCCGTGCGCGCCCGTGGTTTTCGGCCTCCCCCGCGAACCTGCCGGTAACCGGCTCAGCGGCGGGCCGAGGGCGGCGGTCCGGGGCGCGGGGCGGGGTCGACGAGGAGGACGTCGAGGGGGCCCTGGTCGCCGTCCCGCCAGAATTCCTCGGCCTCGGCGAGGATCTCGGTGAACACCTCCCACTCCTGCGGCCGGTCCTGCGCGAAGGGGCGCCAGGACTCGACGGCGAGCAGCCGGCCGGGGGCGGCCGGCAGCCAGGACAGGTCGTGGAGGGCGTCGGCGAGGGCGTCCCAGTTGGCGCCGAACCAGGCCGGGAGGGTGAGGGCGCCGGCGCAGCGTTCGAAGAGCCCGGCGCGGTCGTGGACCCCGTCGAGGTCGAGGCGCAGGACGGTGCGGCCGTGCGCGGCCGCCTCGGTGAGGGCGGGGCCCAGGGGGCGTCGGCGCAGGGTCATCGCAGTACCGCCTCGAAGCTCTTGTAGTGGTCGGCCGTCCAGTAGAACTCCCCGCCGCCGCCGGTCACGATGCGGCGGGCGCCGCGGTCGCGGCTGCCGGGGGTGCGGACGGTGAACTCGTGGTAGTAGCCGCGCTGCTTCTTCGGCAGGAGGCGTTCGAAGTTGCCGAAGACGGTGCCGTCCTGGCGGTGCGGGTACGGCCCGCCCTTGTCGATCAGGGCGAGGGTGTCGCGGGCCTCGCGCGGCAGGTCGGCGGCGCGGACGGTCTTCATGCCCCGGGCCCAGCCGGGGGTGGCGGCGGCGGACGGGGGCCGGGCGCTCGGCGTGCCGGCGGAGCCCGCGGAGGTGGCCGGGGACTTCCCGGGTTCGTCCTGTTTTCCCCCACAGCCGGCGAGGCCGAGGGCGAGGGCCACGCAGAGGAACAGCGCTCCGAGGACGCGCGGCAGGGTGCGGGCGAATGACTGGTGGATCATGCCGGAATCGTGTCAAACCCGACGTTCATCCGCGAATCGCCCGCGCCCGCGAGCCCCGTCCCGTCTCCGGGAGGTCAGTCCTCCTCGGGCCGCTCGTCCGGGTCCGCCCGCTCCAGGGCGGGGCGCAGGCCCGGCTCGGACTCGGTGAGCAGGTGGTCGGCGGCGGCCGTGTCGGTGACCAGGCTGGTGACCAGGCCCGAGCGGAGCACGGCGCCGATCGCGGCGGCCTTGCGGGCGCCGCCGGCGATGGCGACCACCTCGGGGATCCGGCGCAGCCGGTCGGCCTCCACCGTGATGCAGCGTTCGCCCAGGTCCCGGCCGACCCGGCGGCCCTCGGCGTCGAAGAGGTGCGCGGACATCTCGGCGGCCACGCCGAGGGAGGCGTAGTGGCCGCGCTCCTCGTCGGTGAGCATGTCGTGCACGGTGGAGATGCCCGGCTCCCAGGAGCCGATGGACACGGCCGCGACGGTGACCTTGTCGAAGTACTCGAAGGCCCGCGCGATCCCGGTCTGGTTGCGCAGGGCGCGCGCGGTGGCCGGGTCGGGCAGCAGCATCGGCGCGTAGATGGGGTGGGCGTCGCCGCCGGAGACCTGGGCGGCCCGGCGCACGGCCTCCACCGAGCCGCGTTCGGCGGTGCCGGCGTCGTACACGCCCGTGAGCTGCACCACCGTGCACGGGGGCAGCCGGTGCAGGGCGGCGGCCATGTGGATGGTGGAGCGGCCCCAGGCCAGGCCGAGCACGTCGCCCTCGTCGACCAGCTCGCCGAGCAGGTCGGCGGCGACCGAACCGAGGTTCTCGGGGTCGGCCGCGTCCTCGGAGGCGTCCGCCGGGGACTCCACGACCACCGCGTGCCGCAGCCCGTAGCGGGCGCGCAGCGCGTCGGAGCGTTCCGCGTCGAGTTCGGCCGGGACCCGGATCTCGATCCGGACCAGGTCGCGTTCCAGGGCCGTCTCCAGGACCCGGGCCACCTTGAAGCGGCTCACGCCGAACTCCTCGGCGATCTGGATCTTGGACTTGCCCTCCAGGTAGAAGCGGCGGGCCATCGCCGCCGCCTGCACCAGCTCCGCGGGTCCCATCCGCAGGGCTGACCGTCCCGCCGACATAGCCGACACCGCGTTCTCCTCACTGCTGTTCACACTCTCGACTCGTCGTTCATCCTGTCAGATCCGACGGCCGGCGTTCGGCCCGGACGACGTGCCCGCACCGAGCTGTTCACCCAGGCTTCGCCCGGGAGCCGGGCGGGACCCCGCCCGAACCCCGCCCCCGGGCCCTCCTCGTTCAGTGCGCGCAGGCCCCGGCGGCCTTGTCCCGCAGCCCCCGCACGGCGGCGGCCGGGTCCTGGGCCCCGTAGACGGCGCTGCCGGCCACGAACACGTCGGCGCCGGCCTCGGCGCAGCGCTCGATCGTGGAGTCCGACACACCGCCGTCGACCTGGAGCCACACGTCGAGCCCGTGCTTGGCGATCAGGGCCCGGGTGCGGCGGATCTTGGGCAGCATGATGTCGAGGAACGCCTGCCCGCCGAAGCCGGGCTCCACCGTCATGATCAGCACCATGTCGAGTTCGGGCAGCAGGTCCTCGTACTGCTCGATCGGGGTGCCCGGCTTGAGCGCCATCGAGGCCCGCGCCCCCTTGGCCCGGATCTCGCGCGCCAGCCGCACAGGGGCGGCGGCGGCCTCGGCGTGGAAGGTCACCGAGGAGGCCCCGGCCTCCACGTACCCGGGGGCCCACCGGTCCGGGTCCTCGATCATCAGGTGCAGGTCGAGGGGGATGTCGGTGGCGCGCGCGAGGGACTCCACCACGGGCACGCCCAGGGTCAGGTTGGGCACGAAGTGGTTGTCCATGACGTCGACGTGCAGCCAGTCGGCGCCGTCCACCGCCTTGGCCTCGTCGGCGAGGCGCGCGAAGTCGGCGGAGAGGATGCTGGGGGCGATCTGAAGGGCCATGCCCCCAAGCCTGCCATGCCCCCGAAGCCCTCCCGCCCGGGCGGGAGGGCCCGCGGGATCAGGCGGTGCGGCGGAGCAGGGCCAGGTACATGGCGTCGGTGCCGTGCAGGTGCGGCCACAGCTGGACGTCGGGGCCGTCGCCGAGGGCCGGGACCCCCGGGAACAGCGGGCGGGCGTCGATGAGTTCGGCCTGCGCCGGGGTCTGTCCGCCCCGGCCGCGCAGCACGTCGTCCACGACCACCCGGGTCTCGGCCAGGTGCGGGGAGCAGGTCGCGTAGCCGACCACGCCGCCCACCCGGACCGCCGACAGGGCCTCGCGCAGCAGGGCCCGCTGGAGCGGGGCGAAGCCGTCGAGGTCCTCGGGGCGCCGGCGCCAGCGGGCCTCGGGCCGGCGCCGCAGCGCGCCCAGGCCGGTGCAGGGCACGTCCATCAGCACGCGGTCGAAGCTGCCGGGCCGCCAGGCCGGGCGGGTGCCGTCGGCGGTGATCACCTGGTAGGGGCCGGGGTTGCCGGCCAGCGAGCGGGCCACCAGCGCGGCCCGGTGCGGCTGCTTCTCCGAGGCCAGCAGGCTCGCGCCGCGCTCGGCGGCCAGCGCCGCCAGCAGTGCCGCCTTGCCGCCGGGGCCCGCGCAGCCGTCCAGCCACCGTGCGTCGGGGCCCTCCAGCGGGGCGTTGGCCAGGGCCACGGCCACCAGCTGGCTGCCCTCGTCCTGCACACCGGCGCGCCCGTCGCGCACCGACTCCAGGGCGCCGGGCTCGCCGCCCTCGGAGAGCCGCACCGCGTACGGGGACCAGCGGCCCGGCAGGCTCGAATCGGCGCCGACCTCCGCCGTCAGCTCCTCGGTGCCGATCCGGCCCGGCCGGGCCACCAGGGTGACCTCGGGCCGCTCGTTGTCGGCCTCCAGCAGGTCCTCGATGCCGGCGCGCCCGCCGCCCAGCGAGTCCCACAGGGCCGAGACCACCCAGCGCGGGTGCGAGTGCACGACGGCCAGGTGCTCCTCGGCGTCCTTCTCGTAGGGCGGCGCGACCTTCTCCAGCCAGCCGTCCAGATCGTGCGCGGTGATCTTGCGGAGCACGGCGTTCACGAACTTGGCCCGGCCGTCGCCGAGCACCACCCGGGCCAGCTCCACGCTGGCCGAGACCGCCGCGTGCGGCGGGATCCGGGTGCCGAGCAGCTGGTGCGCGCCCAGCGAGAGCACGTCGAGGACCGGCGGATCGACCTCGCGCAGCGGGCGGTCCACGCAGGCCGCGATGATCGCGTCGTAGGTGCCCTGGCGACGCAGGGTGCCGTAGACCAGCTCGGTGGCCAGCGCCGCGTCCCGCCCGTCGAACTCGGGGTTCTGGCGGGCCTTGCGCAGCAGCGGCGGGAGCACGAGGTTGGCGTACGCGTCCCGTTCGTCCACCGCCCGCAGGGCCTCGAAGGCCAGGAACCGCACGGGGTCCTTCTGCGGCCGCCGGTAGGGGCGGCCCTGCTTGGCGGGCTTGTTCTGACGACGGGGCTGTTCGCTCACGGGAAAGGTGCTCCGGGGGGTACGGGGTGCGAGGCGCGTGGGGGCGCGCCCCGGGGGACTTCGCGCGCGGGGGCGCGCGGGCCGGGCGGGGACCGGCCGGGCCGGGCGGACCGGCGGGCCCCGCGCCCAGCCTACGGCGCGCGCGGGCGGGCGGCCGCCCGGCCGGTGGTCAGGCGGCGGGGCCGCCCAGGCGCTCACCGGCGGTGATGCGCACGCCGCGGGCCCAGTCGGCGGCCTTCATCGGCTTCTTGCCCTGGGGCTGCACCCACAGCAGCTCCACCGGGTGCGAGCCGGTGCCGACGTACACGTTGTTCTTGCCGGCCACGAGCAGCCCCGGGGTCAGGCCCGCGAGGTCCGCGAGGTCGCCGGCCCCGGTCACCGAGATCAGCTTGAGCCGCTCGCCGCGGAACTCGGTCCACGCGCCGGGGGCCGGGGTGCAGCCGCGCACGATCCGGTCCACGCGCAGCGCGGGCGCCCGCCAGTCCACCCGGGCGTCCTCCACCGTGATCTTCGGGGCCAGCGAGACGCCCTCGCCGGGCTGGGGCACGGCCTGCAGGCTGCCGTCCTCGATGCCGTCCATGGTGGCGCTCAGCAGTCCGGCGCCCGCGAACGCGAGCCGGGTCAGCAGGTCACCGCTGGTGTCCGTGGGGCGCACGTCCTCGGTGATCACGCCGAACACCGGTCCGGTGTCCAGGCCCTGCTCGATCCGGAAGGTCGACGCGCCGGTCACCTCGTCCCCGGCCATCAGCGAGTGCTGCACGGGCGCCGCCCCGCGCCAGGCGGGCAGCAGCGAGAAGTGCAGGTTGACCCAGCCGTGCCGGGGGATCTCCAGGGCGCTCGGCGGGAGCAGCGCGCCGTAGGCGACGACGGGGCAGCAGTCCGGGGCGATCTCGCGCAGCCGCTCCTGGAACTCGGGGTCCCGGGGACGGACGGGCTTGAGGACCTCGATGCCCGCCTCGGCGGCCCGTTCCGCCACCGGGCTCGCCACGAGCCGGCGCCCGCGCCCGGCGGGGGCGTCGGGGCGGGTCACCACGGCGGCGACCTCGTGTCGCCCGGAGGCGATCAGGGCGTCCAGGGCGGGGACGGCGACCTCGGGGGTGCCGGCGAAGACGAGCTTCACGTGATGGGTCCTGCCTGTTGTCTCGACGGTCAGCAGCGTCCCAGTCTATGTCGGAGCCGCGCGGGGGGCCGCCCCGGAAGGCGGGGCGTGCGGGCCGTCGCGCGCCCCGTCGCATATGCCGACACGCCCCCGGTGCGTGACCTCCCCGCCCGCCTGCGCGTTGTCAAGACAGATTGACCGAAACGGGCCGCGTGTGAACGGTGTTCGCGGCCCGATCCGCTCCTCAGCACCGGTTCGAGAGGCTTCTTCATGGCCGACCACGCCACCCATGACGCCCAAGCGCGGGCCAGCCTGCACCTGTTGGTGCGGGACATCGAGCGGGTACGCCGGCAGGTGGACGCCCTGCGCACGCTGACCGCACAGCTCGGCAACGTGTACCGCCCCCGCCGGTCCGGCCCCTCCACCGGTTTCGTCGTCTACGGCCGGGCCCCCGCGCCCACCGTGCGGCTCGCGCAGGAACTGCGCGACAGCGTCGAGACCCTGGTCACCGCCGCCGTGGACTTCGACCGTTCCCTCGGGTTCTCGTGGGACGCGGTGGGGTCCGCGCTCGGGGTCACCAAGCAGGCCGTGCACCGGCGTTACGGGGCCCGGCGCACCCCGGCCGGCGAGCTCGCGGCCCCCGAGGCGGAGCGGCCCGTCGTCGACGGCGCCGCCCGGCCGATGGGCGGCGCGCTGCCGAGCGTGCCAGCCGCGCGCGGGGTCCCCAGCCAGCCGCAGCGCGAGGAGGCCGTCCCGGCGGCCCCCACCGCCGCCCAGGTCCGCCCGCCGGCCTTCCCGGCCCCGCGCGGCGGCTGACGCCCCGGAGCGTGCCGCCGCCGACCGGCCCGCTCCCCGACCCACCCGATCCGCCCGGTCCCGCACGAGGGGGCCGGGCGGTCGCATGTCCGGGGCCGGTCACGGGTCAGCCCAGGTCGGGCGGGTCCACGCGGATGCGGACCTGGCCCTCGGCCCCGATCCCGGCGCGACCGCCGATGCCCCGGGCCGTGCGCGCGGCGCTCGCCTGCTTCAGGGCCCGCGCCAGGGCCGCGCCCCGGCCCGGGGGCACCCGCACCAGGGCGCGTTCCTCGTCGGCCGGCGACCCGCGTCGGGCCCGGACCGGCACCGGCCCCAACACCTCGGCCTCCGGCGGCAGTTCGACGGCGGCGAGGAATTCGGCCAGGGCCTCGGGCCGGCCCGTGGCCGAGGCCATCCGCGCCACCGGCGGGAAGCGCAGCTCGGCCCGGTCGGCGAGTTCGCGCAGCGCGTGCCCGACCGGGTCCCAGCGCACGAGGGCCTGCACCGGCCGCAGGGTGGGTTCGGCCACGATCACCACCCGTCCCTCCGGGCGCACCAGGGTGGCCGCCGCCAGCCACCGGCGCAGCGCCTCCTCGTCGGAGCGCAGGTCGGGGCGGCCGACCATGGCCCAGCCGTCGAGCAGCAGGGCGGCGCTGTAGCCGGCGCCCTCGGCCACGGGTTCGGCGCCGGGGGTGGAGACCACCAGGGCGGGGGCCCCGGGCACCCGGTCCAGCACGTGGTCGCGGCCCGAGGTGCGCACGGGCACGGCCGGGAAGGCCCGGCCCAGTTCCTCGGCGGTCCGCTTGGCGCCGACCACGTTGGCCCGCAGCCGCACCCCGCCGCACTCCTCGCAGTGCCAGCCCGTCTCGGGCCGGCCGCACCAGGCGCAGGCCAGGGCCACGGCGTCCAGGGCCTCCAGCGGCCCGTGGCAGGCCCGGCAGCGGGCGGGTTCCCGGCAGCGGGCGCAGGCCAGTCGGGGCGCGTAGCCGCGCCGGGGCACCTGCACGAGCACCGGACCGGTCGCCAGCGCGTCCCGGGCGGTCTCCCAGGCCAGGCTGGGCAGGCGGGCGACGCGGGCGGCCTCGTCGCGGGCCAGCAGGTGTTCGTCGACGGTCCGGATGACGGGGGCCGCGCGGCGCACGGTCTCGCGGTCGGCGACCAGCGGCCCGGCCCACCCGGACTCGACGAGTTGCGCGGCCTCGACGGTGCAGCTCGTGGAGCCGAGCAGGAAGGCGCACCCGGAGGTGACGGCCCGCAGTTCCAGCACCTCCCGCACGTGCGGGAAGGGGGCCCGGTCCTCGCTGTGCGAGGTGTCCCCGTCGTCCCAGAGCGCCACGAGCCCGAGGTCGTGGACGGGCGCGAACATGGCGGCGCGGGTGCCGATCACGCAGCGGACCGCGCCGCGGTGCACGGCCAGCCAGCGGGCGTAGCGGCGCTCGGGTCCGGCCTCGGCGGTCAGCAGCACGTGCCGGTCCTTGCCGAGGAGTTCGATCAGGGCCCGGTCCAGGCGTTCGGCACTGCGCCCGTCGGGCAGCACGGCGAGGGCGCCGCGCCCGCCGGCCAGGCACGCGGCCAGGGCCCGGGCCAGCTCCTCGGGCCAGTGCGGCCCGGGCAGGGCGGTCCAGACCCGGCGCGGGGCGCGGCCGGCGGCGAGGTCGGCGAGGAAGCCGGGGCCCTGCGGGTAGCGCTGCCAGGGGCCGGGTTCGGGGGCGGGCGGGAGCGGGGCGGGCGCGGGCGAGGCGCGGCCCTCGGCGCGGGCGTTGCGGGGTGGGACGGCGAGCTGGAGCACGTCGGCGAGGCTGCCGGCGTAGCGGTCGGCGACGGCGCGGGCCAGGGCGAGGGTGTCGGGGGCGAGCACGGGCTCGGGCGAGACCACCTGGGCCAGGGCGGCCAGCGGCCCGTGGTAGTCGGATTCCGCGACCCGTTCGAGCAGCCAGCCGTCGATGAGGCCGCCGCCCTCGCGCCGGCCCTCGCGGACCCGGTGCGCGCCCGCGCCGAAGCGGACCCGGACCCGGACCCCGGGGCGGGCCTCCTCGTCGAGGTGGGCGGGGACCTCGTAGTCGAAGGTCTGGTCCAGGTGCAGGGCGCCCTTGTTGACCAGGACCCGGGCCACGGGGTTCACGGCGGCGGCGGGCACCCCGCGCCAGGTGCGGGGGCGGGCCTTGGGCGCGTCGGCCTTGCCCTCGGCGACCAACTCGCGGAGCAGGGCGAGCTGTTCGGGTCCGCCGGCGGCGGGGTCCGCCGGGGGTTCGGGGGGTGGGGGCGCGGCGGTCACGGGTCCATCCTGCCAAAGCGGTCGGACAGCGCGGGAAACGCCGCGTGGCCCCGGCCCCACGCGAGGTGGGGTCGGGGCCACGCGGACGCGCCCTGGCGGGCGGGGTGGTTACAGACCGGCGGCGGCGCGCAGGGCGTCGACGCGGTCGGTGCGCTCCCAGGTGAAGTCCGGCAGCTCGCGGCCGAAGTGGCCGTAGGCGGCGGTCTGGGCGTAGATCGGGCGGAGCAGGTCGAGGTCGCGGATGATCGCGGCCGGACGGAGGTCGAAGACCTCGGAGATGGCCTGCTCGATCTTGGCGACCTCGGTGGTCGCGGTGCCGAAGGTCTCGACGAAGAGGCCCACGGGCTCGGCCTTGCCGATCGCGTACGCGACCTGGACCTCGCAGCGGGAGGCGAGGCCCGCGGCGACGACGTTCTTGGCGACCCAGCGCATCGCGTACGCGGCCGAGCGGTCGACCTTGGACGGGTCCTTGCCCGAGAAGGCGCCGCCGCCGTGCCGGGCGTAGCCGCCGTAGGTGTCGATGATGATCTTGCGGCCGGTGAGGCCGGCGTCGCCCATCGGGCCGCCGATCTCGAAGCGGCCGGTCGGGTTGACCAGCAGGCGGTAGCCCTCGGTCTCCAGCTTGATGCCGTCCTCGACGAGACCGGCGAGCACCTGCTCGACGACGAACTCGCGGATGTCGGGCGCGAGCAGCGACTCCAGGTCGATGTCGGAGGCGTGCTGCGAGGAGACCACCACGGTGTCGAGGCGGACGGCCTTGTCGCCGTCGTACTCGATGGTGACCTGGGTCTTGCCGTCGGGGCGCAGGTACGGGATGGTCCCGTTCTTGCGGACCTCGGTCAGCCGACGCGAGAGGCGGTGGGCCAGCTCGATCGGGAGCGGCATCAGGTTCGGGGTCTCGTCGCAGGCGTAGCCGAACATCAGGCCCTGATCGCCCGCGCCCTGCTTGTCCAGCTCGTCCTCATCGCCCTCGACGCGGGTCTCGTAAGCGGTGTCGACGCCCTGGGCGATGTCCGGGGACTGCGCGCCGATGGACACCGAGACGCCGCAGGAGGCGCCGTCGAAGCCCTTCTTCGAGGAGTCGTAGCCGATCTCCAGGATCTTCTCGCGCACGAGCTGGGCGATCGGGGCGTATGCCTTGGTGGTGACCTCACCCGCGATGTGGACCAGACCCGTGGTGATGAGGGTCTCCACGGCGACGCGGGACGTGGGGTCCTCGCGCAGCAGGGCGTCGAGGATCGTGTCGCTGATCTGGTCAGCGATCTTGTCGGGGTGACCCTCGGTCACGGACTCCGAGGTGAACAGGCGGCGGGACACATCGCTCCCTGGGGTTGCAGCGGCTGCTGGCTGAAATTGTTTGGCGGTACTGACCGGAGGCTGCGCCCGGTCACGTTCCGGGGTCAGTTTATCGGTCGCCGGTGGTCGCGGGTCCACTTGTCTCACCCTGCGGGAGGCTTGTGACCTGCGACACTCCATCTAAGCGCACCGATCGGGGCCCAACAAGGGGCGACGATCAGGCGCGTCGGAGCGCGAACCGGCTCACGACACGATCCCATACCGCGTCCGACAAGGCTTCCTTGGGGCCGTGGGGCACGGGGGTTTCCTCGCCATCGGAGCCAAGGATCACCGCCTCGTTCTCCTCCGATCCGAAGGTCTTTTCGGCTCCCACCTCGTTCAGGACGAGAAGATCACATCCCTTGCGGCGCAGTTTCGCGCGCCCGTTGGCCAGAACCTCGTCGGTCTCCGCCGCGAATCCGACCACGAGTTGATCAGGTCGGGCGCGGTCCGCCGAGATCTCGGCCAGGATGTCCGGGTTGCGGACCAGTTCCACGGTGGGGGCGCCGCCGTCCTCGGTCTTCTTGATCTTCCCGTCCACGTAGACGGCCGGCCGGAAATCGGCCACGGCGGCGGCCATGACCACCACGTCGGCCTCGGCCGCGGCCTTCAGGACGGCCTCGCGCAGCTGCACGGCGGTGCCCACCCGCACCACGTCCGCGCCCGCCGGGTCGGGCAGGGCGGTGTTCGCGGCGATCAGCGTGACCCGGGCCCCGCGCGCCACGGCCGTGCGGGCCAGCGCGTAGCCCTGCTTGCCCGAGGAGCGGTTGCCGAGGAAGCGGACCGGGTCCAGCGGCTCACGGGTGCCGCCGGCGCTGATCACCACGTGCCGGCCGGCCAGGTCGGTGCGGGCGCCGGCCTCGGCGCCCCGGGCCAGCACCCGGCGGCAGACCTCGAAGATCTCGCCCGGGTCGGGCAGCCGGCCCTTGCCGGTGTCCTTGCCGGTCAGCCGGCCCACGGCGGGCTCGATCACGATCGCGCCGCGCCGGCGGAGCGTGGCCACGTTCTCGCGGGTGGCCGGGTTCTCCCACATCTCGGTGTGCATCGCGGGCGCGAAGACCACCGGGCAGCGGGCCGTGAGCAGGGTGTTCGTCAACAGGTCGTCGGCCAGTCCGTGCGCGGCCCGGGCCAGCGTGTCGGCGGTGGCGGGGGCCACCACGACCAGGTCGGCGGCCTGTCCGATGCGCACGTGCGGCACCTCGTGCACCCCCTCCCAGACCTCCGAGCCGGCCGGGTGGCCCGAGAGCGCGGCCCAGGTGGCCTCGCCCACGAAGTTCAGGGCGGCGGCGGTGGGCACCACGCGGACGTCGTGGCCGGATTCCGTCAGTCGGCGCAACAGTTCGCACGCCTTGTAGGCGGCGATCCCCCCGCTGACCCCCAGCACGACCTTCGGCTTCGACACGCTTGGACTCCTCACTTCGAACTCCGGACACACCTCGGGCCCGGCAGGAAGACTGCCGGGCCCGAGGAGGGAATGACGAACGGTCGCTTACTGCGCCGGGGCCTCGATGGCCTCGGAGGTCAGCAGACCCGCGTTGATCTCGCGCAGGGCGATCGAGAGCGGCTTCTCGTGGACGTGGGTGTCCACCAGGGGGCCGACGTACTCCAGCAGGCCCTCACCGAGCTGCGAGTAGTACGCGTTGATCTGACGCGCGCGCTTGGCCGCGTAGATCACGAGGCTGTACTTCGAGTCGGTGGCCTCAAGCAACTCGTCGATCGGCGGGTTGATGATGCCCTCGGGCGCGGTGATGGAAGAGGACACGCTCTACCTTCCGAAAGGGGGATAAAGATCAGACAACTTCCATCAACGTTAGCAGCTCACGCGCCACGTCCTCGACGGAGGTGTTGACCAGGGTGGTGTCGAACTCGGCCTCGGCGGCCAGTTCGATCTTGGCCGCGTCCAGCCGGCGGGCGATGACCTCGGCCGACTCCGTGCCCCGGCCGGTGAGCCGGCGGACCAGCTCCTCCCAGCTCGGCGGGGCCAGGAAGACCAGCTGGGCGTCGGACATGGAGTCCTTGACCAGACGCGCGCCCTGGAGGTCGATCTCCAGCAGCACGGGCTCGCCGTTCTCCAGCCGCTCCAGCACCGCGCCACGCGGGGTGCCGTAGCGGTTGCCCGCGAACTCGGCCCATTCCAGCAGATCGCCGTTGGCGACGAGCTTGTCGAACTCGTCGTCGCTGACGAAGAAGTACTGGACGCCGTGCTTCTCTCCGGGACGGGGCTTACGGGTGGTGGCCGACACCGAGAGCCAGACCTCGGGGTGGACCTTGCGCATATGCGCGACGACCGTGCTCTTGCCGACCCCCGAGGGGCCGGAGAGCACGGTCAGCCGCGGACGAACCTCTGCTGCCATGGACCGATTATCCAGGTTCCGGAGACTGCCCGGTGACGCCCTCGGGCGCGCCGGGCCGAGTCGACCGAGGACTCAGGCGGCCTTGCCGCCGAACTCGCGCTCCAGGGACGCGATCTGGTTGGATCCGAGACCTCGGACACGCCGGGACTCGGAGATGCCCAGGCGTTCCATGATCTGCTTCGCGCGGACCTTGCCCACTCCGGGCAGGGACTCCAGAAGGGCCGAGACCTTCATCTTGCCGATGACCTCGTTCTTCTGGCCGTGCTCGATCACGTCGTGCAGGGACAAGCCGGAATTCTTGAGTCGATTCTTCACCTCGGCCCGCTCCCGGCGAGCCGCGGCGGCCTTTTCGAGCGCGGCTGCGCGCTGTTCAGGGGTAAGGGGCGGAAGAGCCACGCCTACGTCACCTCGGATGTCGAACTGTCGGATACGGACCGGCGGGGCACACGAAGGGCACCCCACCAGGCGAGCGGACGAACCACGATCCCGTGCGTTCGCTCTGGTCGGAGACTAGCGGCCTGGGCCGCTCCAGTCAGCGAGAACGGACGAAAAGTCCTGGTCAGCCTCTACTGAACCGTACATCACGGACAAAGTACCCGGGTTTTGTCCGGAGAAGCCCCCCGGATCCCGACCGCGCCTCGAGCGAATTCGTCAGATCGTGCGATGCGCCCGGCCCACGGCTTCCTCGTACGACGCGAATCCGGCCCCGGCCAGCAGCTCCCGCAGTTCGGCCAGGATCCGGATCGGCGCGCCCGGGTCCCCGAACAGGGCCGTGCCCACCGCCACCCCCGAGGCCCCGGCCAGGGTCAGCGCGAAGGCGTCCGCGCCCGAGCCCACCCCGCCCATGCCCAGGATCGGCACCCGCCCCACCGAGCCGGCCGTCATCGCCGCGTACACCTGGTACACACAGCGCAGCGCGATCGGCCGCACGGCCGGGCCGGACAGCCCGCCCGTCACCCCGGCCAGGGCCGGGCGCAGGGTCACCGGGTCGATGCTCATGCCGAGCACCGTGTTGATCATCGACAGGCCGTCGGCCCCCGCCTCCACGCAGGCCGCCGCGATGTCCGTGATCCGCGTGACGTCCGGGGTGAGCTTGGCGTAGACCGGCAGCGCCGGGTCCACCGCCGCGCGCACGGCCGCCACCACCTCATGCGAGGCCCCCGGGTCGCAGCCGAAGACCAGGCCCCGGTTCGCGACGTTGGGGCAGGAGATGTTCACCTCGATCCCCACCACCCCCGGCGCCCCCGCGACCCGGGCCGCGACCTCCGCGAACTCCTCGGTCCGCTCGCCGGCCACCGAGACCAGCACCCGGGCCCCGCGTTCGGCCAGCCACGGCAGCTCCCGCTCCACCAGGTGGGCCACCCCCGAGCCCTGGAGGCCGATGGAGTTCAGCATCCCCGAGGGGGTCTCGGCCATCCGGGGCGTGGCCCGCCCGGAGCGCGGGTACGGCATGACGGTCTTGGTGGTGAGGGTCCCGAGCCGGTCCAGCGGGGTGAACCGGTGCAGCTCCCGGCCGTACCCGGCGCAGCCGGAGGCGGTGGAGAGCGGGTTGGGCAGCCGGCCCCGGGCACCCAGGGGGGCGGACAGGTCCACGGCGGCGGGATCGATCGCGTTCACGGGCGGTGCTCCTTGGGGGTCATGGCGTCGGCGCCCTCCAGATCGGCCGGCAGGGTGCCGACCTCGTCCCAGCGCACCCGGGTCCCGTCGAACACCGGCCCGGAGACGCACGAGCGCAGGAACCGGGAGGTGCCGTCGGCGTCCACCACCGGCAGCACGCAGCTCATGCAGATCCCGATCCCGCAGGCCATGGCCTCCTCCACGGCCGTGTGGCTGCGCGCCCCGGCCGCGACCGCCACCTCGGTGACGGCCTTCAGCATGGGCATCGGCCCGCAGGAGTACACGTCCCGCGCCCCGACCTCGGCCACCGCGGCCGGCAGCGCGTCGGTGACCCGGCCCCGCGACCCGGCCGAGCCGTCGTCGGTGAGCACGTGCGCGTACGGGGTCAGCTCCCGGGCCAGGTCCGTGCCGAACAGCCGGTCGGCGGTGGCCGCGCCCAGCACGAAGGCCACCGCACGACCCGCCGCGAGCAGCTCCTCGGCCAGCGCGAACATCGGCGCGCTGCCGTAGCCCCCGGCCACCAGCACCGCCCCGCCGCGCTCGCCGGCCGGCTGCGGGAAGGGGCGGCCCAGGGGCGCGATCAGGTCCACGGTGTCCCCGGGACGGTGCCGGGCCAGCGCCCTCGTGCCGCGCCCGGCCTCGGCGAACACGAGGTCGAGGGTGCCGGCGGCCGGATCGGCCCGGTGCACGGAGAAGGCCCGGCGCAGCGGGGTCGCGGTGTCCCGGCCCCCGATGCCCAGGGCCGCGAAGTGCCCGGGACGCAGGCCCGCGCGGGCCGGACCGGGGGCCAGCAGGGTGAGCCGGTGGTAGGCGCCGACCGGCTCCAGCCGGGTGATCACGGCCGTGGCCTGCACCGGCCCTTCGGTCTCGACGGACGGGCTGGTGGGCGGGGAGGCTGACACGACGCGGCGCTTTCGTTCGGGGACGGCGGCAGTGGCCGGCGGCCGTCGGGCCCGCCCGCGGCGCGGCGGGCCGGGCGCGCCGGACCGGCGCTTCCCCCCTCCCCCATGCTCGCGCGCCGGGCCCGCCGACGGCCCCGGCCGAGGTCCCGCCCCGCCGGGCCGAAGGCCCCCGCCGACCGGCCCCCCTGTGGACAACCGGGCCCCGGTCCCGGAACGCGGCCGCGCCCGCTCCCGGGGGACGGGAACGGGCGCGGGTCACGCGGTGCGGGGCGGTTCAGCCCGCGACGGCCGTGCGGATCTCCTCGGCGAACGCGGCGGCCGAGGCCCGCAGCGCGGCCCGGTCCGGACCGTGCTTGAGCACGCCGCGCGAGACGTTCGGGACCACGTTGCGCACGGCCTTGCCGAACACGGCCGGCAGGTCGGCGGCGGTGGCGCCCTGGGCCCCGATGCCGGGGGCCAGCAGGGGGCCGTTGATGTCGAGGTCGAAGGCGGACAGGTCGCCCAGGGTGGCGCCGACCACCGCGCCGAAGGAGCCGAGCGGCTCGGCGCCCGCGTTCTCCTCCGCCAGGTGGGCCAGCATGGTCGCGCCGACCCCGCGCCCGTCAGCGCGCACCGCGCGCTGCACCTCGGCGCCCTCGGGGTTGGAGGTGAGGGCGAGCACGAACAGGCCGGCGCCGGAGGCCCGGGCCAGGTCCACGGCCGGGCGCAGTGAGCCGTAGCCGAGGTAGGGCGAGACGGTCAGGGCGTCGGAGAACAGCGGGGAGGCCGGGTCGAGGAAGGCGGCGGCGTAGGCGGCCATGGTGGAGCCGATGTCCCCGCGCTTGGCGTCCATGACCACCAGGGTGCCGGCGGCGCGGGCGTCGGCCACGGTCCGCTCCAGCACGGCCACGCCCCGGGAGCCGAAGCGCTCGAAGAACGCGGCCTGCGGCTTGAACACGGCGACCTCGTCGGCGAGGGCCTCGACCACGGTCCGCGAGAAGGTCTCCAGGCCCGCGATGTCGTCGTTCAGTCCCCAGGAGGCGAGCAGTTCGGCGTGCGGGTCGATGCCGACGCACAGCGGTCCGCGCGCGTCCATCGCGGCGCGCAGGCGGGTGCCGAAGGGGGTGGGGGCGGTGGTCATGCGGTGGCCTTCCGGGTCTCGGCGCCGACGGCCTCGGCGAGGGTGGCGTACGGACTGGTCGCGAGGCGCGCGGCGAGCCCCTTGTGGATGGCGCGGGCGTAGCAGGGGCCCTCGTAGATGAAGGCGCTGTAGCCCTGGATCAGGGTGGCGCCGGCGAGGATCCGCTGCCAGGCGTCCTCGGCGTTCTCGATGCCCCCGACGCCCACCAGCGTGATCCGGTCGCCCACACGGGCGTACAGGCGGCGCAGCACGGCCAGGGAGCGGTCCTTGACGGGCGCGCCGGACAGTCCGCCGGTCTCCTTGACCAGGGCCGGGTCGGAGGTGAGCCCGAGGCCCTCGCGGGCGATGGTGGTGTTGGTGGCGATGATCCCGTCGAGGCCGAGTTCGAGGGCGAGGTCGGCGACGGCGTCCACGTCCTCGTCGGCGAGGTCGGGGGCGATCTTGACCAGGAGCGGGACCCGGCGGTCGCCGGCGGTGCGGTCGGCGGCCTCGCGGACGGCGGTCAGCAGCGGGCGCAGCGACTCGGTGGCCTGGAGGTTGCGCAGGCCGGGGGTGTTGGGCGAGGAGACGTTGACCACGAGGTAGTCGGCGTGCCGGGCCAGACGCTCGGTGGAGGCGACGTAGTCGCCGGTGGCCTCGGCCTCGGGGACCACCTTGGTCTTGCCGATGTTGACGCCGAGCACCGTCTTGAAGACGGGGCGGCGGGCGGCGAGGCGTTCGGCGACGGCGGCGGAGCCCTCGTTGTTGAAGCCCATGCGGTTGATCAGGGCGCGGTCCGGGACGAGCCGGAACAGGCGCTTCTTCGGGTTGCCGGGCTGGGCCTCGGCGGTGACGGTGCCGATCTCGACGTGGTCGAAGCCGAGCATGGCCATGCCGTCCACGGCGACGGCGTTCTTGTCGAAGCCGGCGGCGAGGCCGAAGGGGCTGTGGAAGCGCAGGCCGAGGGCCTCGGTGCGCAGGGAGGCGTGGCGGGGCGCGAGGCAGGCGGCCACGAAGGTGCGCAGGACGGGGATCCGGGCGGCGAGGCGGATCCAGCGGAAGGCCATGTAATGCGCCTTCTCGGGGTCCATGCGCTTGAAGACCAGGTCGAAGAAGAGTTTGTACATCGCGGGCGGTCCTTGGGGCCGGGGGCGGACGGCGGGGCGGGCGGCGCGGGGGCGGGCGCCGGTCATGGCGAGGGGGACACCGGCCGGCCGGTGTCCCCCTCCCCTGATGACGATGCTTCGCGGACGGGTCAGTCGCGCGCTGCGGTCAGTCGCTCGGCGTGTTCCTGGAGCGAGCGGACGCCCACCCCGCCCGCGTTGAGGGCGTCGATGCCCTGCACGGCGGCGGCCAGGGCCTGGACCGTGGTCAGGCACGGGACGCCGCGGGCCACGGCGGCGGTGCGGATCTCGTAGCCGTCCAGGCGCCCGCCGGTGCCGAACGGGGTGTTGACGATGAGGTCGACCTGGCCGTCGTGGATGAGCTGGACGATCGTCTTCTCGCCGTTCGGGCCCTCGCCCTCGGACAGCTTGCGCACGACGGTGGCGTTGATGCCGTTGCGCTTGAGGACCTCGGCGGTGCCGGAGGTGGCCAGCAGCTCGAAGCCGTGGCTGACCAGCTCGCGGGCCGGGAAGATCAGCGAGCGCTTGTCGCGGTTGGCGACCGAGATGAACGCGGTGCCGCTGGTGGGCAGCGGGCCGTAGGCGCCGGCCTGGGACTTGGCGTAGGCGGTGCCGAAGACCGAGTCGATGCCCATGACCTCGCCGGTGGAGCGCATCTCCGGGCCGAGGACGGTGTCGACGCCGCGGCCGTGGATGTCGCGGAAGCGGCTCCAGGGCATCACGGCCTCCTTGACGGAGATCGGCGCGTCCAGCGGCAGGGTGCCGCCGTCGCCGGTCTTCGGCAGCAGGCCCTCGGCGCGCAGTTCGGCGACGGTCGCGCCGAGCGAGATGCGCGCGGCGGCCTTGGCCAGCGGCACGGCGGTGGCCTTGGAGGTGAAGGGGACCGTGCGGGAGGCGCGCGGGTTGGCCTCCAGTACGTACAGGATGTCCCCGGCCATGGCGAACTGGATGTTGATCAGGCCGCGCACGCCGACGCCCTTGGCGATGGCCTCGGTGGAGGCGCGCAGGCGCTTGATGTCGTGCCCGCCGAGGGTGATCGGGGGCAGCGCGCAGGCGGAGTCGCCGGAGTGGATGCCGGCTTCCTCGATGTGCTCCATGACGCCGCCGAGGTAGAGCTCGGTGCCGTCGTAGAGGGCGTCCACGTCGATCTCGATGGCGTCGTCGAGGAAGCGGTCGACGAGGACGGGGCGGGTCGGGGAGATCTCGGTGGATTCGGCGATGTAGGACCGCAGGCGGGCCTCCTCGTACACGATCTCCATGCCGCGGCCGCCGAGCACGTAGGACGGGCGCACCAGGACCGGGTAGCCGATCTCGTCGGCGATGGCCTTGGCCTCGGCGAAGGTGGTGGCGGTGCCGTGCTTGGGGGCGGGCAGGCCGGCCTCGGCCAGGACGCGGCCGAAGGCGCCGCGGTCCTCGGCGGCGTGGATGGCCTCCGGGGAGGTGCCGACCACGGGCACGCCGTTGTCCTTGAGGGCCTGCGCGAGGCCGAGCGGGGTCTGGCCGCCGAGCTGGACGACCACGCCGGCGATCGGGCCCGCGAGGGACTCGGCGTGCACGATCTCCAGCACGTCCTCCAGGGTGAGCGGCTCGAAGTAGAGCCGGTCGGAGGTGTCGTAGTCGGTGGAGACGGTCTCGGGGTTGCAGTTGACCATCACGGTCTCGTAGCCGGCCTCGCTGAGCGCGAAGGAGGCGTGGACGCAGGAGTAGTCGAACTCGATGCCCTGGCCGATCCGGTTCGGGCCGGAGCCCAGGATGATGACGGCCGGCTTCTCGCGCGGGGCGACCTCGGACTCCTCGTCGTAGGAGGAGTAGAAGTACGGGGTCTTGGCGGCGAACTCGGCGGCGCAGGTGTCGACCGTCTTGTAGACGGGGCGGACGCCGAGGGCGTGCCGCACCTCGCGGACCACGTCCTCGCGCAGGCCGCGGATCTCGGCGATCTGGGCGTCGGAGAAGCCGTGCCGCTTGGCCTCGGCGAGCAGCTCGGGGTGGAGCTTGTCGGCGGCGGCCAGCTCGTCGGCGATCTCCTTGATCAGGAAGAGCTGGTCGACGAACCACGGGTCGATCTTCGTGGCCTCGAACACCTCCTCCTGGGTGGCGCCGGCGCGGATGGACTCCATGACGGTGTTGATCCGGCCGTCGGTGGGGCGCGCGGAGGCGGCCAGGAGTTCGGCCTTGTCGCCGACCGGGCCGGTGAAGGAGAACTGCGAGCCCTTCTTCTCCAGGGAGCGCAGGGCCTTCTGGAGGGCCTCGGTGAAGTTGCGGCCGATCGCCATGGCCTCGCCCACCGACTTCATGGTGGTGGTGAGGGTGTTGTCGGCGGCCGGGAACTTCTCGAAGGCGAACCGGGGGGCCTTGACGACCACGTAGTCGAGGGTCGGCTCGAAGGAGGCCGGGGTCTTCTCGGTGATGTCGTTGGGCACCTCGTCCAGGGTGTAGCCGATCGCGAGCTTCGCGGCGATCTTGGCGATCGGGAAGCCGGTGGCCTTGGAGGCGAGGGCGGAGGAGCGCGAGACCCGGGGGTTCATCTCGATGACGATGACGCGGCCGTCGTCGGGGTTGATCGCGAACTGGATGTTGCAGCCGCCGGTGTCGACGCCGACCTCGCGGATGATCGCGATGCCGATGTCGCGCAGCCGCTGGTACTCGCGGTCGGTGAGGGTCATCGAGGGGGCGACGGTGATGGAGTCGCCGGTGTGGACGCCCATCGGGTCGAAGTTCTCGATGGAGCAGACGACCACGACGTTGTCGGCCTTGTCGCGCATCAGCTCCAGCTCGTACTCCTTCCAGCCGAGGATGGACTCCTCCAGGAGCACCTCGGTGGTCGGGGAGAGCGTGAGGCCCTGGCCGGCGATGCGGCGCAGTTCGTCCTCGTCGTGGGCGAAGCCGGAGCCGGCGCCGCCCATGGTGAAGGAGGGGCGCACGACGACGGGGTAGCCGCCGAGGGTGTCGACGCCGGCGAGGACGTCCTCCATGGAGTGGCAGATGACCGAGCGGGCGGACTCGCCGTGCCCGATCTTCTCGCGGACGCGCTCCACG
This sequence comes from Streptomyces dryopteridis, assembly GCF_049606955.1. Lineage (NCBI taxonomy): Bacteria > Bacillati > Actinomycetota > Actinomycetes > Kitasatosporales > Streptomycetaceae > Streptomyces > Streptomyces dryopteridis. The sequence goes on along the minus strand of NZ_CP187113.1, from coordinate 5,374,317 downwards.
ACCTCCTTGAAGAGTTCGCGGTCCTCGCCCTTGTTGATGGCCTCGACGTTCGCGCCGATCAGCTCGACGTCGTACTTCTCCAGGACGCCCTGCTCGTGCATCGAGATGGCCGTGTTGAGGGCCGTCTGACCGCCGAGGGTGGGCAGGAGGGCGTCGGGGCGCTCCTTGGCGATGATCTTCTCGACGAACTCGGGGGTGATCGGCTCGACGTAGGTGGCGTCGGCGATCTCCGGGTCGGTCATGATCGTCGCGGGGTTGGAGTTGACCAGGATCACCCGCAGGCCCTCGGCCTTGAGGATGCGGCACGCCTGGGTGCCGGAGTAGTCGAACTCCGCGGCCTGGCCGATGACGATCGGGCCGGAGCCGATGACCAGGACGGACTGGATATCGGTGCGCTTAGGCACGCTCGGCCTCCATCAGGCTGACGAAACGGTCGAAGAGGTACGCGGCGTCGTGCGGGCCGGCGGCGGCCTCGGGGTGGTACTGGACACTGAACGCGGGCTGGTCGAGCAGGTGCAGGCCCTCGACCACGTCGTCGTTGAGGCAGACGTGGGAGACCTCGGCGCGGCCGAAGGGGGTCTCGGAGACCTTGTCCAGCGGCGCGTCCACGGCGAAGCCGTGGTTGTGGGCGGTGACCTCGACCTTGCCGGTGGTGCGGTCCTGCACCGGCTGGTTGATGCCGCGGTGGCCGTACTTCAGCTTGTAGGTGCCGAAGCCGAGGGCGCGGCCGAGGATCTGGTTGCCGAAGCAGATGCCGAACAGCGGGGTCTTGCGCTCCAGCACCCCGCGCATCACGGAGACGGCGTGGTCGGCGGTGGCCGGGTCGCCGGGGCCGTTGGAGAAGAACACGCCGTCGGGGGCTACCGCGTACACGTCCTCCACGGTGGACGTGGCGGGCAGCACGTGCACCTCGATGCCGCGCTCGGCCATCCGGTGCGGGGTCATGCCCTTGATGCCGAGGTCGATCGCGGCCACGGTGAACCGCTTCTCACCGATCGCGGGGACCACGTAGGTCTCCTTGGTGGCGACCTCGGCGGACAGGTCGGCGCCCTTCATCTGCGGGGCCTGGTGGACGCGGGCCAGCAGGGCGGCGTCCTCGGCGAGGGCCGAGCCGGAGAAGATGCCGACGCGCATGGCGCCGCGCTCGCGCAGGTGGCGGGTGAGGGCGCGGGTGTCGATCCCGCTGATGCCCACGACGCCCTGCCGCTCCAGCTCCTCGTCCAGCGAGCGCCGGGAGCGCCAGTTGGAGGGCTTGCGGGCGGGGTCGCGGACCACGTAGCCGGAGACCCAGATGCGCGAGGACTCGGGGTCCTCGTCGTTGACGCCGGTGTTGCCCACGTGCGGGGCCGTCATCACGACGACCTGGCGGTGGTACGAGGGGTCGGTCAGTGTCTCCTGGTAGCCGGTCATGCCGGTGGAGAACACGGCCTCGCCGAAGGTCTCCCCCACGGCGCCGTAGGCGCGGCCGCGGAACACGCGCCCGTCCTCCAGGACGAGTACGGCGGGAGCGGCTGCGGCTCCCCTGGTGGAGGTCGTCATCGTGCGGCGCCTTCCGTGCTGATGGTGTCGGTGGTGTTCACGTTCATGGTGTTCGGGTTCTCCGCGCTCATCGCGTTGATGGCCTCGACCCACGCGGGGTGTTCGGCGGCTCGGTCGGACCGGAAGCCCGAGTCGATCAGCTTGTCGCCGTGCGCCCAGGTGACGACGAGCAGACCGCCCTCGGTCAGTACCTTGCCCGCGATCCCCTTGTCGAGGCGGGCGCCGCGCAGGTTCGCGGCGGGGACGAAGAAGTCCGTCGCCCCCGGTCGGACCACGTCGAGGCCGGTGTCCGTGAGGGTCAGCTCGACGCGGCTGCGCACACCCAGTCCGTGCGCGACGATCCGGTCGAGCCAGTTCCCGGCGGTCGTGGACCCGTGGTACCGGCCCGCGAGGGCGAGCCGGTGCTCGGGCAGTCCGTCGGGCGCGGCGGGGAGCTCCGGCAGATCGCTCTGCAGGGTTCCCCGCCACTTCCAGCCTTGCCGCATCAGCCAGTAGACGAAGGCGATGAGGACGAGCAGACCGATCACCCACGCGATGCGCGGGCCCCAGTCGGTCACCTCGGCCGATTTGCGTTCGGCCTCCTGCGTCGCCGACGCGGCAAGGTGGATCAATGCTGGTGTCACGCGAGTTTCCCGTCCAAGACCGTCGTGCGGCCCCGCAGGAACGTGTGGGTGACGCGCCCCGGCAGCTCGCGGCCCTCGTAAGGCGTGTTGCGGCTGCGGGAGGCGAAGGATGCGGGGTCCACGGCTCCACGGTACGAGGTGTCGACGAGGACGAGGTTGGCGGGTTCACCTGCCGAGACGGGTCGGCCGTGGCGGTCGGCGACGCCGCCGATGCGGGCCGGGGCCGCGGACATGCGCTCGGCCACGCCGGCCCAGTCCAGCAGGCCGGTCTCGACCATGGTCTGCTGGACCACGGACAGCGCGGTTTCGAGCCCCACCATGCCCATGGCGGCGGCGGCCCACTCGCAGTCCTTGTCCTCGTGGGGGTGCGGGGCGTGGTCGGTGGCCACGATGTCGATCGTGCCATCGGCGAGCGCCTCGCGCAGCGCGAGCACGTCCTTCTCGGTGCGCAGCGGCGGGTTGACCTTGTAGACCGGGTTGTAGGACCGGACCAGCTCGTCGGTGAGGAGGAGGTGGTGCGGGGTGACCTCGGCGGTCACGTCGATGCCGCGGGACTTGGCCCAGCGGACGATCTCGACGGAGCCGGCGGTGGAGAGGTGGCAGATGTGCACGCGGGAGCCGACGTGCTCGGCGAGGAGCACGTCGCGGGCGATGATCGACTCCTCGGCGACGGCGGGCCAGCCGCCGAGGCCGAGCTCGGCGGAGACGATGCCCTCGTTCATCTGGGCGCCCTCGGTGAGGCGGGGCTCCTGGGCGTGCTGGGCGACGACGCCGCCGAACGCCTTCACGTACTCCAGGGCGCGGCGCATGATCACGGCGTCGTCCACGCACTTGCCGTCGTCGGAGAAGACGGTGACGGCGGCGGCGGATTCGTGCATGGCGCCGAGTTCGGCGAGCTTCTTGCCCTCCAGGCCGACGGTGACGGCGCCGATGGGCTGTACGTCGCAGTAGCCGGACTCGCGGCCCAGGCGCCAGACCTGCTCGACCACGCCGGCGGTGTCGGCGACGGGGAAGGTGTTCGCCATGGCGAAGACGGCGGTGTAGCCGCCGGAGGCGGCGGCCCGGGTGCCGGTGAGGACGGTCTCGGAGTCCTCGCGGCCGGGCTCGCGCAGGTGGGTGTGGAGGTCGACGAGGCCGGGGAGGAGGACCTGGCCGGCGGCCTCGATCACGGTGGCGCCGGCGGTGGCGGCCGGGTCGAGGTCGGTGCCGACGGCGGTGATGGTCTCGCCCTCGATGAGGACGTCCTGCGGCTCGCCGCCGAGGACGCGGGCGCCGCGGATCAGGGTCTTGGTGGTGCTCACTTGGTCTCCTCGGCGGTGGCGGGGGTCTCGGCGGGGGTGCTCAGGGCGGATTCGGAGCCGCCGAGCAGGAGGTAGAGGACGGCCATGCGGATGGACACGCCGTTGGTGACCTGTTCGATGACGGTGCAGCGCGGGGAGTCGGCGACCTCGGCGGTGATCTCCATGCCGCGGACCATCGGGCCGGGGTGCATGACGATCGCGTGCTCGGGCATCGCGGCCATCCGGGCGCCGTCGAGGCCGTAGCGGCGGGAGTACTCGCGCTCGGTGGGGAAGAACGCGGCGTTCATGCGCTCGCGCTGGACGCGGAGCATCATGACGGCGTCGGACTTGGGGAGGACGGCGTCGAGGCTGTAGGAGACCTCGCAGGGCCAGGTCTCCACGCCGACGGGCACCAGGGTCGGCGGGGCCACGAGGGTGACCTCGGCGCCGAGGGTGGTGAGCAGGTCCACGTTGGAGCGGGCCACGCGGCTGTGCAGCACGTCGCCGACGACGGTGATGCGCTTGCCGCCGAGGTCCTCGCCGAGGGCGTCCTTGCCGATCAGGCGGCGGCGCATGGTGAAGGCGTCGAGGAGGGCCTGGGTGGGGTGCTGGTGGGTGCCGTCGCCCGCGTTGATGACGGGGGCGTCGATCCAGCCGGAGTTCGCGAGCCGGTAGGGGGCCCCGGAGGCGCCGTGGCGGATGACGACCGCGTCGACGCCCATGGCCTCCAGGGTCTGGGCGGTGTCCTTGAGGGATTCGCCCTTGGAGACGCTGGAGCCCTTGGCCGCGAAGTTGATGACGTCGGCGGAGAGGCGCTTCTCGGCGGCCTCGAAGGAGATCCGGGTGCGGGTGGAGTCCTCGAAGAAGAGGTTGCAGACGGTCCGGCCGCGCAGCGTCGGCAGCTTCTTGATCGGCCGGTCGGCGATCCGGGCCATCTCCTCGGCGGTGTCGAGGATGAGGACGGCGTCGTCGCGCGTGAGGTCGGCGGCCGAGATGAGGTGGCGCTTCATCTGGTGCTCCGTGGGAAGTCGTGGGCGCTGGGAGAGGGCAGGCCGGTGGGCGGGCACCGCCGTGCTGCGGGCACGGTGGGTCCGCGGTGGGCTCTGGGCGGGGGCTGCGGCGCCGTGGGGCGGCCGGGGGCGACTAGCGGGACGCGGCGGCGTCGGTCCGCTGGCCGAGCAGTACGGCGTCGCGGCCGTCCTCCTCCAGGAGCTGGACCTTCACGGTCTCCCGCAGGGAGGTGGGGAGGTTCTTGCCGACGTAGTCGGCGCGGATCGGCAGTTCGCGGTGGCCCCGGTCGACGAGGACGGCGAGCTGCACGGCGCGCGGGCGGCCGAGGTCGCCGAGGGCGTCGAGGGCGGCGCGGATGGTGCGGCCGGAGAAGAGGACGTCGTCGACGAGGACGACGAGGCGTCCGTCGATGTCGTCGCCGGGGATCTCGGTGCGGCCGATGGCGCGGGCGGGCTTCATCCGCAGGTCGTCGCGGTACATGGTGATGTCCAGCGAGCCGACCGGGATCTTGCCGCCGGTGATCTCTTCGAGCTTGTCGGCCAGCCGCCGGGCGAGGAAGACGCCGCGGGTCGGGATGCCGAGGAGCACCACGTCGTCGGCGCCCTTGGCGCGTTCGACGATCTCGTGGGCGATGCGGGTGAGTACCCGCGCGATGTCCTGCGACTCCAGAACGGAGCGAGACGCATCGGTGGTGTGCTGCGTGTCCATGAAAAGGACCTCCTTCTCCGCCTCACGGGACGGACCTTAAAGGACGTCTGTACGGCCGGCCCCGAAGACCGGTTGGTTGTGCGACTGCAACGGTACCAGGGGGTTCGGGCGGCTCCGGAATCGGGTCGGGCGGGCGGCGCCGGGGGCGTGCGCGCGGGGCGCGCGGGGCGCTGTGCGAGGGCCATTCGGCTTGACGCGGTCACGTGACTCTGCGTAACCTCACAGTGAGTTACCAGCCGCGCGGCGGAGCCGCATGTCGTCACAGCGTCCGGGAGCGTTATGTCCAGCGAATACGCCAAACAGCTCGGGGCCAAGCTCCGCGCCATCCGCACCCAGCAGGGCCTTTCCCTTCATGGTGTCGAGGAGAAGTCCCAGGGCCGGTGGAAGGCCGTGGTGGTGGGCTCGTACGAGCGCGGCGACCGCGCCGTGACCGTGCAGCGCCTCGCCGAACTGGCGGACTTCTACGGGGTGCCGGTGCAGGAGCTCCTGCCGGGCACCACCCCGGGCGGGGCCGCCGAGCCGCCGCCGAAGCTGCGTCTGGACCTGGAGCGGCTGGCCCACGTGCCCGCCGAGAAGGCCGGTCCCCTGCAGCGTTACGCCGCCACCATCCAGAGCCAGCGCGGCGACTACAACGGCAAGGTGCTCTCGATCCGTCAGGACGACCTGCGCACCCTCGCCGTGATCTACGACCAGTCCCCCTCGGTCCTCACCGAGCAGCTGATCAGCTGGGGCGTGCTCGACGCGGACGCGCGTCGCGCGGTGGCGCACGAGGAGCTCTGATCCGTCACCGGGGGCCGCGGCGCGGTCCCCGGTGGAGCAGAAACGTCCCGTCGGGCGGTGGAACCCTGTGTTCCGCCGCCCTTCGGCGTTTCCGGGCCCCCCTCCACCGCTCCCGTCCCGCCCGGCCCGCACGCGGGCACGCGAAGGGCCCGTGACGCGGTGTGCGTCACGGGCCCCTCACACGTGTCTCGCCGTACCCCGCGGCCGGGGGCGCGGAAGGGAGCCTCAGCCCCGCTCGTCCTCGCCCTCACCGCGCCGCAGGCTCGGCTTGAGGTCCTTGAAACGGCCGAGCAGGCCGTTCACGAAGGACGGGGAGTCGTCGGTGGAGAACTCCTTGGCCATCTCGACGGCCTCGTCGATCGCCACGGCGTCCGGGGTCTCGTCGACCCAGATCAGCTCGTAGGCCGCGATCCGCACGATGTTCCGGTCCGCGACCGGCATCCGGTCGAGGTCCCAGTCCACGGCGTAGGTCGCGATCAGGTCGTCGATGCGGTGCACCTTGTCGGCGTACCCCTCGACGAGGTCCATCGTGAAGGCGTTGACCGGCGGCTGCCGCTCGTCCGACCGGGAGTGGCGGACCCAGTCCGCGAGGACCTCGCGCACGGGGACCCCGCGCTGGTCGGCCTCGAAGAGGATCTGGAAAGCGCGCTTGCGCGCCTTGCTGCGGGCGGCCACGGTTAGCTGTTCACCCGGCCGAGGTAGTCGCTGGTGCGGGTGTCGACCTTGACCTTCTCGCCGGTGGTGACGAAGAGCGGGACCTGGATCTCGTGACCGGTCTCCAGCTTCGCCGGCTTGGTGCCGCCGGTGGAGCGGTCGCCCTGGACGCCCGGGTCGGTGTGCTCGATGACCAGCTCGACGGCGGCCGGCAGCTCCACGTAGAGCACCTCGCCCTCGTGCTGGGCCACGGAGGCGGTGAAGCCCTCGATGAGGAAGTTGGCGGCGTCGCCGACGGCCTTGCGGTCGACCATCAGCTGGTCGAAGGTCTGCATGTCCATGAAGACGAAGTACTCGCCGTCCATGTACGAGAACTGCATGTCACGGCGGTCGATGGTGGCCGTCTCGACCTTCGTGCCGGCGTTGAAGGTCTTGTCGACGACCTTGCCGGACATCACGCTCTTCAGCTTGGTGCGCACGAAGGCCGGGCCCTTGCCGGGCTTGACGTGCTGGAACTCGACGACGGACCAGAGCTGGCCACCGTCGAGCTTGAGCACCATGCCGTTCTTGAGGTCGTTCGTGGAAGCCACGGTTGCGGATTCTCCTGCACTTCGAAGACCACGGGCCGGGCACGCGCGCACAGCGAGGCTAGAGCGCGAGCAGCTCCTTGGTCGTAATGGTGAGTAGCTCGGGACCGCCGTCCGCCTCGGGGCGCACGACGAGCGTGTCATCGATCCGGACACCTCCCCGGCCCGGGAGGTGAACCCCCGGTTCGACGGTGACCGGCACGCAAGCGTCCAGTTTACCCATGGCGGCGGGTGCAAGCTGCGGGTCCTCGTCGATTTCGAGGCCGACGCCGTGCCCGGTCCACGGTGCGAGGGCCTCCCCGTACCCCGCCGCGTCCAGCAGGGAGCGGGCCGCGTGGTCCACGTCGCGGTACGGGGTCCCGGGCAGCAGGGCCTGACGTCCCGCCCGTTGGGCGGCGAAGACCAGGTCGTACAGCTCGATCTGCCAGTCCGCCGGGGTGGTGCCGATGACGAAGGTCCGGCCGATCTCGCACCGGTAGCCCCGGTAGTCGGCGCCCAGGCAGACCGTGAGGAAGTCCCCCTCCTCCACCCGCCGGTCCGAGGGCCGGTGCCGGGAGCGACCGGAGTTCGGGCCGGTGCCCACCGAGGTGGGGAAGGCCCGGCCGTCGGCCCCGTGGTCCACCAGCCGTCGCTCCAGCTCCAGGGCCAGGTGCCGTTCGGTGCGGCCGACCAGGATCGACTCCAGCAGTTCGCCCAGGGCCTGGTCGGCGATCTCGGCGGCGATCCGCAGGCAGGAGATCTCCTCCTCGTCCTTGATCAGCCGCTGTTGTTCCACGGCCGACGCGAGGTCGGCCAGGCGCAGCCCCGGGGCCACCGAGCGCAGCGCCCGGTGCCGGGCCACGGTCAGGTGGTGTTCCTCCACGGCCAGGCAGTCGGTGCCCGAGCGGCCGGCGAGTTCGGCGACGGCGGCCACCGCCGGGTCCGCGGCCGGTCCGCCGGCCTCGACGATCCGGAGCCGCTCGTCGGGCCGGGCCTGGTCGGGTTCGGGGGTCACGGGCCGGCCGGGCGTGCGGAACAGCACGTCGTCGGTGTCCGGGCCGAGCAGCAGGACGGCGTGGGCCGGCGCGGCGCCCGCGAGGTAGCGGACGTTGGCCGGACGCGTGATCAACGCGGCCGAGGAGCCCGCGGCGGCGCAGCGGTCACGGAGCAGGGCCCGACGGGCCGCGTACACGTCTGACATGTGACCGAGCCTACGAGCGGGGCGCCGGTCCGGCGCGTCGGGCGGGTCCGTGCGGGGTGCGCGGGGGCCCGGTCAGAAGGCCGACGGGCCGGCCGCCAGGGACCGGGCCAGGGCCTCGTCCAGGGCCCGCGCCGTCTCCGGCACGGTCAGGCGGGAGTTGTCGATGATCGGCAGCCCCGATCCGTACCAGCCGGCCATCCGGCCGTGGATCCGGGCCACCTCCTCGTCGGAGAGCCGCCGGTTGCCCTTGCGGGCCGCGTTGCGCTCCAGCACCACGTCGAGGCCGGGCAGCAGCACCACGGGCAGCAGGGCCGGTCCCACGTGTCGCTTCCAACCGCCGAGCCCGATCACCGGGCGGTCGGGGAAGACGGCGTCGTCGAGGATGCAGGAGATGCCGTTGGCGAGGTAGTTGCGGGCCGCGAACCCGCAGGTGCGCCGGGCCAGCCGGTACTGGGCCTCGGAGTGGTCGTTCCAGCCCGCCTGCGGGTCGGCGAACCCGCTGCGCACCCATTCGCGCACGTCGTCGAGGCTGACGTGGGCGGTGGCCACCGGCCGGCGTTCGGCCCAGTGCCGCGCCACGGTGGTCTTGCCGGCGCCGGCCGGGCCGATCAGCAGCACGGCCAGGGTGGTGGCCCCGGTGGCGAAACCGGCGGGCACCGGCGCGGGCAGCGGCACCTGCCCGGTGACGGTTCCGCTGGGCGGGCCGGGCGGCACGGGGGCCAGTGGCAGGGTCTGCGGATCCGTCTCGCCCCGGCCGGGACCGGGGTGCGCGTGGGGCGTCCGGGCCCCGATCGGCGCGCCCGGGTGTGAGAGGGGGCCGCGCCCGCCGCCCGCTGCCTGGTGCATGTCCCGCGTCTCCGTTTCCGTTCGCTCCCGCGGCCCTGCGGACCGATGCGAGAACGTTATACGCCGCGCGGCCCGGCCGGCGCACCGACGGGGTCCGGGGCCCGGGGAGCGCGTGCTCCCCGGGCCCCGCCCCGCGGCTCAGTCCTCGGCCGCGATCTCCTCGGCCAGGGCGCGCAGGGCCAGCCGGTAGGAGCCGATGCCGAAGCCGGCGACCGTGCCGGTGGCCACGGCGGCGATCACCGAGGTGTGCCGGAACGCCTCGCGGGCGTACGGGTTGGAGATGTGCACCTCGATCAGCGGGGCGGTGCGCTGGGCCGCCGCGTCCCGCATCGCGTACGAGTAGTGCGTGAAGGCGCCCGGGTTGATGACCACGGGGATCCGCTCGTCGGCCGCGGTGTGCAGCCAGCGGACGAGTTCGCCCTCGTCGTTGGTCTCGCGGACCTCCACGGCGAAGCCGAGTTCGGCGCCCAGCTTGCCGCACGCCTCGACCAGGCCGGCGTAGCTGGTGGCCCCGTACACATCGGGTTCGCGGGAGCCGAGCCGGCCCAGGTTGGGCCCGTTGAGGACCCAGACCGGGCGGCTCACGCGGACACCTCGCCGTAGGCGGCGACCAGCAGGGCCGGGTCGGGGCCCTCCAGCACGGTCGGCTTGCCGAGGGCGTCGAGCACGATGAAGCGCAGTCGGTCGCCGCGGGACTTCTTGTCCACCTTCATGGTCTCCAGCAACTTGGGCCACTGGTCGCCGCGGTAGGTGAGCGGCAGGCCCACGGAGGCCAGGACGGCGCGGTGCCGGTCGGCGGTGGCGTCGTCGAGCCGGCCGGCCAGCCGGCCCAGTTCGGCGGCGAAGACCATGCCGACGGAGACGGCGGCGCCGTGGCGCCACTTGTAGCGCTCGTTCTTCTCGATGGCGTGCGCGAGGGTGTGCCCGTAGTTGAGGATCTCGCGCAGCCCCGACTCCTTGAGGTCGCTGCCGACCACGTCGGCCTTGACCCGGATGGAGCGCGTGATCAGCTCGGCGGTGTGCGGGCCGGCGGGGGTGCGGGCGGCCTCCGGGTCGGCCTCGATCAGGTCGAGGATCACCGGGTCCACGATGAAACCGGCCTTGATGATCTCGGCCAGTCCGCTGACGTAGTCGTGGACCCCGAGGGATTCGAGGGCCACCAGGTCGCAGAGCACCCCGGCGGGCGGGTGGAAGGCGCCGACGAGGTTCTTGCCCTCGGCGGTGTTGATGCCGGTCTTGCCGCCGACCGCCGCGTCCACCATGGCCAGCACGGTGGTGGGCACGGCGATCCAGCGGACCCCGCGCAGCCAGCTCGCCGCGACGAACCCGGCGAGGTCGGTGGTGGCGCCGCCGCCCACGCCGACGATCACGTCGGTGCGGGTGAAGCCGGACTGGCCCAGCGCCTTCCAGCAGTAGGCCGCGACCTCGACGGTCTTGGCCTCCTCGGCGTTGGGGACCTGGATGGCGACGGCCTCGTAGCCCTGTCCGGCGAGGTCGTCGCGCAGCGCCTCGCCGGTCTCGGCCAGGGCCTCGGGGTGGATCACGGCCACGCGGCGGGCGGCGGTGCCGATCAGGCCGCCGAGTTCGCCGAGCAGGTGCCGGCCGACGAGCACCTCGTACGGGTCCGTGCCGGCGCTGCCGGGCACGTGGATCCGGGTGACGGCGCCGTCGGCGGCGTGCGGGTCGGTCATGAGTGCTTCAGCTCCAGTGCGTCGAGGACGGCCTCGGCCACCTCGTCGGGGGTGCGGTCGTCGGTGGCCACGACCACCCGGGCCACCTCGGTGTACAGGTGCCGGCGGGCCTCCATCAGCTCGCGCCACTGCCGGCGCGGGTTGACGGCGAGCAGCGGACGGGCCGCGCCGAGGCCGACCCGGCGCACCGCCTCGTCCACGTCCATCGACAGGTAGACCACGGGCAGGCCGGCCAGCAGGGCGCGGGTGTCGGCGTCGAGGACGGCGCCGCCGCCGAGCGCGAGGACCCCCGCGTGCTCGGCGACCGCGCGGGCCACGGCGGCCCGCTCCAGCTCGCGGAAGTACGGTTCGCCCTCGTCCACGAAGAGGTCGGAGATCGGGCGGCCCTCGGCGCGCACGATGTCCTCGTCGGTGTCCCGGTAGGAGACCCCGAGGCGGTCGGCGAGGAGGGCGCCCACCGTGGACTTGCCGGCGCCCATGGGGCCGACCAGGACGACGGCGGGTGCGGTGGCCGCGCTCACCGGATCTGCAGGTTGTCGAGGTAGCCGCGCACGTTGCGACGGGTCTCGGGGACCGAGTCCCCGCCGAACTTCTCCAGCACCGCGTCGGCGAGGACGAGCGCGACCATGGCCTCGGCGACGATGCCGGCGGCCGGGACGGCGCACACGTCGGAGCGCTGGTGGTGGGCGACGGCCGCTTCGCCGGTGGCCACGTCCACGGTGGCCAGGGCGCGCGGCACGGTGGCGATGGGCTTCATCGCGGCGCGCACCCGCAGCAGCTCGCCGGTGGTCAGGCCGCCCTCGGTGCCGCCGGCGCGGCCGGAGGTCCGCTTGATGCCCTCGGGGGTGGTGACGATCTCGTCGTGCGCCTTGGAGCCGGGCACCCGGGCGAGGTCGAAGCCGTCGCCGACCTCGACGCCCTTGATGGCCTGGATGCCCATCAGGGCGGCGGCCAGGCGCGCGTCGAGCCGGCGGTCCCAGTGCACGTGGGAGCCGAGGCCCACGGGGACCCCGTAGGCGAGCACCTCGACGACCCCGCCGAGGGTGTCGCCGTCCTTGTGGGCCTGGTCGATCTCGGCGACCATGGCCTTGCTCGCGTCGGCGTCGAGGCAGCGCACCGGGTCGGCGTCGAGCCTCTCCACGTCGGCGGGGGTCGGGTAGACCCCGTAGGGGGCCTTGGCCGAGGCCAGCTCCACCACGTGGGAGACGATCTCGATGCCGGCGGCCTCCTTGAGGAAGGAGCGGGCGACGGCGCCGAGGGCCACGCGGGCCGCGGTCTCGCGGGCGGAGGCGCGCTCCAGGATCGGGCGGGCCTCGTCGAAGCCGTACTTCTGCATGCCGGCGAGGTCGGCGTGGCCGGGTCGGGGCCGTGTGAGCGGCGCGTTGCGGCCGGTCTCCTTCAGCTCCGAGGGGTCGACCGGGTCGGCCGACATGACCTTCTCCCACTTGGGCCATTCGGTGTTGCCGACCATGACGGCCACCGGGGAGCCCTGCGAGAGGCCGTGCCGGACGCCGCCGAGGAAGGTGACCTCGTCCTGCTCGAACTTCATCCGGGCACCGCGCCCGTAGCCGAGCCGCCGGCGGGCCAGGTGATCGGCCACCAGCTCGGTGGTGACCGGGACGCCGGCGGGAAGGCCCTCCAGCGTCGCGACCAGTGCCGGTCCGTGGGATTCCCCGGCCGTCAGCCAACGCAACCTGCTCAACGATGCTCCTCATGCTCGCGCCTGGTGCTGCCGGCGCGAGTCGGTTGCGCGGACCGCTCCCGCCGCCTCCGATCCTCCCATGCCCGGGGGGTTCGGCCGTCGCGCGGTCCAGAAGGTGGACCCCGGCGGGGCCCGGGGGCTCAGCGGGCGGCCAGCGCCCGTTCCCCCGCCTCGCGCATCACGGCGAGCGGTCCGGGTCGGCCGGTCATGAGCTCCACCTGGAGCACGGCCTGGTGCACGAGCAGGTCCAGCCCGCCCACCACGGCCCCGCCCCGGGCCGCCCAGGCGGCGGCGAGGGGGGTGGGCCAGGGGTCGTAGAGCACGTCGAAGAGGGTGCCGGGGGCCTCGGGAACGGCGCCCGCGAGGGCGTCGAGGGAGCCGGCGGGGGTGGTGGCGACGACCAGCGGGGCGTTCAGGGCCTCGGCGGCCCGGGCCCAGTCGGCGATGCGCACGGGCACCCCGAGGCGTTCGCCCCAGCCGCGCATCTCGGCGGCCCGGGCCTCGGAGCGCACGTGGACGGTGACCTCGCCGGCGCAGATCCCGGCCAGCGCCGCCAGGGCCGAGGAGGCGGTGGCCCCGGCGCCGAGCACGGCGGCGTGGGACACCTTCGTCACCCCGCGTTCGGCGAGGGCGGCGACCATGCCGGGGATGTCGGTGTTCTCGCCGATCCGGCGGCCGTCCCCGGTGAACACCACCGTGTTGACGGCCTCCACCGAGCGGGCGGCCGCGCCGATCTCGTCGAGCATCGGCAGGATCGCCCGCTTGAGCGGCATGGTGAGCGAGAGCCCGGCCCACTCGGGGCCGAGTCCGCCGACGAACCCCGCGAGCGCGGCCTCGTCCACCTCGAACCGGTCGTAGGACCAGTCGACGAGGCCGAGCTCCCGGTGGGCGGCCCGGTGCAGGACCGGGGAGAGGGAGTGCTCGATGGGTGATCCGAGCACCGCCGCACGTCGTATGGCCACTGCCTTGCCGCCCGTTCGTTCGTCCGGTCCGGCCTATCCGCCGGAGTTCTGCTTCTTCTCGGCCTGCCGGGCGTTGAACTCGCGCACGAGCTCGTCGTGCTCGGAGAGGGTCTTGGTGAAGACCGTCTTCTTCCCGTCGACGGAGACGAAGAACATCCACCCGCCGCCGTCCGGGTTGAGGGTCGCGCTCAGCGCCTCGTCACCCGGGTTGCCGATCGGTCCCGGCATCAGGCCACGCCGATTGTAGGTGTTGTACGGGTCGTCGATCTTCCGGGTCTCGGCGACGCTGACGTTGATGTCGCTGGTGCCCTTGATGTAGTTGATGGTGGAGTCCATCTGGAGCAGACGGAAGGTGACCTGGTTGTCGGGCTTGAGGCGGTTGTAGACCACCTCCGCCATCTTGCGGAAGTCGTCGTGGCTCATGCCCTCCGCCTGCACGAGGCTGGCGATGGAGACGACCTGGAGCGGGTTGTCGAGCTTGAGCTCCTTGGCCTTGGTCACGATCCCGGCCGCGTCGTACTTCTCCTTCGCCCGCGCGACCATGCTCTTGAGCACGGACTCGGGGGTCGAGGTCTTGGAGAGGTCGTAGCGCGAGGGATAGAGGAAGCCCTCCAGCGGGTCCTTGATCTGCGGGTCCTGACCGGCCCACGAGGGCAGTCCGAGGTTCTTGGACTCCTTCTTGGCCACGCCGGCGGTGGTGCCCTCGGAGAGTTTGAGCCGTTTGTCGATGTCCTTGTAGACCTCGACGTTGCGCACGCCCTCGCGGACGATGATGGTGTTCAGCGCGGAGGGGTCCGTCATCAGGGCCACGGCCGAGATCGCGGACATCTTCTTGCGCAACGTGTAGACACCGGGTTGGATCGAGGTGCCCCGGCCGACGCTCGCGGCCCGGGTGAATGCCTCGACGCTGGCGACGACCCCGTGTTCCTTGAGGATCCGACCCATCGCGGCCAGGGTCGCGTTCTGCGGGATCTCGATCTCGATCTCGCCCTCGCCCTTGCCGCTGTAGTCCTCGGCGGTGCCGAACCGGCCCTTGAGCCAGTCGTAGCCGTACCACCCGGCCCCGCCGACGCCCACCGCGAGCACCAGGGAGATGACCAGACAGCCGGCCTTGCTGCTCTTGCCGCCGCGGCCCTTGCCCTTGTCCCGGCCGGCCCGCCGGCCGCCGGGGGGCGGGGTGGCGCCGCCGGCCGGGGGCAGGATCCCCTCGGCGCCGGCGGCCCCGTCCTCGTCGGACGCCTGTTCGGGCACGAGGTGCCGGCGGTCCGGGGCCTGCGGCGGCGGATAGGAGCCCTCGGTGCCGTACAGGTCGGGGCCCTCGCCGGGCGGACCGGCGGGTGGCACCTGCCCGTAGGAGTCGGGGACCTGCCCGGTGCCGGGATCCCAGCCCTGGGGCTGCGGCTCCCACCCGGGCCCGCCCTGGGCCTGGGCCTGCGCGTGGGCGTGCGCCTGCACGGCCTGGGCCCGGGCGTACTCCTCGTAGGCCAGTTGCTGCTGGTAGGCGTCCTGCGGATATGCCTGACCGGCCCCGTCGGTGCCGGGGTACCCGCCCGGTTGCTGCGGGTACTGCCCGTAGTGCGCCTGGGCCTGTTGTTGCGGATCGACGGCGTACGGCACCTGCCCCGCCTGCTGTCCCTGGACCCCCTGGTACGGATCCTCGGGGTGCCACGGAGCAGGCCCACGGCCCTGGCCATAGTCGGTCATCGGGTCTCCTGAAGCCGCGAAACGAAAGCCGGGCGACGGCTGTTCGAATGCCGCCACGTCGCGCGGAACGTTACCGTATCGCGATCACATGACCACTTCGACGCACTCGCCGGGCGGATTACCCGATACCCGTTCGGTCTCAAGAGCGTTCTGAAGGATGATCACGGCGGCGGCCTGGTCGATGACCGATCGGCCCTTCTTCGCGTTCCGGCCGGCGGCCCGCAGACCCTGGGCGGCGGTGACCGTGGTCATCCGCTCGTCCACCAGACGCACCGTCACCGGTTGGATGCCCTTGGCGAGTTCCCGGGCGAAGACCCGGACCTTGGCCGCGGCCGGCCCCTCCCGCCCGCTGAGCGAACGGGGGAGGCCGACCACCACTTCGAGCGGTTCGTACTCCTCGACGAGCTTCCGCAGCCGCCGGTGGGCGGCCGGGATGTCCCGACCCGGTACGGTTTCGACCGGTGTGGCCAACATCCCATCGGGGTCGCAGGACGCGACCCCGATCCGGGCGTCGCCCACGTCGATCGCGAGGCGTCGGCCGCGGCGCACGGTCATGCTCAGGCCGTCTCGGTGACGAGGCGCTCGACCGCGGCGATGGCCTCGCCGACGGCGGCCGGGTTCTGGCCACCGCCCTGGGCCACGTCCGGCTTGCCGCCGCCACCGCCGCCGAGGGTCTTGGCGGCGGTGCGCACCAGGTCACCGGCCTTGAGGCCGCGCTCGCGGGCGGCCTCGTTGGTGGCGATCACGGTGAGCGGACGGCCGCCTGCCACGGCGAACAGCGCCACCACGGCCGGCCGGTCGCTGGGGATGCGGCCGCGCACGTCGAGGACCAGCTTGCGCAGGTCGTCGGCGCCGGTGCCGTCCGGGACCTGCCCGGTCACCACGGCCACGCCGCGCACGTCGCGGGCACCCTCGACCAGCCCGGCGGCGGCCTGGAGCACCTTCTCCGCGCGGAACTTCTCGATCTCCTTCTCCGCGTCCTTCAGCTTGGACAGCATCGAGGAGATCTTCTCGGGCAGCTCTTCGGGACGGCCCTTGACCAGTTCCTGGAGCTGGGCGACGACCGTGTGCTCCTTGGCCAGGAAGTTGTACGCGTCCACGCCCACGAGGGCCTCGACCCGGCGCACGCCGGAGCCGATGGAGGACTCGCCGAGCAGCTTGACCAGACCCAGCTGTGCGGTGTTGCCCACGTGGGTGCCGCCGCACAGCTCCTTGGAGAAGTCGCCGATGGTGACCACGCGGACCCGCTCGCCGTACTTCTCGCCGAACTCGGCGATGGCGCCCTGCTTCTTCGCCTCGTCGATGCTCATGATCTCGGCGGTGACGTCCAGCTCGCGCGAGAGCACGTCGTTGATCTTCTGCTCCACGTCGGTCAGCACCGAGCCGGGGACGGCGTTGGGCGAGCCGAAGTCGAAGCGGAAGCGACCGGGCGAGTTCTCCGAACCGGCCTGGGCGGCGGTCGGGCCGAGCGCGTCGCGCAGGGCCTGGTGGGTCAGGTGGGTGGCCGAGTGCGCGCGGGCGATGGCCCGACGGCGCTTGACGTCGATCGCGGCGTAGGCGGCGGCGCCCACGGTGACCTCGCCGACCTGCACCGAACCCTTGTGCACGGAGACGCCGGGGACCGGCTGCTGCACGTCGCGGACCTCGATGACGGCACCGGTGTCGAGCTTGATCCGGCCCTGGTCGGCGAGCTGGCCGCCGCCCTCGGCGTAGAAGGGGGTGCGGTCGAGGACGACCTCGACCTCGTCGCCCTCGGAGGCGGCGGGCGCGGGCACGCCGTTGACCAGGAGGCCGACCACGGTGGACTCGCCCTGGGTGGTGGCGTAGCCGGTGAACTCGGTGGCGCCGGCCGCGTCGGCGATCTCGCGGTAGGAGCTGAGGTCGGCGTGGCCGGTCTTCTTGGCCTTGGCGTCGGCCTTGGCCCGGTCGCGCTGCTCCTGCATCAGGCGGCGGAAGCCGGGCTCGTCCACGGTGAGGCCCTGCTCGGAGGCCATCTCCAGGGTGAGGTCGATCGGGAAGCCCCAGGTGTCGTGGAGCAGGAACGCCTTGTCGCCGGAGAGCACGGTGCCGCCGGCGGCCTTGGTCTCGGTGACGGCGGTGTCGAGGATGTTGGTGCCGCCCTTGAGGGCCTTGAGGAACGCGGCCTCCTCGGCGAGGGCCACGGTCTCGATGCGCTTGCGGTCGGTGAGCAGCTCGGGGTACTGCTGCCCCATCGTCTCGATGACCACGTCGATGAGGTCCTGGACCACCGGGCCGGTGGCGCCCATGAGGCGCATGTTGCGGATGGCGCGGCGCATGATGCGGCGCAGCACGTAGCCGCGGCCCTCGTTGCCGGGGGTGACCCCGTCGCCGATGAGCATGACGGAGGTGCGCATGTGGTCGGCCACGACGCGCATGGACACGTCGGAGTCCTTGGCCGCGCCGTAGCGGACGCCGGTCAGCTCGGTGGCCTTGTCCATGACCACGCGCAGGGTGTCGGTCTCGTACATGTTCTGCACGCCCTGCAGGATCATCGCGAGGCGTTCGAGGCCGAGACCGGTGTCGATGTTCTTGGACGGGAGGTCACCCAGGATCGGGAAGTCCTCCTTGCCGTCGCCGGCGCCCCGCTCGAACTGCATGAAGACGAGGTTCCAGATCTCGACGTAGCGCTCGTCGTTGACGGCCGGGCCGCCCTCGACGCCGAACTCGGGGCCGCGGTCGTAGTTGATCTCGGAGCAGGGGCCGCAGGGGCCGGGGACGCCCATGGACCAGAAGTTGTCCTTCTTGCCCAGGCGCTGGATCCGCTCGGCGGGCACGCCCACCACGTCGCGCCAGATCGTCTCGGCCTCGTCGTCGTCGAGGTAGACGGTGATCCAGAGCTTCTCCGGCTCCAGGCCGAAGCCGCCGTCCGCCACGGGGCTGGTGAGCAGCTCCCAGGCGAGCTTGATGGCGCCTTCCTTGAAGTAGTCGCCGAAGGAGAAGTTGCCGCACATCTGGAAGAAGGTGCCGTGGCGGGTGGTCTTGCCGACCTCTTCGATGTCCGGGGTGCGCACGCACTTCTGGACGCTGGTGGCGCGCGGGGCCGGCGGCTTGGTCTCACCCAGGAAGTAGGGCTTGAACGGGACCATGCCCGCGTTGACCAGCAGCAGAGTCGGGTCGTCCGCGATGAGCGACGCCGAAGGGACAACGGCGTGACCGCGCTCCTCGAAGAAGCTCAGCCAGCGGCGACGAATTTCAGCCGACTCCATCAGTGGTCCTCATTCCGGTTGTGCGACGTGTTCGGTCGGTGGATCGGGGTGGTGCCGGCGGCGGGCCGGTCGGCCGCCTCTCCGGCGATGGCGTGCAGGCGGCGCGGGGCCGGGAGCACGCGGACGTTGTCCGGGCGGTCGGGGTCCTGGGTCAGGCCCAACGCGTCGTTCAGTTCGCCCTCGCGCTGGGTCATGCCCGCCTTGACGTCGAGTGCGAAGCCCTTGAGCCGGTGGCCGGTGTCGACCGCCTTGTCGGCGGCCCGGGCCGCCAGGCTCTCGGGGGTGAGCTGCTGGAGCTTGCGATTGACCTTGGTGGTGGCCCACACGCCGGCTGCGGCGCCGGCGGTGAACCAGAAGGCTCGACGGAACAACGGGCTCAGTCCTTCTGCTGTCGGCGCCGGCCGGGCACGGTGCGGCCCACGATCACGGTGGAGCGGCGGCCCTTCGCGGGCGCCGGGCCCGGCGCGGGGGCCTCGCGGTCCCGGCCGAGGGCCTTGCGCACGCCGTAGCCGAAGGCCGCGACCTTGACGAGGGGACCGCCGAAGGTGGAGGCGACGGTGGAGGAGAGGGCGGAGGCGTTGGCCGCGACCTCCTGCACGTCGCCCGCGATGGCGTCCACGCGGTCGAGCTGGGTGTGCGCGGCGCGGACGGCGCCCTGGGCGTCGCGCAGCAACGGCACGGCCTGGTCGGTGACCTCGGCCACCAGCCGGGTGGTCGCCTTGAGGGTCTGCGCCAGCCGGGCCAGTGCCACGGCCAGGAAGGAGACCAGGATCGCCCAGAAGACGGCCACCAGGATCCCCGCCACCTCGCCACCGGACACGCGCACCGCTCCTCGTCGTAGGGAAAACTCGTCTCCCGACCCTATCGCGCCGGGACCCGTCCGCCGTAACGGAATTGGCAGGTCGCGCGGGCGGGATCGGGGCCGGGAACGGGCCGAGCCCGGCCGCCCCCGCGAAGGGGGAGGACCGGGCTCGGTGGAACAGCGTGAAGAGACCGCGTCCGCGTCAGCGGGCGTAGTACTCGACGACGAGCTGCTCGTCGCAGATCACGGGGACTTCCTTGCGCTGCGGGTCGCGGTCCAGGCGGAACGCCAGGGCCTTCAGGTTGACCTGCAGGTAGCGCGGGGTCTCGCCCTCGCCCGCGTAGCCACCCTCACGGGCGACCTGGAAGGGGTGCTTCTCGCGGCTGCGCTCGCGGACGGTCACGACGTCGTCGGGACGCACGCGGAACGACGGCTTGTCGACCTTGCCGCCGTTGACCTCGATGTGGCCGTGCACGACCATCTGACGGGCCTGGTAGATGGTGCGGGCGATGCCCGAACGCAGGACCAGGGCGTCGAGGCGGCGCTCGAGCTCGATCACGAGGGCTTCGCCGGTCTTGCCTTCGACCTTCTTGGCGCGGTCGTAGGCGCGGGCCAGCTGCTTCTCGCTGATGTCGTACTGGGCACGCAGACGCTGCTTCTCGAGCAGACGGACCTTGTAGTCCGAGGTCTGCTTGCGGCCGCGGCCGTGCTCACCCGGCGGGTAGGGGCGAGCCTCGAAGTACTTGACGGCCTTCGGCGTCAGGGCGATGCCGAGGGCACGAGACTTCTTGACCTTGGGTCGCGACTGGTTCACGGGGAACCTACCTCCATGTAAGTTAGGTGAGCCTTACCTTATTCGAGGAGGACGTAATGTCTCGACCACATGGGATCCCCAAGCCCAGTGCGCATCGCAGTACGGACGAGAAACGATCCACGTCCGCTGACGACGACGATAAGCAAGGTCAGCCGCGTCCCAGGGAAGGCGCTCGACAGCTCACCGGAGCCGAGCGCGTACGAACCCTCGTAGATTCCAACGCCTCAGTATCCCTCACGCTGCCGGGTGCTCGTGACCGGGCACCCGCCGAAGCCTTCGGGACGGGAATGCCGGTCGCGCGGACCGTCACCCCGGACGGGGACGTGATTCTCCTGATCTCCGGGGAGAGTTCGGCGGCCAGGGCGGCCGCTCACGCCCAGGACGACGACGTCACCGCCGTGATCGAGATCACGGACGTGGCGCCGGTGTCCGTGCCCCATCGTATCCGGGCCCGCGCCCGGCTGTCGGGCTGGCTCACCCCGGTGCGCGGCGAGGCCGCCCGCGCCGCCTGCGCCGAGCTGCTCGCCGAACGCCGTCCCGTCCCCGAACTCCTCGGCCTGGCCGAACCCCTCTCCCTCGACCCCGCCCCCGGCCAGTACGGCCGCCCCGCCTGGGTGCTGCTGCGGCTG
This sequence comes from Streptomyces dryopteridis, assembly GCF_049606955.1. Classification (NCBI taxonomy): domain Bacteria; kingdom Bacillati; phylum Actinomycetota; class Actinomycetes; order Kitasatosporales; family Streptomycetaceae; genus Streptomyces; species Streptomyces dryopteridis. The sequence continues at coordinate 5,353,578 of NZ_CP187113.1, read as the reverse complement.
GAGGTCGGCGAGATCGCCCTGGAGACGCCGGAGGGCGTCGAACGCGTCGACCCCGACCTGCTCGCCGGCGCGGAGCCGGACCCGCTCGTGGACCACGAGGCCGAACTCCTCCAGCACCTGTACGCCGACCACGGCGAGCGGCTCGCCGGGCTGACCGCGCTGCTCGGCCCGCGCGGCGCCGACCGGCCGCGGCCGGTCCCCCTGGCCCTGGACCGGCACGGGCTGCGGGTCCGGTTCCTGCCCCGGGACGGCGCGGCCCCCTTCGACGCCCGCTTCGACTTCCCCCGCCCGCTGGCCGACGTGCGCTGCCTGCGGCGGGCCCTGCGCGGCCTGCTCGGGGCCGCCGACCACGCGGCCGGGCGGACCGTCGGCGGCGGGGCGGTCAGCGACAGGTCGTGAGCAGCTCGCGCAGCGCGTCCCGCTCCGGCGGGGTCACGGTCAGCGCGTACTTGTGCTTGACCCCCACGTACCGGCGGCCGTACTCGCACCAGTACGCGCGGCGCGGCGGGCGCCATTTGTCCGCCGTCTTGCTGCCCTTCTCCTGGTTGGCCCGCTTCTCCACCGCGAGCAGCCCGTCCAGGTCGTTGGCGTAGGCCAGGCGCCGGGCCGGGGTCCAGGCCCACGCCCCGCCCCGCCAGGCCGCGCCCAGGGCCACCACGTGATCGGTCTCGATCCCGGAGGCCCTGCGGTAGGAGTACGGCAGCTCGGTTCCGGTGTAGGGGTCGTGCAGCACCCCCGACAGGACCACGCACGGGTTGCGGTCCCCCTCGCGCGCCCCGGTCAGGTCCCGCCGGAGCACGTCGTCCCGGGTGTCGCAGCCGTTGCGCCCGCCCACCGCGTCGGTCTCGTCCGACCAGCGCGCCCCGCCGGGGGGCTCGAACTCCGCGCGCCGGTAGGTCTGCCAGTTCTGCCCCCAGCCCACGACCAGCTTCTCCAGCCACGCGCGGGCCGTCGCGGCCTCGGGCGGGAAGCCCTCGCTCGCGAGCGGCACCCGCGCGAAGGGCGCCGCCGAGGCCCCGGGCTCCGGTCCCGGGCGGGCGCAGCCGCCGAACGCGAGGGCGCAGAGCAGCGCCCCCGCCATCGCGGTCGCACTCCCCCGCGCGGTCCCTCGCCTCATGCCCCGATGCTGGCCCGACGCCGGCCGGCCCGCACCCGGGGCGCGGCCGTCAGGAGCCGGCGAGGCGCTCGCGGACCATCTCGACCACGTCGGCGTAGCGGGCCTCGGCCCCGTACCGGGTGGGTTGGTAGTAGCGCTTGCCGTGCAGGGCGTCGGGGGCGTACTGCTGGGCGGCGATCGCGCCGGGCACGTCGTGCGGGTACACGTAGCCCTGGGCGTGGCCGAGTTTCTCGGCCCCCTTGTAGTGCCCGTCGCGCAGGTGCGCGGGGACCGGGCCGGCCAGACCGGCGCGCACGTCGGCCAGGGCCGCGCCGATGGCGGTGGTGGCGGTGTTGGACTTGGGGGCCAGGGCCAGGGCGATGGTCACATGGCTGAGGGTGAGGGCGGCCTCGGGAAAGCCGATCATGGCCACGGCCTGGGCGGCGGCCACGGCCAGCGGCAGCGCGCCGGGGTCGGCGAGGCCGATGTCCTCGCTGGCGGAGATCATCAGCCGGCGGGCGATGAAGCGGGGGTCCTCGCCGGCGTCGATCATGCGGGCCAGGTAGTGCAGGGCCGCGTCCGCGTCGGAGCCGCGGATGGACTTGATCAGGGCGCTGGCCACGTCGTAGTGCTGGTCGCCGTCGCGGTCGTAGGTGACGGCGGCGCGGTCCACGGACTCCTCGACCGTGGCCAGGGTGATCGTGTCCTCCTGCTTGGCCAGGGCCGAGCCGGCCGCCGCCTCCAGCGCGGTCAGGGCCCGCCGGGCGTCGCCGCCGGCGACCCGCAGCAGGTGCTCCTCGGCCTCCCGGTCCAGGGTCACGGCGCCGCCGAGGCCGCGCTCCTCGGTGAGGGCGCGGTGCAGCAGGCCGCGCAGGTCCTCGTCGGTGAGGGCCTCCAGGGTGAGCAGGAGGGAGCGGGAGAGCAGCGGGGAGATCACCGAGAAGTAGGGGTTCTCGGTGGTCGCGGCGATCAGGGTGACCCAGCGGTTCTCGACGGCGGGCAGCAGGGAGTCCTGTTGGGCCTTGCTGAAGCGGTGGATCTCGTCGAGGAAGAGGACGGTCTCGCGGCCGTAGCCGCCGACCGCCCGGCGGGCGCCCTCGATGACGGCCCGGACCTCCTTGACGCCCGCGGTGATCGCCGAGAGTTCCACGAAGCGCTTGTTGGTGGCCTTGCTGACCACGTGGGCCAGGGTGGTCTTGCCGATCCCGGGCGGTCCCCACAGGATCACCGAGGAGGCCCCGGCGGGGCCGCCGGCGCCCTCGCCCACGAGGCGGCGCAGCGGGGAGCCCGTCTTCAGCAGGTGCCGCTGGCCGACCACCTCGTCCAGGGTGCGCGGGCGCATCCGGACCGCGAGCGGGGCGCTCGACGGGTCCTTCTCCTGGCGTTCCTCGGCGGCTGCGGTGAAGAGATCGGGTTCCACGCGGCCAGCCTAATGCCCGGGTCCGACAGCCGGTCGCGGGTCGGGCTCGGGTCAGGAGGTCCAGAACTCCCACCAGCGGGTCAGGATCAGCATGCCGATGATCCCGATGTGCAGCACGGGGGCGACCCAGGGGAACTCGCCGAAGAAGGACCGCAGCCAGGCCGGGGCGGGCAGCAGGCCCTCGCGGACGTTGAAGGCGGTGACGTACCAGAACAGGGTGATCGTGGCGACCCAGGCCAGGCAGCACCACAGGCACAGCGAGTTGATGTTGTAGAGCGACTGGTAGGTCAGCCAGGCGCAGAAGACCACGCCGAACAGGGTGCCCGCGTTGAACGTGAGCCAGTACCAGCGGCGGGCCCGGGCCCCGGCCAGCACGCTCGCGCCGACCCCGATCACGATCCCGTAGGCCACCAGGCCCAGCATCGGGTTGGGGAAGCCGAACGCGGATGCCTGCTCGCTCTTCATGATGTTGCCGCAGGAGACGATCGGGTTGAGGCTGCACCCGGGGGTGAAGTTCGGGTCCTCCAGCAGCTTGAACTTGTCGAGGGTGATCACCCAGGCGGCGAGCAGACCGGCCGCCCCGGTGATCACGAACAGCCAGGCCAGGCCGCGTCCGGGGGCGAGGGCGCGGCCCGCGGGCGGCTGCTCGGCGCCGGTCCGGCCGGCTCCCTGGGTCCTCGTGGTCATCGTGGCCGCACCGCCGCTCCGTCGTTCTCTCGGCGGGCCGCGGGGGGCCTCTCGCCGCGCCGGGGTCTTCCGGCTCGGGCCATTGTGCCGTACCCGCCTGTGCGCGAGGGCGGGCGGGGAGTCTCCTCCCGGCCCGCCCTCACCGGGCCCCGGGGCCCGGCCGTTCCCGCCGGTCTCAGCCGGCCAGGCGCGCGGTCAGCTTGGCGAGGACCTCGGTCACGGGCAGGGCCTCCTGCTCGCCGCTCTCCAGGTCCTTGAGCTGCACGACGCCCTCGGCCAGGTCGCGTTCGCCGGCGATCAGGGCGAACCGGGCGCCGGAGCGGTTGGCGTCCTTCATGGCGCCCTTGAGGCCCTTGCCGCCGTAGCCGAAGTCGGCGGCGATCCCGGCCTTGCGGGCCTCGGTGACCAGGCCGAACAGGGTGCGCCGGGCCTCCTCGCCGAGGGCCACGGCGAACACGTCGGTGACGCGGGGCAGGTCGAGGACCACGCCCTCGGCCTCCAGCGCGAGCACCGTGCGGTCCACGCCCAGGGCCCAGCCCACCGAGGGCAGCGCGGGGCCGCCGATCATCTCGGACAGGCCGTCGTAGCGGCCGCCGCCGCCGACCGCGGACTGGGAGCCGAGGCCGTCGTGGACGAACTCGAAGGTGGTGCGGGTGTAGTAGTCCAGGCCGCGCACGAGCCGGTCGTCGTCCTCGAAGGCCACGCCGGCGGCGGTGATCAGCTCGCGGACCTCAGCGTGGTAGGCCCGGCACGCCTCGCACAGGTGGTCGCGCAGCAGCGGGGCGTCGACGAGCTGCTTCTGGACCGCGTCGCGCTTGTCGTCCAGGACGCGCAGCGGGTTGATCTCGATCCGACGGACGGTCTCCTCGTCGAGGTCGAGGCCGCGCAGGAAGGTCTGGAGGGCCTCGCGGTAGACCGGGCGGCACTCCTTGTCGCCCAGCGAGTTCAGCAGGATGCGGAAGTTCCGCAGGCCCAGCGAGCGGTACGCCTGGTCGGCGAGGATGATCAGCTCGGCGTCCAGCGCCGGGTCCTCGGCCCCGATGGCCTCGGCGCCGACCTGGGAGAAGTGCCGGTAGCGGCCCTTCTGCGGGCGCTCGTAGCGGTAGTAGGAGCCGGAGTACCAGAGCTTCACGGGCAGGTTGCCGCGCTTGTGCAGGTTGGCCTCCAGGGCGGCGCGGAGCACCGACGCGGTGCCCTCGGGGCGCAGCGCCAGCTCGTCGCCGCCCTTGGTGGTGAGGGTGTACATCTCCTTGGTGACGATGTCGGTGGACTCCCCGACGCCGCGCGCGAAGAGGTTCACGTCCTCGAACCCGGGGGTCTCCACGTAGCCGTAGCCGGCGGTCCGCAGCGGGGCGGCGATGGCCTCGCGGACGGCGAGGTAGCGGGCCGAGTCCGGGGGGAGCAGGTCGTACGTGCCCTTGGGGGCCTGGAAGGTGCTCACGTCGTCTTTCTTCACATTCCTCGTCGGGGGGCGGCGGTGCCGTTCCCCAGGCCGGCGGCGACTTCCCGCAGGTACGGGTTGGTCGCGCGTTCACGGCCGATGGTGGTCTGGGGGCCGTGGCCGGAGAGGACCACGGTCGAGTCGTCGAGCGGCAGGCACACCCGGCCCAGCGAGCGGAGGATCTCCGCGTGGGAGCCCCCCGGCAGGTCGGTGCGGCCGATGGAGCCGGCGAAGAGCAGGTCGCCGGAGAACAGCACCGGGGGGATCTCCGGGTTCTCGGGCAGCCGGAACGTCACCGACCCCTTGGTATGGCCGGGGGCGTGCGCGACGGAGAACTCCAGACCGGCCAGCTTCAGGGCGGCGCCGTCGGAGAGGGTGCGGACGTCGTCGGGCTCGCCGACGGTCAGCTCGCCCATCAGCGGCATCCCGATGGAGCGGCCGAGGGCCTTCTCGGGATCGCTCATCATGTAGCGGTCCTCGGGGTGGATCCAGGCGGGCACGTCGTGCGCGCCGCACACCGGGACCACCGAGGCCACGTGGTCGATGTGGCCGTGGGTGAGGACCACCGCGACGGGCTTGAGCCGGTGCTTGCGGAGGGTCTCCTCGACGCCCTGGGCGGCCTGGTGGCCGGGGTCGATGATCACGCACTCCTCGCCGGCGGCGGGGGCGACCACGTAGCAGTTGGTCCCCCAGGCCCCGGCGGGGAATCCGGCAATCAGCACGTTCGTCCTCGGATCGTCGTCTGGGCGATGGGCCGGGAGGGGTTCCCGGCAGGTCAGAGCCTACCGGCGCCTCTCCTCACACAGCGAACCCATATACGGTACGTGGCTAACCGACTCGGACAGGCAGTCGAGGAACGCAAGGAGTATCCGGTGGTCACCAGCGATCAGCGGCGGCGGCAGCTCGCCCGGGAGAAGTTCGAGCGCCAGCAGCAGCGGCGGGCCCAGGCGCGGAGCCGGGCCAAACGGCGCAACCTGGCCATCGGGGCCGGCGCGGTGGTGGTGGTCGGCGGGGTGATCGCCCTGGCCGTGTCCGGGGTCTTCGGCGGCGACACGAAGAAGGACCCGCAGGCATCGGCCTCGTCCTCCACCCCGCCCAGCAACGAGCCCACCCCGGAGAAGTCCCCCTCGCCCGCGATGGCGATCGACAAGGGCGCGAAGTACACGTTCACCCTCAAGACCAACGAGGGCGACCTGAGCATCACGATGGACGCGTCGAAGACCCCCGAGACCGTCAACTCCTTCAAGGCGTTGGCCGACAAGGGCTACTTCGACAAGACCAAGTGCCACCGGCTGACCACCGCCGGGATCTTCGTGCTCCAGTGCGGCGACCCGCAGGGCACCGGCATGGGCGGCCCCGGCTACACCATCAAGGACGAGAACCTCGGCGCCCTGGGCAAGGCCGACAAGTCCGGCCAGGTGATCTACCCGGCGGGCACCGTGGCGATGGCCAACACCAGCACCCCGAACTCCGGCGGCAGCCAGTTCTTCCTGGTCTACAAGGACAGCCCGCTGACCCCGACCTACACCCCGTTCGGCACCCTGGACGCGGCCGGGCTGAAGGTCGTGGAGAACGTGGCCAAGGACGGCACCGCCGCCGACGGCACCGCGCCGAAGAAGCCCGTGACCATCGAGAAGGCGACCGTGGCCAAGAACTGACCGGCCCCGGCCCGGCCGCCGACCCGCGTCGGCGGCCGGGATCGATCAGGGCCGAAGGTCCCGCCCGGGTCCTGTCGGTGATATTGCGTGCCGCCGGATGCGGACAGCCGGGCCGGCGTTCGCCTATGTTGGCGTTGTGCAGGGCGGGCACTGCCCGCCCCAGGAAACTGTGGACGATGCCCGGGGGTGATCCCCCACGGAGGCATCAGGTGGAGGAGGCGCTGTGAGCAGCGACCCGTGGGGCCGCGTCGACGAGACGGGCACCGTGTACGTGCGTACGGCCGAGGGCGAGCAGGTCGTCGGTTCCTGGCAGGCCGGGACCCCCGAGGAGGCACTGGCCTACTTCGAGCGCAAGTACGAGGGCCTGGTGGTCGAGATCGGCCTCCTCGAACGACGGGTGCGGACCACCGACCTGTCCTCGAAGGACGCGCAGGTCGCGATCGACCACCTGCGCACGCAGGTGGACGAGCACCACGCCGTGGGCGATCTCGAAGCGCTCCGCAAGCGGCTCGACGCCCTGGTGGGCACGGTCGAGTCGCGGCGCGAGGAGCGCAAGGCGCAGAAGGCCAAGCAGAGCGACGAGTCCCGCAAGGCCAAGGAGGACCTGGTCGCCGAGGCCGAGCAGCTGGCGCAGAGCGACCAGTGGCGTTCGGCCGGCGAGCGGCTGCGGGCCCTGGTCGACATCTGGAAGGGCCTGCCGCGTCTGGACCGCAAGTCCGACGACGAGCTGTGGCACCGCTTCTCGCACGCCCGCTCGGCGTTCTCCAAGCGTCGCAAGGCGCACTTCGCGTCCCTGGACGCGCAGCGCGAGGACGCCCGCAAGGTCAAGGAGAAGCTGGTCTCCGAGGCCGAGGCGCTGGCCAAGTCCACCGACTGGGGTCCGACGGCGGCCCGCTACCGCGAGCTGATGGCGGACTGGAAGGCGGCCGGGCGCGCCCAGCGCGAGTCCGAGGACGACCTGTGGAACCGCTTCCGGGGCGCCCAGGACGTGTTCTTCGCGGCCCGCTCCGAGGTGTTCGCGGTCCGCGACGCCGAGCAGGTGGAGAACCTGGGGCTCAAGGAGGCGCTGGCGGACGAGGCCGAGAAGCTCGTTCCCGTCACCGACCTGAAGGCGGCCCGGGCCGCGTTCCGCTCGCTCAACGAGCGCTGGGAGGCCATCGGCCACGTGCCGCGCGACGCCCGGCCGAAGGTCGAGGGCCGGATGCACGCCGTGGAGCGGGCCATCCAGGAGTCGGAGGAGGCCGAGTGGCGCCGGACCAACCCGGAGGCGCGGGCCCGCGCCGCCGGTCTGACCGGTCAGCTCCAGGCCGCCGTGGACAAGCTGCGCGGTCAGATCGACGTGGCGCGCGCGGCCGGCAACAACGCCAAGGCCGACAAGCTGGCGCGTGAGCTGGAGGGCCGCCAGGCCCTGCTCGACCAGGCCCTGAAGGGTCTGGAGGAGTTCGGCGGCTGAGCCGTCCGCCCAGCGCGTGTGAAAGGGCCCCGGCCCGGGAGTCTCCTCCCGGGCCGGGGCCCTTTCACATGTGCCGCGTCGGGCCGCCCGTCAGGGGCGGCGGGCGGAGGTCACGCGGTACACGTCGTACACGCCCTCCACGCCCCGTACGGCCTTCAGCACGTGTCCCAGGTGCTTGGGGTCGCCCATCTCGAAGGTGAACCGAGAGGTGGCCACCCGGTCCCGGGAGGTCTGCACGGCCGCCGACAGGATGTTGACGTGCTGGTCGGACAGGACCCGGGTGACGTCCGAGAGCAGTCGGGACCGGTCCAGCGCCTCCACCTGGATGGCGACGAGGAACACCGAGGACTGGGTGGGGGCCCATTCGACGGCGAGGATCCGCTCCGGCTGCTGCGAGAGGGAGTCCACGTTCACGCAGTCGGCCCGGTGCACCGAGACCCCGCTGCCGCGCGTGACGAAGCCGATGATCGGGTCCCCGGGCACAGGGGTGCAGCAGCGGGCCAGCTTGACCCACACGTCGTCGACGCCCTTGACCACGACCCCGGGGTCGTTGTTCCCGCGCCGCTTGGCGCGGCCCCGGGCCGGGGGCACGACCTCCTCGATGTCCTCGCCGGCCGCCTCCTCCCCGCCGAGGGCCTGCACGAGCTTCTGCACGACGCCCTGCGCGGCCACGTGCCCCTCGCCGATCGCGGCGTAGAGGGAGGAGATGTCGGGGTAGCGCATCTCGTGGGCGAGGGTGACCAGCGAGTCGCCGGTCAGTATCCGCTGGATCGGCAGGCCCTGCTTGCGCATGGCGCGGGCGATCGCGTCCTTGCCCTGTTCGATGGCCTCGTCGCGGCGTTCCTTGGAGAACCAGGCGCGGATCTTGTTGCGGGCCCGCGGGGACTTCACGAAGCCCAGCCAGTCGCGGGACGGGCCCGCGCCCTCGGCCTTGGAGGTGAACACCTCCACCAGGTCGCCGTTGTCGAGGGTGGACTCCAGCGGCACCAGCCGGCCGTTGACCCGGGCCCCTATGGTGCGGTGGCCCACCTCGGTGTGCACGGCGTAGGAGAAGTCCACCGGGGTGGCGCCGGCGGGCAGGGCGATCACGTCGCCCTTGGGCGTGAAGACGAAGACCTCGTTGCGGGAGAGGTCGAAGCGCAGCGAGTCGAGGAACTCGCCGGGGTCCTCGGTCTCCTTCTGCCAGTCCAGCAGCTGGCGCAGCCAGGCCATGTCGTTGACGGTGTCGTGCCCGGCGGAGCCCTTGGCGGCCTGGGGCACGTCGGTGCGGACCTTGGAGGCCCCGGCGACCGTCTGCTGCTTGTACTTCCAGTGCGCCGCGATGCCGTACTCGGCGCGGCGGTGCATGTCGAAGGTGCGGATCTGGAGCTCGACGGGCTTGCCGTTGGGTCCGATGACCGTCGTGTGCAAGGACTGGTACATGTTGAACTTCGGCATCGCGATGTAGTCCTTGAACCGGCCGGGGACCGGGTTCCAGCGCGCGTGCACGGTGCCCAGGGCCGCGTAGCAGTCCCGGACCGTGTCGACCAGGACCCGGATGCCGACCAGGTCGTAGATCTCGGCGAAGTCGCGACCGCGCACGATCATCTTCTGGTACACGCTGTAGTAGTGCTTGGGCCGACCGGTGACGGTGGCCTTGATGCGGGCGGCCCGCAGGTCGGTCTGGACCTCGTCGGTGACGATGGCCAGGTACTCGTCCCGCTTGGGGGCGCGCTCGGCGACGAGGCGGACGATCTCGTCGTACATCTTCGGGTAGAGGATCGCGAAGGCGAGGTCCTCCAGCTCCCACTTGATGGTGTTCATGCCCAGCCGGTGGGCGAGCGGGGCGTAGATCTCCAGGGTCTCGCGGGCCTTCTTCTCCTGCTTCTCCCGCTTGAGGTAGCGCATGGTGCGCATGTTGTGCAGGCGGTCGGCGAGCTTGATGACCAGCACCCGGGGGTCCTTGGCCATGGCCACGACCATCTTGCGCACGGTCTCGGCCTGGGCGGCCTCGCCGAACTTGACCCGGTCGAGCTTGGTGACCCCGTCCACCAGGAGGGCGACGGCGTCGCCGAAGTCGCGGCGCAGGTCCTCCAGGCCGTACTCGGTGTCCTCGACGGTGTCGTGGAGCAGCCCGGCCATCAGGGTGGCCGGGTCCATGCCGAGTTCGGCGAGGATGGTGGTGACGGCGAGCGGGTGGGTGATGTACGGGTCGCCGCTCTTGCGCTTCTGGCCCCGGTGCCAGCGTTCGGCGACCTGGTACGCCTGTTCGATCTGGCGCAGGGTGCCGGTCTCGGTCTTGGGGTCGTTGCCCCGGACTATCCGCAGCAGGGGTTCCAGCACCGGGTTGTACGGGTTGGAACGCTGACCGCCGAGTCGGGCCAGACGGGCCCGGACGCGGTTGGAGGAGCCCGCCGTCCGTGACGGGGCGGGCTTGGCCGGCGCGGGGCCCTTGGCGACCGGGGCGAGCGGGGCGGGCGTGGACCCGGCCGGCTCGGGGTTCGCGGGCTGCGCGGCGGACAGTGGCTGGACCTCGTCTGGCAAGAGCGCTCCTCGTGCGGATCCGGGGCCCCGGTCAGGTCCGGATAAACCATGGTAGCGAGGTCGGGCCGGGCGCGTTCCCCGAGGAGAGCGCGCGGCCCGACAGGGCGGGTTTCGGCCGTCGCACGGCGCGTGCGCGGGCGCGGGCCCCGGCGTGCGGGACCTCGGGGAACGGGCGAGGGCCCCGTGCCTCCTGGTGGGGGAAGCGCGGGGCCCTCGGTCGTGCGTGCGACGCGCGTGCCGGCTCAGACCACGAGCAGGGCGTCCAGTGGTGCCTCGGCCAGGAGCGGGGCGAGCCGTTCGCGGCCGGGCAGGAAGGACAGCTCCATGAGCACGGCCACGCCGGCCGGGCGGGCGCCGGCGCGACGGATCAGCTCCAGGGAGGCCGCGGCGGTGCCGCCGGTGGCCAGCACGTCGTCGATGACCAGCACGCGGTCCTCGGGGGTGAGGGCCTCGGCGTGGATCTCGATCTCGGCGCTGCCGTACTCCAGGTCGTAGGACTGGGAGAGGGTGGCCCCGGGGAGCTTGCCGGCCTTGCGGACGGGCACGAAGCCGATGCCGGCGCGGACCGCGACGGGGGCGGCGAGGATGAACCCGCGCGCCTCCAGCCCGACGATCTTCGTGATCCCGCGGTGCGCGGCGAGGTCGGCGAAGGCGTCGGTGAGGACGGTGAACGCCTTCGGGTCGGCGAGCAGCGGGGTGATGTCCTTGAAGACCACGCCCGGCTGGGGGTAGTCGGGGACGTCCACGATCCGCGAGACCAGCAGTTCGCGTGCCTCGGGGGTCAGCAGGTCGGTCATCCGCGCCGTCCCGAGGCCCTGCCGGCGGCGCGGCCGGTGGTGGGGGCGGGCACCTCGGAGGCGGGGCCGAGGCCGTCCGTCTCCTCGCCGCTCGCGCGCTTGGCCAGCACCCGGCGCCGCAGGGCCTTCATGGCCGGGTCCCGCTCCTTGAGGTCCACGACCAGCGGGGTCGCGATGAAGATCGAGGAGTAGGCACCGGCGGCGAGGCCGACGAACAGGGAGAGCGAGATGTCGTTCAGCATGCCCGCGCCGAGGAAGCCGCCGCCGATGAACAGCAGCGCGCCGACCGGGAGGAGGGCCACGACGGTGGTGTTGATGGAGCGGACCAGGGTGCCGTTGATGGAACGGTTGGCCAGCTCGCTGTAGGTGAAGCGGGTCTGCTTGCCGATGTCCTTGGTGGCCTCCTTGAGGCCGTCGAAGACGACGACGGTGTCGTAGAGGGAGTAGCCGAGGATGGTCAGCAGACCGATCACGGTGCCCGGGGTGACCTCGAAGCCGACGAGCGCGTACACGCCGACGGTGATGGTGAGGTCGTGGATCAGGGCGATGAGGGCGGCGACGGCCATCCGCCATTCGAAGGCGATGGCCAGGTAGATCACCACGAGGATCATGAAGATCCCGAGGCCGGTCCACGCCTTGTTGGCGATCTGCGAGCCCCAGCTCGGGCCGACCAGGTCGGCGCCGATCTGGCCCTCGTCCACCTTCAGGTCGCGGGCCAGGTCCTTCTTGACGTTCGCGGCCTCGTTGGTGTCCAGCTCCGAGATCTGGATCCGCATCGAGCCGGTGCCCAGCTCCTGCACGATGGCCGGGTGGCCGGATGCCTTCTCGGCGGCGCGTTCGGCCTGGGCCACCGTGACGGAGGCGCTCGGGGTGGTGAAGACCGCGCCGCCCTTGAACTCGATGCCCATGTTGAGGCCCTTGAAGGCCAGGGCGGCGATGGCGACGATCGTGATCAGTACGGAGACGCCGTACCAGAGGAATCGCTTGCCGACGAAGTCGTACCCGACCTCGCCGCGGTAGAGCTTGGCGCCGATATCTCCCAGCTTCGACATCTCACGCCTCCTTTGCTTCGACGGGGGCGGTGGTGCGACGGGACCGGCGCAGCGGGGGCTTGGCGCCCAGGCGCTTGGGGTCGAGGCCGGACCACGGGTGACCGCTCGCGAAGAACTTCGTGCGGGCCAGCAGGGTCATGACGGGCTTGGTGAAGAACCAGACCACGACCACGTCGAGGACGGTGGTCAGACCCAGGGTGAAGGCGAAGCCCTGCACCTTGCCGACGGTGACGATGAAGAGCACCGCGGCGGCGAGGAAGGAGACGAAGTCCGAGACGAGGATGGTGCGGCGGGCCCGGGGCCACGCGCGCTCCACGGCCGGCAGCAGGGTGCGTCCCTCGCGGACCTCGTCGCGGATGCGTTCGAAGTACACGATGAAGGAGTCCGCCGTGATGCCGATCGCGACGATCGCGCCGCAGACGGCCGGCAGGTTCAGGGCGAAGCCGATGCCCTTTCCGAGCAGCGCCATGATCGTGTAGGTCAGCGCGGCCGAGACCAGCAGGGAGACGATCGCGATGATCGCCAGACCCCGGTAGTAGACCAGCAGGTAGATCACGACGAGCACGAGGCCGATGGCGCCCGCGATCAGACCGGCCTTGAGCTGCTCGCCACCGAGGGCGGCGGTCACGGTCGTGACGCTGTCCTCCTGGAAGGAGAGCGGCAGGGCGCCGTAGGACAGCATGTTGCCGAGGTCCTGGGCGGACTGCTGGTTGAAGCCGCCGGAGATCTCGGCGTTGCCGCCGGTCAGGGCGGAGGTGACGTACGGGTCGGAGACGACCTCGCCGTCGAGCACGATCGCGAACTGGTTCTGCGGGGACTGCTTGGCGGCCAGCTCACCGGTGATCTTGGCGAACTTGTCGGCGCCCTTGTCGGTGAACTGCATGGTCACGATCCAGGCGCCGCGCTGCGGGTCGAGCTGACCCTTGGCGTCGGAGACGTCCTGGCCGTCCACGGCGGCCGGGCCGAGCAGCCACTTGCCCCAGCCGCCCTGGCTCGGGCCACAGGCCACGGTGGGCTCGCTGGACTTCGCCGACTTGCCGGCGGTGGCGCGGACCGACTCCTTGGAGCAGTCCAGGGCCGCGAACTGGGCCTGGAGGTCGGCGGCGGCCTTGTCCGGGGCGGGGGCCGAGGCGCTCGGGGTGGCCTTGGGGTCGTCTGCCTTCTTCGACTCGCTCGCCTGGGGCGAGGGGGAACCGGACGCCGACGGGGCCTTGAGGGCCTCGCTGACGGCACGGCCCTGCGAAGTGGCGCTGGACGACGGCTTGGCGGAGGGCGAGTTCGAGCCCTCGGCCTTGGGGGCACCCGAACCGGAGGCGGAGGGCTTGGCCGAGGGGGACCCGGAGGAGGAGCTGCTCGGGGTCGGCTCGGGGACGGCCGGACCGGCGGGGGCGAAGGCGATGACCGGGCGGAAGTACAGCTGGGCGGTGGTGCCGACCTGGTCCCGGGCCTGCTTCTCGTTCGTCCCCTTGGGGATGTTCACGATGATGTGGTCGCGGCCCTGACGCTGGACCTCGGCCTCGGACACGCCGAGACCGTTGACGCGGCGCTCGATGATGCCGATCGCCGTGTCCATGTTGGTGTCGTTGATCGCGTCGGGCTTGCCCGGTTCGCTCTTCGCCTTGAGCGTGATGCTCGTACCGCCGGCGAGGTCGATGCCGAGCCGTGGTGTGGTCTGCTTGGACGCGAACATCCCGGCGGTGAGCGCCACCAGTGCGATCAGGATGAAGGCCAGGGCGCGGCCCGGCCTCCCCTGAGCCCCCGTGGGCCGTCGGCCCTTCTTCGGTGCTGCCACCTGTCGTAACTCCCTGTCCAACCGCCCCGCGCCCGGTCGGCGCGCGGACGGCCACGAAATGTGTGTGGGGACCCCTGCCCCCCGCAGAAGTGTGTGCGCGGGGACCGCGGCGGGCGTCGGTCGGACGCGTGCGCGGTCCCCGCCGGCGCCTTACTTGGCGCCGGTGTCGCCGTCGGTGCCCTTGTCCTTGGCGTCCTTGGCCTCGGGGGTCTCGTCGGCCTTGGTCGTGTCGGCCGGGGCGTCCTTCTTGCCGAGGTCGAGCTTGGGGGCCTCGTCGGCCTCGATCAGCGAGGAGGCGTCGTCGGGGACGACGGGGGTGTCGATGTCGAGGTCGCCGGCGGGAGCGCCGTGGACGATGCGGTTGTACTCGTCGTCCTCCAGCACGGCGCCGATCGCGTTCTTGGCGTAGATGGCGTGCACGCCGGGCGCGATCTCGAGGGTGACGGTGTCGTCACCGACCTCCTTGACGGTGGCGTACATGCCGCCGATGGTGCGCACGCCGGTGCCGGGGGTCATCTGGTCGCGCATCTGCACGGCCTGCTGCTGCTTCTTCTTCGCGGACCGCGTCATCAGGAACATCACACCGATGATCAGGATGAACGGGAGGTACAGACCGATGCTGTTCACGGAAAGGTGTTCCTTCGCACGACCGCGTGGGAGGGCGGCCTTCTTCTACGGGGGTGGGCTGCCGACCGTGCAATGGTCAGCATCGGCGGAGTCTAGGCGAGTCCGCACCGTTGAAACAACGGCCGGCGTGTCATCACGGTTCCCGCGGGGTACCGGGCGCCCCGAACAACCCCTGTTGTCCCGTGGATTCGCTTCCGACCCCCCGAACCCCGCCGCTGACCTGCTGCGGGGGCACCAGGCCGAGGTGGGCCCAGGCGGCCGGGGTGGCGATCCGGCCGCGCGGGGTGCGGGCGAGGAGTCCCTCGCGCACGAGGAAGGGCTCGGCGACCTCCTCGACGGTCTCGCGCTCCTCCCCCACCGCGACCGCGAGGGTGGACAGGCCCACCGGGCCGCCGCCGAAGAGCTTCAGCAGGGCCTCCAGCACCCCCCGGTCCAGGCGGTCCAGGCCCCGGGCGTCGACCTCGTAGACCTCCAGGGCGGCGCAGGCGATCTCGCGGGTGATCGCCCCGTCGGCCCTGACCTGCGCGTAGTCGCGGACCCGGCGCAGCAGCCGGTTGGCGATCCGGGGGGTGCCCCGGGAGCGGCCGGCGATCTCGGCGGCGCCGGCGGTGTCGACGGCCACGTCGAGGAGGCGGGCGGAGCGGTGCACGACCCGGCCGAGTTCCTCGGGGGTGTAGAACTCCATGTGCCCGGTGAAGCCGAAGCGGTCGCGCAGCGGGGGCGGCAGCAGACCGGCCCGGGTGGTGGCGCCGACCAGGGTGAACGGCGGCAGTTCGAGGGGGATCGCGGTGGCCCCGGGGCCCTTGCCGACGATCACGTCGACGCGGAAGTCCTCCATGGCCATGTAGAGCATCTCCTCGGCCGGCCGGGACATCCGGTGGATCTCGTCGAGGAAGAGCACCTCGCCCTCCTGGAGCGAGGACAGGATGGCGGCGAGGTCCCCGGCGTGCTGGATGGCGGGGCCGGAGGTGATCCGGATGGGGGCTTCCATCTCGGCCGCGATGATCATGGAGAGGGTGGTCTTGCCGAGGCCGGGGGCGCCGGAGAGCAGCACGTGGTCGGCGGTGGCCCCGCGCGCGCGGGCCGCCTTGAGCACGAGGTCGAGCTGTCGGCGGACCTTCTCCTGGCCGACGAACTCGCCGAGGTCCTTGGGGCGCAGCGCGGCCTCGACGGCCGTGTCCTCGCCGTCCGCCGCCGCGGCGACGATCCGGTCCTCGCCGTTCTCCTCGTGGAGGGGGTTCACGGGTGGGTGTCCTTGTGTTCGGAGGGTCAGCGGGCGCGGTTGAGGGTCTGAAGGGCCGCGCGCAGCAGCTGGGGCACGGGGGCGGAGCCGGTCTCGGCGAGGGCGGCCTCGGCCTGGGGGGCGACGGCGGCCACGGCCTCCTCGGCCTCGCGGGCCGGGTAGCCCAGGCCGATGAGGGCGGATTCCACCTGTTCGGCCCAGGGGGCGGGGCCGTGGGCGAGGGCGGTGCGGGG
The DNA here is from genome assembly GCF_049606955.1 of Streptomyces dryopteridis. Taxonomy (NCBI): domain Bacteria; kingdom Bacillati; phylum Actinomycetota; class Actinomycetes; order Kitasatosporales; family Streptomycetaceae; genus Streptomyces; species Streptomyces dryopteridis. The sequence continues at coordinate 5,337,556 of NZ_CP187113.1, read as the reverse complement.
GGCGACGACGCCGGTGCCGAGCGGGGCGCCGAGCTTGTCCTTGAGTTCCAGCAGGAGTTTCTGGGCGCCCTTCTTGCCGATGCCGGGGACGGCGGTGAGCGCCTTCTCGTCGGCGGAGGCGACCGCGGCGCGCAGGGCGTCGGGGGTGTGGGTGGCCAGCATGGCCTGGGCGAGTCGGGGGCCGACGCCGCTGGCGCCCTGGAGGAGTTCGAAGACCTGCCGCTCGTCGTCGTCGGCGAAGCCGAAGAGGGTCAGGGAGTCCTCGCGGACCACGAGGGAGGTGAACAGGCGGGCGGTCTCGCCCACCCTGAGGGCGGCGAGGGTGCGGGGGGCGCACTGGAGGGCCATGCCCACTCCCCCGACCTCGACGACGGCGACCTGACCGGTGACGGCGGCCACCGGCCCGTTGACGAACGCGATCATCGGACGCGGCCTTTCGCGGTGTGCAGGGCGACGGCCTGCTGGAGTCGGTTCTGGGCGGGGGCGCGCCAGATGTGGCAGATGGCCAGGGCGAGGGCGTCGGCGGCGTCGGCGGGTTTGGGCGGCGCGTCGAGCCGCAGCAGCCGGGTGACCATGGCGCCGACCTGGGCCTTGTCGGCCCGGCCGGAGCCGGTGACGGCGGCCTTGACCTCGCTGGGGGTGTGCAGGGCCACCGGCAGGCCGCGCCGGGCGGCGCACAGCATGGCGACGGCGCTGGCCTGGGCGGTGCCCATGACGGTGCGCACGTTGTGCTGGGCGAAGACCCGCTCGACGGCCACCAGGTCGGGGCGGTGCTCGTCCAGCCACTGCTCCAGGCCGGCCTCGATGGCCACCAGCCGGTCGCCGATCTCGGCCTCGGCGGGGGTGCGCACGACGCCGACCCCGCGCATCGTGAGCGGGCGCCCGGGCACCCCCTCGACCACGCCGACCCCGCACCGGGTCAGGCCGGGGTCCACCCCGAGTACGCGCACCGCACCCCTCCTTCGTTCACCTGTTTGTGCCGGGAGGCAGGTTACGCGCCGCCACCGACAAAACCGCGACGGGCCGGCGGGGGGTGTGTCCCCGTCGGCCCGTCGCGGATGGCGTGTCGCTCAGGCGTCGACCTTCTCCATGACCTCGTCCGAGACGTCGAAGTTGGCGAAGACGTTCTGCACGTCGTCGCTGTCCTCCAGCGCGTCGATCAGCTTGAAGATCTTGCGCGCGCCCTCCTCGTCCAGCTCGACCTGCATGGTCGGCAGGAAGTTGGAGTCGGCCGAGTCGTAGTCGATGCCGGCCTCCTGGAGCGCGGTGCGGACCGCGACCAGGTCGGTGGCCTCGCTGATCACCTCGAAGTTCTCGCCGAGGTCGTTGACCTCCTCGGCGCCCGCGTCCAGGACGGCGCCGAGCACGTCGTCCTCGGACAGCTCGCCCTTGGGCAGGACCACGACGCCCTTGCGGTTGAACAGGTACGAGACCGAGCCCGGGTCGGCCATGGAACCGCCGTTGCGGGTCATGGCGACGCGGACGTCGGAGGCGGCGCGGTTGCGGTTGTCGGTGAGGCACTCGATGAGCACCGCGACACCGTTCGGGCCGTAGCCTTCGTACATGATCGTCTCGTAGTCCACGCCGCCGGCCTCGAGGCCGCCGCCGCGCTTGACCGCGGAGTCGATGTTCTTGTTCGGGACCGAGGACTTCTTCGCCTTCTGGATGGCGTCGAAGAGGGTCGGGTTGCCCTCGGGGTCCGCGCCGCCGGTACGCGCCGCGACCTCGATGTTCTTGATCAGCTTCGCGAAGAGCTTGCCGCGCTTGGCATCGATCACGGCCTTCTTGTGCTTCGTCGTAGCCCATTTAGAGTGGCCGGACATCCGCCTGTCTCCTTCGCTCAACCATCTGTGTTCTCGCCCGATCCTATCGGGTCACGGGAGTCGGGTCCCCGCGCGCGTCATCTCGACGAACAGCGCGTGTACCCGGACGTCCCCGGTGAGCTCCGGGTGGAAGGAGGTGGCGAGGACGTTGCCCTGGCGCACGGCGACCGTGTGGCCCTCGTGCACGGCGAGCACCTCGACCCGCGCGCCGACCGACTCCACCCACGGGGCGCGGATGAACACGCCCTCCACGGGGCCGCCCTCGATGCCGGCGAAGTCGACGGCCGCCTCGAAGGACTCGTTCTGCCGGCCGAAGGCGTTGCGGCGCACGATCATGTCCACGCCGCCCAGGGTCTCCTGGTCCTCGCGGCCGTCGAGCAGCTTGTCGGCGAGCATGATCATGCCCGCGCAGGTGCCGTAGACGGGCATCCCGGCGCGGACCCGCTCGCGCAGCGGCTCCAGCATCCCGAAGAGCACGGCCAGCTTGGACATGGTGGTGGACTCGCCGCCCGGGATCACCAGGCCGTCGACCTCGGCCAGTTCCTCGGGGCGCCGGACCGGCCTGGCCACGGCGTCCGCCGCGGCCAGGGCGATCAGGTGCTCCCGGACGTCGCCCTGGAGTGCCAGGACACCGATCACGGGAGTGGTCATCACCAGCCCCGGTTCGCGTAGCGCTCGGCCTCGGGCAGGGTGTCGCAGTTGATGCCGACCATGGCCTCGCCCAGGTTGCGGGAGGCGTCGGCGACGATCTTCGGGTCGTCGAAGAAGGTGGTGGCCTTGACGATGGCGGCGGCGCGCTTGGCCGGGTCGCCGGACTTGAAGATGCCGGAGCCGACGAACACGCCCTCGGCGCCGAGCTGGCGCATCAGGGCCGCGTCGGCCGGGGTGGCCACGCCGCCGGCGGAGAACAGCACGACGGGCAGCTTGCCCAGCTCGGCGACCTCCTTGACCAGCTCGTAGGGGGCGCGCAGGTCCTTGGCGGCGGCGTACAGCTCGTTGTTGTCGAAGCCGCGCAGGCGGGCGATCTCGTTCTTGATCTGGCGCATGTGGCGGACGGCCTCGACGACGTTGCCGGTGCCGGCCTCGCCCTTGGAGCGGATCATGGCCGCGCCCTCGGCGATGCGGCGCAGGGCCTCGCCCAGGTTGGTGGCGCCACAGACGAAGGGGGTGGTGAAGGCCCACTTGTCGGAGTGGTTGACCTCGTCGGCCGGGGTGAGGACCTCGGACTCGTCGATGTAGTCCACGCCGAGGGACTGGAGGATCTGGGCCTCGACGAAGTGGCCGATGCGGGACTTGGCCATGACGGGGATGGAGACCGCGTCGATGATGCCCTCGATCATCTCGGGGTCGGACATCCGGGCCACGCCGCCGTCCTTGCGGATGTCGGCGGGGACCCGCTCCAGGGCCATGACGGCCACGGCGCCGGCGTCCTCGGCGATCTTGGCCTGCTCCGGGGTGACCACGTCCATGATCACGCCGCCCTTGAGCTGCTCGGCCATGCCGCGCTTGACGCGAGCGGTACCGGTCTCAGGGGTCTGCGGGGTGGGGGACTGCGTGCTCACGGGGACCTCACTCGAAGAAGGAACGGGGAGCACCGGTGGTGCTCCGAGGAGGAGCAAACTCCCGTGGGCCGGGCCACTGCAAGGGCCAATGTGGGAGCGGTGGCCCCTTTGGACCCGGCCACCTGGCCCCCACCCGGGCCACATCGGCCCCATCGGCCCCCTGGCCGGCCGGATCTCACCCTTTCGGCCGGCGCCCGTTTCCCGTCAGGGGCGCTCGGCGAGGTGCGCCGGGGGCTCGTCGTCCATCTCGAAGGCCAGCGGGAACGGGGCGTGGCCGGCCAGCCGGAACCAGCGGACCTTGCGGTGCCGGCGCAGGGCGCGGGCGGCGCGGACCGCGTCGTTGAGGAAGCGGCGGGCCATCGGCACCCGGCGCACGGCCGCCGCGAGCTCCAGGGCGGCGGCCTCGCCGCCCGGCGCGGACTTGAGGGCCTCGACCTGGTCGGCGTCGGCGAACACGGCGCGCAGGGCCTGGCTCAGTTCGCTCTCGGCCACCTCCCTGCGGTCCTCCTCGGCCTGCCGGGCCGCGTGGGCGGCCTCGTAGAGCACCAGGGAGGAGGCGGGGTCCAGGGCCCCGGACGCGGCCACCTCGGCCACCACCGAGGAGCGGCGCAGCAGTTGCGCGTCCAGGGCGGCCCGCGCGGCGTCCATCCGCGTGTGCAGCCGGTCCAGGCGGCCGGCCGTCCAACTGAGGTACACGCCGATGACGCCGAGGACCCCGAGAGCGAGGACGACCCACACCACTGTTTCGATCACGCCGGGTGACTCTACCGGGCCGGCCCGGGCGGCCCGTTCAGAAGCCGGAGGAGCCGCCTCCGGAGCGGCCCATCCGGGTCCGCAGCGGCACCTTCTCGTCGGGTCCGACGGCCGCCGCGCCCTGGGTGACGGTCTCGTAGACGGCGAGGATGTCGGCGCCGACGGTGGTCCAGTCGAAGCGGCGCACGTGGGCGGAGCCGCGTTCGCTCAGCTCGGCGCGGCGTTCGGGCGAGCGCAGCAGGGCGACGGCGGCCCGCGCGAGGTCCTCGGCGTCCTCGTTGGCGAAGAGCTCCCCGGCCGCGCCCTGGTCGAGGACCTGGGCGAAGGCGTCGAGGTCGGCGGCGAGGACGGGCGCCCCGGCCGACAGGGCCTCGACGAGGATGATGCCGAAGCTCTCGCCGCCGGTGTTGGGCGCCACGTACACGTCCACGCTGCGCAGCAGGCGGGCCTTGTCCTCGTCGGAGACCATGCCGAGGAACTCCACCCGCTCGCGCAGTTCGGGCGGCAGCGTGGCCACGGCCTCCTCCTCGTCCCCGCGCCCGGCCACCAGCAGCCGCACGTCGGGGACGGCGCGGACGATCTCGGGGAAGGCGGCCATGAGCACCGGCAGGCCCTTGCGGGGTTCGTCGATGCGGCCGATGAAGCCGAGGGTGGTGCCCCGCCACTCGGCCTTGGGCTCGGCGGCGGCGAAGAAGTCCACGTCCACGCCGTTGGGGATGACCACGGCGTCGCCGCCGAGGTGTTCCACCAGGGTGCGGCGGGCGTACTCGCTGACCGCGATCCGGGCGCTGATCTTCTCCAGGGCGGGCTGGAGGATCGGGTAGGCGGCGATCATCGCGCGGGAGCGGGGGTTGGAGGTGTGGAAGGTGGCCACGATCGGCCCCTGGGCGGCCCAGCAGGTGAGCAGGCCGAGGGAGGGCGAGGCGGGTTCGTGGATGTGGACCACGTCGAAGATCCCGTCGTGCAGCCAGCGGCGGACGCGGGCGGCGGAGAGGAACCCGAAGTTGAGGCGGGCCACCGAGCCGTTGTAGGGCACCGGGACGGCCCGGCCGGCGGAGACCACGTAGGGCGGCAGCGGGGTGTCGTCCTCGGCGGGCGCCAGGACGGACACCTCGTGGCCGAGCCGGATCAGGTGCTCGGCGAGGTCGCGGATGTGGAACTGCACCCCGCCAGGGACGTCCCAGGCGTACGGGCAGACGATGCCGATCTTCACGTGTGGTCCCCTCGGGGCCGGGGGTCGAGGTCCGCCGACCACAGTCGCTGGAGCATGTGCCAGTCCTCGGGGTGGGCGGCGATGCCCTCGGCGAAGGCGTCGGCCACGCGCTGGGTCATGGCGTGGGTCTTCTCCCGGCGGGTGCCCTCCGCGGGCACCTCGACCTCGGGGTGGAACCGGCCGCGCATGACGGGGCCGTCGTAGTGGAGGGTGACGGGCAGCAGCACGGCGCCCGTCTGCTGGGCGAGCAGGGCGGGGCCGGCGGGCATCCGGGCGGCGGAGCCGAAGAAGTCGACCTCGACCCCGGAGGAGGACAGGTCGCGGTCGGCGACGAGGCAGACCAGGCCGCCGGCGCGGAGCCTGCGGGCCAGGGTGCCGAAGGCGGCGCCGCCGGTGTGCGGCAGCACCTCCATGCCCAGGCTCTCGCGGTAGGCGACGAACCGGTCGAAGAGGGAGGCCGGCTTCAGGCGTTCGGCGACGGTGGTGAAGGGCACCCCGAGGTGGCCGGTGACCCAGGCGCCGGCGAGGTCCCAGTTGGCGAGGTGCGGCAGGGCGGCCACGACCCCGCGACCCGAGGCGATGGCCTCGCGCAGCCGGTGGTCGTCCTCCAGTTCCACCGCGCGGCCGAAGCCCTTGGGGTCCATGGCGGGCAGCCGGAAGGACTCCATCCAGTACCGCAGGTAGGAGCGCATGCCCGCCCGCGACAGCTCGCGCAGCCGCTCAGGGGAGGCGTCCGGCACCACCCGGGCCAGGTTGGACTCCAGGCGCAGCACACCGGCCCCGCGCCGTCTCCAGGTCGCGTCGGCGACGGTGCGACCGAGGGCGGCGGCGGCCGGGGCGGGCAGGCGCCTGACCCCGGCCCAGCCCGCCGCGTAGGCCCCGTCGACAAGTCTCTCGCGTGCCGTGGGCATCAGGCGGTCGCCTCCTCGCCGGCGACCGCGTCGGCCTCGGCGGCCTCGCGGCGCACCGTGACCACGCGCTGGATCATGGTCACCAGGGAGCCGGCCGCGACCACCCACAGGGCGATCGGCAGCAGCACCCCGATCCACGAGGGCACCCCGAAGAGCTGGAGACCCGACAGGCCCGCCGCGACGAGGGTGATGACGAGCCGTTCGGCCCGTTCCACCAGCCCGTTGACGGCCACCGGCAGGCCGATGGCCTCGCCCCGGGCCTTGGTGTAGGAGACCACCTGGCCGCTCGCGAGGCAGAACACGGCCACGGCGCACAGGGTGTTGTCGGCGCCGCCGCCCGCGTACCAGAGGGCCAGCCCGCCGAAGATCGCCGAGTCGGCCACCCGGTCGAGGGTGGAGTCGAGGAAGGCGCCCCACCGGCTGGAGATGCCGGCCTGGCGGGCCATGTTGCCGTCGACGAGGTCTGAGAAGACGAAGAGGGTGATCGTGATCACCCCCCAGAAGAACTCGCCGCGCGGGAAGAACCACAGCGCGCCCGCCACCACGCCGGCCGTGCCGATGAGGGTGACCGCGTCCGGGCTCACCCCCCGACGCAGGAGGAACGCGGCGAATGGTGTGAGAACACGCGTGAAGAATGCACGCGCGTACTTGTTCAGCATGGCCTTCCCGGGGTTCGGTGGGCCCGCGACCCCTCGGCGGCGGGCTGGGTCCCCTTCGACCGGTGGAGCCGGCGGAGGGGGCCCGGGTCGGCTGTGGGGCCGGCCCCGCCCATCGTAGCCGGCCCACGTGGGCCGCACGGCGTCCGCACCTCGGCCGCACCCGCCGGGGGCGGCGGGCGTACGTCATCTGGACGCGGTGTGGAGGTGGTGCAAAGCTCGAATGGCGCACTTCCGTCGAGATCGGTCCCGCGCGGACGATCCGCCGACGAACGGGAGGAACACGTCATGGGAGCCGGCTCCGCACACCATCAGCCCCCCGGCGCCGCGGGCGGCGCCCCGACGGTCGACCACCCGCGCGCCCTGCGCAACGTGGTGCTGGTCGGCCCCACCGGGTCCGGGAAGACCACCCTCGTCGAGGCACTGGCACTGGCGACCGGGGCCATCACCCGGGCCGCCCGCGTGGAGGACGGGGGCACCGTCTCCGACCACGACGAACTCGAACAGCGCCGGCACCGCTCGCTCCAGCTCTCCCTCACCCCGGTGGCCTGGGAGGGGCTGAAGATCAATCTGCTGGACACCCCCGGCCGGTCCGATTTCACGGGCGAGCTGCGGGCCGGACTGCGCGCCGCCGACGCCGCCCTGTTCGTGGTCTCGGCGGCCGAGGGCGCCGAGGGCCCGACCGGGGCGGTGCGCGGCCTGTGGGAGGAGTGCGCGGCCGTGGGGATGCCCCGGGCGATCGTGGTGACCCACCTGGAGGCGGCCCGGGCCGATCTCGCGGCGGTGCACGCGGCCTGCGGCGGCCTCTTCGGCGGGGCGGACCCGGACTCCGTGCTCCCCCTGCACCTGCCCCTGCACGGGCCGGCGGGTCCGGACGGGCACGCCCCGGTGGTGGGGCTGATCGGGCTGCTGTCGCGGACGGTCCGCGACTACTCGGGCGGCGTCCTGGTGGAACGGGAGCCGACGGCGTCGGAGGCGGCGGCCCTGGAGCCGGCGCGGGCCCGGCTGATCGAGGGGATCATCGCCGCGAGCGAGGACGAGTCCCTGATGGACCGCTACCTGGCGGGCGCGGAGATCGACCTGAAGACCCTGGTGGACGACCTGGAGCGGGCGGTGGCCCGGGGCGGGTTCCACCCCGTGCTGCCGGCGGCCCCCGGCGGCGCCCCGGAGGCGCGCGGGCTGGGCACGGCCGAGCTGTTGGAGCTGATCGCGGGCGGTTTCCCCTCCCCCGAGGAGCGGGCCCCGCTGCCGGTGACCGGGCCGGACGGGAGCCCGCGCCCCCCGTTGCCCTGCGATCCGGAGGGCCCGCTGGCCGCCGAGGTGATCCGCACCTCCTCCGACCCGTACGTGGGCCGGGTGAGCCTGGTGCGGGTGTTCTCGGGCACCCTGCGGCCGGACGCGGCGGTGCACGTCTGCGGCCGGGGGCTGGGGCGGACGTCGGACCGGCCGCACGAGGCGGACGAGCGGGTGGGGGCGCTCACCTCTCCCTTCGGCCGGCACCAGCGGCCCGTCCCGGAGGTCCTGGCGGGCGATCTGGCGTGCGTGGCCAAACTCGCCCGGGCCGAGACCGGGGACACCCTCGCGGCGAAGGAGGAGCCGCTGCTGATCACCCCGTGGGACAGTCCGGACGCCCTGCTGCCGGTCGCGATCCGGGCGCACGGCAAGGCCGACGAGGACAAGCTCTCGCAGGGGCTGGCGCGACTGCTGGCCGAGGACCCGACGTTGCGGCTGGAGCAGAACCCCGACACCCGGCAGTTGGTGCTGTGGTGTCTGGGCGAGGCCCATCAGGAGGTGGCCCTGGAGCGGCTCCGGGGTCGGTTCGGGGTGCGGGTGGACGCCGAGCCGCACCGGATCGGGCTGCGCGAGACGATCACGGCGAAGGGCGTCGGACGCGGTCGGCACGTGAAGCAGTCCGGGGGCCACGGGCAGTTCGCGATCTGCGCGGTGGAGGTGGAGCCGTTGCCGACGGGCAGCGGGATCGAGTTCGTGGACCGGGTGGTGGGCGGGGCGGTGCCGCGCGCCTTCGTGCCCTCGGTGGAGAAGGGGGTGCGGGCGCAGGCGGCGCGGGGGCTCGCGGAGGGCCGGCCGCTGGTGGACCTGCGGGTGACGCTGGTGGACGGCAAGGCACACGCGGTGGACTCCTCGGACGCGGCCTTCCAGACGGCCGGGGCGCTGGCGCTGCGGGAGGCGGTGGCGGCGGCCGGACCGGCGCTGTTGGAGCCGGTGGCGGCGTTGACGGTGTTGGTGCCGGACGAGTTCGTGGGTCCGGTGATGAGCGATCTGTCCGGGCGGCGCGGCCGGGTGGTGGGTTCGGAGCCGGCGGGGCCGGGGCGGACGGTGGTGCGGGCGGAGGTGCCGGAGGCGGAGATCGACCGGTACGCGGTGGACCTGCGGGCGCTCAGTCACGGCAGCGGGCGGTTCGGGCGGGGGCACGCGCGGCACGAGCCGGTGCCGCCGGGGGCGGTCGCCCGCTTGCGCGAACTGGCCGAGAAGGGAACGGAATTGACATAACGCCACATTCCGTTCGGGGTCCTGTTCGAGTGCGGGCGCGCGTTTTCCGGTCCCGTCGCCGTGGCCCGATCTCCGCCGATAGGCTCGTCCGTCGGCGGGGAAGACACATCGGGTGGGCCCGGCAGCGACGAGCGTGGTGATGGGGGCAGCGGTGGCGGACGACGGTTTCGACTTCAGGCCGGGGGCTCAGGTCCCCCTCCAGGGCGGGGGCGGGCGCACGGCGGCGACGAACGCGCTGGCCTCGGCCGCGTACCGGGACGACAAGGTCGAGACGATCCTGGAGGCCGACAACGAGTACCACGCCTCCGAGGTGAAGAAGGGCCGGTTGTCGATCTTCGCGCCCAATCTCGGCGAGGCGTTCTCGCGCGCGGTGGAGGCCCGGATGCTGGGGGGCGGGCGCAAGCCGCTGATCCAGTCCTTCGGCGCGGATCCGCGCACGGTGGTGGAGCACAGCCTGTCGGCCTCGCGGATCCGGCGGGAGCGGGACCGGCGGCTGCGGTGGATCACGGTGCTGTGCGGGGTGCTCTTCCTGCCGGGGCTGCTGCTGTGGCTGGTGTTGTTCCAGTTGCGTCGCACGCTGACCTCGGAGGGCCGCAAGCACGGTTCCTGGGCGGGCACGGCCCTGCTGGTGGGCGTGGGGATACTCGCGGCGGTGGCGATGTTCCGGCTGCCGGTGGACGGGTTCTGGGGCATATACCTGCGGGCGATGCTGATCGCGCCGGCGGTGGGTTGGTTCCTGGCCCGGCGGCTGTGCGAGCGGACGGCGGTGGACCTGCGGGCCCACTGGGACGGTCTGCTGGGCGGCGGCGCGGTCACGGCGAAGGTCCCGGACGCGGTGCCGGGCAATCCGAACGAGAAGGCCCGGGAGGAGCTGCGGCAGCAGTTGGCCCGGCTGACGGCCGAGGACGACAGCAACGCGGTGTTCTACGCCGGCCCCAAGGGCGTGCTCGGCATGGGCAGCCGGTGGGGTTCCTGGCAGATGGCCGAGGACTTGGTGCCCGCCAAGGAGGGCGGCGAGATCCACCCGTTCCGCAGTTGGGACGTGATCCGGGTGATCCACGACCAGCTCCGGATGATCGACCGCGGGCCCCTGCACACGGGCGGTTTCCCGGCCCCCTCGATCCGGCACTGGGTGGTCAGCCCGATCGGCGAGGGCGCCAAGGAGGTCACCCGGCCCTCGGGGGACTCGGTGGACCAGTTCGTGATCAAGCCGCACGAGGTCACCCGGATCTGCAACGAGCAGCAGTTCAGCGCGGGCGACCGGCACTACCTGGGGATCCAGTGGCCGCTGTGGGACGGCCAGTTGGTGATCACGATGATGGTGACGGTGACGGTGCTCTACCAGACCCTGCGGGTGGAGGTGACGGGGCATTCGCTGGGGCCGGTGCACGGGCTGTTCACCACCAAGCCGAAGGCCAAGACCGTGGACGTGCCCAAGACCGTCAAGTTCTGGCAGACGGTGGAGCGGACCCTGCCGGTCTGCGACACCGAGGAGGTGGTCCGGCTGATGGTGCGGGCCCCGCTGACCTGGTACCCGCCGCTGCTGGAGTACCTGGGCGGCAAGCTGGTGCTGCCGGAGCCCTTCGGGGTGCGGCACGTGTGGGCCGGGTCGATGTGGCGCCACCGGTTCATGGCCGACGACGCGATGCGCACGGCCACCCCGGTGCTGCGGGTGGTGCACGCGGCGGCCATGAAGGTACTGGAGGAGAACGGCTGCGACACCGAGCGCTTCGCGACCCGTTCGATGATCGTCAACGGTTTCGCCCAGGACCCCAGCCCCCGCAAGGCCGACGTCCACGACGGCTGAGACGGCTCCGGCCCCGCCCCCGGATCGTCGGGGGCGGGGCCGGACCGCGTCACGCGGAAGGGGAAGGGCCGGGTCAGTCCGTGGGCCAGGAGTCGGCGAGCATCTGCCGGGTGTCGGCGAGGAGCTGCGGGAGCACCTTGGTGTGGCCGACCACCGGCATGAAGTTCGTGTCCCCGCCCCAGCGCGGCACGATGTGCTGGTGCAGGTGGGCGGCGATGCCCGCGCCGGCGGCGGCGCCCTGGTTCATGCCGATGTTGAACCCGTGCGCGCCGGAGGCGGCCCGCAGGGCGACCATGGCGCGCTTGGTGAGGTCGGCGAGTTCGAGGGTCTCGTCGGCGTCGAGCTCGGTGTAGTCGGCCACGTGCCGGTAGGGCACGACCATCAGGTGGCCGCCGTTGTACGGGTAGAGGTTGAGCACGGCGTAGACGTGTTTGCCGCGGGCCACCACGAGTCCGTCGGTGTCGGACATGGCCGGGATCCCGCAGAACGGACAGCCGTCGCCGGCCTCCGGGCCGCTGGGCTTGTTCTCCCCTTGGATGTAGGCCATCCGGTGGGGGGTCCACAGCCGCTGGAACGCGTCCTGCGTGCCCACACCGATCTGCTGCTCCGGCTCAATCGTCATGGTGTGCAGCATATGACCTCGCGGGCGGGGACGAGGAGGGCCCCCGGTCGGCGGTCGCCGACCGGGGGCCCTCCCCCGCGGGTCACGGGGCGGTTCAGACCTGCACGCGCCGCTCGACCACGTCCACGAGCTTGGCCAGCGCCTCCTCGCGGGGCACGCCGTTCTCCTGGGAGCCGTCGCGGTAGCGGAAGGAGACGGTGCCCGCGGCCATGTCCTCGTCACCGACGATGATCATGAACGGGACCTTCAGCTTCTGGTGGTTGCGGATCTTCTTCTGCATCCGGTCCGAGGAGGCGTCCACGTCCACGCGGAGCCCCTTCTTGCGGGCCTCGGCGGCGAACTCGCGGAGGTAGTCCACGTGCGCGTCGCCGATCGGGATGCCCACGGCCTGCACGGGGGCCAGCCACGGCGGCATGTGGCCCGCGTAGTGCTCCAGCAGCACCGCGAAGAAGCGCTCGATCGAACCGAACAGGGCCCGGTGGATCATGACCGGACGCTGCCGCGAGCCGTCGGCGGCGGTGTACTCCAGGTTGAAGCGCTCGGGCAGGTTGAAGTCGAGCTGCACGGTGGACATCTGCCAGGTGCGGCCGATGGCGTCGCGGCACTGGACCGAGATCTTCGGGCCGTAGAACGCGGCGCCGCCCGGGTCCGGGACCAGCGGCAGGCCCTGCTTCTCGGCGACCTGGGCGAGGGTGGCGGTGGCCTCCTCCCACACCTCGTCGGAGCCGACGTACTTCTCCGGGTCCTTGGTGGACAGCTCCAGGTAGAAGTCGGTCAGACCGTAGTCGCGCAGCAGGTTGAGCACGAAGGTGAGGGTGCGGTCGAGCTCCTCCGCCATCTGCTCCTTGGTGCAGTAGATGTGCGCGTCGTCCTGGGTGAACCCGCGCGAGCGGGTCAGGCCGTGCACCACGCCCGACTTCTCGTACCGGTACACGGTGCCGAACTCGAACAGGCGCAGCGGCAGCTCACGGTAGGAGCGCCCGCGCGCGTCGAAGATCAGGTTGTGCATCGGGCAGTTCATGGGCTTGAGGTAGTAGTCGGTACCACCGTCGAGCTGCATGGGGGGGTACATGCCGTCCGCGTACCAGTCCAGGTGGCCGCTCTTCTCGAAGAGGGTGCCCTTGGTGGCGTGCGGGGTGTAGACGAACTCGTAGCCCTCTTCCTCGTGCCGCTTGCGGCTGTAGTCCTCCATGGTGCGGCGGATGACGCCGCCCCGGGGGTGGAAGACGGCGAGGCCGGAGCCGATCTCGTCCTGCACGGAGAACAGGTCGAGTTCCACGCCGAGCCGGCGGTGGTCGCGCTTCTCGGCCTCGGCGAGGAAGTCGAGGTGCGCCTTGAGCTCCTCCTTCGAGGGCCAGGCGGTGCCGTAGATGCGCTGGAGCATCGGGTTCTTCTCGCTGCCGCGCCAGTAGGCGGCGGCGTTGCGCATCAGCTTGAACGCGGGGATGACGCGGGTGGTGGGCAGGTGCGGACCCCGGCAGAGGTCCTTCCAGCACAGCTCGCCGGTCTTGGCGTCCAGGTTGTCGTAGATGGTCAGCTCGCCGGGGGGGGGGGGGGGGGGGGGGGGGGGGGGGGGGGGGGGGGGGGGGGGGGGGGGGGGGGGGGGGGGGGGGGGGGGGGGGGGGGGGGGGGGGGGGGGGGGGGGGGGGGGGGGGGGGGGGGGGGGGGGGGGGGGGGGGGGGGGGGGGGGGGGGGGGGGGGGGGGGGGGGGGGGGGGGGGGGGGGGGGGGGGGGGGGGGGGGGGGGGGGGGGGGGGGGGGGGGGGGGGGGGGGGGGGGGGGGGGGGGGGGGGGGGGGGGGGGGGGGGGGGGGGGGGGGGGGGGGGGGGGGGGGGGGGGGGGGGGGGGGGGGGGGGGGGGGGGGGGGGGGGGGGGGGGGGGGGGGGGGGGGGGGGGGGGGGGGGGGGGGGGGGGGGGGGGGGGGGGGGGGGGGGGGGGGGGGGGGGGGGGGGGGGGGGGGGGGGGGGGGGGGGGGGGGGGGGGGGGGGGGGGGGGGGGGGGGGGGGGGGGGGGGGGGGGGGGGGGGGGGGGGGGGGGGGGGGGGGGCGCCGACCTCCACGTCCGCGCCGTCCTCGGCGGAGGCGGAGCCCTTGAGGCCGATCAGCTCCAGCTTGTACGGCTCGCCGGCCAGCTCCTCGCGGGCGGCCTCGTCGGTCACCACGCGGCGCGAGAAGCGCTGACCGCGCTTGACGATCTCCTGCATCTTCTTCTCGACGGCCTTGAGGTCCTCCGGGGTGAAGGGCCGGGCCACGTCGAAGTCGTAGTAGAAGCCGTCGCGGACCGGCGGGCCGATGCCGAGCTTGGCCTCCGGGAACAGCTCCTGCACGGCCTGGGCCATCACGTGCGCGGTGGAGTGGCGCAGGATGTCGAGGCCGTCGGGCGAGGAGACCTCGACCGGTTCCACGACCTCGCCCTCGGCCGGCGCGTACGCCAGGTCCTTCAGCTCCCCCGCGACGCGCACGGCCACGACGGTGCGCTCGCCGGCGAAGAGTTCGGCGGCCGTGGTGCCCGTGGTCACCACTCGCTCATCCCGCTCGGAATCGCGTTGGATGATCACACGGACGTCCGACACCGGTTTCTCCTTGGTACTCAGGCTTGCCGCAGTGTGGTCACTGCGCGCGAAAGGAATCGTACCGAGCCGAGGCACCGGGTCGCGAAACGGTTTGCCGGGGCCGGGCCCACGACCCGTAGGCTCGCGATCATGCCCGACGCCCAGCAGCCCCTCGTCCTCGGCCCCCTCGACCTCTCCGAGCCCGCCACCCTGACCGCCGCGCACCGGCTGGGGCGGGCCTCCTACGCGGTGGAGGCCGAGCTGATCGGCTTCCCCGACCTGCCGGCGCTGCGCGAATCGGAGGCCGAGCTGCGGGCCCGGGAGCTGACCTGGCTCGGCGCCCGCACCCCCGACGGCGCCCTCGCCGGCTTCCTGGCCTGGGAGGAGACGGCCGTGGACCGGCTGTGCGTGGACCCGGCCCTCTTCCGGCGCGGGGTGGCCTCCCGGCTGCTCACCGCCTTCCTCGCGCACCCCGGGCGGCCCGCCGGACCGCTGTCGCTGACCACGGGGGCGGCCAACGCCCCGGCCGTCGCCCTCTACACCCGCTTCGGCTTCCCGCGCGGCGCGGACCTCTCCCCCGCGCCCGGCCTCACCCTGGCCGCCTTCACCGTCCCGGCCCGCTAGGACGATTCAGCCCGCGTCGGACTCCTCCCCCAGGGACTTCATCAGCCGGTCGCGCTCCACGGCGTCCAGCGGCAGCACGGTCAGCCCGTGCGGGTCGGCCAGCCGGCGGAAGCCGCCGCGCCGTTGCAGCCGGCCCTCCACCCGCACCGGCAGGCCCCGCAGGTGGGCCTCCCCGGCGGTCCGGTACGCGGCCTCGTCCAGGGCCACCCGCACCACCGACACCTCGGCCCCGGCCAGCACCCGGATCCGCACCGTGCCCCCGCCGCCCGCGCTGCGCCGCCGCAGCCGCTGCACCGCCCCGTCGATCCGCACCGGCACCGAGGGCTCGGCGGTGGTGTAGCGGACGGCGGCCTCCCGCAGCGTCGGCAGGTCCCCGGGGGAGAACTCCACCGGCTCCGGCCGGGCCGCGCAGCCCGCCGGGGCGCCCGCGGCCGGGGCCCAGGTCGGCGCGACCGAACCGCCCTCCGCGCCGGTGACCAGCGCGATCAGCGCGTCCGTGAACTCGCGGCCGACTCCGGCGGCCACCGCCGCGTCGAACGCCTCCAGGCCCGCCCCGGCGGTGGCCCGCCGCAGGTCCACCGCCTCCCGGGCGGCGTGCGCGGCGTGGTGCAGCAGGGTCACCAGGGTGCGCCCGCCGACCACCGGCACGTACACGGTCAGCTCCCGGCCGCCGCCGGCCGCCCCGGCGGGCGCGACCAGCACTCGGTCCAGGGCCCGTTCGGCCCGTTCCCGGTGCCGGGCCCCGTGGTAGCCGACCCGGGCCCGCTCGGCCAGGGCGCACGCGATCAGCATCCGGCGGGCCGCCGCCCACAGCCGCTCGCGCGCCACCCACGCGTCCTCCTCCCCCGCCCCGACCTCCCGGGTCCAGCGGATCTCGTCGCTGGGCACGCTCAGCCCGAACAGCACCTCCCGCCCGGCGGGCAGCCCGCCCCGGGCCAGGGCCGTGAGCGCCTCCTCCACCAGGTCCACGCAGTCGGCGCCCGCCCGGGACTCGGGGATCAGCAGGCTGGTGCGGGCCCCGCCGGGGCCGGGCGGGGTCCACCGCCCGTAGCGTCCGGCCGGCCCGCCGCGCCGGCGCCAGCCGTGCCGCGCCAGCAGGGCGCCGAGCACCCCGGGGTCCACGCGTTCGGGGTCCGGGGGCGCGGGCGGGCGGCCCTCGACGGGGCCGAAGGGGACCGCGCCGCCGGGCCCGACCTCGTGCAGGGGGTGTCGCGTGGCCATCAGGGTGTCCCTCCCGACCCGACCCGGGTCATGATCTCGCACAGGGCCCGGTCGTCGAAGATCCGCGCGGTCGGGACGCGCACCGTGGTGCGGCGCCGGCCGGTCACCGGATGTCCGGCCAGGTTGGTCCAGTAGCAGCAGTGGCGCAGGGCCAGCGCGCCGGGCTCGGCGGCCAGCCAGTCGGCCCGGATCCGGGGCACGACCATCACCACGAGTATCCGGGGCACGACCACGGGGGTCCGGGCCAGCTTGGTCAGGTGCTCGTTGTCGAGGGTGAAACCGAAGCTGGTCCCGGCCGGTTCGGGGGCCACCTGGTAGGTGGCCTTCAACTGCACCTTCACGGTGACCTCGTCGTCGATGGCGTGCTCGGGCGCGCCGTGGCTGACGTGCCAGTCGATCCCGTTGTCGGGGAAGGGCTGGGACAGCGAGCAGCCGGCCGCCGCGACCACGGCGTGCAGGTATCCCACCTGGAGGGTCTCCATGCAGGCGGTCATCGCCAGCGAACCCCGCAGGGGTTCGGGAACGGGACCGGGTTCGGGTGTTGCGAGCGCCATGGCCGGCTCCCCGTCGCCTTCCGGGCTCTACGGAACGTGCTGCGGATTGGTGGGGGGCGCCTCGCGTCGGATGCCCGTCCCCACGCGCCGTCACGGTGACGGCGGGTCACCCGGGCGCGCCCCCATGGCTGTTGTCTCCCGGGTCGGGTTGCGCCAAACGGCGTACGGGGCAAACGGCCCGGGTATCACGGAATCGGGCGGGGCGCCGGCACCGTTCCCGTCGTTCGGCGTCGACCGCGACGGACCGGGGCGTCCGACGCCGCGACGCGCACACATCCGAGGAGTTGGCCATGACACGCTGGTACGAGGGCCCGTTGGCCGCGTTCGACACGGAGACCACCGGGGTGGACGTCGAGCGGGACCGGATCGTCTCCGCCGCCCTCGTGGTGCAGGAGTGCGCGGGCGGGCGGGTGCGCACCACCCGTTGGCTCGTGAACCCCGGGATCCCGGTGCCGCGCGAGGCCACCGAGGTGCACGGGCTGACGGACGAACACCTCCAGCACAACGGGCGCTGGCCCTCCCCGGTGGTGGAGGAGATAGCCCGGGGGCTGGCCGAGCAGCAGTCGGCGGGCCGGCCGGTGGTGGTGATGAACGCGCCCTTCGACCTGACCCTGTTGGACCGGGAGCTGCGCCGGCACCGGGCGTCCTCGCTCGCGCACTACCTGGACGAGCGCCCGTTGACGGTGCTGGACCCCCGGGTCCTGGACAAGCACCTCGACCGCTACCGCAAGGGCCGGCGCACGCTGACGGCGCTGTGCGAGCACTACGGGGTGGAGCTGACGGGGGCGCACGACGCGAGCGCGGACGCCCTGGCCTCCCTGGAGTTGGTGCGGGCGGTGGGCCGGCGGTTCGCGGGCCGGCTGGAGCGGCTCTCCCCCACCGAGCTGCACACCCTCCAGGAGGTGTGGCACGCGGCGCAGGCGCGCGGGTTGCAGGCGTGGTTCGCGCGGCAGGGGACCCCGGAGGCGGTGGACCCGCACTGGCCGCTGCGGCCGGAGCTGTCGCCGGCGGCGTGACCGGCCGCGCGGGGGCCCGAACGGGGCCCTGACATGCGGAAGGCCGGTCCGTCTGTGACGGACCGGCCTGTCCCGGTGGGCGATACTGGGATCGAACCAGTGACCCCTTCGGTGTGAACGAAGTGCTCTCCCGCTGAGCTAATCGCCCGGGAACGCACTGAACAATACACAGCTCCGGGCCGATCCTTCAAACCGCTCCCAGCCGCCGGGCCAGACCGCGTCGACCGGCCCGCATCATCAGCGTGTGGTTGAGCACGAGCAGGGGTCGGGCGGGGCGGGCCAAGGCCCGCAGCAGCGGCCGGACCACCCGCACCTCCTGCGCGTAGCGGACCAGGGTGACGCCGTCCTCCTCCCGCAGGGTCCAGCGGGCCCACCCGTCGAGGTCCCCGGTGAGGGCGAGGTCGAGGACCCGGGCCTCGGGGTCGTGCCGGCGCACGCTCACCCCGAGCCGGATCGCGTAGGGCAGCGCGGAGCGGAACTCGGCGGTGCCCGAGCGGCCCCCGGGGTCCAGGCGCACCCGCCGCACCTGCGGCCACCACTGGGGGTACTCCTCGACCCGTTCGAGCACGGCCCAGACCCGCTCGGGGGACACGGCCAGGGTCCAGTGGGCCCGGAATCGGAAGAGGTCGCTCACGCCCCCAGTGTGCGCCGGGGGTACTCGACCGGGAATGAGTATCCGTGCCCATGTCCGCCGGGCGGGGCCGGGAGCACACTGCGGCCATGGACCACACCCTGTCGCCGGCCGAGGAGCTGGCGCTCGTCGATCGGGAACTGCTCGCCCTCGACGGCCGTCGCGCGGCGCTGCTGCGCCGACGTGCCTGGCTGGTCGCCGTGCTCGCGCGCCAGGCCGCCCCGGCCGGGCCGGCCACGCCGTCCGCGCCGGTTCCGGCGGCTCGGCCCGAGACCTCGGGGCGCGGGGCGCGCAATGTGCTGCTGACCCTGGGCGCGGTGCTGCTCGGGGTGGCGGCGGCCGCGTTCGCGGTGGTGAGTTGGGGTTCCTTGGGTATCGGCGGGCGGGCCCTGGTGCTGGGGTCGGTGACGGCGGCGCTGTTCGGGGCGACGGTGCCGTTGGCGGGGCGGGGGCTGCGGGCGACGGCGCGGGCCCTGACCGGGGTGGCGCTGCTGGTGTCGGTGCTCGACGCGTGGGCGCTGTGGGCGCTGGAGGTCACCGCGTGGTCGGACTCGGCGTTCGCGGCGGTGGCGGCGGCGGTGCTGACGGCCGGGTGGGCGGGGCACGGGCACTGGACGGGGTTGTCGGTGTCGCGGGTGGGGGCGGTGCCGATGGCGCTGTTGCCGGCGCCGTTGGCGTTGTACGCGGCGGGCGGGGACGCGGTGGCGACGGGCGCGGCCCTGCTGGTGACGGCGGTCGGGTACGGGGTGCTGGTGGACCGGGCCGGGCCCGGGGTGGTGCGCGGGTTCGCGGTGGCCTGTGGGATCGCGGCGGCGGCGCTGTCGGGACTGTTCGCCCTGACGGTGTCGGGGGCGGCGGATGCGCCGGCGGGGGCGGCCCCGGCGGCGGCGCTGCTGGGGTTGTGGGGGGTCGCGCTGGTCGTGGCGGGGCTGCGGGTCGTATCGCGGGGCGGGGCCGGGGGCGCGGCGGCGGCGCTCGCGACGGTCGGTGCCCTGGCCCCGGTGGGGGTGCTGACGGGGCTGCTGGGGCCGGTGTTGCCGGTGGCCTGGGTGGTGCCGGCGACGGTGCTGCCGGCGGCGGCGTTGGCGGCCGGGGCGGCGGCGGAGCGGGTGGGCGCGCCGGGCCCGGTGCGGCGGGGGCTGTCGTGGGCGGCGTTGATCGCGGGCGGGTTCGCGGTGGTCACGGCGCTGCCGGTGGCGGTCCTGGCGGCCACGGACCCGTGGCTCGCGGACTCCGTGACCGGTGGGCTGATGCCGGGGGCGGAGCGTCTCGCGGCGACGGTGACCCTGTTCGCGGCGGCCGGTCTGGGGTTGGCGACGCGGTGGTTCACCCGGCGGCGGGGGGCCTTGGCCTCGCTCGTGGTGGTGGCGGCGGCCGGGGCGTTCGCGGCTCCGGGGGCGCTGGGGGCGCCGTTCGCGGTGGTGGTGGGCGTGTGGCTGTCGGTGTCCCTGGCGCTCGGCGGGGTGGCGACGGTGGCGGCCCTGGCGCGGGATTCGGTCTCGGCGTGGGTGGTCTCCCCGGCGGCGCTGCTCGCGACGGTGACGACGGCCGCCGCGGCCTGGCACGAGGGCCCGTGGTGGGCGCTGTCGGTGTGGGCGGTCCTGGCGGCGGCGCACGGGGGCGCGGCGATCCGGCGGGGCACGGAGGGGCCGGTGCGGCGGGCGCACGCGGCGACGGCCGTGGTGCTCGCGGCGGGGCCGGTGTGGACGGGGGCGCGCCTGGTGGGGGTTCCGGTGGTGTGGGCGGCCGTGGCGCTGTTGGCGCCGCCGGCCCTGGCTGCCTGGCGTCCGGGGCCGCGCTGGGCGGCCGGGGACCGGTTGTCGGTGGAGCTCACGGCGGGGGTCGTGGGGTTGGGCGCGCTGCTCGGGGCGGCTCTCGCGGGCGGTGCGGGGACGCTGTCCCTGGCACTGGGGCTGGCGGCGGCGGTGTGCGCGGGGGCGGCGCTGCGGCCGGACCGGCGGCGGGTGGGTTCGGTGGCGGGCGCGGTGTTCGGGGTGCTCGGGCTGTGGGTGCGCTTGGCGGGGTGGGAGGTGTCGTGGATCGAGGCGTACACGGCGCCGCCGGCGCTGCTGCTGCTCGGGCTCGGGGCGCTGCGGCGGCGTCGGGAGCCGGTGTCGGGGTCCTGGTCGGCGTACGGGCCGGGGCTGGCGCTCGCGCTCGCGCCCTCGCTGTTCGCGCTGTGGGGCGAGGGCGGCTGGGCGCGTCCGCTCGCCTTGGGGCTGGTGGCGCTGGGGGTGACCCTGTGGGGGGCGCGGTCCCGGCTGCGGGCGCCGCTGCTGCTGGGCGGGGCGGTGCTGGCGCTGACGGCGGGGCACGAGCTGGCGCCGTACGTGGTGCAGCTGGTGGGCGTGCTGCCGAGGTGGCTGCCGCCGGCGCTGGCGGGGGCGCTGCTGTTGGGCGTGGGGGCCACGTACGAGCGGCGGCTGCGGGACGCGCGGCGGTTGCGGGCGGCGCTGGGCCGCTGGAGCTGACCGCGCGGGGCGGGGCCGGGGGATCGCGGCGGAAACGCCGCAGGCCCCGGAGACTTTGTCGGTCTCCGGGGCCTGCGGACCCGGGTGGGCGATACTGGGATCGAACCAGTGACCCCTTCGGTGTGAACGAAGTGCTCTCCCGCTGAGCTAATCGCCCGGGCACAGACAGAACATTACCCCATGTCAGCGGTGCCTTCGACCACGTCCGTGATCACCCCGGGCGGTGGGGCTCAGCCCTCGTCGAGGGACCAGGGCAGGACGAACCCGTACTTCACGAGGTAGACGGTGATCAGTACGCCGGCGATGACGAGGCCGGTGGCGGTCAGGATGATGTTGCGGCGTCGGACCTTGGGGTCCAGGGCGCGCTGGGCGGCCTCGGTGACCTTGCGCTTGGTCCAGCGCAGGGCGAGTCGGGCCCACACGAACTCGGTGGCCCAGATCGCGAGGCCCGCGAAGATCACGAACCAGCCGGGTCCGGGCAGGACCAGCATGGCCACGCCGGCGCCGATGACGGCGAGGCCGACGACGAACACGCCGACCTGCCAGCTGAGGTGCAGGCCGCGTCGGGCCTTGATGAAGGCGGGCGCCTTCGAGATGTGTTCGGGCTCCTCCTCGGTCGGCTTCCCGTCGATATCGATTCGGTCACCGTCGGGGGCGTCGGCACGCCCCTCGCGGTCGTCTCCGGACGGCTTCCCGGCGTCCGGATCGGTCGGCTCGGGGGCCTGCCCCCGCTGCTCACTCCCCGTGTTCATGATCCGAATCTACCGGAGGGGAAAGCACAGGGGCAGGACGCCGGCGATCCGCCGACAGAGGGACCCAGAGGTCCGCAAAACGGTCAGAGGGGTTTACAACGGCACCTGCGGTGGCATGTCGATTTCGCCGACGTGCGAATCCCCGAGCGCACACTGAGCGAAAGGCCCTGGCGCTTATGAACACCACGGTCAGCTGCGAGCTGCACCTGCGCCTCGTTGTGTCGAGCGAGTCCTCACTGCCTGTTCCCGCGGGCCTGCGGTATGACACGGCCGACCCCTACGCCGTGCACGCCACCTTCCACACCGGTGCGGAGGAGACCGTCGAATGGGTCTTCGCCCGCGACCTCCTCGCGGAGGGCCTGCACCGGCCCACCGGCACCGGCGACGTCCGGGTCTGGCCGTCGCGCAGTCACGGTCAGGGCGTCGTCTGCATCGCCCTCAGCTCCCCGGAGGGAGAAGCCCTGCTCGAAGCCCCCGCCCGAGCCCTCGAATCGTTCCTCAAGCGCACGGACGCCGCCGTCCCGCCGGGGACGGAGCATCGGCACTTCGATCTCGACAAGGAGCTGTCGCACATCCTGGCGGAGAGCTGAACCAGCTCCGCGCCCGTCGCACGCCGTCCGACTCGGGGCGATGGCGTGAGGCGGACAACGACATACGGCGGTACCGGCGTCGCACCCGCGGGATCCACCCGCGGGGCGGCGCCGGTGCGCGTCCGGGCCCGTTCCGGGCCGGCGGGGGCGTCGGGTTCGACGTGGGCATGCCCTAAAGTCAGCCGCCGACGGCCAACGGGACCTCCGCGCCGTCCGGGACCGGCTCAGGGAGCGACCACCGTGCAGATCCCCCACGACACCCGGCGGGCCCTCGACGTCGTCGTCGCCCTCGTGAACACCGCCCCGGGCGGGGACCGCCCGGACGCCCTCGCGGACCTCCACACCCTGGCCGCCTTCGTGCGCGAGCACGAGGTGAGCGACGTGGGCGAGCTGGCGGTGCGCGATCTGGCCGGGGTGCGGGCGGTGCGCGGACTGTTCGCGCGGGTGTTCGCTGCGGCGGACGCGCACGAGGCCGCCCGGCTGGTCAACGAGCTGGTCGCGACGGCCGGCACCACCCCGCAGTTGACCAACCACGACGGCTACGACTGGCACGTGCACTATTTCGCGCCGGGCGCCTCGGTCGGCGACCACCTCGCGGCCGACGGCGGCATGGCCCTGGCCTTCATCCTCGTCTCCGGGGAGCGGGAGCGGCTGCGCCGGTGCGAGGCCCCCGATTGCGGGCGGGCCTTCGTGGACCTCTCGCGCAACCGCTCGCGCCGCTACTGCTCCAGCCGGACCTGCGGCAACCGTCTGCACGTGGCGGCCTACCGGGCGCGGCGGCGGGAGGCCGGGGAGGCCGGCGGCTCAGAGCAGCCGCAGGTCGAGGACGGCGGCGCCGGCCAGTAGCACCCCGACCACCGCGAGGAAGATCATCAGCGGCGGTTGGGAGAGGGCGAAGAGGCAGCCCCGGGGCTCCTCGGCGACGACGGGCAGGGCGGACGCGGCGGGTCCGGTGGGGTCACCGGAGGATGTGTCGATCATTTGGGCCCGATGGTTACTCGTGCACACGGGCCCGGGCGCCCAACACGCCCCACCGCCGAACGGGTTCACCGGATCTCGTGGTACCCGTCACCGGTGACCCGTTCGGCCCGCTCAGATGCCGTGCTTGCGCAGGATCGCCTCGATGTCGGAGAAGTCGTCCTCGGCGGCGGCCCCGCGTCCGGCGGGCGCGGCGGGGGGCGCGGCGTGGCCCGGGGCCGTCCCGCCCAGGGCCGGGGCGGAGGCGTCGGGGGCGGTGGCGGCGCGGGGGGCGCGGCCCCGGGGCGCGCGGGCCGGCCCGCCCTCGACCGCTTCGGCGGGTTCCTTGCCGGCGCGGCGGCGTTCCACGGCCCGGGTCACGGTGAGCAGCAGCCAGGACAGGCCCAGCAGTCCGACGCCGACCCAGACGGCGGGCTTGAAGGCCAGCCCGGAGAGCCATTGCACGGCCCCGGTGAGCACGAGGGCCACCGGCACGAGGGACCAGGCGGCGATCTTCACGGCGGCGAGCGCGCGCCGGCGCCAGGCCGTGATCGCCGCGATCCCCAGACCGGCGGCGGACACCGCGGAGCAGATGGTCTCGGCGAGCATGATTCCTCCTGGCTTGGGCCGTTTTCCCGTCCTCGTCCATCCTGCCTCGGCCCCGGGACCCGGGGCCAGGGATCGGAGGCCCGCGCGGACGATCTCCGGGAGATCTCAGGGTCGGGGCGGCCGGGTCCGCCCGGCTTGGGTCGGGGGTCGGCCGGCTGGGAGACTGGGCCCATGAGCGATACCCACACCCCCGCCCCCGCCGTCCTGGAGTTCTGGTGCGACCTCCAGTGCCCCGATTGCACGCGCGCCCTCGACGACGTGCGCGCGCTGCGCGAGCGCTACGGCGACCGGCTGGAGATCGTGCTGCGGCACTTCCCGCTGCCGAAGAACAAGTGGGCCTTCGCCGCCGCGCAGGCCGCCGAGGAGGCCGCCGAGCAGGGCGCCGGATGGCCCTACGCGGAGGCGCTGTTGGCGCGGACCGAGGAGCTGGGCCGGCGCGGGGAGCCCGTGTTGATCGACGTGGCTCGTGAACTCGGCCTGGACGCCGAGGAGTTCGACACGGCGCTGATCGACGGCCGGCACCTGTTGACGGTGGACGCCGACGACGCCGAGGGCAAGGCCCTGAAGGTCACCGGCACCCCCACCTGGATCGTGGCCGGGCAGCGGCTGGACGGCGGCAAGAGCCAGGAGGGGCTGCGGGCCCGGATCGAGGAGCTCGTGGACGGCCTGCTCGGCTGAACCGACCGGCCCGGGCACCGCTCGTACGGCGCCCGGGCCCCGCGGCTCACCACAGTTCCTTGCGGAACACCACCCGGGTCGGCCGGTAGCCCAGCGACAGGTACAGCTCGCGGGCGCCGGTGTTGTCGGCGAAGACGTGCAGGGACAGGGTCGTGTGCCCGGCCTCCCGCGCCACCCGCTCGGCCACCCGCATCAGGCTCCGGCCGTGGCCGCGCCGCCGGTGTCCCTCGCGCACCGCCACGTCGAACACGTAGCCGTGCCCCTCCTCGGGTCCGCCGGCGGTCCCCGGCGCCACCCACACCTGCCCGACCGGCTCCCCGGCCGCCTCCAGCACCCGGAACGCCACCCCGGGACTGTCCAGGCCCGCGGGCAGCATCACCGCGTGGTCGCGTTCGGCCTTCAGGCGCGCCGCCTCGGGGGACAGCCCGCGCGCGATCCAGGTCCCGGCGTACTCGATCCGGTCGGCCGCCTCCCAGGCCGCGTACTCCTCCCCCGTCATCGCCCGGTCCCGCACCCCCTCGGGCAGCGGCTCCGCCGCCCCCTCGGTCAGGTCCTTGGCCAGGTAGCGGCCGAGTTCCCGGTAGCCGAGCCCGTCGGCCATGCGCAGCGCGGCCGTCGCCTCGGCCGGCACCTCCGCCCGGATCTCCCGGCAGCCCCAGCCCCGCAGCACCTCCTCGCCGGCGAGCGCGGCCACGGTGGCCCGGCCGCGCCGCCGGTCCCCCTCGGCCACGTTCAGCCCGCGGATCACGCCCACGCTGGGGCCGAACGCGGTGTCGGCGGCCAGGACGACCGCACCGACCCGCCGGCTGTTGACGCGGACCTCG
This sequence comes from Streptomyces dryopteridis, assembly GCF_049606955.1. Classification (NCBI taxonomy): domain Bacteria; kingdom Bacillati; phylum Actinomycetota; class Actinomycetes; order Kitasatosporales; family Streptomycetaceae; genus Streptomyces; species Streptomyces dryopteridis. The sequence continues at coordinate 5,312,221 of NZ_CP187113.1, read as the reverse complement.
TAGGGGCGGGAGCGCGCCCCGTCGGGCGTCTGCTGGAGCGGCCCGGCCGGCCGCAGAGTCGTGGTCATCCCGTTGTTCTACCCGCCGGGGCCCCGAAGCCGCCGGCCCCCGGACGCCGTCCGCCCCCGCACCGGCGGGCGGTGCGGGGGCGGACGGCGCCGGCGGGCGGGCGCCGCCGGTCACGGGTCGATGTCGGCCGCCGAACGCTCGGCGAACACGGCCTGCGCCTTGGCCGTGACGGGGCCGGGCGCGCCGGGCAGTTCCCGGTCGTCGACCCGGTGCAGCCCCTGCACCCCGCGCAGGGTGCCGGTGAGGAAGACCTCCTCGGCCCGTGTCAGCACCTCCAGCGGCAGGTCCCGCTCGGTGGCTCCGCTCCACTCGACGACCAGTTCGCGGGTGATGCCCGCGAGGCAGCCGGAGGACAGCGGCGGGGTGAGGAGTTCCCCGTCGAGGACGACGAACACGTTGGAGCCGGTGCCCTCGCACAGGGCGCCGACGGTGTTGCCGAACAGGGCCTCGGAGGCGCCCGCGCGCTGGGCGTGCGCCAGGGCCACCACGTTCTCGCCGTAGGAGGTGGTCTTCAGCCCGGACAGGGCGCCGCGCTCGTTGCGCACCCACGGCACCGTGACGGCGGCCGAGGTGGGGGCGCTGGGCCCGATCTCGCCGAGGGCCGCGACGAGGGTGGGGGGTGCGTCGCCGCGGTCCGAGCCGAGGGGGGCGACCCCGCCGGTGTAGGTGATCCGCAGTCGGCCCCGGGTCGGGGCGTCCTCGGCGAGCAGGGCCTCGCAGGCGCGCCGGACCTCGTCGAGGTCGGGCTCGGGCAGTCCGAGGCCGCGCGCGGAGCGGGCGAGCCGGGCCAGGTGGCGGGTGAGGGCGAAGGGCGCGCCGCGGCGCGTCTCCACCGTCTCGAATACGCCGTCGCCCACGGTCAGGCCGTGGTCGAGGACGGACACCCGGGCGTCGCCGCTGTCGCGCAGCGCCCCGTCGAGCCAGATTTTCACCGGAGGGTCCTTCCGCTGGGTCGGTACGTCCCCGACGCTACCCCCAACAGGCGGTTCGCTTTGAGTTCGGTCTCCTGCCACTCGCGTTCGGGGTCGGATCCCCAGGTGATGCCGGCCCCGGTGCCGAAGCACAGCCGGGGGCCGCCGGCGGCCTCGCGGTCGATCCAGAAGGTGCGGATGCCGACGGCCAGCTCGGCGGTGCCCCGGTCGGCGTCCACCCAGCCGATCCCCCCGCAGTAGGGGCCCCGGGGCGCGGTCTCCAGGGCCTCGATGATCCGCAGGGCGGAGGACTTGGGGGCGCCGGTGACGGAGCCGGGCGGGAAGGTGGCGGCGAACAGCTCGGGCCAGCCGGCGCCCTCGGCGAGCCGGCCGCTGACGGTGGAGACCAGGTGCACCAGCCCGGGGTGGGCCTCGACGGCGCACAGGGCGGGCACGGTCACGGTGCCGGTGGCGCAGACCCGGCCGAGGTCGTTGCGGACCAGGTCCACGATCATCACGTTCTCGGCGTGGTCCTTCTCCAGGAGGTCCTCGGCGGTGCGGCCGGTGCCCTTGATGGGGCCGGACTCGATCAGCGGGCCGGTGCGGCGCAGGTACAGCTCGGGCGAGGCGGTGGCGATCTCGATGCCCCGGGCGGGCAGGCGAATCGTTCCGGCATAGGGGGCCGGGTTGCCCCGGGCGAGCAGCGCGGTCAGCGCGTCCACGTCGGCCGCGGCCGGATCGGGCAGCGGCGCGGAGAGCACCCGGCAGAGGTTGGCCTGGTAGACCTCGCCGGCGGCGATGTGCTCGCGGATGGCGCGCACCCCGGCCGTGTATCCCGCGCGGTCCAGGGAGGTGCGCCAGGCGTCCGCCGCGGGCCCCCGCCAGGCACCGGGCACCGGGGCGGGCACGGGGGCGGGGCGCACGTCGCCGAAGCGCGCGCACGTGAGACGGCCCTCGAAATCGGCCGCCACGGCCCAGAACCCGGAGGAGTCCAGGGCGGCGGGGTCGTGGGTGACGTCACGGAGATCGGTGGCGAGGAGGCCGCCGAAGCGGGCCATGGGGGGGAGGTCGAGCACGGCTGCGAGTCTATGACCGCCGCCGGCGGGCCGAGGGGGGACCGCGGTCACGGGCACCTCCGGAGACGGGGTGGCAGCACGCTGCGGAAACGCGTTTTTGAGCTGGCCCTGAAATCCGCTAGAGTTCAACACGTCGCCGGGGAGCGAAGGAAAAAAACCCCAAGCAAAACGGCGGCATGCGGACGTGGCTCAGCTGGTAGAGCATCACCTTGCCAAGGTGAGGGTCGCGAGTTCGAATCTCGTCGTCCGCTCGAAGTGGGGGATCTTCCCGAACCCCTACAGCTCCATGGTGGAGTGGCCGAGAGGCGAGGCAACGGCCTGCAAAGCCGTGTACACGGGTTCAAATCCCGTCTCCACCTCCAAGGACGATTAGCTCAGCGGGAGAGCGCTTCCCTGACACGGAAGAGGTCACTGGTTCAATCCCAGTATCGTCCACTGGACCCTCGGGTCCCGGATCCTCGGATCCCCCGCGCGATTAGCTCAGCGGGAGAGCGCTTCCCTGACACGGAAGAGGTCACTGGTTCAATCCCAGTATCGCGCACGCAGTACCTTGATCCCTCGTGGATCGACCCGCGCGATTAGCTCAGCGGGAGAGCGCTTCCCTGACACGGAAGAGGTCACTGGTTCAATCCCAGTATCGCGCACCGGATCCGACAGGGCCCGACCGTCTCGACGGTCGGGCCCTGTGGCGTTTCCCGTCCAGGACGGCACGCTCCGGGACGGCACGCGAAGAAGGGTGTTGTCGACACGACTCCCCAGCCGTGCCGACAACACCCTTCACCTGTCGTCCGCCGCACCCCCGTCCCCACGGGGTTGACGGGAGCCCTGTCCCGATCCGGGCCGCTCTCCCGGATCCGGGGCGCCGCTCAGCGCCCCAGCATGGCTCCCACGGACGACGCCTGCGCCGCGACCTGGTCGAAGCCTCCGAAGAGGAAGAGCAGGAGCGCGGCCAGGGGGAGGACCATGGCGGCGGCCACCGCCGGATGACGCGTGCCGGAGTCGTGGGTGTGGAACCCGAAACCCTTGCGCGCCCGCCGTGCCGTGTCGGCCATGGGACCTCTCCCTGTCGTCTTGGAAAACAGCGGCGGGTGTGTGACCTCGGGGGACGAGTGTGACCACCCGCCGCTTGATTCAAGACTAGGAGCGCGCGGCGCCCCGGGCGTCATGCCCGCGTATCGACCTGGACGCCTCCCGGAGGATGACACGGGCCCCTCCCGCGTACTCCCCTGGGTGGAGATCCCTCACGCGGCCTGGGGGTCATCCCCCAGGGGATCCCCCGGTACCGGCTCCTCCACCAGCGCGAGGACCCTGGCCGCCATGAAACGGGCGGTCCGGACCACCTGTCCGGTCCTCGTGACTTCGCTCACTTCGACCACTCCCCGGCGGACGGCGGTCTCCACCCGGCGGCCCGCGCGGGTGGCCACCACCTCGTACGTCCGTGTCGTGTCCCCCGCGTCCACGACGATCTCGACCCTGTCGCCCTTCATGGTCAATCCCCCTTCGACAGACGTGCGTTGACTCCCGAAGTCGGGTTCGGCCGGGTTGTCCCGACCGTTCCTGAGTACCCCTCAAGTGTCCCACCCCGCACTGACAATCGAATGTCGCGGCGAGGGCCCGGCCTCTGAGCGCGCGTGCCGGATCGTCCGTAAGCTGTGCCACGTCAAGAGTGGACGGACGGCCGGCGGGGTGGACATGGCGATGATGCGGCTCCGGCGCGAGGACCCGCGTGTCGTCGGGACGTTCAGGTTGCACCGACGGCTGGGGGCCGGCGGCATGGGCGTGGTGTACCTGGGTTCGGACCGGCGCGGGCAGCGCGTGGCGCTCAAGGTGATCCGGCCCGATCTCGCCGAGGACCAGGAGTTCCGCTCCCGGTTCGCGCGCGAGGTGTCGGCGGCCCGGCGGATCCGGGGCGGGTGCACGGCGCGGCTGGTGGCGGCGGACCTGGAGGCCGAGCGGCCCTGGTTCGCGACCCAGTACGTGCCCGGGCCCTCCCTGCACGACAAGGTGGCCGAGGAGGGTCCACTGACGGCGGCTCAGATCGCGGCCGTGGGCGCCGCCCTCTCGGAGGGCCTGGTGGCCGTGCACGAGGCCGGGGTCGTGCACCGGGACCTCAAGCCCTCGAACATCCTGCTCTCCCCCAAGGGCCCCCGGATCATCGACTTCGGCATCGCCTGGGCCACCGGGGCCTCCACCCTGACCCACGTGGGCACGGCCGTGGGCTCCCCCGGCTTCCTCGCCCCCGAGCAGGTGCGCGGGGCCCTGGTGACCCCGGCCACCGACGTGTTCTCGCTGGGCGCGACCCTGTCCTACGCGGCCACCGGGGACTCCCCCTTCGGGCACGGCAGCTCCGAGGTGATGCTGTACCGCGTGGTGCACGAGGAGGCGCAGTTGCAGGGGGTGCCGGACGCGCTGGCCCCGCTGATCGCCGCCTGTCTGGCCAAGGACCCCGAGGACCGGCCGAGCACCCTGCAGTTGTCGATGCGGTTGAAGGAGATCGCGGCGCGCGAGGCCCAGGGCCTGTCCGAGGTGCGCTCCGCCCCGCCCCGGCCGCGCACGGCGGACCGGCCCACGGGCCCGCTCGCCGAGACCCGGCTCGGGCCGGGGCCGGAGCGCCGCACCGAGGGCGGCCGGTCCGAGCGGACCGGATCGGGCACCGCGGCCGGCGCCCGGGGCACCGGCGCCCGGCCCACCGGCGCTCCGGGGCGTCCCCCGGGCGCGCGGGGCGGCACGGGGCGGCGGCCGGCGGACGAGGCCCGGGGCAAGCGGCCCGCCGGGCGTCCCACGTCGGCCGGTCGGCGACCGGGCCGGCCCGCCGATCCGCGCCTGCTGCGGCAGCGGATCTTCGTGTTCGTGGTGGTGACCCTGCTGGTCGCCGCCGGCATCTGGCTCGCCCAGCAGTTCTGAGCCCTCCCCCGCGCACGCGAACGGCCCGGCAGCCCCCTGGGAGGGGCTGCCGGGCCCGTTCGCGTGTGCGGGGCGCCGTCAGTGCGCGGGGCCGGGTCCGGCGACCGCGTAGAAGGCGACGGCGGCGGCCGCCCCGACGTTGAGCGAGTCCACCCCGTGCGCCATCGGGATGCGGACCCATTCGTCGGCGGCCACGAGGGCCTGCGTGGACAGCCCGTCGCCCTCGGCGCCGAGCATCAGCGCGACCCGGTCCAGGGTGTGCGGGGCCACCGCGTCGATGGCGGACGCCTTCTGGTGCGGGGTCAGGGCCAGCAGCTTGAAACCGGCCTCCCGCACCGAGTCCAGGCCCTTGGGCCACGCCTCCAGCCGCGCGTAGGGCACGGAGAAGACCGCGCCCATGGAGACCTTCACCGAACGCCGGTAGAGCGGGTCGGCGCAGTCCGGGGAGAGCAGCACGGCGTCCATGCCGAGGGCGGCGGCGCTGCGGAAGATGGCGCCGATGTTGGTGTGGTCGTTGACGGACTCCATGACCACCACGCGGCGGGCGTCCACGAGCAGCTCCTCGGCCGTGGGCAGGGCCTTGCGCTGCATGGAGGCGAGGGCCCCCCGGTGCACGTGGTAGCCGGTGACCCGCTCCGCGAGCTCGGGGGTGACCGCGTAGACCGGCGCGGGCAGTTCGTCGATGACGTCGCGCATGACGTCCACCCACTTGGCGGAGAGCAGCATGGAGCGCATCTCGTAGCCCGCGCCCTTGGCGCGTCTGATGACCTTCTCGCCCTCGGCGATGAACAGTCCCTCGGCGGGTTCGCGCCGGCGGCGCAGTTCGACGTCGGTCAGGCCCGTGTAGTCGCGCAGGCGCGGGTCGTTCGGGTCCTCGATGGTGATGAGATCGGCCACAGGGTGATACTGCCTTGTCCGTCGGGAAGGGGGAACGGGGCGGTCAGAGGGGAAGGCCGACCTTCACGACATCTCCGATCACGATGACCGCCGGGGGGCGCACCTCCTGGGCGCGGACCGTGTGGCCGACCGTGGCCAGGGTCGCGTCGACCCGGCGCTGGGCGGCCGTGGTGCCCTCCTGGACCACCGCGACGGGGGTGTCGGGGGACTTGCCGTGGCGCACCAGGGCCTCGGCGATCGCGCCGATCTTGTCCACGCCCATGAGGATGACGAGGGTGCCGGTGAGCCGGGCCAGGGCGGCCCAGTCCACCAGGGAGCGCGGGTCCTCGGGGGCCACGTGGCCGCTGATGACCGTGAACTCGTGGGCGACGCCCCGGTGGGTGACCGGGATGCCGGCGGCCGAGGGGACCGAGATGGAGCTGGAGATGCCGGGCACGACGGTGCAGGCGATGCCGGCCTCGGCGAGGGCCTGGAGCTCCTCCATGCCGCGCCCGAACACGTACGGGTCGCCGCCCTTGAGGCGGACCACGGCGCGACCGGCCTTGGCGTGCTCGATCAGCGCGTTGTTGATGGCCTCCTGGGCCATGAACCGGCCGTAGGGGATCTTCGCGGCGTCGATGACCTCGACGTGCGGGGGCAGCTCGTCGAGCAGGTCGCGGGGGCCGAGGCGGTCGGCGATGACCACGTCGGCCTCGGCGAGCAGCCGGCGGCCGCGCACGGTGATCAGGTCGGGGTCGCCGGGGCCGCCGCCGACGAGGGCCACCCGGGGGGCGCCGGGGGTGCGGGGCCGGGTCCGGTGGGCGGGGGCGGTCAGCGAGCCGTCGCGCAGGCCCTCGACCACGGCGTCGCGGACGGCGGCGGAGCGGCGCGGGTCGTTGCCGGTGAGCACTGCCACGGTGACCCCGTCGACGCGGCCGGTGGCCGGGGTCCAGGCGGTGGCGGCGGAGGCGTCGTCGGCGCGCACGCACCAGACCCGCTCGCGCTCGGCCTCGGCCGAGGCCAGCTCGTTGGCCTCGCGGTTCTGCGTGGCGATCAGCGCGTACCAGGCGCCGGCCAGGTCCCCGTCCGCGTAGCGGCGGCGCTCCCAGCGGATCTCGCCGGTCTCGGCCATGGCGTCCACGGAGGGCGTGGCGGACGGGGAGATCAGCAGGACGTCCGCGCCGGCCGCGATGAGCGCGGGAAGCCGGCGCTGGGCGACCTGCCCGCCACCGACGACGACGACGCGACGGCCGGTCAGGCGGAGTCCTACGGGGTAGGCGGGGTGGGTCATGGCTGTGGGGCTCCTGGGACGGCTGGGGCGGCTGGGGCGCGTATGTGCCGCTGCTGCGTCGGAGCGGCGTGGCCGGGCCGACCGCGCGGGGACGCGGCGCCCGTTCGGGTGTGCGGTTGTTCGGCTCCACGATACGGCGCACCGGGGCGGGCGCGCGCCCGGGCCCGGACCGGAAGGGCCCCGGTGACGTGCGTGAACGTCGTTCCGCGGGCCCGGGGGCGGGTACGGGTCGGGCCCGCCTCCCGAGGGGGGCGGGCCCGACCGCGTGCTCACTTCTCGGTGACCCCGGCCGCGTCGAAGGTCGCGACCTCGTGCATGGCGCGGGCCGCGCTCTGCACCAGGGGCAGGGCGAGGAGGGCGCCGGTGCCCTCGCCGAGCCGCAGGTCGAGGTCGACGAGCGGGCGCAGGCCCAGGGTGTTCAGGGCCGCGACGTGGCCCGGTTCGGCGCTGCGGTGGCCGGCGATGCAGGCCGACAGCGCCTCGGGGGCGATGGCCCGGGCCACGAGGGCGGCGGCCCCGGCGCTGACCCCGTCGAGGATGACGGGGGTGCGCAGGGCCGCGCCGCCGAGGATCAGGCCGACCATGGCCGCGTGCTCCAGGCCGCCGAGGGCGGCGAGGACGCCTAGCGGGTCGTTCGCGTCGGGCCGGTGCAGGTCCAGCGCGCGGCGGACCACGTCCACCTTGCGGGCGTGGGTCTCGTCGTTGATGCCGGTGCCGCGGCCGGTGACCTCGACCGGGTCGGTGTCGGTGAACACCGAGATGAGGGCGGCCGAGACGGTGGTGTTGGCGATGCCCATCTCGCCGGTGAGGAGGGCCTTGTTGCCGGCGGCCACGAGGTCGCGGGCGGTCTCGATGCCCACCTCGATCGCGGCGATGGCCTCGTCGTGGGTCATGGCGGGGCCGGTGGTGAAGTCGGCGGTGCCGGGGCGGACCTTGCGGGGCAGCAGGCCGGGGCTCGGCTGCAGTTCGCCGGCGACGCCGACGTCGATGACGCAGACCTCGGCGCCCACCTGGTTGGCGAACGCGTTGCAGACCGCGCCGCCGCCCAGGAAGTTGGCGACCATCTGCGAGGTGACCTCCTGCGGCCAGGGGGTGACCCCCTGGGCGTGCACGCCGTGGTCGCCGGCGAAGATGGCGACGGCGGCGGGCTCGGGGATCGGCGGCGGGCAGACCCGGGACAGGCCGGCGAGCTGCGCGGAGATGATCTCCAGCATGCCGAGGGCGCCGGCCGGCTTGGTCATCCGCTTCTGCCGCTCCCACGCCTCGCCGAGGGCCTTGGCGTCGAGGGGGCGGATGCTCGCGACGGTCTCGGCGAACAGGTCGTGCGGCTCCTCGCCGGGCAGGGCGCGGCGGCCGTAGGTCTCCTCGTGCACGACCCAGGAGAGCGGGCGGCGCTTGGACCAGCCGGCCTGGGCCAGCTCGGGCTCGTCGGGGAACTCGTCCACGTAGCCGACGCAGAGGTAGGCCACGACCTCCAGGTGCTCGGGCAGGCCGAGGGCGCGGACCATCTCGCGCTCGTCGAAGAAGCTGACCCAGCCGACGCCGAGGCCCTCGGCGCGGGCGGCGAGCCACAGGTTCTCGACCGCGAGGGCGGAGGAGTAGGGGGCCATCTGCGGCTGGGTGTGCCGGCCGAGGGTGTGCCGGCCGCCGCGGGTGGGGTCGGCGGTCACCACGATGTTGACCGGGGTTTCGAGGATGGCCTCGATCTTCAGTTCCTTGAACTGCTTGGCGCGGCCCTTGGGGAGGGACTTGGCGTATGCCTCGCGCTGGCGTTCGGCCAGTTCGTGCATGGTGCGGCGGGTCTCGGCGGACCGGATGACCACGAAGTCCCAGGGCTGGGAGTGGCCGACGCTGGGGGCGGTGTGGGCCGCCTCCAGCACGCGCAGCAGCACCTCGTGCGGGATCGGGTCGGTGCGGAAGCCGTTGCGGATGTCGCGGCGTTCGCGCATCACGCGCAGCACGGCCTCGCGCTCGGCGTCGGCGTAGCCGGGGGCCGGGGCGGGGCGGGGCTCGTCCTCGACGAGCGCCTCGGCGGCGGGCGTGACGGCGGGGTCGGCGTCGGCGGACGCCGACTCGGCCGGGTTCCCCGGCGCGGCGGGGCCGGCCGCGAGCGCGGGCTCCCCGGTCGGCGCGGCGTCGGCGACGAGGCCCTCGGCCGGCGCCTCGGCGGCGGGCGCGACGTTGGGCGCGGCGGTGGCGTCGGACGGCGCGGCCTCGGCGGACGCGGGGTCGACCGGTGCGGGCGCCTCGGCGGCGGGCACGGCGTCCGCTGCCGCGGTGCCGGCGTCGACGGCTGCCGCGTCCGCGGCGGCAAGGGCACCGGCCGGCGCGGACCCGTCGGCGGACGTGGGGTTGGTGACGGTGAGGCCGTCGGCCGGCTCGACGGTCGCGGCGTCGGCAGGTGCCGCCTCTGTGGCGGCGGGCGCGACGCCCTCGGTGGCGGGCCCGGTGTCGGCACCGGCGGGCGCGACGGACGCGTCGGCCGACGCGAGGTCGGCGGCGGGCACGCCGGCGCCGGCGGCACCCTCCGATTCGGCGGACGCGAGGCCCGCGACGGGCGCGGCGTCGGCGTCCACGGCCGCTGCGGCGGCGGGCGCGACGGCCTCGGTCGCGGGCACGGTGTCGGCACCGGCGGGCGCGACGGACGCGTCGGCCGACCCGGGAACCCCGGCGGCGGCGTCGGCGCCCTCCACGTCGGCGGACGCGGGGTCGACGACGGGCGCGGCCTCTGCGGCGGCAGGTCCGGCGGCGTCGGCGGGGGGCACGGTATCGGCACCGGCGGGTGCGACGACCGCGTCGGGCGACGCGGGGACGCCGGTGGCGGGCGCGGCAGCAACGGCGGCCTCAGCGTTGGCAGCCGCTACGGCAGCGTCAGCGGCGAGCGCGCTGTCGGTGTCGGCGGGCGCGTCGGCCGCAGCGGCCGACGCGGGGTCGGCAGTGGCAGGCGCCGGGACGGCGTCAGCGGCGAGCGCGCCGTCGGCACCGCCCGGCACGAGGGCCGCGTCGGTCGACGCGGCAACGCCGACGGCGGCAACGGCGGCCTCCGCGTTGGCAGGCGCCACGGCGGCGGCGTCGGCGGGCACGGTGTCGGCGCCGGTGGGCGCGACGGACGCGTCGGCCGACGTGAGGTCGGCGGCGGTTGCGACGGCGTCGGCGGACGCGGGGACGCCAGCGGCGGCTGCGGAGGCGGCGTCGGCGGACGCGGGGACGCCGGCGGCGGGCGCGGCAGCAGCGGAGTCGGCCTCTGCGGCGGCGGGTCCGGCGGTTGCGGCGGCGTCGGCGGACGCGGGGGCGTCGGCGGACGCGGGGGCGTCGACGGCGGCTGCGGAGGCGGCGCCGGCGGACGCGGGGACGCGGGCGGCGGGCGCGGCAGCAGCAGCGGAGTCGGCCTCTGCGCCGGCAGGGCCGGCGGTTGCGGCGGCGTCGGCGGCGGGGCCGACGGCGGCGTCGGCGGACGCGGGAGCACCGGCGGCCGTTGCGGCGGCAGCGGCGGCCTCCGTGGTGGCGCCGGCCGGGGGTGCGGTGTCGGGAGCGGCGGACGCCATGGCGGCGTCCGTGGACGCGAGGTCTGCGGCGGGGACCGGGGCGGACGCGGCGGGCGCGACCGCTGCGGATGCGGGGGCGGCGCCGGCGGGCACCGCGTCGGCGGGGGCGGGCTCCGCGGTGGCTTCGGCCGGTGTGGTGGGAGCCGTCGGGTCGGTGGTGGGGGTGGCGTCCGCGGCGCCGACGGCTTCGATGGGAGCGTCGGTGGTCGGCTCCGCGAGTGGCGCGGGCTCGGCCGGGTTCTGGACGGCCTGGGCTGCGGCGGTGGGGGCGGCGGTCGCGGGCGACTGCTCGGCCTCGGGTGCGATCGGGGCGTGCCCGGCGGCCAGGGCGTCGGCGGCGGCCTCGGCGAGCGCGTGCCGTGCCACGGCCTGCTCGGGGGTGAACTGCTCCGGGGTCGGTTCGGCGGCGGGGGCGGCCTGGGCCTCCTGCGCGGCGGCAGCGGCGGCGGCCGCCGCCATCGGCGCGGGTTCGTCGAACGGCGGGGCGGGCTCGGGCCACACCGGCGCGGGGCCGTTCGCGTCGAGGTATTCGGGACCCGCGGGCTGCTCCGGGACTACGGGCTGCGCGATCGGGGCCTGCCCGGGCGTCTCGGCCGGGGCCTCGGCGGTGAGCAGGGTGCCGGGCTCCGGTTCGGCGGCGGGCGCGACCGGCGCGGGCTGCGCGGCGGGGGCCGCGAACAGCGGGGCGACGGCCGGCTGCGGCACGGCGAGGGGCTGCGGGGCCACGGCCGGGCCGCGGTCGGCCAGGGAGCGGACCACGCCGGCGCCGGCGGCCTCGGGGGTGGGCGGGGCCAGGTGCGGGGCGCGGCGCGCGTCCTGCGGCAGCGGCGCCGCCGCGTGCGGGGCCAGGTGCGGGGCGCCTTGGTCGACGGCGGGCGGCGGCACGTGCAGGCCGCCGAGGTCGAGGGAGCCGGAGTCGCGGCCGCCGGCCTCGTGGGCCGTGTCGGACCAGCCCTGGTCGACCCAGCCGGTGCCGGGGGCGGGGGTGGCGGGGTAGCCGGCCTGCGGGTAGCCGGCCTCGGGGTAGGGCTGGTAGTGCTGGTGGGCGGGGTCCGTCGGGTAGCCGAGGGGGACCTCGGGGGCCTGCGGGACGATCTGCGGGTCGCTCCAGGCGCCTTGGCCGGTGCCGCTGGGCATCAGCAGCACCTCGTCCTCGTCGCCGGGGTTGTCGGCGAGGTCCTGGAAGGCGTAGCCGCCCGGGACCTGAGACGGGATCGGCTCGGGGACGGCGTGCGGGTCCACCGTGCCCGTGTTGTCCGGGAGCCCCTCGCCCGGAACCTGGCCGGTGTCGGTCATGCGTACCCCTCGCCCATCGGTTGTGCTTCCTTCGTCACCCGGTGTCCGCCTCGGTCGGCGACGGGTGCAACCCACATGCATTGTCGCGCCCGTTCGCCCGACCCGACGGCCGGATTCGCCACGGTCGGCTGTGGACTGCGCCACGTCGCGCACCCCGCGGTGTCGCGGTGCCCCGCGGACGGGTCCGGAGGCGGTACGACGATCGGCCAGCCTACCCCGGCCCGCCGACAGGGGGGATGTCCGGGTGATCCGGGCACCGGGGGTCGAGGGTCCCGTACCTGTTCCGCCGGCCGGTCCGAACTCCCGTCGGGGGGCGCGCCTCAGCGGGCGGCGGGACGTTCGGCGCAGAGGGAGAAGACGACGGAGCGGGCCTGTTCGGTCCAGGTGCGGGGGTCGAGTCCGACGGATTGCAGGAGGGCGCACTCGACGGCGTACCCGTGCTCCACGAGGGTGCGTCCGATCTCCTCGGCCGCGTCGCGGGTGGAGGCGTGGGTGACGATCCGTTCGGGGCGGCGCTCGACGACGGCCTCGACCACCTCCGGTCCGCCGCCGCCGATCCGGACCACGTCGGGTTCGGGGAGGGATTCGAGGGCGTGCGGGGCGCGGCCGTGCACGGTCTGGAGGCGGACGCCGCGCTTGCGGGCCTCGGCGTCGACCCATTCGCAGGCGCGGGCGTCGGCGTCGACGGCGATGACGGCGGCGCCGAGGGCGGCGGCGTCGACGGCGAGGGCGCCGGAGCCGGTGCCGATGTCCCACAGCAGGTCACCGGTGCGGGGGCCGAGGCGGGCGAGTTGGAGGGCGCGGAGTTCGGGGGATTCGGCGGCGCCGGGGATGCCGGTGGCGCGGGCCCAGCCGCGGCCGGTGGCGGCGGTGCCGACGCCGGGGGTCTGGCCGAGGAGCCAGCCGGCGGCGGGGCCGGTGGGGGCGCCGGTCGGGGCGGGGCCGGGGGTGGTGGGGGTGCCGCCGATGACGATGACGACGTTGGGGTCGCGCCAGGTGTGGTCGGCGGCCTTGTCGGAGGTGAGGACGGTGACCTGTTCGCGATCGGTGCCGAGTTCCTCGCAAATGACGAAGGTGCGGTGCACGCCGTCGAGGAGCAGGGCGAGTTCGGCGGGGCCGGCGCCGGGCGAGGTGAGGACGGCAACCTTGGGGTGGGCGCGGCAGACGTTGACGGCGCGGCGCAGGGTGCGGCGGCCGGCGACGACGACCTGGGCGTCGTCCCAGGGCATGCCGGCGCGGGCGAAGGCGCCGGCGACGGCGGAGACGGCGGGCACCACCTCGACCTCCAGCCCGTGTTCGGGGGCGCGCAGGGTGCGGACGAGGCCGAAGAAGCCGGGGTCGCCGTCGGCGAGGACCACGGCGGTGCCGCGGTGGGCGGCGATGCGGCGGGCGGCGAGGTCGAGGCTGCCGAGGCGGACGCGTTCGGCGCCGGCGGGGATCTCGGGGAGGTCGAGGTGGTGGCCGGCGCCGGCCACGAGGGTGGCGGCGCCGAGCGCGGAGCGGGCCGCGCGGCCGAGGGGGGATCCGTCCCAGCCGATCACCGTGACCCGGTCGGCCATCGTCCTCTGCGCTCCTCGTTGGTGGGGGGTGGGGGCCGGCTGCCGGCCCGACACGTCGTGAGACTACCGGTCGGTGGGCCCGGTTCCGGGCAGGTCAGCCGCGTTCGACGGGCACGGCGCGGCCGCGCGGGCGGCGGCCGGCGGGGATTTTGGGGGCGGGGGCCTCGTCCCAGGCGACGTGGGGCTCGTCGGTGTCGAGGGCGTCGGGGTCGTCGAGGTCCTCGGGGAGCAGGCCCCACAGGATGAGGTCGGTGCGCAGTTCGCTCCAGCCGCCCTCGACGGTGGGCACGCGGGCCATGCCGGCGCCGCGCAGGACGCCTTCGCTGATGGCGCCGATCTTCTGGGCGATCTGTTGGCCGGCGGTGTTCTCGGCGGCGGTGCGCAGTTCGACGCGTTCGAAGCCCCGGGCGGTGAACAGCCAGTGGGCGAGGGCGAGGAGGGCCTCGCCGGCGTAGCCCTCGCCGCGGGCCCAGGGGGCGGTGACGACGTCGGCCTCGGTGCTGCGGACCCGCCAGTCGGTGCCGCGGAGGGTGACGAGGCCGACGAGGCGGCCGGTGAGGAACTCGGTGACGGCGAGGACGAGGCCGCGGCCGGTGGCGCGGGCGGCGGGGGCCCGCAGGGTGACGAAGGCGTGGGCGTCGGCGGCGGTGCAGGGGTGCGGGGTGTCGGTCCAGGCCGTGACGAGCTCGTCGTTCATGAGCTCGGTGAGGGTGGGGACGTCGGCGGCCTCGAAGGGGCGCAGCACCAACCGGTCCGTGCTGATCGTGACGTCCGGGAAGGTGGGGGTCATGCGCAACTCCATGCGGCCGGTCGGCGTCTGGGCGGTGATGAGGTCCACAGGATGCAACATCGACGCGGCCGTGCGCATGGTCGGGGCGCGGGGTCCGGGCCCCGGGCGTGTCCGGGGGACGGCCGGAGGGGGCCGGACGTCGGGCGGCCCCGCACGCCGGTGGGCGTGCGGGGCCGGGCGCGCGCCGGTCAGGCGACGGGCTTGCCGAAGGCGGGGATGACGGAACCCTTGTAGGTGTCGTCGATGAACTTCTTGACCTCGGGGGAGTTCAGGAGCTTGGCGAGCTTCTGGATCCGCGGGTCGTTCTGGTTGCCGTCCTTGACCGCGAGGAAGTTGGCGTAGGGGTTGCCCTCGGCCTTCTCCAGGGCCAGGGCGTCCTTGGCCGGGTTGAGGTCGGCCTCCAGGGCGTAGTTGCCGTTGATGACGGCGGCGTCCACGTCGTTGATGGCGCGCGGGACGGTGGCGGCCTCCAGCTCCTTGAACTCCAGGCCCTTCTTGTCGGTGATGTCGGACAGCTTGGCGCTGGTGCCGACGCCTTCCTTCAGGGTGATGAGGTTGTTCGCGGCGAGGAGCTGGAGGGCGCGGCCCTCGTTGGTGGTGTCGTTGGGGACGGCGACGGTCTGTCCGGCCTTGATGTCGGCGAGGGACTTGACCTTCTTGGAATACAGGCCCAGGGGCTCCAGGTGGACGTTGACCACCGGGACGATGTGGGTGTTGTTCTTCTTGTTGAAGTCGTCGAGGTACGGCTTGTGCTGGAAGTAGTTCGCGTCGACCTGGCCCTGCTCGGTGGCGGTGTTGGGCAGGACGTAGTCGGTGAACTCCTTCACCTCCAGCTTGAGGCCGGCCTTCTCGGCGAGGTTGTCCTTGACGAACTTCAGGATGTCGGCGTGCGGGGTCGGGGACGCCGCGACGACGAGGGCCTTGGTGTCGTCCTTCTTGCCCGCGGTGTCCGAGCCGGCGGAGGCCGGGTCGGAGGAGCTGCCGCAGGCGGTGAGTCCCAGCGCCAGGGCGGCGGTCGTGGCGGCCAGGGCGGTGAGCTTGGTGTTCTTGCGCACGAAGAGTGCCTTTCGTTCCGATCGGGCGGTGGCCCGTTCTTTTCAGGCCCGAGCACGACAAGTGCGGGCTGTGCGGGGTGGTGACCCCGTGGCAGAGGTGGTGCGGGTGGTCTGGGGCGCCGGTGGTTCGCGGTGCCGGTGGGGCTCAGGCGGTGCGGCCCCGGCGGGCGAGGAGGCGGACGGCGAGGTCGCCGAGGAGCTGGACGAGGGTGACCAGGACGATCAGCACGACGACGGTGGCGAGCATGAAGCCGGTCTCGAAGCGCTGGTAGCCGTAGGTGATGGCCATGGAGCCCAGGCCCTCGCCGCCGACCGCGCCGGCCAGGGCCGAGTAGGCGACCAGGGTGATCACGGTGGTGGTGCCCGCGGCGAGGAGCGAGGGCAGGGACTGCGGGAGCAGCACCTTCCAGACCAGGGTGGGGACGCCGCCGCCCATGGATTCGACGGCCTCGACCAGTCCGTGGTCCACCTCGCGGACGGCGGTCTCGACGAGCCGGGCGAAGAAGGGGATGGCGCCGATGGCGAGGGGCACGATCATGGCCGTGGGGCCGATGAAGGTGCCGACGATGGCCGTGGTGACCGGGATCAGGGCGATCAGCAGCACGATGAACGGCAGCGAGCGGCCGATGTTCACGATCACGCCGACGATCTTGTTGACCGCCCGGTTCTGCAGCAGTCCGCCCTTGTCGGTGAGGACGAGGAGGACACCGAGCGGCAGGCCGATCAGGACGGTGACGAGGGTGGCCCACAGGACCATGTACAGGGTGTCGTACGTGCCCTGGCTGAGCAGGGGCTGCATCTCGGACCAGGTCACTTGGCACCTTCCGGGGTCGCGGCGAGGACGGTCGGCTCGTGGTCGGCGCGGGGGCCGGCGGGGTCGGCGTCGATGACGTCGACCTGGAGGCCCTGCTCGCGCAGGAAGCCGACGGGCACGACGTTGTCCTCGTAGCGGCCGGGCAGCTCGATGCGCATCCGGCCGATCTGGCGTCCGCCGACGGTGTCCATGGCGGCGCCCAGGATCGAGATGTCGATGTTGTACGTGCGGGCGAGCTGGGAGATCACCGGGCGGCCGGCGGTCTCGCCGTGGAAGGTGACGTCCACGACGGTGTGCGCCTCGCCGCTGGGGCCGCCGGAGAGCGGGAAGAGTTCGGCGGCCAGCTCGCTGCCGGGGGTGGCCAGCAGTTCGGCGACGGTGCCGGACTCGACGATCCGGCCGCGCTTCATGAGGGCGGCGGAGTCGCAGACGGTCTTGACCACGTCCATCTCGTGCGTGATGAGGAGGACGGTGAGGCCGAGCTGTCGGTTCAGGTCGCGCAGCAGCTGGAGGATGGAGCGGGTGGTCTCGGGGTCCAGGGCGCTGGTGGCCTCGTCGGAGAGGAGCACCTTGGGCTTGCCGGCCAGGGCGCGGGCGATGCCGACGCGCTGCTTCTGGCCGCCGGAGAGCTGTCCGGGGTAGGAGGCGGCCTTGTCGGCGAGGCCGACGAGGTCGAGGAGTTCCAGGGCGCGGGTGGTGCGCTCGCGGCCGGAGACGCCGAGGATCTCCAGCGGGAGTTCCACGTTGTCCCGCACGGTCCGCGAGGACAGCAGGTTGAAGTGCTGGAAGACCATGCCGATGCGGCTGCGGGCGGCGCGCAGTTCCTTGCCGGCGCGGCGGCCGCGACCGGCGAGGGCGGTGAGGTCCACGCCGTCGACGGTGACGGTGCCGGCGGTGGGGCGCTCCAGCAGGTTCACGCAGCGGATGAGGGAGGACTTTCCGGCGCCGCTCTGGCCGATGACGCCGAAGACCTCGCCCTCGCGGACGTGCAGGTCGACGCCGTCGAGGGCGGTGACCTCGCGGCCGCGGGCTGGGTAGACCTTCGTGAGGCCCGATGTGGTGATCACAGGATTTCCGTCGCTGTCGAGTGCGCGGCGGTGCGGGCGCCGGGCACGGGGCAAACATCTGGGGGACGCGAACGCGGCGAAACCGGGAGGAAAAGGTGTCTCGGGTCGGTCGCGGTGCGGGCGGCGGCCGGTGGCGGGCATCGGGGGCGACGGGGTCGCGGGGATGCGGCGCGGGCGGCGGCGGCCGGTGCTCGCTTCGGGGCGCGAGGCGTGCGGGAGGGGCCCTCAGAAGGCGCACATTCGACACATACAACGAGCACCGGGCGTCGTGATCGCCTCGGTCGCAAGGGTGCGGCTGCTCGTCGTGGTCATGGGCCCAGTAAAGCAGACCTGTCGGTTCAACGATCAGAAGTGTCCGGATAGCGGACAGTTTTCCGCCGCCATCCGGACGCCGACCTCGGCTCAGCCCCGGGTCAGGATCTCCACTCCCCCGTCGCTGACCTGCACGGACACCGCCGACAGGTCGGTGACGACCAGGTCCGCCACCAGCTCCTCGGCCCGGTGCGTTGTGGTCAAGGCCACGGTCCGCATGCCGGCCGCCCGGCCCGCCGCGAGACCGGCCGGCGCGTCCTCGAAGACCACGCAGGCCGCCGGGTCCACGCCCAGCCGCGCGGCGGCGAGCAGGAAGGGCTCGGGGTCGGGCTTGCCGCGCGTGATGTCCCCGGCCGCGACCAGCTCCGGCGGGGTCACCCCGACCTCGGCCAGCCGCGCCTCGGCCAGCGGGCGGGTCGCGGAGGTGACCACGGCCCAGCGGTGCGCGGGCAGCGCGGACAGCAGGTCCTCGGTGCCGGGCAGCAGCACGACCCCGCCCGCCACGTCCTCGATCTCCAGCGCCTCGATGCGGGCCAGCGCCTCGGGGATCCGCTCGGCGGGCAGCAGGTCGGCGATGATCTCGACGGCCGGCCGGCCGTGCAGTTCGACGGCCGCGAACGCCTCCTCGGTGATGCCGAACTCCCCCGCCCACCGGGTCCAGCAACGGTGGACGGAGTCCATCGAGGAGATCAGGGTTCCGTCGTTGTCGAACAGCAGGGCTTCGGCGTGCATGGTCATGCCTTCCAGCAAAGCGCGGGGGCCGGGCCGCGCGCATCGGGTCTTTCGGCCCGTAATACCCTCGCACCATGTACGTCGCGCTCACGGTGACCCTCGGGATCGCCGCCCTCGCCCTCGCCGCCTGGTGCGGGCACGCCGCCCTCAAGGACCAGCCGACCAAGGACTGGCACTTCGGCGGGATGGCGGTCGTCACCCTGCTGGCGCTGGTCCAGCTCGTGATCGGGCTGGTGCGGCTCGGGGCCGGGGACGAGCCCGACGAGGGCGGCGTGATCTTCGTCGCCTACCTGCTCGGCGCCTTCGCGGCGGTCCCGGCGGCCGGCGTGCTCTCGCTCTCCGAGCGGACCAAGTGGGGATCGGTGACGGTGGCCGCGGGCGCGGTCGTCCTCGCGGTCCTCGAAGTACGACTCCACGACATCTGGGGAGGCCCCGGTGCCTGACGCCGACGCGCGCACCACGTCCACCGCCGCCGGCGACCCGGCCGCGACCTCCGCCCCCGCCGCGCCCGGCGGGCGCAAGCGGCTCGTCACCGGGCCCGGACTGCTGCTGGTGTGGCTGTACGGGGTGATGGTCGTGGGCGCCCTGTCCCGCTCGGTCTACCAGATCGCGACCGAGTTCGACCGGGCCCCGCTGGCCTACTCGCTGTCCGCGCTGGCCGCCCTCGCCTACGCCTTCATCACGTACTCGCTGGTGCGCGGCGGGGAGACGGCCCGGCGGGCGGCCCTGGGGTGCTGCGCGGCCGAACTGGCCGGGGTGCTGATCGTGGGCACCTGGACGCTGATCTCGCCCGAGGCGTTCCCCGACGCCACCGTCTGGTCCGACTTCGGCATGGGCTACCTGTTCATCCCCGTGATCCTGCCGATCACCGGCATGCTCTGGCTGCGCGCCAAGCGCTGAGCCGGCGGACGCGGCCCGCACGCCCCGAAGGGCGTGCGGGGGCGGCCCTCAGGCGCTGACCACGTACTCCCCGGCCTCCTTCTCCAGCACCACCATCTCCACCCCGTCCTCCGCGACCCGGTCCCCGACGCGGACGTAGCCGGCGCGCCGGTACAGCCGCAGGTCCGAATCGGCGCGGGTGCCCGCGAGGAGCCGGAAGCGGGCGGCGGGCGCACGGTCGGCGACGGCCTCGGCCAGGGCCCGTTCCATCGAGGTCAGGAGCCGGGCCCCGAGCCCGTGGCCCTGGAGCCGGGGGTGCACGCAGAGCCCGCCGATCACGCCGGTGCCGTCCTCGCCCACCGATCCCCGGACCGCGCCCACGACCTCCTCGCCGAGCCGGGCCACCACCACCGCGCCGGCGGCCAGCTCCGCGCGGACGGAGTCCAGGGACTGGGTGAGCGGCTCGATCCGCCAGTTGTCGTAGCGCGCGGCCTCGCTCTGGAAGGCCAGGTGGCGCAGCTTGAAGACCTGCTCGGCGTCCTCGACGGTCGCCGCCGAAATCGTCACGCTCGTGCCCATGTGCGATGCCTCCCGCTCACCTGTTGCCCGTCGGTCTACGGCTCCCTTCCCCACGCGCCGGGAGCCGGAACCTTGCCGGCGAGCATTCTGCGCAGACATCCCAGGCAACGGGAACGAACCGGCCCCAGGCTTCCCTGTGAGATACCCAACTCTCCTGCGATTTCACGGTAGGTGAGGTCCCGGGGGGACAGCAGTGCCCCGATGAGCTGCGGACAGCGGCCGGGCAAGCGGGCGACGGCCGAACGGACCACCCGTTCCTGCTCCCGGTGCACCACCTCCTCCTCGGGCACCGGCCCTTGCGGCCGGCGGGCCCCCGGCGGCCGGGCCGGATCGGCGCACGGGACCTCGCGCCGGGCCCGCCGCCGAGCCGCGCGGGCCTCCTCGCGGACCGCGCGGGCCACCCAGCGCCCCGACTCCCCCGCCGGCGGCTCCCCCTCCAGCAGGCGCAACCACACCGCCTGCTCCAGATCGGCCGGGTCGAGGCCGGCGGCGGGGGCCTCGGCCGCGGCCTCCGCCGCGAGCAGCGGGCCCCACGCGCTCAGCAGGGGGTCGAACGCGGCCGCCGGCCGGGGGGAGGGCAGCGTCGGGACGGGGACGGTATCCATGACGGGCTGGACGCGTGGGGCGGGCGGGACGGTTCTGACGGAAGAGCCGAGTCACCCGAAGGGGAGGTTCCGCTTCCCGCTCAGGGCGCGCTCGGTTCCCGCGCCGCCAGCAGCGCGGTGTCCGGCTGGTCGGTGAAGATCCCGTCGATGCCCTGCGCGAACCACACCTTCAACGCCCCGAACACATCCCCGTACTCGGCCGGGTCCGTCCCGCGACGGAACTCGACGGGCAGGAAGGAGTTCTCGTTGCGCGCCGTGTACGGGTGCACGATCAGCCCCTTGGCGTGGGCGTCGCGCACCAGGGTGGTCGGCGTGCCCAGCCGGCCCTCGGGCGTGCGCGGGATCACCAGGTCCAGGGTCGGGCCGATGCCCCGCGCGAAGGAGGCGATCCACCGCAGCCCGGCCGGGGTCACCAGGTCCGCCACCGTCCGCCGGTCCCCGCCGGCCTCGAAGTCCCAGGGCCGGGTGTCGGCCGCGCCCAGCAGGACCACGCCGGGCGCGGAGACCAGCCCGGCCAACCGCTTCACGCTGGACGGCTCGAAGGACTGGAGGAACACGGGGGCGTCGCGGCCGTCGCGCCCGTACCGGCGCAGCAGCCGGGCCAGCGGCTCCTCCAGCGGCAGGCCCAGGCCCCGGAAGTACGTGGGGTGCTTGGTCTCCACGTGCAGCCACACCGGGCGCCCGCGCCGCCGGCCCTCCGCCTCGGCCCAGCGCAGCACCTCCTCGAAGGTGGGCACGGTCCAGCGGCCGTCGTAGAGGGTGTTGCGCCGACGGACCGCCGGGATCCGCTCCTTGGCCCGCAGCCGCTTCAGCTCGGCCAGGGTGAAGTCCTCGGTGAACCAGCCGGTCACCGCGACCCCGTCCACCGTCTTCGTGGTGCGGCGGCCCGCGAACTCGGGGTGCGCGGCCACGTCGGTGGTCCCGCCGATCTCGTTCTCGTGCCGGCACACCAGGTGCCCGTCCCGGGTGGGCACGAGGTCCTGCTCGATCACGTCCGCGCCCAGGTCCAGCGCGAGCCGGTACGAGCCCAGGGTGTGTTCGGGCCGGTACCCGCTCGCGCCCCGGTGGCCTATCACGGTCGGGGTCGGCAGGCTCCGGTATCCGCCCCGGCCGCCGCCCGCGCCCGCCTGCGGGGCGGCCTGCGCGGCCGCCGCCCGCCCGGCCGGGGCCAGGGCCGCGCCCGCGCCCGCGGCCAGGGCCGCCGCCGCGCCCAGCACCGTGCGTCGTCCCGCGCCCGTCTCGGCCCGCCCGTGTTCCGTCATCGGCCCGTCTCCTCGCCTCGTGTCGCCTCGTGCGGTCCGGTGCCACGACGCGCGGTGTCGCGCGCGCCCCGGCGCCAACCGGGGCGCACGGCACGGCGCCCCGGTCGGTTCGCACCGATCCGTCGGTTGTGTCCCCCCGGTTCGGGGGAGCACGGGCCTCAAGGCTCCGGGGGTCCGGGGCGAAGGGCCCGATTCGGTGGGCCGATCGTAGGGAGTGTCGGGTGACGGACGGGCGAGCGACGGCGGAACATGAACGCAACGCACGTCAACACCGCGTATCCACCTCGTGAACCCGATGTGCGCGTGGAGGTGACCCACGAGTATGGTCCTCACCTGCACCCGCGCCCGCCGTCCCCGTGACGGACGCGTCGTGGTGCGCGAGCCTTGTCCAGACGCCGGAGGGTCCCCGTTGTTCCGTACCGCGTTCATCAAAGCCACCGTCGGTTCCGTGATGCGGATGATGTTCCGCATCAAGGTGGAAGGCGTGGAGAACATCCCGGGCACCGGTCCGGTGATCCTCGCCGGCAACCACCTCACGTTCATCGACTCGATGATCCTGCCGCTGCTGTGCGACCGCACCGTGCACTTCATCGGCAAGGACGAGTACGTGACCGGCAAGGGCCTCAAGGGCCGTCTGATGGCCTGGTTCTTCACCGGCTCCGGCATGATCCCGGTGGACCGTGACGGCGCCAACGGCGGGGTCGCGGCCCTGATGACGGGCCGCCGGATCCTCGACGAGGGCAAGGTCTTCGGCATCTACCCCGAGGGCACCCGCTCCCCCGACGGCCGGCTGTACCGGGGCCGCACCGGCATCGCCCGGCTGACCCTGATGACCGGCGCCCCGGTGGTGCCGTTCGCGATGATCGGCACCGACAAGCTCCAGCCCGGCGGCAAGGGCATGCCGCGCCCGGGCCGGGTGACGGTCCGCTTCGGCGAGCCGATGGAGTTCTCCCGCTACGAGGGCATGGACCGCGACCGGTACGTGCTGCGCGCCGTCACCGACTCGGTGATGGCCGAGGTCATGCGCCTGTCCGGCCAGGAGTACGTGGACATGTACGCCACGAAGGCCAAGGCCGCCTGAGGCCCGCCCCTCCCGTTCGTTCGCGACGCCCGTCCCCGCCGGCTCCGGGGGCGGGCGTCCGCGCGTGCCGGGGGCGTCAGGAGCGGCGCAGAGCGCGGCTGATGCCGGCGGCGGTGGTGGTGGCCAGCACCCAGCCGAGCACGATCAGCAGGTACGAGAGCCACTGGTAGGCACCGGCCGGCGCGAACGCCCCCTCCTGGCCGAAGCCGATGATGGGCAGCATCAGGTCGAGGGTGTAGAAGATCGGGTTGAACTCGGGGGCCTCGTCGGGCTTGAGGGCGCGCGGCGGGTGCGCGCCGAAGGCCGCGGCGCCGAGCAGCAGCAGGGCCGGCAGCCAGAGCGCGGCGCGCGCGGGCCGGTAGCCGTAGCCGACCGTCACGTCCTGGAGCAGGCCCCACAGGCGGGCGGGGGCGGGCAGGGTGCCCCGGTGTCGGCGCAGCCGGGCCAGTTGCACCTCGCGGGCCCCGGCCTCGTCGCCCACGCTCCGGTACACGGCCGCCAACTGCTCGTAGGAGTGCGGCAGGTACCCGGCCTCGTCGCGGTCGAGGACGTCGAGGCGTTCGGCGGCGGGCAGGTGCGGGAGCAGGGAGCCGTACCCGAGCCCTTCGAGCTTGACCGTCCCGGGCCATGCCTCGGGGGTGACGTGCAGCCGGTCGAGGGTGCTCCGGCGCAGGTTGACGGCGCCCTCGACGGGCGGGCCGGAACGCAGCCAGAGTTCGCCGACCGTCGCGCTGGAGACCCGCAGGGCGGTCCTGCCGGGCGTCTTCAACTCGGCTCCGGTGAGCACCAGTTGGCCGGGCACGCGGGCGCCGGCGAAATCGACGGTGCCCCGGGCGCGCAGGCCCCGGGCCCGCACGTGGCTGCCGACGGTCAGGGTGATGGCGTGCAGGGCCACCCCGTCCGGGTGCTCCAGGACGGAGTCCTCCAGGTCGAGCAGGCCGCCGATCACCGCCCCGTTGGCCCGGGTCTGCCCGTGCACGGTCATCCGGCAGGCGATCACGTCGGTGCGGATCTCGGCGTGGTTGATCTGGAGGGTGGCCTCCCGCGCTCCCGCCTCGTCCTCCTCTCCCCGCTCGCGGTCCTCGGGCGCGCCGAGCACCGCCCCGCCGAGGAAGAGGCCGCCGTCGATGCGGGCCCCGGTGAGGCGGACCGGGCCCTCGACGCGGCAGCGCGAGAGCCGCAGGGCGGACTCCACCCGCAGGGACGCGGCGGTCAGGGCGGGCAGGTGCGAGTCGGAGAGCACGAGGGAGTACAGCCGGGCGTTGTAGAGCTGCACGCGGCGCTCGAAGCGGCACTCGCGCAGCCGGATCGGGTGCGCGACCTCGGCGAACTTGAGGTTGAACCGGCCCGAGACCCGGGCGTGCCGCACGTCGAGGGCGGGTATGGCCCCCGAGATCTCCTCGCCGGGCCCGTCCACGAGCAGGGCCCGCAGCACCTCGCCGCGCACGGTCCGCTCGGCGACCGGGGCCGTCGGGTCGAAGTGGGCGGGCAGGCCGCGCGTGAACGCGTCGCGCACGCGCGCCTCGGCCGGGGTCAGGTCGGTGATCTCCACCGACCGGATCGTCGCCGGGCGCGGTGATCATGTCAACGGTTCGTCCGGGGAACGGATGTCACGCGGCGCCGGCGCGCACCGTCCCCGGGTCGGGGGTGCGCGCCGGCGCCGGGTCCGGCCGGGGGCCGGGTCAGTGTTCGATGCCGTCCTGGAGCTTCTGGCCGCGCAGCAGGAACCAGGCGGCGACGGCGGTGGCCAGCAGGACCACCGAGCCCACCCCGGCCGCCATCCGCAGGCCGTCGACGAACGCGTCCTGCGCGGCCGTGACCATCGCGGTGCCGGTGGCCGGGTCCAGCGCGCCCGCCGCCTCGACGGCGCCGCCCAGGGATTCGTGCGCGGCGTCGGCGACCTGCGTCGGGACCCCGGCGGGGGCGGTGAAGCCCTGGTAGACGCCGGTGACGATGGAGCCGAGCAGGGCGATGCCGAGGGCCGCGCCGAGTTCGTAGGCGGTCTCGGAGACGGCCGAGGCCGAACCGGCCTGTTCCTTGGGGACGCTGGAGAGGATCACGTCGGCGGTGACGGTGAACGAGAAGCCGGCGCCGAGGCCCACGACCAGCAGGGCCGCGCCGAGCAGCGGGTAGCCGGTCTCGCGGTGGATGACCGTCAGCACGCCCAGGGCCAGGCCGATCGCGGCGAGGCCGCCGGAAACGATGACGCGGACGGAGTACTTGCGGGCGTACGATCCCGCCACCAGGCCGGTGGCCACCGCGCCGATCGCGGCGGGCAGTTCGGCCAGGCCCGCCTCGAAGGGCTCGCGTCCCTGCACGAGCTGGAGGAACTGGGAGAGGAAGAAGACCAGGCCGGAGAGGCCGAAGACGGTCAGCAGGTCGGCCAGGACGGCGCCGGAGAAGCCCCGGTGCCGGAACAGCCTGATGTCCAGGAGGGGGGACTCCAGGGTGGTCTGGCGGCGGACGAAGGCCCACAGGCAGCCGATGCCGAGGACGGCGGCGAGGCCCACGCCCCAGGTCGCGCCGTGGGTCGCGGCGTCCTTGATCGCGTAGACCACGCCGATCACGCCGACCAGGGAGAGGGCGACGCTGAGCAGGTCCCAGGGGCCCGAGACCGGGTTCTTGGACTCGGGCAGCAGCTTGGCGCCGACGACCACGAGGACGACCATGACGGGGAGGTTGATGAGGAAGACCGAGCCCCAGTAGAAGTGCTGGAGCAGGAATCCGCCGACGACGGGTCCGACGGCGGCGCCGGCCGAGGCGGTGGCGCCCCAGATGCCGATGGCGAGGCTGCGTTCGCGCGGGTCGTGGAAGATGTTGCGGATCAGCGCGAGGGTGGAGGGCATCAGGGTAGCGCCGGCGACACCGAGCAGGGCGCGGGCCACGATCATCATCTCGGGGCTGTTGGCGTAGGCGTTGAGCACCGAGACCAAGCCGAAGGCGGTGGCGCCGATCAGCAGCAGCTTCTTGCGGCCGATGCGGTCGCCGAGGGAGCCCATGGAGACGAGGAAACCGGCGATGACGAAGGAGTAGATGTCGCCGATCCACAGGAGCTGGGCCCCGGTGGGCTTGAGGTCCTCGCTGAGGGAGGGGGTGGCGAGGCCGAGGACCGTGGCGTCGACGGCGACCAGGAGGACGGCCAGCACGAGCACGGAGAGCGCGAGCCACCTGCCGCGGCTCTTCACCTCGGTCCCGGGTTCCTCGCGTGTCCGCTCGGTTCGGGTCATTTCTCCACACTCCGTCGTGCGCCGCCGAGCAGCAACTCGGTGATCATGTACTGGTAGTCCTTGCCGGCCACCCGCCCGTCCTGCACGGCCCAGGCGGCGGCGCCGATCAGCCCGTAGAGGGCCTCGGTGAGCCAGGCGGGGCTGAGGTCGATGCGGAACCGCCCCTCGGCCTGACCGCGTTTGAAGAGCTCGGCGATGCGGGTGTCCATCCGGGCCCAGCCGGCGTGGACGGCGTCGCCCTCGAAGAGCTGGTTCTCGGTGACGAGGAACGCGAGGAGCTGCGCGGAGGGTTGGCTCGCGGCCACGAGGCGCCGCAGGGCCTCGTCGGCGGGGCCCTCGTCGGTCCGGGAGGCGTCGAGGGCGGCCTCCAACTCGCGGATGGCGAGGTCCTCCAGCGCGCGGATCAGCGCGTCCCGGCCCGCGAAGTGCCGGTTGAGGGTGGCGCGGCTGATGCCGGCGGCCTTGGCCACCTCGTCCATCGTCGCGGTGGATTTTCGGGCCAGCAGGGCGGCGGCGTCGCGGAGCACGCGGTCTCGATCCAAAGCCATGAGACAACCATAACCCAAATGAGACGACGATGTCTCAATCCTTTGAGGCGATGAGGAGACGATCACACCATGAACGACGCGTTTCGGACAGCCGGGCCGGGCAGCCGTCCCCTGCTCCTGATCGACGTGGACGGCCCGCTCAACCCCTACGCCGCGAAGCCGCAACGGCGTCCGGCCGGGTACACCACGCACCGGATGCGGCCCACCGGGTGGCAGCACACACCCCGCCCACTGCGGGTCTGGCTCGATCACGGGCACGGGCCCCGGCTCCTGGCCCTGGCCGAGCACTACGAGCTGGTGTGGGCCACCACGTGGAAGGAGGAGGCCAACGAATGGATAGGCCCGCACCTGGGACTGCCGAGACTGCCGGTGATCGAGTGGCCCACGATGCACGGCCGGGCCCCGCGCGGCACCTTCTGGAAGACCCAGTACATCGTGCGGTACGCGGGCCTGCGGCCCTTCGCGTGGATCGACGACGACATCACCGCGGCCGACCGCGAGTACATCGAGCTGCACCACCCCGCGCACGCCCTGGCCCACCGGATCGACGAGCGGATCGGGCTCGTGGACGAGGACTTCGCGCTGCTCGCCGCGTGGGCCCGCGGGCTCGACTGAGCGGGCACGCGACAGGGGCGGTCCGGGCCCGTCCGCCCGTACCGCCCCTGTCGCCGCCGTGTGGCGCCCGGTCAGCGCTTGTGCGCCGCCCAGGCGTGCTGGATGACCAGATCGGCCTTCACCTCGGTGAGCTGGGTCGCGACCGCGCTCGGCGCGGTGCCGCCCCGGCCGCTGCGCGAGGCCAGCGCGCCGGGCACGTTGAGCACGCCGCGGACCTCGGGGGTCAGGTGCTCGGAGATCTTCGCGAACTGCTCGTCGGTGAGCTGGTCGAGTTCGATGCCCTCGGCCTCGCACACCTTCACGCACTCGCCCGCGACCTCGTGCGCGACCCGGAACGGCACGCCCTGCTTGACCAGCCACTCGGCCACGTCGGTGGCCAGCGAGAAGCCGGCCGGGGCCAGTTCCTCCATGCGCTCCCGGTGGACGGTGAGGGTGGCCATCATGCCGGTGAAGGCCGGCAGCAGGACCTCCAGGGTGTCGCAGGAGTCGAAGACGGGCTCCTTGTCCTCCTGGAGGTCGCGGTTGTAGGCGAGCGGGAGGGCCTTGAGGGTCGCGAGCAGGCCGGTCAGGTTGCCGATCAGCCGGCCGGACTTGCCGCGCGCCAGCTCCGCGATGTCCGGGTTCTTCTTCTGCGGCATGATCGAGGAGCCGGTGGAGAAGGCGTCGTGAAGGGTGACGAAGGAGAACTCCTTCGTGTTCCAGATGATGATCTCCTCCGCGATCCGGGAGAGGTTGATCCCGATCATCGCGGTGACGAAGGCGAACTCGGCGACGAAGTCCCGCGAGGCGGTCCCGTCGATGGAGTTGCCGACCGAGCCCCGCTCGAAGCCCAGCTCGGCGGCCACGGCCTCCGGGTCCAGCCCGAGGGAGGAGCCCGCCAGGGCGCCCGAACCGTAGGGGGAGACGGCGGTGCGGGTGTCCCACTGCCGCAGCCGCTCGGCGTCCCGGGACAGGGCCTGCGCGTGGGCCAGCACGTGGTGGGCGAAGAGCACCGGCTGGGCGTGCTGGAGGTGGGTGCGGCCGGGCATGGCCACGTCGGCGTGCGCTTCGGCCAGGCCCACCAGGGCGTCCTGGAGGTCGGCGATCAGGCCGCCGATGATCCGGGCGTGGTCGCGCAGGTACATCCGGAACAGGGTCGCGATCTGGTCGTTGCGGGACCGGCCGGCACGCAGCTTGCCGCCGAGGTCCGGGCCGAGCCGCTCCAGCAGGCCCCGCTCCAGGGCGGTGTGCACGTCCTCGTCGGCGATGGTGCCGACGAAGGTGCCGGCGGCCACGTCGGCCTCCAGCGCGTCGAGGCCGGCGATCATGCGCTGGAGTTCGTCGGCGGTGAGCAGGCCGGCCTTGTGCAGGACGCGGGCGTGGGCGCGGGAGCCGGCGATGTCGTAGGGGGCCAGTCGCCAGTCGAAGTGGACCGAGGCGGAAAGCTTGGCCAGGGCCTCGGCGGGGCCGTCGGCGAACCGGGCGCCCCAGAGCCGGACGTCACCGTTGTTGCTGCTCACTGCGCTGCTCCTCGAATGGCAGGAAGGGAAGAAGGGGGGTGCGGGGCCGCCTCCCCGGCGCGGAGGTTCCGGGGAGGCGGCACGGGCCGGTGCGACGGGCGCACCGCCGGCTCAGCCCAGGTCGCGCTTGGCGGCGATCTTGGCGGACAGGGCGAAGATGTCGATGAAGCCCTGGGCCTTGGACTGGTCGAAGGTGTCGCCGGTGTCGTAGGTGGCGAGGTTGAAGTCGTAGAGGGCCTCGGGGGACTTCCGGCCGGTGACGACGGCGCGGCCGCCGTGCAGGGTCATCCGGACCTCGCCGGTGACGTGCTGGTTGGCCTCCGTGATGAACCCGTCCAGGGCCCGCTTGAGGGGGGAGAACCACAGGCCGTCGTAGACCAGCTCGCCCCAGCGCTGCTCGACCTGCCGCTTGTAGCGGGCCAGCTCGCGCTCGACGGTGACGTTCTCCAGCTCCTGGTGGGCGGTGATCAGGGCGATCGCGCCGGGGGCCTCGTAGACCTCGCGGGACTTGATGCCCACGAGCCGGTCCTCGACCATGTCGATCCGCCCGACGCCCTGGGCGCCGGCCCGCTCGTTGAGCTGCTGGATCGCCTGGAGCACGGTGACGGGCTTGCCGTCGATGGCGACCGGGACGCCCTCCTTGAAGGAGATGACGACCTCGTCGGCCTCGCGGGGCTCGGCCGGGTTCGCGGTGTACTCGTAGATGTCCTCGATCGGGGCGTTCCAGATGTCCTCGAGGAAGCCGGTCTCGATGGCCCGGCCGAAGACGTTCTGGTCGATGGAGTACGGGGACTTCTTGGTGGTGGCGATCGGCAGGTCCTTGGCCTCGGCGAAGGCGATGGCCTTGTCCCGGGTCATGGCGTAGTCGCGGACCGGGGCGATGCAGGTGAGGTCGGGGCCGAGGGCCTGGATGCCGGCCTCGAAGCGGACCTGGTCGTTGCCCTTGCCGGTGCAGCCGTGGGCCACGATCGAGGCGTTGTGCTTCTTCGCGGCGGCGACGAGGTGCTTGACGATCGCGGGGCGGGAGAGGGCCGAGACGAGCGGGTAGCGGTCCATGTAGAGGGCGTTGGCCTGGATCGCGGGGAGGCAGTACTCCTCGGCGAACTCGTCCTTGGCGTCCGCGACCTCGGCCTCGACGGCACCGCAGGCGAGGGCGCGCTTGCGGATGACGTCGAGGTCCTCGCCGCCCTGGCCGACGTCGACGGCGACGGCGATGACCTCGGCGCCCGTCTCCTCGGCGATCCAACCGATGGCCACGGACGTGTCAAGACCGCCCGAATAGGCGAGTACGACGCGCTCGGTCACGGGTTTCTCCTTACGGTGCAATCACTGGCAAGGCATAACTATGCATCACTCCGCATGTTTCGTCAAAGCGCTTTTCGGCGGGCCCTTTGACCTGGCCTTTCGCCGGAGAACCCCCGCGATCAGGGGATCCCTGGAGGGGTCGGGGCGGGCGAAGGCACCGACACGCCACGCCCCCGACCCGCGAGATCATGCGGGCCTCCGCATGATGATGCGGTCGAACCCGCGAGCGGCCCCTAGGGGGCGCGCTGCCCCCGGCCCGGGTCGGGTCAGGGAAAAACCCGAGGTGGGCGCGGTGCGGCCGATCCTACGATCGCGGTGAGCGACAGCGACGAGAGGGGTGGGCGCCCATGGGAGCCGAGACGACGGAGCGGGACGGGCCGGTACGGGCCGGGGCCGACTGGGAGGCGTGGACGCGGGCCGTGGACCGGATGGCGGCCGGCGCGCCCGCCGCCGAGGTCCTCGACGTGACGGACGGCGCGACCTGGCCGGCCTTCGACGCGGCGATGCGCGCGGACGTGACCTGGACGGGCCGGCGGCTGCGGGCCCGCGTGGACCTGCCCGAGACCCGGCTGTGCCACCACGACGGCCGGCAGCGGCAGGCCGCCCTCCTCGGGGCCGCCGCCGAACCCCGACTGTGGCCGCTGGTCGTGGTGCGGTGCGCGGACTGGGTGGAGCCGGTGCGGACGGCGGCCCGGCGGGAGCTGGAGCGGATCCTGGCCGAGGCCCCGGGCCGGGCCGTGCCCGAGCTGCTGCCGCCGGCCCTGCGGGTGGCCCGGCGGGAGCGGGGGCGGTGGCTCGCCGCCCGCTTCGAGGAGGCCGTGGCCGGCCTCTCCTACACCGCGCTCACCGAGCTGCGGGCCCACCCGGACCGGTGGACGCGCCGGTTCGCCGTGCGGCACACCCTCGCCGGCACCGACCCGGGGGCCGAGGCCCTGGCCCGGGAGGCCGCCTCGGAGTCCGACTCCCTGATCCGGGTCTGGTACGCCGAGGCCGCCGCCACCGCGTTGGCTGCGCCGGCCGACCGGGCGGAGGAGCCCGGGAGCCGGGAACGGGCGCGGGAGCTGCTGCTGGGCGCGCGCTCGGCGAAGGTGCGGGCGGTGGGGATCACCTCGCTGCGCGGGGCGGGGCGGGGCGCGGAGGCCGGGGCCTGGCTCGGGGACCGCTCCGGGCTGGTGCGGGCCTGCGCCCGGTGGCTGTGCCGGCAGGACGGCGGGGATCCGGTGGCCCGGGTGCGCGCCCTGGTCGCGGACCCGGCGACGGTGACGGGGCCGCTGGTGGCGTCGTTGGCGGAGTCCGGGGACCGGGGCACGGACGTACCGCTGCTGATCGGGCTGCTCGACCACCCGGAGGGCCGGGTGCGGGCGGCGGCGGTGGCCGGGCTGCGCGCCTTCGAGGTGGTCCCCTCTGCGCGGATCACGGAGCTGGTCGCGGACCCGTGGCCGGCGGTGACCCGGGAGGCGACGCTGACCCTGCGGGCCTGGCCGGACCGCGTGCGCCCGGAGGACCTGGCGGCCTGGCGCGCGCCCGACCGGCCCGCGCACGTACGCCGGGCCGGGATCCGGCTGACCCCGGATCAGGGACGCGGGGAGCGGCTGCGGTCGTGGGTGGGGTTGTTGACGGATCCGGACCCCGAGATCGCGCGGTGGGCGGAGCGCGAGGTGATCGACCGGGGCGCGTGGCAGGCGGTGTACCGGGCGAAGGCTCTCGACCGGGCCGAGCTGCGGGCCCTGTACGAGCGGTGCCGGGAGCTGCTCGGGGAGGACCGGGTCGAGCGGATCCGGAGGGCCTTGGACATCCCGGCCCAGGTGCGGGACTGACGGCCCCTCATCGCGCCCGGCGGTGTCGGATGTCGGCCGTACGGCCCCGTCCGCGCTGCCGTCGCCGTTGCCGGCCCGTACCGTCCGAAGGGTGCTGCGCGCCCTCGCCCTGATGGGGTCCCTGCTGTTCGCGTCCCTGCCCGCCCCGGCCTCCGCCGGTCCCCCGCCGAGCCTGCCGGACCGGCTCGCGGACACCGGGGGCGGCTCCCAGCTGCTGGTGGCCCTCGCCCCGGACGCCGCCTCGACCACCGGCCGGCTGAGCTGGTGGGAGCGTCGGAACGGGCGGTGGTGGCAGGTGGGCTCGGCGCCGGCCCGGTTCGGGGCGGGCGGGCTGACGGAGGGTTCGACCCGGACGCAGGGCACCTCGACCACGCCGACCGGGCTGTTCGGGCTGCCGTGGGCCTTCGGGCTGCGGCCGGCGCCGCCCGGCACCTCGCACCCGTACCGGAGGGTGACGCCCGACTCCTGGTGGTGCCAGGACAACGCCTCGTCCTCGTACAACCGGTGGGTGGAGCCGCTGCCGGCGGACTGCGCGCCCGGGGAGGCGGAGCGGCTGGCGGACTACGTCGGGCAGTACGCGCACGCGCTGGTGGTGGACTACAACTACGAGCGGCCGGTGCGCGGCCGGGGCGCCGGGATCTTCCTGCACGTCGACGGGCGGGGTGCGACGGCGGGCTGCGTGTCGGTGGCGGAGCCGGTGATGCGGGAGCTGCTGCGCTGGGCGGACCCGGGGCGCCGGCCGCACCTGGCGATCGGCACCGTCTCGGGCCCGCTGGCCGTGACCCGTTACTGATCGGCTCCCGCACGGCCCGGGCCCGGCGCGTGCCGGGCCCGGGGTGGGGTCAGCTCTCCTTCTGCGCCAGGCGCAGCAGGTGGTCGGCGAGGGCCTGGCCGCCGGCCGGGTCGCGGCTGATGAGCATGAGCGTGTCGTCGCCGGCGATGGTGCCGAGGATGGCGCTCAGTTCCGCCTGGTCGATGGCGGAGGCCAGGAACTGGGCGGCCCCGGGCGGAGTGCGCAGGACCACGAGGTTCGCGGACGCCTCGGCGGAGATCAGCAGTTCCCCGGAGAGCCGGCGCATCCGCTCCTCCTTGGCGGATTCGCCGAGGGGGGCCTGCGGGGTGCGGAAGCCGCCCTCGCTGGGCACGGCGTAGATCAGCTCCCCGCCGGTGTTGCGGATCTTGACGGCCCCGAGTTCGTCGAGGTCGCGGCTGAGGGTGGCCTGGGTGACGCTCAGACCGTCGTCGGCCAGCAGTTTGGCGAGCTGGCTCTGCGAGCGCACCGGCTGCCGGTTGAGGATGTCGACGATCCGCCGGTGGCGGGCGGTGCGGGTCTGGGGCACCGAGAACCCCCCGCTGGGTTCCTGATCCTGTGCCTGGCTCATCGTCGTCTCATTCTCCGGCTCGTCCCGCTGCGTCGAGGACGTCGGGCAGGGCCCGAACGAACGCGTCCACCTGCTCCTCGGTGATCACGAAGGCCGGCATCAGCCGGATCACGTCGGGGGCGGGCGCGTTGACCAGGAAGCCGGCGTCCTGAGCCGCCTGCTGCGCCTGCGGCGCGATCGGCTCTGTCAGCACGATACCCAGCAGCAGGCCCGCGCCGCGGACGTGGGAGACGGACGGGTGCCCGAGCCCCTCGATTCCGGCGCGCAGCCGCTCGCCGAGGGACTTGACCCGGTCGAGGAGTCCGTCGGCGGCGATGGTGTCGATCACGGCGAGGCCGGCGGCGCAGGCGACCGGGTTCCCGCCGAAGGTGGTGCCGTGGTGGCCGGGCCGCAGCAGGTCGGCGGCGGGGCCGAAGGCGACGACGGCGCCGAGGGGCAGTCCGCCGCCCAGGCCCTTGGCGAGGGAGACCAGGTCGGGTTCCACGGCCTCGTGGGCCTGGTGCTCGAACCAGTGGCCGCAGCGGCCGATGCCGGTCTGCACCTCGTCGAGGGCGAGGAGGGTGCCGGTGGCGCGAGTGATCTCGCGGGCCGCGGTGAGGTAGTCGGACGGGGGCACGACCACGCCGTTCTCGCCCTGGATCGGTTCGATCAGGACGAGGGCGGTGTCCTCGGTGACGGCGGCGCGCAGGGCCTCGACGTCGCCGTAGGGCACGTGGGTCACGTCCCCGGGCAGCGGCAGGAAGGGCTCCTGCTTGCCGGGCTGGCCGGTGAGGGCGAGGGCGCCCATGGTGCGGCCGTGGAAGCCGCCGGTGGTGGCGACCATGTGGGTGCGGCCGGTGAGCCGGCCGATCTTGAAGACGGCCTCGTTGGCCTCGGTGCCGGAGTTGCAGAAGAAGACCCGGCCGTCGGGGCGGTCGAAGAGGCCCAGGAGCCGCTCGCCGAGGGCGAGGACGGGGCCCGAGGCGTAGAGGTTGGAGACGTGCGCGAGGGTGGCGACCTGCTCGGAGACGGCCGTGACGATCGCGGGGTGTCCGTGGCCGAGGGCGTTGACGGCGATGCCGCCGACGAAGTCGGTGTAGCGGTTGCCGTCGGCGTCCTCGACCTCGGCGCCCGAGCCGGCCACCAGGGCGAGCCGGGGGGTGCCGTAGTTGTCGGTGAGTGCGGCGCTCCAGCGGGCCGCGTGGCCGGCGTTGCCTCCGGGCGCGCCGGCCGGCGTGGTCTCGCTCATGTCATTCCCCCGTCGGTTCGGTGTGGGCGGCGGTGTCGGCGGGCGGGTCGGGCACGACCATCGTGCCCACGCCCTCGTCGGTGAAGATCTCCAGCAGGATGGAGTGGCGGATCCGGCCGTCGATGACGCGGGCCGTGTTCACCCCGCCGCGCACGGCGTGCACGCAGCCCTCCATCTTGGGCACCATGCCGGCCGACAGCTCGGGCAGCAGCTTCTCCAGTTCGCCCACCGTGAGCCGGCTGATGACCTCGTCGCTGGCGGGCCAGTCCGCGTACAGGCCCTCCACGTCGGTGAGGACCATCAGGGTCTCGGCGCCGAGGGCGGCGGCCAGCGCGGCGGCGGCGGTGTCGGCGTTCACGTTGTACACGTGGCCGTCGTCGGCGCTGCGGGCGATGGAGGAGACCACGGGGATCCGGCCGTCGGCGAGGAGGGCCTCGATGGCGCCGGTGTCGATCGCGGTGATCTCGCCGACGCGGCCGATGTCCACGAGGGTGCCGTCGATCTCGGGGGTGTGCCGGCGGGCGCTGAGGGTGTGGGCGTCCTCCCCGGTGAGGCCGACGGCGAAGGGCCCGTGCTGGTTGAGCAGGCCGACGAGTTCGCGCTGCACCTGCCCGGCGAGGACCATGCGGACCACGTCCATGGCCTCTTCGGTGGTGACGCGCAGCCCCGCCTTGAACTCGCTGACGATGCCGTGCCGGTCGAGGGCCGCGTTGATCTGCGGACCGCCGCCGTGCACGACCACGGGCCTGAGGCCGGCGTGCCGCAGGAAGACCACGTCCTGGGCGAAGGCGGCCTTCAGCTCCTCGTCGATCATGGCGTTGCCGCCGAACTTGATCACGACGATCTTGCCGTTGTGCCGGGTCAGCCAGGGCAGGGCCTCGATGAGGTGTTCTGCCTTGGGTTGCGCGGTGTGCCGGCGGGCGGCCTTCTGCGCGGACTTCTCGGGCGCGGCGCCGGCGGGGGTGTCGGTCATCGGACTCTTCCGTGAGGGACGGGCGGCTTCAGGAGCTGTAGGCGCTGTTCTCGTGGACGTACTCGGCCGTGAGGTCGTTGGTCCAGATGACGGCGGAGGCGGAGCCGGTCGCGAGGTCCGCGGTGATCCGGATCTCGCGGCCCTTCATGTCGACCAGGTCGCGGTCCTCGCCGACGGAGCCGTTCTTGCAGACCCACACGTCGTTGATGGCCACGTTGAGCCGGTCCGGGTCGAAGGCGGCGCGGGTGGTGCCGATGGCCGAGAGCACCCGGCCCCAGTTCGGGTCCTCGCCGTGCAGGGCGCACTTGAGGAGGTTGTTGCGGGCGATGGTGCGGCCCACCTCGACGGCGTCGTCCTCGTCGGCCGCGCCGATCACCTCGATCCGGATCTCCTTGGAGGCGCCCTCGGCGTCGCCGATGAGCTGCCGGCCGAGGTCGTCGCAGACCAGTCGGACGGCCTCGGCGAACTCGGCGTGGTCGGGGACGGTGCCGCTCGCCCCGGAGGCCAGCAGCAGCACGGTGTCGTTGGTGGACATGCAGCCGTCGGAGTCGACCCGGTCGAAGGTGGTGCGGGTGGCGTCGCGCAGTGCGGTGTCGAGGACCTCGGGGCCGAGGTCGGCGTCGGTGGTGAGGACCACGAGCATGGTGGCCAGGCCCGGGGCGAGCATGCCGGCGCCCTTGGCCATGCCGCCGACGGTGAAGCCGGTGCCGTGGTGGACGGAGGTCTTGTGGACGGTGTCGGTGGTCTTGATCGCGATGGCGGCGGCCTCGCCGCCGTCCGCGTCGAGGGCGGCGGCGGCCGTCTCGATGCCCGGGAGCAGCTTGTCCATGGGCAGGGTGATGCCGATGAGGCCGGTGGAGGCCACGGCGACCTCGCCCGCGTTGTGCCCGCCGCCGAGGACGGCGGCCACCTTCTCGGCCGTGGCGTGGGTGTCCTGGAAGCCCTTGGGGCCGGTGCAGGCGTTGGCGCCGCCCGAGTTGAGGACCACGGCGCTCACCGTGCCGCCGCGCAGCACCTGACGGGACCACTGCACGGGCGCGGCCTGGACCCGGTTGGAGGTGAACACGCCGGCGGCGGCCAGGCGGGGCCCCTGGTTGACCACGAGGGCCAGGTCCGGGTTGCCGTTCTCCTTGATGCCGGCGGCGATGCCGGCGGCGGTGAATCCCTGTGCGGCCGTGACGCTCACGGAGTGCTCCTTGGGGCTGGGTCTGGTGCGGGTGGTGCGGATGGTGCGGTGCTGCGGGCCCGGTCGGGGCCTTTTGGTCAGGGCGCCAGGCCGGTGCGGGGCAGGCCGAGGGTCTCGGGCAGGCCCAGGGCCAGGTTGGTGCTCTGGATCGCGCCGCCGGCGGTGCCCTTGGTGAGGTTGTCGATGGCCGCCACCGCGATGACGCGGCCGGCGGCGGGGTCGAGGACGACCTGGACCTGCGCGGTGTTGGAGCCGTTCACGGCGCCGGTGGTGGGCCACTGGCCCTCGGGCAGCAGGCGCACGAAGGGCTCGTCGGCGTACGCCTTGGCGTACGCGTCGCGAACGGCCTCGGCGGTGACCCCGGGCAGGGCCTTGGCGCTGCACGTGGCGAGGATGCCCCGGGACATGGGGGCGAGCATCGGGGTGAAGGAGACGGAGACCGGGGCGCCGGCGAGCGGGGCGAGGTTCTGGCTCATCTCGGGGGTGTGCCGGTGTCCGCCGCCCACGCCGTAGGGGCTCATGGAGCCCATGACCTCGGCGCCGAGCAGGTGCGGCTTGAGGGCCTTGCCCGCGCCGGAGGTGCCGGTGGCGGCGACCACGACGACCTCGGGTTCGACCAGGCGGGCCTGGTGGGCGGGGAAGAGGGCGAGCGAGACGGCGGTGGGGTAGCAGCCGGGGACGGCGATCCGCTTGGTCCCGGCGAGGGCGGCGCGGGCGCCGGGCAGTTCCGGCAGGCCGTAGGGCCAGGTGCCGGCGTGCTCGGAGCCGTAGAAGGTCTCCCAGTCGGCGGCGGAGCGCAGTCGGTGGTCGGCGGCGAGGTCGACCACGAGGACCTCGTCGCCGAGTTCGGCGGCGACGGCGGCGGACTGGCCGTGCGGCAGGGCCAGGAAGACCACGTCGTGGCCGGCGAGTTCGGCGGCGGTGGTGGGGGCCAGGACGCGGTCGGCCAGCGGGGCCAGGTGCGGGTGGACGGCGCCCAGGGCCTGGCCGGCGTTGGAGTGGCCGGTGAGGGTGCCGATCTCGATCTCGGGGTGGTCGAGGAGGAGGCGCAGGAGCTCTCCCCCCGCGTATCCGCTCGCGCCCGCGATTGCTGCCTTTACCACCATCGGTTCCTCCGGACGACCCCTGACATTGATGGCATGACTATACGTACCGCTGCACTTTTATGCAAAGGTCTTCCGTCATCACGGGATCCACCTCACGGAACGTACCCGAGCGCGCGCCGGGCCCGCCCCCCGCGCCCACAACTCGGACTCCCGGTTGCATCGGCGAGACCGCGCACGAACACCGCTCGAAC
Source organism: Streptomyces dryopteridis (assembly GCF_049606955.1). Lineage (NCBI taxonomy): Bacteria > Bacillati > Actinomycetota > Actinomycetes > Kitasatosporales > Streptomycetaceae > Streptomyces > Streptomyces dryopteridis. The sequence goes on along the minus strand of NZ_CP187113.1, from coordinate 5,274,441 downwards.
ACCGGGGAACCCCGGCGGGGCCGGCCGAAAGGGCGGCATTGTGGGCCCCCTCGGGGCGTCCCTACAGTCCCCGCGTCCCACCACCCTGGCCACCCTCACTCCCTCAAGGGGGATCCGTGTCCCTGTTCCGCCGCGCCGCCCGCTCCGCCGCGCGCTCCGCCAAGCCCCTCGCCCTGGCCGCCGTGGCCGCCCTCGGCCTGCCGCTCGCCCTCGCCGGCCCGGCCGGGGCCGCCGGCCCCGCCCCGCGCGCCTTCGCCGGGTGTTCGGGGCAGGAGCGACTGCCGCGCCCGCAGGACGACCGGTTCTACGTGCAGTGCGCGGGCCCGCTGGCCACCGTCGTGGCCTGTCCGGCCGACCTCGTCTTCCTGCCCGCCCTCGCCGCCTGCGGGGCGCCCACGGGCCCGGCCCGCGCCACCGTCACCGCGACCGGCGGCCCGGCCCGGCTGAACGGGCTGCTCTTCGGAGTGAAGGACCTGTCGGCCACGGTCCGCAAGGCCGACGGCGAACCCGGGCTCGACGGGGTCACCGTCACCTTCACCACGGTCGGCGGCCGCACCCTGTGCACGGCGGTCACCGATCAGTTCGGCGCCGCCCGCTGCTCCAGCCCGACCGGGCTGAACCTGCCGCTGGACGAGCTGCTGCGCGGCTACCGGGCGCAGTACGCGGGCCAGGGCGCGGTCTACACCCCCTCGGCGGGCACCGGCGCGGTCCGCCTGCTCTGATCCCGCAGCTCCGCCCCGGTGCGGTACAGCTCGATCAGCAGGGGCCGCAGCGCGCGCCCGGCGGGTGTCAGGCTCCAGGTGACGCGGACCGGGAACCCGGTCCGCGCCTCCCGGGCCACCAGCCCCCGCTCCCGCAGGGTCGTGAGCCGCTCGGTGAGCACCTTCGGGCTGATCCCGGGCAGCCGTCCGGCGAGCAGCCCGAAGGAGAGCGGGCCGTGCATCAGCTCGCGCAGCACCAGGGTGGTCCACCGGCCCGACACGGCGGCCAAGGCCACCTCCACGGGGCAGTCGGGGTCGGGCCGGTCGGTGCGCCCGGCCGGGTCCGGCACGAGTTCCTCGTCCCAGCCGGCGGCCCGGTCCGCGTCGCTTCCCGTTCGGTGAGCCACGTCGGCCTCGGCTTGGCTGTCCCCATGAGCGAGCACTCCGGCCCCACTTCCCCTTCGATCCCCGTGCGACCCCCCGGTCGCCGGGCCACCATGACCCCGCCGACCGATCCAAGGCAACTCCCGCCGGTCTTCGCCGCCGCCTTCAACTCCGGGGACCCGGCGGCCGTCGCCGCCTGCTACGCCCCGGGGGCCGTCTTCGTGCCCGCGCCGGGGGCCCCGGCGGTGACCGGGAGCGCCCTGGCGGCGGCCAACGCGGAGTTCATGGGGGTGGGCCTGCCGATCGCGATCTCGGTGCGGCACTGCCATCGGGCCGGGGACCTGGCCCTGCTGATCGCGGACTGGTCGATCGAGGGCGCGGGCCCGGACGGCAGCCCGCTGCGGATCGGGGGCACCGCCACGGACGTGGCCCGGCGCGGCCCGGACGGGCTGTGGCGCTACGCGATCGACAACCCGTTCGGCACCGCCCCGGAGTCCGACGGCGACATCCGGCCGAACCGGGCCCGGGCCCGGTTCAGTCGGTGAGCGCGTGTCGGACCCACACGTTGGGTTCCACGTAGACGGCGTGGTCGCGTTCGGGCGCGCAGTGCACGGGCACGAGCGCGCCGGGCACCCGGACCGGGCCGGGCTCGTCGAAGGGCAGGCCGGTCCATTCCCGCCATTCGGCGAGGGTGGCGCTGATGGTCATGGAGAGCGGGGCGATCCGGTCCACGACCCCGCCGGCGCGGACGTGCACCCGCAGCCAGGCGTCGTGGGGCAGCCCGTCGGGCCGCAGTCGGGCCGCGTACTCCTCGATCGGGGTCTCGGGTTCGGCGGGCTTGCCGTTGGGGCGGACCGGGGCGACGAGCTCGCGGGCGCCCCGGCGGACGGCGTTCTCCCGCATCGCGGCGAGCATCACGCCGGACAGGCCCCGGCCGAGGTGCTCGGTGGCGACCGTGATCTCGATGGCGCTGACGGTGTCGGTGGGGGCGCCGGTGCGCAGGTCGGAGAAGGCCCACAGGAGGGCCTGGTCCCAGCCGCGCGCGGGCAGTTCGCCCGCCTCCCCGCCCCGGTCGGGTCGGCGCAGGGCGAAGGGGACGCTGAACCCCCGTGCCACCACCGGCCCTTCGGGGCCGTCGGTGGCCACCAGCACGTACTCGGGGAGTTCGGCGACCATCCGCGGGTAGAGCAGCCAGGCCAGGCTGTCGTGTTCGGAGAACGCGGGCCAGTTGTCGGTCATCTCCCAGAGCCGGGAGGCCAGTTCGGGCCGTTCGGCGAGGGTGGTGACGACGAGGTCGACCGGGGTGGGGCGGGGGGTGGGCTCGTTCATGGTCCGACCCTACGGACGGGACCGGAGGGGGCTCCACCGGTTTTCAGTCGGTGGGGCGCGAGGCCCCGATCCGGGCCGGGGCCTCGGTGAGGTCCTCGATCCGGGGCGCGGCCGCGAACCCGAGGCGGACGTGCGGGCCGGGCGGGTCGGCGCAGAAGTAGGGCCGGCCGGGGGCGACGGCGACCCCGGCGCGCAGGGCCCGCGCGGTGAACGCGGCCTCGGCGTCCCCGTCGGCGCCGGTCTCCACGCGCAGCCAGAGGTGGTAGCCGCCGCGCGGTTCGGCGGTGAGGGCGAGCTCCGGCAGGTGGCGGGCGACGGCGTCGGCGAGGGCCCGGCGGCGCAGGCGCAGTTCCTCGCCGACCGTGCGCAGGTGGCGGGCCCAGGCCGGGGAGGCGACGAGGTCGAGGGCGGCCTCCTGGAGCGGGCGGGAGACGAAGAAGCTGTCCACGACCTGGGTGGCGCGCAGCCGTTCGCGGACCGCCCCGCGCGCGGCGAGGGCGGCGACCCGCAGGTTCGGGGAGGCGGGTTTGGTCAGGGAGCGCAGGTGCACGACCACCCCGTCGGGGTCCTCGGCGGCCAGGGTGGGCGGCAGGGCGGGGCCGTCGGAGTGCCCGAGGTGGCGGGCGTAGTCGTCCTCGACGACGAAGGCGCCGGCGGCGCGGGCGATCCGCAGGACCTCGGGGCGGCGGTCGGCGGCGAGGACGGCGCCGGTGGGGTTGTGGAAGAGGGGTTGGCAGACCAGGAGGCGGGCGCCGGTGGCGCGGAAGGCCCGGTCGAGGAGTTCCACGCGCAGGCCGCCCGCGTCGACGGGGACCGGGAGCGGTCGCCGGTCGGCGCCCCGGACGATGGCCAACAGGCCGGGGTAGGTGGGGGATTCCACGAGGACGGGGGCGCCGGGCGGGGCGAGGGCCCGGACGACGGTGGACAGGGCGCTCTGGCCGCCGGCGGTGATCAGGACGTCGTCGGCGGTGAGCGGGCCGCCGATCTCGCGGGCGAACCAGGCGCGCAGGTCGGGCAGGCCCTCCAGGGGCGGGCGGGCCCAGGCGCCGGGGCGGCGGCCGGCGCGGGCGAGGGCGGCGGCCAGGGCCCGTTCGGGTTGGAGGGAGGAGTGCAGGTAGCCGCTGTTGAGTTCGGTGACCCCGGCGGGCCGGCCGGCGACGGCGGCGAGGAGTCCGGAGGCGTCGGGGGTGACCCCGGAGCTGAGGGCGACCTCCTGCCAGGAGGTGTCGCCGAGGGCGGCGGGGCCGCCGGCCGGGTCACGGGGCTCCGCACGGTAGGCGCCGGCGCCGGGGCGGGTGGTGACGAGGCCCTCGGCGACGAGGCGGGCGACGGCCCGCGAGACGGTGACGGGGCTGACCCGGTACCGCTCCACCCATTCCCTGCTCCCCGGCAGCTTCTCGCCAGGAGAGTAGCGGTTGACTTCCGACCGCAGGTATTCCACGAGTTCGGCCACACTGCTACGCTGGATCATGAGAGAGAACAATAGCGCTACGATCCCGCAGACGATAGCGATCCCCACCCCGGGAGCCGTCATCCCGGGAGCCACCTCCCCGGCCGGCACCGCCCCGGCCCCGCGACGCGGGCGCGGCGGGGTGCTGTGCGCCGCCGCCGGCGTCCTCGCCTTCTCCCTCACCTTCCCCTCCACCGTCTGGGGCCTGGAGGGCTTCGGCCCCTGGTCCCTGATCGCGCTGCGTTCCCTGCTGGCCGGGGTCCTCGCGGCCGGCTGCCTGGCCGCCGCCCGAGTGGCGCCGCCGGCCCGCGAGCACCGGTTCGGGCTGCTGGCGGTGGCCGCGGGCGTCGTGGTGGGCTTCCCGCTGCTCACCACCCTGGCCCTGCGCTCCACCACCACCTCGCACGCGGCCGTCGTGGTCGGCCTGCTGCCCCTGACCACGGCCGCCTGCGCGGCCTGGCGCACCGGGGTGCGCCCGTCGCGGACCTTCTGGACCGCCGCCCTGGTCGGCGCCGCCCTCGTGCTGGCCCTCGCCCTGGCCCAGGGCGGCGGGGCCCCGACCGGCGCCGACGGGCTGCTCTTCGCCGCCCTGCTGCTGTGCGCCTTCGGCTACACCGAGGGCGGCCGGCTGGCCCGGCTGATGCCCGGATGGCAGGTCATCGGCTGGGCCCTGGTGGCCTGCCTGCCGCTCTCCGCCCTCGGCGCGGTGCTCGCCCTCTCGGTCGAGCCGGTCTCCTGGAACGCGCACGGGGTGCTGGGCCTGCTGTGGGCCGCCGCCGGCTCCACCTTCCTGGGCCTGTGGGTCTGGTACCGGGGCATGGCCGAGATCGGGCCCGCCCGCGCCGGCCAGTTCCAGCTGGCCCAACCGCTGCTGACGGTGGGGTGGTCGGTACTGCTGCTCGGGGAGAGCCCGAGCCCGGCGGTGCCGCTGGTGGCCTGCGGGGTGCTGGTCTGCATCGCCGTCACCCAACGCCGCTGATCCGGTGCGGCCGAACGGCGGGCGCACGCGGGCGCGCGCCCGGGTGGGCACGTGCTCCCGCACCCCCCGTTCGGCCCCCGTGCCCCCTCACCGCGCGGGCGCCGGCTCCCGATAGTGGTCGGCCAGCAGCCGGCTCATCGCCCCGTTCGCGTCCGAGGCCACCTGCCGGGCCGAGAAGTACGCGTGCCCGCGCACCTCCGGCAGGCCCCGCGTCAGGTCCAGGTGCCGCGAGAGTTCGGCCGGGTCCCGCCACCGCGGGACCGGGCTCTTCGGGTCCGCCTTGTACAGGGCCTCCCCCACGTACAGCGCGGCCGGCGTCTCCCGCAGGGCCGCCGCCCACCACCGGGCCAACACCGCGTAGTCCGCCGTCGGGTGCCCCAGGTGCCAGTACAGCTGCGGGGCCAGGTAGTCCACCCAGCCGCGCCGCGCCCAGCCCAGGGTGTCCGCGTACAGGTCGTCGTAGGACTGCACCCCGGCCCGGGTCGCCGAACCCGCGGGATCGCTCGTCGCGTGCCGCCAGATCCCGAACGGGCTCACCCCGAACCGGGTCCCGGGCCGCACCGCCCGGACCCGCTCCCCCAGATCCCCCACCAGCGCGTCGGTGTTCGCCCGCCGCCAGTCCGCCCGCGTGGGGTGCCCGGCCCCGTGGCGCAGGAAGCTCGCGTCGTCCGCGAACCGCTCCCCGACGATCGGGTACGGGTAGAAGTAGTCGTCGAAGTGCACCGCGTCCAGCGGGTAGCGCCCCACCGCCTCCAACACCACACGCCGCACCAGCTCCCGCACCTCCGGGACCCCCGGGTCGTAGTACAGCCGGCCCCCGTGCACCACCGTCCACTCCGGGTGCAGCCTCGCCGGGTGCCGCGCCACCAGCCGCGCCCGGTCCGCGTGGTGCGCGATCCGGTACGGGTTGAACCAGGCGTGCAGCTCCAGCCCCCGCGCGTGCGCCTCGGCCACCGCCGTCCCCAGCGGGTCCCACCCCGGGTCCTTGCCCTGTTCCCCCGTCAACCACTGCGACCAGGGCTCGCACTCCGAGGGCCACAGGGTGTCGGCCGTCGGACGCACCTGGAGGATCACGGCGTTCAGCCGGCACGCCACCGCCCGGTCCAGCAGCTCCAGCAACTCGGCCCGCTGCTCCGCCGCCGGCGCCCCCGCCCGCCCCGGCCAGTCCACCCCCGCCACCGTCGCCACCCACATCGCCCGCAACTCCGGTCTCGGACCCGTCGGCGGCGCCGGCTCCGTCGGCCGTTCCAACTCACCGCCCGCCCCCGGCCCGGGACCCGGCTCCGGCCCCGGTTCCGCCCGCGCCGCGCCGCCCCCCGCCCACGCCCCCGCCACCGCGCCCGCCGCGCCCGCCAACAGCCCACGCCGACCGATCCCCGCCATGTGAACCCTCCGTCGCCCTCGATGTCCGGGGAGTGAGATTGCTCTCCCGCGCCCAGGATGCCCGGAGCGCACGATCTGTCCGTGCTTCGGCGGGAGTAACGTCGGGGGGCGTGGCGGCGGGCGCCGGAACCAAACGGGGGACCCGTCGGACGGATCAGCAGCGAAAGGCACGATGTGACGGACCTCCCTACCGACATCGCACGCGTCGGCGTAGTGGGCTGTGGCCAGATGGGCGCGGGCATCGCGGAGGTGTGCGCCCGCAGCGGTCTCGACGTGCTGGTGGCCGAGACCACCGGCGAGGCGCTGGAGATCGGCCGCACCCGGCTGCACAACTCCCTCATCAAGGCCGCCGAACGCGGGAAGATCAGTGAGGAGGAGCGGGACGAGACCCTGGCCCGGCTCACCTTCACCACCGACCTCGGCGAACTCGCCGACCGCGACCTCGTGATCGAGGCGGTGGTCGAGAACGAGCAGGTCAAGACCGAGATCTTCCAGATCCTCGACCAGGTCGTGACCCGTCCGGACGCCATCCTCGCCTCCAACACCTCCTCCATCCCGCTGGTCAAGCTGGCCGTCGCGACCTCCCGCCCGGACCAGGTCATCGGCATCCACTTCTTCAACCCGGCGCCGGTGCAGAAGCTCGTCGAGATCATCCCCGCGCTCACCACCGGCGAGGAGACCGTCAAGCGGGCCGAGGCCCTGGTCCGCGACGTGCTCGGCAAGCACCCGATCCACGCCCAGGACCGCTCCGGGTTCGTCGTCAACGCCCTGCTGATCCCGTACCTGCTCTCCGCGATCCGGATGTTCGAATCCGGCATCGCCGGGCGCGAGGACATCGACAACGGCATGGAGCTCGGCTGCGCCCACCCGATGGGCCCGCTCAAGCTCGCCGACCTGATCGGCCTGGACACCGTGGCCTCGGTCGCCGACTCCATGTACGCCGAGTTCAAGGAGCCCCTGTACGCCGCCCCGCCGCTGCTCCAGCGGATGGTCGACGCGGGCCGCCTCGGGCGCAAGACCGGCGCCGGCTTCTACCCGTACTAGGCCGTCTCTTCCGGAAGCGCGCGCCGCGCCCTGCCGGGGCGGGTCCACGACCCGCCCCGGGACGGCCGCCGGCTCACAGCGGCACCCGCAGCGCCTCGTCGAGCAGGTCCACGCCGGCCCGCACCGCCCCCGACCGGGGCGCGCCCTCGGCCAGCAACTCCCGTACCGTGCGCAGCCGTTCGAGCAGCCGGCGGGACTCCATCCCGCGCGCCGGCCCGACCATCCGGGCCGCCGTGGCCGCCGCCGCCTCCCGTTCCCCCTGCCGGAACTGCACCTCGCACAAAACCCCCAACCGGTGCACCAGCCCCCGGTCGTGGGCCGGCGCGGACACCGCCCGCGCCGCCTGCTCCCGCGCCCCGCGCAGATCCCCGATCCCCAACAGGGCCGCCGCGACCTGCACGTTGACCAGCCCCGGCTGCACGTACCCGGTCTCCGCCGGCTCCGCGCCCCGGTCGATCCGTTCCGCCGCCGCCTCCGCCTGCCGCACCCGGGCCAGGGCCGCGCCCGGGTCGCCGAGCGCCGCGTACGCCTTCGCCTGCATCGCGTGCAGATCGGCGGCGAGGGCCGGGCTGACCGCGCGTCCCGCCGTGCGCAGCGCCGCCTCCGCGAAGGCCACCGCCTGCCGGGGCTCGCCCAGGTGCAGGCACTGGTTGACCAGGAGGGCGATCACGTACGCCCCCAACCCCCGGTCCCCCGATGCCTTCGCCAACCGCAGCGCCTGGTGGAAGGAGCGCTGTGCCTGGCCGTGCGCGTCGGAGTCGTAGGCGCAGATCCCGGCCACCGCGACCAGCGAACCCGCCGCCCGGTGCAGGCTGCGCCCCACCGCGTCGGAGTGGCCGGCGCGCAGCAGCGGGGCCGCCTCCCGGCCCAGGAACCGGGTGATCCGGGGCCGGGTCACCAGGCCGCCGGTGCGCCGGTACATCGCCTCGTAGTGCGCCCGCGCCGCCCGCAGCACGGCCACGTGCTCCGGCCCCGTCCGCACCGTCCCGGCCCGCGAGACATCGATGTCCTCCGGCGGGTTCTCCCATTCCCACACGGGGATCACCGCCCGGGTCCCGGTCAACGCGGGCTCCGCCGGTTGCCGAGGGCGCAGCCGCTCGTCCGCCCGCCACAGCGCGGTGGTCCGGTCCACGAACCCGCTCAGCCCCCCGGGCGCCTCCCCGCCCGGCGCGGGCGCGCCCGCGTCGACCAGTCCCACGTCCTCGGGGCCCACGGCCCGCCCGAGCCGGTCGCGGAGCACCTCGCAGATCAGCTCCGGCACCGGACCGCGCGGTCGCTGGCCCTTCAACCAGCGGGCCACGGCGGTGTGTTCGTAACGCAGCGCGATCCCCCGACCGCGGCCGGCCTGGTTCACGCGTTCGGCGAAACCCGCGTGGGACATGCCCGCCTCGATGAGCAGGGCGTCGAGCAGGGCGTTGGGCTGCATGGGCGCTCCAAAGGGCTCGTCGGGGCTCAGGCTAACGGGTGCGCGGTTCACACGGGGTGTGAACCGAATACGCGCATAAATGCGCCACGTGCCCTGCCGGAGTGACGGCGCCGGGCGCTTCACTGTCCTTGTCTCCCCCAGGAGACGCGGGTCGTCGGCTCCCCCTCGTACAGCACGACGGCCCGCCCGCGCGTCGCCCGTCCCGTCCGTCTGCCCGACACTCCGCGGCGGGCCGGGCGACGCCCCCCTCGCCCGGGCTCCCGGGTGCGGGCCGGCGCCGGGGCTTCCCCTCCTCCCCCGGCGCCGGCCCGCCCGAGCGCACCGCGGCCGGCCGACCGGCCCACCGCACCGCCCGACCGGATCAGGGCCGGTCGTCGCGGAGCACCAACAGGGCCACGTCGTCCCCCGGCCGGCCGCCGGTGTGCCGGAGCAGGGCGGCGTGCACCCCCGCCACCAGCCGGGCCGGGGTCACGGACGGGGCGGCGAGCCGGGCCACGACCGCGTCCAACGCGAAGGGCCGGCCCGCCCCGTCCCGCGCGTCCACCACCCCGTCCGTGTGCAGCAACAAACCCTCCCCCGGCCCGATCCGACCGCAGTCCACCGCCCCCACCGAGGCCGGCAGCGGCGCCACCCCCAGCGGCGGCAGGGGCTCGCCGCCCTCCCGACGCCACGGACCCCCGGACCCCGCCCCGGGCCGGGTCACCACCCGCTCCCCCGCCTGCTCCAGGACCCGCCGGTCCCGTTCCGACAGCGCCCCGGGCACCACCGAGGCGCCCGCCCACGGACGCTCCCCGTCCCGGGGTCTGGGGATCACCACCGCCGGCGCCGAACCGCCCGGCCCCGAGCCGACGGGCACCGGCACCCGGCGCGCCCGGGCCCGCGCCCCCGGACCGGCCGGCAGCCACAGCGGCCACGGGTGCCCGCAGTTCACGGCCCGGACCACGCCGTCGACCGCGACCTCCAGCAGCAGCACGGTCGCGAACTCCTCCGCGTCCTCCGCCCCGCCGCCGCCCCGCGCCCGCACCCAGCGCTCCAGGGCCCCTTCCATCCGCAGCGCGACCCCGCCCAGGCCCGCCTCCTCGCGGGCCGCGCGCCGGAACTCCGCCAGCAGCGCCCCGGCCACCGCCCGGGCCCGCGCCCCGTGCCCGCGCGCGTCCCCGATCACCACCCGCACCCCGCCCGCGAACGGCACCGCCGCGTACCAGTCCCCGGCCTCGACGAGCTGCCCCGCCGCCACCGTGAAACCGGCGGGCCGGCCCACCAGCGCCCGCGGCGGCACCGGCCCGGCGACGGCCGCCGACACGGGCGCCGGCAGGGGCACGGCGGAGGCCGTCACGGCGGAGGCCGACGCGGCCGTGCCCGAAACCCCCACCGGCAGCGGCCGGCCGGATCCGGGGGCCCGGTCCCGACGCCGGCGCAACACCCGGCCGCCGGCCATCAACAGCAGGGCCACACAGCCGGCGACCCCGGCCGCCTCCAGCGAGCCCACCGGCTCGGCCCCGACGGAACTCCAGGTCAGCGGGCCCGCGCCGACCCCGGCGCCGATGCCCACCCGGGCCCGCGCCCGCTGCCAGGGCAGGCCCTCGCACATCCGGCGGCCCTGCCCGACCCGGTCCGTGCGGTGCGTTCGGGGTGTCTCCCCGCGCGTGCTCATCCTTCGGCCTCCCCTCGGCCGGATCGATTCTGGCCACGCGAGGGGGCCCGGGGACACGGCAGGCCGGAGATTGCACCCGAACGAGTGAGGTGACGCGGGCCCGCGTCGACGCCACCCGGGCGAAGGAGGCCCGGAACGCGCCGGGGCCCGGCCGGCGGATCGCGTGGATCCACCGACCGGGCCCCGGTCGATCGGCTCGTGCCGGCGGGTCAGGCCCCGCGCAGCACCGCCCCGGTGCGCTCGGCGGCCGCGGCCACCGCCGCGTCGCGGGCACCGGCGGCCTCCTCGGCCTTCAGCGTGCGGTCGGCCGCGCGGAAGCGCAGCGCGTACGCCAGGGACTTCTTGCCCTCGCCGACCTGCTCGCCGGTGAACACGTCGAACAGCCGCAGCGATTCGAGGAGTTCACCGCCGCCCGAACGCAGGGCCGCCTCGACCTCGGCCGCCGGCACGCCGGCGTCCACGATCAGGGCCACGTCCTGGGTGGCCACCGGGAACGAGGAGATCCGGGGCGCCTTGACCGGGCCGGTGCCCGCCGCGAACAGCAGGTCCAGGTCCAGCTCCATGGCGCAGGACCGGGCCGGCAGACCGAAGCCCTTGACCACGCGGGGGTGCAGCTCGCCCGCGTGCCCGATCACGGTCTCGGCGCCGTCGACGACCACGGCCAGCTCCGCGCACCGACCGGGGTGCCACGGGCCGTACCGCCCGCCGCGCACGATCAGCTCGGCCCCGGCCTCGCGGGCCAGGGAGCGCGCGGCCTCGACCGCGTCCGCCCAGTCCGAGGGCCGGCCCTTGCCCCACCAGCCGGCCTGCTCGCGGGCACCGGCCAGCACGACCGCGGCGTACCGCGGCTGGGCGGGCAGGGCCGCGTCGAGCGTGGCGAGCTCGGCCTCGGTGGGCCGACGGTCCACGGCCAGGCGACCGGCCACGACGGGCTCGGCGGTGCGCGGCCGGAAGACGGTGCCGGTCTCGAAGAGGGCCAGGTCGTGCGCGCCCCGGCTGTCGTTGCGGCGCAGCGCGCCGAGCAGGCCGGGCAGCAGCGTGGTGCGCAGCGCCGGCTCCTCCTCGGAGAGCGGGTTGGCCAGCTTCGCGACCCGACGGGTCGGGTCCTCGGCGGCGAGCTGGAGGCGGTCGAAGACCTCCTCGCCGAGGAAGGGGTAGTTCGGGCTCTCCACGTAGCCGGCGCCGGCCAGCGCGCGGCCGACCCGGCGGTGCAGCTCCTGGCGGGCGGTCAGACCGCCGCCGGAGGGCACCTGCGGGAGGGTGGAGGGCAGGTTGGCGTAGCCCTCCAGGCGGATGACCTCTTCGGCGAGGTCGTTGGGGGCCTGGAGGTCGGGGCGCCAGGACGGGACGGTGACGACGAGCTCGTCCTGCCCGTACACGTCGCAGCCGATCTCCTGGAGCCGGCGGACCACGGTCTCGCGGCCGTAGGCCATGCCGGCCACCCGGTCGGGGTGGTCGGCGGCCATCGCGACGGTGCGCGGGACCTCGGGGGCGGCCACCTCGGTGACGCCGGCCTCGGCGGTGCCGCCGGCGAGCAGCACGAGGAGGTCGACGGTGCGCTGGGCGGCGGCGGCCGCGGCCTTCGGGTCCACGCCGCGCTCGAAGCGCTTGGACGCCTCGGAGGACAGCTTCAGCCGGCGGGCGGTGCGCGAGATCGACACGGAGTCGAAGTGCGCGGCCTCCACGACCACCTCGGTGGTGCCGGTGACGGCCCCGGTCTCGGGGTCGGTGACGGCGTCGGCGATCTCGGTGTTGGCGCCGCCCATGACGCCGGCCAGGCCGATGGGGCCGGAGGCGTCGGTGATGACGAGGTCCTCGGCGTCCAGGACGCGCTTGACCCCGTCGAGGGTGGTGAACAGCTCGCCGGCCTCGGCGCGGCGGACGCCGATGGCGCCGTCGATCCGGGTGCGGTCGTAGGCGTGCAGCGGCTGGCCGAGTTCGAGCATCACGTAGTTGGTGATGTCCACGGCGAGCGAGATCGGGCGCATGCCGGCCTTCTGGAGGCGGCGGGTGAGCCAGATCGGGGAGCGGGCCTCGGGGTCGAGGCCGGTGACGGTGCGCGCGGTGAAGCGGTCGCAGCCGGCCGGGTCCGCCACGTGCACGGGGTGGCCGTAGGCGTTGGGGGCGGGCACGTCGAGGAGGGCCGGGTCGCGCAGCGGCAGGCCGTACCCGATGGCGATCTCGCGGGCGATGCCGCGCATCGACATGCAGTAGCCGCGGTCGGGGGTGACGTCCACGTGCAGGACCTCGTCCACGAGCTGGAGCAGCTCGATGGCGTCGGTGCCGGGCTCGTACTCCGGGGGGAGCACGATGATGCCGTGGGTGCCGTCGTCGCCCATGCCCAGCTCGTCGCCGGAGCAGATCATGCCGTGCGAGGTGCGGCCGTAGGTCTTGCGCGAGGCGATCGCGAAGTCCCCGGGCAGGACGGCGCCGGGGAGGACCACGACCACCTTGTCGCCGACGGAGAAGTTGCGGGCGCCGCAGACGATCTCCTGGGGCTCGCCGGTGCCGTTGGCGGCGCCGACGTCCACGGTGCAGAAGCGGATGGGCTTCTTGAAGCCCTCCAGCTCCTCGATGGTGAGGACCTTGCCGACGACGAGGGGGCCCTGGAGCCCGGCGCCGAGGCGTTCGACGGTCTCGACCTCCAGGCCGGCGTCGATGAGCTTGGCAGCCACGTCACGACCGGTGGTGCCCGCGGGCAGGTCGACGTACTCCCGCAGCCAAGAAAGCGGGACCCGCATCAGATCTCCATCCCGAACGGTCGGGTGAACCGGACGTCACCCTCGACCATGTCTCGCATGTCTTCGACGTTGTGGCGGAACATCAGCATCCGCTCGATCCCGAACCCGAAGGCGAAGCCGCTGTAGACCTCCGGGTCCACCCCGCACGCGACGAGCACGTTGGGGTTGACCATGCCGCAGCCGCCGAGTTCGATCCAGCCCTCGCTGGAGCAGGTGCGGCACGGGCGCTCGGGGTCGCCGACCGAGGCGCCGCGGCACACGTAGCACTGCATGTCCATCTCGGCCGAGGGCTCGGTGAACGGGAAGTAGTGCGGGCGGAAGCGGGTGGTGGTGCCCTCGCCGAACAGCTCGGCCACCATGTGGTCGAGGGTGCCCTTGAGGTCGGCCATGGTCAGGCCCTTGTCCACGGCGAGCAGCTCGACCTGGTGGAAGACCGGGGTGTGCGTGGCGTCGAGCTCGTCGGTGCGGTACACGCGGCCGGGGCAGACCACGTAGACCGGGGGTTCCCGGTCGAGGAGGGAGCGGGCCTGCACCGGGGAGGTGTGGGTGCGCATGACCACGCCGGACTCGTCGTCGGCGGTGCCCTCGGGGCCCTTGACGAAGAAGGTGTCCTGGGTCTGCCGGGCCGGGTGGTCCGGGGTGAAGTTCAGGGCGTCGAAGTTGAACCACTCCGCCTCGGCCTCGGGACCCTCGGCCACCTCGTAGCCCATGGCGACGAAGATGTCCGCGATGCGGTCCATCAGCGTGGTCAGGGGGTGGCGGGCGCCGGCGGGCACGCGGTCGTAGGGCAGCGTGACGTCCACCGCCTCCTCGACCAGGACCCGCTCGTCACGCTCGGCCTCGAGGGCGGCGAGCCGCTCGGCGAACGCCTTGTTGACGGCGCCGCGGGCCTGACCGACCCGCTTGCCCGCCTCGGCCTTGGCCTGGGGCGGCAGGGCGCCGATCTCGCGGTTGGCGAGCGCCAGGGGCGAGGTGCCGCCCGCGTGGGCGGTCTTCGCCGAGGCGAGTTCGTCGAGGTCGCGCGCGGCGGCGAAGGCGGCGAGCGCCTCGTCCCGCATCCGCTCGATCTCTTCCGGTTTCAGTGCCTCGACCTCGACAGGGTCGTAGGACTTGTTGGGTGCCGACATCTCTTCCCGTACTTCCGATGGGTGGCTGGCTGGTCCCCGCGCGACCCGGGCGGGCGTCTCGTCCGCGTCATGGGACACAAAGGTGCCAAGGGACGAGTCTAAAGGTCGCGCGCGGTGAAGGAGCCCGTGGGCGGTCCGGGGCGGCTCTCGCGGGGGCGGATCCGGGGTGGATCGGCGGGTCAGCGGAGGAACGCCGGGGTGGCCACGGGCAGGGTGAATCGGAACTCCGCCCCGCCGGCGGGGGCCCGGCCGACCTCGATGGCCCCGCCGTGGGCCTCCACGATGCCCTTGACGATGTACAGGCCGAGTCCGGTGCCGCCCCGCTTGCTGCCCCGCCAGAAGCGGGTGAAGACGCGGTTCATGGACTCCTCCGGGATGCCCGGCCCCTCGTCGGTCACGGTGACCTCGGTGGCCTGCTCGGTCGCGGCGCCGCCGGTCGCGGGCGCCACCTCGATGGTGACGGTTCCCTCGCCGTGGCGCACCGCGTTTTCCAGCAGGTTGCCCAGGACCTGGTCGATCTTGTCGGGGTCGGCCCACAACTGGGGCAGCGGGCGGCTGACGCGGACCAGGAAGCGTTCGGGGGCGTGGCCGCCGGCGGTGAGGGCCTGGACGTGCCGGCCGACGGCGCCGGCGAGGTCGACGGGCTGGCGGCGGATCTCCAGCCGGCCGGAGTCGATGCGGGAGATGTCGAGGAGTTCGGCGATCAGCCGGCTGATCCGGCCGGCGTCGGCGTCGACGGTCTCCAGCATGAGCCGCTTCTGGTCGTCGGTGAACCGTTCCCACTTGGCCAGCAGGGTGGCGGTGAACCCCTTCACGGAGGTGAGGGGGGAGCGCAGCTCGTGGGCGACGGTGGCGATGAGTTCGGCGTGGCTGCGTTCGGTGCGCCGGCGGGCCTCGGTGCCCCGCAGGCTGATCACGAGCCGGTGCAGGGGGCCGCCGGGGGCGCGGCGCACGTAGCGGGCGGAGACGAGGACCTCGCGGCCGCCGGGCAGCAGCAGGTTGCGTTCGGGCTGGCCGGTGCGGATGGCGAGGCCGCCGTAGGGGTCGGTGAGGGTCCACCAGCGGCGGCCGTCGAGGTCCTCCAGCGGCAGGGCCGGCTCCAGGCGGGCGCCGAGCACCTCGGCGGGGTCCAGGCCGGTGATCCGGGCGGCGGCCCGGTTGAAGCAGACCACGCGGCCCTCGGCGTCGGCGACGACGAGCCCGTCGGGCAGGTCGTCGGGGTCGGGCGCGTACCGGTCCTCCGGGGAGCGCGGGGGCGCGGGGACCCCGGGCAGGGTGCGCACGTCCGGCCCCCCGGGGAGCTCTCCGAGGGCGGCGTCCTGGCGCCGCTCCACCGGTTCTCCCCGCAGGGATTCGTTCGTGCCGACGGTCATGTCCCCGTACCCCACCTCTCCGGGGCTCGGCGAGGGGCCCCGGAGGGCCCACCTTACTGGCTGGACGTCACGGAGCGGCACCCTCCGTTCGCCCGCTGTGCACGGGCGGAGGCGTACAGGCAGACGGCGGCGGCCGTGGCCAGGTTCAGGCTCTCGGCCTTGCCGTGGATCGGGACCCGCACGACGGCGTCGGCCAGCGCCCGGGTCTCCTCGGGCAGGCCCCATGCCTCGTTGCCGAAGACCCAGGCGGAGGGGCCGCCCATGGTGCCCGCGTCGAGTTCGGCGTCGAGGTCCTCGGTGCCGGCCCCGTCGGCGGCGAGGATCCGCACGCCGGCGCCGCGCAGTCCGGCGACGGCCTCCTCGACGGGCACGCCCACGGCCACCGGCAGGTGGAAGAGGGAGCCGACGGAGGCGCGCACGGACTTGGGGTTGTAGAGGTCCACGGAGGCGTCGGTGAGGACGACGGCGTCGGCGCCGGCGGCGTCGGCGCAGCGCAGCACGGTGCCGGCGTTCCCGGGGTCGCGGACGTGGGCGAGGACGGCGACGAGCCGGGGGCGGGCCGCGATGATCTCGGCGAACGGGGAGTCGAGGAAGTGGCAGACGCCGACGAGTCCCTGCGGGGTGACGGTCTGCGAGACCTCGGCGAGCACCTCGTCGGAGGCCAGGTGCACGCGGGCGCCGCCGGCGGCGGCCTCGGTCACGATGTCGGCGTAGCGCTCGGCGGCCTCGACGGTCGCGAACAGCTCGATCAGGGTCGGCCCCTGCGCGCCCCGGTGGGCGACGGCCTCGCGGACGGCCTGCGGGCCCTCGGCGAGGAACCTGCGCTCCTTGGTGCGGAAGTTCCGGCGGGCCAGGCGCCTGGCGGCGGCCACCCGGGGGGACCGGGGGGAGATCAGCTCGTCGGGGGTGCCCATGGTGTGCGCGGCTCGCTTCCGGTCGGTGCTGGTGGTGCGGGGAGGGGCGGAAAGCACCGGACCCGCAGGCACGAGGCATGCGGGTCCGGGCGGTGCGGCCGGGGCCGCGGGGTTCACGGCCTGGATCAGGCGGCGACCTTGGGCGCGTTCACGTCGGCCGGGAGGGCCTTCTGCGCGACCTCGACCAGCGCGGCGAACGCGTTGGCGTCGTTGACGGCCAGCTCGGCCAGGATCTTGCGGTCCACCTCGATGTTGGCGGCCTTCAGACCCTGGATGAGGCGGTTGTAGGTCATGCCGTTCTGGCGGGCAGCGGCGTTGATGCGCTGGATCCACAGCTGACGGAAGTCGCCCTTGCGCTTCTTGCGGTCGTTGTAGTTGTAGACCAGCGAGTGGGTGACCTGCTCCTTGGCCTTGCGGTACAGGCGGGAGCGCTGACCGCGGTAGCCCGAGGCAGCCTCGAGGATCGCCCGGCGCTTCTTGTGGGCGTTTACCGCCCGCTTGACGCGTGCCACGTGTTAACTCCTTGTAGCGGGGTCGCGGTTGTCGTCACGCGACCCAAAGTTCGATGGGTCCTGGGGTACGTCTCGCGCCGCGTGAGCGGCGGGACGTCAGATGCCGAGAAGCTTCTTGATCTTCGCGGTGTCGCCCGGGGCCAGCGAGGGGGTGCTGGAGAGGCGACGCTTCACCCGGGACGACTTGTGCTCCATCAGGTGGCGCTTGCCGGTGCGCTCGTGGAGCACCTTGCCGGTGGCGGTGATCTTGAAGCGCTTCTTGGAACCGCTGTGGGTCTTGTTCTTCGGCATGCGCCGTTTTCTCCTCGTCGGTGGCGCCCCCGCCGGTCCGTCGCCGGACCGGCTACTGCGGGAGCGTCTGTTGTCGGTGATCCCGGAACGGTGGTCCCGGGATCAGGCCTGGGCGGATTCCTCCGCCGCGGGCGCTGCCTCGGCCGGCTCGACCTCGGCCACTGGGGCCTCGGTCTCCGCCTCGTCGGCCACCGGCGCCTCGGTCAGGCCCTGGCGCTCGGCCTTGCGGGCCGCCTGGGCCTCACGGGCTTCGGCCATCGCCTCGGTCTTCTTCTTGTGCGGACCGAGGACCATGATCATGTTTCGGCCGTCCTGCTTCGGGTTCGACTCGATGAACCCGAGGTCCTGGACGTCCTCCGCCAGACGCTGCAGCAGTCGGTAGCCCAGTTCGGGGCGGGACTGCTCACGACCGCGGAACATGATCGTGATCTTGACCTTGTCGCCCTGCTTGAGGAACCGGACGACGTGACCCTTCTTCGTGTCATAGTCGTGCGGGTCGATCTTCGGCCGGAGCTTCATCTCCTTGATGACCGTGTGCGCCTGGTTCTTGCGCGCCTCACGGGCCTTCATGGCCGACTCGTACTTGAACTTCCCGTAGTCCATGAGCTTGCAGACCGGCGGTCGCGCGGTGGCGGCCACCTCGACGAGGTCGAGGTCGTACTCCTGCGCAAGCTCCAGGGCCTTCGCAAGCGGAACGATTCCGACCTGCTCGCCACTGGGACCGACAAGTCGCACCTCAGGTACGCGAATCCGGTCGTTGATGCGGGGCTCGGCGCTGATGGATCCTCCTCGGTAGCACCACACGGCTGCCTGGCAGACAGCCGCGGACGTCTGTACATCTGTGTCGACCAACCGACGGGAGGCACAAAAAATGCCCCGATCGGACACAGGCGGGAGCTCCAATGAAACCGGAGCACCGCCGCGGGGTCCGCGGGGCGCACATCGGGAGACGTTCCATCGTCCGTACGGAACGATGGATGTCACCTGACCGGTGACCCGCCTCCCGTGAGGGTGGTCGGGTGGGAAGTCGGAGCCTCCACTTGTGGCCGGCGCGTCACCCCTGGGGGCGTGCGGCACCGACCGGTCGTACCCCACACTACCAGCTTCCGGACATGGCCGGCGCACGGCCTATCGTGGGCCCCATGACTGACGCGACCCAGAACACCGCCCCCGACTACGACGACCTCACCCGCGACATCGCGGACGTGCCGGCGGTCGAGGTGATCACGACGGTGGCCGTGCACCTGCTGAGCGCCGCGGCCGTCAACCTGGGGCTGGACAAGCCGGACTCCGAGCACAAGGACCTCGACGAGGCCCGCAAGCTGATCACCGCGCTGGCCGGTCTGGTGACCGCGAGCGCCACCGAGATCAGCTCCTTCCACGCCGCCCCGCTGCGCGACGGCCTGAAGTCCCTCCAGCTCGCCTTCCGCGAGGCGTCCCTCGTGCAGGACGAGCCGGGGCAGGGCCCGGGCGAGAAGTTCACGGGCCCGGTCTACGCCTGATCCACCGGCGGCGACGCGACACGCGAAGAGAAGGGGGCGGCCCGCTCGGGCCGCCCCCTTCTCCGTGTCCTGTCCCGCCGGTCAGCGGGTGAACAGGGCCTCGCCGGGCGGGGCCGGGGCGTCGGCCGGCAGCAGCGCCAGGGCCAGGCCCCGGACCAGCCGGGCCCGCAGGGTCTCGTCGGCGGCCAGCGCCCCGGCCAGCCGGCGGGCGGCGCCCGCGACGGCCTCCCGGTCGGCGCCCGCGAGGACCACCGCGAGGGTGCCGTCGGCCTGCGCGTCCCCGGCGCCGAGGTGGGCGCGGAGCACGGCGGGCTCCGCCTCGACCAAGGCCCGCACGGCGTCGGTGACGGCCGGGTCCGCGAGCGGGGCGGCCTCGCCTCGGCCCTCGGCCAGCGCGAGCAGGGCGCGACCGCCGATCTCGAAGGGGACGGGGCCGGCCATGTCGAGCACGATCGTGTCGGCCTTCTCGTGCGCGGCGGCGCGCAGGGCCTGGGCCAGCGGCACGGCCACGGGGCGGGCCTTGGGGTCCCACAGCGCCAGGGAGGCGATCGAGGTGAACGCGGGCAGGGCCCGGCGCTCCCCCGCGACCAGGGTGGGCACGGCCATGTCGCTGGTCTTCTCGCGCTTGAGGCCGGTCTCGGGGTCGATCTCGACCTCGCCGAGCACGGCGACCACGGGCACCAGGTAGCGGGCCTCGCGGAGCAGGGCGAGGACGGCCGTGCGGCGCTCCTCGCTCCTGTCCTCGGCCCAGGCCGCGAGCGCCGCGCTCAGGCGCGGGTCGGCGGTGCCGTCGTCATTGGAGAAACCGGGGTCCGGGATGTTCTTGTTCGCCACAATCACCCGACCCTATCCGGTCGGGCGGGTGCGCGGCCGCCGGGCCAGGGCGGCGGCCAGGCCGAGCAGCACCACGCCCCCGGCGGCGGCGCCGGGCACCAGCAGCCGGTCCCGGGCCCCGGGGACGGGGGCCGGGGTCGGGCCGGGGCCGAAGTGGCGGGCGGGGTAGCGGACGGCGACCGGGGCGGCGGGCTCGGGGCGCAGCGCGGCGGCGGCGTTCAGGGCGGCCACGGGGTCGATGAGGCCGTGGCCCCGGGAGTCGTCCCGGCCGCCCTCGGGGGCGTCGGTCGCGGTGCTCTCCAGCAGCCGTTCGATCTGGGCCGGGGACAGGTCGGGGTGGGCGGCGCGGATCAGGGCGACGGCGCCGGAGACGAAGGCGGCGGCGGCGCTGGTGCCCCAGCCCTCGTAGTAGGCGCGGTCGGGGTCGGCGATGACCACGTCCACGCCGGGGGCGCTGACGTCGGCGTACCAGCGGCGGGTGGAGAACGGGGCCCGGGCGCCGTCGCGGTCCACGGCCGTGACGGCGATCACCCCGGGGTAGGCGGCCGGGTAGGAGACGGGCGAGCCGTCGGTGCCGCTGTTGCCGGCGGAGGCCACGACCACGACGCCCTTGGCGAGGGCGTAGGCCACGGCCTCGTCCTCGGCGGCCTCGTGGTGGGCGGAGGAGGAGTCGTCGCCGAGGGAGAGGTTGATGACGTCGGCGCCGTTGTCGGCGGCCCAGCGGATGCCCTCGGCGAGGGCGCCGCCCTTGCTCTCGCGAGCCTTGGCGCGGCCCGGGTCCCCTTCTTCGAGGATGACGCGGACGGGCAGGATCCGGGCGCCGGGGGCCATGCCGAGGACCCCTTCGCCCCGGTCGGCGCCGTGGCCGTGGCCGGCGACGATCCCGGCCATGGCGGTGCCGTGCCGGGCCCAGGCCCGGTCGCCGGGGCCGGCGCCCATGCCGATGAGGTCCTTGCCGGGCAGCACGTTGCCGGCGAGGTCGGGATGGTCGGCGTCGACCCCGGTGTCGAGGACGGCGACGGTGATCCCCTCGCCCCGGGTGATGCCCCATGCCTCCTGGGCGCGCAGGGTCCGCAGCCCCCACTGGCGGTCGCGGATCGGGTCCGCGTGGGCGGTGGGGGGCACGAGCACCCCGCCGCCGGCGGTCACCAGGAGGGCGCCGGCGAGGCCGGTGAGGAGGGTGCGCACGGGCCGGCGGCGCGGGGCGCGGCGCGGGCGGGGGGTCGCGGCGGCCGTCATCGGCTCTGCTCCGGGGTGGGGGCGGACTCGGACTCGGACGCGGGCTCGGGGGTGGTGGTCGCGAGGAGGCGGACGGCGCGGGTGATCCGGTCGGCGAGGGCGCGGCTGTCGTGGCCGAGGCCGGACTGGGCCAGGGCGGAGGTGTCCGGGGCCTCGGCGTCCTCGGGGGACGCCGATTCCCGCCCGGCCTGGGGGGCGGGCCGGGGCCGGTTGACGGTGCGGCCGTCGGTGTGGGCGGAGACGGTGTAGACGAGGACGGGGGCCTCGGGGACGGCGGTCACGGTCCAGGTGGCGCGCTGTTCGTCGGCGAAGCCGAGGCCCGGGGGGATCGGCAGGTTGCCGGGCAGGGCCGCGAGGGCCCCGGCGTCGTCGCCGGGGGTGAAGACGAGTCCGACGGTGATGACGAAGCTGCGGGTGGCGTCGGTGTAGGAGGCGCGCAGGACGCGTTCGCAGCCGCCGGCGCGGGCGAGGGCGGTGGTCCAGCCCGGGGACAGGGCGGCCGGGCAGTCGGCGTCGGGCACCAGGGCCACCCGGGTCCAGGTGCGGTCGGCGCCGCCGAGTCCGGCGTCGGGGGCCGCGACGACCGGGGGCAGCAGTGCGTCGACGGGGGCCTCGTGCCAGAGCTCGGCGCCGGCCCGGTAGCTCTCGGCGGCGCCTCGGGGGCGTTCGGCCTCGCGGTGTTCGGTCCACTTGGTCACGCCGGCGCCGACGAGGAGCCCGGCGCCGGTCAGGGCGCAGAGCGTGGCGGCGAGGACCCGGCCGGGGCCGCGCGGGGCGGGGGCCGGGGGCGCCTGCGGGGCGGCGGACCCGTCCGGGGCGGGCGGCCCGTCCCCGTCGGGGCGGGGCGCCGGGAGGTCGGGGGCGGCGTCGGGCGCGGGCGGTGCGGGGGTGGTTCGGGGCACGGCTGGCGGGTCCTCTGGGTGTGAGGTGGTCATCCGGCGGTCCTGCCCCCGTTCCGTGCCCGCGGCGTGCTGAGGCGTAACTCTACGGCTCGCCCAAGGCCGCGCACGGCGGGGTCCGCGATCATGGGGCCGGCCGGGTGTGCGGGTGGGGACCTACCCACGGGTACGGGGTTCTGGCAAGCTGCGGGCCATGACTTCCCCCGCCGCCGATCGGGCCCGCTACGACCGGGCCACCGCTCATCTCGACGCCCCGCTGGCGATCGTGGACCTGGAGGCGTTCGACGCGAACGCCGATGACCTGGTGCGCCGGGCGGGGGGCAAGCCGATCCGGGTCGCGAGCAAGTCCGTGCGTTCGCGGGCCCTGTTGGAGCGTGTGCTGGCGCGGCCGGGGTTCGCGGGGGTGATGTCGTTCACCCTGGCGGAGTCGATCTGGTTGGCGCGGTCGGGTTTCGAGGACGTGTTGTTGGCGTACCCGTCGGCGGACCGGGCCGGTTTCGCGGAGTTGGCGGGCGATCCGAAGCTCGCGGCGGCCGTGACGGTGATGGTGGACGATCCGGCGCAGCTCGACCTGATCGACGGGGCGCGGGCCGGTGGGGCCGAGGTGGTCCGGGTCTGTCTGGAACTGGACACGGCGCTGCACCTGTTGGGCGGCCGGGTGCGGGTGGGGGCGCGTCGTTCGCCGCTGCGGACCCCGGAGGAGCTGGCGGGGTTGGCGGAGCGGATCGCGGCCCGGCCCGGGTTCCGGGTGGTGGGGCTGATGGGCTACGAGGGGCACGTGGCGGGGGTGGGGGACGCGGTGCGGGGGCGTCCGGTGCGTTCGCGGGCGGTCCGGTTGATGCAGCGGGCGGCGCGCGCGGAGTTGGCGGGGCGGCGGGCGGCGGTGGTCGCGGCGGTGCGGTCGGTGGTCGGGGACGGGCTGGAGTTCGTCAACGGCGGGGGCACGGGCAGCGTGCAGCACACGGCGGCGGAGCCGGCGGTGACGGAGATCGCGGCCGGGTCGGGCCTGTTCGTGCCGCGGCTGTTCGACAACTACACGGCGTTCCGGGGGCGTCCGGCGGCCCTGTTCGGGCTGCCGGTGGTGCGCCGGCCCGGGGTGGGCGTGGTGACGGTGCTGGGCGGCGGGTATCCGGCGTCGGGGGCGGCGGGCGCGGATCGTTCGCCGGTGCCGTGGCTGCCGCGGGGGCTGCGCTACGACCCGCAGGAGGGTGCGGGCGAGGTGCAGACGCCGTTGTTGGGGACGGCGGCGGACGATCTGCTGATCGGTGACCGGGTGTGGTTCCGGCACGCGAAGGCGGGCGAGTTGTGCGAGCGGTTCGACGCGTTGCACCTGGTCGAGGGCGACCGGGTGACGGCGACGGTGCCCACGTACCGGGGCGAGGGCCGCACGTTCCTCTAGGAGCGCGGACGGCCGACGGGCCGGTCGGGGCGGGTGCCCCGGCCGGCCCGTCGGCCTGTCGGCGCCGGGTCAGTGCACGGTGTCGAGCTGGTCGGCGATCACGCTGCCGTCGCTCCGGCGGACCGGGGAGGGGGTGCCGTCGTGGTCGATGTAGCCGGTGGTGGCGCAGGGGTAGGGGGTGGCCTTGGCCTTCTTGGGTTCGATGAACATCGGGTTCACGATCCACTTGCCGTCGCCGTTGTCGTAGGCGCGGCACATGAGCTCGTTCTTGTTGCGGTTGATCACCAGGCGCAGGGCGGTGGCGTCGCGCAGGAAGGAGATGTCGGTGTCGGAGTCGCCGGCGGCGAACACGGCGCGGCGGCCCGCGGGTTGGACGCGTTCGGCGGCGGGGCCGCGGACTCCGAAGATCTCCTGGTTGATCCAGCAGCGCTTGCCGTCGATGTAGGTGATCATGCGGTCGGCGCCGTCGGGGACGGTGCCGCAGCCGCGCAGCCGGGAGGTGGTGACCCCGGCGCGGGTGGTGACGTTGCGGATGCCGATGACGTGGTCGGCGCGGACCCCGACGCCCTCGGCCCAGACCTCGACCACGGGCTGGGGGGAGGCGGAGCTGATCCAGACGTCGAAGCCGGACTCCCGCAGCTTCTCGATCAGGTCCTTCTGCTGGTCGTAGTAGCGGACCCAGCCGGTGGCGGTGCCGGTGCCGACGGTCTGCACGGCGCCGATGGGGGCGGCGAGGTTCTCGGCGCGGGCGGCGGCGGCGAAGCGGCGGATCTCGCGGGCGGTGTACCCCTGGGTGAGCTGCGGGAGCCAGGCGTAGGAGGGCTCCATGGTGCGGCGGTCCCAGCCGGTGAAGGCGGCGGCGCCGGCGCGGGTGGCGGCGGTGCCGTACACGGCGGCTATCTCGTCGGCGCAGGGGGCGCCGGCGGGGGTGCCGGTGGGCAACGGGGCGCCGGGGCGGGCGAGGGCGTCGCACGCGTCGGACAGGGCGCGGGCGGCCGCCGGGGTGAGGGCGCGGCTGGTGCCGGCCCAGCCGCCCTGGGCGGGGGCGGGGCGCTTGATCCTGCCGTTGCGCAGCAGCCAGAACATGGTGGCGTCGCCGACGTCGTTCTTGACGACGGTGTTGTCCCAGTCGAAGACGGCGACGGGCTTGGGCTCGTGTCGGCGGTGCGGGGCGCAGGCGCCGTACCGGTCGAGGAGTTCCTGGAGGCGGGTGCGGTTGGCGCCGTACCAGCCGGCGTCGAGGACGGGGGTGGTGCAGGAGGGGCGGCGGTCGGTCCGCTCGGGGGCGGGGCCGGCGGCGGCGTTCGGGGCGGCGACCGCGAGGGTGCCGAGGACGGCGGCTCCGGCGGAGGCCAGGGCGGTGAGGCGGGCGGTGAGTCGGGTGGGTCTGTTCACTGCGGGTGGGGCTCCATTCGTACGGTTGATCGTCGCGGACCGTATGGGACGACGGCCGGGCGTCGGGCGACGTCCGGCCGTCGTGGGGGTGCCGTGTGGATGAACCCTTGGGTGGGGCCCCGGGGGGGGGCCGGCTACAGGGGGGTGACGTAGGCGCCGCTGATGCCGCCGTCGACGAGGAAGTCGGTGGCGTTGACGAAGGAGGAGTCGTCGCTGGCGAGGAAGGCGACGGCGGCGGCGATCTCGTCGGCCTCGGCGAAGCGGCCGAGGGGGATGTGGACGAGGCGGCGGGCGGCGCGCTCGGGGTCCTTGGCGAAGAGTTCGCGCAGCAGGGGGGTGTTGACGGGGCCGGGGCACAGGGCGTTGACGCGGATGCCCTCGCGGGCGAACTGCACGCCGAGTTCGCGGGACATGGCGAGCACGCCGCCCTTGGAGGCGGTGTAGGAGATCTGGGAGGTGGCGGCGCCCATCCGGGCGACGAAGGAGGCGGTGTTGATGATGGAGCCGCGGCCCTGGCGGCGCATGTAGGGCAGGGCGGCCTTGCAGCAGAGGTAGACGGAGGTGAGGTTGACCTCCTGGACCCGCTTCCATGCCTCCAGTCCGGTGGTGAGGATGGAGTCGTCGTCGGGGGGCGAGATGCCGGCGTTGTTGAAGGCGATGTCGACGGAGCCGTAGGTGTCGTAGGCGGTCTTGAAGAGGGCCTCGACCTCCTCGGGGTCGGTGACGTCGACCTTGACGAAGATCCCGCCGACGGCTTCGGCGGCGGCCTTGCCGGCGGTCTCGTCCACGTCGGCGCAGACCACGTGGGCGCCTTCGGAGGCGAGGCGACGGGCGGTGGCCAGGCCGATGCCGCTGCCGGCCCCGGTGACCACGGCGGTGCGGCCGACCAGGCGGCGGCAGACGGGCGGCTCGGCCGGGGTGTCGGCCGGGGTGTTCTCGGTGGGGGACATCGGTCAGACCTCCGTGCTCAGGAAGACGTTCTTGGTCTCGGTGAAGGCGGTGAGGGCGTCGGGGCCGAGTTCCCGGCCGAGGCCGGAGCGTTTCATGCCGCCGAAGGGGGTGCTGTAGCGGACGCTGCTGTGCGAGTTGACGGAGAGGTTGCCGGCGGCGACGGCGCGGCTGACGCGCAGGGCGCGGCCGAGGTCGCGGGTCCACAGGGAGCCGGCGAGGCCGTAGTCGGTGGCGTTGGCCTGGCGGACGGCGTCCTCCTCGTCGGTGAAGGGCAGGACGACGGCGACGGGCCCGAAGACCTCCTCGCGGGCGACGGGCGCGTCGGGGGACACGTCGTGCACGAGGGTGGGCGGGTACCAGAAGCCGGGGCCGTCGGGGGCGGCGCCGCGCACGACGCGGGCGCCGTGCGGGGCGAGGGCCTCGTCGTCGGCGTAGCCGCGGACCCGGTCGAGTTGGGCGGCGGAGATGAGCGGGCCCATCTGGGTGCGCGGGTCGCGGGGGTCGCCGACGACGACCTCCTTGAGGGCGGGCACGAGGAGGGCGAGGAACTCGTCGTACACCTCGCGTTGGACGAGGATCCGGGTGCGGGCGCAGCAGTCCTGGCCGGAGTTGTCGAGGAAGGCCATGGGGGCGCTCGCGGCGGCACGTTCGAGGTCGGCGTCGGCGAAGACGAGGTTGGGGCTCTTGCCGCCGAGTTCGAGGGTGAGGCGTTTCACGTCGCCGGCGCAGGCGGCCATGATGCCCTGGCCGACGCGGGTGGAGCCGGTGAAGACGATCTTGGCGACGCCGGGGTGGCGGACCAGGGCGTCGCCGGCGACCGGGCCCCGACCGGGCAGTACCTGGAAGAGGTGTTCGGGCAGGTCGGCCTCGCGGGCGAGTTCGGCCAGCCGCAGGGCGGTGAGGGGGGTGGTCTCGGCGGGTTTGAGGACCACGGCGTTGCCGGCGGCGAGGGCGGGGGCCAGGCCCCAGCCGGCGATGGGGAGGGGGAAGTTCCAGGGGGCGATGACGCCGACCACGCCGAGGGGTTCGTGGAAGGTGACGTCGAGGCCGCCGGCCACGGGGATCTGTCGGCCGGCGAGGCGTTCGACTCCGCCGGCGGCGTAGTCGAGGAGGTCGCGGACGTTGCCGGCCTCCCAGCGGGCGTTGCCGAGGGTGTGGCCGGCCTCCTCGACCTCCAGGTCGGCGAGTTCCTCCACGTGGGAGTCGACGACGGCGGCGAAGCGGCGCAGCAGGCGGGCGCGGTCGGCGGGGGCGAGCGCGGCCCAGCGCTGTTGGGCGGCGGCGGCCAGGGTGACGGCTCGGTCGACGTCGTCCCGTGTGGCGGCCGGGACGAGGGCGACGCGGGTCGCGGTGGCCGGGTTCAGGACGTCCAGCGCGTCGGCGGACGCGTCGGTGGGCGTGGCGGTCACTTCGGGGGGCCTCACAGTCGTTCGAAGGAGCGGCGCAGTTCCCAGTCGGTCACGGCGGAGTCGTAGGCGTCGAGTTCGACGCGGGCGGCGTTGAGGTAGTGGGCGACGACCTCGGGGCCGAAGGCGGCCTTGGCGATCTCGCTGTTCTCCCAGAGTTCGGCGGCCTCGCGCAGGGTGCCGGGGACGTGCGCGTAGTCGGCGGTGTAGGCGTTGCCGACGCAGGGTTCGGGCAGTTCGAGGCCCTGTTCGACGCCGTGGAGGCCGGCGGCGATCAGGCCGGCGACGGCGAGGTGGGGGTTGACGTCGCCGCCGGGGAGGCGGTTCTCGAAGCGGGTGGAGCGGCCGTGGCCGACCACGCGCAGGGCGCAGGTGCGGTTGTCGTGGCCCCAGGCGACGGCGGTGGGGGCGAAGGAGCCGGGGCGGAACCGCTTGTAGGAGTTGATGTTGGGGGCGTAGAGCAGGGAGAAGTCGCGCAGGGCGGCGAGCTGGCCGGCGAGGAAATGCCGCATGACGGGGGACATGCCGCCGCCGTGGGGGCCGGTGCCGTCGCCGGCCATGATGTTGGTGCCCTCGGCGTCGGTGAGGGAGAGGTGGATGTGGCAGGAGTTGCCCTCGCGTTGGTCGAACTTGGCCATGAAGGTCAGCGAGTGGCCCTCTTGGGCGGCGATCTCCTTGGCGCCCGTCTTGTACAGGCCGTGCTGGTCGCAGGTGACCATGGCCTCGTCGTAGCGGAAGGCGATCTCGTGCTGTCCGAGGTTGCACTCGCCCTTGGAGGACTCCACGGTGAGGCCGGCGCCGGCCATCTCGTTGCGGATCCGGCGCAGCAGGGGTTCGACGCGGCCGCTGCCGAGGACGGAGTAGTCCACGTTGTACTGGTTGGCCGGGGTCAGGTCGCGGTAGTGCGCGTTCCAGGCCGATTCGTAGGTGTCCTTGAAGACCATGAACTCCAGCTCGGTGCCGACCTGGGCGGTCCAGCCCCGGTCGGCGAGTCGGTCGAGCTGGCGGCGCAGGATGTGCCGGGGGGAGGCGGTGACGGGGCTCGCGTCGTGCCAGACGAGGTCGGCCAGGAGCAGGGCGGTGCCCTCGTGCCAGGGGATCCGGCGCAGGGTGGTGGGGTCGGGGCGCATCGCGAAGTCCCCGTAGCCGGTCTCCCAGGAGCTCATGGCGAAGCCGTCCACCGTGTTCATGTCGGTGTCGACGGCGAGGAGGTAGTTGCAGCCCTCGGTGCCGTGGGCCAGCACCTCGTCGAGGAAGAAGCGGGCGGCGAAGCGCTTGCCCTGGAGGCGGCCCTGCATGTCGGGGAAGGCGAGGACGACGGTGTCGATCTCCCCGCTCGCGACGAGGGCGCGAAGCTCCTCCACGGCGAGCGGCGGTGTGCGGTCTGCCACGGGATGTCTCCTTCGGGCGCGGGGTGCGCGCGGGGGCGTCGGTCCCGGGCGTCGCGCACGGCAGGGCGGCGGGCCCGGACAAGATCCGGAAGGCACGGCCTAAGGTATTGAAGAAGACCATTGCTTGGGAAGGGGAGGAGGGAAGATGACGCGGATCGCCGACGAGGACGACGCGATCGGACGCCTGGACCCGGTGCTCAGACCGGTGCGGGCGGGGAACGGCTTCGAGGAGGCCCTGGAGCAGGTGTTGCAGGTGGTCCGCCTGGGCCTGGTGGCGGCCGGGGAACGGCTGCCGGCGGAGCGCGAGTTGGCCGAGCGGCTCGGGATCAGCCGGGTCACCCTGCGCGAGGTGCTCAAGGTGCTCCAGGACCAGGGGCTGGTGGAGGCCCGGCGCGGGCGCTACGGCGGCACCTTCGTGCTGCCGCGCCCCGATCCGCCGGCGGGCGGGGCCGAGGAGGAGCTGCGGCGCCGGGTGCGGGAGGTGGACCTGGAGGACGTGCTGCGGTTCCGGGAGGTGCTGGAGGTCGGCGCGGCCGGGCTGTGCGCGGGGCAGCGGCCGACGGGCGCGGCGGCGGCCCGGTTGCGGGCGGCGCTGGCCGCCACCCACGACGCGCCCCTGACCGACTACCGGCGCCGCGACACCCTGTTCCACCTGGCCCTGAGCGAACTGGCCGGCTCCCCCACCCTGACCGCGCAGTACGCGGCCGTGCGGGCCCGGGTGAACGACCTGCTGGACTGCATACCGCTGCTGGTCCGCAATCTGGAGCACTCCCAGCACCAGCACGCCGTGCTGGTGGAGGCGGTGTTGGAGGGGGACGCCGACGGGGCGCGGGAGGTGATGCGCGAGCACTGCGCGGGCACCGCGGCCCTGCTGCGCGGGTTCCTCTCCTGAGCCCGCGATCGGTGAGGAGGTGAGCGGAATCCTTTCCGCATCCGGGATCCGGCCGGCCCGCGCGAGGGGCCGGCCGATTCGCGTTCTTGCGGCTCCCGTGAGCTTTCCGTAACACCGTTTTTTCGCACGGGGGTTGCACACCCCGGTCGCGGCCCGCAAAGGTACCGCCCACAACCATTGCGGCCCGAGGCAGGAGTTCACCATGGCGAAGGACACAGCGAGCCCGCCCGAGACCACCGGCGGCGGCTCGACCGACGCCGACTACCTGCGACGCCGCACCCTGCGCCGGGGCAGCGCCGGCCCGCTGCTGCTCGTCGGCCTCGGCGTGGCCTACGTGGTCTCCGGGGACTTCTCCGGCTGGAACGTCGGCCTGGACAAGGGCGGCTTCGGCGGACTCGCCATCGCCACCGCCCTGATGGGCGTGATGTACGCGTGCCTGGTGTTCTCGCTGGCCGAGCTCTCCACGATCCTGCCCACCGCCGGCGGCGGCTACGGCTTCGCCCGCCGCGCCCTCGGCCCCTGGGGCGGGTTCCTGACCGGCACCGCCATCCTCATCGAGTACGTGCTCGCGCCCGCCGCCATCGTCATCTTCATCGGCGACTACGTGGCCTCGCTGCGCCTGTTCGGCCTCAGCTCCGGCTGGCCGGTCTACCTCGCCTGCTTCGTGATCTTCATCGGGGTGCACCTGTGGGGCGTGGGCGAGGCCCTGCGCTTCAGCTTCGTCGTCACCGGCATCGCCGTGATCGCCCTGCTGGTCTTCGCCGTCGCCGCGTTCACCGAGTTCGACGCGTCCCGCCTCACCGACATCCCGGCCGACCCCACCGCCGTCGGGTCCTCGTCCTGGCTGCCGTTCGGGGTGATCGGCATCTGGGCCGCGTTCCCCTTCGGCATGTGGTTCTTCCTCGGGGTCGAGGGCGTGCCGCTGGCCGCCGAGGAGGCCAAGGACCCGGTCCGCTCCATGCCCAAGGCGCTCGCGATCTCGCTGGCCGTGCTCCTCGTGCTCGCCCTGCTGACCTTCCTCGCCGCCACCGGCGCCCGCGGCTCCGAGGCCCTGCGCACCGTCGGCGACCCGCTGGTGAAGGCCCTGGAGCCGGACGGCGCGCCCACCGCGCTGAGCCGCTTCGTCAACTACGCGGGCCTGGCCGGCCTGGTCGCCTCCTTCTTCTCCCTCATCTACGCCGGTTCCCGCCAGCTCTTCGCCCTCTCCCGCGCCGGCTACCTGCCCCGCGTCCTGTCGCTGACCAGCCGCCGCAAGGCCCCCTGGCTCGGCCTGGTGATCCCCGGCGCGATCGGCTTCGCGCTGGCCGCCGGCACCGGCAGCGGCGCCCGGATGCTCAACGTCGCGGTCTTCGGCGCCACCATCAGCTACGCCCTGATGGCCCTGTCCCACCTCGTGCTGCGCCGCCGCGAACCGCACCTGCACCGGCCCTACCGCACCCCGGGTGGGGCCATGACCTCCGGGCTGGCCCTGGTGCTGGCCCTGGGTGCCCTGGTGGCCACCTTCCTGGTGGACCGCGAGGCCGCGTTCATCGCCCTGGCCGTGTACGCCGCGGCACTGGCCTGGTTCGCGTTCTACAGTCGGCACCACCTGGTGGCCTCGGCGCCGGAGGAGGAGTTCGCGGCGCTGGCCGCCGCCGAGGCCGAACTCGACCGCGACTAGCCCGCACCGCCCGCACCACCGCACACCGGAGGCGAACCCCGTGCCCAGGCCCCTGATCGGCATCTCCACCTACGTGGAGGAGTCCACCCGCTACGGCGTGTGGAACGTGCCCGCCGTCCTCACCCCCGCCGACTACCCGGCGCTGGTCCGGGCGGCCGGGGGCACGGCCGTGCTGCTCCCGCCCGACGACCCGGCGGCCGCGACCGCCCTCGTGGCCCGGCTCGACGGCCTGGTCATCGCGGGCGGACCGGACGTGGACCCGGCCCGCTACGGCGCCCCCCGCGATCCGCGCACGGGCCCGCCCGCGCCGGTGCGCGACGCGTGGGAGCTGGCGCTGATCGAGGCGGCCCTGGCCGACGGCCGGATCCCGCTGCTCGGCATCTGCCGGGGCCTTCAGGTGCTCAACGTGGCCCTCGGCGGCACCCTCGTGCAGCACCTGGACGGGCACGTGGCCGCCCCCGGGGTGCTCTCCTGGCACCCCGTGCGCCCAGTGCCCGGCACCCGCTACGCGGCCCTGGTCCCGGAGGAGGCCGACGTGCCCACCTACCATCACCAGGCCGTGGACCGGCCCGGACGCGGCCTGGTGATCTCGGCGCACGCCGTCCGGGACGGCACCCCGGAGGCCGCCGAGCTGCCGGGAGAGCAGTGGGTGCTGGGCGTGCAGTGGCATCCGGAGCGGGACCGGGACACCCGGGTGATGACCGGTCTGGTCGAGGCGGCCGGGGAGCACGCGGCGGGCCGCCGGCGCGCGGCGCGGGAACCGGTCGCGGCCCTGCGCTGACCCGCCCGCCCGCCCCGCCCGATCAGCCCGCCCCGCCCGCTCGGCCGGGCCGGCGGCCGGTCGCCCCGGGGCGGGTCAGGCCCAGCAGCACCCGGGCCGGGCCGGCCGGACGGGTGCCGGCCGGCCACACCGCGCGCAGCGCCCGGTCCAGGGCCATGTCCGCCACCGGCACGGCGATCAGCCGGCGCCCGGCCAGCTCCTCGGTCAGCGCCAGCTCGGAGAGCACGCAGGCCCCGGCCCCGCTGGCGGCCGCCGCCTTCACCGCCGTGGTCGAGGCCAGCTCCAGCAGCGGCGCGGCCGGTCCGCCGCCGGCGCGCAGCGCGGCGTCCAGCACCTGCCGGGTGCCCGAGCCGTGCTCGCGCAGGATCAGCGGGGTGGCCGCCACCTCGGCGGCCGGCACCGGCGCCCGGCGTCGCGCCCAGCGGTGGCCGGGGGCCACGGCCAGCACCAGCCGGTCCCGGGCGATGACCGTCGAGTCCAGGCCCTCGGGCACCGAGGTGCCCTCCACGAAGCCCAGGTCCGCCTCGTGCGCGAGCACCCGCGCGGCCACCGTCGTCGAGTTCCCGGCCGACAGCGACACCGCCGTGTCCGGCAGCTCGGCCCGCAGCGCGATCAGCCAGCCCGGCAGCAGGTATTCGGCGATGGTCATGCTGGCCGCGACCCGCAGCCGCGAGTCCCGGCGGGCCCGCAGCGCCTGCGCGCCCGCGTCGAAGGCCTCGGCCGCGGCCAGCACCGGCCGGGCCCAGTCCGTGACCAGCGCCCCTTCGGGGGTCAGGGTGGAGCCGCGCGGCCCCCGGTCCACCAGCGCCACCCCGAGCCGGGTCTCCATGGCCCGGATCCGACTGCTCGCGGCCGGTTGGGTGATGCCCAGTTCGCGGGCCGCCGCGCCCAGGCTGCCCAGCCGGGCCACGGCGAGCAGGAGTTCCAGGGCGCCCAGCTCGGGCACCCGGTGGGCCAGGCCCCCGACCGGCGGCGGTGTGTCGCTCATCAGTCCAGCTTATGGGTTCACAAGGGAATGGTCCCTGGTGGGGGCCGGGCGCCGGGGCCAGGCTGGGGTCATGGTCACCGTCGACACCTCCCCCGCCCCCGGCGCCGTCGCCCCCGTCGGCTCCCTCCGCCCCCGCCGCCCCCGGCCGGTCCTCGCGGCGGGCACGAGGCCGACGGGCCGGCCCTTCGGCGCCCTGCGGGACCTGGGCCCCAACTGGTACGCGGCCGTGATGGGCACCGCGATCGTCGCCAACGCGGGCGCGGGCCTGCCCTTGGGGCTGCCCGGGCAGCGGGTGTTCTGCCAGGTGTTCTGGGTGGCCGCCCTGGTGGCCCTGGCGGTGCTGCTGACGGCCCGGGCCGGGCACTGGGTCCATCACCGCGACCAGGCCCGCGCCCACCTCCTCGATCCGGCCGTGGCCCCCTTCTACGGCTGTCTGTCGATGGCACTGCTGGCCGTCGGCGGCGGGTCCCTGATCGTGGGCCGGGACCTGGTCGGCGAGGGGGCGGCCACCGCGCTGGGCGCGGTGTTGTTCACGGCCGGCACGGTGGTCGGCCTGGTGATGGCCGTGGTCGTGCTCTACCTGATGGTGGTGCGGCACTCGCTGACCGCCGACCAGGCCGGGCCGGTCTGGCTGCTGCCCTTGGTCGCGCCGATGGTCTCGGCGGCGCTGGGCCCCCTGTTCCTGCCCCACCTGCCCGCCGGGCAGGCCCGGGAGGCGCTGCTGCTGGGCTGCTACGCGATGTTCGGGATCAGCCTGCTGGCCACCCTGGTGATGCTGCCGCTGATACTGGGCCGGCTGATCGTGGCCGGGCCGCTGCCCCTGGCCCTGACCCCCACCCTGTTCCTCGTGCTGGGCCCGCTGGGCCAGTCGACCACCGCCGTGAACGCGCTGGCCGACGGCGCGGGCGGGGCGGTCCCCGCGCCCTACGCGGGCGCCTTCGCGGCCTTCGCCGTGGTCTACGGGGTGCCCGTGATGGGCTTCGCCCTGCTGTGGCTGGCCCTGTCGCTGGCGATGCTGGTGCGGGCGGTGCGGGGCGGCATGGGCTTCGCGATGACCTGGTGGGCGCTGACCTTCCCGGTGGGGACCTGCGTGACCGGGGCCGCCGGTCTGGCCCGGCACACCGGTCTGACGGCGTTCTCGTGGCTGGCCGCGGCCCTCTTCGTCTGGCTGCTGGTGGCCTGGGCGGCCGCCGCGACCCGCACCCTGCACGGCCTGTGCGCGGGCCGGCTGCTGCGTCCCGCGTCCTGACCCGCACGCGCGTCGCCCCCGCACAGCGCCCCGCTACGGCCGGGCGGCGTCCAGGGCCCCGGCCAACACCGCCGGGGCCTCTCGCAGCGAGGGCCCGTACCAGGTGAGGGCCCGGCCGTCGACGAGGGCGGCGGGCAGTCCGGGGAAGGCCTCGGGGCCGTCCTGGGCGCTGAACCGGTAGGGCTCGTCGGGCAGTACCACCAGCTCGCAGCCGGCGGCCCGCGCGGCGGCCAGGGGCTGTCCGGGGCCGGAGGGCAGCCGCGGGTAGCGTTCGGGGTGCCCGGCCAGGGCGTTGCGGACGCCGAGGCGGGCGAGCAGGTCCCCGGCGAAGGTGTCCCGTCCCAGGGCCATCCACGGCCGGCGCCAGATCGGCACCAGCGCGGTCCGCGTCGGTCGCCGGGTCCGCTCGGCCCGGGCGTCCGCGCGCTCCCAGGCCCGTGCGGCCTCGTCCAACCAGGCGGGGCGGGGCAGTCGCAGGGCGTGGGTGAGCAGCCGGTCGAGTTCGGTCAGGGCCTGGGGCAGCGTGCGGACCTCGGTGACCAGCACCCGGGCCCCGGCGGCCCGCAGCGCGTCGAGGTCGACGGCCCGATTCTCCTCCTCGTTGGCGATCACCAGGTCGGGCCGCAGCGCGAGCACGGCCGGCACGTCGGGGTTCTTCGTGCCGCCGATCCGCCGGACCCCGGCGCCGAGGTCGGCGGGGTGGGAGCACCAGTCGGTGACGCCGACCAGCAGCCCCGGCCCGGTCTCGGCCACCGCCTCGGTCAGCGAGGGCACCAGCGAGACCACGCGGGGCCGCCCGCCCGACCGGGCCGGGCTCACCGGCCGGGGGCGGGGGGTTCGGCGGTGGCGTGGATGTGGTCGGCGACGGCCACGATCAGGATCCGGGTGTCCTCGCCGGCGGCCCGCCAGCGGTGCCGGACCCCGCCGGAGAGGAACAGCGCGTCGCCGGCCTCCAGCCGGTGCGCGGTGCCCTCGGCCTCGACCTGGCAGGCGCCCTCCACCACGTACATCAGCTCGTCGTTGCGGTGCTGGTATTCGCGGCCGGCGTCCTGGTCCCCGGTGAACTCCAGGGCGTGGAGTTGGTGGTGGCCGCGCACCAGGGGCCGCACCCCGGGCAGCGGGGGCAGGCCGCCGGTGTCGTCGGCGCGCACGAGGTCCACGGTGCGGGCGGTGTCGGAGGCCGCGAGGAGTTCCACGGCGGTGGTCTGGAGGGCGTCGGCGACGCGTTCCAGGGAGCGCATGCTGGGGCGGGCGCGTTCGTTCTCTATCTGGCTGAGGAAGGGCACCGACAGTCCGCTGCGGGCGGAGACGGCCGCCAGGGTCAGCTTCAGGGCCCGACGGCGCTTGCGGACGGCGACGCCGACCCGCAGGGGCTCCTTGGCGTCCCGGTCGCGTTCCTTCTCGTCGCGGGTCCGTTCTCGCCCGTCCATGCCCTGCCGCCGCCCTTCGTCCTCGGGTCGACCCTGGGGCACCGACGACTCCTCGTGTTCATCCATGGCGGGGCTGCCCTCCCACGCTCCGGTGGCACCTCGGTGTGCTGTAAGCACCATAAGCGGCAACCGGCCCGGGTTTCGCGTGCACGGCGGGACCGGTCGCGGTGACGTGTCCGGTCCGCCGCCGCGCTTGCGGCATCATTCGGCCATGACGACGCCACGACTGATGCTCCTCGACACCGCCTCCCTCTACTATCGCGCCTACTTCGGGGTGCCGGACTCGGTCCGCGCCCCGGACGGGACCCCGGTGAACGCGGTGCGCGGGCTCTTGGACTTCATCGCCCGGCTGGTCCAGGACCACCGCCCGGACCACCTCGTGGCCTGTATGGACGCGGACTGGCGGCCCGAGTGGCGGGTGTCGCTCATCCCCTCCTACAAGGCGCACCGGGTGGCGGTGGAGACCGCGACGGGGCCGGACGTGGAGGAGACCCCGGACACCCTGGCCCCGCAGGTGCCGATCATCGAGTCGGCGCTGGACGCGTTCGGGATCGCCCGGGTGGGCGTGGCCGGATACGAGGCGGACGACGTGATCGGCACCCTGACCGCGCGGGCCGAGGGCCCGGTGGACATCGTCACCGGCGACCGCGACCTGTACCAGTTGGTGGACGACGCCAAGGCACGGCGGGTGCTGTACCCGCTCAAGGGCGTGGGCACCCTCCAGATCACCGACGAGGCGGTGCTGCGGGAGAAGTACGGGGTGGACGGGCCGGGGTACGCGGCGCTGGCGCTGCTGCGCGGGGACCCGAGCGACGGGCTGCCCGGGGTGCCGGGGATCGGGGAGAAGACGGCGGCCAAGCTCCTCGACGCGTTCGGGGACCTGGCCGGGATCATGGCGGCCGTGGACGATCCGGCCTCGAAGCTGACCCCCTCGCAGCGCAAGCGGCTGGACGAGGCGCGTCCGTACGTGGCGGTGGCGCCGAAGGTGGTGCGGGTGGCCGACGACGTGCCGCTGCCGGAGTTCGATCCGGCGCTCCCGACCGCGCCGGCGCACCCCGAGATGGTGAACGCGCTCGCCCATCGGTGGGGTCTGGGCGGAGCGGTCGCGCGACTGGGCAGCGCTTTGACCCCGAAGCTGCTAAGTTAACTTAGGCAATCCTAAGTTTCAGGGGAGTCAGGGGAGACACGCCGTGGCACAAGGACCTGCCCGTAGCGTCGGTACCGCCACCGTCGTGCGCACCGAGCGGCTGACGCCGCACATGGTGCGCGTGGTGCTGGGGGGGGACAGTCTGGCCGGATTCGGCGCGGGCGAGTTCACCGACCACTATGTGAAGATCCTCTTCCCCGCCCCCGGCGCCCGGTACGCCGAGCCCTGGGACCTGGCCCGGATCCGCGCCGACCACCCCCGCGAGGAATGGCCCCGCCAGCGCGCCTACACCGTGCGGCACTGGGACCCGGTCGCCCTGGAGCTGACCATCGACTTCGTCGTCCACGGCGACGAGGGCCTGGCCGGCCCGTGGGCGGCCCGGGTCACCCCCGGCGAGAAGGTCCGCTTCCTGGGCCCCGGCGGCGCCTACGCCCCCTCCCCCGCCGCCGACTGGCACCTGCTGATCGGCGACGAGAGCGCCCTGCCCGCCATCGCCGCCACCATGGAGCGGATGCCGCGCGGCGCGCGCGTGCTGGCCCTGGTCGAGGTGGACTCCCCCGCCGACCAGCAGCCGATCGGCACCCCCGACGGGGTCACCCCGATCTGGCTGCACCGCGCCGGGCGCCCGGTCGGCGCCCCGCTCCTGGAGGCCGTCCGCGCCCTGCGCTTCCCCGCCGGCAGCGTGCACGCCTTCGTGCACGGCGAGGCGGGCGTGGTGAAGGAACTGCGCCGGCACCTGCGCCTGGAGCGCGGCATCGGCCGCGAGTCCATGTCCATCTCCGGGTACTGGCGCCACGGTCACACCGACGAGGGCTGGCGCGCCATCAAGCGGGACTGGAACGCGGCCGTGGAGGCCGAGCAGGAGGTCGTCCCGACCGCCGGCGCCACCACCAACGCCTGATCCCACTCCCCTCCCGCACGCCCCCTCCTCCCCGCGCGCCCCGGCGTGCGCGGGGCGAGAATGGGCCGCATGCGCACGTCGTGCCGGACCACCGCCGTCGGGGGTGTCCTCGGGCTCGTGATCGCCATCGCGGTCGGCGGGCCGATCTCGGCGGCCCCCTCGCCGCCACCGGCCCCACCCCCGGCCCCCAAGGCCCGACTGACCGACGCCGACGTGAACCGCGCCCTGGACCGGCTCGACGCCTACGTCACGGCCGCCATGGCGAAGACGGGCGTGCCCGGGGTGGCCGTGGCGGTGGTCCACGACGACGAGGTGGTCCGGATCACGGGCTACGGGGTCCGCGCGGCCGGCCGCCCCGAGAAGGTGGACGCGGACACCGTCTTCCGCCTCGCCTCCCTCTCCAAACCCCTCTCCTCCACCGTCGTCGCCGGCGTCCTCGACAAGCCCGAGCGCTGGGACGAGCACGTGGACCTCCCCGGCTTCGGCCTGAAGGACCCCTGGGTCTCCGAGCACGTCACCACCGCCGACCTCTTCTCCCACCGCAGCGGCCTGCCCGACCACGCCGGGGACCTGCTGGAGGACATCGGCTACGACCAGGGCCAGATCCTGGACCGGCTGAGACACCTGCCCCTCGCCCCGTTCCGCGCGAGCTACGCCTACACCAACTTCGGCCTCACCGCCGCCGCCGAGGCCGTGGCCCGCGAGCACGGCGCGAGCTGGGAGAAACTCGCCGCCGACACCCTGTTCACCCCCGCCGGCATGACCCACACCACCGTCACCACCCCCGCCTTCCGCGCCGAGGCCGACCGGGCCCTGCCGCACGTCCGGGGAGCCGACGGCCGCTGGGTCCCCGACGACGTGCGCGACCCCGACGCCCAGGCCCCCGCCGGCGGCGCCAACTCCAACGCCCGCGACCTGGCCCGCTGGATGCGCCTGCAACTGAACGGCGGCACCCTCGACGGCCGCCGGATCATCCCCGCCGACACCCTCGCCCGCACCCACCTCCCCGAGATCGTCTCCCGCCCCCCGATGACCCCCGACGGCGGCGCCGGCTTCTACGGACTGGGCTGGAACGTCTCCTACGACGACGCCGGCCGACTGCGCCTGAGCCACTCCGGGGCCTTCGAACTCGGCGCGAACACCACCGTGACCCTGCTGCCGCTGGAACGCCTCGGCATCGTCGTCCTCACCAACTCCGCGCCCGTCGGCCTCGCCGACGCCATCGCCCTGGACTTCACCGACGTGGCCGAGCACGGCCGGCCCACCGCCGACTGGCTCGCCGTCGCCGCCTACGCCTACTCCCAGGCCCTGGACCAAGGCCACTCCGCGATCGACTGGTCCCGGCCACCCGCCGACCCGGCCCCGGCCCGCCCCGACTCCGCCTACCTCGGCACCTACACCAACCCCTACTACGGCACCCTCACCGTCACCTCCGCCGGCCCCGACGGCGCGCTGACCCTCACCCTCGGCCCCGCCGAACGCCCCCACCGCTTCGCCCTCACCCACCGGGACGGGGACGTGTTCGGCATGGACACCCGGGGCGAGAACGCCATCGGCCGGGCCGCCGTCACCTTCACCGACCGGGGCACCGTCCGGGTGGAGTGGCTGGACGCCGACCACCTGGGCACCTTCACCCGCTCCTGAGCCCGCGACCGCGCCCCACCGGGGCCGCGTACCCTGGGCCGGATGAGCAGCAGCATCCGGCGCCGGCGGCGCGCCGCCGTGCCCCCCGCCCCGCTCCCGCAGCGGCTCGGCATCGACCCCGTGCACCTGCGGCTGCCCGAGCCCGACCCGGCGGAGCCCGCCCCCGCCACCGTGGGCGAGTGGCTGCGCCGGCGGTACGCGCACGGCGCGGGGGCGGCGGCCGTGGTCCGGCTGCTGGCCGAGGGCGCGATCGTGGACGCGGACGGACGGCCGGTCGCGGCCGGCGACCCCTACCGGGCCGGCGCCCACCTGTGGTTCCACCGCGAGCTGCCGCCCGAGGTGCCCGTCCCCTTCGAGATCCCCGTGCTCCACCGCGACGAGCGTCTCCTCGTGGTCGACAAGCCGCACTTCCTGGCCGGCACCCCGCGCGGCGGGCACGTGGTCCAGACGGCCCTGGCCCGGCTCCGGCACACCCTGGACCTGCCCGAACTCGCCCCCGCCCACCGGCTGGACCGACTGACGGCCGGGGTGCTGATGTTCACCGTCCGCCCCGAGGACCGGGGCGCCTACCAGGGCCTGTTCCGGGACCGCCGGATCCACAAGACGTACGAGGCCGTGGCCCCGTACGACCCGGCCCGCGCGGCGGAACTGCCGGTGACGGTCCGCAGCCACATCGAGAAGACCCCGGGGGTGATCGCGGCGGTGGAACTCCCGGACGCCGAACCCAACGCGGAGAGCCTGGTCGAACTCGTCGAGGCCCGCCCCGAGACCGGCCTGGCCCGCTACCGACTGACCCCGCACACCGGCCGCACCCACCAGTTGCGCGTCCACATGAACCGGCTGGGCCTGCCGATCCTCGGCGACCCGATCTACCCGGAGGTCACCGACCCCGACCCCGACGACTTCCGCCGGCCCCTGCAACTCCTGGCCCGGTCACTGGAGTTCACCGACCCGCGGACCGGGGAGCGGCACGTGTTCCGCTCCGCCCGCACCCTGCGCGCCTGGACCGACCCGACCGGCTGGGCCCTGGACCAGCGGACCGGGCCCGCGCCCGAGCTCAGTCCCGGACCGTGACCGTGCCCAGCCCCGCGACCCGCAGCACCGCGTCGGCCGTGGCCCCCGCGAACTCGCCGATCGGACGCTCCCCCCGACCCGGGGCCCGGTAGGCGAGGGCGACCCCCTCGATCAGCCCCACCACCAGGTCCAACCGCAGCTCCCGCCGCTCGCCCTCCCCCGCCACGCCCGCGCCGCCCATGAGACCCGGCCCGTGCCGGCCCACCGCACGGTCGGCCTCGGCCAGCAACCCGCCGTAGCCCGACCGCAGTTCGGCCCGCAGCCGCCGGAAGACCCCGAAGCGCTCCCCCCGGGTCTCGGGCAGCAGGAACAGCGCGCCGAGGTCGTGGGGCCCCCCGCACAGGGCGACCACCTCGGCCCGGCACAGCTCCCACAGCCGGCGCTCGGCGGGCCGGGCGTGCTCCGCGAGCAGCCGGCGGGCCAGCTCCGCGGTGGGCCGCACCGTCGCCTCCAGCAGCTCCGCGAACAGGCTCTCCTTGCCCCCGAAGTAGTGGTACATCGTGGCCTGGCGCATCCCGGCCCGCTCGGCGACGGCCCTGGTGGTGGTCGCCCCGTACCCCAGGGTGGTGAACAACTCGGCCGCGGCGTCCAGCAGTTCCTCACGGGGGGTGCGTCCGGTGTCCGCCCAGTCACGGTCGGCCCGCGGGCGCCCCACACGTCTTTCTCCCCCGGTCATGGCGTGATCGTCCCACACCACGGCCGGAACCGATCATGGCAAGAGACCAAAACGCCACGGGCCCGTTCTCGGAGCTTCCTCCGAGAACGGGCCCGTGACCTGCGTCGATCAGCCGAGCGAACTGTAGGCGACCACGCCGCGCAGCATGGCCTCCACCGCCTTGCGCGCGTTGCGGGCGACCGTGGAGCCGCTGCTCGCGGGCGGCGCCGCCGCCGCGATCTGCCCCAGCACGTCGATCACCTGCTTGCACCAGCGCACGAAGTCGCCGGCCGGCATCTCCGCCTCGCGCAGCACCTGGTCCAGGCCCTTGTCCGAGGCCCACTGGTAGGCCGCCCACGCGAACCCGAGGTCCGGTTCGCGCTGCCCCACGCCCTCGGCCTGGTTGATCCGGTGCTCCTCCTCCAGGGCGTCGAGCCGGCCCCAGATCCGCACCATCTCCCCCAGCGCCTCCTTCGCCGCGCCCGCCGGGGTCTTGGGGGCGACCGCGTCGTCGGCCTGCCGCGACTCGAAGACCAGCGCGGAGACGCACGCGGCCAACTCCGCCGGGTCCAGGCCCTCCCAGACCCCGGCCC
Source organism: Streptomyces dryopteridis (assembly GCF_049606955.1). Classification (NCBI taxonomy): domain Bacteria; kingdom Bacillati; phylum Actinomycetota; class Actinomycetes; order Kitasatosporales; family Streptomycetaceae; genus Streptomyces; species Streptomyces dryopteridis. The sequence goes on along the minus strand of NZ_CP187113.1, from coordinate 5,233,103 downwards.
GCAGGCACTCGGAGGCCAGCAGGTCCAGTTCGCCGTAGAGCCGGGCCAGTCGCTTGCCGTGCTCGGTGACCTCGTCCTCGCGCAGGTAGTCGAGTTCGGTCAGCAGGGCGTGGATCCGGTCGAAGGTGCGGGCGATGGTGTTCGTCCGGCCCTCGATGCGCTGCTCCAGCGCCCGGGTGTCCCGCTTGAGGCGCAGGTACCGCTCCGCCCACCGGGCGTGGTCCTCGCGCTCGTCGCAGCCGTGGCAGGGGTGGGCCCGCAGCGCGGTGCGCAGCCGGGCGATCTCGCGGTCGTCGGCGGCCGCGGCCCGGCCCCGCCGGTGCCGGTCGGGGGTGATGTGCCCGGCCTTGACCCGCAGGGCCGAGGCGAGGTCGCGACGGGACTGCGGGGAGCGGGCGTTGAAGGTCTTCGGGATCCGCATCCGCTCGATGGGCTCCACCGGCACCGGGAAGTCGATCCCGGCCAGCCGCTTGACCTGCCGTTCGGCGGTGAGGACCAGCGGGCGCGGGCCCTCGTGCCAGTCCTGGCCGCGGTGCCCGTTGGCCCGGCCGGCCGGCACCCCCGGGTCCAGGACCAGGGCGAGGCCGGCGAACTTGCCGGTGGGCACGTGGATGACGTCGCCGGGCTTGAGCCGCTCCAGCGAGGCCGCCGCCTGCGCCCGGCGCTGGGCCGCGCCCTGCTTGGCGAGTTCGGTCTCGCGGTCGGAGAGCTCACGGCGCAGCCGCGCGTACTCCTCGAAGTCCCCGAGGTGGCAGGTCATGCCCTCCCGGTAGCCCTCCAGGCCCTCCTCGTTGCGCTGGACCTGCCGGGAGATCCCGACCACCGAGCGGTCGGCCTGGAACTGCGCGAAGGAGGTCTCCAGGAGTTCCCGCGAGCGGTGCCGGCCGAACTGCTGCACCAGGTTGACGGCCATGTTGTAGGAGGGCCGGAAGCTGGAGCGCAGCGGGTAGGTGCGGGTGCCGGCGAGGCCGGCCAGCGCCGAGGGGTCCATGCCGCGCTGCCACAGCACCACCGCGTGGCCCTCGACGTCGATGCCGCGCCGCCCGGCCCGGCCGGTGAGCTGCGTGTACTCGCCGGGGGTGATGTCGGCGTGCTGTTCGCCGTTCCACTTGACGAGCTTCTCCAGGATGACCGTGCGGGCGGGCATGTTGATGCCCAGCGCCAGGGTCTCGGTGGCGAAGACCACCTTCACCAGGCCCCGCACGAAGAGTTCCTCCACCACCTCCTTGAAGGTGGGCAGCATCCCGGCGTGGTGCGCGGCGATGCCCCGCTCCAGCCCTTCCAGCCACTCGTAGTAGCCCAGCACGTGCAGGTCCTCGGCGGGGATCGCGGCGGTCCGCGCCTCCACCAGTTCCCGCACCCGCACCCGGGCCGCGTCGTCGTTGAGCCGCAGCCCCGCGTACAGGCACTGCTGCACGGCGGCCTCGCAGCCGGCGCGGCTGAAGATGAAGTTGATGGCCGGCAGCAGCCCGTCGCCCTCCAGGCGGGCGATCACCTCGGGCCGGGCGGGGGTCCAGATCCGGTTGCGGGAGCGCCGCTCGCGCTCACGGTCGGCCTCGCGGACCATCTTGCCCCGGCGCCGCTCCCGCGGGTTGTAGCCGCGACTGTTCTCGTCCCGGGCCAGACGCACCAGGTCCGGGTTGACCTCGCGGCGGGCCGAGCCCCGGCCGCCGTGGTCGGTGCCCTCCTCGAACAGGTCGTACACCCGGCGGCCCGCCATCACGTGCTGCCACAGCGGCACCGGCCGCTCCTCGGAGACGATCACCTCGGTGTCCCCGCGCACGGTGTCCAGCCAGTCGCCGAACTCCTCCGCGTTGGACACGGTCGCCGACAGCGACACCAGGGTCACCGACTCCGGCAGGTGGATGATCACCTCTTCCCAGACGGCGCCCCGGAACCGGTCGGAGAGGTAGTGCACCTCGTCCATCACCACGTACCCGAGGCCGTTCAGCGCGTTCGACCCCGCGTAGAGCATGTTGCGGAGCACCTCGGTGGTCATCACGACCACCGGGGCGTCGGAGTTGACGCTGTTGTCGCCGGTGAGCAGACCCACCTTGTCGGCGCCGTAGCGCTTGACGAGGTCGGCGAACTTCTGGTTCGAGAGGGCCTTGATGGGCGTGGTGTAGAAGCACTTGCGGCCCTGCAACAGGGCGAGGTGGACGGCGAACTCGCCCACGATGGTCTTGCCCGAGCCCGTGGGGGCCGCCACCAACACGCCCTTGCCGGCCTCCAGGGCACGGCACGCCTCGATCTGGAACGGGTCCAGGCCGAAGGCGTACATGTCCCGGAAGGGCGCCAGCGCGGTGGCCTCCTCGGCGGCGCGTCGACGGGCAGCGGCGTACCGCTCGGCGGGGGAGAGTTCTTCTTCGGTCATCTTGCCTCCGAGCCTACCCGCCGGGTGTGGCACCTGGCGTGATCTTTTCACGGGGCCGGCGGGGGCCGGCGACACGTCGCGGACGGTCACCCGTGGTGTTCCACGCGCCGGCCGAAACAGTCCTCCGATCGCCCCCGAAACGCTCCCGGACACACGACCGCGGCCGGTCGCGCGGGGAGCGCGACCGGCCGCGGGGGCCCTCCGGGGGCCGAGGCGCGTCAGGTGACGTCGTCGTAGCCGATGCTGCGCCGTTCCGAGCCGGGTCCCTGTCCGGGCACCGTGCCGCCCTCGACGGCCCGGGGCGCGGGAGCGCCGGTGGTCCCGATCGTCGACGGGGTCAGGTCAAGGTCACTGGCCTCGTCGTCGTCGAGATCGGCGTCGGGGTTCTTGCGCCGGCGCCGCCGGTCGTTGAGCCAGCACACGCCCAGGGCCAGGAAGTACAGGGCCACGATCGGCGAGGCCAGCGACAGCATCGTCAGCGGGTCACCGGTGGGGGTGGCGAACGCGGAGAAGATCGTGATGCCCACGACCATCCCGCGCCACCAGGACCCGAGCCGCTTCGCCGTCAGCACCCCGGTGAAGTTCAGCAGCACCAACAGCAGCGGCAGCTCGAAGGCCAGACCGAACACGACGACCATGCGGGTCATCAGGTCCAGATAGGTGTCCACCGGGATCAGGTTCTTCACGTTGTCCGGCGTGAAGTCGAGCAGGATCGCGGAGGTCTGCGGCAGGATCTGGTACGCGAGGACCGCACCGGCGAAGAAGAGCGGGGCACCGATCGCCACGAACCCCAGGGCGTACTTCTTCTCGTTGCGGTGCAGGCCGGGCGCGGCGAACGCCCACAGCTGGTACAGCCAGATCGGGGCGGAGAGCACCATGCCGGAGGCCAGGCCCACCTTCAACGCGATCGAGAAGGGCCCGATCAGGCTGTTGGTGGTCATCTCGGCGCAGGGCTTGCCGTTGTGCTGCACCACCGCGCCGTTCACGCACCCGACCGACGACAGCACCGGGTGCAGCAGGAAGTCGATGATCGGCCGGTAGTAGAAGGCCGCGACGATCGTCACGACCAGGATCGCGAGAACCGACTTCAGCAGCCGGTTCCGCAGCTCGCGCAAGTGGTCGAGGAGCGGCATCCGCCCCTCGGCGTCCTTGGCCGGCTTCTCTTTCCCCTGCTTGCGGGCAGACCTGAGCAACCCACGATCCTTGTCTCGTCGCACCGGTGGCGCTGGGTGATGTGTGGCCGATGGCGAACGGGCCGGATCCCGGCCCGCCCGATCAGCCCTGGGCGGTGCGGTTCGGCTCGGACACCGGACGCGCGCTGGTCACGTCGCCCGGCGCGGCCTGGATGGTGCGCGGCGCGGCGGCCTGCGGGGCCGGCTCCTCGGACGGGGCGGGGGCCGGGGTGTCGGCCTCGCCGTCCTTCTTCATCGCCTTGGCCTCGCTCTTGAGGATCCGCGCGGACTTGCCCAGCGAGCGCGCCATCTCGGGAAGCTTCTTGGCACCGAACAGGAGCAGGATCACGGCGATGATCAGAATGATTTCGAGAGGCTTCAGATTGCCGATCATTGTCTGACTTCCTTCTTCACCGAGGCGACCGGTGGGGTCCGCGGGGACCACTCGGACGGATGTCCGGTGGCTCTCTGCTCACGATCGTAACCCCCTGGGGTAAACGTGCGGCAATCCCCCGGGGTGCGTGAGGTGCCGGGACTTCATGCCCCTTCACCCTCCATTTGACTCGTGAACACCCGCCGTTCGGGCCAGATCACGACCCGCCCGCTCAAGATCGGAGGCCGCGGCCGTCAGCCGCGACCCCGCCTCGGCGACCGTCCGGGACAACCGCCGGACCTCCACGAAGAGCCGCACCGCGAAGAAGGCGAGGACGGCGAACCCGGTGAAACCCAGGGCGACTGCGAGCATCGGCCAGAACATGCCCCGAGCCTACGGGGTCCGCGCCCCGCCCCTTCCTCACACGCTGCGCAGCGTGCTGACCCCGCCCCCGGTCAACAGTTCCACGATCCGCTCCCCGGCCGGTTTGCGCACCGCGCTCCCGCACTCCGGGCACGTGAACGAGTAGAAAGTGGAGCTGCGACCGGCCCCGATCGCCAGCCGCAGCGATCCCGCCTCCAGCTCGAATCGAGCCGCGCACGAGGGACACGCCGCCTTGAACACGACCGGCCCGACCACCGCGCCCGCCACGGACCCCGCCGACGGCATCTCCGCCAGCGGCAGCACGACGGGCCCGACCCCGGCCCGCGGCGGCGCCGCCCCGAAAGGACCCGAGGTTCCCGACATCCCCGCGCCCCCGCCCCTACGCGTCCTCGCCGTACCCGGCGAGGGCCTCACGGGCCGCGTCCCGCGCACTGGCCGCCAGGGCCGCCGGGGCCACGATCCGCCCCTCCCGCCCCAGCCGCAGCGCCAGCCTGCGCAGCCCCGCCGGATCCGGGGTGCGCAGCACGACCCGCAGCCCACCCTCCGGCAGCTCCTCCACACTGTCGTACGGGTAGTACTCGGCCACCCACCGGCCACCGGGCCCCACCTCGACCACCACCTCCGGGTCCTCCGCGGCCGGCTGCACCAGCCCCACCGACAGGTCCCGAGGCTCCAGCGCCGGCGGCTCCGACCGCTCGTCCAGCAACCTGATCTCCGCGACCCGGTCCAAACGGAACGTGCGCCGGTCCTCCGAGAGCCGACACCAGCCCTCCAGGTAGGTGTGCCCCACCGCGAACAACCGGATCGGATCCACGACCCGCTCGGTCAGCTCGTCCCGCGCCGGCGAGTAGTACCGCAACCAGATCCGACGCCGCTCCGCGATCGCCCGGTCCACGTCCGCGAACACCCCGCCCTCGGACTCGAAGGTCACCGACAACCGCGCACTGGCCCCGGCCACCTCACCGGCCGCCGCCTCCAGCTTCGCGGTGGCCCGCAGCAGCGCGTCCCGGTCGCTCTCGCGCAGCCCCGGCAGCGTCGCCACCGCCCGCGCCGCCACCAACAACGCCGTCGCCTCGTCCGCCGCCAGCCTCAACGGCTCCGCCGTCGACTCCCCCGACGCCTCCGGATTGCGCCACCAGATGCGCTCCCCGTCGGTGTCGATGTCCAACAAATCCCCGCCCCGAAAACTGGTGCCACACATCGGCAACACGTCCAGGTCCGAGATCAACTCGTCCACGGTGATCCCGAAGGCCCGCGCCACGTCCTCCACGTGCGCCCCGGGCCGCTCCCGCAGATACGTCACCAGGGACAGCATCCGACGGGTCTGATCGATGGCGTTCACGGCCATGGTCTCCCCTCCTGCCTTTCTCGGCGGTCTCGTCAGTCCCGGGCCACGGCGCGCAGCCGGTCGATCACATCGGCCCGCAGGTCCGCGGGCTCCACCACGACCACGTCCGGACCGAACTCCACCAGCCACGCGTCCAGACCGTGCCCGTACCGGATCTCCAGCTCGTCCCAGCCCTCACCGGCCGGTTTCTCCGACACCGCCTTCGCCCGCAACGGATACCCCGCCCCGGCCCGCAACCGGATCCGCGCCGTCCGCTCACCGCCCTCACCGGCCCAGCCCGCCACCGTCTCGCGCACCGTCACCACGTCCGGCACCTCCGCCGTGTACGCGCCCTGCCGGGCCCGCACCCGACCCGTGATCCGCGACAACCGGAACACCCGCTCCGCACCCCGGTCCCGGTCGTGCCCCGCCAGGTACCAGTGACCCCGCCAGCACTCCAAGGCCCACGGCTCCACCTGCCGGGTCTCCGGCCGCGCCGCGTTCGACCGCCGGTAGTCGAACACCACCGGCCGCCGGTCCCGACACGCCAACATCAACGGCTCGAACGCCGCCTCGTGCACCGGAATCCGGGGCTCGATCACACTGTGCCGCACCGGATCCGCGCCCTCCACCGGCGCCTGCGACTCCGGCATCCCACCGGCCCGCAGCTTCTGCAACGCCCCGCTGGCCGCCCCCGCCAACCGCGCCTGCTGCCACACCTTCGCCGCCAGCGTCAGCGCCGCCGCCTCCTCGGTGTCCAGCGCGATCGGCGGCAGCGTGTTGCTGTCCCGTCGCGCCAGGTAACCGATCTCCCCGTCCAGGTTCTCCACGGTCTCGATCACGAGACCCAACTCGCGCAGATCGTCCTTGTCGCGCTCGAACATCCGATTGAAGGCCTCGTCGTTGCCCGCCGCCAGGTACGCCTCGATGGACCCGCGCAACTCGCGCTTGCTCAACGGACGCCGCGTGTCCAACAGGCACAAGGCCAGGTTCATCAGCCGCTCGGCCTTGGCAATCGCCATCGACGCCCTTCCCCGCATCCCTCGCGCACCCCCCTCGGGCACGCGCACACCTCAACACACTCGTTGACCGTTGACCGTACCGCCCCGAACCGCGAGCACAAAAGCCGGTCCGTCCCGGTGTGCGACCCGGCCCGCACCCACCCCCGGACACGCCGTGGGGCCCCCGCCGAACGACGGGGGCCCCACGATCACCGGACGACTCAGACGGCCATCAGGTCACAGACGAAGATCAGCGTCTCGCCCGGCGCGATCGCGCGACCCGCGCCGCGGTCACCGTAGGCCAGGTGCGCCGGAATGGTCAGCTTGCGCCGGCCACCGACCTTCATGCCCTGGATGCCCTGGTCCCAGCCGGAGATGACCTGACCGGCACCCAGCTTGAACTGCAGCGCGGAACCGCGGTTCCACGAGGCGTCGAACTCCTCACCCGTGGAGAAGGCCACGCCCACGTAGTGGACCGAGACCGTGGCGCCGGCCTTCGCCTCCGCGCCGTCACCCTCCCAGATGTCGACGATCTCGAGATCCTTCGGCGCCTCGCCCTCGGGAAAGTCGATCTCGGGCTTCTCGATGTTCCTGCTCACGTACCGCTCCTCAAACCACGAACCGGACAACCGGTCATTTTCGTCAACCCGGACAGTCTTACATCACCGCGAGGATGTCCAGGCTGAAGGTCAACGTCGACTTCGCCGGGATCGTGCCCTGCTCCTTGTCACCGAACCCCTGGTCCGGCGGGATCACCAACAGGATCCGACTGCCGACCTTCTTGCCCGTCAGCCCCGCCTTCAGCCCCTTGACCGTCAGCTGCGACATCGGCCACGTCACCGTCTGGTTCGTGGTGTACGTGCTCTCGAAGGTCTTGTCGTCCTTCCACGTCTTCCCGTGGAACTTCACCACCACGTTGTCCGAGTCCTTGACGACCGCGCCGTCACCCTCCAACACGTAGTTCGACACCAGCTTCGTCGGCGCCTCGACACCCTTCGGAACGGTGACGGACACCTCCTTGCCGTCGGTGTTCGTCCCCACCTTCGGCAGGTCCTTGTTCTCCTGCGCGACCTCCTTGCCCTTCGCCGAAGCCGGCACGGTCGTCGCCTTCACGATGTCCACCACGAACACCAGCGTCGCGTTCGCCGGGATCTTCGGCGGCGAACCCTGCGCCCCGTAACCCAGCTCCGGCGGAATCACCAGCTCCACACGACTGCCGACCTTCTGACCCTCCAGGCCCTGGTCCCAGCCCTTGATGACCGCGCCCGCGCCCAGGTTCACGTCGAAGGGCGTACCCCGGTCGTAACTCTGGTCGAACGGCTCCTTGCCGTCCCAGACCTGCCCCAGGTAGTTGACCTGGGCCACGTCGCCCTTCTTCAGCGCGGGACCCTTGCCCTCGCTGAGGACCTCGACCTTCAGCTCCTTCGGCGGGTCCCCCTTCCCTGCGGCCAGGGTCGGCTTCTCACCGAACTTGGCACCCGCCGTCACGGCGGGCAGCCCGTTCTTGGACTGGGCGGAGTCGGAGCCCTTGTCGCCGCCACCGCAGGCCGCCGTGGACAACAGCAGCAGCGGGACGACAAGCAGGCCGGCAATTCGGCGCACGTGTTCCTCAGATCTCAGACGGCACATCGGACCTCGCCACTCTACGGCGTACACACCGCGCCACACGAGAAACCAACCCGGCCCGGCCCCGTCTCCACCACCCCTCCACCCCCACCGTCACACGAAACGGGCGCGGCACCCGGACGGGGCGTCAACCCCACCCGGGCACCGCGCCCGTCACCACCCGCACACGACCCCGGTCACACGCCGGCGACCGGTCACATGCCGGCGATCAACTTCTCCACCCGGTCGTCCACCGACCGGAACGGGTCCTTGCACAGCACCGTCCGCTGCGCCTGGTCGTTCAACTTCAGGTGCACCCAGTCCACCGTGAAGTCCCGACGCTGCTCCTGCGCCCGCCGGATGAAATCACCCCGAAGACGGGCCCGCGTCGTCTGCGGTGGCACCGACTTGCCCTCGAAGATCTTCAGGTCGTTGCAGATCCGCGCCGTCTGACCCTTCCGCTCCAACAGGTAGTACAACCCCCGCCGGCGGTGGATGTCGTGGTACGCCAGGTCTATCTGCGCGACCCGCGGGTTCGACATGGTCATGTTGTGCTTCTCGCGGTACCGCTCGATCAACCGGTGCTTGATCACCCAGTCGATCTCCGTGTCGATCCGACCCAGGTCCTCCGCCTCGATCGCGTCCAGGGTCCGACCCCACAGCTCCAGCACCTGCTCCACCGTGCCGGTCCGGATCCCCCGCCGCTCGGCGAAGTCCACCGCCTTCTCGTAGTACTCCCGCTGGATGTCCAGCGCCGAAGCCTCCCGACCACTGGCCAGACGCACCTTCCGGCGCCCCGTCGTGTCGTGACTGACCTCACGGATCGCCCGGATCGGGTTCTCCAGCGTCAGATCCCGCATCACCGTGCCCGCCTCGATCATGCGCAGCACCAGATCGGTCGCCCCGACCTTCAGTAGCATGGTCGTCTCGGACATGTTCGAGTCGCCCACGATCACGTGCAGCCGACGGTAGCGCTCCGCGTCCGCGTGCGGCTCGTCCCGCGTGTTGATGATCGGCCGCGACCGGGTCGTCGCCGAACTCACGCCCTCCCAGATGTGCTCCGCGCGCTGCGACACGCAGAACACCGCGCCCCGCGGCGTCTGGAGCACCTTCCCCGCCCCACAGATCAACTGCCGGGTCACCAGGAACGGGATCAGGATGTCGGCCAACCGCGAGAATTCCCCGTGCCGCGCCACCAGATAGTTCTCGTGACACCCGTACGAATTGCCCGCCGAGTCCGTGTTGTTCTTGAACAGGTAGACGTCCCCCGCGATTCCCTCCTCGTGCAGCCGACGCTCCGCGTCGACCAACAAACCTTCGAGAATACGCTCGCCGGCCTTGTCGTGCGTGACCAACTCGGTCACGTTGTCGCATTCGGGAGTTGCGTATTCCGGATGCGAACCCACGTCGAGGTACAGGCGGGCACCGTTCCGCAGGAAGACATTGCTGCTGCGGCCCCATGACACGACACGGCGGAAGAGGTAGCGCGCCACTTCGTCAGGCGACAGTCGGCGCTGCCCCCTGAACGTGCACGTGACGCCGTACTCGTTCTCCAGCCCGAAAATGCGGCGGTCCATGTCTGAACATTACGCCTTCGGCACTGATCTGAAACCGGGTTGGCAACCCACATTGTGAACGCGTCCCCGACAATCCCGCCCCGACTCACCCGACAGGACCCGGACCACCCGCCCCCACCGGCACCGAAACCCCCGACCCGACCGGAACCTCCAACACCTTCCGAGTCACCGTCAGCACCGCCAACGCCACCGCACCACCGACCCCCGCCACCGCGAACCCCCACGACACCCCGGCCGCCTCCAACACCGGACCCGCCACCGCCGTACCCATCGCCGACCCCACACCGAAGAACGTCACCAACCACGAGAACGCCTCCGTCACCGTCCCCACCGGAGCGTGCCGGTCCACCACGATGAACGCGCACGCGATCGCCGGCGCCAGGAACACCCCCGCCAACGCCGCCAACAACGTCATCCCCACCGGACCCGGAGCCCACGTGAGCGGCAGGTAGCACACCGCCAACAACGCGATCAACACCTGCAACCGCCGCTCCGGAGCACCCGCCCAGCTCCGCGCCCCGTACGCCACACCACCCACCAGCGCGCCCAGCCCCAGGGCCGCCATGATCCACCCGTACACCACGTTCGCGTCCCCGTGCCCGTCCGCGTACGCCGACGCCGACACCGTGATCGACCCCAACGCCGTCCCCACGAAGAAGAACGCCGCCAACAACGCCACCAGCCCCCGCGACCGCAGAGCACCCAACCAGTGCGCCTCACGCGGAGCACTGCGCCACTCCCGCGACGGCCTCGACGACACCACCGACAGCGCCCCCAACAACCCCAGACCGTTGATCACCAACAGCGCCGCCGCCGGATCCCACAGCGCCACGCACAGGGTCACCAACAACGGCCCCACCGTGAACATGACCTCCTGGGCCACCGCGTCCATCGCGTACGCCGCGTGCACCCGCTCCTCGCGCCCGCCCAGCACGCTCGGCCACAGGGCCCGCAGACCCCCCTCCAACGGCGGCGTGAACAGACCCGCGACCACCACCGCCGCGTACGCCGCAGGCAGCGTCCCGATGCCCCCCAGCGCCAACCAGGCCGCCCCCAGGGCCGAGACCACGGCCGCCGGCAACTGCACCCGCGGCTGCCCGTACAGGTCCACCATCCGGCCCAGCAACGGCTGCCCGACCGCGTTCGCCACCCCGTACGCCGCCGCCAGCGCGCCCGCCAGCCCGTACCCGCCGCCCTCGGCCCGCACGAACAACACGATCGCGATCGGCGCGGTGCCGTTCGGCAACCGCCCGATCAACGTGGACACGAGCAGTCTCGCCGCGTGCCTGGTCCTGAGCAGGTCCGCGTATCCGCCGGCCATCCGGGGCTCCCTCCGCCCGGCAGAACCCGGGTCATACGTATAACTTCGCGGGGTCATACGTACCATGACCCCACGCACCCGGTCCAGCCGCAACCCCCCACCCCACCCCCCCAGGAGCCACCGTGACCCGACCCACCAGCCGGGACGTGGCCAAGGCCGCCGGCGTCTCCCAGGCCACCGTCTCCCTCGTCCTCGGCGACAAATGGCGCGGCCGCGTCTCCCCCCGCACCGCCGACCTCGTCCGCCACACCGCCGACGAACTCGGCTACCGCCCCAACCTCGCCGCCCGCAACCTCCGCCTCGGCTCCACCCGCACCGCCCTCCTCGTCGTCCCCGCCCTCACCAACGAGTTCTTCGCCCGCGTCTACACCGGCGCCGCCCGCGTCGCCGCCCGACACGGCTTCGGCCTCGTCCTCTACCCCTCCCCCGACGGCACCGGCCCCGCCCGCGACCCCTTCCCCTCCGCCGGCGCCGCCCTGGACGGCGTCATCGCCTCCTCCATGGCCGCCGACGCCCTCCACGTCTTCCGCACCCCCCACCTCCCCCTCGTCATGCTCGACAGCGACCCCACCGGCCCCACCGCCGCCGGCTACGTCAACCTCGCCGTCGCCGACGGCATGCGCCAGGCCGCCGACCACCTCCTCGACCACGGCCACCGCCACTTCCTCCACCTCGCCTCCGCCGTCGACTCCTGGACCTTCGACGTCCGCGCCCGGGCCCTCGCCGACCGCCTCCACACCGCCGACGGCGCACGCCTCACCACCCTGCGCTCCCCCCTCGACGTCGCCGCCGCCCACGCCGTCCTCGACCGCTTCCTCCACGACACCGCCGCCGCCGACCGCCCCACCGCGATCGTCTGCGACGACGACCTCCTCGCCGCCGGCGCCTGCAAGGCCGCCCGCCGACACGGACTGCGCGTCCCCGAGGACCTCTCCGTCACCGGCTTCGACGACCTCGCCCTCGCCGGCGCCCTCGACCCCGAGCTCACCACCGTCCACCTGCCCGCCGAGGAGGTCGGCGAGGCCGGCATGACCGCCCTCCTCGCCGTCCTCGACGGCGCCGCGCGCCCCGTGCTCGGCCCCGAGGTCCCCGTCACCCTCACCGTCCGCGGCTCCACCGGCCCCGCGCCGCGCCCCTGACCCCGAACGCGCCGGTGCCCCGGCACCCGCCCCCGAGGGGACGGACACCGGGGCACCGGTCGAAACACTCCGCACGCGGACCGGGCCGCGGGCCCGGCCGCGGGTCTAGCCCTCCGCGTCCTCCGGGGCCTCGTCGTTCTCCACGGCGTCGGCCTGCGCCGCCGCCGGCACCTCGGCCTCCAGCAGCCGCGCGAGCTGCCGGCCCCGGATCCGCTTGAACTTGCGCTGCTGCGAACGCGTCCGGTCCAGCACCGCGACCTCCAGCCGGTCCGCCGGGATCTCCCGGTCGGCGCCGTTGGCCTGCGCGGACAGCGCCTGCACCGCCAGCTTCAGGGCCTCCGCCAGGGTCATCCCGTCGCGGTGCCGCTGGTCGAGGAAGGTGCTGATCTGCTCCGCGTTGCCGCCCACCGCGACCGAGCCGTGCTCGTCCACGATGGACCCGTCGTGCGGAAGCCGGTAGATCTGGTCCCCGGCGGCCGTCGTGCCCACCTCGGCCACCACGAGCTCCACCTCGTACGGCTTCTCGCCGGCCGAGGAGAAGATCGTGCCGAGGGTCTGCGCGTACACGTTGGCCAGACCCCGGGCCGTCACGTCGTCCCGGTCGTAGGTGTAGCCGCGCAGATCGGCGTAGCGCACCCCGCCGATCCGCAGGTTCTCGTACTCGTTGTACTTGCCGGCGGCCGCGAAGCCGATCCGGTCGTAGATCTCGCTGAACTTGTGCAGGGCGCGCGAGGGGTTCTCGCCGACGAAGACGATGCCGTCGGCGTACTGGAGCACGACCAGGCTGCGACCGCGCGCGATGCCCTTGCGGGCGTACTCGGCCCGGTCGGCCATGGCCTGCTGGGGGGAGACGTAGAACGGAGTCGACACCGGCTTTCCGTCCCTTTCTTCGGAGGGCTGTGAGAGGTCTGGCGGGTCAGAGCAGGGCGGCGCGCGGGCCGTCGGGCTGCTCGTTCCGACGGTCGGTCACCGCGCGGGCGACTGCGCCGGACTCGGCGTCGGTGAGCTTGCGGAAGCCCTCGTCGGTGATGACGGAGACGATCGGGAAGATGCCGCGGGCCAGGTCCGGGCCACCGGTGGCCGAGTCGTCGTCGGCCGCGTCGTACAGCGCCTGCACCACGAGGGTGGTGGCCTGCTCCTCCGTCAGGTCCGGCCGGTAGAGCTTCTTCATGGAGCCCCGGGCGAAGACCGAACCGGAGCCGGTGGCCGCGAAGCCGTGCTCCTCCGAACGACCGCCGGTGACGTCGTAGGAGAAGATCCGGCCCTTCTCGCGGCCCTCGTCCCAGCCCGCGAAGAGCGGCACCACGGCCAGGCCCTGCATGGCCATGCCCAGGTTGCCGCGGATCATGGTGGACAGCCGGTTGGCCTTGCCCTCCAGCGAGAGCGTGGCGCCCTCGACCTTCTCGAAGTGCTCCAGCTCCAGCTGGAACAGCTTCACCATCTCGACCGCGAGACCCGCGGTGCCGGCGATGCCGACGGCCGAGTACTCGTCGGCCGGGAAGACCTTCTCGATGTCGCGCTGGGCGATCATGTGGCCCATGGTGGCGCGCCGGTCACCCGCGAGGACCACGCCCCCGGGGAAGGTGGCGGCCACGATGGTGGTGCCGTGCGGGGCCTCGACGACCCCCTCCGGCAGGGTTCGGCGGGACGGCAGCAGCTCCGGGGAGTGCGAGGCCAGGAAATCCATGAAGGACGAGGACCCCGGCGTCAGGAAGGCTGCCGGCAGACGCCCCATACCACGAGTGTTGGCTTCCACGCGCTTCCTTCCAGATAAGCGGCAGCACGCCTGACGACGTCCGGCCGATCCTTGAACTGCCCCAGTGCGGCGTTGCAGCTGAAGCACAGTACGCCTCGGACCTTACCCGTCCGATGATCGTGATCCACATGCTCGGGCGGGGCGTCCTGACATATCGCGCAGACCCCGCCCTGGGCGAAGACCATGGCCTCCCGCTCGGCCTCGGTCAAGCCGTAGGTTCGCTTGAGATGCCCCGCACGGCCATAGGACGACCGGCATGGTTTGCACATCGTCGCCAAGCCGTCCGAGGCCGAGGCGTTCTTGTGCCAGTCGGTGTGGGGCTTCACCTCCCCACACCGACAGCACAGTTTGTGGCCGGGCGGCACGTCCACCTTCTCGCGCACCGTCTTGCCCTTGGCCTCCTGCTTCCTGCGGTAGTGGGCCGCCGAGTAGGCGGCCACACACTCACGGCAGTAGGGCTGGAGACCGTCCCCTCGATTCCGGTCGACCGCGAAGTCGGCGAGGCCCAAGTCCCGTGCGCAGCGGCGGCAATGCTTCGTTTCCAGATTCACGCCGCCATGATGGCGGAGCTCCCTTGGATTCGAAGGTCATTCGCCTTATTCTCCACCTTTTTGCACGAATGACTTGACAAAATCCTCCGCGTTCTCCTCGAGCACGTCATCGATTTCGTCGAGGACGGAGTCCACGTCGTCGGAGAGTTTCTCCTGTCGTTCCTTGAGGTCCGAGCTCGCCTCGGCCGTCGTCTCCTCGACCTCCTCGGTCGAGCGCGTGGCCTTCTGCTGTCCGCCGCCGGTGTCCTTGGTCGCCATGTCTCCCTCACCCCGCTCGGTTCACACGTGCCGTGTGGTGATCCCGGAATCGGGATCCCAAGATCAGACCCTACGTCGGACCCCCCGTGAGGTGCCCGACTTTCCGCCCGAACATCTGTCGACGTCCCGTCGGAATGATGATTCCCGGCCGGCCGGAAATCATCCCTGTTCAGCCGCCCGAAAGCACCCTGACCAGGTCCTCGGCCGTCCGGCACCGGTCCAGGAGTTCCTTCACGTGGTTCCTGGTCCCGCGCAGCGGCTCCAGGGTCGGCACCCGCTGGAGCGAGTCCCGCCCCGGCAGGTCGAAGATCACCGAGTCCCAGGAGGCCGCCGCCACGTCGTCCGCGTACTGCTCCAGGCAGCGGCCGCGGAAGTAGGCGCGGGTGTCCTCCGGGGGCTTGGAGACCGCCCTGGTCACCTCGTCCTCGTCCAGCAACCGCTTCATCCGCCCGCGCGCCACGAGCCGGTTGTACAGGCCCTTCTCCTGGCGCACGTCGGCGTACTGAAGGTCCACGAGGTGCAGGCGGGCCGCGTCCCACTCCAGGGTGTCGCGGCGCCGGTAGCCCTCCAGGATCTCCCGCTTGGCGATCCAGTCCAGCTCCCCCGCCAGGCTCATGGGGTCGCTCTCCAGGCGTCCGAGCACGTCCTCCCAGCGCAGCAGCACGTCCCGGGTCTGCTCGTCCGCGTCGGAGCCGAAACGCTCCTCCACGTACTTGCGCGCCAGCTCGCAGTACTCCATCTGGAGCTGCACGGCGGTCAGGGTGCGGCCGCTGCGCAGGGTGATCAGCCGGCGCAGGTCCGGGTCGTGGCTGACCTGGTGCAGGGTGCGGACCGGCTGGTCCACGACCAGGTCGGCGGTGATGAACCGGTCCTCGATCATCGCGAGCACCAGCGAGGTGGTGCCGAGCTTGAGGTACGTGGAGATCTCGGAGAGGTTCGCGTCCCCGATGATCACGTGCAGCCGCCGGTACTTCTCGGCGTCCGCGTGCGGTTCGTCGCGGGTGTTGATGATGGGGCGCTTGAGGGTGGTCTCGAGACCCACCTCGACCTCGAAGTAGTCGGCCCGCTGGCTGATCTGGAAGCCGTGGTCCCGACCGTCCTGGCCGATGCCCACGCGGCCCGCGCCGGTGACCACCTGCCGGGAGACGAAGAAGGGGGTGAGGTGGCGCACGATCTCCGAGAAGGGGGTCTCCCGCTTCATCAGGTAGTTCTCGTGCGTGCCGTAGGAGGCGCCCTTGTTGTCGGTGTTGTTCTTGTAGAGCAGGATCGGCTGGGCCCCCGGCAGCTGCGCCGCGCGTTCGGCCGCCTCCGCCATGATCCGTTCGCCGGCCTTGTCCCAGAGCACGGCGTCCCGGGGGTTGGTGATCTCCGGGGAGCTGTACTCGGGGTGGGCGTGGTCCACGTAGAGGCGGGCGCCGTTGGTGAGGATGACGTTGGCGAGGCCGATGTCCTCGTCGGTGAGCTGGCTGCTGTCGGCGGCCTCGCGGGCGAGGTCGAAGCCGCGGGCGTCCCGCAGCGGGTTCTCCTCCTCGAAGTCCCAGCGGGCGCGGCGCGCCCGGTGCATCGCCGCGGCGTACGCGTTGACGATCTGGGACGAGGTGAGCATGGCATTGGCGTTCGGGTGACCGGGGACGGAGATCCCGTACTCCGTCTCGATCCCCATGACGCGCCTTACGGTCATGCGGCCCTCCTTGCCCGGCGTCGCTCCCCGCCATGGGAGCGGCGCTCCAGTACCGCTTCGTTCCGGTGCGTGTGCGGTGCCCGTCCCCGCGCTCCGCCTCGGGCGGTGACGAAGAGCCTAGAGCGGCGACGCGTCGGTGGGGAGATCATTTCCCGCATTGCCCGGGGCGCGTTCCTCCGGCCGAAATGAATCGACGGGCCGTGGTGGTGCCGTGGTGCCGTGGTGCCGCCGTGGGGGTGTTTCCCGGCCGGTGCGCGTGGTCGGGGAACGGGTCGGCCGCGGACGCCCGGGGTGGGGGCGTCCGCAGCCGGCCCTGGTGGTCAGAGGTACTGACCGGTGTTCGCCACCGTGTCGATGGAGCGGCCGGTGTCGGCTCCCTGCTTTCCGGTGACGAGGGTGCGGATGAAGACGATCCGCTCGCCCTTCTTGCCGGAGATTCGGGCCCAGTCGTCCGGGTTGGTGGTGTTGGGCAGGTCCTCGTTCTCCTTGAACTCGTCCACGCATGCCTGGAGGAGGTGGGAGACGCGCAGGCCCTTCTGGTTGTGTTCGAGGAAGGCCTTGATGGCCATCTTCTTGGCCCGGTCGACGATGTTCTGGATCATCGCGCCGGAGTTGAAGTCCTTGAAGTAGAGGACTTCCTTGTCGCCGTTGGCGTACGTGACCTCGAGGAAGCGGTTCTCCTCGGTTTCGGCGTACATCTGCTCGACGACGGTCTGGATCATGCTGTGGACCGCCACGTCGGGCGAGCCCTGGTGTTCGGAGAGGTCGTCCGCGTGCAGGGGCAGGGTCGCCTTGAGGTACTTGGCGAAGATGTCCTTGGCCGCTTCGGCGTCGGGCCGCTCGATCTTGATCTTCACGTCCAGGCGCCCGGGGCGCAGGATGGCCGGGTCGATCATGTCCTCGCGGTTGGAGGCGCCGATGACGATGACGTTCTCCAGGCCCTCGACGCCGTCGATCTCGGCGAGGAGCTGGGGGACGATGGTGTTCTCCACGTCCGAGCTGACGCCGGAGCCTCGGGTGCGGAAGAGGGATTCCATCTCGTCGAAGAAGACGATGACGGGGGTGCCCTCGCTCGCCTTCTCGCGGGCTCGTTGGAAGACCAGGCGGATGTGGCGCTCGGTCTCGCCGACGTACTTGTTGAGGAGTTCGGGGCCCTTGATGTTGAGGAAGTAGGACTTGCCGGCGGGGCGTCCGGTGGCCTCGGCGACCTTCTTGGCGAGGGAGTTGGCCACCGCCTTGGCGATGAGCGTCTTTCCGCAGCCGGGGGGGCCGTAGAGCAGGATGCCCTTGGGCGGGCGGAGCTCGTGTTCCTTGAAGAGGTCCGGGTAGAGGTACGGGAGTTCGACCGCGTCGCGGATCAGTTCGATCTGGTCGCCCAGGCCGCCGATCTTCTCGTAGTCGATGTCCGGGACCTCTTCGAGGACGAGTTCCTCGACCTCGCTCTTGGGGACGACCTCGTAGACGTACCCGGAGCGGGGTTCGAGGAGCAGGGCGTCGCCGGGGCGGATGGTGATGTCCAGCAGCGGCTCGGCGAGCCGCACCACCCGTTCCTCGTCGGTGTGCCCGACCACCAGGGCGCGTTCGCCGTCCTCGAGGATCTCCTTGAGGGTGACGATGTCCCCGGCGCGCTCGAATTCCATGGCCTCGACCACGTTGAGCGCTTCGTTGAGCATGACCTCCTGACCGCGTCGGAGGTCCTCGGGTTCGATGCTGGGGCTGACGTTCACGCGGAGCTTGCGGCCCCCCGTGAAGATGTCGACGGTGCCGTCCTCGTTGGCCTGCAGGAAGACACCGAACCCGGCCGGCGGTTGTGCGAGCCGGTCGACCTCCTCCTTGAGGGCCACGATCTGGTCGCGGGCCTCGCGGAGCGTGTTGGCCAGGCGTTCGTTCTGCGCGGAGACGCCGGCCAGATTGGTCTGGAGTTCGACGATCCGCTCTTCGAGAATCCGCGCGTGGCGCGGAGAGTCGGCGAGCTTGCGCCGCAGGACGGCGATCTCCTGCTCTAGTGAGGCAACCTGACCGGCGGGGTCTTCGGACCCTCGCCCGGGCCGGATGCCGCGGTTGATGTCGTCGTCGTGGGCTGCCACGGTCCTCACCTCCTCCAAAGGGAGCTGGACGCTTCCTGACCCTACCTGGGCTGGTGGTGATTGAAACCCCTAGATCACAAAGACGGTAGGGGCGTGTCCGATCTTCACCCTTGCGTACTCCCTCACGCCAGGGAAATACCCACCGGACAACATCGGAAAGCAGCCGGTTGTAAGGTCGAGACGTTCAACACCCGTCGGGGTCGGCGTGACTTGTCGCGCGGGGCCGTCGGGGGCAGTCGGCAAGCACAGGGGACGGCAGGAGAGATGACCGTGCGACAGGAGGTTCTCGCGGAGGCGGGTACGGGGGCCGGGGAGGCCCTGGAGGTGTGGATCGATCAGGATCTGTGCACGGGGGACGGGATCTGCGCGCAGTACGCGCCGGAGGTGTTCGAGTTGGACATCGACGGTCTGGCGTACGTGAAAAGCGCGGAGGACGAGCTGTTGCAGGCGCCGGGGGCGACGACTCCGGTGCCGTTGCCGTTGTTGACGGACGTGGTGGATTCGGCGCGGGAATGTCCGGGTGATTGCATCCACGTGCGTCGGGTTTCGGACGGGGTGGAGGTGTACGGCCCGGACGCGGAGTGATCCCTCTGTCCGGTGGGGGTTTCTCTCAAACCTTTTGGTTCGGTGTTTCTTCGTCGTTCTCGCGGCGGAATTCGCGGCCGGTCCAGCGCCAGTCGGCCGGGGTGATCCGGTCGGGACAACAGCGCGGGAGGTCGGGGCGGGAGTAGCCGAGCAGGGTGGCGTGGACGGTGCCGGCGCGGACGGCGAGGTCGATGACGGAGCGGCGTTCGGCGGGGGCGACGAGGGTGGCGACGACCCGGGGGCCGGCGGGTCCGTGGGCCAGGACGTAGAGGGCCTGGGGCGGGGTGCCGGCGCCGACGTCGCAGGTGACGAGGGCGGTGGTCTCGGGGCGGCCGTCGCCGTCGAGGTCCCCGTCGGCCCGGTCGAGGACGCGGTGGCCCTGGCCCCGGCAGTCGAGGGGCCAGGTGACCCCGTCGGTGCCGGGGGGTGTGGTGCGGGTCCTGGTGGTGTCGGGGCCGGCGGTGTTCGGTCCGGGGGCCGCGGCGGGGGCGCCGTCGGCGGGTGCGGGGCCGAGGAGGGTGGCGAGGGCGAGGGTCGCGGCGAGGGCCGCGGCGGTGCCGATCCAGTGCCGGGGGCGGGCGCGGGTGTGCGCGTGGGGTGCGGGCCGGTCGGGCTGGGGGGTGACGTGCGCCACGCGGGTCTCCTGGTGCTGCCGAGGCGGTGCGGGCATCCTGTCATACCGGTGCGGCCGGTTCGTACCCGTGTGCGTTCGCCGGGACAACGAGACGGCGCCGGGGCGCGGTTCCCGTCCGGTCGGGGGGAATCGCGCCGCGGCGCCGTCGTGTTGGGCTGCGGTGGGGCGGGTCAGCCTCGGGTGGCCGCGCCGCTGTTGGGGCCTTCGTAGTCCTCGCCGTAGGCGCCCTTGGCGGGGCGGCGTCGGCGCATGGGGGGTTCGACTCCGTCGGCGAGGCGGCGGGCGGTGACGAGGAAGCCGGTGTGGCCGATCATGCGGTGATCGGGTCGGACGGCGAGGCCCTCGACGTGCCAGTTGCGGATCATCGATTCCCAGGGCTGCGGTTCGGCGAAGCAGCCGATCTCGCGGATGGACTCGACGGTCTTGGAGAGCTGGGTGGTGGTGGCCACGTAGCAGCAGAGGATGCCGCCGGGGACGAGCGCCTTGGAGACGGCGTCGAGGCATTCCCAGGGGGCGAGCATGTCGAGGATCACGCGGTCGACGTCGGTGTCGGACAGGTTGTCCTGGAGGTCGCCGACGGTCAGCTGCCACGCGGGGTGGGGGCCGCCGAAGTAGCGTTCGACGTTGTCCTTGGCGATCTCGGCGAAGTCGGACCGGCGCTCGTAGCTGTGGAGCATGCCCTGGTCGCCGATGGCGCGCAGGAGGAAGCTGCTGAGGGAGCCGGATCCCACCCCCGCCTCGACGACGCGTGCGCCGGGGAAGATGTCGGCGAAGGCCAGGATCTGGCCCGCGTCCTTGGGGTAGACCACGGCGGCGCCGCGGGGCATGGACAGGACGTAGTCGGGGAGCAGGGGACGCAGCGCGAGGTACGCGACGTTCCCGGTGGTTCGGACAACACTGCCCTCGGGAGCGCCGATCAGCTCGTCGTGGGGGAAGGAACCCTTGTGGGTGTGGAAATTCTTCCCGGCTTCGAGCGTGAACGTGTAGTGGCGTCCCTTGGGGTCGGTGAGCTGAACTTGGTCCCCGACCTTGAAGGGCCCGCGTCGGCGGGCGGCACCGGTCGGTTCGGACATGTGACCAGTGTATTGGGTTCAGCGGCGGGGCCGTGCCATGGCCTTCACGAAGGCGCGCTCGACGTCCTGGGTGGAGAGGACTCCGTAGACGGCTCCGTCGTCCTCGACGACGAGGTATTCGGTGGCGGGGGTGGCGCGGAGGGTGTCGAGGAGGTCTTCGCCGGCGAGGTCGGCGGGCAGGCGCATGCCGTCGGTGAGGTCCTGGGCGAGGCCGCTGACGGCGACCCAGGGGCGGCGGTGGGCGGGGACGGCGGCGATGGCGGTCTCGCGGACGATGGCGGTGGGGGTGCCGGCGGTGTCGGTGACGACGAGGGCGCGGGCGCCGGCCTCGTCGGCGCGGCGGAGGGCCTCGGAGAGGGGGGTGGCGGCGGGGACGGGGATGGCGCGGCGGGTGAGGGCGCGGGCGCGGAGGGCGGGGAGGTGTTCGCGGAGGCGGGCGACGCGGAGGCTGTTGCCGGCGCCGGTCCACATGATGGCGGCGAGGATGGCGGCGAGGAGGGCGTTCATGACGGTGTTCATGCCGCCGAGCTCGTCGCCGGTCTCGGTGAGGAGGGGGAGGCCGAGGAGGACGGTGACGGCGATGGCGCGGCCGACCCAGGCGGCGGCGATGGTGCCGGTCATGGGTTTGCCGGTGAGGGCCCAGACGAGGGCGCGGAGCATGCGGCCGCCGTCGAGGGGGAGGCCGGGGAGGAGGTTGAAGACGGCGACGATGAGGTTGGCGACGGCGAGTCCGATGAGGAGGACGCCGGGGACGGTGCCGGGTTCGACGGCGCGGGCGCCGAGCCAGAAGCCGAGGGTGAGGACGAGGGAGAGGAGGGGGCCGGCGAAGGCGAGGAGGAATTCGCGGCCGGGGGTGCGGGCGTCGTCGACGTGGGTGGCGCCGCCGAAGAACTGGAGTTGGATGCGGTGGACGGGGAGTCCGAAGCGGAGGCCGACGAGGGCGTGGGCGAGTTCGTGGACGAGGACGGAGGCGTAGAGGGCGAGGGCGAAGAAGAGGGCGACGAGGTAGCGGCCGGCTCCGAGTTCGGGGAGGACGGTGTCGAGGCGTCCGCCGAAGAGCCAGGTGATGAGTGCGGTGACCAGGAACCAGCTGGGTGAGACGTAGACGGGGACGCCGAAGGGGCGGCCCATGAGGTAGCCGCCTCCGGGTTCGGGGCGTCGGGTGCGGCGCGCGCCGGTGTCGTCGGGGTCTGCCACGGGTGGTCCTTTGTGGTCGTGGTGCGGTGGGGGTGGTGGGGTGGGGGTGGCGGTTGCGCGGTGTGATGCTCCGATCATGCAGTGCGAGGGGTGCCGGCGTCGATGGTATGCGGGCGTGGTCGGTGTCGGGTCGGCGGTGGGTCGGTAGGGTTGTGTGTCATGACGACTCCCGGTTCCGGTTCGGTGCGGGCGGCTGCGGACGGTGCCGGTGACGGTGGCGGCGTGCCGGTCGTGTCGGCTCCTCCTTCCTCCTTGTCGCCGTCTCGGGCGAGCGATTTCATGCGGTGTCCGTTGTTGTACCGGTTTCGGGTGATCGATCGGTTGCCGGAGAAGCCGAGTGCGGCGGCGACGCGGGGCACTTTGGTGCACGCCGTGCTGGAACGTTTGTTCGATGTGCCGGCGGTGGAGCGGACGGCGCCGGCGGCCAAGGCCCTGATCCCGGGGCAGTGGGACCGGCTGGTGTCGGGGCGCCCGGAGCTGGCCGGCCTGTTGCGGGCGGCGGCGGACGAGGCGGCCGCGGGCGCCGGGGCGGAGCCCGCGGCGGGGCCGGAGCCGGATCCGGAGGCGTTGGCGCGCTGGTTCGGCGAGGCCGAGGCGCTGGTGGACCGGTGGTTCGCGTTGGAGGACCCGACGCGCCTGGAGCCGGTGGAGCGCGAGTTCTTCGTGGAGACGGAGCTGGAGTCGGGGCTGCGCCTGCGGGGGATCATCGACCGGGTGGACGTGGCGCCGACCGGTGAGGTGCGGATCGTCGACTACAAGACGGGCAAGGCGCCGCGTCCGCAGTACGCGCACGAGGCCCTGTTCCAGATGACCTTCTACGCGCTGGTGGTGTGGCGGCTGAAGGGGGTGCTGCCGCGTCGCCTGCAGCTGGTGTACCTGGGCAGCGGGGAGATCATCACGCACGATCCGGTGCCGGCGGACCTGGAGCGGGTGGAGCGCCGGCTGTTGGCGCTGTGGGAGGCGATCCGGGAGGCGACGGCGACCGGCGAGTGGTCGCCGCGTCGGGGGCCGTTGTGCCGCTGGTGTGATCACCAGGCCCTGTGTCCGGAGTTCGGGGGCACTCCCCCGGTGTACCCGCTGCCGGTGGTGCCGCGTCCGTCACGGGCCCCCGAGGAGGGGACGGGCGGGGTCTGAGTCGCGGATCAGGGCAGAATGGTCGGTGGTTCTGCCCTGGTTCCCTACGAAGACGAGGTCTCCCGTGGCCATCCGTGTCCTGTTGGTCGACGATCAGCCGCTGCTGCGCACCGGGTTCCGGATGATCCTGGAGGCGGAGCCGGAGCTGGCGGTCGTCGGGGAGGCCGGGGACGGCCTGCAGGCCCTGGAGCAGGTGCGGGCCCTGCAACCGGACGTGGTCCTGATGGACATCCGGATGCCGCGCATGGACGGGGTGGAGGCGACCCGGCAGATCACCGGGCCGGGTCGGGACGGGCCGGCGAAGGTGCTGGTGCTGACCACCTTCGACCTGGACGAGTACGTGGTGGAGGCGCTGCGGGCGGGGGCCAGCGGGTTCCTGCTGAAGGACGCGCCGGCGGACGAGCTGGTGCAGGCGATCCGGGTGGTCGCGGCGGGCGAGGCGATGCTGGCGCCGAGCATCACGCGGCGGTTGTTGGACAAGTACGCGGGCCGGCTGCCCTCGGGCGAGGAGCGGATGCCCTCGGCGCTGGGCACGTTGACCGAGCGGGAGGTCGAGGTGCTGCGGCTGGTGGCGCGGGGCCTGTCGAACGCGGAGATCGCGGCGGACCTGTTCGTGAGCGAGACCACCGTGAAGACGCACGTGGGGCACGTGCTGACGAAGCTGGGGCTGCGGGACCGGGTACAGGCGGCGGTGTACGCGTACGAGAGCGGTCTGGTGCGGCCCGGCGGGTCCTGACGGGGCCCGCCGGGCCGGGGCGCGCGGGTCGGGTCAGCTCTTGCCGAGTTCCGCGAAGCGGAAGACGGTGGAGGAGTCCAGGGACCACTGGGCGCCGCTGACGTTCGGGCGGGTCACGGCGTACTGCTTGCCCTGCCACAGCGGGATCATCGGGACGTCCTCGGCGACCAGGGCCTGGAGGCGGGCGTAGTCGCCGGTGGTGGCGGTGCGGTCGGTGGCGGCGGCGGTCGCGGGGAGGATGCGGTCGGTGATCTCGTCGTTCTCGTAGTGGTTGCCGAGGACGTTGCCGGGGCCGAAGAAGGGCTGGGTGAAGTTGTCGGGGTCCGGGTAGTCGGGGACCCAGCCCTTGACGTAGATGCCGTACTTGCCGGCCTGGACGTCCTTCTCGTACCGCTCGTACTCGACGGATTTGACCTCGGCGCTGAACAGGCCGCTCGCGTTGAGCTGCTGGGCGATGGCCCGCATCTCCGGGTCGGTGGCGGGGCCGAAGCGGGAGGGGGTGGACCACAGGGTGACGGCGGTCTTGCCGGTGATGCCGGCCTTCTGGAGGATCTCGCGGGCCTTGTCCGGTCGGGGGCTGAGGCCGTAGCGGTCGGAGAAGGCGGTGGTGTGGCCGGCGATCCCGGCCGGGACGATGGAGTACAGGGGGTCGACGGTGCCGTGGTGGACGTCGTTGACGAGGGCGCCGCGGTCGATGAGCTGGGCGATGGCCTGGCGGACGGGGGCCTTGCCGAGGACGGGGTCCTTGAGGTTGAAGACGAGGTGCTGGACCTCGGCGCCGGTGCCCTGGACCGCGGTGACCCCGCCGGCGCCGGCGGTGTCGAGGCCGGCCACGTCGGCGGCGGACAGGCCGCGGAAGGCGAGGTCGATCTCGCCCTTCTCGACGGCGGCGCGCAGGGCGGCCTGGTCGCGGTCGTAGAGCTTGAGGGTGACGCCGGAGTTGCGGGGCTTGGCGGCGCCGGAGTACTCGGGGTTGACGGCGAACCGGAGCTGCTTGTGGGGTTCGTGGACGTCGAGGGTGTAGGGCCCGGAGCCGATGGCCTTGCCGTCGGTGCGCAGCGCGTCGGCGGGGTACTCGCGGCTGTCGACGATGGCGCCGGCGCCCGAGGCGATCTTGCTCGGGAAGGTGGCGTCGGCGTGCTTGAGGCGGAAGACGACGGTCTTGTCGTCGGGGGTGTCGATGCCGGCGATGGAGGAGAGCATGACGGCGGGGCCGGCCTCGTCGGCGATGCGCAGGGTGCGTTCGAAGGAGAACTTGACGTCCTTCGCGGTGAGCGCGTGCCCGTTGCTGAATTTCTGGTCGGGGCGCAGCACGCAGCGGAAGGTGGTGCCGCCGGCGCCGACGAACCCGCAGCTCTGGGCGGCGTCGGGTTCGGGGGTGGTGCCGCCCTTGGGGAAGGCGAGGAGGGACTGGAAGACGTTGTTGAAGACGATCCAGGAGCCCGGGTCGTAGCCGGAGGCGGGGTCCACGGACTTCACGTCGTCCGACATGCCCATGATGACGGCGGCGGCGTCGCCGGTGCCGGCTCCGCCTCCGTCGCCGGATCCGCAGCCGGTCAGCAGCGTGACGGCGGTGGCCGCGCCCAGGGGGGCGGCGATCCAGGGCTTCCGTATCTTCACCTGATGGTCCTTCGGGGTCGGCGTGGGCGACCGGCCGCAGGGGGGCGGCCGGTCGTTGCCTGTGGGTCTCAGCCTGCGGTCCCCCGGCCCAGTTCCCACAGTTGGAGGTCGGAGATGGAGTTGACGGACCACTCCACTCCGGTGATGTCGTCGCGGGCGGCGACGTACTGCTTGCCCTGCCACAGGGGCAGGACGGGCACGTCGTCGGCGACGACGTCCTGCATCTCCGTGATCGCGGAGGCCGCGGCGTTGCGGTCGGCGGCCTTGCGGGACTCGGGGATGAGCTTGTTGCGCACCAGGGGGTTGGCGTAGGGGGTGCCGAGGAAGTTGTCGGCTTCGAGGAAGGGGGCGAGGAAGTTGTCGGGGTCGGCGTAGTCGGGGAACCAGCCGAGGCCGTAGGCGGCGTAGTCGCCCTTCTTCTGGGCGGGCCGGAATTCCGACCAGGGGGTGCCGCGGAGGGTGACGGCGAAGAGGCCGGTGGCGTCGAGTTGGTCCTTCAGGGCCGCGAACTCGGCGGCGGTGCCGTCGCCGTAATGGTCGGTGGTGTAGTCGAGGGTGAGTTTGACGGGGCCCTTGACGCCGGCTTCGCGCAGGAGGCGTTCGGCGGCGGCCTTGTCGGGCTTGCCGTACTTGTTGGAGAAGGAGTTGACGTGCCCGGGGACGGAGCTGGGCACGAGGGAGTAGAGGGGCACGGCGGCGGGGCCGTAGACCTTCTCGACGAGCTTGTCGCGGTCGACGACGGCGGCGAGGGCCTGGCGGACGGCCTTGTCCTTGACGGCGGGGTCCTCGGTGTCGAAGGCGAGGTAGCGGATCTCCAGGCCGGGCATGGGCACGAGGCGGACGCCGTGCGGGGGCTTGGCGGAGAGTTCGGCGATCGCGGCCGGGGACAGGGTGCGCGAGACGACCTGGACGCGGTTGTCGGCGAGGGCCTTGGTCATGGCGGCGGAGTCGTCGAAGGTGCGCAGTTCGACGGTGTCGTTGTGGAGCTTGAGGTCGCCCTTGTAGTGCTTGTTGCGGGTGAACACGGCGCGGGTGAGGCGGCCGTTCTCGACCTCGGCGCGCATCGTGTAGGGGCCGGAGCCGTCGATCTCGAAGCCGGGGCGCAGGGCGGCGGCGTTGTAGGCGGCTTTGTTGACGATGCCGGCGGCGGGGGTGGCCAGCTTGTAGGGGAAGGTGGCGTCGGCGGACTTGAGGTGGAAGACGACGCCGTCCTCGCCCTGGGTCTCGATCTTGTCGATGCCGGAGAGGAGGGCGGAGGGGCCGTTCTCGTCCTTGATGGCGAGGACGCGTTCGATGGAGAACTTGACGTCCTCGGCGGTGAGTCGGTCGCCGTTGGAGAAGGTGAGGTCGGGGCGCAGGGAGCAGCGGTAGGTCTGGCTGCCGTGGTCGGTGAAGCGGCAGTCGGAGGCGGCTTCGGGGACGGGGCTGCCGCCGCCGCGCGGGGTGTGCAGGAGGGTCTGGACGGTTTGGCGCAGGATGTTCCAGGCGCCGGCGTCGTAGGCGTGGGCGGGGTCGAAGGGGGCGGGCGCGGCGGCTCCGGCCTGGAAGCGGTCGGTGGTGCCGACGACGATGGCGCCGTCGCTCGCGTTGCCGGCTCCGGTGGTGCCGCAGGCGGCGAGCGTGGGGGTGAGCAGGCCGGCGGCGGCCGTGAGCACCAGGGTCTTGCGGTTCACTTCGACGTTCTCCCTCGACCGGCACTTAGGTCACTGCGGTGGAGGCAGCACGCGGCGCGCCCTGTGGGGCGGAACGATCGGGCCGGTGTGTTGACGATCGGTCCACGCGGTCCCGGCCACCGGGTGGGTGGGGCGGGACGGCGGAGATGCGGCGTGGTGCCGCGACCGACAGTAGTGGCCGGGGCGGGGCCGGCCGGAATCGTGTCGGGGTGCCGGCGCGGGGCGGGGCGGCGCGTGTGAACTCGTGGTGAGCCGAGGGGTGTCGGAGGATTCGGTCAGTGGATGACGAAACCGGACACAGGGGTGGGGTGGGTGTGGGGGAAAGATGCCCGGGTGGGCCGTTCCTGGTGACAAAGCTCACCCGTGGTGGGGGCTTCGACCGGGGGAATTTCGGCCTCCGGGCCCGCTCGCGGGGTTTTCTCGCGTGAGCCGGCCGGGGCGGCGGCCGGACACGGAGCGTGAGGGGTCAGTTGACGGAGGTGACGAGGGAGCGCAGGAAGGGGAGGGTGACCTCTTCGAGGGAGGCGACCACGGTGCGTCCGGGGGCGGGGGCGATGCGCTGGACGGAGGGGACGGCGACGACGCGGCAGCCGGCGGCCTCGGCGGCGGCGACGCCGGTGTTGGTGTCCTCGACGACGGCACAGCGGGCGGGGTGGGCGCCGAGGCTGTGGGCGGCGATGAGGTAGGGGTCGGGGTGGGGCTTGGTGCGGGGGACCTCGTCGCCGGCGACGGTGAGGGTGAAGCGGTCGCGGCCGAGGGAGTGCAGGACGCGGTCGATGACGCGGCGGTGGGAGGCGGAGACGAGGGCGGTGGGGACGCCGGCGGCCTGGAGTTCGTCGAGGAGGCGGTCGGCGCCGGGCATGAGGGGGACGCGGTCGGCGATGCGGGCCTCAAAGGCGTCGTTGAGGCGGACGCTGAGTTCGGCGATGTCGACGCGGGCGCCGGTGGCCTCGATGAGGAAGCCGAGGCTGCGGCTCATGGGGCCGCCGACGACCACGTCCTTCCAGGGTTCCTGGAGCCGGTGGCCGAGTTCGGCGAAGACGGCGACTTCGGCGTCCCACCAGAAGCCCTCGGTGTCCACGAGGGTGCCGTCCATGTCGAGCAGCACCGCCTGGAGGGCCGAGCCCTCCCTCGCGGGGGTGAGGGAGGCGGAAACGGTGCTGGTCATAGGCACGCCCTTCGCTGAGACGAGAAGGCCGGCCGCCTTTTCCGCGCGGGGCGTGAGCCCTCCGGGGAACAGGCGACCGGCCTGGTGGGACCGACAAGTGTACGTCGATCTCGATCAGCGTGCGTTGAAATACTTCGCTTCGGGGTGGTGGATGACGATGGCGTCGGTGGACTGTTCGGGGTGGAGCTGGAATTCCTCGGAGAGGTGGACGCCGATGCGTTCGGGCCGCAGGAGGTCGGCGATCTTCGCGCGGTCCTCCAGGTCGGGGCAGGCCCCGTAGCCCAGGGAGAAGCGGGCGCCGCGGTATTTGAGGGCGAACATGTCCTCGACGTCGGCGGGGTCCTCGCCGGCGAAGCCGAGTTCGGAGCGGACCCGGGCGTGCCAGTACTCGGCGAGGGCCTCGGCGAGTTGCACGGACAGGCCGTGGAGTTCCATGTAGTCGCGGTAGGCGTCGGCGGCGAACAGCTTGGCGGTGGCCTCGCCGATCCTGGAGCCGACGGTGACCACCTGGAGCCCGACGACGTCGACCTCCCCGGACTCCTCCGGCCGGAAGAAGTCCGCGAGACACAGGTGCCGACCACGCCGCTGACGCGGGAAACTGAACCGGGTGCGCTCGTTGCCGGCGTCGTCGAGGATGATCAGGTCGTCGCCCTTGGAGACGCACGGGAAGTAGCCGTGGACCACGGCGGCCTCCAGCAGGTTCTCCGTGTGCAGCTTCTCCAGCAGGCCGCGCAGGCGGGGGCGGCCCTCGGTCTCGACGAGCTCCTCGTAGTCGGGGCCGCCGGCGCGGTTCTGCTTCAGCCCCCACTGGCCCTTGAAGAGGGCGCCCTCGTCGATCCAGGAGGCGTAGTCCTTCAAGGGAATGCCCTTGATGACACGGGTGCCCCAGAACGGCGGCGTCGGGATCGGATTGTCCACGGACACGTCCGAGCGCGCCGGCAACTCGGGCTCCACGATCTCCAACGGCGTGTCGCGCTTGGCGACGCGCCGCTGCTTGAGTTCGGGCAGGGTCGCGCCGGGGACGCCGCGCTTGACGGCGATCAGGGCGTCCATGAGGCGCAGGCCCTCGAAGGCGTCACGGGCGTAGCGGACCTCGCCCTCGTAGATCTCGTGGAGGTCTTGTTCGACGTAGGCGCGGGTCAGGGCGGCGCCACCGAGGATGACGGGATAGTCGGCGGCCATGTTCCGCTGGTTGAGCTCCTGGAGGTTCTCCTTCATGATCACGGTGGATTTCACGAGGAGACCCGACATGCCGATGACGTCGGCCTTGTGTTCCTCGGCGGCCTCCAGGATCGCGGCCACGGGCTGCTTGATGCCGAGGTTGACGACGTTGTAGCCGTTGTTGGAGAGGATGATGTCCACGAGGTTCTTGCCGATGTCGTGGACGTCCCCGCGGACGGTCGCCAGGACGATGGTGCCCTTGCCCTCCGCGTCGGACTTCTCCATGTGCGGCTCCAGATGCGCGACCGCCGTCTTCATCACCTCGGCCGACTGGAGCACGAACGGCAACTGCATCTGCCCGGAACCGAACAGCTCACCGACGACCTTCATGCCCTCCAGCAGCGTGTCGTTGACGATCGCGAGCGCCGGCCGCTCCGTCAACGCCTCGTCGAGATCGGCCTCCAGACCGTTCTTCTCCCCGTCCACGATCCGCCGCCGCAACCGCTCCTCCAACGGCAGGGCGAGGAGCTCCTCCGTCTTCCCGGCCTTCAACGACTTGGTGTTGACGCCTTCGAAGAGGGCCATCAGCTTCTGCAGCGGGTCATAACCCTCCGCACGCCGGTCGTAGATCAGATCGAGAGCGGTGGTGACCTGCTCCTCGTCGAAACGGGCGATCGGCAGAATCTTCGACGCGTGCACGATCGCCGAGTCCAGACCCGCCTTCACACACTCGTCGAGGAACACCGAGTTCAACAGGATGCGGGCGGCGGGGTTCAGACCGAAGGAGATGTTCGACAGGCCCAGGGTGGTCTGCACCTCCGGCCGGCGGCGCTTCAACTCCCGGATCGCCTCGATGGTGGCGATGCCGTCACCCCGGGACTCCTCCTGCCCGGTACAGATCGTGAACGTGAGCGTGTCGATCAAAATGTCCGACTCGCGGATGCCCCAGTTCCCCGTCAGGTCCTCGACGAGACGCTCGGCGATCGCGACCTTGTTCTCGACGGTGCGGGCCTGGCCCTCCTCGTCGATCGTCAACGCGATCAGGGCCGCACCGTGCTCCCCGGCCAGAGCGGCGACCTGCGCGAACCGCGAGTTCGGACCGTCGCCGTCCTCGAAGTTCACCGAGTTGATCACCGCCCGGCCACCCAGCTTCTCCAGACCGGCCCGCAACACCGGAACCTCGGTGGAGTCCAACACGATCGGCAGGGTCGAAGCGGTCGCGAAACGCCCCGCCAACTCCTCCATGTCCGCGACACCGTCACGGCCCACGTAGTCCACACACAGGTCGAGCATGTGGGCGCCCTCACGGATCTGATCCCGGGCCATCTCCACACAGTCGTCCCACCGGGCCTCCAACATGGCCTCACGGAACTTCTTCGACCCGTTCGCGTTCGTCCGCTCACCGATCGCCATGTAGGAGGTGTCCTGCCGGAACGGCACCGCCTGATACAGCGACGACGCACCCGGCTCCGGCCGCGGCTCCCGCACCGTCGGCGTCAGACCGCGGACACGCTCGGCGACCTGCCGCAGGTGCTCGGGGGTGGTGCCGCAGCAGCCGCCGACCAGCGACAGCCCGTACTCGCGGACGAAGGACTCCTGCGCGTCCGCCAGCTCCGACGGGCCCAGGGGGTAGTGCGCGCCGTCCTTCGTCAACACCGGCAGGCCCGCGTTCGGCATGCACGAGAGCGGAATCCGCGCGTTGCGGGCGAGGTGCCGCAGGTGCTCGCTCATCTCGGCGGGGCCGGTGGCACAGTTCAGGCCGATCATGTCGATCCCGAGCGGCTCCAGCGAGGTCAGCGCGGCGCCGATCTCCGAGCCGAGCAGCATGGTGCCGGTGGTCTCCACCGTCACCGACACGATCAGCGGCACCGACAGACCCAACGCGTCCAAAGCACGGCGCGCGCCGATCACCGACGCCTTGGTCTGCAACAAATCCTGGGTGGTCTCGATGACCAGGGCGTCCGCGCCACCGGACAACAGACCCTCCACGTTCACCTGATAGGCGTCACGGATCGTCCGGAAGTCGATGTGACCCAACGTCGGCAGCTTCGTGCCCGGGCCCACCGAGCCCAGGACCCACCGCTGCCGCCCGGTGCTCGCCGTGAACTCGTCCGCGACCTCGCGGGCGATCCGGGCACCGGCCTCGGACAGCTCGAAGTTCCGGTCGGTGATCTCGTACTCGCCCAACGCCGAGAAGTTCGCACCGAACGTGTTCGTCTCCACCATGTCCACACCCGCCGCGAAGTACTCACGGTGGACATTCGCCACGATGTCGGGACGCGTCACGTTCAGGACCTCGTTGCAGCCCTCCAACTGCTCGAAGTCCTCCAGGGAGGGGTCCTGGGCCTGGAGCATGGTGCCCATCGCACCATCGGCGACCACCACACGGGTGGCCAGTGCCTCACGGAGGGCGTCGGCCCGGCTCTGGGTGTCGGCGGCGGACGAGTGGGGCAACGAGGCCATGGTGCAGCTCCCTGGGATGCGACGGCTGTCGGCTTTGCGCCCGGGCGTGACGCCGGGTGCACGGGCTCAGGGTAACCGTGCGGGGTCCGGACCGGTGAGGGTGTCCCACGGGGCGGACGGCGCGCGTCGGCGGGCTTGGCCGGGACGACGCGCTCTTGACATGCTTTCCCCATCATGCGTGAGGTCGACATCGACCGATAGAGTTCGGCATTGTCGAACCACGTCTTTGGGTCAGCAGGAGGCTGCGCGATGGCACGGAACATCCAGTCGCTCGAACGAGCCGCTGCGATGCTGCGACTCCTGGCGGGCGGGGAGCGTCGGCTGGGGCTCTCGGACATCGCCTCGTCGTTGGGCTTGGCGAAGGGCACCGCGCACGGGATCCTGCGCACCCTCCAGGCCGAGGGTTTCGTGGAGCAGGACGCGGCCTCGGGCCGTTATCAGCTGGGCGCGGAGCTGCTGCGCCTGGGCAACAGCTATCTGGACGTGCACGAGCTGCGGGCGCGGGCGCTGGTGTGGACCGACGACCTGGCGCGGGCCAGCGGTGAGAGCGTGTACGTGGGGGTGTTGCACCAGAGCGGGGTGCTGATCATGCACCACGTGTTCCGGCCGGACGACAGTCGTCAGGTGCTGGAGGTGGGGGCGATGCAGCCGCTGCACTCGACGGCGCTGGGCAAGGTGCTGTCGGCCTGGGACCCGGTGGCGCACTCGGAGGCCGTGGAGGGGGAGCGGGAGGCGTTCACGGCCCGGACGGTGACGGGTGCGGCGGCGTTCGAGGGGGTGTTGGACCTGACCCGGGCGCGGGGGTGGGCGGCGGACCTGGAGGAGACCTGGGAGGGGATCGCGTCGGTGGCGGCGCCGATTCACGACCGGCGGCGGATGCCGGTGGGCGCGGTGGCGGTGGCCGGGGCGGTGGAGCGGGTGTGCGGGGAGCCCGGGGAGCCGCGGCCGGCGTTGGTGGCGGCGGTGCGGGACTGCGCGCGGGCGGTCTCGCGGGATCTGGGGGCGGGGCGTTTCTGAGCGCTTCGGCGCGGGCGTGGGGCCCCTTGGTGGGGGTGCGGCGGATCGGGACGGCATTGTCGGCCTCCGGTCCGCCGTCGTCGTTCCGGGGGTCGGTCGATCGGTTCGGGTCACTTCGGGTCGCTGCTGAACCGATTCGGCGTTGTTTTCACCGTTTCGCGTGCCTCTGGTTGGCCGTTTCCTCGTGTGTCCTGACCCCGACTTGGCCGGTTTTGGACGATCGTACCGAGTGGTAACGATGCGACATTGAGGTTCCGCCGCCCCTTGACGCGTTCTTCACCCGGGCGGAAAACTGCCGTTCATCGGTCGGCATTGTCGAACACCTACCGGCAATAGGCGTTAGGGTGGGCAAGGCCAAGGACCGGTGACGCACTCACCGAGTGCGCGGACCTCCGGAGGGACCCGGGGTCCGCCCACCTCTGGACGTAGACAAAGGAGTCGCGGGTGTCCAGCTCCGACATCTTCATCGGCGAGACCATCGGGACCGCCCTGCTCACGCTGCTCGGCGGTGGCGTGTGCGCCGCCGTGACGCTGAAGAGCTCCAAGGCACGCAACGCCGGCTGGCTCGCGATCACCTTCGGCTGGGGTTTCGCCGTGCTGATCGCCGCGTACGTGTCCGCGCCGCTCTCCGGCGCCCACCTCAACCCCGCGGTCACCGTCGGCATCGCCGTCAAGGACGGCGCCTGGGGAGACGTTCCGGTCTACCTGGCCGGTCAGCTGCTCGGCGCGATGCTCGGCGCCGTGCTGATGTGGATCGCGTACTACGGGCAGTTCCGGGCGCACCTGGCCGACCCGGAGCACGTCCGGGACGCCAAGCTCGGCCCGGAGGACCCGCACCCGCACGACCAGGCCGGCCCGGTGCTCGGCATCTTCTCCACCGGCCCCGAGATCCGCCACACGGTCCAGAACCTCGCCACCGAGATCATCGGCACCGCCGTCCTGGTCCTGGCGATCCTCACCCAGGGCCTGCAGGCCGACGGCAAGGGCCTGGGCGTGATCGGCGTGCTGATCACCTCCTTCGTCGTCGTCGGCATCGGCCTCTCCCTCGGCGGCCCGACCGGGTACGCGATCAACCCGGTGCGCGACCTCGGTCCGCGGATCGTGCACGCGCTGCTCCCGCTGCCGAACAAGGGCGGCTCCGACTGGGGCTACGCCTGGATCCCGGTGGTCGGCCCGCTGGTCGGCGCCGCCCTCGCGGGCGGTCTGTACAACCTCGCGTTCGCCTGACCACCATCTCCCCCACACGGCACCGCGTGACGCCCGGCCCCGCCTCCCCCGCGACCCGGACGCCGCGCCTCTCCCTCCGAGCCGACGAGCTCGCGACACCTGCCAGGAGCAGCCACATGACCAGCAACACCGGCCCCTTCATCGCCGCGATCGACCAGGGCACCACCTCCTCCCGTTGCATCGTCTTCGACCGCGACGGCCGGATCGTCTCGGTGGACCAGAAGGAGCACGAGCAGATCTTCCCGAAGCCGGGCTGGGTCGAGCACGACGCGAAGGAGATCTGGGCCAACGTCCGGGAGGTGGTGGCCGGGGCCATCGCCAAGGCCGAGATCACCGCCGCCGACGTCAAGGCCATCGGCATCACCAACCAGCGCGAGACCACCCTGCTGTGGGACCGCCACACCGGCGAGCCGGTGCACAACGCGCTGGTCTGGCAGGACACCCGCACCGACGCGCTGTGCAAGGAACTGGGCCGCAACGTCGGCCAGGACCGCTTCCGCCGCGAGACCGGCCTGCCGCTGGCCTCCTACTTCGCCGGCCCGAAGATCCGCTGGCTGCTCGACAACGTCGAGGGGCTGCGCGAGCGCGCCGAGGCCGGGGACATCCTCTTCGGAACCATGGACTCCTGGGTCATCTGGAACCTGACCGGCGGCACCGAGGGCGGGGTGCACGTCACCGACGTCACCAACGCCTCCCGCACCATGCTCATGAACCTGCACGAGCTGGCCTGGGACGAGCGGATCCTGCACTCCATGGACGTGCCCGCGGCCGTCCTGCCCGAGATCCGCTCCTCCGCCGAGGTCTACGGGCACGTCAAGGACGGCGTGCTGGCCGGGGTGCCCGTCGCCTCCGCGCTCGGCGACCAGCAGGCCGCCCTGTTCGGCCAGACCTGTTTCGCCGAGGGCGAGGCCAAGTCCACCTACGGCACCGGCACCTTCATGCTCATGAACACCGGCGACCAGATCATCAACTCCTACAGCGGCCTGCTGACCACCGTCGGCTACCGGATCGGCGAGCAGAAGCCGGTCTACGCGCTGGAGGGCTCCATCGCCGTCACCGGTTCGCTGGTGCAGTGGATGCGCGACCAGATGGGCCTGATCAAGTCGGCGGCCGAGATCGAGACCCTGGCCTCCTCCGTCGAGGACAACGGCGGCGCCTACTTCGTGCCGGCCTTCTCCGGCCTGTTCGCCCCGTACTGGCGCTCCGACGCCCGCGGCGTGATCGCCGGCCTGACCCGCTACGTCACCAAGGCGCACATCGCCCGCGCGGTCCTGGAGGCCACCGCCTGGCAGACCCGCGAGATCACCGACGCCATGACCAAGGACTCCGGCGTCGAGCTGGCCGCCCTCAAGGTCGACGGCGGCATGACCTCCAACAACCTGCTGATGCAGACCCTCTCGGACTTCCTGGACGCCCCCGTGGTGCGCCCGATGGTCGCCGAGACCACCTGCCTCGGCGCGGCCTACGCCGCCGGCCTCGCCGTCGGCTTCTGGCCCGACACCGACGCCCTGCGCGCCAACTGGCGCCGGGCCGCCGAGTGGACCCCCCGGATGGACGCCTCCACGAGGGACAGCGAGTACAAGAACTGGCTCAAGGCCGTCGAGCGGACCATGGGCTGGATCGACGACGAGACCGACGGCTGACCGCCCCCACGGTCGGTCGAGCACGCGAGGACGAGGAGCCACACAGATGAACACCCCGCAGACCGCGCCCGCTCTGGGCACCCACCGGAACGCCGGCGCCAACCCCGGGCGCGCGGAGGTCCGTGACCGACTCTCCCGGGCCACCTACGACCTGCTGGTCGTCGGCGGCGGCATCCTGGGCACCTCGGTGGCCTGGCACGCCGCGCAGGCCGGTCTGCGGGTGGCCATGGTGGACGCCGGCGACTTCGCCGGCGCCACCTCCTCGGCCTCCTCCAAGCTCGTC
Organism: Streptomyces dryopteridis; assembly: GCF_049606955.1. Taxonomy (NCBI): domain Bacteria; kingdom Bacillati; phylum Actinomycetota; class Actinomycetes; order Kitasatosporales; family Streptomycetaceae; genus Streptomyces; species Streptomyces dryopteridis. The sequence goes on along the minus strand of NZ_CP187113.1, from coordinate 5,196,883 downwards.
CACGGCGGCCTGCGCTACCTGCAGACCGGCGCGGTCAAGCTGGTCGCCGAGAACCACCACGAGCGCCGCGTCCTCGCCAAGGACGTGGCCCCGCACCTGGTGAACCCGCTCACCTTCCACCTGCCCGTCTACAAGGGCGGCCCGGTGGGCGCGGCCAAGCTCGGCGCGGGCGTGTTCGCGTACTCGGCGCTGTCCGCGTTCGGCGACGGCATCGGTCGGGTGATCAGCCCGGCCCGCGCCGCCGCCGAGAACCCGGCGCTGCGCACCGAGAACCTCAAGGCCGTGGCCGTGTACCACGACCACCAGATGAACGATTCGCGGGTCGCGGTGATGACCGTGCGCGCGGCCGTGGAGTCGGGGGCCGTGGTCCTCAACCACGCCGAGGTGACGGGGCTGCGCTCCACGCGCGGCCGGGTCACGGGCGCGGAGCTGCGCGACCGGCTCGACGGCACCGAGTTCGGGGTGGACGCCCGGGTGGTGCTGAACGCCACCGGCCCGTGGGTGGACCACCTGCGGCGGATGGAGGACCCGCAGGCGGCGCCCTCGATCCGGCTGTCCAAGGGCGCGCACATCGTGCTGAAGCGGAACTCGCCGTGGCGGGCCGCGATGGCCACCCCCATCGACAAGTACCGGATCACCTTCGCGCTGCCGTGGGAGGACCAGCTGCTGCTGGGCACCACCGACGAGGTGTACGAGGGGGACCCGGCGGACGTGCGGGCCACCGAGAAGGACATCGCGCAGATCCTGGACGAGGCCGCGTTCTCGGTGAAGGACGCCGACCTGGACCGTTCGCTGATGACGTACGCGTTCGCGGGCCTGCGGGTGCTGCCCGGGGGTCCGGGCGGGGTGGAGAAGGCCAAGCGGGAGACGGTGGTCTCCGAGGGCCGCGGCGGGATGCTGTCGGTGGCCGGCGGGAAGTGGACCACCTACCGGCACATCGGCCGGGTGGTCATGGACAAGCTGGCGAAGCTGCCGGGCAGCCCGTTGTCGGAGGACATGGAGCCGGTGGGCTCGCTGGTGCGGCGGGTGCCGCTGCCGGGGGTGGCGAACCCGAACGCGGTCGCGCACCGGCTGCTGGTGGACCGGGACCCGGGCACCCGCATGGACCCGCTGACCGCGCGGCACCTGGCCTCGCACTACGGTTCGCTGGCCTTCGACATAGCCCGGCTGGTCAACGAGGACCCCGCGCTGGGCGAGCGGATCCACGAGGACGGCCCGGAGATCTGGGCGCAGGTGGCCTACGCCCGGGACTTCGAGTGGGCGCGGACCGCGGACGACGTGCTGCGTCGGCGCACCACGGTGACCGTGCGCGGTCTCGACGACGAGCGGGTGCGGACCCGGGTCGAGGAAATGCTGCGGGAACAGGCTTAACGAGGGCCCGCGCGGTACATGTGTGAGGCATGGCAGCGCGCGGGAGCTCACGGGCGTCGGTGGGCGCGGGAGGGGGCGGTCCGGGCTCGGACCGCCCCCTCCCGCGGGCTGTGGCGGCGCTCGGGTGTGGGCTTAGGCTGACCCGTGTACGCAAGGGAACTTCGGAAGGAGACCTGGGTGGTCGAGCTTGAGGGCGTGCCCGAGCTGATCGACCCGGTCATGGTGGCCGCGTTCGAGGGCTGGAACGACGCGGGCGACGCGGCTTCCGGCGCGGTCGCGCATCTGGACCGGGAGTGGAAAGGCGAGGTGTTCGCGGCGTTGGACGCCGAGGACTACTACGACTTCCAGGTCAACCGGCCGACGGTGTGGTTGGACAACGGGGTCCGCAAGATCACGTGGCCGACCACGCGGTTGTCGGTGGTGCGCGTGGGCGGGGCCAAGCCCCGGGACCTGGTGTTGGTCCGGGGGATCGAGCCGTCCATGCGGTGGCGTTCGTTCTGCAACGAACTGTTGGGGTTCGCGCACGAGTTGGGCGTGGAGATGGTGGTGATCCTGGGCGCGCTGCTCGGGGACACCCCGCACACGCGCCCGGTGCCGGTGAGCGGGGTGACCTCGGATCCGGGGTTGGCGCGCTCGATGGACCTGGAGGAGACCCGGTACGAGGGTCCGACGGGCATCGTGGGGATCCTGCAGGAGGCGTGCACGCACGCGGGGGTGCCGGCGGTGTCGCTGTGGGCGGCGGTGCCGCACTACGTGTCGCAGCCGCCGAACCCGAAGGCGACGCTGGCGTTGCTGAACCGGTTGGAGGACCTGATCGACATCAGGATTCCGCTGGGTGAGCTGCCGGAGGACGCCCGGGCCTGGCAGGTGGGCGTGGACCAGCTCGCGTCGGAGGACAGCGAGGTGGCGGAGTACGTGCAGACGCTGGAGGAGGCGCGGGACACCGCGGACCTGCCGGAGGCATCCGGCGACGCGATCGCACGGGAGTTCGAGCGGTATCTGCGGCGGCGTGATCCGGCGCCGGATCCGGGGACGGCCGGCGAGGCCGGGTCCTACTTCCGGGATCCCGGGGTCGCGGGCGGGTCGGGGAAGGCGCAGGCCCGGCGGCGGCCGGAGCCGGAGGAGCCGGGGTCGGCCCCGGGCTCTCAGGAGTCGGCGCCGGGCGAGGAGCCCCCGCCGCAGGAGTGAGCGCGCGGCAGGGCCGCGCGCGTGTCGGACCGGCCCCCGGTCCCCGTCCGTCTCGTACGGGCGGGGCCGGGGGCCGGTTCGCGTCCGGGGCGGGCCGGGAACGAGAGGACTCCCCCGCCCGTGGGGGCGGAGGAGTCCGGGTGCGGTCGGGGGCGAGGCCCCGGGAGCGTGGCTAGAGGGCGACGCCGAGCAGGGCGTCGACGGTGCGGGAGACCAGGCCGGGGGCGGCCTCGTCCTCGCCGCCGTCGGCGAGCTGCGCCTCGGCCCAGCGGTCCACGGCCGCGAGGGCGGCCGGGGCGTCGAGGTCGTCGGCGAGGGCCTCGCGGACCTCTTCGAGGAGCGCGTCGGCCGGCAGGCCGTCGGGGCGGGAGACGGCGGCGCGCCAGCGGTCGAGGCGCGCGACGGCCTCGTCGAGGACGGCGTCGGTCCACTCCCAGTCGGCCCGGTAGTGGCGGGAGAGCAGGGCCAGGCGGATCGCGGCCGGGTCGACGCCGGCGCGGCGGAGCGCGGAGACGAAGACGAGGTTGCCGCGGGACTTGGACATCTTCTCGCCGTCGAGGCCGACCATCCCGGCGTGCACGTAGGCGGAGGCCATGGGGAACTCGCCGGTGAGGACCTGGGCGTGGGAGGCGCCCATCTCGTGGTGCGGGAAGATCAGGTCGGAGCCGCCGCCCTGCACGTCGAAGCCCATGCCCAGGTGTTGCAGGGCGATGGCGACGCACTCGATGTGCCAGCCGGGGCGGCCCCGGCCGAGGCTGGCGCCGTCCCAGCTGGGTTCGCCCTCGCGGGCGGCCATCCACAGCATCGGGTCGAGGGGGTTCTTCTTGCCCTCGCGGTCGGGGTCGCCGCCGCGTTCGGCGGAGAGGATCCGCATGGCCTCGGCGTCGAGGTGGGAGACCTCGCCGAAGTGGGCGTCGGACTCGACGGAGAAGTACACGTCGCCGTCGAGTTCGTAGGCGGCGCCGGCGTCGCGGAGCCGTTCCACGAGGGGGACGATCGCCGGTATGGCCTCGACCGCGCCGATGTAGTGGCGCGGGGGGAGCATCCGCAGGGCGGTCATGTCCTCGCGGAAGAGGGCGGTCTCGCGTTCGGCGAGCGCCTCCCAGTCCTCGCCGTCGCGCACGGCCCGCTCCAGCAGCGGGTCGTCCACGTCGGTGACGTTCTGGACGTAGTGGACCTGCCGCTTGGTGTCGAGCCACACGCGCTGAACGAGGTCGAACGCGTTGTAGGTCGCCGCGTGACCCAGGTGGGTCGCGTCGTACGGGGTGATCCCGCAGACGTAGATGCGGGCGACGGGACCGGGGACCAGGGTGACGGTCCCCCGGGTCGCGGTGTCGTGGATCCGGAGGTCGCGGCCCTTGCCGGGCAGGGCGGGAACCTCAGAAGCGGGCCAGGCATGCATGTCATGAGACTAACCGCACGGATGTTCCGGAAACGAACCGGATCCGGTCATCGGCCGAAAGCGCTCTCTTGTGGTTTCGCCCCCGGTGTGGCAGGCGATACACGTGGCGTTCGGGCCGGTCAGACCGGGGGCCAGGGGATCGGGGGCCACTCCCCCGAGGGGCTGGGATGGGTCCGGGCGGCCAGCAGGGCGGCCACGCGGGCCCGTACGGCGTCCAGCTCCGCCCCGGTGATCAGTTCGGCCAGACGGGTGGCGAGCGGGCCGCCCTCGGCCAGTTCCCCGGAAAGCCGGCCGAGAACCGTCAGCGCCTCCTCGGTGAGGGGTTCCCCGGCCCATCCCCACAGCAGGGTGCGGAGCTTGTCGTCCGTGTGAAAACTCACTCCGTGGTCGATGCCGTACAGCCGGCCGTCGGGGGTGGGCAGCAGGTGCCCGCCCTTGCGGTCGCCGTTGTTGATGACGGCGTCCAGGACGGCGAGCCGGCGCAGCCGTTCGTCGTCGGCGTGCACGAGGAGCGCGGTGCGGCCCTCGCCGACCTCGGCGAAGGCCACCGGGCGCCAGCCCTCCCCCGCCTCCTCGCCGTCCACCAGCGCCAGCAGCGAGGCCCCGGGCGGCCCGCCGATCGGCTCGGGCCCGGCAGCGGCCTCGGTGTCGGGCCCGCCGCCGGCCCCGCTCTCGTCGGTCGCCTCGCCCCCTTCGACCCCTTCGCCCTCGGGGGCGCCGCCGGCCGCGTCGAGCCACAGCTGGACCATGCCCTCGCCGTAGGGCCCGTCGCGCAGCACGGTCGGGGGCACCAGCCCCCAGCCGGTGGCCTCGGACACCAGGTAGGCGGCGCGCTCGCGGCGGGCGAGGTTGCCGTCGGGGAAGTCCCACAGCGGCCGCTCGCCCTTGACGGGCTTGTACACGCACTCGACGCCGGCGCCGTCACGGGTGACGGTGCACAGCAGGACCGCGTTGGAGGCTTGCGGGATCCGGCCCAGAACCGTCAGCTCCCCCTCGGCCAACAGTTCCTCGATGCCGGTCACGGTGCTCACGCCTGCCGCCGGTAGCCGTTCTGGCGCGGGCAGACGTGGCCCTCGGGGTCGAGCGGGAGACTGCACAGCGGGCACGGGGCGCGGCCGGCGTTGACCACGTCCAGAGCGCGCTTGGCGAAGGCCCGGGCCTGGGCCCCGGTGAGGCGGACCCGCAGCATCGGCGGCCCGTTCTCCTCGTCCTGGAGCAGGCGCTCCTCGGCCTCGGCGAGGTCCTCCTCGGACTCCGCGTCGAGTTCCACCAGGGCCTGCGCCTCGACGATCATGCGCTGTTCCTCGCCGTCCCAGGCCAGCGCCATGGTCCCGACCCGGAACTCCTCCTCGACCGGCACGTCCAGCGGCGCGGTGTCGGCGGACTCGGTGGTGGCCATCGCGGGCACCGCCGCGTTGCCGCCGGTGCGCCGGACCACCTCGTCGAGCAGTTCGTCCATCCGTTCGGCCAGCGCGGCGACCTGGGTCTTCTCCAGGGACACGCTGGTCACCCGGTGTCCGGCGGTGGCCTGGAGGAAGAAGGTGCGGCGCCCGGGCAGGCCGACCGTGCCGGCCACGAAACGGTCCGGGGGGTCGTAGAGGAACACCTGACGAGGCACGTCCGGAACTCCAGGTCTCGGCGACAGGGGGGCGGGTGCCGGGTCGACGCCCGGTCGGTCCACCCTACTGCGCCCGGCGATCACGCAGCGCCCGCACCACCGCCCACGACGGCGTCGCCCGCCCCCGTCGTCCCGGCTTCGGGCGTTTCGTCCCCGGAGGCGGCGCCGGCCGCCGGATCGGCGTCGGCGGGCACCCGGCGGGCGGCGATCCCGGACAGTTCCCCGGTGTCCCCGAGCCGCAGCAGGAAGGGCCGGACGGGGGTGTAGCGGATGACGGTGACCGAGCAGGGGTCGACCTGGATCCGCTGGAAGAGGTCCAGGTGCATGCCCAGGGCGTCGGCCACCAGGGACTTCACGATGTCCCCGTGCGAGCACATCACGAACGCGGCCTCCGGGCCGTGCTCGGCCTCGATCCGCTCGTTCCACTCCCGAGCCGCGTCCACCGCCCGCGCCTGCATCGCGCGCATGGACTCGCCGCCGGGGAACGCGGCGGCGGAGGGGTGCTGCTGCACGATCCGCATCAGCGGCTCGTCCGTCAACTCGCCGAGCTTGCGACCGGCCCAGTCGCCGTAGTCGCACTCCGAGATCCGCTCCTCCACGTGCAGCGGGGTGCCGGGGCGGTCGGCGAGCAGCGGCGCGATCGTCTCGCGGCAGCGCTCCAACGGGCTGCTGACCACGGCGTCCACCGGGACCCCGGCCAGCCGGCCGGGCAGGGCCGCGGCCTGCTCCCGGCCCCGCTCGTCGAGGTGCACCCCCGGCGTCCGGCCGGCGAGCACCCCGGCGGTGTTGGCGGTGGAACGCCCGTGTCGTACGAGGATCAGCGTGGCCATGGGGCCCAGGGTACGGGCAGCGGACGGCGCGCCGACCCGCGGCCCGACGAGGTGCGTGACGCGCTCGCGGCGGGGCACAATGCGCGGCGTGATGGTGGACTGCGCGATGTACGCGAACGGTGAGCGGACCGCGGCGCCGGAGGACCTCTCCGACGCCCTCGAAGCGGCACGCGCCCGCGGGGACGCGTTCCTGTGGGTGGGCATGCACGAGCCGACGGCGGACGAGTTCGAGCACGTCCGCGACGAGTTCGGACTGCACCCGCTGGCCGTGGAGGACGCCCTGACCGCGCACCAGCGGCCCAAGCTGGAGGTGTACGACGACTCCCTCTTCGTGGTCCTCAAGCCGGTGCGCTACGACGACGACACCGACACCGTCACCGCCGACGAGGTGATGGTCTTCATCGGGGACTCCTTCGTGGTGACCGTCCGGCACGGCGACGGGGCCCCGCTGACCGAGGTCCGGCACCGGCTGGAGGAGGACCCGGAGGTGCTGCGGCACGGGCCCACGGCCGTGCTGTACGCCGTGGCCGACGCCGTCGTCGACCACTACATCGACGTGGCCTCCGAGCTCCAGGCCGACCTGGAGGAGCTGGAGGCGGAGGTGTTCGCCCCGAACGCGGGCGACGCCAAGAACACGGCGGCCCGGATCTACGGCTTCAAGCGGCAGGTGCTGGAGTTCCGTCGGGCCACCGGCCCGCTCGCCCAGCCGATGGACCGGCTCGCGTTCGGCACCGTGCCCTTCGTGCACGAGCACTCCCGGCCCTTCTTCCGGGACGTCGCCGACCACCTCACCAAGGCCAACGAGTACGTGGAGGGCCTGGACCGGCTGCTGTCGGACGCCCTCGCCGCGCACCTGGCGCAGATGGGCGTGCGACAGAACGACGACATGCGCAAGATCTCGGCCTGGGCGGCCATGGCGGCCGTGCCCACCATGGTCGCCGGGATCTACGGCATGAACTTCGAGCACATGCCCGAGCTGGGCCAGTGGTGGGGCTACCCGGGGGTGCTGCTGGTGATGGCCGGACTGTGCGTGGGCCTGCACCGGATGTTCAAGCGACGCGGCTGGCTCTGAGCCCCCGCGGCCGGGCCCGGCTCAGACGAGCCCGCGCACGGGGGCGGGCAGGGGGCCGCCGAGGGCGTCGCGACGGGCGGGCGGACGCAGGTCGGTCATCCGGTGCCAGCCCGCGAACCGTTCCCACGCGTGCGCGGCGCGGATGCCGGCGGCCAGGGTGCGGGCCTTGGCGGGCGACCAGCCGAGGATGCGGCCCATGTGGTCCATCACGGCCAGGCTGACGTCGCGGTAGACGGCGATCTCGGCCAGGGCGCAGGTGCGCAGCACCCGTTGGATGAGCCGGCCGTGGCCGCGGGCGTTGAGGCGGAGCAGTTCCTCGTGGCAGTAGGCGAGGTGGTTGTCCTCGTCGGCGCTGATCACGCGGACGGCGCGGCCGAGGTCGGGGTGGTCGCCGAAGAGCCGGCGCAGCAGCCGCATCTGTTCGGAGGCGCGTTGTTCGGTGACCCGGCTGTGCGCGAGGTAGACGATCACGTCGCGTTCGGTGAGGGGCTCCGCCCCGCGCAGGACGGCGTGCGACAGCCCGATGCCCCGGCGCTCCAGCAGCATCGTGTAGTCGGTCTCGGGGGGCACGGGCACGGGGTCGAGGCCGCGTTTGCGCAGCAGCGCGGCGAAGATCCGGCCGTGCTTGTCCTCGTCGGCGCCGTGCCGGACGATCTTGGGCGCGAGCTCGGCGAGGGAAGGCGGGACGAGCGCGGCGATCCGCGCGTTCTCCCAACCGCCCTGCGCCTCGCCGCCGGCGGCGATGGAGCAGAACAGCCGGTAGGAGTCGTCGTTGTCGACGATCTCCTCGAAGAGGCCGCGGGCGGAGAGCACGGCGACACCCCCTTCGTGCGGGTACGGGCGGGTCCTGCGGCCCAGTCAACGGCGGGCCCGGGGGCCGGGCAACCGGAGGGACTGCTCCGGTCGGCCGTTCGACGGACGCGAAGGGGTGAACGCGGGGTGCGTAACCCCGCGGGCGCCCCGCGCGTTGAGGGGGGTGACGGCCGTGGCGGGGAAGACCCCCGAGCCCCCACCACGGCCGCGGACCCCGCTCCCCGCCCGGGAGCGACGAGAGCGCCGACCGGACCCCCGGTCGGCGCTCTCGTGCGTGACGCTCCCGTGCGTGGTGCTCCCGTGCGGGGCGGGAGGGGATCAGGCCGTGCCGGACCGCTCCAGGGCCTCGACCCCGGCGCGCAGCGCCGTCAGCCGCTCCTCCCGGGTGAACCCGGCCGGGGCCAGGGTCAGGGTGGTGACGCCGGCCGCCGCGTAGGCCCGCATCCCGTCGGCGATGCGGTCCACGGACCCGAGCAGAGTGGTGGAGTCGATCAGGGAGTGCGGAACGGCCGCGGCCGCCCCCTGCTTGTCGCCGGCCAGGTACTTGTCCTGGATCTCGGCGGCCTCCTTCTCGTAGCCCATGCGCTGGGCGAGCCGGTTGTAGAAGTTCTGCTTCCGGCTGCCCATGCCGCCCACGTACAGGGCGGTGTAGGGGCGGAAGGTGTCGGCGAGCGCGGCGACGTCCTCGCCGACGGCCAGCGGCACGGTCGGGCACACGTCGAACCCGTCGAGGGTCAGCCCGGCCTTGGCGCGGCCGGCCCGCAGCGGGGCGAGCGCGGTCTCCTCCAGGTGCTCGGCGGAGGGGAAGATCAGCAGGGCGCCGTCGGCGATCTCGCCGGTCTGCTCCAGGTTCTTCGGGCCGATGGCCGCGATGTACAGCGGGATCCGCTCGCGGACGGGGTGCACGGTGAGCTTGATCGGCTTGCCCGGGCCCTCGGGCAGCGGCAGGGTCCAGTGCTCGCCCTCGTGGGTCAGGCGCTCGCGGCTCATGGCCTTGCGGACGATCTCCACGTACTCGCGGGTGCGCGAGAGCGGCTTGTCGAAGCGGACCCCGTACCAGCCCTCGGAGACCTGCGGGCCGGAGACGCCCAGGCCCAGCCGGAACCGGCCGCCGGTCAGGGAGTCGAGGGTGGCGGCGGTCATCGCCGTCATCGCGGGCTGGCGGGCCGGGATCTGGAGGATGGCGGAGCCCACGTCGATCCGGGTGGTCTGCGCGGCCACCCAGGCCAGCACGGTCGGCGCGTCGGAGCCGTACGCCTCGGCGGCCCAGCAGACGTCGTAGCCGAGCCGGTCGGCCTCCTGGGCGACGGCGAGGTTGTCGGCGTCCATGCCCGCACCCCAGTAGCCGAGATTGATGCCGAGCCGCATAGGTCGTCCCCTCGATTCGATTGGCTTACCGGCCGGTAACGTGCCGGTGCGGGGACTCTAGCGCGCCCCGCCCGGTTCCGGCAGGCCACGGCCGGACGCGGCCCGTTCCCTGCGAGGACGCGAGACGCGGAGCGGAGGCGTCCGGACCGCACGGGCCTGCGCGGGCCCCGGATCGGCCCGGGCGCCCTGACCTGGGGCCGGGAGGCGGGCGAGGAGGCGGCGGCCGAACGGCTCAAGGTCCTCCGGGAGACCGGCGGCACCCTCGTGGACACCGCCGACGCGTACGGCGGCGGCGAGGCCGAACACCACCTCGGGCGGCTCCTCGACGGCCTCGTGCGGTCGCCGGGACCCGGCGGGGCACGAGGCCGGTGCGGTCGCCGAACCCGACTGCGGCCACGACGACTCCCGCCGGCCGCCCTCGCCGGCCCGGCCGGGCACCGACCACGCGGACCTGTGGCCATGGCAGGGCCACGCCCGCGCACCCCGGCCGAGGAGAACCCCGGCGCCCTCGACCTCGCCGTGAGCGGGGCCCGGGCCCGATACGCGGCGGGCCCGGGCACCCTCGATCTCGCCGTGAACGGCGGCCGGGCCCGGTACGCGGGCTGCGCCGGCCTCAGCGGGCGGCAGCTCGCCAAGGCCGCCACCCGGCAACCGCCGCGCCCGGCCCGCGCACCCGCCCGGCCGGCGCCCGGGTCGAGCACTCCCCCGTGCGGCGCGGCGCGGAACGCGAACTCCTGCCTGCCTGCCTGCCCGCCGGGACCTCGGCCCCGTCCTGCCGCCCTCCTCCCGCCCCGCCGGACCGGAGCGTGCCCACCGGCAAGTACCGGGAGGACGTGCCCCGCGGCTCGCGGTGCGGCTCGGACACGATGGCCGCGTTCGCGGAACCCTGTCCGGGCGACACCGGACACCGGATCACCGACGCGGGCGTCACCGCCGCGCGGGGCTCGGCCGTGACCACGGCTCAGATGGCCCCGGCGTGGGTAAGGGACCGGCCGGGGGGTCACCGCCCCGAGCGTGTGGGCCCGGACCGTCGTGCGGCTCGGCGCGGCCCTGTCGGTCGAGAGCCTTAGTCTTCCCGAGGAGATCCGCCGGGCGCAGGCCGATGTGTCGGCCCCGGTCCACCGCTACCCCGACCACGACTGGAGCACCCTGTGAGCACGGACCCCACCCGGACGCCGCCCTCGGAGGCGGACACCGACACGGCCGGCCCCGAAGCCGCCGCCCCGGGGGCCGAACACCCGCAGGACCCGACCCCCGAAACCTCCCCCACACCCGAGCCCGAGCCCGAGGCACAGGCGCAGGCCGAGCCCAGGCCGGGAACGGAGGCGAAGCCCGAGCCCGCAGCCGGAGCCGAGGCGGAGACAAAGCCCGGGGCCGAACCCGCAGCGGGCGCCGAGGCAGAGACGAAGCCCGGGGCCGAGGACACGGTCGAGCCTGGAGCCGAGGCCGAGGACACGGCCGACACCGAGGCCGAGGCCAAGACCGACGTTCAGACCGAGGCCGGCGCGGAGGCCGGGGTCGAGGCCGGGACCACGGCCGGGACCGACGTTCAGGCCGAGGCCGGCGCTGGGGCCGACATGGAGGCCGACGCCGGAACCGAGACGGAGACCGGGGCCGACCTTGAGGCCGACGGTGGCGCCAGGGCCGAGGCGGAGGCTGGGGCCGAGGTGGAGGCCGGGGACGCGGCCGAGGCCGGGGCCGACGCCGGGGACGCGGCCGACGCCGGGGACGCGGCCGACGCCGGGGCCGGGGACGCGGCCGAGGTGGCCGGGGGTGAGAAGGGTGACGGGGAGGCCGCGCCCGCGTTGTCCGAGGCCGCGGCCGAGCTCGCCGCGCAGAAGATCGAACGGGAACGGATCGCCCGCCGCAAGGCCGCTCGGACCGAACCCGTCACCGCCGGCGCCGCCCTCAGCGGCAAGGCCGCCGATCTGCTCGCCGCCGTCCGCGCCGTCGAGTCCGGCGACCGCCCGGACCTCCCCGTCTTCGACGAGGCCCCCGCCCCGGCCCCCCGCCGCGCCGAGCCCGCGCCCGCCCGGCCCGCGGTCCCCGCGCCCACCCCGGCGCCGGCCGCCGCACCGCCCGCCGCCGAGGCCGTGGCGGAGGTCGCCGGGGTCCTGACCCGCGGCGGCGCCCCCCGCGCCCTGGCCGACCGGGTCGCGGCCGTGCTCGGGCCGCACGCGGCCGAGGAGTTGGCCGACAACCCCTGGCGGCTGCTGGACCTGGCCGAGGTGACCTCCGAGCAGGCCGACGGCTTCGCCCGCGCCCTCCTCGGCGCCGAGGCCGGCCCCGCCGACCCGCGCCGCTGCGCCGCCCTGCTGGGCCGGCTGCTGGAGCGGGCCGCGACGGCCGGGCACACCGCCGTGACCGCCGAGTCCCTCCGCGCCGACCTGGCCCGGTTCGGCGTCGCCGACCCCGAGAGCGCGCTGGCCGAGGCCGCCGAGGAGGGCGAGGTCCTCGTCTTCCACGAGCCCGTGGAGGACTCCGCCCCCGGCTCCCCCGCCCCCACAACCGGGACCGGCTCCGCCACCGGAACGGGTGACGACGGCGAGGAGGCCGAGGTGCCCATGCGGGTGCTCGTCGGCTCCGAGCGCCTCGCCCTGGCCGAGGAGAGCCTCGCCGACTCCCTCGCCCGCCTGGTGAACACCTTCGACGCGGCGGCCGGCCCGGACCTCGCGGGCTGGGAACGGGTGGCCCAGGAGGCCCGGGGGGTGTCCGCCGGCGCCCTGGTGCGCACGGTGGCCGCGCACGGCCTGGTGGCCCACACGGGCGGCGAGGCGGCGCGGGCCGAGGTGTTCGCGGTGGCGCGCGCGGCGCGCACGCTGGGTCTGCGCGTCTGCGTGGCCGCGCACGCCCCCTGGGCCCTGCCGACCCCGCCCGACGCCCCCGCCGACGCCGCGGAGGCCACCGACGCCCCGGTGTCGACGGCCGGGCTGATCGCGGGCGTCGAGGGACCGGCGCGGGACGCGGAGGGCCGGCTCGCGGTGGACGTGCTGCTGGTGCTGGACGCCCCCCAGCTCGACGTGGAGGCCGCCGCCGCGCTCGTCGAGGCGGTCCCGGACGGGGCCCGGCTGGTGCTCTCGGGCGATCCGGTCGTGCTCGGCTCGGCGGGGCCGGGCCGGGTCTTCGCGGACCTGCTGGCCTCCCGCGCGTGCCCGCAGATCGCGTCCCGCACCCCGGACCCCGGGCCGCTCGGCGAGCTGGTGTCGGGGATCGGGATCGGCGAGCTCCAGCAGGTGCCCGCGCCCGACAAGGAGATCGTGATCGTGCCGGTGCGGGAGCCGGCCGAGGCGGTGCACCGCACGGTGCAGCTCGTCACCGAGTCCGTGCCGCGCGCCTTCGGGGTACCGGCCGACGAGGTGCGGGTGCTGACCCCGGGGCACGGCGGACCGGCGGGCACCCGGGCCCTGAACACGGCCCTCAAGCAGCGGCTGAACCCGGGACCGGGCCGGTTCGGGGGCTTCGACCCGGGCGACCTGGTCGCGTACGTGCCGGCGCCGGGCCGGGCCGTGCCCGGCCGCGTGACGGGCGCGGACGAGGCGGGCCTGCGCGTGGACTGCCCGGCCCCGTACGGGACGGTGGCGGTGACCCCGGAGCAGGTGACGGCCGGGGCGCTGCGGCACGGCTGGGCGGTCACCGGACACCAGGCGGTGGGGACGCGGGCGGCGGCGGTGGTCGTCGTCCTGCCCGGGGACGCGGGCGCGGGGCTGACCCGCGAGTGGGTGTACACGGCGTTCGGCCGGGCCGGGCGGCACCTGTCGGTGGTGCACGGCGTGGACCGCGAACTGCCGCGCGCGGTCGCGGAGCGGCACGTGCCGGCCCGGTCCACGCGGCTGACGGGCCTGCTGCGGGCCCTGACCCGGGCGACGGCCCCGACCCCCGAGGCCGGCTGACGCCGGGACGCGCGGGGGCCCCGGGAACCGTGACGGTTCCCGGGGCCCCCGCGCGTCGGCGTCCGGCGGGCTCAGTGGCGGGCGCCGGCCGGCGTCCCGTCGTCGGCGTCCTCGTCGGGGTCGACGTCGACGTCACCGTCGGAGACGTCGAGGTCGCCCTCGTCCTCGTCGAAGACGGAACTGGCGTCGAAGCGGTGCAGGACCTGACCGGGGTCGGTGTGTTCGAAGGGGGAATCCAGCCACTCCCCCGGTTCCGGCACCTCCTCCGAGGCGACGACCCACAGGGTCGCGTCCCCCTCCTCCAGTCCGAAGTCGGCGGCCCGACCGGCGATCTCGTCGGGCTCGTACTCGTCGAAGAGGACCCCGAGGGCCCCGGCGGCGGTGCCGTCGTGGAGCTGGGCGACCTCGCGGTCGTGGGCGGCGATCCGCTCGGCCTGGGCCAGCAGGCGCCGGGGTTCGCTGACCGCGTAGTCCCGGCGGACCAGGACGCTGAACGCGACGGGTTCGGCGGGGCCGGTGTAGCGGAAGGCGTCCTCCGGGCTGGGGATCTCGAAGGGGGTCACCTCGTCGTGGCGTTCGTAGAGGAGCTCGTCGTACTCCTCCGCGGCGGCGGCGAGTTCGTTGAAGGCGGCGTGGACGGCCGGGTCGTCGTCCCCGGACCTGCTCTCGACCGCCGCGAGGTGACGGTCCAGTGCGGCCTTGACCGCCTCGGCGGCGGCGCGTACCTCGGCAACGGTGGGCAGAGCGGCATCAGACATGGTGCAGACGCTATCCGTAGCGGGCCCTTGCCCGCACAATGGATTCGATGCCGGAATACGAATTTGTCGACGTGTACGTGCCGCGCGGAGTCCCTCGCAAGGAGGCCACCCGCATGCTGACCGACCATGCCGAATACGGGCACTGGGAGTTGGATCGGCTGACGCTGCACCGGGACGGCAGCCGCAGAGTGCGGTTGCGCCGCCGGATCATCCGTCAGGTACGGGCCACCTGGTGACCCGCCGGAGGTTCCGGAGCGCCCTCGCGGGACGCCCCGGAACCACCGTGCGCACGGCCCGTCGGGCCGGTGGACGGGTGGATCAGACGCCGGACCGGCGGGCCCGCCGGTAGAGCACCGCGCCGCCGAGCAGGAGGCCGCCGGCGAGCGGCAGGGCGGCGGTGGCGACCCCGTCGGCCCCGGTCTGCGCGAGCTGCGGGCCGGTCTGGGGACCGGGGTTGTTCGGCGTACCGGGGTTCCCGGGCGTGGCCGGCGTACCGGGGTTGCCCGGGGTGCCGGGGTTGCCAGGGGTACCCGGCGTGCCGGGGTTGCCCGGCGTACCGGGGTTACCCGGCGTGCCCGGGTTCCCAGGGGTGCCGGGGTTGCCCGGAGTACCGGGGTTACCCGGCGTGCCCGGGTTCCCGGGGGTCCCCGGATTGCCGGGCGTGCCCGGGTTGCCAGGGGTGCCGGGGTTGCCCGGAGTACCGGGCGTACCGGGGTTGCCCGGAGTCCCCGGGTTGCCGGGAGTACCGGGGTTTCCAGGCGTGCCCGGGTTGCCGGGAGTACCGGGGTTCCCGGGCGTGCCGGGGTTGCCCGGAGTGCCCGGGTTGCCGGGGTGACCCGGGTGCCCCGGGTGGCCCGGGTGGTCGCAGGGGTCTTCCGGTTGGGGCTTCGGCTTCGGCTTGCCGACGTGTCCGTTGCCGCAGGTGTTGCCGAACGACGGGTTGAGCAGTCCCACCACGCTCACGCTGTTGCCGCACAGGTTCACCGGCGCGTCCACGGGCGCCTGCACCGTGTTGCCGGAGAGCACCCCGGGCGATCCCGTCGCGTGGCCCGCCGCTCCCGCCCCGGGGCCGGTGCCCGCCTGGGCGTAGCCGGTGCCGAGGGCGAGGACCCCGCCGGCCGCCGCCATCGTGAACAGGGTGCGCTTGGTGACGATCTGTCGTCGCATTGTCGTGCTTCCCTCCCTGGGTGCGGACGGACCCCGACTCGGGTCCGTCCCGGCCGGCACCGTGACCACTGTGGCTCCCCCGCCACGCGCGCCGGACCGTCGAGATGTTGTCGCGAGATTGGCCGAAAACACGGCCGAAAAGCCCTACGGGCCCCGGAACGCGTGGAGCGCGTTCCGGAGCCCGGGGCTCAGCTGTGTCAGGCGTTGACGCAGGTGTTGCCGAACGAGGGGTTCAGCAGACCGATCACGTTGACGGTGTTGCCGCACACGTTCACGGGAACGTGGACGGGGACCTGGATGACGTTGCCCGACAGGACACCGGGGGAACCGACGGCCGCACCCTGCGCGCCCGCGTCGGCGGCGGCGAGGCCGGCACCCGCGAGAACGAGACCACCGGTGGCAGCGGCGACGGCCACAACCTTCTTCAGCATGATTCCTCCTGGTTGGTAAATGCGGTCCCAGCCGCGGGCCGCACCACCTGTAACGAGGAGGCTCCACCGGGGCTACGAGCGTATGAGTCGGTTCACTCTTCCCGGTGGTCCGCGCACACCCGTCCGATTCCCCTCCGGGTCCCTCCCCGGGGCGGGGTCAGCAGTTGTCGATGAACCGGTCCAGCACCCGGACGCCGAACTTGAGGCCGTCCACCGGCACCCGCTCGTCGACCCCGTGGAACATGCCCGCGAAGTCCAGTTCCGGCGGGAGCTGGAGCGGCGCGAAGCCGAAGCAGCGGATGCCGAGGTCGTCGAAGGACTTCGCGTCGGTGCCGCCGGAGAGCATGTACGGCACGGCGCGGGCGATCGGGTCCTCGGCCCGCAGCGCGCCCTGCATGGCGTCGACCAGCTTCCCGTCGAACTCGGTCTCCAGCGCCTTGTCGGCGTGCACGTCCTCGCGGCGGACCCGGGGGCCGAGGATCCGGTCGAGGTCGGCGAAGAACTCGTCCTCGTAACCGGGCAGGAAGCGGCCGTCGACGTGGGCGGTGGCCTGGCCGGGGATGACGTTCACCTTGTAGCCGGCGCCGAGCATGGTGGGGGCCGCGGAGTTGCGCAGGGTGGCGCCGACCATCTTGGCGATGCCGCCGAGCTTGGCGAGGGTGGCGTCCATGTCGTCCGGGTCCAGCGGGGTGCCCAGGGCGTCGGAGAGCTCGTCGAGGAACGAGCGCACCGTCTTGGTCACGCGCACCGGCCACTGGTGCCGGCCGAGTCGGCCGACGGCCTCGCACAGCTCGGTGATGGCGTTGTCGTTGTTGGTCATGGAGCCGTGGCCGGCGGTGCCGTCCACGGTGAGCCGCATCCAGTGCATGCCCTTCTGCGCGGTCTCCACCAGGTACAGGCGCAGGTTCTCGTTGACGGTGAACGAGAAGCCGCCGACCTCGCCGATGGCCTCCGTGACCCCGTCGAACAGGTCCCGGTGGTTGTCCACGAGGTGCCGGGCGCCGTACACGCCGCCGGCCTCCTCGTCGGCGAGGAACGCGAGCACGATGTCGCGCGGGGGCTTGCGGCCGCTGCGCAGCCGGTCGCGGACGACCGCGAGGGTCATCGCGTCCATGTCCTTCATGTCGACCGCGCCCCGGCCCCAGACGCAGCCGTCGGCGATCTCGCCGCCGAAGGGGTCGTGGGTCCAGTCGGCCGCGTTGGCCGGCACCACGTCGGTGTGGCCGTGGATGAGGAGCGCCGGACGGGAGGGGTCCTCGCCCTCGATCCGGGCCACGGTGGAGGCCCGGCCCTTGTGCGACTCGATGATCTTCGGTTCCAGGCCCACCTCGGCGAGCTTCTCCGCGACCCATTCCGCGGCCTTGCGTTCGCCGGGACCCGAGTGGTCGCCGTAGTTGCTGGTGTCGATCCGGATCAGGTCCCGACAGAGGTCGACGACCTCGTCCTCACCGGAGACGGTGCGTCCCGCGCTCGACTCGCTCACGCTGCTTCCTCCCACTGCTCGATGCGGCCTTGCCCTTGCTCCCCATCCTCACCCCGGGGGCCCCGGCCGCCCAACACCCCTCCCGAGGTCGGAGGCGGTGCACGGGGGGGCGGGAGTGCTCGGGGTGCTCGGAAACCCTGGTAATGTTCTCTTCGTCGGAGCGGCCCGCGAGGGACGCACGACAGACACCTTGTCCGGGTGGCGGAATGGCAGACGCGCTAGCTTGAGGTGCTAGTGCCCTTTATCGGGCGTGGGGGTTCAAGTCCCCCCTCGGACACCACTGAAGGACCCCAGCATCGCTGGGGTCCTTCTTCGTGTGCCCGGGGCCCGGCGCGGGGCCGGTCGCCCCGCGCCGAGGGGCGCGGGGTGACGTGCTCACGGTGCGGCGGAATTCGGCTCCCGGCGGTTCGTCCCGCGGGAAAGCCGGCGGAAAAGCCGCGGGGGGTGACTACGGGAAAAGGGAGAAGAACGCGGACACGAACTCGGTCGGCAGCGGGACGGTCTTCTGCGGTGAGTACGGGCGACCGCTGGGCGGCGTGTAGCCCGGGGCACCGGGCAGGGGAACGCGTCCGTCGGAATCCCGGAGATGGGGGCCGTAATAGAACCAGCAGATTTGGCCGAGGGTTTCCGTGAGCAGTGCCGGATGGCAATCCTCCGGATACATGCGGCTGTGGTCCCAGGCCGCCAGGTGTTCGCCCCGGGCGGTGAAGGGGTTGCCCCGGGCCACGTGACCGAAGAAGTCGTGGACGGCGCGGAAGACGTCGTTGTGGGCGAACCGAACCCCGTCGACGACGTGGTCGGTGGGCTCGACCATGGGGTGGGAGACCGCGTCGGGGGTCGAGCCGCCGGTGCCGTGGCCGTCGCTGGTGAGGTAGACGAACAGGACGCCGGAGTCGGCGACGTCGCGCCGTAACTCCGCGGAGTCCCGGTAGGGCTGGCCCTCCCCGAGCCAGGGGCGGACGCGGACGCCCGCGCGGGTCATGGCCTCGAACTGGCGGAGGGTCTCCGCTTTGAGGACGTCGTACTGGCGCCGGGACTCCGGGTGGTCCCAGGAGTCGGGGGCGCCGTCGTACCAGTCCGCGATGGAGACGCACAGGTCGCGGTCGAGCGCGAAGTCGACCGGGTCGGGCACCCGGCGTCCCGGGTCGCGCGCGTCCTCGTACCGGCGGGCCAGGGTCGCCGCGTCGACCTTCACGCCGCCCACCCCCTCGCGCGGGCGGTCGGGGCCGCGACGCGCTCGCGGGACGGCTCCGACGGGCTCGTCGACCTCATGGGGAACGCCGCGCGGGCGCCCGTACATCGACCTCGTATCGCCATCACGATGGCATCTCCTTTCGCTTGGGGAAACTCGGCGTTCGACCGGGGCGCCCGAAGGGGCTCCCGGGAATCGGGGCGCACGGGAGCCCACCGCGAACGGGGTGCCCGGGGTTCGCGGGGGAGACGGCCGTGGCGGGTCAGTGCGGAGTGCCGGCCGCGTCGGGGGTGTGTTCCGACAACGCCCGCCAGGCGAGGGCCAAGGCGATCGCGCCGAAGGCCGCGCACAGCCAGAAGGCCGCGTCGTCGCCGGTCCGGTCCGCCAGCCAGCCGCCCGTGAACGCCCCGATCGTGGTGCCCGCGCCCATGCCGGACGAGGCCCAGCTCATCCCCTCGGCCGCGCCGGCGGTCCGGCGGCGCAGGAGGGAGAAGCCAGATCCGATGGCGGGGGCGGCGCCGACGCCGGAGAGGAAACAGGCCCCCACCAGGGGCAGCCCGTCACCGACCAGGGGCAGGAGCAGACCGCTCGCCGCCATCCAGGCGATCGCGGACACGAAGACCCGTTCGGGCGCCAGGCGGCCGAGGCGGGGCCCCGCGAGCAGGGCGGCCGAGGCGCTGCCGAGGGCCCACGCGGCCAGGGTGTAGCCGGCCCACCGGGGTTCGCCGCCGGCGTCGGCGAGGGCGAGCACGAGGATCTCCAGGGAGCCGAAGTACGTCCCGATGCCCACGAAGGCCGCGACGAGGGAACGGGAGCCGGCCATGGAGACGGCGCGCTTCCCCCGGGGGCCGGGGGCGGGCAGGGGCGGCGGTTCCGTGCCGGTCTGACGGGCCAGCAGCATCCAGCCCACCACGGGGCCGACGAGGACGATCGCGGGCGCCGCCCAGCTGTGCGTGACCGTCACGGCGGTGATGGCCATGGGCGCGAGGACGAACATCATCTCGTCGACCACGGATTCGAGGAGGAAGGCCGTCTGTTGGGCGACCCGGTCCGGGACGGCGTACGCCCAGCGGGCCCGTACCGCGGAGCCGATGTCGACCTGGGCGGCGCCGGCCGCGGCGGAGGTCACGAGGATCCCGGGGACCTGCCACCACCCGGGCGTCCGGCAGAACAGCACGAGGCAGAGGAGGGCGGCCGTCTGGGCGCCGGCGGCGAGGAGCAGCATCCGGCGCTGGCCCGTGCGGTCCATCCGGCGGGCGTGCAGGGGGGCCATGACGGACGAGGCGACCACGTACAGCGCCGAGGCCGTGCCGGCCAGGCCGTACGACCGGGTGGCGCCGCTCGTCGCGAGGACGATCGCCATGCCCGCGCCGGCGAGGGGCAGTCGGGAGACGGCGCCGGTGACGACCAGGAGGCGGCGGGGCCGGGGGGCCAACAGCTCGCGGTAGCCGACGCGCGGGGGTGCGGGTGTGGGGAGGGGGGTGTCCATGGTTCGTGGCGCCGTGTCTCGTGTTCGAAAGGGGCCACCCGGGGCCGCGGACCGGCGGGGCCGGGCGGCGGGGCGGGCGGTCTGCTCAGGGGTGGGGGTGGGGGTGCGGGCGGCCCCGCGGGGCGCGCCGTCCGGGCGGCGTGCTCGGGCACGGGGGCGGGGCCGCCGGTTTTTCCCGTGGGCCGCGCGAATCCGCTCGCCCGGGAATCCCGATCGGGGGGCGCATGGGTGCGTGCGCGTCGTCCCGGGGTGTCGTGGGGGAATTCCCGGAGGTCCCGGAAGTCTCGGAAGTCGATTCCTCGGGGCCGGGGCGTGCGCCCCGCCGGGTCTTTTCGCTCCGTGACACGTTTTCCCTCCGATTCCCTCCGAGTCGAGGACACGACGCCCGGGAGTTTCGTGCGGGCGGCTTTCACGACCGGGCGCACGCTAGCAAATGCGGGTGCTTTCCGGGGGTGAGTGGATCATGGGGCCGGAAGTCGCGACGCCGCCCGGTTCACGGGGATTGGGGAGGTTTGCGCCCGTGGTCGGTGCCGGTTCGGGGTCCTGATAATTCGGGGGATTCTCAGGGATATGCGCTCATGGGTTCCTCCCCGGTTGCCCGACTGTCGGGCAACCCGAGGGCGGGGGGTCGCGCGGCGACCGGACGTTTCGGACAGAAGTTGGCGCGATCCGGTGGAACACATGGGCAGAACAGGGGCCGTCGGGCGGGCGGATCTCGTCACGGGATGTTCACGCACAACGGCCCCGGCGGCCCCTGGTGAGGGGCGGCCGGGGCCGGGGTGTGGGTGCGGTGTGGGGCTACTTGTCGGCGGGCGGGGTGTCGCCGGCGCCGGCGGCCGCCGCGATCGTGGCGACGCGGCCTCGGACCGCGAACCAGCCGAGGACCAGGGCGGCGGCGATGGCCGGGAGCAGCATGACCGTGGTGCGGCCCACGCCGCCGTCGCTCCACATCAGGACCAGGACGGTGACGAGGAAGCAGAGGGTGACGATCTGGGTGTACGGGGCCCAGGGCAGGCGGTAGGAGGGGCGGTCCACGAGGCCGGCCTTCGCGCGGCGCCAGAAGAACAGCGAGCAGAGCATGACCATGGCCCAGGTGCCGAGGATGCCGAGGGAGGCCAGGTTGAGGACGATCTCGAACGCCTCGCCGGGCATCCAGTAGTTCAGGCCGACGCCGGCGACGCCGAACGCGGCGGTGAACAGGACGCCGCCGTAGGGGACCTTGCCCTTGTTCATGACGCCGGTGAACTTGGGGGCGGAGCCGGCCAGGGCCATCGAGCGCAGGATGCGGCCGGTGGAGTAGAGGCCGGAGTTGAGGGAGGAGAGGGCGGCGGTGAGGACCACCAGGTTCATGATCCCCGCGGCTCCGGGGACGCCGAGCTTGTCGAAGACGGTGACGAAGGGGCTCTGCTTGTCGGAGTAGGCCGTGTAGGGCAGCAGCAGGGCCAGCAGGACCACGGAGCCGACGTAGAAGATCCCGACCCGCCACATGATCGAGTTGATGGCCTTCGGCATGATCTTCTCGGGGTTCTCGGTCTCGCCGGCGGCGACGCCGCACAGTTCGACGGAGGCGTAGGCGAAGACGACGCCCTGGATGACCAGGAGCATCGGCAGGACGCCGACGGGGAAGAGGCCGCCGTTGTCGGTGATGCTGGACAGGCCGGGGGTGTGGCCGTCGATCTCGTGGCTGGTGGCGACGAGCCAGATGCCCACGATGAGGAAGATCGTCAGGGCGGCGACCTTGACGAGGGAGAACCAGAACTCCATCTCGCCGAAGTACTTCACCGAGATCAGGTTCGCGGTGAGGACCACCGACAGGGCGATCATGGCGAGGATCCACTGCGGGACGTCGCTGAACATGGCCCAGAAGTGGGCGTAGGTGGCGGCGGCGGTGATGTCGGCGACCGTGGTGGTCGACCAGTTCAGGAAGTACAGCCAGCCGGCCGTGTACGCGCCCTTCTCGCCCATGAACTCGCGGGCGTAGGAGACGAAGGCGCCGGAGGAGGGCCGGTAGAGGACCAGCTCGCCCAGGGCGCGGACGACGAAGAAGGCGAAGACGCCGCAGACCGCGTACGCGATGGCCAGGGAGGGGCCGGCGCCGGCGAGCCGGCCGCCGGCGCCGAGGAAGAGGCCGGTGCCGATCGCCCCGCCGATGGCGATCATGTTGATGTGGCGGGGCTTGAGATCCTTGCTGTAGCCCTCGTCGCCCGCGTCCACGTGCCGGGGGGCGCGCGGGGGCGGGGTGGGGGTCGCTTCCTTCGCGAGGGTGCGGTCGCTCATGTACGGACGTCGCCTTCGTGGGTGGGACAAGGCAGGTGGAAGGGCCTGCCGGGCCCCTGGTGGGGATCCGGATCCGGCTCTTCCGGTGGTGTGATCGCACCAATAGACCACGAGCCCCCGCTACCCGCAAAAAACCAGCGTTAACGCCGCAGGCCCTCGACACCCTTCGAATCGGGTGTCGGGGGCCTGCGGAAGCGTGCGAAACAAGGCCGTTGGGACGGTGGTCCCGGGGCCGGGCCGCCGGGTGGATCGGGGGTGGGTCAGGGCGCGGGCGGGGTGTCGGCGGCGGCGCGTTCGAGGCGGAACGCCTCGTTGCCCAGGCCGATGCGGGCGTGGGCCTCGGGGTCGCGGGACTTCTTGACCAGACCGAGGACGAGCCCGGCCAGGGCGGCCAGGAGGATCAGTCCGGGCAGCACCCAGGAGAGGGCCGAGCCCTCGCCGGCGCCGACGAGGACGCCGAAGTCCTTGACGGTGTAGCCGGCGATGACGAGCAGGGCGACGCCGGAGGCGCCGGCGGCGATCAGGCGCCAGACCTGGGCGCCGGCGGTGCCCCGGCGGACGAAGAAGGCGATGACGGCGGCGGAGGCGGCGGCCATGAGGAGGATCACACCGAGGGCGCCGACGCTGCCCATCCACGTGAAGAGGTGCACGACGGGGGTGGTGGGGTCGCCGGCGGGGGCGTCGTCGGTGAGGGCGAAGGCGGCGACGACGAGGACGGAGACGGCGGTCTGGAGCAGGGAGCCGGTGGCGGGGGCGCCGGTGCCGGGGTTGGTGCGGCCGAAGGCGGCGGGCAGCAGGCCCTCGCGGCCCATGGCGAAGGCGTAGCGGGCGACCACGTTGTGGAAGCTGAGCATGGCGGCGACCATGCCGGTCACGAACAGCACGTGCAGCACGTCGGTGAAGACGGTGCCCAGGCGGGACTCGGTGAGGGCGAAGAGCATCTGGGGGCCGGTCTCGCGGGCGGAGTCGACGACCTGGGCGGGGCCGGCGGCCACGGTCAGGGCCCAGGAGCTGATGGCGAAGAAGACCGCGACGAAGGCGATGGCCAGGAACATGACGCGGGAGACGACGATCTGCGGCTTGCTGGTCTCCTCGGCGTAGACCGGGGACTGCTCGAAGCCGACGAAGGCGGCGATGCAGAAGCACAGGGCGGTGCCGAGGCCGGCGCCGGAGAGGGTGGCCGGGTCGAAGGCCGCCAGGGAGACGCCCTCGGGGCCGGGGTCGGCGAAGGCGACCACGTCGAAGACGACGACGAGGACGGTCTCGATGGCCAGGAGCACGCCGAGCACGCGGGCGTTGAGGTCGATCTTGAGCCAGCCGAGGGCTCCGGTGAGGGCCACGCCGGCCAGGGCGGGGATCCACCAGGCCACGGAGAGCCCGAGGTAGGTGTCGAGGAGTCCGGCGACCTCGAAGCCGAGGATGCCGTAGACGCCGACCTGCATGGCGCTGTAGGCGACGAGGGCCACCAGGGAGGCGCTCGCGCCGGCGGTGGGGCCCAGGCCCCGGGCGATGTAGGCGTAGAAGGCGCCGGCGTTGTGCACGTGCCGGCTCATCTCGGCGTAGCCGACGGCGAACAGGGCGAGGATGACGCCGAGGATCACGAAGAGCAGCGGGAGTCCGACGATGCCCATGACGCCGAAGGTCGTCGGCATCACGCCGGCCACCACCATCAGGGGGGCGCTGGCGGCGAGCACCGACAGGAGCAGGCCGGCGGTGCCGAGCCGGCCGGCGCGCAGGGCGCGGTCCTGTCCCTTGTAGGTGCGTATCTCCGGATCGGAGGTGAGCGTGGTGGAGCTGCCCGTCGCCATGGCGGGTCCTGCCTTTCGGGTGCGTGCGCGGTTCTTCGGTGGGCGGGTGCGCGGTGCGGGCGCCGTGGTGCGTGGTGCGTGCGAGGGGGTGGGGCGGTGGTCAGACGGTGCCGAGGGCCGCTTCGCGGGCGGCGAGGAACGCGGCGTGGGCGTCCCGGTCGGGGTAGGACCAGGGGGCGCGGGTGGCGTGCCGGCCGATCCGGTGGAAGAGGGCGGCGGCCTCGGCGGGCCGGCCCTCGCCGAGTTTCGCGTGGGCGAGGAAGTTGAGGTCGACCCGGTTGCGGGGGTGGTCGTCGCGTTCCCATTCGAGCCACCAGTCGAAGGCGCCGCGCAGGATGTGGCGGGCGCGGCGGCCGGACCAGTGGGCGGTGACGTCGGCGCCGGCGGGGTCGGGGTCGGCGCCCAGGACGCGGAAGCGTTCGGCGTGGGCGATGACGGGGAGGACGGCGAGGGGGGAGTCGGCGGGGGCTTCCTCGGCGGCCCAGGCGGCGAAGTCGTAAACCTCGTGGAGCAGGTCGGGGCCGGTGCGGGCGCCGCGTTCGGCGAGGTGGGCGACCATCAGGTGGTGGGCGTGGTGGTGTTCGGGGTGGCGGACGCGGACCTGGTCGAAGTGGCGGCCGAATTCCTCGGAGCTGCCGTGGGCGCGGCTGAGCATCAGGAGGGCGAGCCAGGGGGTGGGGTCGGCGGGGAGCAGGGTCGCGGCGCGCAGGCAGAGGTCGGCGGCGTGTTCGGGGGTGACCCGGGGGCCGCGGGTGCGCAGGGCGCCGTGGACGTCGGCGCAGGCGAGGAGGAGGACGGCGTCGGCGCTGTCGGGTTCGGCGAGGAGCCATTCGCGGGCCCAGACGGCGGCGTTGGGGGTGTCGGCGAGGACGGTGACCCGGTGGCCGCGGCGGTCCCAGTCCTCGCCCGTGGCGGCGAGGAGGGCGCGGGCGGCGGTCCAGCGGCCCTGGGTGAACTGGGCGCGGGTGTCGACGAGGCCCTCGTCGCCGAGGGCGGGGTCGAAGAGCCGGTCGTCCTTCTTGCGCGGGCGGCCCAGGGGCGGGGGCGGCGGGGTCATCCGCGTTGTCCCTCCATGGGCGCGGGCCGGGGGTCGACGAGAGATCCGGGCGGCCGTGATCGGCCGTACGGAGAAGATCACGCACAGCAAACCGGTGGGCACAGCTCCGCGTCAAGTTCGGGGCGGGCAGGCCGGCGCAATTCAACTGGTTTCAGACCGGGGTCAGTTGGCCGGTATGGCGGGGGTTGGGGGGTCGGAATTCGGTGGTTCGCCCGGGCTCGGGCTGCGTACGGTGCGGCCATGACGACTCCTTCCGCCGCTTTCGACGGCCTCGACCTCCCGCCCTTCCAGCTCGGTTTCCCCGGGCCCTTGCGCGATCGCCTGGTGGCGGCGGTGTTGTCCGGGGAGAAGACCACGACCACGGGGCTGTTGGCCCAGTACGAGGTGGAGGGGGAGCCGCTGCCGCGGGTCGGGGACCGGAGTCTGCTGGTCGATTCGGCGGAGCGGCCGGTGGCGGTGGTGGAGATCGTCGCGGCGCGGGTGGTGCCGGTGGCGGAGGTGGACGCGCGGCACGCGGTGGACGAGGGCGAGGGGTACGTGACGGTGGCCGAGTGGCGGCGGACGCACGAGGAGTTCTTCCACTCGGCGGCGATGCGGGAGGCGCTGGGCGATCCCGGGTTCAGGGTGGACGACGCGACCTTGGTGGTCTGCGAGCGGTTCCGGGTGGTGCCGGTCGGGGGGTGAGGGCGGGCCGGACGGTGTCCGGGGCGGGCCGGTGCGGGGTTCCGCGCCGGCCCGTTCCCGTTCCCGTTCCCGTTCCCGTGCCCGCTCAGGCGGTGGCGCGGGCGGCGGCCCGGCCGGCGGCGCGGCCGGAGAAGACGCAGCCGCCGAGGAAGGTGCCCTCCAGGGCCCGGTAGCCGTGCACTCCCCCGCCGCCGAAGCCCGCCGCCTCCCCCGCCGCGTACAGGCCGGGCAGGGGTTCGCCCTCGGGGGTCAGGACCCGGGAGTCGAGGTCCGTCTGAAGCCCGCCGAGGGACTTGCGGGTGAGGATGGAGAGGCGGACGGCGATCAGGGGGCCGGCGGCGGGGTCGAGGATGCGGTGCGGGGCGGCGGTGCGGATGAGTCGGTCGCCGAGGTAGCGGCGGGCCCCGTGGATGGCGGTGACCTGGAGGTCCTTGGTGAAGGGGTTGGCGATCTCGCGGTCGCGGGCGGTGATCTCCTCGCGGACGGCCGCGGGGTCGAGGAGGTCGAGTCCGGTGAGGGCGTTCATCCGGCGGACCAGGCGGTCGAGGTCGCGGTCGACGAGGAAGTCGGCGCCCCGGTCCATGAATGCCTTGACGGGTCCGGGGACGGCCTGGCGGGCGCGGTCGACGACTTGGCGGACGGACCTGCCGGTGAGGTCGGGGTTCTGTTCGGAGCCGGAGAGGCCGAACTCCTTGCCGATGATCCGCTGGTTGAGCACGAACCAGGTGTGGTCGTGGCCGGTGCGCTGGATGTGTTCGAGGGTGCCGAGGGTGTCGAAGCCGGGGAAGAGGGGCACGGGCAGTCGGCGGCCCTCGGCGTCGAGCCAGAGGGAGGAGGGGCCGGGCAGGATGCGGATGCCGTGCTTGTCCCAGATCGGGCTCCAGTTGCCGATGCCCTCGGTGTAGTGCCACATGCGGTCCTGGTTGACGTGGTGGGCGCCGGCGGCCTCGGCGATGCCGAGCATCAGGCCGTCCACGTGGGCGGGGACCCCGGAGAGCAGGCGGTCGGGCGGGGTGCCGAGCCGGGCCGGCCATGCCTTGCGGACGAGGTCGTGGTTGCCGCCGATGCCGCCGGAGGTGACGATCACGGCCTGGGCGCGGTGCGTGAAGGAGCCGACCACCTCGCGGTTGGTGGCGGCGCCGCGTTCGGCGTCGTCGGGGGCGAGGAGGTCGCCGGTGACGGTGTCGAGGACGCCGGCGGTGCGGGCGAGGCCGGTGACGCGGTGGCGGAAGGCGAGCCGGACCAGGCCGCGGGTGACCCCGTCGCGGACGGCGCGGGCGAAGGGTTCGACGATGCCGGGGCCGGTGCCCCAGGTGATGTGGAAGCGGGGCACGGAGTTGCCGTGGCCCCGGGCGTCGTAGCCGCCGCGTTCGGCCCAGCCGACCACGGGGAAGAAGCGGACCCCGCGCGCGTGCAGCCAGGCGCGTTTCTCGCCGGCGGCGAAGTCCACGTACGCCTCGGCCCAGCGGCGTCCCCAGTCGTCCTCGGGCCGGTCGAAGCCGGCGGTGCCGAACCAGTCCTGGAGGGCGAGTTCGCGGCTGTCGCGGATCCGCATCCGGCGCTGTTCGGGCGAGTCCACGAGGAACATGCCGCCGAAGGACCAGTGCGCCTGGCCCCCCAGGGAGGCGCGGGACTCCTGGTCGAGCAGAAGCACCTTGCGGCCGGCGCGGACCAGCTCGGCGGTGGCGACGAGACCGGACAGGCCGGCCCCGATCACGATGACGTCGGCGTCGAATGCCATGGGTGGTGGCCTCCCTCGGTGGTGGGAAGATCCTGACCACGCGGGGGTGACCCGTCAACAGTCCCGGTGCGAAGGGTGGGGAGCGGTGGTGGAGGATCCGGCGGCGGAGGTGCTCGACGTGGTGGACGCGGCGGACCGGGTGACGGGGCGGGCGCCCCGGGGCCGGGTGTACGCGGAGCGGCTGCGGCACCGGTGCGTGTTCGTGTTGGTCCGGGACGGGGCGGGGCAGGTGTTCGTGCACCGGCGGACGGACACCAAGCAGGTGTTCCCGGGGTGCTGGGACCTGTTCGTGGGCGGGGTGGTCGGGGCCGGGGAGGGCTACGACGAGGCGGCGCTGCGGGAGGCCGAGGAGGAGTTGGGGGTGTCGGGCTTGGAGCGGCCGACGCCCCTGTTCCGGTTCCTGTTCGAGGGGGAGGCCGGTTCGTGGTGGTCGGCGGTGTACGAGGTGCGGTGGGAGGGGCCGGTGTCCCCGCAGGAGTCGGAGGTGGCCTGGCACGCGTTCGTGCCGGAGGAGCGGATCGGGGAGTGGTTGCGGGAGCCGGGGCGCTCGTGGGTGCCGGACGGGCTGGAGGCGTACCGGAGGTTGCGGGCGGGCGGGGGTCCGGGGGCGGAGGGGCCGGGTCCGGGGGCCGGCGGTAATTTGGACGGGTGATCGAATTCGCGCGGGACATACGGCTGTGGTGGAGTCCGGGGCGGCTTCGGGACGAGGGCGAGACGCCCGATTACCGCTTCAGTCTGGCTAACGAACGTACGTTCTTGGCCTGGATCCGGACCGCGCTGGCGCTGGTCGGCGGCGGGTTCGCGGTGGACCAGTTCCTGCCCGACCTGCGCTGGGGGGTGCGGGTGGGGGTGGCGCTCGCGCTGCTGGTGGTGGGGGCGGCCTGCGCGCTGCGGGCCGTGAACCACTGGGCGCGGTGCGAGCGGGCCATGCGCCGGCGGGAGGACCTGCCGGTGTCCCGGTTCCCGGTGCTGCTGAGCGTCGGGGTGGGGCTGGTGGCCCTGGCGATGGTGCTGGTGGTGCTGCTGGGCTGGACCCGGGTCCGGTGAGCGAGGAGCGGGACGCCGGGTTGCAGCCGGAGCGGACCCGGTTGGCCTGGCGGCGCACGACGCTGACGGGGGCGGTGACGGCCGTGTTGGCCGTGCGGCAGGCGCTGGGGGCCCCGGAGGCGGCGCGGGCGGCGGCCGGGGCGGGGGCGGTGGTCCTGCTGTGGCTGGTGTTCCTGGCGGTGGCGCACCGGCGGATCCGGGGGCTGGCCGGGGCGCGGCCGACGGGGCTGGGGGTGGGCACGGCGCGGGGCGCGGCGCTGTGCGTGCTGGCCCTGTGCGCGGTGGCCGGCGCGACGATCCTCTGATCGCACGGGCCGGTGTGATCGTCGGGTCGTCCCCCTTTCGGCGGATCGGCGGGCCGCGCTCGCGTCGACGGGCGGGGTGTGACGGGCGCCACTAGCGTGTGCGTCCATGAGCACTCTGCACACCGAGCACACCACGCACGGACACGAGCACGGCGAGAACTGCGGGCACCGGGCGGTGCCGCACGGAGACCACACGGACTACGCCCACGACGGGCACCTGCACCGCGAGCACGCGGGCCACTGGGACGAGTGCGAGCCCTCCGGCCACGTGTCCCACGCGGCGCACGAGCACGCGCACGGGGAGGGCTGCGGGCACGAGAGCGTGCCGCACGGGGACCACGTGGACTACCTGCACGACGGGCACCGGCACGCCGCGCACGAGGGCCACTACGACGACCACTGAGGTCCCCGCCGGCGTGCCCGGCGAACGGGGACGCGGCGGGGCGAACCGGGCGGGGCGCGGGAATCGGCGCGGGTGGATCCGGTCCGGGCTCTGGACGGCATACCGACCGGTCGGCAGGATGAGGGCCGCGCGCCCGCGCCGCCCCGCGTCCCTCGCCCCGGTGGAGGAGTCCCGATGCCCGCTGGTCCCGATCCGTCCCCGTCCGCCGGTCCGGCCGGGCCCGCCGATCCGCGCGGTCTGGACACCGCGCGGCTGCGGTCCTGGCTGGCCGGGGTCCGGCCCGATCTGGCGCCGGGGCCGCTGACCGGCACCCTGATCGAGGGCGGCCGCTCCAACCTCACCTATCTGGTCACCGACGGGACGGCGCGCTGGGTGGTGCGCCGGCCGCCGCTGGGGCACGTGCTGGCCACCGCGCACGACATGCGGCGCGAGCACCGGGTGTTGTCGGCGCTGGGCTCGACGCCGGTACCGGTGCCCGAGCCGGTGGCGCTGTGCGCGGACGAGGAGGTGCTGGGGGCGCCGTTCTACGTGATGGAGCACGTGACGGGGACGGTGTACCGGACGGCCGGGCAGTTGGCCCCGCTGGGGCCGGAGCGGACCCGGGCGGCGGTGCTGGGGCTGGTGGACACGCTGGTGGAGCTGCACGCCGTGGACCCGGCGGCGGTGGGGCTGGCCGATTTCGGGCGGCCGGAGGGCTTCCTGACCCGGCAGCTGGCCCGGTGGGGCAAGCAGCTCGCGGCCTCGCGGGGCCGGGAGCTGCCGGGGATCGACGCGTTGCACGAGGCGCTGGGCCGGCGCGTGCCCCGCTCCCCCGCGCCGACGGTGGTGCACGGCGACTTCCGGCTGGACAACGCGCTGTTGGACCCGGTCGACCAGCGGGTGCGGGCGGTGCTGGACTGGGAGATGTCCACGCTCGGGGACCCGTTGACGGACCTGGGGCTGCTCGTGATGTACGGCACCGACCTGGGGATCGCGGACCTGCCGGTGGCCACGACGGCCGGGGCGGCGGGGCATCCGGACGCGGCGACGCTGGTCGAGCGGTACGCGGCCGGGTCGGGGCGGGACCCGGGGGCGATCGGCTGGTACACGGCGTTCGCCTGGTTCAAGCTCGCGGTGATCCTGGAGGGGATCCACCTGCGGTACACCCTGGGCAAGACGGTGGGTCCGGGGTTCGAGCGGATCGGCGATCTGGTGCCGGTCTTCGTGGAGCACGGCCGCGCGACGCTGGCGGCCCACGATCGAGGGGAAGGCTGAGCACCGTGGATTTCGCGTTCGACGCCCGGACCGTGGAACTGGCCGATCGGCTGCGGGAGTTCCTCGACGAGCACGTGTACCCGGCGGAGCCGGTGGCGGCGGCCCAGCGGGCCGCGCTGGCCGATCCGTGGGGCACCCCGGCCGTCTTCGAGGAGTTGAAGGCCGAGGCCCGCCGCCGGGGCCTGTGGAACCTCTTCCTGCCCGACCCCGAGTGGGGGGCGGGACTGACGAACCTCCAGTACGCGCCGCTGGCCGAACTCACCGGCCGCAGCCCGCACCTGGCGCCCATGGCGACGAACTGCGCGGCCCCCGACACCGGGAACATGGAGGTGTTGGCGCAGTTCGGCAGCGAGGAGCAGCGCAAGCGGTGGCTGGAGCCGCTGTTGGCCGGGGAGATCCGCTCGGCGTTCGCGATGACCGAGCCGGAGGTGGCCTCCTCCGACGCGACGAACGTGCGGACCCGGATCGAGCGCTCGGCGGACGGGTCCTCGTACGCGATCACGGGTCGCAAGTGGTACATCTCCGGGGCGATGAACCCGCGCTGCGAGGTGTTCGTGGTGATGGGCATGACGGACCCGGAGCACCCCGATCCGCGCCGCCGACAGTCGATGGTGCTGGTGCCGCGCGACACCCCGGGGGTGGAGGTGCGGCGGGCCATGACCGTCTACGGATACGCCGACCACGACCACGGCGGGCACGCGGAGGTGGTCTTCGACGGGGCGCGGGTGCCGGCCTCGCACCTGATCGGCGAGGAGGGCTCGGGGTTCGCGATCGCCCAGGCGCGGCTCGGGCCGGGGCGGATCCACCACTGCATGCGGCTGATCGGGATGGCCGAGCGGGCCATCGAGCTGATGTGCCGGCGGGCGACGGAGCGGACCGCGTTCGGCGGGCCGCTCGCGGACCGGGGCGTGGTCGGGAACTGGATCGCGGACGCGCGGGTGAGCGTGGAACAGCTGCGGCTGCTGGTGCTGAAGACGGCCTGGCTGATGGACACGGTCGGCAACCGGGGCGCGCACACCGAGATCCAGGCCATCAAGATCGCGACTCCCCGGGCGGTGGTGGAGATCCTGGATCGGGCGGTGCAGCTGCACGGCGCGGGCGGGGTCTCGCAGGACTTCCCGCTGGCGGAGCTGTGGGCGGCGGCGCGGACCCTCCGGTTGGCGGACGGTCCGGACGAGGTGCACCAGCGTTCGCTGGCCCGGCGCGAGCTGCGGCGGCACGGCGGGGAGCGGGCGGACGGGGGCGCGCGGGGCTGAGCGGGCCGGCGGCGGGGGGGGCGGCGGGGGCTGGTCGGGGCGGGTGTGGGCCGGGTCTGGGCCGGTACGTGGTCCAGACCAGTACAGAAGTCCGATATATTCGGGTATTCCCCCGAATTCGAAAGCTCACATCGCCATGACCAGCTCCACCCTGACCCGTGAGGCCGCCGGCACCGCCGCGCCGGCCCCGACCGCCGCTCCGGCGCCGGCCGCGCTCGCCAACCCCGGCCCGCTCGGCCTGGCGGCGTTCGCGATGACCACCTTCGTGCTGAGCATGTTCAACTCGGGGCTGGTGAGCAACGCCGCCCTCAGCGCCGTCGTGCTGCCGCTGGCCCTGTTCTACGGCGGGCTGGCCCAGTTCGTGGCCGGTCTGATGGAGTTCCGTCGCGGCAACACCTTCGGGACCACCGCGTTCGTGTCCTACGGCGCCTTCTGGATGACCTTCGCGGCGTACGTGAAGTTCGTGGTGCCCGGCCTGCCGGCCGACCAGGCGCACATCGCGACCGGCCTGTTCCTCGTGGGCTGGTTCGTCTTCACCGCGTACATGTCCATCGCGGCCCTCAAGCTGGACCTCGCGCACCGCGCGCTGTTCATCCTGCTCGCCCTGACCTTCCTGTTCCTGGCGCTGGGCGACCTGACCGAGGTCACCGCGCTGGGGAAGACCGGTGGTTTCATGGGCCTGGGCTGCGCCGTGATCGCCTGGTACGTCTCCTGCGCCGGGGTGGCCGAGTCCACCTGGGGCCGCAAGGTGCTCCCGCTCGGCTGAGCCCGCACCCCCTCTTCGCGCGCGGGCCCGTCCTCCTCCCGGAGGGCGGGCCCGCGCGCGTGTCTCAGGGCCGCAGGGCGCGCAACAGCAGGTCGGCGAGGTGCTCGCCGATCTCGCGGGGGGCCAGCGGACCGTCGGGGCGGTACCAGACGGCTAGGTGGTGCACCGAGCCGAAGAAGTGGTCCACGACCAGTTCGGCGGGGGTGACCTCGGCGAAGACCCCGTCGCGCCGGCCCTCCTCCACCAGGGTCCGGAAGCGTTCGTGGTAGCGGCGCCGCTCGGCCCGGACCCGGATCTGCCGGTCGGGGCTGAGCTGGTGCATGGAGCGGAAGAAGATCGTGGCGTCGTCGAGGTGCTCGATGGTGGTGACCACCACGTCGGCGGCGGCGGCCCGGAGCCGGTCGGCCACCGGGTCCCCGGAGTCGGCGATCGCGTCGAGGCGGGCCTGCTGGCGGCGCAGCATCCGGGCGTAGACCTCGTGGAGCAGGTCGTCCTTGGAGTCGAACCAGTGGTACAGCGCGCCCTTGGTGACACCGGCGGCGGCCACGATCTCCTGCACCGAGGTGCGGTCGTAGCCGCGTTCGGCGAACAGGCGGGTGGCCTCGGCGAGCAGCCGGCGGGGCACGGCGGCCGTCCGCGGATCGCCCGCGGCGTCGGCGGGCACGGGGTCGGGGGGCACCGCGTCGGCGGGCGGGGGGTCGGCGGCCGGGGCGTGCGGGTCGGGGGGCACGGGCTCACCTGCCCTTTCACGGGTCGGGCGGGGGGCCGGTCGGCTGTTCTCAGCCACGCTCGCGCAGTTCCCGCCGCAGGATCTTGCCACTGCCGGTGCGCGGAAGGACAGGGACGGACTCGATCCGGCGGGGCCGCTTGTAGGCGGCGAGGCGGTCCGCGCAGTGCGCGAGCAGCTCGGCGACCAGCCCGGCGGGGTCCTCGACCGATCCGCGCGGCACGATCCAGGCGACGACGGTCTCGCCCCGGTAGGGGTCGGGGACGCCGACCACGGCGGCCTCGTGCACCCCGGGGTGGGCGTGCAGCACGTCCTCTACCTCGCGGGGCCAGACCTTGAACCCGGAGGCGTTGATCATGTCCTTCTTGCGGTCGATCACGTACAGCCGGCCCGCCTCGTCCATGAAGCCGATGTCCCCGGTGCGCAGTTCCCCGTCGGGGAACGCCTCGGCGTCGGCCTCGGGGCGGTTCCAGTAGCCGCGGGCGAGCTGGGGGCCGCGCACGGCGATCTCGCCCGGTGCGCCCAGCGGCACCTCCCGGCCGGCGTCGTCGAGGATCCGGATCAGGGTTTCGGCGCCGGGGACCCCGACCGAGAGGGTGCCGCTCGCCGGGTCGACCACGCCCTCGGCGGGGTGGTGCACGGGGACGGAGGCGCAGCCGCCGGTGGTCTCGGTGAGGCCGTAGCCGGGGCGCAGCACGAGGCCGAACTCGGCGCGCAGCCGGGCGGTGAGGGCGGCGGGGACGGGGGCGCCGCCGCAGGAGGTGACGCGGAAGGAGGCGAAGGCGTCCCGGTCGGCCTCGGGGTGGGCGATCAGCGCGAGCCAGGCGGTGGTGGGGCCGATGGTGTAGGCGGGGCGGTGGGCGCGGCAGGCGCGCAGCAGGCGGCCGGCGTCGAATCGGCCGGTGAGGATCAGGGTGCCGGCGTTGATCAGGCAGGCGACGAGTTCGCAGACCAGGCCGGTGATGTGGAACAGGGGCGCGAGGACGAGGTAGCCCGCGCCCTCGGGTATCGGGTGGCCGGCGACCTGGCGGCCGGCGTTGTGGGTGAGGGCGCCGTGCGGGTTGATCGCGCCCTTGGGGGCGCCGGTGGTGCCGGAGGTGTAGCCGAGCAGGGCGGTGTCCTCGGGGCCGGGCGGGGCCGGCAGCGGGGGCAGGGCCTCGGGCCGCGGGTCCTCGGCGAGGGTCCACAGGTCGTGCGCGGCGGTGCCGGGCGGCGCGGACGCCGGGCGGGCGGGGCGCGGGGTGTCCTCGTCGGTGGTGAGCAGCACGCGCACGGGGGTGTCGGCGAGCCCGTCCGCGAGGCCGGCGGCCGGGTCGTCGGCGGCGGTCGGGGTGTGCGCGCGGATCAGGGCGAGGGCGCCGGAGTCGGTGAGCACGTGCCGGAGTTCGGCGGCCCGGTACATGGGGTTGACGGGGACGAGGACGGCGCCGGCCTTCCAGACCGCGAGGGCGGCGAGGACGAGGGCGGGGCCGTTCTGGAGCCGGACCGCGATCCGGGCCCCGTCGCCGAGGCCGAGGGCGAGCAGGTGCCGGGCGAGGGTGTCGGTGCGGGCGTCGAGTTCGGCGTAGGCGAGGGAGCCCGCCTCGTGGACGAGGGCCGGGTGCCGGGGGGCGCGGGCGGCGGCGGCGCGCAGGGCGTGCACGGGGCTCGGCAGGGGGGTGAAGGGGGCCCGCTGGTCCGGGGAGAGGAGCGCGAGCCAGGGCCGCGCCGCGTAGGGCGAGGGGGCGGGCGCGGCGGGGGCGGGGCGGGTCACCGGCGTTCCTCCCAGGCCCGCTGGACGCGGTTCATGCCGCGCAGCCACCTGTCGGGGTCCTCGGCGCGGGCCCGGGCGTACCCGGCGACCTCGGGGTGCGGGAGGATCAGGAAGCGGTCCTCGGCCATGCCCGTGAACACGGCGTCGGCGACGTCCTCGGGGGTGATGGCGGTGGGGGCGAGGACGAGTTCGCCGGCGGTGCCGGAGGCCGTGAGCATGTCGGTGCGCACTCCCTGGGGGCAGACGGCGTGCACCCGCAGGCCGCGGTGGCGGTAGGTGAGGGAGAGCCACTCGGCGTGGGCGAGGGCTCCGTGTTTGGTGACACTGTACGGGGCCGCCCCGATCATGGAGAGCAGTCCGGCGGCCGAGACGGTGGCCACGAAACGGCCGTCCCCGCGCTCCAGCCAGTGCGGCAGGAGGGTGCGGGCGGCGCGCACGTGCGCCATCACGTTGGTCTCCCAGGCCGCCTCCCACACCTCGTCGCCGGCGAAGGCGTCGCCGCCCGCGCCGATCCCGGCGTTGGCGCAGTACACGTCCACCCGGCCGGCGAGGAGGTCGAGGGCGCCGGCGGCCGCGTCGGCGGCGTCCCCGGGCAGGGCCAGGACCCGGGCCTCGGGGTCGGGGCCGCCGGGGCGGGCGGCGAGCGCGGCGGTGATCGCGCCGGCCACGGCCTCGGCCTTGGCGGCGTCGAGGTCGTTGACGACGACGGTGGCTCCCTCGGCGGCGAAGCGGTGCGCGAGGGCGGCGCCGATGCCGCCGCCCGCTCCGGTGACGACGACTCGGGTCCCCTGGTGGCTGTCCACGGCGGTGCTCCTCGGTGGTCTCGGCGCTCTGGGTGGTCTCGCGGCGGGCGGACGAGGCGGAGACTAACCGGTCGGTATGCCTCCGCGTAAGGGTCGGGACGGGGCGACGGGGGGACCCGTGCGCGTGGCGGGCCGCGCGGAAGATCCGATCACCGGACAAGCCGCCTACCGTGACCGGATGGCACGGAGCGAGCGGGTTGTGCGGGACGGGATGTCGCGGCGCGGGTTCCTGGGCGCGGCGGGGGCCGTGGGCGGGTCGGCGGTCGCGGGGGTCGCGGCGGCGGGTCCGGCGGCGGGCGCGGCGGCGGGCGGGCCGGTCCGGGTGGTGACGGGCACGGACCGGCTGGTCGAGGAGGACTTCGCGCGGCTGCGGGGCCGGCGGGTCGGGGTGGTGACGAACGCGACGGGGATCACCTCCGACGCCCGGCACCTGGTGGACGTGCTGCACGCGGCCCAAGGGGTGGACCTGGTGGCCGTGTTCGGGCCCGAGCACGGGTTCCGGGGCACGGCGCAGGCCGGCGGGTCGGAGGGGACGGCGAGGGACCCGGCGACGGGCCTGCCGGTGTACGACACGCACGGGGTGTCCGGTCCGGCGCTGGCCCGGCTGCTGACCTCGGCGGGGATCGAGCTGCTGGTGGTGGACGTGCAGGACGTGGGGGCGCGGTTCTACACCTACGTGTGGACGCTGTACGACTGCCTGCGGGCGGCGGCCTCGGCGGGGGTGGCGGTGCTGGTGCCGGACCGGCCCAATCCGATCGGCGGGCTGCGGGTCTCGGGGCCGGTGCTGGACCCGGCGTACGCGAGTTTCGTGGGCCGGGTGCCGATCGCGCTGTGCCACGGGTTGACGATCGGGGAGTTGGCCCTGTGGTTCCGGGACCGGTGGCTCGCGGCGGAGGGGGTGCGGGTCTCGCTGGAGGTGGTGCGGATGCGGGGGTGGCGGCGGGGCACGCGGTTCGAGGGGACAGGGCTGCCGTGGGTGCCGCCGAGTCCGAACGTGCCGACCCCGCGCACGGCGCTGGTGTACCCGGGGACCTGTCTGTTCGAGGGGACCACCGTGTCGGAGGGGCGGGGCACGACCACCCCGTTCGAGGTGGTGGGGGCGGTGGGGATCGACCGGCGGTGGGCGGAGGCGGCGCAGGGCCTGGGGCTGCCGGGGGTGTGGTTCCGGGAGGCGTGGTTCACCCCGACCTTCTCGAAGTTCCAGGGGAAGGTGTGCGGGGGCGTGCGGGTGTTGGTGCACGATCCGGAGCGCTTCGATCCGGTGCTGGCGGGGGTCGGGCTGTTGGTGACGGCGCGGCGGGTGTGGTCGGGCTTCGCGTGGACCCCGGACCGGTTCGTGGACCGCCTGGCGGGCACGGACGCGCTGCGGTCGCTGGTGGACCGGGGGGCGGATCCGGAGGAGATCACGGGGTCCTGGCGGGCGGGCCTGGAGCGGTTCGCGGCGGAGCGCGCGGGGCGGCTGCTGTACCCGGGGTGAGCCGCGCCCGGCGGGGGTCCGCGCCGAGGTCCGCGCCGGCTCTGGCCGGCCGGGGCCGGCGGCGGGATGCTGCCCGGGTGGGCGTGGCGCGGATCCGAGGGGAGCCGACATGGCGGGTGTGGGCGTGCGACCGTACGCGGAGTTGACCTTCGACGCCGACGGGGACGTGGACCCGGCGTCACGGGCGGCGGTGGCGCGCCTGGACGCCACCGATCTGGTGGTGTTCGCGCACGGGTGGAACAGCGACCGGTCCTCGGCGACCCGCTTGTACGACCGGTTCCTGGCCCCGTTCCCGGCGCTGCTCGGGCCCGGGGTGCGGGTGGGGTACGTGGGAGTGGTGTGGCCGTCGATGCGGTTCTCGGACGAGCCGATCCCCGATCTGGACCCCGTCCGCCCGTCACTGGCCCTGCCGGGGCACGGGGCCGGGCTGGACCCGGCGACCGTGGCGGCGCTGCGGGCGTTCTGGCCGGGCCGGGAGGCGGAGGTGGACCGGCTGGCGGCGCTGCTGGAGGAGCGGCCGGCCGGCCCCGAGGCGGCGGCCGGCTTCGGGGTGGCGGTGGCCCGGCTGTGCGGGGTGGGCACGGGCTCCGGCGGGCCGGCCCTGTTCACGGGTGATCCGCTGCGGGCCTGCCGGGAGTTGGCGGTGGCCCTCGCGGAGGCCGGCGGGTCGGTGGAGGTGCCGGTGGGGTGGGCGGAGGCGGCCGGGGCCGGTCCGCGGGCCGGCGCGCGGACGGCCTTCCTCGCCGACGAACGGCGCGCCCTGTGGCAGGGGGCCCGTGAACTGCTGCGGCAGGCCACCTACTTCGAGATGAAGCGGCGGGCCGGGACCGTGGGCGAACGGGGTCTGGGGCCGCTGCTGGCGGGCCTGGCCGCCGCCCGGCCCGCGTTGCGCGTGCACCTGATCGGGCACAGCTTCGGGGCCCGGCTGTCGGCGTTCGCCCTGCGGGCGGTGCCGCCCGGGGCCCGTTGGGTGCGCTCGCTGACCCTGCTCCAGGGGGCGTTCTCGCACCACGCGTTCTCGACCGCGCTCCCCCACGACCCGGGCGTGGGCGGGGCCCTGGCCGGGTTGCAGGGGCGGGTGGCGGGGCCGGTGGTGGCCTGCCACTCGGCGCACGACACGGCGCTCGGGGTGTTCTACCCCCTGGCCTCGCGGACCTCGGGCGACGAGCGCGGGCTGCTGGGTCTGGGCGAGCGGTGGGGCGCGATCGGGTACGACGGGGTGCGGGCCGTGGCCGGCGCGCCCCGGCTGACCCTGGACCGGGCCCTGGCCTCGGGCCTGCCGCGCGGCGGGTGCGTGAGCGTGGACGCGGCCGCGGTGGTGCGGCGCGGCGGGGCGCCCTCGGGGGCGCACGGGGACATCTGCCATCCCGAGCTGGCCCGGCTGGTCGTGTCGGCCGGGGAGTTGGGGCCCTGACCCCGAGAGGGTCCGCCGTCTCCCGGTCGCCGTCGCCCGGTGGGGCGCGGGTTTTGGCCATGTGCCACCGCCGCGCCTCGTCCGCCCCCACATGCGCCCGCCCCGGACCGGGCATGGTGAGAAGCGGAGTCGATCGTGCGAAGTCGGTCGTGGTGATGCGAGGTGAAGGTGTGATGGCGGGGTTCCGTAGTCTGGCCGGTCAGGTGCGCGACGCGGGGAACGACATGGCGTTGCGGCGCCACTCCCTGCGCCGCTGTCTGGAGAGATTCGCGCCGTACGGACATCGGGCGACGTGGTGGCACCTGTGTGCGCGGCACGGCATCGCGCCCGAGGACCGTGCGGCGGATCCGAATCGGCTGGTGGCGGCGCTGGAGGAGTTGGAGGCGGCCCGGGACGTGTGGTTGGAGTTCGAGCGGGGTTTCGCCGACCGGCGGCGCCGCGAGAAGCACCACGGGGTGCGCCGGCCCGGGGTGCCGGCCTGGTCGGAGGGGTCGGGGGCGTGGGAGCGGGCCTCGGTGGTGCGGTGCGCGGACCCGGGGGTGCGGCCGGACGGGGACCTGGCGGAGGTGATGCGGCGGCTGGTGCGGGCCCTGGAGACGGGAAGCCCCGAGGCGGCCTGTCCGGTGTGCGGGGCCCGGGAGTTGGACCGGCGCTCGGCCGGGTCGGAGCGGCCCGGGTGGGGTGGACCGGTGTGCTCGGGGTGCGGGATCGTGGTGCCCCGGGCGGTGTGGGCCGCCGAGCAGGCCGACCGTTAGCACGGGGGGCGCGGTGTCGGGTGTGGCGGACGTGGCGGGCACGGCGGGCGGCGCGGGGTGGACGGTGGCGTTGAACGGGGCGCGGACGGGGGCGGACGGCGCGGCCGTGCCGCTCTCCCCGGCCGGGCTGGTGTCGGCGGCGGAGGCGGTGCTCGACGTGTTCGCGGCGGCGGGGGCCGTCGGGCCGGGGGCCCCCGTGGCCCTGGAGGTCTCGCCCCGGACCCCGTGCGGGCGGCAGAGTCTGTCGCCCCGGGTGGTGGGGCCGGTGGTGGCGGCCCTGCGGGCCTCGCGGGTCGTGGCGGGGCGGCCCGGGGTCGCCTTGGTGGTGCCGGTGAGCGTGGCGACCGAGCCCGATCCGGGGTCCCGGTTGCGCCGGTTCGGGGGCTGGGAGCAGCTGCCGGACCGGGTGGCGGTGCGTTTCGACGAACCGGGCGCGGCGGCGCTCACGGTGGCGGCGGCCGGCCTCGGGCTCGGGGTGGACGCACACATTCCGCCAATTCCGGGGCGGCGCGCGGACCGTCGGGGACGGAGCGCGCTCGGGCGTGCGCTGGTGTGGGCGGGGCGCGTGCCGGGGGTGCGGATCGTGTGCGAGTGGCCGTCGACCGGCGGGGGCGCGCCGACCGGGCCCGTCACGGCCGCCCGGCGCCCGTGCCCGGACCCGCCGGTGCCCGTGACGGTGTTCGGTCGGGACGGGGCCGCGTGGCCGGCGCTGCGGGCGGCCCTGCGGAGCGGGGCGGGGGCGCGGATCGGGATCGGGGACGTGCTGACGCTGCCGGACGGGAGGCCCGCCCCGGACAGCGCGGCCCTGGTCCGTGCCGCGCTGTTCCCGGGGAGCGACCCGAGGGGGGTCAGAGCCGGGAGCCGGTGAAGCCCCGGCCGCCGATCCGGTCGTCGGGGTTGGACAGCACGCAGGTCTCCAGCGACAGGCAGCCGCAGCCGATGCAGTCGGTGAGGTGGTCGCGCAGCCGGTTCAACCGGTTGATCCGGTCGTCGAGTTCGGTACGCCAGGTCTCCGAGAGCCGCGCCCAGTCCTCGTGGGTGGGGGTGCGCCCGTCGGGCAGGCAGGCCAGGGCCTCGCCGATGGAGGCGAGCGGGATGCCGACGCGTTGGGCGGCCCGCACGAAGGCCACCCGGCGCAGCGCGTCGCGGGAGTAGCGGCGCTGGTTGCCGGTGGTCCGACGGCTGCTGATGAGCCCCTTGGCCTCGTAGAAGTGCAGGGCCGAGACGGCCGCGCCGCTGCGGGCGGCGAGCTGGCCGACGGTGAGTTCTTGGACGTGCTCGGGAATCTGCGGCATCGGGCCGAGGGTAGTCGAGGCGCCCGGGCGGGTCGTTGACAGCCGGCCGACCTGCCGACCATGCTGAGCAAACGCTTGTTCAGCATGGTCGGCGTGCGGGGCCGGGTCGAGGACCCGGGTGCCCCGGCGCACGGGAGTCAGGGGAGCGCGCACATGGCCGTCGAGCCGAGGGTCTTCACGTCCGCCGAGGAGTTGCGCGCCGGGATCGGCGACACGCTCGGGCCCGGCGAGTGGCTGGAGGTGGACCAGAAGCGGATCGACCTGTTCGCCGACGCCACCGGGGACCACCAGTGGATCCACGTGGATCCGGAGCGGGCCGCGACCGGGCCGTTCGGTTCCACCATCGCGCACGGCTACCTCACCCTGGCCCTGCTGCCGAGTCTGGTGCCCCGGATCATGCGAGTGGAGGGGATGCGGATGGGCGTCAACTACGGCGTGGACAAGGTCCGTTTCCCCGCGCCGGTGCCGGTGGGCTCGCGGGTGCGGGCGGTGGCCGAGATCACCGAGGTGACGGAGGTCGGCGGCGGGGTGCAGGTCGCGGCGACGGTGACGGTGGAACGGGAGGGCGGCGAGAAGCCCGTGTGCGTGGCCCGGACCCTGTCGCGCTACTACTTCTGAGCCCCGGCGCCCGGGACCCCCGGGGTGCCCACCATGCGCAGCACGAGGTCGGCGTACAGGTCGCCGACCTCGTCCGGGGTGCGCCGGCCGGCCGCGTCGAACCAGCGGGCCACGTCGATGCACAGGGACAGCACGGCGAGGGTGGTGCCGGACAGGTCGGGCACGTCGAAGGCTCCGGCGGCGACCCCGTCGGCGAGGATGCCCCGGATCACGGCCTCGCTCTCCCGGCGCAGCAGCACGATCTCCGCGCGGTGCTCCGGGTCGAGGGCGTCGAGTTCGTACTGCACCACGCGGGCGGTGGTGTGGTGGGCGGCGTGCCAGCGGACGAAGGAGCGGACCGCGAGGTCGAGCCTGCGCGAGGGGCCGCCCTCGGCCTCGGCGGCGGCCCGCAGGATCCGCAGGGCCTTGTCGTGACCGATCCGGCTGATCCGGTGGAGCAGCTCTTCCTTGGTCTTGTAGTGGATGTAGAGGGCCGCCGGGCTCATGCCGGCGCGGCCGGCGATGTCGCGGGTGGTGGTGGCGTGGTAGCCGCGGGCCGCGAAGGCGTCGACGGCGGCGATCAGCAGCCGCCGGGCCGCGTCCGGGGTGACCTGCTCCCAGGCGGCGCCCTCGGCGAGGGGATCGGGGCCGTGCCCGGCCTTCGGCTCGTCCATCTCCGCCCACCTTCCGACCGGCCCGTGCCCGCGGCGTGCCCGCGTTCGAACCGCACACGATACCGGAGGACTGAGCGGGCGCTTAGGTGACGGACGGGGTGGGTCTCGGGCGGGGTGAGCCTCGGGCGGGGCGGCGGCCGGTCAGCGGGGCGGGGACTGGGGGGCCGGGCCGGGGCCGTGACCCGGACCCTGCTTCGGACCGCCCGGCCGGGGGTGGAAGGGGTCGTAGTCGGTCATGATCTTCTCCATCCGGGCCTGGTCCACCCGGTTCACGATGCCCTCGGCCTCCTGCCGGTCCCGGATCACCTTGGCGAGGGTGAAGGCGGAGGTGGTCAGGTAGAGGACGCCGACGCCGAGGAAGGCGCGGACCCATCCGTCGGCGTCCATGTTCCAGATCCCGAGGGCCACCGCGGCCAGGGCCAGCGCGAAGGAGGCGATGGCCTGGCCGTAATAGGCCCCGGAGTTGCGCGGTGCTGCGGTCGACTCGGTCATGACCGCAGCGTCCCGCGCCGGCGCCCGGCCCGGCATCCGCGCGGGTACTCAGGCCGGGCGCCGACGCTACTCACCGCCCGTCGAAGACCACCAGGGCCCGGCCGCCCCGGCCGCGCGCCATGTCCTCGAACGCGGCCGGGATCCCGTCCAGGTCGATCCGGGAGGTGACCAGCGCCCCGAGGTCGAGCCGACCGGCCCGCACGTACTCGGCGAGGACCGGCAGGTCGCGGGCCGGGTCGCTGTCGCCGTACACGCAACCGGTGAGGGTGCGGGCGAAGTGGAACAGCTCCAGGGCGTGGAACTCCACCCGCTGGTCC
Source organism: Streptomyces dryopteridis (assembly GCF_049606955.1). NCBI lineage: Bacteria > Bacillati > Actinomycetota > Actinomycetes > Kitasatosporales > Streptomycetaceae > Streptomyces > Streptomyces dryopteridis. The sequence goes on along the minus strand of NZ_CP187113.1, from coordinate 5,153,909 downwards.
TTGCCCCCGATGCCGACGACGGTGGTGCGCCCGCCGCGCCGGGTGGACTCCCAGGCCCGGCGGATCGTGTCCGCGCGGCCCACGCAGTCCACGGCCACGTCCGCGCCCCAGCCCTCGGTCAGGGCCCTGATCTCCTTCGGGGTGGTCTCGGAGGCGGTGACGAACGCGTCCGCGCCGGCCTTCAGCGCCAACTCCTCCTTGGCCGGGGAGAGGTCCACCGCGAGGATCCGGCCCGCGCCGGCGATCCGGGCGGCCTGTATCGCGGCCAGCCCGACCCCGCCCGCGCCGAACACCGCGACCGTCTCCCCGGCCCGCACCCGCGCGTTGTGGTGCACGGCCCCGTGACCGGTGAGGACGGCGCAGCCGAGCAGCGCGGCCTCGACGAGCGGCACCCCCGGCGGGGCGGGCAGCACGCAGCCGGCGGCCACGTCGGTCTCCTCGGCGAACGCGGCCACGTTCAGCCCCGGGTGCAGCTCGGTGCCCGCCGCGTCGTGCGCGTACACCGCGCCGACCCCGGCGAGGGCCCCCTCGCACAGCCACACCTCGCCGATCGCGCAGTGCCGGCAGGTGCCGCAGTTGGGGGCCCAGTTGAGGACCACGGGGTCGCCGGGGGCCACGTGGGTCACCCCCTCCCCCACCGCCAGGACGGTGCCGGAGCCCTCGTGGCCGAGGACGGCGGGGACGGGCACGCGCATGGTGCCGTTCGTCAGGGACAGGTCGGAGTGGCAGACGCCGGCGGCGGCGAGCCGGATCCGGACCCGGCCCGGACCGGGGCTCTCGGGCAGCCGGATCTCGCGGATCTCCAGGGGGGCTCCGACGGCGGGCAGGACGGCGGCACGGACCATCTCGGGTCCTCGTTTCTCGTGCGGGGACGGGGCGGGGTCGGTCACGTCAGTACTGCAACGAGCGGGTCTGGAGGTACTCGCTCAGGCCGTGCGGGCCCAGTTCGCGGCCGACCCCGGACTTCTTGAACCCGCCGAAGGGCGCGATCGGGTTGAAGCGGCCGCCGTTGACGTCGACCTGCCCGGTCTCCAGGCGCCGCGCGAAGGCCGTCGCGGTCTCCGCGTCGGCCGCCCACACCGCGCCGCCGAGCCCGTACTCGCTGTCGTTGGCGAGCCGCAGGGCCTCCTCCTCGTCCGTGTAGGACAGGATCGACAGGACCGGGCCGAAGATCTCCTCGCGGGCGATGGTCATGTCGGGGGTCACGCCGGCGAACACGGTCGGGGCGACCCAGTGACCGCGCGGCAGGGGGGCCTCGGGGCCGCCGGCGACGAGCCGGGCGCCCTCCTTGACCCCGCTCTCGATGTACCCGCGGACCCGGTCCCGCTGTCGGGCGCTGATCACCGGGCCCATCCGGTGGGCCGGATCGGTCGGGTCCCCGACGGTGACGGCGCGCGCGGCCTCGGCGGCCAGGGCCACGGCCTCGTCGAGGTCGTCGACGTGCACGAGCATGCGACTCTGCGCGTTGCAGCTCTGCCCGGCGTTGTTCATGACGTGCTGGACGCCGGCGCGCACGGCCTTGGCGAGGTCCGCTCCCGGCAGAATGACATTGGCCGATTTTCCGCCCAGTTCGAGGGCGACCCGCTTCACGGCCGCGCCGGCCGCGGCCCCGATCGCGCTGCCGACGGCGGAGGAGCCGGTGAAGGAGACCAGGTCCACGCCGGGGTGTTCGACCAGGGCCCGACCGGCCTCGGGACCGCGTCCGGTGACCAGGTTGAACACGCCGGCGGGCAGCCCGATGCCGTCGAGGAGGTCGGCGAGGAGCCGGGCGGTGAAGGGGGTGTTCTCGGCGGGCTTGAGGACGATCGTGCACCCGGCGGCCAGCGCCGGGGCCACCTTGGCCACGACCTGGTGCAGCGGGTAGTTCCACGGGGTGATCGCGCCGACCACGCCCACCGGGACGTGCAGGACGGTGGAGTTGCCCAGGCGTTCCTCGAAGGGGTGGGAGGCGGCGAGGTCGGCGAAGGAGCCGGACACGGCCACGGCCGCGCCGACGTGCACGCGCTGGGAGAACACGGTCGGGGAGCCGAGTTCGGCGGTGATGACGGCGGCGAACTCCTCCGTGCGGGCCACCAGTCGGTCCCGCAGGGCCGTCAGGTACTCGGCGCGGCGCGCGGGCGGGGTCGCCGACCAGGCGGGCAGCGCGGCCCGGGCGGCGGCCACGGCGGCGTCCACGTCCTCGGCGGAGCCGGCCGGGACGGAGCCCAGGACGCTCTCGTCGGCGGGGTTGACCACCTCGATCGCGTCGGTGCCGAGGGCGGGCCGCCACCGGCCGTCGAGGTACAGGTCTCGGTGCTCGCCGAACGGCGGGACGGGTTCGGTGCGGGGGGACGACGCCATGGGGTTTCCTCTCCGGAGCTCCGTACGGGACCCCGTCACCCTACAAACGCCCTCCGACGCGCGTCCGCCCCCGGGGTCGGTCCGGGGGCGGCGGCCGGCCGGATCACACGATGCCGAACACGATCCCGGCGGCGAGCACGACCAGCGAGGTGAGGGCGGCCCATTTCACGGTGAACCGGGTGTGGTCGCCGAACTCGACCTTCGCCATGCCGACGAGCACGTACACGGCGGGCACCAGCGGGCTGGACATGTGCAGGGCCTGCCCGACGAGGGAGGCGCGGGCGATCTCCAGCGGGGAGACCCCGTGCGCGGCGCCGGCCTCGGCGAGGACGGGCAGGACGCCGAAGTAGAAGCCGTCGTTGGACATGAAGTAGGTCAGGGGCAGGCTGAGCAGGCCGGTGACCAGGGCCATGTGCGGGCCCATCGCGTCGGGCACGGCCCCCACCAGCCAGTCGGCCATGTCCTTGACCATGCCGGTGCCGGTGAGGACCCCGGTGAACACGGCGGCGGCGAAGACCATGCCGGAGACGTTGAGGACGTTGTCGGCGTGGGCCGCGAGCCGGGCCTTCTGGTCGGGCATGTGGGGGAAGTTGACGGTGAGGGCGACGGCGGCGGCGATCAGGAAGAGGACGGGGATCGGCAGCAGTTCGGTGATCATCGCGGCGAGGAGGGCGAGGGTGAGGGCCGCGTTGAACCAGTACAGGCGGGGGCGGAGGGTGGGTCGGTGCGGGTCGAGGCCCTCGAAGGCGGCCGGGGCGTCGGGCTCGGCCGCGGGGGTCCCGTCGGCGTCGCCGCCCGCGCCGGCGCTCGGACGCGGGCCGACGGCGCAGGGGGCGGAGGCGGAGGGGCCGGCGGTGGCGAGGGCGGGCTCGGCGGGGGCTTCGACGGGGAGCGCGAGGGTGCCCAGCCGGCGGCGTTCGCGCAGGCCGAGGATCCAGGCGAGGAGGAACACGAAGAGCAGGCCGACGGCGAGGGCGGGGATCATCGGGACGAAGATGTCGCCGGCGTCCAGGCCGAGCGCGGTGGCGGCGCGGGCGGTGGGACCGCCCCAGGGCAGGGTGTTCATGACCCCGTTGGCGGTGGCCGCGACGCCGGTGAGCACGACGAGGCTGAGCCCGAGGCGTTTGTAGAGGGGGTACATGGCCGAGACGGTGATCATGAAGGTGGTGGAGCCGTCGCCGTCGAGGGAGACGATCGCGGCGAGCACGGCGGTGCCCACGACCACGCGCACCGGGTCCGCCTTGCAGAAGCGCAGGATGCCCCGGACGATCGGGTCGAAGAGGCCCACGTCGATCATGAGGCCGAAGTAGACGATGGCGAACATCAGCATGGCGGCGGTCGGCGCGAGTTTGCCGACCCCCTCGATGACGTAGTCGCCGAGTTGCGCGCCGTCGCCGACGAGCACGCAGAAGAGCACGGGGACGAGCACGAGCGCCGCGATCGGCGACATCTTCTTCATCATGATCAGGACCAGGAAGGTCGCGATCATCGCGAAACCGAGGAGGGTCGACATGCGGGGAACGTACGGTCGGCCGCTTCGGGCCCACAAGGGATGAGCCCGTGCGCAATATGAGCTAAACCGCAGCTCAGGGCGGTGCGATGGGTCAGTGGTCGAGAACCCGGGCGAGGTAGGCGTGCATCATCGCGCGGGTCTCGGCGACGATCGCGGGGTCCCCGGCGGGGTCGGTGCGGAAGGCGAGGCGGACGAGGGCGTCGGTGGCCTCGACGGCCACGAGCACGGCCCGGGTGAGGGCGGGCTCGGGGGTCCGGCCGAGGTGGGCGCAGAGCAGGGCGGTGATCCGGTCGGCGACGAGGGGGTTGGGGTCGGCCTCGGGTCCGGCGGGGCCCGTCGGGGGCCCTTCGCCGGCGCCGGGCCCGGGTGCGCCGGCGGCGCCGGGCGGGGCCGGGGGCACGCCGAAGTCCACCAGGGCGAACCCGGGCACGGAGCGTTTCATCGCGAGGTACTCGTCGAGGACGGCGTCCACCACGGGCCGCCAGTGGCCGGTGGGCAGGGTGCGCAGCCGGCGGGCGATGCCGGCGGCGTAGCTGTCGAGGTTGCGGTGGGCGAGGGCCTGGGCCATGGCGCGTTTGTTGCCGAAGAAGCGGTAGACGGAGCCGATGGGCACGCCGGCGCGTTGGGCGACCAGGCGGGTGCTGAGGTTCTCGTATCCGGTCTCGTCGAGCACCTCGGCGCAGGCGTCGAGGATCCGGGCGAGCCGGTCGGCGCTGCGCTGTTGGACGGGGGTGCGGCGCAGGGGCGGGTGGGGGTGGGACACAGGGACCATGATGCCGCGCTCCCGGATCAGTTGAGCAGCAGGGCGATGCCCCCGGTGGTGTAGACGATCATCAGGGCGAGCAGCGGGAGTTGGCCGGCGACGGCCCGGGCGGGCGGGAAGAGGCGCACGGCGCGGTCGTGGGCGGCGATCACGCCGAGGACGTGCCCGGTGACGACGGCGCCGACCTGGAGGGCGGCCAGGGTGCCGGGGGCGAGGGGTGGTTCGGGGGCGGGCGGGTCCTGGGCGCCGAGGGCGAGGGCCAGGGTGCGGGGGCCCTCGGTGAGGAAGAGCGAGACGTAGTGGGCGACGAGGTAGCCCAGGGCGATGGGGACGAGGGAGTGCGCGAAGGCGGTGAGGGGGCCGGGGTGGGGGCCGCTGACCAGGCGGGTGGCGAGCGTGCACAGGGCGTAGAGGGCGGCGACGAGGAGGACGGCGCCGAGCAGGCCGAGGCCGGCGGTGGTGGTGCGGCCCAGGGGCGAGGTCTGGACGGTGTCGATCCAGCGGGGGTGGTCGGAGAACCCGTCGTAGGCGGTGGAGCCGAGGAGCACGCAGACCACGGCGACGAGCCCGGGGCGGCCGGGGGTGCCGTCGAGCCCGTGGAAGGGGCCGCGCAGCACGAGCCGCCGGTCGGGGGTGCGGCGGCCCAGGGGGGAGAGGCGGGCCAGGAGGGTGGAGTAGGCGTCGAAGGCGTCGGCCTCGTCGAACCAGCGGGGGCCGTGGCGGGCGGCGCAGCCCAGGTGGAGGGCGGCGTAGCCGAGGCCGGCGGCGAGCAGCAGGCGGGTGTCGGCGGGGTCGGGGGCGACGAGTTCGAGCCAGGTGAACCCGAACAGCCCGGCGGCGGCCGGCCACAGGCCCAGTCGGGCGGGGATCGGGCGGTGCGCGGGGTCGCGGCCGCGGATCCGGCGCAGGGCGAGAGAGCCGAGGGCGTGCAGGGTGCGCAGGGGGTTGAGGAGGCGCCAGACGGGGCCGAGGAGCAGGGAGGCGGGCACGAGGCCCACCCAGAACAGCACGTAGACGGCGCCGGCGGCCGGGTTGCGGCCGGGGTCCTCGGGGCCGAACAGCAGGTGGGCGAGGAGGCCGAGGGCGGCGAGCAGGCCGAGGGCGCGCAGGGTGTGGCGGGTGGCGGGGGCGTCGGCGGCGCGGGCGAGGGCGGCGGGCAGGGGGCGGCCGGCCGCGTCGCCCCGGAAGCGGGAGGCGGACCAGAGCAGGCCGAGGGCGAGGAAGGAGACGAAGAGGGCGGTGAAGGCGCCGGCGAAGGCGTAGAAGGGGGAGACGGGCAGGTCGTGCCGGGAGCCGACGCCGTGCGCGAGGGGGATCACCGGACCAGGAGTTGGGTCAGGACCAGGGCGGTCTCGTGGGTCTCGACCTCGAAGAGGCCGGTGCGGTCGACGGTGAGGACGAGGGTGGCGGGGCGGCCGGCGGGCAGGGCGAGTTCCTTGTCGTAGCCGTGCACGTGGAGGGTGTCCGCGCGGTCGCTGGTGACGGTGAGGGCCACGCGCTGACCCTTGGTGAGGTTGGTGCGGCCGGGCGCGGGGGTGACCTTGCCGTCGCGGACGCCGATGGTGACGGTGCGGTCGACGGCGGGGGCGGCCGGGGGTGTGCTCGGGGCCGGGGCGGTGGGGGCGGAGGCCCCGGGGTGGGGGTGGGAGCCGGTGGCGCCGTCGGAGGTGAGGTCGGCGGCGGCCTGGACGGGTTTGCCGGCGACGGCCCAGGCGGTGTGGTCGTCGGCGTAGAGGCGGACGGTGAGGGTGTGCCGGCCGGCGGGCACCCGGTCGGCGGGGAGGTGGAACCAGGGGCCGTACAGGCGGGCGATCTTGCGGCCGTCGAGTTCGAGGTGGGCGTGGCCGGCGGCGGGGACGGCGGCGCCGCCGACGCTGTCGGGGGTGAAGGCGAAGTTCTCGGTGGTGAGGTGGAGGTTCCAGCCGTCCTCGCTGTCGGGGCGGACGGCGAGGGTGACCTCGGGGGCGCCGGCGGCGGGGACCTGGCGGAGTTTGTGGCCGGCGCCGTCGTCGGCGGCCAGGAGGGTGCCGACGGCGCCGGTGGCCTGTTCGTGGGTGGTGCCGGGTTTGTGGTGGGTGGTGGCCCGGCCGCCGCAGCCGGCCAGCAGGAGCACGAGGACGGCGAGGGCGCCGGCGGCCCGGCCGGCGGTGGTGGTCGGGGCGGGACGACGAGTGGTGCGCGTGGGGCGGGTCATCGGGGGCCCTCCTCGTCGCGGGCGGGGTGCGGGGCGGGACGGGCGGCGCGGGCCCGTGCTGCGGGGGCGGGGCCGGTGGGCACGGGGGCGCGGTCCCCGGCCGGGTCCCCGCCGTTCCCGGGCGGGGCGGCGGGCACGGCGGGTCCGGGTCGGGCGGAGGCCACGACCGCCCACAGCACCCAGACCACGGCGATCAGGCCGCGGATCCAGGCGGGTGAGAGCGGGATCCAGGGGATCATCAGGACGGCCTTGTCGAAGGCGTCGAGCAGGGTGAGGGCGCCCAGCAGCAGGGTCAGGCGGGCGAGCCAGGGCCGGGCGGGGCGCAGGGCGAGGCCGGTGCCCGCCCACCACAGGCCGAGCAGGAGCAGGCCGAGGGCGGGCACGGGGCCGGCGGCGAGGCCGGTGGTGGTGCCGGCCACGTCGAGGCCGAGGCCGAGCAGCCCGAGGAGGGCGGCGGCGCCGGCGAGGCGGGAGCGGCGCAGCCGCCGGTGCCACAGGATGCCGCCGACCAGCAGCAGGACGGCGGCGACGCCGAGGGCGAGTTGGGTCTCGACGCGGGCGAGGCCGGTGGCCCCGTACCAGTCGCAGCCGGCGGGCAGGCGGCGGGCCTGGACGTTGTAGTCGGCGCAGATCAGGAGCTGGACGAGTTTGACGGGTTCGCCGACGAGGCGGGCGGAGGCGCCGGAGACCTCGCCGCGCGCGGCCCCGCAGACGGGCGGGGCGCCGGGGCTGGTGCCGGCGGCGTCGGCTTGCCAGCAGTTGCCGCTGCCCTGGCCGTCCCACCACACGTCGGTGGCGTTGGGGCGGGGGTTGCCGCTCTTGTCGCGGCCGAGGACGTTGCCGGCGTAGCGGTTGTGGTGGGAGGTGTCGGCCTGTTTGGCCCATGCCTCCTCGCCGCGGATGAAGGCGGGGACGGCGCTGAGGTAGAAGGCGGTGCGTTCGTGGCCGTAGACCCAGTTGTCCTCGTAGAGGTTCCAGTTGCCGCCGGCGGTGATGATGCCGCTGCCGGGGGGCATGGAGATCTGCGGGCAGACCACGCCGCGTTCGTAGCCGCGCTCGATGGGGGGTTTGGCGCAGGTGCCGTCGGCGACGTGGCGGTAGTAGTCCTGGTTGTTGTCGTGGATGTCGTTGCGTTCGAACCTGGCGTGGTTCTGCGGGAGTCCGGGGTGGCCGGGGAAGGCGCTGTCCATGGAGGCGCCGCCCATGTTGTGGTCGAACTCGTTGTCGTGGACCCAGACGGAGTCGCCGGCGGTGCCGGAGTAGCCGACCATGTTGTGGTGGCTGCGGCAGCCGGTGATCTCGATGGAGTAGCGGGGCACGTCGTAGCCGCGGCCGTCGTTGATGTTCGAGGCGCTGCCGGGGTAGATGCCGGAGTCGCCGTTGCCGTAGGACTCGCAGTTCTTGTACAGGCCGTGGTCGGAGGCGAAGGTCAGGAAGCCGTACTCGTCGTTCCAGCGGGTGAGCACGTCGTCGATGACGAAGCCGTCGCCGGCGAGCACGTACAGCGAGTTGAACGTGGTGCGCTGGGCGGTGAAGTTGCGGAAGTAGATCCCGTGGGACTGGTCGGCGCGGATCGCGTTGAGCTTGCGGTACTTGGCGTCGATGACCACGTCCTCGCGGGAGGCTCCGGTGCCCTCGATCTGGAGGTTCTTCTTCCCCATGATCGCGACGAGGTTCTGGTTGTGGGGGCAGGCGTTCTGCTGTTCCCAGCTGAGGATCTGGTAGCCGAGGGAGGAGTTGGGGGCGCTGAGCTTCGCGCAGGCCCCGGTGGGCGCGGGCAGCGAGGGCTCCTCCTCGTAGAGGCCGGGGAGGATCGCGATGTTCACGCCGGGGCGGTCCACGCGGTCCACGGCCTGCTGGAGGTGGCGGCTGCCCTCTTTCTGGCAGCGGTCCCACAGGGTGAGGTTGCGGGTCCTGAGCTCGGCGGGGTAGCCGGAGATCCGGCGTTCGAACTCGGCCCGGTCGGTCTTGCAGACGAGCAGGTCGGGTTCGCCGGTGCGGTGGGCGGGCACGGAACCGGAGCCGTCGGGGAAGGTGACGGGGCGTTCCTCGTGGGCGAGGGCGGGGGGCGCGGCGGCCAGGACGGCGCCGAGCGACAGGAGCGCGAGGAGGGCGGCGAGGAGCGCCGCCGGCACGGCAGGGAACCTGCGGGTCCACGACATGCGCGAGAGAGTAGAGCAACGCTCACCTTTTGGGATCCCCCCGCGCACCAACTCCTCGCGCTCGCGACCCGCCGGTCAACCGTTGACGCCGGGGCGGCGGGAATCCTACTGTCGACCATAGGATTGCAACGACGAGAGTGGAGCGATCATGAGCGAGCGGGCGGCCGAGACGGCCCGGAAGACCGCGGCCGGGCTGACGTACCTGACCGGCTTCGGCAACGAGCACGCCACCGAGGCCGTCCCCGGCGCCCTCCCCCACGGCCGCAACTCCCCCCAGCGCGCCCCCCTGGGCCTGTACGCCGAACAGCTCAGCGGCAGCGCCTTCACCGAGCCCCGCGCCCACACCCGGCGCTCCTGGCTGTACCGGATCCGACCCTCGGCCGCGCATCCCGCCTTCACCCGGATCGACAACGGCGCCCTGGCCGCCGGTCCCTTCGACGAGCGCGTCCCCGACCCCAACCGGCTGCGCTGGAACCCGCTGCCCGAGCCCGCCCCCGGCACCGACTGGCTCGCCGGCCTGTGGACCCTGGGCGGCAACGGCGACCCGACCGCCCGCGACGGCATGGCCGTGCACCTCTACGCCGCCAACGCCCCCATGGAGCGGGTCTTCGGGAACTCCGACGGCGAACTGCTGATCGTGCCCGAGCGCGGCGGCCTGCTGCTGCGCACCGAGCTGGGCCTGCTCGCGGTCGGCCCCGGCGAGATCGCCCTGATCCCGCGCGGGGTCCGGTTCCGCGTGGACCTCCTCGACGGCACCGCCCGCGGCTACGTCTGCGAGAACTACGGCCGCCCCTTCGAGCTGCCCGAGCTGGGCCCGATCGGCGCCAACGGCCTGGCCGCCGCCCGCGACTTCCGTGCCCCCGCGGCCGCGTACGAGGACGTGGAGGAGCCGGTGGAGGTGGTCAACAAGTTCTGCGGGAACCTCTGGTCGGCCCGCTACGAGCACTCCCCCCTCGACGTGGTCGCCTGGCACGGCACCCACGCGCCGTACGTCTACGACCTGCGCCGGTTCAACGTGATCGGGACGATCAGCCACGACCACCCCGACCCGTCGATCTTCACCGTGCTCACCTCCCCCACCGACACCCCCGGGCTCGCGAACGCCGACTTCGTGGTCTTCGCCCCGCGCTGGCTGGTCGGCGAGGACACCTTCCGGCCGCCCTACTTCCACCGCAACGTGATGAGCGAGTACATGGGCCTGATCGAGGGGGCCTACGACGCCAAGGCCGAGGGCTTCGTGCCCGGCGGCGGCTCGCTGCACAACATGATGTCCGCGCACGGCCCGGACCGGGACACCTTCGACAAGGCGAGCGCCGCCGAACTGCGTCCGCAGCGCGTGGACGACGGCCTGGCCTTCATGTTCGAGACCCGCCGCCCCATCACCACCACCGCCCGCGCCGCCGACGCCGACCACCTCCAGCGGGGGTACGACGAGGTCTGGCAGGGTCTGGAGCGCCACTTCCGCACGGAGGAGAACCGCTCGTGACCGTCTTCGCCCCCGACTCCCTGGTCCTGAACCGCAAGCTCCCCCTCTGGTACCAGGTCTCGCAGTCCCTGCGGGCCTCGATACTCGGGCGCGGTCCGGACGCCCCGCTGCGCCTGCCCACCGAGGAACGGCTCGCGGAGCACTACGGGGTGAGCGTGCTGACCATGCGGCAGGCGCTCAAGGAGTTGGAGGCGGAGGGCCTGATCAGCCGGCACCGCCGGCGCGGCACCTTCATCGAACCGGGGGCCCGGCGCGGGTCCCCGGTCCGGCTGCTGGGCTCGGTGGACGCCATCGTCGCCCAACAGTCCGGGGAGGTCACCACCGTGCTCGGCAGCGCGACCGGCCCGGTCCCGGGCGACCTGGCCGAGTACTTCCCCGACACCCCGGAGGTGGTCACCTTCCGCCGGCTGCGCCGCGACGAGGAGACCGGGGAGCCCACCAACTGGGCCGAGAACGCGGTCCTGCCCGGGCCCGCCGCCGCGATCACCGCCGCCGACCTGGAGCGGCAGCCGATGACCAAGGTGCTGCGGGACGTGGTCGGGGTGCGGATCAGCCGGATCACCGACACGGTCGAGGCCCGCCTCGCCGACCCGCTCACCGCCGAACTCCTCGACGTGCCCCTGCTCAGCCCGATCCTGCACTACACCGGCGTCACCTACGACGAGCACGGCCGCGTGGTGGACGTGGCCCGCATCCGCTACCGAGGCGACCGCTTCTCCTTCACCGTCACCGTCGAATCCCCGTAGACCGTCTCCGCCCCGGCCGCTCGCGGGCGGGGGCGGGATCGGGGCAGGATGGCGCATGGACACCACGCGCCCCGTCGGGGCCCCGCAGCCGCTGCCGTTGGACGGGTTGACCGTCGTCACCGTCGAGCACGCGATCTCCGCCCCCTTCGCCACCCGCCAGCTCGCCGACCTCGGCGCCCGGGTGGTCAAGGTGGAGCGGCCCGACGGCGGGGACTTCGCACGGGGCTACGACACCGCAGCCGCCGGGCTGGCCTCGCACTTCGTGTGGGCGAACCGGGGCAAGGAGTCGGTGGCCCTGAACCTCAAGGACCCGCGCGGCCTGGCCCTGGCCCGCCGGCTGATCGCCGACGCCGACGTGTTCGTGCAGAACCTCTCGCACGGCGCCGCCGCCCGGCTCGGCCTGGACGCCGCGACCCTGTGCGCCGAGCACCCCCGGCTGATCGCCGTCGACCTCTCCGGCTACGGCCCGACCGGCCCCTACTCGCACAAGCGGGCCTACGACATGCTCGTGCAGTGCGAGGCCGGCCTGGTCTCCGTCACCGGCACCCCCGACTCCCCCGTCAAGGCCGGCATCCCGGTCGCCGACATCGCCGCCGCCATGTACGCCCTGACCGGGGTGCTGGCCGCGCTGGTGCGGCGCGGGGTCACGGGACGCGGGGGCGTGGTGGAGGTGTCGATGCTGGACGCGCTCGCCGAGTGGATGGGGCACCCGCTGCACCACACCCTGCACGGCGGGACCGCCCCGGCCCGCACCGGGCTGGCGCACGCCGTGATCAGCCCCTACGACGCCTATCCGACGGCCGACGGCACCCCGGTGCTGCTCGCCGTGCAGAACGATCGGGAGTGGGCGCGGCTGGCGCGGGAGGTGTTGGGGGATCCGGGGCTCGCGACGGACCCGGCGTACGCCACGAACGCGGCCCGCACGGCCCGGCGGGCGGAGGTGGACGCGCTGGTGGGCGGGGCGCTCGCGAAGCTGACGGCCGGGGATGCGGTGGCGGCGCTGGAAGCGGCCGGGGTGGCGTGCGCGCGGCTGAACACGCTCGCGGACGTGGGGTCGCACCCGCAGTTGGCGGCCCGGGACCGGTGGCGGTCGGTGGACACGCCGGTGGGGCCCCTGGCGGCCTTGCGCCCGCCGGTGGGGCTGCCGGACGGGCCGGAGGCGCGGATGGGGGCGGTGCCGGGGTTGGGTGCCCACACCGACGCCGTGTTGCGGGCCCTGGGGATGACGGACCCGGAGATCGCGGCGCTGCGCCGGGAGGGGGTGACCGCCTGACCGCCCGGGTTCCGGGCGGTCCTCGCGTGACGGTCGGGGCCGAGGTCGTACGGGGACGGGGCGGGGTCAGCCTCGGCGGCTGCCGAAGAGCGTGCGCCGCAGGCGGCGCAGGGGAGCGAAGAGCGAGACCCGCTCGTTCCGGCTCCGCCCCTGGCGGGCGTGGTCGCGGGTGGTCAGCTCGCGCATCAGCAGGGTGGCCTCGGCCGTCTCCCGGTGCGGGACGGCGGGGCCGCCGAGCACCGCGAGGTGACGGTCGAGGCGCTTGCTGGTCGCGCCGCTGCCGCAGTTGATGGCAGGCACGCGGGGCGGCCTGCTGCGCATTGCTATCTGTTCCATGATCTCTCCCCACCCGTACGAGGGCACCCGGCCCGGGCAGGGTAACCCTATCGCCCCGACGCGGGGGTCGGGTATCCCGCTCGTGTGAATTGCCCTGTAACAGAACGGTAGTTGACTGTCACTCAGTGCGACGGACCGTCACCCTCCGTGTGAATTCGCGGGCCCCGGCGGCCCGCTCGCCGGTTCCGGTGTCGACGGGGCCCCGTGCGGGTAACGTTGAGTGATCGTCGCACGACCGGGCGTACGCCGATCCGTTCGCGCGTTCGCTCCATCACCCTTCCGTCGATTCTCGACCGGACGTACGGAACGTCACATCGCTGCGGGGAGGCTCCGTGACCGAGGACCGGATCGTCGCCGGCCGCTACCGCCTGCTGGGGCCGGTGGGGCGGGGCGGGATGGGCGTGGTGTGGCGCGCCCGGGACGAGGTGTTGGCGCGGGAGGTGGCCGTCAAGGAGGTGCGGCCGGCCTCGGGCGCGGACCCGCAGGAGGCGGCGCGGTGGTACGCGCGGCTGGAACGGGAGGCGTGGGCGGCGGCGCGGGTCTCCCACCGGGGGGTGGTGACGGTCTACGACGTGGTCACCGAGGCGGGCCGGCCGTGGATCGTGATGGAGCTGGTGCGGGGCATCTCGCTGGCCGAGACCCTGGAGGCGGACGGGCCGATGGAGCCGGGCCGGGTCGCGGCGCTGGGCGAGCGGCTGGCGGAGGCCCTGGCGGCGGCGCACGCGGCGGGGGTGCTGCACCGGGACGTGAAGCCCGCGAACGTGCTGATCGGCAACGACGGGCGGGTGGTGCTGACGGACTTCGGGATCGCCCGGTACGCGGGGGCCACCGCGCTGACCCTGACCGGCGAGCTGGTGGGCTCCCCCGAGTACCTGGCGCCGGAGCGGGTGCTGGGCGGGGAGGTGGGGCCGGCCTCCGACCTGTGGTCCCTGGGCGCCCTGCTGTACGCGGCGGTGGAGGGGGTCTCGCCGTTCCGGCGGGCGAGTCCGCCGGAGACGGTGTGGGCGGCGGTGGGCGAGGAGCCCACGCCGGCGCGCCGGGCGGGCCCGCTGGCCCCCGTGCTGACCGGGCTGCTGCACAAGGACCCGGGGCGCCGGCTGTCGGCCTCGGCGGCGGCCGGGCTGCTGCGGGCCGTCGCGGCCGAGCGCCCGGGGGGACGGACCACGACGGGCACCGGCGGGATCGGTTCCGCCGCGGGATCGGGATCGGGGTCGGGGTCGGGGTCGGCGGGGGCCTCGGCGCGTTCCGGGTCCGCGCACGGGCCGGCCGGGGTGCCGCTCGGCGCCGGCGGGGCCGGGATCCGGGAGGGCCTCGGCCGGCTCGCGGGTCCGGCGCGGGCGCCGGGGGGCCGGGCGGGCGGGGACGCGGGGCGGGCGGCGGCCCCGGACTGGAGCGGTTTCGATCCGCGCGCCGAACCCTTCGCGATGGCCGCGCCCGGGGAGTCGGGCGGGGCAGCCGGGGACCCGGACCCGAAGGGCTACCGGGCCCAGGAGCGGGCCACGCTCCGGGCCGCCGGGTTCGCGGGTCTCGGGCTGCTGCTGCTCGTGGCCCTGGTGGTGGGCGGGTGGTGGGCGCTGCGCACGGAGGCCGCGGCCGGGTCGGCGGGCCCGGGGCCGGGCCGGGGCGCCGCGAGCGGGGAGGGCCGGTCGGGAACGGCGGACCCGAAGGCGGCGGCGCCGGGACGGAGCGCCCGGGGCGGGGCGCCGGCGGAGCCGGACCCGGGCGCCGGCACGCAGACGGCGACCCGGGTGCGGGTGACGGCGGCCGGGGAGCCGGGCCGGTACGAGGGGGTCTGCCCGCCGGGGGCGGCGGCCCCGCTGGTGGCGGTGACGTTGACGGTGGACCGGACCCCGGCGCTGGTCTCCTACCGGTGGGTGGACCGGGACGGCACGGCCCTGTCGGAGCCGACCACCCTGCGCTGGGGGTCGGGGGACCCGCTCGCGCGGACCCTGAGCCGGGCGGTGGGCGGAGCGGTCACGGGGGCGGGCCCGCACACGCCGGCGGCGGTGCGGCTGGAGACGAGCACCCCGGAGACGGCGGCCTCGCCGTGGCTGGAGGTGCGGGTGGTGTGCGGTTCTGGGGTGGACCCGGGTCCGGATCCCGGCGGGCCCTCGGCCACGGCCTCGTCCCCGGGCGGGGAGCCGGGCACGCCGCCGGGGCCGGAGCCCTCGGCCTCGGCCTCCGCTCCCCCGGGCGGTCCGGGCGGTCCGGGCCCGGGCGATCCCGAGCCGCGTCCCTCCACCGGGACCGGGCCGGGCCCCGACCCGACCTGAGCGCTCGCGCGCGGGGTCGGACCGGGGCCCGGACGGGTCGGATCGGGTCGGGTCGGGTCAGGCGGCGGAGCGGAAGACCGGGAGGTAGCCGCCGGACTGGCCGGTGGCCGTCGGGTGGTAGGACTCGCCGATGTTGGTCCAGTTGACGCTGTTGAGCCAGGAGGCCGAGGAGCAGATCTCGTGGCCGGTGAAGGTGCCGACCACGGAGGAGAAGGTGAACCCGTGGGCGGCGGCGCGGCGTTGCACGGCCGCGTTGAGGTAGTCGGCGGCGCCGTTGATGGCGGAGCGTTCGGTCTCGGAGAGCCCGGCGACGCAGGTGCCGTTCAGCTTGTAGAAGCGGGGGTAGCCCAGGACCACCACCTTGGCGTTCGGGGCCTTGGCGCGGATCGCGTCGTAGACCTGGTCGAGTTTGCCGGGCAGGGTGCTGTCCACGTAGCCCTTGGCCTGGTTGACGCGGCCGACGCAGGTGGCCTCGGACTGGAGCACGCAGGTGGTCATGACGTCGGAGAAGCCCGCGTCGTTGCCGCCGACGGTGATGCTCACGAGGTCGGTGGCGGAGGTGAGCGGGCCGAGTTGGCCGGTGCGCACGTCGTCGGTGCGGGCGCCGGAGCAGGCGGTGAAGGCGAAGGAGGCGGGGGCGTTGGCGGCGGCCCACAGGGCCGGGTAGGCGCGCGTGGTGCGTTTGCAGTTCCCGCTGCCGGAGTCGTACCCGCCGGCGCCGACGCCGGAGGAGTAGGAGTCCCCAACGGCGACGTAGTCCACGCCGGCGGCGGGGGCGGCGGTCGCGGGCGCGGCGCCGAGGAGGGCGGCGCCGAGGGCGAGGAGGAGGGAGGACGTGAGGGCGGCCGATCGCGACATTCTCATGTGCGGTCTCCTGTGTGGGGGTTGGGCGTCCTGGGGTTGTGTACCGGCGGAACGGTCCGAGCGGAAGTGTTCATGCCAAAAATGACGAGGGCGGGACGGGGTCACGAGGACCGCGCGACGCCCCGGGAACGCCAACGCGAACACCCCCCGACGGGATGCGGGGTGACGGCCCGCCGGCCGCCCGTCGGCGCCCCGGTCGACGAAAGACGGGTGCGGGGCGGGCCCGCGTGCCCGATCATGGCGCCATGTCAGCAGCAGACCCGCACCACGTCCTGCCGATCCGCCTCACCGTCGACGACAGCGATTCGCCGACCGACGTCGTCGACGCCCTCTTCCTCGCCCGGTTCGCGACCGGCGAGCAGCCCTACTCGCACAGCGTCAGCCTCGACCGGGTGAAACCGGAGGCCACGTTGCTGCCGCCGGCCGCGACCGTGCTGCGCGCGACCCGGGACAGCGACCGCAGCGCCCTGCTCGCCGAGGGGGAGGGCTGGACCCTGCTCGTCTCCCGCTGGAGCCGGGGCGCGGACGTCACCGTGACCGCCGTCTCGGAGGAGTTGGCGGCCGAGGTGCTCGGCCGGGCCACCGACGGGGTCAAGGACGAGCCCGCGCCGCAGCCCGAGAACGTCACCATGGGCTTCTGGTACGTCTCGCCCCGGCGCGGCCCGTACCGCAGCACCCGGCAGATCTCGGCCGGCACCTGGCCCGAGGTGCGGCCCAACTACACGGCGCCGGTGGCCGGGGCCCTGGACCGGCTCATGAAGGTGACCCCCGACGACATCGCGGGCCGGCTGCTGCTGTTGCACGGGCCGCCCGGCACCGGCAAGACCTCGGCGCTGCGCACCCTGGCCCGGTCCTGGCGCGACTGGTGCCAGGTGGACTGCGTGCTGGACCCGGAGCGGCTCTTCAACGACGTGGGCTACCTGATGGACATCGCGATCGGGGAGGACGAGGGCACCGCGAAGGGCCGGTGGCGGCTGCTGCTGTTGGAGGACTGCGACGAACTGATCCGGGGCGAGGCCCGGCACACCGCCGGGCAGGCCCTGTCCCGGCTGCTGAACCTGACCGACGGTCTGCTCGGGCAGGGCCGCAACGTGCTGGTCGGCGTGACCACCAACGAGGACCTGGAGCGGCTGCACCCCGCCGTGGTCCGACCCGGGCGCTGTCTGGCCCGGATCGAGGTGGGCCGGCTCACCCGGCCGGAGGCGGTGGAGTGGCTGGGCCGGGAGGAGGGCGTGCCGCGCGAGGGCGCCACCCTGGCGGAGCTGTACGCGCTGCGCCGGGGCGGCCCGTCCGGCGCCCTGCTCCCGGACCAGCCCGAGGGCGAACGGGCCGGGATGTACCTCTGAGGGGCGGGGCTCAGCCGGTGCGTCGGGAGCGCAGGGCCTCGGTCACGGCGGCCAGCGCCTCGGTCTCCGTCAGCCCGAGCCGCAGCGCGAGCGCGGCGTACTCCCCGGCCGCCTCGGCGATCCGACGGGCCGGGCCCTCCCCGGTCGCGGCCACGAGGGTGCCGTGCCGGCCCCGGGTCTCGACCACCCCGTCGGACTCCAGGGCCCGGTACGCCTTGGCCACGGTGTTGGCCGCCAGCCCCAGCTCCTCGGCCAGCGCCCGGACCGAGGGCAGCCGCAGACCCACCGGCAGTTCCCCGGAGCGGGCGCCCTCGGTGACCTGCGCGCGCAGTTGCTCGAAGGGCGGGAGGGAGCCGGCCGGGTCGATCACCGGGTGGAAGGCCACCGGCGCGGGGGCGACGGCGGGCACGGACGGGGACGCGTTCTTCGGCGCACGGGCCGACGGGCTCGGGGACACGCCCCGATTCTCGCGCACCCGCGTCCCGGCCCCGCCCGACCCCGGCCGGGCACGGAGAAAACCGGGTGAAAGGGGGTCGGGTACGGGCGTAGCGTCGACGGCATGATCAATGGTTCGTTGTCCGTACGGGTGCGCGAACTGCGCACCGCAGACCGATCCGACGCAGAGGCCGCGGCCCGGATCCGGTCCGTGACCCTGCCCTGGCTGCCGACCATGGCCGACGACGTCTCCTTCCGCCTCGCCACCGCCGGCGACGCCTCCGGGCTGCGGATGTGGCTGGCCGAGACCGAGGAGGGCCGGGCGGTCGGCGTCGCCTCGGCCGAGCTCGTCGAGGACAGTCCGACGGCCGGTCAGGCCCGGCTCTCGGTGGACGTGCTGCCCGAGGCCCGGGGCCTGGGCGCGGGCGGCGCCCTGTTCGCCGCCGCCGAGGAGCACCTGGCCCGGCTGGGCGCCCGTGACCTGTTCGTCTGGGTGCCGGACGAGGCCGAGCCGCGGGCGTTCGCCGAGCGGCGCGGGTTCTCCCCGGGCCGCTCGGCGAGCTTCCTGAGCCTGGACCTGACCACGGGCACCCCCGCCGACCCGGGGCCGCCGCCGCCCGGGGTGACACTGAGGCCGGCCTCGGACTGGGCGGCCGACCCGCACCCGATGTTCCTGCTGGACGCGGCGGTCAGCGCCGACGAACCGGGGGACGTGGAGGTGGAGTTCGCGGACTTCGCGTGGTGGCGCACCCACGTGTGGAACAGTCCGGCGCTGGATCCCGAGCTGACCCTCGTGGTCCTCGTCGACGGGCGGCCGGCGGCCTTCACCGCGGGCCGGATCGACGGCGCGGGCCGGTACGCGACGGGCATGACCGGCACCCTCGCGGAGTTCCGGGGCCGGGGACTGGCCCGGCTCGCGAAGACCCACGCCCTGCGCCTGGCCCGGGGGCGCGGCGCGCACACGGCGCTGACCGGCAACGACAACGGCAACGCGCCGATGCTCGCCGTGAACACCTCTCTGGGGTACGCGGTGGCCTCCGGCGAGACCCGGTTCGCGCGCCGGGCCGAGGAGTCGGCGTGAGCGGCGGGGGCGGGGGCGTCGGGCCCGCGAGCGTGACGGTCTCTCTGGTGAAGGCCGGCCGGCTGAAGATCGCGTACCCGGCCGAGCCGGTGGCCGCGCGGGGCTCGCGGATCACGGTGCGCGCGCCGTGGGCCGCGCCCGGGACCCGGGACTTCGGCTTCGTGCGCTTCGCCCCGGGGGACGTGTTCGTGGAGCACTACTGGAGCGACCGGTGGTTCGCGGTGAAGGAGGTGTGGGACGGGGCGGGGGTCCTCAAGGGCTGGTACTGCGACGTGACCCGCCCGGCCGAGGTGACCCCGGCCGGTCCGGACGGCACCGGGGCGCGGATCACGGTGGAGGACCTGGACCTCGACCTGTGGGTGTCGGCGGACGGCGGGTCGGTGCTGCGGCTGGACGAGGACGAGTTCGCGGCGAGCGGCCTGGCCGAGCGGGACCCGGCGGCGGCCGCCGCGGCCTCGGCGGCCCTGGACGAACTGGAGGGCTGGGCGCGCGGACCGGGCCTGCGGGCCCTGCTCGACGCGGACACCGGGGCCTGAGCGACGGTTTTCGGCAGGTCGACGGGGTGGGGCCGGCCGAAACCCGTGAGAACGAGCGAGCCGCCCGCCGGTTCCTGTGCCGGTGCTTAGGGGTTCCTTAACCGAACCCTAAGGATGGGCCCGGAGGCCGGTTTTCCGGCGGGGCGGGGGCTTGGGCCGGCTAGGTTGGCGGTGCCAGGGAGGGCCGGAGGCGGCGCCGCGCACGCACCACGTGCGATCGGCGCCGCACAGCCCGGACCGTGCGTCGACACGTGTCCGCCTCCGGTGCCCCGACGAACCCCGCTCCGCCCCGAAGGAGATCCACCCATGTCCGCACGCCGCTCCCGGACCGCCGCCCGCGCCCTCACCCTCGGCGCCCTGCCGCTCGCCGTGGCCGCGTACGCCGTCACCCCGGCGGCCGCCCACGGGTCGATGACGGACCCGGTCAGCCGGGTGGCCGCCTGCTACGCGGAGGGCCCGGAATCGCCGAAGTCCGACGCCTGCAAGGCCGCCGTCGCCGCGAGCGGGGCGCAGGCGTTCTACGACTGGAACGCGGTGAACATCGCGAACGCCGCCGGCCAGTCCAAGTCGCTGATCCCGGACGGGCAGCTCTGCTCGGCGGGCAACGCCAAGTACAAGGGCCTGGACCTGCCGCGCGCCGACTGGCCGGCGAGCCCGATGAAGTCCGGCGCGCACACCTTCCGGTACAAGGGCACGGCCCCGCACAAGGGTTCCTTCGAGCTGTACGTGACGAAGGACGGCTACGACCCGACCAAGCCGCTGAAGTGGTCCGACCTGGAGGCCGCCCCGTTCGCGAAGGTCACCGACCCGGGCATGCAGAGCGGTGACTACGTGTTCTCCGGGACCGTCCCGAACAAGTCCGGCCGGCACCTGATCTACAGCGTGTGGCAGCGTTCGGACAGCCCCGAGGCTTTCTACAGCTGCTCCGACGTGGTCTTCGGCAAGGACTCCGGCGCGGGCACCGGCGGCGGGAACGGCGGCAACGGCGGTAACGGCGGCCAGAACGGCACCGGCGGCAACGGCACCGGCGGGGCCGGGAACGGCGGCACGGGCGAGGGCAAGCCGGGCTCCGGCACGGGCACGGGCGGCAACGGCGGCGCGGGCAACGGCACCGGCGGCAACGGGACGGCCGGCAACGGCACCGGCGGCGCCGGCAAGCCCGGCACGGGCGGCGGCAAG
Source organism: Streptomyces dryopteridis (assembly GCF_049606955.1). NCBI lineage: Bacteria > Bacillati > Actinomycetota > Actinomycetes > Kitasatosporales > Streptomycetaceae > Streptomyces > Streptomyces dryopteridis. The sequence goes on along the minus strand of NZ_CP187113.1, from coordinate 5,133,382 downwards.
CCGGGCTCCGGCGCCGGCACCGGCATCCCGGGCGTGGACCCGGACTGCCCGCTGGCCCAGGTCCCCACCGACGCGCAGTTCGAGGAGGCCACCGACAAGTCCACCGTGGAGCACGCGGGTCACGGTGACGACGACGCGAAGACCAACGGCAAGGACAAGCCGAACACCGTCGGCAAGCCGGCCCCCTCGACGAGCGAGGCCAACGCCCCGGCCCCGGCCGGCGGTCCGGGCGAGAACCTGGCCGAGACCGGTGGTTCGGACACCACGACCACGATCGCGATCGGCGGGGCCGCAGCCCTCGCGGCCGGCGCCGCCGTGCTCTTCGGCCTGACCCGTCGTCGGGCCGCCGCCGGTCGCCACGGCCGCTGATCGACCCCGCTCCCGACACCGCCCGCGTCGCGCCCTCCCGTCACGTCCCCCCGGACGGGCCGGCGCGACCCGGGCGGCCCCGAACGGACCACCCGCGCGACCGCCGCGCCGGCCGACCGCCCTCCGGTCAGCCGAGCACCGAGGCGCAGGTGGTCCGTTCGGCGTGCGCGGGGTCGAGGGCGTTCGCGGCCTCGTGCCACACGATCCGGTCGGTCAGCGCGATGGTCACGTGCTCGGACAGGTCGACCGGGCAGAGGTCCTGGAGCAGCACGTTGCGCACGTTCGGCCCGTCGAGGAACTGGGTCCGGTACGGGGTGACCACCTCGTCGTAGCGGGTGGCGATGACGGTGTAGTCGACCCCGGGCACGGTGTCCCCGCCCGCGTTCAGGCGGGTCATGAACGGGGAGCCGGCGATCTGGTCGGCGACCCCGGGGGTGTTGGCGGTGAGCAGGTCGCGGGCGCCCGGGAAGTAGGGCAGCAGCCCGGTGAGACCGAGCAGGGTGGTGCCGTGGTTGCTGGGGGCGATGCCGACGAGCGCGCGCACCTTGGCGGCGCCGCCGAGTTCCTTGAGGTACCAGCGGGGCATCATGCCGCCCTGCGAGTGGCCGACGAGGTCGACCTCGGCGGCGCCGGTCGCGGCCAGCACCCGGTCCACGTAGGAGGCGAGCTGTCCGGCGGACTCCTCCACCGGGCCGAGGCCGTTGATCAGCGGCACCCCGGGGCGCTGCCCGTAGTCGAGGGAGTAGACGCAGTAGCCCCGGTCCACGAGGTAGGGGGCGAAGCCGAGCCAGTTGTCGATCGCGTTGCCGAAGGTGCCGTGCACGAGGACCACGGGACGGGGGTGGGCGGCGGAGGGCCGGCAGGTCCAGTCGTTCCAGCCCCGGTCCCGGGACCCGAACGCGGCGGACGCGGCGGCGGTCGGGGCGGTGACGGCGGCCGGGGCGGGGGCGGCGGCGGCCGCGCCGGCGGGGACCAGCGCGGCGGCGGCCAGGGCGAGGACGGCGAGCGGGCGCAGCAGCCGTCGGAGCGGGGATTCGGGCAGCATGAGGTGAACTCCTCGCAGGTCGTGGGGGTGGTGCCGTGGGGGAACCCGCGATCCGGATCACGAGGTGCTGCTCGTCGACAACGTACGGACGAGCGCCGAAGAGGGGAAGTTACGCGCCGGTAAAAACCGGGAGGCCCACCCCCAGGGGTGACGGCGCGTCACCCCCGGAGCGGCGGCCCCCTCCCCCGCGCCGGGCGTCAGGCCGCGAGGCGCGCCGGCTCCCGTCGCCGGGCCGCCCGACCCGCCAGGGCCCGCAGCGGCAGGAAGACCAGCAGGCCGACGGGGGCGAGCAGGATCGTCAGCAGCAGCACCGGGCCGCTCACCCAGGGGGCGATCCCCAGCCGGCGGGACTCGCGGTACATCCACTGGCCCACCAGCAGGTCCCAGGCGATGATGTGCGCCCACGCGGCCGCGGCCCCCGCGCCGCTCGCGTCGGCGGCCAGGGCCTGGAACCCGGCGAGGTCGGGGCCGGTGACCAGGGCCCACAGCTCGGGCGCGATCCGGGCCCCGAGCACGGCGTACACCAGGGCCACGGGCACGGCGGTGAGCGGCGAGGCCGCGATCCGCGCGGTCAGCCGCAGCCCCGGGGCCAGGATCATCAGGGCCCAGACGGGGGCGGCGAGCAGGAAGGAGAGGGTGAAGAGGAACGCGCTCACGCGGGGACCTTCCGGGGGGCTTCGGGCGCGGCGGGGGCGGGCGCGGCGCCGGGTCCGGGGCGCAGGGCGAGGAGCACGCCGATCGCGCCGGCCAGGAGCAGGGCGGCGAGGGCCCCGAGGGTGAGGGCGTCGGGCCGTGACAGCGGTTGGCCGCGCAGGGCCTGCCAGGTGAGCAGGGCGAACAGGCCGGTGTACAGGCCGGCGGCCACGAGGACCAGGCGGAGCCGGACGCGGGGCGCGGCCAGGGCGGGCAGGCGCGGGGCGAGGGCGGTCAGGGCGAGCACCAGCAGGGGCAGGAGCTGGAGGGCGTGCATCCCGAAGAAGTGCGGGATCCGCAGGTCGCCGCCGGTGGTGGACCAGCCGGTGAGGAACATGCCGGGCCCGCCGTCGGGGACGCCGACGGAGTGGGCCCCGCTCTCGGGCCGTCCTTCGCCCCGGGCGAGTTGTTCGGGGGTGGGGCCCGCCATGAGGAAGCCGACGCCGGCGCCGGCGAGCGCGAGGAACGAGCCCAGGCGCAGGGCCCAGGCGGTGGCCCGGTCGGCGAGGGGGGCGCGCAGCAGGCACAGGGCGATCAGCAGGGTGGCCAGCCACAGCACGACGACGGTGCCGGCCATGGCGTCGTACACCTGAACGTCGAAGGGGGTGGCCTGGTTGAAGTGGCTGCGGCGGCCCCGGAACACCTGGAGGACGATCAGGACCATCTCGATCAGGGAGGTCGCGACCACCGCGGTCCCGGCCCACCAGGCGACGCGGCGGAACCGCGGCAGCAGGGAGATCGCCCAGGCCAGGGAGAGGGAGTAGGCGACGAAGGAGACGGCGAACTTGAAGGGCTTGGCCCAGATCGGGGCGCCGGTGAGGACCCGGTCGTCGACCAGCAGACCGACGGCGGAGCCGAGGGCGGTGAGCACCATGAGACCGGCGAAACCGAGCAGGGGCCGGTGCAGACCGGCGGCGGGTGTGGGCAGGGTTAAGCGCATGATCGAATCCCCCCGAGAGCGACGAACGTGATCACGGATAGTGGCACTATCCACTATCCGATAGCCCCACTATCCATAATGAGGGGCGGAATGGCAATGGGCGACGAGAGGAACAGCGGGTGCGCATCGGCGAGTTGAGCGACCGGACCGGGGTCTCGGTGGCGACGATCAAGTACTACGTGCGGGAGGGCCTGCTGCCCCCCGGCCGCCTGACCAGCCCGAACCAGGCCGCGTACGACACCGCGCACGAGCACCGGCTGCGCGTGATCCGGGCCATGGTGGACGTGGGCGGCCTGTCGGTGACGGCCGTGCGCGAGGTGCTGCGGGCCGTGGACGACCGGGAGCGGCCGGTGTTCAAGCTGCTCGGCGCGGCCGCCGAGGGCGTGGTGCCCCGGCATCCCGAACGCCCCGGCGCGGACCTGGAGTCGGCCCGGGCCCGGGTCGAGTCCCTGGTGGAGCGGCGGGGTTGGCGGACCGAGGCGCGGAGCCCGGCCGGCGAGGCCCTGGCGGCGGCGCTGGCGGCGGTCACGGCCGTGGGACACCCGGAGTTCCTGGACGTGCTGGACTCCTACGCGGACGCGGCCGAGGGGGTCGCGGCGGCCGATCTCGCGTACGTGGCCGCGCAGCGGGGGCGGGAGCGGATGGTGGAGAGCGTGGTCGTGGGCACGGTCCTCGGCGACGCCGTCTTCGCGGCCGTGCGCCGACTGGCCCAGACCGACGCGGCGGCCGGGGCCTTCCCCCCGCCGGCCCGGCCCGAGGACGCCGCCGAAGGCGACACCGAGAGCGGGACCGGGGCCGGGGCCGGGGGCTGAGTTCAGGCGCTCAGGGCCGCCGCCGGGCCCACGGGGCAGGTGGGCCAGCGGGCCGCGATCCGGTCGAGGACGGGTTCGAGGCGGCGCGCGTTCTCCGTACCCCGGTCGAGCGTGAGCTGCCCGCCGGTGTGCGCGCCCGCCGCCGTGACCTCCTCCGCCCGCAGCGACAGGCCCGTCACCCGGGCCCGTTGCAGCCCCAGGGACTCGTGCAGGGCGCGGGCCGTGCCGATCAACAGCGGGGTGTGGGCGGTGGGTTCGGGCAGTCGCCGGGTGCGGGTGAGCAGGGCGCGGTCGGCGTGCCGGACCGTGAGGGTCAGGGCGCGCGCGATCCGGTCCTCGGCGCGCAGCCGGCGGCCGAGGTCCGCGGCGAGGGCGAGCAGGGCCCGGTCGCGGACCCCCGCGTCGAGTTCGTGCCGGTCGAAGGAGCGGGTCACGCCGAGGGCGTGGACGTTCCCGCCCGGGGTGACCGGGGTGGGGTCCAGGCCGCGGGCGCGGTCGTGGACCAGGCGGGCGGCGCGGGGGCCGAGGATCCGGCGCAGGGTGGCCTCGGGGGTGGCGGCGACCTTCCCGATCCGGTCCAGCCCGTGGCCGGTCAGGGTGCGGGCGGCGGCGCGGCCGATGTCGGTGAGGGCGGTGACGGGGCGGGGCCCGAGGAAGGCCGCGATGGCCTCGGGGGTGTCGTCCACCGTGCGGATCCCGGGGCCGGGCGGGCCGGCCATCGCGGCGAGCATCGGGTTGGGGGCGACGCCGATCGCGCAGTCCAGCCCGTACAGGGCCAGGGCCCGCACCCGCAGCAGGCGGGCGATGCCCGCGGGGTCGCGCCCCAGCATCCGGACGCTGCCGGAGACCTCGGCGAGGACGGTGTGCGGGGGCCGGGCCTCGGCGGTCGGGGTGATCTCGGCGACGAGGGCGAGCAGGGTCTGCCAGGTCTCCTCGGGGCCGGGGGCGCGCAGGCACAGCACGGTCACGGCGCTCACCCCGCGCTTCCGGGGCTGGAGTGCCAGAGCCTGCGGCCGGTGGGGGCGGGGTCGCCGGCCGGGCGCAGGTCGGCCCAGGGGTTGAGGGTGTAGCCGTTGCCGAGCCGGATCCGCCGCCCCGGGTCGACGGCGGGCGCGGCCCGATCGGCGGGCGCGCCGGCGGGCTCCTCGGCGGGGGTCGCGGCCGGGTCGGGGCGGGCGAGGCGGTCGGCGACGGCGTCCAACCCGCCCGCCCCGGACCGCAGTTCGGCGAGTTCGGCGAGGTCCCAGGCCACGTCCCCGACCACGCTGAGCGCGGGCCCGCGCCGTTGCACCACCCCGCGCACGAGGAGCAGGAAGGAGTGGAAGACGGTGTGCACGCAGCGTTCGTGGCTGTCGTCGAAGAAGGCGAGGTCGACCAGGCCGGAGCCGTCGTCGAGGGTGGTGAAGACCACCCGGCGGCCCGAGCGGATCGGCGGGGTCTGGGTGGCGGCCTTGGCGCCGGCGACGAGGACCCGCCGGCCGTGCGGGAGGCCGGCCAGGGCGTCGGCGGGGGTGACGCCGAGTTCGGCGAGGAAGGCGCGGTGGTCGGTCATGAGGTGCCGGGAGGCGTCGAGGCCGAGGACGGCGAGCTCGGCGCTGAGGCGTTCGACGGGGTCGAGGTCGGGCAGGCCGGTGCCGGCCACCCGGGCCGAACCCCGACGACCGGCGGCGGCCCGCCCGGTCCCGGCGGTCTCGGCGGTCCCGGCGGTCTCGGCGAAGGGCAGTTGCTCGGCGGGGCCGGCCGGGCGCGCGGCCCCGTACGCCTCGGAGAGGTGCAGCAGCAGGTCGCGCCGGTTGGCTCCGAAGGCGTCCAGGGCGCCGACCCGGGCGAGCCGTTCGGCGACGGGCCGGCTCGGGCGGGCCCGGTCGACGAAGTCCCGCAGCGAGCGGTAGGGGCGGCCCGCCTCGATCCGGGCGGCCTCCTCGGCGGACATGCCGTGCACCTCGGCGAGGGCCAGCCGCACCCCCCAGGTGTCCGCCCCGCCCCCGGGACCGCACACCAGTTCGATTCGATGGGTGACGGAGGACCGGTTCACGTCCAACGGCAGCACCGGCACCCCCCGTCGCCGGGCGTCCGCCAGCAGCAGCCGCTTGGGGTACATGCCCGGGTCGTGGGTGAGCAGCCCGGCGTAGAACGCGGCCGGGTGGTGGGTCTTGAGCCAGGCCGACTGGTAGGTGGGCACCGCGAAGGCCACCGCGTGCGCCTTGCAGAACCCGTAGCTGCCGAACGCGGCCACGATCTCCCAGACCCGCGCGATCGTCTCGGGCGTGTACCCGCGTTCCCGGGCCAGTTCGCCGAACCAGACCTCGATCCGGCCCACCGAACCGGCGTCGGACAGCCCGCGCCGGACCCGGTCGGCCTCGGCCCGCCCGCAGCCGGTCATGACGTGGACGATCTCGATGACCTGTTCGTGGAAGACCACCACCCCGTGGGTCTCGCGCAGGGCGGGCACCAGGTCGGGGTGCGGGTAGCGGGCCGGGGCGCGGCCGTGCCGGGCCTCGATGAAGGGGCGGACCATGTCGGCGGCCACGGGGCCGGGCCGGAACAGGGAGATGTCCACGACGAGGTCGTGGAAGGTGCGCGGGGCCAGTCGGGCCACGAGGTCGCGTTGGCCGGGGGATTCGATCTGGAAGCAGCCGAGGGTCTCGGCGGAGCGGATCAGGGCGTGGGTGGCGGGGTCCTCGGGCGGGACCTGGGCGGGGTCGTCGAGGTCGGGGGCGGTGCCGGTGCGGCCGAGTTCGGCCACGGCGTGGGCCATCGCCGACTGCATCCGCACCCCGAGCACGTCGAGTTTGAGCAGTCCCAGGTCCTCCACGTCCTCCTTGTCGAACTGGCTCATCGGGAAGCCGTCCACCCCGGTGGGCACGACGGGGGTGCGGGCGAGCAGGCTCGCGTCGGAGAGCAGCACCCCGCACGGGTGCATGGCGGTGCCCCGCGAGAGCCCGTCCAGGGCCTCGACCAGCTCCCACAGCCGCCCGTACTCGTGCTGTCGGGCCCGCAGTTCGCGCAGTTCGGGGAGTTCGGCCAGGGCCGCTCGGGCGTCCTTGGCCCGGATGTGGGGGAAGGCGCGGGCGAGGGAGTCGATCTCGGCGGGGTCCAGGCAGAGGGCGGCGCCCACGTCGCGCAGGGCGTGCCGGACCCGGTAGGTCTCGGGCATGGCGACCACGGCGACCCGTTCGGGGCCGAAGCGGTCGAGGATCAGTCGGTAGACCTCGGTGCGGCGGGCGGACTCCACGTCGATGTCGATGTCGGGCAGGACGGGGCGGCGGACGGACAGGAAGCGTTCCATCAGCAGTCCGTGTTCGACGGGGTCGGCGTGGGCGATGCCCAGCAGGTGGTTGACGAGGCTGCCGGCGCCGGAGCCGCGCGCGGTGACCCGGATGCCGGCGCGGCGGGTGTCGGCGACCACCTCGGCCACGGTGAGGAAGTAGGTGGCGCAGCCGTGGTGGGCGATCACGTCGAGTTCGGCGTGCATCCGGTCCCAGTACCCGGGCCGGTCGGCCAGGCCCCGGCGGAGCACGGCGGCGGTGCAGCGGCCGGTCAGGACCCGGTGGGCGTCGCGGCGGGCGGCGCCCACGAGGTGGGGTTCGGGGTGGTGCGCGGTGCCCAGGCCGAGGTCCTCGGCGGGGTCGACGCGGCAGGCGTCGGCGACCCGCTCGGTCTCGTCGAGGAGGGCGTGGGCGGCGGCCCGGGGCAGGCCGGCGGCGTCGGCGACGGCCTCGGCGAGGGCGGTCATCTCGGCGGCCGGTTTCAGTCGGCGCTCGCCGCCGTCGAGGGGGCCGCGCGGGTCGATCGGGACCAGCCGGCGGGCGGCGTCGAGCACGTCGGCGACCGGGCCCTGCCCGGGGTCGGCGTAGCGGACGGCGTTGGTGAGCACGGCGGGCACGCCCCGGTCCACGGCGAGGGCGAGGGTGCGGGCGGCGGCCCGCAGGGAGCCGGGGCCGGTCCCGGTGCGACCCAGGTGCACGACTTCGAGGCGGACGGCGTCCCCGTACCGCTCGCGCCAGTACCCGAGCAGCCGGGCGGCGCGGTCGGGGCGGCCGGCGGACAGGGCGCGCCCCACCTCGGAGTCGGGTCCGAGGAGCACGAGGAGGGCGTCGGCGGCCGGCGGCCCGCTCCGGTCGGGGGCCGGGAGGTCGGCGGCGGCGAGCCGGGGCGGGTCGGCGGCGGAGCGGCCGGGGCGGCCCGCGTGGGCGGCGGTGACCAGCCGGCACAGTTCGGCCCAGCCGCGGGCGCCGGCGCGGGCGAGGAAGAGGGCGCGGGGCGCGGACTCGTCGAGGAAGGCGCCGCCCTTGACGGGGGTGCGGCGGCGGACCACGGGGGTGCCGGGTGCGGGGGCGGCGGCCGGGACCCCGGCGGGTTCGGCCTCGGGCACCGCGAGGTCCACGCCGAACAGCGGGCGGATCCCGGCGGCGGCGCACGCCTTGGCGAAGCGGACGGCGCCGGCGAGGGTGTCGCGGTCGGTGAGGGCGAGGGCGTCGGCGCCCTGCTCGGCGGCGCGGGCGACAAGCCGGTCGGGCGCGCTGGCCCCGTACCGGGCGGAGTACCCGGACGCGACGCGCAGATGGGTGAACGACGGCACCGGACCTCCCGCCTGCCTCTCCCTGCTCGATCGACCCGTGGACCACCTCCCCTCTCTCCACCATAGAACAGTTTCGAACACACGTGCGACACGAAATCGGAGCGGGCCGTTCCGGAGGGGTCGGGCGTCACCCGTCCGGTCCATCCCTTGCTGCGCGAAGGGCGCGGCGCACCGAGCGTGGGGACATGACCCAGACCACCGCGACCCCGCCGGGCGGGTTCCTCGCCGAGCTCAAGGACGCCGTCACCCTGCGGGCCGGACTGCTGGTCCTCGGGGTGCTCGCCCTCCAACTGGCCTTCGTCACCTCGTACGTCGGCGCCTTCCACCACCCCGAGCCCCGCGACATCCCGTTCGCCGTGGTGTCCCCGGTGCCCGAGCTGACCCGGACCACCGCCGGCAACCTCGACAAGCTGCCCGGCGGCCCCCTGGACACCCGCACCGCCGCCGACGAGGCCGAGGCGGTCCGGCTGATCGAACAGCGGGAGGTGGACGGCGCCCTGGTCGTCGACCCGACCGGCACCGCGGACCGGCTGCTGGTCGCGAGCGGCGGCGGCGCCTCCCTCTCGCAGGCCCTGGAGGAGATCCTGACCCTGGCCGAGAAGAGCCAGGGGCGCACCGTGAAGGTGGTGGACGTGGCCCCGGCCGCCAAGGGCGACGCCCGCGGCCTGTCCTCGTTCTACCTGGTGGTCGGCTGGTGCGTGGGCGGCTACCTGTGCGCCGCGATCCTCGCCATCAGCGCGGGCGCCCGGCCCGCGACCTCCGGCCGGGCGGTGATCCGCCTCGGGGCGCTGCTGGCGTACGCGGTGGTCGCGGGCCTGCTCGGCGCCGTCATCGCCGGGCCGGTCCTGGGGGCGCTGCCCGGCAGCATCGCGGCGCTGTGGGGGCTGGGCGCGCTGCTGGTGTTCGCGGTGGGCGCGATCACCCTGGCCCTCCAGGGCCTCGCCGGGGTGGTGGGCATCGGCCTGGCGATCCTGCTGGTGGTGGTCCTGGGCAACCCGAGCGCCGGCGGCGCCTACCCGTACCCGCTGCTGCCGCCGTTCTGGCAGGCCATCGGCCCGGCCCTGCCGCCCGGCGCGGGCACCTGGGCGGCCCGGTCCATCGCCTACTTCCGGGGCAACGACGCGGGCGGCCCGATGCTGGTGCTGGCCGCGTGGGCCGTGGTCGGCTCCGCGATCACCCTGGCCTGCGCCGTGTTCCACAAGGGCACGCCCGGACCCGCCGTCGGGTCGGGCGTCGAGGACGACGCGAAGGGGGCGGGCCGATGAGCGAGCACGCGTTCCGCAACCGGCAGGGCCCGGCCGAGCAGGCCGTCTCCGTCAAGCGCATGGAGCCCAGCGCGCAGGCGCAGCTCGGCGCGCTCGGCCTGACCGGCTTCATCGTGGTCACCACGATCGCCACCGGCATCGACGCCGGGATCTTCCCCGAGAAGCTCTCGCACTCGGTGCTGCCGCTGGTGGGCTTCTTCATCGGCGGCCTGGCCCAGCTGCTGGCGGGCCTGTTCCAGGCCCAGCGCGGCGACACCTGGCACGCCACCGTCTTCGGCGGCTTCGGCCTGTTCTGGATGGCGAAGGCGTGCCTGCTCCAGTGGGTGCTGCCGGCCACCGATCCGGCCCTGCGGGGGGACGTGAGCGGGCTGTTCACCCTGCCGTGGGTGTTCGTGGTCTTCGTGCTGTGGCTGGGGTCCTGGCGGATCCACCTGGTGCTGTTGCTGACCTTCAGCATGGTGCTGGTGGTCTTCGTCGCGATGACGGTCAGCGGGTTCACCGGCTCGGAGCTGTGGAACCGGGTCACGGGCTGGGCCGGTCTGCTGGCCGCGTTCGGGGCCCTCTACCTGCTGGCCGGTCAGATCATGGCCGCGACCTGGGGCCGCCAGGTCCTCCCGATGGGCCGCTTCCTGGCCCCCGAGGAACACCCGGAGTCCTGAGCGGCCCCGCACACGGGAAACGCCGGCGCCCGCCGGACCGTGGTGACGGTCCGACGGGCGTCGGCATTGCGGTCCCGGCCGCCGGATGACGCTCCCGGGTCTCGGGGGCGGCACCCGGGCGGACGGGGGTACCAGGGGGGCGGGGGCCCTTACTTCTTCTTGGCGACCTTCTTGGCGGCCGGGGCGGCCTCGACCTCGGCCGGGGCACCGGCCACGTTGCCGTAGTAGGCCTGGCGCATGAGCTGCTTCATGTCGTCGATCATCGGCATCCGCGGGTTGGCCGGGGCGCACTGGTCGGCGTAGGCGTTCATGGCCTGCTGCGGGAGGGCCTCGATGAAGGCCGCCTCGTCGACGCCCTCCTCGGCGAAGGAGGCCGGGATGCCGCACTTGGCGCGCAGCTCCTCCACGGCGCGGGCGTAGGACTCCACGCCCTCGGCCGGGGTGGCGGCCGGCAGGCCCAGCATCTTGGCGATCTCCTGGAAGCGCTCCGGGGCCCGGTAGACCTCGGCCTTGGGCCACGGGGTGGCCTTGTGGGAGACGGTGCCGTTGTGCCGGATCACGTGCGGCAGGAGCAGGGCGTTGGTGCGGCCGTGGGCGACGTGGAAGGTGTTGCCCAGGGTGTGCGCCATCGCGTGGACCAGGCCGAGGAAGGCGTTGGCGAAGGCCATGCCCGCGACGGTGGACGCGTTGTGCATCTTCTCGCGCGCCTCGGGGTCGTTGGCCCCGTCGACGACGCAGCGCTCCAGGTTCTCGAAGATCAGCTTGATGGCCTGGAGGCACAGGCCGTCGGTGTAGTCGTTCGAGTAGGCCGAGACGTACGCCTCGGTGGCGTGGGTCAGGGCGTCGAAGCCGGAGTCGGCGGTCACGGTGGCCGGCAGGCGCATCGGGAGGACCGGGTCGACGATGGCGACGTTCGGGGTCAGCGCGTAGTCGGCGAGCGGGTACTTCTGGGCCGCGGCCGGGTCGGAGATGACGGCGAACGGGGTGACCTCGGAGCCGGTGCCCGAGGTGGTCGGGATGGCCACCATCTTGGCCTTCTCGCCCAGCGACGGGAACTTGTAGGCGCGCTTGCGGATGTCGAAGAACTTCTCCTTCGTGTCCGCGAACTCGACCTCGGGGCGCTCGTACATCAGCCACATGATCTTGGCGGCGTCCATCGGGGAGCCACCGCCGAGGCCGATGATGGTGTCGGGCTTGAACTCCCGCATCATCGCGGCGCCGGTCTGCACGGTGGCCAGCTCCGGGTTGGGCTCGACGTTGTCGATGACCTGGATGGCGACCGAACCCGGACGCGAGTTCAGGATGTCGGTGACCTTCTGCACGAAGCCGAGGGCGACCATGGTCTTGTCGGTGACGATCGAGACCCGGCTGATGCCGTCCATCTCGCCGAGGTAGCGGATGGAGTTGCGCTCGAAGTAGATCTTCGGCGGGACCTTGAACCACTGCATGTTGTTGTTGCGCCGTCCGATCCGCTTGATGTTGATCAGGTTGACCGCGGTGACGTTGTTGGAGACCGAGTTGTGGCCGTAGGAACCGCAGCCCAGGGTCAGGGAGGGCAGGAAGGCGTTGTAGACGTCGCCGATGCCGCCGAAGGTGGAGGGCGAGTTGGCGATCACGCGGATGGCCTTGACGCGCTTGCCGAACTCCTCGACGAGCTCCTCGTCCTCGGCGTGGATGGCGGCGCTGTGGCCCAGGCCGTGGAACTCGACCATCTTGGCGGCCAGGTCCAGGCCCTGCTCGGTGGAGCCGGCCTTCAGGGCGGCCAGGACCGGGGAGAGCTTCTCGCGGGTCAGGGGCTCGCCGTCGCCGACCTCGTGGCACTCGGCCAGGAGGATCGAGGTGCCCTCGGGCACGGTGAAGCCGGCCTGCTCGGCGATCCACTGCGGGGACTTGCCGACGACGTTCGGGTTCAGCTTGGCCCCGGCGCAGTTCTCGGCGAACGCGGTGGTGCCGAAGATGAACTCCTCCAGCTTGGTCTTCTCGGCGGCGCTGACCACGTGGGCGCCCAGTCGCTTGAACTCGGCGATGCCCTGGTCGTAGATCTCGGCGTCGAGGATGACGGCCTGCTCGGAGGCGCAGATCATGCCGTTGTCGAATGCCTTCGAGAGCACGATGTCGTGGATCGCGCGGCCCAGCTTGGCGCTCTTGTGGACGTAGGCCGGGACGTTGCCGGCGCCGACGCCCAGGGCGGGCTTGCCGCAGGAGTAGGCCGCCTTGACCATCGCGTTGCCGCCGGTGGCCAGGATGGTGGAGACGCCCGGGTGGTTCATGAGGGCGCCGGTGGCCTCCATGGAGGGGGCGGTGACCCACTGCACGCAGTTCTCGGGGGCACCGGCCTCGATCGCCGCGTCGCGGACGATCCGGGCGGCCTCGGCCGAGCAGTTCTGCGCGGAGGGGTGGAAGGCGAAGATGATCGGGTTGCGGGTCTTCAGCGCGATCAGCGCCTTGAAGATCGTGGTCGAGGTCGGGTTGGTGACCGGGGTCATCGCGCAGACGACGCCGACGGGCTCCGCGATCTCGGTGATGCCGTTCAGCTCGTCGCGGCGGATGACGCCCGCCGTCTTCAGCCCGCGCATCGAGTTGACCACGTGCTCGCAGGCGAAGAGGTTCTTGACGGCCTTGTCCTCGAACAGGCCGCGCCCGGTCTCCTCGACCGCCAGCTTGGCGAGCTCGCCGTGGGCGCTGAGCGCGGCCAGGGAAGCCTTCTTGACGATGTGGTCGACCTGCTCCTGGTCGAACGTCTCGAACCGGTCCAGCGCCTTCAGCGCGCCGAGGACCAGGGTGTCGACCATCTCGTTGGCCTGCATGGCAGGAACTCCTTCATTACGACCGGGACCGCTTTTTCCTGATGACTCAATTCGACACCCGAAAACGGAAGCGAGGCCGCCGAAAAAGCCCCTACCCTCCGGGCCCTAGGGCCGTTGACCATCGTTCACTCCCCCACGGGACCCGTTCTGACCTGCGACGATACGGAAGGACCAAAGCCCCCTGTGCGCTTGTGAAAACTTTCACAAGAATTTTGGGCGAAAGCGCGACCCCGTGCGCCCCATGCGCGCGCCCTATCGCGTCCGGCCGGAACGGAGCACAATCGCCCCGGCCCCTCGGGCCCGTCCGGCGCGGGGAAACACCCGGCCCGGCGGGGGCCCGTGACCACAGGGACGCAGGAGACCCGTCCGGCGTTGAGCGCCACGCCCGACGGGACGGAAGGGGGAGGATCCGTGCTGCACCGGGTACGGGCGGCGGACGGCCGCGCACTGACCGTCGAGACCATGGGCGACCCCGAGGGCCGCCCCATCTTCCTGTTGCACGGCACCCCCGGCTGCCGGCTCGGCCCGACCCCCCGGGGCATGACCCTCTACCACCGGGGCATCCGCCTGATCTCCCCCGACCGCCCCGGCTACGGCGGCTCCGACCGGCTGCCCGGCCGCACCGTGGCCGACGCCGCCGCCGACGTGGCGGCCGTCGCCGACGCCCTCGGCCTGGACCGCTTCGCCGTCGTCGGCCGCTCCGGCGGCGCCCCGCACGCCCTGGCCTGCGCCGCCCTGCTCCCCGACCGCGTCACCCGCACCGCCGCCCTGGTCGCCCTGGCCCCCCGCGACGCCGAGGGCCTGGACTGGTTCGAGGGCATGACCCCCTTCAACGTCCGCGAGTACACCACCGCCGGCCACGACCCCGACACCCTGATCGCCCGCCTGACCGAACGCGCCGACGCCATCCGCGTCGACCCCGGCCGGCTCCTCTACGAACTGCGCCACGAGCTGTCCCCCGACGACCGGGCCTACATCGCCGACGCCAACCTGCGCCGGATGCTGGAACTGAACTACCAGGAGGCCGTGCGCGTCTCGGCCTGGGGCTGGATCGACGACGCCCTCGCCCTGGCCCGCCCCTGGGGCCTGGACCCCGCCGACATCCCCGGCCCGGTCCTGCTCTGGCACGGCGAACAGGACGTCTTCTCCCCCATCGGCCACTCCCGCTGGCTGGCCGAGCGCATCCCCCGCGCCATCGCCGCCTTCGACCCGCGCGGCGCCCACTTCGCGGCCCTCGGCGCCCTGCCCCGGATCCTGCTGTGGCTGCTGCGCGACCTGCCGCACCCCCAGGGCCCCGCCGTCCGCGACGAGGCCGGCGACCGCCGACCCGCCTGAGCCCCGACCGGCCGCGCCCACCCGCCGGGACGGGGCGGGCACGGCCGGTCCGCTCACACCGCCAGCGGCTCCAGGTCCCGGTGGATCCGCCGCTCCTCGCGCACGTACCGCACCAGCGCGTGCTCCTCCCCCAGCTTGCGGGCCAGCTCCACCGAGACCCGGTTGCGCAGCCGCGCCGCCTCCTCGGGCCGGCCCACCACGTCCAGGCTGATCGCCAGGTTCGACTCCGCCGCCAGCGTCTCCGGGTGCTCCCGGCCCAGCGCCGACCGCAGCCGGGGCACCCCGTCCCGCTCCAGCGCCAGGGCCCCCGACACGTCCCCGAGATCGGCCAGCGCGTTCGCCAGGTTCAGCCCCGCGAACACCGTGTGCGGGTGCTCCTCCCCCAGCACCTCCCGCATCGCCGCGACCACCTCGGCCAGCACCACCCGGGCCGCGTCCGGGTCCCCCGCTCCCCACAGGAAGACCCCCAGGTTGTTGCGGGCCGCCAGGGTGTACGGGTGCCGTTCGCCGGGCACCCGCAGGTACTCCTCCACCACCTCGCGCACCACCCGCAACGCCCCCTCCACGTCCCCCGTCGCGTACAGGTCGGAGGCCAGGTTCAGATCGCAGGCCAGCAGGTCGGGATTGACCGAGGTGTACTTCACCCGGTACCGGTTGCGGGTCGCGGTCGTCAGCCGCAGCGCGTCCTCCAGCCGCCCGGCCCGCCGCAGCGAGACCGCCAGGTTCTTCGCCGCCGCCAGCGTGCCCGGGAAGCTGCGGCCCAGGGTCCGCTTGTACGCCTCGTAGGTCCGCGACAGCAGCTGCACCGACTCCTCGTACTCGCCGATCTCCCGCAGGTCCCGCGCCAGGTTCTGGCCCGAGGACAGGGTGTACGGGTGGTCCGGGCCGAGCACCTCGGTGCGCAGCCGGTACACGTCCTGGTCCAGCTCCCGCGCCCGCCGGTAGCGGCCGATCATGCGCATGTTCAGGGCCAGGTTGTTCGCGGCGGCCAGGGTCCGCGGGTGGGCCTCGTGGAAGATCTCGTTGAAGCCCTCGTAGGCGGCGGTGGCCAGCTCGCGCGCCGTCTCGTAGTCGCCGAGGGCGCCGTGGGTCATCGCCAGGCCGCTGGTGGTCATGTACGTGTGCGGGTGCGAGGGCCCCAGCACCGCCCGCTGCCGCTCCAGGGTCACCTCGTCCAACTCCCGGGCCTCCACGAACCGGCCCCGCGAACGCAGGATGTTCGACAGGTGGAAGCGCAGGTACAGGTACTGGAGGTCGTCGTTGCCGAGGCTCTCGCGCCACTGCTCGCGCAGCTCCTCGCCGAGCGCGTACGCCGCGTTGAAGTCCCCGCGCTTCCACAGGTAGCGCACCCGGTCCAGCAGCAGCCGCCGGGTCTCCGGCTCGTGGCAGTCCCGGGCCTCGGAGGGGTTCAGGTGCGGCCAGATCGCCGCGAACCGCGGCCAGGTCTGCGGGTTGTCGATGGGCTCGTCGTCGTCCGGCCGCGCCCCGGCCAGGATCCGGTGCACGGTGTGCCGCGCCGCCCGCTGCTCCTCCTCGCTCAGCTGGGAGCGGATCACGGCCTGCACCAGCCGGTGCACCTGGATGCTGTTGCCCACCTGGTCCACCTTGGCCATGGCGAACCGGCCGATCTCGCGGATCACCCGCCCCAGCACCAGCTTCTCCTGGAGCGAGGCGTCGTAGGGCTTGAGGGCCTCGATCATCTCCTTGCTGTAGAGCAGGTTCGCCGAGATCGGCTCGGGCGCGAAGAACGCGCACAACTGGAGCAGCCGCACGGCGGCCGGGGACCGGCTGCGCAGCCGGTCCATGGACACGTTCCAGGTGGCCGCGACCGGCTCGGGGTATCCGGCCGGCCGGCTGAGCGCGAGCACCCGGGCGGCCTGCTGGGCGAGCTGTTCGAGGTAGGTGCCCACCGGGGTGGCGGTCTCGGCGATCCACGCCCCGGCCTGCTCCACGGCCAGCGGCAGGTCCCCGACGGCGGTGGCCACCTGTTCGGCGTCCTCCTTGGTCAGCCCCGGGGCCCGGCGCTGGAGGTGCTCCACGGACTCCTCGCGCAGGAACACGTCCACCGGCAGCGCGTCCCCGTACCCCGACCAGCTCTGGTTTCGGGAGGTGACCAGCACGTGCCCGGGGCCGGCCGGCGGCAGGTAGCGCTTGAGCTGTTCGGGGTCGTCGGCGTTGTCGAAGACCAGCAGCCAGCGCGAGGTGGGCACCCCCCGGCGCAGCAGGTCCAGGGCCTCCAGCGAGGCCGCCGCCATGTCCTCGCCGGTCTGCGCGCCGAGCCGCACGGCCAGCTCGGACAGGCCGGCGACCACGTCCTCCACCTGCTCGGCGGATATCCACCACACCAGGTCGTAGTCGGCCATGAACCGGTGCACGTACTCCAGCGCCACCTGCGTCTTGCCCACGCCGCCGAGCCCGTACAGGGTCTGCGGCTGGGGCAGCACCACCGAGATCCCGCCGCCGAGCTGGTCGCGCATCCGCTCCAGCACCACCCCGCGGCCGGTGAACCCGGGGTTGCGGGGCGGGGCGTTCCAGATCTTGGGCACGGTGCCCGGGAAGCGCGGGCCGGGCTGTCCGGGCCCGCCGAGTCCGTCCACGGGCACCGGGGGGCGCTCCACGGCGCGCAGCAGGGCGGCGGTGGCGTGGGTCTCGTCGAGCCGGGAGAGGTCCACGGTGAGCCGGTCGTGCTGCCGGTCGCCGGTGGGGCGCACGTCGCCCACCCGCAGCGGGATCAGCCGTCGGGTGGGCAGGGCGGCGTCCTCGGCGGCGGCGCGGTGCCACAGCGCCATGGCCCGGCCGGACTTCTGGTAGGCGGCCGACAGCAGCACCAGCGTGCGGGCCCCGGTGTCCACCGACAGCCCGAGGCCCCCGATGGTGTCCCCGGGCCCGGCGTGCGGGGCCCGCTCGGCGGACACGTCGCGGGGCACGACGCGGAAGCCGGCCCGGGTCAGGACGGACTCGACCCAGTCGGCCCACATCCGGTTCTCGGCCACGTAGCACAGGAAGAGGTCGGCGGGCAGGGAGGGGCGGCGGCGGGTGAAGGCGTCGCGGATCCGCAGCCGGGTGTCCTCCACGATCACGGGCATGGTCGCGATCTCGCCCCGGGTGATCACGTGGGTGAGCCGTTCGAAGGCGGAGAGGAGGGAGTTGGTCAGGCCCGCCTCGTCGCCGAAGGTGGCCAGGGTCTCCTCGTACGCGTAGTAGGGCCGGTAGGGGATCTCGACCGCGCCCCAGTAGGCGGTGGCCTCGTCCCCGCCGAGGCCGCCGGGGAAGCCGTCGAACTTCAGCCGGGCCAGGGCGCGGCCGGCGTCGGCCTTCTCCTTCTCGCCCTCGTCGATGCGCATGGGGACGGGGTAGATGGCGATGCCCCGGTCGCCGAAGCGCTCGGCGATCTGGCGGGCCACCGAGGCCGCGCCGTCGATGGACTGGTCGGAGAGGGTGAAGCAGTCCACGAGCACGTCGGGCAGGTGCACGGTGCAGATGTCGGCGATGTCGGAGAGGCCGGTGCGGCTGTCGATGAGGACGTAGTCGTAGTTGGCCTTCATGTCGGCGCGCAGGGCGTCGAAGAAGAGGCCGCCGCCGAGGCGGTCGTAGAAGTTGTCCCAGTCGAAGGTGGCGACGGTGGCCGAGTACTCGCGGTTCTGGCGGCCGGCGGAGACGAAGTCGAGGGTGCCGCCGTCGGGGAAGCTCCAGCCGTGGGCCTCGGGGGTCAGGGAGAC
Organism: Streptomyces dryopteridis; assembly: GCF_049606955.1. Lineage (NCBI taxonomy): Bacteria > Bacillati > Actinomycetota > Actinomycetes > Kitasatosporales > Streptomycetaceae > Streptomyces > Streptomyces dryopteridis. The sequence goes on along the minus strand of NZ_CP187113.1, from coordinate 5,115,156 downwards.
GGCGTGCGGCTGGATCCGGGCGTAGTGGGTGTGCCAGTCCCCGGCGCGGGCCTCGGGGCGGGTGGCGGCCCAGGCGTACTCGCTGATCAGGTCGATGACCCCGGTGGTGGCGCCGAGGGTGGAGGGGTCGAGGAAGGGGTGGAAGAAGCGGTGCAGGCCGGGGGCCTCCAGGTCCCAGTCCACGGCGAGGACCCGTTTGCCGTTGGCGGCCAGGATCCAGGCGGTGTTGGCCAGGGCCATGGTCCGGCCGGTGCCGCCCTTGTAGGAGTAGAAGGTGACGATGCGTCCGTCACGACTGCTGGTCATCCGTGTCCCCCGGGTCTGTGGTGTCTTCGCGGTCGTCTCGGGCGTCGGGGTGCTGGGGTCGCGGTGCGGGGCGGTCGGGGTACCCGCCGGTGAGGCGGAAGCGTCTGCCGCCGGGCGGTGGGTCCGGTGGGCCGGTGTCGGGGCCGGCGGGGAACGGGGCCGGGGCGCGGGGCGGTGGTTCGGGGGCGGGTCCGATGCCCATCGGGCCGAGCAGGCGGGGGCGTTCGGCGGGTCCGGCGCCGGCGCCGGCGGGCGGGTAGACCTGGGCGTGCCGCAGGAACTGTTGGGCGGCGGCCTCGACCACCTGCGGGAGGATCTGGCCGAGGGCCTCCATGCCGGAGACCCCGTTGGCTGCGGCGCGGCTGGCGGCCCGGCCCTGGCCCATCTTGACGGGCATGGTCTCCTCCAGCCGGTCCACGAGTTCCCCCTCGTGGGCGCGGCTCTGCGGGTCGTAGCGGTTCCAGGGGACGACGACGGTGATCCAGGGGCGGTGTTCCTGGTCGAAGGCGGCGAGTCTGCGGCGGCGGTGTTCGTCGGCCAGGGCCCAGCGGTCGACGAGGAGGATCTCGGGCCGGGTGGGGGGTTGTTTGGCGTCCCCGGAGCCGGCCTCGTCGTCGAAGGAGACCGTGGTGGTGCGGTAGTTGAGGGAGCGGACGAGGTCCTCGACCACGTAGGCGACCGGGCGGCGGGTCATCGGGTGGTAGGGGTTCCAGTCGAGGGCGGACTCGCCGTAGTACTCGGGGTCGCGGCCCTCGGGCAGGTCGTGGCGGGTGCCGGCGGCCACGGTGACCTGGAGGTGCTTGGCGCCGCCGGCTCCGTCGCGGGGACCGAAGGCGCTGGGGACGGAGCGGTAGTCCAGGGGGCGGCCGGCGTCGAGGCGGACCTGTTCGGCGACCCGGACGATGCGTTTGGCGAGTTCGTAGGTGGCGCGTTCGTACTGTTCGGCGTAGCTGCGGAGTTTGATGAGCCCGTAGAGGCCGTCGGTGACGTAGCGGTCGCCGAAGGTGTTGTGGTTGAACTGGAGTCGTTCGGCGGGGCCGGGGAGTTGCGAGGGGGGCACGGGGACCCACAGGGCCGGGACGATGGCCTCGGCGGGTCGGTCGTGCACGGCGCCGTGGTGGATGGTGCGCTGGGCGAAGGCGAACCACTCCTTGCCGCACATCTCGCTGGCGAAGTAGCGGGGGGAGAAGAGCGGGACGAAGACCCGGCACTGGGCCAGGGCCGTGCCGAGCCGTTCGGACCAGCCCTCGCCGCTGCGTATCTCCCGGTCCATGAAGCCCGCGTCGGAGCCGGCCGGCAGGTCGGTGAGGGCCATCACGTGGCTGCACAGGTCGCGGAAGAGCCGCTCCACCCACATGTCGGGGTCGGGGCCGCCGGGCCCGAACCTCGGTGTGTGCGCGTAGCTGAGGAAGAAGTACGGCTGCATTGATGCGGGCACACGTCCCCCGTCCCGAAGATGCGGCGCAGGAACATCATTGACGAAACGTCCGCGCCGGATCCCCTCGTGGTTCAGTCAATCAGCGTCTGTTTTCGGTCATCCACGCGACCGCGTGCGCGACCGCTCCGGCGATCGGGAAAAGTCGCGCCCCCGCGCTTCCCAATCGGCCGTCGCGCACGAGTCGGGGCGGAATGGCCGCTCCGATCCGCGCGAAGTCCGTGTCGTCCAGGGCGATGTCCCGGTATCCGATCCAGCGGTCCCCTTCCGGAAGTCCCACCACGCAGCAATAGGTGCGGGTCTCGGGGCTCGGAACGCGGTATTCGGCGAGGTGGAAGGCGGTACACGCGTCGAATCCCACATTGATCATGAGTACCTGTCCCCCTTCTCGACCCAGCGTTCCCAGAGGGGACTTCTCCCCCAGGTGACAATTCCATGCGTGATCGGCGCAGATGCGCTCGGCGTCCCGGCCGAGGGCGGCGAAGGAGCTCTGCGGGTGCTCGCTGCGCGCGGCCCCGGGAGCGGTGCGGATCCGTTCGGCGAACACCCCCGTGCCGTGGCCGGGGGTGCGGGCCGGGTCGAAGGCGGGCATCCGGGCCCGGAAGGCGCGCGCGCCCGCCGGGTCCAGTCCGGCGACGCGGGCGAGGTGGGCGCGGGAGCCGGCCGAGTTCTCGGGGGTGAACGCGGGCACGACCAGGGTGCCCTCGGGTCCGAGCGCCCGCCGCAGGGCGGCGGCGAGTTCCTCGGCGCGCAGTCCGGTGCCGCGCAGGGCGGCGTGGACGAGGACCCGGGCCCCGGCGCTCAGGCCGAGCCGGGCCAGGTCCCGGGCGAGTGCGGTCACGACCTGCTCGCGGGGCGGTTCCCCGCCGGGGCTCACCCGCCCGCCGCCTTCAGCTCCTCCGCGAGGTCGGCCACCACCCGCAGCCCGGAGAGGGTGGGTTCGGCGGCGCCCGCCAGCCGGTCCAGGCCGACGCGGACCCGGGCCACGCCCTCGGGGTCGGCGCCGCCCCCGGCCAGGGCCCAGACGGCGAGGGTGAGCCGGTCGGCGACCTCGCCGAGGAGGGCGGAGAAGGGCAAGTCGGGGCCGCCCCACGGGGAGGGGTGGGCGCGTTGTCCGTCGAGGGCGTAGAGGTCGGCGACCTCGGCGAGTTCCCGCAGGCGGGCCCGGCGGGCGGCCACCAGCAGGGCGGGGGCCAGCGCGGCGGGCGGGTCCGTCCAGACCAGGCCGACCGCGCCCGGCCCGGCCCGGCCGGGGGCGGGGCCGGCGGCGCGGGGGCCGGGCAGCAGGGGGGTGAGGACGCCGAGGTCGGCCTGCGGGTCCAGGCAGCCGGGCGGCAACGCGGGCCGGCGGCGGCGCAGTTCGGCCCAGGCGAGGGCCAGTCGGCCGGCCCATTCGCGGGCCCGGCCGGCGTCGAGCCGGGGCGCGGGCGGGCGGGGGTGGCAGTCGCGGTGCGGGTCGAGGTCGTCCAGGAGCAGGGTCTCGGGTCCGCCGGCGGCGGCGCCGGGGCCGGGCAGGGTGCGCAGGGGCTGCCAGTGGACGTCCCCGGCCCCGGGGGCGCAGCGCAGTTCGCCGCGTCCGATCCGGGCCCACCAGCCGCCGTCCTCGGCGTCGGGGTCGTCGCGCAGGACGACGGTGCCGCTGCTGTCGGGGCCGCCCAGGCGCAGGGTGCCGAGGGTGGGCAGGTGCAGGAGGCCCGCACGGTAGGGGACCTCGACGGGCTCGGGCCGGCGGGCGCGCAGGGCGGCGACGGCGGCGAGGGCGGCGAGCCGGGGGGCGGCGAGGTCGGCGCGCCGGTCGGGGTCCCCGGCGGCCAGCGCGGCCAGGGCCCAGGCCCGGGTGTAGGGGTGGGCGAGGACGGTGTCCACGGCGCGGGCGCCCTCGGGGCCGGCGGCCTCCACCTCCAGCAGGGCGGCCCAAGGGCGGTCCCAGGCGGGCCGGCCGGCGAACTCGGCGTGCAGACGGGCCGGCAGGAGGCGGGTGAGCCGGTCCTGGCCGGCGGTGCGCAGGGCGGGCTCGCGCAGGGCGGGGGCGAGGGCCTCGGCGGCGATCCGCCCGGCCACCCCGTCCACGAGTTCCCGCAGGTCGGCGCAGTACACGGAGGGATTGTCGAAGCCGTTGCCGGGCCGGTAGCGGTGGGTGTAGAGGCCGCCGCCGCAGGAGCGCACGACGGGGCAGGTCCGGCAGGTGGGGCCGACCCCGTCGAGGCCGAGCTGTCGGGCCCGGACCCCGGGGTGGCGGGCGACGAGGTCGAGGGGGTGTTCGCGGACGTGGAAGCCGGTGGCGGCGGCGCCCTCGTAGGCGCTCTTGAGGGAGTCGACCTGTTCCAGGGAGCCGTCGGTCTCCACGACGACGAGGTCGGTGGGGGTCAGGCCGAGGGATTCGGTGAGGCTGGGGCCGCCGCGCAGGGTGGAGAAGAGGGAGTCGAAGATCCGCACGGGCACGGGGCGGCCGAGCCGGTCCCAGTGGTCGAAGGCCCGCAACAGCCAGCGCGCGTAGGTGTCGGGGGCTCCGTCGGGGCGGGGCGGGGGGTGCTCCCAGGTGGCGTGCGGCAGCAGGAAGTCGATCCGGGGCGGTTCGAGGGCGACGAGGGCGTCCACGACGGCGAGCGGGTCGTTGGCGGCGTCCACGGTGCACAGCAGGCCCTGGTACAGGTGCCGGTAGGGGGGAGAGCGCAGCAGGTCCACGGCGGCCAGCACGAGGGGGTGGCTGGTGCGTCCGTCGGCGAAGCGGCGGTGCCGGTCGTTGGCGGCGCGGTCCCCGTCGAGGGAGACGCCGACCTTGAGGCCGTATTCGGCGAAGAGGTCGAGGAAGCGCCGGTCGAGGCGGAGCCCGTTGGTGTGCATCCGCAGGTCGAGGGCGGCGATCCCGTCGAGGGCGCGGGTGAACTCCTCGCAGACCAGCCGGAGCCGGTCGGGGCCGGCCAGCAGGGGCTCCCCTCCGTGCAGGATGACCGTGACGGAGGGAAGGGCGTGCGCACGCGCGTGTTCGGCGAGCCGGGCGGCGGTCAGCGCGACGATCTCGGGGGAGATCACTTTCGGGCGGGTCCGCCAGCTCTGGTCGGCGTGTTCGTACACATAACAGTGATCGCAGGAGAGATCGCACCTGCTGTGAACCTTGAGGACGATCTCGCGAAATGCGATCGGACCGGTCATGCGGTCAGTCTAGGCTTCCGAAAGGGCTTTCAGAGCGCGGAGTTGAAGATCGCCGGGCGCGCGCCCCGGCGCTTTTCCTCGGCGAACAATCGGCTCAGCGCGTCGACGGCCTCGACCCCCCGGACGTCGACCTCCGAAAGGAGGGTGCGGTGCGGGGCATCGGGGTCGTTCTGGGGGGTGGCTGACGTGTTCACTGCACCGTCCTCGGGCATCTCTTCGAGTGGAGGGGGTCTTCTCCGGGCGGGAACGAAGTTCCCGCCTCGGGTGGATTCTATTCATTTCGAAGATCAACAGAACAGGACGTCACCCATTCAGCGGTTGCGGGACACCTGATCGAATACGGAAGCGATCGGTCCGACTTCCGTATTCGACCGATCGAGGGGGATTCATGAAAGATCCTTTGCCGACCGGATCGGCCGTCACCCTGCGCGCGGAGGACTTACCCGCCCTGTTCCACCACAGCGACCGCGAGGCCGTGGCCCGGCAGCGGGAGACGGGGCTGGCGGGCCGGACCCGGCTGCTCCTGCTGACCCTGGGCGTGGCCGCGGGCGCGTTGACGGCCGTGTTCCGGCCCGGCGGGGTCTCGGTGTTCGCCCTGTGCGCGGCCCTGGCCTACCTGGGGGTGCTCGTCTCGGCCTTCCGGGGCCGCCGGCGCAAGGCCCGCCCGCAGTGGCAACTCCAGCGCAGCGCGGCCGAGTTCGTGAAATCGGTGGCCTGGCGGTACGCCGTGCACGGGGCCCCGTTCGACTCCTCCGTCGCCGAGCCCGAGCGGCTCTACCACGCCCGACTGGAGGCGGGGTTGGAGGAGTTGCGCAAGATGGGCTGGCGGGACCCCCGGGGCGAGGGCACGGTGCCGACGGGGGCCGAGATCACCGGGGCGATGCGGCGGTTGCGCGCCGCCGACCACGCGACCCGACGCGAGACCTACGTGCGCGACCGGTTGATCGAGCAGCGCGACTGGTACCGGCGGCGCGCCTCGGGGGCCCGTCGCACCGCCGTCGTGTGGTCCTCGGCGGTCGGGGTGGCCACCGCCCTCGCCCTGCTCCTGGCCCTGTGGGACGCCTTCGGCGCGGGCACGGACGGCCGGCTCGCGGGGCTCGCGGGCACGGCGGCGGTGGCCTGCGCGGCCTGGAGCGAGATGCGCCGGCACCAGCCGCTGATCGAGGCGCACACCCTGATCGAGCAGGACCTCTCGGCGATGATGGTCGTGATGCAGACCACGATCACCGAGGAGCAGTGGCCGGGGGCGGTGTGGGAGACCGAACGCTACGTGTCCCCGCAGCACACCGACTGGCTGGCCCGGCACAGCGCCTGAGCCGCCCCGACGGCGCTCAGGGCCGCTCGAAACCCTCGCCCCAGATCACGGTGACGGGTTTGCCCAGGCCCCGCGCGTAGGCCACGATCTCGGCGGTGCCGCCGTGGCCGCGCGCGGGCCGGCCGTCCCAGACGGCCACCAGGCGGTCGCAACCGTCCACGATGTAGGCGCCGGCGGCGTAGTAGGCGGCGTCGGTCGCGGTGGGGTACGGCAGTCGCACCTCCTGCCCGGCCCGGTCCAGCAAAGCCTGGTAACGGGCCCGCGCCCGGGGCCCGTTGAAGGTCTCGGCGTAGTCGGCGCTGGGGATCACGGCGGTCAGCTCGGCGCCCCGGGCCAGCGCGAGGTCGGCGAAGATCTGGTCGGCCCCGTCGGCGAGGCTGGACAGGGCCTCCAGCGGCCCCTCGTGACCGTCGAGCACGGCCCACAGCCGGGCCCGCACGTGATCGAGCAGGCCCTCCGGTATGACCCGGTGCCCGGTCACGCCGATCCGCTTCATCCGCCCGCCTCCCCGTGGGCCCGGTCGGCCCCGGGCCGACGGCCCGACACCCCGCGCACCCCGGCCATTCTCCCGGATGGGGGCGGAACGTCCAGGGTGCGCGACGGCGGGCGCGGGGTCGGCGCGGGGCGCGCGGTCAGTACACCGCGACCCCGTACGCGTCGAGCGCCTCCCGCACCGGCTGGTGGAAGGTGGTCCCGCCGACCCGGCAGTCGCCGCTGCCGCCGGAGGTGAGGCCGACGGCGAGGGTCCCGGAGTACAACGGGCCCCCGCTGTCGCCGGGTTCGGCGCACACGTCGGTGCGGATCAGGCCGCGCACGATGTCCCCGCCGCCGTAGTTGACGCTCGCGCCCAGCCCGGTGATCCGTCCGGAGTGGGTGCCGGTGGTGGAGCCGCGCCGGCTGACGGCCATGCCCCGGGCGGGGTCGGTCGCGCCGGTGACGTCCACCGTTCCGACCGTGCCGGGGGTGGGCACGCCCGGGTTGTCCTGGGCGATCAGGCCGAAGTCGTCCTCGGGGAAGCGGGAGTCGACGGTGGGGCCCAGCGGCACGGTGTGCCGGCCGTCGGTGTACCAGGTGCCGCCGATCGCGGTGCAGTGGCCGGCGGTGAGGGCGTAGCCCTTGCCGTTCGCGTCCCGGACGTTGAACCCCAGCGAGCAGCGGCCGTTGCCGGCCCAGATGGGGTCGCCGCCGGAGATCAGCTTCACGAGCGGGGCGGGCAGGCGTTCCAGACGCAGCAGGGCCGCCGCGGCGGGGCCGGCGGCGGCCGTGATCCGGTCGAGGTCGTCGGAGTGCACCCGGGGGTCGGCGAGGAGCACGAGGTGGGGGGTCCCGTGCTCGTCGGGGTCCTGGTACCAGGCGGTGCCGGCCACGTCCGCGTCGGTCAGGGCGCGATCGGCGGCGGCCAGGAGCGCGGCCCGCCCCGCGCCGTCCGCCGGGTGGGCGGTGGCGCGGGGCGGGACGGCGGCGGTCAGGGCGAGCACGGCGACGGCGGCCGTGAGCACGCCCTTGGTACAGGCGCCGCGGCTCACGCGGCGGCCTCCGCGAGCTCGGCGGCGCCGACCCGGCGCTCCCCGGCGTCGACGGCGAACGGCAGGGTGTTGCCCGGCGGCGGGAAGGGGCAGATGAAGTGGTCCACGAGGGCGCACGGCGGGAGGGTGACGCGGTTGAGGTCCACGTCGATCGAGCCGTCGGCGGCGGGGGCGCCGGGGCGCAGGAAGCGGAAGCGGTAGCTGTCGCCGCCGGAGCTCTCGTCGGCGAACACGGCCCACAGCCCGCCGTCGGCCCCGTCCACGACCACCTTCAGGCGGTGCTCGACTCCCTCGCGCTCGAAGACGAGCTCCCCGCCGAGGCCGAGGCCGCGCTCGCGGCCGTCGGCGTTCTCGACGCGGACGGTGCGCACCCCGCCCTCGTCGTCGTAGGGCTCGAAGCGGCCGGGGAGCACCCAGGCCGGGTCGTAGGGGGCCGCGACCACGCCGGGGAAGGCGGCGCGGGTCTCGGCGGCGGGGTCGAAGGGGCGCACGGCCCATTCGCCCTCGCGCCGCAGCACGGCCACCCGGCGCTCGCCGAGGGCGACGCGGGCGCCGGCCGCGTTCTCGTCCACGCCGAGGGTGACGGTGCCGTCCACGGGCGCGCCGTCGAGGGTGATGCCGTCGGCGGCGGAGGCGGTCAGCAGGACGGTGTCGGCGTCCTCCCCCACCCGCCAGGTGCCGGGCAGGTCGGGGAGTTCACCGTCGGGGTGGTCGGCGAGCCAGTGGGTTCCGGTGAGGGCCAGGGGGCCGTAGGGGGCGGTGATGCCCGCGAGGCGGGCGTCGTGCCAGTCGCGCCAGGCGGCGGCGCGGTCGTCTCGATCGCTCATGCCCGCCACAGTGCCACGTGTGTTCGGCCGTCGGGGCGCCGCGGGCCGTCGGAGGCCGAACACGAAACACGAACGTCACCCACCCGGGCCGGCCCGGACTCAGGACCCGGCGCGCCCCCGGTGCAGATCGCGCAGCAACGCGATCTCGGCGCCGTGGTGCAGCACTTCCTGGTTCACCCACCACACGGTCTCGACGAAGGGATCCTCCGGGTCGCTCCCGTAGGGGTAGCGGCTGTGGCCGATGGTGTCGAGGGCGGTGTCGTCGGCGGCGAGCAGGGCCGCGCGCCATGCCTCGCCGGCCGTGCGCAGGGCGTCGACGGCCTCCTTCGCGGTGCCCCGGGGGCGGTGGTCCTCGCGGGTCAGGGAGCGGGTGCCGACGGTGTGGTCGGCGCGCAGGGTGAGCATCTCGACGAGGTGGTCCAGGCGCCAGGCGAGGGTGGTGAAGGGGGGCGGGGCGGGGTGCGGGGGCGGGGTGGCGTCGCGGCCCCACTCCCCGGCGCCGGTGAGCAGGCTCGCGCGCTCCCCGGGCCCGTCGGCGTGCCGGCGCACGGACCAACAGCCGGGCACGGGTTCCCAGAGGAGCTCGGCGTCGGTGAGCGGGGGCACGGGGATCCGGGTGCCGTTGCCGCTGTCGAAACCGCCGGAGGGGCCGCCGTCGAGGCGCTCCAACAGTCGGCCCAGGGCGTGGTCGTACTGCGCGTACAGGGGTTCCAGGCGTGCGGGCAGGGTCATGGGGTTCTCCGGGGTCGGTCTCGGGGGCGAGGGGTCAGCAGCTGCAATCGCAGCAGTCGCACCCGTCGCAGCAGCAGTCGTCCCCGCAGCAGTCGCAGCCGTCACAGCAGTCGCCGCAGTCGCACTTGTGGCACAGGCCCTCGCGTTCCTGGCGCGACCAGGGGCCCTCGTAGGTCTCGGCGCAGCAGACCTGGCAGGTGCAGAAGAGGCCGATGGCCGCGGCGCAGCCGGCGAGCAGTCCGCGCGGCGGGCGCGGCCCCCGTCCGCCTCCGCCACCGCCGCCACCGCCGCCGCCACCGGGCGGCGGCGGGTACCCGGGGCCGCCGGGGGCGTCGCGGAAGGGGTTGTGGCCGGGGGTGACGGGACGGGCCGGGTCGGCCTCGTAGGGGTTGGCGGGCGGGGGCGCGGGGGCGCCGTGGGCCGCCGTGCCGTGGGCGGCCTGGGGGCCGTGGCCGCAGCTCGTGGTGCCGAAGGCGCGGTCCACGGAGTTGCGCAGTTCGTGGACGAGGAGCCGGTGGGCCAGGCCCCGGTCGGTGAACTCGACCCGCTTCAGCGAGACGCGTATCTCGTGCAATGCCTCGTCGGCGAGGCGGCGGGCCTCCTCCCGGGAGGTGCCGGTGGCGGTGAGCGGGTTCCAGGCGCCGGCGGCGGCGTCGGCGGTCTGGTCCTCGACGGCGTCGAGGAGGTGGGCGAGGCGTCCGAAGCGGCGGCCGGCCTCGGCCAGGGCCTCGGCGTTGCCTGGCCGACCGGCCAGATGCGCGGTATGGGCGAAGGCGGCGGCGGTGGCGGTCTCGGTGGGTTCGGTGACCACGAGCACGGGGGTGCCGGGCCCGGCCAGCGCCTCCACGTCCCCCTGCCGGTCCACGGCGTCCACGAGGACGGCGGTGTCGAAGCCGAGGGAGGCGCCGGTGCGGGCGCCGGCCCGGTCCCAGGAGCGGGCGACGCGGCGGGCGGCGGCGGCCATCGGGGCGCGGGCCAACAGGCCGTCGCGGTCGGCGACATGGTCGCGGAGCTTGGCGGAGGCCAGGACGAGGGAGACGGCGGCGGCCAGTCGCGCGCCCTGACCCTCCGCCACGGTCGCGGTGCGCATGCCGCGCAACGGGCAGGGCCCGGCGGTGCGTCGGGTGCCGGGGCGGGGCCCGGCCTGAGCGTCCGTCAGGACGGAGACGAGCAGGCCGTCGTAGTTGGTGACGAGCCGGGAGAAGGTCCCGTGGTCCTTGCCGAGGGCGAGGCAGAGGCCGCAGAGGTGGGCCGTCCACTCGGCTTTCAGTCGGTCCCCCAACCGATGCGTGCAAGGTCTGACAATTCCGAACATTTCTCGCCCCCGTGTGTCGTGCGCAGGTCTCCTGGGCATCGTATCGAGCTCCGGCGATTCACCCGCTCGTACGCGGGCACCACTCGAATGGAGGCTGCGGTCGTATTTTCACTCAGACAGCAGCGGTCAGCCCGTATCGCCCCTTATCCCACACCGGTCCTTGTGCACCAGTCACGTCACGAAACCCGTGCGCCAAGGCTGTCCACTTGGCGAGTTGTCAGCATCATGGACGAACATGGGGAAGCGGAGATGACAGACCGACAGACCGCGATGAAAGGAGGCGTCCATGGGCTCGGTGCGCAAGGCGAGTGCCTGGTTGGGGCTGGTCGAGGACGGTGACGACGAGCGCTACTACGACGACGAGTACGCGGAGGCCCCGCAGGGTCAGGCCGCCGGGGACCCCTGGGTGACCGACGCCCGCGTGCGGGTGGCCTCCGACTCGGCCGCCGACCGCGGCCGGCGGATCGCCACCGTCACCCCCGACGGGTTCCGGGACGCCCGGGGCATCGGCGAGCTGTTCCGCGAGGGCGTGCCCGTCATCGTCAACCTGTCCTCGATGGACCCCTCCGACGCCAAGCGCGTCGTGGACTTCGCCGCCGGCCTCACCTTCGGCCTGCGCGGCTCCATCGAACGCGTCGCGACCCGGGTCTTCCTGCTGACCCCGGCCGACACCCGGATCGTCACCGGCGAGGCCGAGGCCCGCGCCGGGGACGGGTTCTTCAACCAGAGCTGAGCGGGGCGCCCGCCGTCGACTCCCCCGCTCAGCGGAAGGCGTCGAGCCCGGTGAGCGCCTTGCCCAGCACCAGCTGGTGCATCTCGACCGTCCCCTCGTAGGTGAGCACGGACTCCAGGTTGGTCGCGTGCCGCATCACCGGGTATTCCAGCGAGATGCCGTTGGCACCGAGCACGGTCCGCGCCGTGCGACAGATCTCGATCGCCTCGCGGACGTTGTTGAGCTTGCCGAAGCTGACCTGCTCCGGGCGCAGGACGCCCGCGTCCATCCGCCGCCCCAGGTGGTGGGCGAGCAGGATCCCCTTGTGCAGCTCCACGGCCATGTCGGCGAGCTTGGCCTGGGTGAGCTGGAAGCCGCCGATGGGCCGGCCGAACTGCTCGCGGGTCCGGGAGTACTCCAACGCGGCCTCGAAACTCGCGCGGGCCGCCCCCATGGCCCCCCACACGATCCCGTACCGGGCGTGGCTGAGGCAGCTCAGCGGGCCTTTCAGCCCGGTCGCGCCGGGCAGTACCGCCTCGGCCGGCAGCCGTACCCCGTCCAGCACGAGCTCGCTGGTGACCGAGGCCCGCAGCGACCACTTGTGCTTGATCTCGGGGGCCGAGAAGCCGGGGCTGTCGGTGGGGACCACGAAGCCGCGGATGCCCTCGTCGGTCCGCGCCCAGACCACGGCGACGTCCGCCACCGACCCGTTAGTGATCCACATCTTGCGGCCGGTGAGGACCCAGTCGGTGCCGTCGCGCTTGGCGTGGGTGCGCATCCCGCTCGGGTCGGAGCCGTGATCGGGTTCGGTCAGGGCGAAACAGCCGATGGCCTCGCCCGCCGCCATCGCCGGCAGCCACGCGGTCTTCTGTTCCTCGGAGCCGAAGCGGTGGATCGCGTACATGGCCAGGGAGCCCTGCACGGAGACCAGCGAGCGGATCCCGGAGTCGGCGGCCTCCAGCTCCAGGCAGGCCAGTCCGTACTGCACGGCGCTCGCGCCCGCGCACCCGTAGCCGGTCAGGGACATGCCCAGCGCGCCCATGCCGCCCAGTTCGCGCGCCAGCTCGCGGATCCCGGGCAGTTCCCCGGCCTCGTACCAGTCCGCGATGTGCGGCAGCACCCGGTCGGCGGCCCAGGCGCGCACGGTGTCCCGGATCGCGAGGTCCTCGGGTTCGAGGAGCTCGTCGATGCCGAGGGGGTCGGTGGGGACGAAGGACACGGGGCCTCCCGGGCGGCCGAACCGGCGACGGTGACGATCCTGACGTGCGCGGCCCGGCCCGCCCGCCGACCGCCCGGGGCTCTTCGCGGGGCGAAGGGGCCGGTGGGCGGGGGTGGGCGTCGGTCCGCGAGCCCGACCCTAGGGCTCAGGGGTGCGCGCGTCCAGACCCGGCCCTGGGGCCGCCCGGGCGCCGCGCGGCCGGTCCGGGGCCGCCGGTCGTGCCGGGACCGGTGGGTCCGCCGGGGCCGCCGGGCTGCGGGGCCACGGCTCCGGGGGCCGCGCCCGCCGGGCGACCGGCGGGGCCGGCGTGCGCTCCGGACGACCGGGCCGGCGGGACGGGCAGGGCCGCGCGTTCGACGGGGGCGGGGGTCTGGATCGGGGCCGGCTCGGCGAGTTCGTCGCCGCCGTTCGCGGCCTCGGCGATCCGGGGCAGGCGCAGCGCGATCAGGGCGCCGAGCAGCAGCAGGCCGGCGCTGACGGTGAGGGTGACGTGCAGGCCGTGCACGAAGGAGTCGCGGGCCGCGTCGTGCAGGATCCCGCCCGCCTTCCCGCCCAGCTCGTCCGCGATCTGGTATGCCTCGCCCAGCGAGTTGCGGGCCCCGGCGGCGGCCTCGGCGGGCACCCCGGACAGGTCGGTCAGGCCGGGGGCGTAGGCGGCGTTCATCACGGAGCCGAGCAGGGCGATGCCCATGCCGGCGCCGAGCTGATAGGAGGTCTCGCCGATCGCGGCGGCCCCGCCGGCGGTCTCGGCGGGGGCCTCGCTGAGCATGGACTCGTAGGCGGCGAAGAGGGTGGTCTGGAGGCCGAAGCCGAGCAGCACGAAGCCGACGGTCAGCAGCGTGAACCGGTCCTCGGTGCCCATCAGCGTGAGCAGCAGCACGGCGCCGGCGGTGAGCACGAAGCCGAGCGAGACCATGCGTCGGGGGCCGACCCGTTGCAGGGTCCAGGAGCCGGTGGCGCCGGCCGCCATCGCGGCGAAGGTGAGCGGCAGCAGGCGCAGCCCGGTCTCCAGCGGGCTCAGTCGGAGCACCAGCTGGAGGTACTGGACGGCGATCAGCTCCAGCCCGACCAGGGCCAGCATGGCGAGCACGATGCAGCCCACGGAGCTGGTGAACGTGGCCCGCGAGAACATCCGCATGTCGATCAGCGGGTGCTCGCGGCGCCGTTGCCGGCGCGTGAAGAGCACGAGCAGGCCCAGTCCGAGCAGCAGCGGCACCAGGGCGCGCGGGTCGAGGAAGGTCTGCTCCGCGCCGGCCCGTTTCACGCCGAGCACCGCGCCGAGCACGCCGGCCGCCGCCATCAGCGCGCCGACCACGTCCCAGGGGCCGTCGTGCGCGCCGCGCGATTCGGGCAGCAGTCGCATGCCCAGCGGCAGCAGCACGGCCATCAGCGGGATGTTGACGATGAAGACCGAGCCCCACCAGAAGTGCTGGACGAGGAACCCGCCGAGCACCGGTCCGCCGGCCGCGCCGATCGCGGCCACCGCCGTCCAGATGCCGATGGCCAGGGCCCGCTCGCGCCGGTCGGGGAAGACCTGCCGCAGGATCGACAGGGTCGCGGGCATGATCATCGCCCCGCCGACGCCGAGCAGGGCGCGGGCCGCGATGAGCACCTGGGCGTCGCCGGCGAAGGCCGCCACCACCGAGGAGATCCCGAACAGGGCGTAGCCGAGCAGCAGGATCCGGCGGCGGCCGACGCGGTCGCCGAGGGTGCCGAAGAGGATCAGGAGGGAGGCGCAGACCAGCGGGTAGGCGTCCACGATCCACAGCAGCTCGATGGAGCCGGGCCGCAGGTCCTCGGTCACGGCCGGCACGGCCACGTGCAGGATCGTGGCGTCGAGGGCCACGAGGATCAGGCTCACGCACAGCACCGCGAGGATCACCCAGCGGTTGGCCCCGGAGTCCTCGGCCCGGAGCGCGAGGGACCGCCCGGTCCGCCGCCGCTGCCAGGGGAGAGGGGCCCGACCGTCTCCGGCCGTGTGCTGCCCTGACATGCATGTACCTCCTGGATATCCCGCGCACTCGGCGGACCGGCGACGCCGCGAAGGGTCGGTCGCGACGCTGCGGCGGGGCGCCCGCGGGCGGGGTCCGGCATCGACACGCGAGTGAACAGTCAGCGTACGCGAGTTCGCCCGGAGGTCACGTGGCCAAGCTCTCACCCCGCCCGACACCGGCCTGTGGCGTGTGCCACTCCCTCCCCGCCGGCCCTCCGCGCGCGCCCGTCGGCCCCGGCCGGGTGGCCGCTCGGGACCTGTCGGCCGCCGGATAATCATGCCCGTGAGAGATCTTGTGGTGCGGCGGGCCGCGCCCGCCCTGGCCGCGTTCGCGGCGGTCCGACTGACCGTGCTGGCGACGCTCGCGGTGTGGGGGCGGGTGGTGGGCGAGGACGCGCACACCCGGCTCGCGGCCCGCTGGGACTCGCTCTGGTACGCGCGGATCGCGGCGGACGGGTACGGGTACCAGGTGGCGCTGCCGAACGGCGACGTCCACGCGGACCTGGCGTTCTTCCCGCTGCTGCCGTGGCTGGAGCGGGGTGTGGCGGCCGTCACGGGGCTCGGGTACGGGGACGCCGGGCTGGTGGTCTCGGCGGTCGCGGGGTGCGCGGCGGCGATCGGGCTGTACGCGCTGTGCGAGCACCTGTGGGGACGGGGCACGGGCGCGCGGGCCGGGGTGCTCGCGGCGGCGCTGTGGGCGGCGCTGCCGGTGGGGATCGTGCAGTCGATGGCGTACAGCGAGGCCCTGTTCACGGCGCTCGCGGTGTGGTCCCTGTACGGGGCGCTGCGCGGGCACTGGCTGTGGGCGGGGCTCTTGGCGGCCGGGGCGGGGCTGACCCGGCCGGTGGGGGCGGCCGTGGTGGCCGGGGTGTGGCTGGCCGGGCTGCTCGCGTGGCGGGCGGGCCGGGGCTCGTGGCGCACGGCGGCGGGGCTGCTGCTCGCGCCGGCGGGCGCGGCCGGGTACGTGCTGTGGGTGGGGGCGCGCACGGGGGGCGGGCTGTTCGGCTACCTCGACGTGCAGGGCGGGTGGGGCAACGGGTTCGACGGCGGGGCGGCCTTCGCGCGCTTCCTGGTCCGGCTGGCGGGTTCGGGGCCGGCGGGGGCGGTCGGGGCGGTGGGGTTGGCGTTGGGCGTGGCCCTGGTGGTGGCCGGTCTGGTCTGGTGCGCGCGCTCGCGGCTGCCGGCGCCGTTGGTGCTGTTCGCGGGGATCGTGGTGGCTCTGGCGCTGTGCGCTTCGGGGTACTTCGGCTCCAAGCCCCGGTTGCTGCTGCCGGCGTTCCCGCTGGTGTTGCCGCCGGCCCTGGCGCTGGCCCGGGCCCGTCGCGGGTGGGCGGTGGGGGTGCCGGTGGCGCTGACGGTGGTGGCGGCCGGGTACGGGGCGTTCTGGCTGATGGGCTCGGGTCCCCCGTGAGCGGCGGGGAGGGGTCGGGAAGGGGCGCGGAAGGGAAAATTCCCGCCCATGGAAACGCAAAGGAAATGCCGGCCGGTCGGGCCCGCGCAATGGTGCGCGGGAATTCTCCGCCGCCCGCGAATTCCCTGCGAGGGCGCGGATCGACGGGCGGGTAAACGAGACCCGAACGAGACCGAACCCACATCACATGGTCATCACAAACCCCGCGTACGGACCGGACGCCCCGTCGCCGGGCGGTAACGTCGATTGAGTGCGTACCGGCCCAATCCCCACGCGTTCGGAGCGGCTCTTCGCCCGCCTGGACCGGGAACCCGAGAGACCGGCTCATCTGCGTCCGCCGCAGATGAGCCGGCATCGTGTCGTGCTCTTCGCGTTCACGCTCGTGTTCTACCTGACCATCGTCGTCGCCGTGCTGACCACCTCGTGGCTGGTGCGGCTCGACTGGCAGATCATGCTCTTCCGGCCCTACCAGCAGTGGCCGCAGCTCCACGCGTTCCTCGACTACCTGGTGGTGTTGGGGCAGCGCGGTCCGACCGCGGTCATGATCATGGCGTGGCTGGGCTGGCGTTCCTGGCGACAGCACACGATCCGTCCGCTGTTGACCCTCGGCGCGGCGCTGCTGCTGCTGAACGTCACGGTGGGCGCGGTCAAGCTGGGCCTGGGCCGGCTCGGCCCGCACTACGCGACCCGGATCGGCTCGGCCGAGCTCTGGGCCGGCGGCGATATATTCCCGTCCGGGCACACCGCGAACGCGGTCGTGACCTGGGGGATCCTCGCCTACCTGGCGTCCACGGCGCGTACGCGCCGGAACCTCTCGGTGGCCTCCGCCGTGGTCTCCCTCAGCGTCGGCGCCACCACCGTCTACCTGGGCACCCACTGGGTGAGCGACGTCCTGCTGGGCTGGGCGGCGGGGCTGTTGATCCTGCTGGCGCTGCCCTGGTGCGAGCCGTTGATCGCCCGGGCCGAGGAGTGGATCCTGGCGCTGCGCGACACGGTGCTCGGCCGCCGTTCCCCGGTTCCCGACGGCGCGCCCGGCCCCGTGCCCGCTCCGGTCCCGGCCCCCGTCGCCGCGCGCGTGGTCCTGGCCCGCGCCGCCGGCGAGGAGGAGCACCCGGCCGGCGCCCCGGTTCCCCGCCCCGCCGGCGCGGGCCGCGCGGTCGGGCACGGCGCCCCGGCCCGGCATCTGATCCGCTCCGAACGGACCCCCGCCAACCCGACCGGCAGCCGGCGTCCGCCGCACGCCGATCGCGGTCCGCGGGCCGGCGGCGCCCGCCCCGTGCCCGGGGCCTGACCCCGTCCGCGACGACCTCCGAACGCCCCGGCCGACCGGCCGGGGCGTTCGCGCGTCCGGGCCCGCCACGCGGGGGCCCGGGTCACGCTTGGGTCACGAATTCTCGACGGGCGTTTCACGACGGGGCTTCACTCGAACCGGCATCGTGAAAGCGGGGACGGGCCCGTCGGCACAATCCCCGTCACCCCCGACACGCCCCGGCCGGAAAACCCCCGGACGGGGTCCGCGGGCAAAATGCGCCGACCTCCGGTGAACCGTCCGGGAAAATCGCGATTCCGCGCGGGCCCTCGCTCCGGGCGTCCCGGAAGGCCGCCCTCGCGGGGGTCGGAAATCCCCCCGCTCAGGCCCGGAAGTCCCCTCCGGAAGGGGTGCGTTCGACCTTCGGGGGCCCGTCCGGGGGCAGCGCGGCGGAGAGCCGGTCGCGCATGACCCGGATCCGCTCCACCAGTTCCGGCGGCTCGACCACCTCGAAGGCGCTGCCGAGGAACAGCAGGCGCACGACGAGCCCGTCGAGGTCGGCGGCCCCGGTCCGCACCAGGCAGCCGCCGTCCTCGGTGTCCTCCAGGGTCCCGTCCACGGGTCGGATGAAGGAGGCGGCCACCTCGCGGGGCACGGCGATCCGCACCACCGCCTTGGCCGCGTGCACCCCGTGCGAGATGCCCCGGGACACGTAGTCGGCGAGGTCCTCGGAGGGGCCGGGCCGGGGCTCGAAGCGGGGGCCGTGCGGGGGCCTCGGTTCGATCCGGTCCACCCGGAAGGTCCGCCAGTCGGCCCGGTCCACGTCCCAGGCCACGAGGTACCACCGCCGCTCGGTGCAGACCAGCCGGAACGGCTCCACCAGTCGTCGGGTGGCGTTGCCGGTGTGGTCGCGGTAGGCGAACCGCAGCCGCTCGTGGTCCCGGCAGACGGAGGCCAGCTCGGTCAGCACCGCCGGGTCCACGGTGGAGCGGGCGGGCCCGCGCAGCACGGAGACGGTGAACTCGTTGAGCGCGGCCACCCGCCGGCGCAACCGGCCCGGCAGCACCTGCTCCAGTTTGGCCAGGGCCCGCACGGACGCCTCGCCGATCCCCTCGACCCCGTTCCCGGCGGCGGTCCGCAAGCCCACGGCCACGGCCACGGCCTCCTCGTCGTCGAGCAGCAGCGGCGGCAGTTCGGCCCCGGCCCCCAGCTGGTACCCGCCGCCGACCCCGGGGGTCGCGTTGACCGGGTAGCCCAGCTCCCGCAGGCGGTCCACGTCCCGGCGCACGGTCCGGGGCGTCACCCCCAGCCGCTCGGCGAGGTCGGAGCCGCTCCACTCCCGGTGTGCCTGCAACAACGACAACAGGCGCAACAACCGCGCCGAGGCATCCAACATCCCCCCAACCTACCGAGCGCCCCCGGGCACCCGACCCGCTCGGGTCACGGGGCCGGGCTCGGCGTCGGACCGGGGGCGGCCTTCGCCGCGGGCCCCGGCGCGGTCGTGGCCGGTTTCGGGGGCAGGGCGAGGAGCATCCCCAGGGCGAGGCGGTTCGGGTCGGGGCCGACGAGGGCGCGGTTCAGCTCGTAGAGGGCCCGCCACCCGCCCGCCACGGCGTGCCGGCGCGCGACCGCGCCGAGGGTGTCGCCGGCCCGGACCACGTGCATCCGGCCCGCCAGGCCGTACCGCTCGGAGCAGACCGGCCACGCGCCCCAGCCCTGATCGCCGAGGACCGCCTCGGCCACCGTGATCTGTTGACCTCGGGTGGCCAGGTCCGCGCGGCGGGCGTAGGCCCGCCCGCCGTGCTCCTCCCAGGTCGGCTGCCAGAACTGGAGCCCGCCGTAGAAGCCGTTGCCCGTGTTGGTGTCCCAGCGTCCGCTGCTCTCGCAGTCCGCCACGCAGTCCCAGGGCCATTCGCCCTTCCCGTCGGGCCCGCAGACCCGCCGCGCGGCCGTCGGCCCGGGACCGGCCGGCGGGGCCGCGTCGGCCAGGGCCGGCGGGGCCGCGCACAGGGCGACGAGGGCGAGGGCGAGGGCCGCCGTGACGGGGCCGGTCAAGGAGCCGTCACGGGGGCCGCGGTGTCCGGGCCGGTGGGCCCCTGCTGCCGGTGCCGCATCGCACCGGTTCCGGAAGCGAACCATCGGATCACGCTAGGCGGCCCCCGTCGGCCCTCCCCGCGTCCCGCGCCGCGCCCCCCGCCGCCCCACCCGGACGGCCCTTCTGGGCGGCCTCCGGCGACCCCGCGCACCGATCACCAATCGCCTTTTTGCGCCCAGGAGTTGACGCATCCGAAAGCAGCCGAAACCGGCGTTCACCCGATCGGGGGTCGGGTTCGATTCCGTTCCCTCGTCCGGCGTGACCCCTCCCCCACCCTCGACGTTGAGCCCCGCGAGCCGGCCCTCTCGACCGGCCGCGCACCGCGCCCGATCCATCCGTCCAGCCCCGCCCAGCCAGAGGAGTCCCCCCGTGCCGCGCATGCTCGACGTCAGCGATGACGTCCGCGCCGAGATCGGCGACGAAGAAGCCGACCTGCTGCTCGCCGGCGAGAACGCGCCGGGCAGTTACGACTGCACCTCCTGCCGCACCCCGGGGGACCCCGAGCGCGAGCGGACCAGCACCGTGCTGTTCGTCGGCGACGAGACCGCCGTCCTCGCCTTCGCCCACGCCGCCTGCATCCCCTCCCAGGTGGTCGCCGTCTCCGAGGAGCAGCTCCAGGGCGCGGTGCGCAGCATCACCGGCGAGGCCGGGGACGAGGACGAGGAACCGGCCGCCCCCGCGCAGGCCGTGCTCGGCATCACCAGCGGTCTCGTGCTGATCGGCGGGGACCTGCACCCCGCGCTCGTGGTCGAGCCGACCGCGCCGATCGCCCGCCCCGGCACCACCGGCCCCGGCGACGACTTCCTGCCCCTCCTGATCGAGCAGGGGTTCATCCCGGTCACCGACACCACCACCCTGCCCTCCCCGCTGGAGGGCTGGTCGGTGCTGGTCGCCGCCGGTCAGCTGCACTCCGTGCTCCAGCCCGGCTCGATCGCCTGGTGGCAGGCGCACCAGGCGCTGTCGGTGACCGAGGGCTGGCGGGCCGCCGTGAACAAGACCAAGCGGGTCCTGATCTACGCGGCCCCGGTCGGCTCCATCGGCCAGCAGCCGCGCGAGGACCTGCTGCGGGAGGCCCTCGACAAGGCGGCGGCCGCCGGCAAGCTCGTGGCCGCGTCCATGCCGCTCGCCGGCACCTGAGCCGGCCCGTCCCGACCCCGAGGTCCGCTTCCGGGACCCGGTGAGCCGGGAGGGCCGGTCGGCGCCCGTCCGACCGGCCCCCCGCCCCCTCGCCCCGTCCCGCGGCCTCCCTCCGGCGCGACGTCGCACCCCTTCCTCCGGGGGTCCGCGCGCCGTTCCCCGTCCGGCCCCGCCCTCGCGCGCATCCCGCGCGGCGGGGCCGGACGGTGTGCCCGCCGGGGGTGCGCGGTCCGTCCCGCGCACCCCCGGCGATCTGCGTTTTTGCACGGGCGGCCGCATCCGGGGCCGGGCCGGTTTCGTTGTCGGATACGTGCACCCATACGAACCCACACGCGGCCCGTCACCCTCGCCCCAGATCCCGCCGATGCGCCCCGCGTACGGCCGGGAGGGTTCCCACGGTCTCGCCGGCACCGTCCCGGCCCCCTCCGGCGCCCCGGGGGCCTCCTACTCCGGATGGTCCGCGGCCGGCGCTCCCGCGGCCGCCCCCGGGTCCGCGCCGGTGGTGCCCGCCTCGCCCACCCCGATCTTCGACGCCCTGTACGCCGAGTACCTGCACTCCTTCCGCGCCCTGCCCGGCGACCGCACCGGCGAGGAGGACCTGGGGTTCCGGGGGTTCACGGGGGGCGCGCGGGTGGATCCGTACGGCGGGCGGGGCGGGTTCGGCGGCGGGTGGACGGACTACGGGTGGCAGCCGGGCGGGCCCTGGCAGTCCGGGCCGCCGGCGCTGCCGCCCGCGCTGCCCCCGGGCGGCTGGACGCCCCCGCCGCCGCCCCCGCCGCAGATGGCCGCGCCGATGCCCGCGCCCGTCCAGCCCCCGATGCAGGCACCCGCGCAGGTCCCGATGCAGGCCCCGATGCAGGTGCCGATGCAGGGCCCCGGGATGATGCCGATGCCGCAGGCCCCGCTCGGCTACCCGGCGCCGCAGGGACCCGGCCCGGGGCCGGGAACCGGGCCGCTCCCCCCTGTCGCCCCCATGCCGATGCCCGCGCCGATGCCGATGCCCGTGCCGGTGGGCGCCGGACAGTTGCCGCCCCAGCCCGTCGCCCCCGGGTGGGGCGCCCCGCCGCCCGGGTACCCGGGCGGGCGGCCCGCCCAGCCGATGTACGCCGTGCCGGCCGCGCTGCCGCCGGCCCCGCGCCGGGGCTGGTAGGAACGCCGACGGGCGCCGGCCACCCCCTGGGGGTCACCGGCGCCCGTCCTGCCGCCGCTTGCCGCTGCGCGGCCGGCGGTCACTTCTTCTTGTTGGCCCCGCGCTTCTCGCGGACCCGCACCGAGATGTGGATCGGGGTGCCCTCGAAGCCGAACTCCTCGCGCAGACGACGCTCGACGAAGCGGCGGTAGCCGTGCTCCAGGAAGCCGGAGGCGAAGAGCACGAACCGGGGCGGCTTGGTGCCGGCCTGGGTGCCGAAGAGGATGCGGGGCTGCTTTCCGCCGCGGATCGGGTGCGGGTGCGCGGCCACGATCTCGCCGAGGAAGGCGTTCAGGCGGCCGGTGGGGACGCGGGTCTCCCAGCCGGCGATGGCCGTCTCGATCGCCGGGACCAGCTTCTCCATGTGGCGGCCGGTGAGCGCCGAGACGTTCACGCGGGGCGCCCAGGAGACCTGCTGCATCTCGGTCTCGATCTCGCGCTCCAGGTAGTAGCGACGCTCCTCGTCGAGGGTGTCCCACTTGTTGAACGCGATGACCACGGCGCGACCGGCCTCGACGACCATCGTGATGATCCGCTGGTCCTGCACGCTGATCTGCTCCGAGGAGTCGATCAGGATGACGGCGACCTCGGCCTTCTCCACGGCGGCCGCCGTGCGGAGCGAGGCGTAGTAGTCGGCGCCCTGCTGGAGGTGGACCCGCTTGCGGATGCCGGCGGTGTCGATGAACTTCCAGGTGGTGCCGCCGAGCTGGATCAGCTCGTCGACCGGGTCGCGGGTGGTGCCGGCCAGCTCGTTGACGACGACCCGGTCCTCCTTGGCCACCTTGTTCAGGAGGGAGGACTTGCCGACGTTCGGGCGGCCGACCAGCGCGATGCGGCGGGGACCGCCGAGGGCACCGGCGCCGAAGGTCTGCTCGGGGGCCTCGGGGAGGACCTTGAGGATCTCGTCGAGGAGGTCGCCGGTGCCGCGGCCGTGCAGGGAGGAGACGGGCCACGGCTCGCCCAGGCCCAGGGACCACAGGGCGGTCGCGTCGGCCTCGCCGCTCTGGCCGTCGACCTTGTTGGCGCACAGCACGACGGGCTTGCCGGCGCGGCGCAGCAGGCGGACGACGGCCTCGTCGGTGTCGGTGGCGCCGACCTTGGCGTCCACGACGAAGACCACGGCGTCGGCGGTCTCGATCGCGTACTCGGCCTGGCTGGCGACGGAGGCGTCGATGCCGAGGACGTCCTGCTCCCAGCCGCCGGTGTCGACGACCCGGAAGCGGCGGCCCGCCCATTCGGCGTCGTAGTTCACGCGGTCGCGGGTGACGCCGGGCTTGTCCTCGACGACGGCCTCGCGGCGGCCGATGATCCGGTTGACGAGGGTCGACTTGCCCACGTTGGGGCGGCCGACGACGGCGAGCACGGGCAGCGGGCCGCCGCCCGCCTCCTCGATGGCGCCCTCGACGTCCTCGATGTCGAAGCCTTCTCCCGCGGCGAGCTCCATGAACTCCGCGTACTCGGTGTCGCCGAGCGCTCCGTGGTCGTGCTGGTCGTTCATGAAGTCCGTTCCTCGTCGTTCGTGGTGATCGGTGCCGGTGGGGCGTGTGCGTCCCGCCGGCACTACTGGGGTCTGTCGTCGAGCCGGGGCCGTGGGGGCCTCGGATCAAGTCTCGCTCAGCGGCCGGTGCGGCGCTTGGCGTCGGCCAGGTGGGCCGTCAATCGGTCCTGGATCCGGTGGGTGGCGGCGTCCAGGGCGGTGCGGGTGCGGCGTCCGGTGCCGTCGCCGGCCTCGAAGGCGTCTCCGAAGACCACGTCGACCCGGCCGCGCAGCGGTGGCAGGCCCTTGACGAGCCGGCCGCGCCGTTCCGCGCTGCCGAGGACGGCCACGGGCACGACGGGGGCGCCGGTGCGCACCGCGAAGTAGGCCAGGCCCGCGCGCAGGGAGGCGAAGTCGCCCTCGCCCCGGGTGCCCTCGGGGAAGATCCCGAGGACCCCGCCGCGTTCCAGCACGCCGAGCGCGTTCGTGACGGCGGTCCGGTCGGTGCCGGAACGATCCACCTTGACCTGCCCGATCCGGGTGAGGAACGGGCCGAGGGGGCCGACGAAGGCTTCCTTCTTGATCAGGAAGTGGACGGGCCGGGGCGCGGTGCCCATGAGCATGGGGCCGTCGAGGTTGTGCGCGTGGTTGACGGCCATGATCAGCGGGCCGGTCGTGGGCACCTTCCAGGCGCCCAGCACCCTCGGGTTCCAGAAGCCGTACATGAGGCCGATGCCGATGCGTCGGCCGACCGCCGCTCCCGCGAGGGAGGGCGGCGGGGTCTGGTCGGTCACGCGGGGGCACCCACCTCGGGGGCGGGCTCGCCGGCGCGGCGGGCCTCCACCAGGGTGACCACGCACTCGATGACCTGGTCCAGGGTGAGGTCGGTGGTGTCGACCTCGACGGCGTCGGCGGCCTTGGCCAGCGGGGAGGTGGCGCGGCCGGAGTCGGCGGCGTCCCGCTTGATCAGGGCTTCCTTGGTCGCGGCGACCTCGGCCGCGGCCTTGGTGCCGAGCTCTCCGCTGCGGCGGGCGGCGCGGGCCTCGGCGGAGGCGGTGAGGAAGACCTTGAGGTCGGCGTCGGGGAGCACGGTGGTGCCGATGTCGCGGCCCTCGACGACGATCCCGGCGGCCTCGGTCGCGGCCTCGGCGGCGATCTCACGCTGGAGGGCGGTGATCCGGGTGCGGACCTCGGGGACGGCGCTGACGGCGCTGACCTTGGAGGTGACCTCGGTGGTGCGGATCGGGCCGGCGGCGTCGACCCCGTCCACCGTGATGGTGGGGGCGGCCGGGTCGGTGCCGGAGACGATCACGGGCTTGGCGGCGGCCACGGCGATGGCCTGGGGGTCGGTCAGGTCGATCCCGTTGGTGATCATCCACCAGGTGATCGCCCGGTACTGGGCGCCGGTGTCCAGGTAGCGCAGGCCGAGCTTGGCGGCGACGGCCTTCGAGGTGCTGGACTTGCCCGTGCCCGAGGGTCCGTCGATCGCGACGGTCACGGCGGACGGAGCGGTGGTTTCCACGGCGGGGAGCACCTTCCTGATCGGTTCCTGGCTGCGGTTCGTGGTCCGGGCGCGCCACACACGCCCCCGACACAAGGTTACCGGCCCCGGCGAGCCCCGGTCTCCCGGGTTTGGCGCCCGAGGCCCGAGGGGGCCCCGGGCGGTGCGTCTCAGCCGGTGCGCAGGGCCCAGCCGCCGGCGCGCAGGGCCTCGGTGAGGGTCGCGACGGCGGCGGGGTCGACGGTGAGCTGGACCAGGCCGGCCTGCTGCCCGTTGGCGTGCTCGATGCGGACGTCCTCGATGTTGACCCCGGCGCGGCCGGCGTCGGCGAAGATCCGGGCGAGTTCGCCGGGGCGGTCGCCGATGAGGACGACGACGGTCTCGTAGGCGGTGGGAGCGGCGCCGTGCTTGCCGGGGACGCGGACCCGGCCGGCGTTGCCCCGGCGCAGCACGTCGGCGATGCCCTCGGCGCCCTCGCGGCGCTTGGCCTCGTCGGCGGAGTCCAGGCCGCGCAGGGCGCGGACGGTCTCGTCGAGGTCGGCGGCCACGCCCGCGAGCACGTCGGCGACGGGCCCGGGGTTGGCGGAGAGGATCTCGATCCACATGCGGGGGTCGGAGGCTGCGATCCGGGTCACGTCGCGGATGCCCTGGCCGCAGAGGCGGACGGCGGCCTCCTCGGCGTCCTCCAGCCGGGCCGCGACCATGCTGGAGACGAGCTGGGGGGTGTGGGAGACGAGGGCGACGGCCCGGTCGTGGGCGTCGGCGTCCATCACCACGGGGACGGCGCGGCACAGGGAGACCAGTTCGAGGGCCCGGTTGAGGATCTCGTGGTCGGTGTCGCGGGTGGGGGTGAGGACCCAGGGGCGGCCCTCGAAGAGGTCGGCGGTGGCGGCGAGGGGGCCGGAGCGTTCGCGGCCGGCCATCGGGTGGGTGCCGAGGTAGCGGGTGGTGTCGACGCCCAGGGCGCGCAGTTCGCGTCCGGGGCCGCCCTTGACGCTGGCCACGTCCACGTACACGGCGGCGAGGTCGCGGCCGATGGCGTCGGCGAGGGTCGCGGCCACGTGGGCGGGCGGGACGGCGATGATCGCGAGGTCCACGCGTCCCTCGGGGGGCGCGTCGGTGCCGGCGCCGAGGGCGGCGGCGGTGTGGGCCTGGTCGGGGTCGTGGTCGACGAGGTGCACGGTGACGCCGCTGCCGACGAGCGCGAGGGCCGCCGAGGTGCCGATCAGTCCGGTTCCGATGACGACGGCGGTTCTCACTGGTGGCTCCCGGGGCGTGGCTTCAGGGCGCGGACGGCGCGTCCCCAGGGTAGTGGGCACGGCCCGGGGCCCGGACCGGGTGGGTCCGGCCCCGGGAACGGCCTGGTGGGGAGGTTGCGCGTGCGGCGGTCCGGCGTCAGAGGTTCTGCTGCCGGATGATGTCCTCCAGGGAGGCGGTGGGCACCTCGCCGCCGGGGGTCAGCTTGTCCACGGCGTGCGGGAGGGCCTGCGCGAGCTGGTCGGCGGCCTCCTCGGGGGTGACGCCGGCCTGCTGGGCGACCTGGGCGAGGGTGTCGTCGGGGAGGGCCTGCTGCACCTGCTGCGCGCTGACGGGCTGGTTGTCCCCGGTGCCGATCCAGGACTGGGCCTGGTCGGCGAGGCCGGATTTGGTGAGCATGTCGAGGAGGCCGCCGAGCGGATTGTTCCCGCCGGCCGCCGCGCCGGCCTGGGTACCGGCGCCCTGGCCGCCGCCCATGAGGGCGCCGAGGAGGGCTCCGAGGATGCTGCCGCCGCCTCCGGAGCCGCCCTGGCCGCCCCCGCCGAGGAGACCGCCGAGGAGTGAGCCGAGGTCGTTGCCCGCCATGGTCGCGCCTTTCGTCGAGGACGTGGGGTGTGCCCCCCGCCAATGTCGCCCCGGGCGCGGCCGGTCGCCACTCGGGGCGGGGCGTCGGGTAGAACCGGGGGCATGATCTTCCACCTCGTCCCCCTCGCCGACTGGTCCGCCCGCCCCGGGGTCCCGTACGCCTCGCCCTCGCTGGCCGCCGAGGGCTTCACGCACTGTTCCGCCGATCTGGCCGTGGCGCTGGAGGTGGCCGCCGAGCGGTACCGGGAGGTGTCGGGTCTGGTGGCGGTGGAGCTGGACGAGGCGCTGTTGGGGCACGAGGTGCGGCGGGAGCCGGGCACGGGTGGCCGGTACCCGCACGTGTACGGGCCGCTGGAGCGGGCGGCGGCGGTGCGGTTGTGGGACGTGGTGTGGACGGCTGACGGGCGGGCGGCGGCGACTCCCCGCGCGGCGGGCTGATCGGCGACCGCTGCGGCGTGGGTCCGACGTGCGGGGGCGGACAGGGGCCAGGATGGCTGACCGTCCGACCGGTTTGCCCGGAACACCCGGTTCCGCCGGTTCTTCTCGGCCGTGTCAGGAGCGTGCGTCCCCGTGCCCGAACCCACCGTCGACCCCACCCCTCCCCGTGAGCCCGCCGGGACGAACGCCCGGCGCGGCGTGCTCGCCCTCGGCGCCGCCGCCCTGACCGGCGGGGCCCTGGTGGCCTGCGGCGCCGGAACGAACGCCGGCGGGACCGCGCCCACCGGCTCCCGCGCCTCGACCGGCGGGGCCACGGGCCGCGCCTCGACCCCGGCGGCCTCCATCGGCCCGGACAGCGGCCCGCCCACCACCGCCGCCCCCTCGGCCTCGGCCTCGGGCTCGGCCTCCCCCGCCGGTCGGAAACTGCCGGTGAAGGCCGCCGACGTGCCGGTGGGCGGCGGGACCGTCCTCAAGGACGAGAAGCTGGTGATCACCCAGCCCACCGCCGGCGCCTTCCACTGCTTCACCGCCGTCTGCACCCACCAGGGCTGCCTGGTGAACAAGGTCGCCGCCGGCACCATCGACTGCCCCTGCCACGGCAGCCGGTTCGCCGACACCGACGGCGCCGTCCGGCACGGCCCCGCGACCCGCCCGCTCGCCGAGAAGCCCATCACCGTCTCCGCGAGCGGCGAAATCTCCCTCGCCTGAGCCCGAGCCGCCCGCCTACCCTCGGGCGATGGACGCACTCGACCTGGTCAGGGACCACACCGTCTACTCCTGCGTGACCGGGTCGCGCGCCTTCGGACTGGCCGACGAGGACAGCGACACCGACCGGCGCGGGGTGTTCCTGGCCCCGACCCCGCTGTTCTGGGGCTTCGAGAAGCCGCCCACCCATCTCGACGGCCCCCGGGACGAGGAGTTCTCCTGGGAGTTGGAGCGCTTCTGCTCCCTCGCCCTGGACGCCGACCCCAATGTGCTGGAGGTCCTGCACTCGCCCCTCGTCGAGCGGATCACCCCGGTCGGCGAGGAACTGCGGGAACTGCGCGGCGCGTTCCTCTCCCGCCGCGCCCACGGCAGCTTCGTCGGGTACGCCGACCGGCAGCGGCGCCGGCTCCTGGCCGGTGTGCGCGCGGACGGCGTCCCCCGCCGGAAGCCCGCCGTGCACCTGCTGCGGCTGCTGGCCTCCGGCCGGGACCTGCTGCGCACCGGCCGGCTCACCGTGGACGTGGGCGCGGAGCGGGAGCGGCTGCTCGCCGTCAAGCGCGGGGAGCTGTCCTGGGAGGAGATCGCGGCGTGGGCGGACCGGCTGCGGGCCGAGGCCGACGCGGCCCTGACCCGCTCCCCGCTGCCGGAGCACCCCGACCGGGCCCGGGTCGAGGAGTTGCTGATCCGCGCCCGCCGCGCCTCGGCGCTCACCCCCGGGACGAGCTAGCCCTCCCAGCGGGCGCCGAGCGCGAGCAGTTCGTCGCGGTGTTCCAGGTGCTCGCGCCAGGCCGCCGGCCAGGCCCGCGCCCCCAGCCAGGCACCCGCGAAGGCCCCGGTCAGGCAGGCGATGGAATCGGAGTCGCCCCGGGTGCAGGCCGCGCGGCGCAGCGCGGTCAGCGGTTCGTCGGGGAAGAGCAGGAAGGCGTGCAGCCCGGTGGCCAGCGCCTCCTCCGCGATCCAACCGTCGCCCGTGGCCTCGCAGGGGTCGAGTTCGGGACGCGGCTCGACCAGCGCCCGCCGCAGCCGTTCCAGCACCCCCAGGCACTCGTCCCAGCCGCGCGCCATGAAGGACTCGGGGCTCGCGTCGGAGGAGGTGCGCATCCACAGGTCGCCGAGCCAGCGCTCGTGGTAGCGGGTGCGGTTGTCCAGGGCGTAACTGCGCAGCCGGCCGACCAGCCCGGTCGGGTCCGCGCCCGAGGCCAGCAGCCACACGGCGTGCGCGGTGAGGTCGGAGGCGGCCAGGGCGGTGGGGTGGCCGTGGGTGAGGGCGGACTGGAGCTGCGCCGCGCCCGCCCGTTCCTCCGGGGTCCAGTGCGTCATCAGGCCGACGGGTGCGACCCGCATGTTGGCCCCGCAGCCCTTGGAGCCGATCCGGCTGGCGTCGCGCCAGTCCCGGTCCGGTCGGGCCAGCAGCCGGCAGGCGTCCATGCAGGTCCGGCCCGGGGCCCGGTTGTTCTCGGGCGAGACGGACCAGGCCACGAACTCCTCGCGGAGCGCCCCGGCCAGCCGTTCGGGGTCCGGGCGCGCGCCCGGCGCGTCGGAGCCGGTCCGGGTGAGGGCCCGCGTCAGGGCCAGGGTCATCTGGGTGTCGTCGGTGACGAACGCGGGCCGGGGCAGGGCCATCTGCCGCCAGGGGCCGGTCTTGGCGAGGATCGAGGGGACGCTGTGGAACTCGGTCGGGAAGCCGAGGGCGTCGCCGAGCGCGAGGCCGATCAGGGTGCCGGTCGCGGGGCGCAGGGCGGTGCGGGCGGACGCGGCGGACGGGTCGGGGGTCACGGGCGGTCTCCTTCGGCGGCCCCGGGGGTGCCGGGCGCGGGTCGGGGCGGGCGGGGCAGCGGCGGGTGCAGGGTGCGGGCGGGGCCGGCCCGGTAGAGGGCGGCGGGTTTGCCCCGGCCGCCGGTGAGTCGGGCCGGCGCGCCGGGCACGGGTTCGACGAAGCCGGGTCCGGCGAGCACCTTGCGGCGGAAGTTGGGCCGGTCCAGGGCGGTGTCCCAGACGGTCTCGTAGACGGCGAGCAGCTCGCCGAGGGTGAACTCGGGCGGGCAGAAGGCGGTGGCCAGGCAGGTGTACTCCAGCTTGGCGCCGATCCGTTCGCGGGCGTCGGCGAGGATCCGGGCGTGGTCGAAGGCGAGCGCGCCCCACGGCCCGGCCGCACCGGCGAGGGCCTCGGTGACCGGGACCCAGGCCGCGCCGGCCGCGTCCCCGCCGCCGGTCTCGGCGGGTTCGGGCAGGTCGGGCACGAGGGCGGTGAAGGCCACGGAGACCACCCGCATCCGCGGGTCGCGGTCCGGTTCGCTGTAGGTGCGCAACTGCTCCAGGTGCAGCCCGGCCACGAGGTCCTCGGGCAGGCCGGTCTCCTCGGCGAGTTCGCGACGGGCGGCGGTCTCGGCGGATTCGGCGGGCAGCAGGAACCCGCCGGGCAGGGCCCAGGCCCCGGCGTGGGGGGCGGCGCCCCGCCGGATCAGCAGCACGCACAGCCGGCCGGCCCGGATCGTGAACACGGCCAGGTCCACGGTCACCGCGAAGGGGGTGAAGGCGCTCGGGTCGTAGCCGGGCGGGGCGTCGTGGGTCATCGGTGCTCCGGGAGGGGGTCGGCGAAGTCGTGGCCGCGGGCGAGGAGTTCGTCCACGGCGGTGACGGCCCGCGCGAGCCGGGCGGCGCGGTCCCCGCGCAGGGTGAGGAAGGGGCGGCCGGTGCGCTCCAGTTCGGCGCGGAACCGGTCGGTCATCCAGGGGCGCAGGTGTTCGCCGTCGCGCAGTCCGTCGTCCTCGAAGTCCACGCCGACGTGGTCGGT
This sequence comes from Streptomyces dryopteridis, assembly GCF_049606955.1. Classification (NCBI taxonomy): domain Bacteria; kingdom Bacillati; phylum Actinomycetota; class Actinomycetes; order Kitasatosporales; family Streptomycetaceae; genus Streptomyces; species Streptomyces dryopteridis. The sequence continues at coordinate 5,084,785 of NZ_CP187113.1, read as the reverse complement.
GAGCAGGTACAGGTCTCGCCGGACCCGGTCGGCGATCGCGGTGACCCCGGGGTGCGGGCCGCCGAGGTAGCGCTCGTGCCAGATCCCGGTGGCGAAGGAGTCGGTGTCGCAGATCAGCACGGGCGAGCCGGCGCGGGCGGCGGCCTCCTCGTCGGCGTCCTGGCGGGCGGCGATGCGGGGGAAGTCGGCGCTGTCGAAGACGACCCCGGACCAGTCGGCGGCGGGGTCATCGGCGCGCAGCGCGGCCAGCTTCTCCTCGCTGAGGGTCCTGCCGTACTCGGGGACCCAGCCGGTGTCGGCCCACACCCCGCCCCGGGCCCGGTAGTGGGCGGCGAGGTCGCGGGAGAGGGTGGTGGTGCCGGTGGACTCGGCGCCGAGGACGACCACGCGGCGGGTCAGGGCGGCGCGGACGGCGGGGCCGAGGTGGGGCCAGGCCGCGACCGGGTCGGCGCGGACGGCGGTGCCGGAGACCGGGAAGCGGACGCGGCCCTGGTCCACCCGGACCTCGGCGGCGCCGAAGCGGCGCGCGAGTTCGGTGCCGTAGGGCTCGGAGGTGAACACGGCGTCCACCGGGTCGGGCACGGCGGCGCGGAACACGGCCATGTGCGCGTCCCAGACGGCCGGGTCCGCGTAGTCCACCTCGTGCTCGTCCACGGCCCCGACCACCTCGGCCCCGGGGTGGGCCTCGCGCATCCAGGCGACCCGGTCGGCGAGCGGGATCGATTCGACGGAGGAGGCGCAGACGAGCACGGTCAGGCGGGCGCAGCGGGCCAGGGCGGTGTCCACGAGGTGGTGGTGGCCGGCGTGCGGCGGATAGAACTTGCCGAGGACCAGGCCGTGGCCGAAGCGGGCGCTCATCGGCTCGCCACCGGGATCTCGGCGCCGGCGTCGGTCAGGGAGCGGCGCCAGTCGCGCAGGCCGATCGCGCACAGGCTCAGGAAGCCCAGGTAGAGCACGGCGGTCAGGTACAGGCCCTTGTGGGCGTACAGGGGGATGTAGACGAGGTCGACGGCGATCCACAGCCACCAGGACTCCACGAGCTTGCGGCACTGCCCGTAGGTGGCGCACAGGGACAGCACGGTGGTGAGCGCGTCCCAGAAGGGGACGGTGGAGTCGGTGGCGCGGGCCAGCAGCAGGGTGAGGGCGAGGGTCCCCACCGCCCCGGCCGCCGCGAGGCCGAGCCATTCGGCGCGCGTGGTGCGGCGCACCGGCAGGCTCCGGCCGTCGGCGGGCCGCCCCGGACCACCCCCGTGGGTCCAGGACCACCAGCCGTAGGCGGCCAGGGCGATGAAGACGAACTGGAGGCCGGCGTCGGCGTACAGGCCGGCCTGGGCGAACAGCACGATGAAGAAGACGTTGTTGGCGATGCCGATGGGCCAGTTCGCCACGTGTTGGCGGGCCACCAGCCAGACGCACAGCGCGCCGGTGGCGAAGCCCAGTACCTCGGTCCAGCTCACGAGGACCCCCTTTAATGGTCAGGTCGACTATAAACCCGAGGCCAGGGGTCGGCACAAGCCCTTTTCGACCCGCGCGAAACGGCGCGGACGAAAACGGCGCGGGCCCGCGCCGTCCCGAAGGACGACACGGGCCCGCGCCGCGTGAAAGGGGGGTCTAGAGGCCGACCTCGCGCATCAGCATGCCGACCTCGGTGTTGGTCAGCCGCCGCAGCCAGCCCGACTTCTGGTCGCCCAGCCCGATCGGACCGAACGCCGTGCGCACCAGCTTCTCCACCGGGAATCCGGCCTCGGAGAGCATCCGGCGCACGATGTGCTTGCGGCCCTCGTGCAGCACGACCTCGACCAGGTAGTTCTTGCCGGTCTGCTGGATCACGCGGAACTCGTCCGCGCGCGCCCAGCCGTCCTCCAGCTCGATGCCGTCCTTGAGCCGCTTGCCGACATCGCGCGGCAGGTTGCCGTTGATCGCCGCCAGGTAGGTCTTCTTCACCCCGTACTTGGGGTGGGTCAGCCGGTGGGCCAGCTCACCGTGGTTGGTGAGGAGGATGATGCCCTCGGTCTCGGTGTCCAGCCGGCCCACGTGGAACAGCCGCGTCTCGCGGTTGGTGACGTAGTCGCCCAGGCACTGCCGGCCGTCGGGGTCCTCCATCGTGGAGACCACGCCCGCCGGCTTGTTCAGCGCGAAGAACAGGTACGACTGGGTGGCGACGGTCAGGCCGTCCACCTTGATCTCGTCCTTCTCCGGGTCCACGCGCAGGCCCTGCTCGGTCACGATCCGACCGTTGACCTCGACCCGCGCCTGCTCCACCAGCTCCTCACAGGCCCGCCGCGAGCCCATGCCGGCGCGCGCGAGCACCTTCTGGAGCCGCTCGCCCTCCTGCTCGGCGCCCGGGAAGGTCTTCGGCAGCTTCAGCTCGGGCTTGTTCGCGTACCGCTCGCGGTTGCGCTCCTCCTGCCGGGCCTCGTACTCGCGGGGCCGGGACGGGGCGCCCGAACGACCGCCGGCGTACCCGCCGCGACCGCCCTGACCACCCTGGCCGCCGCGCCCGCCCGAACCGCCGGGACGACCCGCGCCCGTGCGCGGTCCGCCCTTGGCGCCGCCGCGGGCCTGGTCGCCGCGGGCGCCGCCGCCGGAGCGGCCGCCGCCCGTGCCGGAGCCCTGACCGCCGCGCGCCGTGCCGGAGCGCTCGCCCTCGGGACCGACGTCGTAACGGCGCTCCTCGGGGCGGGGACGGCGCGGGCGCGAGGGCTCCTGACCACCCTGCCGGTCGTCGCGCGAGTTCCCGGCGCCGCGGAAGTTACCGCGCCCGCCGCTCTTGCCGCTGTTCCTGTTGCCGCCGTTGCCGCCGCTGCTTCGCATCAAAGTTCCGTCTTGTCGTCTGCGTCCTGAGCCGAATCCGGAGCGTCCGGATCGAACGACGGGACACCTTCCGGTGTCTCGGCCTCGATCTCGTCCACATCCGGCAGGAAGGGCGCGAGCTCCGGCAGCTCGTCCAGGCCGCGCAGGCCCATCCGCTCCAGAAAGAGGTTCGTCGTCCTGTACAGGATCGCACCTGTTTCGCGTTCCGTCCCCGCCTCGGCCACCAGACCCCGCTGGAGGAGGGTGCGCACGACCCCGTCGCAGTTGACCCCGCGCACCGCCGAGACCCGCGATCGGCTCACCGGCTGCCGGTACGCGATCACCGCCAGGGTCTCCAGCGCCGCCTGGGTGAGCCGGGCCTGCTGCCCGTCCAGGGCGTACGCCTCCACGGCCGCCGCGCAGGCCGGGGCGGAGTGGAAGCGCCAGCCGCCGGCGATCTCGCGCAGTTCGAAGCCCCGGCCCTGTTCCCGGTACTCGGCGGCCAGGTCCAGCAGGGCCACGCGCACCTCGGCCGGGGTGCGGCCCACCACCCGGGCCAGGTCGGTCTCGCGGGCGGGCTCGTCCACCACCATCAGCACCGCCTCCAGGGCGGGGGCGAGCGGCACGGCGGCGGCCCGGACGGCGGTCTCGGTCATCGGTTCTCCTCGGGGGCGGGTACGGCGGCGGGCCCGGTGGTCGCGGCGGGCCGGGCACGGGGCCGGCGCGGGCGCCGGCGGCCCGCGGGCTCCTCCTCGGGCTCCGGGGGCCGGTCGAACTCGTCGGTGACCCGCGGCGCCGGATCCCCCTGCGCGCCGCTCCAGCGCACCGTGAGGGCCGCGAGGGCCTCGGGTTGGTCAAGGGCCACGGCGCGCTCGCGGTAGAGCTCCAGGAGGGCCAGGAAGCGGGCCACGACGGTCAGGGTGTCGGGGGCGTCGGCGATCAGTTCGGTGAAGGTGGCCGCGCCGACCCCCTCGCGGAGCATCGCGATCACGATCTCGGCCTGTTCGCGGACGCTGACCAGCGGCGCGTGGATGTGGTCGGTGTACACCTCGGGCGCGGGCCGGGGCCGCAGCGCGCGGGCGGCGATCTCGGCCAGTCCCTCGGGGCCGACGCCGATGACGACCTCGGGCAGCAGCCCGGCCAGGTGCGGCTCCAGGCCGACGGTGCGGGGCCGGGTCAGGGCCTCTCGGTCGGCGCGTTCGGCGAGCACGGCGGCGGCCGTCTTGTAGGCGCGGTACTGGAGCAGCCGCGCGAACAGCAGGTCGCGGGCCTCCAGCAGGGCGAGGTCGGCCTCGTCCTCGACCACGGCGACGGGCAGCAGCCGGGCGGCCTTGAGATCGAGGAGGGTGGCGGCGACCACCAGGAACTCGGTGGTGCGGTCGAGGTCGCCGTCCGGGCCCAGGGCCTTGAGGTGGGCGAGGAACTCGTCGGTGACCTTGGAGAGGGCCACCTCGGTGATGTCCAGCTTGTGCCGGGAGATCAGGTGCAGGAGGAGGTCGAAGGGACCCTCGAAATTGTCCAGGCGCAGGGTGAACACCCCGTCCGGGACCCCCGCCGCGGCCGGGGCGGCGGGGTCCGGGCGCGGTGGGGCGGGACTGTGCGGGTGGGGCATCGGTGCCTTCGGCCGGTGGGACGCTGACGACACACAAGCCTAGGCTCAGCGGCCGCGCAGGCGGCGGACCAGGATGCTCGCGTCCCCTCGGGATTCGAGGTCGGCGAGGACCACGGCCACCGCCTCGCGGACGATGCGGCCGCGGTCCACGGCCAGTCCGTGCTCCCCGCGCAGCACGAGGCGCGCGTGTTCGAGGTCCATGAGTTCCTCGGCGGAGACGTAGACGGTGATCTTCTCGTCGTGGCGTTCCCGGCCGCTGGGGCGGCGGCCGCCGCGTCCCTTGCGGCGGGAGGCGCCGGACGCCCCCGGGACCGGGCGGGGGGCGCCGGCGGCCCCGGTTCCGGCCGCCTGTGCGGAAGAACCTTCCTGCGGCCGCCGGGGCGCCCCGACCGTGGGTTCCGCCGTGTCGGCCTCCTCCGGTCCCCGGGGGCGGGTCCGCGACGCGTCGCCGACGGCCGTTCCGTGCTCCTCGGGGGTCGCCTCGTCGCCGGCGCGGCGGGAGCCGGCCGGGGCGGACAGGGCCATGCCCCCGGTGGTGCGGAACAGTTCGTCGGCTCCGGGCAGACTCACTCGGCGTGACACCGGGCGAGCACCTCCCTGGCCAGCTGGCGGTAGGCGGCGGCGCCGACGGAGTTGGAGGCGTAGGTCGTGATGGGCTCGCCGGCGACGGTGGTCTCCGGGAAGCGGACGGTGCGTCCGATGACGGTGTGGTACACGTGCTCGTCGAATGCCTCGACCACGCGCGCCAGCACCTCGCGGCTGTGCACCGTGCGGGAGTCGTACATGGTGGCGAGGATGCCGTCGAGCTGCAGGTCGGGGTTGAGCCGTTCCTGCACCTTCTCGATGGTCTCGGTGAGCAGCGCCACACCGCGCAGCGCGAAGAACTCGCACTCCAGCGGCACGATCACCTTGTGAGCGGCCGTCAGGGCGTTCACGGTGAGCAGGCCGAGCGAGGGCTGACAGTCGATCACGATGTAGTCGTAGTCGGCCATCAGCGGCTTCAGGGCCCGCTGGAGGGTGGATTCGCGCGCGACCTCGCTGACGAGCTGCACCTCGGCGGCGGAGAGGTCGATGTTGCTGGGGAGCAGGTCCATGTTGGGGACCGCCGTCTTGAGCAGCACCTCGTCGGCCGACATGCCCCGCTCCATGAGCAGGTTGTAGACCGTCAGGTCCAGCTCCATCGGGTTCACGCCGAGGCCGACCGACAGGGCGCCCTGCGGGTCGAAGTCGACGAGGAGGACGCGTCTGCCGTATTCGGCGAGTGCGGCGCCCAGGTTGATGGTCGACGTGGTCTTGCCGACGCCGCCCTTCTGGTTGCACATCGCGATGATCTTCGCCGGTCCGTGGTCGCTGAGCGGACCGGGGATCGGGAAGTACGGCAGCGGTCGCCCGGTGGGGCCGATCCGTTCCCGACGCTGCCGGGCGGCGTCGGGGGCGAGGGTGGCCGCGTATTCGGGGTCGGGCTCGTATTCGGCGTCGGGGTCGTAGAACTGCCCCTCGGGCAGTCCGTCGTAGTCGGCGAAACCGGTGGGCGCGTCGCCGCTCGGGTCGCCGGCCATGGAGTTCACGTCTGGGCCGTCCATGCTGTTCGGGGATGTCGTCAGGTGCTGGTGGTGGGTGAAGGTGCGGACCGCTACGGAGCCGACGGCTTCGAGACCCGTCGGTCCGTGGGCCCGCACCGGCGTCCCCGCATGACCACCACCCCCAGGAGTAAATGTCGACTCATTCACAAGTCGTCTTACCTCCTCGGACGTGACCAGGACACTTGTCGATAGGTCAGCGTGGCACTATGCCGACGGTTCTGGACTCTATGGCGTGTCAGCGCCTCGCAGCAACACAATCCGCCGGACCCGGGGCCCTGTGTCGGCGCCCTCCGGCCACGCTGTCAAGGGCGTACGCGCCCTCGGAGGGAAGTTTCGCAGGTTCACGAATCGGTTAAAGGGTTATCTTCGCGGCGAGTTGAGCGCGTCGCGGACGGATCCGGATACGCCGCCGGCCGGACCTCGCGAGCAAGGTCCGGCCGGATGCGTGAGATTGACGGCATTCGTTGACGGTGTGTCGTGTCGCCGTCGGGGACGCCCCGGGGGCGTCGGGTGGGGCTGTCGGGATCAGCCGAGCAGCGAGGCCAGGGGCAGGGTCTCCAGGCCGTGGGCCTCGGCGACGGGGCCGTAAACGACCTGTCCCTCATGCGTGTTGAGGCCCAGGGCCAGGGCCGGGTCACGGCGCAGGGCCTCGACCCAGCCGAGGTTCGCGAGCTGCACGATGTAGGGCAGGGTCGCGTTGGTCAGCGCGTAGGTGGAGGTGTTCGGGACCGCGCCGGGCATGTTGGCCACGCAGTAGAACACCGAGTTGTGCACCTCGAACGTGGGCTCGGCGTGCGTGGTCGGACGGGAGTCCTCGAAGCAGCCGCCCTGGTCGATCGCGATGTCGACAAGGACACTTCCGGGCTTCATCCGGGAGACCAGCTCGTTGGTGACCAGCTTCGGGGCCTTGGCTCCGGGGATGAGCACGGCGCCGATGACGAGGTCGGCCTCCAGGACGGCCTTCTCCAGCTCGAAGGCGTTGGAGACGATGGTCTGGATCCGCGTGCCGAAGATCTTGTCGGCCTCGCGGAGCTTGTTGACGTCCTTGTCGAGCAGGGTCACGTGGAAGCCCATGCCGATGGCGATCTGCGCGGCGTTCCAGCCGGAGACCCCGCCGCCGATGACGACGGCCTTGGCCGCGGCGGTGCCGGGGACCCCGCCGGGGAGCACGCCGCGGCCGCCGGCCGAGCGCATCAGGTGGTAGGCGCCGACCTGGGGGGCGAGGCGGCCCGCGACCTCGGACATCGGGGCGAGCAGCGGCAGGGCGCGGTTGGCCAGCTCCACCGTCTCGTAGGCGATGGCGGTGGTGCCGGACTCCAGCAGGGCGTCCGTGCAGGCGCGGGAGGCCGCGAGGTGCAGGTACGTGAAGAGGGTCTGGTCCTTGCGGAGGCGGTGGTACTCCTCCGCGATGGGCTCCTTGACCTTCAGCAGCAGGTCGGCGGTGGCCCACACCTCGTCGGCGGTGCCGAGGATCTCGGCACCGGCGGCGACGTACTCGGCGTCGGTGATCGAGGAGCCGACACCGGCGTTCTGCTCCACGAAGACCTGGTGGCCGTGGCGCACCAGCTCGTGCACGCCGGCCGGGGTGATGGCCACCCGGAACTCGTTGTTCTTGACCTCGCGGGGGATGCCGACCTTCACGTCGATCACGGTCCTTGGCTCAGGGGGGTTTTACGGTGCATTCCAATACATACCCGTGTGTGGCAGCACACAAGGGATGCACCACGGGATGACCTGGTGGAGCCAGTCTAATGAAGGGAGCCGCGCTGTCTAGCCTTGCAAACCAATAATCTCACGCAGAACCACTACGGATTTCGTAGGCCGTCGGGTCTTCTTCCAGCAATCTCTCGGCGGTGGAGCGGTGCAGACGGGCCGCGGCCGGGTCGCCGAGGCGGTCCAGCGTGTCGGCCAAACGGACCTGGAGCGCGGCCTGAAGTCGCCGGTCACCGGCCTTGCGGGCGAGCTCGATCGCCTCCCGGCAGGTGTGCAGGGCCTCCTCGGGCCGGCCCGCGTACTCCTGCACCCGGGCCACCTCGCTCAACGCCCGTGCCCGGCCCGGGAGATCGTCGAGCCGGCGGTAGCCGGAGCCGGCCGCGCGCCAGCTGCGCAGGGCGTCCCCGTAGCGCCCGGCGAGGATCTGCGCGTTGCCCAGCCGGCCGTACAGCCGGGCCTCGTCGGCCCGCTCCCCGCTCGCCAGGGCGCGGGCCAGGGCGCGGCCGAACCAGTCGGCGGCCCGGAACCAGTCCCCCAGCTCCAGGTGCGCGCCCCCGACGGATTCCATCGCGCGGCCCACGGCGTACGGGTCCCGCGCGGCCTGTCCGGCCTCCAGCGCGGCCCGGTAGCGGACCAGGGCCTCCTGGGTGCGGCCGGTCTCGGCGTCGAGGTCACCGAGGTTGAGCAGGGCGGCGGCCTTCTCCCGGGGCAGCTCGCGGCGCTCGGCCACGTCGAGGACGAGTTCGTGCAGCCCGTACAGGTCGGCGGCGACGGCCTCGGTGCCGTGGTGCGCGGCCAGGGCCCGGACCAGGGCCGAGACCAGTCGGCGGGCCAGGGTGTCGAGCTCCCCGTCGGCCACGGCGAGGGCGGCGGCGGCCAGCAGGCCGGGGCGGCGGGTGTCGAGCCAGCGTTCGGCTCCCGCGCGGTCGGCGAAGCGCAGGGCCCGGGGCAGTTCCTCGGGCTTGAGCTCCTCCTCGTCCACCTCCTCGGCCACGCTGCGGCAGGAGTGCAACAGCCGCACGGTGCGTTCCAGCATCCGGGCCCGGGCCAGGCGCACCTCGGACGGGCGCTCCTTGGTCTCCAGCAGCTCGCGCAGGGCGGGCAGCAGGCAGCCGGGCACCCGGTACAGCCCGTCCTCCTCGGGGGTGAGCAGCCCGAGGCCGACGAAGTCGTCGAGGGTGGTCTGGGCCGCGGCCACCGAGCAGCCGACGAGGGCGGAGGTGACATGGGAGTCGACGAGTCCGGCCGGGGCCAGCGGCAGCAGCCGCAGGGTGCGCTGGGCGGGTTGCCGCAGGCCCCCGTGGACCAGCCGGAAGGCTCGGCCCAACGGTCCGTCGCCGGCGTGCGGCATGTCGTGCAGCCGCTTGGCGAGGTCGGCCACCGAGGTCTTCGGTTGGGCGGCGAGCAGCCCGGTGGCCAGGGCGAGGGCGGCGGGGAGTCCCTCGCACGCCTCGACCAGGCTCTCGGCGGCGCGCGGGTCCACGGTGATCCGGGTCTCGCCGACCCGCCCGGAGACCCATTCGAGGGCGGCCGGGGTGTCGAGGCCGCCCAGGGTGCAGGGGCGCACGTCGGGGATGCCGGTGAGCGGGCCGCGCGCGGTGACGACGACGAGGCAGTCCGGGGTGTCCGGCAGCAGCGCGTCCACCTGCGGGGCGTCGGCGGCGTCGTCCAGGAGGAGGACGGCGCGGCGGTCGGCGAGGGCCGCGCGCAGGGCGGCCCCGAGGTCGTCCTCGGAGGCCCCGGGCACCGGGGCCGCGCCGAGTTGTTCCAACAGGTCCCGGGCGGCGCGGTCACCGGGAGTGGCCGTGCCGTCGGGTCCGGTGAGCCGGGTGGCGAGCACGCCGTCCGGGTAACGCTCCGCCACCTCGGCCACGAAGCGACGGGCCAACGCGGTCCGACCCGATCCCGGTCGCCCGGCCACGAGCAGCACCCTGGCCCGGGGTGCCTTGGCCTTGCGACCGGAGAGCGTGTCGAGTCCCGTGCGCGCGATGTCCTCGCGCAACTCCTTCAGCTCACGCCGACGCCCGACGAAATCCGTCACGGATCCGCTCCTCTCCTGCCTCCGGGGTGTCGAGCGTAATTCACACAGAGCGACGGAACGGGGGGAGCCGGGCGGACAGGTCGCCCAATCGGATCAGCAGATCTTCATACCGGTCTGTTGGAGGGTCAGATCGCAAAAGGTCGGGCGGGCCACGGCGCGTCGGCCGGCCTCAGACCCTCCGCGCCCGCCACCGACGCCAGCACCGCCGTCAGCGCCAGGGTCCCCGACACCATCACCGGACTCTGCAGGCGACCCTCCAACACCCCGGCCACCAACTCGCCGAGCGGCACCCGGGCCACCCCCATGTCCAGCTCCTCCCCGTGCGCCTCGTACCGCTCCCCCGCCGCCTCCGCCAGGTCCCGGGCCAGGAACACCCGCACCGCCTCGTCCGAACCGCCGGGCGAGGTGAAGAAGTCCACCAGCACCGACCACCGGCCGGCGGTCACGTGCGCCTCCTCGAACAGCTCGCGCTGCGCCGCGTGCAACGGGTTCTCCCCCGGCACGTCGAGCAGCCCCGCCGGCAGCTCCCACAACCGGTGCCGCACGGGGTGCCGGAACTGGTTGAGGACCAGCACCCGCCCCTCCTCGTCCAGCGCCAGCACCGCCACCGAACCCGGGTGCACCTGGTAGTCCCGGCGCGCCACCTTCCCGTCCGGCATCCGCACCTCGTCCGAGGCCACCGCCGTCTTCGCGCCCCGGAACGGCTCCGAGACGCTCACGACCTCCCACGCCTCCGGCGCGTCCGCGATCCCGTCGTTGCCCATGACCCTCGAACCTCCCGTGCTCGGCCCGCCGCCCGCCCTGGAACGCGCGACAGCCGGGACCCGTGACGATCACGGGACCCGGCTGTCCACCGTAGTGGTGCGCGGTGACTACTTCGCGCGCTGCTGACGCTCCACGGCGGCCTTCACGAGACCGGCGAAGAGGGGGTGCGGGCGCGTCGGGCGCGAGCGCAGCTCCGGGTGGGCCTGGGTGGCCACCAGGTAGGGGTGCGTCTCGCGCGGGTACTCGACGTACTCCACCAGCTTGTTGTCGGGGGAGACACCGGAGAAGACCAGACCGGCCTTCTGCTCCAGCTCCGCGCGGTAGGCGTTGTTCACCTCGTAGCGGTGCCGGTGGCGCTCGTCCACGTACGCCTGGTCGCCGTACGCCTCGCGCACCAGGGAGCCCTCGGCGAGCTTCGCCGGGTACAGGCCCAGGCGCATGGTGCCGCCGAGGTCGCCGGCGCCCTCCACGAACGCGAGCTGCTCCTCCATCGTGGAGATGACCGGGTGCGGGGTGGAGGCGTCGAACTCGGTGGAGTTCGCCTCCGGGATCCCGGCCAGGTTGCGGGCGGCCTCGATGACCACGCACTGCAGACCCAGGCACAGGCCCAGCAGCGGCACGCCGTTCTCGCGGGCGTAGGTGATCGCGCCGACCTTGCCGTTGACACCGCGGTCGCCGAAGCCGCCGGGCACGCAGATCGCGTCCACGTCGGACAGCTGCGCCGCCGCGCCCGCCGGGGTCTTGCAGTCGTCGGAGGTGACCCACTTGATCTGGACCCGGGCCTTGTTGGCGAAACCGCCGGCGCGCAGCGCCTCGGTCACCGACAGGTAGGCGTCCGGCAGGTCGATGTACTTGCCGACGAGCGCGACCTTGACCTCGTGGTCGGGGTTGTGGACCCGGTCCAGCAGGTCCTCCCACACCGTCCAGTCCACGTCGCGGAAGGGCAGGTCCAGCTTGCGCACCACGTACGCGTCCAGACCCTCGGTGTGCAGCACCTTCGGGATGTCGTAGATCGACTTGGCGTCGATCGCGGCCACCACGGCGGCCTCGTCCACGTCGCACATCAGCGAGATCTTGCGCTTGATGGACGTGGGCACCTCGCGGTCGGCGCGCAGCACGATCGCGTCCGGCTGGATGCCGATGTTGCGCAGCGCGGCCACCGAGTGCTGGGTCGGCTTGGTCTTCAGCTCGCCCGAGGGACCGATGTAGGGCAGCAGCGAGATGTGCACGACGAACACGTTGTCGCGACCGACCTCGTGACGCACCTGGCGGACGGTCTCCAGGAACGGCAGCGACTCGATGTCGCCGACCGTGCCGCCGACCTCGGTGATGACCACGTCGACGTCGTCGGTGGCCATGCGCCGGATGCGGTGCTTGATCTCGTTGGTGATGTGCGGGATGACCTGCACGGTGTCACCGAGGTACTCGCCGCGCCGCTCCTTGGCGATGACCTGCGAGTAGACCTGGCCGGTGGTCACGTTGGCCGAGCCGTCGAGGTCCACGTCGAGGAAGCGCTCGTAGTGGCCGATGTCCAGGTCGGTCTCGGCGCCGTCGTTGGTGACGAACACCTCGCCGTGCTGGAAGGGGTTCATGGTGCCCGGGTCCACGTTGAGGTACGGGTCGAGCTTCTGCATCGTCACCCGCAGGCCGCGGGCCTTGAGCAGCGCGCCCAGGCTGGAGGCGGTCAGGCCCTTGCCGAGGGACGAGGCGACACCCCCGGTGACGAAGATGTGCTTGGTCGTCGAACGTGTCGGCATCGCCAAAGGGGGGCTCCCGTGGTCGCGAGGTGAGTGCGTGCGGTGCGGCGGTCCACCGGGCCCTGACGGGGCGTTCCGGGGGTGCCGAAGCTGCGGTTGCGGGGCTCCTGATTCGCACAGGCAGACCACCGGTCCACGGGGTACCAGCCTATCAGCGCCTCGCCCTGAACGCCTCCGGACACCGGCCCGGACACGCCCCGACCGGCCCGCCGCCCGTTGTTCCCAAGGGCTCCCGCCCCTCCGGCCCGCTCCTCGCGCACCCGACTCGCACACGCCGCGTGTCGCACACGTGACCGTGCGAACACGGCGCCCGACACGCCGTCCCGCACCCCTTCGGTCGCACGTCCTCGCTGGTCACCCGTTCGGCGGACCCGCATTCCCGCTCGGCTCGATCGGATCACTAGGGTGCCGTCATATCCTGCTCGGACATCGCTCACATCGCCGCCGAGTAGCCGGTCGCCGGACCATCCGTCCCCGCCGCCGGAACAGCAGAGCACTCGCGGAACCCCATAGGAGTCAGCGCACGGCGTGACCGCGCCGAGCGCAAACCTGCAAGCGCCCTTCGGGGCGGACGTGGCCGTTCGACTGGAGATGCAACGTGTCCGGGCGCATCGAGGATTACGCACTGATCGGGGACATGCAGACCGCCGCACTGGTCTGCCGGGACGGCTCGGTGGACTGGTTGTGTCTGCCGCGGTTCGATTCCCATGCCGTCTTCGCGAGCCTGTTGGGCACCGAGGAACACGGCTTCTGGCGGATCGGCCCGGCCGTCCCGGGCGACGCCGTCGCCCCCGCCGCGACCCGCCGCCGCTACCGGGGGGACTCCCTGGTGCTGGAGTCCGAGTGGGACACCCCCCGCGGCACCGTCCGGGTGATCGACTTCATGCCCCCGCGCGACACCCACGCCCCGCAGCTGATCCGGATCGTGGAGGGCGTCGCGGGCCGGGTCCCGATGCGCTCGGCGCTGCGGATGCGGTTCAGCTACGGGCGGGTCGTGCCGTGGGTGCACAAGGTCGACGGGCGCACCGTGGCCGTCGCCGGGCCCGACTCGGTCTGGCTCGACACCGACGCCGACACGTACGGCAAGAACCTCACCACCTACTCCGACTTCACCGTCGGCCCCGGCGACCGGGTGGCCTTCGCGATCTCCTGGCAGGCCAGCCACCGCCAACCCCCGCAGACCCCGGACGCCGAGGCCGCCCTCGCCGCCACCGGCGAGTTCTGGCGCGAGTGGGTCGCCCAGTGCACCTACCACGGGCCCTACCGCGAGGCCGTGATCCGTTCCCTGATCACCCTCAAGGCCCTCACCTACGCCCCCACCGGCGGGATCGTCGCCGCCCCCACCACCTCGCTGCCCGAGGAGATCGGCGGGGTCCGCAACTGGGACTACCGCTACACCTGGCTGCGCGACGCCGCGATCACCCTGTCCTCGCTGCTGCGCACCGGCTACCGCGAGGAGGCGGCGGCCTGGCGGGACTGGCTGCTGCGGGCCGTGGCGGGCGACCCCGAGAACCTCCAGATCATGTACGGGATCGCGGGCGAGCGGGAGCTCGGCGAGACGGAACTCGACTGGCTGCCGGGCTACGAGGGCTCGCGCCCGGTGCGGGTCGGCAACGGCGCCGCGCACCAGTTGCAGCTCGACGTGTACGGCGAGGTCACCGAGGCCCTGCACCTGGGCCACATGACGGGCCTGGCCCGCAACGACTACGCCTCGCTGCTCCAGCTCAAGCTGATCCGCTACCTGGAGACCCACTGGAACGAGCCGGACGAGGGCATCTGGGAGGTCCGCGGCCCGCGCCGGCACTTCGTGCACTCCAAGGTGATGGCCTGGGTCGCGGTGGACCGCACGATCAAGCTGATCGAGTCCGGGGACGCGGACGGTCCGCTGGAGCGCTGGCGGGAGCTGCGCGAGACCATCCACCGCGACGTGTGCGAGAAGGGCTACGACCCCGAGCGCAACACCTTCACCCAGTCCTACGGCTCCGAGGAGCTGGACGCCTCCCTGCTGCTGATCCCGCAGATGGGCTTCCTGCCGCCCGACGACAAGCGGGTGATCGGCACCATCGAGGCGATCCAGCGCGAGCTGTCCACCCCCGACGGGTTCATCCTGCGCTACCCCACCGCCGGCCACGAGGCGGGCGTGGACGGTCTCGCGGGCGACGAGGGCGCGTTCCTGGCCTGCTCGTTCTGGATGGCCGACGACCTCGCGATGATCGGCCGGGTCGACGAGGCGCGGCGGCTCTTCGAGAAGCTGCTGGCCCTGCGCAACGACCTGGGGCTGCTCGCCGAGGAGTGGGACTCCCACGCGGGCCGCCAGGTCGGCAACTTCCCGCAGGCATTCAGCCACGTCCCCCTCATCGACACGGCCCTGCGGCTCACGGCGAGCGGGGCGTACGGGGGCTGACTACGCTGGAGGGGTCCTCTGTCCACCTTGGCGGAAGGGGGCCCGTGATGGCCTCCGTCGAACTCCCCGTACCGAGTCGGAGCGCGCTGGACGCGCTGCGCGAGGACCTCTCCGGCCGGGTGCTCGCTCCGGGCGACGGGGAGACGTACGACGCCGCGCGGACGGTGTTCAACGCGATGGTCGACCGCCGGCCGGCGGTGATCGCGCAGGTCGAGGACGAGAGCGACGTGGTCACCGCCGTCCGGTGGGCCCGTGAGCAGGGTCTGCCGGTCGCGGTGCGCGGCGGTGGGCACAGCGTGGCGGGTTCGGCCCTGGGCGACGGCGCGCTCGTGGTGGACCTGCGCCGGATGTCCTCGGTCACCGTCTCCCCCGGTTCGATGGCCGTCCGGGTGGAGGGCGGGGCCACGATGAGCGCCCTGGACCGGGCCTGCGCCCCCTACGGCCTGGCCACCACGGGCGGCCGGGTCTCCACGACCGGGGTGGGCGGGTTCGTGTTGGGCGGGGGTTCGGGTTGGTTGGACCGGGCCTTCGGGCTGGCCGTGGACAACCTGCTGAGCGTGGAGCTGGTGACCGCGGACGGCGGGTGCGTGACGGCGACCGCCGAGGACCACCCGGAGCTGTTCTGGGCGCTGCACGGCGGCGGCGGGAACTTCGGGGTGGCCACCGCGCTGACCCTGCGCCTGCACGAGCTGCCGGAGACCTCGATGGCCTTCGTCTTCCACGCGCCCGAGCGGGGCCCGGAGGTCGTGGCCGCGTTCCGGGAGCTGATGACGGGGGCCCCGCGGGCGGCCTCGGGCGGGGTGATCAACCTGACGGCGCCGCCGGAGCCCTTCGTGCCCCCGCACCTGGTGGGGACCCCGTTGTGGGCCGCGTTGTTGACGTACGCGGGTCCGGAGAAGGAGATGCGGGAGCTGGCGGAGCCGCTGTTGGCGGTGCCGCACGAGTTCGAGATCGTCACGGCGATCCCGTACGCCGAGCTCCAGTGCATGATCGACGACCCGCCGGGGCTGCGGAACCACTGGTCGGCGGAGTACCTGACGGCTCTGCCGGACGAGGCGGCGGCGGCGTTCTGCGCGCTGGCGGACACCCGGCCGACGGCCACCGGCACCCAGCACATCCTGTTCCCGTTGGGCGGGGCGGTGGCCGAAGGCGATCCGGCGTGGCCGGTGCCCTACCGGGACTCGCCGTGGGCCGTGCACCCGTTCGCGATCTGGGCGGATCCGGCGGACGACGACCGTTGCCGGGACTGGGTGCGGTCGGTGCGGGAGGCGATGCGTCCGTGGTCCTCGGGCGCGGTGTACCTGAACTTCATCGGGGACGAGGGGGCGGACCGGGTGGCGGCGGGCCTGGGCGCGGAGAACGCGCGCCGGTTGGCGGCGGTGAAGCGGGAGTGGGACCCGGGGAACGCGTTCCGCTTCAACCACAACATCACCCCCGCCGCGTGACGGGCGGGATCGGAGCGCTAACGTCCGACCACATGGACAACCAGGGCGGAATCACGGTCCAGCGCGCGCTCGAACTGCCGGGGCTGCGCAGCGGTCTCCCCGAGGTGGTGGCGGGCGCGGACCGGCTGGGGCGGACGGTGCGCTGGGTGCACGCGGGCGAGGTGCCCAATATCGCGTCCCTGCTCAAGGGCGGTGAACTGCTGTTGACCACGGGGCTGGGGCTGGGCACCCGGCCGGCCGAGCAGCGGGCGTTCGTGCGGCGGCTCGCGGACCGGGGGATCTCGGCGCTGGTGGTGGAGCTGGGGCCGCGGTTCGCGCGGTTGCCGGGGCCGTTGGTGGAGACGGCGCGGTCGGTGGGGCTGCCGTTGGTGCAGTTGCACCGGGAGGTTCCGTTCGTGACCGTGACGGAGGAGGTGCACACCGAGATCGTCAACGGGCACTACGCGTTGTTGCAGCGGGCCGAGGAGGTGCACCGGCGCTGTACCCAGGCGCTGCTGGACGGGGGCGGGATTCCGCAGGTGTTGCGGATCCTGGCGGATTTCACCGGCAATCCGGTGTTCCTGGAGACGCCCGACGCGCGCCTGTTGTACGCGGCGGCCTGTGGGGCGGGCGATCAGGGGGCCGATCCGCTCCAGGTGTGGGAGGGGCTGCGGGGCCGGCCGGAGGACGAGCCCTCGGGGAACACGGTGCTGGTGGACGTGCCGGCGGGTGGGGCGGGCGGCACGGCGATCCGGGCGCGGCTGGTGCTGTTGGGGGTGGCGGCGCCGTTGTTGCCGGTGCACCGGATGGCGGCGGAGCGGGCGGCGGGGGTGTTGGCCGTGGTGTTGATGCAGGCCCGGCAGGAGGAGGAGTTGGCGGCGCGGGGGCGCGGGGACTTCCTGACGGATCTGGCGGAGGGGCGGATCGCGGCGCAGGACGCGCCGGCGCAGGCCCGGGTGCTGGGTTTCCGGCCCGGCGAGGGGCCGTTGTTGCCGGTGGTGATGCGGTTGACGACGGACGCGGGGCCGGCGGGGAACTGGGCGGTGTTGGCGCGGGCGGTGTGGGAGGAGATCTCGGGGCTGGGGGTGCCGGCGCTGTTGGGGGTGCGGCCGGTGGAGGGCCGGGTGCCGTTGTTGTTGGGGCTGCGGGCGGAGTCGGAGCGGGCGGCGGTGGCCGATCGGGTGGCGGGGGCCTTGCGGGCGGGGGTGGAGCGGGCCGGGTTGCACCGGGCGGGGTCGGCGCCGGTGGTCGTGGTGGGGGTGCCGGGCGGGTGGACGGCGGCCTCGGCGGGCTTGCGGCACGCGGCGGAGACGGCCACGGCGGCGGCCGGGCTGCCGGCCCGCCCGTGGTACGACGCGCGGCGCCTGGACATCGACCTGTTGCTGTGGCGGTTGCGGGAGCACCCGGACCTGGCGGCGTTCGTGGACCGGGCGATCGGGGCCTTGCGGACCCACGACGCGGGTTCGCGGCCGCCGTTGCTGCCGACGTTGGAGACGTATCTGGCGCACGCGGGCCGGAAGGCGGAGACGGCCCGTGAGCTGCACCTGAACCGGCAGACCCTGTACAACCGGCTGGCGCGGATCTCGGAGCTGCTCGGCACCGATCTGGACGATCCGGAGACGGTGTTGTCGTTGAGCCTGGCCCTGCGGGCCCGCCGGCACACGGGCACGGCCTGAGGCCCCGGCATCCGGCGCCCGGGACCGGCGCCCGGGTTCAGCGGCGGCGTTCGACGAGTTCGTCGTAGACGGCGAGGACCTGGGCGACGGTGTCGTCCTCGGTGGGCCAGGTCTCGGCCTGGGCCCGGCCGGCGGCGGCCAGCGCGGTGCGTCGGGCCGGGTCGGCGAGGAGGTCGGTGACGGCGTCGGCGAGGGCGTGGGCGTCGCCGTGGGGCACGAGCAGGGCGGCGGTGCCGACGAGTTCGGGCATGGCGCCGTCGCCGGCGGCGACCAGGGGGACGCCGGCGCGCAGCGCGGCCTGGGCGGGCAGGGAGCGGGCCGGGGAGTTCTCGGGTTGGACGGCGAGGTCGGCGGCGGCGAGCAGGTCGGGCAGGTCGGGGCGGCGGCCGAGGAGTCGGACGGGCAGGCCCTCGGTCTCGATCCGGCGGGCCAGGCCCTGGCGTCGGGGGCCTTCGCCGACGACGAGGACGAGGGGGGTGGGGTCGAGGGCGCGCCAGGCGCGGGCGGCGTCGAGGAGCAGGTGGTGGTCGCGGTGGGGTTCGGGGCCGCCGACGGAGAGGATCAGCGGGCGGCCGGTGACGCCGAGTTCGGCGCGGGTCTTGTCGGGGTCGCGGGTGGGGGTCGCGGGATCGGCGGGGAGGCCGGCGGGGGCGAGGCGGGCGTCGCGGGCGCCGCGTTCGCGGGCCCGGTCGACCTGGTGGGCGGAGCCGCCGAGGACGACGGCGGCGGCGCGGGCCACGCGTCTTTCGATCACGCGGGTGAGGTGTCGCCAGGGTCCGGTGTCCTCGGGTTCCCCGTGCCAGGTGACCACGAGCGGCAGCCGCAGGCCGCGGACGGCGAGCGCGGCCCGGCCGGCGGCGGCGGTGCCGTGGGCGTGGACGAGGTCGGCGCCGGCGCACGCGGCCCGCAGGGCGGCGACGGAGGCGGGGGCGAAGCGGACCCCGGCGCCGGTGAAGTCGTGCGCGCCCTCGGCGGCGACGGGGGCGCAGACGGTGACGCGGACCCCGCGGGCGGCGAGGCCGCCGGCCAGGGAGCGGACGTGTCCGGCGCTGTCGGCGTCGGTGTCGCCGAAGACCTGGACGGTGCGCAGCGGGGGGCGCCCGAAGGGCTGGTCGGGTACCGGGGTGCTGCTCACGGGCCGGGGCTCCTGGGGGGAGGCGTGGAGGTGCGGGACGGGGACGGTGTCCGGTTGCCAGGATGCCGGCCCGCACGCGCGTTCCGGGACCGTCCGCGGGCGAATTCCGGACGGGAAACGAGGAGTTCTCGTGAATCGTCACCCACACGGGCGCGTTCGGCGTCAGTGCGGGGTGGACTCACCCGAAGGGATCGGGGCCGTTCGGGTACCGGCCGCCACCCGTTCGGGTGCGGGCCGCCGGTCCCGCCCGGGCCCGGCCGGGCGGCCGGACCGGTGGTCCGGCCGCGTCGGGCGCGGCTCAGGCGTCGGCCCGGGCGGCGGCCAGGAGTTCCTCGGCGTGGGCGCGGGCCGTCTCGGAGTCCTCTTGGCCCGCGAGCATCCGGGAGAGTTCCCGGATCCGGTCCTCGCCTTCGAGGACGGTGACCCCGGAGCGGGTGACGGATCCGTCGTGGGTCTTCTCCACCAGCAGTTGCCGGTCGGCGAAGGCCGCGACCTGCGGCAGGTGGGTGACCACGACGACCTGCGCGGACCGGGCGAGTTTCGCGAGCCGGCGGCCCACCTCCACGGCCGCCTTGCCGCCGACGCCCGCGTCGACCTCGTCGAAGAGGTAGGTGGGGACGGGGTCGGCGCCCGCGAACACCACCTCCACGGCGAGCATGACCCGGGAGAGTTCGCCGCCCGAGGCGCCCTTGGCGATGGGCCGGGGCTGGGCCCCGGGGTGCGGGGCGAGCAGCAGCTCGACCTCGTCGGCTCCGGTGGGCCCGTGCAGCACGGTCCGGCCGCCGACCTCGATGCCCTCGCCGCCGGGGTCCTCGGTCTGGCGGACGTCGATGGTGACCCGGGCGTGGGGCATGGCCAGCGAGGCGAGTTCGGCGGTGACGGCGGCCGCGAACCGCTCGGCGGCCCCGGTCCGCGCGTCGGTCAACTCCTGCGCGAGACGCCCGAGTTCGGCGCGGAGCGCGTCGCGTTCGGCGGTGAGTTCGACGATCCGTTCGTCGTCCCCGTCGAGTTCGAGCAGGCGCGCCGAGCCCGTCTCGGCCCAGGCCAGCACGGCGTCCACGCCCGGCCCGTACTTGCGGGTGAGGCCGGTGAGCAGGGCCCGGCGCTCCTCCACGGCCGCGAGACGGCGCGGGTCGGCGTCGAGGTCCTCGGCGTAGCCGGCGAGGTCGCCGGCGGCGTCGGCGAGCAGGATGCCCAGTTCCCCGATCCGGTCGGCGAGGGCGGCCAGGGCCGGGTCGTGGCCGCGCACGCCCTCCAGGGCCCGGTGGGCGCCGGCGACGAGGGTGCCGGCGTCCACGGCCTCGGGGTCCTCGGGGTCGCCCGCGAGGGCGGTGTGCGCGAGCCGGCTCGCGGCGGCGAGGGCCTCGGCGTGGCCGAGGCGTTCGGCCTCGGCGGCGAGTTCGACGTCCTCGCCGGCGCGGGGTTCGACGGCGGCGATCTCCTCCAGCCCGAACCGCAGCAGATCGGCCTCCTGGGCGCGTTCCCGGGCCCGGGTGGTGATCTCCTCCAGTTCGGCGGCGGCGGTCCGCAGCCGCCGGTACGCGGCCGCGTACTTCTCCAGCGGGCCGCCGACGGCCGCGCCCGCGTACCGGTCGAGGGCCTGCCGTTGCCGGGCGGGGCGCATCAGGCCCTGCTGGTCGGTCTGGCCGTGGACGGCGACGAGTTCGTCGGCGAGTTCGGCGAGCAGCCCGACGGGCACGGCGCGGCCGCCGAGGTGGGCCCGGGAGCGGCCCTCGGCGGAGACGGTGCGGCTGATCAGGAGGGTGCCGTCGTCGAGTTCGGCGCCCGCCTCCTCGGCGCGCACCGCGACCGGCCCGTCCGGGCGGATCCGCAGCCGGCCCTCCACGACGGCGCTGCGGGCGCCGATCCGGACCAGGGCCGGATCGGCCCGGCCACCGAGCAGCAGGGCGAGGCTGGTGACGACCATGGTCTTGCCCGCGCCGGTCTCGCCCGTCACCGCGGTGAACCCCGGCGACAGCTCGACCACCGCGTCGTCGATGACCCCGAGCGACCGTATCCGCATCTCCTCAAGCACGCAGAAGACCTTACAGAGGTTTCATCGTCCCGGACGCGCGCACCGGCCGGCGGGACGCGTGTCCGGGACCCGGGGCGGTCCGCGCGCGTCAGTGCGGGGCGCCGCGCCAGCCGGAGACGGGCAGCGCGAACTTGGCGACGAGCCGGTCCGCGAAGGAGGCGTGGTGCAGTCGGGCGAGTCGGACGGGGATCTCCCCGCGCCGGACCTCGACCCGGGCCTGCGGGGGCAGCGCCACCGTGCGCCGTCCGTCGCACCACAGCACCCCGTGCGCCGCGTCGGCCTTCACCTCGACGGCCAGGACCGTGTCGGGGGAGGTCACCAGCGGCTTGGCGAACAGGGCGTGGGCGCTGATCGGGACCATCAGCAGGGCCTCGACCTCGGGCCACACCACGGGCCCGCCCGCCGAGAACGCGTAGGCGGTGGAGCCGGTGGGGGTGGCGCAGACGATGCCGTCGCACCCGAAGGCGGAGACGGGCCGGCCGTCGATCTCCAGCACCACCTCCAGCATCCGCTCGGGGGCGTCCTTCTGGACGGCGGCCTCGTTGAGGGCCCAGTCGGTGTGGACCACGTCGCCGTTGCTGCGGACGACCACGTCCACGGTCATGCGTTCCTCGACCTCGTAGGCCCGCTCCACGACCCGGTCGACGACCTTGTCGAGGTCGTCGCGTTCGGCCTCGGCGAGGAACCCGACCCGGCCCAGGTTCACGCCGAGCATCGGCACCCCGGAGCAGCGCGCGAACTCGGCGCCCCGCAGCAGGGTCCCGTCACCGCCCAGCACGATCAGCAGTTCACAGCCGGCCAGCACGTCGGGCGCGGTCTCGTCGACGAGGCCCACCTCGGGCGGCAGCCCGGGCAGGTCCACCGCCTCGTGGGCCAGCACCCGCACCCCCAGGCCGGAGCGCAGCAGCCCCTGCACCACCCGTTCCGCGCTGTGGATCGCGGCCGGCCGGCCGGTGTGCGCCAGCAGGAACACCGTCCGTCCCGGCTCCGCGCCCGTCCCCTCGGGCGCCTCGCCCGAGCCCCCCTTGGAAATCTCGCTCACTTCGGCCCCTCCGCCACCGCACGATCGACGTCCGCCGGGTCGAGTGCCGCAGCCCCCGCCCGCATCCACAGAAAGTACTCGACGTTCCCCGAGGGCCCGGGCAGCGGTGACGCGGTCACGCCGAGCACGCCCAGGCCCAGGCCGGCCGCCCGCGCGGCCACCTCCCGCACCGCCTCGGCCCGCAGCTCGGGGCTGCGCACGACCCCGCCGCTGCCGAGGCGCTCCTTGCCGACCTCGAACTGCGGCTTGACCATGAGCACGAAGTCGGCGTCCGGGGCGGCGCAGCGCACGAGGGCGGGCAGCACCAGCCCGATGGAGATGAACGACAGGTCGCCGACGATCAGGTCGACGGGAATCCCGTCGAGCTGCTCCACGGTCAGTTCGCGCACGTTGGTGCGGTCCTTGACGGTGACCCGCTCGTCGCTCTGCAGGGACCAGGCGAGCTGCCCGTAGCCCACGTCCACGGCCATCACGTGCGCCACCCCGGCGCGCAGCAGCACGTCGGTGAACCCTCCGGTGGAGGCGCCCGCGTCCAGGGCGCGGCGGCCCTCGACCCGCAGGCCCAGGGGGGTGAAGGCGGCCAGCGCCCCGGCGAGCTTGTGCCCGCCCCGGGAGACGTAGTCGGGGTCGTCGTCGTCGGCGCGGACCACGAGGGCGGCGCTGGTCTCCACCTGGGTGGCGGACTTCGTCGCCGTGGCCCCGCCGACCGTGACGCGACCGGCGGCGATGAGTTGCCCGGCGTGCTCGCGCGACCGCGCCATCTTGCGGCGGACCAGTTCGGCGTCCAGTCGGCGGCGTGCCACTCCTGCCACGGTGGGTTCAGCTCCTGTTGTCGTGCGGTACGGGCGGGGCCGGCGCGTCCAGCGCGGTCAGCGCGGCGCGCAGCCCTCGGTGTACATCCTCGTACACATCGACCCGGGAGTCCGCCGGGAGGTGGTCGACGGCCACGAGCCGGGCCAGGGCCGCGTCCACCTCGGGGTGCCCGGTGGGCTCGGGCGGCGCGGGCGCGGGGGCGGGTTCCGGACGGACGGTGTCGGCGGGCGGGCCGAGCGGGGTGCCGCTGTCGTTCATGGCCCAGACGCTACCGCGTACGGCCCCCGGGGCGTCCGTCACCGCACTGAGGTACGGTCGTGATCACGATGGCGACGATCGAGGAGTGCCGCGACGCACTCGACACCCTGTCCGACAACCTGGCTCGGGCCGATTCCGGCGTACGCGGCGCGGCCGCGCTCGACCGGTCCCTGAGCTGCCACGTCACCGACCTGGACGAGACGTTCACGGGCCGGCTGGAACACGGCCGGATCACGGTCGCCGACCGGCACCCGGGGCCGCCCCGGACCAAGGCCGAGATCCGACTGGCCATGACCGGGGACGACCTGGTGGCCATGGTCGGCGGCCGGCTGAACTTCGCGAGCGCCTGGGCCTCGGGCCGGGTCCGCCTGGAGGCCGGCTTCCGCGACCTGCTCAAACTCCGCTCCCTGCTCTGAGCCCGCCCGCTCAGGCGACCCCGGCCGGGGCCCGGCGCGGCTGCCGGGCCGCCGGGATCACCAGCGGGGTGCCCGTCTCCGGGTCCTCGATGATCCGGCACCGCAGGTCGAAGGCCCGCTCCACGAGCTCGGCGGTGACCACCTCCGCCGGCGGCCCCTCCGCCAGCACCTTCCCGTCCCGCATCGCGATCAGGTGGGTCGCGTAGCGCGCCGCGTGGTTCAGGTCGTGCAGGACCGCCACCAGGGTCCGACCCTGGTTCTCGTGCAGCTCCGCGCACAGGTCGAGCACGTCGATCTGGTGGTGGATGTCCAGGTAGGTGGTCGGCTCGTCGAGCAGCAGCAGCGGCGTCTGCTGCGCCAGCGCCATCGCGATCCACACCCGCTGCCGCTGACCGCCCGACAGCTCGTCCACGGCCCGGTCGGCCAGCTCGGCGACCCCGGTCGCGGCCATCGACTCGGCCACGATCCGCTCGTCCTGCGGCGACCACTGCCGCAGCAGCCCCTGGTGCGGGTAGCGGCCCCGGGAGACCAGGTCGGCGACCGTGATCCCGTCCGGCGCGATCGAGGACTGCGGCAACAGCCCCAGGGTCCGCGCCACCTTCTTCGCCGGCAGCGAAGAGATCGCCTGCCCGTCGAGCAGCACCCGCCCCGCGGCCGGCCGCAACATCCGGGCCAGCGCCCGCAGCAGCGTGGACTTCCCGCACGCGTTCGGCCCGACGATCACCGTGAACGAGTTGTCGGGGATGTCCACCGACAGGTTCCGCGCGATCACCCGCTGGTCGTAGCCCAGCGTCACGTCCTCGGCGCGCAACCGCCGGGTCCCCGCCGTACCGTCCGCGACCGTGCCCGTGCCCATTCCCGTGCCCTTCGTCCTCATATCCGACCCGCCCTGCGCTCACTGACCAACAACCACAGCAGGTACACCCCGCCGACCAGCCCGGTCACCACGCCCACCGGCAACTGGTCCGACCCGAACACCCGCTGCGAGCCCCAGTCCGACACCGCCAACAACCCGGCCCCCATCAGCGCCGAGGACACCAGGTTCGACCCCGCCGACCCCGTCAACCGCCGCGCCAACTGCGGCGCGGCCAGGGCCACGAACGTGATCGGCCCCGCCGCCGCGGCCGCCGCCGTCGTCAACACGACCCCCGCGAGCAGCAGCAGCCCGCGGGTCCGCTCCACCCGCACCCCCATGGCACTGGCCGCGTCGTCGCCCATCTCCATCATCCGCAGCGCCCGCCCCTGCCCGAGCACGAGCGGGAACAGCACCGCGCACGTCACGAGCAGCGGCCACACCTGCGCCCAGTCCCGCCCGGCCAGGGACCCGGTCAGCCACACCATCGCCCGCGTGGCCTCGACCACCTGCGCCTTCGTCAGCAGGTACTGGATCGCGGCGACGAGCATCGCCGTCGTGCCCACGCCCACCAACACCAGCCGATAACCGTGCACCCCCCGCTTGAACGCCAGCAGGTACACCGCCAGACCCGTCGCCAGACCGCCCACGAGCGCGCCCCCGGCCACCGCCGTCGCGTCGCCGTGGAACAGCACGATCACCACGAGCGCGCCCACGGCCGCGCCCTGTTCGAACCCGAGCATGTCCGGCGAGCCCAGCGGGTTGCGGGACACCGACTGGAACACCGCGCCCGCCAGCCCCAGCGCCGCGCCCACGAGCAGGGCCACCAGCACCCGCGGCAGCCGCAGGTCGGTGACGATGAACTCGTCGGCGGGATCGCCGTGGCCCAGCAGGCTCGCCACCACGTCCCCGGGCGCGATCTCGAAGTCCCCGGTGCCGATCAACAGCACCGCGAGCACCACCCCGCACACCGCCAGCCCCACCGAGGCCAGCACCGCGCGCGGCTCCACCCGCACCGAGAAACCCGGCCCGCGCAGCGCCCTCGGCCGCGCGCCCTTGTTCGCCGTCACAGCTTCGCCGTCCTCTTGCGTCGCACCAGCCAGATGAAGACGGGCCCGCCGATCAACGCCGTCATGATGCCCACCTGGAGTTCCGCCGGCCGGGTGACGACCCGCCCCACCACGTCCGAGCCCAGCAGCAGCACCGGCGACAGCACCGCCGAGTACGCCAGGACCCACCGCATGTCCGGCCCGGTGAACGCCCGCACCATGTGCGGCACCATCAGCCCGACGAACACGATCGGCCCGCACGCGGCGGTCGCCGCCCCGCACAGCAGGGTGACCACGGCCATCGCCAGGAACCGGGTCCGGTTCAGCCCCGCGCCCAGCGCCCGCGCCGTGTCGTCACCCATCGCCATCGCGTTCAGCGACCGCCCCAGGCACAGGGCCACGGCCGCGGCGGGCAGCAGGAACGGCGCCACCAGGGTCACCGTGTCCATGGTCGCCGAGGACAACGAGCCCACCGACCAGAACCGCAGCTTGTCCAGGGCCGTGTTGTTCAACAACTGCACGGCGTTCACGTAGCCCATCAGGGCCGCCGTCGCCGCCGTCCCCGCCAGCGCCAACCGCACCGGCGTCGCCGCCCGGCTCCCGCCCAGCACGTACACCAGCACCGACACGATCGCGGCGCCGGCGAACGCGTACCAGACGAACTCCGTCAGGCCGGTCGCCCCGAAGAACGCGATGGCCGTCACCACGGCCGCCGACGCCCCCGCGTTCACCCCGAGGATCCCGGGCTCCGCCAACGGATTGCGGGTCAACGCCTGCATCACCGCCCCCGACAGACCCAGCCCCAGGCCCACCAGCACGCCCAGCAGGGTGCGCGGCACGCGCAGATCGCGCACCACCACGTCCTCGGGGGTACCTGTGAACGAGAACAGGCCGTGCCAGACCTGGTCCAGCGGCATCTGTTTCGCGCCGATCGCGATGCTCAGCACCGCGACCACCGCCAGGAGGACGCACGACACCACCAGACCGGCGGCGCGCGCGACGCTGCGTGAACGTGGGACGGCGTACTCCGCCGCGACGTTCCCTCGGGGAGGACTCTCGACCAACACGAAGGTTAGGCTAGCCTACCTTCGACCCGGGGCAGGCCGGCCGAAAGCCCCCCTCCCCCGGCCCCTCAGAGCCCGAGCCGCGCCAGGGCCTTGCCCGCGTCCAGCCCGCAGGCCCCGTCCCCGCCCTCGGTCCAGGCCGCCGCGCACAGCGCCCGCAGCCCGTCCAGCGGGTCCCCGTCCTCGCCGGACAGCAGCAGCTCACCGGCGGCCGCGTCGGCCCGCGCCGTCCACCCCCCGCAGCCGAAACCGCCCTCGGCGTCCCCCGTCACCTCGGGCTGCCCGGTCAGCAGGCCCCGCAGGTCACGGTCGACGAACGTGGGCCGGTGCTCGGGCACCGCCCGCAACAGCACCGCCCCGTCGGTGACCCCGGTCAGCACCAGCAGCGAGTCCACCCCGCCGTTGAACGCGCCCTCGATGTCCGTGTCCAGCCGGTCCCCCACCACCAGCGGCCGCTCGGCCCCGGTCCGCAGGATCGTCTCGCGGTGCATCGGCGGCAACGGCTTCCCGGCCACCTTCGGCTCCTTGCCCGTCGCGATCCGCACCACCTCCACCGCCGCCCCGTTCCCCGGCGCGATCCCCCGCGCCCCCGGGATCGTCAGGTCCGTGTTCGACGCGTACCAGGCGGCCCCCGCCTCGATCGCGTACGCCGCCTCCGCGAACCGCCCCCACGCCAGCTCGGGCCCCCCGAAGCCCTGCACCACCGCCACCGGACCGTCCTCGGCCGACTCCACCGGCTCCAGCCCCCGCTCCCGCAGCGCGACCCACAGCCCCTCCCCGCCCACCACGAGCACCTTCGCGCCCGCCGGCAGCTCCTCGGCCATCAACCGGGACACGGCCTGCGCCGAGGTCACCACGTCCCCCGCCCCGGTCGGGACGCCCAGCTCCGTCAGGTGCTCGGCGACCGCGTCGGGGGTCCGCAGGGCGTTGTTGGTCACGTACGCCAGCCGCATCCCGTCGGCCCGGGCCGAGGCCAGCGCGTCCACGGCGTGCGCGATGGCCGCGCCGCCCGCGTACACCACCCCGTCGAGGTCGAGCAGGGCCGTGTCGTACGCGCGGTGCAGGGCTCGCTCGCTGCCCGCGGGGCTGGTCCTGCGCTGCCGGCTCATCCTGGTGTCTCCTCGCTGCTTCGCGTTCGGGGGCGGGCGGCGGACCCGTTCGGGAACCGCCGCTCCCCCGATCATCTCGCATCGTGAACGGACACTTACGATGCTGGGATGACCACACCTGGTACAAAGACGTCCGGGCTGCGCCTGACCCCGTTCCGCGGCCTGCGGTACGTCCCCGAACGCGTCGGCAGTCTCGCCGCCGTCACCTCCCCGCCGTACGACGTCGTGGTCCGCCCCGACGGACTCCACCACCTGGAGTCCTCCGACCCGCACAACATCGTGCGGCTGATCCTGCCCCAGGCCCCGAGCCCCGCCGACCGCGACGAACTGGCCGCCCGCACCCTGGCCGCCTGGCTCGCCGAGGGCGTCCTCGCCGCCGACCCGGAACCCGCCCTGTACGTGTACGAGCAGAGCCAGGGCGGCATCGTCCAGCGCGGCCTCATCGGCACCCTGGACCTGTCGGAACCGGCCGAGGGCGTCGTCCTCCCGCACGAGGACGTCATGGCGGACGTGGTCGCCGAACGCGCCGGCCTGATGCGGGCCACCGCCGCGAACCTGGAGCCGCTGCTGCTGACGTACGTCGGCGGCGACGGCCCGGCCCCCGGCCACGACCGCTCGGCGGCCGACGTCGTCGAGGACACGACCTCGCACCGGCCCCCGCTGCTGACCACCACCACCGAGGACGGGGTCCGGCACCGCCTGTGGGCGGTCACCGACCCGGCCGAGCTGGACGCCGTCACCGCCGACCTCGCCGACCGGCAGGCCCTCATCGCCGACGGCCACCACCGCTGGGCCACCTACCTGCGCCTGCGGGCCGAACACCCGGCGGGCGGCCCCTGGGACCGCGGCCTGGTCCTCCTCGTCGACACCCGCCGCCACCCGCTGCGGGTCCGCGCCATCCACCGGCTGCTGCGCCGCCTGCCCCCGGCCCGGGCCCTGGCCGCACTCGACGGCGGCGCGTTCACGGTCCGCGCCCTCGGGGACGGGCTGACCGTGCCGGAGGCCCTGGCCGAGCTGACGGAGGCATCGGCGGCCGGCACCGCCTTCCTCCTCGCCGGCGACGGCGCCTTCCACCTCGTCACGGACCCGGACCCGGAGCTCCTGGACCGCACCGTCCGGCACGACCGGCCCGAGGCATGGCGCCGACTGGACGCCACGGTCCTGCACGCGACGCTGCTGGACGAGCTGTGGCGGGTCCCGGACGAGCCCGAGCACATCGCCTACATCCACGACGCCCAGGCCACCGTGGACATGGCCGCGCGCCTGGGCGGCACGGCGGTCCTGCTGCACCCGGTCCGCGAGGACGTGGTCCGCGACCTGGCCCGGCAGGGTGTGACGATGCCCCGCAAGTCCACGTCCTTCGGCCCGAAGCCGGCCACGGGCCTGGTCCTGCGCTCCCTGGCCTGACCGCCGGAAACGCCGAAGGGCGGTGCCCCCGGAGAGTGGTCACTCTCCGGGGGCACCGCCCTTCTCGGTGTCGCGGTGGGCCTCAGCCCTTGTCGCGGTCGGCGCGGTCGGCGTCGGCGGGAGCCTCGGCGGGCTCGTACTCGTCGTCGTCCTCGTCGTAGTACTCGGTGGCGTCGCGGACGGCCTCGGCCGCGGCGACCTCCGCCGGGTCCTGGTCGTCGTCCTCGTCGTCCTCGTCGTCGAGCTCGGCCTCGTCGTCGAAGTCCTCGCGGTAGCCACCGCGGTCCTCGTCGGAGTCGCCGGCCTCGTCCTCGTCGTCCTCGTCCCGCTCGTCGCGGTCCTCGGCGTCGCGGGCGCCGTCCTCGTCCTCGTCGGTGTCGAGGGCGTCGACGAACTCGACCCCGTCCATCTCGGCGAGTCGGTCGGAGGCGTCGGTGCTGCCGTCCTTGTCGGCCTCGACGGTCTTCGCGAACCAGTCGCGCGCCTCTTCCTCACGGCCGGCCGCGAGCAGCGCGTCGGCGTAGGCGTAGCGCAGGCGGGCGGTCCAGGGCTGGACGGAGTTGGAGGCCAGCTCCGGGCTCTGGAGGGTGACGATGGCGGCGTCGAGCTGGTCCATGTCCCGGCGGGCGCCGGCGGCCACGAGCCGCATCTCGACCTGACCGGCCTTGTCCAGCTTCTGCACCTCGGGCTCGCCGGCCATGGCCAGCGCGCGCTCGGGGCGGCCCATGCCGCGCTCGCAGTCGGCCATGACGGGCCACAGCTCGACCGAGCCGGTCATGCGACGGGCGGCGCGGAACTCCGCGAGCGCCTCGTTGTACTTCTGCGTGGCGTACGCGGCGAAGCCGGCGGCCTCGCGGACGGCGGCGACACGGGAGGCCAGGCGCAGGGCGATCCGCGAGTAGGCGTAGGCCCGCTCGGGGTCCTCGTCGATGAGGCGCGCGACCATGACCAGGTTGCGGGAGACCTCCTCGGCGAGCCCCTTGGGCAGGCTGAGCAGCTCCTGGCGCACGTCGTCGTCGATCTCGTGACCGGTGACGTCGTCGTCGATCGGCAGCCGCTTCACGGGCTCCCGGTCGCGGTCGCGGAAGTCACGGTCGTCACCGCGGTCGTCACGCCCGCGGTACCCACCGCGGTCGCCACCCCGGTCGTCCCGCCCGCGGAACCCACCACGGTCGCCACCACGGTCGTCACGGCCGCGGAAGCCACCACCGGAGGGGCGGTCGCCACGGTCGTCACGACGCGGGAACGACGGACGGTCCCCACCGCGGTCGTCGCGCCCACGGAAACCGCCACCGGACGGGCGGTCCCCACGGTCGTCACGACGCGGGTACGAGGGACGGTCGCCGCCACGGTCATCGCGCCCACGGAAACCGCCACCGGACGGGCGGTCCCCACGGTCGTCACGACGGGGGAACGACGGACGGTCGCCGCCACGGTCATCGCGGCCGCGGAACCCACCGGAAGGCCGGTCGTCACGACGCGGGTAGGACGGACGGTCGCCACCGCGGTCGTCACGCCCACGGAACCCGCCGCCGGAGGGGCGGTCGCCGCGGTCGTCGCGACGGAACCCGCCACGGTCGTCGTCCCGACGAGGGAACGACGGGCGGTCGCCGCCACGGTCATCGCGCCCACGGAACCCACCGGAAGGCCGGTCGTCACGACGCGGGTAGGACGGACGGTCCCCACCACGATCGTCACGACGGAAGCCACCGCCCGAGGGCCGGTCGTCACGGCGCGGGTAGGACGGACGGTCGCCACCGCGGTCGTCGCGCCCACGGAAGCCGCCGCCGGAGGGACGGTCGCCGCGGTCATCGCGACGGAACCCGCCACGGTCGTCATCGCGACGCGGGAACGACGGACGGTCGCCGCCACGGTCGTCACGGCCACGGAAGCCACCACCGGAGGGACGGTCGTCACGACGCGGGAAGGACGGACGGTCCCCACCCCGGTCATCGCGACGGAACCCGCCGGACGGCCGGTCGTCGCGACGCGGGTAGGACGGACGGTCGCCGCCACGGTCGTCACGCCCACGGAAGCCGCCGCCGGAGGGACGGTCGCCGCGGTCATCGCGACGGAACCCACCACGGTCGTCATCACGACGCGGGAACGACGGGCGGTCGCCCCCACGGTCATCGCGACGCGGGAAGGAGGAACGGTCGCCGCCACGGTCGTCACGCCCGCGGAAACCGCCGGAGGGACGGTCGTCGCGACGGGGGTACGACGGACGGTCGCCACCGCGGTCGTCACGGCGGAAACCACCGGACGAGCGGTCGTCGTCACGGCGCGGGTACGAGGGACGGTCGCCACCGCGATCGTCGCGACCCCGGTACCCACCGGAGGGGCGGTCGTCACGACGCGGGTACGACGGACGGTCGCCGCCACGGTCGTCACGACGGAAGCCACCACGGTCGCCGGCAGGGCGGCCGCCACGGTCGTCACGACGGAAACCGCCGCGGGAACCGCCCCTGTCACCACCGTCGTTGCGACGAGGCTCGCGCTCCGGACGATCGTCGGGAGAGTTGGACATGGGTGTGACTCCTGTCTTCGGGGTACCGCAAGCCATTCTCGCGCACCCTGCCCGGGGTCGCGCTTCGGCGTGTAGCAGTCAAGCAATGGAAAGAAAAACAAAAAGGACCCTTGGCCCCAGCGCTGAACGCTGGGACCAAGGGTCCTTTGAATAATTGTTCGGCGGCGTCCTACTCTCCCACAGGGTCCCCCCTGCAGTACCATCGGCGCTGAAAGGCTTAGCTTCCGGGTTCGGAATGTAACCGGGCGTTTCCCTAACGCTATGACCACCGAAACCCTATCGGTTTCGAGCGAACAAGCACACTTTATAGTTGTGTTCTGCTCAATAAACCAGCAACTGTTCGTTGCTTCAGAACTAACACAGTGGACGCGAGCAACTGAGGACAAGCCCTCGGCCTATTAGTACCAGTCAGCTTCACCCGTTACCGGGCTTCCACATCTGGCCTATCAACCCAGTCGTCTACTGGGAGCCTTACCCTCTCAAGGAGGTGGGAATACTCATCTCGAAGCAGGCTTCCCGCTTAGATGCTTTCAGCGGTTATCCCTCCCGAACGTAGCCAACCAGCCATGCCCTTGGCAGGACAACTGGCACACCAGAGGTTCGTCCGTCCCGGTCCTCTCGTACTAGGGACAGCCCTTCTCAATATTCCTACGCGCACAGCGGATAGGGACCGAACTGTCTCACGACGTTCTAAACCCAGCTCGCGTACCGCTTTAATGGGCGAACAGCCCAACCCTTGGGACCGACTCCAGCCCCAGGATGCGACGAGCCGACATCGAGGTGCCAAACCATCCCGTCGATATGGACTCTTGGGGAAGATCAGCCTGTTATCCCCGGGGTACCTTTTATCCGTTGAGCGACGGCGCTTCCACAAGCCACCGCCGGATCACTAGTCCCGACTTTCGTCCCTGCTCGACCCGTCGGTCTCACAGTCAAGCTCCCTTGTGCACTTACACTCAACACCTGATTGCCAACCAGGCTGAGGGAACCTTTGGGCGCCTCCGTTACTCTTTGGGAGGCAACCGCCCCAGTTAAACTACCCATCAGACACTGTCCCTGATCCGGATCACGGACCGAGGTTAGACATCCAGCACGACCAGAGTGGTATTTCAACGACGACTCCACAACCACTGGCGTGGCCGCTTCACAGTCTCCCACCTATCCTACACAAGCCGAACCGAACACCAATATCAAACTGTAGTAAAGGTCCCGGGGTCTTTCCGTCCTGCTGCGCGAAACGAGCATCTTTACTCGTAGTGCAATTTCACCGGGCCTATGGTTGAGACAGTCGAGAAGTCGTTACGCCATTCGTGCAGGTCGGAACTTACCCGACAAGGAATTTCGCTACCTTAGGATGGTTATAGTTACCACCGCCGTTTACTGGCGCTTAAGTTCTCAGCTTCGCAACCCCGAAAGGTCACTAACCGGTCCCCTTAACGTTCCAGCACCGGGCAGGCGTCAGTCCGTATACATCGCCTTACGGCTTCGCACGGACCTGTGTTTTTAGTAAACAGTCGCTTCTCGCTGGTCTCTGCGGCCACCCCCAGCTCAGAGTGCAAGACTCATCACCAGACGTGGCCCCCCTTCTCCCGAAGTTACGGGGGCATTTTGCCGAGTTCCTTAACCATAGTTCACCCGAACGCCTCGGTATTCTCTACCTGACCACCTGAGTCGGTTTAGGGTACGGGCCGCCATGAAACTCGCTAGAGGCTTTTCTCGACAGCATAGGATCATCCACTTCACCACAATCGGCTCGGCATCAGGTCAGACTATGTGCACGACGGATTTGCCTACCGTGCGTCCTACACCCTTACCCCGGGACTACCACCGCCCGGGCTGGACTACCTTCCTGCGTCACCCCATCGCTTACCTACTACCACCTTGGATCAACGGCTCCACCACTCCCCTTTGCCCGAAGGCTCCAGGACGGCTTCACGGTCTTAGCATCAGAGGATTCGATATTGGGCGTTTCAAAGCGGGTACCGGAATATCAACCGGTTGTCCATCGACTACGCCTGTCGGCCTCGCCTTAGGTCCCGACTTACCCTGGGCAGATCAGCTTGACCCAGGAACCCTTAGTCAATCGGCGCAAGAGTTTCTCACTCTTGTATCGCTACTCATGCCTGCATTCTCACTCGTGAACCGTCCACAACTACCTTCCGGTGCTGCTTCACCCGGCACACGACGCTCCCCTACCCATCACAGCAGGCGTTGGCCCTATTGCTGCAATGACACGACTTCGGCGGTACGCTTGAGCCCCGCTACATTGTCGGCGCGGAATCACTTGACCAGTGAGCTATTACGCACTCTTTCAAGGGTGGCTGCTTCTAAGCCAACCTCCTGGTTGTCTCTGCGACTCCACATCCTTTCCCACTTAGCGTACGCTTAGGGGCCTTAGTCGATGCTCTGGGCTGTTTCCCTCTCGACCATGGAGCTTATCCCCCACAGTCTCACTGCCGTGCTCTCACTTACCGGCATTCGGAGTTTGGCTAAGGTCAGTAACCCGGTAGGGCCCATCGCCTATCCAGTGCTCTACCTCCGGCAAGAAACACACGACGCTGCACCTAAATGCATTTCGGGGAGAACCAGCTATCACGGAGTTTGATTGGCCTTTCACCCCTAACCACAGGTCATCCCCCAGGTTTTCAACCCTGGTGGGTTCGGTCCTCCACGAAGTCTTACCTCCGCTTCAACCTGCCCATGGCTAGATCACTCCGCTTCGGGTCTAGAGCGTGCAACTCAAACGCCCTGTTCGGACTCGCTTTCGCTACGGCTTCCCCACACGGGTTAACCTCGCTACACACCGCTAACTCGCAGGCTCATTCTTCAAAAGGCACGCAGTCACGAGAACAAGGCAAGCCTCGTTCCGACGCTCCCACGGCTTGTAGGCACACGGTTTCAGGTACTATTTCACTCCGCTCCCGCGGTACTTTTCACCATTCCCTCACGGTACTATCCGCTATCGGTCACCAGGGAATATTTAGGCTTAGCGGGTGGTCCCGCCAGATTCACACGGGATTTCTCGGGGCCCGTGCTACTTGGGAGATGAGCAAGCAAGCCGTACAGATTTCAGCTACGGGGGTCTTACCCTCTACGCCGGACCTTTCGCATGTCCTTCGCCTATCCATACGGTTTCTGACTCGCCTCACGACCGGCAGATCGTGAAAGCTCATTCCCACAACCCCCATGACGCAACCCCTGCCGGGTCTCACACATCACAGGTTTGGCCTCATCCGGTTTCGCTCGCCACTACTCCCGGAATCACGGTTGTTTTCTCTTCCTGAGGGTACTGAGATGTTTCACTTCCCCTCGTTCCCTCCACACTGCCTATGTGTTCAGCAGCGGGTGACAGCCCATGACGACTGCCGGGTTTCCCCATTCGGACACCCCCGGATCAAAGCTCGGTTGACAGCTCCCCGGGGCCTATCGCGGCCTCCCACGTCCTTCATCGGTTCCTGGTGCCAAGGCATCCACCGTGCGCCCTTAAAAACTTGGCCACAGATGCTCGCGTCCACTGTGTAGTTCTCAAACAACGACCAGCCACCCACCACCCCAAGCCGCTGAGGCTCGAGTTCACTGGGGCCGGAATCCGAAGGCAGACCAACAAGTGGCCGTACCCTCAGGACCCAACAACGTGCCAAGCACAATCCGATCCCATCACACCGCGTTCCACGCCGAAGCAGTACTAGCGAAAGATGTTCACCGATTGTGCCAACTAATCAACGTTCCACCCATGAGCTGACCGTGCAGAACATTCGCCTGCAATCGGTACTGTGCTCCTTAGAAAGGAGGTGATCCAGCCGCACCTTCCGGTACGGCTACCTTGTTACGACTTCGTCCCAATCGCCAGTCCCACCTTCGACAGCTCCCTCCACAAGGGTTGGGCCACCGGCTTCGGGTGTTACCGACTTTCGTGACGTGACGGGCGGTGTGTACAAGGCCCGGGAACGTATTCACCGCAGCAATGCTGATCTGCGATTACTAGCGACTCCGACTTCATGGGGTCGAGTTGCAGACCCCAATCCGAACTGAGACCGGCTTTTTGAGATTCGCTCCACCTCACGGTATCGCAGCTCATTGTACCGGCCATTGTAGCACGTGTGCAGCCCAAGACATAAGGGGCATGATGACTTGACGTCGTCCCCACCTTCCTCCGAGTTGACCCCGGCGGTCTCCTGTGAGTCCCCATCACCCCGAAGGGCATGCTGGCAACACAGGACAAGGGTTGCGCTCGTTGCGGGACTTAACCCAACATCTCACGACACGAGCTGACGACAGCCATGCACCACCTGTATACCGACCACAAGGGGGCGACCATCTCTGGCCGTTTCCGGTATATGTCAAGCCTTGGTAAGGTTCTTCGCGTTGCGTCGAATTAAGCCACATGCTCCGCCGCTTGTGCGGGCCCCCGTCAATTCCTTTGAGTTTTAGCCTTGCGGCCGTACTCCCCAGGCGGGGAACTTAATGCGTTAGCTGCGGCACGGACGACGTGGAATGTCGCCCACACCTAGTTCCCAACGTTTACGGCGTGGACTACCAGGGTATCTAATCCTGTTCGCTCCCCACGCTTTCGCTCCTCAGCGTCAGTATCGGCCCAGAGATCCGCCTTCGCCACCGGTGTTCCTCCTGATATCTGCGCATTTCACCGCTACACCAGGAATTCCGATCTCCCCTACCGAACTCTAGCCTGCCCGTATCGAATGCAGACCCGGGGTTAAGCCCCGGGCTTTCACATCCGACGTAACAAGCCGCCTACGAGCTCTTTACGCCCAATAATTCCGGACAACGCTTGCGCCCTACGTATTACCGCGGCTGCTGGCACGTAGTTAGCCGGCGCTTCTTCTGCAGGTACCGTCACTTTCGCTTCTTCCCTGCTGAAAGAGGTTTACAACCCGAAGGCCGTCATCCCTCACGCGGCGTCGCTGCATCAGGCTTTCGCCCATTGTGCAATATTCCCCACTGCTGCCTCCCGTAGGAGTCTGGGCCGTGTCTCAGTCCCAGTGTGGCCGGTCGCCCTCTCAGGCCGGCTACCCGTCGTCGCCTTGGTAGGCCATCACCCCACCAACAAGCTGATAGGCCGCGGGCTCATCCTTCACCGCCGGAGCTTTCCACCCGAGAAGATGCCTTCCCGAGTCGTATCCGGTATTAGACCCCGTTTCCAGGGCTTGTCCCAGAGTGAAGGGCAGATTGCCCACGTGTTACTCACCCGTTCGCCACTAATCCACCCCGAAGGGCTTCATCGTTCGACTTGCATGTGTTAAGCACGCCGCCAGCGTTCGTCCTGAGCCAGGATCAAACTCTCCGTGAATGTTTACCGGTAATCCGGTGCCCACTCGCGTTGAGCGGAACAGACATAGGCCGGAATGTGGCCGTCTGTTCACAGCGTCCTCGCTGTGTGGTTGCCTCACACGATCCGAAGAGGATCGTCCGAGGACTTTTCAAAGGAACCTCGTCTCCGAAGAGACGGGGTATCAACATATCTGGCGTTGATTTTTGGCACGCTGTTGAGTTCTCAAGGTGCGGACGCTTCCTTCGTTCCCGTTTCCGGGCCCTCCGGGCGCTTCCTTCGTTCTTGCTCTTGTTTTTCGTTCTTGCGTTTCCGACTCTATCACACCGTTTCCGGCCCGATTTCCTCGGCGCTTTCCAGTTCCTCGCTTTCGCGATTTCCTTTCCGGCGGCTCCGACTCTATCAGATCCTTTCCGCACCGTTTCCGGTTCGGAATCGAATTCCAATGCCCATCGGAGGGGCTTTGCCTTTCGGCGGGGCACCACGTTACCGAGAATTCCCCTCGACTCATAATCGAGCCGATCGGATCGCATTCGGACATGCCGAACAAGGACCCGTCAGGGTTTGCAGTAGGTGGTGGGTTGGCCGCTCGGGGTTCGCCGTAAAGGCGTTGACCCTGGTGAAGCGGCTTGGGCAACATTACGGGTTCGTCAGGTCCGAGTCAACTTGAGCGGCGGCGTGGCGCATGGGCCCTGTAGGGGCTGACGGTGGGATCTCCGATGATCCGAAAACGGTACGGATGCACGTCTCCCGGCGGGGCCACTCCCGTCCGGGGACCGCTCGTGACCTGCTCGGACGAAACCGGCGAACCGCCCAGCACCTCCAGGGGCGCGCTCGGGCCGGCGCACAGGTCCGTGCCGTCCAGGGACCGGTCCACGGCCAGGGCCGCGGCCAGGCGGGCCGGGCCCTTGGCCAGTTCTGTGTCCTTTTTGGCCGAGAGTCGATGTTTGCGGGCGATCTCCGCCCCCTCGACGATCTCCCCCGCGCGCACCAGGACCCCGCTCGCGACGCCCTCGGGACCGCACACCAGGTTCAGGCTGAACCACATGCCGTAGATGAAGTACACGTAGGCGTGTCCGGGCGGGCCGAACATCGAGGCGTTGCGGGCGGTGCGCCCGCGGTAGGCGTGCGAGCCGGGGTCCTCGGCGCCCAGGTACGCCTCCACCTCCGTGATGCGCAGCTCCACCGGGCCGTCCTCGGTGCGTCGCACCAGGGTGCGGCCGAGGAGGTCGGGGGCCACGTCCAGCACCGGGCGGTCGTAGAAGCTGCGGGGCAGGGGCGTACGGTCGGGGCGCGCGCTCATCCGCCCGAGGGTAGTGGAGTCGGGTGCGGCGCAACCGAGCCCTATCGTTCCGCGTGGGTAGGGGCGAGCGGGACGCCGGTGGCGGCGCCCGCCTCGTCACCGACACGACAGCGACACACAGGAGATGTGGACATGGGATTCCGGAAGCTGTTCGCCAGTCTGGGCGCCGGTGGCGCCTCCGTGGACACGATCATCACCGAGCCGAACGTCGTGCCCGGCGGGATCGTGCAGGGTGAGGTGCACATCCAGGGCGGATCCGTGGAGCAGCGGATCGAGGGGCTGACGGTCGGGCTCCAGGCGCGGGTGGAGGTGGAGAGCGGGGACTCCGAGTACAAGCGGGACCTGGTGTTCACCACGCAGCGGCTCGGCGGGGCCTTCGAGGTCGCGGCCGGTGCGCAGCACGTGGTGCCGTTCGCGCTGGAGATCCCGTGGGAGACCCCGGTGACGCACGTCGACGGGCAGCAGCTGCGCGGCATGAACATCGGGGTGAGCACCGAGCTGGCGATCGCGCGGGCCGTGGACGCCGGGGACCTGGACCCGATCCACGTGCACCCGGTGCCGGCGCAGCAGGCGATCCTCGACGCGTTCATCCGGCTCGGCTTCCGGTTCCGGTCCGCGGACATGGAGCAGGGGCACGTTCGCGGGACCCGGCAGACGCTGCCGTTCTACCAGGAGATCGAGTTCCTGCCGCCGTCGCAGTACCGGGGGCTGAACCAGGTGGAGCTGACCTTCGTGGCCGACGCCCACGAGATGGACGTGGTGCTGGAGATGGACAAGAAGCCCGGTCTGTTCTCCGAGGGCAGTGACACCTACCGGTGCTTCCAGGTGTCCCAGCGGGACTGGGAGCACACGGATTGGGCGGCCTACCTCAACGAGTGGATCGCGTCCGTCGGCTCGCGCCGCAACTGGTTCTGAGGTCCGGGCGTCGGCGGGAAGACGAGAACGAGAAGAAGAGGGAGACGAGAGCTGATGAGTGACGCGAGCGCGGGTGTCGGCGGGCGGGCGCCGTTGCCGCACGCCTTCCACCCCGAGGTGGCGGCGTTCACGGTGGAGAGCCCGGAGCTGAAGCCCGGCGGGGAGCTGGGTCCGGCGCAGGTGTACGCGGAGGGGAACCTGTCCCCGGCGCTGCGCTGGTCGGGGTTCCCGGAGGGCACCGAGAGTTTCGCGGTGACCTGTTTCGACCCGGACGCGCCGACCGGCAGCGGGTTCTGGCACTGGGTGCTGTTCGACATCCCGGCATCGGTGACGGAGCTGCCGGCGGGCGCGGGCGGCGGGGAGTTCCCGGGGCTGCCGGCGGGTGCGGTGCACGTGCGCAACGACTACGGGTCGCGTGATTTCGGCGGGGCGGCGCCGCCGGCCGGGGAGCGGCACCGGTACGTTTTCACGGTGTACGCCGTGGACCGGGCCGTGCTGGGGCCGGACGCGGACGCGTCGCCGGCCGTGGTCGGGTTCAATCTGCGGTTCGCGACGATCGGTCGGGCGCAGTTGATCGGTGAGTACGAGGGGCCCGCCGAGGGCTGATTTTCGAACTCGGGGTCGAGTTCGGGTCGACGATCTTCGATCGTTCGCCGGCTGTTTGCCCGGTCCGGGGACTGAATGGGTCCCGGACCGGGCATTTTTATTGCGTTGTCCCGCGTGGCGCGCGCGGCCAGAGTGGTTGCGGGCGTCGCTGCCGCCGGTGGCCGCGGGCCTGCGCACGGGAGGTGGGCGAGATGCGGGACACGCTGGTGCTGAACGCGAGCTTCGAGCCGCTGTCGACGGTGACGCTGAATCGGGCCGTCGTGCTGGTGCTCCAGGAGAAGGCCGTCGTCGAACAGTCCCACCCCGGTCTGCGGGTGCGGGCGGCCGCCGTGGAGTTGCCGCTGCCCCGGGTGATCAGGCTGTCCCGGTACGTGCGGGTGCCCTTCCGAAGACACGCTCCGTGGTCGCGGAGGGGGGTGTTGGTCCGGGACCAACACCGGTGCGCCTACTGCGGGCGGCGGGCGACGACCGTCGATCACGTGGTGCCGAGGGCGCAGGGCGGCGGGGACGAGTGGTTGAACACGGTGGCCTCGTGCGCGGAGGACAACCACCGCAAGGCGGCGCGGACGCCGGAGCAGGCGGGGATGCCGTTGTTGCGGCGGCCGTTCGTGCCCTCGCCGGCGGACGCGATGCTCGCCGCGTTGGGGGTGGCGGGGCAGGAGGGGCTGCCGGAGTGGTTGGCGCGGGGGGCGTGATCCGGGTGGGGTGATCCGCCGCGGGGGAACGTCGTCGGGGAGGGCGGGCGGGGCGTGTGCCCCGTCCGCCCTCCCTTTCGTGTGTGGGGGGGGGGCGGGTCAGCGGAGCAGGAGCTGAACGATGGCGACGGTGCCGACGATGACGATCAGGGCGCGCAGGGCGGTGGGGGGCAGGCGGCGGCCGACCTTGGCGCCGATCTGGCCGCCGAGGGTGGAGCCGACGGCGATGAGGGCGACGGCCCACCAGTCGAATTCGGCGACGAAGAGGAAGAAGATCGCGGCGACTCCGTTGACGAGGGCCGCGAGGATGTTCTTGACGCCGTTGACGCGCTGCATGTCGTCGTGGAGGAGCAGGCCCATGAGGGCGAGGTAGAGGACTCCCTGGGCGGCGCCGAAGTAGC
Organism: Streptomyces dryopteridis; assembly: GCF_049606955.1. Lineage (NCBI taxonomy): Bacteria > Bacillati > Actinomycetota > Actinomycetes > Kitasatosporales > Streptomycetaceae > Streptomyces > Streptomyces dryopteridis. The sequence continues at coordinate 5,044,102 of NZ_CP187113.1, read as the reverse complement.
CGCCGTAGGCGCTGGCGAGGAGCATGCCGCCGAGGAGGACGGGGCCGCCGTCGGGGTGGGGGGCGCGGGTGGGGTCGGCGCCCTGGCGGCGGCGCAGGGCGGCGGCGAGGCGGGGTTGCAGGACGACGAGGACGAGGGCGAGCGCGATCAGGACGGGGACGATCGTGTCGAAGGACTCGGAGGGCAGGACGAGCAGGAGGGCGGCGCCGGCGAGGCCGCCGAGGAGGGCGACGGTGCCCAGGCGCAGGACGCGTCGGGTCTGGCCGCGGAGTTCGGCGCGGTAGCCGATGGCGCCGCTGATGGAGCCGGGGACGAGGCCGAGGGTGTTGGAGACGTTGGCGGTGACGGGCGGCAGGCCGGTGGCGAGGAGCACCGGGAAGGTGATGAGGGTGCCGGAGCCGACGATGGTGTTGATGGTGCCGGCGGCGACGCCGGCGAGCAGGATGGCGAGGGCTTCCCAGAGGGACAAGACCTTCTCCTTCGGATGACGGTTCACCTCCCCGCCCCGGACGACCCGGGGTCGGGGTGTTCGCCGACGATCATGCAGGAGGGGTGGGGTGGGAACGCGGGCGCCCCCGGTCCGTGAGGGCCGGGGGCGCTGTGGTGCGGGTGGGGGCGGTCAGTCGAGGGGCGGGGCCTCGCGGCGGGTGCGGGTCCCGGTGTCGCCCTCGTCGCCGCGGTCCTCGCGGCGCAGGCCGGCGGCGCCGCCGCCCATGGGGCCGAAGTTGCCGATGGCTCCGGAGAGGCCCTTGAGGGCGTCGCCGATCTCGCTGGGCACGATCCAGAGCTTGTTCGCGTCACCCTCGGCGATCTTCGGGAGCATCTGGAGGTACTGGTAGGAGAGGAGCTTCTGGTCGGGGTCGCCGGCGTGGATGGACTCGAAGACGGTGCGGATGGCCTGGGCCTCGCCCTCGGCGCGCAGGGCGGCGGCCTTGGCGTCACCCTCGGCGCGGAGGATGGAGGACTGCTTCTCGCCTTCGGCGCGGAGGATCTCGGACTGGCGGATGCCCTCGGCCTGGAGGATCGTGGCGCGCTTGTCGCGGTCGGCGCGCATCTGCTTCTCCATCGAGTCCTGGATGGAGGTCGGGGGCTCGATGGCCTTGAGTTCGACGCGGTTGACGCGGATGCCCCACTTGCCGGTGGCCTCGTCGAGGACGCCGCGCAGGGCCGCGTTGATCTCCTCGCGGGAGGTGAGGGTGCGTTCGAGGTCCATGCCGCCGATGATGTTGCGCAGGGTGGTGATGGTGAGCTGCTCGATGGCCTGGATGTAGCTGGCGACCTCGTAGGTCGCGGCCCGGGCGTCGGTCACCTGGTAGTAGATGACGGTGTCGATGTTGACGACGAGGTTGTCCTGGGTGATCACCGGCTGCGGCGGGAACGGCACGACCTGCTCGCGGAGGTCGATGCGGTTGCGGATCGAGTCGATGAACGGGACGACGATGTTGAGGCCCGCGTTGAGGGTGCGGGTGTAGCGGCCGAAGCGCTCGACGATGGCGGCGCTGGCCTGGGGGATCACCTGGATGGTCTTGACCAGGGCCACGAAGACCAACAACACCAGGATGATCAGGACGATGATGATCGGTTGCATGGCTCCCCGTAATCCTTCCGCCTGGCGGGTGTCGGCCAGTTGGGCGTGGTTCGAAGTCTCGCAGAGATCGGCTCCGCGAGTCTCGCGGTCTCGGATGACGGTGCCTCACATGACGACGGCGGTGGCCCCGTCGATGTCGACGACGTCGACTTGTTGGCCGGGTTCGTAGCTGACGCCCGGTTCGAGGGCGCGGGCGGACCAGATCTCCCCGGCGAGTTTGATGCGGCCGGCGCCGCTGCCGTCGACGCGTTCGAGGACGAGGGCGGTGCGTCCCTTGAGGGCGTCGACGCCGCTGGCCTGGCGTGGGGTCTGGCGTCGGTGGCGGTTGGCGATGGGTCGGACCACCGCGATGAGGGCGACGGAGACGATCACGAAGACCAGCACCTGCGCGACGATCCCGCCGCCGAGGGCGGCGGTGACGGCCGCGGCGACCGCGCCGACGGAGAACATGCCGAATTCCGGGAGGGCGGTCAGGACCAGCGGGATGCCGAGTCCGACCGCGCCGATGAGCCACCACACCCACGCGTCGATGTCCACGTGGTCAATGGTAGGTCGCGGGGTCGGCGGACGGAACGGGGCGACGGCGGGGGTCCGCTCGTCGTCCCGCTTCCGTCCGCCGGTTCCGTCCGTGGCCTCGCGGGCCGTCGGTCGGGCCGGTCAGCCCAGGGGGAGGCCCTGGGCGGTCCAGCGGTCGTTCTCGGTGCGCTGGACGACCAGCGGCAGGCCGAAGCAGACGGAGAGGTTGCGGGAGGTCAGTTCCAGGTCGATGGGACCGGCGGCGACGACCTTGCCCTGACGGATCATGAGGACGTGGGTGAAGCCGGGGGCGATCTCCTCGACGTGGTGCGTGACCATGACCATGGAGGGCGCGTAGGGGTCGCGGGCGAGGCGCCCGAGCCGGCGGACGAGGTCCTCGCGGCCGCCGAGGTCGAGGCCGGCGGCGGGCTCGTCGAGGAGGAGGAGCTCGGGGTCGGCCATGAGGGCGCGGGCGATGAGGGTGCGCTTGCGTTCGCCCTCGGAGAGGGTGCCGAAGCGGCGGTCGAGGAACTCGGTCATGCCGAGCCGGTCGAGGAAGGCGCGGGCGCGCTGTTCGTCGACCTCCTCGTACTCCTCGCGCCAGCTCGCGGTCATGCCGTAGGCGGCGGTGAGCACGGTCTGGAGGACGGTCTGCCGCTTGGGCAGTTTGTCCGCCATGGCGATGCCGGCCATGCCGATGCGGGGGCGCAGGTCGAAGACGTCGACCTTGCCGAGGGTGGACCCGAGGATGGTCGCGGTGCCCTTGGTGGGGAACAGGTAGCTGGAGGCGAGGTTGAGCAGGGTGGTCTTGCCGGCCCCGTTCGGGCCGAGGATGACCCAGCGCTCCCCCTCCTTGACCGACCAGGACACCTGGTCCACCAGAGCCCGGCCCTCGCGGACCACGGATACGTCCGTCAGCTCCAGAACGTCGCTCATGAGCGTGTTGTCACCCCTTGCAGTCACGGTGTGCTCGTGCGCCGGCCGGCGCAGCCCCAAAAGGAAAACCTACGCCACTCGTGGCACGGTCCGGTCCCGAGGTGGGTGTGGGGCGGGATCCGTAAGGTGGGGGGATGTTCGATGAACCGCGTTCGGGGCGCCTGGCCGCCTGGGGGAACGCTTTGTTGTCAGGTCTGGTCTCGCCCGACGAGGTCGTGGTGGAGGTCGTGGGCGAGGACGCCGTGCACCGGGTGGCGGGGCTGCCGGGTGAGGACGGGCCGGTGGGTCTGTCGTTGGCCTTGGGGCGGTTGCGTGCGCTGGGGGTGACGGGGTTGCGGGTGGCGTTGCCGGCTCCGGGGCACCCCTTGGGGTTGAGCGGGCCGCCGGAGTTCAACGCGCGGGCGTTGGCGGCCGGGGAGGCGGTGGTGTGTCTGGGGGCCGCGTGGGGGCTGGTGCCGGAGCCGACGGCGGTGGGGCCGGCCGGGGACCGGCACGTGTCGGTGCTGTGGCACTGCCTGCCGGTGCGGGAGGCGCCGCCGGCGGACGTGCCGTCGTTGGGTGAGGCGGAGCGGGAACTGGCGGAGGCCCTGCGGGAGGCGACGGAGGTGTTGACGCGCTTGGACGTGGCGGCGTCGGGGCCGGTGGCGGACGTGGCGCGGGAGGTGTTCCGGGCGCGGGCGGAGGCGGACGGGGAGTTGTTGGCCCCGGGGTATCCGGCGCGGGCGGCGCGGGTGCTGGAGTCGGCGCGGCGGATCGGGTTGTTGGTGGGGGTGGCGCACGAGAGCGGGCACGGCGGGGCGGTGTCGGCCTCGGAGATGGCGGCGCGGCTGGAGGCCCTGCGGCCGGTGGAGCGGGTGGCTCGGCGGGCGCGGGTGGCGGCGTACAACGCGGCGGTGGAGGAGCGCGAGCGCGGGAAGCGTTAGGCGCGGCTCGGGGCGTGGACGCGGCTCGGCCCCGCTCCCGGGGAGAGTGGGGGGAGCGGGGCCGAGGCGGAGCGTGGTGGTGCGGTGTCCGGTGGGGCGGCGCGTCAGTGGTTGGCGCCGGTGTTGCCCCAGACGGGGTTGAGCAGGCCGATCACGTCGACGGTGTTGCCGACGGCGTTGACCGGGACGTGCACGGGGAGCTGCGCGAGGTTGCCGGAGGCGACGCCGGGCGAGTTGTGGGCCTCGCCGGAGGCCGACGCGCCGCCGCCGTGGGCCGAGGAGACGCCCGCGGCCGCGGCCACGAGTCCGCCGGCGATCATGGTGACGGCGGCGGCCTTCTTGATGTTCTTCACGTTCGTTTTCCTCCAGTGCGTTCGCCGCGATGCGTCCTCGCGACTCGTGGGGAGAACGCGGGGTCGGCGGGGGCGGATACGCCATGTGGGCGACATTCGCCCGACAGGATGAAAAGTGCGCGCGGACGGGACGGCTCCGGTTCAGGGGGTGTCGGTGAGTCCGTGGCGGACGGCCCAGAGGGCGGCCTGGGTGCGGTCGGCGAGGTCGAGCTTCATGAGGATGTTGGAGACGTGCGTCTTGACGGTCTTCTCGGAGAGGACCAGGGCGCGGGCGATCTCGCGGTTGGCGCGGCCTTGGGCGATGAGGGTGAGGACCTCGCGTTCGCGTTCGGTGAGGGTGGTGCCGCGGCCGGTGCCGGCGGGTTGGTCCTCGCGGCTGAGGAGGGCGGCGGCGATCTCGGGCTGGAGCAGCACGTGGCCGGCGTGGACGGAGCGGATGGCGAGGGCGAGGGCCTCGGGGTCCACGTCCTTGTGCAGGTAGCCGGCGGCGCCGGCCGAGAGGGCGGGGATCACGGTGCGCCGTTCGGTGAAGCTGGTGACGATCAGGACCCGGGGCGGGTGCTCGGAGCGGGCGAGCAGGCGCAGGGCGGAGACGCCGTCGAGGCCGGGCATGCGCACGTCCATGAGGACCACGTCGGGACGCAGCGCCTCGGCGCGGGCGACGCCCTCGGTGCCGTCGGCGGCCTCGCCCACGACCTCGATGTCGTCCTGGACCTCCAGGAAGGTGCGCAGGCCCCGGCGGACGACCTGGTGGTCGTCGACGATGAGGACGCGGATGCGGGGGGTGGGGGCGGTGTGGTCAGCCACCGGGGACCTCCATCTCGACGGTGGTGCCCCGGCCGGGCGCGGAGCGGACGTGGAGCCGGCCGCCGACGCCGGCGGCGCGGTCGCGCATGGAGACCAGGCCGAGGCGGCGGCCGGCGCGGCGGACGGCGCGCGGGTCGAAGCCGGTGCCGTCGTCGGTGACGGTGAGGAGGGCTCCGGTGTCGGCGGCGCGGCCGGGGGCGCGGGCGAGGGTGAGGGTGACGTGGGCGGGGTCGGCGTGGCGCAGGGCGTTGTGGAGGGCTTCCTGGGCGACGCGCAGCAGGGCCTCCTCCTGGGCGGCGGGCAGGGCGCGGACGCCGTCGCAGGTGAAGGTGACGTGGGCGGTGTGGGCGCGGTCGAGGACGTGGGCGTGGTTGCGGAGGGTGGCGACGAGGCCGTCCTCGTCGAGGGCGGCGGGTCGCAGTTCGGTGACGGCGGCGCGCAGCTCGTCGGCGGCCTCGGCGGCGAGCGCGGTGACGCGGTGCAGTTCCTCCTTGGCGCGGGCGGGGTCGCGGTCGACGAGGGCGCCGGCGGCCTGGGCGGTCAGGCGCAGGGAGAAGAGCTTCTGGCTGACGGCGTCGTGGAGCTCGTGGGCGAGGCGGGAGCGTTCCTCGGCGATGGTGAGTTCGCGGCTGCGTTCCCACAGGCGGGCGTTGGTGAGGGCGATGGCGGCGTGTTGGGCGAGGAGGCCGAGGAGGGCCTCGTCCTCGGCGGTGAAGCCGGGGCCGGTGGGGGCGGGCGGGTCCACTCCCTCTTTGTCCTCTTTATGCGGTTCGGTGCTTTCGGGGCGTGCGGGGGCGGCGGTGGGGGTCTTGTTGGCGAGGAAGAGGGCGGCGATGGTCTCGTCGCCGTCGCGCACGGGCATGCCGAGGAAGTGGGACATGTCGGGGTGGGCGCCGGGCCAGCCCTCGAAGCGGGGGTCGGCGCGCACGTCGCCGAGGCGTTCGGCGCCGTCGGTGTCGAGCATGGCCGCGAGCACCCCGTGCCGGCGGGGCAGGGGGCCGATGCGGCGCCACTGCTCCTCGGTGACCCCGTCCACGACGAACTGGGCGAAGCCCCCGTGGTCGTCGGGGACGCCGAGGGCGGCGTACTCGGCGCCGAGGAGGGTACGGGCGGAGGCGACGATCGTGCGCAGGACGTCCTCGACGGCGGAGTGCCGGTTGATCGCGAGGACGGCGGCGCTGACGGCCGCGAGGGCGGCCGGTCCGGCGGGTCCGGGGGCCGGCGTCGGGGGCGGGGTGTCCATGTGATCACCGTAGTCGCGGAGCGTGTCCGGCCGGATGGGGCCACGGGCGGAGGTCCGCGGGACCCCGGGGAGTAGGTCCCGGGACCTCGGTCGTCACGTTCCGCTTCGCTTTCGCGACGGGCGGTGAGATTGTTACGTGCCTGATGTGAGCCCGAGCATAGGACGCAGGTCACTTACGAAGCCCGTTAGTTGATCCGCCGGGGGTGCGGGAGGGCTGATCACGGGGGTTCGAGCGGGTGCGGGAGGGGGGCGGCGGGGGTCCGTGATCCACTACCCGGCTTCGTAGGTCACACCTTTGCCCGGGGATTTCACGGCCGCTAACAATGGCTCCCGTCACCGAGCGCCGCACAGGGTCCCGAACCCCGGCGGCGCGTCGTCCGACCCTCTCCGAGCCGTTCCCGCCGGAGGGAACCCCCGCTCGTGAAGGTGTGTGTCCCATGTCCGCGTCCTCCCCCGCCGGTCACAGTCGTCCGACCAAGACCCACAAGATCGCCCTCGCCGCCGTCGCCGGTCTCGGCGCCGCCGCCCTGGCCCTCACCCTGGTCCCCGCCGGGGCGGGCGAGACCGGGCAGCCGGTGGAGATCGCCGCGGCGCCCGTGGCCGTGGCCAAGGTCGTGGACGTGAAGCTGGCCGGCACGGCGCAGCACGTGAACGCGCAGAGCGCCGTGGCCGTGAAGCAGGCCAAGGTCGCCGCCGACGACGCCGCCGCGAAGGCGAAGGCCGCCAAGACCCGTGAGGCCGAGCAGACCGCGAGCCGTTCCGCCGCCCGGATGCCGGTGTTCGCGAACAACCTGGACGGTTGGATCCGCGAGGCGCTGTTCATCATGAAGCGCGAGGGCATCCCCGGCACCTACGCGGGCATCCACCGCAACGTGATGCGCGAGTCCAGCGGCAACCCGATGGCGATCAACAACTGGGACATCAACGCCCGCAACGGCATCCCCTCCAAGGGCCTGCTGCAGGTGATCTACCCGACCTTCAAGACGTACCACGTCAAGGGCACCAAGTTCGACCAGTACGACCCGGTCGCCAACATCGTCGCCGCCTGCAACTACGCGGCCGACCGCTACGGCTCCATGGACAACGTCAACAGCGCCTACTGAGCCGAGGCACCGCACGCCCGCGGGGCGGCACCCGGACCGACACACGGTCCTCGGGTGCCGCCCCGCGGGCGTTCGAGGGCTACTTGCGCATGACCTCCGGCTCGTGCCGGCGCAGCAGCCGGGCCACGGCGAACCCGCAGATCACGCCCAGGGCCAGCAGCACGGAGATGTCCAGCGCCCACTGGCCGACGGTGGCGTCCCACAGCGGGTCGGTGTTGGTCGGGTCGTCCTGGTCCCACGGCGGCATCAGCTTGCCGAGGTTCAGGGTGGTGCCGGCCGCGCCGATGGCCCAGCGCGAGGGCATCAGCCACGCGAACTGCTCCAGGCCCACCGTGTCGTAGATCTTGAACAGGATGCCGGTGAAGACGACCTGGACGATCGCGAACATGACGAGCAGCGGCATGGTCTTCTCGGCGGTCTTCACCAGCGAGGAGATCACCAGGCCGAACATCATCGACGTGAAGCCCAGAGCGATCACCGACAGGCACAGCTCGACGGCCGGCGGCATCAGCAGGCCCTCGGCGGGCAGATCGCGCGGCACGAAGCCGATCACGCAGATGATCACGCCCTGGAGGGCGGTGATCACGCCGAGGACGATGACCTTGGACATCAGGTACGCCGAGCGGGACAGGCCGGTGGCCCGCTCCCGTTCGTAGATCACCCGCTCCTTGATCAGCTCGCGGACCGAGTTCGCGGCGCCCGAGAAGCACATGCCGACCGCGAGGATCAGCATGATCGTGCCCGCGTCGCCGTTGAACCGGGACGGCGGGGTCGGCGGGGCCAGGCCGAAGGTGGCCGGGATGACGGTGGAGACCACGCCCAGCACCGCCGGCAGGATCACCATCAGGCCCAGGAAGCCCTTGTCGGAGGCGATGACGGTGACGTAGCGGCGGATCAGCGTGAACAGCTGCGAGCCCCAGCCCTGCGGCTTGGGCGGGCGCACCTGGGCCACCGGGGCCACGACGGCCGGCTGCGGGGCCGCGTTGTCGAGGTCGGCGGCGTAGAGCTGGTAGTGCTGCGAGCCCTTCCAGCGGCCGGCCCAGTCGAAGTCGCGGTAGTTCTCGAACGCGGAGAACACGTCGGCCCAGGTCTCGTAGCCGAAGAAGTTCAGCGCCTCGTCCGGCGGGCCGAAGTAGGCGACGGAGCCGCCCGGGGCCATCACCAGCAGCTTGTCGCAGATCGCCAGCTCGGCCACGGAGTGCGTGACCACCAGCACCGTGCGGCCGTCGTCGGCGAGCCCGCGCAGCAGCTGCATCACGTCGCGGTCCATGCCCGGGTCCAGGCCCGAGGTCGGCTCGTCGAGGAAGATCAGCGAGGGCTTGGTCAGCAGCTCCAGGGCGACCGAGACGCGCTTGCGCTGGCCTCCGGAGAGCGAGGTGATCTTCTTGTCCTTGTGGATGTCGAGCTTCAGCTCGCGCAGGACCTCGTCGATCCGGGCGGCGCGCTCGGTCTCGGCGGTGTCGCCGGGGAAGCGGAGCTTGGCCGCGTACTTCAGGGCCGTGCGGACGGTCAGCTCCTTGTGCAGGATGTCGTCCTGCGGGACCAGACCGATGCGCTGGCGCAGCTCGGCGAACTGCTTGTACAGGTTCCGGTTGTCGTAGAGCACGTCGCCCTGGTTGGCGGGCCGGTAGCCGGTGAGCGCCTTGAGCAGGGTGGACTTGCCGGAGCCGGACGGGCCGATGACCGCAATCAGCGACTTCTCGGGCACCCCGAAGGACACGTCCTTCAGGATCTGCTTGCCGCCGTCCACGGTGACCGTCAGGTGCCGGGCCGAGAAGGAGACCTCGCCGGTGTCGACGAACTCCTCCAGCCGGTCCCCCACGATCCGGAACGTGGAGTGGCCCACGCCCACGATGTCGTTGGGGCCCAGCGAGGCCGAACCCGACTTCGCCAGCGGCTGGCCGTTGACGTAGGTGCCGTTGTGGCTGCCGAGGTCGTGGATCTCGAACCGGCCGGCGGTGGCGCGGAACTCGGCGTGGTGCCGCGAGACCTGGAGGTCCGAGACGACCAGCTCGTTGTCGAGCGCGCGGCCGATCCGCATCACGTGGCCGACGGCGATCTGGTGGAAGGTGGTCGGGCTGCGGTCCGCGTGGGCCCCACCGGCCGCCTGGCCCTGGCGCGGGCCGCCCTGGCCCGGGATCCCCACGTGCCCGAAGTCGGCGCCCGGGTCGGGCGACCAGTGCGCCCCACCGCCCGCGACGACCGGGGCGGGCTGCCCGATCAGGTCCAGCCGCGGGCCGTCGGTGGCGTTGCCCAGGTGCACCGGGGTGCCCGGGGACAGCTCGGCCCGTTCCACCCGGGCCCCCCGCAGCCAGGTGCCGTTGGTGGAACCGTGGTCCTCGATCCCCCAACCGCGCCCGTCCCAGCGGAGCGTGGCGTGCCGCCAGGAGACCCTGGCGTCGTCGATGACCACGTCCCCCTGGGGATCGCGCCCCAGCGCGTACGACCGGGACGGATCCAGCGTCCAGGTCCTTCCGTTCACTTGCAGTACGAGTTCCGGCACTCCAGCCCCACTTGCTTGTCCCCCGAGAATCCCCCTGACGTCAGGGAGTCTAGGGATGGCGTACATCGGGGGGAACTATTTCAGGCCCGCGGGCCCGAGGGGAATCCGGGCCGTGTCACAACCCGTCGACGACCGCGCGTTGACGGTGGCCGCCCGCCTGCGGACAGTGAGGAGAGGCGGAATTCGCGGGCCCGTACCCGGTTCTGCGGGGCGGGCCGGCCGACGAGGGTTCGGGGGTCGGGCTCGTGCGCGCGATGCGATGGGGTTCCTTTTCGGCCGGTGCGCTGCTCGCGGTCGGGACGGCCGCGGCCGCCATGGCGGGGGTCGCGGCGCTCGGACTGTGGCTGCTGGGGGTCACGGACACCGGAGGGTCGCTCGGGGCGATGACGGCGGCGACGGTCATCGCGGCGGCGGGCGGGCGGATCCGACCCACCGGTGAGCTCTCGGTGTTCGGGATGCCCGGGGGCGCGGGCGCCGAGGGGTCCCTGGAACTGGTGCCGCTCGGGGTGTCGGTGGTGGGCGCGGTGGTCCTGGGGGCGGTGTTCCTGCGCACGGCGCGGTGCGCGCGCGGGCGGGGGGCCGAACTCGCGGCGCGGGCCGGGGTGGTGGCGTCGCTGTGGGCGGGGGTGGCGGCGGCCTCGGGGGCCTGGGGGCGGGAGGTGGTGACCCTGGACGGGGCCCGGTTGCCCTCGCCGGCGGTGCCCCGGCCCTCGGTGTCGGTGCCGGGAGTGGACGTGCCGGGGTTGGAGGTGCCGGGGTGGGATCTGCCGGATTTGGGCGGGTTGTTGCCGGATCGGGTGGGGGATCTGATCGAGGCGAAGGCCCGAGTGGGCTTCGCGGTGGAGGTGCCGGCCACGGTGCTCGGGGCGCTGGGGTGGGTGCTGGTGGTGTTGGTGGTGGCGCTGGCGGTCTCGCGGCACGGGCCGGTGGGGTGGGCGCGGTGGCGGGCGCCGGTGCGGGGGTTGCTGGTGCTCGCGGCGGTGCCGGTGGGTCTGGTGTGGGTGGGCGGTGTGGTGGCGGGCTTGTGGCGCGGGGTGTTCGGGGCGGCGGTGGGGGCGCTGTTGTTGGGGGCGCCGAACGGGGGCTGGACGGGGTGGGCGGCGGCGTGGGGCGTGCCGTGGGAGGGGTCGGTGCGGGGGGACGCGTCGCGGTGGTTGCCGGAGCCGGTGGCGCGGTGGTTCGTGGGGCGGTCGGTGTCGGTGGGGGACGTGGCCGGGTGGGAGGGGTGGTGGGTGTGGCTGCCGACGGTGGGGTCGGTGGTGCTCGCGGTGTTGGTGGGGGTGGTGGTGGGGCGGGGTTCGCCGGGGGTGCGGGTGCCGGGCGCGGTGGCGCGGTCGGTGGTGGTGACGGCGGCCGGGCTGGGGGTGGTGGCGTGGGCGACGCGGTTCTCGCTGGACGCGTCCCTGGGAGTGCTCGGGGTGGATCTGACGGGGTTGGGGGCGCGGTTGGCGGTGGATCCGGTGCGGGCGGTGTCGTGGGGTGCGGTGTGGGGTGCGGGGATCGGAGTGGTGGCGGGGCTGGTGGGACGGGGCCGAGGGGGCGCGGCGGGCGGGCCGGGCCCGGCGGCCGGCGGGGGCGGGGGCGAGGGCGAGGGCGCGTGGGGGCCGTACCGGCCTCCGGTGCCGCCGGGCGGGGCGGGGCCGGTGGTGAACCCGTACCGGAGCGGGCCCTCGGGGTCGGGGCCGGGGCCGGGGGCGGATCCGGACGGGCGGACGCGGGCGGCGGGGCGGGCGCCGTTCGTCCCACCGCCACCCCCGGGGCCGCCGCCCCCGCCGTCGTTCCCGCCGCCCCGGCCGCCGGGGTCCGGGGTGGGGTGAGGGAGTTCGGCGGAGCGGGTGACCGTCTGGTGGGACGGGGGGTGGGGCGGCCGAGCGGGGACGATACGGTGAGGGCACCATGAGCGCTTCGCAGATTTCCGACGCCCCCACCCTCCTCGTCAAGATCTTCGGCAAGGACCGTCCCGGGATCACCGCCGGACTGTTCGACACCCTCGCCGCCTACTCGGTCGACGTGGTCGACATCGAGCAGGTCGTCACGCGCGGCCGGATCGTGCTGTGTGCCCTCGTCACCCGTCCCGGTTCGCCGGGCGGGGAGGGCGAGCTGCGGGCGACCGTGCACAGCTGGGCCGAGTCGCTGAAGTTGCAGGCCGAGATCATCTCCGGCACCGGCGACAACCGGCCGCGCGGCAGCGGCCGCTCGCACGTGACGGTGCTGGGGCATCCGCTGACCGCCGAGTCCACGGCGCAGATCGCGGCCCGGATCACCGGCACGGGCGGCAACATCGACCGCATCTTCCGGCTGGCGAAGTACCCGGTGACGGCGGTGGAGTTCGCCGTGTCGGGCGTGGAGACCGAGCCCCTGCGCACGACGCTGGCCACGGCGGCCTCGGCTCTCGGCGTGGACGTGGCGGTGGTCTCGGCCGGGCTTCACCGGCGGGCCCAGCGCCTGGTGGTGATGGACGTGGACTCCACGCTGATCCAGGACGAGGTCATCGAGCTGTTCGCCGCGCACGCCGGCTGCGAGGAGGAGGTGGCGGCGGTGACGGCCCGGGCGATGGCCGGGGAGTTGGACTTCGAGCAGTCGCTGCACGCGCGGGTGGCGCTGCTGGCGGGTCTGGACGAGTCGGTGGTGGACAAGGTCCGCGCCGAGGTGCGGCTGACGCCGGGCGCGCGGACCCTGATCCGCACCCTGAAGCGACTGGGCTACCAGGTGGGCGTGGTCTCGGGCGGGTTCACGCAGGTCACGGACGATCTGCGGGAGCGGCTCGGGCTGGACTTCGCCTCGGCCAACACGCTGGAGATCGTGGACGGGAAGCTGACCGGCCGGGTGGTCGGCGAGGTCGTGGACCGGGCCGGGAAGGCGCGGCTGCTGCGGCGGTTCGCGGCGGAGGCCGGGGTGCCGCTGGCCCAGACGGTGGCGATCGGGGACGGGGCGAACGACCTCGACATGCTGAACGCGGCCGGTCTGGGGGTGGCGTTCAACGCGAAGCCGGTGGTGCGGGAGGCCGCGCACACGGCGGTGAACGTGCCGTTCCTGGACGCCGTGCTGTACCTGCTGGGGATCACCCGGGAAGAGGTGGAGGCCGCCGACCTGGTGTGAGGTCGGTCGGCCGCGCGGGGGCGGGGGTGCGACGGGGTCTTCCCCGTGCGCGCCCCCGCCCTTCGTCGTGGCGGGGTGTGCCCACGGCGGGTCAGGAGTGGGGGCTCCAGAAGTCGACGAGGGTGCCGACCCCGTGTTCCACGGACTTCCAGGTGCCGGTGAAGGTGAGCACGGCGAGTCCGGAGGTGGGGTAGCCGGAGCGGTTCATGCGGGCGAGGGCGTCCCCCTCGGCCTCCCCGGCCAGGGCGTCGGCCAGGGCGTGGATCCCCGGGTTGTGCCCGACGAGCAGCAGGTTCTCCACCCCGTCGGGGGTCTCGTTCAGGACCGCGATGAGTTCGCCGAGGGAAGCCTCGTAGACCCGCTCCTCGTAGACGGTCCTGGGGCGGGTCGCGAGTTCGGCGACGGCCAGCTTCCAGGTCTCGCGGGTGCGGGCGGCCGTGGAGCAGACGGCGAGGTCGAGGTCGAAGCCGAGCCCGGCGAGCCGGCGGCCGACGACGGGGGCGTCCTTGCGGCCCCGGTCGGCGAGCGGGCGTTCGTGGTCGGTTTCCTGGCCCCAATCGGCCTTGGCGTGCCGGAGGAGGACGATCCTGCGGATGGTGTCGGCGCTCATGGCCCTCAGCTTCGCACGGATCGGGGGACGGGGTGCGGGGCGGATCGGGGCTCACCCGCACGGGCGACCGCGCCCCGGCGTGTCGTGCGGGCGCGCGCCGGCCGGGGCCCTCATCGGGGTCGGGTTCAGCCGAGGACGGTCAGGACGCGGCCGGTGATCCGGCCGAGGGTGCCGCCCTCGGAGGCCGCGTTGGCGTCGCCGGTGCCCAGGGTGAGCAGCAGGAGCAGGGCGGTGAAGACCAGCGCGGGCAGGACCGGGGTCCACCAGGTGAGGCGGGTGCCGGGACGGGCGGAGGCGGTGGGGCGCGCGGGGGTGCGGGGGTCGACCGGCATGTCCGTCTCCGTGGGCGAGGGGCTGGCGCCCGCCCGCGCGGGCGCGCGGTGGGCTCTGCCGTCGAATCTACGGAAGGCGGGGGCCGGGGCCCATCGGGTTTCTCCCCCAGTCGTCCCTGAGCCTGTCCCCCGCTTCTCTCGGGGGTTTCCCCCACCCCGACCCCGAGATCGTCTCGGGGTCGGGGTGGGGGCCCGGGCCGGTCAGGGGGAGGCGATCGTGGCGATGATCGCGATGATCACGGTGACGCCGAGCATGGCGCCGAGGACGAGGCCGAGCTTCTTGTGCCCGTTCTTCGGGTTCGGTTCGAGGACGCTCATGCCGTCAGTCTTTCATGCCGCATTCGTCCTCGATCGTGCGGTCCCGGCCGGCGAGCAGGCCGAGGGCGATCTGCGGCACGAGCAGCCCGCTCATCAGCAGCAGCGGGAGGTCCCAGCCGCCGCTGTGCTGGTAGAGGGTGCCGACGAGGAGGGGGCCGGGGATGGAGATGAGGTAGCCGGTGGACTGGGCGAAGGCGGACAGCCGCACGACGCCGGCCGGGGACTTGGCGCGCAGCCCGATCAGCGTGATGACCAGTGGGAAGGCACAGTTGGAGACGCCGAGGAGGAGGGCCCAGGCCCAGGCGCCGCCGGCGGGGGCGAGGTAGAGGCCGAGGTAGCCGACGAGGCCGAAGAGGCCGAGTCCGGCGGCTATCGGGCCCTGGTTGCGCATCCGGCCGGCGAGGTTGGGGATGACGAAGGCCAGCGGGACGCCCATGGCCATGGTGACGGCGAGGAGCACGCCGGCGGTCTCGGCGGAGACGCCCGCGTCGCGGAAGATCTGCGGGAGCCAGCCCATGGTGATGTAGGCGCCGGTGGCCTGGAGGCCGAAGTAGACGGCCAGCGCCCAGGCGGTGCGGCTGCGCAGGACGCTCGGGCCGGCGCTCGGGGCGGCGGCCGGGGCGCTCGCGCCGGCGTCGGCCTTGGCGGGGCGGACGGCGCGGACCAGGGGCAGCCAGACCAGGAAGGCGAGGACGCCGAGGACGGCCCACACCAGGAGCCCGTCGCGCCAGTTCCCGCCGAGGGCGGTGGTCAGGGGGACGGTGGCGGCGGCGGCCAGGGAGGTGCCGGCGGCCAGGGCCATCGAGTACAGGCCGGTCATGGTGCCGACGCGGTCGGGGAACCAGCGCTTGACGACCACCGGCAGCAGCACGTTGGTCAGGGCGATGCCGGCCAGGGTCAGGGCGCTCGCGGCCAGGAACCCGACGGCGCCGTCCGCGAAGGGGCGCACTATGAGGCCCGCGGCCACGGCGGCCATGCCCGCGCAGACCACGGCGGCGGGGCCGAAGCGGCGCGAGAGGCGGGGCGCGGTGACGCCGAAGACGGCGAAGCACAGGGCGGGCACGGAGGTGATGAGGCCGGCGACCGTGCCGCTCATGTGGAGGCCCTCGCGGGTCTCCTCGAAGAGGGCTCCGAGGCTGGTGATGGCGGGCCGCAGGTTGAGGGCGGCCAGCACGATGCCGACGACGAGGAAGGCGCCGAGCCGGCGGGACCGGGGCCCTTCGGGAAGCGGGGTCGCGGGGGCGCGGGTCGCGAGGGCGGGGGACGCGGGGGCGTCCGGGCGGCCGGTGGGCCGATCGAGGGTACGGAGTTCGTCGTCGTGCATCGGACCATCATAGAATCATGGGATGATTGGTTGTCCAGTGTCCGCCGGAAACTCGCGCCGTCCCCGAGAGAGAACGACATGCCGCTGACCTCCCCCCGTCGCGCCGCCCTCGTCGACCAGGTGATCGCCCAGCTCCGGAACCAGATCACCACCGGTGAATGGCCGGTGGGATCGCGGATCCCGACCGAACCGGAACTCGTGGAGCTGCTGGGGGTGGCCCGCAACACCGTCCGCGAGGCCGTGCGCGCCCTGGCGCACAACGGGCTGCTGGACATCCGGCAGGGTTCGGGCACCTACGTGCTGGCCACCAGCGAGCTCGCCGGGGTGATGCACCGCCGGTTCGCGGGCGCCGACCCCCGGCACATCGCCGAGCTGCGCTCCACCCTGGAGTCCTCCGGGGCCCGGCTGGCCGCCGAGCGGCGCACCGAACGGGACCTCGCCCAGCTCGACGCGCTGCTCGCGCGTCGGGAGGAGGCGTGGTCGAGCGGGGACGCGGAGCTGTTCGTGGCGGCCGACGTGAGCCTGCACATGGCGGTGGTGGCGGCCTCGCACAACGAGGTGCTGATCGAGCTGTACGCCGACCTCGGCGATCTGGTCGCCGAGTGGCTGCGCACCGACGTGGGCACCGAGCTGACCCCGGCCGCGCACCTGGACCACGCCCGGCTGATCGAGGCGATCCGGCGCGGGGACGGGGACGCGGCGGCCTCCGAGGCGGCCGGCTACCCCTTCGTCTGCCTGCGCGACGGGGTGGCGGTGGTCCCGGCCGCGAGCTGAGGGTCAGTCCTGCCGGTGGTGGGTGACCCAGGCGGCCCGGACCTCTTTCCAGCAGCGGCCCAGCAGTCGGGTCCGGCCGGCGGGGAGGACGGCGGTGGCGGCGCTGTCGCCGTCCACGTCCCACCAGCGGTCGCACTCCACGTGCAGCCGGATCCGGTCGGTGTCCGGGTAGGGGTTGTGGCAGTCGGCGGCGACGGTGGAGCCGGTGACCACCACCGCGCAGTCGGCGCCGAACAGGCCCCCCGACGCGGGCCGGGGCGGTGGGGCCGGGGGTTCTGCGGGCGGGTCCACGGGCGGCCGGGCCCCGGGTTCGCGCAGGGCGTCCACCCGGGCGAGGTCGCCGTGGGCGGTGGCGCCCGCGAGGGCGGCGACCGCGCGCACGTCGGCCGGCGGGAGCGGCGGGTCGGTGGGCAGGACGGGGGCCACGAGGCCCGTCACCACCACCGCGCCCGCCAGGAGGGCCACCGCTCGTCCGGGCCTCGCGCGCACCCCGGCACCTCCTCGTCGTCGATCGCACGGGGCGGGGCCGGCGGACCGGATCCTCGCACCCTCCCTCAACTCGGCCAGTCTGACCGGGTTCGTCCCGGTTCACGACCCGGGGGGAGCCGGTCGGGCGTGCGTCCGAGCGAAGAAACGCGCGAGGGGCCGCGGGCGCCGGAACGTTCCGGTGCGCGCGGCCCCTCGGGACGCGGGGTGCGGGTGCGGTCAGGCGCCCACGGCGTGCAGACCGCCGTCGACGTGCACGATCTCGCCGGTGGTCTTGGGGAACCAGTCGGAGAGCAGCGCCACGATCGCCTTGCCGGTGGGCTCCGGGTCGGACATGTCCCACTCCATCGGGGAGCGGTGGTCCCAGACGGAGGCCAGCTCGCTGAAGCCGGGGATGGACTTGGCGGCCATGGAGCCGATCGGGCCGGCGGCGACCAGGTTGCAGCGGATGTTCTCCTTGCCCAGGTCGCGGGCGAGGTAGCGGCTGGTGGCCTCCAGCGCGGCCTTGGCCGGGCCCATCCAGTCGTACTGCGGCCAGGCGAACTTCGCGTCGAAGGTGAGGCCGACGACCGAGGCGCCCTCCGCCGGGAACAGCGGCTTGCAGGCCATGGTCAGGGACTTCAGGGAGAAGGCCGAGACGTGCATGGCGGTGGCCACGGACTCGAACGGGGTGTTGAGGAAGTTGCCGCCGAGGGCGTCCTGCGGGGCGAAGCCGATGGAGTGCACGACGCCGTCGAGGCCGCCGAGCTCGTCACGGACCACCTGCTCCAGGCGGGCGAGGTGCTCGTCGTTGGTGACGTCCAGCTCGATCACCTTGACCGGCTTCGGCAGCTTCTTCGCGATGCGCTCGGTCAGCGTGGGGCGCGGGAAGGCCGTGAGGATGATCTCGGCGCCCTGCTCCTGGGCGAGTCGCGCGGTGTGGAAGGCGATGGAGGACTCCATCAGCACACCCGTGACGAGGATGCGCTTGCCGGCGAGAATTCCACTCATGGTGATCAGTGACCCATGCCCAATCCGCCGTCAACGGGAATGACGGCTCCGGTGATGTACGAGGCGTCGTCGGACGCGAGGAAGCGGACCGCCGCGGCGATCTCCTCCGGCTGGGCGTAGCGCCCGAGCGGGACCTGGGAGACGATGCCGGCGCGCTGGTCGTCGCTGAGCACCTTCGTCATGTCGGTGTCCACGAAGCCGGGGGCGACGACGTTGAAGGTGATGTTGCGGGAACCGAGCTCGCGGGCGAGGGAGCGGGCGAAGCCCACCAGGGCGGCCTTGGAGGCGGCGTAGTTGGCCTGGCCCGCGGAGCCGAGGAGGCCGACCACGGAGGAGATGAGGACGACGCGGCCCTTCTTCGCGCGGAGCATGCCGCGGTTGGCGCGCTTGACGACGCGGAAGGTGCCGGTGAGGTTGGTGTCGAGGACCGACGTGAAGTCGTCCTCGGACATGCGCATGAGCAGGGTGTCCTTGGTGATGCCGGCGTTGGCCACCAGCACCTCGACGGGCCCGTGCCTCTCCTCGATCTCCTTGTACGCCCGCTCCACCTGCTCGGAGTCGGTGATGTCGCAGCGGACCGCGAGGACCCCCAGCTCGGTGAGGGCCTCCGGGGGCTCGCCCGAGCGGTAGGTGATCGCGACCTTGTCACCGGTGGTGACGAAGGCGCGGGCGATGGCGAGGCCGATGCCCCGGTTTCCTCCGGTGACGAGAACCGAGCGGCTCAACGGATCACCCTTTCGCTAGCAGTCTGGATACCGGAAACCTATCGGGCCGGTCGGGGTTCCGCAGAATCCGGCATCGACAGGGCGACACCCGGGTCTGTGTCGAATCCCTACAGAAAGGCCGGGGAAAACCGGGGTGGTCGGCGGGACCGGGCGTGGTTGACTTCCCCGTGCGAGTCTTCGGCACCGAGATCAGGAGAGTGAGGCCGCCCGTGGTCCACGGAATCGATCCGTCCTTCACCGCGCTGCCCTTGCGGGCCCTCGCGGACGCGGCCCTGGCCAGGGCGCGGGCCCTGGGGGCCACGCACGCGGACTTCCGGTTGGAGCGGATCCGCAGCGCCTCGTGGCGGTTGCGGGACGCCAAACCCGCGGGTGGTTCGGACACCACCGACCTCGGCTACGCGGTGCGCGTGGTGCACGAGGGCAGTTGGGGCTTCGCCTCGGGCGTGGACCTGACCATGGACGCCGCGGCACGGGTGGCCGGGCAGGCCGTGGCCATGGCGAAGCTGTCGGCGAAGGTGATCCGGGCGGCCGGCTCGGACGAGCGGGTGGAGCTGGCCGAGGAGCCGGTGCACGCCGACAAGGTGTGGGTCTCCTCCTACGAGGTGGACCCCTTCTCCGTGCCCGACGAGGAGAAGGCGGCGCTGCTCGCCGACCACAGCGCGCGCCTGTTGGCCGCCGACGGGGTCACGCACGTGGACGCCTCGCTGCTCGCCGTGCACGAGAACAAGTTCTACGCGGACACCGCGGGCACCTCCACCACCCAGCAGCGGGTGCGGGTGCACCCCCAGTTCACCGCGGTGTCGGTGGACGGCGCGGGCGGCGAGTTCGAGTCCATGCGCACGATCGCCCCGCCGGCCGGGCGCGGCTGGGAGTACCTGACGGGCACGGGCTGGGACTGGCACCGGGAGCTGGAGGAGATCCCGGGGCTGCTCGCGGAGAAGATGCGGGCGCCGAGCGTGACCGCGGGCCGCTACGACCTCGTGGTGGATCCCTCCAATCTGTGGCTGACCATCCACGAGTCGATCGGGCACGCCACCGAGCTGGACCGGGCGCTGGGCTACGAGGCCGCGTACGCGGGCACCTCGTTCGCGACCTTCGACAAGCTGGGTTCGCTGCGCTACGGCTCGCCGATCATGAACGTGACGGGCGACCGGACCGCGGAGCACGGGCTGGCGACGATCGGCTACGACGACGAGGGCGTCGAGGCCCAGTCCTGGGACCTGGTCAAGGACGGCACCCTGGTCGGCTACCAGCTCGACCGTCGGATCGCGGCGCTGACCGGCCTGGGCCGCTCCAACGGGTGCGCCTTCGCCGACTCCCCCGGTCACGTGCCGGTGCAGCGGATGGCGAACGTGTCCCTGGCCCCGGATCCGGGCGGGCTGTCCACGGAGGATCTGATCGGGGGCGTGGAGCGCGGGATCTACGTGGTCGGCGACCGGTCCTGGTCCATCGACATGCAGCGCTACAACTTCCAGTTCACCGGGCAGCGGTTCTACCGGATCGAGAACGGCCGGCTGGCCGGGCAGCTGCGGGACGTGGCCTACCAGGCGACCACCACGGACTTCTGGGGCTCGATGGAGAAGGTCGGCGGCCCGCAGACCTACGTGCTGGGCGGGGCCTTCAACTGCGGCAAGGCCCAGCCGGGGCAGGTCGCGGCGGTCTCCCACGGCTGCCCCTCGGCCCTGTTCCGCGACGTGAACATCCTCAACACCACCCAGGAGGCCGGACGCTGATGGCGACGAGTCACAAGCCGCACGAGATCGTCGAGCGGGCGCTGGAGCTGTCCACCGCCGACGGCTGCGTGGTGATCGCGGACGAGGAGTCGAGCGCGAACCTGCGGTGGGCGGGCAATGCCCTGACCACGAACGGGGTGACCCGGGGGCGGACGCTGACGGTGATCGCGACGGTGGACGGCAAGGAGGGCACGGCCTCGGCCGTGGTCTCGCGCGCGGCCGTCACCCGCGACGAGGTGGAGGGGCTGGTGCGGGCCGCCGAGGCGGCGGCGCGCACGGCGGCGCCGGCGGAGGACGCGCGGGAGCTGGTGTCCGGCGTGCCCGCGTCGGCCGATTTCACGGCGCCGCCCGCCGAGACCTCCTCCGCCGTGTTCGACGCGTTCGCGCCGGCCCTGGGCGCGGCGTTCGCGCGGGCCCGCGCGGGCGGGCGGGAGCTGTACGGCTTCGCCAACCACGAGCTGGTCTCCACCTACCTGGGCACCTCGACGGGCCTGCGGCTGCGGCACGACCAGCCCAACGGGACCCTGGAGGTCAACGCCAAGTCCCCGGACCGCTCGCGGTCGGCGTGGGCCGGACGGGCCACCCGGGACTTCGCGGACGTGGACCCGCTGGCCCTGGACGAGGAGCTGGCGGTCCGGCTGGGCTGGGCGGAGCGGAAGGTGGAGCTGCCGGCCGGCCGCTACGAGACCCTGCTGCCGCCGACCGCCGTCGCGGACCTGCTGATCTACCAGATGTGGTCGGCGGCGGCCCGGGACGCGGCCGAGGGCCGCACCGTGTTCTCCAAGCCGGGCGGCGGGACGCGGGTGGGCGAGCGGCTGTCGCCGTTGCCGTTGACCCTGCGCAGCGACCCGCGCGAGGCGGGCCTGGAGTCGGCGCCGTTCGTGATCGCGCACAGCTCGGGCGACGACGCGTCGGTGTTCGACAACGGGCTGCCGATCGGTCCCGTGGAGTGGATCGGCGACGGGGAGCTGAAGCGGCTCACCACCACCCGGCACAGCGCGGAGCTGACCGGGCTGCCGGTCTCCCCCGCGTTCGGGAACCTGGTGCTGGAGGCCGGGGGCGTGAAGTCCCTGGACGAGATGGTCGCCGGGCTCGGGCACGACGGTCCCGCGCTGCTGCTGACCTGCCTGTGGTACATCCGCGAGGTGGACCCGGCGACGCTGCTGCTGACCGGGCTGACCCGGGACGGGGTGTACGTGGTGGAGCGGGGCGAGGTGGTCGGCGCGGCCAACAACTTCCGCTTCAACGAGTCCCCCGTGGACCTGCTGTCGCGGGCGGTGGAGGCCGGGCGCACCGAGCGGACCCTGCCGCGCGAGTGGAACGACTGGTTCACGCGGACGGCGATGCCCGCGCTGCGGGTGCCGGACTTCAACATGAGTTCGGTGAGCCAGGGCGTCTGAGCCCGCCCGCTCCCGCCCCTCCCCCGGCCGTCCCCCGCGCCGCCTCGACACGTCGGGGCGGGGCGGGGGACGGGCCCGTTTAGACTGGTCGGACATCTGACCACACACCGAGGAGTCGAAAAGACCGTGACGGACATCGTCGACGAATTGAAGTGGCGCGGGCTGTTCGCCCAGTCCACCGACGAGGAAGCGCTCCGCAAGGCGTTCGCGGACGGTCCGGTCACGTTCTATTGCGGCTTCGACCCGACGGCGGCCTCCCTGCACGTGGGTCACCTCGTGCAGGTGCTCACCGTGCGCCGGCTCCAGCGGGCCGGGCACCGGCCGCTGGCGCTGGTCGGCGGGGCCACCGGCCAGATCGGCGACCCGCGCCCGACCGCCGAGCGCACCCTGAACGACCCCGAGACGGTCGCGAACTGGGTGAACCGGCTGCGCACGCAGATCGAGCCCTTCCTGTCCTTCGAGGGCGAGAACGCGGCCGTCATGGTCAACAACCTGGACTGGACGGCCGGCCTGTCGGCCATCGAGTTCCTGCGGGACATCGGCAAGCACTTCCGCGTCAACAAGATGCTGACCAAGGACTCCGTGGCCCGCCGGCTGGAGTCGCAGGAGGGCATCAGCTACACCGAGTTCAGCTACCAGCTCCTCCAGGGCATGGACTTCCTGGAGCTGTACCGGCGCTACGGCTGCACCCTCCAGCAGGGCGGCTCGGACCAGTGGGGCAACCTCGTGGCCGGCCTGGACCTGATCCACCGCCTGGAGCCGGGGGCGACCGCGCACGCGCTGGCCACCCCGCTGATGGTGAAGGCGGACGGCACCAAGTTCGGCAAGACCGAGGGCGGGGCCGTCTGGCTGGACCCGGAGATGACCACGCCGTACGCGTTCTACCAGTTCTGGCTGAACGTGGACGACCGGGACATCTCGACGTACATGCGGATCCTGTCCTTCAAGTCCGTCGAGGAGCTGACGGAGCTGGAGGCGCAGACCGCCGAGCGTCCGCAGGCCCGGGCGGCGCAGCGCGCGCTGGCCGAGGAGCTGACCGCGCTCGTGCACGGCCCCGCGCAGGCGGCCGCCGTGATCGCGGCGTCCAAGGCCCTGTTCGGGCAGGGCGACCTCGCCGAGCTGGACGAGGCCACGCTGGCGGCGGCCCTCTCCGAGCTGCCGCACGCGAAGGTCGCCGAGCTCGCGCCGGTGGTGGACCTGCTGGCCGAGACGGGCCTGGTGGCCAGCAAGTCGGCCGGGCGGCGCACGGTCAAGGAGGGCGGCGCGTACGTGAACAACGCGAAGGTCCTCTCCGAGGACGCGGTGCCGGAGGCCGGTGAGCTGCTGCACGGCCGCTGGCTGGTGCTGCGGCGCGGCAAGAAGAACCTGGCGGCGGTCGAGGTCACCGGCTGACCCGTCGTCCACGCGCAAGAAGGGGCCGGTCCCGGACGTGAAGTCCGGGACCGGCCCCTTCGCCGTCGCCGCGCCCTACACCGTGCGCCGGTTGCCCCGCAGGGCCAGGTAGACCATGTCGCCGAGGCCGACGATCACGACGGCGCCCGCGAGCTGGAGCAGGTGCCTGATCCAGTCCACGCCCCGGGTGTCGTGGACCCCGATCCACCCGGCGACCGCGTTGCCGAGGACCCCGCCGATGATGCCGAAGATGACGGTCAGCCAGAGCGGCTGGTGCTGTCTGCCGGGCAGGATCGCCCGGGCGATCAGACCCAGGACCAGTCCGACGATGATCGCCCACAACCAGTGCATGTCGCCTCCTCAGGGCGCGGTGTGCGCACGTGGGCCCAGTCTCGACCGGATGGACGTACTCCGCATGTCGGACAGGTCCGTTCGGGGGGCACCCGCCCTCCCCCGTCCGGCGGGCACCGCGTACCGTGAAGGGGCCCGGGATCCGGTCCCGGCGGTGGATTTTTGGTGGTGGGACAGTGCCAGGGACGAAACGGAACGGCGCCGGTCAGGCCCAGGTCTTCAGGATCACCGGGGCCCGGATGGGCCTGGACGAGGACGTGCGGGGCCGGCAGCGGCGCTACGTGATCTCGATGCTCATCCGCACGGTCGCGGTCATCGCGACGGTGGTGTTGTGGGACGTGCAGCGCATCGTGGCGATCGTGGCCCTCGCGGCGGGCGTGCTGCTGCCGTACATCGCGGTGGTGATCGCGAACGCGGGACGGGAGTCGACCCCCCACCTGCCCTCGACCTTCGTGCCGCCGCCGACCCGTCCGATGCTCGGGACGGGAAACCTCAAGGAAAGCTCAGAGCAATCCTGACGATTGGCTGCACCGGGACGGGTCCCCCGTGCCATACTGCCTACGCGCTCCGCATCCCCCGTCGGAGCGACAGTCCGACGCCGGGCAGCTCCCCCCGTGGCTGCCCGGCGTCGTCGTGTCCGGATCCCGGAACGGGGTCGGGGCGGGGCGGTCGGGGCGGGGCGGTCGGGGCGCGGGTTTCGTAGGGTGGAGTGCGTGAACTCCCCCGATACCGGCGCCGGCTTCCTGTTCGGCGCCCCCAGCGAGCACCCCGAGGACCCGATCTGTTCCGGCAAGGGCTGTCGTGCCCCGGCCGTGTGGGTGCTGGCGTGGAACAACCCGAAGCTGCACGCGCCCGAGCGGCGCAAGACCTGGCTCTCGTGCGCGGAGCACCGCGAACACCTGACGAAGTTCCTCGGGATCCGCGGGTTCCTCAAGGACGTGGTGCCCCTGGCCGAGTGGTCCCCGCCGCCGGGCTCGGAGCGGCCCGCGCCCGGCGCCTGAGCCCCCCTCCCCCGCGATCCCGGTACGCCGAGAGCCGGGCACCCCTCGCGGATCGCGGGGGTGCCCGGCTCTCGGGCGTGCGGGAGTCGGCGCTCAGCCGCCGATCGCCGACATCGGCCGGTCGGGCTGGAGGAAGCTCGGGTCGTCGAGGCCGGAGCCGGCCTTCTTGCCCCACATGGCGACCTTCCACAGCCGGGCGATCTCCTCGTCCGGGGCGCCCGAGCGCAGGGCCGCGCGCAGGTCGGACTCCTCGGTGGCGAACAGGCAGGTGCGGATCTGGCCGTCGGCGGTGAGCCGGGTGCGGTCGCAGGCCCCGCAGAAGGGGCGGGTCACGGAGGCGATGACGCCGACGGTGGCGGGGCCGCCGTCCACGATCCAGCGTTCGGCGGGGGCCGTGCCGCGTTCCTCGGCGCCCTCCTCGGTCAGCTCGAAGCGGGTCCGCAGGGAGGCGAGGATGTCACCGGCGGTGATCATGCCCTCGCGCTTCCAGCCGTGCTGCGCGTCCAGCGGCATCTGCTCGATGAAGCGGAGCTCGTACTCGTTCTCCACGGCCCAGGCGAGCAGATCGGGGGCCTCGTCCTCGTTGAGGCCGGGCATCAGGACGGCGTTGACCTTGACGGGGGTCAGCCCCGCGTCGCGGGCGGCGGCCATGCCGGCGATGACGTCCTTGTGCCGGTCGCGGCGGGTGAGGGTCTTGAAGACCTCGGGCCGCAGGGTGTCCAGGGAGACGTTGACGCGGTCGAGGCCGGCGGCCTTGAGGGCGCTCGCGGTGCGGGCCAGGCCGATGCCGTTGGTGGTCAGCGACATCCGGGGCCGGGGTTCGAGGGCGGCGCAGCGCTCCACGATCCCGACGAGGCCGGGACGGAGCAGGGGCTCACCGCCCGTGAAGCGGACGTCCGTGATCCCGAGGTGGGTGACGGCGATGTCGATCAGCCGGACGATCTCGTCGTCGGTGAGCAGGTCGCTCTTCCCCAGCCACTGCAGGCCCTCCTCGGGCATGCAGTAGGTGCACCGCAGGTTGCACCGGTCGGTGAGTGAGACCCGCAGGTCGGTGGCCGTGCGGCCGAAGGTGTCGATGAGCACGGGTGGCCCCCTCCCTGGTCCGATTCGTCGAAGGTCGCGCGCTGTATTCGAGCCTACGCGACCGGACGGGTGGGACGGGGTGCCGGAACGGACGAGACGCGACGTGGCCGCGTCGTAGGGACGTACGACGCGGCCACGGAAGGTGTTCGGACGATTTCAGTGCGCGCCTGTTCCGGTGAGGGAGCGCACCTCCAGCTCGGCGTACTTGGCGGCGTCCGGCTCCTCCTTGGACAGGAGGGTGCCGAGCCAGCCGAGGAGGAAACCGAGGGGGATGGAGATGATGCCGGGGTTCTCCAGGGGGAACCAGTGGAAGTCGACGCCCTTGAACATGGAGGTCTTGGGGTTGCCGGAGACCACGGGCGAGAACAGCACGAGGACCACGGAGGAGATCAGGCCGCCGTAGATGGACCACAGGGCGCCCTGGGTGGTGAACCGCTTCCAGAAGAGGCTGTAGAGGATCGTCGGGAGGTTGGCGGAGGCGGCCACGGCGAAGGCCAGGGCGACCAGCCCGGCCACGTTCAGGTCGCGGGCCAGGGCGCCGAGGCCGATGGCGACGGCGCCGATGGCCACCGTGGACCAGCGGGCCGCCCGGACCTCCTCCTTCTCGGTGGCCTCGCCCTTGCGGATCACGTTCACGTACAGGTCGTGGGCGAAGGAGGAGGACGAGGCGAGGGTGAGGCCGGCGACCACGGCGAGGATGGTGGCGAAGGCCACGGCGGAGATCACGGAGAGCAGGATCGCGCCGCCGGTGGTGCCGGCCCCGCCGCCGAGTTCCTCGGCCAGCATGGGGGCGGCGGTGGTGCCGGCGGGGTTGGAGTCGGTGATGGCCTTGGGGCTGAGCAGGGCCGCGGCGCCGAAGCCGAGCACGATGGTCATCAGGTAGAAGGCGCCGATGATGCCGATGGCCCAGTTCACGGACTTCCGGGCGGCCTGGGCGGTGGGCACCGTGTAGAAGCGGATCAGGATGTGCGGTAGTCCGGCGGTGCCCAGGACGAGGGCGATGCCCAGCGAGATGAAGTCCAGCTTCGAGGTGCCGGTGAGCCCGTACTTGAGGCCGGGTTCGAGGAAGGCGGAGCCGTGGCCGCTGTTCTCGGCGGCCTTGCCCAGCAGGGAGGAGATGTTGAAGTCGAACTTCCACAGCACCAGGAAGGTGATGAGGAGGGTGCCGGCGATGAGGAGGACGGCCTTGACCATCTGCACCCAGGTGGTGCCCTTCATGCCGCCGATGGTGACGTAGGCGATCATCAGGACGCCGACGAGGGCGACCACGCCGATCTGTCCGGCCTCGCTGGTGATGCCCAGCAGCAGGGAGACCAGGACGCCCGCGCCGGCCATCTGGGCCAGCAGGTAGAAGATCGACACGACGATGGTGGAGGTGCCGGCGGCGGTGCGCACGGGCCGCTGCCGCATCCGGTAGGCCAGCACGTCGCCCATGGTGTAGCGGCCGGAGTTGCGCAGCGGCTCGGCGACCAGGAGCAGGGCGACGAGCCAGGCGACGAGGAAGCCGATGGAGTAGAGGAAGCCGTCGTAGCCCTTGAGGGCGATGATGCCCGCGATGCCGAGGAAGGACGCGGCGGACATGTAGTCGCCGGAGATGGCCAGGCCGTTCTGGAAGCCGGTGAAGCCTCGGCCGCCGGCGTAGAAGTCGGCGGCGTCCCGGGTCTGCCGGCCGGCCCAGATCGTGATGCCGAGAGTGGCCAGCACGAAGAGTCCGAACAGGGTGATGACCAGGGGGCGTTCGTCGGCGCC
Organism: Streptomyces dryopteridis; assembly: GCF_049606955.1. NCBI lineage: Bacteria > Bacillati > Actinomycetota > Actinomycetes > Kitasatosporales > Streptomycetaceae > Streptomyces > Streptomyces dryopteridis. The sequence continues at coordinate 5,016,763 of NZ_CP187113.1, read as the reverse complement.
GACCGCCAGCACGAGGGTGGGGGCGTTGCTCATTCTCCGGCCTCCAGGCGGGACTTGATGGCCTCGGCCTTGGGGTCGAGGGAGCGGGCGGCGTGCCGGGAGTACCACCACGCGATGAGGAAGGTGGTGGCGAACTGGGCGAGGCCGAACACGAGGGCGACGTTGACGTTGCCGACGAGCTTGGTGCCCATGAAGCCGCCCGCGTAGTTCGAGAGCAGCACGTAGAGCAGGTACCAGGCCACGAAGGCCACGGTGAGGGGGAACGCGAAGGAGCGGTGGGCGCGGCGGAGTTCGGCGAACTCCGCACTGGCCTGGACCCGCTGGAAATCCTCCGGCGTGGGCGGCGCGGGGGGCGGCGGTGACGCGGCTTCGGGGGACACGGGCGACTCTCCTCGCTGGGGCGGGCAGGCAGGTGTGCGGGGGCAGTCGGGCCGCCGCCGGTGTTCGTGAGGGGACGGCGTGGGGGTCCCCCTTGTCAACGGCACGGGCCGGGGCGCGGACCGGTTCACCTCGGCGGGTGAAGGAGATGGGCCGAGCGGCGATCAGCGGTGAAAAGAGGGTGATCGGATGTGGTCGCGACCGTGGCGCGCGGTGCTGCGAAACCGCTAGTTTCGCGTGTCATGTACGCGTCCGACGCAATCGGCGTTCGGACGGATTTTTCGCGGATGATCCGGAGACCCCATGACTCATCTCGGAAACGGCCGCCGGCGGCTGACGGTCCCCCTCGGGCTGGCCCTCACCGCCTCGCTCGCCTTCCTCCCCGCCGTCGGGGCCTCGGCCGCCCCGCAGGGGACGACGGCGGGCTCGGGGACGGCCGCCGCGCCGGCCGCGAACCGGGCGACCGGCCCGCTGCTCAGCTACGTCGCCAACCTCACGGCGTACGGCACGGCGGCGCAGGCCCGCAAGGCGATCACCCGCGCCGGCGGCACCGTCGTGATCGCGCACGAGAGGATCGGCGTGGTCGTGGCCCGCTCGGACAATCCCGAGTTCGCCCGGACCCTGCGCGCCGACAAGCGCCTGTTCGTGTCGGTGGGCGCGACCCGCACCGCCCCGTTGCAGGCCGTGCAGACCACGGAGGAGGGCAGCACGGTCCGGTTGACGGCCGCCGAGGCCGCCCGGTCCGCCGCGAAGGCCACGCCCGGCCAGGAGCCGCTGGAGCCCAACCAGTGGGACCTGCGGGCCATCAAGGCCGACCAGGCGCAGAAGATCGACGACGGCAGCCGCCGGGTCACCGTCGGCGTGATCGACACGGGCGTGGACGACACCCACCCCGACCTCGCGCCGAACTTCTCCAAGGGCCAGTCCGCGAACTGCGTGGGCGGGGTGCCCGACACCACCGAGGGCGCCTGGCGGCCCTACCCGGACGGCAGCGACCACGGCACCCACGTGGCCGGCACGATCGCCGCCGCGCGGGACGGGGCCGGCATCGCCGGGGTCGCGCCCGGGGTGAGGGTCTCCGCGATCAAGGTGAGCGAGCCCACCACCAGCCTCTTCTACACCGAGGCCGTGGTCTGCGCCTTCATGTTCGCGGCGGACAAGGGCATCGCCGTCACGAACAACTCGTACTACGTGGACCCCTGGTACTTCAACTGCAAGACCGATGACGACCAGAAGGCCCTGGTGGAGGCCCTGACCCGGGCGAGCCGCTACGCCGAGCGCAAGGGCGTGCTCAACGTGGCCGCCGCCGGCAACGAGAACTGGGACCTGTCCGCGGACCGGATCCTGGACAACACCAGCCCCGACGACGGCACCCCGGTGCCCCGCGAGATCGACCCGAAGGTCTGCCTGGACCTGCCGACCCAGCTGCCGGGCGTGGTCACCGTGACCGCCACCGGGGACAAGGGCCTGCGCTCGTACTACTCCAGCTACGGGCTCGGCGTCGCCGACGTGGCCGCCCCGGGCGGCGACAAGTGGCAGATCCCGGCCACCCCGGACGCCAACGGGCGGATCCTGTCCACCCTCCCGGGCGGCGGCTACGGCTACAAGCAGGGCACCTCGATGGCCACCCCGCACGTGGTGGGCGTCGCGGCCCTGCTCAAGAGCCGGCACCCGAACGCCTCGCCCGCGCAGCTCCAGGCCCTGCTGAAGGCGCAGGCCACGCGGACCGGCTGCCCCACGCAGATCTACGACGCCTCCGGCGCCCTGATCGACGCGGTCACCTGCGAGGCCAAGTGGGGGCAGACGGGCTACTACGGGGCCGGCGTGGTCGACGCCCTGAAGGCCGTCAAGTGACCCGCTGAGCGGGCCGGTACGGGGCCCCGTGTCCGCGCTGTCCGCGGGCGCGGGGCTCAGGGGGTGATGAGGACCTTCAGGGCGCTGCGGTCGTCCATCGCGCGGTAGCCCTCGGGGACCTCGGCGAGGGTGACGGCGCGGTCGAAGACGGGAGCCGGGTCGATGATCCCGTCGAGCACGTCGCCGAGGAGCTCGGGCAGGTAGGCGCGGACCGGGGCGACCCCGCCGCGCAGCGAGATGTTCCGGTCGAACATGACCCCGAGGTCCAGGCCGGTGCCGCTGCCGTGGGGCACGCCCACGTAGCCGATGGAGCCGCCGTCGCGGGTGATGTTCAGGGCGGTGCGCATGGACTGCTCGGTGCCGACGGCCTCGATCACGGCGTGCGCGCCGGCGCCGCCGGTCAGCTCGCGCACGGCGGCCTCGGCGGCCTCCCCGCGTTCGGCGACCACGTCGGTGGCGCCGAAGGAGCGGGCGATGTCGGTGCGGGCGGTGTGCCGGCCGAGCGCGATGATCCGCTCGGCGCCCAGCCGCTTGGCGGCCAGCACCCCGCACAGGCCGACCGCGCCGTCGCCGACCACGGCCACGGTGGAGCCGGGGCGCACGCCCGCGCCGAGGGCGGCGTGGTGGCCGGTGCCCATCACGTCGGAGAGGGCGAGCAGCGAGGTCAGCAGCCGGTCGTCGGAGGCCGCGTCGGCGGGCAGTCGGACCAGGGTGCCGTCGGCCTGCGGGACGCGCACGGCCTCGCCCTGCCCGCCGTCGAAACCGACCGAGCCCCAGAAGCCGCCGCGCACGCAGGAGGTGTGCAGGCCCTCGACGCAGTACGCGCAGGTGCCGCAGGACCACATGAAGGGGGCCACGACGAGGTCGCCGACGCGGACGCCGCCGACGTCGGCGCCGATCTCCTCGACGATGCCGAGGAACTCGTGGCCGATCCGCTGGCCGGGCTCGCGCCGGGCCTCGCCCCGGTAGGCCCAGAGGTCGCTGCCGCAGATGCAGGCGCGCAGGACGCGGACCACGGCGTCGCCGGGGGCGGATATCGCGGCGTCGGGCACCTCCTCCACGCGGATGTCGTGCGGGGCGTGGATGACGGTGGCGCGCATAGGGGGGTGGTCCTTCGGTGGTTCAGACAGCAGGTCGTGCCGTGGTGGCTCGTGCCGCGGTGACGGCCTCCCCACCGTACGCCTGTTCGCCGGCGAGCACTCCCCGGGTCAGCAGGAGCTGGGCCGCGAGGTACGTGGCCATGATCCAGAAGTCGGGTCGGGGGGCCTGCGGCCACTGGGCCACGCCGGTGGCGATGAGGGTGTCGGAGAGCAGGAACAGGGCCCCGCCGATCCCGGCGGCGCGCCCGAGGGCGGCCGAACGCCAGGCCATCGCGGTCAGCAGCAGGCTGTACCCGGCCACCGGGACCCGCAGCTCGGGCGGCAGGTCCGGCCAGAGCAGCACGAGGGTGCCGACGAGGGCCGGGGCGTAGCCGAGGGCGAGCCGGCGGTCGGTGCGGCGGCCGCGGAAGAGCAGCAGCCAGCAGACGTGGCCGAGGGCGAAGGAGCCCATGCCGAGGAGGAAGGCGGGGTCGGCGTCGAAGAGCAGGGCCACGTCCCCGCCCCAGCCGAAGGCGAGGGCCGCGAGCAGGAGCCGGGGGGCGCCGAGGGCGGCGGCGTGCGCGGCCAGCAGCGGCATCAGGAGGGGCTTGAACAGGGGGTGGCCGGGGCTCCAGCCCAGGAGCAGGGAGCCGAGGTCGGCGGCGGCCGCGAGGGCGAAGGCGATCAGGGCGGCGCGGGCGACGCGCTCGCGGCGGGCGGACCGGGGCGGGACGAGGGGACGGGGCCGGGGACGGGGGCTCACGCGGCGGGCTCGGCGGGCTCGGCGGGACGGACGGCGGGCGCGGCCTCGGGAGCGGGCGCGGGCACGCTCTCGGCGGCGGGCGCGGGCTTCGCGGTCGGTTGCCAGCCGGGGCCGCGCAGCACCCGGCCGAAGCCCTCGCGGGCGCTCGTGGCGGCCCGCAGGTCGCGGGCGATGGCGGCGTACTCGTGGGTGGCCACGCGCAGCGGGTTGTGGGTGTCGATGTTCTTGGTGAGGCCGTACTCGGGTCGGACGGTCTCGCCGACCCAGGAGCCGAACATCCGGTCCCAGACGATCAGGATCCCGCCGAAGTTGCGGTCCAGGTAGCCGCCTTGGGAGGCGTGGTGGACGCGGTGGTGGGAGGGGGTGTTGAGGACGTACTCGAAGGGGCGCGGCAGCCGGCCGATGCGTTCGGTGTGGATCCAGAACTGGTAGAGCAGGTTGACGGAGTAGCAGAAGGCGATCAGCGCGGGGTGCACGCCCAGCAGGATCAGCGGCAGGTAGAAGGGCCAGGAGGTGACGCTGGTCCAGGGCTGGCGCAGGGCGGTGCTGAGGTTGAACTTGCGGCTGCTGTGGTGCACGACGTGGCAGGCCCACAGGATGCGGACCACGTGGTGGCCGCGGTGCTGCCAGTAGTAGCAGAAGTCCTGGGCGAGCAGGATGAGCGGGAAGGTCCACCAGAGCAGCGGCACCCGCAGCGGGGTGAGCTCGTACACGAAGGTGTAGACGGCGACGACCGGGATCTTCCACAGGGCGTCGAAGGCGAGGCTGCCCAGGCCCATGCCCAGGCTGGTGGCGGTGTCCTTGGTCTCGTAGCCGGCGGCGTCCTCGTCGGGATGGAGTCGGTGCGCCACCATCTCGATGACGGTGAGCAGCACGAAGGCCGGCACGGACCACAGCACGACGTCGGGCAGATTGGACATGGGGGCACCATAGGGCGGCCCCGCGGGCCGACGGAAGAGGTTGTTACCGATCGGTATTCCCGACCGCCACCCGGAAGTTACCGACGGTAGCCCAAACGGGGCGAAGCGGGCCCCGGACGGGCGGCGCGACACCGGGGAGAGTGCCGCGCCGCCCACCCGCCCCGGTCACCAGACCCGGACGGAGCCCCCCTTGGCGAAGGCCGGGCTGGTGGCGTCGGCCGGGGCCTCGGTCAGGGGCCGCGCGACCTCCGAGACCAGCGGCCCGCACCGCTCGGCGATCTTGTCGAGGGCCGGCAGGTCGAAGCCGTAGACCCGGGCGGCGTTCCCGCCGACCATCGCGGCCACCTCCTCGCGGGGCAGGCCCGCGTAGGCCACCCGCAGGGCCTCGCGGGTGTAGGGGGCGGTGCCCTCGTCGTGGGGGTAGTCGCTGCCCCACATGATCTTGTCGAGGCCGATCAGGTCCCGCAGCGGCACCTCGTGCGGGCGCATGAAGCTGGCCCCGACGAAGCAGTTCTCCCGCCACACCTCGCTGGGCGGGGCCCCCATGGACTCGGCCAGTCCGGCGCCGAACTTGGACTCGGCGGTGGCCGCGCGGGTGGCCGCCCCGACCAGTCGGCCGTGGTAGTAGTCCAGCATCCGCAGCACGCCCGGGATCCAGCCGGAGCCCTGTTCGGTGAGCACGAGCCGGAGGTCGGGGTGACGGCGGAAGGCCCCGCCGAACACCAGGTGCCACAGGGCGCGGTGGGAGAACCAGGTGGTCTCCACCATGAACACGGCGCGGGCCGCCGGTTCCTCGCCGAGCGGCGGGGAGGCGGAGCCGCCGTGGTGGTTGACGGGCACGTCGAGTTCGGCGCACACGGCCCAGATCGGGTCGTACGCCTCGGAGTACAGCTCGGGCACGCTGGAGCCGGGCGGCACCCCGGGCAGCAGGATCCCGCCGGTGAGCCCGGCCTCGCGGCCCCGGCGGATCTCGGCGACGGCGGCGTCCACGTCGTTGAGCAGGATCTGGATGATGCCGGCGCGCCGGCCGGGGGCGTCCCGGCAGAACTCGGCCAGCCACCGGTTGTGGGCCTGCAGACCCGCCCAGCGCAGTTCGTACTCGGCGCGGGTGGGCGGCTGGGCCATCAGGGCGGCCTTGGGGAAGAACGGCGGGATGGTGTTGGGGAACACCACCTCGGCGACGATGCCGTCCGCCTCCAGTTCGGCGAGCCGGCGGGCCGAGTTCCAGTTGCGGTCGGCGGTGTCGGCGAGGAGGTCCTCGTAGGGGTTGACGTACGTGGCCGCCCAGGCGTCGAACTCCTCGTGCAGTCGGCGTTCCAGGTAGGGCTTGTAGTCGAGGAGGTCGGCGCCGGCGTGGCAGTCGGCGGAGATCACCGTGTACCGGTCCGCGCCGGCCCTCGCGTCGGCGTTCACCGGTCGGCCCCCAGGACGGGGAAGTCGGAGCCGGTGAGCCAGTGCCGGCCGGTCTCGCGGGAGCGGGCCCAGGAGGCGGTGACGGCGGCCTGGTCGGCGGGCTGGCCGAGGTCGGCGGGGGTGGGGCCGATCCGGCGGGCGATCGGGGCCAGGGCCTCGGTGTCGAAGCCGAACACCTCGGCGGCGGCCAGGCCGAGCATTCGGCGGGTCTCGTCCACGGGGATGTCGTGGAAGGTGTTCCGCAGCCAGGTGCGGGTGTTGGGCCAGGTGCCCTCGGGGTGCGGGAAGTCCGAGCCCCAGAGGATGTTGTCGACGCCGATCTCGTAGCGCTGCGCGAGCTCGCGGCGCTTGGTGTTGGTGGCGCAGACGAACACCTGCCGGTCCACGTACTCACTGGGCGGGCGGCGCAGTTCGGCGAAGGGCGAGAGCTTCTTGCCGCCGTGCGCGCCGAGGTAGAGCCGGTCCATGAACCACAGCAGGTTGGGCAGCCACCAGCAGCCGGACTCGGCGACCCCGAACCTCAGCCCGGGGTGCCGCTCGAAGACCCCCGACCAGAGCAGGAACCACAGCGGGCGGGCGGGCCACCAGGTGACCTCGGAGACGTAGATGCCGAGGTGCTCGCCGTACTCGTGGCGGGGCGCGGCCCCGGAGTGGGTGAGGATCGGCATGGCGGTCTCGGCGGCGGCGGCCCAGATCGGGTCGTAGCGCCGGTCGTGGTAGGGCGCCTGGTCCACCCACATGGAGGGGATCATGAGGGCGCCGAGCCCGGACTCCTTGGCGCGGTGGATCTCGGCGACCACGGCCTTCGGGTCGGCGGTGATCGGCAGCAGCGCGACCCCGCGGTGCCGCTCGGGGTTCTCGGAGACGAACTCGGCGAGCCAGCGGTTGTGGGCTTGGGCGCCGGCCATGCCGAGGGCCGGGTCCTGGTCGCCGGAGAGGCCGAGGCCGACGCCGAAGGGGGCCGCGGTCTGGCTGTCCACGGCGTCGGCGTCGGGGAAGACCACCTCGGCGGCGACCCCGTCCCCGTCGAGCTCCTTGAGGCGTTGGCCGGTGTCCCAGCCGCCGCGCAGCCCCTCCTCGTGGTCGTGGAACCACTTCTCGGCGAACGCCTCGTTGCGGATCCCGAGCCGGGTGGCCTCGGCGCGGCGGGCGTCGCGCTCGCCGAGGAAGGCGTCGAACTCGCGGTGGAAGCGGGGGTCGAGGTAGGGCCGGTAGCGCTCGGTGGGCAGTCCGGCGTGGCAGTCGGAGGAGATGATCAGGTAGGGGTCCTCGGGACCCGCGGGGAGGTCGGGTTGTGCCGTCACGGTCCTGCTCCCTATCGGTCGAGGATGAACTGTTCGAGGTACCCGGGGTTGGCGCGGTCCAACATGGACCGGCTGCGGGCCCGGATCTGGCGGTCGCTGTGCTCGCTGTCGGGGAGCATCCAGAAGCGGTCGGCGCGGATGCCGTCCACGACGTGCTCGGCGACCTCCTCGACGGGCGTGAACTCGACCTCGTGGCCGGCGTCCTTCATGGCCCGCTCGTACTGGTCGAGCGAGCGGTAGGGGCTGCGGCGCGGGCGTTCCTTGGCGTAGCGCTCGGGCCGGTTGCGGTGCGACTCCCACAGCCCGGTGCGCAGCATGTGCGGTCCGGGGAAGAGGACGGAGGCGCCGACGGAGGCGCCCTCGGCCTTGAGGTGGGCGTAGAGGGACTCGGTCATGGTGACCACGGCCGCCTTGGTGACGGCGTACACGGAGGCGGTGGGCAGCGGGGCGATGCCGCCGTCGCCGGAGGAGGTGTTGACCACGTGCCCGGGGGCGCCGCCGGCGATCATGCGGGGCACGAACGCCTGGATGCCGTGGAAGACGCCCCACACGTTGACGGAGAAGGCCCATTTCCAGTCGTTGGGCTCGTGCTCCCACATCCGGCCCTCGGCGCCGGAGCCGACCCCGGCGTTGTTGCACAGCACGTGCACGGCGCCGAACGCGTCGTAGGCGGCGTCGGCCAGCGCGAGGACGGAGTCGCGCTCGGAGACGTCCACGCGGTGCGCGAGGACCTCGGCGCCCTCGGCCCGCAGTTCCTCGGCCGCGCGCTCCAGGGCCGCGGCCTCCACGTCGGCGAGGACCACGCGCAGGCCCTCGGCGGCGAAGCGGCGGGCCATCGCCAGGCCGATGCCGCTCGCGGCGCCGGTGACGACGGCGGTCTGTCCGGGTTCGAGTCGCATCACACGCTCCCCTCGGGCGGCCCGTCGAGGATCTGCTGCGGGTCGTCGTAGCGCTGGTGGATGAACGGGAGCAGGGCCTGGGCGCTGACGCGTTCGGCGACGCGGCCCTTCTGGTCGGTGGTCTTCTCGCCGATGGTGATCTCGACGAGCCGGCGCACGGGGAGGTCGGCGACCGGGTCGTACATGGACTCGCGGAGCACCACGTCGCCGGTGATCCGCTCCAGCCTGCGGACCTTCTCCTCACGGGTGACGTGCACGAGGACGGGGTCCGCGTCGAAGCCCCGGCCGTCCACGGCGGGCAGGAACTTGAAGTAGAAGTCGGTCTTCACGGTGGTCTCGGGCAGCGGCAGCGCCTCGGACACGGCGCCGCGCACCTCCACGAAGGCGATGCCGTGCCGGGCCAGGGCGGCGCGCACGACGAGGCCCTCGCGGTCCACCGTGACCTCGCCGAGCTTCTTCGGCTCGCCGAAGACCTCGCGGCCCCCGATCAGGGCCCGCTCGTGGCTCATCGGCATGACCAGCGGGTACCAGCCCTCGACCCCGCCGTGCCGGGCGGCCACGGCCACGGAGCCGGCGCCGAGCGGGTAGCCGGGCAGGTCCACGGCGCTGATGTTGGCCCGGACCAGGGGGCGTTCGGCGGGCTTGAGGGGCGGTGGCAGCACGGCCGCCACCACGGCCGGGTCGGTCTCCCAGACGGCCACCACGCCGGTGGACCAGATGTCGGGGAGCTTGGTGCTCTTCTCGCGCGCGGCCGAGATCTCGGCCTCGGTGCGCGCTCCGTACCGTACGCGTGCCATGGGGATCCACCTTTCACCGGTGTGGTTCCGAGCCCCCGCGACGGGGTGTCTGTAACACAGTTACACCGACGGCGATGAAGGGTAAATACCGCTTCACACACCGATTCTGACGATTACTCAGAGAATTCGGTGCCGAATCGATCCGGGGGACACCGATGCCGCGCACCACGCTCACCCGCGAGGACGTGCTCGACCGGGCCGCCGCCCTGGTCAAGGCCGAGGGCCCCGGCGCCCTCACCATGCGCCGCCTCTCCGCCGACCTCGGCACCGCCGTCACCTCCATCTACTGGCACGTCGGCAACCGGGAGCGCCTGCTGGAGGCCCTGGTGGAACGGACGGTCGCCGAGATGGGCGCCGTCCGGGCCCGGGGCCGCACCCCCGTCGAACGGGTGCTGTCGGTGGCCCGCGCCCTGCGCCGCGAGGTGCACGCCCACCCGCACCTGATCGCGATGGTCCACGAACGCGGCCTGACCGAGCGCATGTTCCTGCCCGCGCAGCGTGCCCTGGCGCACGAGCTGCACGCGGCCGGGCTGCGCGGGGCGCGGGCGGCGGACGCGGTGCGGGCGGTGCAGTTCCAGATCGTGGGCTTCGTGCTGGTGGAGCGCAGCCGCGAGCGCTCCCCCGCGCACACGGCCGGCGAGGGCGCGCTGTGGGAGGAGGCGCAGGGCCCCGAGGACCCGGCGCTCTCCCGCGCCCTGGCCCGCCCGGCCCGACCCGACCGGCTGTTCGCGCTCTCGGTGCGGGCCCTGGTCACGGCCCTGATCACGGACCCGGACGTGCCCCCGGCGGGCTGACCCCCGGACCTCCGGCCGACGGCGGGAGGCGTGCTCGCGTGCGCGCAGGAGGAACCCGCCCGGCGGCGCCGGGGGGGCGTGGGGCGTTTCACCCCGGGGGACCCCTCGGCATCCCTGTCGCGAGTCCGACCGAGGGTCGAACCGGGGGTCGGGAGGGATTCGGGCCGAAGGTCCCGGACCCGGCCGGCGAACGTGCGTCCGGGGCCCTCCGCTTCCCGCGCCGGCCCGGCGAGCGGCCCCCACACCTCGCCGACCGGATCCTCGCCGGCCTCGACCCCGACGGCCCGGACCTCCCGCCCGCGCCCCCGACCGGCCCCCAAGACCCCGACGGGCCGCCCCCGTTCCGCGCCGGGACGCCGGGCGGCCCCCTGCCCGAGGGCGCGCGCGGGCCGGCGCAGCGCACGTTCCCCGAGCCGGCCGGCCGGCAGCCGGGACCGCTGCCGCCGACCCCGGAGGGCCTCCTCGCGGGGCCCGGCCGAGGCCGGAACCCGACCCTGGGCGGACCGGGGTGTCGGCCGGGCCCCGTATGCTCGGTGACCATGCTCGACGACCGACAGACCGCAGGCACCGCCGCCTGGCCCGACACCTGGCCCCAGGGGTACGCCGTGGTCGACGTGGAGACCACCGGTCTCGCGCGCGACGACCGGATCGTGTCCGCCGCCGTCTACCGGGTCGACGCCCGGGGCGAGGTGGAGGACCACTGGTACACCCTGGTCAACCCGCGCCGCGATCCCGGACCGGTCTGGATCCACGGCCTGACCAGCGAGAAACTCGCCGACGCCCCCTTCTTTGAAGACATCGCCGGCGAGTTCGCCGAACGGCTCGCGGACCGGGTCCTGGTGGCGCACAACGCGATGTTCGACTGGCAGATGATCGCCCGCGAGTACGCGCGGGCCGCCGTGACCGTGCCCGTGCGGCGCCGGCTGTGCACGATCGCCCTGGCCAAGGAACTCGACCTGCCGCTGCCCAACCACAAGTTGGAATCGCTGGCCGCGCACTACGGGGTGGAGCAGCGTCAGGCGCACAACGCCCTCGACGACGCCCGGGTGCTGGCCGAGGCGTTCCGCCCCTCCCTGCACGCCGCCGCGCGGGCCGGGGTGCGGCTGCCGCTGCTGGAGTGCCGGCCGCTGACCGAGTGGTCCGACGGCCCGGCCCGCCCCGCCATCGGCGCGCAGCCCGGCGGCCCCGGCGGGTACCGCTCGGCCGCCGCGTCCTGGCGGCCCTCGCGCCGCCGCCCGGCCTGCCCGTACCCCAACCCGGGCCGGTACGCCGACGGCGCGCCCCTGAAGCAGGGCATGCGGGTGGCGTTCTCCGGCGACACCTCCGTGGAGCGCGAGCTGCTGGAGGACCGGGCCGTCGCGGCCGGACTGCACGTCTCGACCAGCGTGTCCCGGCTCACCAGCCTGCTCGTCACCAACGACCCCGACTCCGGCACCTCCAAGATCGTCAAGGCGCGCACCCTGGGCACCCCCGTGCTCGACGAGGCGGCGTTCACGCACCTGCTGCGCGACGTGGCCCCCGCCGACTCCTGACCCCTCCCCGCCCGTCCCGCCCGCCCCGGGTTCCGCCGAACGGCTGAACCCGGGTCCGCGCCGGTGCCCGGCTCCTTGCCGCCGCCCACCGCGCCCCCGAGCATGCCGCTCATGGCACGATGCGAAGTTTGCGGAAACGACTACGAGCTGGCGTTCTACGTGGAGACCCAGGACGGCGCCCGGCACGTCTTCGACTCCTTCTCCTGCGCGATCCACCGGATGGCGCCGATCTGCGAGCACTGCCGGGTCCAGATCATCGGACAGGGCGTCGAGGTCGACGGGCACTGGTACTGCGGCGGGCACTGCGCCCGCGCCGAGGGCAGGAAGGGCATCGTGGACAAGGTGGGCAGCGCCACCGCCGCCGGCGCCCGCTGAGCCCCCGGCCGGCGGCCCGGCCCCCGGGCGCCGACCGGCCGGCCCGGCGGGGTACCGTCGTGGCGTGTACCGCTTCCTCCTGACCCGTCAGTGGGTGATCCTCGCCCTCATCGGCCTCGTGCTCATCCCCGCGATGATCGAGCTGGGCTTCTGGCAGTTCCACCGCCACGAACGCCGGGTCGCGCAGAACGCGATGATCGCCGCGAACCTGACGGCGAAGCCGGTCCCCATGTCCGAACTGTCCGCCCCCGGTGGCGAGGTCCGCTCCGACCAGCGCTGGCGGGCGGTCACCGCCACCGGCCGCTACGACCCCGCCAACGAGGTCGTCGTGCGCACCCGCACCTCCAACGACGACGAGGTCGGCTTCATGGTCGTCACCCCGCTCGTCCAGGACGACGGCCGCGTGGTGCTCGTGAACCGGGGCTGGATCCCGCGCGGCGACGACCTCACGGCCTACCCGCCGGTGCCGCCCGCGCCCGCCGGCGAGGTCACCGTCACCGGCCGGCTCAAGGCCGACGAGACCGACTCCAGCGGCATCAAGGAGAAGAAGGGCCTGCCCGAGCGGCAGGTCATGCGCATCAACAGCGAGCAGCAGGCGGCCCGGATCGGCAAGCCGGTGCTGGCCGGCTACCTGGAGCAGACCGCCCCGCTGCCCGCGAACGGCACACCGGAACTCGTCTCCGACCCCGACCACGAGTCCATCGGCCCGCACATGGCCTACGCCGTGCAGTGGTGGCTGTTCGCCGCGATGGTCCCGGTGGGCTGGGTGGTCCTGGTCCGCCGCGAGGTCCGCGACCGGGCCCGCGCCGCCGCTCGCGCCGCCGCGACCGCCGGGGACGGCCCCGACGGGGACGAGCCCGCCGCGGCCGATCCGGAGGGCTCCGACGCCGCCGGCCGACCGCTGGGGTCCGGGTCGCCGACGGCGTAGCGTAGGGGCATGGATCTTGGACTGAAGGACCGTGTCTACCTCGTCACCGGCGCCACCCGCGGCCTCGGCTTCGCCTCCGCCCGGCAGTTGACCGCCGACGGCGCCCGGGTGGTGATCACCGGCCGCGACGAGAAGCGGGTGGCCGACGCCATCGCCGAACTCGGCCCGAACGCCGCCGGCCTCGTCGCCGACAACGCCGACCCTGAGGCCCCGGCCCGACTGATCGCCTTCGCCCGCGAACGCTTCGGCCGCTTCGACGGCGTCCTCGTCAGCGTCGGCGGCCCGGCCCCCGGCGCCGCCGCCGACAACACCGACGACCAGTGGGCCGCCGCCTTCGAGTCCGTGTTCCTCGGCGCCGTCCGCCTCGCCCGCGCCGCCGCCGCCGAACTCGGCGAGGGCGGGGTCATCGGCTTCGTGCTCTCCGGCTCCGTGCACGAGCCGATCCCGGGCCTGACCATCTCCAACGGACTGCGCCCCGGCCTGGCCGGCTTCGCCAAGTCCCTCTCCGTGGACCTCGGCCCGCGCGGGATCCGCGTGGTGGGCCTGCTGCCGGCCCGCATCGACACCGACCGGGTCCGCGAGCTCGACGCCCTGTCCGGGGACGCGGCCGCCGCCCGCGCCCGCAACGAGGCCGCCATCCCGCTCGGCCGCTACGGCACCCCGGAGGAGTTCGGCGCCACCGCCGCCTTCCTCCTCTCCCCCGCCGCCTCCTACCTCACCGGCCTGATGCTCCCGGTCGACGGCGGCGCCCGGCACGGCTTCTGAGCCCGCTCACCCCCGGGACGGCGGCACCGACCCGGGGGTGCCCGGCGGCATCGGCTCCACCCCGACCACCCGCCGCACCCGCTCCGGCCGCACCCGGATCGTCACGCGGCGCTCGCCGGGGATGCCCAACTCGTAGCGTTCGGTGCCCGCGTAGGCCCGCGCCAGCGCGTCCATGTCCGCGTCCGCCTCCGGACCCGTCGTGAAGGACTCGACCCGACCCCGGATCCACACCCGGTCGAAGGGGTTGTCCGGCGCCACGTGCGCGAGGGTGACCCGCGGGTCCCGCCGCAGGTTGCGCTCCTTGATCCGGCCCTCGGCGGTGTTGAACCACACCGTGTCCCCGTCCGTCCCCACCCACATCGGAGTGACGTGCGGGGCGCCCTCCTCGTCCACCGTGGCCACGAACCACAGGTGCGGGGCGGTCAGCCGGTCCCGCAGCTCGGCGGTGATCAACGGGGACGCGGCGGACTGAGGAGACGGAGGGGACGGACGGGACGGGCGGGGCTGAATGGACGTCATGACGCATCCCTGCCCCGTACCGCCTCAGGTCACCCGCCCCGATCCCGGGGCCGTCACCCGCAGCCGCAGGTGCGCGGTCAACCCGGGCAGGCCCGTCACCGCGCGGGCGTGCTCCAGCACCGGTCCGGCCACCGCCGCCAGCGCCGCGTCGGGGGCCGCGTCGGGCTCCAGCCGCAGCACCACCCGCAGCCCGGGGGCCGAGCGCCGGCGCCGTCCCCGGAGCGAGACCCGGCAGCCGTCGATCCCGTCCAGGGCCAGCACCTCGGCCCGGACGGCGGCCTCCAGGGCGGTCGCCCGCAGCCGCGCCCCGCCCCCGTCGCCGGTGTCCACGACCACCGCCGCCGGTCGGTCCCGGCGCAGTTGGCCCAGCAGCCACCACAGCGCGAGCAGCACCACGAGGCCCAGGCCCAGCGCGGGCACCCACCAGGGCAGCCCGTCCGGCAGCAGCCGGTCCCGGTGCGCCGCGTCGAGCAGCGGCCGGTGCCGGCCGGAGCCGAACGGGGCCGGGCCCAGCGCGAGCACGAGGGCCCCGCCGAGCAGCACGAGGCCGACGAGGGCGAGCAGGATCCGGTTGACGACTCCGAGCACGACGGACCTCATCCCTTCTCGGTGGGGCGGACGACCCGGACCCGCCGGCGCGGCGCCCGGGCCGGGGCGAGTTCGGCGATCCCGGCGTCGAGGGCCTCGACCACGTCGGCCCGGACCTCGTCGAGGTCCCGGAAGTGCGAGGAGGCCCGCACCCCGATCCGGACCCGGCCCGCGCCGCGCACCCTGACCCGCGCGCCGCGCACCCCGGGCACCTCCAGGACCCGGTCGCGCAGCAGCCGGCCCGCGTCCCGACGCCCGATCCCGACCCGCACCCCGGGCGGGGCGGCCAGCGGGACCAGCCCGCGCCGGCCCGGGGTCAGCGCGAACCACAGCAGCGCGAGCCCGAGCAGCGCGAGCACCACGGCCGATCCGAGCACGGCGGGGTCGGCGGGGGTGTGCTCGGCGAGCAGGTCGGCGGCCCGGCCCCGCAGCCGCCAGTGACCCCGCCCGGCCCGGTCCGCGAGCACGTCGTACAGCAACAGTCCGGCCGCGCCGCCCAGCCCGAGCGCGACCAGGACGGCGGGCAGCCGGCGCCCGGCCCGGAACCGGCGCGGCCGGATCGCGGCGGGCGGCGCGACCTCGGGAGCGGCGCCGGCCCCGGAGTCCTTGGCGAGGGAGACGGGCGGGCCGCTCATCGCACCCGCCCGGCGCCGGCGGCCCGCGCGGCCCCCGGCGCGTTCGGGTGCAGCCGTTCCACGTCCACGCCCACCTCGCGCACGGTGAGCTCCGCGCACTCGGCGACCCGCCGGATCACCCGGGCGCGCACGGCGGCGGCCTGCCCGGCGAGGTCCACGGGGTAGCCGGTCTCCATCACGATCCGCACCCGCGCGGTGTCGTGGTGGACGACGACGGTGGCGTGCGGCGGGGCCGCCTCGGGGGGCGGCGGGCGGTCGGCCGCGCGCAGCGCCTCCCGGGCCGCCTGCGCGGCGATCTTGGCGATCACCCGGTCCGCGATCCGGGTGGCGCCCCGGTCGGCGGCCTCGGGCGGGGCCGGCGCCGGGCGGCGCGGCGCGGCCGGGGCGGGCACCCGGCTCACCGGCGTCGGTCGTCGCGGTCGCGGGGGCGCAGGAACTCGCCGGGGTCGAGGTCCCCGTCGAGCCACCGGCCGATCCCGAGGCCGACCGCACCGAGGGCGGCGACCAGCAGGAACGCGCCGAAGCCGCCGAACCAGGCGGCGAAGCCGAGGGCCATGCCGGCCACGAGGCCGAGGGCGGCCCTGTTCATCCGGTCTCCGAGGGGGTGTGGTGGGGGCGGGGGGTCACTGGAGGCGGCTCTCGGGCTCCTCGTCCTCCTCGTCGGGCAGCTTCACGTCGCTGACCGCGATGTTGACCTCGACGACCTGGAGTCCGGTCATCCGCTCGACGGCGGAGATCACGTTCTCGCGGACGGCCCGCGCCACCTCGCGGATGGAGACCCCGTAGTCGACCACGATCTCCAGGTCGAGGGCCGTCTGCACCTCGCCGACCTCGGCCTTCACCCCGCGCGTGACGGAGGAGCGGGCGCCGCCGGGCACCCGGTCGCGGACCGCGCCCAGGGTGCGGGACAGCCCGCTGCCCATGGCGTGCACCCCGAGGACCTCGCGGGCGGCGAGGCCGGCGATCTTCTCGACCACGCCGTCGGCGATGGTGGTGCGACCCCGTTCGCCCGGGTCCTTGGGGGTGGTGCGTTCGGAGGCCGCTGTGGGTTCGCTCATGCCGCTCTCGCCTTTCCTCGGGGCCGGACGACGGCGCCGCCGTCACGCTCGGTGGCGGCGCCCTCGCCCACGGTACGGGGGCGGGGGCCCGGAGCCCGGGTGACGTGACCGGTCGGTGCCGGTCGGCCGTGTTCCGCGCTTGTGCCCCGCACGCGGGTCGCCATGCCAACGACGAGGACCCGCCCCGGTCGTGCCGGGGCGGGTCCTCGTTCGTGTGTGCGGGCGCGGCGCGCGGGCCCGCGGGGTCAGTCGGAGAGTCCGGCCAGGTCGCGCAGTCGGCGCGCCTGGGCGGCGCGCTCGGCGGCCCGCTGGGCCTCGGGGTCGCGGTCGAGGGCGCCGCGCAGCAGCGCCTTGGTCTCGATGACGGCGTCCCGGGGCGCGGCGAGCAGCGCGCCCGTGAGGTCACGGACGGCGCCGTCGAGTTCGGCTCCGGGAACGACGAGGTTGGCCAGGCCGATCCGTTCCGCCTCCTCGGCGTGGACGAACCGTCCGGTGGCGCAGATCTCCAGGGCGCGCGCGTAGCCGACCAGCTCGGTGAGCGGCCGGGTGCCGGTGAGGTCCGGCACCAGTCCCAGGCTGGTCTCGCGCATGGCGAACTTCACGTCGTCCGCGACCACCCGCAGGTCGCAGGCGAGCGCGAGCTGGAAGCCCGCTCCGATCGCGTGGCCCCGGACCGCCGCGATCGTGACGATGTCGTTGCGCCGCCACCAGGTGAACGCCTCCTGGTATTCGGCGATGGTGGCGTCGAGCTCCTCGTCGGAGCCCCGCGCCAGGTCGAGGAAGGAGGGTTCGCCCTCGAAGCCCTCGGGGGTGAACGCCTGCCGGTCGAGCCCGGCGGAGAAGGAGGGTCCTTCGCCGGTGAGCACGACGACGCGAACGGAGCCGGGGAGTGACCGGCCGGCCAGTGCCAATGCCCGCCAGAGCGCGGGGGACTGGGCGTTTCGTTTGGCCGGGTTGGTCAGGGTCACCGTGGCGACCGCGTCCTCCGCGGTCACCCGTACGCCGTCCTTGTCGAGCAGAGTCATGCGTGCCCACCCTTCCGGTGTGTGCGGTCACCTCACAAGTGACTGCACAGTAACCACCCGGATCGGTCCGCGGACCGACCGGGGGGTCACCGAAAGGTTTCGATTCCTCGGCTCATCCGATGGTCACAGCGTCAGGCCGCTGCCGCCTTCTTTCCCCGGGTCGCCCCGCCGCGTCCGCGCAGGACGACTCCGGACTCGCTCAGCATCCGGTGCACGAATCCGTAGGACCGGCCCGTTGACTCGGCCAGCGCCCGGATGCTCTCACCGGCGTCGTATTTCTTCTTCAGGTCTGCCGCGAGCTTCTCGCGCGCGGCGCCGGTCACCCGGCTGCCCTTCTTCAGAGTCTCGGCCACCCGTGCCTCCTCGTGGGAAGTGCGCTCTGGACTTCTCATGATCACCCCTCCCGGCGTTCCTGGCCACCCATTCGACAAGGTCGGCGGCGTGGCATTTCCGTCGCCGGGCACGAGGGTGCAGAACGGAATCTTCCCTTCCCTCGCATGACCTCGGTCACATTTTCCGGAATCGGGAATGAATCAGCAGGTCAGCGGGGGCGCCGGGAAAGCGTCGACCCCGCCGGGGGCGCGCGCGGGGCGCGTCGGCGGGGTCGATGTACAGACGACGGGGGTACGAGACCGTCTCACACAGATGGTGGATCACCGGTGGGCCGAATGATCCATCAGGGTGTCTCCGGGACGCCCGGACCGGTCAGGCGAGGGCCACCAGGTCCCGGTAGTCGGGGCCCCAGAGGTCCTCCACGCCGTCGGGCAGGAGGATGATCCGCTCGGGTTCGAGGGCCTCGACGGCCCCCTCGTCGTGGGTGACGAGGATGACGGCACCCTTGTAGGTGCGCAGGGCCCCGAGGATCTCCTCGCGGCTGGCCGGGTCGAGGTTGTTGGTGGGCTCGTCGAGGAGGAGGACGTTGGCGGAGGAGACCACGAGGGTGGCCAGGGCCAGGCGGGTCTTCTCGCCGCCGGACAGCACCCCGGCGGGCTTGTCCACGTCGTCGCCGGAGAACAGGAAGGACCCGAGGGTCTTGCGGACGCTCACGAGGTCGAGGTCGGGGGCGGAGGAGCGCATGTTCTCCAGGACCGTGCGCTCCGGGTCCAGGGTCTCGTGCTCCTGGGCGTAGTAGCCGAGCTTGAGGCCGTGGCCGGGGGTGACCTGGCCGGTGTCGGGCTGTTCCACCCCGCCGAGCAGGCGCAGCAGGGTGGTCTTGCCGGCGCCGTTGAGGCCGAGGATGACCACGCGGGAGCCCTTGTCGATGGCGAGGTCCACGTCCGTGAAGATCTCCAGCGAGCCGTAGGACTTGGAGAGCCCCTCGGCGGTCAGCGGGGTCTTGCCGCAGGGCGCGGGGTCGGGGAAGCGGAGCTTGGCGACCTTGTCCTGGACGCGGACCCCCTCCAGCCCGGAGAGCAGGCGCTCGGCGCGGCGGGCCATGTTCTGGGCGGCGACGGTCTTGGTGGCCTTGGCGCGCATCTTGTCGGCCTGGGCGTTGAGGGTCGCGGCCTTCTTCTCGGCGTTCTGGCGCTCGCGCTTGCGGCGCTTCTCGTCGGCCTCGCGCTGCTGCTGGTAGAGCTTCCAGCCCATGTTGTACACGTCGATGACGGAGCGGTTGGCGTCGAGGTAGAAGACCTTGTTGACCACCGTCTCGACCAGGTCCACGTCGTGGGAGATCACGATGAACCCGCCGCGGTAGGTCTTGAGGTAGTCGCGCAGCCAGACGATGGAGTCGGCGTCGAGGTGGTTGGTGGGCTCGTCGAGGAGCAGGGTGTCGGCGTCGGAGAAGAGGATCCGGCTCAGCTCCACCCGTCGGCGCTGGCCGCCGGAGAGGGTGTGCAGGGGCTGGTCGAGCACCCGGTCGGGCAGGCCGAGGGCGGCGGAGATGGTCGCGGCCTCGGCCTCGGCGGCGTAGCCGCCCTTGGTGAGGAACTCGGTCTCCTGGCGTTCGTACTGCTTGAGCGCCTTGTCGCGGGTGGCGCCGCTGCCGTTGGCGATGCGCTCCTCGTTGGCGCGCATCTTGCGCAGCAGGCTGTCGAGGCCGCGCGCGGAGAGGATGCGGTCCTTGGCGAGCACGTCGAGGTCGCCGGTGCGCGGGTCCTGGGGGAGGTAGCCGACCTCGCCGGAGCGGGTGATGCTGCCGGCGGCGGGCTGGCCCTCGCCGGCCAGGCACTTGGTGAGGGTGGTCTTGCCGGCGCCGTTGCGGCCGACCAGGCCGATCCGGTCGCCCTTGGCGACGCGGAAGGAGGCGTTCTCGATGAGGATGCGGGCGCCGGCGCGCAGCTCGATGCCGGTGGCGGTGATCACGGACTACTCCAGGGCGGGACGGGTACGGCGGAAGGGGGTGGGAACGCGGGAGGACAGGGCGCCGGGGAGGATCCGGGGCCTCGGGGCCGTCTCGCTAGTCCGTGAGGGAAAAAGCCATGGGAACGAGTCTACCGGGGGCCCGCAAGCTCTTTCCGGGGCCTCGGACCCGCCGTGGCGCACACGTGTTCGCCCGTTCGGCCCCGGCGCGGTGGGCGGTGGGACCGGGGGCCCATCAGGATGAATGAGCAGGACGAATGGGTGGGGTCGCCGCTGGGGCGGGCCCGCGGAGCACGAGGCGGTGCCGCATGCAGTTCGACGACGACGCCCGGTTGGACACCTCGGAGGTCGAGGACTCGCGGGGCGGCGGCCGGCTCGGGGGCCGTCGGGCCGCCGTGGGCGGCGGCATCGTGGGGTTCATCGCCCTGTTGCTGGGTTTGTTCTTCGGGATCGGGCCGGATCAGCTGGGCCTGTCCTCGGGGGAGCCGGAGCCCAGCGAGACCTCGTCCTCGGTGGCCGAGGTGCAGCAGGCGTGCAAGACCGGGCGGGACGCGAACGCGCGGGAGGACTGCCGGCTGGTGGGGGTGGTCAACAGCGTGCAGGACTTCTGGCGGCAGGAGTTCACCCGGCGCGGCGGCAGCTACTCCCCCGCGACCACGCGCTTCTTCACCGGGCGGGTGAACACGGCGTGCGGGGCGGCCACGGCGGCGGTGGGGCCCTTCTACTGCCCGGGCGACCGGCGGGTCTACCTGGACCTGGGCTTCTTCCAGGAGCTGCGGACGAAGTTCGGGGCGAGCGGCGGGCCCTTCGCGCAGGCGTACGTGATCGCCCACGAGTACGGGCACCACATCCAGAACCTGACCGGCACCCTCCAGCGGGCCCAGGACGGCCGGCAGGGCGCGAACAGCAACGCCGTGAAGGTGGAGCTCCAGGCGGACTGCTACGCGGGGGTGTGGGCCAAGCACGCGACGACCACCCCGGACGGGGCGGGCGGCAAGCCGTTGATCACGAAGCTGACCGACGCCGACATCCGGGACGGGCTGGACGCGGCGGCGGCGGTGGGCGACGACCGGATCCAGGAGAAGTTCCAGGGCCGGGTGACCCCGGAGTCGTGGACGCACGGGTCGGCCGAGCAGCGGCAGCAGTGGTTCTACCAGGGCTACCGGACCGGTGACATGGCCCAGTGCAACACCTTCCGCTGAGCCCCCCGGCGGCGCGTGCGCGGGCCCCGACACCCACCTGGGTGTCGGGGCCCGCGCACGTTCGCGGTGCTAGGCCCCGCCGGTGTGGACCTGGAACGCGGCCCGGCGGACGGCCTTGGCCAGGGCCGGGTCGGGGTGCGCGGCGGCGAGGGCCACGAGCACCTGCACGGTCCGGGGGTGTCCGACGGCGCGCACCTCGTCGAGCAGCCGGGGCACGGTGGTGCGCACGGCGGAGTCGAGGTGGCGGGCCAGCAGCTCGGCCTCTCCGTGGTCGGCGATGGCGGCGGCGGTGTCGACCCAGAGCCAGGTGGACTCCTCGGGGGTGAGGACCTCGGCGACGTCCTCGGGGTCGCGGCCGTCCTGCTCGGCGAGCCAGAGCAGGGCGTAGGGCCGCAGGGTGGCCTCGCGGGCGGCGGCGCGGACCTCGGGTTCGGCGGGGGCGCCGACCACGCGCAGGGCCTCGAAGGCCAGGCCGCGCAGCAGGGCGTCCTCGCCGCGGGCCGCCTGGAGCAGTTCGGAGACGGCGTGGCCGACGGGGCGGGCGGCGAGCCAGGCCCGGTACTCGGCGCGGGCCGGGCCGGGGGTGAGGCGGGCGCAGCCGTGGAGCATGGCGGCGGCGGACTGCTCGATGTTCCCGGCGGGGCTCTGGGCGGCCACGCAGATCTGTTCCAGCTTGACCCAGACGGCCCAGCTGCCGAGCGGGGTGAGCGTGGCCTGGGCCGGGCCGAGGGTGACGGCGTCCACGGCGGCGAGGCCGCCGAGGGCCCAGCGCAGCAGGCGGGCCAGCGGGAGCGGGCGGGCGGGGGCGCCGTCGCGGGGGGCGGGCAGGCCGGCGTGGTCGGCCTCGTAGGGGACCTCGCAGCGTTCGTCGCGCAGTTCGGTGACCCGGCGGCCGAGGAGGTCGAGGAGGACCGGGACGGTGACGGGGCCGGCGGAGAGCTGGAGCAGGGAGAGGACCTGCGGCATGGCCTCGACGACCTCGGCGACTGCGGTCGGGGAGAGGTCGGCGGGGGCGGGGTGGACCAGGGACCAGGCGTCGAAGAGGGCGACCCAGCCGCGCAGCACGGCGGAGTCGTCGCGGTCCCAGGCGCGCAGTCGCCAGCCGGGGCGGGCGGTGTCGCCGTGCACCTCGACCAGGCCGGCGAGCCGGGCGCGGTCCCAACCGGCCCGGATCTGGCCCCGGGTCAGGCCGAGGGCGGCGGAGGCGCGTTCGACCTCGGCGGGGGCGAGGGCGCCGGCGGGTCCGGGTCCGGTGGTGCCGAGGCTGCCGAGTTCGAGCTCGGCCCAGCGGCCGAGGCGGGCGGCGTCGGCGAGGGAGCGCCGGGCCCGGTCGGCGAGTTCGGCGGTCTTCGGGGTGCCCGCCGGCGGCCGGGGGGCCTGGCGGGTCCTGCGGTCGGTCACGGCCTTGCGGGCCGTCGCCACCGAGCGGGGGGAGACGAGACGGAGTCTGGAGTCGCGAGCCAACTGCTCATCAGGCTTTCGGGACGTCACGGAAGCAGTCTCGCCCGTCACTGCCCGAAAGCCCAAACGGAAGGGGGAGGTGCGGGCGGGCGAGGAGGCGGGTCGGAGCGGGTGCGGGCGCCGGGGCGTGCGGTGGACGGCCGGTGGGGCGGGGTCGGCCCGGGGGTGCGCGGGCTCGTGTCCGGATCGTTTCCCCGTCGAATCCGGCCGGCGGAGGGGCCGAAGCGGAATCCGAGGGGGTCGGTCCGGTCGATTGTGGTCGAAACTCGGCGCGAATTGGTCGGTGGGGTGGGCGGGCGGGGCCGGTTCGCGACGGTGCGATCCGAGCCGGCCGGACCCGGCGGACGGGGCCGGTCGGCGGGGTGCGGGCGCGTTCACCGGCGGTCGCGGCCCCGGGCGGGGGTGCGGGGGTCGGGCGCGGGTGGGTCGGCGGCGCGCCGATCGCGGGTGCGCGGACCCGTGCGCCGCCGGTCCGGGGCCGGCCGATACTCGTCGCGAACGACGCGCGGACGACCGGTTCCGCGCCGGCGGGAGGACGGGGAGCGGCGATGGGCACGGCGGGCGGCACACGGTGGGCGCGGGACGCGCGCAGCGCCGACGAGATGGTGGCGGAGGCGCGGCGGGCCTTCTTCGTGGTCTTCGGTCTGGTGGCGCTGGTGTGGGCGCTCCAGGTGGCGAACTGGGCCTCGGACAACGGGCTGGCCCAGCGCTTCGGGACGGTGCCGCACGACCCGGCGCGGCTGCCGACCGTGCTGACGGCCCCGTTCCTGCACTTCGGCTGGGAGCACCTGCAGGCGAACTCGGGGCCGCTGTTCGTCTTCGGGTTCCTGGCCGCGTACCGGGGGGTGGCCCGGTTCCTGGGGCTGACCCTGCTGGTGGCGTTGACCAGTGGGCTGGCCGTGTGGGTGTTCCAGGGCGGGGACACGCTGGGGGTGGGCTCCAGCGGGCTGGTCTTCGGGTTCTTCGGGTACGTGGTACTGCGCGGGCTGTTCGACCGGCGGTTGGTGGACACGCTGATCGGGGTGGTGATGGCGGCCTCGTTCGCGTACCTGCTGACCACGGCGGTGCCGGGGACCCCGGGGGTGAGCTGGTTGGCGCACCTGGGCGGGTTGCTCGGCGGGGCGCTGGGGGCGTTCTGGCTGCGGGACCGCGCGGGCGCCGGCGGTCCGGCGGCCCCGGGAACGGCCGGCCCCGCGGCGGTCCCCGCCCAGTCGGCGCCGCGCGGGGAGGTCCGCAAGTCGGGCCTGTTCTAGCCCGTCGGAACTGCTCTGGGCCGTCAGAGCAGGGGGACGAGGAAGCGGCGCAGGGTCTCCTCGTAGCCCTCCGGGTCGGCGTTCCACAGCGCGGCGTGGGCGGCGTGCGGGACCGGGCGCCAGGTGACGAGGTGGGGTCGGGAGGCGGCCAGTCGGCGGCCGGCCTCCCAGGGGGCGAGGGTGTCGTCGGGGCTCGCCGTGATCAGGGTAGGGACGCGGAGCGCGGCGGGCGGGGCGCCGGCGGGGGGCCGGTCGACCCGCAGTCCGGCGCGGCCCTCGGCGGCCCGGACGGCGAGCGGGAGCACGGCGGCGGGGACCCCGTCGGCGGCGGCCAGGGCGCGCAGGGTGGTGTGCCAGTCGAGGACCGGGGAGTCCAGGACCAGTCCGACGACCCGGTCGGCCAGGGGCGAGTTCTCCGTCAGCCGCAGGGCCATGGTGGCCCCGGTGGACAGGCCGAGGAGGATCACCCGGCGGGCGCCCTCGCGCAGGGCGTGCCGGACGGCGGCGTCGAGGTCGCGCCATTCGGACTCGCCGAGGTGGGACAGGCCGTCGGGCGAGGGCGGGGCGCCGAGGTCGCCCCGGTACGCGGGCAGCAGCACGGGCAGCCGGAGCGCGTGCAGGAGGGGGACCAGGGCGAGGGCCTGGGTCCGGTCGGCGCCCAGGCCGTGGACGGCGATCACCCAGGTGTCGCGGGGGCCGGGCACGAGCCAGGCGGGCAGCGGTCCGAGTTCGCCGGGGATCGTGAGCTCGCGGTGGGGCAGGCCGAGGGCGGTGGTGGGGTCGCCGGTGTGGACGGGCGCGGTGAGGGTGACCAGGTCGCCGACGGCGGGCCGGCCCTCGGTGACGCGGAGCAGTTCGCGGGCGACGGTGTGCGGGGGGTCCTCGGGGTCGGCGGGGAGCGGGGGGCCGACCGCGCCGGCCAGGCCCGGTCCGCGCAGTCCGTAGACCCCGGGCAGCCGGGAGGCCAGGGAGCGGGTGAGGAGGATCCGGCGTCCGTCGACGGCGTGCACGGTGAGCCGGGCCCCGTCGGGCAGCGGGCGGTCGGGGTGGGGCCGCAGGGCCGCGGCGGCGGCGTGGCGGCCGGCCAGGACGGCGGCGAGGCCGGCGCCGAGCAGGGAGGTGGTGACGGCTGCGGCCGTCGCGGTCGCGGTGCGCACGGGTCCAGTGTCGGCGGGCGGGGGTCGGGGCGCCGGCGGAGCGGGGCGTCGGGCCGGGGCGGGGGTGGGGTGGGCGCGGTGTTGACCGGGGCCCCCTCGGGGGTGACATGGATCTCTTCGGGGGGTCCGGACGGGTGACGGGGTCGGGTGGGGCGGCCGGGGCGGGGGAGACTGTTCACTCACGCCGACCTGCATCAATCGGGACAGTTCGAGATCAATCGGGACGTACCGCCACAGCGGGGCGCGATCGGGGACACCGGTCCGCCCGTTCCAGTTCATCTTCCGTTCACCCAGGTTGCCTACGGTCGCCGAGCCACTGACGTCCAACAGAAGCCTGGGTAAATGGAGCACATAACGCTTCTCCTCGGGATCGTGATCATCACCGCACTCGTGTTCGACTTCACGAACGGTTTCCACGACACGGCCAACGCGATGGCCACCACCATCTCGACCGGCGCCCTCAAGCCCAAGACGGCGGTGGCGATGTCCGCCGTGCTGAACCTGGTCGGCGCGTTCCTGTCGGTCGAGGTCGCCAAGACGATCTCCAGCGGGCTCGTCAACGAATCGGGCATCCAGCCGGAAGTGATCTTCGCGGCGCTGGTCGGCGCGATCCTCTGGAATCTCCTGACGTGGCTGGTCGGCCTGCCCTCCAGCTCCTCCCACGCCCTGATGGGCGGCCTGATCGGCGCGGCCGTGGCCTCCGCCGGTTTCAGCGCCGTCAACGGCGGCGTGGTGGTCACCAAGGTGCTGCTGCCGGCCCTGGCCGCGCCGCTCGTCGCCGGCATCGCCGCGATGCTCGCCACCAAGGTCACCTACCGCCTCGGCGCCGGCATGGGCGAGAAGACCTCGGCCAAGGGCTACCGGGCCGGTCAGATCGCCTCGGCGGGCCTGGTCTCGCTGGCGCACGGCACCAACGACGCGCAGAAGACCATGGGCATCATCACCCTGGCCCTGGTGGCCGGGAACGCGCTGCCCGCGGGCTCCAACCCGCCGGTCTGGGTCATCGTCTCGGCCGGTCTGGCCATCGCCGCGGGCACCTACCTCGGCGGCTGGCGCATCATCCGGACCATGGGCAAGGGCCTGACCGACCTCCAGCCGCAGCAGGGCTTCGCCGCCCAGACCTCGGCCGCCTCGGTCATCCTGGCCTCGTCCAACCTGGGCTTCTCCCTCTCCACCACCCACTCGTGCTCCGGCGCGGTGATGGGCGCCGGTCTCGGCCGCAAGGGCGGGGTGGTCCGCTGGTCCACCGCGACCCGCATGTTCGTGGCCTGGGGCCTGACCCTGCCGGCCGCGGCCCTGGTCTCGGCCCTGGCCGAGCTGGTCATGCGCACCGGTGACCTGGGCGTCGTCGCCGTCACGGTCTTCCTCGTCGGCTCCTGCCTGGCGATCTACCTGATCTCGCGCCGCCAGGTCGTGGACCACAACAACGTCAACGACGTCGACGGCACGGACGCGGCCCCCGCGGCCCCCGCCGAGGTCGAGGTCGAGGCCCCCGGCGTGGTCACCACCGCGATCGCGGCCGTGGCCGTCCCGCCGGCCGGTCCCACCGCGTCCGGCACCGCCGTCACGGTGGCCCTCGGCGACGAGGACCTCAAGGCGACCATCCCGGCCCCCGAGACCCCGGCCACCCCGGCCGCGGCGCTCTGACAGAGGAATAGGCAGCATGAAGATCGACTGGGCAGCACTGGGCTCCGTCTTCGGAGTCAGTCTCTCCGCCACCGTCGCGCTCGTGGCCCTGTTCACCCTGGGTCTGATGGGGCTCTCCAAGCACGAGGCCGCCACCACCGCGGGCGGCTCGGCGGGCCTGGCCCGCACCGGCGCCTACGCCTGCTTCGCGCTCTGCGCGGTGGCCGTGACCTTCGGGATCTACCTGATCGTCACCTGACACCCGCCACACCCCGCCGGGCCCGGCGACCACCGCACGCGTGCGGGGTCCCGGGCCCGGCCCCGTTTCCCCCGCCGCAGGTCAACGGTGAGTTGACGGGTGTTCGCGGGGCGTGGTGGACTGCCGGAGCCAACACGGCGGCAGGAGAGGAAGTCCGGTGCGAATCCGGCGCGGTCCCGCCACTGTCACCGGCCGCCCGTCCCCGACGCGGCGCCGGGAGCCAGGAACTCTCACCGCCGGTCACGTCGAACCAGGGCGCGGACCCTGAGTGAGGACACGTCTGTCTCATGCGTGCCGATCGCGTCTACGCGTACGGCGCGACGCTGGGCCTGCTCGCCGACCGGATCTTCGCCGATCCGCGCCGCGGGCATCCCGTCGCCGCCTTCGGACGGGCCGCCGCGGCCGTCGAGAACGCCCTGTGGCGCGACCGGCGCTCCGCCGGGGTCGTCCACGCCGCCGTCTGCGCGGGCGGCGCCGTCGCCGTCGGACTGCTCGCCGACCGCGCCGTGCGCCGCTCCCCCGCCCCGGTCCGGATCGCCCTGACCGCCGCCGCCACCTGGGCCGTCGTCGGCGGCACCAGCCTGGGCCGCGAGGCCCGCGTCATCGGCGCGGCTCTCGCCGCCGGCGACGAGGAGGCCGCCCGGGCCCGCCTGCCGCACCTGTGCGGGCGCGACCCCGAGGCCCTGGACGGGCCCGAGATGGCCCGCGCGGTGGTGGAGTCGGTGGCCGAGAACACCTCCGACGCGGTGGTCGGCGCCCTGGTCTGGGGCGCCCTGGCCGGGGTCCCGGGCCTGCTCGGGTTCCGGGCCGCCAACACCCTCGACGCGATGGTCGGCCACAAGTCCCCCCGGCACCTGCGCTACGGCTGGGCCTCCGCCCGCCTCGACGACCTGCTCGGCGCCCCCGGCTCCCGGCTGACCGCGCTGGCCGCCGTCGCCCTCGGGCCCGACCGGGCCGGCGCCGTCCGGGCCTGGCGCGCCGACGCCGCCGGACACCCCAGCCCCAACGCGGGCCCGGTCGAGGCCGCGTTCGCCGGCGCCCTCGGGCTGCGGCTCGGCGGCACCCTCGCCTACGCGGGCCGCGTCGAGCACCGCGCGGTCCTCAACGGGGCCGCCGGCCGCCCCCCGGCCGTGCCCGACATAACCCGCGCCGTGCGCCTGTCCACCCGGGTCACCTGGCTCACCCTCGGCGTCTGCGTCGCCGCCCGACTGGGCCTGGCCCGGCTCGCGCGCGGCGCCCGCGCCCCCCGCACCACCCCGAAGGGAACCCCCTCGTGACGCACCCGCGCCTCGGCGGCGGCCTGCTCGTCGCCGGCACCACCTCCGACGCCGGCAAGAGCGTCGTCACCGCCGGCATCTGCCGCTGGCTGGCCCGCCAGGGCGTGAAGGTCGCCCCGTTCAAGGCCCAGAACATGTCCCTGAACTCCTTCGTCACCCGCGAGGGCGCCGAGATCGGCCGCGCCCAGGCCATGCAGGCCCAGGCCGCCCGGGTCGAGCCCACCGCGCTGATGAACCCGGTGCTGCTCAAGCCCGGGAGCGACAGCAGCAGCCAGGTCGTGCTGCTGGGCAAGCCGGTCGGCGAGATGAGCGCCCGCGGCTACCACGGTGGCCGGCAGGAGCGCCTGCTCGGCGTGGTCACGGACTGCCTGGAGCAATTGCGGGGTACGTACGACGCCGTGATCTGCGAAGGGGCCGGCAGCCCGGCCGAGATCAACCTGCGCCGCACCGACATCGTCAACATGGGCATCGCCCGCGCCGCCCGCTTCCCCGTGGTCGTGGTCGGGGACATCGACCGGGGCGGGGTCTTCGCCTCCTTCTTCGGCACCACCGCCCTCCTCTCCCCCGAGGACCAGGAGCTGATCGCCGGATACCTCGTCAACAAGTTCCGGGGCGACGTGAGCCTGCTCGAACCGGGCCTGGAGATGCTCCGCGACCTCACCGGGCGCGGCACCCTCGGGGTGCTGCCGTTCCGGCACGGCCTGGGCATCGACGAGGAGGACGGGCTGCGGGTCTCGCTGCGCGGCGCCGTCCGCGAGTCCGTCGTGGCCCCGCCGCTGGGGCGGGACGTGCTGCGGGTCGCGGTCTGCGCGGTGCCGCTGATGTCGAACTTCACCGACGTGGACGCGCTGGCGGCCGAACCCGGCGTGGTCGTGCGCTTCGTGGACCGGCCCGAGGAACTGACCGACGCCGACCTCGTGATCGTGCCCGGCACCCGGGGCACCGTGCGGGCCCTGGCCTGGCTGCGCGAGCGCGGGCTGGCCGGGGAACTGGCCCGACGGGCCGCCGAGGGCCGGCCGGTGCTCGGGATCTGCGGCGGGTTCCAGGCCCTGGGCGAGGTGATCGAGGACGAGGTCGAGTCCCGGGCCGGGACCGTCGAGGGCCTCGGCCTGCTGCCCGTCCGGATCCGCTTCCACCGCGAGAAGACCCTCGCCCGGCCCGCCGGCGAGGCCCTCGGGGAGCCGGTCGCCGGCTACGAGATCCACCACGGGGTCGCCGAGGTGCTCGGCGGCGAACCCTTCCTCGACGGGTGCCGGGTCGGCTCCGTGTGGGGCACCCACTGGCACGGCTCGCTGGAGAGCGACGGCTTCCGCCGCGCGTTCCTGCGCGAGGTGGCCCGCGCCGCCGGCCGCGCCTTCGAACCCGCCCCCGACACCTCCTTCGAGGCCCTGCGCGAGGCCCAGCTCGACCTGCTGGGCGACCTGATCGAGGAGCACGCCGACACCGACGCCCTGTGGCGGCTGATCGAGCACGGCGCCCCGACCGGCCTGCCCTTCCTGCCGCCGGGCGCGCCCGCCCTGCCCGGCCCCACCCCCGCCACACCCGCCACGCCTGCCACGCCCGCCGCAGAAGGAGCGTCATGAGCACCCCGTACCCGTTCACCGCCGTCGTCGGTCAGGACGGCCTGCGCCTGGCCCTGTTGTTGAACGCGGTCAGTCCGGCCGTCGGCGGGGTCCTGGTGCGGGGCGAGAAGGGCACGGCCAAGTCCACCGCCGTGCGCGCCCTGACCACCCTGCTCCCGCACGTGGGGGTCGTGCCCGGCTGCCGCTTCTCCTGCGACCCCGCCGTCCCCGACGCCCACTGCCCGGACGGACCGCACGAGCCGGCCACGGCCGGGACCGAACGCCCCACCCGCATGGTGGAGTTGCCCGTCGGCGCCTCCGAGGACCGGCTGGTCGGCGCCCTCGACATAGAACGCGCCCTGGCCGAGGGCGTGAAGTCCTTCGAACCGGGCCTGCTCGCCGACGCGCACCGCGGCATCCTCTACGTGGACGAGGTCAACCTGCTCCACGACCACCTCATCGACCTGCTGCTGGACGCCGCCGCCATGGGCTCCTCCTACGTGGAGCGCGAGGGCGTCTCGGTGCGGCACGGGGCCCGCTTCCTGCTCGTGGGCACGATGAACCCCGAAGAGGGCGAACTGCGCCCGCAGTTGCTCGACCGCTTCGGCCTCACCGTCGAGGTCAGCGCCTCCCGCGAACCCGCCCAGCGGGTCGAGGTGGTCCGCCGCCGGCTCGCCCACGACGACGACCCGGCCGCCTTCGCCGCCCGTTGGGCCGCCGAGGAGGACGCCGTGCGCGCCCGGGTGGTCGCCGCCCGCGCCCTGCTGCCCTCGGTGCGGCTCGGGGACGTGTCCCTGCTGCGGATCGCCGCCGTGTGCGCCGGGTTCGAGGTGGACGGGATGCGCGCCGACATCGTCATGGCCCGCACCGCGACCGCGCTCGCCGCGTGGGCCGGCCGCGTCGAGGTGCTCAAGGAGGACGTGCGGCAGGCCGCGCTGCTCGCGCTGCCGCACCGCCGGCGCCGCAACCCCTTCGACGCGCCGGGCCTGGACGAGTCGCTGCTGGACCGGATACTCGACGAACTCCCCGACGACGAACCGGAGCCCGAGCCCGATCCCGAACCGGGCACGGACCCGGAGGACCCCGAGGCCGGCCCCGGCGACACCGACCCGGACGGCACCGACCCCGACGAGGGCGGGGACGGGGGCGACGGCGGCCCCCGGGGCGACGTGCCGCCCGCGCCGCCCGCCGAGAGCCCCGACTCCCCCGCCGAGCCCGCCCCCGACACCCCGCGCGAGAGCCGGGAGGACCGCGAGGAGCGGCCCCCGACCGGTCCCGACGAGGCCCCGGAGCGGCCCGCGGTGGCCGCCGGCGAGCCCTTCCGCACCCGCGTGCTGAGCGTGCCGGGCCTGGGCGAGGGCGCCGCCGGCCGGCGCTCCCGGGCCCGCACCGCGCACGGGCGCACCACCGGCGCGCACCGGCCGCGCGGTCGGCTCGGCGCCCTGCACCTGTCGGCGACCGTGCACGCCGCCGCCCCGCACCAGCGGGCCCGGGGCCGTTCCGGTCCGGGCCTGCTGATCCGCCCCGACGACCTGCGCGAGGCCGGGCGCGAGGGCCGCGAGGGCAATCTCGTGCTGTTCGTCGTGGACGCCTCCGGATCGATGGCGGCCCGGCAGCGGATGGGCGCCGTCAAGGGCGCCGTCCTCTCCCTGCTCCTCGACGCCTACCAGCGGCGGGACAAGGTGGGCCTGGTGACCTTCCGGGGCGCGGGCGCGACCCTGGCGCTGCCGCCCACCTCCTCCGTGGACACCGCCGCCGCCCGGCTGGGCTCGCTGCCCACCGGGGGCCGGACCCCGCTGGCGGCCGGGCTGCTGACGGCCCGCGAGACCCTGCGGGTGGAGCGGCTGCGGGACCCCTCGCGGCGTCCGCTGCTCGTGGTGGTCACCGACGGCCGGGCCACCTCCACGGCCGGTGCCGGGGCGGCCGGCGGTTCGGCCGGGGACGCGCGGGCGCTGTCCCGGCGGGCCGCCGGGCTGTTGGCCGCCGACGGGGTGGCCTCGGTGGTCGTGGACTGCGAGACCGGGCCGGTGCGGCTCGGGCTCGCCCAGGTGCTGGCCGGGGACCTCGGCGGGGTCGGGGTCACGCTGGAGGGGCTGCGGGCCGACGCCCTGGCCGGGCTGGTCAAGGGGGTGCGCGGGGCCGCGGCCGGCGCGCCCTCGGCCCGCGCGGGCGCCCGTCGCGTCCCGGTCCCGGCCTGAGCCACCGGCGGCGCACCGAACACGCCGCACGCACCGCACGCACGCTTTTCCGTCTTGTCTTCGCGCTCATCGAGAAGGGGTCACCCATGCCCAAGGGCCAGCCGTCCGTCGTCCCCGACGACGGCCTCACCACCCGCCAGCGCCGCAACCGCCCACTGGTCTTCGTCCACACCGGCCCCGGCAAGGGCAAGTCGACGGCCGCGTTCGGCCTGGCCCTGCGGGCCTGGAACCAGGGCTGGCCGATCGGGGTGTTCCAGTTCGTGAAGTCCGCCAAGTGGAAGGTCGGCGAGGAGAACGCGCTGAAGGCGCTGGGCGAGACCGGCAAGGGCGGCCCGGTGGTCTGGCACAAGATGGGCGAGGGCTGGTCCTGGGTGCAGCGCGACGCGCAGCTCGACAACGAGCAGGCGGCGCGCGAGGGCTGGGAGCAGGTCAAGCGGGACCTGGCCGCCGAGACCCACCGGCTGTACGTGCTCGACGAGTTCGCCTACCCGCTGCACTGGGGGTGGATCGACACGGACGAGGTGATCGAGGTGCTGCGCGCGCGGCCCGGCACCCAGCACGTGGTGATCACGGGGCGCAACGCGCCGGAGAAGCTGGTGGAGTTCGCGGACCTGGTCACCGAGATGACGAAGGTGAAGCACCCGATGGACACCGGCCAGAAGGGCCAGAGGGGCATCGAGTGGTGACCTCCGGTTCCGCCGTGCCCCGGCTGGTGATCGCCGCGCCGTCCTCGGGCAGCGGCAAGACCACGGTGGCCACGGGTCTGATGGCCGCGTTCCGGCGACGCGGTCTGGCGGTCTCCCCGCACAAGGTGGGGCCGGACTACATCGACCCGGGCTACCACGCGCTGGCCACGGGCCGGCCGGGGCGCAACCTGGACGCGTTCATGTGCGGTCCCGAGCTGCTCGGCCCGTTGTTCGCGCACGGCGCGGCGGGCTGTGACCTCGCGCTGATCGAGGGCGTGATGGGGCTGTACGACGGGGCGGCCGGGCGCGGTGAGCTGGCGTCGACGGCGCAGGTGGCGAAGGTGCTGCGGGCGCCGGTGGTGCTGGTGGTGGACGCCTCCTCGCAGTCGCGGTCGGTGGCGGCGCTGGTGCACGGGTTCGCGTCCTTCGACCCGATGGTGCGCCTGGGCGGGGTGATCCTGAACAAGGTGGGTTCGGACCGGCACGAGGCGATGCTGCGGGAGGCCCTGGAGGAGGCGGGGACGCCGGTGCTGGGCGTGCTGCGGCGTGCCCCGCAGGTCTCGGCGCCCTCGCGGCACCTGGGTCTGGTGCCGGTCGCGGAGCGGCGGGCGGACGCGGTGGCCTCGGTGGACGCGCTGGCCGAGCAGGTGGTGGCCGGGTGCGATCTGGAGGCCCTGTGGGCGTTGGCCCGGACCGCGCCGGCGCTGCCGGGTCCGGTCTGGGATCCGACGGCGGCCCTGGCACAGGCCGGTGTGGAGCCGGTGGCCGGGGCGGCGCGGCCGGTGGTGGCCCTGGCGAGCGGGCCGGCGTTCACGTTCTCGTACGCGGAGCACGCCGAGTTGTTGACGGCGGCCGGGGCCTCGGTGGCGGAGTTCGATCCGCTGCGGGACGAGGCCCTGCCGGAGGGCACGGACGCGCTGGTGATCGGCGGCGGCTTCCCGGAGGTGTACGCGGGCGAGCTGGCGGCGAACGAGCCCTTGCGGAAGGCGGTGGCCGGGCTGGCGGCGGCCGGGGCGCCGGTGGCGGCGGAGTGCGCGGGCCTGTTGTACCTGGCGCGGTCCCTGGACGGGGTCCCGATGTGCGGGGTGCTGCCGGCGGAGGCGCGGATGTCGGAGCGGCTGACGCTGGGCTACCGGGAGGCGGTGGCGGTCGGGGACAGTTCGCTGGCCCGGGCCGGCACCCGGCTGCGGGGGCACGAGTTCCACCGCACGGTGGTCGAGCCGGGGGCGGGCGTGGCGGCGGCGTGGGGGTTCACGCATCCGGAGCGCCGGCTGGAGGGCTTCGTGGCGGGCGGGGTGCACGCGAGCTACCTGCACACGCACTGGGTGGGCGCGCCGGAGGTCGCGGCGCGGCTGGTGTCCTCGGCGGCGGCGTTCCGGGCCGCCGAGACGGCCCGGGTCGAGGCGGCCGGGGCCTAGTCGGCGACGCCGACGACGAGCCAGATCCCGGCCACCCCGCCCACCGTGCACAGCAGCGTGGACAGGGCGGGGTGGTCGTGGTGGGCCTCGGGGAGGATCTCGGCGGCGGCGAGGTAGAGCAGGACGCCCGCGAAGAAGCCGAGGTAGCCGCCGAGCAACTCGCCCGGAAGGGTGAACAGCAGGGTGGACGCGGCGCCGACGATCGGGGCGAGGGCGTCGGCGAAGAGCATCAGCAGGGCCTTGCGGCGGGCGTTCCCGTACAGCCGGGTGAGGGTGTAGGTGTTGAAGCCGTCGGCGAAGTCGTGGGTGATCACGGCGAGGGCGACGGCCACGCCCATGCCGCCGCCGACCTGGAAGGCGGCGCCGAGGGCGACCCCGTCGGCGAGGCTGTGGCCGACCATCGCCGTGGCGGCGGTCAGGCCAACCTGGGGGACCCGGCCGCCGGTTCCCTCGTGCTCCTCTCCCCCGTGGGCGGCCTGGCGGACGGCGAGGAGCCGTTCCACGAGGTGGGCGGCGAGGAAGCCGCCGACGAAGAGGAGCAGGGCGGCCGGGACCCCGAAGACCTCGCCGCCGGCGGCGTGCATCGCCTCCGGCAGCAGGTCGAGGCCGACCACGCCGAGCATCAGGCCCCCGGCCAGGCCGAGGACGAGGTGCCGGCGGTCGGTGACGCGTTGCGCCGTCCACCCGCCCGCCAGGGTCATCAGGAACGCGCCGAGCGCCACGAGCACCGCCATGCGTTCTGCATACCGATTCCGGGGCCGGCGCGCACGTCCGCGCGCGGGTGGGGGTGAAGCGGAATGGGCCCGATGTTGACGCCGGGCCCGTTCGTGAGGCATACGACTGGGGCGGGCACGTGTTCGGATCGGACGCGTGCCCGCGTCGATGACCACGGAGCACGAGAACGATTCGCGCGGCCGGCGCCGACCCGGCGCCCGCCGCGCCGACCCGCCCGACACACGGCGGGCGGCACGAGATGGGGGCTGGCGCATGAACGAGCAGGCACGGGTGATCGTCGGGGTCGGCGGTCGGTCCGGGGTGCCGGAGGCGGAGGTGCACGCGCTGGTCACCGAGGTGCTGCGGGTGGCCGGGGTGGCGCCGGGGGCTGTGACGGCGCTGGCGACGGTGGAGGCCAAGGCGGCCGAGCCGGGGATCACGGGCGCGGCCAGACGGCTGGGTGTGCCGGTGTGGGGGTATCCGGCGGACCGGTTGGCGGCGGTGGCGGTGCCGGGGGCGGCCTCGGAGCGGGCGCTGGCCGCGGTGGGCACGGGGAGCGTGGCGGAGGCCGCGGCCTTGGCGGGGGGCGGCGGGGCGCTGCTGGTGCCGAAGCGGAGGTCGGCGTCGGCGACGTGCGCGGTGGCGACGGTGGTCGGGGGCGGGGCGGAGCCGGGCGGGGTGGACGCGGATCCGTACGCGTTGCGGCACCACGGGGACGCGGAGGTGGTGGACCTGGGGGCCTCGGTGACGGACCTGGCGGTGAACGTGCGGGCGGACACCCCGCCGGCCTGGTTGCGGGAGGAGATCGCGGGGTCGTTGACCTCGTTGGCGGCGTACCCGGACGGGCGGGCGGCGCGGGCGGCGGTGGCGGCGCGGCACGGGCTGCCGGTGGAGCGGGTGTTGTTGACGGCGGGGGCGGCGGAGGGCTTCGTGCTGTTGGCGCGGGCGCTGCGGCCGCGTCGCGCGGTGGTGGTGCACCCGCAGTTCACGGAGCCGGAGGCGGCGCTGCGGGACGCGGGGCACCGGGTGGAGCGGGTGGTGTTGCGGGAGTCGGAGGGCTTCCGGCTGGATCCGGCGCGGGTGCCGGCGGACGCGGACCTGGTGGTGGTGGGCAATCCGACGAACCCGACCTCGGTGCTGCACCCGGCGGCGACCCTGGCGGCCCTGGCGCGGCCGGGGCGGACCCTGGTGGTGGACGAGGCGTTCCTGGACGCGGTGCCCGGGGAGCGCGAGGCGTTGGTGGGGCGCACGGACCTGCCGGGGCTGGTGGTGTTGCGGAGTCTGACGAAGACCTGGGGGTTGGCGGGGCTGCGGATCGGCTACGTGGTGGGCGAGCCGGGGCTGATCGCGGAGTTGGAGCGGGCGCAGCCCTTGTGGGCGGTGTCGACCCCGGCGCTGGTGGCGGCGCGGGCGTGCGTGTCGGAGCGGGCGTTGGCGGAGGCGGCCGCGGCGGCGGAGCGGATCGCGGTGGACCGGGCGCACCTGTTGGCGGGGCTCGCGGAGTTCGAGGAGGTGACGGTGGTGCCGGACGCGCGGGCGCCGTTCGTGCTGATCCGGGTGGCGCGGGGGGCTCAGGTGCGGGAGCGGTTGTTGACGGCGGGGTTCGCGGTGCGGCGCGGGGACACCTTCCCGGGGCTGGGGCCGGACTGGTTGCGGCTCGCGGTGCGGGACCGGGTGACGACGGGCCGGCTGTTGCAGGCGCTGGACCGGGCGCTGACCCTGACCACCCCCTGACCCCTTCCGTGTGGCAGTGTCGTGGTCGGTGGATCGGTGAATCGTTCCATCACACGAACACACGGGTGACACGGGGAGACGGACATGCGCGGCGCGGCCAAGGTCGGAGCGGCCCTCGCGGGCCTGGCGCTGATCGGGGGCGGGGTCTACCTCGTGCCCGGTCTGCTGGATCGGGCCGACGAGGCCGGCGGCGCCGAGCAGCGGCTCGCCAAGCCCGGGGGGAAGACGCCGACGGGCGCGCCGCTGCCCTCGGCGGCGAAGCCGTTCACGCTGGTGGGGACGGGGGACATCATCCCGTACCCGTCGATCATCCAGCGGGCGGCGGACGACGCGCGGGGTTCGGGCGAGAGCCACGACTTCCGGGAGATCCTGGCCGGGGTGCGGCCGGTGGTGAGCGCGGCGGACGTGGCGCTGTGCCACCACGAGATACCGTACGCGGCCCCCGGCGGGCCGTTCACGGGCTATCCGACGTTCAAGGCCCCGGGCCAGCTGGCGACGGCCTTGAAGGAGACGGGCTACGAGTCCTGCTCCACCGCCTCCAACCACACCCTGGACGGCGGGTTCGAGGGGCTCAAGCGGACGCTTGACGGGCTGGACGCGGTGGGGATCGAGCACGTGGGTTCGGCCCGGACCCCGGAGGAGTCCAAGGCGCCGGCGCTGATCCCGGCGGGCGGCGGCACGGTGGCGCAGTTGTCGTACACCTACGGCACGAACGGCATCCCGGTGCCGGCGGACAAGCCCTGGTCGGTGAACCTGATCGACAAGGACCGGATCCTCGCGGACGCGCGGGCGGCGCGGAAGGCCGGGGCGCACGTGGTGGTGCTGTCGATCCACTGGGGCACCGAGTGGCAGACGGCGCCCGACGCGCAGCAGAAGGAGCTGGCGCAGGCGCTGACCGCGTCCAAGGGGGCGGACGGGCTGCCGGACATCGACCTGATCCTGGGCACCCACAACCACGTGCCGCAGCCCTACGAGAAGATCAACGGGACCTGGGTGGTCTACGGGATGGGCGACCAGATCGCGAGCTTCGTGCCGGCCGACAAGCGGCGGGGCAACATGTCCTCGATCCCCCGGTTCACCTTCTCGCCCTCGACGGCGAACCCGGGGCGCTGGGAGGTCTCCAAGGCGGAGTACCTGACCCAGTTCTCCGACATGGAGCCCCCGTTCCGGGTGGTCTGCGCCTCCTGCGCGGCCGACCCGGGCAGCACGGCGCGGCCGGCGAAGAAGACGGAGTACGCGGCGGTGGACCGGCAGGTGACCGAGGCCGTGATGTCGCGGGGCGCGGCCGCGCAGGGCCTGCGGCACGCGACCCGCTGAGGGCCGCGCGGGAACGGGGACGCCCGGTCCGACCCGTGTCACGGGCCCGGGACCGGGCGTCTTCGTCCGAGCGGTCAGGCGCGGCCGCGGCGGGTCAGGTACATCGCGCCGCCGCCGAGGCCGAGCAGCAGCAGCGCGCCGCCGGCCACCCACGGGGTGACGGTGCCCGCGCCGGTCTCGGCGAGGTCCTCGCCGCCGGTCTGCGGCCGGACGTTCGGGACGGCGGCGGAGACGGAGGCGGCCGGGGTGGGCTTCGCGCTGGGCTTCACACTGGGCTTCACGGAGGGTTCGGTCCCGGCCGGCGCCTGGCAGCGGGCGCGGGCGAGCACGATCTCGCCCTTGACCTCGGCGATGTTGAGCTTGAGCGGGTTGACGTCCACGGCGAGCCGCAGGGCGGTGGCGGCGCCCTTGGTGTCGGTGGTCTCGGTCCCGGACAGGGCGAGGGTGACCTTGCCGACCCCGGGCACGTCCACGACGGTGGGCCCGCCGGCGCTGAGGGTGACCCGCTTGCCGAGGACCGTGACGCTGCCGAGCACGTTGGCCTTGGCGCGGGGGGCGGCGCCGGTCTCGCAGACCGCCTCGGCGGTGATCTTCTCGGCCTTGAGCAGCGGCAGGGCGGACAGGCCCGGCACGTGCACGGTGGCGTCGGCGACGGTGACGGAGGCGGCGGAGCGGCCGGGGACCACCTCGGCCTTGGCGTCGGCGACGGCGGCCTTGAGCAGGCTGACGGGTTGGCTGTCGACGGTGACGGTGAGGGCGGTCTTGCGGGCCGAGGCCGGTGCGGTGACCTCGTTGAGCGTGGTGTCGATCGGGATCCGCACGGTCTTGTCGAGCAGGTCGACGCCGAGGCCGGCGCTCAGGACCACGGCGTCGGCCGTGCCCCGGCCGCCGGCGCCGCCCGTGGCGTGGGCGGGTGCGGCGAGCGGGAGGGCGAGCGCGCCGGCCGCGAGCAGGGCGGACGCGGACGTGCGGAGGGTGTTGCGGTTCACGGTGGTGGAACCCCCGGGGAGGTGGGAGCCGTCGCGCGGCCCATGGGGGACATCGGCGCTCGCGACGGGCCGGACCCCCCGGATCTTTCCGTCACCCCGGGTGAACGGGCGTCGATCTCGGCCCGGTTCACCCCAAAGGGTGGTTTCCGGGCATGTTTTCGATTTCCTTCGCCCCTTCCGTCCCCTGCGCCCCGTCCGTCCCGTGTTCCCGGGCGCCGAACCGGCGAAAGAGCCACGTCAACGAGCCCGCCGCGCCCCGGTCACGCCCCCGTCAACCCGGCGCGGCCGAGCCCCTCAGGCCCGGACCCGGCCGCCCACCACCACCCGGCGCGGGTCCCCCAGCACGCCCACGTCCGCGCGCGGATCGGCGTCGTAGACCACGAGGTCGGCCCGCGCCCCCTCCTCCAGCCCCGGCCGGCCCAACCAGGCGCGGGCTCCCCACGCCGCGGCCGACAGGGCGTCCGACGGCGGGATCCCGGCCCGGGTCAGCTCCGCGACCTCGGCGGCCACCAGCCCGTGCGGCAGCGAACCGCCGGCGTCGGTGCCCACGTACACCGGCACCCCCGCGTCCCAGGCCGCGCCCACCGTGTCGTACCGGCGCTCGTGCAGCCGTCGCATGTGCGCCGACCAGCGCGGGAACTTCTCCTCCCCGCCGGCGGCCAGGCGCGGGAAGGTCGCGATGTTCACGAGGGTGGGCACGATGGCCACCCCCCGCTCGGCGAACAGCGGGATCGTTTCCTCGGTGAGGCCGGTGGCGTGCTCCACGCAGTCGATCCCGGCCTCCACCAGGTCCCGCAACGAGTCCTCCGCGAAGCAGTGCGCGGTGACCCGGGCCCCCAGCCGGTGGGCCTCGGCGATCGCGGCGGCGGCCTCGGCGCGCGGCCAGCAGGCCGTCAGGTCGCCGACCTCGCGGTCGATCCAGTCCCCCACCAGCTTCACCCAGCCGTCCCCGCGCCGGGCCTCCCGGGCCACGTACGCGACCAGCTCGGGCGGCTCGATCTCGTGGGCGTAGTTGCGGATGTAGCGGCGGGGGCGGGCGATGTGCCGGCCCGCGCGGACGATCCGGGGCAGGTCCTCCCGCTCGTCGATCCAACGGGTGTCGGAGGGCGAACCGGCGTCGCGCAGCAGCAGCGCGCCCGCGTCCCGGTCGGTCAGCGCCTGCTTCTCGGCCGTCTCGGCGTCCACCGGTCCGTGCGCGTCCAGGCCCACGTGGCAGTGGGCGTCGACCAGGCCGGGCAGCACCCAGCCGGAGACGGTGACCGGCTCGCCGGCGTGCTCCCCGGAGGGCCGGGCGAAGGTGATCCGCCCGTCCACCACCCACAGTTCCTCGCGGACCTCCTCGGGTCCCACCAGGATCCGCCCGCGCACGTGCAACGTCGTCTCGCCCACCGGCCCGTACCTCTCGCCTCGTCCATCGACCGCGTACCGGCACTGTACGCACCGCTGGGTACGCTCTGTTCCGTGTCGTCGAACGAAGAGAGCACCAGCGTGAACCACCCCCTCCTCGACCTGCCGCCCCTGACCGCCGAGCGGTTCGCCTCGATCGAACGGGCGGTGGCGCGGCTGCTCGACACCCGTCAGGACGTGGTGATCACGCAGGGCGAGGCCCTGCTGCCGCTGGAGGGCTGCATCCGCTCCGGCGCCCGGCCCGGCTCCACCGCCCTCAACGTGGTCACCGGCCCCTACGGCACCACCTTCGGCAACTGGCTGCGGGACTGCGGCGCGACCGTGATCGACCTGACCGTGCCCTTCCACACGGCCGTCACCGCCGAACAGGTCCGCCAGGCCCTCGCCGAGCACCCGGAGATCGACTTCGTCTCCCTCGTGCACGCCGAGGCGGCCACCGGCAACACCAACCCGGTCGCGGAGATCGGCGAGGTCGTGCGGGCGCACGGGGCGCTGTTCATGCTGGACGCGGTGGCCTCGGTGGGCGCCGAGCCGCTGCTGCCGGACGCCTGGGGCGTGGACCTGTGCGTGATCGGCGCGCAGAAGGCGATGGGCGGCCCGGCCGGGGTCTCGGCCGTGTCCGTCTCGGAGCGGGCCTGGGAGCGGTTCGCGGCGAACCCGGCCGCCCCGCGCCGCTCGTACCTGTCGCTGCTGGACTGGAAGGAGCGCTGGATCGACGGCGGGCGCAAGGCGCTGCTGCACGCGCCGGCGCAGTTGGAGATGCTGGCGCTGGAGGCGTGCCTGGGCCGGATCGAGACGGAGGGCGCGGCGGTTCTGATGGCGCGGCACGCGACGGCCGCCGCCGCGACCCGGGCCGGGGCGCGGGCGTTGGGCGTGGCCCCGTTCGTGCCGGAGCGGGCGGAGGCGGCGCCGGTGGCGACGACCCTGGCCGTGCCGGACGCCTCGTCGGTGGTGGCGAAGGCGCTGGCGGCGGACCCGGAGGCGGTGTTGGTGGCCGGCGGCGGGGCGCTGGCCTCGGAGATGATCCGGGTCAACCACTACGGTCCGGCGGCGGCGCCGGCGGCCGTGGAGGCGGCGCTGCGGGCCCTGGCGGCCGGGCTGGGCCTGCCGGCGGAGCCGGCCGTGACGGCGGCGGCCCGGGTGTGGGCGGGCGCGGACGCGTGACGCGCCGCTGAGCCCCCCGAGGCGTGCGAACGGGGCCCGTCCCGGCCGGGACGGGCCCCGTTCGCGTGCCCCGACCGCACGGGCTCGGGGCGGGCGGACTCAGGGACGGGCGGGCTCAGGGGCGGGCGGCCGGGACCTCGCAGCCCTCGGGGCCACATGCCTCGGCGTCGGGGTCGGCCGCGGCGGTGCTCGCGGGGCCGCCGGCGGCCCCCTCGGCCTCGGCGGCGGCCTCGGCGCGCTCGCTCCACGCCTGCTCCAGCGCCTGCGCGAAGACCTCGGTGGGCTGCCCGCCGGAGATGCCGTAACGGCGGTCGAGGACGAAGAAGGGCACGGCGCTCGCGCCGAGTTCGGCGGCCTCGCGCTCGTCGGCGCGGACCTCGTCGGCGTAGGCGGTGGGGTCGGCGAGGACGGCGCGGGCCTCGGCCTCGTCCAGGCCCGCCTCGACGGCGAGGGCGACCAGGGTCGGGTGCTCGAAGACGGAGCGGTCCTCGGCGAAGTTGGCGCGGAAGGCGAGGTCGAGGAGGGCGTCCTGGCGGCCCCGGGCGGCGGCGAGGTGCAGCAGCCGGTGCACGTCGAAGGTGTTGCCGTGCAGCCGGCCGTCGACCTCGTAGGGCAGGCCCTCGGCGCGGGCGGTCGTGGCCACGTGCTCGCTCATGGCGCGGGCCTCCTCAAGGCTGCGCCCGTACTTGCGGGCCAGCATGGGCAGCACCGGCACGGCCTCGCGGTCGGCGTTCGGGTCCAGCTCGAAGGAGCGGAACACGACCTCGACCCGGTCCTTGTGGGCGAAACCGTCAAGGGCCCGGGCGAACCGGGCCTTTCCGACGTAGCACCACGGGCAGGCCACGTCGGACCAGATCTCGACACGCATGACGGAACGCTTCTCCTCGCGCAGGGGGTGACGGACGCCGGCCGGAACCGGACGTTCCCCACAACACGCGCCCGGCGGCCCGCATTCCCTCCGGCTCAGGAGGCGGCGGTGGCCGGGGCGGGCGCGGGCAGGTCCAGGAGGAGTTCGCGGTGGGTGGCCCCGGGCTGCGGGCCGGGCGCCGGCACCCAGCCCAGGGCCTCGTAGAAGGAGCGGGCGCGCGCGTTGGGCGCGTACACCTCCAGCCGGACCCGGCGCACCCCGGCCGCCCGCCACCGCTCCACGCACGCGGCGTGCAGCGCGGCGCCGGTGCCGCGCCGCCAGTGCCGGGGGTCCACGTGGAGTTGGGTGAGGGTGGTGACGCCGGCCGGATCGGTGCGGTGGGCGGCGATCCCGAGGAGCACCCCGTCCTCCTCCGCGCACAGCACCCCGCCGCGCGCCACGGCCCGGGTCCACCCCTCGCGGGTGCGCTCCCGTTCGGCCGCGCCCGCGTAGGCCGCCTCGGGGACCCGGTCGCGGTAGTAGGTGGCGCGGGCCCTCACGTGCAGGGCGGCGATGCGGTCGACGTCGGCGGGGAGGGCGATGCGGATCATGTGCACGAGAACGCGCCGGGAACCGTCGTCGGTTCCCGGCGCGTCGGACCGGTGCGCGCGGGTCGGCGCGCGGCCGGCTACTTCTTCTTGACCCAGGCGCTCATCATCTTCTGGGCGACCGGGGCGGCCTGCTTGCTGCCGCCGATCTCGGAGCGGTCGGCCCCGGAGTTCTCGATGACCACGGCGACGGCGATCTGCCGGCCGTCCACCTTGGCGTACGAGGTGAACCAGGCCAGCGGCGGGATCTTGTTGCCGACGCCGCGCTGGGCGGTGCCGGTCTTGCCGCCGACCTCGGCGCCGGGGACCTGGGCGGCGTCCTTGGAGCTGCCCTCCTCGACGACGGTGCGCATCGCGTCGCGCAGCTTGGCGGCGGTCTCCTCGCTGACGACCTGCTCGGACTTGGCGTCGCGCAGGTCCTCCAGCACGTTGCCGTCGGAGTCGGTGACCTCGGTGACGGTGTGCGGGGCGACGAGCCTGCCGCCGTTCTCGATGGCGGCGGTGACCATGGCCATCTGGAGCGGGGTGGC
Source organism: Streptomyces dryopteridis (assembly GCF_049606955.1). NCBI lineage: Bacteria > Bacillati > Actinomycetota > Actinomycetes > Kitasatosporales > Streptomycetaceae > Streptomyces > Streptomyces dryopteridis. The sequence goes on along the minus strand of NZ_CP187113.1, from coordinate 4,973,427 downwards.
CTGCACGTCGAACTGGCCGATGCCGGTCTGGGCGACCTGGTCCTTCGACATCTTCTTCTCGGGGTAGCGACTCTCCGGGTTGGTGGTGACCGGGGTGTCGTGCACCTTGTTGAAGCCGAACTTCTCCGCCATCGCCCGCATCTTGTCCTGGCCGAGCTGGTAGGCCAGGTCCGCGAAGACGTTGTTGCAGGACAGCTTGAGGGCGGTGCGCGCGGAGACGTCGTTGCAGGCGGCCGGGCCGGCCTCGCTGGGCAGGTCGATGGTGGTGCCGGGGATCGTGTACGGGGCCTTGATGCCGGTCTTGGCGTCGATGCTCGTGATCAGGCCGTTCTCCAGCGCGGCGGCCAGGGTGACCAGCTTGAAGGTGGAGCCGGGGGCCTGGGGCTTGCGCAGGGAGGTGTTGACCATGGCCTTGCCCTGCTCCTTGGTCAGCTCCTCCCACGCCTTGGAGTCGCCGGCGCCCGCGATCCGGCCGGGGTCGTAGCTCGGGTTGTTCACCAGGGCCAGGATCTCGCCGGTCTTCGGGTCGATCGCGGCGGCCGAGCCCTCCAGGCCCTTCAGGGCGTCCCAGGCGGCCTTCTGCACGTCCTTGTCGATGGTCGTGATGACGTTGCCCGGGTCGGGGCGCTTGTTCGTCAGCAGGTCCATGAAGGTCTTCAGGCGCGGGTCGGTGCCGTTGAGGACGTTCTTGTAGACGCCCTCCAGCATGCTCGCGCCGAATGCCTGCGATACGTAACCGGTCACCGGGGCGTACAGGGGCCCGTCGACGTAGGTCCGCTTGTACGCGAACTCCTTGCCGCCGGTCGCCTTGGAGCCGGTGATCGCCTCCCCGTTCACGATGATGTTGCCCAGGGGGCTCTCCCACCGCGCCATGAGGTTGCGCCGGTTGTGGTCGTCGTCTGCGAGGGCCTGGCCTTTGTACGCCTGCACCCAGGTGACCCGGACCAGCAGGGCCAGTACCAGGAGCAGACAGAAGACCGACGCTCGCCTGATCGTCTTGTTCATCCCACGGAGAGACGCGTGGGACGCCCGGGACGTTCCGGTCCGTCGCGAATGTGGCCGGGTTCTCAGCCTTTCCTCATGTCGGGGCCGGTCGGGGTGAGCCCGGTCACAGGGGGGCGGTCACAGGCGGGCGGTCACAGGCGTTGGGTCAGGGCCGTGAGCCGGTCCCGGGCCGCGAACAGCGCGCCGCGGATCGCCCGCTCCCGCTCGGGGGTCAGCCGCGCCACCGGCACCGAGCAGCTGAGCGCGTCCCGGGCCGGGCTGCGGTAGGGCAGCACCACCCCGAAGCAGCACAGGCCCAGCGTGTTCTCCTGCCGGTCCACCGCGTAACCCTGCTCGCGGACCATGGCCAGTTCCTCGACGAGCGCCTCCCGGTCGGTGAGGGTGTGCTCGGTGACGGAGGCCAGCCGGGCCGGCAGCAGCCGCCGCACCTCCTCGTCCGGCAGCCCCGCGAGCAGCGCCTTGCCCAGGGCGGTGGAGTGCACGGGCAGCCGGCGGCCGACCCGGGTGAAGGGCCGCAGGTGGTGCTGGGCCTGCCGGGTGGCGAGGTAGACCACGCTGGTGCCGTCGAGCCGCGCCAGGTGGATGGTCTCGGTGGTCTCCTCCGCGAGCCGGTCCAGGGTGGGCCGGGCGGCGGCCACCACCTCGTCCCCGTCGATGTAGGAGTTGCCCACGAGCAGGGCCCGCACCCCGATCCCGTAGCGGGTGCCGGAGGCGTCCGTCTCGACCCAGCCCAGGTTCACCAGGGTCCGCAGCAGCATGTACAGGCTGGATTTCGGCAGGTCCAGATCGTGCTGGAGGTCGGCCAGGCTGTGCGGGCCGGGCCGGCCCGCGAAGTGCTCCAGCAGCCGGACCGTGCGCACCGCGGACTTCACCGCGGCCGGCGCCCCGGGTCCGCCGGCGGCCCCGGCATCGGCCCCGGCCGCCTCTTCCCTCGTCCCGTCCGTCATGCCGTCCGTCATGGCAGGCCCCCTCGCCCTCTTGTCCCGGTCGGATTCCCGTGCGTAGAGTCCGGCGGCGGCAGAGATCGTTCAACCACCGGAACGGCGTTCAGGATACTGAACGGCGAGTGAGGCGGCAGGCCATGACGGAGACCTCGGCGACACCAGTGTGGAGCGTGGACCCGCGCACTGGAAGCCGACGCGGGCGCGTCGCGGCCGAGGCCGGCCCCGCCGAGGTGGACGCCGTGGTCCGCGCCGCGCACGCGACCCGGGGCGCGCTCGCCGACCGCGCGCGCCGGATCGCGTTCCTGCGCGCCGCCGCCGAGGGCCTGGGGCGGGCCGAGGCCGGGCTCGTGGCCACGCTGGACGCCGAGACCGCGCTCGGGCCGGCCCGACTGACCGGCGAGCTGGCCCGCACCCGGGCCCAGCTGCGCGCCTTCGCCGACACCGTGGAGGCCGGGGCCTATCTCGACGTGCGCATCGACCGGCCCGATCCGACCGCGACCCCGCCCCGGCCCGACCTGCGCCGCTTCAAGGTGCCCCTGGGGGTGGTGGGGGTGTGGGCCGCGTCCAACTTCCCGCTGGCCTTCTCGGTGCCGGGCGGGGACACCGCGAGCGCGCTCGCGGCCGGCTGCCCGGTCGTGGTCAAGGCCCACCCCGACCACCCGGAGGGCTCCGAGCTGTGCGCGGAGGTGCTGCGGGCGGCGGCGCTCTCGGTGGGGCTGCCGGCGGAGGTGGTGGGGCTGGTGCACGGATTCGACGCGGGCCTGGCCCTGATCGCGCACCCGCTGCTGACGGCGGCCGGGTTCACCGGCTCCCCGCGCGGCGGCCGGGCCCTGTTCGACGCGGCGGCGGCCCGCCCGGTGCCCATCCCCTTCCACGGGGAGCTGGGCTCCCTCAACCCGGTGGTGGTGAGCGCGGCGGCGGCCGAGGAACGGGCCGAGGCGATCGGGACGGAGCTGGCGGGGGCGGTGGCGCTGGGGCACGGGCAGTTCTGCGTGAAGCCCGGTCTCGTGCTGGTGCCGGCCGGGCCCGCCGGGGACCGGCTGGTGGGCGCGCTGGCCAAGGCCCTGGGGGCGGTGGCGCCGGGGGTGCTGCTGGACGCGCGGATGGCGGCGGCCTACCGGGAGGGGGTGGCCCGCCGGGCCGCGCTGCCGGGGGTGACCCTGGCGGTGGACCCCGACGCCGGGCCGGAGCCCGCCGGAGTGCCCGCGGTGGGCGCGGGGCTGCTCGTGCTGGAGTCGACGGACCCGCTGACCGAGGGCCCGGAGCCGGTGGGGGCGGAGCTGTTGGAGGAGTGCTTCGGGCCGGTCACGACGGTGGCCCGGTACCGGGGGCCGCAGGGGCCGGCGGCGGTGCTCGCCCGGGTGCCGGGCTCGCTGAGCGCCGTGCTGTACCTGTCGGAGGCCGAGACCCGGGACGGCTCGGGCCCGGGGGCGGAGCTGCTCGCGCTGGTGTCGGGGCTCGCGGGCCGGGTGGTGGTGAACGGGATCCCGAACGGGGTGGCCGTGGCCCCCGCCCAGCACCACGGGGGCCCGTGGCCGGCGGCCACCTCGCACGCGACCTCGGTGGGCGAGGCCGCGATCGAGCGGTGGCTGCGGCCGGTGGCGCACCAGTCGGTGCCCGATGCCCTGCTGCCGCCGGAACTGCGGGAGGCCAACCCCCTGGGCCTGCCCCGCCGCGTCACCCCCGGCCCGTCCTGACCCCGGCCCGCCCCGACCCCGTCCCGACCCCGGCCCGCCGCCGGCGCGACACGCCCGGGCGCGCGGGCCCGCGCACGCGGGGAACGGCCGGGGGGACTCGGTCGTTCAGCAGGCATGACCGCAATGACCCCTGGTGCGAACCTGCCGCTGCCCGGCTCCCGCGTGACGGTGGACGTGGCCGCTCCGGTTCGCCTCGACGTCTCGGGACTGCTGCTCACCGCCGACGGCAAGGTGCGCTCCGACGCCGACTTCGTCTTCTACAACCAGCCCACCGGACCCGGTGTCTCCCACCGCGCCGGCGGCGGCGCCGCGCCCGACGCGATCGAGGTGGACACCTCCGCCCTGCCCGCCGGCATCGAACGCGTGGTGGTCACGGCCAGCCCCGACGCGGCCGGCCAGAGCTTCCAGGGGATCGAGCCCACCGCGACCGTGCGCGACGCCTCCGGCGCCGTGGTCGCCACCTTCACCCCGCCCCGGCTCGGCACCGAGACCGCGCTCGTCGTGGTCGAGGTCTACCTGCGCAACGGGGCCTGGAAGGTCCGGGCCGTGGGCCAGGGCTACGCGGAGGGCCTGGCCGGGATCGCCCGCGACTTCGGGGTCTCGGTGGACGAGGAGCCGGCGCCCGCGCCGACCCCGCCGCCCGCCGCCCCGGTCGCCGCGCCCGCCGCCGCCTGGACCCCGCCGCCGGCCCCCGCGGCCGCGCCGCCCGCTCCCCCGATGCCGCCGGCCCCGCCCGCGCCGCCCGCCGCGCCCGGCAAGATCAACCTGGACAAGGGCCGGGTGAGCCTGCGCAAGAACGAGACCGTCTCCCTGGTCAAGAACGGCCGGCCGCTGCTCTCCCAGGTCCGCATGGGCCTGGGCTGGGAGCCCGCCTACCGGGGCAAGGACATCGACCTCGACGCCTCCGTCATCGCCTACGGGCCGCAGCGCAACCACGTGGACAGCTGCTACTTCGGCCGGTTGACGATCCTGAACGGCTCCGTGCGGCACTCCGGCGACAACCTGACGGGCGAGGGCGCGGGCGACGACGAGACCATCACCGTGGACCTGGGCCGGCTGCCGGCCGAGGTCAGCGGCCTGGTGTTCACCGTCAACTCCTTCTCCGGGCAGAAGTTCACCGAGGTCGCCAAGGCATACTGCCGGCTCGTGGACGCGGCCAGCGGGGAGGAGCTGGTGCGCTTCGACCTGACCACGGCCGAACCGCAGACCGGCGTGATGATGGCCAAGCTGATCCGTCAGTTCTCGGGCGAATGGGAGATGACGGCGATCGGCGAGTTTGTGAAGTCCCGCACAGTGCGCGGGATGGTCAAGCCCGGCGGCCAGGCCCTCTGAGCAGGTGGGCGGGGGGATGACGGGGTGTCGGGAGCGGTGGGGCGGGCGCGCAGTGACCCATCGCACGCGTGATTCGGGGGTCGCTGTCAGTGCCCGCCCATAACCTGGAACCCATGCACACCACAGTCCGCCCCGCGGGTCCCGCCCGCCCCTCCGCCGACGAGGCGAACGAGGCGATCCGGCACCTGGTGGAGACCCGCAACGACGACGAGTGGCCGGCCGCGGCCTACGAGTTCCTGCTCGCCGCGTGGGCCGCCGCCCGGGCCGAGCAGGACGAGGACCCGTACGGGGACCTCGTTCCCTGAGTCCGCCCACCGCCACACCCACGCGCGGAAGCCGCCGCCCCCGGAGCACGAGGGGTCGGCGGCTTCCGCGCGTCCGGCGGGCGGGCCGGGTCAGCGGTGCCGGCGCCAGGGCCCGGTGATCGCGAGCATGATCCCCGGCTCCTGGATGTTCGCGAACAGGGTCCGCCCGTCCGGCGAGAAGCACACCCCGGTGAACTCCGAGTACTCCGGCTCCTCGGCGGTGCCGATGTTCAGCTCGTTGCGGGCCAGCGGGTAGGTGCGGCCCGATTCCGTCGCCCCGAACAGGTGCTGGAGCCCCGAGCCGTCCTCGGCGATGACGAGGCCGCCGTAGGGCGAGACGGTGATGTTGTCCGGGCCGTCGTACCCGCCCTCGGCCCCGGGGTCGGCGTTCACGCCGAGCAGCACGGTCAGCCGCACCGTGCGGCGCTTGGGGTCGTAGAACCACACCTGGCCGTCGTGGGCCGCGCCCGGGCTCTCCTCGCGGGCGTAGGAGGAGACGAAGTAGGCGCCGCCGTCCGCCCACCACATGCCCTCCAGCTTGCGGGCCCGGGTGATCCGGTCGTCGGTGAACTGCTTGCGGACCGGGAGGGAGCGGGCGTCGCGGTCGGGCACGCCCACCCAGTCCACGCCGTACACGGTGCCGATCCGGTCGGCGCGCGAGAGGTCGTCCACGAACCGGCCGCGCGCGTCGGTGCAGCGGGCGGCGGCGAGCACCCCCGCGTCCTCGGCGAGGGTCCGCAGCCGGCCCCGGCCGTGCCGGAAGCCGGTGGGCGGGGTCCAGCGGTAGAGCAGCCCGTTGGGGCCGGAGGCGTCCTCGGTGAGGTAGGCGTGCCCGGCGCGGGGGTCGATGACCACGGCCTCGTGCGCGTAGCGGCCGAACGCCTTGATCGGGCGCGGGTCGCGGCCGGCGCGCCGGTCGGCGGGGTCCACCTCGAAGACGTAGCCGTGGTCCTTGGTCATGCCGTTCTTGCCGGCCTTGTCCTCGGTCTCCTCGCAGGTCAGCCAGGTGTCCCAGGGGGTGGAGCCGCCCGCGCAGTTGGTGGAGGTGCCCGCGATGCCCACCCATTCGGCGACCTCGCCGCCGTGCCGGACCTCGACGACGGTGCAGCCGCCGGCGGCGGCCGGGTCGTAGACCAGGCCCTCGGTCAGGGGGACGGGGTGCTCCCAGCCCGCGCGCGGGCCCTTCAACTCGTGGTTGTTGACCAGCAGGGTGACGCCGCGTCGGCCCGCGAAGGCCGCCGTGCCGTCGTGGTTGGAGGGGGTGGGCTCGCCGGACTCCAGGCGGGTCACGCCGCTGTGGGTGAGCACCCGGTAGGAGAAGCCGGCGGGCAGCGCCAACAGCCCGGCGGGGTCCGCGACCAGCGGCCCGTAGCCGGGCACCCGGCGCCGGTCGCCGGGGTCGGCGCCGGCGGGCGCTGCGGGGGCGTCGTCGGCGGCGAGGGCGCCGGGGGCGGTGGCCAGGGCGCCGACGGTGCCGGTGAGGGCCAGGCCGGCGCCGGCCAGGGCGGTGCGGGCGGTGAAGTCCCGGCGGGTGAGCGGCATGCGGGCTCCTTCGTGGGGAGGTCCGGGCCCGGCGGGGCGGGCCGGGCCACGCGCGGACGCGTGCGGGGTGTGCGGTCGGCGCACACGCTCCCCGCCCGGCGTGAACGCCCGTCGCACGGGGCGTGACACGCGGGCGTACGGGACGCGGAGAGCCCCGGAGCGCCTGCCCCCGGGCCCCCTCCCGCCACCGGCGCCCCGGCGTGCGCCCGTCCGCATTCTGCCGTGCCCCGCCCGGCCGGGTCCGAGGCCGCGCCCGCGCGCGCCCCGGACCCGACCCGAACGGGGGCGGGGCGGGCTCAGTCGCGGCGGGAGCGGGCCTTGAACGCGGCCTTGCGGGCCTCCTTGGCCGTCGCCCGGTCCGGGTGCAGCCGGCCGATCGCCTCCAGGACCGCCGCCGCGTCCGGGTGCCGGACCCGCCACGCCTCGTCCAGGAAGCCGGGGTTGCGGGCGATCAGCTCCACGAGCAGCGCCACCGGCCCCTGACCGTCCGCCTCCGGCTCCTCCGGATCGACGGCCGCCAGGTGCGCGGAGAGGGTGTCCACGGCCAGCCACAGCACGAGTTCGGGGCTCGGCGGCGGCAGGTCGTCCACGCCGCGTTCGGCGAGCCAGACCCGGGCCACGCCCGCCGACTCCCCCTCGTCGGCGCCGGCCCGCACGGCCGCGACCAGCTCCGTCTCGGCCGTCCCGTCCGCGCCCGTGCCGAGCCGGCCCAGGGCGCGCTGGGCGGCGAGCCGGCGCAGCGGGCCGGCCGGGTCGGTGCCGCGCGCGGCGTCGAGGAGTTCGGCGGCGGCGGTGGGGGCGGGGCGGGCGGCGAGCCAGTGGTCGATCTCGGCGTCGGCGGCGGCGTCCGGGTAGTGCGGGACCACCTCCAGCAGCACTCGCGCGTGCTCCTCGGCGAGGTCGCCGACGGCCGGGGCGTCGACCCCGGCCTCCACGAGCAGCGAGCGGACCCCGTACAGGCCGAGGGGGGTGAGGCGGACGATGCCGTAGCGGGCGATGTCCTCGTCGTCGAGTTCGGCGTCGCTCGGGGACCCGGCCGCGAGCTCCTCGTCCGTGGCCTCCGCCATGAGCGCCTCGTCCACCGGCCGGAAGTCCACCAGGCCGATGCCGGCGAGCTGCCGGAACTGGTCGTCCAGGCGCATCATCGCCTCCGAGACCTCCTCCAGCACCTCCTCCGTGGGCTCCTCCATGCCGTCGGGGATGACGGCGGACGCGGCGAGCACGGGCAGCGGCACGGGGGTCTCGCCGGAGCCGCCCTCGGCGACGGTGAGCAGGTACAGGTTGCCGAGGACCCCTTCGAGGAACTCCTGCTCGCGGCGCGGGTCCCAGCCCAGCCGCTCGAAGTCGATCTCGCCGCCCTCGTCGAGGGCGTCCACCAGGTCGTCCAGGTCGGGGACGGCCGCGTCGGCGACCACGGTGTCCAGCGCGGCCAGCCACAGGTCCAGCACGTCGCGCGGGGCCCCGCCGAGCACGGAGGGCAGTTCAGGGCCGGGTCGGGCCACCCCGCCGGTCTCCTCGGCCTCCTCCGGCTCGGTCACCTCGACCAGCCCGGCGTCCACCGCGACCCGCCATGCCTCGCCCGCGTACGCGGGGGTGTCGGGGTCCTCGGCGGGCAGCTCCAACAGGGCGGCGGCCTCGGCGAGGTCGGCGTCCCCGAGTTCGCCGGCGGGGCCCACGGGCCGCTCGGGATCGGCCCAGCGGGCCAGCCGCACGGCGCGGGCGAACACGGGCGCGGAAAGGGCGGCGGCGGCCAGCTCGGCCTCGGGCGCCAGGCGCACGGGGGGCAGCACGGCGCGCGGGCCCTCCCGGTCCTCCGCGTCCTCGTCCCCGGGGAACTCGCCGTCCGCGTACCCCTCGTACCCGTCCTCGAACGCGTCGGGGGCCTGCGGGTCGGCGCTCCCGTCCTCGGTCGCGGTGGCGGGGCCGGGGGGTGGTGTGGACATGGTGCGGTTTCTCCTCGCGGGCACGAAAACGGGTGAAGCGCGCCCCAGCGTAGACGGCCCGGGGGTGTCGGCAGGCCCGTCCGCACCTTTGGTTCATCCCACAGACAGCCCCCGTCCGCCCTGGAGACCTTGACAAGTTCGCTGTCATCGAAGGAAATTGACGCGCGTAGAGCACGTGCCGGCACGAACGAACGCCGCGAACCCCGGGGTTCCGGCGAACCGCACCGCCGCCCACGTCCCACCCACCGCACCTCTCCCCGACACGGAGTCCTGCCCATGCGCTCCTCCCTGCCCCGCACCGCCACCGGTTCGGCCGTCACGGCCCTGGTCACCGCCGCCCTCGCGGCCGGCCTGCTGACCGGCACCGCCGGCGCCGCCGAGCCCACGGCCGTCGACGGCCCCGTCCGGATCCACGACGTCCAGGGCACCACCCGGACCTCGCCGCTGGTCGGCAAGCAGGTCACCGACGTGGCGGGCATCGTCACCGGCGTCCGGACCTACGGCTCGCGCGGCTTCTGGATCCAGGACCCCGACGCCGACGACGACCCGGCCACCAGCGAGGGCGTCTTCGTCTTCACCAGCTCCGTCCCGACCGTCTCGGTCGGCGACGCCGTGAAGGTCACCGGCACCGTCGGCGAGTACGTCCCCGGCGGCCTGGCCTCCGGCAACCAGTCCCTGACCCAGATAGCCCGGCCCACCGTCACCGTGGTCTCCTCCGGCAATCCGCTGCCGGCCGCGACCGTGATCAACGAATACACCCTGCCGGGCCTGTACGCCCCGGCCGGCGACCCCGCGAAGGGCGGCAGCGTCAACGACCTGCCCCTGGACCCGTGGACGTACGCCCTGGACCGCTGGGAGTCCCTGGAGGGCATGAACGTCCGCGTCGGCACCTCCCGCGTGGTAGGCGCCACCGACCCGTACAGCGAGCTGTGGGTGACGGTGAAGGGCTGGGAGAACCCCACCAAGCGCGGCGGCACCCGGTACGGCTCCTACGAGTCGCAGAACACCGGCCGGCTCCAGATCCAGCAGCTCGCCCCGATCGCGCAGCAGCCCTTCCCCGTCGCCAACGTGGGCGACAAGCTCACCGGCACCACCGAGGGCCCGCTGGACTTCAACCAGTTCGGCGGCTACACCCTGGTCGCGCGCACCCTGGGCACCGTCAAGCCGGGCACCCTGACCCGCGAGGTCACCAAGGCCCAGGGCGACAAGGAACTCGCGGTCGCCACCTACAACGTCGAGAACCTCGACCCCACCGACCCGCAGGCCAAGTTCGACGCGCTGGCGGGCGCCGTGGTCACCAACCTGGCCTCCCCCGACATCCTCGCCCTGGAGGAGATCCAGGACGACAACGGCGCCAAGAACGACGGCACCGTCACCGCCGAGCAGACCCTCGCGAAGTTCACCGCCGCGATCTCCGCCGCCGGCGGCCCCGCCTACCAGTGGCGCTACGTCACCCCCGAGAACAACAAGGACGGCGGCGAGCCCGGCGGCAACATCCGCCAGGTCTTCCTCTACAACCCGGCCCGCGTCTCCTTCACCGAACGCGCCCCCGGCGACGCGACCACCGCCACCGGCGTGGTCAAGGAGAAGGGCAAGGCCGCCCTGACCCACTCCCCCGGCCGGATCGACCCGACCAACGCCGCCTGGACCGACAGCCGCAAGCCGCTGGCCGGCGAGTTCTCCTTCCGCGGCAAGCCCGTCATCGTCATCGCCAACCACTTCTCCTCCAAGGGCGGGGACGAGGGCCTGGTCTCCCACCACCAGCCGCCGAGCCGCTCCTCCGAGGTCCGGCGCCTGCAGCAGGCCCAGGCCGTCAACTCCTTCGTCAAGGAGGTCCTCGCGGTCCAGAAGAACGCGAACGTGATCGCCCTGGGCGACATCAACGACTTCGAGTTCTCGGACACCACCCGCGCCCTCACCGACGGCGGCGCCCTGTTCGCGGCCGTCACCTCGCTGCCCAAGCCGGAGCGCTACAGCTACGTGTACCAGGGCAACTCCCAGGTCCTGGACCAGATCCTGACCAGCCCCGGCATCAAGGACTTCGCCTACGACAGCGTGCACATCAACGCCGAGTTCGCGGACCAGAACAGCGACCACGACCCGCAGGTCCTGCGCTTCCGCCCCTGACCGGGCGCCGCCAGGGGGCCCGTCCGCGACCGCGGCCGGGCCCCCTGGCACACTCACGACCATGCTCCTGCGCACCACCGGCCCGGGGCTGCGTGATTCTGCGGCTGACGAGCGACGAACGGCGCACGGACGCCCACCGGTTCCACACCCGCCGGGGATTCACCCCCGGGCACGTGGGGTTCACCCTCGTCCTCTGAACCCGGGTGACCCGCTCCGCCCCCGCACCGAACCCCCGAACCCCCGCGGTCGACCCGAATCCGGGCAGCTCAGGGCCATGGTCCGGGACCCCCGACACCCTCCGCCCCGGGACCTCCCGGGACAGGTAGGGACCTTCGACCCTGGCGTGATCCTCGCCACACACCTACTCATTCGGGCCAAAGTGGTGTTGAGTGTCCACACGCACCGATCTTGTACCGCCTTGTACCGCCCTCACCCCTTTTGGAGGACCGCGTGTTCCCCTCCATGTCCCTCGCCCAGGAAATCGGCCTCGGCGTCCTTCTCGTGGCAGCCCTCGTCTGGGTGCTCGGCCTCGGCCACATGCTCTGGGACAGCCGCTTCCACGACCGGGAGCCGGTCCGTCTCCAGGGCAACGGCCTGTCGACCATCCCCGGCCAGCGCGGCCCATCGGCCCATCCGATGGAGACGGTCCAGCTCACGGAGGCCGAGGAACAGGCCTTCGCGGGCCTGGTCCGCACCATCGCCCTGCGCTGACCGACCGCCTGACCACCGACCCACCGGCCGTCCCCGGGTAGTGCGACCCGACCGACGACCACGAGAACACGCGAGAGCCCGCCCCCACCTGCTGAGGGGGCGGGCTCTCGCGTGTCGCGGGTGCGTCAGTTGTGGCTGTGCAGGACCTCGTTCAGGCCGCCCCAGACCGCGTTGTTCGGGCGGGCCTCGACGGCGCCGGTGACCGAGTTGCGGCGGAAGAGGATGTTCGAGGCGCCGGACAGCTCCAGGGCCTTGACGATCTGGCCGTCCGGCAGGGTCACGCGGGTGCCGGCCGTGACGTAGAGGCCGGCCTCGACCACGCACTCGTCGCCGAGCGCGATGCCCACGCCCGCCTCGGCGCCGACCAGCGAGCGCTCGCCGATCGAGATGATCTGCTTGCCGCCGCCCGAGAGGGTGCCCATGGTGGAGGCGCCGCCGCCGATGTCGGTGCCGTCGCCCACGACGACGCCGGCGGAGATGCGGCCCTCGACCATCGAGGTGCCCAGGGTGCCCGCGTTGAAGTTCACGAAGCCCTCGTGCATCACGGTGGTGCCCTCGGCCAGGTGCGCGCCGAGGCGGACCCGGTCGGCGTCGGCGATCCGGACGCCCTTGGGGGCCACGTAGTCCGTCATGCGCGGGAACTTGTCGATCGAGGTGACCTGGAGGTGCAGGCCGGCCGCGCGCGCGTTCAGGCGGACGGTCTCGACCGCGTCCACGGCGACCGGGCCGAGCGAGGTCCAGGCCACGTTCGCGAGCAGGCCGAAGACCCCGTCGAGGTTCTGGCCGTGCGGCTTGACCAGCCGGGTGGAGAGCAGGTGCAGACGCAGGTAGGCGTCGTGGGCGTCGAGCGGCTTGTCGTCGAGCGAGGAGATCACGGTCCGCACCGCGACGACCTCGACACCGCGCACGTCGTCCCGGCGGATCGCCTGCGCGGCGGGGGCGCCGAGCAGTTCGACGGCCTGCTCGGCCGTCAGACGCTCGGTGCCGGCCGGGCCGGGGGCCTCGGCGAGGGCGGGGGCGGGGAACCAGGTGTCGAGCACGGTGCCGTCGGCGGCGAGCGTGGCGAGTCCGGCGGCGACGGCGCCGGTGGTACGGGTGTCAGTCATGCCGGCAAACCTAACCGGCGACGGGCCGTCCGGGCCAACCGGTCTCAGTCGGCGGGCGCGCCGAGCAGCGGAAACGACGCGGCCCCGGCCGGCCCCCGGCCGTGCGCGCCGGCCCGAACCCGTGAAAGGGGCCGCACGGGGCGGGTGTTCGCGGGGCGGCGGCGCTACCGTGCCCGCGTGAGGATCCCCCGGCAGTCCGGACCGCCGCCCGAGCCCGAACCGACCCCCGAACCGACCCCCGAACCGAAGCCCGCGCCGGGCCCCGAACCGGCCCCCGGCCCGATCCGCCCCGGGCCGCTCGGCCGGGGGTGCGCGGCCCTGGGCCGGCGGGCCTGGGCCCTGGTGGGGTGGGCCCTGCCCGCGCAGGCCCTCGTGCTGCTGCCGCCGGCCCTGGCGCTGCCCTTCGGGGGCCGGGCCGCGACCCTCGTGCTGCTCGCCGTCGCACTGCCCGGGACCCTGCTGGTGGCGGCCGCGGTGGGGGTGCCGGCCGCGCACTGGGCCGCGGAACCGGGCGCGCGGCTCACGGCGGCGGCCGGGCTGCGTCGGGTGCCGGCGGTGTTCGCCGTGCTCGCGGTGGTTCTGGTGACGGCGCTGGGACCGGCCGGGCTCGCGATGGCCGCCGGCCTGCCGCTCCCCGCGGCCCTCGCGCTGCTGTGCTGCGGGGCGTGGGCGGGGGTGCGGGGCACTCTCGCGCCGGCGTACGCCGCGCTCGGACTCGGGCCGCTCGCCGCGTTGCGCCGCTCGGTGCGCCGGGTGCGCGGGGCCCGTGCCTGGTGGCGCACGGCGCTGCTGGTGGGGGGTTCGGCAACGGGGGCCCTGGCCCTGAGCTGGGCGGTGCGGTTGCCGTGGGCGGTGGCGGGGCCGCTGGCCTGGCCGCCGGCGTGGGCCTCGGGGACCCGGCAGGCCCTGGTGGCGGCGGCGCTGGGCACCCTGGCGCAGGGTTTCGTGGCGGCGTTCCCGCAGGCCGTGGCCGCCGCCCTGGCGCGGGAGCCGGAGGGGCCGGCCGGCGGTGCGGCTCCGGCCGGCCCCTCCGCGCGCTCCGCGCGGGTCAGCCGGTGGTCGGCAGGGTGAAGCGGACGGCGCGGGACTTCTTCCACTCCGGCTTGGTGAGGTCCTTGGCCTCGGTGCCGTCGCCGTAGAGGTCGGCGGAGCCGTTGTCGGTCAGGAGCTGCACGCGGGCCCCGGGGGCGCTCAGGTCGGGGGTGGCCACGATGGCCTCCCAGCCGCCCGGGTCGGTGGTGGGCAGGTCCAGGCGCTTGACGGGGGCGTGGCCGGCGATCCCGTCCCACTGGTAGAGGGCGTAGGGGTCGGTGTTGTCGTCGGCGGCCCAGGAGCCGGCGAGGATCAGGTACTGGCCGGCGGCGTTGCGGCGCAGGTCGCGCAGGGCGAGGCCGCCGAGGTCGAGTTCGACGCCGGCGCCGAAGACGGGCTTGGCCCCGGTGCCGAGGACCTTGTCCATGTTGGTGACGGGCACGATCAGGGCCTTGCCGCCGGGGACGGCCGGGGCGAGGGGGGCGCGGAAGCCGAGGTAGGCGGTGGTGGTGGAGCCGGGGGCGAATTCCAGGGCCTCGACGTTGAAGCCGTCGATCTGCTTGGGGACCTGGCCGGCGGCGGTGCCGGCGGCGAAGCCGTAGCGGTTGCCGTTGGCCTTGTCCCAGGCCACGAGGTCCTGGCGCAGGGAGGTGTAGGAGCGGCCGTAGGCGAGCTGGGCGGAAGCGCCGGTGCCGGTGAGCTTGGTGGTGAAGACGCTGTTGCGGGGGGCCTTGTACTCGCCGTCCTTGTTGTTGCCGAGCGAGCCGGTCCAGTAGATCGTGTCGCCGACCAGGGTGGCGCCCTCGATGTCGACCTCCTTGCTGACACCGAGCTGGGAGGAGAAGTCCCAGCTGCGCAGCGGGGCGCCGGAGACGGAGCCGTTGTACAGCCGCAGCACGTTGGACTCGTCGTCGGCCACGATCACGTACCCGCCGCCGACGTCCACGGCGGCCGAGGAGTCGGAGGCGCCGGTGAGGTAGCGGGTGTCGGCCGCGTCGGCGACGGCGCCGGAGGCGGCGTAGGAGAGGGTCTTGACGGCCGTCTTGCCGCCGAGGCCGGTGACCTTGACGGTGAGGTCGGTGCGGCCCTTGGCGCGGGCGGTGACGGTGAGGCTGCGGGTGCCTCCGGTGCCGGTGACGCTCACGTCGGAGGTGCCGGCCACGGCGGGCTTGCTGGAGGCGGAGGCGGCCACGCTCAGGGCGCTCGCGTCGGCGCCGCTCTGGGAGACGGTGACGGTGACGGCGGGGTCGCCGACGGCGCCGACCGCGCCGGAGAGGGCGGGGGCGGAGAAGGTGATGACGGGGGTGCCGTAGCTCGCGGCCAGGGCGGCCGGCGGCGGGGTCACGGCCAACAGGGCGACGGCGGTCGCGGCGGCGGCGACGGCTCCGGCGGCAAGGCGCACGGTCACGGCGGGGTCCTCGGTTCTCTCGCGGCGGGTGGGGGCGGCCCGGCGCCCGGAACCCGGGGGTCCGTGGCGGGGCGGCCGTGAGAAGCCTCGGCGCGGCGTTCCAACCGGGGGTGCACGGCGGTTGTCGGGCAGGCGAACAGCGGAGGGTCCCCGGCCCGGGATCGGGCCTGCCGGACACCTCGGACCCACGCGAGGACCGCCCGAGGACCCGCCGGGGCTTCCCGCCGGAACGCGACCGGGGCCCCGGCACCGTGAAGGGTGCCGGGGCCCCGGAGGGGTCCCGCGTGGGCGGGGAGGGGTGCCTCAGACGTTGAAGCCGAGCGCCCGCAGCTGCTCACGGCCGTCGTCCGTGATCTTGTCCGGGCCCCACGGCGGCATCCAGACCCAGTTGATCCGCAGTTCGTTGACGATGCCCTCGGTCGCGGACTTCGCCTGGTCCTCGATGACGTCCGTCAGCGGGCAGGCCGCCGAGGTGAGGGTCATGTCGAGGGTGGCGATGTTGGCGTCGTCGATGTGGATGCCGTAGATCAGGCCCAGGTTGACGACGTCGATGCCCAGCTCGGGGTCGACCACGTCGTAGAGGGCCTCGCGGACCTCCTCCTCGGTGGCGGGCTTGAGCCCCGTGACCGGCGCGGCCTCGGCGGCCGGCGCGGCCTCGGGGGCGGCGGCCTCCTCGGTCGCCTCGGGGGCGGCGTTCTCGGTGGTCATGCGCTCTTCCTCTCGGCGTCGCCCAGGGCCTGGGCGGTCGCGTCCTTCCACGCCATCCAGCTCAGCAGGGCGCACTTGACGCGGGCGGGGTACTTGGAGACGCCGGCGAACGCGACCGCGTCCTCCAGCACCTCCTCCATGGCCTCGTCCGGCTCGACCTTGCCCTTGGACTGCATGAGCTCCAGGAAGGTGTCCTGGATCCGACGGGCCTCGGCAAGGTCCTTGCCGACCAGCAGTTCGTGCAGCACGGAGGCACTGGACTGGCTGATCGAGCAGCCCTGGCCCTCGTAGCTGACGTCGGTGAGGGTGTCACCGTCGTACTTCACGCGGAGCGTGATCTCGTCGCCGCACGTCGGGTTGACGTGGTGCACCTCGGCGTCGCCGTCGCGCAGTCCGCGCCCGTGCGGGTGCTTGTAGTGGTCCAGGATCAGTTCCTGGTACATCGAATCCAGCTTCACAGCGTCCTCGTCACCCTCGTCATCCGAAGAAGTTCCGCACGTGCTCCAGACCGGCGACGAGCGCGTCGACGTCGGCGGGAGCGGAGTACAGGTAGAAAGACGCTCGCGTGGTCGCGGGAATTCCGTAGCGCAGGCAGACGGGGCGCGCGCAGTGGTGTCCGACGCGGACGGCGATGCCCTGCTCGTCGAGGACCTGGCCCACGTCGTGCGGGTGGATGTCCCCGAGGGTGAAGGAGATCGCGGCGCCGCGGTCCTCGGCCGTGGTGGGGCCGATGATCCGCAGGTCGGGGACCTCCTTCAGGCGGGCGAGGGCGTATTCGGTGATCGCGTGCTCGTGGGCCGCGATCCGCTCCATGCCGATGCCGTTGAGGTAGTCCACGGCCGCGCCGAGGCCGACGGCCTGGGCGATCGGGGGGGTGCCGGCCTCGAACTTGTGCGGGGCCGGGGCGTAGGTGGAGGAGTGCATCGAGACGGTCTCGATCATCTCGCCGCCGCCGAGGAACGGGGGCAGGTCCTCCAGCAGTTCCTGGCGTCCCCACAGGACGCCGATGCCGGTGGGGCCGCACATCTTGTGGCCGGTGAAGGCCACGAAGTCGGCGCCGAGGGCCTGCACGTCGAGGGGCATGTGCGGGGCCGCCTGGGAGGCGTCGATGAGCACGAGGGCCCCGACGTCCTGGGCGCGCCGCACGATGGTCTCGACCGGGTTGACGGTGCCGAGGATGTTGGAGACCAGGGTGAAGGAGACGATCTTCGTCTTCTCCGTGATGATCTCCTCGATGTTCGACAGGTCGAGGCGGCCGTCGTCGGTGAGGCCGAACCACTTCAGCTTCGCGCCGGTGCGCTGCGAGAGCAGCTGCCACGGGACGATGTTGGAGTGGTGCTCCATCTCCGTGATGACGATCTCGGTCTCGCGGTCGACGCGGTAGGGCTCGTCGGCCCAACCGAGCATGTTGGCCACGAGGTTGAGCGACTCGGAGGCGTTCTTGGTGAAGATCACCTCGTCGCGGCTCGGTGCGTTGACGAAGGCGGCGACCTTGTCGCGGGCGCCCTCGTACAGTGCCGTGGCCTCCTCGGCCAGCACGTGCACGCCGCGGTGGACGTTGGCGTTGTGCCGTTCGTAGTAGGCGTTCAGCGCGTCGAGCACCAGGCGCGGCTTCTGGGAGGTCGCCGCGTTGTCCAGGTAAACGATCTTCTTCCCGTCGTGGACCACACGATCCAGCAGGGGGAAGTCCTTGCGGATCGCCTCGGTGTCGAGGAGGCCGGGCAACTGTGTCACGCCGTGACGCCACCCTTCACGTACTTGTCGTAGCCCTCGGCCTCGAGCTGGTCGGCGAGCTCGGCGCCGCCGGACTCGGCGATGCGGCCGTTCGCGAACACGTGCACGAAGTCGGGCTTGATGTAGCGCAGGATGCGCGTGTAGTGGGTGATCAGCAGGGTGCCGACCTCACCGGACTCGCGGACGCGGTTGACGCCCTCGGAGACGATGCGCAGGGCGTCGACGTCGAGGCCGGAGTCGGTCTCGTCGAGGATCGCGATCTTCGGCTTGAGGAGCTCCAGCTGGAGGATCTCGTGGCGCTTCTTCTCGCCGCCGGAGAAGCCCTCGTTGACGTTGCGCTCGGCGAAGGCGGGGTCCATGGACAGTCGCGCCATGGCCTCCTTGACCTCCTTGACCCAGGTGCGGAGCTTGGGGGCCTCGCCGCGGACGGCGGTGGCGGAGGTGCGCAGGAAGTTGGAGACCGAGACGCCGGGGACCTCGACCGGGTACTGCATGGCGAGGAACACGCCGGCGCGGGCGCGCTCGTCGACGGACATCTCCAGGACGTCCTCGCCGTCGAGGGTCACGGTGCCACCGGTGATGGTGTACTTCGGGTGACCGGCCAGGGAGTAGGCCAGGGTGGACTTGCCGGAGCCGTTCGGGCCCATGATGGCGTGGGTCTCACCCTGCTTGACGGTGAGGTCGACGCCCTTGAGGATCTCGCGGGCGCCGTTCTCCGCCTCGACGGAGACGTGCAGGTCGTGGATTTCAAGCGTAGCCATGGGTGCCTCAGGACTCCTGGGTGAGGGAGACGAGTACGTCGTCCCCTTCGATCTTTACGGGGTAAACGGGGACGGGGCGCGTGGCGGGCAGGCCCGAGGGCTTGCCCGTGCGCAGGTCGAAGGCCGAGCCGTGCAGCCAGCACTCGATGGCGCAGCCGTCGACCTCGCCCTCCGAGAGGGAGACGTTCGCGTGCGAGCAGATGTCGTTGATCGCGAACACCTCGCCCTCGGTGCGGACGATCGATACCGGCGTGCCGGAGATCTCGACCCGCTTGGGGGTGTCGTCCTCCAGCTCGCTCAGTGCGCAGACCTTGACGAACGACATCAGACGGACGCCGCCAGCTCGGTGTCGATCTTGGCGATGAGGCGCTCTTCGAGGTCGGCGACCCCGATCTGCTGGACCAGTTCGGCGAAGAAGCCGCGGACCACGAGGCGGCGGGCCTCGTCGGCCGGGATGCCGCGCGCCTGGAGGTAGAAGAGCTGCTCGTCGTCGAAGCGGCCGGTCGCGGAGGCGTGGCCGGCGCCGACGATCTCGCCGGTCTCGATCTCCAGGTTGGGCACGGAGTCGACGCGGGCCCCGTCGGTGAGGACGAGGTTGCGGTTCATCTCGTAGGTGTCGGTGCCCTCGGCGGTCTTCTCGATCAGCACGTCGCCGATCCAGACCGCGTGCGCGCCCTCGCCCTGGAGCGCGCCCTTGTAGACCACGTTCGACTTGCAGTGCGGGGCGCTGTGGTCGACGAGGAGGCGGTGCTCCTGGTGCTGGCCCTTGTCGGTGAAGTACAGGCCGAAGAGCTCGGCCTCGCCGCCGGGGCCCGCGTAGGTGACGCGCGGGTGCAGGCGGACCACGTCGCCGCCGAAGGTGACGACGATGGACCGGAAGCTCGCGTCGCGGCCGACGAGGGCGTTGTGCTGCGAGACGTGGACGGCGGTGTCGTCCCAGTCCTGCACGGAGACCACGGTGACCTTGGCGCCGTCGCCGACGAGGAAGTCGACGTTGGCGGCGCGGACGCCGTCGCCGGTGTGGTCGATGACGATGACGGCCTCGGCGAAGGGCTTCACGTCGAAGACGGTGTGGCCGAAGGTGGTGCCGCCCTCGCCGTGCAGGGAGACGCGGACCGGCTCGGTCAGCACGGTCTCCTTGGGCACGGTGACGACGGTGGCCTTGGCGAAGGAGGAGAATGCCTGGGCGGCGACCCGGTCGACGGGGACGCCGGCCTTGCCGATCCGCTCGTCGCCGCGCTCGACGGACTCGACGAGGACGCCCTCGGGGGCGTCGATCTGGGCCTTCATCGTGCCGTTGGCCTCGGCGGTGCCGTCGTGCAGGCCGCGCAGGCGGTCGAGGGGGGTGAAGCGCCATTCCTCCTCCCGGCCGTGGGGCACGGGGAAGTCCGCCACGTCGAAGGACGGGGGGGCGCTCATCCGGGTGGCGACGGTGGACTCGGCGGCCACCGCGATCGCGCCGGCGGTGGTGGAACCAGCCGGGATGTTGTGAGCCTCAGCCATGGCTGTCGTCTTGCTCTCTTCCTGCGTCACTGCGTCATTGGTGTTGCGGGTGGAGGTCCGGGCCCGGCTGCGCGGGGCGGCCGGTCCCGGGAGGTCGGCGCGGACGATCAGCCGACGGAGCCTTCCATCTGCAGCTCGATCAGGCGGTTCAGTTCCAGCGCGTACTCCATGGGGAGTTCGCGGGCGATCGGCTCGACGAAGCCGCGCACGATCATCGCCATGGCCTCGAACTCGGACAGGCCGCGCTGCATCAGGTAGAAGAGCTGGTCGTCGGAGACCTTGGAGACGGTGGCCTCGTGGCCCATGGTCACGTCGTCCTCGCGCACGTCCACGTAGGGGTACGTGTCGGAGCGGGAGATCGTGTCCACGAGGAGGGCGTCGCACAGCACGTTGGACTTGGAGCCCGGGGCGCCCTCGCCGATCTCGATGAGACCGCGGTAGGAGGTCCGGCCACCGCCGCGCGCCACCGACTTGGAGACGATGTTCGAGGAGGTGTTCGGGGCCATGTGGACCATCTTGGCGCCGGCGTCCTGGTGCTGACCCTCGCCCGCGAAGGCGATGGAGAGGGTCTCGCCCTTGGCGTGCTCGCCCATCAGGTAGACGGCCGGGTACTTCATCGTCACCTTGGAGCCGATGTTGCCGTCGACCCACTCCATGGTCGCGCCCTCGTAGGCCACGGCCCGCTTGGTGACCAGGTTGTAGACGTTGTTCGACCAGTTCTGGATGGTCGTGTAACGGCAGCGGCCACCCTTCTTGACGATGATCTCCACGACGGCGCTGTGCAGCGAGTCGGAGGAGTAGATGGGGGCGGTACAACCCTCGACGTAGTGGACGTAGGCGTCCTCGTCCACGATGATCAGGGTCCGCTCGAACTGGCCCATGTTCTCCGTGTTGATGCGGAAGTAGGCCTGGAGCGGGATGTCCACGTGGACGCCCTTGGGCACGTAGATGAACGAGCCGCCGGACCAGGTGGCGGTGTTCAGCGAGGCGAACTTGTTGTCGCCGACGGGGATGACGGTGCCGAAGTACTCCTTGAAGAGTTCCTCGTGCTCCTTCAGCGCGGTGTCGGTGTCGACGAAGATGACGCCCTGCTCCTCCAGGTCCTCGCGGATCTGGTGGTAGACGACCTCGGACTCGTACTGGGCGGCGACACCGGCGACGAGGCGCTGCTTCTCCGCCTCCGGGATGCCGAGCTTGTCGTACGTGTTCTTGATGTCCTCGGGCAGGTCGTCCCAGGAAGCGGCCTGCTTCTCGGTCGAGCGCACGAAGTACTTGATGTTGTCGAAGTCGATGCCGGAGAGGTCGGAGCCCCAGTTCGGCATGGGCTTCTTGTCGAAGAGCCGCAGCCCCTTGAGGCGGAGCTTCAGCATCCACTCGGGCTCGTTCTTCTTCGCCGAGATGTCGCGGACGACGGCCTCGGAGAGACCGCGCTTGGCACTGGCGCCGGCCTCGTCGGAGTCGGCCCAGCCGTACTCGTAGTTGCCCAGACCCTCGAGTTCGGGGTGAGCAGTCTCCGTGGTCATGCGGGGTTCCTCCCGGCGGTGCGTGCAGATGCGGATGCAGGTGCGGATGCTGATGTCGTGGTGGGGTCGGCCGACGGTCCGGGCGCCCCGGGCGGGTCCGCCCGGCCGGCGCGCGGGATGAACGTCGTGCAGACCCCGTCACCGTGCGCGATGGTGGCCAGTCGCTGGACGTGTGTCCCGAGCAGGCGGGAGAAGACTTCCGTCTCCGCCTCGCAGAGCTGCGGGAACTGCTCGGCGACGTGCGCGACCGGACAGTGGTGCTGGCAGAGCTGTTCGCCACTGTGCGGGCCGGGTGCGCTCTTCGCGGTTGCAGCGTACCCGTCGGCGGTCAGCGCCTTGGCAAGGGCCTCGGTACGGCTCTCCGGGTCGGCCGCGGCCACGGCCTCCCGGTAGCTCTCGGCCTGGTCGGCCAGACGGGCGCGGGCGAACTCGGCCACCGCGGCCTCGCCGTCCTCGCCGCCGCCCGCGCTCCGCGCGATCCAGCGCAGGGCCTCGGCGGCCAGGGTGTCGTAGGACTGGTCGAAGGCGTCCCGGCCGCAGTCGGTGAGCGCGAAGACCTTGGCGGGCCGGCCGCGGGTGCGCGCGCCGTACACGCGCTGTTCACGGGGGGCCACGACGTCGTCCGCGACCAGCGCGTCGAGGTGGCGGCGGACCGCCGCCTGGGTGAGGCCGAGACGGGTGGCGAGGTCGGAGACCGTGGACGGACCGTGGTCCAGGATGGAGCGCGCGACCCGGTTGCGGGTGGACCGCTCTCCGGTCGCGAGTTCCCCCTGGGGGGTCTCGGTCTGTCGTTCGCCTCTTTTCACAACGCCATTGTTGCGTAAATATCCGAGCCCCGACAAGCGGCGACGGAGACCACCACTGGTGGCCTCCGTCACTAAGGGTTACCTTATTTATATACGTTCGGTTAGGCGGGGACCTTCATTCCGCTCGCGGTCTCGTGGGATTCGACGGTCCCGTCGCCCTCCGCGGATTCGGCCGCGCCCTCGCGGATCGAGCCGCCCTTGAACCAGTAGGCGGCCCCCACCAGCAATCCTCCGCCGACGATGTTGCCGGGAACCGTGAACAGAAGGTTCCGGAAAAGATCCCCGAAGCTCGCCGAGCCGTCCAGGATCGCCAGGCTGAAGAGCGCCATGTTGGCCACGCAGTGTTCGAATCCCACCGCCACGAACACCGCCACCGGCAGCCACAGGACGAAAATCTTCGCCGCGTCCCCGCGCGCCCGGGTGAACATCCAGATCGCCAGGCACACGAGCATGTTGCAGAGCACGGCCCGCCAGAACAGCTGTCCGCCGTCCAGGGCGATCTTCCCGTGCACCATCTCGGCCAGCATCGACTTCGCCGAGGCCGAGGAGGTCACCCCCGAGGCGTGCACCATCGCGCCGAACGCGAACGCCCCCACCAGGTTGCCCGCCAGCGACAGCACCCACGAGCCCACGAGGTCCTTCACCCCGGTCCGCCCGGACAGCGCGCCCACCAGCATCACCATCACGTTGCTGGTGAAGAGCTGCGCACCCGCGAACATCACGATGGTCAGCGCGATCGGGAAGACCGCTCCCTCCAGCAGCTTCACCGCCGCCGAGCCCTTCGCCACGAAGGGGGAGATCGCCACCAGCAGCAGCACCTCGCCCACCCCGATGTAGGCGCCGGCCATCATGGCGGAGACGAAGTATCGCGGGGGGTGCCCCAGGTCGTGGGCCTTGTGCTCGGCCTGCCCCGAGGTGGCTTCGACGTTCTGCGCGATGCTGTTCACCCTTCAACGCTAGGACCGCCGACGGGCCCTCAGGTCTCGAAAAGGTCACCAGCCCGCCGCCGCCCGGCCCTCCGCCCCCCGGGACCAATGCCCCCCGTTCGCGCTCCGTAGACTCGCCCGCATGAGCAACGACCCCGCCGTGGAGATCCGCGGACTGGTGAAGAGATTCGGCGAGAAGGCAGCAGTCGACGGCCTCGACCTGACCGTCCGAAGGTCGACGATCACGGCGGTCCTTGGTCCCAACGGCGCGGGCAAGACGACCACTGTGGAAATCTCGGAGGGCTACCTGCGCCCCGACGCCGGACACGTCCGCGTCCTCGGTCTCGACCCCGTCGCCGACGCGAGCCGGCTGCGTCCCCGGATCGGCGTGATGCTCCAGTCCGGCGGGATCCCCTCCGGCGCCCGCGCCGTCGAGATGCTCCGGCACACCGCCGCCCTCTACGCCCACCCGCTGCCGATCTCCGACCTCGTGGACCGGCTCGGCCTGGACTCCTGCGGGCGCACCCCCTACCGACGGCTCTCGGGCGGGCAGCAGCAGCGGCTGGCCCTGGCCATGGCCGTGGTCGGCCGCCCCGAGCTGGTCTTCCTGGACGAGCCCACCGCCGGCCTGGACCCGCAGGCCCGCCGGGCCACGTGGGACCTGGTCCGCGAGCTGCGCGCCGACGGGGTCACCGTGGTCCTCACCACCCACCACATGGACGAGGCCGAACAGCTCGCCGACGAGGTCGCCGTCCTGGACTCCGGCCGCGTCATCGCCCACGGCTCCCCCGAGGAGCTGTGCCGGGGCGGCGCCGAGAACACCCTGCGCTTCAGCGGCCGGCCCGGCCTCGACCTGGAGTCCCTGCTCAAGGCCCTGCCCGACGGCAGCGGCGCCGAGGAGCTCACCCCCGGCGCCTACCGGGTCTCCGGCGCGATCGACCCGCACCTGCTCGCCACCGTCACCTCCTGGTGCGCGCAGCACGGCGTCATGCCCGACCGCCTCTCGGTGGAGCGGCGCACCCTGGAGGACGTCTTCCTCGAACTGACCGGCAAGGAGCTGCGCGCATGAGCGGCGGCACGTTCACCCCGAACCCGGCGGCGGCCCCGCTGCCCCGCATGATCCTCGCGCAGACCGCCCTGGAGACCCGCTCCCTGCTGCGCAACGGCGAACAACTGCTGCTCACCGTGATCATCCCGGCCCTGCTGCTGGTGCTGTTCTCCTCCGTGGACATCGTCGACACCGGCGAGGCGAAGGCCGTCGACTTCCTCGCCCCCGGCGTCCTCGCCCTGGCCGTGATGTCCACCGCCTTCACCGGGCAGGCCATCGCCACCGGCTTCGACCGCCGCTACGGGGTCCTCAAGCGGCTCGGCAGCACCCCCCTGCCCCGCTGGGGGCTGATGGTCGCCAAGACCCTGTGCGTGCTGGTCACCGAGGTGCTCCAGGTGGCCCTGCTCACGGTGATCGCCTTCGCCCTGGGCTGGTCCCCGCACGGCAACCCCCTCGCGGTGGCCCTGCTGCTCCTGCTCGGCACCGCCGCGTTCTCGGGCCTGGGCCTGCTGATGGCCGGCACCCTCAAGGCCGAGGTCACCCTCGCCGCCGCCAACCTCGTCTTCCTGCTGCTCCTCGTGGCCGGCGGGGTCATCGTGCCCCTGGACCGCTTCCCCGACGGGGTCCGCGCCGTCCTCGAACTGCTCCCGATCTCCGCCCTCTCCGAAGGGCTGCGGGCCGTGCTGCGGGACGGGGCCGCGATGCCCTGGGCCGAGCTGGGCATCCTCGGCGTCTGGTCGGTCCTCGGCCTGGGCGCCGCCGCCCGCTTCTTCCGCTGGCACTGAGCCCGATCCCGGAGCGGGGCGATCCGGGCAGGTCGGACGGGGTGTCGGGGACCGGCGGCGGGGGATCAGTGCGAGGTATCGGACACACCCGCCCGGAACGGCCCCCGCCGGTTGACCGACGGCTCTCCCGGCCCGGTCCGGCGTGGCATTCTCGAAACCCACGGCCCCGCGCACCCCGCGCCGGCGGGCCGGGAGCCGACCGATGCCGGGGGGCGGGCAGATGACACAGCGAGAGGCCGCACTGCGGCTGGACGAGACCTGGGCCGAGCTGCGGGCCGACCGCGAGGAGCGGCCCCCCGGGGCCCCGGACCCCGGCGCGGACGAGGCCGAGGCCCTGCTGACCCGGCTCGTGCACGCCCTGCGCGAGGCCGCCCGGGACGGGGACGTGGAGTGCACGGCCCGCCTCGGACTGCGCCTGGCCGACCTGGCCGGGCTCCGCTTCGGCCGGGGCGACCGGGCCGGCGCGCTCTCCGCCGTCGGCGAGGCGCTGCACCACTCCGAACAGGCCGCCCGCCGGGCCCCCGACGTCCCCGAGTTCACCCGCTGGTGGGCCCGCGGCCTGATCAACCAGGGCGTCTGGCTGGCCTGGCCGCTCAGCGACGACCGCCGGCTGCCGCGCTGGCCCCTGGGCAGCGCCGGCTCCGAGGGCCCCGGGATGATGGAACGGGCCGCCGGCGAACGGGCCCTGGCCCTGACCAGGACCGCCGTGGACGTGTGGGCCGGCCTCGACCGCGCCGACGCCGTCAACCGGCGCGGCCTCGCCCAGGCCAAGGTCTTCCTCGCCGACCGGCTGGCCGAACTCGGACACCGCGAGGAGGCCGTGGCCTGGGCGGTGGACGCCGAGAACGACTTCCGACGGCTGCTGGCCGGGCACCCGGGCGGGGCGAGCGCGGCCGAGGCGGCGGGCGAGGCCGAGGGGGTGCGGGCGGCCCTCGCGCACCTCGCGCGCCAACTCGACCTGCGGCTGCGGCACCTGGAGTTCGCCTCCCTGGTCCGGCTGCGCGCCCAGGGGCTGCTGCCCGAGCGGCTGCTGGGTCAGGCGGTGGTGCTCGGCGGGGTGCGCGGCCTGGGCCCCGACGAGATCGCCGAGGGGCTCGGCGTGCCCCCGGCGCAGGTGGCGGCCTGGTGGCGGGGCAGCCCGTGGCCGGCGGTGTGGCGGGTGGACGTGCGCGACCGGGACGGGCTGTGGAGCGCGCTGCCGCGCCCCTGGCAGGGCCGGGCCGAGGTGCGCGGGCGGACCGCGGCCGACGTGTCCGCCGAGCTCGCCGAGTCCTTCCTCGGCTCCTCCGAGCGCCCGGCGGCGGGCACCCCGTGGCGACTGCACGTGTGGTGGCGCACGGCGGGCGATCCGGCGGCGGCCCTGTACCGGCTCGCGGGCACGGTCGGAACCCACGAGGCGCACACTCCCTGAGCCGATCCGGACGCCCCGAACACCCCTGTAACGAACGGCTCGTGGCGTTCTGCCCGTTTTGACACCTTGTGGACGAGGCGTGACGTGTTTCGCACCCCCCTCGTGAAAGTTTGCACAAGGGGCGGCCTACGATGGACCCGTGTTGACCCCCCTCGCTTACATCGCCGACCGCTGGACGCCCTCCCCCCGGGTCCTGCGGCGGGCCGCGCTCGCCGCGGTCGTCATGAGCGTGGCCATCGTCGTGACCGGTGGCGCGGTGCGCCTGACCGGCTCCGGACTCGGCTGCGACACCTGGCCCAAGTGCACGGACGACAGCCTGTTCGTGACGCCGGCCCAGGGCCTGCACGGCTACATCGAGTTCGGCAACCGGATGCTGACGTACGTGCTGTGCGCCGCCATCGGCTGGTCGATCGTCGCGCACCGCTCGGCCAAGCCCTGGCGACGCCGGATGACCCGACTGGGCTGGCTGCAGTTCTGGGTGGTGATGGGCAACGCCGTGCTCGGCGGCATCACCGTCTGGACCGGCCTCAACCCCTTCAGCGTGGCCGGGCACTTCCTGCTCGCCACCTCGCTGATCACGGTGACCACCGTCACCTTCGTGCGCAGCGGGGAGGGCGACGGACCGGCCCGGCCGCGCGTGCCCGGCCCGGTGCGCAAGCTGTCGGCGGCCCTGCTCGTCACCACCTTCGTGCTGATCGCGGCGGGCACCGTCGTGACCGGTTCGGGTCCGCACGCGGGCGACAGCAGCGAGGTCGCGCGGATGCCCTTCGACTGGGCGACCACGGCGCACGTGCACGCCATCGCGGCGTGGCTGGTGTGCGCGCTGGCGGTCGCGATGTGGCTGCTGCTGCGGATGGCCGACGCGCCCGACGACATCCGGGCCCGGGCCCGTGACCTGCTGATCGTGCTGCTCGCGCAGGGCGCCATCGGCTACGTGCAGTTCTTCACGAAGCTGCCCGAGGTGCTGGTGGCCGCGCACATGCTGGGCTCCTGCCTGGTGTGGATCGCGGTGCTGCGGCTGGCGCTGTCGCTGCGCGAACGTCAGGAACTGCCGGCCCCGGCCCCGTCGGACGAGGACGCCCGCCTGGCGACCGTCTGACCGCTCCGCACCCCCCGAGGCCGGCCCCGTGCGCGGGACCGGCCTCCGGCGTGCTCGGGGTCGGGTGTTCAGTGGCGGGTGCTCAGTGTCGGGGGGAGCGCACGGGGGCCGGGGCCGGCCAGGCGAGGACGGGGCCGGCCTGGCGCGGGACCCGGGCGGGCCGTTCCCCGTCGAGCCCGCCGTGCACCCGTCGGGCGTTTCCCGCGCACAGGGCGGCGGCGGTGCGGTCGGCCTCGGCCCGCGACCACAGGCCCTCGGCGACCCAGGAGCCCAGCACCCGGGCGAGGGCGTCGCGGAAGCCGTGCGCGGCGACCAGCCGTCCCTCGGGGAGCCGGCCCCCGTCCCCGGCCCACAGCAACTTGCCGAAGGGGGCCCGGTCGAGCATCTCGGCGAGGACCTCGGCGGCCCCGGACCCGCTGCGGGCCGCGCACGCGCCCACGTCGGCGTGGACCTTCGGGAAACGGGCGGCGAGATCGGCGGTCTGCCGGTGGTGCGGGTGCCCCCCGATCAGCACCACGGGCGCGCCGTACCCGGCCGCCTCCCGCAGGAAGGGCACGATCCCGGCCGGTTCGCGCCCGGCCGGCACCGGCAGGTGCAGCGGCAGGCCGGTCTCGGCGGCGAGGCGGACGGCGTGCCGTAGCACGACGGCGTCCGCTCCGGCGCCCCTCACCCGGGCCCGGGCCACGGCGGCCCGCACCTGCGCGCGGTCGGGCGGTTCGGGCACACGCGCGAGCAGGTCCCACAGCTCCAGCCGGGCCACGGGGTCGGCCCCGCCGTCGAGTCGGGCCGCGATCCGGAAGGCGAGGGCGCCGCGTCGGGCGGCCCGCACGGCGGTCTCCAGCCGGCGCAGGAACTCGTCCACCTCCGCCGCGTCCCCGGCCACCCGCTGGACCAGGCCGGTCAACGACACCACGCGGTGCACGGGGGCGTCGGCGGCGCGGGCGAACTCGTCGAGGTCGGTGAGGTCCCCTGCGGCGGCCCGCGGGTCCTCGACGGCGAGGTGGACCCCGATCCCGCAGGCCCGCAACAGGCGCCGGTTGACCTCGACGGGACCCAGTTCCCGACGGCGCGCGAGGTAGCGGGCGGGCGGGCAGTGCGGCTCCAGGCCGAGCACCGGCGGACACCAGCGCAGGACGGCGCGGCCGAGCCGGGAGTCGAAGTGGGTGACCCCGGAACCGGCCGGCGCGGCGGCGGATCCGCGCGCCAGCTCGGTCTCGAAGGTGCCCAGGCCCAGTTCGACGCGGAGCACCCCGCTGCCGTGCGCGTCCACCAGGGGCGGGGTTTCGATCATCCGTTCATCCCGTTGCGGACGTGAGCCGGTGGGTTTCCACCCCTCCCAACGGGTGATGCGACCCCGGGGTGTTGCTCGCGCAGATGCGCGGGCCGTCCCCCGAACGGGAGGGTGAGCGCGCCTCAGACGCCCTTGCCGTCCGCGCCCTTCGACGCGTCCTTACCGACCGACTCGGCCTCGTCGGCGGACTCGGGCACGGCCGGCTTCACGGCCGCGCCTTCGGCGACCGGCTCGGCCGGCTCGGCCTCGGGCTTCACCGCCGCCTTGGCCGGCTCGGCGGGCTCGGCGACCGGTTCACCCTCGGACGCCGGCTCCGCCTTCACGACCGGCTCGACCTCGGGTGCCGGCTCGGCGGCCTTGACGGGCTCGGACTTCGCCGGCTCGGCGGCCTTGACGGGCTCGGGCTTCGCGGCCGGTTCCGGCTTCGCGCGCTCGGGCTTCGGGGCGGGGGCCGGCTTCGCCGGTTGCGGCTTCGGTTCGGGTTCGGCCGCCGCGACGGGCGCCGGCTCCGGCTCGGGTTCCGGCTCGGGACGCGGCGGGGGCGGGTTGGCCGGGCCGCCGACCTGGATGCCGGCCATCCGCGTCCACTCGTAGGGGCCGGTGCGCACGCGCGCCGCCAGCTCCCCGTCGAACTGTTCGTGCAGGGTCAGGCCGGCCTTCTCGGCCGCCGCCGCCGCGATCTCCCAGCTCGGCGCGACCAGGTCGCCCCAGCCCCCGTCGGCGCCCACGAGGACGATCCGGGTGCCGGCCTGGCCGATGTGCGCGAGCTGCCCCTCGGCGCCGCCGTGCTCCGACGCGAACGCGCCGATCCGCTTGGCCAGCTTCGCCGAGGTCCGCTCCAGCTTCGTGTCTCCCATGAGCCAGATGCTACCGGTGGGTAATCAGCGGAGGAAGGGATCCACGGCGACCGCGAGGAAGACCACGGAGACGTACATGATCGACCAGTGGAACAGCCGCATCTCCTTGAGCTTCGCGCCCGTGATGCCGGCCTTGGCGCGGGCCTGGAGGGCGTGCGCCTCCCACAGCCAGTAGCCGCCCGCCAGCAGCGCGACCGTCGTGTAGAACCAGCCCGTGTACCCCAGCGGGGTCAGCAGCAGCGAGACCGCCACCATCACCCAGCTGTAGATCACGATCTGGCGGGCGACGACCACGGGGCCCTTGAGCACCGGCAGCATCGGCACGCCGACCCGCGCGTAGTCCTCCTTCACCTTCATGGACAGCGGCCAGTAGTGCGGCGGCGTCCAGAAGAAGATGACGAGGAAGAGGATGACGGCGGCCCAGGAGACCTCGTCGGTCACGGCGGACCAGCCGATGAGCACCGGCAGGCAGCCGGCGATGCCGCCCCAGACGATGTTCTGCGCGGTGCGCCGCTTCAGGATCATCGTGTAGACCACGACGTAGAAGAGGAGCGCGCCGAGCGAGAGCGCCGCCGACAGCCAGTTCACCAACAGGCCGAACCACAGCGTCGAGACCACCCCGAGGGTGATGCCGAACACCAGCGCCTCGCGGGGACTGACCATGCCGGTCACCAGCGGCCGCTGCGACGTCCGGTCCATCAACGCGTCGATGTCGCGGTCGATGTACATGTTCAGCGCGTTGGCGCCGCCCGCCGACAGGTATCCGCCGAGGCAGGTGGCCAGGACCAGCCACAGGTCGGGCACACCCTGTTCCGCGAGGAACATGACCGGTACGGTCGTGATGAGCAGCAGCTCGATGATCCGCGGCTTCGTCAGCGCCACGAAAGCCATGACCCGGGCCCTGAACGGTCGGTTGACGGGGCTCG
This sequence comes from Streptomyces dryopteridis, assembly GCF_049606955.1. Lineage (NCBI taxonomy): Bacteria > Bacillati > Actinomycetota > Actinomycetes > Kitasatosporales > Streptomycetaceae > Streptomyces > Streptomyces dryopteridis. Next base: position 4,942,897 of record NZ_CP187113.1, on the reverse strand, counting down.
TCCCGAGCACCCCCGCCGGACGGGATTCGACGGCCGTCACGCACACCCCTGACAGAGACTCCCAGCAGATCTCTCGACACCCGGACATGAAGAGCGGGTAAGGACCTGCGCGTACCACGCCACTGTAGACGTTGCCCGTGGCTCGCCCCGCGCGGGGGTGCCCCCGTGTTGGCCCGACCGTCCGAGCGCGTCCCGCCGGCCCGCGCGCCCCGCCCGCGCCCCCGTCCTCGGCCCCCGTCACCCCCTCTCCCCCGCGCATGTGAGCACCCCCCGCGGGCATCCGAGCCGTGGACGGACGCGCAGGTCCGGCGCGCCCGTGAGCCCGCGCGGCACTCGAATAGCCGCACCCCTTGACGGGGGTAGGCTCGGAACCGCGCCGGTGCCCCTTGTCACCGGGCCCGATGGACATGGAGAGGAGCCCTGACCCACGGTGAGCACCAAGCCGACGACCACCGAGCTGGACTGGACCGAACTGGACCAGCGCGCGGTCGACACCGCGCGCGTTCTGGCCGCTGACGCGGTCCAGAAGGTCGGAAACGGACACCCCGGCACCGCGATGAGCCTGGCCCCGGCCGCGTACACCCTCTTCCAGAAGGTGATGCGGCACGACCCGTCCGACCCGAACTGGGTCGGCCGCGACCGATTCGTGCTCTCCGCCGGGCACTCCTCCCTCACCCTCTACACCCAGCTGTACCTGGCCGGGTTCGGGCTGGAACTTGACGATCTGAAGGCGTTCCGCACCTGGGGTTCCAAGACCCCCGGCCACCCGGAGTACGGCCACACGGCCGGCGTCGAGACCACCACCGGCCCGCTCGGCCAGGGCGTGGCCAACGCGGTCGGCATGGCGATGGCGGCCCGTTACGAGCGCGGCCTGTTCGACCCGGAGGCGGCCCCCGGCACCTCCCCGTTCGACCACGTGATCTACGCGATCGCGGGCGACGGCTGCCTCCAGGAGGGCATCTCCGCCGAGGCGTCCTCGCTGGCGGGCCACCAGAAGCTCGGCAACCTGGTGCTGCTGTGGGACGACAACCACATCTCCATCGAGGGCGACACCGAGACCGCCGTGTCCGAGGACACCCTGGCGCGCTACGAGGCATACGGCTGGCACGTGCAGCGCGTGGCCCAGCAGGCCAACGGCGACCTCGACCCCAAGGGCCTGTACGAGGCGCTCCTCGCCGCCAAGGCCGAGACCGAGCGCCCCTCCTTCATCGCGGCCCGCTCGATCATCGCCTGGCCCGCCCCGCACGCGCAGAACACCGAGGCCGCGCACGGCTCGGCGCTCGGCGCGGACGAGGTCGCCGCGACCAAGCGCGTCCTGGGCTTCGACCCGGAGAAGTCCTTCGAGGTGGCCGACGAGGTCATCGCGCACACCCGCGGCGCCGTGGACCGCGGCCGCGAGGCCCGTGCCGCGTGGGAGAAGGAGTTCTCCGCCTGGCGCACCGCCAACCCGGAGCGCGCCGAGTCCTTCGACCGCATCCAGTCGGGCGAGCTCCCGGCCGGTTGGGAGGACGTGCTCCCCACCTTCGAGACCGGCTCCTCGGTCGCCACCCGCGCCGCCTCCGGCAAGGTGCTCGCCGCCGTCGGCGCCGTCGTGCCCGAGCTGTGGGGCGGCTCCGCCGACCTCGCCGGCTCCAACAACACCACCATCGACAAGAACTCCTCGTTCCTGCCGGTGGGCAACCCGCTGCCGGAGGCCGACCCGTACGGCCGCACCGTGCACTTCGGGATCCGCGAGCACGCCATGGCCGCCGCCATGAACGGCATCACCCTGCACGGCCACACCCGCGTGTACGGCGGCACCTTCCTGGTGTTCTCCGACTACATGCGCAACGCGGTGCGCCTGTCGGCCCTGATGCACCTGCCGGTGACCTACGTCTGGACCCACGACTCCATCGGTCTGGGCGAGGACGGCCCGACCCACCAGCCGGTCGAGCACCTGGCCTCGCTGCGCGCCATCCCCGGCCTGACCCTGGTCCGTCCGGCCGACGCCAACGAGACCGTGCTGGCCTGGCGCGAGGTCCTGCGCCGGCACACCAAGGAGTACGGCAAGGGCGCCCCGGTCGGCCTCGCGCTGACCCGTCAGGGCGTGCCCACGTACCCGGCGAACGAGGACACCGCCAAGGGCGGCTACGTCCTCTTCGACGCCACCGACGCCTCCGGCGCGACCGTCGAACCTCAGGCCGTGCTGATCGGCACCGGCTCCGAGGTGCAGCTCGCCGTCGCCGCCCGCGAGGCCCTGCAGGCCGAGGGCGTGCCCACCCGCGTGGTGTCCATGCCGTCCGTGGAGTGGTTCGAGGAGCAGGAGCAGTCCTACAAGGACTCCGTGCTGCCCCCCGCCGTGCGCGCCCGCGTCGCCGTCGAGGCCGGCATCGGCCTCACCTGGCACCGCTACGTCGGCGACGCCGGCCGCATCGTCTCGCTGGAGCACTTCGGTGCCTCGGCCGACGGCGCCGTGCTGTACCGCGAGTTCGGTCTGACCGCCGAGGCCGTCACCGCCGCCGCCCGGGAATCCCTGGCCGCCGCCGAGCGCTGACGCCCCTACGACACCGCAAGGAGATGCACATCCCATGACAGACGCACTCAAGCGCCTCTCCGACGAGGGCGTGGCGATCTGGCTGGACGACCTGTCGCGCAAGCGCATCACGTCCGGCAACCTGGCCGAGCTCATCGACCAGTCGCACGTGGTCGGGGTCACCACCAACCCGGCCATCTTCCAGAAGGCGATCAGCCAGGGTGACGGCTACGAGGGTCAGCTGACCGACCTCGCGGCCCGCAAGGTCACCGTGGAGGAGGCCCTGCGGATGATCACCACGGCCGACGTCCGCGACGCCGCCGACATCCTGCGCCCGGTCCACGACCGCAGCCAGGGCCAGGACGGCCGGGTCTCCATCGAGGTCGACCCGCGCCTGGCGCACGAGACCGCCGCGACCATCGCCGAGGCCAAGCAGCTGGCCTGGCTGGTGGACCGCCCCAACACCCTGATCAAGATCCCGGCCACCAAGGCGGGCCTGCCGGCCATCACCGAGGTCATCGGCAAGGGCATCAGCGTCAACGTCACGCTGATCTTCTCGCTGGAGCGCTACCGCGAGGTGATGGACGCCTACCTCGCCGGTCTGGAGAAGGCCAAGGCCGCCGGCCTGGACCTGTCCGAGATCCACTCCGTCGCCTCCTTCTTCGTGTCCCGCGTGGACACCGAGATCGACAAGCGGCTGGAGGCCGTCGGCACCGACGAGGCCCTCGCCCTCAAGAGCAAGGCCGCCCTCGCCAACGCCCGTCTGGCCTACCAGGCGTACGAGGAGGTGTTCTCCGGCGAGCGCTGGGCCGCCCTCGACAAGGCGCAGGCCAACAAGCAGCGTCCGCTGTGGGCCTCCACCGGCGTCAAGGACCCCAAGCTGCCCGACACCCTGTACGTGACCGAACTGGTCGCCCCCGGCACCGTCAACACGATGCCCGAGGCCACCCTGGAGGCCACCGCCGACCACGGCGAGATCACCGGCGACACGATCCGCGCGCACTACGCGCAGGCCCGTGCGGACCTCGACGCGGTCGCGGCCCTGGGCATCTCGTACGACGATGTGGTGCAGGTGCTGGAGGACGAGGGCGTCGAGAAGTTCGAGGCGTCCTGGAACGACCTGCTGAAGTCGACCGAGGCGGAGCTCAAGCGCCTCGCCCCCGCGGAGGACTGAGAAACGTGTCGGTGAACGGAGCGAACAACCCGCTTCGTGACGCTCAGGACCGACGGCTCCCGCGCATCGCGGGGCCGTCGGGCCTGGTCATCTTCGGTGTCACGGGTGACCTGTCGCGCAAGAAGCTCATGCCCGCGGTCTACGACCTCGCCAACCGCGGCCTGCTGCCCCCGGGCTTCTCGCTGATCGGCTTCGCCCGCCGCGAGTGGCAGGACGAGGACTTCGCGCAGGAGGTCCACGACGCGGTCAAGCAGCACTCCCGGACCCCGTTCCGGGAGGAGGTCTGGCAGCAGCTCGTGCAGGGCTGCCGGTTCGTGCAGGGCGACTTCGACGACGACGCGGCCTTCGAGACCCTCAAGGCCACCATCGAGGAGCTGGACAAGGCGCAGGGCACGGGCGGCAACTTCGCCTTCTACCTGTCCGTCCCGCCGAAGTTCTTCCCCAAGGTGGTCCAGCAGCTCAAGGACCACGGCCTGGCGGAGAAGGAGGGCTCCTGGCGGCGCGCCGTCATCGAGAAGCCCTTCGGTCACGACCTGACCAGCGCCCAGGAGCTGAACCAGATCGTCCACGAGGTCTTTCCTCGGGACGAGGTCTTCCGGATCGACCACTACCTCGGCAAGGAGACCGTCCAGAACATCCTGGCGCTCCGCTTCGCGAACACCATGTTCGAGCCGATCTGGAACCGGTCGTACGTGGACCACGTGCAGATCACCATGGCCGAGGACATCGGCATCGGGGGCCGCGCCGGCTACTACGACGGCATCGGCGCCGCCCGCGACGTGATCCAGAACCACCTGCTCCAGCTGCTCGCGCTGACCGCGATGGAGGAGCCCGGCTCCTTCCACCCCAAGGCGCTCGTGGCCGAGAAGCTGAAGGTGCTCACCGCCGTGGAGCTCCCCGAGGACCTGGGCAAGCACACCGTGCGCGGCCAGTACTCGGCGGCCTGGCAGGGCGGCGAGAAGGTCCCGGGGTACCTGGAGGAGGACGGGATCGACCCGAACTCCAAGACGGACACCTACGCGGCCATCCGCCTGGAGATCAACAACCGCCGCTGGGCGGGCGTCCCCTTCTACCTGCGCACCGGCAAGCGGCTGGGGCGTCGGGTGACGGAGATCGCGGTGGTCTTCAAGCGGGCCCCCTATCTGCCGTTCGAATCGGGTGCCACCGAGGAGCTGGGGCAGAACGCCCTGGTCATCCGGGTGCAGCCGGACGAGGGCGTCACCGTGCGCTTCGGCTCCAAGGTGCCCGGCACCTCCATGGAGGTCCGCGACGTGACGATGGACTTCGCGTACGGCGAGTCCTTCACCGAGTCCAGCCCCGAGGCGTACGAGCGACTGATCCTCGACGTGCTCCTCGGTGACGCGAACCTCTTCCCGCGCCACCAGGAGGTGGAGCTGTCCTGGAACATCCTCGACCCGATCGAGGAGTACTGGGACACGCACGGCACCCCCGCGCAGTACCCGGCGGGCACCTGGGGACCGGTCGAGGCGGACGAGATGCTCGCACGAGACGGACGGAGCTGGCGCCGGCCATGAAGATCGACCTCACGGAGACCACCAGCAGCAAGATCAACAGCGCGCTCGTGCAGGCCCGCCGGGACATCGGTACCCCGGCGATCGGCATGGTGCTCACGCTGGTGATCGTCACCGACGAGGAGAACGCGTACGACGCGCTCAAGTCGGCGAACGACGCGGCCCACGAACACCCCTCGCGGATCGTCGTCGTCATCAAGCGGGTCAGCCGCTCGCCGCGTTCGCGCCGCGACGCCCGTCTCGACGCGGAGATCCGTGTCGGGGCGGACGCCGGCAGCGGCGAGACGGTCGTCCTGCGCCTGCACGGTGAGCTGGTCAACCACGCCCAGTCGGTGGTCCTCCCCCTCCTGCTGCCCGACGCCCCCGTGGTGGTCTGGTGGCCGGAGGACGCCCCCTCGGACCTGGCGGGCGACCCGCTGGGCGCGCTGGGGCAGCGCCGGATCACGGACACCTACGCGTACGAGGACCCGATCCCGGCCCTCGGCGACCGGGCCGCGGCCTACGCGCCCGGGGACACGGACCTGTCCTGGACCCGGATCACCCCGTGGCGCTCGATGCTTGCCGCCGCCCTGGACCAGCAGAGCTTCGCGGTGACCTCGGCCGTGGTCGAGGGCGAGGACGACAACCCGAGCTGCGAGCTGCTGGCCATGTGGCTGGCGGACCGGCTGCACGTGCCGGTGGTGCGGACCCTGTCCGCGGGGCCGGGGCTGACGGCCGTGCGCCTGAGCACCGAGCACGGCGAGATCGTCCTGGACCGGGCCGACGGCGCCCTGGCCACCCTGTGCATGCCCGGTCAGCCGGACCGCGCGGTGGCCCTCAAGCGCCGTGACCCGGCGGAGCTGCTCGCCGAGGAGCTGCGCCGGCTGGACCCGGACAACACCTACGAGGCGGCCCTGCGCTTCGGGGTCTCCCGCCTCCACGACTCGGTACCGGCCGGCACACAGGCGAAGCCGACCGTCACCGGGACCGCGGAGCCGGCCCCCGAGTCAGAGGCCGAGGCCGAGTCAGAGGCCGAGGACGCGGGCCCCGAGGCCGTCGCCGAGGTCGAGGGCGAGGTCGCGCACGACACGGCCGAGGCCAAGGCCGCGAGCACGGGCACCGCGAACGCCTCCCGCACCCGCAAGGGCGCCAAGCGCCGGACCACCGGCGCCTGACGGCGACGCGCGAGCACGGGGCGCCCCCGGACCGGACCGAACCGTCCGGTCCGGGGGCGCCCGGTTGTCCGGCCCCGCCACTCCCCCGTTGTTCTTTCCGTTCCGACACCGAAGGCGGCACCACCCATGGACATGTCGACTCCCCAGGTCGTCGTCCACCGCGACACCGACCTCATGGCCCAGGCCACGGCCGCGCGCCTGATCACCAAGATCGTGGACGCGCAGGCCGCGCGCGGCTCCGCGAGCGTCGTCCTCACCGGCGGCCGCAACGGCAACGCGCTGCTGAAGGCCCTGGGCACCGCCCCGGCCCGCGACGCCGTCGACTGGACCCGGCTGGACCTGTGGTGGGGCGACGAGCGCTTCGTGCCCGCCGCGGACCCCGAGCGCAACCACACCCAGGCCCGCGAGGCCCTGCTGGACGCCGTCCCGCTGGACCCGGCCCGGGTGCACGTGATGCCCGCCTCGGACGGCCCCCAGGGCGATGACGCGGACGCGGGCGCCGCCGCCTACGCGGCCGAACTGGCCCGCGCCGCCGCCCCCGAGGACCGGGGCGGGGTGCCCGCGTTCGACGTGCTGATGCTCGGCGTCGGCCCCGACACGCACGTGGCCTCGCTGTTCCCCGAGCACCCCGCGACCCGGGAGACCGAGCGCACGGTGGTGGGCGTGCACGGGGCCCCCAAGCCGCCGCCCACCCGGATCTCGCTCACCCTGCCCGCGATCAACTCCGCGCGCGAGGTGTGGCTGCTCGCGGCGGGCGAGGACAAGGCCGGCGCGGTCGCCCTGGCCCTCGGCGGGGGCGGCGGCACCCAGGTGCCGGCCGCCGCCGTGCGCGGCCGGGCCCGGACCCTGTGGCTGCTGGACCGGTCGGCCGCCGCGAAGCTGCCGCCGGCCCTGTACCCGCCGACCTTCGTCTGAGGGCCGGCGCCGCCTCGACGCGCCGGGGCCCCGGTCGCCCGCCCCTCGTGGGGTGCGGCGGCCGGGGCCCCGGTGCGTGGGCAGCGGGTCAGGAACGGCCGCGCAGCTCCCGGTAGGCCGCGACGAGGGCCTTGGTGGACGCGTCCAGGCCGGGCACGTCGGAGCCCTCGGTGAGGGCCGGCTCCACCTTCTTGGCGAGCACCTTGCCGAGTTCGACGCCCCACTGGTCGAAGGAGTCGATGTTCCACACCGCGCCCTGCACGAACACCTTGTGCTCGTAGAGGGCGATGAGCTGGCCGAGGACCGAGGGGGTCAGTTCGGTCGCCAGGATCGTGGTGGTGGGGTGGTTGCCGCGGAAGGTCTTGTGCGGGACCAGGTCGGCGGGCACACCCTCGGCGCGGACCTCGTCGGGGGTCTTGCCGAAGGCCAGGGCCTGGGTCTGGGCGAAGAAGTTGGCCATCAGCAGGTCGTGCTGGGCGGCGGTGGTCGGCGAGAGTTCGGCGACCGGGCGGGCGAAGCCGATGAAGTCGGCCGGGATCACCTTGGTGCCCTGGTGGATCAACTGGTAGTAGGCGTGCTGGCCGTTGGTGCCGGGCGTGCCCCAGACCACCGGTCCGGTCTGCCAGTCCACCGGCTCGCCCGCGCGGTCCACGGACTTGCCGTTGGACTCCATGTCGAGCTGCTGGAGGTAGGCGGTGAACCGGGACAGGTAGTGGCTGTAGGGCAGCACGGCGTGCGACTGGGCGTCGTGGAAGTTGCCGTACCAGATCCCCAACAGACCGAGCAGCAGCGGCACGTTGGACTCGGCGGGGGCGGTGCGGAAGTGCTCGTCGACGACGTGGAAGCCGGCGAGGAGCTCGCGGAAGCCGGCCGGGCCGATCGCGATCATCAGCGAGAGGCCGATGGCGGAGTCGAAGGAGTACCGGCCGCCGACCCAGTCCCAGAACTCGAACATGTTGTCCGGGTCGATGCCGAAGTCCACGACCTTCTCGGCGTTGGTGGACAGGGCCACGAAGTGCTTGGCCACGGCCGCCCGGTCGCCGCCGAGTCCGTCGAGGAGCCATTCGCGCGCGCTGGTGGCGTTGGTGATGGTCTCGATGGTGGTGAAGGTCTTGGAGGCGACGATGAAGAGGGTCTCGGCCGGGTCGAGGTCGCGGACCGCCTCGTGCAGGTCCGCGCCGTCCACGTTGGAGACGAAGCGGACGCCGATGTCGCGGGCGGTGAAGGCGCGCAGGGCGTCGTAGGCCATCGCCGGACCGAGGTCGGAACCGCCGATGCCGATGTTGACGACGGTGCGGATGCGGGCGCCGGTGTGCCCGGTCCAGGCGCCGGAGCGGACCTGGTCGGCGAAGGCCGACATCTTGTCGAGGACGGCGTGCACGCCGGGGACGACGTTCTCGCCGTCCACCTCGACCACGGCGTCGGCCGGGGCCCGCAGGGCGGTGTGCAGGACCGCCCGGTCCTCGGTGGTGTTGATGCGTTCGCCGCGGAACATGGCGTCGCGCAGCTCGGCGACGCCGGTCGCGTCGGCGAGTTCGCGGAGCAGTTCGAGGGTGCGTCCGGTGACGAGGTTCTTCGAGAGGTCGACGCGCAGATCGCCGACGGTGTGCGTGAGGGTCGCCACGCGCTCGGGGTCGGCCTCGAAGAGTTCCCGCAGGTGGGTGTCGCCGAACTCCTCGCGGTGTTTGCCGAGGGCCGCCCACTGGGGGGTGCGGTCGAGCCTGGTGCGCGCGCCTGCGTGCGTCCGGTCCATGGGTTCGCAGTCTCCTGTCCTGAGGTGAGCCCCGCCGTATCCCAACCTAAGGGATCGAAAACGGACCGGACGCCAGAAAAGGCCGAAAAAGGCCCGGTTGCCGGGACTCTGCGTCCTCGGTGACCGGGCCCTTGGGGGCTTTCGCTCAGATCTCGCCGCGAAGTTTGGCGAGTGCCTCCGCGAGGATGGCCTCGCCGTCGGCGTCGGTGCGGCGTTCGCGCACGTACGCCAGGTGCGTCTTGTACGGCTCGGTGCGCGGCGGGGCCGGGGGGTTGTCCCGGTCCTGGCCGGCGGGGAAGCCGCAGCGGGGGCAGTCCCAGGTGTCCGGGACCTGCGCGTCGCTGGCGAAACTGGGCTGGGTCTCGTGCCCGTTGGAGCACCAGAAGGAGATGCGCAGCCGGGGGGCGGACTCGCCGCGTTCGGCCTCGCCCATCGGCCCCGCCCCGACCCGACTGCCACGGATCGCGTTGCCACTGCCCACGGTCACAACTCCCTGCGTAGGTCACCCGCGACGCGGGCGCGGATGTCCGCCGAGGACGTCCCCGTCCGAGAACGGGGACGCCGGACCCACATGATAGGCCGCGGATCGCCGGGTGGTTCCCCTCCGTGCCGGACGGGTCGGGATCCGAGGGAGAAGTGGTTCAGCTCCCGTTCGACTTCATCAGCAGCCCGAGGGCCACGATGCAGGCGAACCACAGCAGGCCGACCACCACGGTGATGCGGTCCAGGTTGCGCTCGGCGACCGAGGAGCCGCCGACCGAGGACTGCATGCCGCCTCCGAACATGTCGGAGAGGCCGCCGCCCTTGCCCTTGTGCATGAGCACGAGGAGCATCATCAGTGCGCTGAAGACGAGCAGGGCGATCGAGAACCCCATGGTCATGGCTGATTCTCCTACTTTCGGTGTTCTGGACTACCCGTTTCCCGGACTGCCCGGTGTCCCGTGTGCGTGCCCCACGGGCTGCGGGGGCCGGGGGTGGGTGGTCACACCCGTCCCGGCCCCCGCAAGGTTACGACGAATCCGCGCTAGCGCATACTCACTGGTCGCGGAAGCGCACGATCTTGCTGAACTCCTCGGCGTCGAGCGCCGCGCCGCCGATGAGCGCGCCGTCCACGTCGGGCTGGGCCATGATCGCGGCGATGTTGCCGGACTTCACGGAGCCGCCGTACTGGATGCGGACCTTGTCGGCCAGCTCCTGGGAGTACAGCTCGGCCAGCCGGCCGCGGATCGCCCCGCAGACCTCCTGGGCGTCGTCCGGGGTGGCGACCTTGCCGGTGCCGATGGCCCAGACGGGCTCGTAGGCGATGACGATCGTCTCGGCCTGCTCGGCCGGGACGTCCTTCAGGCCGCCGTCGAGCTGCGCCAGGGTGTACGCGACCTGGTTGCCCGCCTCGCGGATGTCCAGGCCCTCGCCGACGCACAGGATCGGGGTGATCCCGTGGGCGAAGGCGGCCTTCACCTTGGCGTTGCAGAGCTCGTCGGACTCACCGTGGTACTCGCGGCGCTCGCTGTGGCCGACGGCCACGTAGGAGCAGCGGAGCTTGGCGAGCATGGAGCCGGAGATCTCGCCGGTGTAGGCACCGGACTCGTGGCGCGAGATGTCCTGCGCGCCGTACTTGATCTTCAGCTTGTCCGCGTCGACCAGGGTCTGGACGCCGCGCAGGTCGACGAAGGGCGGGAGCACCGCGACCTCGACGCCGTCGTAGTCCTTCTCCTCCAGGGAGAAGGCGATCTTCTGCACGTGGTTGATGGCCTCGAGGTGGTTGAGGTTCATCTTCCAGTTGCCCGCCATCAGCGGGATGCGCGCGGTCACGAGTGCTCAAACCTCCAGAGCGGCGATGCCGGGGAGCGTCTTGCCCTCGAGGTATTCGAGGCTGGCGCCGCCACCGGTCGAGATGTGGCCGAACTTCGTCTCGTCGAAGCCCAGGTTGCGGACGGCCGCGGCGGAGTCGCCGCCGCCGACCACGGTGAAGCCCTTGCCGTCGAGCAGGGCCTGCGCCACGGCGGCGGTGCCGCCGGCGTAGTCGGGGTGCTCCGCGACGCCGACCGGGCCGTTCCAGAACACGGTCTCGGCGTCGACGATCTTGGAGGCGAAGAGCTCGCGGGTCTTGGGACCGATGTCCAGACCCTCCTTGTCGGCGGGGATCTTGTCCGCGTCGACGGTCTCGAACTCGGCCGGGGCCTTGGTCTTGAGGTCCGGGAAGTCCGTGGAGACGAGGACGTCGACGGGGAGGACGAGCTCGACGCCGTTCTTCTCCGCGCGGGCCAGGTACTCCAGGACGGTCGGGATCTGGTCCTCCTGGAGGAGGGAGATGCCGACCTCGTGGCCCTGGGCCTTGAGGAAGGTGTAGGCCATGCCGCCGCCGATCAGCAGGCGGTCGGCCTTGCCGAGCAGCTCGTCGATGACGGCGAGCTTGTCGGAGACCTTGGCGCCGCCGAGGATGACGGTGTAGGGGCGCTTGACGTCCTCGGTGAGCTTCCTCAGGACGCCGATCTCGGTGGCGATGAGGTAGCCGGCCGCGTGGGGCAGGCGCGCCGGCAGGTCGAAGACCGAGGCGTGCTTGCGGTGCACGGCGCCGAAGCCGTCGCCCACGTACAGGTCGGCCAGGCCGGCGAGTTCGTCGGCGAAGGCGCCGCGCTCGGCGTCGTCCTTCGCGGTCTCGCCGGCGTTGAAGCGCAGGTTCTCGATGACGGCCACCTGGCCGTCGGCGAGGGCCCCGACGACGGCCTTGGCGGACTCGCCGACCGTGTCGGTCGCGAACGCCACGTCGGTGCCGAGGAGTTCACCGAGGCGCTTGGCGGCCGGGGCGAGGGAGAAGGCCGGGTCCGGGGCGCCCTTGGGGCGGCCGAGGTGCGAGGCGACGATCACGCGGGCGCCGGACTCGGCGAGCTTCGCGATGGTCGGCTGCACGGCGCGGATGCGACCGTCGTCGGTGATCTCCCCGTTGGCGAGGGGCACGTTGAGGTCCGCACGGACGAAGACCCGCTTGCCGGCGACGCCTTCGGCGATCAGTTCGTCGATCGTCTTCATGCTGTTTCTGACTCCTTGAAGCCGTGGTGAGCAGACAACAGGGCCCGAGGCGACGCTTCTTCGCGTCACCCGAGCCCTGTTGCCTCACATCCTGGTGCTGCCTGACTGCGAACAGCTCAGATCGAAAAGCTCAGATCAGAGCTGCGCGCCGACGAACGTGGTCAGGTCGACGAGGCGGTTGGAGTAGCCCCACTCGTTGTCGTACCAGCCGACGACCTTGACGCTCTTGCCCTGGACCATGGTCAGGGAGGCGTCGAAGGTGCAGGAGGCCGGCCAGTTCACGATGTCGGAGGAGACGATCGCGTCCTCGGTGTACTCCAGGACACCCTTCAGCTGACCCTCGGCGGCCTTCTGGAACGCGGCGTTGACCTCGTCCTTGGTCACCTCGCGCTCCAGCTCGATGACCAGGTCGGTGACGGAGCCGGTGGGGACCGGGACGCGCATGGCGATGCCGTCCAGCTTGCCCGCGAGCTCCGGGATCACCAGCGCGGTGGCCTTGGCGGCACCGGTGGTGGTCGGGATGATGTTGACGGCGGCGGCGCGGGCGCGGCGCAGGTCCGAGTGCGGGAAGTCCAGGATCCGCTGGTCGTTCGTGTACGCGTGGACCGTGGTCATCATGCCCTTGACGATGCCGAAGTTCTCCAGGAGAACCTTGGCCATCGGCGCCACGCAGTTGGTGGTGCAGGAGGCGTTCGAGATGACGTGGTGGTTGGCCGCGTCGTACTTGTCCTGGTTGACGCCCATCACGATCGTGATGTCCTCGTCCTTGGCCGGAGCCGAGATGAGGACCTTCTTCGCGCCGGCCGCGATGTGCTTGGCGGCGTCGGCCTTCTTGGTGAAGATGCCGGTCGACTCGATGACGATGTCGGCGCCCAGCTCGCCCCAGGGGAGGTTCGCGGGGTCGCGCTCGGCGAAGGTCTTGAAGGTGTTGCCGTTCACCGTGATGGTGTCGTCGGTGTGCGAGACCTCGGCCTTGAGGCGACCCAGCACGCTGTCGTACTTCAGCAGGTGCACCAGGGTGGCGTTGTCAGTCAGGTCGTTGACACCGACGATCTCGATGTCCGCTCCCTGCTCCAGGAGCGCCCGGAAGTAGTTGCGGCCAATTCGGCCAAAACCGTTGATGCCTACGCGGATCGTCACGAACCGATCTCCTCGTTGGTGCGCCGGCCTGTCCGCCGGCGAGCTGTATGGGATGTCCCCGACCGCTTACGACCCTACCTCTCCGTGAGCCTCCGGGTGACATCGAAGGACCCCGGACACCGGCCGGACGGGGTGGAAACCGCCCCGGTGGGCCGCTCCACAGGGTCGTGGGGCGGCCCGCCGGGGACCTTGGCCCCGGTCACACGGAGTGAGCCGGGGATCAGCGGTTCAGGGTTTTCAGCGCCTTACCGATCAGTAGGGCCCGGTCCTTCCGGGCGCCGAGCCGGTCTAGGCCGAAGCCGAGCAGCACGCTGTCACGCGCCGTGACGGCCCCGTGCGTACGGAAGAGCTCGCCCGACGGGGACCAGTCGCCCGGGATCTCGGGACTTCCGGCAGGTGCGCCCCGGGCGGCCCAGGTCCCCAGGCCGTTCTCGAAGCCCTCCACCGGGCCCGCGACACCGCCGATCGAGATCCGCGCCTGGTCGGCGAGGAGGCCGAAGCGGCCCGCGCCGCCGTCGGTGACGTAGGACAGGGCCAGCTCGACCGTCCGGCCGGCGTACGCGCTCAGGTCGAAGGAGACCTCGCGCCAGCCGTCGGAGGAGCCGTTGAAGCGGTTCCAGGTGCCCGTGGAGCCGCGCGGGACGCAGGCCCCGTCGGCCTCGCCGAGGTAGTGGCGCAGGAACGGGTGGGTGTCGAGGAAGCCGCCCTCGACGCAGTCGGCGGGCAGTCCGGCCGTGGTGCCGCCGCCGGCCTCGGGCAGGGTGGTCCAGTCCTCGGCGCCGACCGTGTGGGCCTCCAGCAGCCCGAAGTCGTAGTCGGGCTCCACGTCCCAGCTCAGGGCCATCTTGAGCGTGGGTTTGTCGGCGGCGGTGACCCCGGTGAGGTCCACGGTGCGGGTCAGCCGCTTCCACTCGTCGTCGGCGTGCGAGGCGAAGGCCATCTTCGTGCCCGCGTAGGGGCCGAAGGGGTTGACCGCGCCCGCGTAGCCGCCGGCGGCCGCCGAGGCGAAGTCCGGGAAGGTCTTCGGCGGCAGGGTGTCGGAGGTGACGGTGAAGACCCCGGAGCCGGCCGAGGGGGTGAGGGGGCCGCCGGCCTTGGCGAGCCGGCCCGCGCCGGTGAACCCGTCGGCCCCGGCGACCGTGGTGCGGCTGTACGCGCCGAGCCAGTACTGGGCGAAGTCGTCGCTGTCGTTGCCCCCGCCGAGGTCCACCGGGGCGCCCGCGCGGTCACCGGCCTCGATCAGCCGGCCGCCCTCGTTGAGCCGGTCGCGCAGGGCGAGCTGGGTGGGCGCGGCGGCCCCGCCGGGCCCGCTGTGGTGGACGATCACGGGGAAGTGGGCGAGCACCCCGAGCGGGTGCGGCACGCCTTGGCGGGCCACGTCCCAGACGGCGACGGAACGGCCGTTGTCGCGCAGGGCCTCGGTGTACGCGCGGGTCGCGGCGGGGGCGCCGGGTCCGGCGTCCTCGATCACCACGAGGGTCTCGGCGCGGGGCCGGGCGGCGACGGTGTAGGTGAACGCGGCGCCGCTGACGAGCTTGCCGGCCCGGTCGCGGCCCACGGCCCGGACCTCGACGCGGTCCCCGGGGCGGGCGCCGGTGACGGCCGCCCGGTACTGCTCGAAACGCAGGTTGTCCCCGCCGCCGTAGCGTTCGCCGCCGCGCCAGGGCCGCAGGTCGGCGCTCTTCTCCCGGCCCCCGTTGATCCGCCAGCGCAGTTCCTTGTCGCGCAGGGCCTTGCGGGCGGTGACGGCGATCGGCTGGTCCTGGCCGGCCGCCGCGTAGGAGGTGGTGAAGGGGTCGGCGGTGAGGTCGGGGGCGGTCAGTCCGGTGACGGAGACGGGCCGGTCGGGGTGGGCCGCGGTCTCGGCGACGGCGAGCGCGAAGGGCACGTTCTTGGCGAACTCGGCCGCGATGAGCTTCTCGTCGTCGGGGAAGGTGAACACGGAGGCGCAGTCCTCGGGGCGCCAGGCGTCGTTCGGGTCGCTCGCGGAGGCGGTGCCGCAGGTGCTCATCTCGGGGGTGAACATCATCATCCCGTTGACGTTCGCGGCGTGTCCGTCGGCCTCGCCGTTGGTGGCGTAGAGCTCGGAGGAGAGCTGGGGCCGGTAGCCGGGGATCGCGGAGTTCTCGGGGGTGCCGGCCAGCGCCCGGTAGAGCACGTCGTCGGGGCTGGGGGTGGCCACCTGCCAGCCGACCCCGTACAGCAGGAGTTGGGCGGCGGAGTGGTAGTTGATCCCGTACTCGAAGCCGATCCGGCGCTCGAAGCGGTCGAGGGCGAGGGTCTCGGGCTCGGAGCCGGCCTTCGGTCCGCGGTAGGTCTCGTCGGTGGGGTCGGGGGAGGAACCCTCGTTGTCGTAGCCCCACTTGTAGGGGAAGTTGCGGTTGAGGTCCACGCCGTCGGCGGCGGTCACGCGGCCGTCGCCGTCGTTGTCGCGCAGGTTCTTGCGCCACTGGCGGTTCGCGGGGTCGGCGTGGGTGAAGTCGTAGCCGTCGGGGTTGGCGGAGAGCACGAACCACAGGTCGGTGCCGTTCACGAGGTCGGTGATCCGGCGGTCCTTGCCGTACCCGTCGAGGTAGGTGTGCATCAGCCGGCGGGTCATCTCCGGGGTGATCCACTCGCGGGCGTGCTGGTTGGAGACGTACAGCACGGAGGGGCGGGCGCCGTCGGTGGTGCGGCGGGCGTCCTTGCCGACCTTGAGGGCGAGGATGTCCTGGCCCTTGACGGTCTTCCCGATCGAGACGGCCTTGGCCAGGTCCGGGTGGGCGGCGGCGGTGGCGAGGACCTCCTCCTTGAGGCCGCCCTTGCCGGCGTAGGGCCGGAAGACCCCGTCGCCGGCGGCCTTGGCGCGGGCGGCGGCCCCGGCGGGCGGGGTCCGTTCGACGAGCTTGACGCCCTTCGCGGAGAGCTCGCGGGCCTGGGCGGTGCTCAGGTGCAGCTCGATCCGGGCGGGGGCGTCGCCCCGGGGGCGTTCGGTGAGTTCGTGGGCGTCGGTCCCGGCGGCCAGGACCTCGGGTATCCGGTCGGCGGTGACCTCGGCCGTCCAGACCCGGATGGCGTCCTCGGCGATCGGGGCGGCCCCGGGGGCCGGGGCGGGCGGCCCGGGCGTGGCGAGGGCCGTCGGAGCGGCGGTGGCGGTGGAGATGAGCAAGGTGCCGGCGGCGAGGATGGTTCTCGCGCGGTGCCTCATGGGCCCCCCTGGGCGTCGTCTGCCACGAAAGCGGTCGGACGCCAGGCTGGTGATACTGCGTGTACCTGTCAATGGGGCCTCGTCGGCCGGCCCCGCTCGGACGGACACGCGCCGCCGGCCCGCCGCTCCCCCGGTGGGGGCGGGACGGGCCGGCGTACGGCGGGCGGGGCGGGCTCAGCCCGCGGCCAGCTCCTCGCTGAGGTTGGACTCGGTGCCGGGCAGGCCGAGGTCCTGGGCCCGCTTGTCGGCCATGGCCAGCAGGCGTCGGATCCGACCGGCGACGGCGTCCTTGGTCAGCGGCGGGTCGGCGAGGGCGCCGAGCTCCTCCAGCGACGCCTGCTTGTGCTCCATGCGCAGTCGACCGGCGGCGGCGAGGTGCTCGGGCACCTCCTCGCCGAGGATCTCCAGCGCCCGCTGCACCCGGGCCCCGGCGGCCACGGCGGCCCGGGCCGACCGGCGCAGGTTGGCGTCGTCGAAGTTCGCGAGCCGGTTGGCGGTGGCGCGGACCTCGCGCCGCATCCGGCGCTCCTCCCAGGCCAGCACCGAGTCGTGGGCGCCGAGCCGGGTGAGCAGGGCGCCGATCGCGTCCCCGTCGCGGACCACGACCCGGTCCACGCCGCGCACCTCGCGGGCCTTGGCCGCGATGGACAGCCGGCGGGCCGCGCCGACCAGGGCCAGGGCGGCCTCGGGCCCGGGACACGTGACCTCCAGGGAGGAGGAACGGCCGGGTTCGGTCAGCGAGCCGTGGGCGAGGAAGGCCCCGCGCCAGGCCGCCTCGGCGTCGCAGGTGGCCCCGGAGACCACCTGGGGCGGGAGGCCCCGGATGGGCCGGCCGCGGCCGTCCACGAGTCCGGTCTGACGGGCGAGCTGGTCACCGCCGGCGACCACGCGCACCACGTACCGGCTGCCGCGCCGCAGCCCGCCGGGGGCCATCACGACGAGGTCCGAGGCGTGCCCGAAGATCTCCAGGATGTCCTTGCGCAGACGGCGGGCCGCGACGCCGGTGTCGAGTTCCGCCTCGATCACGATCCGGCCGCTGACCAGGTGGAGCCCGCCCGCGAACCGAAGGATCGCCGAGACCTCCGCCTTCCGGCAGCAGGTCCGGGTGACGGGAAGCCGGGAGATCTCATCCTTCACCGCTGGCGTCATCGCCATGGGCCGATCCTTCCATGCATCCGGAAAATACGGTCGTACGCGGCGGCCAGCAGCTCCCGGTCGTGCGTGGGAGCGCCGTCCGGAGCGGCGACCGGCGCCAGCTCGACCGCGGCACCGAACCGTTTTGCGGCGTCGGCCAGGGACTCGCGGTCGGGCACGGCGGCCTGATCGGCCAGCACCACGTCCAACGCGAGTTTAGGGGCGTGTCGGGCCAAAACCTCCAAATGACGCTGCGGAGAGAAGCCGTCGGTTTCACCTCGTTGTGGTGCGAGGTTCAACGAGAGCACCCGACGGGCCTTGGTCTCGACCAGCGCGGTGAGCAGTTCGGGCACCAGCAGGTGCGGGATCACCGAGGAGAACCAGGAGCCCGGTCCGAGCACCACCCAGTCCGCGTCGAGGACGGCCTCGACCGCCTCGGGCACGGCCGGCGGGTCGTGCGGCACGAGGTGCACGGACTGCACCTCGCCGGGGGTCAGGGCCACCGTGGCCTGCCCCGCGACCAGGTCCACGTCCGTCGGCCGGGCCGGGTCGTGGCCCTTGATCCATGCCTGGAGCTCCAGCGGCACGGCGGACATGGGCAGCACCCGGCCCTGGGCGCCGAGCAGCCGGCCGACCAGGTCCAGGGCCTGCACGTGGTCGCCGAGCTGCTCCCACAGGGCCACGATCAGCAGGTTGCCGACGGCGTGCTCGTGCAGGTCGCCGGCGGACTGGAAGCGGTGCTGGATGACCCGGGCCCAGGTCTGGCCCCAGTCGTCGTCCCCGCACAGGGCGGCCAGCGCCTTGCGCAGGTCGCCGGGGGGCAGCACGCCGAGCTCGTCGCGCAGCCGGCCGCTGGACCCGCCGTCGTCGGCGACGGTGACCACGGCGGTCAGGTCGCCGGTGATCCGGCGCAGCGCGGCCAGGGAGGAGGACAGCCCGCGTCCCCCGCCCAGGGCCACGACCTTGGGCGCCGCGCCTTTGCGGCGGCCCGGGCGGCCGGTCGCCTGGGCCCGACCCGAGGTCAGTAGGCGCAGGCGGCTCGGCCGCGGCGTGCGTCCGGTCACTCGCGCCCCATGTCCCGGTGGACGACGACGGTCTCCACACCCTCGGAGGCGAGTCGGGCGGCGAGCTTCTCGGACATGGCCACGGAACGGTGCTTGCCGCCGGTGCAGCCGACCGCGATGGTCACGTACCGCTTGCCCTCGCGCCGGTAGCCGGTGGCGATGAGCTGGAGCAGCTCGGAGTAGCGGTCCAGGAACTCCTTGGCCCCGGGCTGGTTGAAGACGTAGCCGGAGACCTCCTCGTTGAGGCCGGTGAAGGGCCGCAGCTCGGGGACCCAGTGCGGGTTGGGGATGAACCGGCAGTCGACCACGAGGTCGGCGTCGACGGGCAGCCCGTACTTGTAGCCGAAGGACATGACGGTGGCCCGCAGCTCGGGCTCCTCGTCCCCGGCGAACCGGGCGTCCATCTTGGCGCGCAGTTCGTGCACGTTGAGGCTGGAGGTGTCGATGACCAGGTCGGCGTCCCCGCGCAGTTCGCGCAGCAGGTCGCGTTCGGCGGCGATGCCGTCCACGATCCGGCCGTCGCCCTGGAGCGGGTGCGGGCGGCGGACCGACTCGAAGCGTCGGACCAGGGCCTCGTCGGAGGACTCCAGGAAGACGGTGCGGCGGGTCACCCCGCGCGAGTCGAGGTCGGCGAGCGCCTCGCGGAGCGCGTCGAAGAACTGCCGGCCGCGCACGTCGACGACGACGGCGATCCGGGCCACGTTGCCCTGGGACCGGGCGCCCAGCTCCACCATGGTGGAGATCAGCGCGGGCGGCAGGTTGTCGACGACGAACCAGCCGAGGTCCTCCAGGCACTTGGCCGCGGTGCTGCGGCCGGCCCCGGACATGCCGGAGATGATCACCAGCTCGGGGATGACCGCCTCGGCGGCCTCTCCGGGCTCCACTGTCGTGCCCGTACTCACCTGTTCTCCTCGGTTGTGCTCGGTCATGCTGTCGCGGTCCCCCGTTCGGACCCCGGCCCCGTGTCGGCGGTGTCGGCGGGGTCCTCGTCCTCGATGATCTCCCCGGTCGCGGTGTTCACGGCGGGGCCGGCCGGTACGGCGCCGGCGAGGGCGGCGGCGACCGTCTCGGCCGTCTTTCGCCCTATTCCGGGCACCTCCCGGATCTGGTCGATTGTCGCCTGTCGCAGCCGCTTCACCGAACCGAAGTGCTTGATCAGCGCCTGCTTGCGGGCCTCTCCCAGGCCCGGCACGGCGTCCAACGGCCCGGCGACTAGGCGCTTGGCGCGCTTCGCGCGCTGGTAGGTGATCGCGAAGCGGTGGGCTTCGTCACGCACCCGCTGGAGCAGGTACAGGGCCTCGCCGGCGCGGGGCAGCACCACGGGGTCCTCCTCGTCGGGCAGCCACACCTCCTCCAGCCGCTTGGCCAGGCCGCACACGGCCACGTCGTCGATGCCGAGCTCGGTCAGGGCCCGGCGGGCGGCGGCCACCTGCGGCTTGCCGCCGTCCACGACCACGAGCTGCGGGGGGTAGGCGAAGCGGCGCGGGCGGCCGTCCTCGGTGCGCGTCGGATCGGCGTCGGCCTCGGGGCCCGTGTCCGTCACGTCGCCGCCCGCCCACTCCCCCGTGCGCTCGCTCTCGCGCAGGTAGCGGCGGAAGCGGCGGGAGACCACCTCGTGCATGGCGCGCACGTCGTCCTGGCCGGCGAAGGACTTGATCTCGAAGCGCCGGTATTCGGCCTTGCGGGCCAGCCCGTCCTCGAAGACCACCATGGAGGCCACCACGTCGTCGCCCTGGAGGTGGGAGATGTCGAAGCACTCGATGCGCAGCGGGGCGCTGTCCAGGTCGAGGGCCTCGGCGATCTCCTCCAGGGCGCGGGAGCGGGTGGTGAGGTCGGCGGCGCGTTTGGTCTTGTGCAGGGCGAGGGACTGCTGGGCGTTGCGGTGGACCGTCTCCATGAGGTCCTTCTTGTCGCCCCGGCGGGGGATCCGCAGGGAGACCTGCGAGCCCCGGCGTTCGCCGAGCCAGGCGGCCACCGCGTCGGCGTCCTCGGGCAGGGCCGGCACGAGGACCTCCTTGGGCACGGCCTCGCCGCTCTCCTCGCCGTACAGCTGCTGGAGGGCGTGTTCGACGAGGCCGGCGGTGTCGACGGCCTCGACGCGGTCGGTGACCCAGCCGCGTTGGCCGCGGACCCGGCCGCCGCGCACGTGGAAGATCTGGACCGCGGCCTCCAGTTCGTCCTCGGCCACGGCGATCAGGTCGGCGTCGGTGGCGTCGGCGAGGACGACGGCGTTCTTCTCCATGGCGCGGCGCAGGGCGCCGATGTCGTCGCGGAGTCGGGCGGCCTTCTCGTACTCCATGTCCTCGGCTGCCTCGCCCATGGCCCGTTCCAGGCGGGAGAGGTGGGAGCCGGTCCGGCCGGCCATGAACTCGCAGAAGTCCTCGGCGAGTCGCCGGTGGTCCTCGGCGCTGATCCGCTCCACGCAGGGCGCGGCGCACTTGCCGATGTAGCCGAGCAGACAGGGTCGGCCGATCTGCGCCGAGCGCTTGAACACCCCGGTGGAGCAGGTGCGGACGGGGAAGACCCGCAGCATCAGGTCGACGGTCTCGCGGATGGCCCAGGCGTGGGCGTAGGGGCCGAAGTAGCGCACCCCCTTGCGCTTGGGGCCGCGCATGACCTGGACCCGGGGGTACTCCTCGTTCAGGGTGACGGCGAGCGAGGGGTAGCTCTTGTCGTCCCGGTACTTGACGTTGAACCGGGGGTCGAACTCCTTGATCCAGGAGTACTCCAGCTGGAGGGCCTCGACCTCGGTGGAGACGACGGTCCACTCCACGGAGGCCGCGGTGGTGACCATCGTCGCGGTGCGCGGGTGCAGGCCGGCGACGTCCTGGAAGTAGTTGGCCAGCCGCTGGCGCAGGCTCTTGGCCTTCCCGACGTAGATCACGCGGCGGTGCTCGTCGCGGAACTTGTAGACCCCCGGGGAGTCGGGGATCTGGCCCGGGCTGGGTCGGTAGGAGGAAGGGTCGGCCATGACTCCACCCTACTGGCGACGACCGACAACCGGCCCGACTCTCCCCCGGTTCGGCGGGCGTGCGCGGGGCCCGGACGCGCGCTCGACGGGCGGGCGCGCGCCCGGGCGGACGCGGGGCGGGCGGGGTCAGGCGCGGGTGCGGGCCCGGCGGGTGCGGCGGAGCGGGGCGAGGGCGCCGGCGGCGAAGGCGAGCAGGCCCGCGCCGAGGCCGAGGGCCGTGTGGTCCCCGGCGGGTGCGGGGGCCGCGACGGGGGCCGGGGCGGCCGCGACGGGGGCGGGGCCGGGGTCGGGGCGTTCGGCGTTCGGGCCGTAGCCGCCGGCCCTGCCGGCCTCGGCGTAGCCGGAGCCGGGCAGTTTGTCGCCGTAGGCGCGCACGACGCGGGCGCGGTAGCCGGCCAGGGTGGTGCCGGCGGCGCCGACGGCCTTGGTCGCGTCCTCGTCCAGGGGCAGCACGCGGTCGCCGGTGACGACGTACCAGGCGTCGATCTGGGGTTCGGCGAAGACGGTGCCGCCGGGGGCGCGGCTCGCGCCGAGCGCGGCGTAGCGGAACTCCTCGTCGCCGGTGGCGATGTTCACGACCCGACGGGTGCCGTCGGCGACGCGGGCGGTCCACAGCACGGCGCGTTGCCCGTCGGCGGCGACGGCGCGGGCGGCGAGGAACTCGACCCGGGAGACGGGGGCCCCGGCGCGGCCGGCGACGAACGCGGGGTCGAGGCGGCGCACGGGCAGGACCTCGGCGTCGATCCGGGGCCTGGCGGCGGCCGGGGCGAGGGCCCCGTCCCGGGCGAAGAACCGGGCCAGGGTGGCCAGGGTGTCGGGGGTGGTGGCGGCCCGGTGGGCCTCGGCGCGGGTGTCGGCGGTGATCTCCTGGGGTTGCGGCACGGGCGCGGCGGCGGCCTGCCCGGCGGCGAGCGCGGGGAGCAGGACGGCGGCGGCGAGGGCCGCGCCGAGGGCGGCGGGGCGGGACTGTCGGTGCACGGTGCTCACGCCCCGATCCGGTAGAGGGAGTGGGTCCAGGAGAAGGAGTCGTTGTCGACGTACCAGGCGTGGCTCGCCCAGTTGTAGCGGGTGCTGGAGGGCCACGGGTCGCCCCAGTACACCCAGTCGTTCGCGGTGTCGTAGCCGTAGAGCACGTGCATGTGGCCGCCGCCCGAGGACCACTGGATGCGGGTCTCCACGGGGCGGTTCGCGTCGATCTCGGTCTGCACGGTGGAGTAGCGCAGCCAACCGGTGACGTAGCTGCCGGGGTTGACGCCGGCCCAGCGCAGGCCGGTCTGCACGTTGCCGAGGGTGGCCTGGTCGTTGGGGCACTCGTAGCCCTGTTGGCGGTTGAAGGCGGCGTTGCAGAACTGGTTCTGGGAGTAGGAGCGGCCGTACCAGCCGGCGATGGTGTTGCCGGCGGCGGCCCAGCACCAGTTCGTCTTCTGCTGGGCCTGCATGTTGATGTTCAGGCGTTTGCTCGCGAGGGCGGCGGTGGGCGCGGGGGCGACGGGCGGGGTCGCGGCCGTGGCGGGACCGGTCAGGAAGAGGCCGGCGAGGAGGGCGAGGAGCAGGAGGAGGGCGCCGGCCGGGGAGGGCCGGGCGGGGGGACGGGTGGTGTGGGCACGGGGGCGCATCGCGTTCCTCCCGGGTGGGGGCGGGGGGGTGGAGGAGCGCGTCCGGACGCTGTGGGAAGGAGCATCGGGGTGTTGTCGCGATCAGGTCAACACGCTTCAATGCGGGGTGACGTCGCGGTGTGAACGGGCGGATCGGGATGTGAACGGTGAACGTCGCGTCACCTGCTCCGCCCCGGCCGCGCACGTGCCCGCCCCGCCCGCGCGCGTGAACGTTCACACCTGGAGCCGTCATGTCCGACGAGGCCCCCGACCTCCCCGACCCCGCCGCCGGCGCCGCCGGTCCGGCGCGTTGGTTCGGCCCGGACGAGGCGGCGCCGGCGCCGGGCCCCGAGGCCCTGCCGGACCTGTTGCGGACCGGTCCCTTCCACCTCGCGCTGCGGGCCGCGCTCACCGCGCGCGGGCTGCCGCTGCACCGGGTGCGGCACCGTTTGGCGGAGCGCGGGATCGGGGTGGGGGTGACGAGCCTGAGTTACTGGCAGCAGGGGGCGCGGCGGCCGAGCCGGCCGGAGTCGCTGCGGGCGGTGGCGGCCCTGGAGGAGGTGTTGGAGCTGCCCTCGGGCGCGCTGTCGCGGCTGTTGGACCCGGACGGGCCGGAGCCGGACGGGCCCGAGCCGCCCCGCGGACCGGTCCGGCCGGCGGCCCGCCCGTACCGGGAGCTGGTGAGCGTGGGGGCGGCGGTGGAGCGGCTGCTGACGGAGCTGGAGGTGCCCCTGGACGGCGGCTTGCACACGGTGGGGCACCACGAGCGGGTCCGGATGGGGCCGCGCCGGGAGTTGGCGGGGCGGGACTCTCAGCAGGTGGTGCGAGCGCACCGGGAGGGCGTGGACCGGTACCTGGCGATCCACCACGGGGATCCGGGCTGCGATCCGGCCGGGGTGCGGGTGCGGGCGTACGAGAACTGTCGGGCGGGGCGGGTGCGCCGGCACGCGGAGACCGGGATCGTCGTGGCCGAGCTGCTCTTCGACACCCGGTTGCGGGTCGGGGACACGTACCTGTTCGGGTACGGGTTCGAGGACGGCACGGGCGGGCCGGGGCACGAGTACGTGCGGGGGTTCGGGTTCCCGGGCGGGCAGTACGTGTTACAGGTGCGGTTCGACGCGGCGGCCCTGCCGGTGCGGTGCCGGCGGTTTCGGCGCCGGGGTCCCCAGGCCCCGCGCACGGGGGTCGCGGAGCTGACGGCGACGGGCGGGCACCGGGTCGTGCACCTGGTGGAGCCGGTCGTGCGGCGCGGGATCCTGGGGATCGACTGGGAGTGGGAGTGAACGGGCGGGCGGGCCGACGGGCTCAGCCGGCGATGAGGGTGCCGCCCTGGACCTTGACGGGGACCTCGGGCAGCGGGTCGGTGGCGGGGCCGGCGACCGGCTTGCCGGTGGCGAGGTCGAAGCGGCTGCCGTGGCAGGGGCAGTTGCCCTGCTTCTCGACGATCTTGTCGAGGACGCAGCCGGCGTGGGTGCACTGGGCGCTGAACGCCTGGTAGCGGCCCTCTTCGGGGCGGGTGACCACGAGCTTGTCCTCGCGGTAGAGCTTGGCGCCGCCGACGGGGATCTCGGAGGCGGGGCCGAGGTCCACGGGGGCGGTGGGGGTGGCGGGGGTGTTGCCGCCGCTGTTGGTCTGCGGGTTGCAGGCGGTCAGCGTCACGCCGACGCCGGCGGCCCCGGCGAGCGCGGCGGCCCCCTTGAGGACGGTGCGGCGGGCGGCGGGCTGGGACGCGGACATCGACTTCTCCAAACGACGGCGGGGGGATGCGCGGGGCCGGTGGACGCCCCGGGAGGCGTGCGCCCGGCCCGTGCCCGACCCTACCGCCGGCCCGCGCCGGGCCCTCCCCGGGCCCAGGGCACGGACGTACGAGGGACCGCCCGGCGGGGGCGGGACGGGACGGGGGCCCGGGATGCCTGCCCGGGCCACCCGTCCCGCCCGCCCGTCCGCCCGTCCGCCCGTCCGCCCGTCCGGGGAGGCTCAGCCCTCGGTCTTCTTCCGCGCCGTCGTCTTCTTGGCGGCCGTCTTCTTCGTCGCGGCCGTCTTGGCGGCGGCCGTCTTCTTGGCCGGGGCGGCCTTCTTGGCCGCCGGCGCCTTCTTCGCGGCGGTCTTGCGCGCCGCACCCCGGGTCGCCGGCCGGGCCGGGAGGCCGGCGTCGGAGATCCGGTCGGGGCCGAGGATGTCGCGCAGGAACTTGCCGGTGTGGCTGGTGTTCACGGAGGCGACCTGCTCGGGGGTGCCCTCGGCGATGACCAGGCCGCCGCCGTTGCCGCCCTCGGGGCCCATGTCGACGACCCAGTCCGCCGTCTTGATCACGTCGAGGTTGTGCTCGATGACGATGACCGAGTTGCCCTTGTCGACCAGACCCGAGAGGACCTTGATCAGCTTGCTGATGTCCTCGAAGTGCAGGCCGGTGGTGGGCTCGTCCAGCACGTAGACGGTCCGGCCGGTGGAACGCTTCTGGAGCTCGGAGGCCAGCTTCACGCGCTGGGCCTCACCGCCCGAGAGGGTGGGCGCGGACTGGCCCAGGCGCACGTAGCCGAGGCCGACCTCGTTGAGGGTGCGCAGGTGTCGGGCGATGGTGGGCACGGCCTCGAAGAAGCCCAGGGCCTCCTCGATGGGCATGTCGAGGACCTCGGCGATGGACTTGCCCTTGTAGTGGACCTCCAGGGTCTCCCGGTTGTACCGGGCGCCGTGGCAGACCTCGCACGGGACGTAGACGTCCGGCAGGAAGTTCATCTCGATCTTGATGGTGCCGTCGCCGGCGCAGTTCTCGCAGCGACCGCCCTTGACGTTGAAGGAGAAGCGGCCCGGCAGGTAGCCGCGCACCTTCGCCTCCATCGTCTCCGCGAACAGCTTGCGGACGTTGTCGAAGACGCCCGTGTAGGTGGCCGGGTTGGAGCGGGGGGTGCGGCCGATCGGCGACTGGTCCACGTGCACGACCTTGTCGACGAGGTCGTCGCCCTCGACCCGGGTGTGCCGGCCGGGCACCGTGCGCGCCCCGTTCAGCTCGCGGGCCAGGTGGGTGTAGAGGATGTCGTTGACGAGCGTGGACTTGCCGGAGCCGGAGACCCCGGTGACGGCGGTGAGCACGCCCAGCGGGAAGGACACGTCGATGTCCTGCAGGTTGTTCTCGCGGGCGCCGCGCACGGTCAGCACGCGGTCGGGGTCCACGGCCCGGCGGCCCTCGGGCAGCGGGATGGAGCGGCGGCCGGAGAGGTACTGGCCGGTGATCGACTCCTCGTTGGCGAGGAGTTCGGCCAGCGAGCCGCTGTGCACGACCTCGCCGCCGTGTTCGCCGGCGCCGGGGCCGATGTCCACGACCCAGTCGGCGACCTTGATGGTGTCCTCGTCGTGCTCCACGACGATCAGGGTGTTGCCCATGTCGCGCAGGCGGACCAGGGTCTCGATCAGCCGGTGGTTGTCCCGCTGGTGCAGGCCGATGGAGGGCTCGTCCAGGACGTAGAGCACGCCGACCAGGCCGGAGCCGATCTGGGTGGCGAGCCGGATCCGCTGGGCCTCGCCGCCGGACAGGGTGCCGGCGGCGCGGTTCAGCGACAGGTAGTCCAGGCCCACGTCCACGAGGAACCGGAGCCGCTCGTTGACCTCCTTGAGCACCCGCTCGGCGATCTTCTTGTCGCGGGCGTCGAGGCGGAGTTCGCCGAGGAAGTCGGCGCACTCGCTGATGGAGAGCGCGGAGACCTCGGCGATGGACTTCCCCATCACCGTCACGGCGAGCACGATCGGCTTGAGGCGGGTGCCCTGGCAGGTCGGGCAGGGCACCTCGCGCATGTAGCCCTCGAAGCGTTCGCGACTGGTGTCGCTCTCGGCCTCGGAGTGGCGGCGCTTGACGAAGGGGACGGCCCCCTCGAAGGCGGTGGTGTAGGCGCGTTCGCGGCCGTACCGGTTGCGGTAGCGGACCTGGATCTGCGTCTTGTGCCCGTACAGCAGGGCCTTGCGGGCGCGCTGGGGCAGTCCCGCGAAGGGGATGTCGGTGCGGAAGCCGAGTTCGCCGGCGAGGGCGGTGACGAGCCGGTCGAAGTAGTCGCGGGTGTGGCCCAGCGACCAGGGGGAGATCGCGCCCTCGTCGAGGCTCTTGTCCTCGTCCGGCACGATCAGTTCGGGGTCGACCTCCATGCGGGTGCCGATGCCGGTGCAGTCGGGGCAGGCGCCGAAGGGCGAGTTGAAGGAGAAGGAGCGGGGCTCCAACTCCTCGAAGGACAGGTCGTCGTAGGGGCAGTAGAGGTGCTCGGAGTACATCCGCTCGCGCTCGGGGTCGTCGGCCGGGAGGTCGACGAAGTCGAGCACGACCATGCCGCCGGAGAGGCCGAGCGCGGTCTCCACCGAGTCGGTGAGCCGCCGCTTGGCGCCCGCCTTGACGGTGAGGCGGTCCACGACCACCTCGATGGTGTGCTTCTCCTGCTTCTTCAGGGTCGGCGGCTCGGTGAGCTGGACGGTCTCCCCGTCCACCCGGGCCCGGCTGTAGCCCTTGGTCTGCAGGTCGGCGAAGAGGTCGACGAACTCGCCCTTGCGCTCGCGCACGAGCGGGGACAGCACCTGGAAGCGGCTGCCCTCGGGCAGGGCCAGCACCTTGTCGACGATGGCCTGCGGGGACTGCCGGGAGATCGGGCGGGCGCACTCGGGGCAGTGCGGCTTGCCGATCCGCGCGAAGAGCAGGCGCAGGTAGTCGTAGACCTCGGTGATGGTGCCGACGGTGGAGCGCGGGTTGCGGGAGGTGGACTTCTGGTCGATCGAGACGGCCGGCGAGAGCCCCTCGATGAAGTCCACGTCCGGCTTGTCCATCTGGCCGAGGAACTGCCGGGCGTAGGAGGAGAGCGACTCGACGTAGCGGCGCTGCCCCTCGGCGAAGATCGTGTCGAAGGCCAGGGAGGACTTGCCCGACCCCGAGAGTCCGGTGAAGACGATGAGCGAGTCGCGGGGCAGGTCGAGCGAGACGTTCT
Organism: Streptomyces dryopteridis; assembly: GCF_049606955.1. Lineage (NCBI taxonomy): Bacteria > Bacillati > Actinomycetota > Actinomycetes > Kitasatosporales > Streptomycetaceae > Streptomyces > Streptomyces dryopteridis. The sequence continues at coordinate 4,914,778 of NZ_CP187113.1, read as the reverse complement.
TCAGATTGTGCTCGCGAGCGCCACGAACGAGGAGACGGTCGGTCACTCCGGTCCGCACCTTTCTTGAGAGAGCCGGGGGATCGGGCCCCCGACGTTCCAGGGTAGGCACCTCGCGGCGCCGGCGCGGAGGACGGAGACTGGACTTCGAGCGTATAGCACGCACATTCGATTTACGGCACTCGGCCGACGGCTTCACCCGAACGAGTGGCCCACCCCCTCCCAGGGTCTAAGGTCCTGCCCATGACTGATCATGTGCACGACCTGCATGCCCTGTCCGAGGCCACCGATCGGCTGCTGAACGCCGTCGGGAAACTGGACAACGCGTCGATCGCCGAGGAGTCACACCTGCCGGACTGGACCCGCGGTCACGTCCTGGCCCACCTGGCCCGCAACGCCGACGCCCTCGTCAACGTCCTGGCCGGTCGCCCCATGTACGCGAGCGCCGAGACCCGGGAAGCCGACATCGCCCGCGACGCCGACCGCACCGTCGAGGTCCACCTCGCCGACCTGCGCGCCACGCACGCCGCGTTCCTCGCCGCGGCCGCCGTCGACCAGGACTGGACCCGCGAGGTCGAGCTGCGCAACGGAGTCCGCGACACCGCCGCCCGGCTCCCCTTCCGGCGCCTGGTCGAGATCGAGCTGCACCACGTGGACCTCGACCTCGGATACGCCCTGGCCGATCTGCCGGCCCCGTTCGTCGCCGCCGAGATCGCGTTCCTGGCCGACCGCTGGAGCGCCGTCCCCGGTCTGCCCGCGACCCGGCTCGTGATCGAGGCCGACGAGGTCCACGAGGCCCGCGAGCTGCGCACCGGCGCGGCCGGCGAACCCGCCGTCACCGTGCGCGGCGCCGCCCCGGCCCTGCTGGGCTGGCTCGCGGGGCGCGGCGCGAAGGGCGCGGACCTCACCGCCGACGGCGGCCCGGTCCCCGCCCTGCCCGCCCTCTGACCCACCCACCCCGTCGCCTTAGGATTGCGGACATGACGTACAGCGGAACGGTCAAGGTCGGCGGCCCCGCCGATGTTCACGAACTCGCCGATCTGATGATCTCCAAGGTCGCGGTCGGCCCCATGGACAACAACGCGTACCTGCTGCGCTGCCGGGCCACCGGCGAACAGCTGCTGATCGACGCGGCCGCCGAGGAGACGGTCCTCCTCTCCCTGATCGGCGACGACGGGATCGGGCAGATCGTCACCACCCACCGGCACGGCGACCACTGGCAGGCCCTGGAGGCGCTGGTCGCCGCCACCGGCGCCCGCACCCTGGCGGGCGCGCACGACGCCGAGGGCATCCCGGTCCCCACCGACGTGCTCGTCGAGGACGGCGACACGATCACCGTGGGCCGGGTCACCCTCACCGCGCGGCACGTGGTCGGACACACCCCGGGCTCGATCGTGCTCGTCTACGACGACCCGCACGGCCACCCGCACGTGTTCACGGGCGACTGCCTGTTCCCCGGGGGCGTGGGCAACACGCACGACGACAAGGCGGCCTTCACCCGGCTCCTCGACGACGTGGAGTCCAAGGTCTTCACGCTGCCCGACGAGACCTGGGTCTACCCGGGCCACGGCAAGGACACCACGCTGGGCGCCGAGCGTCCGCACCTCGCCGAGTGGCGCGCCCGCGGCTGGTAGCCGGTCCCCGGGGGGCCCGGAGGGTGAGGGGCGTCAACCCCACCCCCCGGGCCCTCGCCCGTTCGCCTGAACCCTCCCGAACGAACGTTCCGTGGTTTGGGGTCCGGGTAGTTCCCCCGGCATGTCCGAAGATCACGCCCCACGTCCCCTCCCGGCCCCCCGGGACACCCACAGCCCCGGTCCCCCCGATCCGAGCGCCCCGCCCGCCGCCGCCCCGGCCGCCGCGCCGGTGCCGATGATCCGACTCGCCCTGGCCGCGCTCGCCGGCACCGCCATCGAGTTCTACGACTTCTTCGCCTACGGCACCGCCGCCGCCCTGGTCCTGGGCCCGCTCTTCTTCCCGACCTTCTCCCCGCTCGCCGGCACCCTCGCCGCGTTCGGCACCTTCGGCGTCGGATTCCTCGCCCGCCCCCTGGGCTCGATCCTCTTCGGGCACCTCGGCGACCGGCACGGCCGCCGCCCCGTCCTGCTGGCCTCGCTGCTGCTGACCGGCCTGGCCACGGTGGCCGTCGGCTGCGTCCCCTCGTACGCGACCCTCGGGATCGGCGCCCCGATCCTGCTGCTGACCCTCCGCTTCCTCCAGGGCCTGGGCCTGGGCGGCGAATGGGGCGGGGCGGTGCTCCTGACCGCCGAGCACGCCCCGGCGCACCGGCGCGGCCTGTGGTCGAGCTTCCCGCAGATCGGCCCCGCCGTCGGCTTCCTCCTGGCCAACGGCATCACCCTGGGGCTCTCCACCGGCCTGTCCGACGCGGCCTTCACCTCCTGGGGCTGGCGGGTGCCCTTCTGGGCCGCCGGGGTACTCGCCCTGGCCGGGCTCTGGCTGCGCCACAGCGTCTCCGAGACCCCCGCCTTCCTCGCCCTCGCCGAGGCCGCCGAGAGCGCCGAGCGGCCGTCCGGCGCCCCCTTCGCCGAGGTGCTGCGCGTCCACTGGCGTCGGGTGCTGCTCACGGGCGGCGCCATGGCCACGGGCTACGCCGTGTTCTACGCGGTGACCACCTGGTCCCTGGCCTACGCCACCGACCACCTGGAGATGGCCCGTTCCACGATCCTGGCCTGCGTGATGACCGCCGTCGCGATCCAGGGCCTGTGCACCCCGATCCCGGCGGTGCTGGGCGACCGCTGGGGCCGCAGACCCCTGTGCCTGGCCGGCTGCGCCTTCTCCGCCCTGTGGATGTTCCCGATGGTGGCCCTGTTGCGGACCGGGGACCCGGTGGCGATGACGGCGGGGCTCACGGTGGCCCTGCTGGGCATGGGGCTGACCTTCGGAGTGGTCGGGGCCTACCTGCCCGAGCTCTTCGAGCCGCGCGTGCGGTGCACGGGCGCGGCCGTCGGCTACAACCTGGGCGGGGTGACCGGCGGGGCCCTGACCCCGATCGTGGCCACGGCCCTGGCGGACGGGGACGGGCCGCCGTGGGCGGTGGCCGGCTACCTGGCCGGGGTGGCCCTGCTCAGCCTGGGCTGTTTCGCCCTGCTGCCGGAGACCAACCCGCGCGGCGGGACCCCGACCCCCGGCCCGCTGCCGGGGCCTCGGGAGCGGCAGGACGCGACGACGGGGGCGACCCCGTAGGAGGTCGCCCCCGTCGCGGTGGGGGTTCGGAGACCCGGTGGGCGGCGCCGCTCCGCGCGCCCACCGGGGTCCGGTTCCGGGGCCGGCGCGGAGCGGGCCCCGGCGTCAGCGGCTCTCGACGCCCGGGCGCTCGGCCTCGGCGGCGGCCGCGGCCTCCTTCTCGGCCTGCTTCTTCGAGGCCATCAGGCTGGTGATCGTGGTGATCACCAGGACGCCGCAGATGACGCCGAGGGAGACCGGGATGGAGATCTGCGGGACGTGCACCCCGGACTCGTGCAGGGCGTGCAGCACGAGCTTGACGCCGATGAAGCCCAGGATGATCGACAGGCCGTAGCTGAGGTGGACCAGCTTCTTCAGCAGGCCGCCGATGAGGAAGTACAGCTGGCGCAGGCCCATCAGGGCGAAGGCGTTGGCGGTGAAGACGATGTACGGGTCCTGGGTGAGGCCGAAGATGGCCGGGATGGAGTCCAGGGCGAACAGGATGTCCGTGGTGCCGATGGCGAGCATGACCACCATCAGCGGGGTCAGGACGCGCTTGCCGTTGCGCTGGATGAAGAGCTTGGTGCCGTGGTACTGGTCCGCGACGCCGAACTTCTTCTCCACCGACTTCAGCAGGCGGTTCTCCTCGAACTCCTCGTCCTCGTCGTCGGCCCGCGCCTCCTGGATCAGCTTCCAGGCGGTGTAGATCAGGAACGCGCCGAAGATGTAGAACACCCAGGAGAAACTGGCGATGATCGCGGCGCCGGCGGCGATGAAGATCGCCCGCAGCACCAGGGCGATCAGCACGCCGATCAGCAGCACCCGCTGTTGCAGGTGGGAGGGCACGGCGAACTTGCCCATGATCAGCACGAAGACGAAGAGGTTGTCGACGCTCAGCGACTTCTCGGTGATGTACCCGGCGAAGAACTCCTGCGATGCCTGTCCGTTGCCGAACCACCACAGGCCGAGTCCGAAGAGCGCGGCGAGCACGATCCAGACGATCGTCCAGGTGCCCGCCTCCTTGATCGACACGTCATGGGGCTTGCGCCCGATCAGGAAGTCCGCACCGATCAGGACACACAGGCCCACGATGGTCAGGACCCACAAGGTCGTGGAAACGTCCACTGTTCGATTCCTCCGGCAGATCGCTATGGCTCTGGGTCAGCGTCATCGCTGCCGGAGGTCTCTTCCACCCGAGCGCCCGGGTCGGGCGCGCGGGCCGACGCCCCGGGACGCGGCACCCGGTCTCGGGTGCGTCGCGCGTCCGTATTGACGGGGCCGCCGTAGCCGGGGAACAGCAGGAATACTCCCCTCCGCGAGCCCCAGGGTACCCAAAGGTCCCACGAAAGGTAAAGGGTTCACCAAAGAGCGGTCAGCGAATGGTCACGCGCCGTGCCACGGGGCCACCCGGGGGAAGCCCGGCCCGGCCCGCCCGGACCCGGCCCGACCTCGTACGACACTCCTCGGCGGCCGTCGGCCGGGCCCGCCCCGGACCCCGCCCGCCCGTTCCGCGACCCGGTCCGCCCGGGGGTCGTGCGCCCCGGGCCTCAGGCCCCGCGACGGCGGCGTCTGCGGCCCTCGGCGGCCAGGTCCAGCACCTCGCCCACGAGCCGCCCGTCACGGGGCGGCAGGGCCCCCTCGAAGGTCCAGGCGTGTCCGACCCAGGGATCGGCCAGGTGGGCGTCGGGAACCGGCGAGAGCCGCAGCAGCGATCGCCACAGCGGGTCCAGCAGCGGCCCGTACCCGGCCGCGTCCTCCCGGTCGGCGACCATCAGCAGGTGCACGCCGACGGCCGGGCCCTCGTCGGCCAGGTACCGCAGCCGGGTCACGGACCGTTCGTCGAAACCGTGCGGGAAGTCGTGCACGATCAACAGCTGGTCGGCGGGGTCGAGGTCGGCGGGCAGTTCGTCGGGGGCGCCGGCCCGCAGCGCCATCTGCACCAGGTCGACCCGGCGGGTCAGCAGGTCCAGGGTGGCCGAGACCCCGGCGGCCCCGGCGGCGGGCGGCGCGGCCAGCGCCCCGGACGCGGCGAGCGGGGCCAGCGCCCCGGCTCCGGCCCCGGCGGCGTCGATCACGTGCACCGAGAGTCCGCCCGCCGGGTGGACGGCGAGCATCCGGACGGCGTGCGCGACGGCCAGGTCGAGGGCGGCCCGGCGCAGCCGGTCGGTGTCGGTGGCCATGGCCGCCTCCGAGCCGGTGCGCCCGCTGTCGATCCACAGGCCGCGTTCCAGGGGCAGCCGCAGCAGCATCGGGACCCGCAGCCCCGGCCGCTCGGGCAGGTGCAGGTCCCCGAGGCGGACCGCCATCGGCCGGTCCTCGGGGATCCGGTGGCCCTGCCAGACGGCGCTGTCCCAGCGGGCGTAGGCGGCGGGCAGGGCGGGTTCGACGACGGCGAGTTCGGCGACGAGCTGTCCGAGGTCCCGGTCGAGGACCTCGCGGGCCCGGCCGACGAGTTCCTCGCGGCGGGCGGCGGCGGTCGCGCGGGCCGAGTGCGCCGCGCCCCCCATCCGGGCGGCGGGGTCGGACAGGGCCTGGTCCAGTTCGCGTTCCAGCCGGTTGTCGGCGAAGTCCACGGCGCCCCGGTAGGCGGCGACGGCCCGGGCCAGGTCCTCGAAGACCCCCCAGACCTGGTTGTAGAGCCGCTCGTCCATGGTCCAGCCGGAGGCGTCGCCGGCGACCGGTCGCGGCGGCCCGGCGGCGGGGTCGGTCGCGGGGGGCGGTCCCGCGGGCGGGCCGGGCGGGGGCGCGGGGGTCGCGGGCCGGGGGGCGCGGGCGCGGTGGGTGTAGTCGATGGTGGGCGGGGGGACGGGAGTGTCGGCCACCGGTCCGGGGACGGGCGCGGGTCCCGTCCCGGGCCCGTAGGGGGACCCGGCGGCGGGCCCGGTCGTGGTCCGCCGGCCGGGGTGCGCGGTGCCGATGGTCGGGGAGCCGATGGTCGGAGAGCCGGTCGGGGAGCCGGTCGCGGGGGCGGGCACGGGCGCGGCGCGGCGCAGGGCCTCGGCGAGGGGGAGGATCTCGCTCTCGGGCAGCCCTTGGTCGCGCAGCAGGCCGGCGATGCCGTCGGCGTAGCCCTGGCCGACGGCGCGGACCTTCCAGGCGCCCTGGCGGCGGTAGAGCTCGACGGCGACGACGGCGGTCTCGGGTCCGAGGTCGGTCATGGTGTAGCCGGCGAGTTCGGTGCCGTCGGGGTCCGTGACGGCCACGTGCGGCGCGGCCACGGCCCCGAACCGGTCGGGTCCGCCGGGTGGCAGCACCAGGGCGATGGAGATGCGGTGCACGGCGGGGGTGACGGCGTCGAGGTCCACGGGGATGCGGTGTCGGGGGCCGCACGCGGCGGGGATCGTGATCCCGGGGCCGGTGGTGCGTCCGGGGTGCACGACGGCGTCGGCGTCGGCCGGGCGGCCCGCCTCGTCGCCGAGGGCCGCGACGGCGTGCACCGGGCTGCCCGCCGAGATCGTGATCTCCACCCGTTGTCGGGCCACGGGGTGGTTCTGTCCCCGCACCAATTCGGCCGCCATCGTGCAGCCCTCCCCGTCCGTGTCGCTCGCGCGCCGTGCCTGGTGTGCTGTCGCGCGCGACGCGGCGGACCGCCCCCGTGCCGGGGCGGCCCGCCGCGTCGCGCGCCCGCCGGCCGCGTGGGTCCGGCGGGTCCTGCTGCTCGCCCGGGCGGCCTGTGCCCGGGGCCGGGTGCCTAGAGGTGCGGCAGGATGGACGGGAGCAGGTCCTGGAAGGTGCGGCCGTTGGCGGCGGTGCCCAGGGCCGTCATCTGCCAGCCCGAGCCCACCCGGTGGACCTTGGCCATGATCTGCGCGGTGTACGCGCCGCCGCCGTCGAGGGTGTAGCGGGCGAGTTCCTGCCCGTTGGTCTCGTCGACGATCCGGCAGAACGCGTTCTGCACCTCCTGGAAGGTCTGGCCGGTGAACGAGTTCACCGTGAAGACGATCTGGTCGATGTGCACGGGCACCCGCTGGAGGTCCACGAGGATGGACTCGTCGTCCCCGCCCTGGCCGGCGCCGCCGACGAGGTTGTCGCCGGTGTGGCGGACCGAACCGTCGTCGCTCTGCAGGTGCCGGAAGAACACGACGTCCACCGGCTGCTTCTCCGCGAAGAGCACGGCCGAGGCGTCGAGGTCGATCTCCCGCGTCCGGGAACCGAACAGGCCGCGGCGCTTCGCCGCCTGCCAGCCGAGGCCCATCCGGACCGCGGTCAGCGTGCCCCCGTCCGACTTCTGCAGACTGATGCCCTGACCCTTGGCCAAATTGACCGTCACGTGCTGTCCCCTCTCCTTTGCCTGTGTCGGACACCTCGTGCCCGACACGGTGTTCCCAGCCTAGTCATGGCCGCCCCGGTCAGGCGAGGCCCGCTTCCCGCATCTGTCGAAGCTCCTTCTTGAGCTCGCCGACCTCGTCACGGATCCGGGCGGCGACCTCGAAGCGGAGGTCGGCGGCGGCGGCCCGCATCCGGTCGGTCATCTCCTCGATGAGCGCGGCGAGTTCCTCGGCGGGGCGGTCGGTGGGCACCGCCTCCCCCTTCTTCGCCTTGGCGCCCTTGCCGGCCTTCGCGTCCTTGGCGGCGGCGGCCGGCCCGTGGGCGGCGAGGGCGGGCACGGGGGCCTTGCCGGCCTTCGACTGCCGGTAGCCACTGCCGAGGAGTTCCTCGGTGTCGACCTCGTCGCGGGCGATGGACGCGACGATGTCGTTGATCTTCTTGCGCAGGGGCTGCGGGTCGATGCCGTGCTCGGTGTTGTAGGCGACCTGCTTCTCGCGGCGCCGGTTGGTCTCCTCGATGGCCTTCTCCATCGCGGGCGTGATCCGGTCCGCGTACATGTGGACCTGGCCCGAGACGTTGCGGGCGGCGCGGCCGATGGTCTGGATCAGGGAGGTGCCGGAGCGCAGGAAGCCCTCCTTGTCGGCGTCGAGGATGGCCACCAGGGACACCTCGGGCAGGTCGAGGCCCTCGCGCAGCAGGTTGATGCCGACGAGCACGTCGTACTCGCCGGCGCGCAGCTCGCGCAGCAGCTCGATCCGGCGCAGGGTGTCCACGTCGCTGTGCAGGTAGCGGACCTGGATGCCGAGTTCCAGGAAGTAGTCGGTGAGGTCCTCGGCCATCTTCTTGGTGAGGGTGGTGACCAGGACCCGCTCGTCCTTCTCCACCCGCAGCCGGATCTCGTGCACGAGGTCGTCGATCTGGCCCTCGGTGGGCTTGACCACGACCTCGGGGTCGACGAGGCCGGTGGGGCGGATGATCTGTTCCACGAAGCCGTCGCCCCGGGACAGCTCGTAGTTCCCGGGGGTCGCGGACAGATAGACGGTCTGCCCGATCCGCTCCTGGAACTCCTCCCACTTCAGGGGGCGGTTGTCGAGGGCGGACGGCAGCCGGAACCCGTGGTCCACCAGGGTCCGCTTGCGGGAGGCGTCGCCCTCGTACATCGCGCCGATCTGCGGGACGGTCACGTGGGACTCGTCGATGACGAGGAGGAAGTCCTCGGGGAAATAGTCGATGAGGGTGTTCGGCGCGGAGCCCCGCTCGCGGCCGTCCATGTGCAGCGAGTAGTTCTCGATGCCGGAGCAGGACCCGATCTGCTGCATCATCTCCAGGTCGTAGGTGGTGCGCATGCGCAGCCGCTGGGCCTCCAGCAGCTTGCCCTGCTTCTCCAGCTCGGCCAGGCGCTCGGCCAGCTCGATCTCGATGCCGCGCACCGCGTTGTGCATGCGCTCGGGGCCGGCGATGTAGTGGCTGGCGGGGAACACGTACAGCGACTCGTCCTCGCTGATCACCTCGCCGGTCAGCGGGTGCAGCGTGGAGAGGGCCTCGATCTCGTCGCCGAACATCTCGATCCGCACGGCCAGTTCCTCGTAGACCGGGAAGATCTCCACCGTGTCCCCGCGGACGCGGAAGGTGCCCCGGGTGAAGGCCAGGTCGTTGCGGGTGTACTGGATGTCGACGAAGCGGCGCAGCAGCTGGTCCCGGTCGATCTCCTCGCCGACCTTCAGCGGCACCATCCGGTCCACGTACTCCTGCGGGGTGCCGAGGCCGTAGATGCAGGACACGGAGGCGACCACGATCACGTCGCGGCGGGTCAGCAGCGAGTTCGTCGCCGAGTGCCGCAGCCGCTCGACCTCCTCGTTGATGGAGGAGTCCTTCTCGATGTAGGTGTCCGACTGCGGGACGTACGCCTCGGGCTGGTAGTAGTCGTAGTACGAGACGAAGTACTCGACCGCGTTGTTCGGCAGCAGTTCGCGGAACTCGTTCGCGAGCTGGGCGGCCAGGGTCTTGTTCGGCGCCATGACCAGGGTGGGGCGCTGGAGCCGCTCGATCATCCACGCGGTGGTGGCGGACTTGCCGGTGCCGGTGGCGCCGAGCAGGACGACGTCCTTCTCCCCGGCGCGGATGCGCCGCTCCAGGTCGGCGATGGCCGTGGGCTGGTCGCCGCTGGGCTGGTACGGGCTGACCACCTGGAAGGGGGCCACCGTGCGTTCGATCTTCGATACGGGCCGCATGGGTCCACGGTACGACCCCGCACCGACAGTCGGCCGCGCTCGCCCTCGGGAGTCGGGCCGGGGCCCCCGGGGCGGGTGGGGTGCGAGGGGGGCACGAGGACGACACGCCGGACGCGCATGCACCGTTTGTCGTATTTCACTGGCGCCCCCGTCACACTGCGTCCATGATCGCGTTGGAATCGACGAGCCGTCAGCGGATCACGTGTCACCCCGCTGTCGCCCGTCGCCCGGTGGGGAACCGTCCGCGTCTCGACGCACGCAGCCGCACCGCGACCCGGGCCCCCGGGCCCCGCCGAGCACGGTGCGAACGCCCCGTCCGATCCGAGGAGACCCCATGTCCTCCCGCCCCCTCGCCGCGACCCTCAGCGCCGTCCTCGGCCTCGCCCTCGCCCTGACCGGCCCCACCGCCCTCGCCCGCGCCGACAGCCCGGCCCCGCCGCCCGCGCCCACCCGGGCCGCCGCACCCGCCCTGCCGGTGATCTACGCCCACCGGGGCGCCTCCGCGTACGCCCCCGAGAACACCGTCGACTCGATCGACGAGGCCGCGCGGCGCGGCGCTACCTGGATCGAGAACGACGTGCAACGCACGAAGGACGGCGTGCTCGTGGTGATCCACGACGAGACCCTCGCCCGCACCACCGACGTCCGGCAGCTCTTCCCCGACCGCTCCCCCTGGCGGGTCGCCGACTTCACCTCCGAGGAGATCGCCCTCCTCGACGCCGGCTCCTGGTACCACCCCCGCTTCAAGGGCGCCCGCGTCCCCACCCTCCGCGAGTTCCTGGCCCGCCTGGACCGGCACCGGCTGGGGCTGCTGATGGAGATCAAGAACCCCCGGCTGTACCCCGGCGTCGAGGAGCAGATCCTCGGCGAACTCGACGACGCCGGCTGGCTCGGCGGCTCCCGCCTGCGCACCCGCCTGGTGATCCAGAGCTTCGACTCCGACAGCGTCCGCACGGTGCACGCGCTGCGCCCGGAGGTGGCCACCGCCTTCCTCGGCATGCCGGCCGTCGAGGACCTGCCCGAGTTCACCGCCTTCGCCGACCGCATCAACCCGCCGCACGTGTCGATCACGGCGGAGTGGATGACGGCCGTGCACAAGCTGACCGGCGCGCACGGGCGCCGCATGGCGGTGGACGCGTGGACCGTGGACAACGCGACGGCGGCCCGCCGGGTCCGCGACCTGGGCGTGGACGGCATCATCAGCAACCGCCCCGACACCGTCCGGGACGCCCTCACCACCGAACCCAAGTGACCGAGGTGACCGAAGTGGCCAAAGGGGCGGGCGGAGCGGCCGACGCGCCGTACCGTGAACGTGTGGAGACCGCAGAGACCGCGCACACCGAGCGCACCGCGCACACCGAACCGCCGGGACACCTGGAGTGGACCGTCCTGGACGCCCCGATCGGCCCGCTGTTCCTGGCCGCGACCCGGGTGGGACTGGTCCGGGTGGAGTTCCACGCGGGCCCGGACCGCATCGGGCCCCTGGCCGGCCGGTTGAACCTGCCGGCCCACCGCCCCGCCCCGGGCGCCGAGGAACTGCTGGCGGAGCCGCTGCGGCAGCTGCGGGCCTACTTCGCGGGCGAGGCGCGCGCCTTCGACCTGCCGCTGGACTGGCGACTGATCGCGGGCTTCAACCGGGTGGTCCTGCGCGAGCTGGCCGCGTCCGTGCCCTACGGCCGGGTCGTCGGCTACGGCGAACTGGCGGCCCACGCCGGCCAACCGGGCGCGGCCCAGGCGGTCGGGGTCGCGATGGCCTCGAACCCGCTCCCGATCGTCGTGCCCTGCCACCGGGTGGTGGAGAACGACGGCGGGATCGGCGGCTTCGGCGGCGGGGTGGAGACCAAACGGACCCTGCTGGCCCTGGAGGGCGTGCTACCGGCTCCCCTGTTCTGACGGCCCCCGTTCGAGCCCCAGGGGTGGGGGTGCCCTTCGGGCGGGCCGGTGGGAGACTGCCGGGATGAGCTGCCCGACCGCGCCCTCCCCGCCCTCCCCCGCGCCCCCCGCGCCCCGTCCGGTGGTCGGCGCGTGAGCGTCTCCGCGCGGGACCCGCGCGCGGCGGCCCGTTCCGTGCCCTCCGGGGACGAACTGGCCCGAATACGCCGGCGCACCACGTGGGTGCTCGTGGCCGGGCAGGTGATCGGCGGGCTCGGGGTGCCGATCAGCATCGCGCTGGCGCCCGTGCTGGCCACCGAGGTGAGCGGCACGGAGGCGTTCGCGGGCCTGGCCTCCACCGCCTCCGTGGCCGGGACCGCCCTGCTCTCCCTGCCGCTGGCCGCCCTGATGACCACGCGGGGCCGGCGGATCGGGCTGGTCGTGGCCTACCTCGTGGGGGCGCTCGGCGCGGGCGGCGTGGTGCTGGCCGCCGTGATCGGCAGTTTCCCGCTCCTGCTGCTCGGCATGGCGACCTTCGGCGCCGCCTCCGCCGCCAATCTCCAGGCCCGGTTCGCCGCCGCCGACCTCGCCGAACCCGACCACCGGGCGCGGGCCATCTCGATCGTGGTGTGGGCGACCACCCTGGGCGCGGTGATCGGCCCGAACCTGTCGGCCCCGGCCGGGCGGGCCTTCGCCGACGGGTCGATCCCGCCGGCCGCCGGGCCCTTCCTGTGGGCCGCCGGGATCTTCCTGCTGACGGCCCTGCTCATCTGGCTGCTGCTGCGGCCCGACCCCCTGCTGACCGCCCGGGTGCTGAGCGGCGAGGACGGGCTGCCGCGGCCGACCGCGCGGGGTTCGCTGCGGGCGGGTTCGGCGGCGGTGTGGGCCTCGCCGAGGGCCCGGCTGGCGCTGGTCACGGTGACGGTCGCGCACACCACCATGGTGTCGATCATGGTGATGACCCCGCTGCACCTCGCGCACCACGGCGCGGACCTGACCCTGATCGGGCTCGTGATCAGCGGGCACATCGCCGGCATGTACGCCTTCTCGCCGGTGATGGGGTGGCTGGCCGACCGGGTGGGGCGGTTCACGGTGATCGGCCTGTCGGCCGGGCTGCTGGCGGTGGCCGCCGCGCTCGCCGGCACCTCGGGGACGAGTCACGGGCAGAACGCCGCCGGGCTGTTCCTGCTCGGGCTCGGCTGGTCGGCCGGGCTGGTGGCGGGATCGGCGCTGCTCACGGACTCGGTCCCGCAGTCGGCGCGCGCGGCGGTGCAGGGCCTGTCGGACCTGTGCAGCAACGCGGCGGCGGGGGTCGGCGGGGCGGTCGCGGGGGTGATCGTGGCGCAGGCCGGGTACGGGTGGCTGAACGCGGCGGGGGCCGCGCTCGTGCTGCCGCTGGTGGTCCTGGCCCTGTTCACGGCCCGCGGACGGCCCGCCGCCGGGGCGGAACCGGTGGGCTGAGCCGGTGGGTCGGGTCGGTGGGTCGGGCCCCGACTCAGAGGGTGATCTCGTAGACCTTCCGCAGGGTCTCGTGCACGGTCCACACGGTGCGGTCGCCGGCGCGGAGCACGCACGCGGTGCCGGGCCCCAGTTCCAGGGTCCCGCCGCCCTCCACCTCGACGGTGGCCCGACCGGAGACGACGACGAACAGTTCGTCCGCCTCCGTGTCCGTGACCACGCCCGGGGTGATCTGCCAGACGCCCCGGATCCGGCCGCCGTCCGGGGACTCCCACAGGACGCGGCCGGTGACGACGGGGTCGCCGGCGAGGATCTGCGCGGGGTCGAGGTCCTCGGGTTCGAGGTCGGAGTCGGCGAGGTCGGGGACGGCCACGGCGAAGGAGCCGGTCACGGCGTCGGTCCGGGCTTCGGTCCGGGCGTCGGTCTGGGCGGGGTGCTCGGGGGGTGCGTCGGTTGCCATGGCCGCACCCTAGCCGGCGGGCCGGGGCCCCCACGCCGACCAGGGTGTCCGGGATCGGCGGGTCCGACCCGTCACTGTGTCCAGCGGGACGGACGGGGCCCGTGCGACACGGGAGGCCGGAAACCCGCGTTTGCGGGTGGGGTCGGCGTGCCAGGGATGGGGCATGTCCTCCGACGCGTCCCACCCCGCGAACCCCCCGTCCGGCTCCCGCGCCCCCGCGCCCGGGGCTCCGCCCGCGCCCGCCGTCGCCGTGCTCTCGGAGGAGGTGCGGGGCGCGTTGGCGCGGGGTGGGCCGGTGGTGGCCCTGGAGTCGACGATCCTCGCCCACGGGCTGCCCCGGCCGCGCAATCTGGCGGTCGGGCTGGAGCTGGAGGAGGCGGTGCGGGCCGAGGGGGCGGTGCCGGCGACGATCGCGGTGATCGACGGGGTGCCGTACGTGGGCCTGGACAAGGCCCAGGTGGAGCGGATCGCGAGCGGGGACGGGGTGCGCAAGCTGGGGCGTCGTGATCTCGCGCCCGCGTGCGCGACCGGCGCGACGGGCGCGACGACGGTGTCCGCGACCGCGTTCCTGGCGGCGCGTGCCGGGCTGCGGGTGTTCGCCACGGGCGGTCTGGGCGGCGTGCACCGCGATTGGACGCTGACGCAGGACGAGTCGGCGGACCTCGCGGAGCTGGCGCGGACCGGGTTGACGGTGGTGTGCGCGGGGGTGAAGTCGATCCTGGACGTGCCGGCGACCCTGCAACGCCTGGAGACCCTGGGGGTGACCGTGCTGGGCTTCGGCACCGACCGGTTCCCGGGCTTCTACCTGGCGCGGACCGGGGAGCCGGTGGACTGGACGGTCTCGACCCCGGCCGAGGTGGCGGCGGTGATGGCGGCGCAGGACGCGCTGGGCGGGCCGGGGTCGGCGATCGTGGTGGCGCGGCCGGTGGCGGAGTCGGAGCAGTTGGATCCGGCGCTGCACGACCGGGTGCTGGCCGAGGCCCTGACGGAGGCGGGGGCTCGGGGGGTGACGGGGCAGGCCGTGACCCCGTTCCTGTTGGACCGGCTGGTGCGCGGGACGGGCGGGGCGGCGTTGGAGGCGAACCTGGCGGCGGTGCGCGGGAACGTGCGCCTGGGCGCGCGGATCGCGCGGGCCTGGGCGGGCTCGCGGTGACCTCGGAGGCGGGCCCCGGGGCGGCGGAGGCGGGCGGGTTGTTGGTGATCGGGGACGTGATCACGGACGTGGTGGCCCGGCACGCCGCGCCCTTGGCCCGGGCCACCGACACGTCCGCCGCGATCCGCACGCTACCGGGGGGCGCGGGCGCGAACGCGGCGTGCTGGGCGGTGCACGCGGGCGCGCCCCGGGTGGTGTTGTGGGCGCGGGTGGGGGCGGATTCGGCCCGGTGGCACGCGCGGGCGCTACGGGAGGCGGGGGTGCGGGCCCGGTTGGTGGTGGCGGCCGGGGAGCGGACGGGCACGGTGGTGGCGCTGGTGGGTCCGGACGGGGAGCGGACCTTCCTGACGGACAGCGGGGCGGCGCTGGGGCTGACGGCGGCCGACTGGTCGCCCGGCCTGTTGGACGGGATCGGGCACCTGCACCTGTCGGGGTACCTGTGGTTCGACGAGCGGGGGGCGGGGGCGGTGGGGGCCGCTTTGGCTGCGGCGGTGGCGCGCGGGATCCCGGTGAGCGTGGATCCGGCCTCGGCGGGTTTCCTGCGGGAGTGGGGCGCGGAGCGGTTCCTGGCGGCGGTGGCGGGGTGTTCGGTGTTGTTGCCCAACGCGGACGAGGCCCTGCTCTTGGCGGGGGCGCTCGCGCCGGGTGGGGCGCCGGTGCGTGATCCGGCGCGGGCGGCGGCGGAGTTGAGCCGGGTGGTGCCGCTGGTCGTGGTGACGTGCGGGGCGGAGGGGGCCGTGGTGGCGCGTGCGGGGCGGGTGGTGGCCCGGGTGGCGGGGACGCGGTTGCCGGCGGGGGCGCTGGTGGACTCGACGGGGGCCGGGGACGCGTTCACCGGGGGGTTCCTCGCGGCCCGGTTGGCGGGGGCGGATCCGGTGGCGGCGGCCGGGGCGGGGTGTGGGACGGCGGCGTCGGCGGTGACGGTGGTGGGCGGTCGCCCGCCGGTCCCGGACCCGGCGGGCCCGCGCCGCCGGGGGCGCACGGGCTGCGTGCGGGGTCCGGCGGCCCCGAGTTCCGCGCGCCCCTGAGCCCGCGCGCCCCGGGGCGCGTCGTCAGTCCTCGGGGACGCGGACGGCCGGGCGGCGCGGGTCGTCGGCCCGGACGGTCACGTCGGCGTGCGTCTCGGGGTCGACCCGCTCGGCGTACGCGGCGAAGGCCGGCAGGGTCCAGCTCTCCTCGGGGCCGGTCCGGCGGGCCAGGGCCGGCGGCGAGAGGCGCACGTGGACGCTGAGGTCGAAGGGGAACCAGTGGCCGAGCAGGAAGGGCCCGTGCAGGATCACCACGCCGCGCGGGGGGACCGTCAGATAGGCGCTGCGGGTGGCGCGGTCCGTGACGGGGTCCCACAGGTCGGGCAGGATCCGGCCGTCGCCGCCGGGATCGAGGGGGGCGAACAGCTCGCGCCACAGGGCGGTGGTGTCGTACCAGCCGTCGAGGTACGCCTCGGTGTCCCGGCGCCCGTGTTCGAACCGCAGGGAGGCGGGGCGCAGGAACCCGCCCGCGGGCACGACGAACGCGGGCCGGCCGCGTACCCGCAGGGCCTCGGCGAGCAGGTCGGCGAGCCGGCCGGGGTCGGCGGCGGGGGCCCCGTCGACGGCGATCCGCAGCCGGTCACCGGTGTCCGGGGGCGGGTCGACGGTCTCCGCGCGGTCGGCGAGGCCCTCCGCGAGCCGTTCCCAGGTGATCGGTTCCATCCGCACCCGCCCATTGTGCGTCCCCGGCCGGGTCGGCGAGGTGACGCGGCCCACTCGCCCGGGATCCGGGTTCGCGGCGCTTTCGGGAACTCCGCGCGAATGGCGGCGCGTTGTGCCTTTCGGCGGGTCCGTCCCCCCGCCCGCCGGCAGGTCCCGTGCGCGCTCGCGGTGCGCGTCCCGGGGTGTGGCCGGCGCGCCGTCGCCGGATCCTCTCGGGGGCGGTGGTCCCGCGCCGCGCGGGTGGAGCCGTCCCTCCGCCCGCGCGGATCGCCCTGGTCAGGGGTGGGCGGATCGGTTCAGCAGCAGGGGCGGGCGGCGGGGACGGCGAACACCTTGCCCGGGGGCAGGACGTACTCGATCCACAACACCACCGGTGTGGTGCCGAAGTTGTGCCCGATGTGCACGCGGTCGGTGCCGGCCGGTTCCACGAAGGTCTCGCCGGGCTCGCTCACGACGCGTTCGCCGTCGTGCAGGATCCGGGTGAGGGTGCCGGCGCGGACCCGCACGTCGATGGGCACGTGGTGGTAGTGCCAGCCGGTGTTCGCTCCCGGTTCGATGACGACCTCACGGGCCACGGTCTGCGTCTCGACGCCCGCACCCCGCGCGCCCCGCGCACGCGCCCGGCGTGCGTCCCTGGTCCACCCGAGTCCGTTGATCCCTCTTCCTCCGCTCATCCCTCTTCCCCTTCCCACCAGGACCGGAACCGGTCAATTCACGGTAGAACCAGGTGAGTCCACTGAGGAAGACCTGACGGGAATCCGGTTCCGCGCGCCCCGAAAGGTGATAGGCCGCGTCGGCGGCGGTATCACCACACCATGGACGAGGTGGTGTTCGAAGTGACGCGGCCGGTGCACTGTGCCCGTTGCCGCCGAGGTCCGCTGGAACGGCTGACGCGCACGGCCGGCGGGGCCCCGAGATGTCTGCCCTGCGCCGGGTTCGGGGGCCTGGTGTGGCTGCCCCGGGGCGACGCCGCGTTGACCCGTCGGGCCCGGGAGCGGAGCGCGGTGTGGCTGGTCGTCGTACGCCGCAACCGCAGGCGCGGGCGGTGGGAACGGCAGGGCCTGATGGTGGAACCGGAGGCGCTGGCGGGTGCGGTCGCGGCCTGCGCGGCGGACGCCGGGGCGCGGGCGGCGCGGCGGGAGCGGGACCGGGCGCGCCGGCTGCTGGCGGACCAGCGGTTCACGGCCGCGTTCGCGGCGGAGATCCTGCGCCTGTTCCCGGGGTGTCCGCCGGAGCGTGCGCGGGCCATCGCGGCGCACGCGGCGGAGCGCGGCAGTGGCCGGGTGGGGCGCACTCGGGCGGGTCGGGCCCTGGACGAGCAGGCGGTGTCGTTCGCGGTGCGGGCGGCGGTGCGGCACCTGGACACGGACTACGACGCCCGGCTGGCGGCGGGGGTGAACCGGTTCGAGGCGCGGGCACTGCTGGCGCCGCGCATCGACGCGATCCTGGCGGCCTGGCGGCGCGCCCCGGCGACCTCGCGGGACACGGCCGGGGCCGGTGCGGGGGCCGCGCCGGATCCGGGTCCGGGTCCCGTCGCGGAGGTCGCCTGACCGCGCGCGGGCCCGGCGGTGGACCGCCTCCGGGGTGCCGGCCGGCTCGGGGGGCCGGCACCCCGGGGCGGGGCGGAGCCGGGTCGGGTGCGGCCCGGGTTCAGGAGGTGGGGCGGAACCGCCGGTACAGCAGGACCCCGCCGAGCAGCAGGGCGCCGCCCGCCGGGGCGAGGTAGCCGATGCCCTCGGCGCCGGTCACGGCGAGGGCCGGACCGCCGTGGGTCTCCAGATTGGGCTGGCCGACCGGCTTGGCGGGGGGCTTGGGCGCGACGGGCTGCGCGGGCTTGCCGGGCGTGGGCCGGGCCGGCGGGGCCGGGGTGGGGGGCACGGGGCGGGGCGGGATGACCTCGCCGGGCTCGTTGACGGAGACGTTGCCGGTGGAACCGTTGCCGATGCCGACGACGTTGACGGAGTTGCCGCTCACGTTGACGGGGAGGGAGATCGGGAGCTGGATCGTGTTGCCGCTGATCACCCCTGCGGAATCCTTTCCGCTCCCCTGGGCCGACGCTCCCCCGCCGTTGCCCCCGTGCCCGCCGTGCCCACCGGCCTGGGTCCCGCCGCCCGCCCGCTCGGGTCCGGAGTGCCCGCCGTCGGGGGCCGCCTCGGCCGCGCCGCCGCCCTTGTTCGCGCAGGAGTTGCCGGCGGCCGGATTGAGCAGGCCCACGACGCTGACGGTGTTCCCGCACAGGTTCACGGGGGTGTTGACCGGCAGTTGGACGAGGTTCCCCGAGAGCAGGCCCGGCGAACGGGCGGCGCCGCCGCTCGCCCCCGAGTCGGCCTGGGCCAGACCGGCGGCCCCCACCGAGAACGCGCCTCCCACGACCACCGCAGCGATCAGGCCATTGCGACGAGTCTGCCGCATGAGATCTCCCTGTGTTTCCGGACGAGTTCGCGGGCGCTCCACCCGCACCGGAGACAACGCCGCCAACCCGTTCGGGTTATAGGGGCGTTAGGCATTTCACCCCATCGTGTACTGGGTAGTCCCTACAACATGACCGGTGACGCTCTGTTGTTGCTCGATGTCGACGGGCCGCTGAACCCGTTTCGCTCCCGTACCGCCCGGCTGCGCGGCTACCGGAGTCACCGCATGTCGCCCGCCGTGTGGTCGGCGCGCCAGGAACCGGGGTCCCGGGCCCTGCGACGCGGGCTGCGGGTGCTGCTGCACCCGGGCCACGGGGCGCGGATCACGGCCCTGCCGCTGCGCCCGGTGTGGGCGACGACCTGGACGCACCAGGCCAATGAGATGATCTCGCCCCGCGTCGGACTGCCCGGGGACCTGCCCGTGATCGGGTGGGCCGAACTGTTCCGGCCGGATCCGGACGGTCTGTACTGGAAGACCCGGGAGATCGTGGCCTGGGCCGCCGGCCGGCCCTTCGCCTGGGTCGACGACATGATCACCGAGCACGACGCGAGCTGGGTCGCCGCCCACCACCCGGGACCCGCGCTGCTGTTGCGGATCAGCCCCCGGAACGGGCTGCGCGAGCGGGACTTCACCACCCTGACCCGGTGGCACGCCTCCCTCGACCCCCACTGACCGGCCCCCACCGACCGACCCCCTCCTCAGTCCCCCCGCGCGACCTCCACCGGATCCGGGCCGGGCCGGCCGATCGGCCACCACACCTCCCCGGAGCCGCTCGCGCCACCGCTCGCGTCCACCCGCAGGTACGCGTACCAGAGCCCGTCCCGGCCGAGCCGCAGCTGCCGGTGCCCGGCGGGCGCGGTCAGCCGGTTGCGTTCGGGCCGGAACACGCCCTGCCCGGCCGCCAACAACGCCGGACGGGCCCGGTCGAAGGGGCCGGCCGGCGGGTCCCACTCCTCCTCGGCCGCCGCCAGCGCCGCCGGACCGCCCTGCCGCCAGGCCGCCGCCGCCCGCCCCAGGTCCTCCACCGAGCGGCCCTCCGCCGAGGCCAGCCTGCGGTACAGGGACCGGCCCGCGCCCGTCAGCCCGCCCGTGGGGTGCAGGGCGGCCAACCGGACCGCGTCCTGCCACCGGTCCAGGCCCGCGAACGGATCCCCCTCCCCCGCCGCCAGGGCCCGCGCCCGTTCCACCGCGTCCGCCACGAGCTGTTCCAGGGCGGCCGGATCGGGCGCCCCCGGCTCCGTCGGGAACCCCGGCGGCGGGCCCGGCACGGCCGGCCCGAGCGGCGCCGGCAGCGGCCCGAGGGGCCCGGCCCCGTGCACGGCCTCCCGCGCCGACACCCCCGGCAACTCCACCGCCGCGACCCGCGACCCGCCGACACCACGCCCGGCCTCGGGCCCCGCTTCGGCGACCGGGTCCGCCGCCGCGACCGCGCGGCGGGCCCGGGCCCGCGCCACCTCCGTCGCGAACGTCTCCGGGTCCCGCCCGCGCAACAGCCACAACACCCCCGGCTCCCGGTCCAGGAGCCGACCGACCCCCCGGCCCAGGGCCACCGCGTGCGGACAGCCCGGATGCCGCCCGGCCGGGCACGAGCACCGGCCCAGCACCTCGCCCGGAGCCGGCAACAGCGGCCCCGCCGTCTGCGCCGACACCAGCCCCGAGGCCAGGGCCGGCTCCGCCGCCGCCGTCCACACCGGGTCCGCGATCAGCTCCCGCCACCGCTCCGGCGACAGCACCGGCAGCCGCAGCTCGGTCCGGTACGGCCGGGGCCGTTCCCCGTCCCGCGCCGAGGCCATCACCAGCCCCGGGGTCAACGTCACCGCCTCGATCCGCACCCCCGCGGCCGGGTCCGCGGCCCCATCGACGCCCGGATCCGGGTCCGCGGGCAGGGCCAGGGCCCAGGCCCGCCCGCACCCGCTCTCGGCCCGCCCCGCCGGCAACGCCGCCAGACTGCGCCGCGAACCCTCCCGGCCGCCGATCACGCCGGCCTCCGCAGGGCCACCAGATCGGCCAACTGCCGGTCCGACAACTCGGTCGGCTCCCACGGACCACCGGCACCCGCGCCCACGATCGACTCGGCCAACGCCCGCTTCCCCGCCATCAGCTCCGCGATCCGGTCCTCGACCGTGCCCTCCGTCACCAGCCGGTGCACCTGCACCGGGCGGGTCTGCCCGATCCGGTGCGCCCGGTCGGTGGCCTGGTCCTCCACCGCCGGGTTCCACCACCGGTCGTAGTGCACGACGTGCCCGGCCCGGGTCAGGTTGAGGCCGGTGCCCGCGGCCCGCAACGACAGCAGGAACACCGGCACCCGCCCCTCCTGGAAGCGGTCCACCATCTCCTGCCGCCGCGCCACCGGCGTGGACCCGTCCAGCAGTTGGCACTCCACTCCCCGCGAGGCCAGGTGGGCGCGCAGGATCCGGGCCATCGTCACGTACTGCGTGAACACGAGCACCGACTCGCCCTCCGCGAGGATCGTGTCCAACAACTCGTCCAACAACGCCAACTTCCCCGACCGGCTGCCCGCCTGCCGCACCGGCCCCCCGCCCGGCCCCTGCTCCCCCAGGTACTGCGCCGGGTGGTTGCAGATCTGCTTCAACGTGGTCAACAACTTCATGATCAGACCGCGCCGGGCCATGCCCTCGCTCTCCCCGATCAACGCCATCGTCTCGTCCACCGCCGCCCGGTACAGCGCCACCTGCTCCCGGGTCAACGACACCGGATGGTCCGTCTCCGTCTTCGCCGGCAGCTCCGGCGCGATCCCCGGATCGGACTTGCGCCGACGCAACAGGAACGGCCGTACCAGCGCCGCCAGCCGCGCCACCGCCTCCTCGTTGCCGCCGTCCGCCTCGTTCTGCGATTCCACCGCCCGCGCGTGCCGGGCCCGGAACGAGGTCAACGGCCCCAACAGCCCCGGCGTGGTCCAGTCCAGCAGCGCCCACAGCTCGGACAGGTTGTTCTCGATGGGCGTCCCCGTCAACGCCACCCGGGCCGGCGCCGGAATCGTCCGCAAGGCCCGCGCCACCGCCGAACGCGGGTTCTTCAAGTGCTGCGCCTCGTCCGCGACCACCAGCGACCACGCCCGCTCGGCGAGCTGCGGCGCGGCCGTCCGCGCCGTCCCGTACGTGGTCAGCACGAAACCGCCCGTCACCCCGTCCAGGGTGCGGCCGGGCCCGTGGAACCGGCGCACGGGCACCCCGGGCGCGAAGCGCTCGATCTCCCGCTGCCAGTTCCCCAGCAGCGACGCCGGGCACACCACCAGCGTCGGCTCGGCCCGGTCCCGGGCCCGCAGCAGGTGCAGGGCGATCAGGGTGACGGTCTTGCCCAACCCCATGTCGTCGGCCAGGCACCCGCCCAGCCCGAGCGAGGTCATCCGGTCCAGCCACGCCACCCCGACCCGCTGGTAGCCACGCAGGGTCACCGCCAACCCGGGCGGATCGGGCAGCGCCGCAGCCCCGGCGGTCAGCCCGTCGCGCAACTCCCGCAGCACGCCGACCGGCACCACCGGCACCCGCTCCCCGTCCACCTCCGCACTGCCCGTGAGCCCCGCCACCAGGGCGTCCATCGGATCGAGGAGACCCAACTGCCGCTTGCGGGCCTTGCGCACGAGTTCGGGGTCGACGGGCACCCACCGGTCACGCAGCCGGATCACCGGCCGGCGCGCCGCCGCCAACTCGTCCATCTCGGCGGCCGTCAACCGGTCCCCGCCCAGCGCCAACTCCCACGAGAACGCGAACAGCCGCTCCGCGTCGAAGAACGCGGTGCCGTCCACCGCAGAACCCGGCGCCACCGGACGGATCACCGCCTCCGCCGTCAGGTCCCGCACCAGGTCCTTCGGCCACAGCACCTCCACCCCCGCCGCCGTGAGCCGGGGCGCGGCCGCCGTCAGCAGCTCCCACAGCTCGGCATCGGACAGGGCGAGCACGTCGGGCACCGGCCGGTCCACCAGCCGGGCCAGCGGCGGCCAGCACCGCGCCGCCCGACGCAGCGCCGCGACGGTGTCGGTGCGCGACCGGGGCGCGAACCCCGCGTCGGCCGTACCGGCCCACAGGCTCGCCGCGTCGGCCACCAGCGCCGGATCGGCCCGGTGCCGCACGTACGTCACGAGCGCCCCCGCCCGCCGCACCGTCCCGCCCGCACCGGCGTCCGTGCCGGTGTCCGCGTCCGCGTCCGGGGCCGGGGCCGAGGCCGGGTCCTCGTCGAAGAGCCGGAACGCCGACAGGTCCAGCCGCAGCGAGACCACGACCCCGCTGTCCCCCTCGGCGACCACCCGGTGCGCCCACACCCCGAGTTCCGGCGCCCGCGTCGGCTCCACCGCCCCGTACGCGGCCCCCGCGGCCGCACCGGCGGCCGGGGTGCGCGGCAGCGTGTCGGCCACGGCGTCCGCGGCGGCCCGCAGCAGCGCCTCCGGTTTCGGCAGCGTCAACGGGCGCCGCCCGGGCAGTGGTTCGGCGTGACCGGCGACGGGCATCGCGGCGGCCACGGCCCGCAGGTGCGCGGTGTCCTCCGCGTCCCACGGCCCGATCCGCCACACCGCCGTCCCGTCCCCGGTGAGCCCCGGCAGCAGCCGGCCCCGCCCCACCAGGTGCAGGGCGTGCCGCACGGCGGTGCCCCAGCACCGGCCCGTCGGATGCGCGTCCGCGAGGTACGGAGCCCGCGCGAGCAGCGGCAGGGCGTCGGCGACGGACACGCTGAGCGCGGGCACGCTCCGGGTCCGCACCCCCGCGCCGTGCGGCACGACCACGGACAGTTCCTCGACCCGCGGCCCGTCCCCATCCGCGGCCTCGGCCCCGTCGGCCGGCCCGGGCGGTGCCGGCGCGGCCCCCGACTCGCTCCAGAACAGAAAGCGCCCGGCCCTCGGCACCCCGGCGGGCCGGAACAGCACGGCGTGCCGCAGCAGGCCCTCCGTCAATCCCGTCACCCTCGCGCTCACCGCCCGCACCTCTCCCGTCGCACACCGTCGCGGCCCTGGTCAGAGCCGACAGAACCCGTTCGGCGAGTGTAGGCACGCACACCGACAACGGTGGATTTCGACCAGGGCCGGACGGGGTCCCCCGGGCCTCGGATCACCCCGCCCGGCGCACCCACCGCCCCTCGTCGGACCAGTCCCACGCGGGCCGGCCCGCGACGGCCACCGTCCGGAACGGCCGGCCCCCGTCGTCCACCCGGACCGTGCCCGAACCCCCCGGACCCGACCAGGACAGCTCCAGGTACCAGGCGCAGTCACAGCCCGTGGCCTCGGCCTCGAACCGCAGCACCACCGGGTCCCCGGCCGCCACCCGCAGCGGGAACCGGGGCGCGGGAATGCCCCCGTTCTCGTCCCCGCCGGCGACCGGCCGGGCCTGGGGACGCGGGGCGTCGAGGTTGACGCCGAGCACCGCCGGGGTCAGCACCCCGCCGCAGCCCACGGACATCCGGTACGCGTTCCACGCCGGCGGCACCTCGCGGCCCGCCACCCGCACCTCCACCCCGTGCAGCACCAGCGCCTCGTCCCCCGGGGCGTGCACCCCGACCTCCACGATCTGCCGGCCCCCGTGCACCGCCTGTTGGGCCGCCGCCCACTGCGGGGCGTCGGCGGCCGAGGGCGGGCCGGGCACCCGGGTGGGCGGCAGCGGGGACAGGTAGGTGTGATCGCAGCCGAAGGACCACACGTGGGACCGGACCGCGACCCGGGGCGCCCCGGCGCCCGACGAACGCCCCGGCGCGGCGGGACCGGCCCCGCCGGATCGGGTCGGCGCCGCGCCGGAGGCCGACGCGGAGGGTCCGGCCGAGGCCCCCGGCGTCCCGTCCGGGGACGCCGGGGTCCCCGAGACACCGGGCCCGACGGCCCGGGCCGACGCACCGGCGGTGGGCGGCGCCGAGGAACGCGCGGGCCCCGGCCCCGGCCCGGCACCGGGCCGCGCCGAAACGGTCCCCGCGCCGCCCGCCGGGGCCCCGACCGGACCCCGGGGAGCGGCGTCCCCGGGCAGGGTCCACGCCAACGCGGCGGCCACCAGCGCGGCCACCCCCGCCCCCGTCCACCCGGCCCGCCGCCGACGCCGCCGGTCCCCGAGCACGACCCGGCCCCCCACCGACAACCCCCCGCCGCCACCCACCACGGACAAGGCCACAGACACCGGCACCGGCACCGGCACCGGCACCCCAACACCCCCGGCCCCAGCCCCGTCGCCCGAACCGGCCCCGGCCCGGAACCCGGCCCCCGGGCCAGACCCGAACCCCGAGCCGGACCCCGAGCCGGACCCCGACCCGGACACCGACCCGGACCCCGACCCGGACCCGGACCCGGACACCGACCCGGACCCGGAGCCGGACACCGACCCGGACCCGGAGCCGGAGCCGGAGCCGGAGCCGGGCCCAGATCCCGAGCCGGGGCCGAACCCCGAGCCGGGGCCGGGGCCGAACCCGGACCCGGATCCCGAGCCGGAGACGGACCCCGAGCCGGGGACATCCCCGGTGGGGCGGGGCCCCTCTGGGGGCGGCACGGAGAGCCCGGTGGCCGGTCGCGACTCGGCCACCCCGGCCGCCCCCGCCGCCGGATCCTGCGCCACCCCGGCCACCCCGGCCGCCGGATCCTGGGCCGTGCCGGCCCCGGCTCCGCCGCCGTCGGCCGGCATCGGGGCCGGGGCCGGGGCCTGGGCCGAGGCCGGGGCCGGGGCCTGGGCCTGGGCCGAGGCCGGCGGCGGGATGCGGCCCCGGGTCTCCCGGAGGTGTCGGCGCCGGGCGTCCGCCAGCAGCCAGGCCCGGTGCAGGGCCAGGGCCTCCGAGCGGTCCGCCCCACAGGCCCGCGCGAAACGGTCCACCACCGCGAACTCCGCCGGCAGCGCGTCCCCCCGGCAGTACCGGTTCAACGTGGACGTGCTCGTGTGCAGGGCCCGCGCCAGCGTCCCGTAGCTCTTCCCCGACCGTTCCCGCACGCCCCGCAGCAACGCCGCGAACCGTCGCGCCTCCTCCGACCGGACCGCCGTCGATCCGTCCTCGTCCCTCACCGCACCCCGCCTCTCCTCCGGCCCGCACCCGCGGACCGCGCCTGTTCGCCCCACCCGTTCCCCCGGGTCGACCGTTCCACCCCGCCGTTCCACCCCCCGCCGTTCCCGCAGGTCAACCCGGGTGAAAGCGTTCCAGCTTCCCCGATCCGGGTGACAACCTGGTGGAACGCCCCGGTCGCCGGCCACTCTGATCCCGGGACGACCCGAGGGATCGACCCCCGGATCACCCACCCGAGTCACGGACCGCGCCTCCCACCGTCACCCGAAGGGCGACGCACGACGGGACCCGGCCGTCCACACACCACGACGCCATTCGCACCGAACGGGGATGCACCACATGTCCAAGCGCTTCACGGCGGGCCTGACCGCCCTCCTCTCCGCCACCGCCGCCCTCGCCCTGGGACTCGGCACCGCCGGCGCCGCCGGCGCCGCGCCCACCGCCCCCGGCTTCCTCGTCGGGACAGACCTGCCGCCGCACCCCTCCTCCCCCTGGTACACGGGCGAGGTCACCGCCGGCGCCCCGGAGACCACCCCCTTCTGCCTGGACGGGGTGATCCCCGCCAACGGCACCTGGCACCGCCAGTTCGGCACCGAGTACGACACCGGCGCCACGCAGGTCTCCGTGCGCACCGGCTCCGAGGCCGCCGCCAAGCAGCTCGCCACGAAGCTGCGCTCCAAGGTCGCGGCCTGCGCCGCCGACTGGCTCCGCACCACCCCCGGCGGCACCGCCTCCTGGCAGGACTACGGCCCGCTGAAGGTCGAGGAGGGCGCGCACGTCTACGGGGTCCACACCTCGATCCCGGAGTCGGAGCCGGGCGTGCACCTCTTCGGGATCGGCCGTGACGGCACCACGGTCACGGTGGTCACCTGGGGCCAGATGGGATACCTGACCGACGCACCCGTACCGGCCTTCAAGAAGACCACCACCACGGCCGTGAACAAGCTCCACTGAGCCGAGCCGCACCGAGCCACGCCGGAACGGGCCGCGCCGGGTCCGGCGTGACCTCGCCCCCGTCGGGTAGACGCCGACCGGCGGGGGCGAGGACGGGACCGGACGGCACCGGTCGGGACCGGGAAGGCGGTGAGTGGCCGTGCGTTCCGGGGACGAGCCGACGACGGCCCGCAGCCCCCTGCGGCTGCGTCGCGTACTGAGTCTGTGGGGCCTGCTGTGGGCGGTGGTGGGGACCGTCGCCTTCGTCCTGCTCGGCGAGCCCGGTTGGGCCGCCGCCGGTGGTGTCCTGGCCCTGATCTGCCTGCTGGACCTGCTCCTGGTGCTGCACCGGATGCGCCAGGGCCCGCATTGGCAGCCCGGTCCCGAGGTCCCGCCCTACCACCCCCCGGACCCTGGTCCTCGCAAACCCGGTGCGCCACCCCGGGGCGGGGCCCCAGGATGAGCCCATGACCGAAGACACCACCGTGACCCCCACCGTGACCAGGACCCCTTCGCCCCTGACCGGCGACGAACGCGAGACCCTCACCGGCATGCTCCAGTGGCAGCGGGACACCCTGGCCTGGAAGTGCTCGGGGCTCACCCCCGAACAGCTCCGCACCCCCGCCGTGGCCCCCTCCGGGCTCACCCTGCTCGGCCTGGTGCGTCACCTGGCCGAGGTGGAGCGCGGATGGTTCCAGGAGACCTTCGTCTCGCGCGGCACCAAGGCCCGCTACCCGCAGGACGAGTCCGGGGAGTGGACCGAGTTCCACGTCGCCGACGCCGATCCCGAGGAGGCGTTCGCGTACTGGCGGGAGTGCTGCGACCGCTCCCGGGAGATCGTGGCCGCCGCGCCCGACCTCGCGGCCGTCGGCAGCCACGAGGGCGAGGAGTACTCGTTGCGCTGGATCCTGGCCCACATGATCGAGGAGTACGCGCGGCACAACGGGCACGCGGACCTGCTGCGGGAGGCCCTGGACGGCAGCACCGGCGAGTAGCGGCGGGTCAGGCGGCCGGTTCGGCTCCGATCCGGTCCAGTTCCTCCAGGGCCGCGAGCCACGGGAACAGCGGGGGCGCGTCCGGTCCGACGGGGCCGGGCGTGAACCCGCCCTCCCCGTACAGGACGCGCACGCCGGCCTCGCGGAGCACCGCGAGGGTGCGGTCGAAGCGGGGGTGGGCGGCCAGGCCCTCGTTCAGGCAGGGCATGGTGACCACGGGGGTGCCCTTGCCGAGGGCCTCGGCGACCACGCCGACGACGAAACGGTCGGTGAGGCCGAGGGCCCACGCGTTGAGGGAGTTGAACGTGGCGGGCGCGAACAGGATCGCGTCGGCGGGCGGCCACAGGTCCGGGTCGCCGGGCATCTTGTACGCGCTGCGCACGGGGTGGCCGGTGAGGGTGGCCAGGCCGCCCAGGCTTTCGGCCACCCAGTGGGCGGCCGTGGGCGTCAGTCCGAGGCAGACGTCCCAGCCCCGGGCCTGGGCGTGCTCGACGACGTGGGCCACGTCGAACACGGGTGGGGCGCCGGCACAGAACAGGTAGAGAGTCCTCGTCATACCGACATGTGATCACATGACGGGGCCCGGGGCCGACTCACGGGCTCAGGCTCCGTCGAATCCCGCGGCCTTGAGGTACTCGGGGCGGGGGTCGAGGGCGGCCGCCAACCGGAAGTGTCGTCGGGCCCGTTCGGGGCGGCCGGCGCGTTCGTGGGTGCGGGCCAGCGCGAAGTGGGCGAAGGCGTTGTCGGGTTCGCGTTCCAGGACCAGCTCGAATTCGAGCTCGGCGGGACGCAGTTGCGCGGCCGCGAAGAAGGCGCGGGCCCGCAGGAGACGGGCCGCGGTGTTCTCGGGGTGGGCGGCGATGACGGAGTCGAGGAGTTTGACGGCTCCGCGCGGGTCCCGGCCGTCGAGGAGCTGTTCGGCGGCCCGGAAGTCGATGACGTGGGTCACCGCGTCGGCGGGGGTCGGCGGGCGGTCGGGGCCGGTGGGCCGGTGGTCGTGCTGCTCGGGGCCCGGCTCGGGTGCCGGCGTGGCTGCGGACATGTGTGTCTTCTTCCCTTCTCCCGCCTCACGGATGCCCGCCGGCATCGGCGCGGGCGGTGAGTTCCTCCCAGACCTTGCGGACCTGGGGGGCGAGGTCGGCCAGCGGTCCGTCGTTGTCGACGACGAGGGTCGCGATGGCCAGTCGGTCGGCCCGGTCGGCTTGGGCGGCCATCCGGTTGCGGGCCTCGTCCTCGGGCATGCCGCGCAGGTTGGTCAGTCGGTGCAGTTGGGTCTCGGGCCGGGCGTCCACCACGACGACGAGGTCGTAGAGGGGGGCGAGGCCGTTCTCGGTGAGCAGCGGCACGTCGTGGACGACGATGGCCTCGGGTCCGGCGGCCGCTTCCAGTTCCGCCGAGCGGGCCCCGACCAGGGGGTGCACGATCCGGTTGAGGACGGCGAGCCGGTCGGGGTCGGCGAAGACGAGGGAGCCGAGGCGGGGCCGGTCGAGGGTTCCGTCGGGGGTGAGGATCTCGGGGCCGAAGGCGTCGACGACGGCGGCGAGCCCGGGGGTGCCGGGTTCGACCACTTCGCGCGCGATCCGGTCGGCGTCCACGACGACCGCCCCGTATTGGGCGAGGAGGCGTGACACCTCGCTCTTGCCGGCTCCGATTCCGCCTGTCAGGCCCACTTTCAGCATGTCCGCAGCCTACGGGGTGGCCTGCCCCGACCCACAGGGGTCGGGGCCTCCCGGTCGGCTCAGCCCTCGCCTTCGCGTTCGGCGAGGAACTTCTCGAATTCGCGGCCGATCTCGTCGGCGGAGGGGATCTCGACGGGTTCGGCGAGCATGTTGCCGCGGGTCTCGGCGCCGGCGACCGCGTCGTACTGGTGCTCCAGCCCTCGGACGAGGGCGACGAGTTCCTCGTCCCCTTCGCCGATCTGCCGGTCGATCTCGGTCTGGGTGCGGTGGGCCTCGGTGCGCAGCGCGTGGGCGACTCCGGGGAGGACCAGGCCGGTGGCGGCGGTGATCGCTTCCAGGGCGGTGAGGGAGGCGTCCGGGTAGGGGGAGCGGGCCACGTAGTGCGGGACGTGGGCGGCGACGCCGAGGACGTCGTGTCCGGCCTGGGCGAGGCGGAACTCGACGAGGGATTCGGCGCTGCCGGGGACCTGGGCCTCTTCGAAGGGGCTGGTGTGACCGGGCATCAGGTCGGTGCGGTTGCCGTGCGGGGTGATGCCGACGGGCCGGGTGTGCGGGACGCCCATGGGGATGCCGTGGAAGTTGACGGCGAGGCGGACCCGGAGGCGTTCGACGATCTGGCGGACGGCGCGCGCGAACAGTTCCCATTCCGTGTCGGGTTCGGGTCCGGACAGGAGGAGGAAGGGGGCGCCGGTGGTGTCCTGGACGATCCGGACGTCGAGGCGGGGTTCCTCGTAGTCGCTCCAGTGGTCACGGGTGAACGTGAGCAGGGGGCGGCGGGCCCGGTAGTCGACGAGGCGGTCGCTGTCGAAGCTGGCGACGACCTGGTGCGGGAGGGTGTCCAGCATGCGTTCGACGATCTGTTCGCCGGTGTCCCCGGCGTCGATGTAGCCCTCGAAGTGGTAGAGCATGACCAGTCCGGCGGACTCCTGGGCCAGGGCCATGTCGGCCACCGCGAGGCCCTTCTCGTCCCACGTGTACAGGGTCTTGGGATCCCGAGCCACCGTCACCACTCCTCCACTCCTCCGGCCGCTGTCTGTTGTGACCAACATCGTCGCGGGCCCTGCCATTCCCGGTGGGCGGAAAAACACGGGGAAGGCCCGCCCCCCGAAGGGGACGGGCCTTCCCCGTGGTGTCACGACCGCGCGTCACCGCGCGGTGCGCGCCGTGATCAGCTCTGGCCGCCGGCCAGCTTCTCGCGGAGCGCGGCCAGGGCCTCGTCGGAGGCCAGGGCGCCGGCGTTGTCGTCCGACTCCGAGGAGTACGAGCCACCGGAGATGCTGCCCGAACCGGCGTTGCCGGTCGCGGCCGGGGCGGTCGCACCCTCGGCCTCGGCGGCGGCGTCGGCCTCGCGGCTCTTGATGACCTGCGCCTGGTGCTGCTCGAAGCGAACCTGCGCCTCGGCGTACTGGCGCTCCCACTCCTCGCGCTGCTTCTCGAAGCCCTCGAGCCAGTCGTTGGTCTCGGGGTCGAAGCCCTCGGGGTAGATGTAGTTGCCCTGGTCGTCGTAGGACGCGGCCATGCCGTACAGGGTCGGGTCGAACTCGACCGACGCCGGGTCGGCACCGAAGGACTCGTTGGCCTGCTTGAGGGACAGCGAGATCCGGCGACGCTCGAGGTCGATGTCGATGACCTTGACGAAGATCTCGTCGTTGACCTGGACGACCTGCTCCGGGATCTCCACGTGGCGCTCGGCCAGCTCGGAGATGTGGACCAGACCCTCGATGCCCTCGTCGACGCGGACGAACGCACCGAACGGAACCAGCTTGGTGACCTTGCCGGGGACGACCTGGCCGATCTGGTGGGTGCGGGCGAACTGCTGCCACGGGTCTTCCTGGGTCGCCTTCAGCGACAGGGAGACGCGCTCGCGGTCCATGTCCACGTCGAGGACCTCGACGGTGACTTCCTGACCGACCTCGACGACCTCGGACGGGTGGTCGATGTGCTTCCAGGACAGCTCCGAGACGTGCACGAGGCCGTCGACGCCACCCAGGTCCACGAACGCACCGAAGTTGACGATCGAGGAGACGACGCCGGAGCGGACCTGGCCCTTCTGCAGGGTGGTGAGGAAGGTCTGGCGGACCTCGGACTGGGTCTGCTCGAGCCAGGCGCGGCGGGACAGGACCACGTTGT
This sequence comes from Streptomyces dryopteridis, assembly GCF_049606955.1. NCBI lineage: Bacteria > Bacillati > Actinomycetota > Actinomycetes > Kitasatosporales > Streptomycetaceae > Streptomyces > Streptomyces dryopteridis. Next base: position 4,883,340 of record NZ_CP187113.1, on the reverse strand, counting down.
TGCGGTTCTTGTCCAGCTCGATGATCTTCGCCTCGAGCTCCTTGCCCACGTAGGGCTGGAGGTCGCGGACGCGACGCATCTCGACCAGCGAGGCCGGGAGGAAGCCGCGGAGGCCGATGTCGAGGATGAGACCACCCTTGACGACCTCGATGACGGTACCGGTGACGATGCCGTCTTCTTCCTTGATCTTCTCGATGGTGCCCCAGGCGCGCTCGTACTGGGCGCGCTTCTTCGAGAGGATCAGGCGGCCTTCCTTGTCCTCCTTCTGGAGAACCAGGGCCTCGATCTCGTCGCCGACCTTGACGACCTCGTTCGGGTCGACGTCGTGCTTGATCGAGAGTTCGCGGCTCGGGATGACGCCTTCGGTCTTGTAACCGATGTCGAGCAGGACCTCGTCCCGGTCGACCTTCACGATGACGCCGTCGACGATGTCGCCGTCGTTGAAGTACTTGATCGTCTCGTCGATCGCGGCGAGGAAGGCTTCCTCGTTACCGATGTCGTTGACCGCAACCTGCGGAGTGGTGGCGGTGGTCTCGGTGCTGCTCGTCATGTGGGAAAGGGCTCCGGTTACGGACAGAAGGTCGTAGGTACTGCAACGCCGTGAGCCCTTATCGCCATCTGATACGCCGGACAGCCAAGGAGGCCCTTGAAGGTCGCCGGTCCGCGGGGCGGAAAACGAACGACAGGGCCTCGAAAACCGAGGGGACTGCAACAGATGCGAGCGCAGCCTGCTAGGTCTGAGGAGCGCAGGCCCGCGACGCAACTTGTAGCATACGGGGGCGGCCGGGCAGGGTCAATGCGCGAAGGCGCACACCCGGGGCGGATCGCCCCATTCCCGGCACAACTCGTGGGCCGCGCACCCGAAAAAGGGTGTTCGCACCACTTCCGTGCCGCACTCCCCGGACCCCGTGCGACGCCGGTGTCCCGGCTTCGTCCGTGCGCGTCCGGACCGATCGATTGGCCTCGAATGACCTCGAAGAATACGACCACGGGCCCCGCGTTCCAAGGGGGCGAAACCTCCGAAGAACCGTACGGGACGGGGATCACTTCGGACGAGGAGGCCGAGGCCACCCGCCGTGAGGCCACGGACGCGGAGAGCAGTCGGGCCAATCGCGGCTGGTGGGACCGCAACGCCGACGAGTACCAGAGCGATCACGGGGCGTTCCTGGGCGACGACCGCTTCGTGTGGGGTCCGGAGGGCCTGGACGAGGAGACGGCGGGGCTGCTGGGGCCGGTCGAGGGGCTCGCGGGCAAGGACGTGCTGGAGATCGGCGCGGGGGCCGCGCAGTGTTCGCGCTGGCTGGCCGCGCGCGGGGCCCGGGCGGTGGCCCTGGACCTCTCGCACCGGCAGTTGCAGCACGCGCTGCGACTGTCGGACGGGGACGGGGCGCCGCCGGCGCTGGTGGAGGCGGACGCGGGGGCGCTGCCGTTCCGGGACGGCGCCTTCGACCTGGTGTGTTCGGCGTACGGGGCGATCCCGTTCGTGGCCGATCCGGTGGCGGTGTTCACGGAGGTGCGGCGGGTGCTGCGGCCGGGGGGCCGGTGGGTGTTCTCGGTGACGCACCCGATCCGGTGGGCGTTCCCGGACGAGCCGGGGCCGGAGGGTCTGTCGGTGGCGGCCTCGTACTTCGACCGGACCCCGTACGTGGAGCAGGACGAGCGGGGCGAGGCCGTGTACGTGGAGCACCACCGGACGGTGGGCGACCGGGTGCGGGAGCTGGTGGCGGCGGGGTTCCGGATCCGGGACCTGGTGGAGCCGGAGTGGCCCGCGTGGAACGGGCAGGAGTGGGGGGGCTGGTCCCCGTTGCGCGGGAACCTGATCCCCGGGACCGCGATCTTCGTCTGCGACCGGGACTGAGGCCGACATGAGCACCCCGCCCTCCCCCGCGTCCCCCTCCCCCTCCCCCGCGTCGCGCGTGCGCGCGCGTGAGCTGGCCGCGCTGCCGGTGGGTTCCGCGCTGCCCGGTCTGCGGGCCGCCCTGGTCGAGGGGGCGGGCGCGGCCGTGCTGTGCGCGCCGCCGGGCACGGGCAAGACCACGCTGGTGCCCTTGGCGCTGGCCGGCCTGTTGCCGGCGGGTTCGGGGTTCGGGGGCGGGCCGGCGCGGCGGGTGCTGGTGGCGGAGCCGCGTCGGATCGCGGCGCGGGCGGCGGCGCGGCGGATGGCGTGGTTGTTGGGCGAGCGGGTCGGGGAGTCGGTGGGGTTCACGGTGCGCGGGGAGCGCGTGGTGGGTCCGGACTGTCGGGTGGAGGTGGTGACCACCGGGGTGCTGTTGCGGCGGTTGCAGCGGGACCAGGAGTTGTCGGGGGTGGATCTGGTGGTCCTCGACGAGTGTCACGAGCGGCATCTGGACGCGGACACGGTGGCGGCGTTCCTGTGTGACGTGCGGGCGGCGCTGCGGCCGGAGCTGGGGTTGATCGCGGCGTCGGCGACGACGGACGCGGCGGGCTGGGCGGGGCTGCTGGGTGCGGGGCCGGGGCGGCCGGCGCCGGTGGTGGAGGCGGCGGGGACGGCGCACGAGGTGGCGGTGGTGTGGGCGCCGCCGCCGGTGGCGGTGCGTCCGCCGCGCGGGACGCGGGTGGATCCGGTGTTCTTGGCGCACGTGGCCTCGGTGGTGCGGCGGGCGCTGGCGGAGCGGCCGGGGGACGTGCTGTGTTTTCTGCCGGGGGTCGGGGAGATCGCGCGGGTGGCGGGGGCGCTGGGTGAGGTGCGGGACACCTCGGGGGCGGTGGTGGAGGTGTTGCGGGTGCACGGGCGGGCGCCGGCGGAGGTGCAGGACGCGGTGTTGTCGGGGGCGGGCGCGGGGCGGCGTCGGGTGGTGTTGGCGACGGCGGTGGCCGAGTCGAGCCTGACGGTGCCCGGGGTGCGGGTGGTGGTGGACGCGGGTCTGGCGCGGGAGCCGCGGATGGATCACGCGCGGGGCATGGGCTCGCTGGTGACCGTGCGGGCCTCGCGGGCCTCGGGCCGGCAGCGGGCGGGGCGGGCCGGGCGGGAGGCGCCGGGGGCGGTGTACCGGTGTTGGGCGGAGGCGGAGGAGCGGACGTTGCCGGCGTTCCCGACGCCGGAGATCCGGTTGGCGGATCTGACCTCGTTCGCGTTGCAGGTGGCGTGCTGGGGTGATCCGGACGCCTCGGGTCTGGCGTTGGCGGACGCGCCGCCGGCGGGGGCCCTGGCGGCGGGTCGGGCGGTGTTGTCGGCGGTGGGCGCGGTGGACGACGCGGGCCGGGTCACGGCGCGCGGTGCGCGGATGGCGCGGTCGGGGCTGCATCCGCGGGCGGCGCGGGCGCTGCTGGACGGGGCCTCGGTGGTGGGTGCGCGGCGGGCGGCGGAGGTGGTGGCGCTGTTGTCGGAGGAGCCGCCCCGGGAGTACGGGGAGGACCTCGCGGAGGTGTGGCGGGTGGTGCGGCGCGGCGGTGAGGGCTATCCGCGACGGTGGCGGGAGGAGGCGCGGCGGCTGGCGAGGGCGGTGGGGTCCGCGGCGGGCCCGGCCGACGGGGGCTCGGGGCTGTCGGACGAGGCTGCGGCCGGTCTGGTGGTGGCCTTGGCGTTCCCGGAGCGGGTGGCGCGGGCCAAGGGCGGCGCGGACGGGACGGGCGCGGGCTGGTTGACGGTCTCGGGCACGGGGGTGACGGCGTCGGAGGGTTCGCGGTTGCGCGGGGCGCGGTGGTTGGCGGTGGCGGTCGCGGACCGGGGCGGGGACGCGGCGTCGGCGCGGGTGCGGTCGGGTGCGGCGGTGTCGGAGGCGGACGCGCGGTCGGCGGCGGCGCACCTGGCGTCGGCGGGCACGGAGGTGGTGTGGCGGGACGGGGACGTGGTCGCGCGGGAGGTGGAGCGTTTGGGGGCCGTGGAGTTGACGGTGCGTCCGGTACGGGATCCGGATCCGGCGCTGGTGCGGGAGGCGCTGTTGGCGGGGTTGCGGGCGGAGGGCCCGGGGTTGTTGCGCTGGTCGGAGCGGGCGGTGTCGCTGCGGGCGCGGTTGGGTTTCCTGGCCCGGGCTCGGGGCGGGGCGTGGCCGGCGGTGGACGACGCGTCGCTGGTGGCGCGGGCCGGGGAGTGGCTGGAGCCGGAGCTGTCGCGGGCGCGGCGGCGGGCGGATCTGGGGCGGATCGACGCGGGCGCGGCCTTGGAGCGCTTGTTGCCGTGGGCGAGCGGGGAGGCCACGCGGTTGGACGTGTGGGCGCCGGAGCGGATCGAGGTGCCGAGCGGTTCGCGGGTGCGGGTGGACTATTCGGGCGAACAGCCGGTGTTGGCGGTGAAGTTGCAGGAGTTGTTCGGGTGGACGGCGACGCCTCGGGTGGGGGGTGAGCCGGGGGTGCCGGTGGTGGTGCACCTGTTGTCGCCGGCGGGCCGGCCGGCGGCGGTGACGGCGGATCTGGAGTCGTTCTGGCGGGAGGGGTACCGGGCGGTGCGGGCGGAGTTGCGGGGCCGGTACCCGAGGCATCCGTGGCCGGAGGACCCGGGTTCGGCGACGGCGACGCGGTACACGAAGGCCCGCTCGGGCGGGTAGCGGGCCGGTTCGGGGGCGTCGTGGGGGCCGCTCAGGCGGGGGCGGGGGCCTCGTCGGGGCGGGTGCGGCGGTCGCGGACCTCCAGGAGGAGGGCGAGGAGGAAGAGGAGCACGCCGAGGCCGGCGAGGCCGAGGGGGGCCCAGGTGTGCAGGGCCAGGACCATGACGCGGTTGGCGGAGACCAGGTCGACGGTGTGCCGGACGTAGTCCTCGCGCATCTTGACGTGCCCGGAGAAGGCGGTGAGGCGGCCCTCGGGGGCGGAGGCGGCGATGCCGCCGCGGAGTTCCTGGTCCATGACCTGCTCACCGTTGACGGGGGCGCCGGTGACGGGGTCGACCCAGAACATGCGCTTGGCGGTGTACCAGAGGGTGGTGCCGGTGGTCTTCTCGATGGTGGTGGGGTCGATGCCGGGGATGGGCATCTTCTTGGGCATGGCGACCTTGGTCCAGGGGACCGTCTGCTCGTAGTAGTAGACCTCCATGCCGCGGAAGGTGCGGGTGCCCACGTAGTGGATGGGTGCGGAGGTGCGGGTCTGGGCGTCGAAGTAGAGGTAGTCGCGGGGTTCGGTGAAGAACGGCCACTTGAACTCGATGCCCTCGCGGCGGACGGGGTCGCCGTCGACCATCTCGCCGCCGGCGTGCACGGGTTCCTGGGTGTGGGCGTCGAACACGTAGCGTTCGGGGATGGCGGAGACCATCTTGCCGTCGGGGCCGGCGACGTAGGAGAGGGAGTCCCAGACGACGACGTCGCGGCCGGCGGTCCTCTCGACCTTGCGGGATTCCTCGACGTTGCCCTTGAGGGTCTGGACGATGGTGACCTTGTCGACCTTCTTGGGCTTCATGCCGCCGGTGTAGTCGAGGAGGGTCGCGTTCCGGGCCTCCAGGACCACCTCCTGGTACTGGTTGGCCGGGATCTTGGCCAGGCGCGGGTAGGCGTACCAGCGCAGGAGGGGCGAGAGGGCGAGGCAGAAGGCCGCCAGGGCCACCAGGACGAGACTCGCGCGGCGTCGCATGGGCGCTCCTCAACTCTGTCCGGGCTTGGCGGGCGCGGTGGTGAGCAGCGGCCGCGGGTCGGTCGCGCCCTCGGGGCTCCCGAACGCCGTGACGGCGAGCACGAGGGCGAGGGCGGCGACCAGACCGATGGCGGCGGCGACGAATGCGCGCATGGCCGGCCTCCGAGATCTGATGGGTCGTCAGGGTGGCGGCACCGTAGCAATGCGCGGACGAGATGAGAACCGTCGGGTCAGGGCTTGTCGGACGGGGTCGGGCCGGTCGCGACGGAGGCGGACGCGGGGGCCGGGACGGACGGCGTCGCGGGCTCGGCGGGGGCACTCGACGGGGCCTCGGGGGTGGGCTCGGTCCCGGTGCTCCGCGTCGGCGTCGGCGTGGGCTTCGGGGTCGGAGTCGGGGTCGGCTTCGGGGCCGGTGTGGGGGTGGGGGTCGGCGTGGGCGTCGGCTTCGGCGTGGGCGTCGGCGTCGGGGTCGGCTTCGGCGTGGGGGTCGGGGTCGGGGTCGGCGTCGGCGTCGGCGTCGGGGTGGGGGTTGGCTTCGGCGTGGGCGTCGGCGTGGGCGTCGGCTTCGGGGTGGGCGGCGGGGTCGGCAGCGGCTTGGGCTTGGGGGCCGGGGGGTTGGCCGGGGCCGGGGCGTTCGGGTCGTCCGGGATGGCGTGCGAGCCGCCCTCGTAGTACGCGAACCAGGTCTTCACCGTGTTCAGGTACTCGGTGGACTGGTTGTAGGAGAGGATCGCGCGGTTCAGGCCGGCGCCCGTGCGCAGGTCGCGGTCGCCGGCGCAGAGGTAGCGGCCGGCGGCGAGGGCCGCGTCGTACATGTTGTTGGGGTCGCGGCGGCCGTCGCCGTTGCCGTCCTGGCCCCAGCCGGCCCAGGTGGACGGGATGAACTGCATGGGGCCGACGGCCCGGTCGTAGCGGGCGTCGCCGTCGTACGCGCCGCCGTCGGTGTCGGAGATGTTCGCGAAGCCGGCGCCGTTGAGGACGGGGCCGAGGATCGGGCTGAGCGTGGTGCCGTTGGCGGCGAGGCGGCCTCCGCCCGCATGTCCGGACTCGACCTTGCCGATGCCGGCGAGGAGCTGCCAGCGCAGTCCGCAGCCGGGGTCGGCGGCGGCGATCTTCTCGGCGGCGGCGAGGTAGGCGGCCAGGACGGTGGCGGGGATGCCGCGCGCGGACTCGCCGGCGCCGAGGCGGCGGGCGGCGTCCTGCGGGTCGGGCGCGCCGGCGGGGGCCGCGGGCGTGCCCTCGGCGCCGCCGGCCTGGCCGGCCTCCGCGCTCGGGGCGGGGACGGCGGGCGGGGTGGGGCTGACCAGGGGTGGCAGGGCGATGTGCCAGCTGCCGTCGCCGCCGCTCGCGGGGGCCTCGGGCGCGGCGGCCGGGGCGGGCGCGGGGGCCGGTGCGGGGGCCCCGTCGCCGGCGAGCGTGGCACCGGCGGAGACCCCCGGCAGGGCCTGCGAGCCGGTGAGCGCGGCGACCGCGATGGCGGTGACGAGCGCGGTGCCGCCCGTCTTGAGCACCGTCCGTCCGAATCCTGTCGGCATGATCGTGTCCCTCCCCTTCGGCGTCCGCGTGACCATACGTCAAGTACCTACCGGCCGGTAGCCGGCGGAGCCGGGATTTCACCGGTTCCCCACGTCTTTCGCCCGCCTCGCATACTGACTCGATCAATTCGGCCCATTCCACGGGCACTTTGAGATGATTTGATGCTGTTGGGCCGGTCTGATCTGCGACCGGAGCCCCACACGCGTCACCCCGCACGCACCGGAAGGCACCACCGATGCCGTTCACCCTCAGCCACGCCGCCGCCGTCCTGCCCGCCCTGCGGCGCACCGGACGCGCCCGCGGCCCCCTCGTCGCGAGCGGCCTGGTGTGCGGCTCCTTCGCCCCCGACACCGTCTACTTCGCCGAGTCCCTGATCCCCGGGGCCATGTCCTGGGGCACGTTCACGCACTCCCTGCCCGGAATCCTCACCGCCGACCTCGCCCTGACCGCCCTCCTCGCCGCCGCCTGGGCCGCCCTGCGCGGCCCCCTCCTGGCCCTCGCCCCCGCCCGGCTGCGCTCCCGCGCCCACCCCCTGCTGCGCGGCGAACCCTGGCGCACCGGACCCGACGGGCTGCCGCCCACCCGCTCCCGGGCGGTCCTGGCGGCCTGGTTCGCGTGCTCAGCCGTCCTCGGCTCGATCACCCACGTGGTCTGGGACGCCTTCACCCACCACGACCGCTGGGGCACCGACCTGGTCCCCGTCCTCAACCGCACCGTCGCCGGACTGCCCGCCCACTCCTGGGTCCAGTACGGCAGCTCCGCCCTCGCCGCCCTGATCCTGCTCGGGTCGATCGCGCACGCCCTGCGCCACTCCCCCGCGCCCCGCACCACCCCCGACACGGACCCGGGCACGCGTCCGGCCCCCTTGCCCGTGCTGCGCGGGCCCGACCGACTCCTGATCGCCGGCTGGCTGCTCCTCGCCGTCGCGATCGGCGTGGCCTTCCGCGTCCGCCGCTTCTACAGCTTCTTCGACCGGGCCGACACCCCCCTCGACCTGATCCCCACCGTCTGCTTCGGCGCCGGCGCCGGCCTCGCGCCCGCCCTGCTCCTCTACGCGCTCTGGGCCCACCTGCGCCGCACCGCCCCCCGCACCCCCGGCACCGCCTGACACGCGCCGCGGGCCCGGCCCCCGTCCCGAAGGACGAGCGCCGGGCCCGCGGCGGAGCACCCCGACGGGTCAGTGCGCGGCGGACTCCCAGTCCCGGCCCACGCCCACCGACACGTCCAGCGGCGCCCGCAGCTCCACCGCCGCGGCCATCTCCCGACGCAGCAGCTCCTCGACCGGCCCGGCCTCGCCCGGCGCGATCTCCAGCACGATCTCGTCGTGCACCTGGAGCAGCATCCGCGAGGCCAACCCGGCCTCCGTCAACGCCCGGTCCACGCGCAGCATCGCCACCTTCACGATGTCCGCCGCCGTGCCCTGGATCGGCGCGTTCAACGCCATCCGCTCGGCCATCTCCCGACGCTGCCGGTTGTCGCTGTTGAGGTCCGGCAGGTAGCGGCGCCGCCCGAACAGGGTCTGCGTGTACCCGGTGGCCCGCGCCTCCTCCACCACCCGGTGCAGGTAGTCACGGACCCCGCCGAAGCGCTCGAAGAAGGTCTCCATCAACCCCCGCGCCTCGGCCGGCTCGATGTTCAACTGCTGCGACAGCCCGAACGCCGACAACCCGTACGCCAGCCCGTACGACATCGCCTTGATCTTGCGGCGCATCTCGGCGTCCACCGCCGACCGCTCCACCCCGAACACCTGCGAGGCCACCGTGGTGTGCAGGTCCTCGCCCGAGGCGAACGCCTCGATCAGCCCGGCGTCCTCCGACAGGTGCGCCATCACCCGCAGCTCGATCTGGCTGTAGTCCGCCGTCATCAGCGACTCGTGCCCCGCACCGACCACGAACCCGCGCCGGATCGCCCGGCCCTCGTCCGTGCGCACCGGCACGTTCTGCAGGTTCGGGTCGATCGAGGACAGCCGGCCGGTCGCCGCGACCGTCTGGCTGAACGTCGTGTGCACCCGCCCGTCCGCCGCGATCGTCTTGATCAGGCCCTCGACCGTGACCCGCAGCTTCGCCTGCTCACGGTGGCGCAGCATGATCACGGGCAGTTCGTGGTCCGTCTGCGTCGCCAGCCACGCCAACGCGTCCGCGTCCGTGGTGTACCCGGTCTTCGTCTTCTTCGTCTTCGGCAGGTCCAGCTCGCCGAAGAACACCTCCTGCAACTGCTTGGGCGAACCCAGGTTGAACTCGTGCCCGACGGCCGCGTGCGCCTCCTTCACCGCCTGCTGCACCGCCCCGGAGAACTGCTGCTCCATCGCCTCCAGGTGCTCCCGGTCGGCGGCGATGCCCGCCCGCTCCAACCGCGCCAGCAGCTCCGAGGTCGGCAGCTCCATGTCGTGCAGCAGCTCCACCGCCCCGACCTCCGCGAGCCGGTCCGCGAACGCCCCGCCCAGATCCAGGACCGCCCGGGCCTGCGCCATCAGCGCGTCGGCCTCCGCGTGGTCCTCCGCCCCGAACGCCAGCTGCCCCTCGGCCGCCGCCGCCGGCGCCAGCTCCCGGCCCAGGTACTCCACCGACAGCACGTCCAGCGCGAACGACCGGCGCCCCGGCTTGACCAGGTACGCGGCCAACGCCGTGTCCGTGCTCACCCCCGCCAGCGACCAGCCGTGCTCGGGCAGCACCCGCCACAGGTTCTTCGCGTGGTGTGCCGTCTTGGGCCGCTCCGGATCCGCCAGCCACGCCGACAGCGCCGACTCGTCCTCCGGCGTCAGCTCCTCGGGCCGCAGCCACGCCGCCGCCCCGTCCGCCGACGCCAACGCCAACTGCTCCACCCGGCCCGTGCCCAGGGCCCACGTGTCCACCGTGGCCACGCCCAGCGGGCCCGTGCCGTGCTCCGCCAGCCATGCCGCGACCTCGCCGGCGCCCAGCACCGTCGTGTCCAGCTCCACCCCGGCCGCCGGCGCCGGGGCCTCCGCCTCGGCCGCACCCGGGTCCACCGCCAGCAGCCGCTCCCGCAGCGAGGCGTTGCGGATCTCCAGGGTCTCCAGGAAACCCGTCACCCGCGCCTGGTCGTACGGGGCCCGCCCCAGATCGGCGGCGCCCTTCGGCAGCTCCACGTCCCGGACCATCTCGGTCAGGACCCGGTTCAGCTTCACGGCCTCCAGGTGCTCCCGGAAGTTCTGCCCGGCCTTGCCCTTGACCTCCTCGGCCCGCTCCACCAGCTCCTTGAACGAACCGAACTGGTTGATCCACTTGGCGGCCGTCTTCTCGCCCACCCCCGGGATGCCCGGCAGATTGTCCGACGGGTCACCGCGCAGCGCCGCGAAGTCCGGATACTGCGCCGGGGTCAACCCGTACTTCTCCTGCACCTTCTCCGGAGTGAACCGCGTCAGCTCCGAGACGCCCTTCGTCGGGTACAGCACCGTCGTGCGCTCCGACACCAACTGGAACGAGTCCCGGTCACCGGTCACGATCAGCACGTCGAACCCGAGCGACTCCGCCTCCGTGGCCAGGGTCGCGATCACGTCGTCCGCCTCGAACCCGTCCACCGCGAACCGGGGCACGGCCATCGCGTCGAGCAGCTCCCCGATCAGCTCCACCTGCCCCTTGAACTCGTCGGGGGTCTTCGACCGGTTCGCCTTGTACTCGGGGAACTCCGTCGACCGCCACGTCTTGCGCGACACGTCGAAGGCCACCGCGAAATGCGTGGGCGACTCGTCGCGCAGCGTGTTCGCCAACATCGACGCGAAGCCGTAGACGGCGTTGGTCGGCTGCCCGCTCGCGGTCGTGAAATTCTCCGCCGGCAGCGCGAAGAACGCCCGGTACGCCAGCGAGTGCCCGTCCATGAGCATCAGGCGCGGGCGGTCCGCCCCGCCCGACGCGGTCTTGTCCTCGGTCTGCTTCGATGCTGAATCTGCCACCCCTCGATCCTAGGGGGCACCGCGGACAACCCGGGCCCGCGCACACCCCCGGCCCCGCCCCCGCCGGGCACCCGCACCGTGACAGGATCGAAGGACGACACCACAGGCACGCCGACCCACCCGCACGTCGGCGACCGGGCTCGAAGGGGAGCGATCATGGCCGTCCAGCCGCCCACAGGGGATCCCGTCCAGGACGCACCGCGGGTCGGACCCCCCGCGCACTCCGCCGCCGGCCTCCCCGCCATCGCCCACACCCTGCGCGCCGCCACCGCCCAGATGGGCCTGGCCCGCACCGCCCGCACCCTCCTCAAGGTCAACCAGAAGGACGGCTTCGACTGCCCCGGCTGCGCCTGGCCCGAAGGAGAGCGGCGCCACACCGCCGAATTCTGCGAGAACGGCGCCAAGGCCGTCGCCGAAGAGGCCACCCTGCGCCGCGTCACCCCCGCCTTCTTCGCCGCCCACCCCGTCGCCGACCTCGCCCGCCGCTCCGGCTACTGGCTCGGCCAACAGGGCCGCATCACCCACCCCGTGTACCTGCCCGAGGGCGGCGACCGCTACGAACCCGTCACCTGGGAACGCGCCTTCGCGATCATCGCCGAGGAACTCAACGCCCTCGACGACCCCGACCAGGCCGTGTTCTACACCTCAGGCCGCACCAGCAACGAGGCCGCGTTCCTCTTCCAGCTCTTCGCCCGCGAATACGGCACCAACAACCTGCCCGACTGCTCCAACATGTGCCACGAGTCCTCCGGCTCCGCCCTCGTGGAAACCCTCGGCGTCGGCAAGGGCAGCGTCAGCCTCGAAGACCTGCACCTCGCCGACCTGATCATCGTCGCCGGCCAGAACCCCGGCACCAACCACCCCCGCATGCTCAGCGCCCTCGAACAGGCCAAGAAGGCCGGCGCCCGCGTCATCTCGATCAACCCCCTCCCCGAAGCCGGCCTCGAACGCTTCAAGAATCCCCAGACCCCCGCCGGCATGCTGCGCGGCACCGCCCTCACCGACCTCCACCTCCCCATCCGGCTCGGCGGCGACCAGGCCCTCTTCCGGATGCTGAACCGCCTCGTCATCGAAACCCCCGGCGCCGTCGACGAGGAATTCGTCCGCGACCACACCCACGGCTACGAGGACCTCGCCAAGGCCGCCGCCGACACCGACTGGGACACCACCCTCACCGCCACCGGCCTCACCCGCCCCGAGATCGAGACCGCCCTCGCCATGGTCCTCGCCTCCCGACGCACCATCGTCTGCTGGGCCATGGGCCTCACCCAGCACAAACACTCCGTCCCCACCATCCGCGAAGTCGTCAACCTCCTCCTGCTCCGCGGCGCCGTCGGCCGCCCCGGCGCCGGCGTCTGCCCCGTCCGCGGCCACTCCAACGTCCAAGGCGACCGCACCATGGGCATCTTCGAACGCCCCGCCCCCGCCTTCCTCGACGCCCTCGACACCGAATTCGGCATCACCAGCCCCCGACACCACGGCCTCGACGTCGTCAACGCCATCCGCGCCATGCGCGACGGCACCGCCAAGGTCTTCTTCGCCATGGGCGGCAACTTCGTCGCCGCCACCCCCGACACCCAGGTCACCGAGGCCGCCGTCGCCCGCACCCGCCTCACCGTCCACGTCTCCACCAAACTCAACCGCTCCCACGCCGTCACCGGCCGACGCGCCCTCATCCTCCCCACCCTCGGCCGCACCGACCGCGACACCCAGAAGAGCGGACGCCAGTTCGTCACCGTCGAGGACTCCATGGGCATGGTCCACGCCTCCCGCGGCAACCTCCGCCCCGCGAGCGACCACCTCCTCTCCGAACCCGCCATCGTCGCCCGCCTCGCCCTGGCCACCCTCGGGAACCGCACCCACACCCCCTGGGCCGCCTTCGAAGCCGACTACGCCCTCATCCGCGACCGCATCGCCCGCGTCGTCCCCGGCTTCGAGGACTTCAACGCCCGCGCCGCCCACCCCGGCGGCTTCGCCCTCCCCCACGCCCCCCGCGACGAACGCCGCTTCCCCACCACCACCGGCAAGGCCAACTTCACCGCCGCCCCCGTCGAACACCCCCACCTGCCGCCCGGCCGCCTCCTGCTCCAGACCCTGCGCAGCCACGACCAGTACAACACCACCATCTACGGCCTCGACGACCGCTACCGCGGCATCACCGGCGGCCGCCGCGTCGTCCTCGTCAACCCCCAGGACGCCGCCGAACTCGACCTGCCCGAAGGCGCCTACACCGACCTCGTCAGCGAATGGACCGACGGCGTCGACCGCCGCGCCCCCGGCTTCCGCGTCGTGCACTACCCCACCGCCCGCGGCTGCGCCGCCGCCTACTACCCCGAGACCAACGTCCTCGTCCCCCTCGACGCCACCGCCGACACCAGCAACACCCCCGCCGGCAAGTCCCTCGTCGTCCGCTTCGAGAACACCACCACCACTCCCGCCACGTGAACGTGCCTGATACAACCGAATCCGCGCACGACGACCCCTCGCACGAAGAACGGAGCACACCCGCCATGGGCGACGCCCAGCACACCGTGAAGTTCCCGCAGGAGATCCTCGACACCTACGCCGCCCTCGGCCTCGACCTCCAGGCCCTCTTCTCCGCCGGCGACCTCGGCCGCCGCATGGACATCCGCGTCCTGGAAGCCGCCCCCGAACGCGTCGTCGCCACCATGCCCGTCGAGGGCAACACCCAGCCCTACGGACTCCTGCACGGCGGCGCCTCCGCGGTCCTCGCCGAGACCCTCGGCTCGATAGGGGCCATGCTCCACGGCGGCGTCGGCAAACTCGCCGTCGGCGTGGACCTCAACTGCACCCACCACCGCTCCGCCCGCCACGGACTGGTCACCGGCGTCGCCACCCCCGTCCACCGCGGCCGCTCCACCGCCACCTACGAGGTCGTCATCACCGACGAGGCCGACAACCGCGTCTGCACCGCCCGCCTCACCTGCCTCCTGCGCGACGCCTGATCCACCGGGCGCGGACGGCCCGACCCCGAACACCGACCCCCGGGGCACCGCCCGCGCCCACCCGCGCCGTCGCGACCGTTGCCGGGCACGCCCCGGAGCCCTACCGTGCCGCGCATGAGGACCGCCCCGCGCACGGCCCACCGCACCGCGTCCCTCCTCCTCGGCCTCGCCCTGGCCACGACCACGGCCGCCTGCACCCCGGGGGAACCGGACGGACCCCCGCGATCGGCCCCCTCGATGCCGCCCGACTCCCTGTGCGTCCTCCTGCTCGCCCACTGGGGCCAGCGGGCCCTGGCCGCCGAGAGCGGCACCGCCGACCTGGATCCCGGGGCGCTCGACTACCAGTCCATGGGGCTCTCCGGCGACCAGTACGAGATCCTCCGCGCGGCCCTGGCCGAGGCCCGGACCCGATTGCCCGAGCCCGGGGGGCGGGAGGCCGCGGACCGGGTCATGACCGCCCGGATCAACGAGGGCTGCCGGCTGCGGTACTCCCCGCGCGAACCCTCCGTCGGACCCGCCCCCGTGCCCACCGGAGGGCCGTGGTGAGCGGCATCGGCCCGATCGAGGCCGAGGGGCCCGAACCGGCCGGGCCCGAGGGCCCCGCCCCGCGCCGCCGTCGGCGCGTGCCGCGTCGGTGGGCGCGGTTCGCGGCCTTCCTCGTCGTGCCGCTCGCGCTGGCCCTGCTGCCGTTGTGGCGGCTGCTGACCGCGCACCCCGAGCCGCCCGCGCCGCCCGCCCCGGAGCCGGCGCTGCCCTCGCAGCGGGTCGCGATGGGTTACGGGGATCCGCTCGCGACCCGACCGCCCGGGGCGGCGTTCGCGTTCACCGTCCGCGTTCGGAACCTGACGGGGCCGCCGGTGACGGTGGAGCGGATCACCCAGCCGTCAAGAGCGCTGACAGTCGAGATCCGGCCGGCCGAACCGGTCACGGTGGCCGAGGGAGAGGTCCGGATCGTGGAAGTGGCCATTCGCGTGGTCGATTGCGTGCACGTGGCACGTAATTCCGGACTGCCCTTTCTGGATGTAACCCTGAGTAATGGCGAACGAAAAGAGGATCACAGTTACATCCTGGGTGACCGATATGCGCGCGATCTTTCCGACGCCCTGAGCAGGGCTTGTCCCGAAGTGCGAGACGCGAGCCCTTCGGCCACGTCATGACCCAAACCGCCCCACGGTCCTGCCACGACAGCACCTAAACGCCCGGACACTGCTGCGTCGTCTCAACATGCGGACGTGACGAATCGCCCGGAATTCCCTCTATCCACCCGCCGAGATCCGGTATGCATTACGCCGTGGCATAACAAGAGAGTCACATCATTGGCCGGAGCGCTGCATATCTCCCGATCAGCCGCCTAGAGTCACGGCCAGTCACCGCGACGGCCGGATCCATTCCCGATCGGTTCCCCGCGTTCGACTCGGCGCGTCCCAGGGGGGACGCCGTGCCTGGAAAGGACTGACCGTGCGTCAACGTTCGCTCATCGCCGTGACGGCAGCACTCGCCGCGGGTGCCCTCACTCTCACCGCCTGCGGATCCCGCGACGAGAACAAGGGCGGCGGCGACAACGCCGGCGGCGGCGGGGACATCACCGTCTCCATCGGCGTCGACGCCCCGCTCTCCGGCGACCTCTCCGCCCTCGGCCTCGGCATCAAGAACTCCGCCGACCTCGCCGCGAAGATCGCCAACGACAAGAAGTTCGTCAAGGGCGTCACCTTCAAGATCGTCCCGCTCGACGACCAGGCCCAGCCGTCCTCCGGACAGCAGAACGCCACCAAGCTCGTCGCCGACAAGGACGTCCTCGGCGTCGTCGGCCCCCTGAACTCCTCGGTCTCCGAGTCCATGCAGAAGGTCTTCGACGACGCCAAGCTGGTCCAGGTCTCCCCGGCCAACACCAGCCCCTCCCTGAGCCAGGGCCCCAAGTGGGCCGAGGGCCAGAAGGTGCGCACGTACAAGAGCTACTTCCGCACCGCCACCACCGACGCCATCCAGGGCCCCTTCGCCGCGCAGTACCTCTTCAACGACGCGGGCAAGAAGAAGGTCTTCATCATCGACGACAAGAAGACCTACGGCGCGGGCCTCGCCGGCACCTTCAAGGGCGAGTTCACCAAGCTCGGCGGCGCCGTCGCCGGCGAGGGCCACATCGACCCGGAGAGCAAGGACTTCTCCGCGATCGTGACCCAGGTCAAGTCCGCCGCCCCCGACGTCGTCTACTACGGCGGCGAATACCCGGCCGCCGGCCCGCTGAGCAAGCAGCTCAAGGCCGCCGGCGTCAAGGTCCCGCTCATCGGCGGCGACGGCATCTACGACAAGAAGTTCGTCGAGCTCGCCGGCGCCGACGCCGCCGGCGACCTCGCCACCTCCGTCGGCGCCCCCGTCGAAAGCCTCGACTCCGCCAAGCAGTTCGTCGAGGACTACAAGAAGGCCGGCTTCAAGGAGCCCTACGCGGCCTACGGCGGCTACGCCTACGACTCGGCCTGGGCCGTCATCGAAGGCGTCAAGAAGGTCGTCGAGGGCAACGGCGGCAAGCTCCCCGCCGACGCCCGCGCCAAGGTCCTCGAAGCCGTCCAGGGCGTCTCCTTCGACGGCGTGACCGGCAAGGTCTCCTTCGACGAGTTCGGCGACGCCACCAACAAGCAGCTCACGGTCTACAAGGTCGAGGGCACCGAATGGAAGACCGTCAAGTCCGGCACCTACGGCGGCTGATCCGCACCCGTCGCCACCCCTGACCGGCCCCCCTCCCACCCCGGGGCCGGCCCGGGACCGACAAAGCTCCTACCGCGCGGGGCGCGCGTCACCACACGCGCCCCGCGCGGTGTCACATCCGTCGAAAGACTCGGAGGACCTGCGGTGCACGAACTGCCGCAACAGCTGGTCAACGGCCTGCTACTGGGATCCATGTACGGGCTCGTCGCCATTGGCTACACGATGGTCTACGGCATCGTCCAGCTCATCAACTTCGCCCACGGCGAGATCTTCATGACCGGCGGCTTCGGGGCCCTCAGCGTCTGGCTCATGCTTCCCGCGGGCACCACCATGTGGCTCGCCCTGCCCCTCATGATCATCGGCGCCGTCATCGTCGCCACCCTCATAGCCGTGGGCGCCGAACGCTTCGCCTACCGGCCCCTGCGCAACGCGCCCCGCCTGGCCCCCCTCATCACCGCCATCGGCCTCAGCCTCGCCCTCCAGCAGGCCGTCTGGGCCTGGTACGACGACGTGTCCGGCGTCCCGGACTCCAAGTCCTCCCTCGTCTTCCCCGAGATCCCCGGCGGCCCCTTCGAAATCGGCAGCGTCACCATCCAGACCGGTGACGTCTTCCTCCTCCTCGCCGCCCCGATCTCCATGGCCTTCCTCGGCTGGTTCGTCGCCAAGACCCGCACCGGACGCGGCATGCAGGCCACCGCCCAGGACCCCGACACCGCCAAGCTCATGGGCATCAACACCGACCGCATCATCACGATCGCGTTCGCCCTCGGCGCCGTCTTCGCCGCCGTCGGAGCCGTCGCCTACGGCCTCAAGTACGGCGAGGTCAACTTCAAGATGGGCTTCCTCCTCGGCCTCAAGGCGTTCACCGCCGCCGTCCTCGGAGGCATCGGCAACATCTACGGCGCCATGATCGGCGGCCTGGTCCTCGGCCTCGCCGAGACCCTCACCACCGCCTACATCGCCGACATCCCCGGCATGCAGCAACTCGGCGGACAGTCCTGGGGCAACACCTGGGCGTTCGTCCTCCTCATCCTCGTGCTCCTCTTCCGGCCCCAGGGCCTGCTGGGCGAGCGCGTCGCGGACAGGGCGTGAGAACCATGACGACCACCACCACCCCCGACACCGCGCGGACCACCCCGGCCACCGGCTTCCTGCCGATCCCCGCCGGCCCCGCCCGCGCCCTCGTCACCGGCGGCTCCGTCCTCACGATCGCCTCCGCCTTCCTCGCCTGGACCTGGTCCACCGCCTACCCCGGCAACCTCACCGTCTACGGCTACCCCGGCGGCCTGCAATGGCAGGTCCTCATCGCCGGCGCCCTCACCCTCCTGTTCGCCCTCTCCTCCTACGGCGTCAAGGGCCTGGCCTGGCTCACCCCCAACGGCGGCGACGGCGCCCTCAAGCTCGCCTCCCTCGCCGCCCTCGGCACCGCCTGGTACACCGTCGTCTCCATCTCCTGGGAACTCGGCGGCATCGTCAACCTCGAACCCGGCGGCTTCGTCGTCGCCGCGGTCACCCTCCTCACCACGCTCGCCGCCTTCGCCCTCCCCTTCGACCGGCCCGACACCGAGCCCGTCGACCCCGAGGACACCGGCTACGAACGCTTCAAGCACGACACCCGCAACCAGTTCGCGATCCTCCGCGCCGCCTTCACCAGCGGCACCGCCACCCCCGCCAAGCCCCTGCCCGCCGCCGCCGAGATCCTGATCATCGCGGCCGTCCTCGGCCTCGCCCTCGGCGTGTTCACCTACGGCATCGGCACCGCGTACCAGGAACTCTTCATCGGCTTCCTGTTCCTCGCCGGCTTCGGCTTCGCCGCCCTCTCCAAGGCCGGCCTCATCGCCCGCGTCACCACCCTCACCGCCCGGCACCGCAACGTCGCCCTCGTCGGCGCCTTCGCCGCCGCCGCCGCGTTCCCCCTCACCCAGACCGACGACCAATACGCGAACCTCGGCGTCAACATCCTGATCTTCGCCACCGTCGCCCTCGGCCTGAACATCGTCGTCGGCCTCACCGGCCTCCTCGACCTCGGCTACGTCGCCTTCCTCGGCGTCGGCGCCTACACCGCCGCCCTCGTCTCCGGCAGCCCCAACTCCCCCTTCGGAGTCCACCTCCCCTTCTGGGCCGCCCTCCTCGTCGGCGCCGCCGCGTCCATGATCTTCGGCGTCCTCATCGGCGCCCCCACCCTGCGACTGCGCGGCGACTACCTCGCCATCGTCACCCTCGGCTTCGGCGAGATCTTCCGCATCTCCATGAACAACCTCGACGGCGTCTCCGGCCCCGACATCACCAACGGCCCCAACGGCATCGCCGGCGTCCCCAACATCAACCTCTTCGGCTTCGACTTCGGCGCGGCACACAGCATCGGCGGCTTCACCATCGGCCGCTTCGCCAACTACTTCCTGCTGATGCTGCTCATCACCCTCCTCGTCGTCCTCGTCTTCCGACGCAGCGCCGAATCCCGCATCGGCCGCTCCTGGGTCGCCATCCGCGAAGACGAGACCGCCGCCGAAGCCATGGGCATCAACGGCTTCCGCGTCAAACTCATCGCCTTCGCCCTCGGCGCCACCCTCGCCGGCTTCGCCGGAGCCGTCCAGGCCCACGTCAACTACACGGTCACCCCCGACCAGTACGTGTTCGCCAACGCCGTCCCCCCGAACTCCGCCTTCCTCCTCGCCGCCGTCGTCCTCGGCGGCATGGGCACCATCGCCGGCCCCCTCGTCGGCGGCGCCCTCCTCTTCCTGCTCCCCAACAAGCTCCAGTTCATGGGCGAGACCCAACTCTTCTTCTTCGGCGTCGCCCTCATCGTCCTGATGCGGCTGCGCCCCGAGGGCCTCATCCCCAACCGGCGCAACCAGCTCGAACTGCACGAGTCGGCCGACACCCCGACCGTCCTCGGCAAGGGGGCATGAACCCAATGACCACCACCACCGACACCACCACCGCCCCCGGCGCCCCCGGAACCGGCGAAACCGTCCTCGACGCCCGCGGCGTCATCATGCGGTTCGGCGGCCTCACCGCCGTCAACAACGTCGACCTCACCGTCAAGAGCGGCGAAATCGTCGGCCTCATCGGCCCCAACGGCGCCGGCAAAACCACCTTCTTCAACTGCCTCACCGGCCTCTACATCCCCACCGAGGGAGAGGTCCGCTACAAGGGCACCGTCCTGCCCCCCAAGTCCTACAAGGTCACCGCGGCCGGCATCGCCCGCACCTTCCAGAACATCCGCCTCTTCAACAACATGACGGTCCTGGAAAACGTCCTCGTCGGACGCCACACCCGCACCAAGGTCGGCCTCTGGTCCGCCCTCCTGCGCCTCCCGAGCTACCACCGCGAGGAAGCCGCCAGCCGCGCCCGAGCCCTCGAACTCCTGGAGTTCATCGGCCTCGCCCACAAGGCCGACCACCTCGCCCGCAACCTCCCCTACGGCGAACAGCGCAAACTGGAGATCGCCCGCGCCCTCGCCAGCGACCCCGGACTCCTCCTCCTCGACGAGCCCACCGCCGGCATGAACCCCCAGGAAACCCGCGCCACCGAAGAACTCATCTTCGCGATCCGCGACCAGGGCATCGCCGTCCTCGTCATCGAGCACGACATGCGCTTCATCTTCAACCTCTGCGACCGCGTCGCCTGCCTCGTCCAAGGCGAGAAACTCATCGAGGGCACCGCCGCCGAAGTCCAGAGCGACGAACGCGTCGTCGCCGCCTACCTCGGCGAACCCTTCGAAGGCGCCCCCGGCGAGGAAGAGGCCGCCGAGGTCGCCGCCGCCGAGGCCCACGCCCAGCGCGCGGAGGCCACCGAGGACACCACCGGCAACGACAGCACCACCAGCACCACGGACGGAGAGGGACGATGACCGCACTGCTGGAGGTCGAGGACCTCCGCGTCGCCTACGGCAAGATCGAGGCCGTCAAGGGCATCTCCTTCTCCGTCGAAGCCGGCCAGATCGTCACCCTCATCGGCACCAACGGCGCCGGCAAGACGACGACCCTGCGCACCCTCTCCGGACTCATCAAGCCCCGCGGCGGCCAGATCCGCTTCAACGGCAAGTCCCTGCGCAAGACCCCCGCGCACCAGATCGTCTCCCTGGGACTGGCCCACTCCCCCGAGGGCCGGCACATCTTCCCGCGCATGAGCATCGAGGACAACCTGCTCCTCGGCGCCTTCCTGCGCAGCGACAAGGCCGGCATCACCAAGGACGTCCAGCGCGCCTACGACCTCTTCCCCATCCTCGGGGAACGCCGAAAGCAGGCCGCCGGCACCCTCTCCGGCGGCGAGCAGCAGATGCTCGCCATGGGCAGGGCCCTGATGTCCCAGCCCAAGCTGCTCATGCTCGACGAGCCCTCCATGGGCCTCTCCCCGATCATGATGCAGAAGATCATGGCCACGATCGCCGAGCTCAAGGCGTCCGGCACCACGATCCTCCTCGTCGAGCAGAACGCGCAGGCCGCGCTCTCGCTCGCCGACCAGGGCCACGTCATGGAGATCGGCAAGATCGTCCTCTCCGGCCCCGGCCGCGAACTCCTCGTCAACGAGGACGTCCGCAAGGCATACCTCGGCGAGGACTGACCCACCCCACACGAAAGCCGGCCCGCCACCCCCGTTCGGGGTGGCGGGCCGGCCTCGTACGCGCCCGGGGACGCCGCGGGCGGGGGCGGAAAGCTAGCCCTTCGCGGCGTTCTTCTTCTCCTCGGCGTCCTCGATGACCGCCTCGGCCACCTGCTGCATCGACATCCGCCGGTCCATCGACGTCTTCTGGATCCACCGGAACGCCGCGGGCTCCGTCAGCCCGTACTGGGTCTGGAGCACGCTCTTCGCCCGGTCCACCAGCTTGCGGGTCTCCAGCCGCTGCGAGAGGTCCGCGACCTCCTTCTCCAGCGCGCGCAGCTCCGTGAACCGCGAGACGGCCATCTCGATGGCCGGCACCACGTCGCTCTTGCTGAACGGCTTCACGAGGTACGCCATCGCCCCCGCGTCCCGCGCCCGCTCCACCAGGTCCCGCTGGGAGAAGGCGGTCAGCATCAGCACCGGGGCGATGGACTCCTCGGCGATCTTCTCGGCGGCGGAGATCCCGTCGAGGATCGGCATCTTCACGTCGAGGATCACCAGGTCGGGCTTGTGCTCGCGGGCCAGCTCGACGGCGGCCTGCCCGTCCCCGGCCTCGCCGACGACGGAGTAGCCCTCCTCCTCCAGCATCTCCTTGAGGTCGAGGCGGATGAGGGCCTCGTCCTCGGCGATCACGACGCGGGTCGTCAGCGGCGGGACGTGCGACTGGTCGGCGTCGACGGGCGTGGGCGACTCGGGGGCGGTCACGGGAGGCTCCTTGATGCGGGCATGTTTCTGCTCCCACGAGCCTATCCGGCTACGGTATGGTGGACTCGCAGCGGGTCGAAGGAAACCTTCGATTCCGAGGCCGGCTCCGGTAGCCCAATGGCAGAGGCGATGGTCTCAAACACCATTCAGTGTCGGTTCGAATCCGACTCGGGGCACTTTTCCTGAGATTCGAAGGTCACGCGAGAATCGCGTGACCTTCACTCGTTTTGGTGAAGTCTCACGATGCGGACGACGCGCGCCGAATCCTTCGTCGAGCCTCGACCGCGTGTACGGGATCGAAACGCGCCGCTCGGCCCTCCGCCTCCTCGACCAGGGTCGCAGCCTCAACTCCGTCAGCCGGGAGACCGGGATATCGCGGGCCGCGCTGCGCGCCTGGCGGGAGCGGATCGAGCCGCTGCCCGGGATACGGCCAGAGCCCTGCGCGCCGCCCGCCGATTCGGCCGCGTACGTCTACCTGCTCGGCCTGTACCTCGGCGACGGTTGCGTGAGCGCCCGCCGCGCGGGCGGACACGTGCTGCGGATCGCGTGCGCGGACGCCTGGCCCGGGCTGATCACGCTCTGCGAGGAGGCGATCAGCACCGTCCGGCCGAACGCCTCCTTCTCCCGGGTCCGCAAACAGGGGTGCGTGTCCGTGGAGAGCTACGGCAGGCACTGGCCCTGCCTGTTCCCGCAGGCCGGCCCCGGTCGCAAGCACGAACGGCGGATCGCGCTCGAACCCTGGCAGCGGGAGCTGGTCGACGCGCATCCGTGGGAGCTGGTACGCGGACTCGTGCACTCGGACGGTTGCCGGACGGAGAACCGCGTGGTGCGGGAGACGGTGGCCGGGGAGCGGCGCGCGCACGTCTATCCGCGGTACTTCTTCACCAACCGGTCCGAGGACATCCGGCGGCTGTTCACCGACACCCTGGACGTGCTGGGCGTGGCGTGGCGGCGGTCCAACGCGGCGAACATCTCCGTCGCGCGGCGGGAGGCCGTGGCCCTGATGGATGTGCACGTGGGGGCGAAGCACTGACGTGGCACGGGCGCCCGGGCGGCCGGTGGGCCGCTCCGGGCGGGTACGGGGGCGGGGGCCGGTCGGGCCCCGGGGGACGGGGGTGGCGCGGGGTGGGCGCGGTGCCGTCGTCGGGGGTGGTCGGACGCGTCAGTGGACGGGGTCGCCGATGCGGTGGACGCGGACCAGGTTGGTGGAGCCGGGGACTCCGGGCGGGGAGCCGGCGGTGATGACGACGACGTCGCCGGTGTCGCAGTGGCCGGTGCGCAGGAGTTCTTCCTCGACTTGGGCGACCATGGCGTCGGTGGATTCGACGTGGGGGCCGAGGAAGGTTTCGACGCCCCAGGTGAGGTTGAGTTGGGCGCGGGTGGCGGGGTCGGGGGTGAAGGCGAGGAGGGGGATCGGGGAGCGGTAGCGGCTGAGGCGTTTGACGGTGTCGCCGCTCTGGGTGAAGGCGACGAGGTATTTGGCGTCGAGGAAGTCGCCGATCTCGGCGGCGGCGCGGGCGACGGCTCCGCCTTGGGTGCGGGGTTTGTTGCGGTCGGTGAGGGGCGGGAGTCCCTTGGCGAGGAGGTCTTCCTCGGCGGCTTCGACGATGCGGGACATGGTGCGGACGGTTTCGATGGGGTGGGCGCCGACGCTGGTCTCGCCGGAGAGCATGACGGCGTCGGTGCCGTCGATGACGGCGTTGGCGACGTCGCTGGCCTCGGCGCGGGTGGGGCGGCTGTTGTCGATCATCGAGTCGAGCATCTGGGTGGCGACGATGACGGGTTTGGCGTTGCGCTTGGCGAGTTTGACGGCGCGCTTTTGGACGATGGGGACTTGTTCGAGGGGCATTTCGACGCCGAGGTCGCCGCGGGCGACCATGATGCCGTCGAAGGCGGCGACGATGTCGTCGATGTTCTCGACGGCCTGGGGTTTTTCGACCTTGGCGATGACGGGGAGGCGGCGGCCTTCCTCGTCCATGACGCGGTGGACGTCGTCGATGTCGCGGCCGGTGCGGACGAAGCTGAGGGCGATGATGTCGGCGCCGGTGCGCAGGGCCCAGCGGAGGTCTTCGATGTCCTTGTCGCTGAGGGCGGGGACGGAGACGGCGACGCCGGGGAGGTTGAGTCCCTTGTGGTCGGAGACCATGCCGCCTTCGATGACGCGGGTGTGGACGCGGGGGCCGTCGACGGTGGTGACTTCGAGGGTGACGCGGCCGTCGTCGACGAGGATGCGTTCGCCGGGGGTGACGTCCTGGTGGAGACCTTGGTAGGTGGTGCCGCAGGTGTGGCGGTCGCCTTCGACGGGTTCGACGGTGATGGTGAATTCGTCGCCGCGTTCGAGGAGTACGGGGCCTTCGGCGAATCGGCCGAGTCGGATCTTCGGGCCTTGAAGGTCCGCGAGGATGCCGACGCTGCGGCCGGTTTCGTCGGCTGCTTTGCGGACGCGGTGGTATCGCTCTTCGTGTTCGGCGTAGGTGCCGTGGCTGAGATTGAATCGGGCGATGTTCATTCCGGCTTCGACGAGGGCTTTGATCTGCTCGTACGAGTCGGTGGCGGGGCCCAGGGTACATACGATTTTAGCTCGGCGCATGGGGTGAGCGTATGCCCTACCGGGCGGTAGTGAACGGGCGTGGGGTGTCGGCTCAACGGACTCTGGGCGAAGCCTTGTTGACAATTGTTGAATGTGCGCGGGGGTGCTCTTCTGAGCACCCCCGGCGTGGCTTCTCGGGTTGTTTCTCGGCAGGAATTCCGGGGTTTCAGAGGGCCGGGGGGCTCATGGTGAAGCGGGCGTTCACCTGGGCCTGGACGGTCTGCCGTTGGGGTTCGAGGTCGAGGGGTTGGGCTTCGGCGGCTTCGGCGCCGGCTCCGTAGCCCATGGAGCGCATGACGCCGGCGGGGGCGGCGAGGGGGCTTCCGTGGCCGCCGGGGGTGCCTTCGGCGCCGAGGTCGGCGAGTTCGACGAGGGCGGTGAGGTGGGAGCCGAGGGCCTCGGCGTATTCGCGGGCGCGTTGGACGGCGTCGAGGACGGCTTGTCGGCGGGCTCGGCCGTGGGCGGGCGAGTCGGGGCGCAGGCTCCACCAGGGGCCGTCGACGCGGGTCATGTCGTGGTCGGCGATGCGGCCGGCGAGGTCGCCGAGGGTGGTGAAGTCGCCGAGTTCGGCGGTGATGTGGACGCGGCCTTGGTGGGAGCGGACGCGTTCGCCGCGGCCGTGGCGGGTGAGTTCGGGGGTGATGGAGAGGGCGCCGGTCTCGATCTTCTCGACGGCTTCGGGGTGTTCTTTGAGGAGGGCGACGATTTGGTTGTTGCGTCGGGTGAGGTCGTCGAGGGTGGTGCGGCGGTCGGTGCCGCGGGCGCTGACGGTGATGACGATGCGGGCGATTTCGGGGTCGACTTCGAGGCGGGCTTCGCCGCGGACGGAGACGCGGGGGACGGTGGGGGTGCCGTAGGGCTGGTCGGGGTGGGTGGGGTTGGGGTCGATGGGGTTCCGGTGGGTGGGTTGTGGTTCGGTCATGGGGTCACTCTCGCACTGGTGCGGGGGTGGGGGTGGGTCCGCCCCCGGTGGGGGCGGGGGTTCCGGGGGTGCGGGGGTGGGTTGTTCGGCGGGCCGGGGTGGTTGGTGGGTCAGGGGTGTTCGACGAGGGGGCGGAGGGCGCCGGTGGGGCGGGGGCGTTCGGCTTCGCGGGGGTGGAGGCCGAAGGTGGTGAAGGCGGTGCGGTCGGGGAGGGGGTAGGGGTCGGTGCCGGTGAGGGTGTTGAGGATGCGGGCGCTGCGCCAGGCGGCGAGGCCGAGGTCGGGGGCGCCGACGCCGTGGGTGTGGCGTTCGCCGTTTTGGACGAAGACGGTGCCGGTGACGGTGGGGTCGAGGATCATGCGGTGTTTGTCGTCGATGCGGGGGCGGCCGGAGCTGTCTTTGCGGAGGTAGGGGTCGAGTCCGGCGAGGAGGCGGCCGAGGGGGCGTTCCTGGTAGCCGGTGGCGAGGACGACGGCGTCGGTGGTGAGGCGGGAGCGGGTGCCTTGGTCGGCGTGTTCGAGGTGGAGTTCGATCTTGGTGGTGGCGACGCGGCCGGCGGTGCGGACGGTGACGCCGGGGGTGAGGACGGTGTCGGGCCAGCCGCCGTCGAGGGTGCGGCGGTAGAGCTCGTCGTGGATGGCGGTGATGGTGTCGGTGTCGATGCCCTTGTGGAGTTGCCATTGGGCGGGGACGAGGCGGTCGCGGACGTGTTCGGGGAGGGCGTGGAAGTAGCGGGTGTAGTCGGGGGTGAAGTGTTCGAGGCCGAGTTTGGAGTACTCCATGGGGGCGAAGGAGGGGGTGCGGGCGAGCCAGGCGAGGCGTTCGGTGCCGGTGGGGCGGGCGCGGAGGAGGTCGAGGAAGACTTCGGCGCCGGATTGGCCGCTGCCGATGACGGTGACGTGTTCGGCGGCGAGGATGCGGGCGCGGTGGTCGAGGTAGTCGGCGGAGTGGATGACGGGGACGGTGGGGGCGTCGGTGAGGGGGCGGAGGGGTTCGGGGATGTGGGGGGCGGTGCCGATGCCGAGGACGAGGTTGCGGGTGTGGGTGCGGCCGAGGGCTTCGGCTTCGCCGTCTTGGTCGAGTTGGGTGAAGTCGACTTCGAAGAGGGCGCGTTCGGGGTTCCAGCGGACGGCGTCGACTTGGTGGCCGAAGTGGAGGTTGGGGAGTTGGTCGGCGACCCAGCGGCAGTAGGCGTCGTATTCGGCGCGTTGGATGTGGAAGCGCTCGGCGAAGTAGAAGGGGAAGAGTCGGTCGCGGGTGCGGAGCCAGTTGAGGAAGGTCCAGGGGCTGGTGGGGTCGGCGAGGGTGACGAGGTCGGCGAGGAAGGGGACTTGGAGGGTGGCGCCGTCGAGGAGGAGGCCGGGGTGCCAGCGGAAGTCGTGGCGTTGGTCGTAGAAGGCGGTGGTGAGGGGGCGGGTGGTGGGTGGGGTGCGGCGGTCGGTGAGTCCGTGGGTGAGGGCGGCGAGTGAGAGGTTGGCGGGGCCGATGCCGATGCCGACGAGGTCGTGGGGGGCGTCGAGTGGTGCGGTCATCGTGGGCTGTTGCCTTCCAGGAGGGTCACCAGGGCGGTGAGGTCGCCGTGGGTGGTGTGGGGGTTGAGCAGGGTGGCCTTGAGCCAGAGGCGGCCGTCGGCGTGGGCGCGGCCGAGGACGGCGTGGCCTTGGTGGAGGAGGGTGCGGCGGAGTTGGGCGAGTTGGGTGTCGGTGGTGTGGTGGGGGCGGAAGAGGAGGGTGGTGAGGGTGGGGGGTGAGTGGAGTTCGAGGTGGGGGCTGTGGTGGATGAGGTGGGCGAGGTGGTGGGTGAGGTCGAGGGTGGTGTCGATGAGGTGGGCGAGGCCGTCGCGGCCGAGGGCGCGGAGGGTGGTGGCGATTTTGAGGGCGTCGGGGCGGCGGGTGGTGCGGAGGCTGCGGCCGAGGAGGTCGGGGAGGCCGGCTTCGGTGTCGTCGGGGGGGTTGAGGTAGTCGGCGCGGTGGGTGAGGGGGGTGAGGCGGGTGTGGTCGGGGGTGGTGAGGAGGCCGGCGGCGACGGGTTGCCAGCCGAGTTTGTGGAGGTCGACGGTGAGGGTGTGGGCGTGGTGGAGGCCGTCGAGGAGGTGTCGGTGGGTGGGGCTGAAGGTGAGGGTGCCGCCGTAGGCGGCGTCGATGTGGAGGTCGGCGCCGTGGTGGCGGCAGAGGTCGGCGATGGGGTGGAGGGGGTCGATTTGTCCGGTGTCGGTGGTGCCGGCGGTGGCGGTGACGAGGGTGGGGCCGGTGGTGTGGGTGAGGGCGTTGTGGAGGGTGTGGGGGTCGATGACGCCGGTGGGGGTGGGGAGGGTGTGGGGTGGGGTGAGGCCGAGTTGCCAGGCGGCGCGGGGGATGGAGTGGTGGGCGTTGGCGCCGGTGATGACGGTGAGGTGGGGGCCGTGGTGTTCGCGGGCGAGGAGGAGGGCGAGGTGGTTGGCTTCGGTGCCGCCGGTGGTGAGGAGGGCGTCGGGGTGGGGGGCGTGGGGGTGGAAGTGGTGGGCGAGGAGGCGGGTGAGGGTGGTTTCGATCTCGGTGGCGGCGGGGGCCTGGTCCCAGGAGTCGAGTGAGGGGTTGAGGGCGCTCGCGGCGAGGTCGGCGGCGACGGCGAGGGCGAGTGGGGGGCCGTGGAGGTGGCCGGCGCAGTGGGGGTGGGCGGGGTCGGCGGAGCCGGCGGCGAGGGCGTGGACGAGGGTGCGGAGGGCCTCGTGGGGGCCGGTGCCGTGGTCGGGGAGGAGTCCGCCGAGGGGTTCGAGGGCGTCGTGGACGGTGCGGGCGACGGTGGTGGGGCCGCCGGCGGGGAGGGGGCCGGGGCGTGCGTCGGTGCCGGTGCGCAGGGCGTCGAGGACGGTGTCGAGGAGGGGGCGGAGGGCCTGGGGTCCGTGGGGGCCGCCGGCGAGGGGGGGTGCGGGCGTGCTGCCGGGCGGGCGGGTCATGCGGTTCTCCACGGGCGCGTTCGGGTCGGGCGGGTGCCCGGGCCGGCCGCGTTGGGCGGTGGTGTGCGGCCGGGTGGGGCGCGCGGTGGCCGCCCGGTGCGGCACCGGTCCGGGCACGCACGCGGGGTGCGTGTCCCGGTCCGGTGGGTCGGCCCGGGCGGTGTGGTGCCGGGCGTCGCGCGCCGGGTGTCCTTCGTGGGGACGGGGGCAGGCACCCTGCCCGTACAACGATCAGACCCGTTTGGGGTAACCGTCGGGGCGGGGTGCGGGGGCGATTTTCGGCCGTGGGTGGGGTGGGTCAGGTGGTGTGGGCGGTGCGGACGCGGAGGGCGCGGTCGAGGTCGTCGACTTGGTTGGCGAGGGTGCGGCGCAGGGCGGGGGTGAGGTCGGGGTTGTCGAGTGCGGTGCGGCCTGCCTGGAGGTTTTCGGGGGTGACGGTGGTGGTGGGGAAGGCGAATCGGCCGGCGGCGAGGGCGATGGCGGGGCCTCGGCGGTCGGCGAGGGCGGCGGCGTCGGGGTGGTAGTGGGCGAGCCAGGGGGTGGTGAGTTCGGCCTGTTCGGGTTGCCAGAATCCGTCGGCGACGGCGGTGAAGAGGTTGTTGGAGAGGGTGTCGTCGTGGAAGAGGAGGTTCCAGGCGGTGGTCTTGGCCTGGGGGTCGGGGAGGGCGGCGCGGCAGCGGGCGGCGCCTTCGGCTCCGGTGGAGCTGGGGTCGGCGGCCTGGGCGGCGGCGATCTCGGGTTCGGCGATGGCGCCGAGGACGGCGAGGCGGGTGAGGATGCGCCAGCGGAGTTCGGGGTCGAGTTCGGGTCCGCCGGGGACGGTGTCCTCGGCGAGCCAGTCGGCGATGACCTCGGGGTGGCTCGCGCTGTCGATGAAGGTGCGGACGGCGGCGAGGCGCAGGCCGGGGTCGGTGCCGTCCTCGGTGCGTCGGATGAGGGCGCGGGTGAGGGAGGTGAGGAGGGTGAGGGCGGTGGGGCGTTGGTCGGGGGTGAGGTAGTGGTCGGTGATCTGTCGGCGGGCGTGGGTGAGGACGCCTTGGACGATGGCGAGGTCGGTTTCGTGGGGGAGGTGGGTGTGGGCGGCGTCGAGGTAGCGCTGGGGGTGGAGGAGTCCGTCGCGGACCTGGTCGCGCAGGGAGTTCCAGATGACGGCGCGGGAGAGGGGGTCGGGGACGTGGGTGAGGTCGGTGAGGACGGTGTGGAGGGAGGTGTCGTCGAAGCGGACGCGGGCGTAGCCGAGGTCGCCGTCGTTGAGGAGGACGAGGGCGGGTCGGGGGCCGGTGCCGGAGAGGACCTCGTCGGTGGGGAGGTCGAGGGTGAGGAGGTCGCGGCGTTCGAGGTGTCCGTCGGGGGTGCGGTCGTGGAGGCCGACGCCGATGTGGTGGGGGCGGGTGCCGTCGCGGGTGACGGTGAGGGTCCAGCCGGTGTCGTCGTCGGTGAGGTGGGGGGTGAGGACGTCGACGCCGGTGGTGCGCAGCCAGGTGCGGGCCCAGGTGTGGACGTCGCGGTCGGTGTGGGCGGCGAGGGAGGTGAGGAAGTCGTCGAGGGAGGCGTTGGCGAATTTGTGGCGGGTGATGTGGGTGTTGACGCCGGCGAGGAACTCCTTCTCGCCGATCCAGGCGACGAGTTGGCGCAGGGCGGAGGCGCCCTTGCTGTAGGAGATGCCGTCGAAGTTGAGGAGGGCGGAGGCGGTGTCGGGGACGTCCTGGGGGTCGGGGGCGACGGGGTGGGTGGTGGGGCGTTGGTCGGCTTCGTAGCCCCAGGCTTTGCGGGTGACGCCGAATTCGGTCCAGGTGTCGGTGTGGCGGGTGGCTTCGACGAGGGTTTGGTAGCCCATGTACTCGGCGAAGGACTCGTTGAGCCAGATGTCGTCCCACCAGCGGAGGGTGACGAGGTCGCCGAACCACATGTGGGCCATTTCGTGGGCGATGACCATGGCGCGGGTCTGGCGTTCGGTGTCGGTGACGGCGGAGCGGTAGACGAATTCGTCGCGGAAGGTGACGAGGCCGGGGTTCTCCATGGCGCCGGCGTTGAATTCGGGGACGAATGCCTGGTCGTAGGAGTCGAAGGGGTAGGGCTCGGCGAATTTCTCGTGGTAGCGGTCGTAGCAGGCGGTGGTGAGGGCGAGGATCTCGTCGGCGTCGGTGTCGAGGTGGGGGGCGAGGCTGCGGCGGCAGTGGATGCCGAAGGGGAGGCCGGCGTGTTCGGTGCGGACGCTGTGCCAGGGGCCGGCGGCGACGGCGGCGAGGTAGGTGGAGATGGCGGGGGTGGGGGCGGTGGTCCAGATGCCGGCGGTGGTGGTGCCGTCGGTGGCGGTGTGGTCGCCGGTGCGGGTGGCGAGGCCGTTGGCGAGGACGGTCCAGTGGTCGGGGGCGGTGACGGTGAAGGTGAAGCTCGCCTTCAGGTCGGGCTGGTCGAAGGCCGCGAAGACGCGTTGGACGTCGTCGAGGAAGAGCTGGCTGTACACGTAGCTCTCGCCGTCGGCGGGGTCGGTGAAGCGGTGCAGTCCCTCGCCGGTGTGGCTGTAGCGCATGCGGGCCTCGACGCGGAGGGTGTGTTCGCCGGGGGTGAGGGCGAGCGGGATCCGGTCGTCGGTGTGGGCGGCGGGGTCGAGGGGCCGGCCGTCGAGGGTGACGGAGCGCAGGTCGTCCGGTTTGAGCTCCACGAAGGTGTCGCCGGCGGTGCGGGCGGCGAAGGTGATCTCGGTGGTGGAGTCGAAGGTGTCGGGCCCGGTGGTGAGGTCCAGGGCGACGGTGTACTGCCGGACGTCGAGGAGTGCGGCTCGGGTCTGCGCTTCGTTGCGCGTCAGTGCGGACATGGGTTCATGCTGCCGCACGGGGTGGGGTGCGCCCCAGGGGTGTTCCCCGGGGCGGGGGCCGGGGCCCCGGGGGTCAGGCGTCTTCGCCGGCGGCGATGGTCTCGTGGTGGCGGATGACCTCGGCGATGATGAAGTTCAGGAGTTTCTCGGCGAACGCGGGGTCGAGTTTCGCGGATTCGGCGAGGGTGCGCAGGCGGGCGATCTGGCGGGCTTCGCGGGCCGGGTCGGCGGGCGGGAGATCGTGGCGGGCCTTGAGGTGGCCGACCTGCTGGGTGCATTTGAAGCGTTCGGCGAGCATGTGCACGACGGCCGCGTCGATGTTGTCGATGCTGTCGCGCAGGCGGTCGAGTTCGGCGCGGACTTCGTCGGTGTCGCTGGTGTTCATGGTGTGCGAGCTTACGGGGCGGGTGGGGTGGGGGTGGGGCCGGTATCGGGGTGTGAGACGGGTGTCTCGCGGCGGGGTGGGTCGAGGGGGAGGTGGGCGGTGACCTGCCAGCCGCCTTCGGGGGCGGGGCCGGCGGTGAGGGTGCCGCCCATGGCCTCGGCGCGTTCGGTCATGCCGATGAGGCCGTAGCCGCCGCCGCGGGCGCTGTCGGAGAGGGCGGCGGGGTGTCGGCCGTCGTCGGCGACGCGGAGTTCGAGGCCGGCGGGGGTGGTGCGCAGGCCGACGCGGACGGCGGTGGCGTCGGCGGCGTGTTTGGTGATGTTGGTGAGGGCTTCGAGGACGATGCGGTGGGCGGTGGCGGCGATGTCGCCGGGGAGGGTGCGGTCGAGGCCGTCTTCGATGTAGAGGGCGACGGGGGGTCCGCCGGTGGTGGTGAAACGGTCGGTGAGGGTGTGGATCTCGGCGAGGCCGGCGACGGGGGCGGTGCCGGTCTCGGCGGGGTGGTCCTCGCGCAGGACCTTGACGAGGCGGCGCATGGAGCGGAGGGCTTCGTCGCCGGCGGTCTCGATGCGGGCGAGGATCTCGGCGGCGCGGGTGGCGTCGACGCCGGTGAAGCGGGCGGCGCGGGCCTCGACGACGATGCCGGTGACGTGGTGGGCGACGAGGTCGTGGAGTTCGCGGGCGAGTTCGAGGCGTTCGGCGGTGCGGGCGGCGTGGACCTCGCGTCGGCGTTGGACGCTCTGGAGTCGCAGGAGGAGGGAGTAGGCGGCGACGACGACGGCGAGGACGGAGAAGAGGAGGGTGAAGCGGCCGGGGTCGGCGTCGCGGACGGGTACGGCCATGCAGCCCAGGGCGAGGGCGGGGCCGAGGGTGGCGGCGACGCGGGCGGGGGCGCGGAGCAGGACCTGGCTGAGGAGGATGAGGAGGGCGATGGCCTCGCCGCCGCCCCAGACCTTCAGGGGGTGGCGGCCGAAGAGGAGGAGGCCGGTGGCGGTCCAGGTGGCGAGGGCGGCGAGGCGGGCGCGGGCGAGGAGGGGGATTCGGGGCCAGGGGGCGGCACAGAGGCAGACGACGATGCCGGAGGTCCACACGACGGCGTGGGGGTAGGTGGGCTGTCGGGCCAGGGTGACGCCCTCGGTGGTGACGAGGCCGAGGAGGAGGACGGTGAGGGCGAGGCGGGCCCGGTCGGCGGCGCGGGGGTGGCGGCGGACCCAGCCGGCGAGGGGGCTCACGGGGGCGGGCGGGGTCAGCGTCCGGCGGGCCGGGTGCCCGTGCCGTCGGGGTCGGCGGGGGTTGCGGTGGGGATGGCGAGGCCGCTTTCCCAGGCCCAGGCGGCGATCTCGACGCGGTTGCGGGCGTCGAGTTTGGTCTGGACGTTGGCGAGGTGGGTTTTGACGGTGGAGAGGGAGACGTAGAGCTCGGCGGCGATCTCGGCGTTGGTGAGGCCGCGGGCGAGGCACTGGACGACTTCGCGTTCGCGTTCGGTGAGGGGTTCGGAGGGGCGGCGGGCGGCCGCGGCGGGGGTGCGGGGGGCCATCTCGCGCAGGAGGCGGACGGTGATGGCGGGGGAGACGAGGGAGTCGCCGACGGCGGCGGCGCGGACGGCCTCGACGAGCATGGCGGGGCTGGAGTCCTTGAGGAGGAAGCCGGAGGCGCCGCCGTGGAGCGCGGAGTGCACGTATTCGTCGAGGTCGAAGGTGGTGACGATGACGATGCGGGGGGAGGTGCGGCCGGCGAGGCGGCGGGTGACCTCCAGGCCGTCGAGTTTCGGCATGCGGATGTCGAGGAGGAGGACGTCGGGGTGGAGGCGTTCGACGGCGTCGAGGGCGGCCTCGCCGTCGACGACGTCGGCGAGGACCTCGATGTCGGATTGGCTCTCCAGGATCATCCGGAAGCCGGTCCGGACCATCTCCTGGTCGTCCGCGATGACCACGCTGATCGTCATGCGCTGTCCTGCCCCACTCGTCCGTAGTCCGTGCCGCTGTCGACGGGCCTTCCTCCCATCGGACCGGTGGCCGCGAGTGCCCGCAACCGGACGGGCGGGTGACGAAGGGGTCGCGGGGTCGGGCCCCCTCGTGCGCCGTGGGGGGTCCGGCCCCGCGAGGCCCCGACCCACGCTACGGGGCGGAAACGGGTGTCGCCTCCGTCGTCCGGCCGGTTTCGGATCGGCCGGACGGCGGAGGCGGGGGTGGTGCGGGGTCGTGCGGTGGGTGCGGTGGGTGGGGCCGGTGGGGTCAGAGGCCGGCGGCGGCGGTGCGGATGGCGGAGGCGAAGGTGGAGACCTCGGTGTAGACGCCGGGGTAGTTCGGGCGGGCACAGCCCTGGCCCCAGCTCACGATGCCGACCTGGATCCAGGCGCCGGCGTCGTCGCGGCGGAACATGGGGCCGCCGGAGTCGCCCTGGCAGGTGTCGACGCCGCCGACGCCGAGCCGGCCGGCGCAGATCTCCTCGGCGGGCACGAGGTCGGTGCCGTAGGCGTTCTTGCAGGCCGCGTCGGTGACGAAGGGGACGGTGGCCTTGAGGAGGTAGCGCTGCTGGGCCCCGCCCTCGGTGGCCGCGCCCCAGCCGGCGACGGTGAAGTCGCCGGTGTTGTAGCGGGTGGTGTCGGCGATCTTGAGGGTGGGGAGGTTGATGGGTTGCGCGAGCTTGATCAGGGCCCAGTCCTTGCCCTGGCCGTTGTAGCCGGGGGCCTGGAGGACCTTGGTGGACTTGACCTTGATCGCGCTGCCGCTCTGGAGGTCGACGACGCCGGCGGTGGCGGTGATGGAGGTGTTGTTGCCGGAGCCGCTGACGCAGTGGGCGGCGGTGAGGACGATCTGCTGGGTGTAGAGGGCGCCGCCGCAGCCCATGGAGAGGCGGACCATCCAGGGGAACTCGCCTTGGGCGGCGCGGGTGCCGCCCACGACGGGGGCGGTGCCGGCGCTGGCGGCGGCGGGTTGGAGGCTGAGGGCGGCGAGGGTGACGGCGCCGGCGGCGAGGAGTCGCTTGAGGGCGCGCGGAAGGGTGAGGTTCACGGGTGGGCACTGCCTTTCGTGGGGGTGGGGCAACGCGTTCGTGACGCGTACATGTCACCCGAACGAACGGTCGCCCGCAAGGCCCCGTTTTCGGCCGGCCCCCTTCGGCCGCCCCTCCCCCGCCCCGCGCGAACGCGGGCCACGGATCGCGGAGCGCCGACTACAGGCCCCCGCCGCAGCCGCCCCCGCCACAACCGCCACCACACCCGGAGCCCAGTCCGGCCCCGCCGTCACCGCCCGACCAGCCGCCCCCGCCGCCCGAGGAGCCGTCCACGAGCACCGCGATCAGCCCGACGGCGGCCACCAGCACCGTCGGCAGGATCCCGAGCCACGGCAGCCCGTCACCCCACCACGCGCGCTGCGCGGCGAGGTCCGGATCCCACGCGAGCAGCGCGACCGCCCCCCACGCTCCGAGCACCACGAGCCCGCCGATCACGCCCCACACGACCCGAGCCATCACCCACACCCCCCGCATCCACCACAGCCGCCGCCGCAACCGCCGCCGCAGCCGCCGCTCGAACCGCTCCCGGAACCCCCGGAGCTGCCGTCACCGGAACCCCTGGTGTGACCCGAGGAGCCCGAACCGAAGACCGCGAAGAGCAACCCCGCGAGCAACCACACGCCGACGACCCCGGCGATGACGATCAAGACGACCGTTCCCCCGTCCATGCCGAGGGTGTGCCCGCCCCACAAGGTCGACACACCGCGTGGGACGGGCTTCCGGCGGGGCGGTCAGTCCCCGGGGGCGGGTTCCGCGGCCATCGCGTTCGCCGCTGCCCATGCGAAGGCCATCGCGGGGCCGATCGTCGCGCCCGGGCCCGGGTAGGTCTCCCCCATGACCGCCGCCGAGCAGTTGCCCGCCGCGTACAGCCCGGCGATCGCCGTCCCGTCCTCGCGCAGCACCCGCGCGTCCCCGTCCGTGACCAGCCCGCCCTTCGTGCCGATGTCCCCCGGGTGCACCGGCACCGCCCAGAACGGGCCCTTCTCCAACGGCGCCAGGTTCGGGTTGGGCAGCGTCGGGTCCCCGTAGTAGCGGTCGTAGACGGAGTTCCCGCGCCCGAAGTCCGCGTCCACCCCGTCCGCCGCGAACCCGTTGAACCGGCGCACCGTCGCCTCCAGCCCCGGCGCGCCGATCTCCGCCGCCAGCTCCGCGACGCTCGCGCCCCGGCGCACGAAACCGCCGCTCACCCACTCCTTCGGGAAGGGCTGCCCGGGGAACAGCCCCGCGAACAGGTAGCGGGCCTTGGACCGCGCGTCGAGGATCAGCCAGGAGGGCACGGTCGTGGCCTCCGGCCGGTCCGCCGCGTACATGGCGTCCACGAACGCGTGGTACGGGGCCGCCTCGTTGGCGTACCGCTCCCCCGCCGCGTTCACGATCACCATCCCCGGGATGCCCCGGTCGGCGACCAGGAAGAACGGCCGCCCGCCCGGCGGACACACCGAGGGCGCGCCCCACACCCGGTCCAGCAGGTCCGTCGCCGCCCCCAGTTCCTCCCCCAGCCGCAGCGCGTCCCCGGTCTGGCCGGGCGAGGCATGGGTCCACGCGGTGGAGGTGGGGTGCGGCAGGTGCTTGGCGCGCAGCTCCGCGTCGTGCGAGAAACCGCCCGAGGCGAGGACGACGCCGCGCCGCGCGGTCACCGTCACCGGCCGGCCGGCGCGCTCCACCCGCACCCCCGTCACCCGGCCCGTCGCCGGGTCCGTGACCAGGCCGGTCAGCGGCGTCGACAGCCACAGCTCCCCGCCCAGCCGGTGCAGCGAGAGCCGCATCCGGGCCACCAGCGCCTCCCCCAGGGACAGCAACCGGCGCCCGGTGAGCAGGGCACCGACCGCGCGGGCCCCGACCTTCACGGAGGTCCGCTTGCCGGCCCAGGTGCGGGCCACCATGTTCAGGAAGCGGAAGTCGTGGGAGGTCATGGTCAGCCCGTACGTGGGCAGTCCGGCGCGGCGCAGGTCGCGGGCGAGCGGGCCGAGCCGGCGCAGGTCCACGATCTCCGGCTCGATCGAGCGGCCCTGGGCCATGCCGCCCGGCTCCTCCGGGAAGTAGTCGGAGTAGCCGGGGGTGTACACGAAGCGGACGTCGGTGCGCTCGTGGAACTCGGCGACCATGCGCGGCCCGTGCTCCAGGTACGCCTCGCGGCGGGCCGCCGGCACCCGGTCGCCGACGGTCGCGTCGAGGTAGGCGCGGGCCTTGTCGCGGGTGTCGGCGAGACCGGCGCGATCCAGGTGCGCGTTGCCGGGCACCCAGATCGCGCCGCCGGACAGGGCGGTGGACCCGCCGTACTTGTCGGTCTTCTCCACCACGAGCGCGGTCAGGCCGCGCAGCCGGGCCGTGATCGCGGCGGCCAGGCCGGCGGCGCCGGAGCCGACCACGACCACGTCGTACACGGCGTCGGGGGTGCGGGTGGGATCGGTCATCCGAAGGCTCCGGTGGCGTAGTCGCTGCGGAAGTAGAGCAGGGGCGCGCCGTCCGGTCGGGAGTCCAGGGCCAGCACGCGGGCGGTCACCAGGTGGTGGTCGCCCGCGTCGTGGACGGTCTCGACGGCGCAGTCCGCGGTGGCGAGGGCGCCGGGGATCCGGACCGCGCCGTGCGGAGTGGTCTCCCACGGGATGTCCGTGAACTTCTCCGGTCCCGGGCGGCCCAGGGCGCGGCAGACCTCCCGTTGGTCCTCGGCCAGGACGCTGACGCCGAAGCGGCCGGCGGCCTCGACCCGGGGCCAGCTGGTGGAGGACTTGGCGACGCAGAGCAGCACCAGGGGCGGGTCGAGGGAGAGGGAGGCGAAGGACTGGCAGGCCAGGCCGACCGGCCGGCCCTCGGGGTCGAGGGCGGCGACGGCGGTGATCCCGGAGGCGAAGGTGCCGAGGACCGCGCGGAACGCGGCGGGGTCCACGGGCCGGGGCGGTGGTGCGGGGGTCAGCCGTTCCACTGGTGGCCCCAGAAGCTGTCGGCGGTGATCTCCTTCGCGGTCCAGGTGGCGGGGTCGACGAGGAGGCCGTCCCAGCCGTATTCGACCTGGAAGCCGCCGGGGGCCTGGGCGTAGAAGGAGACCATGTGGTCGTTGGAGTGGCGGCCGAGGGTGGAGGCGATGGGGACGCCGGCGGCGGTGGTGCGGTCGAGGCAGTGGCCGACGTCGTCGAGGCGGGCGACCTCGACCATGAAGTGGACGATGCCGGGGGGCAGGGCGCCGGGGTAGAGGCCGAGGCTGTGGTGGCGGCGGTTGGGGCTGAGGAAGTGCATCCAGTGGAAGTCCTTGCCGGGGGCGCCGGTGGGGACGGCGACGGGCGGGAGCCTCATGGAGTCGCGGAGTTGGAAGCCGAGGAGGTTCTCGTAGAAGTCGAGGGTGGCCTCGGTGTCGGGGGCGGGCAGGACCACGTGGCCCAGGCCGAGGCCCTCGCCGTCGGGGGCGGTGGTGACGAAGTGGTTGCCGTAGGGGGCGGCGAGGGGGGTGGGGTCCTGGGCGGGGCCCCAGTAGAGCTCCAGGGGGTTGCCGCTGGGGTCTTCGAGGTGGACGAGGTCGCGGACGCGGCGGTCGGCGAGGGTGGCCTGGTCGGCGGGTTTGACGGGGACGCCGGCGGCCTCCAGTTCGCGGACGGCGGTGGCGAGGGCGGCGGCGTCGGCGAGTTCGAAGCCGGCGGCGGCGAGGCGGTCGGTGTCGCCGGCGAGGAACTGGAAGCGGTGGACGCGGTCGTCGATGCGCACGCCCAGTCGCGTCTCGGTGCTGCCCTGGGCCTCGGTCATGCCGAGGATGTCGAGGAGGTGGGTGCGCCAGGCGGGCAGGTCGGTGGTCTCGATGCGGAGGTATCCGAGGGCGCGGATGTCCATGGTGCTCCTGTTCAGGGGGTGAAGAAGTCGAGGGCGAGGCGGTTGAAGGCGTCGGCGGCCTCGGTCTGGGCCCAGTGGCCGCAGCGGGGGAAGACGTGCAGGCGGGCGTCGGGGATGGCCTTGAGGGCGAGGAAGGCGCCGTCGACGGGGTTGACGCGGTCCTCGCGGCCCCAGGTCAGGAGGGTGGGGTGGGTGATGCGGTGGGCCTCGCGCCAGAGCATGGACTCCTCGGGGAAGGCGGCGAAGGCGGCGCCCATGCGGGCGTTGCCGAGGCGGGCCTCGGGGTCCAGGGCGCGGGCGTGGCGTTCGTCGATCAGTTCCTCGGTGACGAGGGCCGGGTCGTGGACGAGGGTGGTGAGGAAGGCGCGCATCTGCTCGCGGGTGGGTTCGGGGGCGAGGCTGTAGTCGAAGAGGCGGCGGATGCCCTCGGTGGGGTCGGCGTGGAAGAGGTTGAGGGAGATGCCGCCGGGGCCCATGAGGAGGAGTCGGCCGACCCGGTCGGGGTGGTCGAGGGCGATGCGGGTGGCGGTGCCGCCGCCGAGGGAGTTGCCGACGAAGTGGGCGCGGGGGATGTCGAGGGTGTCGAGGAGGTCGACGACGGCGCGGGCCGCGAAGGAGAAGTAGTCGCGGTCGGGGGCGGTCTTGTCGGAGGCCCCGAAGCAGGGTTGGTCGATGAGGAGGGTGCGGAAGTGGGGTGCGAAGGCGGGGAGGTTGCGGCCGAAGTTGGACCAGCCGGAGGCGCCGGGTCCGCCGCCGTGGAGGAGGACGAGGACGGGGGTCTCGGGGTCGGCGGGCGGGCCGTCGGGGCCGGCCTCGTGCCAGCGGAGGGTGAGGGCGCCGGCCTTGCCGGTGCGGCTGGTGTTCTCCTCGTCGTACGCGGGGGAATCGCTCACAGCATGGTGTCCTGGATGTCGAGGCCGAGGGCGCTCTGGCCGTAGAGGACGAGGGCGCGTTCGGGGTCGTTGGCGGCGTGGCCGCGGCCGGTGTGGACGTCGCGCCAGGCGCGTTGGAGGACGCCGGGGCCGGTGCGCATGGCGGAGCCGCCCGCGTTCTCCATGAGGAGGTCGACGGCGGCGACGCAGCGTTCGGTGGCGAGGACCTGGTCGCGGCGGGCGCGGGCGCGCAGGGCCATGGGGAGTTCGGCGCCGGTGGCGGCGAGGGCGTGGAGTTCGTCGACGTTGCGGCGCAGTTGGAGCCAGGAGGCGTCGATGTCGCTCGCGGCGCGGGCGATGCGGACCTGGGCGAAGGGGTCTTCGGCGACCTGTTGGCCGTAGGAGACGCGGAAGCGTTCGCGGGTGGCGTCGACGTGGGCTTCGAGGGCGCCTTCGGCGATGCCGACGATGGGGGCGGAGATGGTGGTGGTGAAGATGGTGGCGTAGGGGAGGCGGTAGAGGGGTTCGGGGTTGAGGGTGTGGCCGGGGACGTCGAGGGCGGTGACGGGGCCGAAGCTGAGGGCGCGGTGGTCGGGGACGAAGACCTGGTCGAGGACGATGTCGTTGGAGCCGGAGCCGCGCAGGCCGACGGTGTCCCAGACGTCGTCGATCCGGTATTCGGTGCGGGGGACGAGGAAGGTGCGCATGTCGACGGGGCGGCCGTCGTCGTCGGTGACGAGGCCGCCGAGGAGGGCCCAGTCGGTGTGGTCGCAGCCGGAGGAGAAGTGCCAGCGGCCGGTGAGGGTGAAGCCGCCGTCGACGGGGGTGACGGTGCCGGTGGGGGCGTAGGAGGAGCAGATGCGGGCGTCCTGGTCGGTGCCCCAGACCTCGTCCTGGGCGCGGGGGTCGTAGAGGGCGACGTGCCAGGGGTGGACGCCGACGACGGAGGCGACCCAGCCGGTGGAGCCGCAGGCGCGGGCGATGGTCTTGACGGCTTCGTGGAAGAGGCCGGGGTGGGTGGCGTGGCCGCCGTGGGCTCGGGGTTGGAGGAGGCGGAAGAAGCCGGTGTCGGCGAGTTCCTTGACGGTGGCCTCGGGGACCTTGCGGGCGTTCTCGGTGTCGGCCGCGCGGGCGCGGAGGGCGGGGGCGAGGTCGCGGACTGCTGCGAGGACGTCTTCGTCGCTCATGGGTGTCCCTTTCTCGG
This sequence comes from Streptomyces dryopteridis, assembly GCF_049606955.1. Taxonomy (NCBI): domain Bacteria; kingdom Bacillati; phylum Actinomycetota; class Actinomycetes; order Kitasatosporales; family Streptomycetaceae; genus Streptomyces; species Streptomyces dryopteridis. The sequence goes on along the minus strand of NZ_CP187113.1, from coordinate 4,842,841 downwards.
GGTCTTCGCCGACCGGGGCGGTGGTGTGCGGGTGCGGCGGTCGGGGAGCCGGGGAGGTGTGGGGTGCGGTGACGGTACGCCGGGCCCGGTGGGGGGTGGTACGGGTGGCTCCCGCTGAGTGGGAAGGGTGTGGGGCCGGTGGGGCGGTGGACCGGTTTCGGCCATGTTACGAAAAGGTGTATGCCTGATTGAAATACATCGCGCCGGGTGCTTCCCCGCGCGCGGGGGCTCGTGTCAGGGTCGGCGAAACACCTCACATGGGGGGATTCTCATGCTCGACCAGGTCTCCGCCTCCGTTTCCGGGGCGCCGTTGTCGCTGTTGGAGAAGGCGGCTCGGGTGTTGGGGGCGTTCGAGGGGGCCGAGCCCCGGTTGTCGCTGACGGAGGTGGTGCGCCGCTCGGGGATCCCCCGGTCCTCCGCGCACCGGATCCTGGACCAGCTCGTGCAGTTGCGGTGGCTGGATCGGGACGGTCGGGACTACCGGATGGGGCTGGGGATGCTGGAACTGGGCGCGTTGGCCTCCCACCACAACCGGCTGCGGCGGGCCGCGTTGCCGTGGCTGCACGAGTTGCACGAGCAGACCGGGCGGCTGGTGCACCTGTCGGTGCTGGACGGGGCGGACGTGGTCTGTCTGGAACGGATCGGCGGGGCGGACTCCTCGGCCGTGCCCTCGCGGGTGGGCGGCCGGTTGCCGGCGCACTGCACGGCGGTGGGGAAGGCGATCCTGGCGTTCGGGGAGCCGGCGGCCGCGGAGTCGGTCCTGGCACGCGGGCTGCGGCCGCGCACCCCGCGGACGGTGACGCGGGCCTCGGCGCTGCGCGCCGAGTTGGCGGCGGTCCGGGAGCGGGGGGTGGCCTTCGACCGGGAGGAGTGCGTGCGCGGGGTGTGTTGTGTGGCGGCGCCGCTGCGCGGGGCGGGGCGGGCGGTGGCGGCGGTGTCGGTGTCGTGTTCGCGGGGGGAGCGCGGGGAGCGGGAGTTGGCGCGGCTGGCGCCGTTGGTGACGGCGTGCGTGCGCTCGGTGTGGCGGGAGTTGTACGGGGCGGGGCGGGGGGTGCGGGCCGCGCGGGCGGGCTCGCCGCGGGCCGCGTCGGGTCCGGGGCGGGCGGATTCGGGGGCCGGGTCGGGGGCGGTGGGGTCGGTGATCTCGGATCAGGCGATGGACAACATGATGGGCTGGTTGCGGGGCGGGGCCTGGATGTAGGCCCGCGCCGTGGGCGCGGGGCTCAGCCGAGGTCGAGGCGGACGCGGTCGGTGCGGGGCAGGGCCTGGCAGGCGAGGGTGTAGCCCTCGGCGAGGTCGTCGGCGTCGAGGACCTCGTTGCGGATCAGCTCGGTGTCCCCGTCCAGGACCCGCAGGCAGCAGGCCCCGCAGGCGCCTTCGCGGCAGGAGTGGGGGGCGTCGACGCCGGCGGCGAGGAGGGCGTCGAGCAGGGGGGTGGCGCGGGGCCAGGGGACGGTGTGGTGGGCGCCGTCGAGGGTGATCTCGGCGACGGCCGGCGGCTCGGCGGCTCCGTCGACGGCCGAGTCGGCGGGGTCGGTGTCGGCCGGGGGCCGGGGGGTGAACACGTCCTCGGAGAGGGAGAAGTAGCGCTCGCGGTGCACGGCGCGGCCGGGGGTGCCGACGGCCCGCAGGGCCTGTTCGGCGGCGTCCATGAGGGGGGCCGGGCCGCACAGGTAGGCGGGGCGGCCGGCGTAGGGGGCGCACAGGGGGGCCAGGCGGGCGGGTTCGGGCAGGCCCTGGAGGTCCTCCAGCCAGTGCACGACGGTGCAGCGGTCGGGGTGGGCGGTGCTCAGGGCGAGCAGTTCGGCGTGGTGGATGACGGTGTCGGCGGCGCGGTTGAAGTACAGCACGGTGACGCGGGCGGTGCCGGCGGCGAGGACGGAGGCGGCGATGGACAGCACGGGGGTGATGCCGCTGCCGCCCGCGACGAGGAGCAGGTCGGTGTGCAGGTCGGACGGGGTGAAGGTGCCGGCCGGCGGCAGCGCGTCGAGGTGGTCGCCGACGGCGACGGTGTCGTGCAGCCAGCCGGAGCCGGCGCCGCCGGGGACCCGTTTGACGGTGACGGCCGGGGCCTCGCCGGTGTGCGGGGAGGTGGCCAGGGAGTAGCAGCGGGCCCCGCCGGGGGTGCGCAGGGTGAGGAACTGGCCCGGCCGCCAGGTCAGGGGGGCCGCGTCGGGGTCGGCGGGGGCGAGGGTGAGGGTGACGGCGTCGGCGGTCTGGACGGTGCGGTGGGTCACGCGCAGCCGGCGCACGGGCGGCGCGGGCACGACGGGAGCGGGGGTGCCGGGAGTGGGGGTGTCGGGGGCCGGGGCGCTGGGGGCGAGGGTGCGGTCAGGCATGGCCGGCCACCGGGAGTCGGCCGTCGGTGACGGCGCGGTCGACGGCGGCGCGCAGGTCGGCGCAGTCGCGGACGCGGGCGGCGGGGGTGCCGCTCGCGTGGGCGGCGGCGATGCGGGGGCAGACGGCGGCGGCGTCCTCGGTCCACTGGATCTGGAGGTGGACGGGGCTGAAGCGTTCGCACAGGACCTGGGTGCCGCAGCGGGCGCAGCCGACGGGGGCGCCCGCCCGCCCGGGATCGCCGTGGGCGCCTTGGGCTCCGGTGAGGTCCGGGGCTCCGAGGTCCGGGGCCCCGGTCGGGCCCGGGGCCGCCGGGCCGGGGGAGGTCATCGGGGGTTCTCCGGCCCGTCGGCGTGCCGGGCGAGGTTCTCGGCGACCTCGGCCTCCCAGGCGGCGTTGGCGCGGGTGGTGTCGATCTCGAACTCGAAGCGGCGGGTCATCTCGTCCTTGACGTCGGCGACGTCCACGTAGAACTGCTCGTACCAGCGGCGCAGTTGGTAGACGGGCCCGTCCTCCTCGGTGAGCAGCGGGTTGTCGATGCGGGTCTTGTCGCGCCAGATCTCGACGTCCTGCTCGAAGCCGACGGCGAGGCCCTCGGAGGTGAGGCGGGCGGCCTCGGCGGCCTGTTCGTCGGTCATGCCGGGGAGTTTCCTGACGAGGACCCCGTACATGAGGACGAAGCTGTTCTCGTCCACCGGGTAGTGGCAGTTGATCAGCACGGATTCCATCTCCAGGCCGCCGCCGACGTCGCTCCACAGCTTGTCGATCATGTAGGAGGGGCCGAAGTAGGAGGCGTCGGAGCGCAGGCCGCCGCCGGTGGAGAGGGTGCCGAGGTCGACGTCGGGGCGGGGCACGGACTCCATGTACTGGGTGGCGACGTGGTCCTCGAAGACGTTCTTGAAGCGTTTCGGGAAGGCGTAGTGCACGTAGTAGAAGTGCGCCATGTCCACCACGTTGTCGATGATCTCGCGGCAGTTGGAGCCCTCGACGCGCAGCGAGTTCCAGGACCAGGCGCTCCATTCGGGGTCCCCGTACCCCTCGATCAGGGGGATGGTGACCTCTTCGGGCGGCGGGTTGCCCTCGGGGTCGTGCCACACGTACAGCTGCCCGTTGCGTTCCAGGGTGGTCCAGGCGCGGGTGCGGGCGCGCGGGGGGACGCGGCGGGCGTAGGGGACCTCGGCGCAGCGGCCGTCGCCGCGCCAGCGCCAGTCGTGGAAGGGGCAGGCGAGGGTGTCGCCCTTGACGGTGCCGTGGGCGAGGTTGCCGCCCATGTGGGGACAGAAGGCGTTCAGTACGTGCAGGGTGTCGTCGTCGGCGCCGGCGAAGACGACGAGGGTGGTGCCGAACGCGGCGACCTCGTGGGGTTCGCCGTCGCGGAAGTCGGCGGCGAGGCCGAGGCAGTGCCAGCCGCGGGCGAAGCGGGCGGGCGGGGCGGCGGCCTCGATGACGCGGGGGGCGTGGGCGGTCGGGGCGGGGAGGTCGTCGGTCATCGTCGCGCTCCCTTACGGGCGGTCGGCGGAGGCGGTGGCGGTGGCGGGGGCGTTCGTGGCGTTCGTGGCGTGCGTGGCGTGCGTGGCGTGCGTGGCGGCGAGTTCCACGGCGATGTCGATCAGCTGGTCCTCCTGGCCGCCGACGAGGCGGCGTTCGCCGGCGCGCAGCAGGATCTCGGCGCCGCTGACGCCGTAGCGTTCGGCCTGGGTCCAGGCGTGCTTGAGGAAGCTGGAGTAGACGCCGGCGTGGCCCATGAGGAGGGCCATGCGGTCCAGGACGCACTCGTCGTCCATGATCGGGCGGACCACGTCCTCGGCGGCGTCGATGATGCCGAGCACGTCGATGCCGGTGCGCCAGCCCATCTTGTGGGCGACGGCGGCGAACGCCTCGACGGGGGTGTTGCCGGCGCCGGCGCCGAGCCGGCGGGTGGAGCCGTCGATCTGGCGGGCGCCGGCGCGGACGGCGGCGACGGAGTTGCCGACGCCGAGGCCGAGGTTCTCGTGGCCGTGGAAGCCGACCTGGGCGTCGGTGCCGAGTTCGGCGACGAGGGCGGCGACCCGGTCGGTGGTGTCGTCCATGGTGAGGGCGCCGGCGGAGTCGACCACGTACACGCACTGGCAGCCGGCGTCGGCCATGATGCGGGCCTGGCGGGCGAGGCGTTCGGGGGTGGTGGAGTGGGCCATCATCAGGAAGCCGACGGTTTCGAGGCCCAGGTCGCGGGCGAGCCCGAAGTGTTGGGCGGAGATGTCGGCCTCGGTGCAGTGGGTGGCGATCCGGCAGATGGCGCCGCCGTTGTCGCGGGCGGCCCGGATGTCGTCCTTGACGCCGAGGCCGGGGAGCATGAGGAACGCGATCCGGGCCCGGCGGGCGGTGTCGGCGGCGGCCTTGATCAGCTCTTGTTCGGGGGTGGCGGAGAAGCCGTAGGTGAAGGAGGAGCCGCCGAGTCCGTCGCCGTGGGTGACCTCGATGACGGGGACGCCGGCGGTGTCGAGGGCGGCGACCACGGAGGTGACCTGCTCGACGGTGAAGCGGTGGCGTTGGGCGTGGGAGCCGTCGCGCAGGGAGGAGTCGGTGACGCGGATGTCGAGGGTGTCGGAGTAGGGGTCGGTGAGGGGGGCGGGGGTCATCGGAGGTGCTCCTTCGCGATCTCCTCGCCGACCTTGGTGGCGGCGGCGGTCATGATGTCGAGGTTTCCGGCGTAGGGCGGCAGGTAGTCGCCGGCGCCCTCGACCTCCAGGAGGATCCCGACGCGGGCGTGTCCGCCGGTGAGCGGGGAGGGGTCGTCGAACTGGGGCTCGGCGCGCAGCCGGTAGCCGGGCACGTAGCTCGCGACGTCCTCGACGACCTGTTTGATCGAGGCGGCGACGGCCTCGCGGTCGGCGTCCTCGGGGATGGCGCAGAAGACGGTGTCGCGCATCATCACGGGCGGGTCGGCGGGGTTGAGGATGATGACGGCCTTGCCGCGGGCGGCGCCGCCGATCTCCTCGATGCCGCGGGCGGTGGTGCGGGTGAACTCGTCGATGTTGGCGCGGGTGCCGGGGCCGGCGGAGGCGGAGGCCACGGAGGCCACGATCTCGGCGTAGGGCACGGGCACGACGCGGGAGACGGCGTGCACCACGGGGATGGTGGCCTGCCCGCCGCAGGTGATCATGTTGACGTTGGGGGCGTCGAGGTGCGCGGTGAGGTTGGCGGGCGGGACCACGGCCGGGCCGAGGGCGGCCGGGGTGAGGTCGACGGCGCGGATGCCGAGTTCGGCGTAGCGGGGGGCGTTGGCGCGGTGCACGTACGCACTGGTGGCCTCGAAGACCAGGTCGGGGAGTTCGGAGCCGGCGAGGAGGGGTTCGACGCCGTGGTGGCCGGTCTCCAGGCCGGCGCGGCGGGCGTGGGCCAGGCCCTCGCTGGCCTCGTCGACGCCGATCATCCAGCGGGGTTCGACGTGTTCGGAGCGCAGCAGCTTGTACAGCAGGTCGGTGCCGATGTTGCCGGAGCCGACGATGGCGGCGGTGGCCTTGCGGCGGGCTTGGGTCATGGGTGCGGTCCTCGGTCAGCGGCGGAAGGCGAGCGAGACGCCGCCGAGTCCGGTGAACTCGGCGGTGTAGGTGCGGCCGGCGGTCACGTCGACGGCGCGGGTGCAGGAGCCGGGCAGGATCAGGTGGCCCTTGCGCAGGGGGACGCCGAAGCGGGCGACGGTGCGGGCGAGCCAGGCCACGGAGGCGGCGGGGTCGCCGAGGACGGCGTCGGAGCGGCCGGTGGCCAGGCGGGTGCCGGTGTCGTCGGTGAGGACGGCGTCGACGGCGGTGAGGTCGAGCTCGCGGGGGTCGCGGCCGGGGCCGATGACGTAGCCGGCGGAGGAGGCGTTGTCGGCGATGGTGTCGGCGATGGAGATCCGCCAGTCGGCGACGCGGCTGTCGATGAGTTCGAGGGCGGGCACGACCTGTTCGGTGGCGGCGAGCACGTCGGCGACGGTGCAGTCCGCGCCGGGGAGGTCGGCGCCGAGCAGGAAGCCGATCTCGACCTCGACGCGGGGGGCGCAGTAGCGGCCGAGGGACACGGGTCGGTCGGGGGCCAGTGCCATGGTGTCGAGGAGGTGGCCGTAGTCGGGTTCGTCCACTCCCATCATGGCCTGCATGACGGGTGAGGAGAGGCCGACCTTGTGGCCGGTGATCCGGGCGGGCGCCGGGGTGCCGTCGGCTCCGGGTGTGGTGCGGGCGCGGATCAGGCGGAGTTGGATCTCGTAGGCGTCCTCGGTGGTGATGCCGGGGAACAGCTCGGTCAGCGGGGCGATGGGGCGTCGGTCGGTCTCGGCGCGGTGCAGGAGCGCGGCGGCCTGCCCGCGCTGGTGGTCGGAGAGCATCGGCGCGCTCCAGGGTGCGAGGGAACGGGGGTGGTGGGGGGTGGGGTGCGGTGAGGCTATGGGGCGGGTCGCGGGGGCGGGGAGTGCCTTTTCCCGCTGGCCGGGAAAGGGGGCCGGGGACATGGCGCGGCCCCGGTCCGCGCGGGGCGGGCCGGGGCCGTGAGGGGCGCTGTGGGGCGGGGTGGGGCTCAGGCGCCGTAGACGGGGTGCGGGGGTTCGGCGGCGGCGAGGAGTTTGCGGGCGGTGTCGCCGGCGTCGGCGGGGGTGCGGCGGGCGCCGGTGTCGTCGGTGGGTCCGGGGCGCCAGCCCTCCATGACGGTGATCCGGCCGCCCTCGACCTCGAAGACGCGGCCGGTGACCCCGTCGGAGGCGGTGGAGCCGAGCCAGACCACGAGGGGGGAGACGTTCTCGGGGGCCATGGCGTCGAAGGCGCCGGCGGTGGGGGCGGCCATGGTGTCGGCGAAGGCGCTCTCGGTCATGCGGGTGCGGGCGGCGGGGGCGATGGCGTTGACCTGGACGCCGTAGCGGCCCATCTCGGCGGCGGCCACGAGGGTCAGGCCGAGGATGCCGGCCTTGGCGGCGCTGTAGTTGCCCTGGCCGACGGAGCCGAGGAGGCCGGCGCCGGAGGAGGTGTTGACCACGCGGGCGGCGACGGGCCGGCCGGCCTTGGCCTCGGCGCGCCACCAGGCGGCGGCGTGTTTGAGGGGGAGGAAGTGGCCGGCGAGGTGGACGCGCATGACGGCGTGCCAGTCGTCCTCGTCGAGGTTGACGAGCATCCGGTCGCGCAGGAATCCGGCGTTGTTGACGAGGGTGTCGATCCGGCCGAAGCGGTCGAGGGCGGCGGTGATCAGGGAGGCGGCGCCGTCGGAGGTGGCGATGTCCCCGCCGTGGGCGAGGGCCTGCCCGCCGGCGGCCTCGATCTCGGCGACGACCTCCTCGGCGGGGGTGGGGCCGGCGCCGGCGGCGCCGTCGAGGGCGACGCCGAGGTCGTTGACGACGACCTTGGCGCCGGCGGCGGCGAAGGCGAGGGCGTGGGCGCGGCCCAGGCCCCGGCCGGCGCCGGTGACGAGGACGACGCGGTCGGCGGCGAGGGAGGTGTCTCGGGCGGTGGTGTTCACGGGGTGGGGTGCTCCTTGTTGACGGTGGCCGCGTCGAGGAAGGCGGGGCGTTCGCCGCCGCCGTGGACGAGGAGGGAGGCGCCGCTGACGTAGCGGGCGTGGTCGCAGGAGAGGAGGACGGCGGTGTCGCCGATGTCGGCGGGTTCGGCGAGTCGGCCGAGGGGGACGGTGGCGCCGACGGCGGCGACGCCGGCCTCGTCGCCGTAGTGGAGGTGGGCGAGTTCGGTGCGGACCATGCCGAGCAGCAGGGTGTTGACGCGGATCTCGGGGGCCCATTCCACGGCGAGGGAGCGGGCCAGGTTGTCGAGTCCGGCCTTGGCGGCGCCGTAGGCGGCGGTGCCCGGTGAGGGGCGGGTGGCGCTGACGCTGCCGATCATCAGGACGGAGCCGCGGGCGGCCTTGAGGTGGCTGTGGGCGGCGAGGGTGATGGTCAGGGGGGCGATCAGGTTGAGGGCGATGACCTTGGCGTGTTGGGCGGGGGTCGCGTCGGCGAGCAGCCGGTAGGGGCCGCCGCCGGCGTTGTTGACGAGGGTGTCGAGGCGGCCGTGGCGGTCGGCGATCCGGTCGACGAGGGCGGTGACGGCGTCCTCGTCGCGCAGGTCGACGGCCTCGAACTCGGCCGTGTGCCCGCCGGCGGTCACGGGGGTGTCCGGGGGGCGGCGGGCGCAGGTCACGACGTGCGCGCCCGCCCGGAGGAACGAGCGGGTGATGCCGGCGCCTACGCCTCGGGTGCCGCCGGTGACGACGACAACCCTCCCGTCGAGCTGCATGGGCTGCTACCTTCCTCACCTAACAAATGTTTGGTGGAAAGGTAGCTGATCCTCCCATGGGTGTCTCCACCTCCGGCCCGGACAAGGGCATCGCGCTCGTCACCGTCGACTTCCCGCCCGTCAACGCCCTGCCCGTCCAGGGGTGGTACGACCTGGCCGACGCGGTCCGCGCCGCCGGCCGCGACCCGGAGATCGCCTGCGTGGTGCTCGCCGCCGAGGGCCGGGGCTTCAACGCGGGCGTCGACATCAAGGAGATGCAGCGCGACAGCGGGCACACGGCCCTGATCGGCGCCAACCGGGGCTGCTACGAGGCGTTCGCCGCCGTCTACGAGTGCGAGGTCCCGGTGGTCGCCGAGGTCGCCGGGTTCTGTCTCGGCGGCGGGATCGGCCTGGTCGGCAACGCGGACGCGATCGTCGCGAGCGAGGACGCCGTCTTCGGCCTGCCCGAACTCGACCGGGGCGCCCTGGGCGCGGCCACCCACCTGTCCCGGCTCGTGCCCCAGCACCTCATGCGCGCCCTGTACTACACCTCGCGCACCGCGACCGCCGCCGAACTACACGCGCACGGTTCGGTGTGGCGGGTGACCCCGCGCGAGGGGCTGCGGGCCGCCGCCCTGGAACTCGCGGGCGAGATCGCCCGCAAGGACCCGTACCTGATCCGGTTGGCGAAGGCGGCCATCAACGGGATCGACCCGGTGGACGTGCGCCGCAGCTACCGCTTCGAGCAGGGCTTCACCTTCGAGGCCAACCTCAGCGGCGTCGCCGACCGGGTCCGCGACACCTTCGGCTCCGGCGCCCGCCCCGCCGCCCCTGCCCCGAACCCCACCACCAGCCCGATCTCAGCGAAGGAGCAGGACGCGTGAGCCGGACCCCCCGCGCCGCCGACGGCGCCCGCGACAAGACCATGACCCCGGAGGAGGTCGTCGGCCGGCTCCGCAGCGGCATGACGATCGGCATCGGCGGCTGGGGCTCGCGCCGCAAGCCGATGGCCCTGGTCCGCGCGATCCTGCGCTCGGACCTCACCGACCTCACCGTGGTCTCCTACGGCGGGCCCGACGTGGGCCTGCTCGCCGCCGCCGGGAAGGTCACCCGGCTGGTGGCCGCGTTCGCGACCCTGGACTCCATCCCGCTGGAGCCGAACTACCGGGCCGCCCGCGAGAACGGCACCCTGGCCCTGACCGAACTCGACGAGGCCATGTTCATGTGGGGGCTGCACGCCGCCGCGAACCGGCTGCCGTTCCTGCCGGTCCGCGCCGGCCTCGGCTCCGACGTGCTCCGCCTCAACCCCGAGCTGCGCACCGTCACCTCCCCGTACGCCGACGGGGAGGAGTTCGTGGCCGTGCCCGCGTTGCGGCTGGACGCGGCCCTGGTGCACCTCAACCGGGCCGACCGGCTCGGCAACGGCCAGTACCTGGGCCCCGACCCCTACTTCGACGACCTGTTCTGCGAGGCCGCCGACGAGGCGTACGTCTCCTGCGAGCGCCTCGTGGAGACCGCCGAGCTCGCCAAGGCCGGTCCCCCGCAGTCCCTGCTGGTGTCCCGGCACAGCGTCACCGGCGTGGTCGAGACCCCGAACGGCGCCCACTTCACCTCGTGCGTCCCCGACCACGACCGCGACGAGGCGTTCCAGAAGCTGTACGCCACGACCCCCTGGCCCGAGTTCTCCGCCCGCTTCCTCGCCGGCGGGACCGAGGCCGACTACCAACGGGCCGTCCGCGCCTGGCAGGAGGAACAACGGTGACCGACACCTCCCTCGAAGCGCCCGTCAGCCGCGCCGAGTACTGCGTGATCGCCTGCGCCGAGGCATGGCGCGACAACGGCGAGGTCCTCGCCAGCCCCATGGGCCTCATCCCCTCCTTCGGGGCCCGCCTGGCCAAGCGCACCTTCTCCCCCGACCTGCTCCTCACCGACGGCGAGGCCGCCCTGGTCTCCCTCGACGGCTCCGTGGAGGGCTGGCTGCCCTACCGCCGGCACCTGACGATGGTCACCGGGGGCCGCCGGCACGTGATGATGGGCGCGAGCCAGATCGACCGCTTCGGCAACCAGAACATCTCCCGCATCGGCACCGGCGAACACCCCGCCCGCCAACTCCTCGGGGTGCGCGGCGCACCCGTCAACACCCTCAACAACCCGGTCAGCTACTGGGTGCCCAGGCACTCGCGGCGGGTGTTCGTGGAGAACGTGGACCTGGTCAGCGGCGTGGGCTACGACCGGGCCGCCGCCGCCGGCCCCTCCGCCACCCGCTTCCACCGACTCCCCCGGGTCGTCTCCGACCTCGGCGTCTTCGACTTCGACACCCCCGACCACCGGATGCGGCTGGTCTCCGCGCACCCCGGCGTGGGCGTGGAACGGATCCGCGAGGCCACCGGCTTCACCCTCGTCGAACCCCCCGAGGTGCCGCTCACCCGCGAACCCACCCCGGAGGAACTCCGGCTGATCCGCGAGGTGATCGACCCGCGCGGGCTGCGCGACCGGGAGGTGCCCACCCCGTGACCGACCCCGCGCGCGACCCCGCCCTCACCACTCCCCCCGCTCCCCCGCCGCCCGAACTGCCCACGGCCCTGACCCGCCTGGTCGGCGTGCGGCACCCGATCGTGCAGACCGGCATGGGCTGGGTCGCCGGCCCCCGCCTGGTCTCGGCCACCGCCGAGGCCGGGGCGCTGGGCGTCCTCGCCTCCGCGACCATGACCCCCGAACACCTGCGGGCCGCGATCCGCGAGGTCAAGTCCCGCACCGGGGCGCCCTTCGGCGTGAACCTGCGCGCCGACGCCTCGGACGCCGCCGAACGCGTCGCGATCATCGTCGAGGAGGGCGTCAAGGTGGCCTCCTTCGCCCTGGCCCCCTCCCAAGAGCTGATCGCCCGCCTCAAGGACGCCGGGGTCGTGGTCATCCCCAGCATCGGGGCCCGCCGGCACGCCGAGAAGGTCGCCGCCTGGGGCGCCGACGCCGTCGTCGTGCAGGGCGGGGAGGGCGGCGGGCACACCGGGGACGTGGCCACCACCGTGCTCCTGCCCCAGGTCGTGGCCGCCGTGGACATCCCCGTGATCGCCGCCGGCGGGTTCTCCGACGGGCACGGGCTGGCCGCCGCCCTCGCCTTCGGGGCCGCCGGGGTCGCCATGGGCACCCGCTTCCTGCTCACCTCCGACTCCACCGTCCCCGAGCCCGTCAAGGCCCGGTACCTGGCGGCGGCCGTCAAGGACGTCACCGTCACCACCGCCGTGGACGGGCTGCCGCACCGGATGCTGCGCTCCGAACTCGTCGCCGCCCTGGAACGCTCCGGCCGACTCGGCGCGCTGACCCGCGCCGTGCGCCACGCGGCCGGGTTCCGCCGGCTGTCCGGGCTGAGCTGGCCCGCCATGGTCCGCGACGGACTCGCCATGAAACACGGCAAGGAACTGACCTGGAGCCAGGTCCTGTTGGCCGCCAACACCCCCATGCTGCTCAAGGCCGCGATGGTCGACGGGCGGACCGACACCGGGGTGATGGCCGCCGGTCAGGTCGCCGGCGTCATCGACGACCTGCCCTCCTGCGCCGAACTCGTCGACCGCGTCATGACCGAGGCGCACGCCACCCTCGACCGCCTCGCCGCCCTGCGCGCCACGGCCCCGGCCGGCGCCGCCTGACCCCACCCACACACCCCACACCACCCGCACGCCCCGCTCCGTGCCCGCGTCCCCGCGCGGGAGGGGCGGGTCGCGTGCGGGGACGGTGGAGAAACGATCCGCCCACGCGTCCGCCCGCGTCCTCCCCCGCCCCCGCGCGCGATCCGCCACAGCCGGCGCGCCCCGCACCCGCCGACCACCCCACGGCAGCCCGAGGACCACCCGTCCGGCCCCCGACCGGAGCCGCGCCGGGCCCTCCCGCGACCGCGCCCGCGTCCGCACACGCTCCACCGCCCTGCCTTCACCAGGGCGATCCCCACTTCTCCGCCCAGGAGCAAGTCATGAGCCGTGCCCGCACGCGTCTCCGCCTGGCCGTCGCCTCCGGCGCCGCCCTCGCGGCCCTCACCGCCGGCGCCCTGCCGGCCACCGCGACCCCCGCCCCCGCCGCCGGGGCCGACGCGACCGCCCGCCACCTCCCGTGGCGCCCCCCGTTCCTCCAACCGACCGCGATCCGCCAGATCCCCCTCCAGGGCGCCGTCAACGTCCGCGACCTCGGCGGCTACCGCACCTACACCGGCGGCACCGTCCGCCCGGGCCTGGTCTACCGGGCCGACTCCCTCAGCAAGCTCACCGACGCCGACCTCACCACCGTCGCGGGCCTGAAACTCACCAAGGTCGTCGACTTCCGGGTCCCGCTGGAGCTCCAGTACGACGGCGCCGACCGGCTCCCCGTCGGCCTCACCGCCACCTCCCGCTCGGTGGACGACAAGGGCCTGTACGGCACGATCACCGGCACCATCGCCACCCGCGACCCGGTCCGCCAGGAGGCCGTGTTCGGCGGCGGCCGGGGCGCGGCCCTGATGGGCACCATCTACGAGGGCTTCGTCGACAACCCCGCCAACCGGGCGCAGTTCGCGGCCACCCTCCGCGAGATCGCCGACGGCAAACAGGGCCCCCTGCTGTACCACTGCACCTCGGGCAAGGACCGGACGGGCTGGCTGAGCTACGTGCTGCTGCGGGCCCTGGCCGTGCCCGAGTCGGCCGCGCGCCAGGACTTCCTGGCCTCCAACACCTTCCGGGCCGCGGCCGACGCGCGCCTGCGGGAGGGCCTGCGGCAGTCCGGGATGATGCAGAACCCGGACCTGCTGATCCCGATCCAGGAGGTCCGCCCCGAGTACCTGGACGCGGCGAACGCCCGGGTCGAGGCCGCGTACGGGGACTTCGGCGGCTACCTGACCAAGGGCCTGGGCCTGGACGTGCGCACCCTGGCCAAACTCCAGGACAAACTCGTCCGCTGACCCACCCACCCCACCCCACCCCCGCCGCCCCCACCCCCGTGGGGGCGGCGGCACGTGTCACCCCGGCCGGCCGCACGTGACGACGCCCCCGGGCCCTTGCGGGTCCGGGGGCGTCGGCGTGGGGTCGGGGGCCGTCAGGCCTGGGTGCCGCCCTGGGTGCGGGGGCGGCGGCGGGGGCGACGGGCCGCGCCCTCGCGGGGGGCCGCGTCCTGACGGGGTTCGGCGCGCCGGGCGCCGCCGCCGGCGGCGGACTCGGCGGCCGGACGGCGGGTACGCCCGCCCTGGCCGCGCTGCCCCTGACCGTCCTGGCTCCGGCCGCCTTGGCCGCCCTGGCCGCGCTCGCTCTGGCCGCGCTGGGTCTGGGTGCGCTCGCCCTGGCGGGACTGGCCGGTCTCGCCGCCGCCCTGGCCGGTGCCGCGCCGGCGCCGGCCGCGTGCGCTGCCGGCGCCCTCGGCGCCCGCCGGACGCTTCTTCGGCTGCGCCTGGGGCTGGCGGGGCTCGGGCAGGGTCACGGGGGTGCCGGAGGGGACGCGGGCGCCGGTCAGCTCGGCGAGCTCGGCGGAGGCCGGGCCGACCGAGGCCACGCCGGGGCTGATGCCCGCGTGCCGCATGAGGCGGTCCATCTCGCGCCGCTCCTCGGGGAGCACGAGGGTGACCACGCGGCCGGACTCGCCGGCGCGGGCGGTGCGTCCGCCGCGGTGCAGGTAGTCCTTGTGGTCCATGGGCGGGTCCACGTTGACGACGAGGTCGAGGTCGTCGATGTGGATGCCGCGGGCGGCGACGTTGGTGGCGATGAGCGCGGTGACCTCGCCGGTGCGGAACCAGTCGAGGGTGCGGTTGCGCTGCGGCTGGGAGCGGCCGCCGTGCAGGCCGGATGCCTTGACGCCGTTGGCCAGCAGGCGCTTGACCGTGCGGTCCACGCCGCGCTTGGTGTCCACGAACATGATCACGCGTCCCTCGCGGGCCGCTATCCGCAGCGTGACGTCCTTCTTCGCCTCGGCGTCGGTCACGTGCAGCAGGTGGTGCTCCATGGTGACGACGGCGCCGGCGGACGGGTCCACGGAGTGGGTGATCGGGTCGTCGAGGTAGCCGCGCACGAGGCCGTCGATGTTGCGGTCGAGGGTGGCGGAGAACAGCAGCCGCTGGCCGCCGGCGCGGACCTGCTTGAGCAGGCGCGTGACCTGCGGCAGGAAGCCCATGTCGCACATCTGGTCGGCCTCGTCGAGGACGGTGATGTCCACGTCGGCCAGGGTCACGTCGCCGCGGTCGATGAGGTCGGCGAGCCGGCCCGGGGTGGCCACGAGGATCTCGGCGCCGCGTCGCAGGTCGCCGGCCTGCCGGTTCAGGGACATGCCGCCGACGACGGTCGCGATCCGCAGGCGGACCGCCTTGGCGTAGGGGGCGAGGGCGTCGGTGACCTGCTGGGCCAGTTCGCGGGTCGGGACGAGCACGAGGGCCAGCGGGGCCTTGGGCTCGGCGCGGCGGCCGGCGGTGCGGCCGATCAGGGCGAGGCCGAAGGCGAGGGTCTTGCCGGAGCCGGTGCGGCCGCGGCCGAGGAGGTCGCGGCCGGCGAGCGCGTTCGGGAGGGTCGCGGCCTGGATCGGGAACGGGGTGGTGACGCCCTGTTCCGCGAGGGTCTTGAGCAGCGCCTCGGGCATGTCGAGGTCCTCGAAGGCCGCGACGGGCGGAAGCCCGGGGACGACCGTCTCGGGCGGGGTGAACTCCTGGGGGCGGGCGGGGGCGGACTGTCCGCGGCCGCCGCCGGCGGGACCACCGGACTTGGGTCGGCGACCGGCGCGCGGGCGCGCCGGGGCTGCGGAAGAACGGTTGCGGGACATGCGCGACGCCTTATGCCGAAGGGAGTGGACGGGCCCCATCGACGAATCGGCGTCGAGAAAACAACAAAGGCGCCTGCGGAAAGATCGACCGTCAGGCGCGCATGGTGTTCATGGGTACCACTGAACGCGAAGGGAAACGCTAACACACGACCTTCGTCCCGGCCCTGCCGGCCGTCCGGCCCGGGCCGGTCGGTCGACCGACAGAAAGGACCCGGTCGGGGCCCGGGCGGGACTGGCCTCGCGGGGTTCTCGCGGGGGTGCGGGGCCCGTCCCGGCACGGGGTCCGGGGACGGCGTGCCGGGGCGGGGCGCGGGGGTGTCGTCGGTCACGGACGCGGGCCCGGGGGCGGGATCGTCTCGGGCGGCGTGGCGTGCGGCGTGTCGGCGGGGGTCAGAGGCGTTCGACGATGGTGACGTTGGCCTGGCCGCCGCCTTCGCACATGGTCTGGAGGCCGTAGCGTCCGCCGGTGCGCTCCAGCTCGTGCAGGAGGGTGGTCATGAGTTTGACGCCGGTGGCGCCGAGGGGGTGGCCGAGCGCGATGGCGCCGCCGTTGACGTTGACCCGGGCGGGGTCGGCGCCGGTCTCCTTGAGCCAGGCGAGGACCACGGGGGCGAATGCCTCGTTGATCTCGACGAGGTCGATGTCGTCGAGGGACAGGCCGGTGCGCTTGAGGGCGTGGGCGGTGGCCGGTATGGGGGCGGAGAGCATCCGGATGGGGTCCTCGCCGCGTACGGAGAGGTGGTGGACGCGGGCGCGGGGGGTGAGGCCGTGGGTGCGGACGGCGGCCTCGCTCGCGATGAGCATGGCGGCGGCGCCGTCGGAGACCTGGGAGGAGACGGCGGCGGTGATGGTGCCGCCGGGGACGACGGGCTTCAGGCCGGCCATCTTCTCCAGGGTGGTGTCGCGGCGGGGGCCCTCGTCGTGGCGGAGGTCTCCGTAGGGGACGATCTCGCGGTCGAAGCGGCCCTCGTCGATGGCGGTGATCGCGCGCTGGTGGGAGCGGAGGGCGAATTCCTCCATGTCGCGGCGGCTGATGTCCCATTTCTCGGCGATGAGCTGGGCGCCGTGGAACTGGTTGACGGGGGCGTCGCCGTAGCGGGCGCGCCAGCCGGCGGAGCCGAGGTAGGGGCCTTCTGTGAGGCCGAGGGGTTCGGCGGCCTGGCGGGAGGCGAAGGCGATGGGGATCATCGACATGTTCTGGGTGCCGCCGGCGACCACGAGGTCCTGGGTGCCGGACAGGACGCCCTGGGCGGCGAAGTGGATCGCCTGCTGGCTGGAGCCGCACTGGCGGTCGACGGTGACGCCGGGGACCTCCTCGGGCAGGCCGGCGGCGAGCCAGGCGGTGCGGGCGATGTCGCCGGCCTGCGGGCCGACGGTGTCGAGGCAGCCGAAGACCACGTCCTCGACGGCGGCCGGGTCGATGCCGGTGCGGGCCACGAGGGCGGCCAGGACGTGGGCGCCGAGGTCGGCGGGGTGGACGGCCGTCAGGCCCCCGTTCCTGCGTCCGACGGGGGTGCGGACGGCGTCGACGATGTATGCCTCGGGCATGGCTGCGGCTCCTCGAAGGGTGGGGTCAGGCGGGGTGTCCGGTGCGCAGGGCGATGCCGTCCAGGACCATGGAGAGGTACTGGCGGGCGATCTCCTCGGGGCGGTGCTGTCCGCCGGGTCGGTACCAGGAGGCGGCGACCCAGACGGTGTCGCGGACGAAGCGGTAGGTGAGGCGGATGTCGAGGTCGGAGCGGAAGACTCCGGCGGCGACCCCGCGTTCCAGGGTGCCGAGCCAGGCTTCCTCGAATTTGACCTGCGAGTCGGAGAGGTAGTGGAAGCGGGCCTGGGCGGCGAGGGTGCGGGCTTCCTTCTGGTAGATGGCGACGGCGGCGCGGTGCCGGTCGATCTCGCGGAAGGATTCGGTGACCAGGGCCTCGATGGTCTCGCGGGGGCCCAGGCCGGCGGCGAGGACGGTGTCGTAGCCGTCCCAGAGTTCGGTGAGGAAGGACGAGAGGATCTCGTCGAGCATCGACTCCTTGGAGTCGAAGTGGTAGTAGAGGCTGCCGGCGAGCATGCCGGCGGCGTCGGCGATCTTGCGGACGGTGGTGGCGTTGTAGCCCTGGGCGGCGAAGACCTCGGCGGCGGTGTCGAGGAGTTCGCGGCGGCGTTCGGGGGCGGCGGTCACGGGCTGGGGGCCTTTGCCGCGGGCCCGGCCGCTCTTGCTGGTGTTCTCGGTGTTCGTCGGCACCCGCCCATTGTCGTCGCCCGTTCCGCTCAGGCCCGCTGGCTGCTGACGGAGACGGTCTCGCCGGTCATGTAGGAGGAGTAGTCGGCGGCGAGGAAGACGATGACGTTGGCGATCTCCCAGGGTTCGGCGTAGCGGCCGAAGGCTTCGCGGGAGGTGAGTTCGTCGAGGAGTTCGGCGCTGGTGACCTTGGCGAGGTGGGGGTGCATGGCGAGGCTGGGGGCGACGGCGTTGATCCGGACGCCGAGCTCGGCGGCTTCGAGGGCGGCGCAGCGGGTGAGGGCCATGACCCCGGCCTTGGCGGCGGCGTAGTGGGCCTGCCCGGTCTGGGCGCGCCAGCCGATCACGGAGGCGTTGTTGACGATGACGCCGGGCCGGCCGCTGTCGCGGAAGGCGCGCAGGGCGGCGCGGGTGCAGCGGAAGGTGCCGTTGAGGGTGACGTCGAGGACCTTGGACCACTGCTCGTCGGTCATGTCGACGAGGGCGGCGGTGCCGCCGAGGCCGGCGTTGTTGACGACGAGGTCGAGGCCGCCGTGGAGTTCGGCGGCGCGGGCGAAGAGGGCGCGGACCTGGTCCTCGTCGGTGACGTCGCAGGGTTGGGAGGCGATGTGGTCGGCGCCGAATTCGGCGGCGAGGGCGGCCTCGGTCTCCTTCAGGCGGCGGTGGTGGGTGTCGCCGATGAGGACGCGGGCGCCCTCTTCGAGGAAGCGGCGGGCGGTGGCGCCGCCGATGCCGGCGCCGGCGGCGGCGGTGATCACGGCGGTACGGCCGCGCAGCAGCCCGTGGGCGGGGACGTAGGGGGGCGGCGGGGGGCGGCGTCGGGCGCTGTCGCCGGCGTCCTGGGGGCGGCGCTCGGGGGTGGTCATGCCCGTGCCTCCTTCGGCAGGCCGAGGACCCGCTCGGCGATGAGGTTGCGTTGGATCTCGTCGGAGCCGGCGTAGATGGTGTCGGCGCGGGAGAAGAGGAAGAGCCGTTGGGCGTCGTCGAGGTCGTAGGGGGCCTCGTCGGGGGCGGGGCCGGGGCCGCCGGGGTGGGCGCGCACGTCGGCGAGGCTCGCGGCGGGGCGGTCGCCGGGGGCGAGGAGGCCGGCGGGGCCGGCGATGCTCATGGCGAGTTCGCCGAGGTCGCGGTGCCAGCGGGACCAGTGGAGTTTGGCGGCGGAGGGGTGGGCGTCGGGGCGCAGGGCGCCGGCGCGCATGGCTTCGAGGTCGATCCAGGCGGTGGTGAGGCGGTCGCGGACGGCGGGGTCGGCGAGGGCGCCGTTGGCGCGGGCGGTCTCGACGAGGGCCTGCCATTCGCGGCGGAAGCCGACCTGTTGGCCGAGGGTGGAGACGCCGCGTTCGTACCCGAGGGTGGCCAGGGCGATCCGCCAGCCGTCGCCGGGGGCGCCGACCACGTGGGCGGCGTCGGCGTGGGCGCCGTCGAGGAAGACCTCGTTGAACTCGCCGCCGCCGGTGAGCTGCACGATGGGGCGGACCTCGACGCCGGGCTGGTCCATGGGGACCAGGAGGTAGGACAGGCCGCGGTGGCGGGGGGCGTCGGGGCCGAGGGGTTCGGTGCGGGCGAGGACGAAGCACCAGTCGGCCACGTGGGCCAGTGAGGTCCAGGTCTTCTGCCCGTGCAGCACCCATTGGCCGGTGTCGGGGTCGAGGGCGGCGCGGGTGCGGACGGCGGCGAGGTCGGAGCCGGCCTCGGGTTCGCTGTAGCCCTGGCACCAGAGTTCGGTGACGGCGCGGATCGGTTCCAGGAAGCGGGCGCGCTGCTCGGGGGTGCCGTGGTCGATGAGGGTGGGGCCCAGGAGCTGTTCGCCGATGTGGTTGACGCGGGCGGGGGCGTCGGCGAGGGCGTACTCCTCGTGGAAGGCGATCTGCTGCTCGATGGTGGCGCCGCGTCCGCCGTGTTCGACGGGCCAGCCGACGCAGGTCCAGCGGTGCGCGGCCATGTGCCGTTCCCAGGCGAGGCGTTCGGGGAAGCACTCGTGTTCCCGGCCGGGACCGCCGCGGCCCTTGAGGGCGGCCCATTCGCCGACCAGGTGGGTCCGCAGCCAGTCGCGGACCTCGGTGCGGAACTCCTCGACGCTGCTCATGGCCGTACGTTAACCTACCAAACACTTGTTAGGGAAGGATGTTCCGCATGTCCCCTGCCCCCTCCCCCGCCGACCTCGACCCGGCCTCCGCCGAGACGACCTCCGCCGAGACGGCCGAACCGGTGGTCCGCTACGAACGGCGCGGCCCGATCGCGCACGTCGTCATGAACCGGCCGCGCTACCGCAACGCGCAGAACGGCGCGATGACCTACGCCCTGGACGACGCCTTCTACCGGGCCTCCGCCGACCCGGAGGTGAAGGTGGTCGTGCTGAGCGGCGCGGGCCCGCACTTCTCGGCCGGGCACGACATCGGGACCCCCGGGCGCGATGCCCACCTCCCCTTCGACCGGCGCGCCGGCCTGTGGTGGGACCACAGCGACCGGCCGGGCGCGGAGGCCCGGTTCGCGCGCGAGTCGGAGGTGTACCTGGGGATGTGCCGGCGGTGGCGGGAGCTGCCCAAGCCGGTGATCGCCTCGGTGCGCGGGGCCTGCGTGGCGGGCGGGCTGATGCTGGCGTGGGTGTGCGATCTGATCGTGGCCTCGGAGGGGGCGTTCTTCGCGGATCCGGTGCTGCGGATGGGGATCCCGGGGGTGGAGTACTTCGCGCACCCGTGGGTGATGCCGCCGCGGATCGCGAAGGAGTTCCTGTACACCGGGGACCGCATGTCGGCGGCGCGGGCGGAGGCCGTGGGCATGGTCAACCGGGTGGTGCCGGAGGCGGACCTGGACGCGGAGACCGAACGCCTGGCCCTGCGGATCGCCGAGATGCCGGCCTTCGGGCTGGCGTTGACGAAACGGGCCGTGAACCAGGCCGAGGACCTCCAGGGGCTGCACACGGGCATGGACTCGGTGTTCGGCCTGCACCACCTGGCGCACGCGCACAACGCGGAGACCGCCGCCGACTCCCTCGCCGGGGTGGACGTGGCGGCGATGAAGGCGCGCGCCGAGCGGCCGGGCGAGGGGCCCGACGCCGGCGCCGAGACCCGGGAGGCGGGTGCCCGATGGAGTTGACCCACACGGCGGCGGTCGAGGAGTTCCGGGCCGAGGCCCGGGCCTGGCTGCGCGCGCACGTGCCGTCCCGTCCGCTGCCCTCCCTGGAGACCGCCGAGGGCTTCGCCGCGCACCGCGCGTGGGAGGCGGAGTTGGCGGCGGGCCGCTGGTCGGCGGTGTCCTGGCCGGCGGAGTTCGGCGGGCGCGGGGTGGACCTGGAGCACTGGCTGGTGTTCGAGGAGGAGTACTGGGCGGCCGGGGCGCCGGGCCGGGTCTCGCAGAACGGCGTGAACCTGCTCGCGCCGACCCTGTTCGAGCACGGCACGGCCGAGCAGCGGGCCCGGATCCTGCCGGCGATGGCGAGCGGGGAGACGATCTGGGCGCAGGCGTGGTCGGAGCCGAACGCGGGCTCGGACCTGGCCTCGCTGACCTCGCGGGCGGAGCGCGTCGAGCGCGGGTGGTCGCTGTCGGGGCAGAAGACCTGGTCCTCGCGGGCGGCGTTCGCGGACCGCGCGTTCGGGATCTTCCGCACGGACCCGGCGGCGGACCGGCCGCACCGGGGGCTGACGTACCTGATGTTCGACCTGCGGGCGCCGGGGGTGACGGTGCGGCCGATCGGCCGGCTGGACGGCAAGCCGGCGTTCGCGGAGCTGTTCCTGGACGGGGTGTTCGTGCCGGACGCGGACGTGATCGGGGAGGTGGGGCAGGGCTGGCGGATCGCGATGTCCACCACCGGCAACGAGCGCGGCCTGACCCTGCGGGCCCCGGGCCGGTTCCTGGCGGCGGCCGACCGGCTGGCGGCCCTGTGGGCGGAGCGGGGCGACCCGGCGGACACCGCGACCCGGGACCGGGTCGCGGACGCGCTGGTCGGGGCCCGCGCGTACGCCCTGTTCACGTGGGGGAACGCGGCGCGGTTCGCGGCCGGGGAGACCATCGGCGCCGAGTCCAGCCTGAACAAGCTGTTCTGGAGCGAGTTCGACATCTCCCTGCACGAGACGGCCCTGGACCTGCTGGGGCCGGACGCGGAACGCGCGGACGGCGAATGGGCCGAGCCGTGGGTGTTCTCCCTGGCCGGGCCGATCTACGCGGGCACCAACGAGATCCAGCGGGACATCGTCGCCGAGCGGCTGCTCGGCCTTCCGAAGGGCCGGCGCTGATGCGTTTTCTGTTGACGGAGGAGCAGCGGGACTTCGGCCGCAGCGTGGCCGCGCGGCTGGCGGCGGCGGAGGTCCCGGCGGTGGCCCGGGCCTGGGCGGCCGGGGACCCGGGGCCGGGGCGGGCGGTGTGGCGGGGCCTCGCGGAGACCGGACTGTTCGCGCTGGCCGCGCCGGAGGAGGGCGCGGCCGGGGACGCAGGCGGGCTCGGCTCCCTCGCCGTGGTCGCGGCGGTGGGCTTCGTGGAGGTGGGCCGGGCCGGGGCGCCGGGCCCCCTGGTGGAGACGGCGGCGACCGCGGCGCTGCTGTCGGCGCTGGGCGAGGACCGGACGACCAAGCGCTTCCTGCCCGGCCTGCTGTCCGGGGACACCACCGCCACCCTGCGCCTGCCGGGCTCCGGCCCCTACGCGGTGGACGCCGACCGGGTGGACCACGTGTTCACCGTCACCCCCGCCGGGGAGCTCCGCGTGCTGGCGGGCGGGCCCGACACCCCGACCGTCCCCTCCCTGGACCCCTCCCGCCGGCTCGGCCTGCCCGCCGGGGACACCGCCGGGGAGCTCCTGGCGAGCGGGGAACGGGTGCTCGCGGCGGCCCGCGCGGCCGAGTCCTGGGCGCGACTGCTCACCGCGGCGCAGGTGCTGGGGGTGGGCGGGGCCCTGTTGACGCGGACGGTGCAATACGCGGGGCAGCGCGCCCAGTTCGGGGTGCCGATCGGCTCGTTCCAGGCGGTCAAGCACCGGCTGGCGGACACCCTGCTGGGCCTGGAGTTCGCCCGTCCGCTGCTGTGGGCGGCGGCGGCGACCCTCGAAGGGCCCGGCCCGGAGGGCGCGGCGGTGGGTCCGGTGGCGGCGGCGAAGCTGGCGGCCGGGGAGGCGGCGTACGCGGCGGCGGGCACGGCGCTGCGGGTGCACGGCGCGGTGGGCTACACCGAGGAGCTGGACCTCTCGCTGTGGCTGCGCCGGGCCCGCCCCCTGCGCGACGCGTGGGGCACCCCGGCCCGTTGCCGGGAACTGGTGGTGACCCACGGCGCCGGCTGACACGACGAACAGCGCTCAGGGGCGGCCTCAAGGCCGGGCGACGAACAAACTGGTCACGTACCGTTCCTCCACCACCCCCTCGGGGAACAGGGCGGCCAACCGGTCCCGTTCACGGGCCAGGAACTCGTGGGTGCCGGCCGCGCCGAGCAGCAGGAACGCGGAGTGGCTGGCGTGATTGGCGAGGTGCGCGTCGAGGGTCAACCGGCGCGACCACGTGACCCGCCGGGCGACGAACGGCGGATCGACGGGCACGTCGCGCAGGGACACCCCGATCGCGTCGAAGAACCCGCGGATCCGCCGGTCCTGCGCGGCGAGCCAGTCCGTGTCGGTGTCCCAGTCGTTCCACCACAGGGCGAGGGCCCCGCCGGGCCGCAACACCCGACGGGCCTCGGGCACGGATCGGGCCGGATCGGTCCAGTGGAAAGCCTGGGCGTAGGTGACGAGGTCGACGCTGCGGTCGGCGAGCGGCAGGTGCTCGCCGACGCCCCGCACGACGGGCAGGTGCGGCAGGTCCCGGCGGAACTGCTCGGCCATGCCGTCACCGGGTTCCACGGCGAGGACCCGCGCGCCGCGCTCGTACAACAGGGCGGTGGCCAGCCCGGTGCCCGCGCCCACGTCGACGGCGAGGCTGTCGGCGAGCGGCCGACCGGCGAGCTCCTCGACGGCGTCGAGGAGGGCGGGCGGGTAGGACGGCCGGTGGGCGGCGTAGAGCGCGGCGGCGGCGTCGAAGGACCGGGCGCGGGCGCGGCCGGAGGCGTCGATGGTCATGGGGGCATGGTCGCGCGGGATCGGGACGCCGGCCGGCCGCTTCGCGGAACCGACGACGTCACGAAGCCCGGGGGTCAGGTGCGGGTGGGGGTGAAGGTGTGCACGAGCTCGATCGACCCCCGAATATGGGCGTTGAACTCGTCCAACTCCTCCGCCGGCACCCACAGTTCGAGAATGCCGGCACCACCGACCTGCCGCACGGGGTACCGGGCGAGAAACGCGGTGTCGACCTCGAACCGGGTCACGTGCCCGATCCCGCTGTGCGGCACGTTCCAGTCGCGGGCGATGCGGATCGCGTAGTCCTCGTTCAACACGGGATAGAAAATCGGCTGCTCAGCCAACCGAGGCGGCCAGGCCGCCCACCCGGAAGCCCGCACCAACTCAAGCTCCTCGGGCCCGACAGGCCGCCACAACGTGGTGGTGACAGCGGGCACAACGACGTCGACAACAGCCCCACTCATCCCAACACCCTAACCACCCCACCCCCCACGCCGCCCCCGATTTCCGCCGCCGCCCGCAACGACACCGCCTCCCCCCTTGGCCCAGGCGAGCCATCCCCGCGTGCGCAGGGAGCAGGCTTCGATCGGGCTGAGCCCTTCCCGTTGTCCGGGCCCATCCCCGCGTGCGCGGGGAGCAGACCTCGCCAAGCGCGACGTCCGTGACCCCGGCGGGTCCATCCCCGCGTGCGCGGGGAGCAGAGTCTTTTACCTGCGGGTTTGTGGCGGCGGGGTGGGGTTTTGAGCAAGGATTGGGGAATCGGGCGTTTGGGGCATTGCGGGCCTTGGTGGGTGAGGGTGTCGCGGGGTGGGCGCCTGGGAGCATCGTCGCCTATTTGTTGGGCGGGTGGGGCGCGTACCCGGAGATGAGGGCGGGTTGTCTCGCGGGGTGCGGTTGTGTGGGGTTGGGGTGGCCGCCTGCCGGCGGCGGGCAAGTCAAAAGCTTTTCCCAGGGGCGGCGGAGGGGAGCCGGGGCCTGGGGCCGTGGCCGTTCGCCGGTTCGCTCGGGGCGGGAGTTGGTCCACGGCAGGCGTCAGGTCCGGGGGCGGCTGGGGTGGTCTGCTCCATGAACTGCGACCGTGCGCCCCGCCACCCGCCGCACCCACCAGGCGACCCAGGGCGCGTGCGGGCCCGTCGTACCACCCCGAAAACCCCGGCCGCCTGACACCTGGCGGTCTCGCCGGGTCCCGTCCGGTGTGTCGCCACATCTCCCGGCCGTCTGACACTTGGCGGGCCCGGCTGAGGCCGGGCTGGTGTGCCCACACGGGGCAGCCTTCTGACACCTGGCGGGCTCGGCTGCGACTGGCACGGTGTGTCGCCACGTCGAGCGGCCGTCTGGCGCGTGGGCGTCCCGGGCATGGCCGGGCCTGGTGCGCCACCACATGCCCCAGCCGTCTGACGCATGGGCGTCTTGGGCGCGGCCGGGCCTGGTGCGTTTCCACGGGGCGGGCCGCAGGCAGGGGGCGGCCTTCGCCGGGGCCGGTCCTGCCGCCCGGCACGTTTCTTTCCGGATTGGGGGCGGTGCCGGCAGAGCGGTTGGCTTGCGTCGGCGGGGGCGGGGTCAAGGGTGGCGCGCAGCGCCATCGCGCAGCGACGCGACCGAAGGGAGCGCCCTTGAAGCCGTCCCCGACGACGCGAGACGATCGGGCTGACGGGAACGACCCGACACCACACCAGCCACCCACCAAGCCACCCACGGCCCGCACCCGGCCGACGGCGCCCGCCGCAGCAGCTCCACCACCGCACCACGCTCCACCCGCACCCCGCCGTCCGCCGTCCGCCGTCCGCCGTCCGCCAAGCCGCCCTACCACCGGCCCGCCTGCCCGCCTGCCCGTGTCCGTGCTCGTGCCCGCACCCGGGCGCGGCCTCGGGGCCGGTCCGCCCGCCGCCCGGCACGCGACGTCCACCGGTCGTCACCCGGCATCCGCTCGTCCGACACCCCGGCCCCAATGTCCACCGGCCCCACCGCCCGCAGGTCGCAGCTCGCGGGTCGCGGCCCCCCGGCTGACACCTTGGCACCCGTCACCCAGCGCCCACCGGCCGGCACCCCGGCACCCCGGCACCCGTCACCCGGCGCTCACCGTCCGGCACCCGGCACCCGCCTTCGCCGCACGGCGCTCGCGATCCGGCACCCCGCAGCCCGCGCCCGCCGCCTGGCGCGCGACGCTCGCCGTCCCGCATCCCGTGTCCGCCGCACGCCGCCCGCATCTGGCACCCCGGCACCCACCCTCTGCCGCCCGACACTGGGCGCCCGGGGCCCGCCGCTCACCGTCCGGCGCCCCACCCCCGCCGTACGACACCCGCCGCCCCGCACGACGCACGACGTCCCGCACCCGGGACCCACCGCTCACCGTCCGGCGCCCTGTGCCCGCCGCCGCGCACGACATCCCGCACCGTGACCCGCCCGCTCACCGTCCGGCGCCCCGTACGCGCCGCCGCGCTCGCCGTCCCGCACCGGGACCCGCCGCGCTCGCCGTCCCGTACCCGCCACCCCGCCCGCTCACCGTCCGGCGCCCCGCGCACGCCGCCGCACACGACGTCCCGTACCCGCCGCCCCCGCCACACGCCGTCCCGCACCCGCCGCCCCGCCCGCACCCCGTCCGGCGCCCCGCCCGCCCGCACCCCCCTCAGCGGGTCGTCATGCCGCCGTCCACCGGGAATTCGGCGCCCGTGATGTAGGCGGCGGCTTCCGAGCAGAGGAAGAGGACCAGTTCGGCGACCTCCTCCGGGCGGCCGACGCGGCCCAGTGGGAGGTGGGACCAGTCGCGGTGTTCCAGCACGCCCGCGACCATCGGGGTGTCCACCGCTCCCGGGTGTACGGAGTTGACGCGGATGCGGTCCTGGCCGAGGTCGATCGCGGCCGAGCGGGTCAGGCCGCGCAGTCCGAACTTGGTGGAGCCGTAGGCGGCGTGGCCGGCGATGCCGACGAGTCCGGCGGTGGAGGAGATGTTGACGATCGACCCGCCACCGGCCTCCCGCAGGGCCGGGGCCACGGCGCGGATGCCGTGGAAGGGGCCGAGGAGGTTGACTCGCAGCAGGGTCTCGAAGACCTCCGGGTCCTGCTCCTCCACGTGCGCGACCCGCCACAGCGCCGCGTTGTTGACGAGCGCGTGCACCCCGCCGAAGGCTTCGCGGGCCTCGCGCACGACCCGGTCCCAGCCGGCGGGGTCGGTCACGTCGTGGGGGACGAAGCGGGCGGCCTTGCCGAGTTCGGCGGCCACCGCCCGGCCCTCCTCCTCCCGCACGTCGGTGAGGACGACGCGCGCCCCGGCCGCGACGGCCAGTCGGGCCTCGGCGGCGCCCTGGCCGCGGCCGGCGCCCGTCACGATCAGTGTCCTGCCGTCGAGGTCGACCACGTCTCAGCCCTCCAGGGCGCGGAAGTGCGGGATGACGGTCTCGCCCCAGTGGCGGATGGTCTCCATGCACGCCTCTTGGGGGACGGTGCCCATCTGGATGAGGCACATCACCTCGTCGACGCCGATCTCGCGGAGTTGTTCCACGTAGGCGATGGCGTCGGCGGCGCTGCCGTAGGCGTGGGCGGCGTTGTAGGTGCCGGTGTCGACAGGGCGGGCGGGGATGGCGGCCTCGTGGAGCCGGGCGACGAGTTCGTCGCGGCCCTTCTCCAGGGCGGCGACGTGGCTCGCGGCGTCCTCGTCCTCGGACCAGCCGGTGGGTTCGGGCCCGTTGCCGTACCAGTGGGCGATGGACTCGGCGAAGAAGCGCTGGCCGCGGGTGCCCAGGCGCAGGGCGCGTTCGGCGTCGTCGAGGACGATGGTGGGGCACAGGGCGGAGAGGTGGTCGTTGACCTCGGTGGAGACGAGGCGTTCGCCGGTGCGGCCGGCGATGGCCTCGTCGTAGACCTTCCGCATGGCGCGCACGTCGTCGGCGCCGGCGAAGCCCATGACGAGGGCGCCGATGCCGAGTTCGGCGGCGAGCTTGAGGGTGTCGTGCTTGGAGCAGGCCATGAACAGGGGCGGGTGGGGGTCCTGCACGGGGCGGGGCAGGATCGCGCCGGGGCCGATGTCGAGGGTGCCGTGCCACTCGAACTCCTCCTCCCGCCAGGCGGAGGCGAAGATCCGCAGGGCCTCCTCCATCTGCGGGTAGGTGTCCTCGGGCCGCACCCCGAACATGGACATCTCCTGCCGGGTGGCGCCCCGGCCGGCGCCGATGTCGACGCGGCCGCCGGAGAGCACGTCGAGCATGGCGGCGCG
The DNA here is from genome assembly GCF_049606955.1 of Streptomyces dryopteridis. Lineage (NCBI taxonomy): Bacteria > Bacillati > Actinomycetota > Actinomycetes > Kitasatosporales > Streptomycetaceae > Streptomyces > Streptomyces dryopteridis. The sequence continues at coordinate 4,815,059 of NZ_CP187113.1, read as the reverse complement.
TTCGGCGACGCGCACGGGGTGCTGGTAGTTGAACGGCATGGTGACCACGCCGTGTCCGATGCGGATGCGTTCGGTGCGGGCGGCGACCCAGGTGAGGAAGATCTCGGAGGCGCTCATGTGCGCGTACTGGGTGAGGGAGTGGTGTTCGACGGCCCAGATCCGGTCGAAGCCCATCTCCTCGGCGTAGACGGCCTGTTCGACGCAGTCGCGGATGGTCTGGCGTTCCCGTTCGGGGGTGGGGTCCACCAACTGGGCCTCGAAGATCATCGAGAACTTCACGGATGCCTCCAGCTCGGTATTTCGATTAGGAATACTTCTAGCAGTCATATCGCGACGGGGGAAGGGTCGGGCGCGGGGTCGACCCGACGGGCGGCCGTAGACTGCGCTGCGTGACTGACGAGACGAAGAAGCCCGCCCTGCCCGCCACCGGCTGGGCCGTCCTCGGGCTGCTCTCCTTCGGCGAGGAGCTGTCCGGCTACGACCTCAAGAAGTGGTCGGACTGGTCACTGCGGTTCTTCTACTGGAGCCCGTCCTTCAGCCAGATCTACAGCGAGCTCAAGCGCCTGGAGAAGGCCGGTTACGCGGACTCCCGGCTGGTCGCCCAGGAGACCGGGACCCGCGACAAGCGGGTGTACCGGATCACCGAGGAGGGCCTGGACGCCGTGCGCGCATGGGCCCGCGACACCCCCGTGGACCCGCCGGTGCTCAAGCACGGGCCGATGCTGCGCCTGTGGCTGGGGCACCTGCTGGAGCCCGAGCAGATGCGGGACGTGCTCGACCGGCACCGCGAGTTCGCCGAGGGGATGCGCCGACGGGCGGAGGCGGACGTGGCGGGGGCCGAGGTCGAGGCGGCCTGGGCGTACCCGACCCTGACCCTCAAGTGGGCGGAGCGCTACTACCGGGCCGAACGGGACCTGGCGGAGGCCATGGTGGCCGACATCGAGGAGCTCACGGCACGCGGCGGCGGCACGGACACGACGGGACCGAACCGCAGGACCGGCGCCTGAGCCCGACCGGCACCGGACGCCGGCACCACCGGGCGGACCCCGTCAGGCCCCAACGACCACAGCCCCCGACCGCCTCAGGCCCCCGCGGAACCCCGCCGACCCCGCCCCCTCAGGCCGCCGCCAGTCGGCCGTAGGAGCGACGGAAGTACAGCAGCGGGTCGGTCTCGCGGTGGGCGCGCAGGGCCGTGACCCGACCCAGCGCGATCAGGTGGTCCCCGCCCTCGATCACCTCGGCGAGTTCGCACTCGACGGTGGCGAGCGCGCCCGTGAGCAGCGGGGCCCCGTTGCCGGCGGGCGTCCAGTCCACCCCCGCGAACTTGTCCCCGCCGGTGACGGCGAAGCCCCGGCACAGTTCGCGCTGGTCGGCGGCGAGGATGTTGACGGCGAAGGCGCCGGCCGCGCGGATCAGCGGCCAGGTGGACGAGGTGCGGGCCGGACAGAAGCAGACCAGCGGCGGGTCCAGGGAGACCGAGGAGAAGGACTGCACGGCCATGCCGACGGGGCGGCCGTCGTCCGTCGCGCGGGCGGTGACCACGGCGACGCCGGTGGCGAACCCGGCGAGGGCGGCGCGCATGTCCGCGTCGGCGACCGGCGGCGGGGTCGGGGAGTGGGCTGGGGTACGGACCCAATGGCGACCCCGACTCTCGGGGCCGCGACTCGCGGGGCCACGCCCCTCGGGACTCCGGCCCTCGGGACTCCGGCCCTCGGGATTGCGGTTCTGGGGGGTGGTGGTGCTCGGCACGGGGGACCTCCGACACGTTCCCTCGGGGCGGGCGGCGCGGAACACCGCCAGCGATGTACCTACTAGGTATATGCCTAACCGAAACACCTGTGATTGGATACCGGCCACGCTCGCTCGTCAAGTAGGGAGTCCCCGTGACCCGCCCGCAGCAGCACGTGCCCCCCGCTTCCCCCGCCCCCACCGCTCCCCCGCCGCCCACCCTGGCCCGGCTCGTCGAGCACGCGGCCGAACTCCACGGCCCCCGCGAGGCGTTGGTCGACGGCGAGGTCCGCTGGAGCTTCGCCCGGCTCGCCGAGGAGGTGGCCCGGTCCGCCCGCGCCGTCCTCGCCGCCGGCCTCGCCCCCGGGGACCGGGTCGCCCTGTGGGCCCCCAACAGCCGGCAGTGGATCACCGCCGCGCTCGGCGCCCTCTCCGTCGGCGCCGTCCTCGTCCCCGTCAACACCCGCTACCGGCCCGCCGAGGCCGCCGACGTGATCCGACGCAGCGGCGCCCGCCTGCTGTTCACCGAACGCGGCTTCCTCGGCACCGACTACCCCGACGCGCTCGCCGACTCCGGCGAGGACCTCGGCACGCTCGGCGCGGCGGGCCCCGGGGCCGTGGTCGTGCTGCGCGGGGAGCCAGGCCGCTGGCGCTCCTGGCACGAGCACCTCGCGGCCGGCGCCCGCGTGCCGCGCGCCGAACTCCGCGCCCGGCGCGACGCCGTGCGCCCCGAGGACGTGTCCGACGTGCTCTACACCTCCGGCACCACCGGCCGCTCCAAGGGGGTCACCGCCCTGCACGGGCAGGCCGTCCGCCTGTACACGGCCTGGGCCGAACGCGTCACTCTGCGCGCCGGCGACCGCTACCTCCTCGTCAACCCCTTCTTCCACGCCTTCGGTTGGAAGGCCGGGGTGCTGGCCTGCCTGCTGCGCGGGGCGACGATGCTGCCCGAGGCGGTCTGGGACCCGCGGCGGGCACCGGCCCGGATCGCGCGGGAGCGGATCTCGGTGCTGATGGGCCCGCCCACCCTCTTCCACGGCCTGCTGCGCCACCCCGACCTGGCCCGCCACGACCTGTCCTCGCTGCGGCTGGCCGGCACCGGCGCCGCGTCGATACCGACCGCGCTGGTCGCGGAGATCCGCACCGGGCTCGGCGTGCCGGACGTGTTCACGGCGTACGGGCTCACCGAGTCCGGCGGGGTGGTCACCGTCAACCCGGTGGACGCCGACGCCCACACCCTCGCCCACACCGTGGGCCTGCCCCTGCCCGACACCGAGGTCCGGATCGCCGACCCGAGCGGCCGGAGCCTGCCGCCGGGAGAACCCGGCGAGGTCCAGGTGCGCGGCTACCACGTCACCCCCGGATACCTCGACGATCCGGCGGCCACGGCGGAGGCGGTGCTGCCCGACGGCTGGCTGCGCACCGGCGACGTGGGCACCCTCGACGAACGCGGCTACCTGACCATCACCGACCGGCTCAAGGACATGTACGTGGTGGGCGGGTTCAACGCCTACCCGGCCGAGGTGGAGCAGGTGCTGCTGACGCATCCGGCGGTGCTGGACGCGGCGGTAGTCGGCGCCCCAGACGACCGGCTCGGCGAGGTGGGCGTGGCCTTCCTGGTCACTGAACGGGAGCTTTCCGAGGCCGAGTTGACGGCGTGGAGTCGGGAGCGGCTGGCGAACTTCAAGGTGCCGCGCCGGTTCGCGCGACTGCCGGAGCTGCCGCGCAACGCGGGCGGCAAGGTCCTCAAGGACCCCCTGCGGCGGGCCGCCCGCGCAGCCACCCCGACCACCCCCTGACCAGGCGCGCCCGCGTCCCTCGCACCCGCACCCGCACCCCCGTCTCCCCGCCCCCCTCTCCCCGGCCCCGGCTCCCCCCGCCCCACGAAAGGCGACCGCACATGACGCCCCCGCAGACCCTCGCCCCCGCGCCCTCCCCCGTGCCCACCCCCCTGTCGGTGGGTTTCGACCCGGCGATCGGCACCCTGGCGCCCGCGCCCGAGACGGCCGAGCTGGCCCGCGCGGTGCGCTCCGTGCTGACCCGTCGGGAGGGCGGCGCGGCCTGGGGGCCGTTGGTGGAACGGGTGGGGGTGGCGGGGCTGGCGGTGCCGGAGGAGTACGGGGGCTTGGGGCAGGGGCCGGTGGAGACGGCGGCGGTGGGCGTGGAGCTGGGCCGCGTGCTGTCCCCGGTGCCGTTCCTGGGCTCGGCGGTGGTGGCCACGGGGGCGCTGGTGTCGGCGGCGGACGGGGGCCCGGCGGGGGCGGAGGCGGCGGCGCGGTTGCTGCCGGGACTGGCGGAGGGGCGTACCTCGGCGGCGCTGGCGTGGGCGGAGGCCGGGGACCGGTCCCGGGACCCGTGGGCGCCGGAGGCGTGCCGCACGGTGGCCGTGCCGACGGCCGAGGGCCACGGCGCCGACGGCCACGACGGGCCGGGGTGGCGGTTGACGGGGGTGAAGGGCTGGGTGCCGGTGGGGCCGGTGGACGCGGCGGGCCGGGTGCCGGTGCCGGAGGTGGTGCTGGTGTTCGCGCGGGTCGGGGACCCGGACGGCCCGCTCGCCCTGTTCGAGACCGCGGCCCCGCCCACCGGGTTCCGGGTCCGTGCCACCCTCGACACCACCCGTCCGCTGGCGGAGTTCGAGCTGGCCGGGGTGCCGGCCCGACGCGTCACCGGCCCGGGGACGGCGGAGGGGGCGCGGGTGCTGGGGCGGGTCCGGGACCTGGCGTGCGTGGCGCTGGCGGCCGAGCAGGTGGGCGCGGCCGAACGGGCGGTGGAGTTCACGGTGGCGCACGCCCTGGACCGGGTGCAGTTCGGGCGGCCCATCGGCTCGTTCCAGGCGGTCAAGCACCGGTTGGCGGACATGTGGACGGCGGTGGAGACGGCGCGGGCCTCGATGCTGGCGGCGGCGGCCTCGGACGCGGCGCCGGGCCCGGCGGCGGCGGCCCGGTCGGCCTGCGCGCGGGCGGCGACGTTCGTGGCGGGCGAGACGGTGCAGTTGCACGGCGGGATCGGCATCACCTGGGAGGCCGCGGCGCACCACCACTTCAAGCGGGCGCACGGGGACGCGATCCTGTTCGGCTCCCCGGAGCACCACCGTGACCGGCTGGCGACCCTGCTGGGGCTGGGCCCGGGCCCGGACTCGCCCTGACAACCGCACACGCCTGACCACCGCACACGCCCCGCCACCACACACGCCGCCCCGCCGCCGGACACGCCCCGGCCGGTTTCGGCTCGACGTCGGGCGGTTCGGGGCGGCGCCGGCGATGATGACCGGATGACGACGAATCATTGGGACGCGTTCCGGACGGCCGCGCCGGAGTTCGCCGAGCGGGTCGAGAAGCGGTTCTCGCACCACCCCCACCACGTGCTGGGCACCCTGCGCCGGGACGGGTCGCCGCGGCTGAGCGGGCAGACGGTGGAGTTCCGGGGCGGGGAGCTGTGGCTGGGCATGATGACGGGCAGCCGCAAGGCGGCCGACCTGGTGCGTGACGGTCGGTTCTCGCTGTTCGCGAACCCCGGGGCCGACGACCGGATGCCGGAGGGAGACGTGCGGATCTCGGGTCGGGCGGTGGAGCTCGTCGACCCGCCCGAGCTGCACCGGTGGGCGGAGGAGACGGGGACCCCGCCCGGGGAGGGGCACCTGTTCCGCGTCGAACTGGGCGAGGTGGTGCACACGGCGGTCGACGGGGACGACCTGGTCGTCCGCCTGTGGACGCCCGGCGCCCCGCGCGTCCGGGTCCTGCGCCGCACGGACGCGGACCCGACCACCCGCGAGGAGTGACGTCGGGCGAGGGCCCGTCCCGGTCCCCCCGGGCCGGGACGGGCCCCGTCGGTGGGCCCGGGGATCAGCCGCCGCAGGGCGCCCACACGGAGCTGATCTTGTCGTTGTGGGCGGAGGGCACGTTGATGGTCGGCCCGAATTTGGCGTAGGTCGCGAGCAGGCCGGTCCCGTTGCCGTCGTAGGCGTACAGGGTGCTGCCGGCGCGGTTCCACACGGAACTGGTCTTGTTGTTGATCCCGTAGTCGTTCAGGTTGTAGTTGACGTTGCAGGCGGGGACGACCCACATCCAGCCGCCGCCGTTGGCGTTCTGGAACAGGCACGCCTGGCCGTGCAGACAGTTGTCCCAGCCGAGGGCGGCCGACTCTCCCTTGCTCATGTCGAAGGGCCCGACGAGCGCGTCCTTGGCCTGCGGCGCACCGGCGGCCACGGCGGTCGGCGCGGCCTGCCCGGCGTCCGGCTGGGCCTGGGCGGCTCCGGTGGCGCCGCCGGTGAGTGCGAGGGCGAAGGCGACGGCGGCCAGTCGGCCGAGAATCCTGCGCATGACGTTCTCCTGGGCTCTTTCGCCGGGAGTTCCGGCGGATCGGTGCCCCAGCGTGCCGAACCCGCCGATCTCCGTATTGTCGAATCGCGACACGTTCCGGAGGGCGCAATTCCGAGCGCCTGAGATCGTTTTTCCGTCACGGCCGGGGAATTCTGGCGAGAGTTCGCGTTGGTGATCGCCGCGCGGCCGGGGCAGCATCGGTCCCGACCTCGGCGCGGCTTCGATCTCGGCTTCGATCTCGGCTTCGATCCCGCTTCGTTCTCGCTTCGATCTCGCCTCGATCTCGGCCCCGAGTACGAGCCCGCGCCGGGTCACGAAAGCGCTCGAATCCCCTCTGAGCAGGCGTCAACCGCCGCAGAACACCCGGGAGAAGATCCGACCATGGCGCGCACCCTCCCCGTTCCCCCCTCCGACAACCCTCGAATTCAGGCCCGCGGCATGAAACGGGATTTCTTTCCGCACCCCGCGCTGCACGGCCTGGTGGACACCTATTCGGCATTCGCGTACACGGCGCGTACACCGCGAACCCAGTGGATCGCGCCGACCACGACGGCCGCGTTGAGTTTCGGGTTCGGCGGCGCCGTGCGCACGGAATCGGCCACGAACGCCCGCCCCGGTGTCAGCGCCCCCTCCCGCGCCGCGCTCCCGCTGACCGGGGCCCTCATCGGCCGGCACGAGGGCCGGATCCGGGGCATCACCCTGCGGCTCGGGCCGATCGGGGCGTACGCGTTGTTCGGCGTGCCGATGCACCTGTGGGACGTGCCCTGGCTCGACCCGGTGGACCTGTTGCCGGCCCGCTCGCGCGAGCTGGTGGAACGGCTCGGGGCGGCGGCCGGGCCCGAGGAGCAGGCCCGGCTGCTGGACGCGGCCCTGCTGCCCCTGGTGGAGCGGGGTCCGCGGATCTCGCCGGAGGTGGTGCGGGTGTGGCACGAGTTGCACCGCACCCGGGGCCGGCGTCCGGTCCGCGAGCTGGCGGCGGAGGTGGGGTGGAGCGTCCGGCACCTGGAGCGCCTGTTCCGCGTCCACGTCGGGCGCAGCCCCGCCGCCATCGCCCGTACCCTGCGGTTCGGCACGGCCCTGCGGGCCTGGCGGACGGGGCACTCGCTGGCCCGGGCGGCCCTGCTCGCCGGTTACGGCGACCAGGCCCATTTCAACCACGCGTGCAAGGCGATGACCGGCCTCAGCCCGACCCGCCTGCCCGCCGACCTCCTCGACTGGCACCCCGGTCCCCGACCCCACACCCGGCTCGCGCTCAGGTGAGGCCGAAGGGGTAACCGGTGGGACCGGGCAGGTCCAGCGGGAGGGTCGGGACGGGGGACCCTGGGTCGCCGGGGCCGCCGCCGGGATCGCCGCCCGGGCCCCCACCCGGCCCCTCGCCCGGGCCTCCGTCGGGGGCGACGAGGACCCGGTTGCGGTCGATGGTCAGGCGGGCCCCGCCGAAGGTCGCGGCGTGGTCGCCCCGGTACTGGTGGACCCGACTCGCCCCGGACCACAGCGGGGTGCCGGCGGGCAGGCCCATCGCCGTGTCGCCGGTCTCCGCCCGGCCGTTCCACGCCGCCGACCACAGCACGTCGGGGGTGCCCGCCCGCTCGCGTTCGTGGTGCCCGGCCAGGGCCCGGACCCCGGAGTTCGCGGCGGCGTAGACCCCGGAGGCCCAGCCGAGTTCGTGCAGGCGCTCGGTCCAGGCGGCGGTGTAGGCGAGCACGGGCGCGTCCCAGGCGGCACGGTCCTGGTAGTGCTCGACGTCGAGGTACAGGACGCTGCCGGGGGCCAGTCCGAGGGCGCGGGCCGCGGCGGCGGCGCCGTCGGCGGCCTCCAAGCCCTGCCGGGCGGCGGCCGCGGGCTCGCCGGCCAGGGCGGTGGCGCGGTTGGCCCAGGGTTGCGGGCCCACCCAGATCGGCATCGGGTGCCAGCCGGCCGCGCGTTGCCGTTCGATCCAGTCGGCGGTCAGTCGGGGTTGGGCGCAGGCGCGGGCCCGGCCGCCGATGTACACGCCGACGGCCCGGAAGGGGCTGTGGGCGCGCCAGGCGTCCATGGTGTCCTGGGTGGGGGCGGTGCACGCGTCGAAGCCCTCGACGTCGAGGGGTTCGGGACGACCGGTCGGACGGCCGGCGGTGCGTGGGGTCGCCGGGTGGGCGGCGGGGGTGGCGGTCGCGGTGCGGGCGAGGCCGGGGGCGCCGGCGTCGGCGTCGAGGTCGGTGACGGCGCGTTCCAGGATGCGGCGCACGGTGTCGGGGGTCTCGGCGTAGGAGACCGTGGCCAGCAGTCGCCCGCCGGGCAGGGTGCGGCGGGCCTCGCGGGCGGCGCGCAGGGCGGCGGCCACCGGGCCGTCGCCGTCCTCGGTGAGTTCGGCGAGCCGGTCCAGGGTGGGCAGGTCCACGCGGGGCGCGGCCTCGGCGGCGGGTTCGAGGTGCAGGGTGTCGGCCCGGTCGGCGGCTCCTCGGGCCGGGCAGTCGGCCTGGTCGCCGGGGGTGCCGAGGTAGAGGGTGGGCCGGTCCAGGCGCAGGCAGGCGTGCGGGTCGCGGGCGAAGTCGACGACGCGCCAGTCGGCGGGGACGGTGACGGTGGTGCCGAGGTAGTCGACCTCGCGGCCGTCGGCGGGTGCGCGGGGCACGGCGGTGGGGCCGGCCCAGGCGGCGCCGCCGGTGAGGAGGAGCACGGCCCCGCAGGCGGAGGCGAGGAGTCGGGACGGGCGGAGGGGGTGGCGGGGCCGGCGGCGCGGGCCGGGCGGTCGGGTCGGCATGCCCCGAAGTCCTATCAGGGCCGGGCCGGTTCGCCGGCCGCCCGCCGGTGTGCCGGTTGGCCCGTCCGGCCGCACCCGCACGGGCCCCGGCGGCCGGCCCGCACCCCGCGCGCAGGCGCCCGGACAACCCGTTCGTGTGCCCCTCCACCCGCGACGGGCTCCCCCGCGCGGCACACCGGTCGGGGACGGGGAGGTCGCGCGTCGCCGGGATCGGGGTACGGGAGGGTACGGGGTGGGGGGCCGACGGGCCGCGGCCCGGGGTGGTGCGGGTGCGCCCGCTTCGAGGACGCGGCGGGCGGCCGGTGGTCCCCGATCGACGAAGCCGCGGTCTTCCGTGCGACGCGGCGCTTCGGCCGGAGTCGGCGTTCGCCGCGGGGGCATTCGTCGCGTGCGCGCTCCTCACGACCCACGGGCCGACGGGCCGTCGACGGGCCGGTCACGGTCTCCACGAGGCCGCACGGCGTGAGGACCCCGGGCGGGCACGACACGTTCACAACGCCCCCGGCACGACACCCGCTCACCCCCTGACGCCGACACCCCGCCGCCACCGGTCAACCGGGACGGAGGGCCGGGCGCGACGCACGTGACCACCCCCGTGGGTCACGACCGTGCACCGTGCACCGGGTCCCGCGTCCCGCGTCCCGCCCCGGACCGGCCGGGGCTACAGTCCGGCGCCGCCCGTGGCGTCCAGGACGCGGCCGGTGATCCAGCGGGCGTCGTCGGAGGCGAGGAAGGCGACGACGTCGGCGATGTCCTCGACGCGTCCGACCCGCCCGAGCGCCGCGAGCCCGGCGGCCGCCGCCTCCGCCTCGGGGTTCCCGCGCAGCCAGTCGGCGTTCACGTCGGTGTCGACGATGCCGGGGGCGACGGAGTTCACCGTGATGCCGCGCGGGCCGAGGGATTTGGCGAGGTTGAGGGTGAGGTTGTCGAGGGCGGCCTTGGTGGCACCGTAGGCGAGGGCGTTCGGCATCGCGAGGCGGGCGGCGCCGCTGGAGACGTTGACGATCCGGCCGCCGTCGCGGAGCCGGCCCAGGGCCTCCTTGACCACGAAGAACGGGGCCCGCACGTTGACGGCGAAGACCTCGTCGAAGGCGGTCTCGGTGAGCGCGTCGAGGGGGACGGGCAGGCCGATGCCGGCGTTGTTGACGAGCACGTCGACGTGGCCGTCCGTGCGCGGGTGTGCGTCGTAGCGGGCCCAGAGGGCGGCGGCGTCGCCGTGGGTGCCGAGGGGCGCGTGCAGGGCGAAGGCGCGGTCGCGGCCGATGGTGTCCACGACGGCCTCGGCGGCGTCCTTGTCGCGGGCGTAGGTGAGGGCCACGCGGTATCCGTCCCGCCCCAGGCGTTCGGCGACGGCCCGCCCGATCCCCCGACTGCCCCCGGTGACCAGCGCGAACTTCTCGGTCATGACACCCTCTCATTTCTTTAGCGATCACTTAAGAAAGGAAGCTAGCACGACTTCCGTAGCGCCCACTAAACAAACCTGACGAACTCGCTGCCCCGGTCCGCGAAAGATCACGGGGAACAGGGGTACGGCCATGGACATGAACGCGGGCACGGACGCGGGCACGGACGCAGGCGCAGGCGCAGGCACGGACACGGACGCGGGCTCGAACGACGACACGAGCCGGGGGCCCGCCTTGGTCTCGGGGGTCCGGGCGCGCGACCTCACCCTGACCCGGCGCCTGCTGCGCGAGGACGACGACCACCGTTCCGGCGTCCGGGAGGCCGCGTTCTCCCCGGCGGTCCGCATGCACACCGGGGACATCACGGAGGTGCTGCCGGAGCACGGCGCGGACCCGGCCCCGTGTCCGCCGAACGAACTGCCGACGCCGCGCGAGGCGGTGGAATCCGGTTCGTCCGCGTTGGTCTCGGCGCTCTCGCGCCACGCGCTCCCGGACCGCCACTCGGTGGAGGAGCTCTCGGAACCACGCGCTCGCGGCCCGATGGCACGAAACGGGGGGGTGGAGCCCGCACTGCGTCGCCGGACGGGCCGCCGGGACGACCCCGTGGTCCGCACCCGGGTCCGGGACGACCGGTACCACGTCCTCGATGAGTTCACCCTCGGCGGCAAGTCCGTACGGGACGGCACGCGGCGATCCTCACCGAGCCGGAGGCCCTGCCGGGCGTCCGGACCCCGTTCGACGAGTCGGCGGCGCGGGGGCGGCGTGGCTCAGGGGGTGTGCTCGGCGAAGGCCGGCAGGGCCAGGATCCGGGTCTGCGCCGCGTCGTCCATGAGCGCGACCAGCGGCAGCACCTGCTCCCACAGGTCGCGCGCCGCCACCTCCCGCGCCAGGGCGTCCAGTTCGGCCTCCTCCAGGGCGCCGACCTGACCGGCCAGCGCGCGTCGCGCCTCCTCTGGCAGCGCGTCGGCGAGCGGCAGGAACTCCGCCCACAGACCGAGCCCGAGCACCGTGCGCACCACCCGTCCCAGCACCGCCGCGTCCCGCAGGGCCGGGAGTTCGGCGACCACCGCGCGTTCGGCCGGCGGCAGCAGCGCCACGAGCGGCAGCAGCGCCCCCCACAGGCCCTCCGCGTCCGTGACCCGCACGACCGCGTCCAGTTCGGCCGGGTCGAGCCGGGCCGCGAGGGTCGCGATGCGGGTCCGGCCGGCGGTGTCCACGAGTTCGGCGACGGACAACGCCGCCGGCCACAACGCGGGTTCGACGGCGGCCGTGCGCACGACCCGGGTCAACCGGGCGTCGTCGAGCGAGGCGACCACGGGGGTGAGCGCGTCGAGCCGGTCCACGTAGTGGCCGGCGGACAGCAGGGAGGCGTCGTCGATCCGGTCGAGGATCCGGGCCAGGGCGGGCGCGGGCAGCCGGCCGACGAACCGGCCCATGGTCACGTGGTCGGCGCGTGCGGCGACCGTGACGGCCACGTCCACCAGCAGGTCCTCGTCCAGCCGGGCCACGATGTCCGCGATCCGGCGCGGGTCCAGGTGCGCGCAGGACTCGGCGGTGAACGCGGCCGGCAGCCGGGAGATGATCTCCGCCGCGCGCGCCGGGTCCAGCCGGCCCGCGACGGCGGCGGCCAGCCGCGGCCCGAGCGCCTTCTCGCTGATCGCGGCGGCCACGGCGGCCGGCACGAGGCGGGTGGCGGCGGCGATCCGGTCGAGCAGTTCGGGCCCGGAGTCGTGCCGCGCGGCGAGCGCCCGCTCGCGGAATGCGGCGAGGTCGGCGGCCGGCAACCGGCCGAGGAAGGCGAGGTCGGCGGGGGCCTCGCCGAGCACGCGGGCAATCTTGTCGATCTCGGCGCGGGTGCGCAGCGCATCGGAGGCGGTCGCGGGGGTCACGGCGGTCACGGGGGTCCCCTTCACCGGAACAGGATCTTGCGGACGGGGCCCCGGGCGAGGGCGGGGACGAGCGCGAGGGCCTTCTCGGCGGCCTCGGTCAGGCCCTCGGCGCGCTGCTCGCGGTCGCGGCGCAGGGCGTCGGCGAGCCGCGCGAGCTCGGCGTCGGTCAACTCCCGGAACCCGCCGGGCGGCACCGCACCCCCCAACTCCTTCGCCAGTGCGCCCAGTTGCTCGTCGCTCATGACAAACCTCCCGGTGGGGACGGATGCGATGCGGGCAGCCTGACCCTTATTGGACTCGGCGTCAATACTCCGCGCGCGCACCCACCCGAAGCCCCCGCAACCTACCCCCCGCCCCCACACCCACCCCGCCCCCCACCACCCACCCGGCCCACCCCCACCCCACCCATCCCCCACCCGGCCCAACGGCGCCCGGCCCGGGCCACAATGAACCCCATGCCGGACACCCCCTTCGCCCACGACTCCGCCCCCTACCTCGCCCCGCGCCCCGACGGGCGGCCGGACGCCTGGACGGAGGAGACCCGCGCCCGGGGCCGGGTCGGCGGCCAACGGATCCTCTTCGCGGGCGAGGTGCCGGCGGACGAGGAGATCGCGACCCGCCTCGACGTGCCGGTCGGGGAGCCGGTGGTGGTCCGTCGCCGGATCATCGAACTCGACGGGGTCCCCACCGAACTCACCGACACCCACTACCCGACCGCGATCGCCCGCGACACCGCGCTCGCCGGCACCGCGAAGATCACGGGCGGGGCGGTCACCCTCCTGGCCCGCCTCGGGCACGTCGGGGCGCGGATCACGGAGGAGATCACGGCCCGCCTGCCCACCCCCGCCGAACGCGAACTCCTCGCCCTCCCCACCGACCCCCCGGACCCCCTGCTCCGCGTCACCCGCACTACCCACGACGCGCACGGCCGCCCGATCCAGGTCGACGTGATGCTGATGCCCGCCTCCCGCAACACCCTCCACCACGAAACCCCCGTCCCACCCGCCTGACCCGGCGGACGGGCGCCCCTCACCCCAACCAGGGCGCGGAACGGCCCGCGAGGAAGTGTTCGAGGCGCAGGCGCTGGGTGTGGTGCAGGGGCAGCGCGGGCAGGTCTTCCGGGGCCACGAACCGCAGGTCCGTGCTCTCGTCGGAGATCGCCAACTCCCCTCCGACCACCCGCGCGGTGAAGCACACGTTGAACTGCCGGCGCACCTCGCCGTCGTCGTACGCGATCACGTGCCGGGGGTCGGTGTAGGTGCCGACCAGGCCGGTGATCTCCACCTCCAACCCGGTCTCCTCACGCACCTCCCGCACGGCGGCCCCGGGCAACGACTCCCCCATCTCCATGCCCCCGCCGGGCAGCGCCCACAGCCCGCTGTCGGCACGCCGCTGCATCAACACCCGCCCCTCCGCGTCCGCCACCACGGCGGAGGCCGCGACGACCATGCTGTTCGGCTCGGGCGCGGCGGGATCGTCCCAGTACTCGGTCCGGCCCATCTCATTCCTCCCAGGGGTGCGCGGCGTCCCACACCGCGTCGAAACTCGTCTCGTAGGTGGAGAACAGTCCGTCCGACGTGACCTTCCTCAAGTGCCACACCGGGGCCCGGTACGCATTCGTTCCCCAGACGTGCGCGTTGACCAACATCCGGTCGCCTCCCCGAAAAATGCTGTTGTAGAGGGTCGTTCCATGCGTGCGGAGTTCGACGCCGTCGATCGCGCGCAGGGGCTCGTAGTGCATCAGAGCAAGCCTGCACCGTGCCTGGATCCCGTGCCCGAACCGCTCTTCCTCGCCTCTGCGGTGCACGCTCTCACTGTCGGGGTCGCCCACCGCGATGCGCACCCGGCAACCGTCGCGGGCCTTCTCGGCCAGCAACTCGTTCAGGCGCGGGTACGCCTCGTGCAGGAAGACGGCCGCGTAGGCGAGGAGGTCGATCCGCTCCTTGGCGGACGCAATGACATCGACGAACATCGACATCGGAACGTCCGCCCGCTGTTCGTACAGGGTCACGAGTTCCGGGCTGATCGCTCTCGCGGCCCGGGGTTGCCGGATCTCGGGCCACAGCACGTGGACGTCCTCGCCCAACGCCTCGGCCGCCCTGACCGCTGTGCGCTGTCTTGGGGTTCGCCCCAGATTGACCCAGCGCTCGACCGATTTGGGATCCACCTCCACCCGTTCCCCCAAGGCCGCGTGTGTCCAGCCCCCGCGTGCCATCGCCTCTCGCAACCGCTCATTCGACACGGCGATCCCCTCCTGTGAGTCAGGGACGTTCTACACACCCGAGGACGTCCCCAAGTGGGAAACGTGGGAGGTGCCTCCGTCCTGGTGACCGACAACACCATGGCCACATGACCGGCCCCACGCGGTACGAAGCCGCGCCCGCAGACCCCGTGTCCGCCCTGTTCCCACCCGTCCCGCCCACGCCCGTGCCCGGCTGTGCCCGGTGTGCGGCACTCGCCGAGGAGCGGGTCCGGGCGCGTGCCGGCGGGGACCTCAGTCGGGTCACCGATTGCGATGTGTTGTTGCGTCGGCATCCGGAGGGGCACCGGTGAGCGCCGGGGGCGGCGGGCCCGTGCTCACCCTGCGGGTGTCCCGTGACGGCGGGCGGACCTGGGGGCCCGCGCTCGTCGTCACCCGGGACCGGAGGCCGGGCGAGGGCCCGCCGCCCGTGTCCGGGGCGTGGCCGCCGTGTCGGTGTCGGCGGTGTCGGGCTTCCGCGTGACGGTCCCCCGGGGCGCGGGGCGCGGCGGGGGTCAGTTGTCCTCGAACCAGTCTTCGCCTCGGGCCCAGTGCGCGGCCCAGCCGGTGAAGCCGGGGGTGCCCGGCATGAGGGTTTCGCCGGCGGGGGCGCCGAAGGGGATCGCGCCGAACTCGTCGATCATCCAGACGTGGCCGCGCCGGGGGCCGGTGAGGACGAGGTGCCAGTACATGCCGCAGCCGTCCGTGCCGAGCAGCAGGGAGCCGCGGTCGCAGACCTCGTCGGTGCGTGCCTCGAACTCCGCCGTCGTCTCGCCGTCCTCGGGCCCGTCCTCCTCCCAGATCCACTGGTCGGTGAGCGGGAAGGGCGCCGACAGCACCCGTCGCGCCCGCCCCGCGCCCCAGTCGGACGGTTCCTCGTCCAACGGCAGCAGCCCGTAGTGCGGGGGGCCGGCGGGCAGGCCGCCGCAGATCTCGGCCGTGAAGGTGCGGTACGGCTCGGGCAGCGTCACCTCGTGTTCCGCCTCGAAGGCCCGCACCGCCTCCCAACCCGCGGGCGGGGCGGCGTCGGTTCGGGTGCCGAAGATCTCGCGGAGGGCGAGGAGTTCGGCCGGGTCCGGGGTCTCGGTGCGCAGAGTGGTCGGAGTGGGCGGAGTGCTCGGCGTGGGCGGAGTGGTCGGAGTGCTCGGCGTGGTCGGAGTGCTCATGGCCGCATCCTGCCTCGGGCCCGCGACGGTCGGGCCGGCGGCCCCCGGACGTCGCCCCCCCCCAAACGTCCGGCCCCACCGTCGGGTTCAGTCCCCGGCCCCCGTCGGGTCCGTCGGGTCCGTCCCGTCCGTCGCGTCCGTCAGGTCGCCGAAGTCGCCGACCTCCGACGCGACCCAGGTCGCGTAGCCGTCGGAGGCGGCCGCGGTGGGGAGGACCAGCCATTGGGGGAGGTCGTAGGGGTGTTCCTCGTGGAGCCAGCGGGTGAGTTCCGGGAGGCGGGCGCGGGTGGTCTTGAAGGAGATCCGCCATTCGGTGTCCGTGGCCGTGCGGCCTTCCCAGCGGTAGACGGCCGTGAGCGGGCCGTCCACGTGCGCGCACGCCGCGAGGCGGGCCTCCACCGCGCCGCGCGCCAGTTCCCGGGCCGACGGTTCGCCGTCCACCGTCGTCTGCGCGACCACCACGTCCGTCGTCATCCTGGTCCCTCTCCCTCGTCCTCGTCCTCGTCCGGTGCTCGCCGCGCGCTCGCGTGATCCGTACCCCGAACATGCCACAGCACCCGCTCCCTGGTCGGGGACAGCGGGTGCCGTGTCAGAGTGCCGCACGCCGTTGTGCGGACCGATGAGGGGTCCGGGTCGCCGCCGCCCGTGCCCCGCGAGGGGGTGGGCGGCGGTTCGCCGGGTGTCGGGGTCAGACGGTCAGCGAGCGGTCCGTGGGCTTGACCGGGTACGGGAGGGTGGAGCCGCCGGTGAGGTAGCGGTCCACGCCGCGGGCGGCCGAGCGGCCCTCGGCGATCGCCCACACGATGAGGGACTGGCCGCGACCGGCGTCGCCGGCCACGAACACGCCGTCGACGTTGGTGGCGTAGGAGGCGTCGCGGGCGACGTTGCCCCGCTCGTCGAGCTCCAGGCCGAACTGCTCGACGAGGCCGTTGGCCTGGTCGGTGCCGGTGAAGCCCATGGCCAGGGTGACGAGCTGGGCGGGGATGCGGCGCTCGGTGCCCGGGCGGGGCGTGAGCTTGCCGTCCACGAAGTCGACCTCGACGAGGTGGAGGGCCTGCACGTTGCCGTCCTCGTCGCCCTCGAAGTGGGTGGTGGAGACGGAGTAGACCCGCTCGCCGCCCTCCTCGTGCGCGGAGGTGATCTTGTACAGCATGGGGAACGTGGGCCAGGGCTGCCCGGCGGGGCGGTCCTCGCCCGGCTTGGGCATGATCTCCAGCTGGGTGACGGAGGCGGCGCCCTGGCGGTGGGCGGTGCCCACGCAGTCGGCGCCGGTGTCGCCGCCGCCGATGACGACGACGTGCTTGCCCTCGGCGGTGATGGGGGGCGTCATGAAGTCGCCCTCCTGCACCTTGTTGGCGAGCGGCAGGTACTCCATGGCGAAGTGGATGCCGCCGAGTTCGCGGCCCGGGACGGGCAGGTCGCGGGAGACGGTGGCGCCGGCGGCGATGACGACGGCGTCGTAGCGGCGGCGCAGGCCGTCGGCGGGGATGTCGCGGCCGATCTCGACGCCGGTGCGGAACTTGGTGCCCTCCGCGCGCATCTGCTCGATGCGGCGGTTGATGTGCACCTTCTCCATCTTGAACTCGGGGATGCCGTAGCGGAGCAGGCCGCCGACGCGGTCGGCGCGCTCGAACACGGCGACCGTGTGGCCGGCCCGGGTGAGCTGCTGGGCGGCGGCGAGGCCGGCGGGGCCGGAGCCGATGACGGCGACGGTCTTGCCCGACAGGCGGTCCGGGGGCTGCGGGGTGACGTCCCCGTTGTCCCACGCCTTGTCGATGATCGAGACCTCGACGTTCTTGATGGTGACGGCCGGCTGGTTGATGCCGAGCACGCACGCCGACTCGCACGGGGCCGGGCACAGCCGCCCGGTGAACTCCGGGAAGTTGTTCGTGGCGTGCAGCCGCTCCGAGGCCGCCGACCAGTCCTCGCGGTACGCGAAGTCGTTCCACTCGGGGATGAGGTTCCCCAGCGGGCAGCCGTTGTGGCAGAACGGGATGCCGCAGTCCATGCAGCGGCCGGCCTGCTCGGAGACGATCGGCAGCAGGGAGCCGGGAACGTAGACCTCGTTCCAGTCCTTGAGCCGCTCCGCCACGGGGCGGGAGCAGGCCGTCTGCCGGGGGGTGGTGAGGAAGCCCTTCGGGTCAGCCATGGGTCGCCGCCTCCATCATCTTCTCGGTGGTCTCGGACTCGGAGAGTCCGGCCAGCTCAGCGGCGTCCTTGGCGGCGAGCACTGCCTTGTACGTGGTCGGGATGATCTTGCTGAAGCGGGTGGAGGCGGTGTCCCAGTCGGCCAGCAGCTTCGCGGCGACGGTGGATCCGGTCTCCTCCTCGTGGCGGCGCACCACGTCGTGCAGCCACAGCAGGTCCTCGGCGCTCGGGGTCTCGACCGCCCCCAGGTTGCCGACGTTGACGTTGTCGCGGGCCAGGTCCACGACGTAGGCGACGCCGCCCGACATGCCGGCCGCGAAGTTGCGTCCGGTCTCGCCGAGGA
This sequence comes from Streptomyces dryopteridis, assembly GCF_049606955.1. NCBI lineage: Bacteria > Bacillati > Actinomycetota > Actinomycetes > Kitasatosporales > Streptomycetaceae > Streptomyces > Streptomyces dryopteridis. The sequence continues at coordinate 4,797,081 of NZ_CP187113.1, read as the reverse complement.
CGACGGCCGTGCCGCCGGTCATGTACTCGCAGCCGTGGTCGCCCACACCCTCCGAGACGACCAGGGCGCCGGAGTTGCGGACGCAGAAGCGTTCGCCGGTGCGGCCGCGCAGGAACAGTTCGCCGCCCGTGGCGCCGTAGCCGATGGTGTTGCCGGCGATGGTGGAGTACTCGGCGAGGTGGTCGGCGCCCCGGTCGGGGCGGACCACGATGCGGCCGCCGGAGAGGCCCTTGCCGACGTAGTCGTTGGCGTCGCCCTCCAGGCGGAGCGTGATGCCCTTGGGGAGGAAGGCGCCGAAGGACTGGCCGGCGGAACCGGTGAAGGTCAGGTCGACGGTGTTGTCGGGCAGGCCCGCGCCGCCGAAACGCTTGGTGACCTCGTGGCCGAGCATGGTGCCGACGGTGCGGTTGATGTTGCGGATCGCGACCTGGGCGCGCACCGGGTGGGCGGCCTCGGCGGACTCGGCGTTCAGGGCGTCGGCGGCGAGCTTGATCAGCTCGTTGTCGAGCGCCTTCTCCAGGCCGTGGTCCTGCTCGATCAGGGCGTGGCGGACGGCGCCCTCGGGCAGCTCGGGCACGTGGAACAGGGGTTCCAGGTCCAGGCCCTGCGCCTTCCAGTGGGTGACGGCGCGGCTGGTGTCCAGCAGCTCCGCGTGGCCCACGGCCTCCTCGATGGTGCGGAAGCCGAGTTCGGCGAGGATCTCGCGGACCTCTTCGGCGATGAACTCGAAGAAGTTGACGACGAATTCGGGCTTGCCGGAGAAGCGGTCGCGCAGGACCGGGTTCTGGGTGGCGATGCCGACGGGGCAGGTGTCGAGGTGGCAGACGCGCATCATGACGCAGCCGGAGACCACGAGCGGGGCGGTCGCGAAGCCGAATTCCTCGGCGCCGAGGAGGGCGGCGATGACCACGTCGCGGCCGGTCTTGAGCTGGCCGTCGGTCTGGACGACGATGCGGTCGCGCAGGCCGTTGAGGAGCAGGGTCTGCTGGGTCTCGGCGAGGCCGAGTTCCCAGGGGCCGCCCGCGTGCTTGAGCGAGGTGAGCGGGGAGGCGCCGGTGCCGCCGTCGTGACCGGAGATGAGGACCACGTCCGCGTGCGCCTTGGAGACGCCCGCCGCGACGGTGCCCACGCCGACCTCGGAGACCAGCTTCACGTGGATGCGGGCGGCCGGGTTGGCGTTCTTCAGGTCGTGGATGAGCTGGGCGAGGTCCTCGATCGAGTAGATGTCGTGGTGCGGCGGCGGGGAGATCAGGCCGACGCCGGGGGTGGAGTGCCGGGTCTTGGCGACCCACGGGTAGACCTTGTGGCCGGGCAGCTGGCCGCCCTCGCCGGGCTTGGCGCCCTGGGCCATCTTGATCTGGATGTCGTCGGCGTTGACGAGGTACTCGCTGGTGACGCCGAAGCGGCCGGAGGCGACCTGCTTGATGCTGGAGCGGCGCGCCGGGTCGTACAGGCGGTCCGGGTCCTCGCCGCCCTCACCGGTGTTGGACTTGCCGCCCAGCTGGTTCATGGCGATGGCGAGGGTCTCGTGGGCCTCGCGGGAGATGGAGCCGTAGGACATGGCGCCGGTGGAGAACCGCTTGACGATCTCGGAGATCGGCTCGACCTCGTCCAGCGGGATCGAGGGGCGGTCGGAGGTGAAGCCGAACAGGCCGCGCAGCGTCATCAGGCGCTCGGACTGCTCGTTCACCCGCTCCGTGTACTTCTTGAAGATGTCGTACCGGCGGTTGCGGGTGGCGTGCTGGAGGCGGAAGACCGTGTCCGGGTCGAACAGGTGCGGTTCGCCTTCGCGGCGCCACTGGTACTCGCCGCCGATCTCCAGCGCGCGGTGCGCGGGGGCGATGCCGGAGGCCGGGTACGCCTTGGCGTGTCGGGCGGCGACCTCCTTGGCGACGACGTCCAGGCCGGCGCCGCCGATCTTGGTGGCGGTGCCGTTGAAGTAGCGGCCGACGAACTCGTCGTTCAGGCCGACGGCCTCGAAGACCTGCGCGCCGCGGTAGGAGGCGACGGTGGAGATGCCCATCTTGGACATGACCTTCAGGACGCCCTTGCCGAGGGCGTAGATGAGGTTGCGGATGGCCTGCTCGGGCTCGATGCCCTCGATGAAGGTGCCGGCGCGGACCAGGTCCTCGACGGATTCCATCGCCAGGTAGGGGTTGACGGCGGCGGCGCCGTAGCCGACCAGGAGGGCCACGTGGTGGACCTCGCGCACGTCGCCGGCCTCGATGAGCAGGCCGACCTGGGTGCGCTGCTGGGTGCGGATCAGGTGGTGGTGCACGGCGGAGGTGAGCAGCAGCGAGGGGATCGGCGCGTGCTCGGCGTCGGAGTGCCGGTCCGACAGGACGACGAGGCGGGCCCCGTTGTCGATGGCGGCGTCGGCCTCGGCGCAGATCTCGTCGATGCGGGCGGCCAGCGCGTCGGCGCCGCCCGAGACCCGGTACAGGCCCGAGAGGGTGGCGGCCTTCATGCCGGGCATGTCGCCGTCGGCGTTGATGTGGATGAGCTTGGCGAGCTCGTCGTTGTCGATCACCGGGAAGGGCAGGGTGACGCTGCGGCAGGACGCGGCGGTCGGGTCGAGCAGGTTGGCCTGCGGGCCCAGGGAGGAGCGCAGCGAGGTGACGAGCTCCTCGCGGATCGCGTCCAGCGGCGGGTTGGTGACCTGCGCGAAGAGCTGCGTGAAGTAGTCGAAGAGCAGCCGGGGCCGCTCGGAGAGCGCGGCGATGGGCGAGTCGGTGCCCATGGAGCCGATGGGCTCGCCGGCGGTGCGGGCCATCGGGGCGACGAGGACGCGGAGCTCTTCCTCGGTGTAGCCGAAGGTCTGCTGGCGGCGGGTGACCGAGGCGTGGGTGTGCACGATGTGCTCGCGCTCGGGGAGGTCCTCCAGCTCGATCTCGCCGGCCTCCAGCCATTCCGCATAGGGGGCCTGGGCGGCGAGGCCGGCCTTGATCTCGTCGTCCTCGACGATGCGGTGCTCGGCGGTGTCCACGAGGAACATGCGGCCCGGCTGGAGCCGGCCCTTGCGGACGATCCGGGAGGGCTCGATGTCGAGGACGCCGACCTCGGAGGAGAGCACGACGAGGCCCTCGTCGGTGACCCAGTAGCGGCCGGGGCGCAGGCCGTTGCGGTCGAGGACCGCGCCGACCTGGACGCCGTCGGTGAAGGTCACGCAGGCGGGGCCGTCCCAGGGCTCCATCATCGTGGCGTGGTACTGGTAGAACGCGCGGCGGGCCGGGTCCATGGAGGTGTGGTTCTCCCACGCCTCCGGGATCATCATCAGCACGCTGTGCGGCAACGACCGGCCGCCGAGGTGGAGCAGCTCCAGGACCTCGTCGAAGGAGGCCGAGTCGGAGGCGTCCGGGGTGCAGATCGGGAAGATCCGGTCCAGGTTCTCGGGGCCGAAGACCTCGGTGGCGAGCTGCGCCTCGCGGGCCTTCATCCAGTTCCGGTTTCCCTTGACCGTGTTGATCTCGCCGTTGTGGGCGACGAACCGGTAGGGGTGCGCCAGCGGCCAGCTCGGGAAGGTGTTGGTGGAGAACCGGGAGTGGACCAGGGCGAGCGCCGAGGCGAAGCGGCGGTCGGAGAGGTCGGGGAAGAAGGGCTCCAGCTGGCCGGTGGTCAGCATGCCCTTGTAGACGATGGTGCGGGCGGAGAGCGACGGGAAGTAGGTCGCGGCCTCGCGTTCGGCGCGCTTGCGCAGCGCGAACGCCTTGCGGTCCAGGGCGATGCCCTCGGCCGGTTCGGCGCCGGCGGCGGGGGCGTCGGCCACGAACACCTGGCGGAACTCGGGCATGGTGGCGCGGGCGCCGTTGCCGAGGAGGTCCGGGGTGACGGGGACGCCGCGCCAGCCGAGGACGGTCAGGCCCTCTTCGGCGGCGATGGTCTCGATGCGGGTGACGGCGTCGGCGCGCTCGGTCTCGTCCGCGGAGAGGAAGGCGATGCCGACGGCGTAGCGGCCGGCGGCCGGCAGCTCGAAGCCGGCGACCTCGCGCAGGAATGCGTCGGGGACCTGACAAAGGATGCCGGCGCCGTCGCCGGAGTCGGGCTCGGAGCCGGTGGCACCGCGGTGCTCCATGTTCCGCAGCACCGTGAGGGCCTGCTCGACCAGCGTGTGCGTGACCTCGCCGGTGAGGTTCGCGACGAAACCGACGCCACAGGCGTCCTTCTCGTTGCGCGGGTCGTAGAGCCCCTGAGGAGAGGGGCGTCCGTCCAGGGGCGACCAAGCGGTGGAGGTCGCGGAGTGCGTGGATGCGGAACGCATCGGCTCTCCCGTCGTCGTCGTGGCATGTGAAGTGCCGAGGGACGACGTTGGCCCTCTGCGAAATTTCGTGCAGGTTACATGATGACGGCGGCCCCGGGAACCGGATAGGTCGTTCCATCATGCGGACACCACACCTGCGGGAACAGGGACGTTCGCGGCGGATCGAGAGACCTTTGGTCCCGACTCGATCCCGGTTCGGGCGGGCTTCCTTGCCCGACGCACGTGCCGGCTCCCGCCGACTCTTGCCCGGCGGACACGCGAGCGAAACCGATGAGTAACGAACTGATTATGTGGTGCTCCGCATAGTGTCTCATTCCTTGGGCGCTCAACCGACGGCGGTGCCGATCCAGGTACCCAGGATGTACGTCACACCCGCCGCCGCGCCACCCAGGAGGAGCTGGCGCAGCCCGCTGTACCACCACGACCGGGCCGTGACCCGGGCCACGACCGCCCCGCACAGGAACAGTCCGACCAACGCCACCAGCACCGCCGGCCACAGCGCGCTCGCCCCCAGCAGGTACGGCAGCAGCGGCAGCACGGCGCCCAGCGCGAACGAACCGAACGAGGACACGGCGGCCACCATCGGCGACGGCAGGTCGTCCGGGTCGATGCCCAGCTCCTCCCGCGCGTGGATCTCCAGCGCCTGCTCCGGGTCCTTCGACAGCTGCATCGCGACCTCGCGCGCCAGCGCCGGCTCCACCCCGCGCGAGACGTACAGCTCGGCGAGCTCCTCCATCTCGTCCACGGGGTGCTTGCGCAGCTGCTGCCGCTCCACGTCCAGCTCGGCCTGGACCAGCTCGCGCTGCGAGGCCACCGAGGTGTACTCGCCGGCCGCCATCGAGAACGCGCCCGCCGCCAGGCCGGCCAGGCCCGTGATCACGATCGTCTGCGGCGCGACCGCGCCGCCGGCCACACCGGTCATCAGCGCCAGGTTGGACACCAGCCCGTCCATCGCCCCGAACACCGCCGGCCGCAGCCAGCCGCCGTTCACGTCGCGGTGGGTGTGGTTGTCCCGGTGGGCCTCGTGAAGCGGCGCCTCGATGTTGATGACCGACATGTTTTCCTCCCCTGAAGAAAGACCTCCGCCCGCACGCGGGCACGCCGAAAAAGGGGTCTTCTCCAGACCCCGCCCCAGGACTGCGAACCCCTGCGGCACGTGTCGAACGTACGCGTGAAATCCCGGCTCCGCCGGCAAGGAAGGCCGTACTTACCTGCGGTTTTGCCCCTCGGGAGGCACCATGGACCGATGCCCCTCCCCCACGTCGCGGTGCTCGGCAGCGCCAACGTCGACCTCGTCGTCCGCACCGCCCGAGCCCCCGCCCTCGGCGAGACCGTCACCGGCGCCTCCTTCACGACGGCCCCCGGCGGCAAGGGCGCGAACCAGGCCGTGGCCGCCGCCCGCGCCGGCGCCCGGGTCTCCTTCACCGGCGCCGTCGGCGACGATCCGCACGGCGCGTTCCTGCGCGCCGCCCTGCTCGCCGACGGCATCGACCTGACCGGGCTGCGCACCCTGCCGGGCACCACCGGCACCGCCCACGTCACCGTCGACGACGCCGGCCACAACGCGATCGTCGTCGTACCCGGCGTACAGGCCGAGCTGACCGCCCTCACCCCCGCCGACACCGCCCGGATCACCGCCGCCGACACCCTGCTGCTCCAGCTGGAGGTGCCGCTCCCGCTCGTCCTGGCGGCCGCCCGCGCCGCCCGCGCGGCCGGGGTGCGCACCGTCCTCACCCCCGCCCCGGTGCCGGGCACGCCGCCCGCCGAGCTGTTCGCCGTCACCGACCTGCTGGTCCCGAACGAGCACGAGGCCGCCGCGCTGACCGGGCGCACGGACCCGTACGAGGCGGCCGCCGCCCTGCTGGAGCTGGTGCCGGAGGTGGTGGTGACCCTGGGCGCGGCCGGATCGCTGTGGCGACGGCGGGGCCTGGAGCCGGTGCGGGTACCCGCGCCGCGCGTGCGCGCCGTGGACACCACGGCCGCCGGCGACACCTTCGTCGGGACCCTGGCGGCGGGCCTGGCGGCCGGAACCCCGACCCCGGCGGCACTGACCCGGGCCGCGACGGCGGCGGCACTGGCCGTGACCCGCCCGGGCGCACAACCCTCGATGCCGAACGCGTCGGAGGTGAACGCCCTGCTCACGACGGACTGACCCGAACACCGGCCGAAACACCCGAGGGACCCCACCGGTCTCAGGTTCCAGTGGTCGTCGCGACACCCCGGCCGAAGGAGTGCGATGGACGTCGATCTCCGCCTACCGGGGATCGTCGCTTTCCCAGGGGTGGACGAAGAGGCCGGGCCGGATGCCCCATGCGCGGAGCACGGTGCTCAGCTCGGACTCGTCCGGGGCGTCGGCGGACCTGATGAGAGCCGCGCCGATGTCGTAGTCGAAGCCGTCGATGTGCTCGGGGTCGTACTCCCAATGCTCCAGCCGAAAGCTCCGTTCCGCGTCGCCGCGAACCCATCCCTCGTCACGGGCCCGGCCGTCCGGCTCGCTCCGTGCGGGACGGATGTCCACGAACGCGCGGCGATCCGGTCGCGATGCCGGGACTTCCACGACCAGCCTCCTCCCCAGTCGGAGCGCGGTCAGCTTGTCCGTCGGCCAGTCCGATCCGTCGTTCACGGAGACATTCTGTTCCCGCCCGGTGAGGAGCGGCAGTGGCCCGGCCGAGGACTCCCGGCCGAGCCGGCGCTCGCGGCGCTCGCCGGACACGCCGGTGATCACATGGCGCGAGGGGCCCCGCCGGTGGTGGGGCCCCTCGCGTGTCGTGCCGGCCGGTGGGCCGGGTGTGGTCAGTCCTTGTTCTCGTCCTTCGCCTCGGACGTGTCCTTCTCCGCCGGCTTCGCGTCGGCGGGGCCGCTCTTCGTCAGGTCGGCCTTGGGCGCCGTCTTCGGCTCGGCCTCGGCCTTCGGCTCCGTCTTGGGCTTCACGAGGGTCGCGGTCGCGCCGCCGCCCTTGGCCGTGTCGACCTTGTCGGTCTTGTCGGTCTTCCCGGCCTCGGCCGGCTTCACGGCGCCGGCGCCGGTCGCCTTCGCGTCGGCGGTCTTCTTCGGGTCCGTCGCGGCGGCCCCGCCGGTGCCCGGGCGTTCGGGCTCCACGACCTCCTCGCGGCCCGGCCGCAGCTTCGCCGAGAGCACGAGGTAGACCACCGCGAGCACGAACACGATGATCGCGGTCCACACGTTCAGGCGCAGGCCCAGGATGTGGTGCGCCTCGTCCACGCGCATGTACTCGATCCAGCCGCGGCCCGCGCAGTACGCGGCCACGTACAGGGCGAAGGCCCGTCCGTGCCCGAGGCGGAAGCGGCGGTCGGCCCAGATCACGAGCAGGGCGACGCCGACGCACCACAGCGACTCGTACAGGAACGTCGGGTGGTAGGTGCCGGCGACGCGGCCCGGGCCCTCGGAGATCTTCAGGGCCCACGGCAGGTCGGTGGGCCGGCCGTAGAGCTCCTGGTTGAACCAGTTGCCCCAGCGGCCGCATGCCTGGGCCAGGGCGATGCCGGGGGCGAGGGCGTCGGCCCAGGCCGGCAGCGGGATGCCCCGGCGCCGGCAGCCGATCCACGCGCCGACGGCGCCGAGGGCGATCGCGCCCCAGATGCCGAGGCCGCCCTCCCAGATCTTGAAGGCGTCGACCCAGTTCCGGCCCTCGCCGAAGTAGAGCTGGTAGTCGGTGACGACGTGGTAGAGGCGCCCGCCGACGAGGCCGAAGGGCACGGCCCAGACGGCGATGTCCGCGACGGTGCCCGGCTTGCCACCACGCGCGATCCAGCGCTTGTTGCCGAGCCAGACGGCGACGAACACGCCGATGATGATGCAGAACGCGTAGCCGCGCAGCGGGATCGGTCCGAGTTCGACCACTCCGGTCGACGGACTGGGAATGTAAGCGAGTTCCATGGCGGGTACGACGCTACCTTGCCGGGCGGGTCGGGAGGCAACCCACCCGGCAAGCCGAAACCAAATCCACATCTCGCGGGGCGGCCTCAGCCCTTCGCGGCGGCCTCGACCTTCGCCTTGAGCTTGTCGGGGGTGAGCGGGTTGGCCTGGTCGGCGAAGATGTCCTTGCCGTCGAGTTGCACGGTGGGCGTGCCCCGGAACTTGCCGGCCTTGAACGCGTCGTAGGACTTGCCCACCCACGCGTTGTGCGTGCCCTTGTCCACGCAGGCCCGGAAGGTCTCCCCGTCGAGCCCGTCGACCTTCCCGGCGAGTTCGATCAGCTTGGGGTTCTTGCCGTAGGCGTCGTCGATCTCCTGCGGCTGGTTCACGAAGAGGGTGTCGTGGTAGGCGGCGAACTTGCCGGCGTCCTGGGCGCAGGCCGCCGCGTTCGCGGACTTCAGGGAGCCGCTGCCGCCCATGTTGCCGTCGATGAGGGTGACGAGGTGGTACTCGACCTTGAGGGCGCCCTTGGCGGTGAGCTCGTGGATGGTGTCGCGGTACTGGTCCTCGAACGCCTTGCAGGCGGGGCAGCGGAAGTCCTCCCACACGGTGAGGGTGGACTTGGCGTTCTCGGGGCCGATGCGGATGGCGAGGGCGTCCTTGCCGGCGGCGCCGGAGGGGGCGATCAGCGGGCCGGCCTTGGCGCTGTCGCCGCTCTTGCCGGCCTTGGCCGCGACGACGCCGACGACGGCGGCGAGGCCGAGGACGCCCACGACGGCCCCCGCGATCACCAGGGTGCGCCGACGCTTGTCGCGGGCCTTGTCCTTCTCGCGCTCCACGAGGAGCCGTTCGCGGGCGGACCGGGTCGCCCCACCCTTCGGCCCCTGGGGGGCGCCGGCGGTCTTGTCGCTGTCGTTGTCGCTCACGTTCCGCCAAACGAAGCGGGGAGGCACTCGCGTGCCTCCCCGCCCCGCTTTCCACCCGATCGGGCTACACAACCCCCGTTCGGGCCCGTTCTCCCGTCCGGTCGCCGAACCGATTCACCGGTTCGGCCCCCGGGTGTCCGGGTGTCCGGGTGTCCGCCGGCCGGCGCTCAGCCCCGGCGGACGCCCCGGGCGAGTTCCCCGGCCAGGGTGCGGACGCCGGCGAGGCCGGACTCCAGGTCGGGGGCGTCGAGGATGCGGCGCACGAAGGCGGTGCCGACGATGACGCCGTCGGCGAAGCCGGCGACCTCGCGGGCCTGCTCCTCGTTGGAGACGCCCAGGCCCACGCAGACCGGCAGGTCGGTGGTGGCGCGGGTGCGTTCCACCAGGCCCTTGGCCTGGGTGCCGACCGATTCGCGGGTGCCGGTGACGCCCATCAGGGAGGCGGCGTAGACGAAGCCGGAGCCGGCCGCCGTGATGGTCGCCAGGCGCTCGTCGCGACTGGAGGGGGCCACCACGAACACGGTCGCGAGGCCGTGCTTGGCGGCGTGCTCGCGCCACAGCGCGGACTCCTGCACCGGCAGGTCGGGCAGGATGCAGCCGGCGCCGCCGGCCGCCGCGAGCTCGGCGGTGAACCGCTCGACGCCGTAGCGGTCGATGGGGTTCCAGTAGGTCATGACGAGGATCGGGGCGCCGGTGGCCTCGTATGCCTCGCGGACCGTGCGCATCACGTCGGCGATCTTGACGCCGCCGCGCAGGGCGATGTCGTCGGCGGTCTGGATGACGGGGCCGTCCAGGACGGGGTCGCTGTGCGGGAGCCCGACCTCGATGACGTCGGCGCCGCCCTCGACGGCCGCCTTGACGGCCGCGATGCCGCCGTCGACGGTGGGGAACCCGGCCGGGAGGTAGGCGATGAGCGCGGCCCGGTCCTCGGCCTTGGCGGCGGCGAGGGTCTCGCCGAGCAGGTTCAGGTTGCCCTGGTGGGTCTGGGTGCCGGTGCTCACTTGCTCTCCCCCTCGTTCTCGGTCGCCTCGGCGGCGTCGTACAGCCCGAAGTAGCGGGCGGCGGTGTCCATGTCCTTGTCGCCGCGACCGGAGAGGTTGACGACGATCAGGCCCTCGGGGCCGAGTTCGCGGCCCAGTTCCAGGGCGCCGGCCAGGGCGTGCGCGGATTCGATGGCCGGGATGATGCCCTCGGTGCGCGAGAGCAGGCGCAGGGCCTGCATGGCGGCGTCGTCGGTGACGGCGCGGTACTCGCCGCGGCCCACGTCCTTGAGGTAGGAGTGCTCGGGGCCGATGCCGGGGTAGTCGAGGCCGGCGGAGATGGAGTAGGGCTCGGTGATCTGGCCCTCCTCGTCCTGGAGGACGTAGGAGCGGGAGCCGTGCAGGATGCCCGGTTCGCCGGCGGTGAGGGTGGCGGCGTGCTCGCCGGTCTCGACGCCGTGGCCGGCCGGTTCGAAGCCGACGAGGCGGACCTCGGCGTCGGGGATGAAGGCGTGGAAGAGGCCGATGGCGTTGGAGCCGCCGCCGACGCACGCGGCGACGGCGTCGGGCAGTCGGCCGGTGCGCTCCAGGATCTGCCGGCGGGCCTCGACGCCGATCACGCGGTGGAAGTCGCGGACCATGGCGGGGAAGGGGTGCGGGCCGGCGACGGTGCCGAAGAGGTAGTGGGTGTCGTCCACGTTGGCGACCCAGTCGCGGAACGCCTCGTTGATGGCGTCCTTGAGGGTGCGGGAGCCGGACTTCACGGCGATGACCTCGGCGCCCAGCATCCGCATCCGGGCCACGTTGAGGGCCTGGCGCTGGGTGTCGATCTCGCCCATGTAGATGGTGCAGTCGAGGCCGAAGAGGGCGCAGGCGGTGGCGGTGGCCACGCCGTGCTGGCCGGCGCCGGTCTCGGCGATGACGCGGGTCTTGCCCATCCGCTTGGTGAGGAGGGCCTGGCCCAGCACGTTGTTGATCTTGTGCGAGCCGGTGTGGTTGAGGTCCTCGCGCTTGAGGAAGATCCGGGCCCCGCCCGCGTGCTCGGCGAACCGGGGGACCTCGGTCAGGGAGCTGGGGCGGCCGGTGTAGTTGACCATCAGCTCGTCGAGTTCGGCGGCGAACGCCGGGTCGGCCTTGGCCTTCTCGTACTCGACGGCGACCTCGTCCACGGCGGCCACGAGGGCCTCGGGGATGAACTTGCCGCCGAACTCGCCGAAGTAGCCCTCGACGTCGGGGACCTGGCCCTGGGGGTCCGGAATGAAGAACTCGCTGGTCATGCGCAAACTCCTGGGAACGGCATACGGGTGGTTTCACCGTATTGCGCCGTCGCGTCGGCCCCGGTGCGCCTCGCGGCGGATCGGGGTCGGCACGCGCGGGCCGGTCCGGGGGGTGTGGCCCGGTGCCGGCCCCCGAGGAGCGTGGCACGCGGCCCCGCCCGTCCCCTGTGCGGGGAGGGGTCGGGCTCAGGCGTGCGGGGCTCGTCGGACGGCGTGCGACGGGCGACGCCATCGCATGCCGTTGACCTGGCCGGGCTCCGAGCCGATGACGTAGCGGACCCGCCGGCCCAGGACCCGCCGGGCCGGGGCCCGGCAGCCGCGCGGCTTGCAGCCCCGCGCGAGCGGGGCGTGCGGGTCGCGGGCGGTGCCCCCGACGCCGGCGGGCACGACCGGCAGCGCCGCCCGCGCCGCGCGGTGGGCGCGGTGCGGGGCGGCGGCGTCGGTGCGCCGGGTGGCGGGGGCGGCGGTCATGGCCTGAGGGCGGGTCCGTTCGTTTCGGTCGTGGAGGGCGGTCAGGGCAGGATCATCGCACGCGCGGGCGGGTGCGACCCAAGGGGTTCAGCCCCGGCCGTGGCGCAGGGCCGGGTGGGCGCCGGCGGCGACGAGGTCGGCCACGGCCGTCTTCGGGTCGCGGCCGGTCACGAGGGACTCGCCCACGAGCACGGCGTCGGCGCCCTCGTTGGCGTAGGCGATCAGGTCGTGCGGTCCGCGGACGCCGGATTCGGCGACCTTGACGATGTGCGCCGGGATCTCGGGGGCGACGCGCTCGAAGGTGCCGCGGTCGACCTTGAGGTCCTTGAGGTTGCGGGCGTTGACGCCGATGATCCGGGCGCCGGCGGCGACGGCCCGTTCCACCTCCTCCTCGTCGTGGACCTCGACCAGCGGGGTGAGCCCGATGGACTCGGCCCGCTCCACGAGGGAGACGAGGGCCTCCTGCTCCAGGGCCGCCACGATCAGCAGCGCGAGGTCGGCGCCGTAGGCGCGGGCCTCCCACAGCTGGTACGCGGTGACGATGAAGTCCTTGCGCAGGATGGGGATGTCCACGCGGGCGCGGACGGCCTCCAGGTCGGCGAGGGAACCGCCGAACCTGCGCTGTTCGGTGAGCACGGAGATGACGGCGGCGCCACCGGCCTCGTAGTCGGCGGCGAGGCCGGCGGGGTCGGCGATGGCGGCGAGCGCTCCCTTGGACGGGCTGGAGCGCTTCACCTCGCAGATGACGTTCACGCCGTCGCCGCGGAGGGCGGCGACGCCGTCGCGGGCCGCGGGCGCCTTGGCGGCGCGCTCCTTGAGCTCGTCGAGGCTCACGCGGGCCTGCCGTTCGGCAAGGTCTTCGCGGACCCCTTCGATGATCTCGTCGAGCACACTCACGCGAGCTGCCCCCTTCCGGGTCGGTCACGGCTGGTTCACGTTCGGCCTTCAAATGGTATCCGCAGCGGCCCGGCCCGCTCGCACCCGGTGCGCTCCGTCCCAGTGGGCGGACGCCCCGCGCGGGGCCTCAGGGGGCCAGAAAGCCGCCGATGGGGAGGTTGCGGACGATCGAGAAGAGCACGAGGGAGCCGCCGAGGATCCAGGCCCCGCGGGTGCTCAGCACGACCCGGGGCACGGGCCGGCCGCGGGCGGCGCGCGCGAACCACAGGGCGAGGAAACCGGCGACGAAGAGGTAGCCGAGGACGGCGGGGGCGTTGGCTCCGAGAGCCGTGGGCAGGTCGCCGTGGGCGAAGGCGTGGGCGCTGCGCAGGCCGCCGCAGCCGGGGCAGTACAGGCCGGTGTAGCGGAGCAGCGGGCAGGCCGGGTAGTGGCCGGGTTCGTTGGGGTCGACGGCGGCCACGTAGCCGAAGGCGGCGACGATCCCGGTGAGCAGGGCCGCGGGCGGCAGCAGCCGGCGCGCGGGCCCGCGCGGGGCGGGGGCGACGGCGGCCGGGCGCGGGTGCCAGGGGCCGGCGGGCGGGGTCGGCGGGGTGCGGGAGGGGTCCACGGGCCGATTCTCCCCCGCCGGTGCGCGCAAGGGCGCGGTCCGACCCGGACCGCGCCCTTCGCGCGTGCTGTGGGGCTCGCTCTCCCGGCGGCCGGGGCGCGGACCGGCGGGTCCGCGCGTCCCGGGCGTGTCGGGGGGCTCGCGCCGAGAGGTCAGGCGCGTGCGGGAAGGAGCTCGCTGAGGTCCTTGATCCGGTTCTTCTTGCCGCCCATGCCGGCCGCGCGCATGGCCAGGCCGACGACGCCGCCGAGCGCGACGACCACGAGGCCCGCCCAGAAGCCGATCGGGTTGGCCAGCACCATGAAGGCGCCGGAGACGCAGAAACCGATGAAGGCGATGATGACACCGGTCCAGGCGGCCGGGGTGTGTCCGTGGCTGCTGCCCGCCATGATTGCTCCTCGTTGCTCTGTCGCAGCACGAAACTCGTGCGTTCGCCGGTCATTGTCCCGCACGACCGGGTCCGTCCGGTCAGCGGGTGGGGTCCTCGCCCCGGTCGAGGGCCTTCCACAGGTCCTCGGGGCGTTCCTCGGCGTCGGGGGCGCGGCGTCCGCGCGGGTGCGGGGCGGCGCCGCCGCGTTCGTACCGGCCGCCCATGCCGGGCCAGTTCGCGCCGGAGCGCAGGGCGATCACGCCGGCGAGGAGGATCAGCACGGCGCCGACGGCGGTGACCCAGGGCCACGGGGTGTGGGTGAGGGAGGCGGCCTGCGCGCCGGACTCGGCGGTGGTGCGGACGGCGGCCTCGTCGAGGGCCTCGCGGTCGCCGGCGCCGAACGCGGCGGCGCTCGCCCCGCCCAGGCCGCACATGGTGAGCAGCGCGGCCACCAGGGGGCGGGCCTTGCCGCGGACGGCGAACAGGGCCACGAGGGCGGCCAGCGCGACGATCGCGAGGGCGGCGGGCACCCCGGTGACGGCGCGGCCGTCGGCGGTGACGGTGAGGGTGCTGTCGGCGACGGCGGCGGTGCCCTTGGTCCAGACCCGCCCGGAGGCGAGGAGGACCACGGTGGCGCCGAGGGCGCCGAGCAGCAGGGCGAGCCCGGCGGACCGACGCCCGGCCCGCTGCGCGACGGCGACCCGACCGCCCGGCTCGGCCACGGTGCCGAGGTCGCCCGGGGTACCGGGCTCGGCCGGGGTGACCGGGTCGGCCGGGGCGCTCGGGGTAACCGGGTCCGCCACGGCGCCGGGCTCGCCCGGGGCGCCCCGGTCGGCCGGGTCACCCGGCTCGGCCACGGCGCCCGGGTCGCTCGGCTCGGCGCCAGGGGTGTCCGGGGCCGTCGGGTCGGTGGGGACCGGGCCGGCGGCCGTGCCCCCGGGCCCGTCGGTGGCGGGGGCGTCGGCCGCGCGGGCGGCGGTCTCGGTGGTCGCGGCCGGCTCGGGCGGCCGCTGGTCCTCGGCACGGGGGATGGAAGCGCTCACGCCCCCAGTGTCCCCCATGGCCTCAGCCGCGTCGGAGGCGGTTCGCCGCTCCGACCGCGCGGAGCACCGCGGCGGCCTTGTTGCGGCATTCGGCGTCCTCCAGCTCGGGCACCGAGTCGGCGACGACCCCGGCCCCGGCCTGCACGTACGCGGTGCCGTCGCGCAGCAGCGCGGTGCGGATCGCGATCGCGGTGTCGGCGTCCCCGGCGAAGTCGAGATAGCCGACGCAGCCGCCGTACAGGCCGCGCCGCGAGGGCTCCAGTTCCTCGATGATCTGCATGGCGCGCGGCTTGGGCGCCCCGGAGAGGGTGCCGGCGGGGAAGCAGGCGGTGAGCACGTCGAAGGCGGTGCGGCCGGCCGCGACCCGCCCGGTGACGGTGGACACGATGTGCATGACGTGCGAGTAGCGCTCGATGGACATGAAGTCCACGACCTCCACCGAGCCGGGTTCGCAGACCCGTCCGAGGTCGTTGCGCCCGAGGTCCACGAGCATCAGGTGCTCGGCCCGCTCCTTGGGGTCGGCGAGCAGTTCCTCGGCGAGTTCGTGGTCGCGCTGCGGGGTCTCGCCCCGGTGCCGGGTGCCGGCGATGGGGTGGACCATGGCCCGCCCGTCCTCGACCTTGACCAGGGCCTCCGGGCTGGAGCCGACCACGTCGAAGCCGTTGCCGAAGCGGAACAGGTACATGTACGGGGAGGGGTTGGTGGCCCGCAGCACCCGGTACACGTCCAGGGCGCTCGCCTCGCACGGGGTCTCGAACCGCTGCGAGGGCACCACCTGGAATGCCTCGCCGGCGCGGATCCGCTCCTTGATGTCCTCCACCGCCGCCTGGTACTGCGCGCCGCCCCACAGGGCGGTGTACTCGGGCAGTTCGGAGGGCGGCAGCGGGGCCGGGACGTAGGGCGCGGGGCGGGCCAGGTCGGCCTCCATCGCGTCCAGCCGGGCCACGGCGTCGGCGTACGACTCCTCGACCCCGGTGTCGAGGTCGTTGTGGTTGATGGCGTTGGCGATCAGCAGGACGGTGTTGTCGTGGTGGTCGAGGACGGCCAGGTCCGAGGTGAGGAGCATGGTCAGCTCGGGCAGCCGCAGGTCGTCGCGCCCGTGCTCGCCGATCCGCTCCAGCCGGCGGACGATGTCGTAGCCGAGGTAGCCGACCATGCCGCCGGTGAACGGGGGCAGGTCGCCGGCCAGGTCGCGGGGGGTGTGCAGGGCCTCGACGGTGGCCCGGAGCACCGCCAGCGGATCCCCGTCCGCGGGCACGCCGACGGGCGGGGTGCCCAGCCACTTGGCCTGCCCGTCCTCGGCGGTGAGGGTGGCGGCACTGCGGACGCCGACGAAGGAGTAGCGCGACCAGGAGCGCCCGTTCTCGGCGGACTCCAGCAGGAAGGTGCCGGGGCGCTCGCCGGCCAGCTTGCGGTACAGGGCGACGGGGGTGTCGCCGTCGGCGAGCAGCTTGCGGCTGACGGGGATGACGCGGCGGTCCTCCGCGAGCTTGCGGAAGGTGTCGAGATCCATGGGCGGGGAACCTTATCCGTTCGTGAGCGGCAGGACGTCGGCGTCGAAGCAGGTGCGGGCACCGGTGTGGCAGGCGGCGCCGACCTGGTCGACCTTGACGAGGAGGGTGTCGGCGTCGCAGTCGAGGGCCACGGACTTCACGTGCTGGACGTGGCCGGAGGTGTCGCCCTTGACCCAGTACTCGTTCCGACTGCGGGACCAGTAGGTGCAGCGACCGGTGGTGAGGGTGCGGTGCAGGGCCTCGTCGTCCATCCAGCCGAGCATGAGCACCTCACCGGTGTCGTACTGCTGGGCGATGGCGGGGACGAGACCGTCGGCGGACCGCTTGAGGCGGGCGGCGATGGTCGGGTCGAGGTCATTGGGGCGTCGGGCGGCGCTGCTCATGCGGGCCATTGTGCCGCGCGCGGGGCCGTGCGCGGGAAGGCCGTCCGCCTGCCGAACGGGGGCGGGGAGACGAACCGGGTCGTAGGGTGGCGGACATGTCGACCCATGCGAAACGCGAACGTCTTCTGTTGGCCGATCTGTTGGAGGCCGCCGGTCCCGAGGCGCCGACCCTGTGCGCGGGCTGGGCGACCCGGGACCTGGCCGCGCACGTGGTGGTCCGCGAGCGCCGGCCGGACGCGGCGGCGGGGCTGGTGCTGCCGGTACTCAAGGGGCGCCTGGAGCAGGCGATGACGGAGTACGCGGCGAAGCCGTACGAGGAGCTGATCGGTCTGATCCGGACCGGTCCGCCGAAGCTGTCGCCGTACGCGTTGAAGCAGGTGGACGAGGCGGCGAACGCGGTGGAGTTCTACGTGCACGCCGAGGACGTGCGCCGGGCCCAGGCGGACTGGGCCCCGCGCGAGCCGGACCCGGTGTTCGCGGACGCGCTGTGGCGCCGGCTGGACCGGATGGCGCGGCTGACCGGCCGCAAGGCCCCGGTGGGGCTGGTGTTGCGGCGACCGAACGGCCAGACGGTGGTGGCGCGGCGCGGGGCGCCGGTGGTGACGGTCACGGGCGAGCCGGGCGAGCTGACCCTGTTCTCCTTCGGCCGGCAGGCCCACGCCCGGGTGGACCTGGAGGGCGAGAAGGAGGCCATCGCGAAGCTGACCACGGCGGCGCTGGGGTTCTAGGCCGTCGTGGGGCGTCAGGTGAAGCGGAGTTCGGCGCGGCGGACGGCCGGGGCCGCCGTGCCGACGAGGGCGCCCGTCATGCTGAGGCCGCCGCCGATCAGGAACATGACGGTGCTGCCCCAGGCGTCCGCGCCCAGCCCGTACAGCGGGTAGCTCAGCGGGGCCACGCCGACGGCGGTGAGGGCCATCACGGAGCTGACCCGGCCCAGGTAGGCCGGGTCGGTGTTGGTCTGGATCAGGGCCACGGCCACGCCGCCGCAGATCCCGCAGACCAGGCCGGCGAGGAAGGCCAGGGCCACGGCGGCGGGCAGGCCGGGGGCCAGGGCGATGGCGCCGATGGCGGCCGAGCCGACCACGAGGGTGAGGTTCTGCACGGCGCCGGCGCGCGGCACCCGGGGCACGAGGGTGAGCAGCAGGGCGCTGGCGGCGGCGCCGATCCCGAAGCCGCCGGTGACCCAGCCGACCCCGGAGGCGCCCCAGCCGCGTTCGTCGGCGAGCAGGATCATGCCCACGCTCAGGGGCGCGGAGCAGCCGAGCTGGCTGAGGGCCCCGGAGACCGTCAGGGGCCCGATCACGGGGTGTCGGCGCAGGTGGGCCAGGCCGGAGCGGAGCTGCGCCCAGGGGCCCTCGGCGGGCCGTGCGGGGGCCTCGTGGGGGCTTCGCGGGGAGGGGTGCGGGTCTGCGGGCAGGGGAGCGGGCAGGGGGGCGACGCGGACGGCGAGCAGCAGGGCGAGGGAGCCGGCGAAGAGGAGCCCGGCGACCCCGAACGCGGCCCCGACCCCGCCCAGGCCCACGGCGAGGCCGGCGAGCGGCGGCCCGAGGGTGTGCCCGACCCGGTCCACGAGGGACCTCATGCCCTGGACCCGCACGAGCCCGCCGGGCGGGGCGATCCGGGGCGGGAGGGCGCCGACGGCCGGCATGAACAGGGCGTCGACCACCCCGAAGAGCAGGGCCGTGACGACGAGGATCCACAGCCCGGGGTGCGCGGTGACCAGGGTCCCGGCCAGGGCCAGGACGAGCACGGCGCGGGCGGCGTCGGAGCCGATGACCACGCGGCGCGGCCCGTACCGGTCGGCGACCACTCCCCCGACCAGCATGAGCACGGCGCGGGGCACGGCGCCGACGGCCATCACGAGGCCGACCTCGGCGGGGCGGGCGACCTGGGCGGCGGCCCAGCCGAGGGCGAGGAACCAGACGGCGTCGCCGACGAGGGAGGCGGCGTACGCGGCGAGCCAGCGCAGCACGTTCCCGTCCCGCCACACCGCGACGGCGGGAGCGACGGCGGGAGCGACCGGCGCCGGTTCGAGGGCCGGCCCCGGAACCGGCCCCGGCCCCGGAATCGGCGCCGGCCCGGCCGCCGGGTGTGGGACGGGGGCACCGACCGCGCCGGCCGCGTCCTCGTCGGCGTTGTCCGTCGTGGTCGCCATGCCGCCGCCCCCGTCCCGGGCGGGACCCCCGGTGGTGTCCTACCGGACCGGGTGGCCCGACGCCCGCAGTGTGTCCTTGACCTGACCGATCCGCAGGTCCCCGAAGTGGAAGACGGAGGCGGCGAGGACCGCGTCCGCTCCCGCGTCGACGGCCGGTGCGAAGTCCGCGAGCCGGCCGGCGCCGCCGGAGGCGATGACCGGGACCGTGACGTGCGCGCGCACGGCCGCGATCATCTCCACGTCGTAGCCGTCCTTCGTACCGTCGGCGTCCATGGAGTTCAACAGGATTTCGCCGGCGCCGAGTTCGGCGGCCCGGTGGGCCCATTCCACGGCGTCGATCCCGGTGCCCTGGCGACCGCCGTGGGTGGTGACCTCGAAGGTGCCGGTCTCGGTGCGGCGGGCGTCCACGGAGAGCACGAGGACCTGCCGGCCGAAGCGTTCGGCGATCTCGCGGATCAGGTCGGGGCGGGTGATGGCGGCGGTGTTGACGCCGACCTTGTCCGCGCCGGCCCGCAGCAGCTTGTCCACGTCGTCGGCGGTGCGCACGCCGCCGCCGACGGTGAGCGGGATGAACACCTGCTCGGCGGTGCGGCGCACCACGTCGTAGGTGGTCTCGCGGTTGCCGCTGGAGGCGGTGATGTCGAGGAAGGTCAGCTCGTCGGCGCCTTCGGCGTCGTACAGCTTGGCCATCTCGACGGGGTCGCCCGCGTCGCGCAGGTTCCGGAAGTTGACGCCCTTGACGACGCGGCCGTTGTCCACGTCGAGGCAGGGGATCACGCGTACGGCGAGGGTCATCGCGCGGCCTCCGTCCCGCCGGCGGTGCCGGGGCGGCGGTAGGCCTCGACCTCGACCTCGACGACGAGGCTGGGGTCGATGAGCCCGGCCACGATCACCATGGTGGCGGCGGGGCGGGCGGTGTCGAAGAGTTCCTTGTGGGCGCGGCCCACCTCGTCCACGTCGCGGGCGTGGGTGAGGTACATGCGGGTGCGGACCACGTCGTCGGCGCCGAGGCCGACCTGGGCCAGTGCCTTGAGGGCCACGCCGAAGGCGTTGCCGGCCTGCTCGTAGGGGCTGCCGGCGGCGATGGCCCCGTCGACGACGGAGGTGCAGCCGGAGACCAGGACGAGGCCGCCGGGGAGTTCGACGGCGCGGGAGTACCCGATCACGTCCTCCCAGGGCCCCCCGGAGGAGATCCGCCGCACACTGTCGGATGCCTCGCTCATGCGCCGGCCACCGCCTTCAGGGCCTCTCCGAGGGTGAAGTTCTTCGCGTACAGGGCCTTGCCGACGATGGCGCCCTCGACGCCCAGCGGCACGAGGCCGGCCAGGGCGCGCAGGTCGTCGAGGGAGGAGACGCCGCCGGAGGCCACGACGGGCCGGTCGGTGGCGGCGCAGACGTTGCGCAGCAGCTCCAGGTTGGGGCCGGTGAGGGTGCCGTCCTTGCCGATGTCGGTGACGACGTAGCGGGCGCAGCCCTCGGAGTCGAGGCGGGCGAGGGTCTCGTACAGGTCGCCGCCCTCGCTGGTCCAGCCGCGGCCGCGCAGGGTGGTGCCGCGCACGTCGAGGCCGATGGCGATCTTGTCGCCGTGTTCGGCGATGGCCTTGGCGGCCCACTCGGGGGTCTCCAGGGCCGCGGTGCCGAGGTTGACGCGGGTGCAGCCGGTGGCGAGCGCGGCGGCGAGGGTCGCGTCGTCGCGGATGCCGCCGGAGAGCTCGACCTTGATGTCCATGGCGGCGGTGATCTCGCCGATGACGCCCCGGTTGTCGCCGGTGCCGAAGGCCGCGTCGAGGTCCACGAGGTGGAGCCATTCGGCGCCCGCGGCCTGCCAGGACAGGGCCGCTTCGAGGGGGGAGCCGTAGGAGGTCTCGCTGCCGGACTCGCCGTGCAGGAGCCGGACGGCCTGGCCGTCGCGGACGTCGACGGCGGGCAGCAGTTCGAGGAGGTTCGGGGTCGGGGTCGCCATCAGAGGGTCTCGATCCAGTTGGTGAGGAGCTGGGCGCCGGCGTCACCGGACTTCTCGGGGTGGAACTGGGTGGCCCACAGGGCCGCGTTCTCCACCGCCGCGACGAAGGGTTCGCCGTGCGTGGCCCAGGTGACCTTCGGGGCGCGGATGACGGGGTTGGTGACCTCCAGGTCCCAGCGCCGCACCGCGTAGGAGTGCACGAAGTAGAAGCGGGCGTCGGCGTCGAGCCCGGCGAAGGCCTGGCTGTCGGCGGGGGCATCGACGGTGTTCCAGCCCATGTGGGGCACGACGGGTGCCTTGAGGGGTTCGACGACCCCGGGCCATTCGTCGAGGCCCTCGGTCTCCACGCCGTGTTCGACGCCGCTCGCGAAGAGGATCTGCATGCCGACGCAGATGCCCATGACGGGGCGTCCGCCGGAGAGGCGGCGGCCGACGATCCAGTCGCCGCGCGCGTCCTTGAGGCCCTTCATGCAGGCTTCGAAGGCGCCGACGCCGGGGACGAGGAGTCCGTCGGCGTCCATGGCCTTGTCGTAGTCGCGGGTGATCTCGACGTCGGCGCCGACGCGGGCGAGGGCGCGTTCGGCGGAGCGGACGTTGCCGAAGCCGTAGTCGAAGACGACGACCTTCTTGGTGGGGCTCACCGCGCTCATTCCCAGACTCCCTGAAGACGCAGGACACCGGCCGCCAGGCACAGGGCGGAGCTGCCCGCGAGCAGGATGATGACGGACTTCGGCATCCCCTGCTTCTTGAACGACCAGACGCCGCCGAGGAGGAACAGGCCGACGACGATGAGGATGGTGGAGAGGCCGGTCACGGCTACAGGGCGCCCTTCGTGGAGGGCAGGATGCCGGCGGCGCGCGGGTCGTGTTCGGCGGCGTAGCGCAGGGCGCGGGCGAGGGCCTTGAACTGGCACTCGACGATGTGGTGCGCGTTGCGGCCGTAGGGGACGTGGATGTGCAGGGCGATCTGGGCCTGGGCCACGAAGGACTCGAAGATGTGCCGGGTCATCGTGGTGTCGTAGGAGCCGATCATCGGCGCCATGTTCTCGGGCTCGGTGTGCACGAGGTAGGGGCGGCCGGAGAGATCGACGGTGACCTGGGCGAGGGACTCGTCCAGCGGCACGGTGCAGTTCCCGAACCGGTAGATGCCGACCTTGTCGCCGAGGGCCTGCTTGAAGGCGGCGCCGAGGGCGAGGGCGGTGTCCTCGATGGTGTGGTGGGTGTCGATGTGCAGGTCGCCCTCGGTCTTGACGGTGAGGTCGAAGAGGCCGTGGCGGCCGAGCTGGTCGAGCATGTGGTCGTAGAAGCCGACGCCGGTGGAGACGTCGACCTTGCCCGTGCCGTCGAGGTTTATCTCGACGACGACGGAGGTCTCCTTGGTGGTGCGCTCGACCCGTCCGATGCGGCTCATGCCTGCTGCTCCTTGATCATCGCGCGAACCGCTTCCAGGAACGCGTCGTTCTCCGCCGGGGTGCCCGCGGTGACCCGCAGCCATCCCGGTACTCCGTTGTCCCGGACCAGGACGCCCCGGTCGAGGATGGCCTGCCAGGCCGTGTGCGAGTCCTCGAACCGGCCGAACTGCACGAAGTTCGCGTCGGAGTCGGTGACCTCGCAGCCCAGGGCGCGCAGCTCGGTGACGAGCCGGTCGCGTTCGGCCTTGAGCTGCTCGACGTAGCCGAGCAGGGTGTCGGTGTGCTCCAGGGCCGCGAGCGCGGTGGCCTGGGTGACGGCCGACAGGTGGTACGGCAGGCGCACGAGCTGCACGGCGTCCACGACGGCCGGGTGGGCCGCGAGGTAGCCGAGGCGCAGTCCGGCGGCGCCGAACGCCTTGGACATGGTCCGGGAGACCACGAGGTGGGGGCGGCCCGCCAGGAGCGGCAGGAGGGAGTCCCGGTGGCTGAACTCGACGTATGCCTCGTCCAGGACCACCAGCGAGGGCTTCGCGGCCTGCGCGGCCTCGTACAGGGCGAGGACGGTCTCGGCCTCGACGGCGGTGCCGGTGGGGTTGTTGGGGGAGGTGATGAACACGACGTCGGGGGCGTGTTCGGCGATGGCCGCGCGGGCGGCGTCCACGTCGATGGTGAAGTCGGCGCGGCGGGGCCCGGAGATCCAGTCGGTGCCGGTGCCCCGGGCGATCAGGGCGTGCATCGAGTAGGAGGGCTCGAAGCCGATCGCGGTGCGGCCGGGCCCGCCGAAGGTCTGGAGGAGCTGCTGGAGCACCTCGTTGGACCCGTTGGCGGCCCACACGTTGGCGGTCGCGACGGGGTGCCGGCCGGTGCGGGTGAGGTACTCGGCGAGCCGGGTGCGCAGTTCGACGGCGTCGCGGTCGGGGTAGCGGTTGAGGTCGCGGGCGGCCTCGGCGACGCGTTCGGCGATCCGGGCCACGAGGGCCTCGGGCAGCGGGTGCGGGTTCTCGTTGGTGTTCAGGCGGACGGCCACGTCGAGCTGGGGCGCGCCGTAGGGGGACTTGCCCCGCAGTTCCTCGCGGATCGGCAGGTCGTCGATCCCGATCTCGCGCTCGGGACCGGTGGTGCGGTGGTCGGTGCTCACTTGCCGGGGACCTTCCATCCGAATCGGGCCTTGAGGGCGGCGCCGTGCGCCGGCAGGTCCTCGGCCTCGGCGAGGGTGACGACGTGGTGGGTCACGTCGGCGAGGGCTTCGCGGGTGTAGTCCACGATGTGGATGCCGCGCAGGAAGGACTGGACGGACAGGCCGGAGGAGTGGCAGGCGCAGCCGCCGGTGGGCAGCACGTGGTTCGAGCCGGCGCAGTAGTCGCCCAGCGAGACCGGGGCCCAGGGCCCGACGAAGATCGCGCCGGCGTTGCGGACGCGGTCGGCCCACGCGGAGGCGTCGACGGTCTGGATCTCCAGGTGTTCGGCGCCGTACGCGTCGACCACCTTCAGGCCGTCCTCCAGGTCGGCGACGAGCACGATCGCGGACTGCCGGCCGGCGAGGGCGGGCTTGATCCGGTCCTCGACGTGCTTGGACGCGGCGACCTGGGTGACCAGTTCGCGCTCCACGGCGGCGGCCAGCTCCTCCGAGTCGGTGACCAGGACGGCGGCGGCCAGCGGGTCGTGCTCGGCCTGGCTGATCAGGTCGGCGGCCACGTGCACCGGGTCGGCCGTGGAGTCCGCGAGGACCGCGATCTCGGTCGGGCCGGCCTCGGTGTCGATGCCGATCTTGCCGGTGAAGTAGCGCTTGGCGGCGGCGACCCAGATGTTGCCGGGGCCGGTCACCATGTTGGCGGGGGCGCACTCCTCGGTGCCGTGCGCGAACATCGCGACGGCCTGGGCGCCACCGGCGGCGTACACCTCGTCCACGCCGAGCAGGGCGCACGCGGCCAGGATCGTGGGGTGCGGCAGGCCGTCGAAGGCGAGCTGCGGCGGGGAGGCGAGCGCGATGGACTCGACGCCGGCCTCCTGCGCCGGGACCACGTTCATGATCACGGAGGAGGGGTAGACGGACAGCCCGCCGGGCGCGTACAGCCCGACGCGCTCCACCGGCACCCACTTCTCGGTGACGGTGCCACCGGCCACGACCTGGGTGGTGTGGGTGGCGCGGCGCTGCGCGGAGTGCACGAGCCGGGCCCGCCGGATCGACTCCTCCAGCGCGGCGCGGACCTCGGGGTCGAGGTCCGCGAGGGCCTTGGTCAGGGCCTCGGCGGGAACGCGGATGCGCTCCAGGGTGACGCCGTCGAACCGCTGCGCGTACTCGATCAACGCCGCCGTGCCCCGATGATGGACGTCCTCACAGATCGGCCGCACCTTGTCCAGGGCGGCGGCGACGTCGAACTCGGCACGGGGCAGCAGATCGCGCAGAGCGGCACCCTGGGGGAGGGCGGCGCCACGCAGGTCGATACGAGAGATCACCCTCCAATTCTCTCAGACCGGCCCGGAGCACCGTTCGCCCGTATCACCGATTGATACGCACCCCACCCGCCACACGCCCCCCACCCCCGGAAGCACCCACCCCACACTGACATGCCCCTGCCGGGCCTTGAGCGGCGGCGAAGGCGGGGCCCGGCACCGGCTCCCGGCACCGGGGCCGGGAGCCGGTGCCGGGAGCCGGGAGCCGGGAGCCGAGGGTCCGGAGGCCGGGGCCCGGCCCGGAAGCCGGAGGCCGAGGCCCCGTCTCGGGGCCAAGGCCGGGGCCCGGCTTGGGGCCAAGGCCGGGGGCCCGGCTCGGGGCCGAGGCCAGGGGCCGGAACCCGGCCGGGGGCCAAGGGCCCCGGACGGCGCGGTCAAGGCCCCGCCCCCTGTCCGGCCCTCACGTGGTCGCGGTGGTAGGGCGTGCCGGGCCGTCGGGTGGGGCGGAGGGCGGCGTGGGGACGGGAGCGATCAGGCCGGCCGCCCGCCCGCACCCCGGTCCCGGTCCCGGCGCCCCTCCCCCGGGCCCGACCTGCGCTCCCACCCCCACGACCCCGCGCACGCCGGCGCGACCGGGCGCGCACTTCGGACTTCGGCCGTGTGAAAGGCCGTTGAACGGTCCGCGATGGCCCATGCTCGGGTGTCGGTGTCCCGGACAGGGGTCGGGACAGGGGGCCGGAGAGGGGCACGCATGACCACGGGCGACGGCGACACACACGCCACGGAACCACCCGAGAACCAACCCCACCCGACCCCGACCGCCACACCTCCGGCGCGCGCCGCACACGGCGACGGCGACCGGGAGGCGGGCAGCAGCGCGAACCGGGGCGCGGGCAGCAGCGCGAGCGGGGACGCGGGCAGCAGCGCGAGCCGGGACGCGGGCAGCAGCGCGAGCCGGGACGCGGGCAGCAGCGCGAGCCGGGACGCGGGCAGCAGCGCGAGCCGGGACGCGGGCAGCAGCGCGAGCCGGGAGGCGCGCGGCGGGGGCCGGGAGGCGCGCGGCGGGGGAACCTGGCCCGCCGGCCGGACCCGCCCTCGGGAGGAATCCGCCGCCGACCCCGCCGGCGGCGGAACCGAGCGCGGCCGCCCGACGACGGACGCCGTACCCGAACCCACCACCCGCTCCGGGCCCCCCGGCACGCCCGGGCACGGGCCGGGACCCGGTCACGGCCGTGACGCCGCGACAGCCGTGACAGCCGTGACGCGGCCTCACCCGGCGAGGCCGGGCCCCTCACCGGTCCTCGAACAGGCCCGGCGACCGGCGGGCCCGGGACCCGCTCCGGCGGCAGCGCCGGGGTCGGCGGCGGGCCACCCTCCGAGGCGACCCGAGCCCGTGGCGGTCCCCGGGCCCACCCGGGAGCCGACGCCGAGGGCGGGCCCGCGGCGGGCGGCGCCGGGACCCGTCGCGGGGTCGCCCCCGATGGCACGGTCGACGCCGGCGGCAGCGCCGGAACCCGTGGTGGGACCGGGGCCGGTGACGGCTCCGGCATCCCCGGCGAACCCGGAACCCGGGCGGTGCCCGCGCGTGGACCCGAGCCCGTTCGCGGGCCTGGCGGCGGGACCGCCTTCGGGGCCGGTGTCGGGTTCGGGGACGAGCAGGGGCGGGGGCACGGGCGGGCGGACGGGCCGGTGGACCGACGCGGGAGCGCGCGGGGCGAGCGACCGGATCCACGCGTGGATCCGCGCCCCCTGCCCCGCCCCGACCGTCGGGCCGGCACGCCGCCGGGCGTGCGGGTCGGCAGGTCCGGCGGAGGCGCACCCGCCGACGACGCGTCCACCCCACGCCCCCGAGCCCGGGCCGACCGCCCCGACCCCCGCACGGCCCCCGGCCCCGTACCCGCCCCGCGCCCCCGCCCGGACGAAAGCGGGGGCTGGTGGGACTCCGGCTCGGACCGGGACCGCGACGGCGCGGACGCCTCCGACACCCAAGACGGACGCGGCCGCGCGGGCGACCGTCCCACCGGCTCCGCCGAGTCCGTGCCCACCCCGCGCCCCCGCCCGGACGGGGGCGGGGAGCGGTGGGGCGTCGGCTCGAACCGCGACCGGGAGGACTCGCCGGACACCCGTGAGGCCCGGGACGGACGCGGCCACGCGGGCGACCGTCCCACCGGCTCCACCGAGCCCGTGCCCACCCCGCGCCCCCGCCCGGACGGGGGCGTCGGCTCGGACCGCGACCGGGAGGACTCGCCGGACACCCGTGAGGCCCGGGACGGACGCGGCCGCGCGGGCGACCGTCCCACCGGGCGGCCGCCCGGTGCGCGGTCCGGTCGCGCCATGGGCTCCGCCGATCCCGCGCTCCCGGCCGAGCCCTCCGACCCCACCCGGCCGCCCGCCCACTGGACCGCCCCCGAGCAGCGCCTGTGGCACGCGTTCCGGACCGGGTCCCTCTGCGACCTGACCGCCGCGACGGCCCGGCGCGCCCGCCTCGCCGTCGGCGACTACGGCCAAGGTCCCGGCGGCGGATCCGGGCTCTCGGCCGACCCGCGCCCGTCCCCGTCCTCCCCCGGCGGCAACGGCGGCAACGGCTTCGAGGACCGCGACGATCCGCACGGCCCGGCGGCCTGGGGCCCCGAACGCACCGTGCGCGCCGAGGTGTTGGCCCTGCTCCTGCTGCACGGCCCGCCGCCCGTGCCCGGCCGGGTCGCCGCGCTCAAGCTGCGCGGGGCACTGATCACGAACCGGCTGGACCTGTCGGGCGGCACGGTGGCACCGTTCGTGGAGTTGCGGGCGTGCCGGTTCGACAGCGAGCTGCAACTGTCCGAGACCCGCTGCGGCACCCTGCGGCTGGTGCACTGCGCGCTCGTGCGCCTCGACGCCTCCCGGCTCCAGGCCGGCGGGGACCTGCACCTGCCCGGCTGCCGGGTGGCGCGGGGCGTGCGGCTCACGGACGCGCACATCGGGACCGACCTGCTCCTCACCGACGCCCGGCTGCGCCGCGACGCCCGCGGCCGGGCCCTGACGGCGGACGGTCTGACCGTGGCCCAGGACCTCCAGGCGGACCTGCTGCGCGCCTACGGGGAGGTCAGCCTGCGCGGGGCGACGATCGGCGGGTCGATGAGCGTGCGCGGCGCGCTGATCTCGCACCCGCGCGGCCGACGGGCCCTGAACGCGCCGTCGCTGACCGTGGGCCGCACCCTCTCCCTGACCTCCGTCTCGTACGGTCCGGGTCCGGAGGACACGATCACCCCGCCGTACGGCACGACCCGCTCCCCCGCCGTCACCGATCCGGGCTCGGCGAGCGGCGGCCCGGACCGTCGGGTGCGGCGGTTCGAGTGCCGGGGCGGGCTGCGGCTGGACGACGGGCGGTTCGGGGACGCGCTGGACTTCTTCGGCGCCCGGTTCGCCCTCGGCCCGGACCAGGAGATCTCGCTGCGCCGGATCCAGACGGCGGAGCTGCGGTTCGTCGGGGAGCGGCCGGACAAGGGGCGGGTGGTGCTGTCGGGGGCGACCGTCGGCAAGCTCGTGGACCGGGCGTGGAGCTGGCCGGGCCCGGGGCGGGTGGCGCTCGGCGGGTTCTCGTACGCGGCGCTGGCCCCGCGCGGCCCGTTCGGGCTGGCGGCGCGGCTGGAGTGGCTGGCGAACGCGACGCCGGAGTACTCGCCGGAGCCGTACGAACGGCTCGCGGCGGTGCTGCGGGCCGACGGCGAGGACCGGGACGCGCGGGAGGTGCTGCTGGCCAAGCAGCGGCGCCGGCGCACGGGCCTGCCGCTCGCGGCCCGCACCTGGGGCTGGGTGCAGGACGGGACGGTGGCGTACGGGTACCGGCCGGGCCGGGCGGCGCTGTGGATGGCGGTGCTGTGGGCGGTCGGCGCCCTGGCCTTCTCGCGGCACGTCCCGCCGCCCCTGAAGGCGGACGAGGCCCCGGAGTGGAACCCCTTCCTCTACGCCCTGGACCTGCTGCTGCCGGTGATCGACCTGGGGCAGGAGGGGCGCTGGTTGATGACGGGGGCGTGGCAGTGGGCGACGGTCGCGCTGGTGCTGCTCGGCTGGATCCTGGCGACGACGGTCGCGGCCGGCGCGACCCGGCTGCTGAGACGCACGTGACGGGGGTGGCGCCGGTGCGTGTCCGGGCCGAAATACGCCGCCGGTGAAAGCCGGGCCGGTCCGGGCTGCCGGCGCACTAGTCTGTGCCGGTGACCACCCTTCGTCTACCCCTCTTCCCCCTGAACACGGTGCTGTTCCCGGGGCTGCTGCTCCCGTTGAACGTGTTCGAGGAGCGCTACCGCGCCATGATGCGCGAGCTGCTGAAGGCGGCCGACGACGAGCCGCGCCGCTTCGCGGTCGTCGCGATCCGCGACGGCCGGGAGGTGGCGCTGACGATGCCGGGGCTGCCCGACCCGACCTCGCTGCCCGAGAAGGGTCCGGCGGCGGGCTTCGGCGCGGACCCGATCAAGAGCTTCCACGCGGTGGCCTGCGTCGCGGACGCCACCAGCGTGCGGGAGCGGGCGGACGGCAGCTTCGAGATCCTGGCGACCGGCACCACCCGGGCCCGCCTGGTCTCCGTGGACTCCTCGGGCCCGTACCTGACGGCGGAGCTGGAGGAGCTCCAGGACGCGGACGGCGACGAGGCGGGCGCGCTGGCCGAGGGCGTGCTGCGGGCGTTCCGCACCTACCAGCAGCGGCTGGCGGGGGCCCGTGAGCGCACGGTCACCAGCGCGGTGGAGCTGCCGGAGGAACCCTCGGTGCTCTCGTACCTGGTCGCGGCGGCGGCGATGCTCGACGTGCCCACGCGCCAGCGCCTCCTCCAGGCCCCGGACACGGCGACCCGCCTCGCGGAGGAACTCCGCATCCTGCGCACGGAATCGTCCCTGATCAAACACCTGCCGTCCATCCCGGCCGGCGAACTCACCTGGTCCCCCACCCACCCCAACTGACGAGCGGGCGGGCACGTCCGGCGGGCGGACCGGACCAGAGCGCCGGCACAGGCCGCGGCGGCGAGCAGCAGCACGCAGACGAGGGGGTTGACCAGCACGGGCACCAGTTCCGTGGTGGTCCCGTCCACCCAGTGGCAGGTCCCGCGCAACGGGACCGCGCTCCGTTCGATCCGCTCCACCGGGGTACCGGATGTCCACCGCTCCGCGGTCGCGCAGATGTCGGTGGGTGTCGCCCACGCCAGGAAACCGGTCTTGAGCACCCCACGGCGTAGACGAGCCCGGCGAGCAGGACGAGCCCGAGGGGCAGGCAACCGGGCGGCCCCGGGGCGCGACGTGCGCCGTCCCCCGCCGAAGGACGCCCGGATCCGTCGCGCACGCGCGTCCTCCCCACTGTTCACGTCGTGCACCGATCATCGGTTCGCCGGGGACGAGGCGACAAGCGGGTTCCGGGAATGCCCGGAACCGGGGACCAAGGCCGCATCCGCCGGGGCCCCGCGACCCGGGCCCCCTCGCGCGGCACGGAATGCCGACGAGACCGAAAACCGCGTTCCGGGGCGGGACGAAGGCCGGCCTACTGAAGACGATCATCACCGTTCGCGCATCCCCCGTGACGCACAGGAGTTCCGTCTTGACGCTGGACACGACCACCGAGCCCGTCCTCCCCGCCCCCGAGGAGCCGGCGGGCACCGGCACGCCCTACGAGCGCTTCGACCTCACGCGCAGCGCCCTGCCCCACGCCTCCCCCGAGACCGCCCCGGCCGTGCGGGCCATCGTGGCCCTGGTGCCGTGGTGGTCGCACAAGGCCGGCGCCTACACCTGGAACTCGCTGGGCGCGGCCCTGCACGGATGGCTGGTCGAGGCCCTGAAGGGCGTGGCCGCCCACCCGGACCTGGACACCTACCTCAAGTCGGCGGCGATAAGGCACCGTTCCGTGCAGGTCGCCTCCCTCACCCCGGAGCTGTACGCCGAACTGCGCCAGGCCGGGGACGCGCTGGTCGCCGGGCTGAAGGACCTCAACAGCGCCGAGACCAAGCGGCTCCCGGGCGAGGTGGACGCCTACGCGGCGGCGACGATCGTCACCGGACCGCTCTTCTCCGCGCGGCAGGTGCGGGAGGCCGGCGTCGAGTTCACGGGCGAGGCCGGGTACCGCGAGGCGGACGTGCAGCGGGCCGTCCGGACCGCGTACGCCGACGCCCACACGACGTGGGTCCGCGAGCCCCAGTACGCGACGGGGCCGGAGGGCAAGGCCCGGACCGCGCAGATCGAGCCGGCCACCGTCACCTACGGGGCCCTGCGCCTCGCGGATCCGGCCGGGGACCGGGTGAAGGTGGTCTGGCACCTGCTCGGCGGCTCCGACAGGTTGGACGGGTGGCGGACGGACGCGCAACTCGTCGTCGACCTCGCCCCGGTGGCCGGCGACCCGTCACGGGTGGAGCTCACCGCCCGGGTCCGGGGCGTGGCGGTGGCCCGGGACACGGACGGCGTGTGGCGACGGGCGCAGGCGCACCGGGCGGACGGCGAGATCAAGGTGCAGGCGCGGGACGTCAACGGCGCGTTCACCGTCGTCGTGCGCAAGGAGGCCCGGGCCGAGATCGACGTGAAGGGGAGCGATCCGGCCGAACCGGTGTCGCTGACGTACACGCTGCCCCGGGCGGCCCTGATCGACCACGCGCTGGACTGGCGGTACACGGTGCAGAGCCCGGACGGCACCGTGCACGTGCTGCGGGCCTCGGTCGGGGGGCGCCGGGTGCTGGTGGTGCCGCCCCCGATGGACGACTATCGCCCCGGCACGGTCCGCGACCCCGCCACGGGCGAACGCAAGGGCAGCTACCCGGGCCGCGACACCCCGCTCAACCACTACCTCACCGGCCACGCGACGGTGACGACGGCGGCGGACGGCGAGGGCATGACGAGGGTCACCGCCGACGTGCACATCGGGGCCTCGGGGCTGAGCGGCCTGGCGACGTTCGCGGTGAACGTGACGAGCACGCTGGAACGGTACGACGAGGCCGCGGACGCCTGGCGGTCGGTGGCCTCCAAGTCCACGGTCAAGCCGAAGAGCCTCCTCGCGGGCGGGGTCGACGCGGACACCCTCACGGCGCGGGTGCCCACGCGGGAGCTGAACCGCTACCGCTTCCGGTGGGCGGGCCGCGACACGTACACGGGCGGCTCGGGCGTGGAGGGCGCGTACTTCCCCCTCTGGCACCAGCCGAACTGAGGGCGAGGTCGGTGTGGGGCCCGCCCCCGCCCCGCCCCGGGGAGCGATCCCGGCCGGCCCCACGCTGAACGGACCCACACCGAACAACGCCCCCGCCAACACCCCGACCCGCGCCGGCGCGCCGGGGACGAGGGGCGAGGGACGAGGGGGAACGGGCGGGCGCCGGGGCAGGACCACGAGCCCCCTCCCCCTCCGCCGCCCGCCCCGACCGGCGACCGTCACAACCGCCCCGACTGGCCCGCCCGTCACGGGCGACCCGACCGTCACGGACGACCCGACCGTCACGGACGACCCGGGATCCGAGGACCGGGCGGCCGGTGCGGGGCAGGGCGACGGCGACCGGGGCGACCTCCCACCCAGCGGTCAGGACGGGGCCCTTGGCAGCGTCGGCGTCCGGCGACAACCCCCTCCCGTCCGCCGACGGGCCCGACCGACGAACGTCATCGGCGGCCCGGAACCCGGGCGCGGGTGCGGGTGCGGGACGGGGCGACGGCGACCGGGGCCACCCCGTACCCGCAGGCCGCGGAGGGGCCGTGGGCAGCGCCGATACCCGGCGAGCCGACACGGTCCGCTCCGGCCGCCGGACGTGGGGGCGGGTGCCGGTACGGCGGCCAAGGGCGCAGCCCGGGCGCGGCGCCGCCGAGCCACCCTGCCCTGACACACCGGTACACGGCCCCCGGCGAGGCCCCGGCCCCGATCCGCCGACCGCCGCTCGGCCGTCGCCCGGATCGCACGGCCGCGACGCGCTTGGACGGTGTGGAACGCCGTCAGCCCCACCCGTCCACATCCCGCAACCCCCGATCGGGGGGGGCCGGGGGCCGGGGCCAGGGGGCCGGCAGCCGGCGGGCGGGGGCCCGTCCTGCGGCCCGGAACGACCGTTCTGCGTGTACCCGACCCCGCCGGCTCCGTGACCGCCGAGACACGTCCGCCCCACGGCAGGCACACGGCGTTCATCCCACGAATGGGACGCCCGATGGAACCGAGGACGCCGTTAGGGCGCGGAGGGTGCTGACACGTTGACGCTCACGGGTCGCGCGACGAACCCCCGGCCTAGGGTGCCGACCGTCCCGCCTCCCCCTTTCCCACCGCTCCCCGGGAGATGAACCTCGTGTTCACCACGCCGAACCGCACCACCCCCTCCACCGTCAGACCCCTCGTGTTGGGCGCCCTCTCCATGGGCGCCGCCCTGGCCTGTCTGCTGCCCGTCGCGGGCCCCGCGGCGGCGGCGACGGGAGGAAAGGTCACTTCACGCATCGGCCAGTACGTGCGCAGCGCCCCGACGACGAAGTCGGCGAGGCTCGGCTCGTACGAGCCCGGGGAGCACGTGCCCCTGGCCTGCAAGAAGACCGGTCAGGACGTCGACGGCAACAACATCTGGTACCGGTTGGAGGGCCGCGACGGGTTCATGAGCGCCCGCTACGTGCACGCCAAGGGGCACGTGCCGTGGTGTGACGCCGACGGCGGCGGCAAGAAGGGCCCGAAGGGCGACAAGGGGGACAAGGGAGACCGGGGCGAGAAGGGGGAGAAGGGCGACCGGGGCCCGGCCGGGGCGCCGGGCACACCCGGCCCGAAGGGTGACCGGGGCCCGGCCGGTCCCACGGGTCCCGCAGGTGCCACGGGCGCGACCGGCCCCGCCTGGAAGCCCTCGGACGCGAGCCAGGAGGAACGCGACCAACTCCGCGGCGACACGGGCCCGGCAGGCCCGACCGGTCCGGCGGGCGCCACCGGGGCGGCGGGTGCCACGGGAGCGAAGGGCGACACCGGCCCGGCGGGCGCCACGGGAGCCACCGGCCCGACCGGCCCCGCCGGAGCCTCGGGCGCCACCGGCGCGGCCGGGCCGACGGGCGCCGCGGGCACGGCGGGTGCCACCGGCGCGAACGGTGCCACGGGTGCCACGGGCGACACCGGCCCGGCGTGGAACCCGACCACCGCCACCCCGGAGGAACGCGACGCCCTGCGCGGCCCGAAGGGCGACACCGGCCCCACCGGGGCCACGGGCGCAGCGGGCACTCCCGGCGCGACGGGCGCCACCGGCGCGACGGGCGCGACGGGCGCGACGGGAGGCGCGGGCGCCACGGGCCCGACCGGGCCCACCGGTGCCACGTGGAATCCGACCACCGCCACCCCCGAGGAACGCGACGCCCTGCGCGGCCCCAAGGGCGACACCGGCCCGACCGGGGCCACGGGAGCGAGCGGCGCCACGGGCGCCACCGGAGCGGCGGGCCCCACCGGAGCCACAGGTCCCGCCGGAGCCACGGGGACCGCCGGAGCCACCGGTGCGAACGGAGCCACAGGCGCGACGGGCGCCACCGGCCCCGCAGGGGCGACGGGTGCCACAGGGGCCACCGGTCCCGCGGGCGCCGCTGGGGCGACCGGCACGACCGGCACGACCGGTGCCACTGGTGCCACGGGAACGGCCGGCGCGACGGGCGCCACGGGCGCCGCAGGTCCCGCCGGAGCGACCGGCCCCACGGGCGCCACCGGTTCCGCAGGTCCCACCGGGGCCACGGGAGCCACGGGAGCCACCGGTCCCACCGGCCCCATGGGCGCCACCGGTTCCGCAGGTCCCACCGGGGCCACCGGCCAAACCGGAGCCACGGGAGCGACCGGGCCCACCGGCGCCACCGGCGCAGCGGGCACTCCCGGCGCTGCCGGTGCCACCGGCGCCGCAGGCCCGACCGGAGCGACCGGAGCCACCGGCCCCGCGGGTGCCACCGGCGCGGCGGGTGCGGCCGGAGCCACAGGGGCGACCGGGGCGACCGGGGCGACCGGGGCGACCGGGGCCATGGGCCCGACCGGGCCCACGGGCGCCACGGGAACGGCCGGCGCGACCGGCGCCACCGGCAACGCCGGACCCACGGGAGCCACGGGCGCCACCGGAGCGACGGGCGCCACCGGCCCGGCCGGGCCCACCAGGGCCCCGCAGATCCTGACCGGTCCTGACACCCCTCTCAACTCCACGGGCAACACGACCATCACCGGCCCCGTGTGCCCGGACGGCACCACGGTGAGCGGCGGCGGGTACTACCGCTCGGGTGTCGGTTCCGGGGATGCGATCGTCCAGGACGCCTACCCGGACAGCACCGCGAAGGCATTCAAGATCGCGGTCACCCCCAACGGCGCGGCAAGCACTTCGAGGTTCCGGGTGTACACCGTCTGCTCCCCCAGTTCGTAGTCCCCCGTGGCACGGCGGGTTCACGTACCGCCCGGCCCCGGGCCGCGCCCGCCCACCGTGCCCCTCACGCCACCCGCTCCCCCGCCGCTCCGGCAGCGTGGGGGGCGGGCCGGCACCCGCAGCTCGTGACACCGCCGCCACGCCCCCACCCGGGCGTGACCACCCGCACCTCCACCACCGGCCCCATCCGCCCCGAGCCGACATCACGGGGGTACTCCGCCCACCCCGCCCTGCCGACCACACCGCCGGGCCTACACGGGGGGCACGCCGTTCGGCCGACCGCCGGAGCATCGCGTCCCGACCCCACCGACGCCGAACCCAACACCCAAAGCCCAAAGCCCAACCCCCACCGCTCCCACAGCGGAGTCAGCACGCCCCTCGTCCGGGCCCCGTACGGCGTGACCCGGAATCGGACGCCCTGCACCCGTATCCCTCACCACCCACCGCTCTCACCCCCCACCCCCCCGGAATTCCGCAGCACGGAGAACCCCCCGGCCGAAACCCCGGACCGGACCGCTTCACGTTCCCACGATCCCGGCCGCCCGATACGTCGCGGCCTCCGTCACACCCTCGCGCACCATGTCCTCGTTGCTCGGGTTTCCGCCCCGGAGGCGGCCGACCGTAATCGAGACGCTGCCCGTCCCGGGCCCGACTCCCCTCGGCATCGAGGCGGCAGCACCCGGACTCACGAGGGGAGTTCAGGGCGGGCACGGTCGACGCCGACGGCCCCGTCGGCCGGTCTCAGGCGGCCGGCTTGCGCCACACGGAGACGTGCTTCGCGGAGTCCTGGGTGAACGGCGACCCGTCCCAGTCCGCGACCCGACGTTCCGGTTCGAGGCCGGCGATCCGCGCCATCAGGTCGAGTTCCGCCGGCCAGGCGTACCGGTGCCGGGAGCTTTCGCGGCGGTAGCGGCCGTCGTCGCCGTCGCGGGTGAGGTGGTGCGAGACGAGCACCTGCGCGACCAGGTCGAAGGTGTCGAAGCCGAGATGCCGCTCGGAGACGTCGAACGGCACCGCGACCTGCCCGGGCGGCAGAAACCGCAACGGCGGCACGCCCAACTCGACGACGAACCGGCCACCGGGCTCCAGATGCCGGGCGGCATTGCGGAAGCACGCGACCTGCTCGTCCTGCGTCAGGAGGTTCGTGATGGTGTTGTAGACGAGGTAGACCAGGGTGAACGCGCCGGGCACGACGGTGCGGGCCATGTCCCCGATGACCACCGGCAGGGTGTCCTCGTCGACCTTGCGCCGCAGCACCGCCGCCATGTGCTCGGACAGTTCGATACCCACCACCGGCACGCCACGTGCCCGGAGCGGTACCCCCACCCGTCCGGTGCCGATGGCGAACTCCAGGGCACGGCCGTCCCCGGCGAGCTCGGCGAGGAAGTCGAGGGTCGGTTCGAGGACGGCCGCGGAGGACATCACGGTCTCCTCGGCGTCGTAACGGTCGGCGGTCGCACGGGTCCACAGCTCACTGCTCGTCACGGCCGACCACTGTGCCGGTCGCCGAGGCCCACTGTCGACCCATTTGCTCCCCGCGACGCCGTGCGCCCCGCCCGCACCTCGCCGGCCCCTGCCAGAACTCCGACCGAACCGCCCCGCGCCCCGACCCACCGAGCCCGGAGCGATCCGACCACCTGGAGCCCATGCCGCCGGCAGCCCCGAGGCCCCACCCCGCCCCGGAGCACCGCCCGCCCCTACAGCACGACGTACCGCGCGAACACCTCCCAGGACGCGGCGGAGACGGTGACCACGTCGTACGCGGATGCCCCCAGGCACTTCGAGTCCCGCACGGCGACCGAGTCGGTCCCCATCCGCGTCTCCACACAGTCGCTGCCGCCCTCACCGCTGTAGAACGACTTGAACCACTGCCCGCTACAGGTCGCTCGTTGGACTGCCACCTGACCTCCTCTACGGCGCGATGTACCGTGCAAAGGCTTCCCAGGAAGCCCCCGAGACAGTCACCACGGCGTACCGGGCCTCCTCGACGCACTTCGAATCCCGCACACCCACTACCCCGGGCCGCCGGCACACTTCCAGGCAATCACTGCCGTGTTCCCCGCTGTAGGACGACTTGAGCCACGGCCCGCTGCCGATTGTTCGCTGAACTGCCACCTGGCCTCCTCTGCAGCGCGATGTACCGCGCGAAGGCTTCCCAAGAGGCCGCCGAGACAGCCACCATGCCGTCTCCGGCCTCACCGACACGCTTGGAGTCCCGCACGGAAATCCGGTTGAGGTGGAAACACGCCTCCACGCAGTCGCCGCCGCGCTCCCCGCTGTACGACGACTTGAACCACTGCCCGCTACAGGTCGCTTGTTGGACTGCCACCTGGCCTCCTCTACAGCGCGATGTACCGCGCGAAGGCTTCCCAAGAGGCTGCGGAGACAGTCACCACGTCATACCCGGCTGCACCGACACACTTCGAGTCCCGTACTGCAACACCGGCGCACCCCAACGAGGCCGTCTCCACACAGTTGTCAGAGTTCTCCGTGCTGTACGACGACTTCCGCCAACGGAGTTCGCTGCGACCTGCGGTCATTTCTGCGTCCCTTCCAGGTATCGGGTGATCAACTTCCGTGAATCATCCACGGAAAGCGCGAGCGAGGCGATCTGCTCAAATGTGGCAACCGAGTTGGTGACAGTGCGGTCATCCTCAGCCAGGTTCCCGCCACTTTGGTTGTCAAAGCTGACCAAGGGACGCCACGGATGCCTGAAGAAGAGGTTGGTGAACGTCACGTGTCCGGAATGGGGTGGCGCGGCCAGTTCGACCACCCGAAGCGTCACGTGTTCTGCCTCGGATACATCAAGCAACCTCCGCAGCTGGTCCTTAATGACAGACGGGCCGCCACGAAACCTGGTGTGGAACGCGGACTCCGGCACAAGGAACTCGCACTCCAGAGGGGCTCCAGGGCGCGTCAGGACCTGCTGTCGCGCAATCCGTAGAGCCACCAGCCGCTCCAGCCGATCCTGAATCGTCGGCGTCACCGAGGTATGGATCACCTCGCGCGCATATGCGGGAGTCTGCAGCAGGCCCAGCACCATGCTCGGCGCCCAGATCTGAACCCGCATGGCCTCCGACTCCAGGGCGATGTAGTCGAGCAGGGCTTGCCCGGCAACATCCTTGTAGGGGTGCCACCAGCCCACACTCGCCGGCTCTTCCGCCGCCTCGGCTATCCCCGAGATCGCCACATCATCACTGACCCCGTACGCAGTCGCCAGATCGCGAACCTCTGCCGCGCTGATTCGATACGTCCCGCGTTCAACGCGCGCCAAGCGCGTGTTGTCCATACCGACCTTGCGTGCGGCCGCGACCGAGGAAAGCCCTGCGAGGTCCCGGTAGTGGCGCAATTGGGCACCGACGCGGCGCCGTTTGATGGTAGGCGTCGCACGCTTCTGCGCCTGCTTCGCGCCTCTCTGCGGCGGGAGCGCTTCCGTCTGCGTCATGGCCGCAGTGTGACACGTTCTCGACGCTACGCATCACCGAACTGATGTGCAATCAAGCAGAAGTTCGTACCGCCAAACTTGGCGGAACAGATTGCGCGCGCACCGCCAAAGCGAGCAACATGAGTGCAGCAAGACACTGACTAGTCGTCATTTCTTGATCACGCATCGCCCTGCGTGATGGCCGAAGTGCAGGTGCCCGTGCGTGGATCCCGTCGGGCGCTGAGGCCACGGTCGTCGGCAGCTCTCACCCTTTACCTCAGCTTCACCCACATGGAGCAACCATGACCTCACCCAGCCCGCTCGTCCTCGGGGCGGACGGGATCCGGTACGCGGACGGGACTCCGCGCACGGCCCAACTCGACCGCTGGTACCCGGTGTTGCGCGAACGACCCGACCCCGCCACCGTCCACGACCACCACCGTCCCGACCCCGCCCTCCTCTGGGACCGCGCCGAC
Organism: Streptomyces dryopteridis; assembly: GCF_049606955.1. Taxonomy (NCBI): domain Bacteria; kingdom Bacillati; phylum Actinomycetota; class Actinomycetes; order Kitasatosporales; family Streptomycetaceae; genus Streptomyces; species Streptomyces dryopteridis. The sequence goes on along the minus strand of NZ_CP187113.1, from coordinate 4,758,329 downwards.
CGGCGCCTCTGCTCCTCCTGCGGCGGGCCCCCGGACCGGTCCGACGCCGGGGTGTTGTGGCTGCTGCCCGGCTCGCCGCCCTCGCGGGCCGCGTGGCCCGGGTGGGTCGACACCACCCACCCGCCCCTGTGCGCCGCGCACGCCCACGCCGCCGTGACCGCCTGCCCCTCCCTCGGCGCCGCTCACTTCCCGCTCCGTGCCCGGCACGTGGAGCCGGTGGGGGTGCTCGGGGTGCGGCACGACCCCGTGACCGGGCGGCCCGAGCCCGGCGACGACGGCGACGCCGACGGCCTCGCCTTCGTCCCGTTCACCGACCCCGCCACCCTCCGCCTGACCGCCGCCCGCTCCCTCGTCCTGCGCCTGTCCGCCCCCGCCCTGTCCGCCCTCCCGACCCCGGAACCGAGCCGATGACCGAACACCGTGAACGCGAAGAGCCGTCCGACCCCACCGAGGCCGAGGTCCGGGAGGCCGGCCGGGACCTGGGACGGGCCCTGACGGCGGCCGGGATGCGGAGCTTCGTCGGGGTGCGGCGCGGGGCGCGGCACCGGGTGGAGGTGCTGATCGAGCACGGTGACGGGCCGCTGTGGCACCCCGAGCTGACCCGTTCCCCCGATTCCCTCGTCGCCCTCCTGGACCGGCGGGCGGTGCGGGCGCGGGTCGGGACCTCCGAGTACCACGAGCCGAGCGCGCACGCGATCGTCACGTTCGACCGTCCGCACGACGCGGCCCGGTTCGCGGCGCTCGTGCTCGACGTGGCGCCCGCCCGGCGGCTCGCCCTGTCCCTGTCCCACTCCCTGGCCCGCCACTCACTCCCCCACTCGGCCCGGGCCACCGTCTCGGACACCGTGGACTTGGACGCGTTCACCCTGGACGAGGCGCGGGCGCTGTGCCGGGTGTTGGGGTACGGGGTCGGGCCCGAGCCCTCGCCGACCCGCCGGACCGGCGAGGAGTCGGAGCCACCCCGGGCCCTGAACCCGGCCTTGGCCACGCGGCCGGACACCGGCGGCTTCGCGGGCGTGCCGGTGAGCCCGGGCGCGGGCGCGGGCCTGGACGCGAACGGTGGCCCGGGCGCGGACGCCGTGCCGCACGGGTGGCCGGTCGTGCAGCGGCTCGCGGCGCACGTCGCGCTCGTGCTGGGCGTGCTGCCGCCGGTGCCCGACCTCGACCCCGTACCGGTCACGGCCACCCTCCCCGCGCCGGCGGCGGGCGGCCGCGTCCCGGCTGGGCCGCACGTGGTCAACCTGGCGGCCTGCGGGCACTGTCGGCCGCTGCGGGCGGACGCCCTGCGCGTGACCGCCCTGCCGCTGCCGACCGTCCGCGCCCTGACCGCCGCCCTCCGCGTCGCCGTGCCCGATCCGGCGCCGGCGCCGGCGGCCGAGCGGGCCTGAGACGGCGCCGTGCGGGGCCACGGCACGCCCCGGGCACGGGCGCCCGGCTCTCGCCGGCACGGCGCCCGCCCGGGGGGACGCTGGATCCGCGACTTGCGCGGCGAGTGCCAGGCGGCCCCGGCCAGGGCGCGGGTCGAGCGGAGGGCCGAGAGGTGTTCGTGCCGGCGGTAGAGGTTCCGGTTGTAGGGGATCGGCGACAGCTTGTTCGAGGACAGCGAGCCCGCCCGCTGGGCCCGGTACAGCGCCAACGGTTCCCGCAGGGCACGGGCCGGGGTGCCGTCGCGCATGATCGACAGCCACAGCGCGCAGTCCTGTCGCTTGGCCGTGTCCGGCATCAGTCGCGTGCCGAGGACCGCCGGTCGTACATGGCGGTCAGGGCCCCGATGTGGTCCTGCACCGGCATCGCCCGGTAGTCGACGTGTTCGGGGGCCCACACGATCCGGTCCGTGGGCACGAAGTCCGCGGCGACCTTGTAGGAGGAGGTGACCGTGAGGGGCGTGCCGGCCGTCGCGGCGAAGGCGAGCTGTCGTTCCGGCTTCCCCGGGAGCCACAGGTCGTCGCTGTCGAGGAAGGCCACGTACCCCGCCGCCCGCTCCATGGCCAGGTTCCGCGCCCGGGCCGCGCCGCCCCGGCCAGGTGCGGCCTTCGGCGGGACCCGGTCGTCGGCGCGGGCGAACTCCCGCAGCATGTCGGTCGAACGGTCCGCTGGCCCGTCGTCGGTGATCAGCGGTTCCACGTCCTCGTGGGTCTGCGCGAGCACCGACCGGATCGAGGCGCCGAGGGTCGCCTCCGCGTTGCGCACGGGCATGATCACGGATCCGGCGGCACGGGTGCCCCTCCTCGTCGAGAGCGCGCGAGAAGCGTCCGGGAAACGGAATCCCACGGCCGGTGATCGGAGGCGAAGGGGCCACGTCACGGGGCGGGCCGGGGACGCGGGCGGGGGACGCGGGAGCGGGCGCGGGGACGCGGGCGGGGGCGGGGACGCGGGCGCAGGCGCGGACACGGGCGCGGGGCGAGGACGCGGACACGGGCGCGGGGACGCGGACACGGGCGGGGGGCGGGGACGCGCGCGCAGGCGCGGACACGGGCACAGGCGTGGACGCGGACGCGGGTGCGGACGCGGACGCGGACGCGGCAGGGCGGCGACGCGGGCGCGGACACGGGCGCGGGGCGCGGACACGGGCGCAGGGCGGCGACGCGGACGCGGGCGCGGGCGGGCCCGGGGGCGCGGGCGCGGGCGGGTTTGGGGGCGGGGGCGGGTTTGGGGGCGGGGCCGGGGGAAAAGCCTTGGCGGTGGTTGCCGTGGTCCGGATACGGTGGGATCGCGCCGCGTTTGTCGGCGTCTCCGACCATTCCTGACGATTGCGGTGAGATTATCTCCCAGGCCCGGTGACAGCCCGCCTTGCCGTCTCGCGTCCTCGCGCGCGGCCGCGTTCCCTTCGCGTGCCCGTGCGTCCCCGCGCCCTCGGGCGCGCCTTCGCGACGGGGCGGGCGTCGTCGTCCTCGGAGTACGTCACCCGTGTCATCTCGTCATTCCTCGATCCCGGGTGCGGCTCCGTCGGCGCGTCCCGGGATCTCGTGCTCTCGTGCCCCCATGCCCTCTCGGCGTCCTCCGGCGTTCCGAGCGGGCTGCGCGTGTGACGCCGAACCCCTGCGGGGCGGGCCGGCGCGGGTCGCGCCCGCCCCACGAAAGGCGGTCGCCGTCATGGCCCACCTCACCCACCTCACCCGCAAGCGCCTGCGCGAGGCCGTCACGCGCGGCTGGTTGGAGTCCTACCGCGACGACCCGCGCGGGCTCAGCCTCCTGCTGCCCACCCATCGGGTGAGCTGCACGCAGAAGGAGTTCAACACCTGGTACCGGCACCAGCTGAAGGAGAACGCCTGACCCCGACCGGGCCCGGCCGGACCCGCCCGTCGCCCGCACGCCGACGGTCCCCGGCCCCCGTCCCCGCCTCGGCCCCGGGGCGGGGACGGGGGCGTTCCGGCCGCCGGGCCCGCCCGGGGCCTCTTGGCGGAGCGGGCCACGACGGCACCTCCGGAAGGGGCGCCCCTAGAAGGGGTTGGCGTTCTCCTGGAAGGAGATCTGCGGGACGAAGCCGGACTCGCCGTCCACGTAATACGAGACGGTCATCAGCCGGTTGTCGGGGAGCAGCACGTAGTACGAGCCCTCGACCCGGCCCGCCTCGTTGCCCGTCTCCTCCTTGCCGTGGTGGAGCTGGGTCTCCGCGTCGGTCACGTCGTACTTGTAGTTGTACGGCTTCGGGGCCGCGGACGCCTCGGCCGCCGCCTTGGCCGCCGCCTCCGCCTCCGCCTCTGCCTTCGCCTTGGCCTCGGCCGCCGTCTTCTTGGCGATCTCGGCCATCCAGGCCGCGATCTCGGGGAGCAGACGGACGATCCGCTCGCGGTCCTCGGCGGAGCGCAGGACGCCCTCCTCCGGGTCGAAGGTGAGGGCGGGCTTGTCGCCCGGCTTCTGCGGGGCGAGGCGGATCGGCTCGGCGGTGGCCCCGGTGCCCGCGGGCTTCTCCTCGTCCGTGTCCAGGCCGTACAGCAGGTCGAGTTCGAGGAAGAAGTCGTCGTCGGACATGGTGCTCCCGTGATCGAGAAAGGATCTTGTGGGGGGTGATCACGATGCTATCGGGGGCCGCTCACCCGAGACAGGGGGCTTCCGGCCGGCGCGTACGCTCCGTTCCCGGCCCCGGCGTAGGCTCCTCACCTGGCACAGGACACGAGCGAGAGGTGGGACGTGGGGATGGCGAAGAAGAGCAAGGGCGGGCCGGCGGCGGGTGGGACGCCGGCGGTGAAGGTGGCATCGGCCGCCGGGGTCGCGCACACCTTGCACTCATACGTCCACGACCCCGCCCACCCCTCCTACGGCACCGAGGCCGCCGAGGCGCTGGGGGTGTTGCCCGAGCGGGTGTTCAAGACGCTCGTGGCCGACGTGGACGGCGAACTGACCGTGGCCGTCGTGCCGGTGTCCGGGTCCCTCGACCTGAAGGGTCTCGCCTCGGCCGTGGGCGGGAAGCGGGGCGCGATGGCCGACCCGGCCGCCGCCGAGCGGGCCACCGGCTACGTGCTGGGCGGGATCTCCCCGTTGGGGCAGCGCAAGCGGCTGCGCACGGTCGTGGACGCGACGGCCGCCGACCACCCCACGATCTGTGTCTCGGCGGGGCGGCGCGGGCTGGAGATCGAGCTGGCCGCCGCCGACCTCGTGACCCTCACCGGCGCCACCCTGGCCCCGATCGCCCGCTGAGCCACCCCTCCCCCCGGCTTCGCCCGCGGCGAACACGCGCCCGCCGTCTTTCGGCCGGCCGGATGCTTGCGGTCGGGTCGGGACGGGAAAGTCCCGTCCCGGGTGGCGCCGAGCCACGGCGCGCTCCGAGCCGCGGGGGAGAGATCCGGATCATGGGGACGATCGTCGAACACATTCGCTGTCTGGTGGTGCCGGGGGCCGAGGCGGCGTTCGCGGCGGCCTGTCGGGCGGCCGGCCGGCACCTGGCGGAGTCGCCGGAGTGCGTGGACTGGGAGCTGGCCCGCTCCGAGGAGGACCCGACCGAGTACCTGCTGCGGATCCGGTGGGTGTCCGCCGAGGCCCTCGCGCTCGGGTTCCTCGACGGACCCCACGTGGGCCCCTTCCGCCTCGCCCTCCTGCCCTACGCCCCGGACCTGGACACGGCGGCCCGACGGCTGGTCACCCTCACGGGCGTGGGCGGCGCGAGCCTCGTCCCGCACGCGCCGACCGGCTGAGCCGCCCGGCCCGCGTCACGACGCCCGGGTCACGCCGCCCGCGTCACGACGTCCGGGTCACGACGCCCGCTCCGCCCCGCCCGCTCCCCCGCCTCGGTTCCGGCGCGCGCCGGGCGGGCGGGGCAGGGCCAGCATCAGGGCCCACATGAGGAGCAGGCCGCCGACCACGTACGGGAGGGTGCCGGCGAACGCCTCGGCCACCTCGGCGCCCCGGGCCGTCGCCTCGTGGTCCTCGGCGAAGAAGACCACGCCGGTGAGCACGATGCCCAGGGTGATCCCCAGGTGGATGGCGGTGTTGAAGAGTCCGGCGGCCGAGCCGGCGTGCTCCTCGTCCGTGCCGCTCAGGGTGAGGTCGGTGAGCGGCGCCCCGATCAGGCCGAGGCCCAGGCCCAGCAGGCCCACCGGCAGGGCCATCGCCGTCATCGTCACGCCCGTGCCCTGCGCCTCGACGAGCCACCCGAACGAGGCCACGCCGGCCGCCGCGCACAGCGCGCCCGCCTGCGGGATCCGGCGGCCGTGCCGGGCCACGCGGGGCATCGCGAGCCAGGCCCCGCAGACCTCGGCCAGGGACAGGAACACGAACCCGAGCGCGGCCCGCGACGGGCTCATGCCCAGGCCCTTCTGCATGAAGAAGGTCCAGGCCATGATCAGCAGTCCGGACAGCAGGCCCAGCACGAGTTGCGCGCCCAGGCCGCCCGCGAACGCGCGCCCGGCGAACAGGGACCAGGTCACCAGCGTCGGGCCGCCCGCGCGGACCGCCGCCCGTTCCCGGCGGGCCAGGCCGGCGAGGACGACGGCGCCCGTCGCCATCGAGGCGTACGCCCACCAGGCCCACCCGTGTCCGCCGCCCGCGCTGAGCGGCCACGCGATCAGCAGCAGGCCCACCATGGCGAGGGCCAGGCCCCGCACGTCGACCCGCGCGGGGGTGCGCTCGCGGGACTCGGTCAGGTACCGGCGGCCCAGCAGCAGGGCGGCGGCGCCGATCGGCAGGTTGATCAGGAAGATCGGCCGCCAGCCGAGCCCCCACAGGTCCACCTGGGTGAGGACCCCGCCCAGGGCGGGGCCGGCGACGCTGCCGACCGAGAGGACCGTCCCGTAGAGGGCGAAGGCCCGGGCCCGGGCGGCGCCGTCGAAGGAGACGTGCAGGGTGGCGAGGACCTGCGGGATCATCAGCGCCGCCGCCGCGCCCTGCGCGGCCCGGGCGGCGATGAGCGTGCCGGGGTCGGGGGCGAGGCCGCACAGCACGGAGGTGAGGGTGAACAGGGCCGTGCCCAGGAGGAACACGCGGCGGCGGCCGTGGAGGTCGCCGAGCCGGCCGCCGGCGATCAGACCGAGGGCGAACGTCAACCCGTACGCGGCGTGCACCCATTGCAGGCCGGCGGCGGAGGCGCCGGTGTCGGCCTGGATGGCGGGGAGGGCGGTGTCGACGACGGAGGCGTCGAGGACGGCCATCAGTTCGCCGGTGAGGACGACGGCGAGGAGCAGCCGGCGGCCCGGGCGGCCGGTCGCGGGATCGGACGGGGCGGCCGAGGTGGCCGAGGTGGGTGAGGCGGCCGAGGTGGACGAGGTGGATGAGCGACTGGTGTCGTGGGACACGGAAGAGAGCCCGTTCGTGCGAGGTGGGAAGGCGGACCGGCGGGGCCCGCACGCACCTCGGCGCACGACGTGCGACACGAGGTCGGGGGGCCCGGACCGTCGGGAACACCGTCTTCACTGCGGACGCGTCACAGCACCCCGGGCCGTCGACGACGGGCGAGGAGAGGGGTCCGCGGGCAGAGCCCTGGAAGAGCGGCTACCGGGTCCGGGTTATACGTCATCACCTCTGGGGGAACACACACGGCCGTCCGGGCCACGGGCCGGGACGGAAATACGACGGACCCGGACAGCCTAACGGGCCGTCCGGGTCCGGGAAAACGGTTTTCGCGAGCGAGCGGGAGGACGAGGAGGAGAGGGGGGAGCGGGCGGGAACGGGGCGGGGAGGTCAGGCCCGCAACCGGCGCAGGACCGACTCCACGCTGTCCCCCGGGGCGGTGTTGAACGCGATCGCGGCCTGCGGGGCGTGCCGGTGGGCCCCGGGCGGTCCGTCAGGGGCGGGGGCGGCCGTCCTCGGGGGGCGGCGGCGTCCCGTACGGGTTCGGCGCGGGCGCCGGGGCCGGGTAGGGGCCGGAGCCGTACGCCGGGGTGTGGTCGGCCGGGGGCGCGGCGTCCTGGGGGGCCTCCGCGTCCGCGACCAGGCTGCTGCCCGGCCAGTAGGGCTCGGGGGCCGGTTCGCGGGGGGTCAGCACGGCGGTCAGCAGCAGGTGGGTGACGAGCGCGGCCATCGGCCAGCCGAGCAGCACGGCGTGCGCGAGGAGCTGGAGCGGGGCGTCGAAGGGGACGCCCTTGCCGGCCTTGATCGCCTCCGCCGCGAGGTCCCGGCCCGGGCCGAGCCACAGGCCCAGGCGCCAGCCGGCCAGCGCGGCGAAGCCGGAGCCCAGCGCGAGGCCCACGACCAGGGCCGGGCCGCTCGCCCGGCGCCACAGCCACACGGCCGCGCCGCTGAGCACGCCGAAGCCGATCGACAGCAGCAGGAAGGTGCCGTCGGCGCCGATCCGGGCCTCGCCCTCGGTCTCGGCGAGGAACACGGCCTCGCCGTTCGAGACGTACTGCACGCGCGGTGCGAGCCAGGCCCACAGCAGGCCCAGCAGCAGCCCGCACACGCCGACGATCAGGGTGACGGCGGCGGCGTCGCGGACCTCGCCGGCCGTGACGGGCAGGCCCCGGCGGGGGGTCTTGGCGGTGGGGCCCGCGCCGTCCCACGGGTCGGGCGCGGCGAACGGGGAGCGCGCCTCCGGCTGGTGCCCGGGGGACTGCGGCGAGGGGGGTGGGGTCACGGCGTCGTTCACCCCCACATCGTGCCAGGTGACCGGCCGACCGGCGTCAGCGGACCGCCGCCCGGCGGTACGCGTGCGTGGCGAGGGTCAGGGAGAGCACGGCCACGCCGGCGCAGATCCCGAGGTCGAGGAGGACGGCGCCCCAGTCGGGGTCGGCGGCGAAGGTGTGGGCGAATGCCTCGACGCCGTAGGTGGAGGGCAGCAGGTCGCGGGCCCAGCCGATGAGGGTGGGCATCCGTTCGGGGGGCAGCACGCCCAGGAGGAGGGCGGCGGACATGCCGAGCTGGCCGGCGAGGGTGGCGAGTTCCTGGCGGGGGGCGAGCAGGCCGAGGGCCGCGCCGAGTCCGGCGAGGGCCGCGCCGGCGAGCGGGACCACGGCGAGCAGGATCCACAGGCCGCCCATGGGCAGCCCGAAGAGCACGCAGCCGAACACGGCCGTGACCAGGGTGCCGGGGAAGGTGAAGGAGGCGTACGCGGCGGCGGCACCGAGGACCACGGCGGCCGGCGGGACGGGCAGGGTCGCGTAGTGGTCGAGGCCGCCGCTCGCGCGGAGCTGCCCGAAGTACTGGGCGAGCAGGTTGAGGGCCACGAAGGCGACGACGAGGACGGCGGAGCCGGCGACGACGGCGCGGGCCTCGGAGGAGCCGCCGCCGTCCACGACCCCGCGCATCAGGATCATGATGCCGACGCTCTGGAAGGTGGCCACGAACAGCAGCGGGATCCGGGCCACGCGGGCCCGGGAGAGCTGGGCGCGGTAGACGGCGCCGAGGGCCGGCAGGAGTCGGGCGCGGGGGGCGAGGGGGGCCGGGTCCGCGGGGTCGGGGGCCGGGAGGGTGACGCGGGCGTCGGCGGTGTCGGCGGTGTCCCGTGCCCCGGCCGCCGACTCCGGGTCGGCGGGGGTGGGGGCGGGGGTCCGCGCGTGGTCGCCGTCGGGCGTCGCGCGCCGCGAGGTGTCGGCGAGGGTCAACTCTTCACCAGGCCCTTCGTTCGGCCGCCCAGGGCGAGGTAGACGTCCTCCAGGCTGGGGGTGGCCAGTGTGAAATCGTCGAGGGCGGCGAAGGCCGGCCCTCCGGTGACCCCGGCCACGGCGGTGCGGGCCTCGTCGGGGGCGAGGCGGAGCACCCAGCGGCGGCCGGATTCGACGGCGTGTTCGCGCAGCCGGGCCACCTCGGGGAGGTGGAGGGGGGCGTCGGAGCGCCAGACGAGTTCGAGGCGGACCTCGTCGGAGACGCGGGCCTTGAGGCCGGCGGGGGTGTCGCAGGCGATGATCCGGCCGTGGTCGACGACGGCGACCCGGTCCAGGACGGTCTCGGCCTCGATGACGTTGTGGGTGACGAGGACGACGGTGACCCCGTGTTCGGCGCGGCGGCGGTCCACGGCGCTCCAGACGGCGCGCCGGGCCACCGGGTCCATGCCGGTGGTGGGCTCGTCGAGCACGAGGACGGGTCGGTCGCCGACGAGGGCGGCGGCGAAGCAGGCCAGTCGGCGCTGGCCGCCGGAGAGCTTCTTCAGGGGCCGGTCGGCGATCGGGCCGAGGTCGAGTTCGTCGAGGACGGCGTCGCGGGCGGCGCGGGCGGCGGGCCGGTCGAGGCCGCGCAGCAGGGCGGTGGTCTCGGCGGCCAGGGCCACGCTGAGTTCGTCGAGGGCGGTGGACTCCTGGCCGAGGTAGGCCAGCAGGCGGGCGGCGCGCTCGGGGTGGCGGACCAGGTCGTGGCCGAGGAGGGTGACGGTGCCGGCGTCGGGCCGCATGAGGCCGGTGAGCTGGCGCACGAGGGTGGACTTGCCGGCGCCGTTGGGGCCGAGCAGGCCGAAGATCTCGCCGCGTCGCACGTCGAGGTCGACCCGGTCGGTGGCGCGGGTCTCGGGCAGGGCGGGGGCGCCGCGCCGGGCGCGGACGGCCGGGTAGGTCTTGACGAGCTCGCGGACGGACCAGATCACGGGGGCGCCCGGGGTGGGCTCGGCGGCGTCCGGGTCGGGCGTCGCGGTGGTGCCCGTGCCCGTCGCGTTCCCCGTGTCGTGCGCTCTGCCCCTGCTGTTCACGAGGAGGCAGCCTACGCGACCGGGGTCGCCCCGGGGTCGGCGGGCCCGGTCGGGTGCTCGGGTCCGGCGCCGACGCCCGCGCCGGGGCCGAGGGGGCCGGTGGGGGCGGCGGAGGGGTGGGGTTCGGCGGAGCGGCCGGCGGCGGCGCGCACGTCGATCTCGCGCCAGAACCCGGCCCGGATGGCGTACCGGTCGTGTTCGTCGATCTGGTCGTCCTTGTGGGCGAGCAGGCCGAAGCGGGCGGCGTAGCGCAGCAGCTCGCCGTCGATGCGGTGCGGGATGCGGGGGTAGAGGGTGGAGAGGCGTTGCAGGTGGACGTTCTCGGGGAGGCGTTCCATCCAGCGGCGGGCGAAGACCTGGCCGACCTCGAAGGGGTCGCCGCCGACGGTGGTGATGTCCTCCTCGCGGTCGGCCCAGCGCTGTTCGGCGCTGGTGAGCTGGGCGAGGGTGGGCAGGGAGGCGGTCTCGGGGGGCTCGCCCAGGCCGCTGCCGCCGGGGCGGTCGACCCAGCCCTTGTCGGAGGACCAGCGCAGGGCGCTGCCGGCGGGCGCGGGCGGGCCGGCGGGGTGCGGGGGGTGGCCGGGGCCGCGCAGGGCGGCGAGGTCCTTGGGGGTGGGGACGGTGGGCTTGCCGGGGCCGGCGGGCTGCGGGACGGCCGGTTCGGCGCCCTCGGCGGTGCCGGTCGCGCCCTCGCGTTCGGCGGCGGCGGCCTGGCTGCGGGCCTCGGCGAGGGCGGCCTCGGGCAGCGGGGCGGAGAGGATCGCGGTGATCTCGGGGCGGGTGGCGGGGGTGGGGGCGCAGATGCCGGTGAGTTCGCGGGGGCGGATGGCGCGGGTGATCCAGGCGCGGTCCAGGACTCGGCGTTCGTCGGCCTCGGCGACGAGGTCCTCGGACTGGTTGTAGTCGCCGTCGGCGGCCTGCACGGCCCAGAGGTGGACGGCGACGCCGTGTTCCTTGGCGGACATCAGGCCGGGCAGCAGGTCGCCGTCTCCGGTGACGAGGACGATGTCGGAGCAGGCGCGGTTGCGGGCGAGTTCGGTGAGCTCGGCGTGCATGGCGGCGTCGACGCCCTTTTGGGCCCAGCGGCCGTCGCTGCGGGTCAGGGCGCCGAGGCGGACGGTGACGCGGGGCATGACGCGGAGCCTGCGGTGTTCGGGTTGGGGGACCCGGTCGGGGGCGCCGTCGAACCAGTAGATCCGCAGCAGGGGTTGTTCGGTGTCGGCCTCGGCCCGTTCGCGCAGTTGGCGGATGAGGGCGGTGTGGTCGACGGTGATGCGGGAGCGGGAGGGCTCGCCGGCGAGAAGGCTGGCGGCGGCACCCAGCAGATAGCCGGCGTCCACCAGGACGACGCAGCGGTCCACGCGTTCCACCTTCTTTCGGCGCGCAGTCGGATCAGCGTTTCGGGTCGCCCCCGAGTCTGCCCGAACACGCCGGTGTTGACGGCCGGAACTCGATCATCGGCGTGGCGGATCCGCGGGGTGGACGTCGGGTGCCCGACCGGCCCGCACGCGCTGGGCGTTTCGTCCCGGAATGCGGGTTTCGCGGGGGTGTGTGAGGGTGAAGGCGGCCCCGAGCCGGGCCCTCGGAGCCGCGGGCGAGGTGTGTCCGCGGGTTCGCCGGGGATTCGGCTCCCCCACCCCAGACGGAGGCTACGCATGGCCAAGAACAAGAACCGGCAGCAGCCCGCGAAGGCGAAGACGGCGGGTTCCGAGACGTCGAAGGGTTCCGCCGAGCAGTCGGGCGAGTCGACGGCCCCGAGTCCGGCGACCATGGCCCGCAAGAGCAAGCAGGTGAGGTTCGGCCACAACTGACGGGCCGCGCGCGACCGGGGCCGCCCCTCCCCTGACCGGCCCCGTTCCCGTACCCCGAACGCCGAGTACGCGACAGGGCCCCCGACGACACACGGTCGTCGGGGGCCCTGTCCGCTTGGCCCGGTTGTGGCCGCCGAACACCGCCAACGCGAGGTGGGCGTGGTGGCAGTCGGTCAGCCGGCCAGGCAGGAGGGGCCGAGGAGGACCTTCAGGTCGCCGAAGAGGGCCGGGTCGGGTTGCACCCGGTGCCGGTCCAGGCGGAGCACGGTGGTGGTGCGCGGGCCCTGGAGCTTGATCCGGACCTCGGTGTTGCCCCGGTGGTGGGTGAGGATCTCGCCGAGGCGGGTGACCATCGGCGGGGTGACCTTCACGGTGGGGATGGTGAGGACCACCGGCGCGTTGGTGCCGGCGGAGGACAGGTCGGGGACCATGAGCTCCATCGCGACCAGCCGGGGCACGTCCTCGCGCTTGTCGAGCCGGCCCTTGACGAAGACCACGGTGTCCTCGACGAGCTGGGTGGAGACCAGCTGATAGGTGGCGGGGAAGAACATGCACTCGATGGAGCCGGCGAGGTCCTCGACGGTGGCGATGGCCCAGGCGTTGCCCTGCTTGGTCATCTTGCGCTGGAGGCCGGAGATGATGCCGCCGATGGTGACGACCGCGCCGTCGCCGTGCTCGCCGCCGGTGAGCTGGGCGATGCCCGCGTCGCTCTTGTCGGACAGCACGTGCTCCAGGCCGAACAGCGGGTGGTCGGAGACGTACAGGCCGAGCATCTCGCGCTCCTGCGCGAGCAGGTAGGACTTCTCCCACTCCACGTCGGAGAACTCCACGTCGAGGCCGAAGCCGGGCTCGTCCGAGCCGCCCTCCTCGCCCATCCCGCCGAACAGGTCGAACTGGCCCTCGGCCTCCTTGCGCTTGACCGCGACCACGTTGTCGATCATCGGCTCGTGGTGGGCGACCAGGCCCTTGCGGGTGTGGCCCATCTCGTCGAACGCGCCGGCCTTGATCAGGGACTCCACCGTGCGCTTGTTGCAGACCACGGCCTCGACCTTGTCGAGGAAGTCGGGGAAGGAGCTGTACTTCCCCTTCGCCTTTCGGCTCTTGATGATCGAGTCCACGACGTTCTGGCCGACGTTGCGGACGGCGGTGAGGCCGAAGAGGATCACGTCGTCGCCCTGCGCGGCGAAGTTCGACTCGGACTCGTTCACGTTCGGCGGGAGCACCTTGATGCCCATGCGCCGGCACTCGTTGAGGTAGATCGCGGACTTGTCCTTGTCGTCCTTGACCGAGGTGAGCAGGCCCGCCATGTACTCGGCGGGATGGTTCGCCTTGAGGTAGGCGGTCCAGTAGGAGACCAGGCCGTACGCGGCGGAGTGCGCCTTGTTGAACGCGTAGCCGGCGAAGGGGACCAGCACGTCCCACAGGGCCTGGATGGCCTGGTCGGTGTACCCGTTCTTGCGGGCGCCCTCCTGGAAGATCGTGAAGTTCTTCGCGAGTTCCTCGGGCTTCTTCTTGCCCATCACGCGGCGCAGGATGTCGGCCTCGCCGAGCGAGTAGCCGGCGATGATCTGCGCGGCCTTCTGCACCTGCTCCTGGTACACGATCAGGCCGTAGGTGACCGCGAGCACCTCTTCGAGGGGCTTCTCCAGGTCCGGGTGGATCGGGGTGATCTCCTGCTGCTTGTTCTTGCGCAGGGCGTAGTTCGTGTGCGAGTTCATGCCCATCGGGCCCGGCCGGTACAGGGCCGAGACGGCGGAGATGTCCTCGAAGTTGTCGGGCTTCATCAGGCGCAGCAGGGAGCGCATGGGCCCGCCGTCGAACTGGAACACGCCGAGGGTGTCGCCGCGGCCGAGGAGTTCGAAGGTCTTGGGGTCGTCGAGCGGGAGGCCCAGGAGGTCGATGTCGATCCCCTTGTTGGCCTTCACCATCTTGACGGCGTCGTCCATGATCGTGAGGTTGCGCAGGCCGAGGAAGTCCATCTTCAGCAGGCCGAGCGATTCGCAGCTCGGGTAGTCCCACTGGGTGATGGTGACCTGGTCGGTGTGGCGCACCCAGACCGGCACGTGGTCGGTGATGGCCTCGCTGGACATGATGACGCCGGCGGCGTGCACGCCCATCTGGCGGACCAGGCCCTCGACGCCGCGCGCGGTGTCGATGACCTTCTTCACGTCCGGTTCGTTCTCGTACATGCCGCGGATCTCGCCGGCCTCGCCGTAGCGCGGGTGCTGCGGGTCGAGGATGCCGGAGAGCGGGATGCCCTTGCCGAGGACGTCGGCGGGCATGGCCTTGGTGAGGCGGTCGCCCATCGCGTACGGGTAGCCCAGCACGCGGGCCGAGTCCTTGATCGCGTTCTTGGCCTTGATGGTGCCGTAGGTGCCGATCATGGCGACCTTGTCGGCGCCGTACTTCTCGGTGACGTACCGGATCACCTCCACGCGCCGACGTTCGTCGAAGTCGATGTCGACGTCGGGCATGGAGACGCGCTCGGGGTTGAGGAAGCGCTCGAAGATCAGGCCGTGGGTGAGGGGGTCGAGGTCGGTGATGCCCATGGCGTAGGCGACGATCGAGCCGGCCGCCGAGCCGCGGCCGGGACCCACCGCGATGCCCTGGTTCTTCGCCCACATGATGAAGTCGGCGACGACGAGGAAGTAGCCGGGGAAGCCCATCGAGATGATCGTGTCCATCTCGTACTCGGCCTGCTTCATGCGGTCCTCGGGGATGCCCCCGGGGTAGCGGCGGTGCATGCCGCGCATGGTCTCCTCGCGGAACCAGGTGACCTCGGTGTAGCCGTCCGGGATGTCGAACTTCGGCATCAGGTTCCGGAACTGGAACATGCCCTCGGTGTCGACCTGCTCGGCGACCAGTCGCGTGTTGGCGCAGCCCTGCTGCCAGGCGTCCGAGGAGTCGATGGCGTACATCTCCTCCGTGGACTTCAGGTAGTAGCCGGTGCCGTCGAAGCGGAAGCGGTCCGGGTCGGAGAGGTTCTTGCCGGTCTGGATGCACAGCAGGGCGTCGTGCGCGCCGGCCTCGTGCGCGTACGTGTAGTGGGAGTCGTTGGTGACCAGCGGCGGGATGTCGAGCTTCTTGCCGATCTCCAGCAGCCCGTCGCGGACCCGGCGCTCGATCTCGATGCCGTGGTCCATCAGCTCCAGGAAGTACCGGCCCTCGCCGAAGATGTCCTTGTAGTCGGACGCGGCCTTCAGGGCCTCGTCGAACTGGCCGAGCCGCAGTCGGGTCTGCACCTCGCCCGAGGGGCAGCCGGTGGACGCGATCAGGCCCTCGGACCACTGGGCGATGGTCTCCTTGTCCATCCGGGGCCACTTCGTGAGCCAGCCCTCGGCGTAGGCGTCGGAGGACAGCCGGAAGAGGTTGTGCAGGCCGGTGTCGTTGGAGGCCCAGATCGTCTTGTGGGTGTAACCGCCGGAACCGGACACGTCGTCGCGCTTCTGGTGCGGCTGGCCCCAGGTCACGCGGCGCTTGTTGCGGCGGGACTCGGGCGCCACGTACGCCTCGATGCCGATGATCGGCGTGATCCCGGCCTTCTTCGCGGTGTGGAAGAAGTCGTAGGCCCCGTGCAGGTTGCCGTGGTCGGACATCGCGATGTGCGTCATGCCCATCTCACCGCAGGCCGCGAACATGTCCTTCAGCCGGGCGGCACCGTCCAGCAGCGAGTACTGGGTGTGGACGTGCAGGTGCGTGAACGGCGTCTTCGACACGGCGCTGGACTCCCGGGGATACGGCACGGCGGGCGGAGGGGGCAGCCTCGAAGTCTACGTCGCCGGACCCCCTCGCCGGGCCCGTACGAGGAGCCCGCGGCCGGCTCGATCCCGTCCCCCCGGAACGAAACCGGCGGCCTCCCGATCACGTCCTCCCCAGCGGAACGGCCTCCACCGCCCAGGCGGGACAGGGGTCGACCGACCCGGCCGGGGCGCGCGCGAGGAGCGGGCGTACGGTTCGGATCGGACGGCGGGCGTGACCGAATTCGCTCCCCGTTCCGCGCGCCGCCGACCCCGGCGCGCGACCGGCCCGGCACGCTCCGCGCACAGGCCGGGCCCGCACCGTCCCGCACCACCACGGCACCACCCGTCGCACCCCAGGAGGCATCCCGATGGCCGTCCCGCAGACCGGCAACGCAGCGCGCGCCGAGCGGATACGCGAGGTCTTCCACACCGCCTTCGGCTCCCTCCACGCCGCGGACCCGGCGGCCTTCCAGGTCAAGTTCCGCAAGATGGCCGCGTCCGCGTTCGCCTTCTACCGGGGCACCGCCTGCCTGTACTACGCCGACCTCGCCGACCGGCCCGAGGAGGCCCGGGGCGGCCCGTACCTCGACGAGCGCACCAGCCGGGTCTGGATCCACGGCGACCTGCACGCGGAGAACTTCGGCACGTACATGGCCGGCAACGGCCGGTTGATCTTCAACGTGAACGACTTCGACGAGGCGTACGTCGGCCCCTTCACCTGGGACCTCAAGCGGTTCGCGGCCTCCGTCGCCCTCCTCGGGCACGCCAAGGCCCTCTCCGACGAGATGATCGGCGACCTCGTGCGCGGCTACGCCGCCGCCTACCGCGAGCGGATCCACCTGCTGGCCGCCGGCGCCCGCAACGACGAGGTGCCCTCCTACACCCTGGACACCGCCGAGGGCCCGCTGCTGGGCGCGCTCCGCGCCGCCCGCGCCCGCACCCGCTTCGGGCTGCTGGACTCGATGACGGAGATCCGCGACCACGAGCGCCGCTTCACCGCCGACGCGGGCACGATCGAGCTGGACGCCGCCACCCGCTACAAGGTCCTCGACGCCTTCGACGGCTACCTGGAGACCCTGCCCGACTCCTCCCTGCTGCGCCCGGACTCCTACCGGGTCAAGGACGTGGTGGGCCGGCGCGGGGTCGGGATCGGCTCGGCGGGGCTGCCCTCGTACAACATCCTGCTGGAGGGGCACAGCGACGCCCTGGAGAACGACGTGGTGATCTACCTCAAGCAGGGGCAGACCCCGGCCGTGTCCCGGCACGTGACGGACCCCTCGGTGCGCGGGTACTTCCGGCACGAGGGGCACCGCACGGTGATCTCGCAGCGGGCCCTTCAGGCGCACGCCGACCCGTGGCTGGGCTGGACCGAGCTGGACGGGGCCGGGCAGCTGGTCGCGGAGGTCTCCCCGTACGCGGTGGACCTGGACTGGTCGGACCTGGACGAGCCGGCGGCCATCGCGGCCGTCGTCGCCGACCTCGGGCGGGCCACGGCCACCATGCACGCGGCGGCCGACGCCGACGAGAGCGGGCACACCCTGGTCCCCTTCTCCACCGACCGGGCCATCGACGCGGCCATCGCGGCCGACGAGGAGGGCTTCGCGGAGCTGCTGGTGGAGTTCGCGCACGCGTACGGGGCGCGGGCCCGCGCCGACCACCTGCTGTTCGTGGACCTGTTCCGCAACGACCGCCTCATGCCGTGACGGGTCGGAGGGCCCGGGAATCCGGACCCTCCGACCCCCGTGCACAGGTACGCATGGCACACTCGCGGCGATGGACACTTCGATAGGACTCCGAGGGCCGCGGGCCGCGCTGTTCAGCGCCGTCGTCGTGCTGCTCTCGGCCGGTTCCCATGTCCTGATGTCCCGGACCCCGCTGCCGCCGCTCGCGGTGGGCGGGGCCTTCCTCGCCGTGTTCGCGCTCGCGTACGTGCTGGCCGGGGCGCGCGAGCGGTCCTTCGCCGGGATCGCGGGCACGCTGGTGCCGCTGGAGCTGGCCCTGGACACCGTGTTCACCGCCGGTCGGCACTTCTGTTACGGCCCCGCCGGCGGTCCGGTCTCCGGGCCGCTGCGGGCGCTGGGGCTGGAGGAGCTGTGCGGGGGCGCGCCGCTGGGCGGGCCGCTGGCGGAGGTCGGCGGCCGGTCGGGGGTCGCGTTCTGGGCCCCGGATCCGCTGGTGCCGTGGCTGCTGCTCGGCGCGCACGTCTCGGTGGGGCTGCTGGCCGCGTGGTGGCTGCGGCACGGGGAGCGGGCGCTGGGGCGGCTGGCGGGCGCGGTGTCCGCGTTCGCGTTCCGGCCGCTGGCGCTGGTCGTGGCGGCGGGGGCCCGGGTGCCGGTCGGATCGGTCGGGCGCGGGCCGCGTCCGACGGTCGGGGTGCGCGCGGGACGGACCCGGTTGATCGCGCACTGCGTGGGGCGGCGCGGGCCGCCCCGGGGGGCCGCTTCCGCGTTCCGCCCCGTCACCGTCGTCGGCCTCGGCTGAGCCCTCCGCTCGCCGGGGGCCGTGCCGCGGGACGGGTCCACTCCTCGTCATCACCCCACGGAGAAGAATCATCATGAGTTCCCGCAACAGCCAGTCGAACAAGGCCGCCGCCCGCGAGCGGCTGCGGATCGAGCGCGAGGCGCAGGCGAAGAAGGCGAAGGTCCGCCGGCAGCTCGTCGTGGGCGGCATCGTCCTGGGCGCGCTGGTCCTGGCGGGCGGCGTGGGCTACGCCGTCGTGCAGGCCACGAAGCCCTCGGCCTGGGAGGCGGCGGAGAGCGCCGAGCTGGTGAAGCCGGCGAACTCCTCGGGCGAGAACGGCACCACGGTCGTGATCGGCAAGGCCGAGGCGAAGAAGACCCTGGAGCTGTACGAGGACTCGCGTTGCCCGGCGTGCGCGCAGTTCGAGCAGGCGGTGGGCAAGCAGGTCGAGAAGGACGTGGCCGACGGCCGGTACAAGATCCGGTACGTGGGCGCGACGTTCCTGGACAAGGCGCTCGGCGGCGAGGGCTCCAAGAACGCGCTGAGCGCGCTGGGCGCGGCGCTGAACGTGAGCCCGGATGCCTTCATCGCGTACAAGGAGGCCCTGTACAGCAAGGACAACCACCCCGACGAGCGCACGGACACCTTCGCGAAGGACGACGCGCTGTTGAAGATCGCCGATCAGGTGCCGGCGCTGAAGGGGAACGCGAAGTTCGCGGACGCCGTGAAGAAGGGCACCTTCGACCGGTGGGCGCTGGAGATGTCGAAGTCCTTCGACAAGGCGGGCATCGAGGGCACGCCGACGTTGAAGATGGACGGCAAGAAGATCGAGACCCCGCAGTCGCTGGACGAGTTCAACAAGGCGCTGGACACGGCGCTGAAGGGTTGACCGGGCCGCGTCCGCGCGGGCGCTGACGGTGGCACAGAGGGCGGACGGACTCCGGGAGTTCGTCCGCCCTTCGCCGTTCCGGGGGTGTTCCCGTCACCGTACCCGTCGGTAATATCGGGGTCCGTGACCAGTCGAATCCCCGCGAACGCCGCCGCCCCGCGCCGCCGTTCCGTCATGTTGGCCGCCGCCACAGGCGCCGCCCTCCTGCCCCTCGCCGCCCCGGCCGTCGCCCGCGCCGACGCGCCCTCCCGCCCCGCCTTCCTCCACGGGGTCGCCTCCGGCGATCCGCTGCCGGACGGGGTCCTGCTGTGGACCCGCGTGACCCCCTCCCCCGACGCGACCCCCGGTTCGGGCCGGGGCGCGGAGGTCGTGGTGGGCTGGGAGATCGCGGAGGACAAGGGGTTCACGCGGGTGGTGGGCCGGGGGTCGGTGACGGCGGGCGCCGGCTCCGACCACACGGTGAAGGCGGACGTGCGGGGGCTGCGGCCGCGCACCCCGTACTGGTACCGCTTCAGCGCGTCGGCGGGCGAGGGCGCCGAGCCGGTGTTCTCCGCGACCGGGCGGACCCTGACCGCGCCGGCCGCCGGAACCTCCCCCGACAACCTGCGGTTCGGGGTGGTGAGCTGCGCGAACTGGGAGGCGGGCTGGTTCTCCGCCTACCGGCACCTGGCGGCCCGCCCCGACCTGGACGCGGTGCTGCACCTGGGCGACTACATCTACGAGTACGCGGCCGGGGTGTACCCGGAGAAGAAGTACGGGGTGCGCGCCCACCTGCCCGCGCACGAGATCACCACCCTGGCCGACTACCGGCTGCGGCACGGCACGTACAAGACGGACCCCGACCTGGCGGCGCTGCACGCGGCGCACCCGGTGATAGCGATCTGGGACGACCACGAGTTCGCGAACGACGCCTGGTCGGGCGGGGCCGAGAACCACACCCCGGGGGTCGAGGGGGACTGGGCGGAGCGGGCGGCGGCGGCCAAGCGCGCCTACTTCGAGTGGATGCCGGTGCGGCCCGCGACCGAGGGCACGGTGCACCGCCGGCTGCGCTTCGGCGACCTGGCCGACCTGCACCTGCTGGACCTGCGCTCCTTCCGTTCCCAGCAGGTCACGACGGGCTCGGGCGCGGTGGACGACCCGGAGCGGACCATCACGGGTCGGGCCCAGTTGGACTGGTTGAAGGCGGGGTTGTCGGCCTCGGGGGCGCGCTGGCAGTTGGTGGGGACCTCGGTGATGATCTCGCCGGTGGCCTTCGGGGCCCTGCCCGCGCACCTGTTGGCGCCGCTCACGAAGCTGTTGGGGCTGCCGGCGGGCGGGATCACGATCGGCACCGACCAGTGGGACGGCTACACCGACGACCGGCGCGAACTGCTGGCGCACCTGGTCGACGGCGGGATCCGCAACCCGGTGTTCCTGACCGGCGACATCCACATGGCCTGGGCGACGGAGGTGCCGGTGACGGCGGCGACGTACCCGCTGTCGCGTTCGGCCGGCGTGGAGTTCGTGGTGACCTCGGTGACCTCCGACAACATCGACGACATCCTGCACGTGCCGGCGGACACGGTCTCCCTGGCCGCCGAGACCGCGATCAAGGCGGCCAACCGGCACGTGAAGTGGCTGGACATGGACGCGCACGGGTACGGGGTGCTGGACGTGACGGCCGAGCGGGCGCAGATGGACTACCACGTGGTCGCGGACAAGCGGAAGGCGGACAGCGGGTCGACGTGGGAGCGCTCGTACCGGACGACGGACGGTTCGCGGAAGGTGGAGCGGGTCTGGGCGCCGGTGCGCTGACCGGCTCGGGGGTCGGCGGGCCGGAGTTCGCTCCTCCATATGGGTGAGTGAGTTCCGGTCATGCTGATCCACAGTCAAATCTGCTGCACCCGGGGGCGTTCGAGCGCGTTTCGAGCGCCCCTGCGCGCGTAGAGGCAACAAATCTTTTACTTGTACGCCTTGACCCCACGATGTCATGCACACGTAAGCTTCCGGCCAGCGTGAGGAATCACCCTCCGCCCCCACCACGCTGTCCGAGGAGTCACCGTGCGCGCTTCCGCCCGCATATCCCCCCGCCTCCGCCGTTCCCTCATGGGGTCCGCCGCCCTCGCCGGCGCCCTCGTGCTGGCCCCGATGAGCGCCCCCACCACGCTCGCGGCGTCGCCGAGCACCCCGGCCGAGCGATGTGCCGAGACTGCCCCCGCCTCCGGCGCGGCAAACGCCCGCGTCGCCCGGGGCACCGAGCAGCACGCCTCGGACCCGAACGAGCTGACCGAGGCCCAGGTCAAGGCCATGGACGCCGATCTGAAGGCCAAGCAGAAGGCCGCCCAGGGCCAGGCCCGCAGCCTGCGCGCGGCCGAGGCCGTCGTGACCATCCCCGTCTACGTCCACGTCATCCACTCCGGGACCACCGGCAAGCTGACGGCGACCGACATCAGCAAGCAGATCTCCGTCCTCAACGCCGCGTACGCGGGCCAGGGCACCGGCAACGTCAACTCCGGCTTCCAGTTCAGCCTCGCCGGCACCGACTACACCGACAACGCGACCTGGTACAACCTCAAGGACGGCAGCGCCGCCGAGAAGAACATGAAGAACACCCTGCGCAAGGGCGGCAAGAACGCGCTGAACCTCTACACCGCCAACCTCTCCGGCGGCCTCCTCGGCTGGGCCACCTTCCCCAGCTCCTACGCCTCCCAGCCCAAGATGGACGGCGTCGTCGTCCTCAACACCTCGCTGCCGGGCGGCTCGGCCACCAACTACAACCAGGGCGACACCGGCACCCACGAGGTCGGCCACTGGCTCGGGCTCTACCACACCTTCCAGGGCGGCTGCTCGGGCAGCGGCGACTCCGTGGCCGACACCCCGGCCGAGGCCAGCGCCGCCTACGAGTGCCCCACCGGCCGTGACACCTGCACCGCCGCCGGCGTCGACCCCGTGCACAACTTCATGGACTACACCTACGACTCCTGCATGTACCAGTTCACCGCCGGCCAGGTCAGCCGCATGAAGAGCATGTGGACCGCCTACCGCGCCTGATCCCCGCCCGCCCCGCTCCCGGGGCATCCGCGCCGAACCGCTCCCCCGGCGACCGCCCGAGCCCTACCCTGGGCCCATGGGCGCGCCGGGGGACGTGATCGACGGACGGTTCGAGCTGCTGGAGCGGCTCGGCAGCGGGGGCATGGGCACGGTCTGGCGGGCGCTGGACCGTGCCCTGCACCGGGACGTGGCCCTCAAGGAGGTCCGTCCCCCCGGCCACGCCGCCGACGCCGGGGCCGCCCTCGAACGGCTCCGCCCGCGCGTGCTGCGCGAGGCCCGCGCGCAGGCCCGGGTCAACCACCCGAACGTCGTGACGATCCACCACATCGTGGACACCGGCCCGCACCCCTGGCTCGTGATGGAGCTGCTGCCCGGCGGCTCCCTGCACCAACGCCTCGACCAAGGGCCCGTGCGGCCCGCCGAGGCCGCCCGGATCGGCCGTCAGGTCCTCGCCGGCCTGAGCGCCGCCCACGCCGTCGGCATCCGGCACCGCGACGTGAAACCCGCCAACGTGCTCTTCCGCGCCGACGGCACCGCCGTCCTCACCGACTTCGGGATCGCGGCCCTGCGCGACGCGACCTCCCTGACGGCCACCGGCGAGCTGATCGGCACCCCCGAGTACCTCGCCCCCGAACGCATCCGCGGCGCCGACCTGCCGGCCTCCGACCTGTGGTCCCTGGGGATCCTGCTGTACGTGTGCGTCGAGGGCACCAGCCCGCTGCGCCGGGCCACGACCCTGGCCACCCTGGCCGCCGTCCTCGACGAACCCCTGCCGCCCGCGACCCGCGCCGGCGCCCTGGCCCCCGTCCTGGACGCCCTGCTGGTCCGCGACCCCGACGCCCGGCCGGACGCCGCCGCCCTCGACGCGCTGCTGGCCCCCCTCGCCCCGCACCTGAGCGAGGGCGACACCCCGAGCCCCACCCCACCGCCGCCCACCGCTCTCGACGCGGGCGCGGGCGCCGCCGGCCGGCTCGGGCCCGCGCCCCGACTGCCGGCCGAACCCGCGCCGCGCACCCCGAACCCCGTCCCCGGGCCGCCCACTCCCCCGCCGCCCGCGCCGACCCCCACGACCCCGCGCACCCCGACCCCGGCGGCCCCGATCTCTCATGGGGTCGAGGGCCTGGCCACCATCAGCCCCTACGGCCCGCCCGTCGCGAACCCGGGCGCCGACACCGCCAGCGACCGCGCCGAAAGCCGAACGCGCCCGCGCGTGAGCCCGCTCGCGGCCGTCACCGTGGTCCTCGCCCTGTGCCTCGCGGCCCTCGCCACGTACACGATCCTGCGCGAGGGCGGGGACGGTGACCCGGGCGCTAAGGGCCCCGGCACCGGCACGGTCACCAGCCCGGCCCCGGTCGGCGGCGGCGCCCCCGCCACGACCCCGCCCACCACCCCCGCCCCGGGGACGCCGGCCCCCGAGCCCGCCGCGAGCACCCCGAGGCCCACCCCCACCCCGAGCGGCCCCCTCGACGAGGACTCGGGCGCGGACTCCGGCGGGGACTCGGTGGGCGACCCGGCCCCCGGCGGGGGCTTCTGGATGGCCCAACTCGCCTCCGAACCCAAATCGGCCGGCGCCGCCAACCGCGACGCCGCCCTCGCCCGGATCCGCGCGAGCGTCCCCGAGGCCCAGGTCCTCGACAGCTCCGCGCACGCCTCCCTCAACCCCGGCTACTGGGTGCTGTACGCCCCCGGCCCCTTCGCCGACGGCCGGGCCGCCCTGCGGTTCTGCGCCGAACGCGGCCGGACCGACGCGAACTCCTGCCTCGGCCGCTGGCTCTCGGACTCCCGCGCCGACTACGGCTACCAGTGCGCCCCGCCCGCCGCGAACCCCTCGGGCCGCTGCCGCCGCTGAGCCCCGCCCGGCCCGCCCGGCCCGCCCGGCCTCAGGCGATGTCGGCGAGAAAGTCCAAGGCGATCCGCCACGTGGCCTCCGCGGCCTCCGCGTCGAAGTCCGGCAGGTCCGCGTCCGTGTACAGGTGGCCCGCGCCCGCGTACCGGTGGACCTCCACGTCCGCCCCCGCCTTGCGCATCCCCAGGTACCAGGTGTTCAGCCAGTCGTGGTTCTCGAACGGGTCCGGGTCGGCGATGTGCAGCTGCACCGGCAGCTCGTCCACCACCGCGTCCTCGGCGATGTCCGCCGTGCCGTGCAACAGCAGCAGCCCGCGCGCCTTCGCGTCGGCCAGGGCCAGGTGCTGGGCGACGGAACCGCCGAAGGACAGCCCGGCGTAGACCAGGCCCTCGTCCGACCACCGGGCCGCGGCCGTGATCGCCCGCCGCAGCAGCTCGTCCCGCCCGATCTCGTCCCGGTGGGCCATGCCCTCCTGAAGGTCCGTGAAGACCCGGCCCTCGAACAGGTCCGGCACGTGCACGGTGTGCCCGGCGGCCCGCAGCCGGTCGGCGGCGGTGTGCACGGCGGGCCGCAGCCCGTAGGTGGAGTGGAAGAGCACGATGTTCATCAGAACATCTTGCCGGCCCCTGCCCCGGCCGCCGGTCACGGCAGGCTGCGCACGTCCAGCCGGCGCAGCACCCGGTCCACGATCTCCGGGTCCGCGCCCGGTTCGCTGCGCGCCGACAGCACCTCGTGCCGGGCCGCCGACATCATCTCCTTCTGGATCCGCTGCACCGAGCGGATCCGCTCCACCCGCCGCGCGTACGCCTCGCGCCGCTCCTCGTCGACCAGCTCCGGACTGACCCGCGCACCCACGTCCCAGGCCCGCCGCTGCAACATCTCCAGCAGCTCCTCCGGCAGCTCCTCGACCTCCTCGATCTCCTTGAGCCGCCGCTTGGCCGCCTTCGCCGCCCGCATCGCCAGCTCCCGCTCCAGCCGCCGCTCCTCGTCCGCGTCCGCCCGCACCCCCAGCCGGCGCACCAGCCACGGCAGGCTCAGGCCCTGCACCACCAGCGTGGTCATGATCACGGCGAAGGCGATGAACACGATCTCGTCCCGCGCGGGGAACGCCGAGCCGTCGTCCGTGGTCAGCGGCAGGGCCAGGGCCAGGGCCACCGAGGCCACCCCGCGCATCCCCGACCACCACATGACCACCGACTCCCGCCAGCTCATCGGGATCTCCTCCTCGTGGTCGCGCCGCCGGTGCAGCTTCTTCGCCAACCACGCCGCCGGCAGCAGCCACAGCAACCGCACCCCGACCACGACGCCCACCACGATCGCCGCCCAGCCCACCATCTCGCCCACCCGGTCCCGCGCGGTGCCGAACACGTGGTGCAGCTCCAGGCCGATCAGGCCGAAGGCCACGCCCGTGACCAGGGTGTCCACGACCTCCCAGAAGGTGTGCCCGGCCAACCGCCCCAGCACGTCGTCCGCGTCCCCCGCGTGCTCCGCCAGGAACAGGGCCGTCACCAGCACCGCCAACACCCCGGAGCCGGAGAACTCCTCGGCCAGCACGTAGCTCACGAAGGGCACCAGCAGGGTCAGGCCGATCCGCAGCGTGGCCTCCTGCACCAGCCCCATCAGCTTGTGCGTGGCCCAGCCCAGCGCCAGGCCCACGGCCAGGGCCACCACGGCGGAGAGCGCGAACTCGCCCAGCGCGCCCGTCCACGTGAAGCTGCCGCCGATGGCCGCCGCCACCGCCACGTGGTAGACCACGATCGCGGTCACGTCGTTGAAGAGCCCCTCGCCCTCCAGGATCGACACCAGCCGGCGCGGCAGCCCCAGCGAACCGGCCACCGCCGTCGCCGCCACCGGGTCCGGCGGGGCCACCAGGGCGCCCAGCGCGATCGCGGCGGCCAGCGGCAGCCCGGGCACCACGGCGTGCGCGACCGCGCCCACCGCCGCCGTCGTGATCAGCACCAGGGCCACGGCCAGCAGCAGGATGGGCCGGATGTTCGCGGCGAACTGTCGCCAGGAGGTGCGTTGCACGGAGGCGTACAGCAGTGGCGGCAGCACCAGCGGCAGGATGAACTCCGGCGGGATGTCCACGTTGGGGACCGCCGGCACCAGCGCCAGCACCACCCCGGCCAGGGTCATCAGCACGGGGGCCGGCAGCCCGAGCCGGTCCCCCAGGGGGACCGTCACGACGGCGCCGAGCAACAACAGGAAGAGGAGTGCGAGCTGATCCACTCGCCCTACCTTGCCACCTGTGCACCCCCGTGCCCCTTTTGAGGCGGGGTGCGTCGGTGTGGGGGTTCTTACACCAGGGCGCGGCGCATCGCCCGGTGCGGGATCCCCGCGTCCGGGAACTCGGGGCCGTGCGCCCGGTAGCCGAGCCGCTCGTAGAAGCCCAGCGCGTGGGTCTGCGCGTGCAGGTCCACGGCCTCCAGCCCGATCCGGGCCGCCTCGGCCTCCACCGCCCGCACCAGATGGGCCCCGACCCCGGTGCCGCGGGCCGCGCCGGTCACGGCCAGCCGGCCCAGCGAACCCACCGTCGGACCGGCGCCCGTACGGGGCTCGGCGGCCCGGCCGTGCAGCAGCCGGGCGGTGCCCAGCGGGCTGCCGTCGGCGGCGCGGGCCAGGAAGTGGGTGGCCACGGCGTCCAGCTCGTCGTACTCCAGCTCCGCCGGGACGCCCTGCTCGATCACGAACACCGCCTCGCGGACCTCCATGCAGGCCGCGAGGTCGGCCGCGTCCCGCACGACCCCGACCCCGGGGCCCGCCGCGCCGGTCATTCGCTCTCGGAGCGGATCACGTCCAGGGCGCGCCGCAGGTCCTCGGGGTACTCGCTGGAGAACTCCACCCACTCCCCGTCGGCCGGGTGCTCGAAGCCCAGCCGGACGGCGTGCAGCCACTGGCGGGTCAGCTTCAGGCGCTTGGCGAGGGTCGGGTCGGCCCCGTAGGTGAGGTCGCCGACGCACGGGTGCCGGTGGGCCGACATGTGCACGCGGATCTGGTGCGTGCGGCCGGTCTCCAGCTTCACGTCGAGCAGGGAGGCCGCGCGGAACGCCTCGATCAGGTCGTAGTGGGTGACGGAGTCCTTGCCGTCCTGCACCACGGCCCACTTGTAGTCGGCGCTGGGGTGCCGGCCGATGGGCGCGTCGATGGTGCCGCTCATCGGGTCCGGGTGGCCCTGCACGAGGGTGTGGTAGCGCTTGTCCACGATCCGCTCGCGGAACTGCTGCTTGAGGTGGGTGTAGGCGCGCTCGGACTTGGCCACGACCATCAGGCCGGAGGTGCCCACGTCCAGGCGGTGCACGATGCCCTGGCGCTCGGCCGCGCCGGAGGTGGAGATCCGGTAGCCGGCCGCGGCGAGGCCGCCGATCACGGTGGTGCCGGTCCAGCCGGGGCTGGGGTGGGCCGCGACCCCCACCGGCTTCATGATCACGACGATGTCGTCGTCGTCGTGGACGATCTCCATGCCCTCGACGGGCTCGGCGACGATCTCGACGGGGCGCGGGGGCGCCGGCATCTCGACCTCCATCCAGGCTCCGCCGTGGACGCGGTCGGACTTCCCGACGACGCTGCCGTCGACCGAGACCTTCCCACCGGCGGCCAGCTCGGCGGCCTTGGTGCGGGAGAACCCGAACATTCGGGAAATGGCGGCGTCGACGCGCTCGCCTTCGAGGCCGTCGGGAACGGGCAGGGTGCGGATCTCGGGAATGGTGCTCACCCGTCGAGTATGCCTTGTCAGTCCTTGTGGACGGTGCCGTCGGGGTCCAGACCCCGGAACGACAGCAGCACGATCAGGATGCCGCCGCACACGATCGCGGAGTCCGCGAGGTTGAAGACGGCGAAGTGCGCGGGGGCGATGAAGTCGACCACGGCGCCCTGGAACACGCCCGGGGAACGGAAGATCCGGTCGGTGAGGTTGCCCAGCGCGCCGCCGAGCAGCAGGCCCAGCGCGATGGCCCAGGGCAGGCTGTAGAGCTTGCGGGCCAGGCGCACGATGGCCACGATCACGCCGGCCGCGATCACCGTGAAGATGATCGTGAACGCCTCGCCGAAGCCGAACGCGGCCCCCGGGTTGCGGATCGCGTCGAACTTGAGCAGGTCGCCGATGATCTCGATGGGCGGCTGGTGCTCCAGCTTCGCCACCACCAGCATCTTGCTGCCGAGGTCGAGCAGGTAGGCGATCACGGCGACCACCAGCAGGGCCGTGATCCGGCGCCGCCCCTTGTCCTGGGGGGCCGCGGTCGGCGCCTCCTCGGGCTGCTCGGGCTGCGTCCCGTCGATGATGCGCTCCGCGTCTGTCACGTGAGTCCTTCGAACCGGCCTGATCGGGTTGTCTCGCCAGGCTCCCCTGACCTTCCCCGAAGGGTACGACAGGGGAGCCCGGACGGGGCGGCGCGGCCGGCGGTCGCGGCGCGGTCGATCAGTGGCGGCGTTCCTCGCGCTGTTTGCACTCCACGCACAGGGTGGCCCGGGAGAATGCCTGCATCCTGGCCTTGCCGATGGGCTTGCCGCAGCTCTCGCACAGCCCGTAGGTGCCCGCGTCCAGGCGTTCCAGGGCGCGTTCGGTCTGCTCCAGCATCTCGCGGGCGTTGGCGGCCAGGGCCAGCTCGTGCTCGCGGGTGATGTTCTTGTTGCCGGTGTCGGCCTCGTCGTCGCCGGCGCCCGCGCCGTCGCGCATCAGGCCGGTGATGGACTCCTCGGCGTGGGCGATCTCCGCGCCCAGCCGCAGCACCTCGCTCTGGAGCTCGGCGCGGGCCTCGGAGGTCTCCTCCGGGGTCCACGGGTCCTCGCCGGGGCGGACGGCCAGGGCCCCGTCCGGTCCCGGTCGGGCTCCCGGCACTCCGACGCCCTCGGTGGCGACCACGCTCTTCTCGGCACCCACAGTCCCGACTCCCGTCCCGGCGGACCCGGTGTCCGCCGTGTCCCGCCCCGGGGCGGTCCGGTCCGCCCCGGGGGTGTTGCCGGCGCCGTCCGCGTGCGCGGCGCTCTTCTTCACGGCGGTCTTCTTGGCGGTGGTCTTCTCGGCCACGGTTTTCTTGGCGGTGGTCTTCTCGGCCACGGTTTTCTTGGCCGCGCTCTTCTTCGCGGCGGGCTCGGCGGCGGGCGCCTTCTTCGCGGCGGCCTTCTTCGCGACGGTCTTCTTCGCCGGGGTCGCGCGCGGCGCGGCGGGCGCCTGCGCGGGCCCGCCGTCCGGCGTCCCGGGCGGTGCCTTCTCGGTCCTCTTCGCCACCATGGCCGCGGCCTTTCGCCGAGCGTGATCTCGCACGCTGATCGTGGTGGGACGATAAATCGACTCATCGCCCTCGGCAACGGGGCGCGCCCGAGACGCGCCGCGCGCCCCGTCACCCGGTACCCGTGTGCCCAGCTCAGGGCCCGAGGCGCGGCCGGGGCCCGGGGCGGGGCCGAACGGGGTGCCGCGCGCGCCCCGACCCGCCGGGCGAAAACCCGGTCGGCCGCGCGGGGCGGGGGCCCTTACACTGACAGCGGCGAAAGGCATCGATGGGGCCGAGTAGCGTCGGACGCAGTCAGGAGCGACCCGGGGGCGGTGTGAGCCCGGGGGCGAGCGCGACGTGAAGCATCACCCCGGAGCCGCCGGAAGAACCCCCGACCCCCGTGTCGGGCCAGTAGAACCGGCTCGCACCCCAATGAGGGGGTCGTCGGCACGCGCCGTCGGCCAAGGAGGGTGGTACCGCGGGAGCCGCGCACGTCGGGCGCTCTCGTCCCTCCGGACGGAGAGATCGCACCCGCCGGAGGAAGACGCCCCCGATGAGCACGCAGCCGAACGAGCCGCAGTCGCAGTACCGCCCGGTCCCCGCCCAGGTCGACCTGCCCGCCCTGGAACACGCGGTGCTGGAGTTCTGGCAGGAGCACAAGACCTTCGCCAAGACCCTGGAGCAGTCCGAGGGCCGCCCCGAGTGGGTCTTCTACGAGGGCCCGCCCACCGCGAACGGCATGCCGGGGGCGCACCACATCGAGGCCCGCGTCTTCAAGGACGTCTTCCCCCGCTTCCGCACCATGCGCGGCTACCACGTGGCCCGCAAGGCCGGCTGGGACTGTCACGGCCTGCCGGTGGAGCTGGCGGTGGAGAAGGAGCTGGGCTTCAACGGCAAGCAGGACATCGAGGCGTACGGCATCGCCGAGTTCAACGCCAAGTGCCGCGAGTCCGTGACCCGCCACACCGACGCCTTCGCCGAGCTGACCACCCGCATGGGCTACTGGGTGGACCTGGACGACGCGTACCGCACGATGGACCCCGAGTACGTGGAGTCCGTCTGGTGGTCGCTGAAGACGATCTTCGACAAGGGCCTGCTGACCCAGGACCACCGGGTCGCCCCCTGGTGCCCGCGCTGCGGCACCGGCCTGTCCGACCACGAGCTGGCGCAGGGCTACGAGACGGTCGTGGATCCCTCGGTGTACGTGCGCTTCCCGCTGACCTCGGGCCCGCTCGCGGGCGAGGCGGCGCTGCTGGTGTGGACGACCACCCCGTGGACCCTGGTCTCGAACACGGCCGTGGCCGCGCACCCGGACGTCACCTACGTGGTGGCCACCGACGGCGACGAGAAGCTGGTGGTGGCCGAGCCTCTGCTGGCCAAGGCCCTCGGCGAGGGCTGGGAGGCCACCGGGGTCTCGTTCACCGGCAAGGAGATGGAGCGCTGGACCTACCGGCGCCCCTTCGAGCTGATCGAGTTCCCCGAGGCCGCGCACTACGTGGTGAACGCGGAGTACGTGACCACCGAGGACGGCACCGGTCTGGTGCACCAGTCCCCCGCGTTCGGCGCCGACGACCTCGCGGTCTGCCGCGCGTACGGCCTGCCCGTGGTCAACCCGATCCGGCCCGACGGCACCTTCGAGGAGGGGGTCCCGCTCGTGGGCGGGGTCTTCTTCAAGAAGGCCGACGAGACCCTGACCGCCGACCTCGACGCGCGCGGCCTGCTGTTCCGGCACATCGCGTACGAGCACAGCTACCCGCACTGCTGGCGCTGCCACACCGCGCT
Organism: Streptomyces dryopteridis; assembly: GCF_049606955.1. Lineage (NCBI taxonomy): Bacteria > Bacillati > Actinomycetota > Actinomycetes > Kitasatosporales > Streptomycetaceae > Streptomyces > Streptomyces dryopteridis. Next base: position 4,727,519 of record NZ_CP187113.1, on the reverse strand, counting down.
GCTCTACTACGCGCAGCCCTCGTGGTACATCCGCACCACCGCCGTCAAGGACGCGATGCTGCGCGAGAACGAGCGCACCAACTGGTTCCCGGACTCGGTGAAGCAGGGCCGCTTCGGCGACTGGCTCAACAACAACATCGACTGGGCCCTCTCCCGCAACCGCTACTGGGGCACCCCGCTGCCGATCTGGCGCTGCGAGGAGAACCACCTCACCTGCGTGGGCTCGCGGGCCGAGCTCTCCGAGCTGACCGGCACGGACCTGTCGGGGCTGGACCCGCACCGCCCGTACATCGACGACGTGACCTTCGGCTGCACCGCCGAGGGCTGCTCGCTGACGGCGACCCGCGTGCCCGAGGTCATCGACGCCTGGTACGACTCGGGCTCGATGCCGTTCGCGCAGTACGGCTACCCGTACAAGAACAAGGAGCTGTTCGAGAGCCGGTACCCGGCGCAGTTCATCTCCGAGGCCATCGACCAGACCCGCGGCTGGTTCTACACGCTGATGGCGGTCGGCACCCTGGTGTTCGACAAGTCCAGCTACGAGAACGTGGTCTGCCTGGGGCACATCCTGGCCGAGGACGGCCGCAAGATGTCCAAGCACCTGGGCAACATCCTCCAGCCCATCCCGCTGATGGACCAGCACGGCGCGGACGCGGTGCGCTGGTTCATGGCGGCCGGCGGTTCCCCGTGGGCGGCCCGCCGGGTCGGGCACGGCACGATCCAGGAGGTGGTCCGCAAGACGCTGCTGACCTACTGGAACACGGTCGCCTTCCAGGCCCTGTACGCCCGCACCGCCGGTTGGGCGCCGAGCGCCTCGGACCCGGCGCCGGCCGACCGCACGGTGCTGGACCGCTGGCTGCTGTCGGAGCTGAACACCCTGGTGGCGGGGGTGACGGACGCGATGGAGGCGTACGACACCCAGCGCGCCGGCAAGCTCATGTCGGCCTTCGTCGACGACCTGTCGAACTGGTACGTGCGGCGTTCGCGGCGCCGGTTCTGGCAGGGGGACGCGGCGGCGCTGCGGACCCTGCACGAGGTCGTGGAGACCGTCACCCGGCTGCTGGCCCCGCTCACCCCGTTCATCACCGAGCGGGTGTGGCAGGACATGGTCGCCCCGGTCACCCCGGAGGCCCCGGAGTCGGTACACCTGGCGAGCTGGCCGACGGTGGACGCGGACGCGATCGACCCGGTGCTGGCCGAGCGGATGCTGCTGGTCCGCCGACTGGTGGAGCTGGGCCGCGCGACCCGCGCCGAGTCCGGCGTGAAAACCCGTCAGCCGCTGTCGCGCGCGCTGGTCGCGGCCACCGGTTTCGCGGAGCTCTCGGAGGACCTGCGGGCGCAGATCACCGAGGAGCTGAACGTGACCTCGCTGGCCTCGCTGTCGGAGGTGGGCGGCTCGCTGGTGGACACCACCGCGAAGGCCAACTTCCGGGCGCTGGGCAAGCGGTTCGGCAAGGGCGTGCAGGACGTGGCGAAGGCGGTGGCGGCGGCGGACGCGGCGGCCCTGTCGGCGGCGCTGAAGGCGGGCACGGCCGAGCTGGAGGTGAACGGCGAGGTCATCGCGCTCTCCCCGGAGGAGGTCATCGTCACCGAGACCCCGCGCGAGGGCTGGTCGGTGGCCTCGGAGCAGGGCGCCACGGTGGCCCTGGACCTGGAGATCACCCCGGAGCTGCGGCTGGCGGGTCTGGCCCGTGACGCGATCCGCCTGATCCAGGAGGCCCGCAAGAACTCGGGCCTGGACGTGGCCGACCGGATCGCGCTGCGCTGGAGCGCGGCGGGCGAGGAGGTCACCACCGCGCTGACCGACCACGCGACGCTGATCGCGGACGAGGTGCTGGCCACCGACTGGGCGGCCGGCGAGGCGGACGCGTCCTTCGGCGAGCCCTTCACCGACGAGGCCCTGGGCCTGACCTTCCGCCTGCGCAAGGTCTGATCCCCCGGCACCACCCGACGGCCCGGCCGTCCCGCTCCGGCGGGGCGACCGGGCCGTCGCCGTTCCCGGGGGCCCGCCAGAGACCCCGAACCGGATCACTCACCGCACACCCGCGCAGACGGCACAGGCAGCACAGGCAGCACAGAACGCCCACAACGGCTGATACCGGCTCACTTCGCACCTCCGCACCACCCCTGATCCCCCGCCGGCCCACCGCCGAAACGAGGTCGGACGGCGACCCGATCGGGGCCGGTGGTCCCCGCCGCGCACCGCGTCCCGGCACGGTCGGGCACACGAGAACGGGCCGGGCCCGGGTTCCGTGGGGAACCCGGGCCCGGCCCGGAAGGTCTCGCGGTGCGAGGGGGAGGACTAGTTGTCGTCCTCGTCGATGAGGAAGCCGCGCATCGGGGACGGCGCCTGCTGCATCGGCTGCGGCGGGGCCGGTCGGACCGGGGACATCGGCTGGCTCATCGCGGGGGTCATCTGCTGCTGACCGCCGTAGGAGGGGGCGCCGCCCATCGGGGAGGACGAGCCCATGCCCATCGCGCCGGCCGGGGCCATCGACGGCGCCGGCGACGGCGGCAGCGAGGCGGTGGCCGGGGTGCGCGGCGGGGCGAGGGAGTCGTCGGCCTGGGTCTCCAACTGGCGCAGCTGGGACTCCAGGTAGGACTTCAGACGCGTGCGGTACTCGCGCTCGAAGCCGCGCAGGTCCTCGACCTTGCGCTCCAGCGTGGCGCGGGCGGACTCCAGGGAGCCCATCGCGACGCGGTGCTTCTCCTGCGCGTCCCGCTCCAGCGCGTCGGCCTTGGCGCGGGCGTCGCGCTCCAGGCCCTCGGCGCGGCTGCGGGCCTCGCCGACGATCTTGTTGGCCTCGGAACGGGCCTCGGCGATCGCCTGGTCGGCGGTCTGCTGGGCCAGCGACAGGACGCGCGCGGCGCTGTCGCCGCCGGGGCCCTGACCGGGCTGCGGGAGCTGCGGCGGCATCTGCTGCTGCATCTGCGGGGGCATCTGCTGCTGCATCTGGGGCGGCATCTGCTGGCCCATCTGCTGCATCTGCTGCTGCTGGCCCATCTGCTGCTGCATCTGCTGCTGTTGCTGCATCTGCTGCTGCATCTGCGGGGGCATGCCCTGCTGCTGCATCTGCTGCGGGGGCATCCCCTGCGGCGGCATCTGCTGGCCGAGCTGGTTCTGCCCGCCCATGGACTGCTGGTGCATGGGGTGCTGCTGCTGCGGCATCTGCTGCTGGCCGCCCATGGTGCCGGGGCCCTGGGGGCCGCCCTGCGGACCCTGGGGACCGTGCCCGCCGGGACCCGGCGGAAGCTGGGGGGCGCCGCTCGGAAGCTGCGGCGGGCCCATCTGCGGGGGCTGCTGCTGCATCGGCGGGCCGGATATGGCGGCCGGGACCGGGGCGCCGGGGCCTCGCTGGTCCTGCGGCTCGGGCTTGCGCATGTTCTGCTGCTGCTGGTTCTGCGCCGCGGCACGGGTGGCCGCCGCCAGCTTGGCGCGCAGGTCCTCGTTCTCGCGGAGCAGTCGGGTCAACTCACCCTCGACCTCGTCGAGAAAGGCATCGACCTCGTCCTCGTCGTAGCCTTCTCGGAGACGGACGGTCGTGAACTGCTTGTTCCGCACGTCCTCGGGGGTCAACGGCATGTCTTCTTCACCTCTACGTAGTCGTCGGCTGTCGGCAAGACCCGGGCCATCCCCGCGGATCCGTTGAGTTCATCGTTCACACGCCGCTCGCGAATTTGCTCACGACGCTGATAAGGATGTAAACGATGATCATCAGTACGAAGAAGGACAGGTCGAGCGCCACGCCCCCGAGACGCAACGGCGGAATCATCCGCCGCAGAAGCTTCAGCGGTGGATCGGTGACAGTGTAAGTGGCCTCCAGGACCACCACCATCGCCTTGCCGGGTTCCCATGAACGTGCGAACTGGAAGACATAGTCCATGACCAGTCGGAAGATCAGCACGATGAGGAAGCACATCAGAGCGATGTAGACGACCTGTAGTGCGACACCCATCTTCGTGCTTCCCTCTCCCCGTGTTCTCGCCTGTCCGGTCTAGCTCTGGTTGAAGAACCCGCCCTCCGCGATGCGGGCCTTGTCCTCCGCCGTGACATCGACGTTAGCAGGCGACAGCAGGAACACCTTCTGTGTCACGCGTTCGATGCTGCCGTGCAGACCGAAGACCAGACCGGCCGCGAAGTCCACCAGACGCTTGGCGTCGGTGTCGTCCATCTCGGTCAGATTCATGATCACCGGAGTGCCCTCGCGGAAGTGTTCCCCGATGGTACGGGCCTCGTTGTAGGTCCGGGGGTGCAGCGTGGTGATGCGGTACGGCTCCCGCTCGGAGACGACCTTGGGCATGATCACGGGTGCGTTCTTCTCCAGGTTCGGGCGTTCGGGTGTGATGGATGCCACGGGGGCGATTCGGGCGGGTCGTCCGTTTTCGACCGGCAGGGGGATCGGTTCACGAGGCGCCGGCGGCTGGGCGACTCGTACCGGTTCGTCCGATACGGGAGTTTGACGGACCGGCTGCTGCCGGTGTCGTTCCCGATCCGGCTCCGGCTCCGGCTCGAACTCGTCGTCAGGGTCGTACCCGGGATTGTCGTACCGGTCGTCCTCCACGAGGCCGAGGTAGACCGCCATCTTGCGCATCGCGCCGGCCATGCTCTGAGTCCTCCGCTCTGTGGTGGATCGCCCCTCGCGGGAGTGCCGTCGCGACTGTCGAGGTCATCAACTGCCCGCGATCCACGTGGTCTACCCGCCGTGCGGCGGGGATGACCATATTTTCTGCTGTGGTGCGACTTTCTCCGCGACGTTACCCGAGGCGGGGGCGCGCGCCGAGTACCGCAGTGCCGACGCGCACGTGTGTCGCCCCGGCGGCCACGGCGTGTTCCAGATCGGCGCTCATCCCGGCCGAGACCATGGTGGCAGCCGGATGCGCGGCACGGAGGGAAGATGACAATTCCATCAACCTCTCGAAGGCCGCCTGTTCGCGGCCGGCGTACGGACCGGCCAACGGGGCCACCGTCATCAGCCCGTCGAGCCGCAGGCCCTCGGCCGCCTCGATCGCCGCCGCGAGCTCGGGCAGCCGGTCCGGGGCCAGTCCGCCCCGGGCCCCGCGCTCGGCCCCGGCCTCCGCGTCGAGGGCGATCTGGACGAGCGCCCCGATCTCGCGCCCCTCCTTCACGGCCGCCGCCGCCAGCGAGTCCACCAACCGCGCCCGGTCCACCGACTGCACCACATCGGCGTAGCGGACCACCGAGCGGGCCTTGTTCGTCTGGAGCTGGCCGACGAAGTGCCAGCTCAGGCCCAGGTCCGCGCATTCGGCCGCCTTGGGGCCGGCGTCCTGGTCCTTGTTCTCCGCCACGTGGCGCACCCCGAGCTCCGCGAGGAGCCGCACGTCCGAGGCGGGGTGGGTCTTGGTGACCACGATCAGGGTCACCTCCTCGCGCTTCCGACCGGCGCGGGCGCACGCGCCCGCGATCCGCTCCTCGACCCGCTCCAGGTTCGCCGCGAGTTCCGCCCTACGGTCCATCACCATCAGTCCAACCACACGTATCCGGCGAGCCGCCCGGTCCGACGGTCCCGGCGGTACGAGAAGTGATCCCGTGACTCCAGTGTGCAGACCTCGGAAACCCGCCGGCGCGTCACCCCCGCCTTCGCGAGCTGCTCGTGCACGCCGGCGACCACGTCCACGGCCGGGGTGCCCCAGCTCGTCTCGGCCCGGGCCGCCGGGACGACGGCCGCGACCTCCTCGCGCATCTCGGCCGGCACCTCGTAGCAGCGCCCGCACACGGCCGGACCGGTGTGGGCGGTGATCCGGGCAGGGTCGGCGCCGAGCTCGACCATGGCCGCGACCGCGGCCGGCACCACCCCGGCGACCAGGCCGGGCCGGCCGGCGTGCGCCGCGGCGGCCACCCCGGCGACCGGGTCGGCCAGCAGCACGGGGGTGCAGTCGGCGGTGAGCACGGCCAGGGCCAGGCCCCGACGCGCGGTCACCACCGCGTCCACGCACGGGATCTCGGCGCCCTCGCCCCACGGACCCTCGACCACGGCCACGTCCCGGCCGTGCACCTGGTTCATCCACACCACGCGGGCCGGGTCCAACCCCAGCTCGGCGGCGGCCAGACCCCGGTTCGCGAGGACGGCGGCGGGGTCGTCTCCGACCGCGCCGCCGAGGTTGAGCCCTTCGTACGGAACGGCGCTCACTCCGCCCCACCGGTCGGTGAAGGCGAAGTGGGCGCCGTTCGCGTGGTGCCGTTGCCCGATGGTCACTTCAGGAAGTCCGGTACGTCCAGCTCTTCGGCCGGGCTGTCCTGGTAGGGACGCGCGGTCGGGACCTGCGGGGAGAGCGGTGCCGGGGCCGGGGCCTCGGCGATCGGGGCGGGGGCCGGCGCGGGCGCCGGCTCCTCGCGCGGCGGGACCGCGCCGAGGCCGCCGAAGGCCGGACGGGCCGGCTCGGCCTGCCGGTTCGGAGCGGCCGGCTCCTCGCGCTTGGTCGAGGCCGCGCCGATCACGTTGTCCCGGCGCGCCGGCGGCTGCCCGCCGTCGAACCCGGCCGCGATGACCGTGACCCGGACCTCGTCGCCGAGGGCGTCGTCGATGACGGCGCCGAAGATGATGTTCGCCTCGGGGTGGGCGGCCTCGCTGACGAGCTGGGCCGCCTCGTTGATCTCGAACAGGCCGAGGTCGGAGCCGCCGGAGATGGAGAGCAGCACGCCCCGGGCGCCGTCGATGGACGCCTCCAGCAGGGGCGAGGAGATCGCCATCTCGGCCGCGGCCACCGCGCGGTCGTCGCCGCGCGCCGAGCCGATGCCCATCAGGGCGGAGCCGGCCTCGGACATCACGGACTTGACGTCGGCGAAGTCGAGGTTGATCAGACCGGGGGTGGTGATGAGGTCGGTGATGCCCTGCACGCCGGAGAGCAGGACCTGGTCCGCCGACTTGAAGGCGTCCAGGACGCTGACCTGACGGTCCGAGATGGACAGCAGGCGGTCGTTGGGGATGACGATCAGGGTGTCGACCTCTTCGCGGAGCTCCGCGATGCCGTCCTCCGCCTGGTTCGCGCGACGGCGACCCTCGAAGGTGAACGGGCGGGTCACCACACCGATCGTCAGGGCGCCCAAGGAGCGGGCGATGTTGGCTACGACGGGGGCGCCGCCGGTGCCGGTGCCGCCGCCCTCGCCGGCGGTCACGAAGACCATGTCGGCCCCCTTGAGGACCTCCTCGATCTCCTCGCGGTGGTCCTCCGCCGCCTTCCGGCCGACGGCCGGGTTGGCGCCGGCGCCCAGGCCGCGCGTCAGTTCACGACCGACGTCGAGCTTGACGTCGGCGTCGCTCATCAACAGGGCCTGAGCGTCCGTGTTGATGGCGATGAACTCGACGCCCTTGAGACCGACCTCGATCATTCGGTTGATGGCATTGACACCACCGCCGCCGACACCGATGACCTTGATGACTGCGAGGTAGTTCTGCGGTGCTGCCACGTCGAAGGCCTCTCGCCTCGATTACGTGTCGCCGTCCCGCGGGCCTGCGGTGCGGCGACTGATGCCGATTTCCGGGACGGTCCGACCTCGCCGACCCGAACCCTGAACCTTAAGTTTAGGGTGAGGAGTGTGCTGTTACTCGGACTCTTCCGAACAGGACACTAAGTCGACGGGCGGCGCGGGTTCAACGAACACGCCGAACCTCCCGTTTTTCTTTTCACCCTATGTGATCACCCATATCGCCGGCCAACCAGGGTGTGTCGGCCGTCGACCCGCCGTCAACTCCCGGACACCGCAGGGGCGCTGGGAGCGCTCACGTCGAAGTGCCGTGCCTTCGGTGCCGCCTTGAGGACGGCCGTCAACGCTCGGCCTTTCGCCTCACCCTGGTCGGAACTGCCCCAAAGCACCGTCCGTCCCCCGGTCAGGGCCAGCGTGATGGAGTCGTAGGAACGCACCGTCACCTTCCCGGTCCGGGCGGCGACGGGGCCCGGCAGGTCGACGGCGACGCGCACCGCGGCCTCCACCAGACGGTCGTCGTCGAAACGGCGCAGGCTGGGCGAGGAACCGGCCGCGAGGTCGAGTCTGGGGATGCCCTTGGGCGGGGTCTTCACCGTGTCGAATCGCACACCGGAGTGATCGATCTCGACCCAGCCGGCCTTCTCCGCGACCAGCAACACGGGCTTGCGTTCGACGACTTCGACGCCGATGCCGTGCGGCCAGGAACGGGTCACCTCGACGCTGTCGACCCGGGGCAGCCGGTCGCGGACGCGGGCGGCGACCGCGTCGGTGTCCACGGAGGCGAGCGGGACGCCGAGGGGGACCCCGGCGGCGCGGGTCACCGCCTCGGGGGTGAGGACCTCGGTGCCGCCGGCCGTGACCCGTTCCACTCGCAACCAGGTGGAGCCGTACACGGCCCACAGTCCGCCGCCCGCGAGGGCCGTGACGGCGGCGAGTCCGAGCAGGATCCGCAGCCGTCGCGAGGGCCGGCGTTCGCGGGGCGGACGGGGGGCGCGGGGCGGCCGGCCGGAGCCGGACGCGGAGCCGGCGCCGGAGCGGGGGCGCGAGAGGCGCCCCCGGCGCTCGGCCGGGTCCCGGTCGGTCCCCGGGGGCGTGCGGGCGGCACGCGCCTCGGAGGCCCGCGCCGATTCGGGGCGTTCGGCGCCGCGCGCGCGGGCGGACGCGGGTGCGCCCGCTCCCCCGCGCGCGGCTTTGGTCCCGCGCGCCCCGGCGGCCGGACCGGGCTTCCCGGACGTGCCGGATCTCGGTGCTCCCTGGGGGGTCCTGCCTGGTCCGGCCACCTGCGGTCCTCCTGCGTCAGCGGTTCCGACGTGCCGAGACGGCCTCGTACACCATGCGGACGAGCAGGTCGTCCGCGTCCCGGCGGCCGAACTCGGCGGCGGCGCGGGACATCTCGTAGAGCCGGTGCGGATCGGCGAGCACGGGGAGGATGTTCTGGTGCATCCACTCCGGGCTCAGTTCCGCGTCGTCCACGATCAGACCGCCGCCCGCCTTCACCAGCGGCTGCGCGTTGAGCCGCTGTTCGCCGTTGCCGATGGGCAGCGGGACGTAGGCGGCGGGCAGGCCGACGGCGGAGAGCTCGGCGACGGTCATCGCGCCCGCGCGGCACAGCATCATGTCGGCGGCGGCGTACGCGAGGTCCATCCGGTCCACGTACGGTACCGGCACATAGGGGGGCATCCCCGGCATGTTGTCGACACGCGGCAGTTCGTTCTTCGGGCCGACCGCGTGCAGGATCTGGATCCCGGCGCGCTGGAGGGTCGGGGCGACCGCCTGCACCACCTCGTTGAGCTTGCGCGCGCCCTGGGAACCGCCCGACACCAGCAGGGTCGGCAGGTTCTGGTCCAGGCCGAACGCGGCCCGCGCCTCGGGGCGGACGGCGGCCCGGTCCAGGGTCGCGATCGTGCGCCGCAGCGGGATGCCCACGTAGCGGGCGCCGCGCAGCTTGCTGTCGGGGGTGGAGACCGCGACGGCGTGCGCGTAGCGGGAGCCGATCTTGTTGGCCAGGCCCGGGCGGGCGTTGGCCTCGTGCACGATGATCGGCACGCCGAGCCGCTTGGCGGCCAGGTAGCCCGGCAGGGCCACGTAGCCGCCGAAGCCGACCACGCAGTCCGCCTTCGTGCGCTCCAGGATCTGCTCCGCCGCCTTGATCGTGCCGCGCAGCCGTCCGGGGACGGTGATCAGCTCGGGGGTGGGCTTGCGCGGCAGCGGCACGGCCGGGATCAGTCCCAGCTCGTAGCCGCGCTCGGGCACCAGGCGGGTCTCAAGACCGCGTTCCGTGCCGAGGGCGGTGATGCCCACGGTCGGGTCCTGCCTGCGCAGGGCGTCCGCGAGGGCGAGCGCCGGCTCGATGTGGCCGGCGGTCCCCCCACCGGCGAGTACGACATGCACCGAAATTCACCGCTCTCCGGACGGACGCTTCTTCACGCGCCGTCTCATCGACTTCCATCCCAGCCCGGCGCGCTGCCGCCCGGACCTCGGCGCCCGCATGGCGAGCGCCGCTCGTGCCGCGGGCTCCTCACGCGCGAAGGCGATGAGCAGTCCGACGGCGAACATGGTCGGCAGCAGGGCCGACCCGCCGTACGAGAACAGCGGGAGCGGGACCCCGGCGATCGGCAGCAGGCCGAGCACGGCCCCGATGTTGATCACGGCCTGGACCAGGATCCAGGTGGTCACGCCTCCCGCGGCATAGCGTACGAAGGGGTCCTCCGTGCGTCCGGCCACGCGGATACCCGCATAGCCTAGGGCCGCGAACAGGGCCAACACCGACAGCGTCCCCGCCAGACCCAGTTCCTCCCCGGTCACGGCGAAGATGAAATCGGTGTGCGCCTCGGGCAATTGCCCCCATTTTTCCACACTCGCCCCGAGTCCGGAACCGAACCAGCCGCCGGAGGCCAGGGCGTAGATCCCGTGCACGGCCTGGAAGCAGTCGGGTTGTCCCGGGGCGGAGACCCGCACCTCGGTGGCACCCAGGCAGGCCAGGCGGGCCATCCGGTTGGGGCTGCCCCAGATCAGCGCGGTGGCGATCAGGCCCGCGCCGGTGAGCACTCCGACGAACAGCCGGGTGGGGGCGCCGGCCGTCCACAGCAGGCCGAAGAGCAGGGCGGTCAGCACCATCGCGGTGCCCATGTCCCCGCCGAGCATGATCAGTCCCAGCAGCAGGAACGCGACCGGGACCAAGGGCACCAGAAGGTGCTTCCACTGGGTCAGCAGCCCGCGGTCCCCCTTGCGGGCGAGCAGGTCCGCGCCCCACAGGATCAGGGCGAGCTTGCCGAATTCGCTGGGCTGGAGCTGGAAGGCGCCCAGCCGCAGCCAGTTCCGGTTGCCGTTGACCTCCTCGCCGATCCCCGGGACCGCCACGAGGGCCATCAGGAAGACCGTGCCGGCCAGCACCGGGTACGACAGGGCCCGGTGCAGTTTCACCGGCATCCGGGAGGCCACGAGCAGCAGCACCCCGCCGATCACGGCCGCCAGGAACTGCTTGCGGAAGAACCAGGAGGCGGGCAGGCCCAGCCCCAGGGCGCGGATCATGGAGGCCGAGTAGACCATCACCAGCCCGAGCACGATGATCAGCGAGGCGCTGCCGAAGATCAGGTAGTAGGCCGTCAGCGGCCGGTCCCAGGCCCTGCGCCCGCGCTCGCGCAGTCGGCGCGCGCTCGCGATCGGGCCGCGGCCGCCCGGCGGCCGGAGCCGCCCGCGGACGGCGGGTCGCGGCGCGCGAGCCGGTCCCGGGGGTTTCGCGGCGCCGCCCTTCGCCCCGGAGCCGCCCGACGGGCGGCGTCCCGGCAGCAGTCGTCCAGCCGGCATCTGTGGTCATCCCCTCCACTCGAACCGGCGCGCGAGCGGGAGCGCGGGTCGGGGACGCGGAGCGTCCGGACGCCCGCGCCCCCGACCCGCGCCCTCCGGTCAGTCCCGGGTTCCGGGCTCCCCGGCCAGTTCGCGCACGGCGTCGGCGAACGCGTCTCCGCGCTCGTTGTAGTTCGCGAACATGTCCATCGACGCACAGGCCGGGGCCAGCAGCACGGTGTCCCCGGGCTCCGCCAGCTCCGCCGCGTGTCGGACCGCCGCGAGCATCGCCCCAGTGTCGGTCCGGTCGAGGTCGACCACCGGGACCTCGGGGGCGTGTCGCGTCAGCGCCTCCCGGATGAGGGCCCGGTCGGCGCCCATCAGCACCACCCCGCGCAGCCGCTTCGCCGAGCGCCGCACGAGCTCGTCGAAGGTGGCCCCCTTGGCCAGGCCGCCCGCGATCCACACGATCGGGTCGTAGGCGGCGAGGGATGCCTCGGTGGCGTGGGTGTTGGTGGCCTTGGAGTCGTCCACGTAGGAGACCCCGGCCACGTCGGCCACGTGCGCGATCCGGTGCGCGTCGGGGGTGAAGTCGCGCAGCCCCTCGCGGACGGCGGCCGGGGTGACCCCGAAGGCCCGCGCCAGGCCGGCGGCGGCCAGCGCGTTGGCGATGTTGTGCGGGGCCGGCGGGTTCACGTCGGAGACCTGCGCCAGCTCCTGGGCGTTCTTCTGCCGGTTCTCCACGAAGGCCCGGTCCACCAGCACGTCGTCGACCACGCCGAGCATGGAGGGGCCGGGGACGCCGAGGGTGAAGCCGATCGCCCGGCAGCCCTCCTCCACGTCCGCGTCCATCACCAGGCGCTCGGTGGCCGGGTCGGCCACGTTGTACACGCAGGCGACCGTGTTGCCCTCGTAGATCCGGCCCTTGTCGGCGGCGTAGGCGTCCATGGAGCCGTGCCAGTCGAGGTGGTCCGGGGCCAGGTTGAGGACGGCGCCGGAGTGGGCGCGGACCGAGGGGGCCCAGTGCAGCTGGTAGCTGGAGAGCTCCACGGCGAGCACGTCGTACTCGCGCTCGCCGGTGACCACGTCGATGATCGGGGTGCCGATGTTGCCGACGGTCGTCGTGCGCAGACCGGCCGCGCGCAGGATCGAGGCGAGCATCTGCACGGTGGTGGTCTTGCCGTTGGTACCGGTGACCGCGAGCCAGGGGGCGGGGACGCGCCCGTCCAGGTCGCGCAGGCGCCAGGCGATCTCCACGTCGCCGACCACGTCGACCCCGGCCGCCTCGGCGGCGGCGAAGAGGGGGGCGGTGGGCGGCCAGCCCGGGGAGGTGACCACGAGGTCGGTGCCCTCGGGCAGGGTCGCGGAGTCACCGAGGCGGACCGCGATGCCGAGGTCGGCGAGTTCGGCGGCGCGGGCCCGTTGGGCCTCGCCGTCGCCGCCGTCCACGACGGTGACGGACGCGCCGAGGCCGGCCAGGGCGCGGGCGGCCGAGAGGCCGCTCACGCCGAGACCGGCGACGGTGATGTTCCGGCCCTTCCAGGGCCGGTCGGTGGAGCTGGGTGTCACTTGGCGGCTGCCCATCCTGCGTAGAAGAGGCCGAGTCCGACGATCACGCACATGCCCTGGATGATCCAGAAGCGGACCACGACAAGGACCTCGGACCACCCCTTGAGTTCGAAGTGGTGCTGGAGCGGTGCCATCCGGAACACCCGCTTGCCGGTCAGGCGGAAGGAGCCGACCTGGATCACCACGGACATGGTGATGAGGACGAACAGACCGCCGAGCAGCGCCATGAGGAACTCGGTGCGGGAGCAGATGGCGAGGCCGGCGAGCGCGCCGCCGAGGGCGAGGGAGCCGGTGTCGCCCATGAAGATCTTCGCGGGCGAGGTGTTCCACCACAGGAAGCCGAAGCAGGCTCCCATGAGGGCGGAGGCGACGACGGCGAGGTCGAGCGGGTCGCGGACCTCGAAGCACGCCGAGGGGTGCATCAGGTTCGCCGCGTTGGCGCAGGACTCCTGGTACTGCCAGACGCCGATGAAGGTGTAGGCGCCGAAGACCATGACGGAGGCGCCGGTGGCCAGGCCGTCGAGGCCGTCGGTGAGGTTCACGCCGTTGGACATGGCCAGGATCATGAACAGCGCCCAGACCACGAACAGCACGGGCCCGATGGACCAGCCGAAGTCCGAGACGAACGACAGCCGGGTCGAGGCCGGGGAGTTGCCGCGGCCGTCGGCGAACTGGAGGGCGAGCACGGCGAAGGCGATGCCGACGATGAGCTGGCCGGCCATCTTGGCCTTGGCGCGCAGGCCGAGCGAGCGTCGCTTGACGATCTTGATGTAGTCGTCCAGGTAGCCGACCACGCCCATGCCCGCCATCAGGAAGAGGACGAGCAGACCGGAGATGGTCGGCTGGCTGGAGGTGATGACCTTGGTCGCCGCGTACGCGATCAGCGTGGCCAGGATGAAGGAGATGCCGCCCATGGTGGGCGTGCCCTTCTTCCCGGCGTGGCCGCGCGGGCCGTCGTCGCGGATGAACTGGCCGTAGCCCTTGCGGGCGAGCAGCTTGATCAGCAGCGGGGTGCCGATGAGCGTCAGGAACAGACCGATGGCCCCCGAGAACAGGATCTGCTTCATCGCCCGGCGACCTCGCCCTCGCGCTCCAGCAACGCCAGCGCGACCCGCTCCAGCCCGATCGACCTGGAAGCCTTCACCAGCACGACGTCCCCTGGACGCAGCTCACTGCGCAACAGGTCGATCGCCGCCTGCGTGTCGGACACGAGCACCGACTCCTCACCCCACGAACCCTCGTTGTATGCGCCCAGTTGCAGCCAGGACGCTTCCCTGCCCCCGACCGCGACCAGTTTGCTCACGTTGAGCCGGACGGCGAGCCGTCCGATCGCGTCGTGTTCGACGAGCGCCTCGTCCCCGAGCTCGGCCATCTTGCCGAGCACCGCCCAGGTGCGTCCCCCCCGGTCCTTGGCGGCACCGCCCATGGCGGCGAGGGCGCGCAGTGCGGCCCGCATGGATTCGGGGTTGGCGTTGTAGGCGTCGTTGACGATCGTCACGCCGTCGGCTCGTTCGGTGACCTCCATGCGCCAACGGGACAGCGTGCCCGCTTCGGAGAGCGCGGTGGCGATCTTCTCGGCGGACATGCCCAGGACGTGGGCGACGGCGGCAGCGGCGAGCGCGTTCGACACGTGGTGCTCACCGTACAGGCGCAAGGTCACGTCCCCGCACCCGGTGGGTGTGTGAAGGGTGAAGGCGGGGCGGCCGTCCTCGGTGAGGCGGACGCCGGTGGCGCGCACGTCGGCGTCCTCGGCCTCGCCGAAGAGGACGACGGCGGCCTTCGTGCGGCTCGCCATGGCGCGCACGAGGAGGTCGTCGGCGTTGAGGACGGCGACGCCGCCCTCGGCCTCGGTGGGGAGGGACTCGACGAGTTCGCCCTTGGCGATGGCGATCTGTTCCCGGCCGCCGAACTCGCCGATGTGGGCGGTGCCCACGTTGAGGACGAGGCCGATGCGGGGCGGGGTGAGGCCGGTGAGGTAGGCGATGTGGCCGATGCCGCGGGCGCCCATCTCCAGCACGAGGTGTCGGGTCTCGGCGCCGGCCCGCAGGGCGGTCAGCGGGAGGCCGATCTCGTTGTTGAGGGAGCCGGGCGTGTAGACGGTGGGCGCGTGGGCGCTGAGCACCTGCGCGATCAGGTCCTTGGTGGAGGTCTTGCCGGCGGAGCCGGTCAGGGCCACCACGTCGGTGCCGAGGCGGGAGACGACGGCGCGGGCGAGGAGGCCCAGGGCCCTCTCCACGTCGTCGACGACGATCGCGGGCACGCCGACGGGTCGCGCGGCGAGCACGGCGGCGGCGCCGGCGGCGTGCGCGCGCTCGGCGTAGTCGTGGCCGTCGACGTTCTCACCGGCGAACGCGGCGAACAGGCTGCCGGGTTCGACGAGGCGGGAGTCGATGACGACGGGTCCGGTGACGGTGAGGGCCGGATCCGGTATGTCGTGGGCGAGCCCGCCGGTGATGTCGGCGATCTCGGCGAGGGTCAGGGCGATCACGGGTGCACCTCGGCCTGGGGGGCGTGGTCTGCCTGGCGGCGCTCGATGGCGGCGCGCAGGACGTCGCGGTCGTCGAAGGGGCGGACGACGCCGGCGGTGTCCTGGCCCTGTTCGTGGCCCTTGCCGGCCACGAGCACGGTGTCGCCGGCCTCGGCGCGGGCCACGGCGGTGGCGATGGCGCTCGCGCGGTCGGCGTCGACGAGGACGGTGCCGCGTTCGGCGGCGGGGACGCCGGCGGCGCCCTCGAACATCGCGGCGAGGATCCGCAGGGGGTCCTCGGAGCGCGGGTTGTCGGAGGTGAGCACGGCGAGGTCGGCGCCGCGGGCGGCGGCGGCTCCCATCGGGGCGCGCTTGGTGGTGTCGCGGTCGCCGCCGCAGCCGAGCACGATGTGCAGCTTGCCGGTGGTGACCTCGCGCAGGGCGCGGAGCACGGATTCGACGGCGTCGGTCTTGTGCGCGTAGTCGACGACGGCGAGCCAGGGCTGTCCGGCGTCGACTCGTTCGAGCCGGCCGGGGACGCCGGGGACGGCGGCGACGCCGTCGGCGGCGGTCTGGGGGTCGACGCCGGCGGCGGCGAGGGTGACGACGGCGGCGACGGTGTTGGCCACGTTGAAGGGGCCGGGCAGCGGGGCCTTGGCGGTGATCCGCTGTCCTTCGGGGCCGACGACGACGAGGGTGGAGTCCATGTGGCCGCTGACCACGTCCTCGGCGCGCCAGTCGGCGGCGGGGTCGCCGGTCGCGGAGAAGGTGACGACGGGGATGTCGGCCTCCTTGGCGAGGCGGCGGCCGTACTCGTCGTCGAGGTTGACCACGCCGAGGCGGGCGCGGGCGGGGGTGAACAGGCTCGCCTTGGCGCGGAAGTAGTCCTCCATGTCGGAGTGGAACTCCATGTGCTCCGGGCTGAGGTTGTTGAAGACGGCGACGTCGAAGACGCAGCCGTCGACCCGGCCGAGCACGAGGGCGTGGCTGGAGACCTCCATGGCGACGGCCTCGACCTCGCGTTCGCGCATGACGGCGAACAGGGCCTGGAGGTCGGTGGCCTCGGGGGTGGTGCGTTCGGACTTGACGCGTTCGTCGCCGATGCGCATCTCGACGGTGCCGACGAGGCCGGTGTGCTTGCCGGCGCCGCGCAGTCCGCCTTCGACGAGGTAGGCGGTGGTGGTCTTGCCGGAGGTGCCGGTGATGCCGATCTGGAGCAGGGCGTCGCCCGGTCGGCCGTGGATCTCGGCGGCGAGTTCGCCCATCCGGCCGCGTGGGTCGGGGACGACGAGCAGCGGGAGGCCGGTCTCGGCGGCGCGTTCGGCTCCGACCGGGTCGGTCAGGATCGCGGCGGCGCCGAGGGCGGCGGCCTGCGCGGCGAACGCGGCGCCGTGCGCGCGGGCGCCGGGGAGCGCGGCGTACACGTCACCGGGGCGGACCGCCCGGGAGTCGTGGGTGATGCCGGTGACCTCGACGGTCTCGGCGCCCTCGGGGGCGGGGACGTCGAGCAGCCCGGCCAGGGCGGCTACCGGGGTCCGGTGCGGCCGCTGGGGGCGGGGTGCTCCCGGCGGCGCTGCCGGGGCGTCCTTCTGGGCGGTTCTGGGCTGATCAGCGTGGGGCACGGCGGTGAGCGTACCGGGCGCGGGCGGCGCGCCGGGAATCGGAGCGTCCGCGGGCGGGGTGCCCGGGTTTCGGTTCCCGGGTGCGGGAGTGATCGTTGTCACGGCTGGGGCCTTGTGGTCGGGCGTCGACGCGGAACGCGTGACGGGTCCTCGGTGGTGGGCGGTCGGGTCCTGTGGTTCTGCGGGCCGGGGACGGTGGTCCCGGTCATCGCCCCTCCTCGAAGGTGACGGGGAGTCCGGCGGGCGCGGTTCCGGTGGGGGGTGCCTTGAGGGTCTTCAGCGCGAACTCCATGACCTGCTTGAAGACGGGGCCGCAGATCTGGCCGCCGAAGTAGGAGCCCTTGGTGGGGTTCTGGATGGCGCAGTAGACGGTGACGCGGGGGGCGTCGGCGGGGGCGAAGCCGGCGAAGGAGGCGGTGTAGCCCTTGTAGCGGCCGGTGGCGGGATCCACCCGGTTGGAGGTGCCGGTCTTGCCGCCGACCCGGTAGCCGGGGATGCGGGCCTTGGTGCCGGTGCCGTCCTGGTCGTCGACGACGGATTCGAGCATCCGGGAGAGGGTGGTCGCGGTCTCCTCGCTGACGACGCGGGACTTCTCGGGGGCGGGCGCGGGGGTGAAGCGGCCGTCGGGTCCCTTGGTGCCGCGCACGAGGGTGGGTTCGACGCGGACTCCGCCGTTGGCGATGGTGGAGTACACGGAGGCGGCCTGGACGGCGTTGACGGAGAGGCCCTGGCCGAAGGGGATCGTGTACTGCTGGGAGGTGGACCACTTCTTGGCGGGGGCGAGGATGCCGCGGGACTCGCCGGGGTAGTTCAGGCCGGTGGGGCGGCCGATGCCGAATTTGTCGAGGTAGGAGTGGAGCACCTCGTTGGCCTCGGGCTGGGTGGGGCCGAGTTGGCCGGTGGCGAGGATGGTGCCGATGTTGGAGGACTTGGCGAGGACCCCGTTGAGGGTGAGGTACCAGGTGGGGTGGTCCACGTCGTCCTTGAAGAGGCGGTCGCCGCGGTGCAGGCGGTTGGGGACGGTGACGTGGGTGAGGGGGGTGGCCTTGCGTTCTTCGAGGACGGCGGCCATGGAGACGACCTTGGCGGTGGAGCCGGGTTCGTACACGTCCTGGAGGGCGGCGTTGCCCATGGCGGTGGAGCGGGCCTTGGTGAGGTCGTTGGGGTCGAAGCCGGGGGCGTTGGCCATGGCGAGGATCTCGCCGGTGCGGGTGTCCTGGACGACGACGTAGCCGCGGTCGGCCTTGGACTTCTCGACCTGGTCGGTGATGGCGTTCTGGGCGGCCCACTGGATGTCGCGGTCGATGGTGAGCTCGATGTCCTCGCCGGGGACGGCGGGGGTCTCGCTGGAGCCGGCGGTGGGGACCCGGCGGCCGCCGGACTGGGCGTAGCTGACCTGCCCGTCCTTGCCGGCGAGTTTCTTGTCGAGGGAGGATTCGAGGCCGCCGGCGCCGGCGCCCTCGGCGTTGACCCATCCCAGTATCCCGGCGGCCAGGTTCCCGCCGGGGTACACGCGTTTGCTGCTGGTCTCGCTGAAGACCCCGGCGAGGACGTTGGACCCGGAGTCCTTGCGCTTCTTCTCGGCCGCGGCGGCGGTGTCGGCGAAGACCCGTTTGAGGTCCTTGATCTGGTTCCAGACCTGGGGGGTCTGGCGGCGGGCGAGGACCACGTAGCGGGTCTTCTCGGTGCGCAGCCGGGCGGTGAGTTCGGCGGGGGTCTTGCCGAGGATGGGGGCGAGGAGGGCGGCGGCCTGTTCGGGGGCGTCGGTGACCTTGGCCTCGCCGGGGGTGAACATCTTGGGGTCGGCGGTGATGTCGTAGGCGTCGACGCTGGTGGCGAGGGCGACCCCGGAGCGGTCGGTGATGTCGCCGCGTTCGGCGGCCACGGTGTAGTTGGCGTAGCGGTTCTTGGAGGCGGCGTCGACGAAGCCGGCGGCGTCGACGGCCTGGACTTGGAGCAGGCGGACGGTGAACGCGGCCATGACCAGGGTCAGTCCGATGCCGACGAGCCGCAGCCGGGGTTTGGGGTCGCCGAGCCGCAGGGTGCGCGGGGCGCGGGCCGGGGCGGGCCGGCGGGGGCCGGGGGCGCGGGCGCCGGCGCGGGCCGCGGGGCGGGGGCGTTCGGCGGGCCGGGGGCGGGGCGGGCCGGCGGGGCGGCGGCGCGGGGGTTCGTCGGCGGAGCGCGGTGGGGTGGGCATGGTCACCTGCCGGTGCTCGGGGAGGCGGCGGGCGGGCCGGCCGGCTCGCCCGAGGGGCCGGCGCCGGGCGGGGCGCTCTGTTCGGGTTCGCCGGCGGGGCTCGCGAGGGGGCTCGGGGCGGCCGTCGCGGGGGGTTCGGAGCCGGTGGGGGCGGGGGCGGCGCCGGTGGGGGCCGCGGGGGTGGGGGTGGGCGGGGGCGGTGGGGCGGCGGCCGGGGTGGGGGTGCCGAGGACCTTGCCGTCGGCGGCGAGGAAGACGGGGCTGCCGCCGGGTACGAGGCCGAGTTCGCGGGCGCGTCGGGCGAGGGCGTCGGGGGCGGCGTGCGCGTCGACGTCCCGTTGCAGTTCCTGGGTCTCGTCCTGGAGGGCGCCGGCCTCCTTCTTGAGCCGGCTGACCTCGAAGGAGCCCTGGTTGAGGGCGGAGTTGAGCAGGAGCAGGCCGATCAGGCCGCCGCCGAGGAGGGCGACGACGAGGAGCACGAACGGCATCCGGGCGGGGTTGCCGGTCGCCTTGGCGCCGCGCGGCCCGGGGGCCGGACCGGCGGCGCCGAGGAGCCGGCCGATCCGGGTGGTGCTGGCCTTGCTCACGTCGTCTCCCACTTCCCTGTGCGTCGGGTGCGGTGTGTGCGGCGGGTCGGCTAGAGGGCCGGGCGGACCCGTTCGACGCCGCGCAGGCGGGCGGGGGCGGCGCGGCGGTTCTCGGCGATCTCCTCCTCGGTGGGGAGTTCGGCGCCGCGGGTCAGGAGCTTGAGTCGGGGTTGGTACTTCTCGGGGACCACGGGCAGCCCGGGCGGGGCGGTGGAGGTGGCGCCGGCGGCGAAGACCTGCTTGACGAGGCGGTCCTCCAGCGAGTGGTAGGACAGCACGGCGATCCGGCCGCCGACGGCGATCCGGTCCACGGCGGCGGGGATCGCGCGTTCCAGGACGGACAGTTCGCCGTTGACCTCGATGCGCAGGGCCTGGAAGGTGCGTTTGGCGGGGTTGCCGCCGGTGCGCTTGGCGGCCTGCGGGAGGGCGTCGCGGATGAGCTCGACGAGGCGGGCGCTGCGGTCGAAGGGTTCCTTGTCGCGTTCGCGGACGATCGCGGAGACGATCCGCTTGGCCTGCTTCTCCTCGCCGTAGGCGCGCAGGATGCGCACGAGTTCGCCCGGCGGGTAGGTGTTGAGGACCTCGGCGGCGCTGGTGCCGACGGTCTGGTCCATGCGCATGTCCAGGGGGGCGTCCTGGGCGTAGGCGAAGCCGCGGTCGGCCTCGTCGAGCTGCATGGAGGAGACGCCGAGGTCGAACAGGACGCCCTGGACGGCGGGGACGCCGAGCCGGTCGAGGACCTCGGGGAGTTCGTCGTAGACGGCGTGCACGAGGTCGGCGCGGTCGCCGAAGGGGGCGAGGCGTTCGCCGGAGAGGCGCAGGGCCTCCTTGTCGCGGTCGAGGGCGATCAGGCGGCACTCGGGGAAGCGGGTGAGCAGGGCCTCGCTGTGGCCGCCGAGGCCGAGGGTGCAGTCGACGACGACGGCGCCGGGTTCGGTCAGGGCGGGTGCCAGCATGTCCAGGCATCGCTGGAGCATCACCGGGACGTGTCGGGATTCGCTGGTCAAGGCGCCCTCTCAGGTGGCGGCGCGCGTGCCCCGCCGCACGGTCGGGTCCGCGCCCGCGACACCGGTGGTGGGGGCGTCCCCGCGGGGACGTCGACCGGCCGGTGGTCGGGAGGGGGCCGGGTCGTGCGGCCGGGCCGCGCACGCGGGTCTCTCGTTCGGGCCCCGCTCTCGCGGCGGCCGGCCCGGGGGCCCGTGGCGGGCCGGTTCGCGCCACTTTAGTCGACCGGCGGGCGCGGTCAACGAACCGGGCCGTGTCCCCGGGGGCCGCGGGCGGGGCCCGTCGGGGACCCTCGAACCCGCGGCCGAATGCGGCGTTCACGCCTTTTCACACGGTTGCACCCGTTTCGCGGGGAGTCCCGTGCCAAGCTTTGGCGCCCTTCTTTGTCCCTGTTCCCGCTCTGCCGGGCCCGGCTCCGGCGTCTACCGTCGTGGTCATGACGACTTCCGCACACCTGCCGTCCGAAGCGACCACCGCGACCGTCGGGGACGCGTGCGTCACCGACCGCCTGGTCTCCGCCAACCGCGCCTACGCCTCGGCCTTCGCCGACCCGGGCATGGACGCCCGCCCGGTGCTCGGGGTGGCCGTCGTGGCCTGCATGGACGCCCGGCTCGACCTGCACGCCGCGCTCGGCCTCGAACTCGGCGACTGCCACACCATCCGCAACGCGGGCGGCGTGGTCACCGACGACACCATCCGCTCCCTCACCATCAGCCAGCGCGCCCTGGGCACCCGCACGGTGATACTCATCCACCACACGAACTGCGGTCTGGAGAGTCTGACCGAGGACTTCCGGCACGAACTGGAGGACGAGGTCGGCCAGCGCCCGGCGTGGGCGGTGGAGGCGTTCCGCGATGTGGACCAGGACGTCCGCCAGTCCATGCAGCGCGTGCGCACCAACCCCTTCCTGCCGCACCGCGACGATGTGCGAGGCTTCGTGTTCGACGTGCACACCGGCCTGCTGCGGGAGATCGACGCGACCTCCTGAGTGACACCGGGCCCCGCGCACGCCGAGAATGCGGGGGTGTCACCCCCCGGCGCACGGCGTCGGGCCCGGTGACCGCGTGGATGGGGTTGGGCCGGACGTGCGCAAGGCGACGGCCCGGGAACAGGGCCGAGGAGAACAGTGACGACCTTCGACGACCGACCGAGCCTGGCCGAACTCACCGGGACGGCGGACCGGGTCCGCCGCTCGGTGGAGAGCGTGATCGAGGGCAAGCCGCACGTCGTCCGCTTGGCCCTGACCGTGCTCCTCGCCGAGGGCCACCTCCTCATCGAGGACGTGCCCGGGGTCGGCAAGACCATGCTGGCCAAGGCCCTCGCCAAGTCGGTGGACTGTTCGGTGCAGCGCATCCAGTTCACCCCCGACCTGCTGCCCTCGGACATCACGGGCGTCAGCATCTGGGACCAGCAGCGCCGCGAGTTCGAGTTCAAGCCCGGCGCGATCTTCGCCCAGATCGTCATCGGCGACGAGATCAACCGCGCCTCCCCCAAGACCCAGTCGGCGCTGCTGGAGTCCATGGAGGAACGGCAGGTCACCATCGACGGGCACACCTATCCGCTGCCCGGGCCCTTCATGGTGGTGGCCACCCAGAACCCGGTGGAGATGGAGGGCACCTACCCGCTGCCCGAGGCCCAGCGCGACCGGTTCATGGCCCGCGTCTCGGTCGGCTACCCCGCGCACGACGCCGAGCTGCGGATGCTCGACACCCACGGCTCCCGCTCCCCCCTCGACGAGCTGGCCCCGGTGGCCGCCGCCGCCGACGTGGTCAAGCTGATCGACGCGGTCCGGGAGGTGTACGTGGCCGAGCCGGTGCGCGCCTACGTCGTGGACCTGGTGGCCGCCACCCGCGTCCACCCCGACCTGCGCCTGGGCGCCTCGCCCCGCGCCACCCTGCACCTGCTGCGCGCCGTGAAGGCCCACGCGGCCCTCTCGGGCCGCGACTACGTGCTCCCCGACGACGTGCAGGAGCTGGCGGCGGCGGTGCTCGCGCACCGGCTGCTGCCCACCGCGCAGGCCCAGCTCGCGCACCGCACCCCCGCCGAGGTCGTCGCCGACATCCTCCAGCGCACCCCCGTCCCGGTGGCCCAGCCCCGCTCGGCCCCCGCCGCCGGCTCCCCCCGGGTGCCCGGTCCCGACTCCCGGGCCCTGTGATGGCCGGCGCCCGCCGCGAGGGGGACGCCGACCGGGGCGGGGCGCGCGCGGGCCTGTCGGGCCTGACCACGCGCGGCCGGTCCTTCCTGGCCGCCGGGGTCGCCGCCGTCGGCTGCGCGTACGTGCTGGGCCAGGCGGAGCTGCTGCGGGTGGGGATCCTGCTGCTGGTGCTGCCGCTGATCTGCGTCCTGGCCCTGTACCGCACCCGGCACCGGGTGGACGCGGCCCGTTCGCTGGGGCCCGACCGGGTGCCGGCGGGCACGGAGTCGCGGGTCCGGCTGCGGTTGCAGAACCCGACCCGGCTGCCCACGGGGATGCTGATGCTCCAGGACCGGGTCCCCTACGTGCTGGGTCCCCGGCCGCGGTTCGTGCTGGACCGGGTGGAGGGCGGGGGGCGCCGCGAGGTGTCCTACCGGGTCCGCTCGGACCTGCGGGGCCGCTATCCGCTGGGCCCGCTGCAATTGCGGCTGGCCGATCCCTTCGGGCTGGTCGAGCTGACCCGC
Source organism: Streptomyces dryopteridis (assembly GCF_049606955.1). Classification (NCBI taxonomy): domain Bacteria; kingdom Bacillati; phylum Actinomycetota; class Actinomycetes; order Kitasatosporales; family Streptomycetaceae; genus Streptomyces; species Streptomyces dryopteridis. Next base: position 4,704,184 of record NZ_CP187113.1, on the reverse strand, counting down.
TCGTTCCGGGCGCACGACGTGCTGACCGTGGTGCCCCGCACCGAGCCGCTGGCCCCGACCAGGCTGACCGGCGAGTCCGGCGGGCAGGGCGAGGGCGGCGCGCGGACCCTGGCCCTGGCGGGCGAGGACGACATGATCCCGCGCGGCTACCGGCGCGGCGACGACCTGCGCCGCGTGCACTGGCGGTCCACCGCCAAGTACGGGGAGCTGATGGTGCGCCGCGAGGAGGCCCCGCGCCGCAACCGGGCCACGGTGCTCCTCGACACCCGGGGCGGCGGCTACGACGGCGCCGGCCCCGACTCGGCCTTCGAATGGGTGGTCTCGGCGGCGGCCTCCACCCTGCTGCACCTGCTGGAGCGCGGGTTCACCGTGCGCCTGCTGACCGACACCGGGCTGCGGATCCCCGAGGAGGGCGCGAGCGGCGCCCTCGGCGGGGGTTCCGAGAGCGCGGAGACGGCCGGGCTGCTGCTGGAGGCCCTCGCCGTGGTCGACCACTCGGAGGGCGAGGACCTGGCGCCGGCGCTGGAGGCGTTGCGCGGCGCGGACCCGGGGGTGCTGATCGCGTTCCTCGGCGACCTCGACGCGGGCCAGGCCGAACAGGTGGCCCGGATGCGCCGGCGCGGCGGGGCCGCCCTGGCCTTCGTGCTGGACCCCGCCGACTGGGGCGGGGAGGTGGACCCGACCGAGCTCGGGTTCCTCACCCCCGAGGAACGGGCGCGGCGGCTGCGCGAGGCCGGGTGGACGGTGGTCCCGGTGGTCCGGGGCACCGTGTTCGGCGACGCCTGGCGCGCCGCCGGCGAGGGCGCGGGGGTCACGGCCGGGGCGCGGGGCACGGGGGGTGCGGTGTGAGCGGGCAGGTGCGGTTGACGGTCGGCGCGGCCCTGGCCACGCTGCTGACGGCGTTGTCGCTGACCTCGCTGGTGGACTCCTCGGGCGGCTGGTTGGCGCAGGCGACGGTGTTGCTGGCGTTGCAGGGCGCGGTGGGCGCGGCGGTGCGCCGGGCCCCGGTGCCCAGGGCGCTGGTGGTCGGGGCGCAGGTGTTGGTGTCGTGGCTGGCGCTGGGCCTGCTGTTCGCGGGGCTGGGGCCGGTGCCGAACGCGGGCGGCGGGGGCTGGTTCCTGCTGGATCCGGTGCCGTTGGTGTTGCGGGGCACGCAGGACGTGGCGGAGTTCGCGATACCGGCTCCGGTGACGGACGGGATCCGGCTGCTGCTGTTGGTGGGCGTGCTGCTGGTCGGCCTGTTGGTGGACCTGTTGGCGGTGACGCTGCGGGCGGCGGCCGCCGCCGGGCTGCCGCTGCTGGCCCTGTACTCGGTGGCCGGTGGGCTGGCGGGGAGCCTGGGGCACGGCTGGTTGTGGTTCCTGACCTCGGGCCTGGGCTTCCTGCTGTTGTTGTCGGCGGAGGGCCGGGACCGGCTGGCCGGGTGGGGCCGGGTCTTCGGCGGGGCGCCGAACGCGGCCGGCGGGGGCGGCATGGCCCCGGGCCGGACCCCGGCGCCGGTGCGGACCGGCCGGGTGGTGGGGGCGGTGGCGCTGGCCTCGGCGGTGCTGCTGCCCGCGCTGTTGCCGGCGCTCGGGCCGGGGCTGTTGTCGCCCTCGGACCGGGAGGCCGCGGCGGGCGGCGGGGGAACGATCTCGGCGGTGAACCCGCTGGTGGCGCTCCAGTCGAACCTGAACGCGCGGGACAACCGGGAGGTGCTGCGGTACCGGACGGACGATCCGCAGGTCGCCGAGCAGTACCTGCGGATCGTGTCCCTGGACGCGTTCGACGGGGTGACCTGGGAGTCCTCGGCGCGGTCGCTGACGGAGGTGCCGACGGAGCTGCCCGCGCCGCCGGGACCCTCCGGGGAGCTGCTGCGGGGCGCGGACACCGTGCGCAGCTCGTTCTCGGCCTCGTTGGACTACGGGCAGCGGTACCTGCCGATGCCGTACCCGGCGACCCGGGTGGACGTGCCGGGCCGGTGGCGATTCGAGCCGGTGGGCCGGACCCTGGTCGGGGACCGGCTCGACGGGGACGCGGTGCAGACCGTGCGCGGGGTGCGGTACTCGGTGGAGAGCCTGCGGCTGAAGCCCACGGCGCGGCTGTTGGCGAACGCGCCGGAGCCGCCGGCGGCGCTGCTCGGGGAGTACACGAAGCTGCCGGACAACGTGCCGGCCGTGGTGGCCCGCACGGCCCGGCAGGTGACCGCCGGGGCCTCCGACGGGTACACGAAGGCGGTGCGGCTCCAGGACTGGTTCGCGCGCGAGGGCGGGTTCGTCTACGACACGACCACGGGTTCGGGCACGGGCGCGGACGCCGTCGCCCGGTTCCTGGCGGAGAAGCGCGGATTCTGCGTGCACTTCTCGTTCTCGATGGCGACGATGGCCCGCTCGCTGGGGATCCCGGCGCGGGTCGCGGTCGGTTTCACCCCGGGCAGTCCGCAGTCGGACGGTTCGATGTCGGTGACGATGCGGGACGCGCACGCGTGGCCGGAGCTGTACTTCGAGGGGGTGGGCTGGACCCGGTTCGAGCCGACCCCGCGGGCCGGCATCAGCCTGCCCGCGTACACCGTGCCGGACGCGCCGGACGCGCGTCCCTCGGCTTCGGCGGCCGTCCCGTCGGCCTCGGCCTCGGCGGCCGCGCCGGCCCCGTCGCGGTCGACGGACTGCCCGCCGGAGCTGCGGCGACTGGGCGAGTGCGGGGTGCCGGCGGCGGCGGCCGGTGCCTCGGGCGCGGCGGGCGGGGCGGTGCCCTGGCCGGTGCTCGGGTGGACGGCGGCCGGGCTGCTGGTCGCGGGCCTGCTCGCGGTGCCGGGCCTGTGGCGGGCGCGGGTGCGGCGGGGTCGGCTGGACTCGGGTGATCCGCTCGCGCTGTGGCGCGAGGTGGAGGACACGGTGTGGGACCTGGGGGCGCCGCCGGACGGCTCGCTGTCCCCGCGCGCGGCGGCCCGCCGCGTGGTGGCCTTCGGCTCCCTGGACACCCCGACGACGGAGGCCGCGCACCGCCTGGCGACCGCGGTCGAACGCACTCTGTACGCGCCGCCGGGGGCGGCCGGGAGTAGTGGGGCCGGGAGCGGGGCCGGGGCGCGGGACGTGCGGGTGGTGCTGGCCGGGCTGCGGGCGGACGCCTCGTGGTGGTCTCGCCGTCGGGCGGCGGTGCTGCCCCGTTCGGCGGCCCGCCCCCTGCGCGCCGCCGCCGACCGGGCGGCGCGGGCCCGTGCCGCCTGGTCGGCCCGCCTGGCGACCCTCCGTTCCCGCCTCCCGAACCGCCTCGGCGGCGGCGCGTAGGCCCCGGGAACGCCGAAGGCGCCGGCCCCCCGTCGTGGGGGTCGGCGCCTTCGGCGTGCGGGGGGGGGTCAGCGGTTGCCGCTGACCCGGCCGCGCAGGAGCAGGGAGAGGGCGGAGTGGACGTCGTCCAGGGAGCGTTCGGACTGGAAGGACTGCCAGTCCAGGGCGGCCACGAGGACCATGCCGACGAGGGCGGCGGCGGTGAGGGGCACGTCGATCTCGGCGCTGAGTTCGCCGCGTTCGACGCCCTCGCGCAGCACGGTCTCCACGACGGCGACGGCCTCCCCGCGCACCACCATGAGGGTGGACTGCCAGGCCCGGTTGGTGCGCCAGAGTTCGGCCACGTACAGCTGGGTGAAGGCGGGGTAGCGGTCGATGAAGACGAGGCCGGCGCGGATCATCGCGTCGAGGGCCTCGACGCGGCTGCCGCCGCGTTCCTCGGTGCCGCGTTCGGCTTCGCGGAGGGAGGAGGTGAGCAGGCCGACGCCGTGCCGCAACAGTTCCTCGAAGAGTTCCGTCTTGCTGGCGAAGTTGTAGTAGACGGTGCCCTTGGCCACGCCGGCGCGGTCGGCGATCTCCTCGACGGTGGTGGCGGAGAAGCCCTGTTCCGCGATGAGGGTGACGGCCGCCTCGTAGAGCTTCTGGCGGGTGAGTTCCCGACGGGGGACGCGGCGTGGGCCGGTCGGTTCCGGTGGGGTGGTGGTGCTGCTGCTGTCCATGGCGCTGATTGTCACCGCTGATCCTCCGCGGGGGCCCCGGGTCCGAGGGCCCGGGCGGTCGGGCCGTCCGCCCGTCGGGTGACGGGCGGACGGCGGTGGGTCACAGGCTCAGTTCGGGGTGGAGCCGGTCCATGGTCCAGGTCTGCTTGCCGCGGGCGGCGAGCGCGGTCAGGGTCAGGGCCCCGGCGGTGAAGGCGAGCAGGACCAGGCCGCCCTGCCAGACGGGCGCGAGGTCGCCGCCGGTGATCAGCCGGCGCAGGCTCTCGACCACGTAGGACATGGGCAGGTAGGGGTGGATGGCGTTGAAGAAGCCGGGGCTGGTCTGGACGGGGTAGGTGCCGCCGGCCGAGGTGAGCTGGAGCATCAGGACGGCCAGCACGAGGATCCGGCCGGCGGCCCCGAACTTGGCGTTGAGCCATTGGACGATCGCCGCGAAACAGCCGGTGACCAGGGCGAGGAAGCCGAGGGCGAGGGCCGGGTGGGCGAGGTCGAGGCCGAGTCCGAAGTGGAGCACGGACATCAGGGCGGCGACCTGGAGCACGCCGAGTCCGGCCACGGGCAGCCAGCCGGCGGCGGCGATCCGCCACGGGTTGGCGCCGGCGGCCAGGGCCCGCTTGTTGAGGGGGGCGATCAGCATGTAGGCGACCATCGCGCCGACCCAGAGGGACAGCGGGATGAAGTACGGGGCGAAGCCGGTGCCGTAGTTGGGCGCCTTGTGCAGGGACTGGTTGGCCAGCTTGATCGGGTCGGCCATGACCTCGGTACGGGCGTCGCGCTGGGCGTTGTCGTAGTCGGGGATCTTGGCGGCGCCGTCGTGGAGGCCGCCGGCGAGTTCGCCGCTGCCGTCGACGAGCTTGTACATGCCGCTGTCGAGGGTGCGGGCGCCGTCGCCGAGCTTGCCCAGGCCCTCGCCGAGGCCGTCGGCGCCGTCGCCGGCCACGCCGAGGCCGTTGGCGAGCTGCTTCATGCCGTCGGCGACCTTGTGGGCGCCGTCGTTGAGGGTGTCGACCTTGGTGACGGCGGCCTGGAGGTCGCCGGCGAGGGCGGGGGCCTTGGCGGCGAGGTCGCGGGCCTCGCGCTCCAGGGTCCCGAGGTCGGTGCGCAGGGTGGTGAGGTCGCCCTTGGTGCCGGCGATCACGTTGTTCAGGTCTCCGGTGAGGGTGGCGGCCTCGGCGGCCCCGTCGCGGATCTTCTTCAGGCCGGGGCAGGGGTCGTGGCCGGCGCCGGGCGCGGCGCCGGTGCCCGTGCCGGCCGCCGGGCCCGTGCCGCCGGCGGGGGCGGGGGGCTTGGCTCCGGTGCAGGCGGCCGCGTACTCGTCGGCGGCGGCCGTGGAGACGGTCTTGGTGATCCGGGCGGCGGCCGGGGCCTTCTCGGCGATCTTGTCGAGGTGGCCCCGGACCGTCTGCGCGGTGTCCGCGACGAGTTTGGCGCTGTTGGCGAGCTGTCCGGGGTCCTTGACGAAGGGGCGGGCCTTGTCGGCGGCGCCGTGCACCTTCGTGGCGAGCTGCTGGGTGCCGTCGGCGACCTGTCGGCTGCCGGTGCGCAGTTGTCCGGCGGCGGTGCCGAGCTTGCCGATGCCCTCGGCGAGTTCGCCGGTCTTCTCCTTGGCCGTGCCGAGGCCGTCGGCGAGGTCCTTGGCGCCCTTCTTGGCCTTGTCGGCGCCGTCCTTGAGCTTGTCGGCGCCGTCGGCGGCCTGCGCGGTCTTGTCGTGCAGGTCGGAGAAGTTGACGAAGATCTTGTCGAGGAAGCCGCGGGAGGCGTTGGTGGAGGCGGCGGAGCGGACCTCGGAGAACACGGTGCGGGAGATGGAGCCGACGATGTAGTTGTTGGCGTCGTTGGTGCGCACCTGGAGGGCGCTGGTGGTGGGGTCCTCCCCGGAGCTGGAGGCGATCTTGCCGCTGAAGTCGGCGGGCATGGTCAGGGAGAGGTAGTAGGTGCCCTTCTCCAGGCCCTCGGCGGCCTCCTTGGCGCTCACCTCGTGCCAGTCGAAGGTGCGGCTGTCGTGGAGCTTGTCGGCGATCTCGTCGCCGGCGGCGATCCGCTTGCCGTCGACGGTGGCGCCCTTGTCCTCGTTGACCAGGGCCACGGGCACCTTGTCGAGGCGGCTGTAGGGGTCCCAGAAGGACCACAGGTAGAGGGCTCCGTAGAGCAGCGGGAGCAGCAGCAGGGCGACGAGCGCGGCGCGGGGCAGCTTGCCCCGGCCGAACCTCTTCAGCTCAAGGGCGGCCAGTCTCGGCGATCGCATCCTCGGCCCCCTTCCGGAGCTGGGTGGTGTCGGTGTCGGTGGGGTGCGCGCGGTCGGGCGCGGGCGCGGGCGCGCCCCCGTCCTTCGACCGGCCCCAGGTGATCTCGGCGCCGGCGCCGGCCGGCCGCGCGGGCAGGGGCGCCTTCGCGACGGGCGCGGGAGCCTTGGGCACCTCGGTCGCCTCGGTCGGCTTCGCGGTCTTCGCGGCCTTGGGCGCCTTGGGGGTCTTGGGCGCCTTGGGGGTCTTGGGCGCCTTGGGGGTCTTCTTCGGCTTGACCACCGGCGCGATGAGGTCGGCGCCGGTGTCGGTGCGCACGACGAGGGCCCCGGCGGGTGCCTCGCTGCACACGGCGAGCACGGTGGTGCCCCGGTCGGCGATGCGCCGCAGCAGGGCCCACAGGTCGGCGCGCTCGGCGTCGGAGAGCTTGGTGTCGGCGTCGTCCAGGGCGATCAGGCGCGGGGTGCCGAGCAGGGCGACGGCCAGCGAGAGCCTCAGGTACTCGGGGCGTTCGAGGTCGCGGACGGAGGTGCGCCGGCCCTTGGGCAGGGCGTCGAGGTCGAGGCCGACGAGCTCCAGCGTCGCCGGGATCGGGTCACGGCGGTCGCGGCGGCGGAGCAGGGCGCGCAGCGGGCCGTCGTAGCGGCGCTGGAGCAGGGCGCCCTCGCGGAGCTGTTCGGTGACGGTGAGGGCCTGGTCCAGGTCGGTGACTCCGGGGACGGGCCCGAGGCCGGCGATCCGGCGGACGGCGGCGGCCTTGCCCGGCAGCCGGTGCCGGCCGATCTCGGCGTGGCCCTCGGTGGTCTTCATGCGGCCGGTGAGGGCCAGCAGCAGGCAGGTCCGGCCGGAGCCGGAGGGTCCTTCGACGGCGATCAGCGATCCGGCGGGGGCGTCGAGGTCCACCCCTCGGAACGCCCAACCGCGAGGCCCCTTGAGCCCGAGGTTCTCGGCCTTGACGGCCGCACCGTGCGGGGTGTCCACGAGCCCCCCTCTCTTGGTCTTCTGCGAAGTGTCGGTTTCAAGGCCAGTCTTTGCGTGCTTTTTGAACTGACCGGTCAGTCTAAAAACTGGCAGGCAAAAACTAACACCTCCCGCGTCCCGCCCCCACCCCGCCCCCGCGGGACGGCCGATTGTCAGTGGTGGGGCGGACCATGGGGCCAGTTGCCCCGACCCGGGTCCCGCGCCGCCCGGTCGGCATCGCCGCGCGACGACAGGAGGTTCGTCATGGCCACCCCGTCACCCGTCCCCGCCCCCCGCCGTGCCCCCGTGCCGCCCGCCGCCCTCGACCTGCTCGAAGCGGCCCGGCGCGGCCTGGCCGAGGCCGGGCGACTGGAGCGGCCGAACGAGCGCTACGCGACCGCCCACCTGGCCGCCCTGCGGGTGGCCGCCGCCGTGCTCGCGGCCCGCGCCCGCCCCGAGCCGGCCCGCCCGCGCCGCCGACCGGTGATCCGCAGCGCCTGGGAGCTGCTGCCGCAGGTCGCGCCCGAGCTGACCGAGTGGAGCGCGCTGTTCGCCTCCGGGGCCGCCCGCCGGGCCCGCGCCGAGGCCGGCCTGGCCGGGGCGGCCACGGAACGGGACGCGGACGACCTGCTGCGCGACGTGGAGCTGTTCCTGCGCCTGGCCGAACGGCTCCTCGCCGCGCCCGCGCGCCCGGCGGGCACGTTCGTGCCGCGCCCGGATCGCCCGGGCGGCGCATGACCGGGCCGCTCGCCGCAGGCAATAGGGTGGAGGCGATCGTCCAGCCTTACCGCGCCGAGGAGCCATCAGTCGTGTCGGACACTTCCCGCCCCCGTGCCGCCCTCCGCACCGCAGTGGTGTGGGAGGTGCTCAAGGAGGCCCTCGACCGTCGGGTGAAGGCGACCGGCCGCGAGTCCCTCGACGTGCTCGACACCGGCGGCGGCACCGGCCGCTTCGCCGTGCCGATCGCCCGCCTGGGCCACCGGGTCACGGTCGTGGACCCGAGCCCCAACGCCCTCTTCGGGCTGGAGCGCCGCAGCGCCGAGGCCGGCGTGGCCGACCTGGTGCGCGGGGTGCAGGGCGACGCGCAGGGCCTGCTGGACGTGGTGGAGCGCGAGGCGTACGACGCGGTGGTCTGCCACGGCGTGCTGGAGTACGTGGACGAGCCCGCCGAAGGCATCGCGAACGTGGCCGCCGCCCTGCGGCCCGGCGGGGTGCTGAGCCTGCTCGGCGCCGGCGTCGGCGGGGCCGTGCTGGCCCGCGCGCTGGCCGGCCACTTCACCGAGGCCCGCACCGCGCTGACCGACCCCTCGGGCCGTTGGGGCTCGGGCGACCCGGTCCCGCGCCGCTTCACCGCCGAGAGCCTGTCGGCCCTGGTGACCGAGGCCGGCCTGAGCGTGGCGGCCGTCCACGGGGTGCGCGTCTTCGCCGACCTCGTCCCCGGCGTGCTGGTGGACACCGAGCCCGGCGCGGCGGAGGCCCTGCTGCGTCTGGAGGAGGCCGCCGCCGAGCTCCCGGCCTTCCACGCGATCGCCGGCCGGCTGCACGTACTCGCGGACAAGAACGCCTGACCAGACCATCCGTTCCGGGTGCCGGGCCCGTATGATCGAGGGAACCGGCCGGCATGACGGCCGGGACGATGGGGAATAAGCCCCCAACGACCCGCCACCCGACGGTACGGTTTGGGCGATGTGGCGTTGAGGGGCGGGTTTCACGGGGGCGTTTCCCTGCCTATCCTGAAGGGGACCCCCGGTCGCCGGCCCCGCGACCGACGGATGAGGAGGACTCCCGTGCCGCTCTCGGAGCACGAGCAGCGAATGCTCGAGCAAATGGAGCGAGCGCTGTACGCCGAAGATCCCAAGTTCGCGACAGCGCTTGAGGGAAGCGGGCTGCGTACGTACACCCGACGACGGGTGTATCAGGCGGTCGCCGGCTTTCTGGTGGGTATCGCGCTCCTCATGACCGGAATGGTGGTCGGTGCGACCGACCCCCTGTGGATCAGCGTCAGTGTGCTGGGCTTCCTCGTCATGCTGGGGTGTGCGGTGCTCGCCGTCACCGGGTGGCGCAAGGCCCCCAAGAACGGAGCGCAACCCGCGACGGACCCCACCGGCCGGGCCGCCCCCAGTGGGCGGCAGCGCCGGAACATGATGGGCCGGATCGAGCAGCGGTGGCAGCGCCGCCGCGACGAACAACAGGGGCAGTGAGTCCGCTCATCGCCCCGCCGACTCCCCCGAGGGGGTGACCGACACCCGTTCGGTCACCCCCTCGGGCGTCGGATCGCACACCACTCTTCCGGCGCACCGGACCGCCCTTGGGCGGGGCCCGCGCGCTGCGGCATGATGACCGGATGAGTGTGCTCCCCCTGGTCTTCACCAGTGGCTGGGCCAGCGGGATCAACGCCTACGCGGTGGTCCTCCTGCTCGGCCTGTTCGGCGCGAGCGGCGTGACCGACGAGGTCCCCGCCGCCCTCCAGCGCCCCGACGTGCTCATCGTGGCCGGCGTGCTGTTCCTCTGCGAGGTCGTCGCCGACAAGATCCCCTACGTGGACTCGATGTGGGACTCGGTGCACACCGTGATCCGCCCGCTGTCCGGCGCGGTGATCGCCGCCCTCCTCGCGGGCCAGAACGGCTCCCTGCCCGAGGTCGCGGCCGGCGCCGTCGGCGGTTCCACCGCCCTGGCCAGCCACCTGGTCAAGGCCGGCACCCGGATGGCCGTCAACACCTCCCCCGAACCCTTCAGCAACATCGCGATCTCCATCGCCGAGGACCTCGGCGTCGCCGGCCTGGTCAGCTTCGCGATCTTCCACCCGCTGCCCGCCGCGATCATCGCCGGGGTGCTGCTGCTCGCCGGGGTGCTGCTGGTGATCTGGCTCTGGCGCCGGATCCGCCGCTTCCTGCGCCGCCGCGCGCAGCGCCGCGAGGAACGGCGCGCCGCCGCCCTCCGCTCCGGACCGGTCCCCCCGCCCCGGGAGTGACCTGCGGTTCCGGGGCCCGCCGGGCACCCCGTTAGGCTCCTGGCATGGCACGAATTGCGGTGATCGGCGCCGGCACGGGCGCGATGGCGACGGCGGCGCGACTGGCGGTGGCCGGGCACACGGTGACGGTCCACGAGCGCGGCCCCGGCCCCGGCGGCGCCCTGGGCCGGTACTCCCGCGACGGGTTCTCCTTCGACACCGGACCCGGCCTGCTGACCCTGCCCGCCGTCCAGCGCGACCTGTTCGTCAAGACCGGCAAGCGGCCCCTGGAGGACCGCGTCGAGCTGGTGCAGGTGGACCCGGCCGTCCGCCACCTCCTGGCCGACGGGCGCACCGCCGTCACCCTCCCCAACGCCTCGCGCGGCGGGGTCGCCGCCGTCCTCGACACCGCCCTCGGCGCGGGCGCCGGCGCCCGCTGGAGCGAGTTCATGGTGCGCGCCCGCACCGCCTGGGACCGCAGCCGCCGGCCCCTGCTGGAGGAGCCCCTGTGGCCCAATTGGCGGGATCTGGCCGACCGCGACCCCTACCCGGCGCTGCGCGGCAGCGGGCTGCTGCGCCGCCGCCCGCCCACCCTCGCCGAGGTCGCCGACCGCGAACTGGGCCGCCCGCTCGCCGCCCTGCTCACCGGCGAGGCCCGCGCCCACGGCCTGGACCCGGCCCGGGTGCCCGCCTCGGCCGCGATCCTGCCCTACATGGAGCAGACCTTCGGCAGTTGGTACGTGCGGGGCGGGATGCGGGCCCTGGCCGAGGCCCTGTACGAGCGGTGCCTGGAGCGGCGGGTCGCGTTCGTCTTCGACTCCCCCGTGCGCGGGGTGCTCGTGGCCGACGGCCGGGCGGCCGGGCTGCGGCTCGCCGACGGCTCCGAGGTCCCCGCCGACCACGTGGTGTGCGCCGTGGACCCGCTGTCCCTGCCCGAGCCCCCGCCGGGCCTGCCCTCCCCCGACGCCGTGCCCCCGCGCGAGCCCGCCACGAGCCGGCAGAGCCTCTTCCTGGCCCTGCGCGGGCCCCGGCCCGCCGACACCGTCCACCGCACCCTGGTGCACGGCCCGGACTCCGCGGTCACCGTGCTGCGGCCCGAGGACCCGGCGTGCGTGCCCGACCCCGGGCACGAGGCGGTCACGGTGCGCACGAGCTGCCCGGCGGGCGAGCCGGGGGACCGCACGGAGGAGCTGCTCGCGGCGGCCCGCCGGGCGGTGCCCGACCTCGACGCGCGCCTGCTGTGGGCCCACCCGCACACCCCGACCGACGTGGCCGCCGAGACCGGGGCCCGGGGCGGGGCCGTGCCGCCGCCCGTGCTCGCCGGCGGCTCCGGCGCGTGGCTGTACCCGTCCAACACCGGGCCGCTGCCCGGCCTGTGGCTGGCGGGCGGCTGGGCGCACCCGGGCGGCGGGCTGCCGCACGCGGGGATGACGGGCGCGTTGGTGGCGGGGCTGATCGTGGAGGGCGCGGAGTTCCGAGGCTCGCGCTGAGCCGTGAGCCCTCCGCGCGGCGGGGTCAGGGGCGGTACTGGCCGTACTCGCCGGTGTCCTGCTGCGGGTAGCCCTGTCCGTAGGGGTCCTCGCCCCGGGCCTGCCGCGCCCACTGCTGCTGTTGCTGTTCCAACTGCTGCTGCTGGGCGGCGGCCTGTTGTCCGTACGGGTCGCCCTCGCCCTCGGTGCCGCGCTGTTGGGGCACCCAGATGCCGCCGGGCGGGGTGTCCATGCCGTACTGCGGGGCGTAGGGGTCCACGGCGTAGGGGTAGCCGCCCTGGGAGGCGTACTGCCGGTCATCCTCCCAGCCGCCGGGGTGGGCGGCCGGGGCGACGCCGGGGGCGTACTGGTGGGCGTCCTGCTCGGCGGTGGTGAAAGGGGAGGCGAAGGGCGCGGTGACCGAGGGGTCGCCGGCGGCCGGGGACCACACGCCGCGGTCCTCGTGCTCCGCGTAGGGCGCGCCGAGGTCGGTGCGGGTGCGGTCGGCGGCGTAGGGCGCGAAGGCGTCCGCGTCGGCGTCCCAGGCGGGCATCTCGGCGGTCTCGGGGGCGGGCGGGACGGGCGGGGCCGCCGGGCCGGCCGGGGCGGGGGCGCCGCCGCGGCGCCGGCCTCCCGAGGCGTGTCGCTCCCCCGTCGCGTCCTTCTTCAGCCGGCCCTTGCGGTCCCGGCGCAGGGCCCAGCCCGCCTCGAAGCCCTTGCGGAAGGAGAGCGTCACCACGGCCTGGCCGACGGCGAAGGCGGCCGTGCCCGCGCCGATGACGACCAGCGAGGACAGCAGCACGCCGGCGACGACGGCGAGGAAGCCCGCGAAGGCGAGGAGGCGCCACCGCAGGCGCGCCTTGTACTGGAGCAGCACCTCGGCCAACAGCCACAGCGCCACGGCGACGAACGCGCAGTAGAGGACCGTCATCCCCATGCCTGGCCCCTCTCGGTACGGCCGTCCACGGGTACGGCCGGATCAGGCCCGCGTGTGCAGACCCAGGTTCTCGTAGATCTCCAAGGTCGCCGTGGAGTTGTTCAGCGTGATGAAGTGCAGTCCCGGGACACCCTCGGACAGCAGTCGCGCGCCGAACTCCGTGGCGAACTCGATGCCAATGGAGCGTACAGCCGCCGGGTCGTCCTTGACCGCGAGCATGCGTTCTTTGACGGTCTCGGGGAAGACCGCGTTGCTGAGGGAGGGCAGGCGTTCGAGCTGTCGCGCGCTCACAACGGGCATGAGTTCGGGGATGATCGGGGTTTCGCAGCCCGCCGCGACGACCCGGTCGCGGAGCCGGAGGTAGTTCTCCGGATCGAAGAACATCTGGGTGATCGCGTAGTCGGCGCCGGCCCGGCACTTGTCCACGAAGTGCCGGATGTCCGAATCCCAGTCGGCGGAGCGGGGGTGCATCTCGGGGAACGCGGCCACGCCGACGCAGAAGTCCCCGGACTCCTTGAGCAGCCGGACGAGGTCGGCGGCGTAGCGCACGCCCTCGGGGTGCTCGACCCACTCGCCCATGGGGTCGCCCGGCGGGTCCCCGCGCACGGCGAGCATGTTGCGGATGCCGGCGTCGGCGAACTGGCCGATGACGTGGCGCAGCTCGGCGATGGAGTGCCCGACGGCGGTGAGGTGGGCGACCGGGGTCAGGGTGGTGTCGGCCGCGATCTCCTGGGTGGCCTTGACGGTGCCGCCCCGGGTGGAACCGCCCGCGCCGTAGGTGACCGAGACGAAGGAGGGGGCGACGGCCTCGACGCGGCGGAGCGCGTTCCAGAGGTTGCGTTCGCCCTTCTCCGTCTTGGGCGCCCAGAACTCGAAGGAGCACGAGGGCCGGCCCGAGGACAGCATGTCGCGGACCGTGCGGGCGCGGTCGGTACGGGTCGAAGCGGTTCCATGGGCCATGAGTGCAGGTTAGACGGGTCGCGGCGGGGTCCGAAGCGGTGTCCATTTGATGGACAGGTTTTTGGACACACGTCGCCCGAACACGCGTCGGGCCGGTCAGAGGGCGTGGGCGCGGATCCGGCGGGCCAGGTCGGCGGTGGCGGCGGCGGGGTCCTCGGCCTCGGTGATGGCGCGGACGACGACGACGCGGCGGGCGCCCGCTTCGAGGACCTCGTCGAGGTTGCCGGCGTCGATGCCGCCGATGGCGAACCAGGGGCGGTCGCCGGCGGTCTTCGCGGCGTGCCGGACGAGGTCGAGGCCGGGGGCGTGGCGGCCGGGCTTGGTGGGGGTGGGCCAGCAGGGGCCGGTGCAGTAGTAGTCCACGCCGGGCTGCGCGGCGGCGGCGTCCACTTCGGCGGGGGCGTGGCAGGAGCGGCCGATGAGCACGTCGGGGCCGAGGATCGCGCGGGCGGCGGGGACGGGGAGGTCCCGCTGTCCGAGGTGGAGGACGGGGCTGCCGGCGGCGTGGGCCACGTCGGCGCGGTCGTTGACGGCGAAGAGCCGGCCGTGTCGGGCGGCGGCCTCGGCGAAGAGCGGCAGGAGTTCGAGTTCCTCGCCGGCTTCGAGGTTCTTGTCGCGGAGCTGGACGATGTCCACGCCGGCGGCGAGGACGGCGTCGAGGAACTCGGGGAGGTCCCCCTGCCGGGTGCGGGCGTCCGTGCACAGGTAGAGCCGGGCGTCGGTCAGTGCGGCGCGGGCGGGCGTGGTCATCTGGCGGGTACCCCCTGGGCTGGCGCGCGGCGCCGCGCGGGCCCGGGTGGGCGCGCGCGGCGACGGCGTGGTGTGGTCCGGTTACAGGGCGAGCGCCTGGGCGCGGCGCTTCACCTCCGTGCCGCGATTCTCACTCAGGGCCTGGGCGGGGGTGCCGGGCAGGGTCGGGTCCGGCGTGAACAGCCATTCGAGGATCTCGTCCTCGGAGAAGCCGTCGTCGCGGAGCAGGGTGAGCAGTCCGGTGAGGCCCTTGGTCAGCTTGTCGCCGTCGATGAAGGCCGCGGGGACCTGCAGGGAGCGGTTCTCGCCGCGTCGGACGGCGATGAGCTGGCCCTCCTTGACGAGCTGGCGGACCTTGGTCACCTGCACGTCCAGCATTTCGGCGATGTCGGGGAGGTAGAGCCACGCGGGGACGAGCTCGTCGATCTTGGTGTCAATCTCGGTCACGGTGCCAAGCCTGCCGGCTCTCGCGGGGTGCCGGTAGCCGAGGGCCCCCGGCCGGGCGGACGGGGGCCTTCCGGCGGGGGTGCTCAGAGGGTGGGGACGGCCTTGAGGGCGACGCTCGGATCGGCGAGGACGGCCGGGTCGGGGCGGGCGCCGGACTCGATGAGCTTGCGGCCCTGGGCGAGGTCGCGGGGGCGGCCGACGCTGAGGAGGGCGCCGAGGGTGCCGTCGGGGCGCAGCCAGCACAGGGTCCAGCCGGCCGCCTCGGGGTCGGCGGGGTCGCCGCGGCGGACGAGGGTGTCGGCGGGGGTGTGGTGTCCGGCGTACTGGACGAAGCGGCCGAACTGCTCGGACCAGAAGTAGGGCACGGGGTCGTGGGCGGGCAGCTCGGCGGTGTCCGTGCCGGCGAGGCGGGCGGTGAGGTGCCGGGCGACGGTGCGGGGGCCCTGGAGGGCGTTGTCCCAGTGGTGGACCAGGAGGCGGGTGCCGTAGCGGGCGGAGGGGAAGGAGGCGCAGTCGCCGACGGCGTACACGTCGGGCAGGTCGGTGCGCAGGTGGGCGTCGGCGGTGATCGCGCCGTCGGGGTCGCGGGTGACGCCGGTGGCGGCGAGCCAGTCGGTGGCGGGGCGGGCGCCGATGCCGACGACGACGGCGTCGGCGGGGAGTTCGCGGCCGTCGGCGAGGCGGACGGCTCCGTCGGTGACGGACTCGACGCGGACGCCGGTGAGGAGTTCGGCGCCGGCCTCGGCGTACCAGCGGGCCATGGCGTCCGCGGCCTCGGCGGGCAGGGCGCCGGCCAGGACGCGGTCGGCGGCCTCGACGACGGTGACGGAGCAGCCGGCGGCGCGGGCGGCGGTGGCGAACTCGGCGCCGATCCAGCCGGCGCCGACCACGACGAGGCGGGCGCCGGCGGCGAGGATCGGGCGCAGCCGGCGGGCGTCGTCGAGGGTCCGCAGGAGGTGCACGCCGGGGCGGCCCTCGGTGCCGGGGAGGGTGAGGGGGGTGGCGCCGGTGGCGAGGACGAGGGCGCGGTAGGGCAGCGGGCCGGCGGTGGTGTCGACGGCGTGGTCGGCGGCGCGCACGGCGGTGACCTCGACGCCGAGGCGGAGGTCGATGTCGAGGGCGGCGAAGTCGATCTCGAAGGCGGCGGATTCGGCCTTGCCGAGGAGGACGGCCTTGGAGAGCGGGGGCCGGTCGTAGGGCTGGTGGGGTTCGGCGCCGAGGAGGAGGACGGGGCCGGTGTGCCCGACCTCGCGCAGGGCCACGGCGGTCTGCACCCCGGCCATGCCGGCGCCGACGACGATGACGGGGGCGGCCGGGTCCGGGGCGGTGCCGCTCGGCCGGGCCTGGTCCTGGGTCTGCGTGGTTGCGTCGCTCACGGGCCCAGCCTAGCCATCTGACGAACCATCAGGAATCCCGGGGGTGCGCGGCGCGCGGGCGGGGCCCGGGGGCGGGTGCCTTACCGGCCGTTCCGGGCGGGGGTTACGCTGGCGGTCGTTACCCATCGCGGGAGTCCGGGCGCACCGGACTGAGAGGGAGGCTGGCCGGCCTCCGACCGTACGAACCTGATCCGGGTCATGCCGGCGAAGGGAGGGGCTGGACGCCCATGCCATCCACCACGCACGCCCGCACCCCCGCGGGCGCCGACGTCCTCGTCATCGGGGGCGGCGTCATCGGTCTGGTCACGGCCTGGCGGGCGGCCCGCGAGGGCCTGTCCGTGACCGTGGTCGATCCGGACCCGGCCGGGGGCGCGGCCCGGGTCGCGGCCGGGATGCTGGCCGCCGTCACCGAACTGCACCACGGCGAGGAGACCCTGCTCGCCCTCAACCTGGCCTCCGCCGAGCGCTATCCGGCCTTCGTCGCCGAACTGGCCGAGGCCACCGGCGGCATGGACGTCGGCTACCGGGCCTGCGGCACCCTGGCCGTGGCCCTCGACTCCGACGACCGGCTGCACCTGCGCGAGCTGCACGCCCTCCAGCGCCGCTGCGGCCTGGACTCCGAGTGGCTCACCGGCCGCGAGTGCCGCCGGCTGGAGCCGATGCTCGCCCCCGGGGTGCGCGGCGGGCTGCGCGTGGACGGCGACCACCAGGTGGACCCGCGCCGGCTCGCCGACGCCCTCCTGGTGGCCTGCCACCGGGCCGGGGTCCGGTTCGCCCGGGTCTCCGCTGAGCGGCTGCTGACCGAGGGCGACCGGGCGAGCGGCGCCCTGCTGTCCGACGGCACCGCGCCGCGCGCCGACCGGGTCGTGCTGGCCGCCGGCAGCGAGAGCGGGCACCTGCCCGGGCTGCCCGAGGAGGTGGCCGTGCCGATCCGCCCGGTCAAGGGGCAGGTGCTGCGCCTGAGGGTGCCCACCGCCTACCGCCCGTTCCTCTCTCGTACCGTGCGCGCCGTGGTGCGCGGCGGGCAGGTCTACCTGGTGCCGCGCGAGGACGGGGAGCTCGTGCTCGGCGCGACCAGCGAGGAGCAGGGCTGGGACACCACCGTCACCGCCGGCGGGGTCTACGAGCTGCTGCGCGACGCCCACGAGCTGGTGCCCGGGATCACCGAGCTGCCGCTCGTGGAGACCCGCGCCGGCCTGCGCCCCGCCTCCCCCGACAACGCGCCGCTGCTCGGCCCGAGCGCCCTGCCGGACCTGCTGCTGGCCACCGGCCACTACCGCAACGGGGTGCTGCTCACCCCGATCACCGGGGAGGTCATGGCCGAGACCCTCCTCACCGGGGCGCTGCCCGAGCACGCCCGCCCCTTCTCGCCCCTTCGCTTCCCCGCGCCCGCACGTCAGGAGTTGACCGCATGAGCGACGCCGAGCACTCGATCACGGTGAACGGGGAGCCGCGCACCGTGGCCCCCGGCACCGACCTGGCCACCGTGGTCGCCGCGCTGACCACCGCCCCCTCCGGGGTGGCCGCGGCCCTCAACGAGACCGTCGTCCCGCGCGGCCGCTGGCCGCACACCCCGCTCGCGAGCGGGGACCGGGTCGAGGTGCTGACCGCCGTGCAGGGGGGCTGAGCCGTGGCCGACGACCTCCTCGAACTGGGCGGGCGCACCTTCTCCTCCCGACTGATCATGGGCACCGGCGGGGCGCCGAGCCTGGACGTGCTCCGGCGCGCCCTGGTGGCCTCCGGCACCGAGCTGACCACCGTCGCGATGCGCCGGCTGAACCCGAACGTGGCCGGCTCGGTGCTCGGCGTGCTGTCCGAGCTGGGCGTTCAGGTGTTGCCGAACACGGCGGGCTGCTACACCGCCGGCGAGGCCGTGCTGACCGCGCGGCTGGCCCGCGAGGCGCTGGGCACGGACTGGGTCAAGCTGGAGGTGATGGCCGACGAGCGGACCCTGCTGCCCGACGGGGAGGAGCTGCTGGCGGCGGCCGAGACCCTGGTGGACGACGGGTTCACGGTGCTGCCGTACACCAACGACGACCCGGTGCTGGCCCGCAAGCTGGAGGACGTGGGCTGCGCGGCGATCATGCCGCTGGGCTCCCCCATCGGCTCCGGCCTGGGCATCCGCAATCCGCACAACTTCGAGTTGATCGTGGAGCGGGCCGGGGTCCCGGTGATCCTCGACGCGGGCGCCGGCACCGCCTCGGACGTGTCCCAGGCGATGGAGCTGGGCTGCGCGGCGGTGATGCTGGCCTCGGCGGTGACCCGGGCCCAGGAGCCGGTGACGATGGCGGAGGCGATGCGGCACGCCGTGAAGGCGGGCCGGCTGGCCCACCGCGCCGGCCGGATCCCGACCCGCCGGTTCGCCCTGGCCTCCTCCCCCGTCGAGGGCCGGGCCGCCCTCGACCCGGAGCGGGACCGCGACCACGACCCGGAGCTGCCCGCGTTCTGATCGGCCCGCGTCGCGCGCCCCGAGGGGGCCGGCCGCCGGTCGCGATCGGGGGTCGGCCTCGTCACAGCCCGGCTGCAAGCCCGGCCGGTGCCGGCCGGGGTCGGGGGCGGTCCTCGTAGACTCTCCGCGTGGACCAGACCCTTGAAGACCCTCTCGTCGGGCGCGTGATCGACGGCCGGTACCGCGTCGACGCCCGGATCGCGGCGGGCGGCATGGCCACGGTCTACCGCGCCGTGGACCTGCGCCTCGACCGCGTGCTCGCCCTGAAGGTGATGCACCCGCAGCTCGCGGCCGACGCCGGGTTCGTCGACCGGTTCATCCGGGAGGCCAAGTCGGTGGCCCGGCTCGCGCACCCCAACGTGGTGGCCGTGTTCGACCAGGGCGCCGACGGGCCCTTCGTGTACCTGGCGATGGAGTACGTCTCCGGCTGCACCCTGCGCGACGTGCTGCGCGAACGCGGCGCGCTGCGCCCCCGGGCCGCCCTGGACATCCTGGAACCGGTGCTGGCCGCCCTCGGCGCGGCCCACCGGGCCGGGTTCGTGCACCGGGACATGAAGCCCGAGAACGTGCTGATCGGCGACGACGGCCGGGTCAAGGTGGCCGATTTCGGTCTGGTCCGCAGCGTGGACGCGAACACCAACACCACCGGTTCGGTGCTGGGCACGGTCTCCTACCTGGCCCCCGAGCAGATCGAGCACGGCACGGTCGACGCCCGCGCCGACGTGTACGCGTGCGGCGTGGTGCTCTTCGAGATGCTCACGGGCGGCAAACCGCACTCCGGCGGCAACCCGGCCCAGATCCTCTACCGGCACCTGCACGAGGACGTGCCCGCCCCCTCCACCCTGGTCCCGGGCCTCGCGCCGGCCCTGGACACCCTGGTCTCCCTGGCCACCGCCCGGGACCCGCGCGGGCGCCCGGCCGACGCGGCCGGGCTGCTGGGCCGCTCGATCGAGGCCCGCTCGCGACTCTCGGAGCAGGAGCTGGACGCGGACCCGCCGGCGGCCCGCGCCGAGTCCCACGCCGGGTCCGAGGACCGCACGGGCGTCATCCCGCGCCCCATCGCCGCCGGCCCCGTCGGCGTCGGTCCCGGCGGCGACGCGGAGGCCCGGACCGGGGTGCTGCCCCGGATCCCGGCCGAGGGCCCCGGGCACGGCCGCGAGCACACCTCGCGGCTGAGCTCGCTGCCCGTGGAGTCCTACGGCGCCGACCACGCCCGACCGCCGGCCCGGCCGCGCGGGCGCGGGCCCTCGCGCGGGGTGTGGGCGGTGATCGTGGCGCTGGTGCTGATCGTCGGCGGCGGCGCCGGGGTCTGGTACATCTCCTCGGGCCAGTTCACCCGGGTCCCGCACCTGCTGAACAAGACGGAGGCCGAGGCCGGCAAGGCCCTGGACGCGTCCGGTCTCGGCGTGAACCGGATCGACCGGAAGTACAGCGACAGCTTCCCGCGCGGCACCGTGATGGAGACCGACCCGGCCGGCGGCGCCCGGATCCGGGGCAACGGCTCGATCACCCTGGTGATCTCGCGGGGTCCCGAGACGGTGGCCGTGCCCGACCTCAAGGGCATGACCCTGGACCAGGCCAAGGCCGCCCTGAAGAAGGCCGGACTGGCCGCCGGGGTGGTCTCGGACGCCTTCTCGGAGGAGTTGCCGAAGGGCTCGGTGGTCTCCAGCGATCCGCGCGGCGGGGCCATGAAGGCCCCGGACTCGGCGGTGGCGCTCGTGCTGAGCAAGGGCAAACCGGTGCCGGTGCCGAACGTGGTCGGGCAGCAGCCTGACCAGGCGAAGGCGGCCCTGGAGGCCCTGGGGCTGAAGGTGACGGTGGCGCCCGAGCAGGTCGAGTCCGCGCAGCCCGCCGGCGCCGTCGCCGTGCAGGACCCGGCGGCCGACGCCCAGGCCGCGGCCGGGGACACGGTGACGCTGACGGTCTCCAAGGGCCCCAAGCAGGTGCCGGTGCCGAGCGTGACCGGGCAGAAGGTGGACGACGCCCGCAAGGTCCTGGAGGCCGCCGGGTTCACCGTGAAGGTGGACCGGCCGCTGCTGTCCTTCTCCGACACCGTCGACGCCCAGAACCCGGTGGCCGGCCAGAGCGCCCCCCAGGGCTCGCAGGTCGTCATCCGCACCAAGACCCTGTGATCACCGCTTTTCGGTGATCCGCGAACGAACGAGGAAGCACGTGCTGCGCAATCCGGTCGGCGGGCACGTGCCCGTCGCCGGCGGACTGGCGTCCGTCGGCCTCTCCTACGCCCGTGAGCTGGCCGCCGAGGCGGTGCAGGTGTTCGTGGCCAACCCGCGCGGCTGGGCCACGCCGGTGGGCCGGCCCGCCCAGGACGAGGCGTTCCGCGAGCAGTGCGCGGCGGCCGGGATCCCGGCCTACGTGCACGCCCCCTACCTGATCAACTTCGGTTCGCACACCCCGGCCACGGTGGAGCGCTCGGTGGAGTCGCTGCGGCACAGCCTGCGCCGAGGCCGGGAGATCGGGGCGCTCGGCGTGGTCGTGCACACCGGCTCGGCCACCGGGGGCCGGCCGCGCGCGGAGGCGTACCGACAGCTGCGCGAACACCTGCTGCCGCTGCTGGACGAGCTGACCCACCCCGAGGACCCTCGGCTGCTGCTGGAGTCCACGGCCGGGCAGGGCTCCTCGCTGTGCGGGCGGATGGAGGAGTTCGGCCCGTACTTCGACGCCCTGGACCGGCACGAGCGGCTCGGGGTCTGCCTCGACACCTGTCACGTGTTCGCCGCCGGGCACGACCTGGCCGAACCGGGCGAGGTGAAGCGGACCCTGGACGAGCTGGTGGACACCGTCGGGCCGGGCCGGCTGGGGCTGATCCACGCGAACGACTCGCAGGCGGAGGTCGGCGCGCGCCGGGACCGGCACGCGAACATCGGGCGGGGGCACATCGGGGCGGACGCCTTCGCGGAGCTGTGCGGGCACCCGGAGACGGCCGGGGTGCCGCTGATCATCGAGACGCCGGGCGGCAAGGAGGGGCACGCGGGGGACATCGCGCTGCTGAAGGAGCTCCGCGGAACTCATTGAGGGAATACCCCCGGGGGGTATACGGTTCACGTGTGCGTCGAACCGTCGCACCGTCACATCCGGGGGCTGCCGTGAACCACGAACACAGCACGCACGAGCACAGCACGCACGAGCACCACGAGCACGCACAGCACGAGCACGCGCACCACCGGCCCGGCCGCGCGCCCGTCTCCTGGGCCATGGCCGCGAAGGCCACCCTGCACTGCCTCACCGGCTGCGCCATCGGCGAGGTGCTCGGCATGATCCTCGGCACCGCCCTGGGCTGGGGCAACGCCGCCACGATGGTCCTGGCCATCGCCCTGGCCTTCGTCTTCGGCTACGCCCTGACCCTGCGCGGGGTGCTGCGCTCGGGCCTCGGGCTCGGCGCGGCGATCCGGGTGGCGCTGGCCGCCGACACCGTCTCGATCGCGGTGATGGAGCTCGTGGACAACGGGGTGATCGCCCTGTGGCCGGGCGCGATGGACGCGCACCTGTCGGACGGCCTGTTCTGGGTGGTGCTGGTCATCGCCCTGGCCGCCGCCTTCGTGCTCACCACCCCCGTCAACCGGTGGCTGATCGGCCGGGGCAAGGGGCACGCGGTGGTGCACGCCCACCACGGCGGGCACGCCCACTGAGCGGGCGGCCGGCGGGCGGTGCGACACGCGCGCCCCGAACACGCGGACGGCGCCGGCGGAACCCTCCGCCGGCGCCGTGCGCACACCCTCAGAACTCGGGCCCGTCCCCGGGCTCCTCCTGGTACGAATAGCGCTGTTCGCGCCACGGGTCGCCGATGTTGTGGTACCCGCGCTCCTCCCAGAACCCGCGCCGGTCGGCCGTCATGTACTCCACGCCCCGGACCCACTTGGGGCCCTTCCACGCGTAGAGGTGCGGCACGACCAGGCGGAGCGGGAAGCCGTGCTCGGCGGTCAGCAGGGCGCCGCCCTGGTGGGTGGCGAAGACGGTCCGCTCGGAGGCGAAGTCGGACAGCCGCATGTTCGAGCTGAACCCGTACTCGGCCCACACCATCACGTGCGTGACCTGCGGGGACGGCGGGGCCAGGCGCAGGATCTCGGCGGCCGAGACCCCGCCCCACTCGGCGCCGAGCATGCTGAACTTGGTGACGCAGTGGAGGTCGGCGACGACCGAGGTGAAGGGCAGCGCCGAGAACTCCTCGTGGTTCCAGCAGTGCTTCTCGCCGTCGGCGGTGGCCCCGAAGACGCGGAACTCCCAGCGTTCGGGACGAAATTTGGGAACGGGCCCGTAATGGGTGACCGGCCAGCCGCGCTGGAGCCGCTGCCCCGGGGGTAGCGCCGAAAGCGCCGGCTGCTCTGCGTCCGGCGTGACCCGGCTTTCCGGCTGACCCATGTCTCCATGGTGACAGACCCGGTGGGGTGGTCATGACCAGTCCGCGTCCGAACGGGCATTCCATGCCATCTCGCACTAAGGACGCACTTACTGGACGACCCCCGGCGGCGGTGGAAGGATGCGCGGCACCTGCCGGAACACATGCACGCGGAAGGAGCCTCTGCCATGCAGGGCGACCCCGAGGTCCTGGAATTCCTGAACGAACAGCTCACCGGTGAGCTGACCGCGATCAACCAGTACTGGCTGCACTACCGCATCCAGGACAACAAGGGCTGGACCAAGCTCGCGAAGTACACCCGCGAGGAGTCCATCGACGAGATGAAGCACGCGGACAAGCTCACCGAGCGGATCCTCATGCTCGACGGGCTGCCGAACTACCAGCGGCTCTTCCACGTCCGCGTGGGCCAGACCGTCACCGAGATGTTCCAGGCCGACCGTCAGGTGGAGGTCGAGGCCATCGACCGCCTCAAGCGCGGCATCGAGGTCATGCGCGGCAAGGGCGACATCACCTCGGCGCGGCTCTTCGAGGACATCCTGGAGGACGAGGAGCACCACATCGACTACCTCGACACCCAGCTCGAACTGATCGAGTCCCTCGGCGAGCCCCTCTACATCGCGCAGCTCATCGAACAGCCCAGCTGACGCGGGCCCCCCGGGGCGCTCAGGCGGCGGGGATCAGCGGGACGGCCGGGGCGACGGCCGGCGGGACCACGGGCACGATCGCGGGGGACGCGGGGATCGCGGGCGCGGGGGTCGGCTCGCCCGGTCCGGGCAGTTCCGCCTCGGGGGCCAGGGCGGCGGCGGCCGAGCGGCCCTTGTCCATCAGGCTCCGCCGGGGGCACGCGCCGCGCCCGAGTATCCCCTGGATGGCGCGCACGCAGGACCCGCAGTCGGTCCCGGCCTTGGTGGCCGAGGCGATCTGGCGCGGGGTGCAGGCGCCGTTCGACGCGTGGTCCTTGACCTGCTGGTCGGTGACCCCGAAGCAAGAGCAGACGTACACGCGGATCCCCTATTCGGTGAGGCTTACCTAACCGTACCCAAACTTAGGGTTGCCTAAAAGCGGGGATGCGCCGATGGGGCGCGGATCACAGGGATCCGCGCCCCATCGTCGTGGGAACGACCGAACTGATCGCGTCGTGCCGGTGTCTCTCGCCGGCTCTTACTGGTCGCGGTACATCTCGGCGACGAGGAACGCGAGGTCCAGCGACTGGCTGCGGTTGAGCCGCGGGTCGCAGGCGGTCTCGTAGCGCTGGTGCAGGTCGTCGACGAAGATCTCGTCGCCGCCGCCCACGCACTCGGTGACGTCGTCGCCGGTGAGCTCCACGTGGATGCCGCCCGGGTGGGTGCCGAGCGCCTTGTGGACCTCGAAGAAGCCCTTCACCTCGTCGAGCACGTCGTCGAAGCGGCGGGTCTTGTGGCCCGAGGCCGCCTCGAAGGTGTTGCCGTGCATCGGGTCGGTGACCCAGGCCACGACCGCGCCGGAGGCGGTGACCTTCTCGACCAGCTCGGGGAGCTTGTCGCGGACCTTGTCGGCGCCCATGCGGACCACGAAGGTCAGGCGGCCGGGCTCGCGCTCGGGGTCGAGGCGGTCGACGTAGGTCAGGGCCTCGTCCACGGAGGTGGTGGGGCCGAGCTTGATGCCGATCGGGTTCGAGATCTTCGAGCAGAACTCGATGTGCGCGTGGTCGAGCTGGCGGGTGCGCTCGCCGATCCAGACCATGTGGCCCGAGGTGTCGTAGAGCTTGCCGGTGCGGGAGTCCACGCGGGTCAGCGCCGACTCGTAGTCCAGCAGCAACGCCTCGTGCGAGGCGTAGAACTCCACGGCCTTGAACTCGGCCGGGTCGGTGCCGCACGCCTTCATGAAGTTCAGCGCGTTGTCGATCTCGCGGGCGAGCTGCTCGTAGCGCTGGCCGGAGGGCGAGGACTTCACGAAGTCCTGGTTCCAGGCGTGCACCTGGCGCAGGTCGGCGTAACCGCCGGTGGTGAAGGCGCGCACCAGGTTCAGGGTCGAGGCGGAGGCGTGGTACATCCGCTTCAGCCGCTCGGGGTCCGGGATCCGGGCTTCCTCGGTGAAGGCGAAGCCGTTGACGGAGTCGCCGCGGTAGGTCGGCAGGGTGACGCCGTCGCGGGTCTCGGTGTCCTTGGAACGCGGCTTGGAGTACTGGCCCGCGATGCGCCCGACCTTGACCACGGGCACGGAGGCCGCGTAGGTCAGGACGGCGCTCATCTGGAGCAGCGTCTTCAGCTTGGCGCGGATGTGGTCGGCGGACACGGCGTCGAACGCCTCGGCGCAGTCGCCGCCCTGAAGCAGGAACGCCTCGCCCTTGGCGACGGCTCCCAGACGGGCGCGCAGCTGGTCGCACTCACCCGCGAACACGAGCGGAGGATACGATTCGAGGTCCGCGACGACTGCGCGCAGGGCCTCGACATCGGGGTACGAAGGCTGCTGCGCCGCGGGAAGGTCTCGCCAGGTCGCCTTGTCGGCGAGGGCGTGGGTTTCTGCTTTCACGGTCACCTCGTACACATTACGGCGTCCGCCGAGTGGTCCGGCCACGCGCCCGACAGGTGAGACGCGACTCTCGAAAATCGCCGGGCGGGAAACGGCGCGCGCCGGTCGCCGGGTGCGTTAGGGTCCTCGGCATGTACGCGTACGCCGACCTTTCCTGGTGGTGGCCCGCTCCCGGCGGCCCACCCCCGACGCGTACCCACTGACGAGTACGACGCGCGAAGGCCGCCCCAGGGCGGCCTTTCGTGTTTCTCCGGGTCCACCGGAGCCGGGCCGCCCTCCGAACCACTCCACGAGGGGACCCCCGATGTCCGAACCCACGCCCGCACCCACCGCCACGTCCGCCGCCACGTCCGTCGCCGAGCTGCTCGCGGCGCTGGCCCGGCCCGACCACCCGCCGTTCGCGCTGCTGCGCCGCCGCACCCCCGGACTGCCGGGGGCCGGGGAGGTGGTGGAGGTGCTGACCGGTCCGGTGCGCGAGGTCGAGCGGCTGGCCGAGCTGCCGATCGGGCCGCTCGGCTCGCTGGCCCTCGTGCCCTTCCGGCAGATCCGCGAGCGCGGTTTCGAGGTCACCGACGACGGCACCCCGCTGTCGGTGCTGGTGGCCGAGGAGGCGCACGCGCTGCCGCTCGACGAGGTGCTCGCCGCCCTGCCCGCGCACCGGCCGGAGGTCACCGGCGGTGGTTTCGACGTCTCGGACGCCGCGTACGCCGACACCGTCGCCCGGGTGATCGCGGACGAGATCGGGCGCGGCGAGGGCGCCAACTTCGTGATCCGCCGGACCTACGAGGGGCGGATCGAGGGCTTCGACCGCTCGGACGCGCTCGCCCTGTTCGGTCGGCTGCTGCGCGGGGAGCGGGGGGCGTACTGGACCTTCGTGGTGCACACCGGGGAGCGGACGCTGGTGGGGGCGGGGCCGGAGGTGCACGTGCGGGCCTCGGGCGGGACGGTGGTGATGAACCCGATCAGCGGCACCCTGCGGCACCCGGCCTCGGGCCCGGACGCGGAGTCCCTGCTCGCGTTCCTCGGCGACCGCAAGGAGATCGACGAGCTGTCGATGGTGGTGGACGAGGAACTGAAGATGATGTGCGCGGTCGGGGACCTGGGCGGGGTGGTGGTGGGGCCCCGGTTGCGGGAGATGGCGCACGTGACGCACACGGAGTACGAGCTGCGGGGGCGCAGCAGCCTGGACGTGCGGGAGGTGCTGCGCGAGACGATGTTCGCGGCGACCGTGACGGGCTCGCCGGTGGAGAACGCGTGCCGGGTGATCCGCCGGTACGAGAGCGGTGGCCGGGGTTATTACGCGGGGGCGCTGGCGCTGCTGGGCCGGGACGGGGAGGGGCGGGCGACGCTGGACTCGCCGATCCTGATCCGGAC
The DNA here is from genome assembly GCF_049606955.1 of Streptomyces dryopteridis. NCBI lineage: Bacteria > Bacillati > Actinomycetota > Actinomycetes > Kitasatosporales > Streptomycetaceae > Streptomyces > Streptomyces dryopteridis. Next base: position 4,677,398 of record NZ_CP187113.1, on the reverse strand, counting down.
GGCGGACATCGCGGCCGACGGGTCGCTGCGGGTGCCGGTGGGGGCGACGCTGGTGCGGCATTCGGATCCGGCCTCGGAGGTGGCGGAGACCCACGCGAAGGCGGCCGGGGTGCTGGCCGCGCTGGGCGTGCCGGCGCACCCGGCGGCGCTCGGGTCGGGCGGGACGGCGCCGGCGGGGGCGCGGGCGCGGTGGGCCGAGGACCCGCGGGTGGCGGCGGCGCTGGCGGCGCGGCGGCGGGACCTGGCGCCGTTCTGGCTGCGGCTGCGGGAGCCCGTCGGGGCGCCGGTGGGCGAGGTGCTGCTGGTGGACGGGGAGGACACGTTCACGGCGATGCTGGCGCACGTGCTGCGGGTGGCGGGCAGCGGGGTGCGGATCCTGCGGCACGACGACCCGGGGCTGGGGGCGGCGGCCCGGGCGCACCGGGGGCCGATCGTGCTGGGCCCCGGTCCGGGTGATCCGACGGCCGTCGGGGATCCGCGCCTGGCGCGGTTGCGGGAGCTGGCCGGGGAGCTGGTGGCGGGGCACCGGCACGGGCTGCTGGGGGTGTGCCTGGGGCACGAGCTGATCGCGGAGGCCCTCGGGCTGCCGCTGGTCCGGAAGGCGGAGCCGGCTCAGGGCGCGCAGGTGACGGTGGACCTGTTCGGGCGGGCGGAGACGGTGGGCTTCTACAACACGTTCACGGCCGTGTGCGAGGACGCGGCCGCCGCCGGCCTGGCGGCGCGCGGGGTGGAGGTGGCGCGGGACGCGCGGACCGGGGAGGTGCACGCGCTGCGGTCGGCCGGCGGCGGCCTCGCGGGGGTGCAGTTCCATCCGGAGTCGGTGCTGACCCTGCGGGGCGCGGAGCTGGTGGCGGAGCTGCTGGCCCTGGTCACGACGGGAGCCGCGAGGGGAGCCGCCAAGGGGGTCAGTCCGCGGCGGGGCTGAGGGTGTTCTCGGAGCGGCGGCCGGCGAGGTAGTCGGCCACGTTCGCGACGGTGGTGTCGATGATCTGCCCGACCGCGTCGTGGGTGTAGTACGCCTGGTGTGAGGTGACCACGACGTTGGGGAAGGTGATCAGGCGGGCCAGGGTGTCGTCCTCGACGGCCTCCAGGGACTTGTCGAGGAAGAACAGCCCGGCCTCCGCCTCGTACACGTCGAGGCCGACGCCGGTGAAGCGGCCGGTGCGCAGTTCGGAGACGAGGGCCGCGGTGTCCACGAGGCCGCCGCGGCTGCTGTTGACGAGGATCGCGTCGTCCTTCATGCGGCGCAGGGCCTCGGCGTCCACGATGTGGTGGGTGGAGTCGAGCAGCGGCACGTGCAGGCTGATCAGGTCGGCGGAGGCGAAGAGCTCGTCCTTGTCCACGTACTTCATGCCGAGTTCGAGGCAGGCCGGGTTCTGGGCCACGTCCCAGCCGAGGAGGTTCATGCCGAAGCCGTGGGCGATCCGGGTGAATGCCTCGCCGATCTTGCCGGTGCCGAGCACGCCGACGGTGCGCCCGCGCAGGTCGCGGCCCATGAGGCCGTTGAGGCGGAAGTCGAAGTCGCGGGTGCGGTTGGAGGCGCGGACGATCCGGCGGTTGACGGCCATCGCGAGGGTCCAGGCGAATTCGGCCACCGAGTAGGGCGAGTAGTAGGAGACGCGGGCGACGGTGAGGCCGAGTTCGCGGGCCGTGGCCAGGTCGATGTTGTTGAAGCCGGTGGACCGCTGGGCGATCATCCGGGTGCCGCCGGCGGCGAGGCGGCGCAGCACGGTGCCGCTGAGGTCCGCGTTGACGCTGGAGGAGATGACCTCGTAGCCGGCGGCGATGGGGGCGGTGTCCTCGCTGAGGAAGACCTCCAGGCAGCGCACCTGGTGGGCCTCGCCGAAGGCGCGCTCCAGCATGGGCTTCTCGTCGGCCGTCACGCCGAATGCCAGGATGTCCACGTTCGCTCCAGATTCACGGGTACGGGCGGCCACGATCCGTTTGTCACCATACGATCCGGGGCGGCCGCCCGCGCGCTCAGGCCGGGTCGTCCAGGCCCCGCTCTATGGCGTAGCGGACGAGTTCCACCCGGTTGTGGAGCTGGAGCTTGCCCAGGGTGTTCTGGACGTGGTTCTGCACGGTGCGGTGCGAGATCACCAGCCGCTCCGCGATCTGCTTGTACGACAGGCCCTTGGCCACCAGCCGCAGCACCTCCGTCTCCCGGTCCGTGAGCCGGGGCCGGTCGGGGCCGTCCTCGGCGGTCGGGACGGGCTCGGTGGCCAGCCGCCGGTACTCCCCCAGCACCAGCCCGGCCAGGCCCGGGGTGAACACCGGGTCGCCCACGGCGGTGCGGCGCACCGCGTCGATCAGCTCCTGCGCCCCCGCCGACTTCAGCAGGTAGCCCGTGGCCCCCGATTTCACGGCCTCCAGCACGTCCGCGTGCTCGCCGCTCGCCGACAGCACCAGGACCCGGGGCGCCCCCGGCTCCCCGTCCACGAGCTGCTTGCAGACCGCGACCCCGGGCAGCCCCGGCAGGTTCAGGTCCAGCACCAGCACCTCGGGCCGGGTCGCGCGGGCCCGGCGCACCGCCTGCGGGCCGTCCCCGGCCGTGGCCACCACCTCGCAGCCGGCCGCCGCGAGGTCCCGGGCCACCGCGTCCCGCCACATCGGGTGGTCGTCCACGACCATCACCCGGATCGGCCGCTCGCCGCCGACCCCCGCGTCACCCGTCGTCCCGTCCGTCATGCCCCGTCCCTTCCCTGCGCGCCCTTGGGCACCGTCAACTCCACCTCGGTGCCCTGACCGGGCACCGACACCACCTCGGCGCTGCCGCCCAGGTCCCGCAGCCGGCCCCGGATCGACAGGGCCACGCCCATCCGACCCTCGCCGGCCGCCTCGTCCAACCTGCCGGCCGGAATGCCCGGCCCGTCGTCGCGGACCGTCACGATCACCTCGTCGCCCCAGTCCTCCACCAGGATCCAGGCCCGGGCCTGCGCGCCCGCGTGCCGGCGCACGTTGTCCAGGGCCGCGCCCACCGCCGCCGCCAACTCCCGCGCCACCGGCGTCGCCAGTTCCACGGGCGCGCCCGGCTCGGCCAGGTTCACCCGGGAACCCGCGAACGGCGCCAGCAGCCCCCGCAGGTCCACGGAGGCCGGCTCGGGCTCGGGGGCCTGCTCGGGCCCGCCGCCGTCGGGCGCGGGACGGGCCGGGGCGGGGGCGCCGAGGCCGCCGGAGATCAGGGTCCGCAGGGCCACCTCCTGCTCCCCCGCCAGCCGGCCCAGCTCCGCGGCCTCGCCGCCGACCTCCGCGCCGCGCCGGTGCACCATCGCCAGCACCTGCAACACCCCGTCGTGGATGTCCCGGGCCAGCCGCTCCCGCTCCCGGGTCGCCGCCTCGATCTCCAGGGCCCGCGCCAGGGTGGCCTCACTGGCCCGGGCCACCTGCACCACGTAGCCGATCGCGATCGAGGCCACCCACACCAGCAGCACGTTGTGCAGGGTGTCCGCCGACGGCGCCCAGCGCTGCACGCCGATGTTGGCGAGCGCGACCAGCGTCGACGCGAACATCGCCCAGCGCCAACCGCCCTTGAGGGCGAAGGCCAGCACCGCGCCGGCCGTCCAGATCGTCGGCAGGGTGGGCCCGCCCCCGTGCAGCCGCTCCGGGGTGTCGGCGACCACCGTCAGCACGATCCCGGTCAGCGCCACCGTCAGGTCGCAGGCCAGGAAGCGGCGGGTGCACGCCTTCGCGCCGGACACCTTCGGCAGCGTGGCCAGCGTCCACACCGCGAGCACCGCGAGGTAGCCCGCGCCCACCAGGGGGCGCGGGAACTCGCGGTGGGCGGAGGCGAACAGCAGCACCGCGTACACCATCGTCAGCAGCCGGTAGCCGGTCAGCGCCCGCCACAGCGGCTGCTCCACCGACATCCGGGTCACCCGGCCGCTCTCCCGCTCGCGCAGGCCCGTCATCTCCCACCCCCCGTGCACCGCGCGGCCCCACCGCGCGGCGAGGTCCTACTCGGACCCGGCGGCCTTGGCGTCCTTCGTGGCGGCCTTCGCGGCCTTGGCGGCGGCGTCGGCCTCCGCCTTCTCCGCGTCCTTGGCCGCCTTCTCCGCCTTCTCCGCGTCCGCGATCTGCCGCTTGGCGGCCGTCGCGTAGATGTCCACGTACTCCTGGCCCGAGAGCTTCATGATCTCGTACATGACCTCGTCGGTCACCGAGCGCAGGATGAAGCGGTCCCCGTCCATGCCCTGGTAGCGGCTGAAGTCCAGCGGCTTGCCGATCCGGATGCCCGGGCGCATCAGCTTGGGCACCACCTTGCCGGGGGGCTGGATCTTCTCCGTGTCGATCATCGCCACGGGGATCACGGGCGCGCCGGTGGCCAGGGCCACCCGGGCCAGGCCGCCGGGCTTGCCCCGGTAGAGCCGGCCGTCGGGCGAGCGGGTGCCCTCGGGGTAGATCCCGAACAGCTCGCCGCGCTCGATGACCTCGATGCCGCTCTTGATCGCGGCCTCGCCCGCGCCCCGCGCGCCGGAGCGGTCCACGGGCAGCTGTCCGACACCCTTGAAGAAGGCCGCCGTCAGCTTGCCCTTGACCCCGGGGGTGGTGAAGTACTCGGCCTTCGCGATGAAGGTCACCTTCCGGTCGAGCACCGCCGGCAGGAAGAACGAGTCCGAGAAGGACAGGTGGTTGCTCGCGAGGATCGCCGGTCCCTCGGCGGGGATGTTCTCAAGGCCCTCCACCCAGGGCCTGAAGGCGAGCTTCAGGGACCCGCCGATGGAGAACTTCATTGCGCCGTAGATCAACTCGAAAGCCTTCCTGTGTCCGTCGAACAGACCTTAACCCCTGGCCTCGCCCGGAGCCGCCCGACGACCCTGGTCGGTGCCGGGACGGTCGCGTACGGTGAAGACACACGGCGAGACCACACCGCGCGGCCACGCTCCGGCACCACGGCGTCACCGCACGTCGTCGATGTCGACGTGAACACGCACGGCCCGCACCCGCCGGTTCCACCCCCCTCCCGCGATCCAAGGAGAACCTGGTGCCCGTCCTCCCCGGAGCCGAGCCCTTCCGCCACGAGGGCGGAGAGGTCGGCGTCCTCCTCTGCCACGGCTTCACCGGTACCCCGCAGTCGATGCGCCCCTGGGCCGAGTATCTGGCCGAGCGGGGGTTGACCGTGTCCGTGCCGTTGCTCCCGGGACACGGGACGCGTTGGCAGGACATGCAGCTGACCGAGTGGCAGGACTGGTACGCGGAGGTGGACCGCGCCCTGCGCGAGCTCTCCGCCCGCTGCCGGCACGTGTTCGTCTTCGGCCTGTCCATGGGCGGGGCGCTGACCCTGCGGCTGGCCGCCAAGCACGGCGCGGCGATCACCGGCATCGTGCTGGTCAACCCCGTCAACCGGATCCACGACCCGAAGGCGGTGGCGCTGCCCGTCGTCAAGCACCTGGTCCGGTCCACCCCCGGCATCGCGAGCGACATCGCCAAGCCCGGGTCGACGGAGGTCGGTTACACCCGCGTCCCCACCCGGGCCGCGCACTCGCTGCGCCGGTTCCTGCGGATGCTGGACGGGGAACTGCCGCAGGTGACCCAGCCGGTGCTGCTGTTGCACAGCCCGCGGGACCACGTGGTCTCGCCGCGGGACTCCGCCCGGATCCTGGCCCGGGTGTCGTCCTCGGACGTGACGGAGACCCTGTTGGAACAGAGCTACCACGTCGCGACGTTGGACCACGACGCGGAGCGGATCTTCGCGGACAGCCACGCGTTCGTCGAGCGTCTGGTGGCGGACGCGGTGAAGGGGGTGGAGACCGGTGGCTGAGCAGGAGGAACCGGCGGGTGGCGTGCCACCGCTGGACGAGGAGGCGGCCTGGGCCGCGATCGTGGCCGGATACGGGGAGGAACCGGCGGACCCGCCGGGCACCCGCCCGTTCCGGCCGATCGAGACCCTGATGCTGCCCGAGGAGGACGTGCGGCCCGAGCCGGCCGCGAAGGCGGTGCCCGAGGCCCCGGCCCCGCGGCGCTCCGAGGACGGCGTGGACGGGGAGGGCGAGGGTGACGGGGACGGGCCCGCGAAGCCCCCGACCGCGTCCGCCGGCCCGACCTCGACGGGGATGCCCGCCCTGGGCGGTTCGGTGATCTTCGCCCCCGGTGTGGGGGGCGGGGCGCCGGCCCCGGGGCCGCGGGACTTCACCCCGCGCGAGGACCCCGACGAGGGGCACTTCGTGCCGCCCGAGCCGCCCCCGCTGCCGGAGGCGGACGTCACGGCGAAGTTCGCGTGGCTCGCCGTGATCGGCGGGCCGGTGCTGCTGTTGCTCGCGGTGCTGTTGCGCTGGGACATGACCTGGTGGCTGACGACGCTGGGCGTCGGCGGCTTCCTCGGCGGCTTCGCGACCCTCGTGGCGCGCATGGCGCAGGGCGAGGACGAGGACGAGGACCCCGGCCGCGGCGCCGTGGTCTGAGCCCGCCGCCCCGTACCGCCCCGGCCCCCGCCTCAGGGGGTCGGGGCGGTGTCGTGTCCGGGGGCGGGCAGGCGGAGGGCCGCCAGCAGCGGCAGGTGGTCGGTGGCGGCCCGCAGGTCGGCGTCGGTGACCCCGCGCAGGCCGCGCGGGACCCCGCAGCCGAGCACCTCGACCCCCGGGTCGGCGAAGATCCCGTCGATCCGCTTCACGGGCGCGGCGGCCGGGAACGTGTGCTCCTCGCCCCAGGGGGTGACGGCGCGGCAGTCGCGCAGGGTGCGGGCCAGGGTGCGGAAGACGGGTCCGTCGGGGGTCTCGTTGACGTCGCCGGCGAGGATCCGGTGGGTGCCGGGCGGGGCCTGGGGCAGCCGGAGCGCGGCGGCGGCCTGCTCGGGGCGTTCGTCGGCGTACAGCGAGAGGTGGGCGCTGGTGAGGGCGAGGCGGGCCGCGCCGATCCGGACGACGGCGGTGGCCAGGCCGCGCCGGTGCCGGCCGGGGGTGTGGGGCAGCAGCACGTCCTCGGTGCGTTCGGGGGTGACCCGCAGGGCGCACAGGATGAGCGGGCCGTTGGCGGTGGCGCCGCCGGTGAGGTGCACGAGGTCGGCCTTGGCGGCGAGGCGGGCGGCGTGCTTGCGCCAGCGGAAGAAGCGGGGGGCCTCCTGGGCGAGGACCACGTCGGGGCGGCAGGCCCGGATGACCCGGGCGAGGGCGTCCTCGTCGTCGCGCATCGAGCGCAGGTTCCAGGACAGGACGCGGACGACGGTGGAGCCGTCGGGTTCGGCGCCGCCGGGCGGGAGATCGGCGAGGGTGCCGTCCCGCGTGCTCCCGGCGGGCGCGGGCCGGTCGGCGGCGCGCGCCGCCCACATCGCTCCCCCGCCGTCCGTCGTCCCGCCCGACTGTGTCCGCGTGTCCCGGCTCGGTGTCATGCCGGCACGATACGCCGTCGCCCGCCGCCTCCCCGAGGGGACGCGGCGGGCGACGGCGAACGTGCGACGTGCTGTGGGCTCAGCCCTGTCGGGCGAGGTCGGCGGCGCCCACCAGGCCCGCCTTGCCGCCGAGTTGGGCGGCGAGGACCTGGGCGTGCGGTCGCCACTGGCCGCCGATCAGCCAGCGTCGGAAGGACTTGCGGATCGGGTCGAGGACGAGTTCGCCCTCGTCCGAGACCCCGCCGCCGACGATGAACGCGGAGGGGTCGAAGAGGGAGGCGAGGTCGGCGAGGCCGGCGCCGGCCCAGCGGGCCAGTTCGCGGAAGGAGTCCACGGCCACCGGGCAGCCCTGGCGGGCGGCCTCGCTGATGTGCTTGCCCTCGATGCCCTCGGGGGTGCCGTCGCCGAGCGCGAGGAGCACCCCGGCGTTCTCGGGGGTGGCGTTGGCGCGCTGCTTGGCGTAGCGGACCAGGGCGCGGCCGGAGGCGTACTGCTCCCAGCAGCCCTGGCTGCCGCAGCCGCACAGCAGGCCGTCGGGGACGACCCGGATGTGGCCGAACTCGGCGGCGACGCCGAAGCGGCCCCGGCGGAGCTTGTTGCCGATGATGATGCCGCCGCCCAGGCCGGTGCCCAGGGTGATGCAGATGACGTCGTCGTGGCCCTGGCCGGCGCCGAAGCGGTACTCGCCCCAGGCCGCGCAGTTCGCGTCGTTCTCGACGACGACGGGCAGGCCCACGCGCTGTTCGACGCGGTCCTTGAGCGGTTCGTGGCGCCAGTTGATGTTCGGGGCGAACAGCACGGTGGCGCGCTTGTCGTCCACGTACCCGGCGGCGCCGATGCCGACCGCCTCGACGGGGTGGTTGCCGCTGACTTCGGCGACGGCGGAGCAGATCGCCTCCGTGACCCCTTCGGGGGTCGGAGGAGTGGGCACCTTGTACGTCTCCAGAATGGTGCCCTCTTCGTCGACCACGCCGGCCGCGATCTTGGTGCCGCCGATGTCGACGCCGATGGTGAGTGCCATGTGTCCCTCGGTTTCGGTCGAACCCCGCCACGGCCCACCGTACCCGAGCGCGGGGCCCTCTCAGTCGAGGTCGATGCGCTCCGAGGACCCCTGGCCCGGGTCTCGGGGCCTTCGGCCGGCGGGATCCGGCCGATCGCCCGTCGCGTCCTCGGGGCGGGGGTCACCGGCGGGGGCCGGGGGCTGCCGTTCGGGCGCCTGCCCACCGGTGGGCTCCTCATGCGCGGCGGGGGCCTCGTCCCGGGTCCAGCGGGCCTCGTGGCCGGCGACGGCGGAGCGGTAGGCGGCGAGGAGTTCGGCGCCGGCGGCGGCGAGGTGGTCGAAGACCTCGGGATTGCGTTCCACCACGGGCTTGGCGGCGGACTTCGCCTGGTTGACGAACTCGCGTACGGCGCCCTGGGCGGCGGTTCCGAAGAGGGGGCCGGCGGGGCCGGTGATGCCGGAGAGCTTGTCGGCGACGGCCCCGAAGAGCTTCGCGAACTCCTCGGCCGCGCTGCCCGGGGCGCGGTCCCCGGCGGCCTCGCGGTCGGCTCGGCGGCGTTCCCGTTCGGCGGCCAGGTCCTCGGCGCAGGCTTTGGCCCACGCGTCCTCGTCGGGGGTGGGGCGATCGGTGTTCTCGCTCATCGCGGACTCTCCTGCGGCAGCGGCGGGCGGTGTCTCGACCTTACCCGAACGGCGCAACGCGGCCCGGGTCCGGCGGTGGGTTCCGGCCGTCAGCCCCGGGTCGGCCACTGGCCGGGGTCGGGGGTGAAGCGGACGGACAGCAGGCCCTCGCGCAGGGCGGCGCCGGAGACGGCGCAGCGGCGCAGGGCGGCCGGCAGGGGCACGATCCGGCGGTGCGGGCCGACGGCCAGGATCAGCTCGTCCCCGCGCCGCACGAGGTCCACGTCGGGTTTGCGGGCGCCGGGCAGCGGGATCTCCCAGACCAGCACCCCGTCCTCCGCGCGCCGGTCGAGGACGGTCCACTCGGGGCGTTCGGGGCGGGGCACGCCGGGGGTGGCGAGCCGGTCGAGGTCGGCGGCGCCGCGCGGGGAGCGGCCGAGGTGGGGCAGGGTCCGCAGCGGGGTGCCGGTCCAGGGGCCGGCCCAGTCCTGGGCGTGTCGTTCCTGCTGCGCGGCGAGTTCGGCGAGCCAGGGTTCGGCGCTCGCGGCGGCGGGCGGCAGGGCGCGGTTGAGGACGAGGGCGTCGACGGGCAGGCGGTGCAGGGCGAGGGCGGCGGTGCCCAGGCGGAGGGCGTCGGCGCCGACGGGGCCGGGGTCGGCGACCACGCGGACGGCGGTGCCGGGGGCGTGGAGCACGGCGTGGACGGCGGCGAGCTCCTCGTCCCAGCGGGCGGCGAGCTCGTAGAGCCGTTCGGTGGGCATGGGCACGCCGACGAGCTGCGCGAGCAGGGGGCGCAGGGCGCGGGCGGCCTGGCGTTCGGCGGGCAGCAGTCGGGCGAGGTAGCGGCGCAGCCGGCCGGGCAGGGCGAGGAGGTCGACGGTCTCGGCGAGCGGGGGCGCGTCGACGACGAGGAGTTCGTGACCGGTGCGGTCGGCGCGGTCGGCGGCGTGACGGACGGCGCGCAGCAGCGCGAAGTCGGCGGCGCCGGGCAGGGGGGTGATCTCGTCGGCGCTGAGCGGGCGGGCGCCGAGCAGGTCGAAAAGGCCGTCGGCGCGGTCCTGGAGGGCGGCGAGCTCCTCGCGGAGGTCGTCGGCGGGGGCGACGCGGGTGACGTCGGGGCCGAAGGAGGCGTCGGGGTCGGGGCCGATGATCTCCGCGAGGGAGTCGCCGGGGTCGGCGCCGAGCAGGTGGACGCGCAGGCCGGCCCGGTGGGCGGCGCGGGCGGTGGCGGCGGCGACGGTGCTGCGGCCGGCGCCGCCGGGGCCGGTGACGAAGAGGATGTGCACGGTCGGGGCGGCCTTCCGGTGGAGGTGCGGCGGGGGCCCGGTCGCGGACCGGGCCGTGACCCCGCGCGCCGCCGGCCGCCCCGGGGGGTGGGTCAGCGGGGGGATTCGACCCGCTTCTTCAGGCCGGCCAGGGCGCGGTCGATGATGACCTTCTCGGCCTTCCGCTTGATCATGCCGAGCATGGGGATCTTGACGTCGACGGTGAGCTGGTAGGTCACCTCGGTGCGGGTGCCGCCGTCGCGGGGGGCGAGGCGGTAGAAGCCGTCGAGCTGGCGGAGCATCTGGGACTTGTCCAGGCTCCAGCTGACCTCGTCCTCGCCGACCCAGGTGTAGTCGAGGGTGTGGTCGTCGCGGATGGCGCCGGCGTCGAGGAGGAGGCGCACCTTCTCGGCGCGGCCGCGGGCGTCGGTGGCGATGACCTCGGCCTCCTTCACCTCTCCGGTCCACTCGGGGTAGCGGGCGAAGTCGGCGATCACGGCCATCACCTCGGCGGGGGCGGCCTCGATGGTGATGCTAGAGCTGGTGTGTTCCGCCATCGCGGTCGCTCCTTGGGGGCGTGTTCGAGGTAGGGCGTGGCCTCGCGGCCGTCGTCGTGAAGGCTACCGCGCGCCCGCGCCCGCCCCGTGCGCGCCGTCCGTCCGGGGGGCGCGGGCCGGCGCGATCACCACTCCAGGACGAAGGGCCGGCCGGTGGCGGCGAAGTGGCCGACGTTGACGCATTCGGTGGCGCCGATCCGCATCCGGCGGGCGAGGGGCTGGTGGACGTGGCCGAAGAGGGACCAGCGGGGGCGGGTGCGGCGGATCGCGTCGAGGAGGGCGCCGCTGCCGCGTTCGAATCGGCGGGCGACGGTGTCGTAGCAGAGGTCGGGGACCTCGGGCGGGATGTGGGTGCACAGCACGTCGACCTCGCCGACGGCCTCGATCTTGGCGGCGTACTCCTCTTCGCTCACCTCGTAGGGGGTGCGGATGGGGGTGGGCAGGCCGCCGCCGACGAAGCCGAAGACGAGGCCGCCGATCTCGGCGCGCCCGCCGTCGAGGACGGTGACGCCCTCGCGGGCGAACTCGGGCCACAAGGGGGGCACGTCGACGTTGCCGTAGGTGGCGTAGGTGGGGGTGGGGAAGGCGGCGAAGGTCTCGGCGTACTGGCGGCGGACGGCCTCGTCGATGAGGCGGTCGCGGTCGAGGCCGGCCCAGAGCCGGCGGCCGAGGTCGCGGGCCTCGTCGAAGCGGCGGGCGGTGCGCAGCTCGACGATGCGGTCGGCGTTGGCCTCGCCGAAGAGGTCGGGGAAGATGCCGCGGGAGTGGTCGGCGTAGTCGAGGAAGAGGACGAGGTCGCCGAGGCAGACCAGGGCGTCGGCGCCGTCCCCGGCGCGGGCGAGGTCGGTGGTGTTGCCGTGGACGTCGCTGACCACGTGCACCCGGTGTCGGCGCCGGCCGGCCGGTCCGCCGCGTTCCCCTGCGGTCCGCGCCCCGTCGCCCGTGTCCGTCACCTTGGCCTCCCGCACCCTGGCCTCCCGATCCCGCTCGTTTCGCCTCCGTCGACCCTAGACGGGGGCGAAAGAAGCGGGAAGGGCGCGTCCGAGGCGCGGGAACCGCGCCGGACCTGCGGTTACTTCCGAGTCACAGAGGGTGTGAACTACTGTCGAACGCACCCGTGCCGGCCGTGTGACGCACGGAACATCTGGCCGGTTCCCCCTACCGGGAACCCACTACCGATGGGTAACGTCCGGTCGGTCCGCACCGTGGCGATGGCGCCCCAGAGGAGCAGCAGTCTTGCGCGAGTTCAGCCTTCCGGCCCTGTACGAGGTTCCGTCGGACGCCAATCTGACGGATCTGATCCGCCGCAACGCCGCCGAGCACCCGGACGTCGCCGTCATGGCCCGCAAGGCGGGTGCCGCCTGGCAGGACGTGAGCGCCGCGGAGTTCCTGGCCGAGGTGCGGGCGACGGCGAAGGGCCTGATCGCGGCCGGTGTCCGCCCGGGGGACCGGGTCGCGCTGATCTCGCGGACCCGCTACGAGTGGGTGCTGATCGACTTCGCGATCTGGACCGCCGGCGGGGTCACCGTCCCGGTGTACGAGACCTCCTCCGCCGAACAGATCCGCTGGATCCTCCAGGACTCCGGCGCGGTCGCGGCCGTGGTGGAGGGGCCGGGGCACGCCGAGTCCGTGGCCGGGCTGCGCGGGTCGCTGCCGGAGCTGCGCGAGGTGTGGGAGATCGAGGCGGGCGGCGCGGCGACGCTGCGGGAGCTGGGCGCGGAGGTGACGGACGCGGAGGTCGACGAGCGGTCCTCGCTGGCCGGCGCCGAGGACCCGGCGACGATCGTGTACACCTCGGGCACCACGGGCCGCCCCAAGGGCTGTGTGCTCACCCACCGCAACTTCTTCGCCGAGTGCGGGAACGTGGTGGCCCGGCTGGGGCCGCTGTTCCGCACCGGCGAGTGTTCCGTGCTGCTGTTCCTGCCGGCCGCGCACGTCTTCGGCCGGCTGGTGGAGGTGGCCTCGGTGCTGGCGCCGATCCGCCTGGGCTGCGTGCCGGACATCAAGAACCTCACCGAGGAGCTGTCCTCGTTCCGTCCGACGCTGATCCTGGGCGTGCCGCGGGTCTTCGAGAAGGTCTACAACTCGGCGCGGGCCAAGGCGCAGGCCGACGGCAAGGGCCGGATCTTCGACGCGGCGGCCGAGACGGCCATCGCCTACAGCCGCGCGCTGGACACCCCGGCCGGCCCCTCCTTCGGGCTGCGGCTCAAGCACCGGCTGTTCTCGAAGCTGGTGTACTCGAAGCTGCACGCCGTGCTCGGCGGGCGCGGGGAGTACGCGATCTCGGGCGGCGCGCCGCTGGGCGAGCGGCTGGGGCACTTCTTCCGGGGCATCGGGTTCACGGTGCTGGAGGGCTACGGGCTGACGGAGTCCAGCGCGGCCACCGCCTTCAACCCGTGGGACCGGCCCAAGATCGGCACGGTGGGTCAGCCGCTGCCCGGTTCCTCGGTGCGGATCGCCGAGGACGGCGAGGTGCTGCTGCGCGGCGAGCACGTGTTCAAGGAGTACTGGAAGAACGAGGCCGCGACGGCCGAGGCGATGACCGACGGCTGGTTCCACACCGGTGACGTGGGCACCCTCGACGCCGACGGTTTCCTGGCCATCACCGGCCGCAAGAAGGAGCTCATCGTCACGGCGGGCGGCAAGAACGTGGCCCCGGCCGTGATCGAGGACCGGATCCGGGCGCACGCGCTGGTCGCCGAGTGCATGGTGGTCGGCGACGCGCGGCCGTTCGTGGCCGCGCTGGTCACCCTGGACGAGGAGTTCCTCGGCCGGTGGGCCGCCGACCGGGGCAAGCCGGCCGGGGCCACGGCCGCGTCGCTGCGCGAGGACCCGGAGCTGATCGCCGCCGTGCAGCAGGCGGTGGACGACGGCAACGCGGCCGTCTCGAAGGCGGAGTCGGTGCGCAAGTTCCGGATCCTCGGCTCGCAGTTCACCGAGGAGTCCGGGCACATCACCCCGTCCCTGAAGCTGAAGCGGGCCGTGGTCGCGAAGGACTTCGCCGACGAGATCGAGGCGCTCTACACCTCCTGAGGCTCAGCGGGGGCCGGTGAGGTCCTGGGCGATGATCCGGTCCAGGTTCCGCTCGGCGAGGGCGGTGATCGTCACGAAGGGGTTCACGCCGAGGGAGCCGGGCACCAGCGAGCCGTCCACGACGTACAGACCCTGATGCCCGTGCACCCGCCCGTATCCGTCGGTGGCCTGGCCGAGCACGCAGCCGCCCAGCGGGTGGTAGGTGAAGTCGTCGGCGAAGGTCCGGTTCTGCCCGAACAGGTCGTAGCGGTAGATGGTGGCGTTGCGGCGGTTGATCCGGTCGAAGAGGGTCTTCGCGGACCGCACGGCGGGGGCGTTCTGGTCCCGGGTCCAGTCCAGGCGGGCGGAGTCGGTGGCGGCGTCGTAGCGGAACCGGCCGCGTTCGGGGTTCTTGGTGATCGCCAGGTACATGGACACCCAGTGCTCCAGGCCCATGGGCAGCGGGGCTATCTCGGCGAACACGGGGTTGGCGGCGTTGTCCCAGTCGTCGATGCCGAGCGCGGGCATCGTGGACTGTTTGGCGCCGACGGTGTCCCACACGTGGTTGGCGCGGGCCGTCATGATGTTGCCGTTGGGCCCCCAGCCCTCCCCCACCCGGTCGTTGAGCTCGGGGAGGGTGCCGGTCTCGCGGGCCCGCAGCAGGATCTCGGTGGTGCCGAGGCTGCCGGCGCCGAGGAAGAGGCTCGCGCAGCCCAGTTCGCGGGTCTGCGTGACCCGGCCCGCCAGGTCGATGCCCCGCACGGTCAGCACGTACCCGCCGGCCGGGTCGGGGCGGACGCCGACCACCCGTTGCAGGGTCTCGATGGTGACGTTGCCGGTGCCCAGGGCCGCCGCGAGGTAGGTCTTGTCCACGCTCTTCTTGCCGTGGTTGTTGCCGTAGATCACCTCGCCGGCCAGCGCGGACTTGACGGCCTGCCCGTCCGCCTCGCGCCGCATGTACGCGAAGTCGTACACGTTGGGCACGAAGGTGGTCCGCAGCCCGGTGTTCTGGGCGTGCTTGCGGGAGACCCGCGCGAAGCGGTACCACTCGGTGGACTCGAACCAGGCCGGGTCGATCTCGTTGACGCCGAGGGCGGCGCGGGCCTTGGGGAACCAGGTGCCGTACATCTCGTCGGCGTCGACCCCCGGCAGCACCTCCTCGAAGTAGGAGCGGCGCGGGGTCGGGGCCATGCCGCCGTTGACGAGGGAGCCGCCGCCCACCCCGCGCCCGAGGTAGACGGAGATCCCGCCGTGGTCCACGCGGTCGAGGACCCCGGGGTAGGGGGTGATGTCGCGGTTGACGACGTCCAGCCACAGGAACGTCGACAGCGGGGCCTCGGTGCGGCTCTTGAACCACATGGAGCGCTGGTCGGGGGCGGTGGTGGCCGGGAAGACCTTCCCGTCGGGGCCGGCGGTGTCCCACAGCCGGCCCATCTCCAGGACCACCGTGCGCACCCCGGCCTGGCCCAGCCGCAGCGCGGTCACGGCGGCCCCGTAGCCGGAGCCGACCACGATGGCCGGGGCGTACCGGGCGGGGGCGGGTTCGACGGCGTGCGCGGCGGAGAGGCCGATCCGGGTGAACCCGGCGGTCGCGGCGGCCGAGAGGGCCGCCGACCCCAGGAATTGACGACGTGTCAGCTTCGGTGTCATGGCGGCATGATGGGCAAGGGGCCCGAAACAGCCCAGAAGCGTGCACGACCTTCTTCATCCGGCGCCGGCGCCGGCGGGCGGGCCGCACGGGCCCGCCGGCCCGCTCACAGCAGGGCGCGCAGCCGCTCCGCGAGCAGGTCCCAGCGCCACTTCTCCTCGACCCACTCCCGGCCCCGGGCGCCCATCCGGGCCCGCAACTCGGGGTCCTCCAGCAGGGCCGTGATCCGCTCGGCCGCCTCGGCGGGCGAACCGCCGCGCACCACCCAGCCGGTCTCGCCGTCCAGGACCGCGTCCGGCGCCCCGCCCGAATCGCCCGCCACCACCGGCAGCCCGGTCGCGGACGCCTCCAGGTAGACGATGCCCAGGCCCTCCACGTCCAGCCCGCCGCGCCGGGTCCGGCACGGCATGGCGAACACGTCGCCCGCCCCGTAGTGCGCGGGCAGCTCCGCCCACGGCACCGCGCCGGTGAACCGCACCGAGTCGGCGACGCCGGTGCGCGCGGCCAGCTCCCGCAGGTCCTTCTCGTACGGGCCGCCGCCCACGACCAGCAGCACCGCGTCCGGCACCGAGGCCAGGATCCGCGGCATCGCCTCGATCAGCGTGTCCTGGCCCTTGCGGGGCACCAGCCGCGACACGCACACCACCACCGGCCGGTCCGAGAGCCCGAGCCGGGCCCGGACCTCGGCACCGCCCGAGTCGGGGTGGAAGGTCTTCTCGTCCACCCCGGGCGGCAGCTGCGTCATGCGGGCGGCGGCCTCGGGGGTCAGCGCCGACGCGATCCGCGAGCGCGTGTACTCGCCCAGGTAGGTCAGGGTGTCGGTGCCCTCGCCGATCCGCCGCAGCAGCTGCCGGGCGGCCGGGAGCTGCGCCCAGCCGGCCTCGTGCCCGTGGCTGGTGGCCACGAGCCGCTCCGCGCCCGCCTTGCGCAGCGCCGGGCCCATCAGCCCGAGCGGGGCGGCGGCCCCGAACCACACCGAACGGCAGCCGTGCTCGCGCAGCAGGGCGCCGGCGCGCGCGGTGACCCGGGGGGTCGGCAGCAGCATGGTCGTGCGGTCCCGGACCACGGTGAACGGCTGCTCGGCGTCGAAGGCGGCGGTCGCCTCACGCCCCTCGGCCCCCCGCTTCCACGTGGACGCGTACACGACGACCTGATCGGGGTCGAGGCGCAGCGCCATGTTGTGCAGGAACGCCTGGATGCCACCGGGGCGCGGCGGGAAGTCATTGGTCACGATCAGCGTCTTGTACATCGCCTGCGACAGTACCGGAACCGCCCCGGCCGACACCGGGACCGAGCCGCGCGGACCCTCAGGCGCGCGCGCCGAACACCTCGCGCAGCTCCGCCCGCCACGCGGCGGTGAACTCCCGCTCCGTCAGGCCCGTCACGGCGCGCAGCGCGGCCGGCGCGCCCTCGCGGCCCGCCTCCTCGTACAGCCGCACCAGGGCCGCGTCCCCCCACCGGCGGGCCAGCAGCCGGCAGGCCAGCCAGGCCCCGGCGTAGGCACGGGCCGGGGCCTCGGCGTCGTCCGCGCCCCCGCCGAAGGCGAAGGCCGCCGGGTCCGGCAGCGCGTCCGGGACCCGGCCGGCGCGGACGGCGCGGGCCAGTTCGGGGGCGGCCCGCTCGGGCGGGCCCGGCTCCTCGCGCTGGGCGGCCCATTCGGCGAAGCCCTCGGACAGCCACGGCGGGGTGCGGCCGGTGGTCGCCGAGCGGGTGAGTACGTGCGTGACCTCGTGGGTCAGGACCACCCGCCGGCCCGCCTCCGACAACCCCGGCCACACCTCGGGGTTGATCAGCACCCGGTCGGCGAGGGCCCCGGTCGCGCCGTCGGTGACGGCGGCCAGGCCCGCGTAGGCCCCGGGGGCGCCGCCGAGCAGCGAGGCCAGCGCGGCCCCCGTCGCGGGCAGGCACACGGCCACCCGCCCCGACCCGGCGTCCCGGCGCGGCCAGGCGCGCGCGGCTGCGGGCACGGCCCGGTCCAGGAGCGCGGCCACCGCCTCCGCCTCGCCGGCCGGCCGGCCGAGGTCGAGGACGATCCCGTGCCGGGCCGGCAGCGCCCGCGCCGACCCCGCGTCCCAGAGCTGCGCCCGGGCCCCGGGCGCCGGCCCGTCCCCCAGCACCCGTACCCCGGCCCCCGCCGTACCGGTGAACCGCAGCGCCCGCTCCGCCGTGACCGGGGTCCCGTCGATCCCGCGCAGCGACCAGCGCAGCCGGGCCCGGGCGGTTCCGGCGGCCCCGTCCACGGAGGTCACGGCGTAGGTCCACTCCCCCACCGGCAGCCCCGCCGGCGGTCGCGCCCACCGCGCGACGGCCGCCCGCACGGCCGCGTCCCGCGCCCCGCCCGCGTCCGCCGCGCGCCCACACCCACCCAGGACCGCGCCCCCCACCAGGGCCAGCACACCCCCACACCACTCCCGCCGCGTCGCCCTCACCCCTCGACCCTAAGCCGGGGACGAGCGGGAACGGCCCGCGCGCCCCGCTCAGGGGCGGGTGACCGCCGAGATCGGCATCATGCCGACCGGGTCGTAGCGGACCCGGGCCCCCGGGTAGGGGGCGTGGACGACCTGGCCGTTGCCCACGTACATGGCGACGTGACTGGCGTCCGAGCGGTAGGTGACCAGGTCGCCGGGGCGGGCCTCGGAGAGGGACACGCGGCGGCCGGCGTGCCGCTGGGCCTGGGAGGTGCGGGGCAGGGAGACGCCGGCCTGCCGGTAGGACCACACCATCAGGCCCGAGCAGTCGAAACCGGAGGGGCCGGTGGCCCCCCACACGTAGGGGCGGCCGATCGCGGCCTGCGCGGCGCGGACGGCCGCCGCCGCGCGGCCGGAGGCGGCGACGTTGCCGCCGGGGCCCTCGGAGCCCTGCCACCCGCCGGCGCCGCCGCCCTCGCCCTCCTCCTCCCCGGCGCCCCGGCCGCCCCGGCCGGCCGCCGCGCCGGTCGCGGCCGGGTCGCGGTCCTCGGAGCGGGAGCCGCGTTCCCAGTCGGCGCGTTCCCCGGTGGACATGGACTCCAGGACCCGACGGGCGTCGGCGAGCTTGGCGGTGACCTCGCGCTTGGTGCGGGCGACCTCGCCGCGCATCTTCTCCAGTTCGGCGAGCTTGCGGCCGGCCGAGGTGCGTTCGCGGTCGAGGTCGCGCTGTTGGGCGCGCAGCTCGGCGAGGTGCCGGGTCTGGCGGTCGGTGAGCCGGCCGAGGGCGGCGGCCTTGTCGAGGAACTCGTCGGGCCGCTCGGAGAGCATCAGGGCGAGCGCGGGGTCGATGCCGCCGGAGCGGTACTGGGCGCCGGCGAACGCGCCGAGCAGGCCGCGCATCGTGTTGATCCGGTCCTGGCCCTTGGCCACGGCCTCCTGGGCGCGGCGGGCCTCGGTGCGGAGCTTGTCGGTGCGTTCCTCGGCCGCGTTGTACGCCTCGGTGGCCTGCTCGGCCTCCTCGAACAGCCGGTCCACCCGGGATTTCGCGGTGTCGGCCGGGTCGTGGGGCAGGGCGGGGGCGGCCGTGGCGGGCGCGGCGGACATCGCGGCGGCGGCGGTGGCCGCCGCGGCGGTGAGAACGGTGACCTTCGAGTTCCGGTCGAAGCCGAGTCCGAGAGTCGAGGAGGACCGACGGTTCTGTGTCACGGGGGGCGCGCTCCCTTCCGCGCAACGGCCGACCGGGACCGTCCCCGTGGACGGCCCGTGACCGGGCGGGTCGCGCGCCGGCACACAGTAGCGGCGGGCCGCGGGCCCGACCAACGACGTGCGCGGGGCCCGTTCGGGGCGCCGGTGGGCCCCGGGCGGGCGGGGGCGCAGGTCATGGGCGTGGCGGGCGGGTCAGCGCGGCGGCGCGGGATTCCCTCGGATGGGGGGTGTACGGCGCGCCCGGGCGACACGGGCGGGTCGGGACGGGCCGGTGGGGCGGGTGGTGCGACCCCGTCGGCCGGCCCGGCCCGGCCCCACCTGGTGAAACGTCACTCCGGAGGGGGCGGGCCGAGGGGGTCGGGCCGGTCAGGAGACGCGGGCGAGCCGCTTGAGGAGGAGCGCGGAGGCGACGGGGCGGGCCCCGGCCTTGGCGACCCCGTCGGCCACCTCGCGGTCGGTGGAGGCGACGACCACGGGCCGGCCCGGGGGTTCGGCCCGCACGAGCTGGCGGATCAGTTCGTCGGCGGTGACCCCGGGCTTGGAGAAGAGCACCCGCACCCCGCGCGGCGGGGCGAGCAGCACGGGGGCGGCGAGTTCGGCCCCGTCGAACACGCAGGTCATCTCGGCGCCGGTCTGCGCGGCGAGCATGGACAGCCCGCCCAGGAGCCGCAGCCGCTGCTTCTCCAACGGCATGGTCGGGTAGCCGGTCTTGGTGACGTTGTAGCCGTCGACGACCAGATGGGCCTGCGGCAGGGCGAGGAGTTGGTCCAGGAGGGCCGGGTCGGTGTCGGACAGGGCGCGGTTGGCGATGTCCTTGGGGGTCATGCGGCCGGGTTCGACGGCGTCGACGGTGTCGGCGGGCCGGGTGGACAGCGGTGGCAGGGCCAGCTCGCGGCGCAGGCCCTGGGCGGCGTCGAGCACCGTGTCCAGGAGCAGGCGCAGTCGCATGTCCTCGACGCTGCGGCCCTCGCGGACGGCCCGGCGGGATGCCTCCACGGTGGACTCGGCCTCGGTCAGGCGGGCCTTGACGCGGCGGGTCTCGCTCTCGGCGGCGGCGACCTGGGCGGCGGCCTCGGCGCGGACCGCGTCGATCTCGGCGCCGTGCTTGCGCAGGGCGGCCTCGCCGCGCTTGACGTCGTTGAGGGCGCTGCGGAGCTTGCGCTGAAGCGATTCGGCTTCCTTGCGGGCGGTGTCGAGCTCGGCCCGCAGGGTGCCCTCGCCGGTGCGGAGTTGGTCGCGGGCCTGGGCGAGTTCCTCGCGCAGCCGCTCCAGTTCGCGCCGGCTCTCCTCGTCGTGCCGTTCGGCGTCGACGCGCTGGGCCTCCTCGCCGGCGGCGGTGAGGGCCTTGACCCAGCCGGCGGGGCGCAGCAGGTAGACGGCGGCGGCCACGTCGAGGGGGTCGGCGGCGGCCGGGGGCACGCCGGTGTCCAGGGCCGCGCACAGTTCGGGCTGCGCCTCGCGGAGCCGTTCGGCGACGCGGCCCCGGAACACCGGGTCGGACTCCACGGCGGCGGCCATCGCGGTGCCCGCGAACTTGACGCGCCGGGTGGGGGTGAAGCGGGCGTACTGCCGCAGCGGGGCCGGCAGGTCGGCGAGGGTCAGGCCGCCGAAGGCGTCCGAGACCAGTGCCACGACCCGGCGGCGCACGCCCTCGGGCAGCGGACGGTCGAGGACCTCCGCGGCGTCCGCCGGGGAGCCGGGGTCACCGCTCCCTCCGGCCGCACCGGCCGGATCGGCACCGCCCGTCGGTTCCACAATCCGTCACCCCTACCGTTTCCCTTGTGCCGGCGCCTCGCTCCCTCAGGAGTCGGCGCCCGGCCTGTCCACGAGTTCGATCTGGTCCACGGCGTTGCACCAGCGGCAGCGGACCGACTCGATGGTCTCACTGACCACTTCGCGCTCCTCCACCTTCGGCTCCCCGGCGAGGTCCAGGTGGACGTATTCCACGACCTTCGACGAGCGGGTCACGTCGAAACGCGTGAGGTTGCCGCAGAGGGTGCAGCGCCACCGGGTGGTGTCGGTCGGCAGGGGAACCGTCATCGGGCCGTCCTTGTCAATCGCAACGTCGTGTCAATTAAAACGCGCGGGGTGGGGTCCCTGCGCCGTCAGTCACCCTACGGCCTGCGGCGGGCCCGTGGGCTCGCGGTCCTCAATGCGGGACGCGGCGGGGCGAGGCGTCCGTTTCGTGCCCCGTGCGGCATCCTCGGTCCATGGTCGAACTGCTGCGGGGGCCGGTGGTGACGCGGCTGTTGATCGCGGTGTGCGCGGTGGTGTTCGTGGTGGGTCCGGCCTCGGGTCTGAACCCCTCCTACGGGACGGGCGACGCCCTGTTCGCGGCGGGCACCGCCTACTACCGGCGGTGGGGCGTGGTGCCGGACGAGCTGTTCACGGGCTCGACGCGGGCGGCCCTGACCCCGTTCACGGCCCTGTTCGTGCACGGGGGCTGGCTGCACCTGTTGGGGAACTGCCTGTTCCTGCACGTGTTCGGCCGGCTGCCGGAGGAGCGGCTGGGCCGGTGCGCGTTCCTGGTGTTCTTCGTGCTGACGGGGGCGCTGTCGCTGGTGGTGTACGCGGCGGCGCACGCGTCCTCGGACCAGACGCTGGTGGGGGCGTCGGGGGCGATCTCGGCGGTGCTGGGGGCCTTCCTGTACCTGTTCCCGAAGGCGCGGATCACGACGGTGCTGCCGTTCCTGCTGTTCCTGCCGCTGCGGTTCCCGGCCTGGCTGGTGCTGCTGTGCTGGTTCGGGCTCCAGGGGTGGGCGGCGCACCGGGCGGGCGCGGGGCCGGGGGTGGCGTACCTGGCGCACGTGGCGGGGTTCTCCCTGGGCTTCGCGTGGGCGTGGGTGCGGCGGGGGCGTGGCGTTAGAGTGGCGGGACCAGTGCCAGTCCCGGCCGTCGAGGGAGAACAACAGCCGTGATCACCGCGATCGTCCTGATCAAGACCAGCGTGGACCGGATCCCCGAGATCGCGGAGTCGATCGCGGCGTTGGAGAGCGTCAGCGAGGTGTACTCGGTGACGGGCACCTACGACCTGATCGCCCTGGTGCGCGTCGCCCGCCACGACGACCTCGCCGACATCATCCCGGGCAGCATCAGCAAGATCCCGGGCGTGGAGGCCACGGACACGCACGTCGCGTTCCGCACCTACTCGCAGCACGATCTGGAGGCGGCGTTCGCCATCGGCCTGGACGCCTGAGCCGAGCTCCGCGCCGCGCACGCGCCGCCGGGCGGGACCGAGGACGAACCTCGGTCCCGCCCGGCGGCGTTCGTGCGTTCCGCTCCCGTGCGGGGTGCTCAGACCGCGGGGACGCAGCGACCCTCGACGGTGCGGTACTGCCAACGGGCGCCGTCGGCCACGAGCTCCTTGACGGCGCGCACGAAGCGCTCGACGTGCTCGTCGGGGGTGCCGGCGCCGAAGCTGACGCGGATCGCGTTCAGGGACCGCTCGCCCGGGGCGCCTTCGGGGGCGCCGCACTCGCCGGGCTCCTGCGGGGCGCTGCCGAGCAGGGTGCGCACGAGCGGGTGGGCACAGAACAGGCCGTCGCGGACGCCGATGCCGTACTCGGCGGAGAGGGCGGCGGCGAAGTGGGAGCTGTTCCAACCGTCGACCACGAAGGAGATGACGCCGACCCGCTCGGCGTCGTCGCCGAACAGGGAGAGCACGCGCACCTCGGGGACCTCCGCGAGGCCGGTGCGGACGGTGTCGATGAGCCGCTTCTCGCGGGCCACGAGGGTGTCGAACCCGGCCTCGGTGAGGGCCTTGCAGGCGGAGGCGATGGAGTACACGCCGATCACGTTGGGCGAGCCGGCCTCGTGGCGGGCGGCGGTGGTGTGCCATTCCACGTCCACGCCGCCGTCCTCGCGGCGGGCCACGGTCTTGGAGGCGCCGCCGCCGGCGAGGTAGGGCTCGGCGTCGACGAGCCAGTCGGCGCGGCCGGCGAGGACGCCGGAGCCGAAGGGGGCGTAGAGCTTGTGGCCGGAGAAGGCGACCCAGTCCACGTCGAGGTCGCGGACCGAGACGGGGTGGTGGGGGGCGAGCTGGGCGGCGTCGAGGACGATGCGGGCGCCGTGGGCGTGGGCGGCGGCGGCGAGTTCGCGCACCGGCCACAGTTCGCCGGTGACGTTGGAGGCGCCGGTCACGCACACCAGGGCCGGGCCGTAGGGCTCGCGCTCGGACAGGGCGCGCTCCAGGATCTCGACGGCCTGGGCGGGGGTGCGGGGGGCGCTGAGGTAGGTGACGTGCTCGTCGTTCCACGGCAGCAGCGAGGCGTGGTGCTCGGTCTCGAAGACGAACACGCGGCAGTCGGCGGGCAGGGCGCGGGCGAGCAGGTTGAGGGAGTCGGTGGTGGAGCGGGTGAAGACGACCTGGTCGGCGGGGCGGCAGTCGAGGAACTCGGCGACGGTGGCGCGGCTCTGCTCGAAGAGGTCGGTGGAGAGCTGGGAGAGGTAGCCGGCGCCCCGGTGCACGCTGCCGTAGTAGGGGGCGTAGGCGGCCACGTCGTCCCAGACCCGCTGGAGGGCGGGGGCGCTGGCCGCGTAGTCGAGGGCCGCGTAGACCACCTCGCCGCCGGTGACCAGGGGCACGGTCACGTCGCGGCCGAGGACGGGGAGCGGCGCGGCACAGGCGGGCTCCTCGGCGGCGGGGGCGAGGGCCGGGGCGGGGACGGTGGCGGCGGGGGCGACGGCGGCGGCGGCGGTGTTCTGGTACGCGGACATGGCGTTCTCTCCCGGGAGGGCAGGCGTGACGGCTTCGGGTGACCCGGGCGCGCGGCGGCAGGGCGATCCGAGGGGGGATCGGGCCGCGTGGGCACGGGGTGACGTCCTCGTGGGCCGGGTGGGCGCGTACGACGCGCGTCGGTGGACCCGGGTTCGAGGGTGAAGTGGGGGCTGTGCCCCTATCGCATTCGCTTGCTCACGAAAAAACGCTCCTCGGTGACCAGGACCCCTGGTGATCGAGGGGTCCGCGCTTGCCCCGCGCCTTGTGGCGCGCGGCCTGGTCATCACCCGGGGCACCCCGCCACGGACGGAGGGTTGCCGGACAGCAAGCCGGGGCCAAAACGCTGTCACTCGTGACCTGCCGGAAATCCTGCCACAGGATCGCCCGCGCGCAAGCCCCCTGTCCGCCATCCGGACGTCCGTCTCGGACGGGGGGCGGGACGGGGCGGGACGGGGCGGGGTTCAGGGGCGGTTCTGCGGCGAGATGTCCCACAACTCCCGGTCGGGCACGTACCCGGCGACCGTGATCAACGCCACGGCCCGCCGCACCCCCTCGGGGTCGACGGCGGGTTCGGCGAGCGGGCGGTGCGGCAGGTAGCGGCCGAGCAGGCTGCACAGGGCGGTGTAGACGGGGGTGTGCGCGGCCAGGGCCCGCCAGCCCCGGTCGACCTCGGGCGCGGGCGCGAGCCGGCACACGGGGGCGCCGGCGGCCACGACCACGAACTTCAGCGCCTCCTCCACCATCCGCTCGGCCCGCTCCCGGCCCAGGGCCGGGTCCCCGTCGAGGACCGTGGCGACGACGGCCCCGAAGCTCTCGGCGGACAACAACTCCCGAGCGGGGGGCACGGGGCCGGTCATGGTCTCTCCTCGCGGGGGACGTGCGACGACGAAGGGACCAGTGTCACGGGCACATGCCTCCGTCGCGCGCACCTCGCGGGCCCCGCCGTCGTGATCGTCGGGGGCGCGTACCGCGCGACCTCGTCCCCTGGCCGCGCGGGGCCTTCGGGGCGGTCGGGATTCGGGGCGCTCCGAGGGTGAACGACGTCAACCCGGGCGCGTGCGGCCCGGTGCCCCGCGCACGCCGAACGCCCCCGGCTCCGCGCGGCGGTGCGGCGGTGTCGGGGGCGTTCGGCGTGCGGGTCAGGAGTTGGTGGCCGTGACCCAGTGGTCGAGGGTGGTCCTGGCCGCGCCCGAGTCGATGGACTCGGCGGCCCGCGCCATGCCCTCCCTGATCCGGCTCTCCAGGCTGCCGGTGCCCGGTTCCAGGGCCACCAGCGCGGCGGCCGAGTTCAGCAGGACCGCGTCGCGCACCGGGCCGGTCTCGCCGGCCAGCAGGCGGCGGGCCACGTCGGCGTTGTGGGAGGGGTCGCCGCCGGCCAGCGCGGAGATGTCCACCAGCTCGATGCCCACCTCGCGCGGGTCGAAGGGCTGCTCGGTGACGGAGCCGTCCCGGACCCACCACACCCGGCTGCCGCCGGTGGTGGTCAGCTCGTCGAGGCCGTCGTCGCCCCGGAACACCAGCGCGGAGGAGCCGCGTTCGGCGAGGACCCCGGCGACGATGGGCGCCATCCGCGCGTCGGCGACGCCGGTGGCCTGGGCCCGGACCCGGGCCGGGTTGGTGAGCGGGCCGAGCACGTTGAAGGTGGTGCGGATGCCGAGTTCGCGGCGGGCCCCGGCCACGTGCCGCAGCGCGGGGTGGAAGGTGACGGCGAAGCACATGGTGATGCCGGCCTCGTCGGCGACCTCCGCGACCCGGCGCGGCGTCAGGGACAGGTTGACGCCCAGCTTCTCCAGCACGTCGGAGGCGCCGGAGGAGGAGGACGCGGCCCGGTTGCCGTGCTTGACGACCTTCGCGCCGGTGCCCGCCACCACGATCGCGGACATGGTGGAGATGTTGACGGTCTTGGCCCCGTCGCCGCCGGTGCCGACGATGTCGACGGTGGCGCCCGGCACCTCGATCACGTTGGCGTGCGCGTACATGGCCCGCACCAGGCCGCTGATCTCGGCGACCGTCTCGCCCTTGGCCCGCAGCGCGACCATGAACCCGGCGATCTGGGCGTTGGTGGCCTCGCCCCGCATGATCCGTTCCATCGCCCACGCGGTGTCGTCCGCGCCGAGGTCACGACCGGTCAGCAGGGCGTCGAGGAGACCGGGCCACGCACGGTCCGCCACGCTGTCGCCGCCTGCCGGGGTCACAACGTTCATGGTCCGCTCCAGGGTCCACAGTGCCGAAAAGAGTCGGCCCCAAGCCTAACCAGTCCCGGTTACGGCGAAGAGCCCCGTCCGTGGTGTGGACGGGGCTCTCGCCGTGGCGATCCGATCAGCGGGGAATCAGGTGGGGATCAGTGGTGGCCGTGGCCGCTCTGGATCTCCTTGTACTCCTCCGCGGTGGCCTTCTCGATCTGGTTGCCCTCGCCGTAGAAGCCCTTGCTGAGCTTCACGCGGAACTTCTCGATCGCGCCGACCTTGCGCTCGACACCGTTCTCGTCGACCGTCGGGCCGATCTCGGCCGGCTTGTACTGCTCGTGCGAGGTCAGCGTGTGCAGCTGGCCCTGCGGGAGCGGCTCGTGGATCTCGACGAACTCACCGTGCGGCAGACGCTTGATGATGCCGGTCTCGCGACCGTGCAGCACCTTGTCCCGGTCCCGGCGCTGGAGGCCGAGGCAGATCCGCTTGGTGATGATGAACGCGATGACCGGGACGGCGAAGAAGCCGATCCGGACGAACCAGGTGATCGAGTTGATCGACAGGTGGAAGTACTGGGCGAACATGTCGTTGCCGCCGCCCACCAGGAGCACCAGGTACCAGGCGATCCAGGCCACGCCGAACGCGGTCCGGGTCGGGACGTTGCGCGGGCGGTCCAGGATGTGGTGCTCGCGCTTGTCCTTGGTGACCCAGGACTCGATGAACGGGTAGACCGCGATGGCGCCGAGCACCAACGGGAACAGGATCAGCGGGATGAACACGCCCAGGACCAGCGTGTGGCCCCACAGGTTGATCTCCCAGCCCGGCATCGCACGGATCAGACCCTCGGGCATGCCCATGTACCAGTCAGGCTGCGCGCCGGTGGACACGTGGTCCGGCCGGTACGGGCCGAGTGCCCAGATCGGGTTGATCGAGGCGATCGCCGCGATGGCCGCGATGACGCCGAAGACCAGGAAGAAGAAGCCGCCGGCCTTCGCCATGTACACGGGCAGCAGGGGCATGCCGACCACGTTGTTGTTCGTGCGGCCGGGGCCCGCGAACTGGGTGTGCTTGTGGTAGAAGACCAGGATCAGGTGGGCCACCAGCAGGCCGAGCATGATGCCGGGCAGCAGCAGGATGTGCACCGAGTAGAACCGGGCGACGAAGTCGTGACCGGGGAACTCCCCGCCGAACAGGAACATCGACAGGTAGGTGCCGACGACCGGGACGGACAGGATCGCGCCCTGCATGAAGCGGACACCGGTGCCCGAGAGCAGGTCGTCCGGGAGCGAGTAGCCGGTGAAGCCGGTGAACATGCCCAGGACGAGCAGCAGGAAGCCGAAGACCCAGTTGATCTCGCGCGGCTTGCGGAACGCGCCGGTGAAGAACACGCGCATCATGTGCACGAGCATCGCCGCGACGAAGATCAGGGCCGCCCAGTGGTGGATCTGCCGGATGAGCAGACCGCCGCGGACCTCGAAGCTGATGTGCAGGGTCGAGGCGAATGCCTCGGACATCCGCACACCCTGCATCGGCACGTACGGGCCGTGGTACACGACCTCGTTCATGCTCGGGTGGAAGAACAGCGTCAGGTAGACGCCGGTCAGGATGATGATGATGAAGCTGTACAGGCAGATCTCACCCAGCATGAAGGACCAGTGGTCCGGGAAGATCTTGCGCATGTTCGCCTTGGCGAGGCTGTAGATCCCCAGGCGACCGTCCGCCCAGTCGGCCACGCGCTCACCGGCGGGCGCCTTGCCGCGCTTGGTGTCGGTTGCGGTTGCGGTGCTCATCCGCGCTCCCAGAATGCAGGACCGACGGGCTCTTCGAAGTCGCCGAGCGCCTCGAGGAAGCCTTCGTCATTCACACCGATCCGCAGCTGCGGAAGGGCGTGGCCGGCCGGGCCGAAGATGACACGGGCGCCGTCGGAGAGGTCGAAAGTGGACTGGTGGCACGGGCAGAGCACGTGGTGCGTCTGCTGCTCGTACAGGCTGATCGGGCAGCCGACGTGGGTGCAGATCTTGGAGTAGGCCACGATCCCCTCGTGGGACCACTCCAGTTCCTTCTTGTCCTTGATGTCCTCCGGCTGGATCCGGACGATCATCAGGGCCGCCTTGGCGATCTGCGACATGAAGTCGTGGTCCTCCTCCTCCAGCCCCTCGGGCTGGGCGAAGGTGAGCGACCCCACCGCGACGTCCTCGGGACGCAGCGGCTCCATCGTGTTCTGGTTGATGAGCAGCCGACCCTTCTTCCACAGGGTCTTGCGCAGCTTCTCCTCGGGCAGCGGGCCCAGGTCCCGCAGGATGACCACGGCGGAGAGGGGCAGCAGCGCCAGGGCGCCGATCATCGTGTTGCGGATCAGCGGGCGGCGGCCGATGGCCGACTCGCTCGCACCGGCCGCGAAGTCGGCCATGACCTTGGCCTTGACCTCGGGCTCGGCCGCGATCGGGTGCCGCTCGTCGGCGACCTCCACGTCGGACATCAGGGTGCGGGCCCAGTGGACCGCGCCCGCGCCGATGCAGAAGAGCGCCACGCCCAGGGTCAGGCCGAGGGCGAGGTTGAGGGCGCTCACCTTCCCGATCGGGAAGACGAAGATGATCTTGTCGACCGGCAGCGTCACGAAGGACGCGATGAAACCGACCGTCGCGAGCATCGAGAGCGTGAACAGCATGGCCACCGTGCGCTCGGACCGCTTGGCGGCCCGCTCGTCGATGTCCTGGATGCGCGGCTTGTGGGCCGGCAGGCCCGGGTCGGCGAACGGCTCGTCCGCCACCGCCACACCACCGTGGTGCGCGTCGCCCTGCTCGCTCGGCAGGTGCTTCTCTTCGGGAATGTCTTGGCTACTCATGACTTCTTGGCCTTAGCGGTGTGGGCCGCGACCCAGACGGCGACGGCGATCAGCGCACCCAGTCCGAAGATCCAGCCGAAGAGGCCCTCGGAGACGGGGCCGAGGCCACCGAGCTTGAGGCCGCCGGGGTTGGTCGCCTTCTCACCGTTCACGTTCTGGAGGTACGCGATGATGTCCTTCTTCTCCTTCTCCGGCATGGTGCTGTCCGGGAAGGAGGGCATGTTCTGCGGGCCGGTGAGCATGGCCTCGTAGATGTGCTTGGCCGAGACGTCCTCGAGGTTCGGGGCGTACTTGCCGTGCGTGAGGGCGCCGCCCTCGCCGGTGAAGTTGTGGCACTGCGCGCAGTTGTTGCGGAACAGTTCGCCACCCTTGGCGATGTCGGCGCCGGCCGGGTCGTACTGCTTCTCGGTCGGCGTGATCGGACCGGCGCCCAGCGACGCGATGTACGCGGCGAGCTGGTCGATCTGGGCCTGCGAGTAGATGTTCTTCTTCTTCGGCACCTGCGCGCCGGGCTGCATGGCCGGCATGCGGCCGGTGCTCACCTGGAAGTCGACGGCGGCCGAGCCGACGCCCACCAGGCTCGGACCGTCGGTCGAACCCTGACCGCCGGTCCCGTGGCAGCTTGCGCAGCCCACGGCGTAGAGCTTCTTGCCCTCCTCGATCGCGAGGGACTGGGAGGTTTCATCGGCCTGCGCCTTGCCCGCGGGCGCGAAGGCGGCGTAAAGCCCCCCGGTGGCCGCCAGGGCGAAGAGTAGAACGACGAGCGCCGCCAGCGGATGGCGTCGTCGTGCGGAGAGCTTTTTCACGGATTACCCCGGTGTCAGGATCTTCTGCGTCGGTGTTTCTGGATGGGTGTGCCGGTGGAGGCCGGCCGCGGGTTCGCTACTTGATCAGGTAGATCGTCGCGAAGAGGCCGATCCAGACGACGTCGACGAAGTGCCAGTAGTAGGACACGACGATGGCCGAGGTCGCCTGTTCGTGAGTGAACCTCTTGGCCGCGTACGTCCGGCCGAGAACCAGCAGGAAGGCGATGAGTCCGCCCGTCACGTGCAGTCCGTGGAAGCCGGTGGTCAGGTAGAACACCGAGCCGTACGGACCGGACGAGAGGGACATGCCCTCGTGCTTGACCAGTTCGGTGTACTCGAAGACCTGGCCGCCGATGAAGATGGCACCCATCACGAAGGTGATGATGAACCACGTCCTGAGCTTCTTCACGTCCCCGCGCTCGGCGGCGAAGACGCCGAGCTGGCAGGTCAGGGAGGAGAGCACCAGGATCGTGGTGTTCGTCACCGAGAACGGCAGGTTGAGGGCCGAAGCCTGCTCGTGCCAATACTCGGAGCCGGTCACCGATCGCAGGGTGAAGTACATCGCGAAGAGGGCCGCGAAGAACATCAGCTCGGAACTCAACCAGATGATCGTTCCGACGCTGACGAGGTTCGGTCGATTGACCGTCGGGTGCGCGTGCCCGGTATCTACTGTCGTTGCTGTCGCCACGACCGACATTATGTCGGTCGCTTATCCCGCCCTCACCCCGGGGGGTGCCGTTCGGAGTGTCAGCCTCTCGGGCACTGCCCGAACGGCCCATCGAAGGCGTGATCACCGGGGTGGTCGAAGCGATGTTGACGGGGTGTCGGGGGGAGTAGCATCCCGCGCAACAGCAACGTGATTCACGTGACACGTGGAGGAGCGACATGCGGTCGTCAGTGCGGGTACTGGTGTACAGCGACAACGCCGACACGCGGGAGCAGGTCCGCCTCGCGGCGGGTCGCCGCCCGGCGCCTGACCTGCCGGCGGTGGAGTACCTGGAGTGCGCCACCCTGCCCGCGGTCCTGAGCGAACTGGACACGGGCGGCGTCGACCTGTGCGTCCTGGACGGGGAGGCGGTGCCCGCGGGCGGCATGGGGGTCTGCCGGCAGATCAAGGACGAGGTCTTCAACTGCCCCCCCGTGGTGCTGCTGATGGGGCGTCCGCAGGACGCGTGGCTGGCCACGTGGAGCCGGGCCGACGCGGCCGTGACGCTCCCGATCGAACCCTCCGAGTTCACCGACACCCTGACGGCGACCCTGCGCCGCCGGCTGGAGTCGGGCCTGGGCGCCGCCTGAGGGCCACGCGAAGGGCCCGGGGCCGGCCGACCGTCGGGTCGGCGCGGCCCCGGGCGCGCGAGGTCAGATGTTGGGCCGCAGACGGGCCTGGTCGATGGGGCTGCGCCCTTCCTGGGTGCCCTTGAGCAGGGCCGAGCCCTCCCGCCAGTCCTTCCAGTCCACGTTCCAGTCGCCGTAGCCGTTGCCGAAGGGGTCCATGTCCTCGCCGATGCTGCCGACGACCTTGACGATGTCACCCTCACGGATGTTCTCGTAGAACCACGCGGCGTTGCCGGTGCTCATGCCCGTGCAGCCGTGGCTGACGTTCTCGTAGCCCTGGGAGCCCACCGACCACGGCGCGGCGTGCACGTACTCGCCGCTCCACGTCACCCGGGTGGCGTAGTAGACGGGCAGGTCGTACCCCTCGGAGCTGGCCGCCGAGATGCCGACGCTGGTGCCGCGCATCCGTACGTAGTACTCCTTGCCGAGCACGACCTTGACCCCGTTGCGGGTGGAGAACCCGGGCTTGCCGGTGGTGATCGGGATGGTGTTGACCACCTCGCCGTTGACCTTGAAGGTCATGTAGTGGCTGGAGGCGTCGGTGATGGCCTCGACCCGGTCGCCGATCTCCAGGGAGAGGTTCTTGCCGGTGGCGCCGTGCAGGTCGGGGGCGATCCGGATGCCCTCCAGGTTGTTGCGGACCGTCACGGTGGAGTTCGCGGGCCAGTAGTCCTTGGGCCGGAAGTGCAGCTTGTTGGCGTCCACCCAGTGCCAGGCCCCCTCCACGGGGGCCGGTCGGGCGTCGACGACGAGACCGCGCTCGATGATCGCGCGGGCCGCCTTGTCCTTCACCGGCTCGCTGAGTTCGGCGGTGATGGGCTGTCCGACGCCGTACTTGCCCGCGTCCGGGCCGAATTCGACCTTGAGGACCTTGAGGGCCGGTGTGGTGTCGAAGGCCATCACACGGTGCCCTGGGGCCCCTTCGGCGTTCTCGGTGGCCACGGACACCTGGTAGCGCACGCCGGCCGCCAGGGGGGCCGTGGAGTGCCAGCGGTCGCCCTTCGCGGAGAGCTCGCCGGCCAGCCGGCGCCCGTGGGTGTCGGTGGCGGTCACGTCGGTGATCCGGTTCTCGGCCGCGGTGGTCCGCACCTCCAGGGGGCGGTCGGGGTCCACGGGACGACCGCCCGCGCCCTGGTTGAACGTCACCTGGTCACCCGCGTCGCGGGGAGGCGCGGTGAGCGGGTTGTCCTTCGTCCCGCACGCGGTCGCGGCGGCCCCGAGGGAGGCGACCAGCAGGGAGCAGGCGGCGACCGTCCAAAGACGCGGTGTGTGCTTCATGGGCCCAACGCTATGAAAATCTGACAAATAGGGCGCGCGGGACGCGTGCAAAAGGGGACACGAAAGGGCCCGAACCATCCGTTGGAAGGCTCGGGCCCTGTCGGTGCCGCCCGGAGGCGGCACCACGTGCTAAGCGGCTCGGCTCGCGCCGAGGATCCCGCTACTGGTTCTGGTTCTCACCGCGGTAGTACTCGTACACCCAGCCCCACAGGCCGACCAGGAGCACGGGGGCGGAGAAGTACATCAGCCACCAGCCGAAGATGACGCCCATGAAGGCGAGCGCGCCACCGATGGCCAGCGCCAGCGGCTGCCAGCTGTGCGGGGAGAAGAAGCCTAGCTCGCCGGCCTCGTCCGCGACGTCCGCCTCGGTGTTGTCCTGGGCCATCTCGTCGACCCGCCGGGCCGTGAAGGCCAGGTAGAAGCCGATCATGGCGCTCAGGCCGAAGGCCAGCGCGAGAGCGGTGGTGCCCACCGGCTCCTTCGACCACACGCCGTACACGACGGTCATGATGAGGACGAAGACGGCGAGCCAGAGGAACATCTTGCCCTGGATCTTCACTTGCCGGCCTCCTTGGCGCCCGCGACGGCCTTGGCTTCCTCGCCGTGGTTCTCGAGGTGGTCGAGAGCCGCGATCTCCGGGTGGTGGAGGTCGAAGGCGGGGGATTCGGAGCGGATCCGCGGCAGCGTCACGAAGTTGTGGCGCGGCGGCGGGCAGGAGGTCGCCCACTCCAGGGAGCGGCCGTAACCCCACGGGTCGTCGACCTCGACCTTCTTGCCGTACTTGGCGGTCTTCCACACGTTGTAGAAGAACGGCAGCATCGACAGGCCGAGCAGGAACGAGGCGATCGTGGAGATGGTGTTCAGGACGGTGAAGCCGTCCGCCTCCAGGTAGTCCGCGTAACGGCGCGCCATGCCCTCGGCACCCAGCCAGTGCTGCACCAGGAAGGTGCCGTGGAAGCCCACGAACAGGGTCCAGAAGGTGATCTTGCCGAGGCGCTCGTCCAGCATCTTGCCCGTGAACTTCGGCCACCAGAAGTGGAAGCCGGCGAACATCGCGAAGACCACGGTGCCGAAGATGACGTAGTGGAAGTGCGCGACGACGAAGTACGAGTCGGAGACGTGGAAGTCCAGCGGGGGCGAGGCCAGGATGACGCCGGTCAGACCACCGAAGGTGAAGGTGATCAGGAAGCCGACGGCCCACAGCATCGGGGTCTCGAAGGACAACGAGCCCTTCCACATGGTGCCGATCCAGTTGAAGAACTTCACACCGGTCGGTACCGCGATCAGGAAGGTCATGAAGGAGAAGAACGGCAGGAGCACACCGCCGGTGACGTACATGTGGTGCGCCCACACCGTCACCGAGAGGCCGGCGATCGCGATCGTCGCGGCGATCAGGCCGATGTAACCGAACATCGGCTTGCGCGAGAAGACCGGGATGACCTCGGAGATGATGCCGAAGAACGGCAGCGCGATGATGTACACCTCTGGGTGCCCGAAGAACCAGAACAGGTGTTGCCACAACAGGGCGCCGCCGTTGGCGGCATCGAATACGTGGGCACCGAACTTGCGGTCCGCCTCCAGGGCGAACAGCGCGGCGGCGAGCACCGGGAAGGCGAGCAGGACCAGGACACCGGTCAGCAGCACGTTCCAGGTGAAGATCGGCATGCGGAACATGGTCATGCCGGGGGCGCGCATGCAGATGATCGTGGTGATGAAGTTGACCGAGCCGAGGATCGTGCCGAAGCCGGAGAAGGCCAGACCCATGATCCACATGTCGGCGCCGACACCCGGCGAACGGACCGCGTCCGAGAGCGGGGAGTAGGCGAACCAACCGAAGCCGGCGGCACCCTGCGGGGTGAGGAAGCCGGCCACCGCGATGATCGAGCCGAAGAGGTAGAGCCAGTAGGCGAACATGTTCAGCCGCGGGAACGCCACGTCGGGCGCGCCGATCTGCAGCGGCATGATCCAGTTCGCGAAACCGGCGAAGAGGGGCGTCGCGAACATCAGCAGCATGATCGTGCCGTGCATCGTGAACGCCTGGTTGAACTGCTCGTTCGAGATCAGCTGCGTGCCCGGACGGGCCAGTTCGGCCCGCATCACCAGGGCGAGGATGCCGCCGATGATGAAGAACACGAACGAGGTGATCAGGTAGAGCGAGCCGATCGTCTTGTGGTCGGTGGTGGTGAGCCACTTCACGACCACGTTGCCGGGCTCCTTGCGCCGGACCGGCAGCTCGTTCTCATAAGAGTCGGCTGCGGCGGCACCCTGGGGTTCGTTGAGGATGCTCACAGTTTGTTCGTCTCCGCGTTACGGGCCGGGTCGGTCTGCTTGATGCCGGCCGGGAGGAAGCCGGTCTGCCCCTTCTCGGCCAGCTCCTTGAGGTGCGCCCGGTACTCCTCGGGCGAGACGACCTTGACGTTGAAGAGCATCCGCGAGTGGTCGACGCCGCAGAGCTCGGCGCACTTGCCCATGAAGATGCCCTCTTCGGTCGGGGTGACCTCGAAGACGTTGGTGTGGCCCGGGATGACGTCCTGCTTGAACAGGAAGGGGACCACCCAGAAGGAGTGGATCACGTCATTGGACGACAGGATGAAGCGGACCTTCTCCCCCTTGGGGAGGTACAGGGTCGGTCCCGGGTTGTTGTTCTCGGGGTTCCGGGTGCCCGGAACGCCCTTCTCGTAGACGCCTTCGGCGCCCGCCGGGAACTGCTTCGTCCACTTGTCCGGGATGGAGGCCAGTTCCTTGGGAACCGTCCCCGCCGCCGGGGTCGCGGCGTCGCCGTCGACGTTCTCGATGTAGTTGAAGGCCCAGCTCCACTGGAAGCCGACCACGTTGATCGTGTGGGCGGGCTTGTCGGAGACGGCGAGCAGCTTCGACTCGTCCCGTGCCGTGAAGTAGAAGAACACGGAGACGATGATGAGCGGGACCACCGTGTACAGGGCCTCGATGGGCATGTTGTACCGGGTCTGGTGCGGGATCTCCACCTTGGTTCGGCTGCGCCGGTGGAAGATCACGCTCCACATGATCAGGCCCCAGACCAGGATGCCGGTGACCAGAGCGGCCGCCCAGGATCCCTGCCACAGGGAGAGGATGCGCGGCGCCTCCTCCGTGACCGGACGGGGCATCCCGAGGCGGGGAAAGTCTTCCCAGTTGTAAGAGCAACCAGTGGCGGTCGCCAGGACCGCGCCCGCAGTCAGCGCCTGGAGCAGCTTCCGCCGCATCGGGCGCCGCGGCGAGCGGTCGGAGCCGTAGGGACTCACGTAGCGCCTTCCCGAGAGTCTTCGGCCCGCGTGGCCGGGTCGCGGCCGTGTCGTTTCGGTCGCCGGCCCAGACGCAGGCAGGGGTTTGGATGTTTATGCGGACCAAACCCTACTGGACGCTATTTGAGGTCGCGCGGGGAGGGTGCCCAACGCGCCGCCGCTGCCCCCGAAGGGGTGGATCCGCCGTTGGGGGGACCGGCCGAAAAGGGTTCGGGTACACCCGTTCGGCCCCTGAACCCCCGCCGCCGGAAGGCTTCTGACGGGGGGTGGGAGGCGGTGTTCTACCGTGGCCCGATGCCGTACTTCGACGTCGCGTCCGCAGCTCCCCTCCATCCCGTGGCCCGGGCCGCCCTGCTCGCGGCCGTGGACGAGGGGTGGGCGGACCCGGCCCGGCTGTACCGCGAGGGACGGCGGGCCCGGCTGCTGCTGGACGCCGCGCGGGAGACGACGGCGGAGGCCCTGGGGTGCCGGCCGGACGAGCTGTCGTTCACTCCTTCGGGGACGCACGCCGTTCACGCGGGCCTCGCGGGCGCCCTCGCGGGCCGCCGGAGGATCGGGGCCCACCTGCTCGTGTCGGAGGTCGAACACAGTTCGGTGTTGCACGCGGCCGAGGCCCACGAGGCGGCCGGTGGCTCGGTGGGGCGGCTGGGCGTGGACCGGACGGGCGCGGTGCGGCCCGCCGACTGGGCTGCGGCGCTGGCGGAGCGGCCGGACACGGCGGTGGCCGCGTTGCAGTCGGCCAATCACGAGGTGGGCACGGTGCAGCCGGTGCCCGAGGTGGCGGAGGTCTGCGCGGCGGCGGGGGTGCCGTTGGTGGTGGACGCGGCCCAGTCCCTGCCGTGGGGTCCGCCGCCCGCGGGCTGGTCGGTGCTGTGCGGGTCGGCGCACAAGTGGGGCGGGCCGGCCGGGGTCGGGGTGTTGGCGGTGCGCAAGGGGGTGCGGTTCCGGCCCGCGGGTCCGGCGGACGAGCGGGAGGCGGGGCGCAGCCCGGGCTTCGTGAACCTGCCGGCGGTGGTGGCGGCGGCGGCCTCGTTGCGGGCGGTGCGGGAGGAGGCGGAGGCCGAGGGGGCGCGGCTGCGGCTGTTGGTGGACCGGTTGCGGCGGCGGGTGGCGCGGTTGGTGCCGGACGTGGAGGTGGTGGGGGCGGCGGACGAGCGGCTGCCGCACCTGGTGACGTTCTCCTGTCTCTATGTGGACGGGGAGACCTTGTTGCACGAGTTGGACCGGGCCGGGTTCGCGGTGTCCTCGGGGTCCTCGTGCACGAGCTCGACCCTGACGCCGAGCCATGTGCTGCGGGCGATGGGGGTGCTGTCGGAGGGGAACGTGCGGGTGTCCCTGCCGCGCGGGACGGCGGCGGCGGAGGTGAACGCGTTCCTGGCGGAGGTGCCGCGGGTGGTGGCGGGGGTGCGGGAGCGGTTCGGGATGCCGACGGACGGGTCCGCGCCGGGCGGGTCGGCGGCGGCCGGGGGCGGGGGCGCGGAGTCGGTGACGGTGGACGCGACGGGGACCCGGTGTCCGCAGCCGGTGATCGAGTTGGCGCGGGCGATCGGGTCGGTGGCGGTGGGCGGGACGGTGACGGTGCTGAGCGACGACGAGGTGGCGGCCCTGGACGTGCCGGCGTGGTGCGGGTTGCGGGGGCACGAGTACCTGGGCGCGGAACCGGTCGCGGGTGACGCGGGTGACACGGGTGACGCAGGTGACGCGGACGGGGTCCCGGCCGGCGGGGTCGTGGCGTACCGGGTGCGGCGGGTGGTCTGAGCGGGCCCGTCCCCTCTCCCCCGGCTCCCGCGGCCCGGGACGCGACGCGGCCCGGCGCCCGTCGGGTGACGGGGCCGGGCCGGCGGCGGTCGGGTGGGCCGGTCTGGCCGGTCAGACCGCGAGGTGCGTGCGGACCTCGGCGGCGGCGTCCTCGCCGTACGCCTTGGTGAAGCGCTCCATGAAGTGGGCGCGGGCCAGGGTGTACTCCTGGGTGCCGAGGGTCTCGATGACGAGGGTGGCGAGCATGCAGCCGACCTGGGCGGCGCGCTCCAGGTCCACGCCCCAGCCGAGGCCGGTGAGGAAGCCGGCGCGGAAGGCGTCGCCGACGCCGGTGGGGTCGACCTTGGCGGTCTCCTCGGCGCAGGCGACCGTGATGGTCTCCTGGCCGGCGCGCTCGATGCGCACGCCGCGGGCGCCGAGGGTGGTGACGCGGGTGCCGACCTTGGCGAGGATCTCCTCGTCGGTCCAGCCGGACTTGGTCTCGATGAGGCCCTTCTCGTACTCGTTGGAGAAGAGGTAGGTGGCGCCCTCCATGAGGGTGCGGATGTTCTCGCCGTCCATGCGGGCGATCTGCTGGGAGAAGTCCGCGGCGAAGGGGATGCCGCGGGTGCGGCACTCCTCGGTGTGGCGGAGCATCGCCTCGGGGTCGTCGGCGCCGATCAGGACCAGGTCGAGGCCGCCGACGCGGTCGGCGACGGACTTGAGCTCGATCTGGCGGGCCTCGCTCATGGCGCCGGTGTAGAAGGAGCCGATCTGGTTGTGGTCGGCGTCGGTGGTGCAGACGAAGCGCGCGGTGTGCAGCACCTCGGAGATGCGCACGGAGGCGGTGTCCACGCCGTGCCGGTCGAGCCAGGCGCGGTACTCGTCGAAGTCGCTGCCGGCCGCGCCGACGAGGATCGGGTTGGCGCCGAGCTGTCCCATGCCGAAGCAGATGTTCGGGCCGACACCGCCGCGACGCACGTCGAGGTTGTCGACGAGGAAGGAGAGGGAGACCGTGTGGAGCTGGTCGGCGACGAACTGGTCGGCGAAGCGGCCCGGGAAGGTCATGAGGTGGTCGGTGGCGATGGAGCCGGTGACTGCGATGCGCACGGCGGTTTCTGCTCCCTTGGGGGACCGGACGTTGACAGTCAACGCTACCCGGAGGATCGGAGCCTTCCGACCGGGCGAAACTACCCCGTAGTAGGTCTTTCGTCGCAAGTCGCCGAAGCCTACGGTGCCGGTATGACCCAGTCGACGGCACGGCGTGCGCACGGTGAGTACAGCATCTCGGGGGCCGGTCTCGCCGGGCTCCGCGGGGATTGCGCCCGGATGGCGCCCCATTGGACGGTGCCGGCCGAGCCCCGGCGGGAGCCGGCCTCGCCGGATCGGATCGCGGGGGTGCGGGTGCCGGCGGCCTCGGCCCGGCTGATCGCGGGCACGGCGCCGTTCGGCGACTGACCCCGGGGGCCCGGCGTTCGGGGTGGGGAACCGATTCGGCGCCACCTCCGTCACATCCGCGTCAGCTACCGACGAAGGAGCGATGCGGTGACCACCGAGCGGCGGCACGACCCTTCCCCCCGTCCCGAGCCGGCCCCGGCCGGCGGTTCCGCCCGGCGGCGGCGCGGCACGCTGCTCGCGTCCGTCCTCGCGGTGCTGGTGGCGGGCGGCGGGGTCACGTGGTGGGCGACGGCCGGGGGCGGCGGCGGGCCGGAGGTCCGGCCGGTGTCCCTGGCGGCCTTGGGCGAGCGGCCGGGTTCGGCCGCGCCGGAGGCGGGCGCGGGGCGTTCGGCGGACGGACCGAGCGCGCCGGGGATCGCGCCGGGCGAGCCGGACCCGGGCGGGTCGGGGGTGCGGTACGTGGCGAAGGGCGCGCTGCCCGGGGATGCCGGGCCGGCCTCCGCCTACCTGCCCCGGCCGGTGTCGGCCGAGCGGGTGGCGCGGCTCGCGGCGGCCCTGGGCCTGTCGGGCACGCCGGTCCGCGAGGGCGGGCAGTGGGTGGTCGGGGAGGCCGCGGACGGCACGGGTCCCCGTTTGACGGTCTCGGACTCCGGGTCGGGCACGTGGAGCTTCGCGCGGTTCCGGGGGGCCGGCGGGGACGATTGCGTGCGGGGCAAGGACACGTGCGGGCCGGCGACGGTGCCGGGCTCGGGCGCGGCGGGCACGGATCCGGCGGGCACGGCGGGGAACGCGACCCCGCCCGGGCAGGAGGCGGCGCGGAAGGCGGCCGACCCGGTGCTCGCGGCGGCCGGGCTGTCGGGGGCCCGGATCGGGGCCTCGGGCACGCTGGGGTCGGCGCGGGTGGTGACGGCGGATCCGGTGGTGGGCGGGCTGCCGACCCAGGGCTGGACCACCTCGGTGCGGGTGGGCGCGGACGGGGTGGTGACGGCGGCGAACGGGGAGTTGGCCGAACTGGCGGCGGGTGCGGCGCGGCCGGCGCTGGGCGCGGAGCGGGCCCTGGAGCGGTTGAACGCGGCCTCGGCGCCGGCCCCGGTCCGGCCGACGCGCGGCCCCGAGGGCTGTGTGCCGGACGCGCCGATGGATCCGGGGGCCGCGGCCTCGGGTTCGGCGGTGCCCTGTGACCCGGACCCGCGGCCGATCGCGCCGCCGGCGCAGCCGCGCACGGAGACGGTGGAGAAGGCGGAGCGGGGGCTGACGGCGGGCACGGAGGCGGGGGCCCGGGCGCTGGTGCCGGCGTGGCTGTTCACGGTCTCGGGTCCGGCCGGGCGGACGGTGGCGCAGCCGGCGTGGGAGTCGGCGGAGCCGGGTCCGGGGCGGCCGGGCGGGGAGACGGTGCCGGGGTTCTCGTACACGGACCGGGACCGGGCGCTGACGGTGCGGTTCTGGGGCGGGGTGTGCTCGACGTACTCGCTGGAGGTGGCGGAGTCGGCCGCCGAGGTGCGGGTGCGGGTGCTGGACCACGGGTTCGAGGGGAACTGCGTGATGGTGGCGAAGGAGGCGGAGCTGACGGCGACGCTGAAGGCGCCGTTGGGCGCTCGGAAGGTGGTCGACGCGACCTCGGGCGAGACCCTGCGCCGGGGCTGAGGGGCGCCGGCGGAGCGGGGCCGGGCGGTCGGGGCCGGGTGGGAACGCGCGAGGGCGGGTCGGACGGGAGTGTTCCCGTCCGGCCCGCCCTCGCGATGTTCCTCGGCGCGTCGTCGCGGCCACCGGGGTCCGGCGGCCGGGGGTCGACTAGCTGAAGGAGTCGCCGCAGGCGCAGGAGCCGGTGGCGTTGGGGTTGTCGATCGTGAAGCCCTGCTTCTCGATGGTGTCGACGAAGTCGATGGAGGCGCCGCCGAGGTAGGGGGCGCTCATGCGGTCGGTGACGACCTTGACGCCGTCGAAGTCCTTCAGGACGTCGCCGTCGAGCGAGCGCTCGTCGAAGAAGAGCTGGTAGCGCAGACCGGAGCAGCCACCGGGCTGCACGGCGACGCGGAGGGCGAGGTCTTCGCGACCTTCCTGCTCCAACAGGGCCTTGACCTTGGCGGCGGCGGCGTCGGACAGGAGGATGCCGTCGCTCACAGTGGTCTTCTCGTCCTGAACGGACATCTGTATTCACTCCCGGTGTGGGGCGGACTCTTGCCGTCGGCTGCAACCGACGCGGCCACGGATTCATTCCCATGCTCGCACACCGGTGTCGGAGGGCGGGCCGATCAAGCCGTCCGGGGGAATTCGTCACATCGACATTTAGGCATCGTCAAAGTGACGTGAACCGGTTATGATATATAGCGTCAATCCGACGAAAAGTCGACGAAGAAGTCGGCTCGCTCGTGAGAAGTCGCAGAACAGAAAGGGTGCGTGTCGTGACCACCGCCCAGCCTTTGGACGTCCAGCCGACGCCCCTTGCCCTGTTGCTCCTCGGCCGCGAGGCCGACCCGCGCAGTGAGCGCGGCGTGGAGTGTCCGGGTGACCTGCCCTCGCCGTCCGACCCGGATCTCGTGGCGCGCGCCCGCGCGGCGAAGGAGAAGCTCGGCGACCGGGTGTTCGTGCTGGGGCACCACTACCAGCGCGACGAGGTCATCGAGTTCGCCGACGTCACCGGCGACTCCTTCAAGCTGGCCCGGGACGCCGCCGCCCGCCCGGACGCCGAGTACATCGTCTTCTGCGGCGTGCACTTCATGGCCGAGTCCGCGGACATCCTCACCAAGGACGACCAGAAGGTCGTGCTCCCCGACCTCGCCGCCGGCTGCTCGATGGCCGACATGGCCACCGCCGAGCAGGTCGCCGAGTGCTGGGACGCGCTGACCGACGCCGGGATCGCGGACGTGACCGTGCCGGTCTCGTACATGAACTCCTCGGCCGACATCAAGGCGTTCACCGGCAGGCACGGCGGCACCATCTGCACCTCCTCCAACGCCGAGCGCGCCCTGAACTGGGCCTTCGAGCAGGGCGAGAAGGTGCTGTTCCTGCCCGACCAGCACCTGGGCCGCAACACGGCCGTCCGCGACATGGGCATGTCCCTGGAAGACTGCGTGGTCTACAACCCGCACAAGCCGAACGGCGGCCTGACCGTCGAGCAGCTGCGGGCCGCGAAGATGATCCTGTGGCGCGGGCACTGCTCGGTGCACGGCCGGTTCTCGCTGGACTCGGTGAACGACGTGCGCGAGCGGATCCCGGGCGTCAACGTGCTCGTGCACCCCGAGTGCAAGCACGAGGTGGTCGCCGCCGCCGACCACGTGGGCTCCACCGAGTACATCATCAAGACCCTGGAGGCGGCCCCGGCCGGCTCGAAGTGGGCGATCGGCACCGAGCTGAACCTGGTCAAGCGGCTGGCGAATCGTTTCGCCCCGGAGGGCAAGGAAGTCGTCTTCCTCGACCGCACCGTCTGCTTCTGCTCCACCATGAACCGCATCGACCTCCCCCACCTCGTCTGGACCCTGGAGTCCCTCGCCGAGGGCACCCTGGTCAACCGGATCCAGGTGGACGAGGAGACCGCGAGCCACGCCAAGCTCGCCCTGGAGCGCATGCTCGCCCTTCCGTAACCCGGCGCGCACGGCAGGAGGGGGCGGTCCCGGTCGGGACCGCCCCCTCCTGTCATTCACCCCTCACGGGGCCTCGCACGAACCTCAGGTCCGCGCCGGCTCGCCCTTCGCCTCGTGCTCGGGGGCCTTCGAGCCCCCGCCGCCCGAACCGGCGACCGGCTCCGAACGCGCCGCCCGCTTCGCCGCGCGCTTCGCCGCCCGCCGCTCCTTGAACAGCTCGATCATCGTGTACAGGGTCGGCACGAGCAGCAGGGTCAGCAGCGTCGAGGTCACCAGACCGCCGATCACCACGATCGCGAGCGGCTGCGAGATGAACCCGCCCTCGCCCGTCACGCCCAGCGCCATCGGCACCAGCGCGAAGATCGTCGCCAACGCCGTCATCAGGATCGGCCGCAGTCGGTGCCGGCCGCCCTCGATGACCGCCTCGATCACGCCCAGGCCCTGCGCCCGGTACTGGTTGACCAGGTCGATCAGCACGATCGCGTTGGTCACCACGATGCCGATCAGCATCAGCATGCCGATCATCGCGGGCACGCCCATCGGGGTGCCGGTCACGAGCAGCAGGCCCAGCGCGCCGGTCGCCGCGAACGGGATCGACACCAGCAGGATCAGCGGCTGGATCAGCGAGCGGAACGTCGCCACCAGCAGGATGAACACGATCGCGATCGCGGCCAGCATCGCCAGCGCCAGGTTCGTGAACGCCTCGTCCTGGTCGGAGCTGACCCCGCCCGTGCTCGCCGTCGCGCCCTCGGGCAGGTCCAGCGCCTTCAGCTTGGCCTGGAGCGCGGCCGTGACCGCGCCGGTGTTGTCGCCGACCGGCTTCGCCGTGATCGTCGCCGACCGGGCCCCGTCGATCCGGGTCATCGACACCGGACCGGGCACCTCCTTCACCTCGGCCACGTCGCCCAACCTGACCGGGCCCACCGGCAGCGCGCGCAGCTGCTCCAGGGTGGTCGTCGGCGTCTTGGAGACCACCACCACGTCCCGCTCGGCGTTGTCCAGCACGGCCTTGCCGACCGTGTTCCCGCGCACCGCCTGGGTCACGATCGCGCCCAGCGCGGCCTGGTTCAGCCCCAGGTCGGCGGCCTTCGGGCCGGCCGTCACCGAGATCCGCGGCACGGACTGCGACAGGTCGCTGGTCACGTCGGTCACGTCGTCCAGCCCGGCCACCGCCGCGCGCACCTGCTCGGCGGCCTTGTTCAGCACCTCCGGGTCACCGGCCTTGACCACGACGCTCAGGTTCTGGCCGCCGAAGCCGCCGCCCCCGGAGATCGTGGTGTCGCCGACGTCCTTCAGCTTCTTCAGGCCCGCCTCGATGCGGCCCTTGACCGCCTCGGAGTCCTTCGCGTCCTTCAGCGTGATCTGGTGGCTCGCCTGGTTGGAGCCGGTGCCCCCGCCGAACGCCGCCATGAACCCGGAGGACCCGACGGTCACCTGGTGGTCCTTGACCCCCTCGGTGTCGTCGAGGAGCTTCTCCACCTTCTTCGCCGCCGCGTCGGCCGCCGCGAGCGAGGCGCCCGGCGCGAGCTGCTGCTTGACCGTCAGCGTCTCCTGGTCGCCCTGGTCGAAGAAGTTCGTCTTCAGGAGCGGGGTCATCGCGAAGGTGCCCACGAGGACCACCGCCGCGATGCCCAGGCTCGCCAGGCGCCGCCGGGTCGCGAACCCGAGCACCCGCACGTACAGGCCCTGGAGCTTCGAACGGGCCTCCTTCTCCTCGGCCGCGCGACGCGCCGCCTCCGGTTCCTCCGCGGTGCCCTTCGGCGCGCGCAGGAACCAGTACGACAGCACCGGCACCACGGTCAGCGACACCAGCAGCGAGGCCAGCAGCGCCGCCGTCACCGTCAGCGAGAAGGAACCGAACAGCTCGCCCACCATGCCGCCGACCAGACCGATCGGCAGGAACACCGCGACCGTGGTCAGCGTGGACGAGGTCACCGCGCCGGCCACCTCGCCGACCGCCGTCGTGATCGCCTTCTGCCGCTCCTCGCCGTAGCTCAGGTGCCTCTTGATGTTCTCCAGCACCACGATCGAGTCGTCCACGACCCGGCCGATCGCGATGGTCAGCGCGCCCAGGGTCAGCATGTTCAGCGACAGGTCACGCGTCCACAGCACGATCAGCGCCAGCACCACCGACAGCGGGATCGACACCGCCGTCACCAGCGTGGACCGCAGCGAGGCCAGGAACACCAGGATCACCAGCACCGCGAAGACCAGACCGAGGGCGCCCTCGGTGGTCAGGCCCGAGATCGACTTGGCCACCGCCGGACCCTGGTCGCTGACCACGGTCAGGTCCGCGCCGGCGCCCAGGCCCGCCTTCAGCTCGGGCAGCTTCTCCTTGACGGCGTCCGAGATGCCGACGGCCGAGCCGTCCTTGTCC
Organism: Streptomyces dryopteridis; assembly: GCF_049606955.1. Lineage (NCBI taxonomy): Bacteria > Bacillati > Actinomycetota > Actinomycetes > Kitasatosporales > Streptomycetaceae > Streptomyces > Streptomyces dryopteridis. The sequence continues at coordinate 4,632,840 of NZ_CP187113.1, read as the reverse complement.
ATCGTCACCATCACGCCCAGGCTGGGCTTGCCGTTGGTGCGCGTCAGCGAGTCGGCGGGGGCCTCGGCCCGCTCCACGCTCGCCACGTCGCCCAAGCGCACCGCCGGCTTCGGCTCGGCGGCCTGACCGCCCTGGCCCGCGCCCGGCACGCCGGCCGGGATCCGCAGGTCGCGGATCTGCTCCAGCGAGGAGTACCCGGAGCCGACCCGCACCGTGCGGTTCTGCCCGTTCTCGTCGAAGGCGCCGGCCGGCATCGCCACGCCGCCCGCCTTGAGGGCGTCCGCGAGCTTCCCCGCGTCCAGCCCGGCCTCGGCGAGCTTCGCCGGGTCCGGGGTCACCGTCACGCGCACGTCGCGCACGCCGGTCACCGTCACCTGCGCGACCCCGTCCACGTCGGACAGGGCCGGCACCACCGTCTTCTCCAGCCGGTCCGCCAGCGCCTGCTGGTCCGTGCCGGAGGAGGCCGCCAGCACCACCGTCGGGATGTCGTCGGTGGATCCCGCGAACACCTGCGGGTCCACCTCGGCGGGCATCCGGGCCCGGGCCCGGTTCACCGCCTGCTGCACGTCGGCCACGAGCTGCTTGGTGCTCGTGTCCCCGTAGTCGAACGAGGCCATGATCAGGGCGTTGCCCTCGGAGGCCGTCGAGGTCACGGACTTGACGTCCGAGATCCCCTTCAGGCCCGCCTCGATGGGCTCGACGACCTGCTTCTCCACCACGTCGGGCGCGGCGCCCGGGTACGGGGCCAGCACGGAGACCATCGGCAGTTCGATGGAGGGAAGGAGCTGCTGTTTGAGCTGGGGCACGGCTATGGCGCCGAAGACGAGCGCGACGATCGACACGAGGCCGATCAGCGCCCGCTGCGCGAGGCTGAATCTGGACAGCCAGGACATGGATGTGGGTTCTCTCTGCCGAACGGTCTGCGGGGCGTACCCACACTCCCCCACCGCTCGGGCCGCTGTCCTCGCCCGCAGGTCCCGTCCTTTAACCGGTGCCTACCGCGATCGCAGTACGCCGCGCCGGCCGGCTACTCCACCCGTGGGCGGACCAGTCCCGATTCGTACGAGATGACCACCAGCTGCGCCCGGTCCCGGGCCCCGAGCTTGGCCATCGCCCGGTTGACGTGCGTCTTCACCGTCAACGGGCTGACCGCCAACCGACCCGCGATCTCGTCGTTCGACAGCCCCGCCGCCACCTGGGTGAGCACCTCGCGCTCCCGGACCGTCAGCAGCGCCAGCCGCTGCGCGTGCGCGCCCGCGAGCGGACCGCCCGCCGCGTCCGCCGCCTCGCCCTGCGCGAGGAACGACGCGATCAGGCCCTTCGTGGCCGCCGGCGACAACAGGGCCTCCCCCGCCGCCGCCACCCGGATCGCGCCGAGCAGGTCCTCGGGCTCCGCGCCCTTGCCGAGGAAGCCCGAGGCACCCGCGCGCAGCGCGCCCACCACGTACTCGTCCACCTCGAACGTCGTCAGCATCACCACCCGCACCCCCGACAGCTCGGGATCCGCCCCGATCAACCGGGTCGCGGCCAGCCCGTCCGTGCCGGGCATCCGGATGTCCATCAGCACCACGTCCGGCCGGGTCTCCCGGGCCCGTTCGTACGCGGCCCGCCCGTCGGCGGCCTCCCCCACCACGACCATGTCCGGCTCCGAGTCCACCAGCACCCGGAACGCGCTGCGCAGCAGCGCCTGGTCGTCGGCGAGCAGCACCCGGATCGGGCCCGGCTCCCGCTGCGGGGCCTCGGTCTGGAGCGTACGGTCCGTGTCGTCCACGAGGTCGAGGGTACGGGGCGCGGCCGGCCGGAATCGGCCGGGTCCGGGGCCTCCCGGGCGCGGGCTCAGTGGCCGAGGGCCAGCACCACCAGGACCACCGTGCCCGCCGTCTCGGTCAGGGCCCCGAACACATCTCCCGTGACCCCCTCGAACCGGCGCACGCAGCGCCGCAGCAGTCGCTCGGCCACCGCCAGCCCCAGCAGCACCGCCACTGCGGCCTGCGCCGCCGGCCACGGCCCCAGCGGCCAGGCCAGGGCCGCCGAGACCGCCGCCGCCGCGCCCGCCACGAGCAGGGCCGCCCGTACCGGCACCACCTCGGCCACCGCCGCGCCCAGCCCGCCGGGGCGCGCGGCCGGCACCCCGACGCGGGAGGCGAGGGTGAGGGCGGCCCGGCCGGCCAGCGCCGCCGGCACCGCGCCCAGCGCCCCCCAGGCGCCCAGCTCCCGCAGCAGTTCGGCCACGGCGCCGACCTGCGCGAGCACGAGGAAGAGCAGGGTGATCACCCCGAACGGCCCGATGTCGGACGCCTTCATGATCCGCAGGGCCTCGGCGGCCGGTTTGGCGCTGCCGAGGGCGTCGGCGGTGTCGGCGATCCCGTCGAGGTGCAGGCCCCGGGTGAGGAGGGCGGGCACGGCCACCGCGGCCACCGCCGCGATCAGCGGGCCGGAGCCGAGGAGGAACAGGGCGGCGCCGGCCGCCGCCGCGAGGGCGCCGACGACGAGGCCGACCAGCGGGGCGCAGGTCATGCCGGTGCGGGCGGCCGGGCGGTCCCAGCGGGTGATCCGGGCGGGGAGCACGGTGAGCGTGCCGAACGCGAAGCGGATACCGTCGCCGAGGGAGGCCCGCGCGGGCGCGGACCCGACGGGGGGCGGAGTCAGGGAAGGATCGGTCATCGGCAGGAACGCTACCTGCCGACGGCGTGGCCAGGTCGCCCCGTGACCCGCCGGAACGGAAGGTGGTGGGATGGGTCACTGGTGGTACCGCAACATCGTGGAGCCCGGGAAGCTCCCGCTGTTGCTGGCGTTGGTGTCGTTCGTGGTGTCGTTCCTGGTCACGAGGACCATCACGCGGCTGATCCGGGCGGGCAAGGGGCCCTTCCGCAACATCCGGCCCGGTGGCCTGCACGTGCACCACGTGGTGCCGGGGGTGGTGCTGGTGATCATCGGCGGGTTCGGGGCGGTGGGCAGCGGCCGGTACGGCTTCGGGGCCCTGTTGTCGGCGGTCCTGTTCGGCCTGGGGGCCGGGCTGGTGCTGGACGAGTTCGCGCTGATCCTGCACCTGGACGACGTGTACTGGAGCGAGCAGGGCCGCAAGAGCGTGGAGATCGTGGTGCTGACGGCGGCGCTGGTGGCGCTGGTGCTGGGCGGTTTCCTGCCGTTCGGGGTGGACCAGCTGACGGCGTCGGAGCGGCAGAACCGGGGGCTGGTCGTGATGAACACGGCCACGAACTTCTTCATGGCGCTGGTGGCGCTGTGGAAGGGGAAGCCGCGCACGGCGCTGTTGGGGACGGTGGTGCCGTTCGTGGCGCTGATCGGCGCGGTGCGGCTGGCCCGGCCCGGGTCCCCCTATGCCCGGCGGTTCTACGCGAACCGGCCCCGGGCCCGGGCGAAGGCGGGGCTGCGGGCCTTCCACCACGACCGGCGATGGGCCCGGCCGCGGCGCGCGTTCACCGAGTTCATCGGCGGCGCCCCCACCCCGGAGCCGCGCGCGGACCGCGCCGCGCGACGGGAACGCGAGCGGGAACGCGAACGGGATCGGGATCGGGACCGCCGGGCCTGAACGCCGCGCCCCGCCCGCCCCGGGTGAGGGGCGGGCGGGGCGCGGGGGTGCTCGGTGCGCGGCGGGGCCGGTCAGCCGGGGATGAGGCCGTCGTCGCGGAGCATGGCGCGGACCTCGTCGACGGTGGCGTCGGGTCCGGGCAGGATCAGCTCGGAGGGCTCCAGCGCGTCGTCGGGCAGCGGGCTGCCGAGGGAGCGGACCCGGTCCAGGAGGGCGACGAGGGTGCGGCGGAAACCGGGCTCGTCGTCGTTCTCCAGTTCCTCCAGGAGCTCGTCGTCGAGCCGGTTGAGCTCGGTGAGGTGCTCGTCGGCCAGTCGGACCTGGCCCTCCCCCATGATGCGGACGATCATGATCGGCTCCGTTTACTGGCGCTTGTCGAAGCGCGGGTGCGCCTGCGGGTCGGCGGCGGTGCCGGGGGCGCCGCCCTCGATGGCCTGCTGCTGCGCCGACGGGCCGCCGGCCAGTTCGGCCTTCATGCGGGCCAGTTCCAGTTCCACGTCGGTGCCGCCGGAGAGGCGGTCGAGTTCGGCCTGGATGTCGTCCTTGGCGAGCCCGGACTGGTCGTCGAGGGCGCCGGAGGCGAGGAGCTCGTCGATGGCGCCGGCGCGGGCCTGGAGCTGGGCGGTCTTGTCCTCGGCCCGCTGGATGGCGAGGCCGACGTCGCTCATCTCCTCGGAGATGCCGGAGAAGGACTCGGCGATCTGGGTCTGCGCCTGGGCCGCGGTGTAGGTGGCCTTGATGGTCTCCTTGCGGGTCCGGAAGGCGTCCACCTTGGCCTGGAGCCGCTGGGAGGCGAGGGTGAGCTTCTCCTCCTCGCCCTGGAGGGTCTGGTGCTGCACCTCCAGGTCGGAGATCTGCTGTTGCAGCGAGGCGCGGCGGGACAGGGCCTCGCGGGCCAGGTCCTCACGGCCGAGGGCGAGCGCCTTGCGGCCCTGGTCCTCCAGCTTGCCGGACTGGGACTGGAGCTGGTTGAGCTGGAGCTCCAGGCGCTTGCGCGAGGTCGCCACGTCGGCGACGCCCCGACGCACCTTCTGCAGCAGTTCGAGCTGCTTCTGGTACGAGTAGTCGAGGGTCTCGCGCGGGTCCTCGGCCCGGTCCAGGGCCTTGTTCGCCTTCGCGCGGAAGATCATCCCCATACGCTTCATGACACCGCTCATGGGCTTCGCGCGCCCCCTTCTACGTATGTGGGCTCAAGGTCGTCGGTCGGGTCCACAGTAAGGGCCCTGTTTCCATTACCGCACTGTTCCGACGTCCGTGCGCTCCTCCTCCGGGAGGAGAAGGGTGCGACCGACGTAGCACGTCCGGTGTAGGTGATCTCCAGGAGAACCCGGAGGCGGACCCCGAGTCCCGGGGAGAACCCCGCACTGATAGGACGCCTCCCGTTGCCGGATCGTTCCCCGTCGCGGTGGGGGTACACCAGGCCGACCCCGTACCCTGGGTCTTGTGTTTGGTAGCCGTTCCTCCAAGGAAGAGAAGTCGACCTCCGCCGCGAAGGCGGCCGCCGACTCCTCGCAGCCCCGTGACCCTCAGGCCCCCAAGGGCCGCCCGACGCCGAAGCGCGCTGTCGCACAGTCGCAGCGCAGGACCGTCGTGGCCTCGACCGGCAACCGCAAGGAGGACGCCAAGCGCGCACGCGAACGCCGCCGGATCGATCTGCAGAAGCAGCGCGAGGGCATGGCCAACGGCGACGAGCGCTACATGCCGGCCCGTGACCGGGGCCCGATCCGCCGCTACGTCCGCGACTTCGTGGACTCCCGGTTCTCCGTGGCCGAGCTGTTCCTGCCGCTGGCCGTGGTCATCCTGATCCTGTCGATGGTCCGGGTGCCCGCCATCCAGAACATCGCGCTGCTGCTGTGGCTCGCCGTGATCGCCCTGATCATCGTGGACTCCGTCGGCCTGTTCATCCGCCTGCGCAAGGCCCTGAACGCCAAGTTCCCGAACGAGGCCAAGCGCGGCGCCGTCGCCTACGGCCTGATGCGCACCCTCCAGTTCCGCCGCCTGCGCCTGCCCAAGCCGCAGGTCAAGCGCGGGGAACGACCCTGAGCGACGAAGTCGTCACGAGCGCCCGCGCAGCCCTGCGCGAGGCGCTCGTCGCGCGTCAGCTCGACGAGCAGCTGACCCACCGCTACCCGGTCGGGCGTCGGCTGCGGGTCCTGGACGCGGGCAGCGGCCGGGGCGCGCGGGCGCTGCGGCTGGCCCGCGCCGGCCACGAGGTCACCGGTGTCGAACCCGATCCGGAGCTCCTGGCCGGGTCCCACACGGCGCTGGCCGCCGAGCCCGCCGGGATCCGCGACCGGGTCCGGTTCCTGGCCGGCGACGGCCGCGAGACCGGGGCCCACTTCCTGCCCGGCGCCTTCGACGTGGTCCTCGCCCACGACCTGCCGCTCGGCGAACCCGACGCCCTCCTCGCGGGGCTGGCCCGGATGCTCGCCCCCGGCGGCCTGCTGTCGCTGGTGGTGCCCAATGTGGACGCCGCCGCCCTGCGCCCCGGCATGACGGGCGATCTCGACGCCGTCCGCGCGGCCCTGGAGCCGGGCCCGGCCGAACGCGCCGGCCGGCTCGCCGATCTGACGGCGACCCTCTCGGGCATCGGCGCCCCGCTGGCCGCCTGGTACGGGGTGCACGTGTTCGCGCCCCCGCCGGAGGTCCCCGGCGCGCCGTTCTCCCCGGAGCTGTTGGAGCTGGAGGACCGGGCCGGGCGCACCGAGCCCTACCGGCGCGCCGCCACCCATCTGCACCTGTGCGGCCTGCGGCGCGGTTGACGCGCTCCCCCGCCCGCGCGGAGGGCCCCGGGCCCCGACCGCGGGTCGCGGTCGGGGCCCGGTGTCCTCCGCTCGGGCGGACTCGGCTCAGGCGGACTCGGCCTCGCGCAGGCTCATCTTGTAGATCTCGGTGCCGTTGTCGTCGCTCAGGCGGACCTGCTCGGCGCCGCCCGCCAGCAGTTCCTTCCAGGTCTCGCCGATCCACGATTCGGCGTCGCCCTGGGTGGTGAACTCCTCGGGCGTCACCGCCGGGCTGGTCTCGGTCCCGTCGGCCGTCTCGAACCGCCACGTCCACGCCATGTCAGCCTCCGATGCTCGCGTCACCGCGCACGTTCCCCGCGTGCGGCCTGCCCGCAGAGTAGCCGGGCGCGCACCCGGAGCGGAGGCGCGGGAGGATCTTCGTGTGGAACTGACACTGCTCGGCACCGGAACCCCCGAGGGGCTGCCCCGCCCCGGCTGCCCCTGCGCCGTGTGCGCGACCTCGACGGGCCCGCGCGCCCGGGCCGCGACCGCGGTCCTCGTGGACGGGGCCCTGTTGTTGGACCTGACCCCGGGCGCGGTGCTCGCCGCCGCGCGCGCGGGCCGTTCGCCGGCGGGGGTGCGGCAGGTGCTGCTCACCCATCCGCACGACGGGCCGCCGGTGGAGCTGCCGCCGGGGCTGCCCACCCCGGGGCGGGTGCCGGACGGGCGGGAGCTGTCGGTGATCAGCGGGCACCGGGTGCGGGCGGTGCCGATCGACGCGCCGGGCACCGGGTACGAGGTGACGGCCCCCACCGGGCTGCGGCTGCTGTACCTGCCGCCGGGCGGGGCACCGGCCGGGGTGAACGGGACCCGGGCCCGGGCCCCGTACGACGTGGTCCTCGCCGACGTGCTGGGCCGGCCGGACGCGCTGGCCCGGCTCCGGGCCACCGGGGCGGTGGGTCCGGCCACGGACGTGGTCGCGGTGCACGTGGACCACGACGTGCCGGGCGGGGCCGAGGCCGAGCGGCGGGCGGCGGCGGCCGGGGCGCGGCTGGTGCCGGACGGGACGACGCTGCGGGCGGGCACGTGGCGGGAGACTCCGGCGGTGCCGCGGCGGACCCTGGTGCTGGGCGGGGCCCGGTCGGGGAAGTCGGTGGAGGCGGAACGGCGCCTGGAGTCCTTCCCCGAGGTGGTGTACGCGGCGACCTCGGGCACCCGGGACGGGGACGCGGACTGGGCGGCGCGGATCGGGCTGCACCGGGAGCGGCGGCCGGGCGCGTGGCGGACGGTGGAGACCTGCGAGCTGGAGCCCCTGTTGGCGGAGGCGGACGGGGCGCCGCTGCTGGTGGACTGCCTGGCCCTGTGGATGACGGACGCGATGGACCGGGTGGGGGCCTGGGAGGACGAGGTGTGGGAGGCATCGGGCCGGCGGGAGCTGGCGGAGCGGACGGCGACGTTGGTGGCGGCGGTGCGGGCGACGCGGCGGCGGGTGGTGTTCGTGAGCAACGAAGTGGGTTCGGGGGTGGTGCCGCCCACGGCGGCCGGCCGCCGGTTCCGCGACGAGCTGGGCCGGTTGAACGCGGCGGTGGCGGCGGAGTGCGAGGAGGTGCTGTTGGTGACGGCCGGGGTGGTGCAGGTGCTGCGGGGCCGCGCCGCGTGGGGCACGGCCCCGTGACGGGACGGGTGCGCGGGCGGGCGGTGCGGGGGCGGGCGGCGGCGCTGCCGGTTCGCGGGGGCCCGCCTGTACGCTTCGGCCCGTGACCTTGCTGAATCTCGACGACTTCTCCGATCTGATCGAACGCCCCGACGGGGGTGTGCGGCGCGACGCCGAGGACCGGCGCGAGCGGCTGGTCGTGCCGGTGGGCGCGCTCGGGCGGCTGGACGAGCTGGCCGAGTGGTTGGCGTCCGCGCAGGGCGTGGTGCCGGTGCGTCCGGTGGAGCGGGCGAAGCTGGTGCTGTTCGCCGCCGACCACGGGGTGGCCTCGCTGGGGGTGTCGGCGCGGCCCGCGGGCTCGGCGTCGACGCTGGTGCGGGCCGTGCTGGACGGGACGAGTCCGGCGGCGATCCTCGCGGACGGGCTCGGGGTCGGGGTGCGCGTGATCGACGCGGGCCTGGACTGCGATCCGGCGGAGCTGCCGGCCGAGGTGACCCGGCACCGGGTGCGGCGCGGCAGCGGCCGGATCGACGTGGAGGACGCGCTGACCCCGGAGGAGACGGACGCGGCGCTGCGGCTCGGCGTGCGGATCGCCGACGAGGAGGCGGACGCGGGCACGGACCTGATCGTGCTCGGCGACCTCGGCGTCGGGTCGACGACGGTGGCCTCGGTGCTGATCGCGGCGCTGTGCGGCACGGACGCGTCGGTGGTGACGGGTCGGGGCGGGTCCCCGATCGACGACCTGACGTGGATGCGCAAGTGCGCGGCGATCCGCGACTCGCTGCGTCGGGCCCGGCCGGCCCTGGGCGACCAGGTGGCGCTGCTGGGCGCGGTGGGCGGCGCGGACGTGGCCGCGATGACGGGCTTCCTGCTCCAGTGCGCGGTGCGGCGGACGCCCGTGGTGCTGGACGGGGTGGTCGCGGCGGCCTGCGGCCTGGTGGCCCAGCGGGCCGCGTTCCGGGCCCCGGACTGGTGGCTGGCGGGTCAGGCGAGCGGCGAGCCGGCGCAGGCGAAGGCTTTGGACCGGATGGCACTGAACCCCTTGCTCGATCACGGCGTCTGTGTGGGTGAGGGAACCGGGGCATTGCTGGCGCTTCCGCTGGTCCGGGCCGCCGCCGCGCTGGCGGCGGGTCTGCCGGAACGGGACGCGGGGACGTCGGGCTGATTGTCACGGGGCAGCGGCACGACCTCCGCGACCCCGTGATCACGTGGAATGCGGTGTGCCGGATGCCCCATATCATCGCTTTTCATGGGAGAGGTCCGTTTGACCAGCGCAGAAACCGATCGGAACGGCGGCCGGGGGGCCGACGAGAACGCCGACGGTACCGAGAACCGAGAGCACCCGGATGCCGCCGGGGCGGGGCTTCCCCACCCCGCCCGTGAGGCCGGCGGCGAGGAGGCGACCCCGACGGCGGAGGCCGAACAGGCCCCGCCGACGCCCGGCCGACCCCGGCAGCAGCCACAACAGCCGAAGCAACCGCAGCAGCAGAAGCAGCAGCAGAGGCCGCAACAGCAGAAGCAACAGCAGCCCCGCCAAAAGCAGCAACAGCAGCCGCAGCAGTCGCAGCCGAAGGCGTCCGAGGCCGCCGTCGAGACCAAGGCCGGCAAGGAGGCCGCGGACCCCCGCGGCCCCGGCGGCGCCTGGTCGCGGCGCGGCGCCTCGTTCGCCGTCTGGTACCTGCGCGCCGTCACCTTCCTGAACCTGCTCAGCGGCGTCTGGCTGTCCCTGGGCGCGGACCTGCGCGCCCGCAACATCGACGACCTGTACACCCCGTACCTGCTGACCGCCGGTTTCTCCTCCGGCCTGTTCACGCTCCTGCTCGCCGTGACCATGGGTCGCCGCAAGCGGGCCGCGTGGATCCTGAACCTGGTCCTGTCCGGGGTCCTGCTCCTCGCGTTCGTCATGGCGATGGTGCTGGCCGACACCGACTACACCGAGATCCGGTCCTACTCGCAGAACTGGGTCTCCCTCGGCCTGACCGCCCTGTTCGTGGTCTCGCTGCTGGTGGGCCGGCGCGAGTTCTACGCCAAGGGCGACCGCTCCAACCCGGCGCTGGCGACCCTGGTGGCCGGTTTCGGCCTGCTCGTGGCCGCGCTGGCGGCCGCGCTCCTGGTGGGCGCCACCAACACCGCCGCCGCGGGCGCCGACTTCGCCGAGCGACTGCGCTACGGCGTGATGCGCCTGATCACGCTGGCCCCGAACGACGTGGCCTACGCCAACATCACCACCCCGTCCTGGGTGGACGTGGCCATCAACGTGATGTCCACGATGCTGCTGCTCGCGGTGCTCTTCGCCGCGTTCCGCTCCCGGCGCGCCGTGGACCCGCTGTCCGAGGAGGACGAGGAGAAGCTGCGCGCCCTCCTCGCCAAGCAGGGCGACCGCGACTCGCTGGGCTACTTCTCGCTGCGCCGCGAGAAGTCCGTGATCTGGTCCCCCACCGGCAAGGCCGCCGTGACCTACCGCGTGGTCGGCGGCGTGTCCCTGGCCTCCGGCGACCCGATCGGCGACCCCGAGGCATGGCCGGGGGCCATCGAGCCCTGGCTCGCGGAGGCCCGTGAGCACGGCTGGGTGCCCGCCGTCATGGGCGCGAGCGAGGAGGCCGGCACGATCTACGCCCGGCACGGCCTGGACGCCCTGGAGCTCGGCGACGAGGCCATCGTGGAGACCGCCGAGTTCACCCTCGACGGCCGCGCGATGCGCACCGTCCGCCAGGCGTTCAACCGGGTCAAGCGCGCCGGCTACACCGTCACCATCCGCCGGCACGCCGACATCCCGGCCGCCGAGATGGACGAGCTGCTGCGCAAGGCCGACGACTGGCGCGACGGCGCCACCGAGCGCGGGTTCTCCATGGCCCTGGGCCGACTGGGCGACCCGGGCGACGGCCAGTGCGTGATGCTGGAGTGCCACGACGGGGAGGGCGACCTGCGCGCCGTGCTCTCCTTCGTGCCCTGGGGCCCCAAGGGCCTGTCGCTGGACCTGATGCGCCGCGACCGGGACTCGGAGAACGGCCTGATGGAGTTCATGGTCATCGAACTCCTCCAGCGCGCCAAGGAGATCGGCGTCACCCAGGTGTCGCTGAACTTCGCGATGTTCCGCTCCGTCTTCGAGCGCGGCTCCCGCCTCGGCGCGGGCCCGGTGCTGCGCATGTGGCGCTCGCTGCTCAGCTTCTTCTCCCGCTGGTGGCAGATCGAGTCCCTCTACCGGGCGAACGCGAAATACCGGCCCATCTGGGAACCGCGGTTCATGCTCTTCGAGAAGAGTTCCGACCTGCTGCGGATCGGCATCGCGGCGGGCCGGGCCGAGGGCTTCCTCGAAGCCCCCGGTCTGCCGAAGTGGCTGCACCGCAAGCACCTGGAGACCAAACGTTGATCCTCTCGCCGCGCCGGTTCGCCGGACGCGAATGGGGGCCCCTGTACCGGAAGGTCGGCGGGACGCTCGTCACCCGAGGGTGGCGGGCGGTCCCGCTGACGCTGGGGGCGGTCGCGCTGACCGCCGTCTTCCAACTGGTCCAGAACACCTCCTGGGGCCTGCCCCTCGTCCGCGAACTCGGCACGGTCAGGGCCGCCGACCCGCTCGGCTCGGCCCTCCTGCGCACCCCCCTCTCCCTGTTCGTGCCCGCCCTGGACCTGCCGGTCTGGGGCGCGCTCGCGCAGGTGCTGCTCGTGTTCGGGATCTCCGAGATCGCGATCGGCCGGGCCCGCACCCTGGTGGTGGCCTACCTGGCCACGGTGGCCGGCACCGGCTACGCCCGGGTGGGCCTGGCCCTGGGTCCGGAGCACCCCCTCGGCCTGCCCGACACCGACCGGGTGATCAACGACACCGGTCCCTCGGCGGCCGTGGTGGGCCTCGCCGTGTACGTGTGCCTGCGCTACGGGGCGTACGTGACGGCCGTCGGCGTCGTCGCCGCGATGGTCGGCGAGGTGCTGTGGAAGAACAACCTGGCGGGCCGCGAGCACCTGGCCGCGATCGCCGCCGTCCTCCTCGCGTACGCCGTCGCGACCCCGCTGCGCCGCCGCCGGGCCGCCGACCGCGCCCGCACCGAGGCGGGTCCGGCCGGTCCGGGGGGTCCGCCCCGGGTCCCGCCGGTCGTACCGTGAACCGGTGACGAACCCCCGGGGCCCCGTGGCCTCCGCCCGTTCCTGGCTGCGCCGGCACCCCCTCGCCGGGAACGCCCTGCTGGCCGCCGCCGTCCTCGGCGCCATGGTGACGGGCTCCTTCGTCACCCCGCACGGGCCGCACGGGCCCACCTTCGGCACCCGCGTGCCCGGCGCCCTCTCGGTGACCCTGATGGTGCTGGGCGCGGCGGCACTGGTGTTCCGCACCCGGCGCCCGCTGGCCGTGCTGACCGCGACCAGCGCGGTGTCCCTGGCGGAGCTGGTCACGGACGAGCCGCGGGCGCCCGTGGTGATGTCCGTGGTGATCGCCCTGTACACGGTGGCGGCGCGCACCGACCGGCCCACGACCTGGCGGATCGGGTTGGTGACGATGACGGCGCTGACCGGGGTGGCGATGGCGGTGGGCCCGCTGCCCTGGTACGCCCAGGAGAACCTGGGGATCTTCGCGTGGACGGGGATGGCGGCGGCGGCCGGGGACGCGGTGCGCAGCCGGCGGGCGTTCGTGGACGCGATCCGGGAGCGCGCCGAGCGGGCCGAGCGGACCCGGGAGGAGGAGGCGCGGCGGCGGGTCGCGGAGGAGCGGCTGCGGATCGCGCGGGACCTGCACGACGTGGTCGCGCACCACATCGCGCTGGTGAACGTGCAGGCCGGGGTCGCGGCGCACGTGATGGACCGGCGGCCGGACCAGGCGAAGGAGGCGCTGCGGCACGTGCGGGAGGCGGGCCGGTCGGCGCTGGACGAGCTGCGGGCCACGGTGGGGCTGCTGCGGCAGTCCGGGGACCCGGCGGCGCCCACCGAGCCGGCGCCGGGGCTGGCCGCGTTGGACGGGCTCGTGGACACCTTCCGCAACGCGGGCCTGCCGGTGACGGTGGCCCTGGACGCCGCCGCCCCGGCGCTGCCGGCCGCCGCCGACCTGGCCGCGTACCGGGTGGTGCAGGAGGCGCTGACGAACGTGCGCAAGCACGCCGGGCCGGGGGCGCGGGCCGAGGTGAGCGTGGTGCGGGTGCCGGGGGCGGTGGAGGTGACGGTGCTGGACGACGGGGGTTCGGGCGCGGACCCCTCCCCCGAGCCGGTGGCGCCGGGCGGCGGGCACGGGCTGTTGGGGATGCGGGAGCGGGCCGGGGCGCTGGGCGGGCGGTGCGAGGCCGGGCCCCGCTACGGGGGCGGCTTCCGGGTGCACGTGGTGCTGCCGACCCGCTGACCGACCCGCCCGCCGGTCAGCACTGTTTGCGCCAGACGCCGAGTTCGTACTTCTTCTCCAGGGAGCTGAGCCCGAGGGCGTTGGCCTGGGCGCAGAAGCGGGCGGCGGGCATTTCGTACTCGACGTGGAAGACGGCCTTGCCGGCCTTCACGAAGGGGGTGAGCTTGGCGCACTCGTTGAACTGGGCGCACTGCTCGTTGACGGCGAAGTCGAAGTCGCCGACGAGTTGGGGGATCTGGTCGAGGTCGTTCTTGAGGCCGACGGCCAGGCCCCGGTCGTGGGCGAGGCGGGCGATGAGCCGGTTGTAGCGGAGTTGGTCCTGGGGGGTGAGGGGGAAGCCGGTGCGGTTCTTCCAGCCGTCCATGTTGTCGGGTTCGACGGCGTCGAAGCCCTTGTTGCGGCACATGTCGAAGCGTTTCGCCATGATCGGCTCCAGCTCCTTCAGGGCGCGGATGTCGAGCCAGCGTTCGCCTTCCCAGCCGTTGCCGCGGCCCAGGAGCCGGTCGGGGAAGTCGCCGGCGTCGGGGCGGAACTCCTCCCAGGCGCCGGTGGAGAGGTAGCAGATGGTCTTGCGGCCGGCCTTGCGCAGGGCGGCGACCTGGGCGGTGCTCGTCTTGAAGCCGTCCACGTCGTAGACGGGCACGTCGACGGAGGTGTCGAGGGCGCCGGTGAGCTGCCACTGCCAGGCGAGGCCGGGGGCGGGCTGCCAGCGGGGGCCGGTGGGGCGGGGCGGGGCGGTGGGCCCGAGGTCGTCCTCGCCGCCGTCCTCGTCCCCGCCGGCGGTGCAGGCGGCGGCCAGCATCAGCAGGGGCAGCAGCAGGGCGAGCAGGAGTCGGGGGCGGCGGCGCGGGGCGGGGTGGTGCGGTGTGCTCATCCGGCGGCCCGGACCTCGTGCGGGAGGGTGCCCCAGGGGTGGACGCCGCCGCCGGGGACCGCGCAGTGCACGCCGGCGCGGCGGCGGGCGGCCAGGTCGGCGGTGGGGGCGCCGGCGGGGACGGCGTAGACGAGGTGGCAGAACCGGGCCGGGGGGTGTTCGGCGGTCCAGTCGGGGGGTTCGGCGGCCTCGCGGTAGGCGTCCCAGGGGCCTTCGAAGGTGACGAGGAGGTCGGCGAGGTCGGCGTAGCCGGGGTGCGGGTGGGTGCCGTGGTTGAGGACGAGGGTGGCGGCGCCGGCGGCGCGGGCGGCCACCGACAGCCGGCGGTAGTGGGCGAGGAGTTCGCGGCCGGCGGCGGCCTGGTCGAGGAAGGCGCCGTCGGTGCCGTACCACTCGCGGTGGCGCAGCAGGTCCTGGACGACGGCGGCGTGCGGGCGGCGCCCGTAGTCGGTGTCGGCGTACCCCAGGACGGGCACCCCGGCCTCGCGCAGGCGGGCGGCGACGGCGGCGAAGCGGGGGTCGGGGGCGGCGCCGGGGCCGTTGTCGGGGTTGAGGACCACCGAGTGGAGGCGGTCGGCGGCGTCGATGACGGCCTCCCACTCCTCGGGGCGGTCGTCGGGATGCTCGTAGAGGGGCACCAGCAGCATGGTCGGGGGTCCTTGGGGGTGCGTGTCGGGTGGTGGTTCAGCGGTGCGCGGTGGCCCGGCCGAGCAGGGCGCAGACGAGGGCGAGGAGGGCGGCGGCGGCCACGGCGGCCACGGCGAGCTGCACGATCCGGGGTTGGCCGGCGCCGGTGAGCAGGGCGAGGGACTGGGCGACGGCGGCGGCGGAGCAGACGGTCGCGGCGACGCGGACGGCGCCGAAGGACTGGAGCAGCAGTCCGGTCCACATGACGGTGCCGAGCAGCAGCAGGGTGGCCAGGCGGATGCCGTTCATGCCGGGGGCGTCCTGCCACAGCAGGGTGCCGGTGAAGCCGAGGGCGGCCAGGACGAGGAGGTAGCTGAACAGGCAGGCGGTGAGGGTCGCGGCCATCCTCGTGCGGAACACGCCGGCGGTGCGGGCGCGGCGCAGGCCGCTGAGGCTGCCGCTGCGGAAGCGGTGCAGCAGCCATTCGGCGGGGCCCATGCTGAGGGTGAGGGCGACGGCGGAGGGGGCGGCGACGGCTTCGGCGGGGCCGCCGGCGAGGACCTCGCCGAGGGCCGCGTACAGCACGAGGAGGCCGGTGCCGAGGCCGAAGACGCCGAAGGGCACGGAGTCGGCGAGGCGGGGGCCGCGCGGGGTGAACTCGTCCTCGCCGCCGCGCAGGATCCGCCAGCGGACCGGTCCGCCGGGGCCCCGGCCCCGGTCGGCGAGGGCGGTCAGGCGGAGCCGGGCGGTGCGCAGGCCCTCGCGGACGGGGAGTTGGCGGGCGGCGAGTCCGCAGGCGGCCAGGAGGGAGAGCAGCAGCAGGGCGACGCGGAGCGGGACGGGCACGTCCACCACGAGGGCGGTGAGGGAGCCCGCGGCCATCGGGGCGAGGGCGGCGAACAGGAGGCGTTCGCGGCCGAGGACGAGGAGGACGGTGGCGGCGCCGACGTAGAGGGCCTGGCCGGCGGCGAAGGCGTAGGAGAAGCCGGGGCCGCCGGGGACGGCGAAGGCGGCGAGGGCGCCGAGGAGGGCGCCTGCGGGGGCGCCCGCGAGGAGGGTGCGGCCGGCGGCGGCGCGGTCGCCCAGGCCGAGCCAGGAGTAGGCGCGGTGGGAGAGGGTCTGGTCCCAGACCCAGCCGATCAGGGCGCCGGCGAGCAGGGTGAGGGTGCCGGCGGGCAGGCCGAGGCGGTCGGGGGGCCCTTCGAGGAAGGGGCCGGCGAGCACGTAGGCGAGGCCGGGCAGGGCGAAGATGACCCCGCGCAGCAGGCAGGCGGCGAGCGAGACCCGCCAGGGGTCGGGCAGGGCGTCGGGTTCGGGGAAGGCGCGCGGGACCCGGGCGAAGAGTTCCTCGGCGAGGGCGAAGGAGTCGCGGCGGCCGTAGGTGAGGCGGATCTGTTCGTCGGACATGCCGTCGGACTCGATGAGGGCGGCGATCTCGTCGGGGTGGACGGCGGCGGCCACGAACGGGCCGAGTCGGCCGGCGAGTTCCTCCATCGGGTCGTCGGCGATCGGGCCCTCGGCGGGGCGGGTGCGGGGGACGGTCAGGTGCAGGGTGTCGGTGCCGCTGCCCTGGGGGCGGAGCCAGAGGGAGCCGCTCATCACCACACGCTCCCGTCGGCCGCGAGTTCGCGGTACCAGGGGTCGGCCAGGCGCTGGGTCCAGTCCTCGCCGGCGTGCACGGGCAGTTCGGGTTGTTCGGCGAGCTCGCGGTAGATGTGTCGGAAGCCGTCCACGGACTGGTGGAGGGTGAACTTCTCGACGACGCGGCGGCGGCTGGCGCGGCCGAGTTCGGCGCGGCGTTCGTCGTCGCGGAGCAGGGCGAGGGTGGCCTTGGCCATGAGTTCGGGCTCCCGGGGCGGGACGACGAGGCCGGTGTCGCCGACGGCCTCGCGGACCCCGCCCACGTCGGTGGAGACGGTGGTGCGGCCGCAGGACATGGCCTCGATGATGCTGAAGGGGAAGCCCTCGCTGATGCTGGAGAGCATGACGACGCTGCCGGCGGCGTAGGCGCGGGCCACGTCGTCGATGCGGCCCTCCCAGGAGATGCCGTCGGCGACGCCGAGGTCGGCGGCGACCTTCTCCAGCCGCAGCTTGTACTCCTCGCAGCCGGCCGGCACGGGTCCGAACAGGCGCAGGCGCAGCGCGGGCAGTTCGGCGCGCATGAAGCCGTAGGCGCGGATCAGGGTCTCCAGGTCCTTGATCGGGTCGATCCGGCCGCACCAGCTGAGGGTGGGGACCTCGGGTTCGGCGCCGGCCTCGGGGAAGCGGTGCGGGTCCACGCCGTTGTAGACGGTGCGGATCCGGTCGGGCGAGGCCCCGCCGCGTTCCTCCCAGCGCCGGTTGTACTGGTTGCAGGGGGTGATGAGGTCGGCCTGCCGGTAGCCCTCGGTGTTCAGCTCGCGGTAGAAGCCGAGCATCAGGGCCTTGACGGGCCAGCGTTGGGCGGCGGTGCGGTAGCCGAGGTAGCGCTCGCGCAGGTAGATGCCGTGCTCGGTGAGGAGGAAGGGCACCCGGTCGAGGTGTTTGGCGGCCAGGGCCGGGAGGGTGGCCAGGCCGCTGCTGACGGCGTGGGCGACGCTGTCGGGCGGGATCCGCACGGCGAGCGGGCGCAGCGCGTGTTCGAGGAGGTCGCTCGCGGTGAGGGCGTCGTGGATGGTAGGGGCGGCGCCGGCGGTGGGCAGTCCCGGGCGGGTCCACACGCCGATCAGGGTGCGCAGCACGGCCTCGGTGCGCAGGGTGGCGGTGAGCCGGCCCTCGCGCGCGAGGGGGGCGAGTTCGCGCAGGGCGGTGGAGAACTCGCCGCGGGTGGGGTCGAGGAGGGAGGAGAGGAAGAGTTCCCAGGTCTCCGTGAAGCGGCGCAGGGACTTGCCCCGCAGGGCGCCGGCCCGCGCGAACCGGCCGGTGCGGCCGGGCGGGGGTCCCCACAGGGGGACGGAGGTGTGCCGGTAGACGTTGCGCGGGAGTTCCCAGGTGACCGGCTCGCGTCCGGAGCCGGTCAGGGCTATGACGTTGAAGTCGACCTCGGGCATGCCGCGGACGAGTTGGTCGCACCAGGTGCTGACCCCTCCGTGGACGTGCGGATAGGTGCCTTCGGTGAGCATGGTGACGTGCCGCCCATGGCTCATGCGCTGTGTCCCCCCAGGACGAAAGGGGCCGGTCCCCGTGGCGTTCGGGGGCGGCTTCTTGGTGGTGCGGCGGTGCGGGTGGTGCGGGCGGGTCGGGCCGGGCCCGCCCTGGTGTGCGCGGGACTGTCGTTCGGTCCGGGGGCACGCGCGGGCCCCCGGCCGGTGGTGTCGGGTGGTGTGGGTGACGGGCGGGCGCGCCGGGGCGCGCGGGGTGCCCGGCGCCGGGCCCGTGGTCGACGGGGCCGGCGTCGGGCGGATCGCCCGGGTCGCGGCGGTCCGGGGGCGGGTGGCTCCCGAGGCCGCCGCCCGGCTCAGCTCGGGAGCTTGAGGGTGGTGGCGGACTGGAGCAGTTCGGGGCCGGACCAGGTGGAGCGGGTGCCGGCGTAGGCGGTGCCGAAGTCGGCGGTGCCGAGGGTGAGCTGCTTCTTGGTGCCGGTGGGGGCGGTGATCGGGGCCAGGGTGCCGGAGGGGGCCTGGACGGTGACGGTGGTGCCGATCCGGTAGGCCGTCACCTTGCCCTCGGAGAGGGCCTTGTCCCAGGCGGCGCGGCGGGTGAACTCGACGCCGGAGTCCTTCTGGGTCTGGTTCACGATCGGGGTGTTCGTGGCGTACAGGGCCCGGTAGGTGTCGAGCACCTGGTTGAGGACGGGGTAGAGGGTGCGGTCCTCGGCCAGGTTGGACTGGTGGACGTAGTGGGGGCGGGGGTCGTTGGACAGCACGTGCCGCAGGGCCGTGTTGGCCTCTTGGGGGACGATGTAGTTGAGGTAGCCGGTGTTGACGTCGAGGGGGGCCGGCAGGCAGGTGGAGGTGGCGGGGTTGTCCTCGCAGATCCCGCTGCCGCCGTCGGCGCGGCTGGTGTAGATCCAGTTGTACTCGTCGGCCATCTCGGCGTTGGTGCCCGTGTTGTAGTACACGTTCATCGGGTGCCGGGGGACGGTGAGGGCGGCGCCGACGGGCCGCTGGGCGGTCTCGCGGGAGGCGTCGGAGGCGATCCACTTGACCCCGTTGTCGGCGAGGGCGCCGGCCAGGTTGGGGTTGTCGTCGGCCTGCTGCGGGGTGGTCTTGAGGCCGGAGTGCTCGCCGGTGACCAGTTCGGTCTTGTCGAGGGTGATGCCCTTGGCGGCGGCCCAGTCGTTGTTCTGCTTGATCTGGGCGGAGATGTCGGCCCGGCTCATCCACTGGATCTGGCCCTGGGCGTTCTTGGTGCACACCCACGGGTTGACGCTGGTGTCCTGCACGCAGCCCAGGAAGGGGTGGGTGTAGGTGTGGTTGACCCAGCGGTACTTGGCGCGGTCGGCCACGAGCTGGGTGGTGAGGGCGTCGGTGTTGCCGTGCTCGGTCTTCCACTCCTCGCCGGCGCCCGCGTTGAAGACCATGTCGAGCTTGAAGTTCTTCTGCGTCTGCCACTGCGCGGCGTAGGTCGCGTCGGCGGCGGTCATCCGGATGTCGCTCTCCTGGCCCTCGCCGCCGGCGCACGCGTAGTCGCCGGGGGTGCAGTTGAGCTCCTTGCTCCAGCGGGCGTCGGGGGCGAACACGTCGTCCACGTGGACCGCGAAGTAGTTGCGGCTCTGCCCGAGGTGCACGCCCTGGGTCAGCCATTCGACGATGCCCCGGGCCAGCAGCCGGAACTGGCGCTGGTACTGGTTGTAGCCGAAGGTGACGACGAGCTGGCTGCGCCCGTTCTGGACGTATTCGCCGACGAGGGAGGCGCGGCCGGAGCCGACCGGCACGTCGACGAGGCTGGTGTAGCCGGCGCGGGGCTTGCCCGCGAAGCCGTAGCTCTCCATCACCAGGGGCGAGTTGTCCTCGAAGGTGAGGGCCCCGTTGAGGTAGCCGAAGGCGCCCGCCTTGCCGGCGGCGGTGACGGCCGCCTGGGCGCCGTCGAGCTGTCCGGTGTATCCGCCGTTGTCGGTGTACTCCAGCCCCACCCCCGGGTGCGCCCACGTGTAGGCGTCCACCTGACGGATGTTGTAGGTGGTCTCGTAGGCCGTCAACGCGGCCATCTCCGCCGACCCCTCGCCGAACGGGTTCTCGTTCGGCAGCACGACGCCCTGGTACTTGGCCCGGGGCGCGCCGTTGACCGTGTCCGCCAGGTAGGCGGCGTTGATGACGGGTCGACCGGGGCTGGAGAGGTCGATCCGCGTGAAGGGCACGCCGGTGTCCTTCAGTTCCGCCGTGATCGCCTGCACCGAGCTGCCGCCGTCGTCGACGACGAGCACCTTGAGGTCGATCCTGGGCGTGGCCGCCGCCGTGGCGGTGGAGGCCGGTACCGCTACGGAGACGAGCGCCGCGGCCACCCAGGCGGCGGCGACCCTGTTCATCCGATTCTTCTTGACCATGTCGGCCTTTCCCCCCGCAGGCATCCTTCAACGACGGCCGCGGCGGTTTCGGCCGGGCCGGGGATGCGCTGTGGAAATCATGCAAAGGAACCCCGCGTCCCCTTGCGAGAGTGAACCGAGTCTTTCGGACCTCGTCAGGTCTAAGCGGCAAACCTGGAACAGAGGCCACGGATGGGTGAACCTGTTGCCCCTTTGATCGAACGAATGGCCAAACCTTCGAGTGGCGTACGGTCGGGCGCGGGCGCGTAGGCTCATTTCCGACGTTCGACAGGCGGGAATACGATCAGATCCGGACGGACCGGTCACCACCCCCCGGCCGGACCGCGCCCCCACCCCACACAACGGAAGAGAGATCCCACCACCGTGACTGCTCTGACTCTCAGCACGGCCGGCGCCGCGACCCTGCGCGCCGACGCCCTCGTCGTCGGCGTGGCCAAGGGCCCCGAGGGCCCCGTCCTCGCCGCCGGCGCGGAGGCCGTGGAGGCCGCCTTCGACGGCACGCTCGGCGCCGTCCTCGACGCCCTCGGTGCCGGCGGCGCCGAGGGCGAGCTCACCAAGCTCCCGGCCCCGGCCGGTCTGAAGGCACCGGTGGTGCTCGCCGTCGGTCTCGGCCCGGTCCCGGCCGAGGACGAGGGGTACGCCGAGGAGGGCCTGCGCCGCGCCGCGGGCGTCGCCGCCCGCGCCCTGGCCGGCGTGAAGAAGGCCGGCTTCGCGCTGCCCGTCCCGGACGCCGAGTCCGTCGCCGCCGTCGCCGAGGGCGCGCTGCTCGGCGCCTACGCGTTCACCGCCTACCAGGGCGGCGAGAAGGGCGCGAAGGCCCCCAAGCAGCCCCTGGCCGAGATCGCCCTGCTGGGCGCGAAGCCGCGCGACAAGGCCCACAAGGCCGCCGCCGAGCGCGCCCGCGTCGTGGCCGGCGAGGTCAACATCGCCCGCGACCTGATCAACACCCCGCCCAACGACCTCACCCCCGAGGCATTCGCAGCGGTCGCCCAGACCACCGGCAAGGAGCTGGGCCTGAAGGTCCAGATCCTCGACGAGAAGGCCCTCGCCAAGGGCGGCTACGGCGGCATCCTCGGCGTCGGCAAGGGCTCCGAGAACCCGCCGCGCCTGGTGAAGATCGCCTACACCCACCCGAAGGCCGCCAAGACGGTCGCGCTGGTCGGCAAGGGCATCACCTACGACTCGGGCGGCATCTCGCTGAAGCCGGCCGGTCACAACGAGACCATGAAGTGCGACATGTCGGGCGCCGCCGCCGTGTTCACCGCCGTGTGCGCGGTGGCCCGGCTCGGCCTGGAGGTCAACGTGACCGGTTGGCTCGCGCTGGCCGAGAACATGCCCTCCGGCTCCGCGACCCGCCCGGGCGACGTGCTGCGCATGTACAGCGGCAAGACCGTCGAGGTCCTCAACACCGACGCCGAGGGCCGGCTGGTCCTGGCCGACGCGCTGACCCGCGCCTCCGAGGAGAACCCGGACGCGATCGTGGACGTGGCCACCCTGACCGGCGCCATGGTGCTGGCCCTGGGCAACCGCACCTTCGGCGTGATGGCCAACGACGACGCGTTCCGCACCGAGATCCACGAGCTGGCCGAGGAGGTCGGCGAGGCGTCCTGGCCGATGCCGCTCCCCGCCGACCTGCGCAAGGGCATGGACTCCCCCACCGCCGACATCGCCAACATGGGCGAGCGGATGGGCGGCGGCCTGGTCGCCGGCCTGTTCCTCCAGCAGTTCGTGGGCGAGGGCATCACCTGGGCCCACCTGGACATCGCGGGCCCGGCCTTCCACGAGGGCGCGCCGTACGGCTACACCCCCAAGGGCGGCACCGGCTCCTCCGTGCGCACCCTGGTGCGCCTGGCGGAGAAGACCGCCGAGGGCGAACTGGGCTGATCCGGCCCCGCGCCTCGGGCCCGGATCGGGTCCCGCTCGGGCCCGCGCCGGGCCCGGGCGGCGCGACCCGACGAGTTCCGGTGTGAAGCCGGTCACCCCCGGAGGGGCTCCCTCCGCCGAAGGGTGACCGGCTTCACCCGTCCGTTGTGGGGCTTTTTGTTCGCTCCCGACGAAACCTCCGCCCGCGCACGACGGCGCCGCGACGGATTCCGTAGGTTTCTACGCCACGGTAACCCCGGATTCGGGCATTGCGACCTGTCCCGGCCAGGGGCCGGCGTCCCGTGTTCCCGCGACAAATGCGAAGATGGGCCACGGCAGGACAGGGCCCCCACCACAGGGCCGAATCAAAAGCGGCCGATACCAGCCGCCGACCGGTCGACGTCAAGGCCGGAGACCGGCGCACATGCATGGAGGACGTGACGTGGCGAACGACGCCGGCACCGTTTTCGACCTAGTGATCCTCGGCGGCGGCAGCGGCGGTTACGCCGCGGCCCTGCGCGCTTCGCAGCTTGGTCTGGACGTTGCCCTGATCGAGAAGAGCAAGCTCGGCGGCACCTGCCTGCACAACGGCTGCATCCCCACCAAGGCTCTGCTGCACGCCGGCGAGGTCGCCGACCAGGCCCGCGAGGCCGGCCAGTTCGGCGTCAAGGCCACCTTCGAGGGCATCGACATCGCGGCCGTCCACACGTACAAGGACGACGTGATCAACGGCCTCTTCAAGGGCCTCACCGGTCTGCTCGCCTCCCGCAAGGTGACGATCATCGAGGGCGAGGGCCGCCTGTCCTCCCCCACCTCCGTCGACGTGAACGGTCAGCGGATCCAGGGCCGCCACGTGCTGCTGGCGACCGGCTCCGTGCCGCGTTCGCTGCCCGGCCTGGAGATCGACGGCAACCGCATCCTCTCGTCCGACCACGCGCTGGTCCTGGACCGGGTGCCGCAGTCCGCGATCATCCTCGGCGGCGGCGTCATCGGCGTCGAGTTCGCCTCGGCGTGGAAGTCCTTCGGCGCCGACGTGACGGTCATCGAGGGCCTCAAGCACCTCGTGCCGGTCGAGGACGAGAACAGCTCCAAGCTGCTGGAGCGCGCGTTCCGCAAGCGGGGCATCAAGTTCAACCTCGGCACCTTCTTCGACAAGGCCGAGTACACCGAGAACGGCGTGCGCGTCACCCTCGCCGACGGCAAGACCTTCGAGGCCGAGGTCCTCCTGGTCGCCATCGGTCGCGGTCCGGTCTCCCAGGGCCTGGGCTACGAGGAGCAGGGCGTCGCGATGGACCGCGGCTACGTGCTGGTCGACGAGTACATGCAGACCAACGTGCCCACCATCTCCGCCGTCGGCGACCTCGCCCCGACCCTCCAGCTCGCCCACGTCGGCTTCGCCGAGGGCATCCTGGTCGCGGAGCGCCTCGCGGGCCACAAGGTCGTCCCGATCGACTACGACGGCGTGCCGCGCGTCACCTACTGCCACCCCGAGGTCGCCTCCGTCGGCGTCACCGAGGCCAAGGCCAAGGAGCTCTACGGGGCGGACAAGGTCGTCACGGCCAAGTTCAACCTCGGCGGCAACGGCAAGAGCAAGATCCTCAAGACCGCCGGCGAGATCAAGCTCGTCCAGGTCAAGGACGGTGCCGTGGTCGGCATCCACATGGTGGGCGACCGGATGGGCGAGCAGGTGGGCGAAGCCCAGCTCATCTACAACTGGGAGGCCCTGCCCTCCGAGGTCGCGCAGCTCATCCACGCCCACCCGACCCAGAACGAGGCCCTCGGCGAGGCGCACCTGGCGCTCGCGGGCAAGCCGCTGCACAACCACGACTGATCCTCGGTCACGGGCGCGACGACCACTACCGCACTTTCTGTAAGGAGCAACTGAAACCATGGCGGTTTCCGTAACCCTGCCGGCGCTCGGCGAGAGCGTCACCGAGGGCACTGTCACCCGTTGGCTGAAGGCCGAGGGCGAGCGCGTCGAGGCCGACGAGCCGCTCCTCGAGGTGTCGACCGACAAGGTCGACACCGAGATCCCCTCCCCCGTCTCGGGCATCCTGGCCTCCATCAAGGTCGCCGAGGACGAGACCGTCGAGGTCGGCGCCGAGCTGGCCATCATCGACGACGGCTCCGGCGCCCCGGCCCCGGCCGCCGCGCCGGCCGCCGAGGCCCCCGCGGCCCCGGCCCCCGTCGCGGAGGCCCCGGCCGCTCCGGCCCCGGCCGCCGAGCCCGCCCCCGCGCCGGCCGCCCCGGCCCAGGCCGCGTCCGGCACCGACGTCGTGCTGCCCGCGCTGGGCGAGTCGGTCACCGAGGGCACCGTCACCCGCTGGCTGAAGGAGGTCGGCGAGTCGGTCGAGGCCGACGAGCCGCTGCTGGAGGTCTCGACCGACAAGGTCGACACCGAGATCCCCTCCCCGGTCGCCGGCACCCTGCTGGAGATCCTGGTCGCCGAGGACGAGACCGCCGAGGTCGGCGCCCGTCTCGCCGTCATCGGCGCCCCCGGCGCGGCGCCCGCCGCCGCTCCGGCCCCGGCCGCCCCGGCCCCCGCCGCGGCCCCGGCTCCGGCCCCCGCGCCGGCTCCGGCCGCGCCCGCCGCTCCCGTGGCCGCCCCGGCCCCGGTCGCGTCGGCCGCCCCGGTCGCCGCCCCGGCGCCGGTCACCCCGGCCCCCGCCGCCGCCCCGGTCGCCGCTCCGGCCTCCGCCGGCGACGAGGGCGCGTACGTCACCCCGCTGGTGCGCAAGCTCGCCTCCGAGTCCGGCGTGAACCTCTCCGAGGTCACCGGCACCGGTGTCGGCGGTCGCATCCGCAAGCAGGACGTCATCGCCGCCGCCGAGGCCGCCGCCGCCGCTCCGGCTCCGGCCGCCGCCGCCCCGGCCGCCAAGGCCGCCCCGGCCGCCGGCGCGGTGTCCGAGCTGCGCGGTCAGACCGTCAAGATGACCCGCATGCGCAAGGTCATCGGCGACAACATGATGAAGGCGCTGCACGGCCAGGCCCAGCTCAGCTCCGTGATCGAGGTGGACATCACCAAGATCATGAAGCTGCGCGAGAAGGCCAAGGGCTCCTTCCTGGCCCGCGAGGGCGTCAAGCTGTCCCCGATGCCGTTCTTCGTCAAGGCGGCGGCCCAGGCGCTGAAGACCCACGCGGTCGTCAACGCCCGGATCAACGAGGACGAGGGCACCATCACCTACCACGCCTCGGAGAACATCGGCATCGCCGTGGACTCCGAGAAGGGCCTGATGACCCCGGTCATCAAGGGTGCGGGCGACCTCAACCTGGCGGGCATCGCCAAGGCCACGGCCGAGCTGGCCGGCAAGGTCCGCGGCAACAAGATCACCCCGGACGAGCTGTCCGGCGCGACCTTCACCATCAGCAACACCGGGTCGCGCGGCGCGCTCTTCGACACGGTCATCGTGCCCCCGAACCAGGTCGGCATCCTGGGCATCGGTGCCACGGTCAAGCGTCCGGTGGTCGTGAACCACCCGGACCTGGGCGAGACCATCGCCATCCGTGACATGACCTACCTGACCCTGTCGTACGACCACCGCCTGGTCGACGGCGCGGACGCCGCCCGCTACCTGACCGCCGTCAAGGCGATCCTGGAAGCCGGCGAGTTCGAGGTCGAGCTGGGTCTGTAAGGACCCGCCCGAGCCGATCTTGTAACGAGGCTCACCGTCGGCGCCGCCGTCCGGAATACTTCCGGACGGCGGCGCCGCCGTATTGTCTAGGGGGTGCCCGCCACGCGGCGCCACCGGCAAAGGCGCCGACGTACCGTCCGAACGCGCTCGCGCACCCCCCAGGAGATGACCCCGATGATCACGCCACCCGTGGTGCAC
Source organism: Streptomyces dryopteridis (assembly GCF_049606955.1). Classification (NCBI taxonomy): domain Bacteria; kingdom Bacillati; phylum Actinomycetota; class Actinomycetes; order Kitasatosporales; family Streptomycetaceae; genus Streptomyces; species Streptomyces dryopteridis. The sequence goes on along the minus strand of NZ_CP187113.1, from coordinate 4,606,938 downwards.
TCGCTGCGCGAGCAGATCCGCGAGCACATCGTGGAGGGCATCGTCAGCGGGCGCTGGAAGCCCGGGGAACGGATCGTGGAGCGCCGGATCGCGGTCGAGCTGGAGGTCAGCCAGACCCCCGTGCGCGAGGCCCTGCGCGAGCTGGAGACCCTGCGGCTGATCGAGTCCGCGCCCAACAAGGGCGTGCGGGTGCGCAACCTCTCCGCCCGCGACCTCGACGAGATCTACCCCGTCCGCGCCGGCCTGGAGCAGATCGCGGCCGAACTGGCCGCCCCCCGCCTGGCCCTGGACTGCGAGGCCCTGGAGCCGCACGTGGCGGCCCTGTGGGAGGCCGACCGGGACGGGGACGGCACGGCGCAGGTCCGGCACACCGTGGGCTTCCACCGCGAGCTCGTGCGGGCCGCCGGCAACAGCGTGCTGCTGCACACCTGGGAGAGCCTGGGCATCGAGGTGTTCACGGCCCTGTCCATCCGCTGGCTGGGCACCGTGCAGAAGTCGTACGCCGAGGAGCACGAGGACCTCGTGCGCGCCTTCCGCGAGCGCGACCCCGAGATCGGCCTGCTGGTCAAGCGGCACGTGCTGGGCTGCGCCCCGCGCGCCTGAGCCCCCGCCGCGCCCCGCCGCACGCACTCCCCCGCTCCCCCGCCACCGCGCCCCCGCGCGGCGGTCCGCCCTGCGCGACGCCCGGGGACCTTCGGCCCTGTGGACAACCCCGATCCGCCGGCCGGCCCCTCTTTGCCGCCGGCCAAAAACCGACATTCCAAGCCGGGGCGACCTGCCACGAGCCGGACACAAGCACCGCACAAGCACGCCACAAGCGCGTCACAAGTGGGCAGGTCAGCGCCCGTTTGATGGGGGTTTGCCCGGCACTGCGTGCCCGATTTCGTGGCACCGGGTGCCGACTTTTGTCCTATGGCCATTTTTTCGGCAGTTTTGTTTGATCGATCATCGATCAGAGCCCTACAGTCGTCGGCGGGCCCCACCCGGGTCCAACGACCCTGTCCTGCCCGTCAGGGTGTTTCTCTTCACCACCACCTCTCCTTCAGTCCGGAAGGCGGCGCACAGCGATGTCCGACCCCGTAGGCAACCTTCCGAGCGAGCTCGACCAGCTCCCGGACCGTGACACCGAGGAAACCGCCGAATGGGCGGCCTCCCTCGACGCCGTCGCGAAGGCCGCCGGCACCCACCGTGCCGAGTACCTGATGCGCCGCACCCTCCAGCACGCCGAGGCCGCCGGCCTCGCGCTGCCCAAGCTGCTGGAGACGGACTACGTCAACACCATCCCCACCTCCGCCGAGCCCGAGCTCCCGGGCGACCCGGAGATGGAGGCCCGGATCACGGCCTGGAACCGCTGGAACGCGGCCGCCATGGTCACCCGCGGCTCCAAGCACGGCGTCGGCGGCCACATCGCGACCTTCGCGTCCGCGGCCTGGCTGTACGAGACCGGCTTCCAGCACTTCTTCCGCGGCAAGGAGGAGGACGGCTCCGGCGACCAGATCTACGTGCAGGGCCACGCCTCTCCCGGCGTCTACGCCCGCGCGTTCCTCGAAGGCCGGATCACCGAGGAGCAGCTCGACAACTTCCGCCAGGAGTCCGGCGGCAACGGTCTGCCCTCCTACCCGCACCCCCGCCGCCTGCCCTGGCTGTGGGAGTTCCCGACCGTGTCCATGGGCCTCGGCCCGCTGTCCGCGATCTACCAGGCCCGGTTCAACCGCTACCTGGAGAACCGCGGCATCAAGGACACCTCCAACTCGCACGTCTGGGCCTTCCTCGGCGACGGCGAGATGGACGAGCCCGAGTCGACGGCCGCCCTCGCGCTGGCCTCCCGCGAGCAGCTCGACAACCTGACCTTCGTCATCAACTGCAACCTCCAGCGCCTCGACGGCCCGGTGCGTGCCAACTTCCGCATCGTGCAGGAGCTGGAGGCCCAGTTCCGCGGCGCCGGCTGGAACGTCGTGAAGACCCTCTGGGGCTCCGCCTGGGACGAGCTGTTCGCCCTCGACACCACGGGCGCGCTGGTGCGCCGCCTGCGCGAGGTGCCGGACGCCCAGTTCCAGACGTACGCGACCCGCGACGCCGCCTACATCCGCGAGCACTTCTTCGGCGCGAACGAGGAACTGGCCGCCGTCGGCGCGCAGCTCTCCGACGCCAAGATCATCGAGTGCTTCCAGACCTCCCGCGGCGGCCACGAGCCCCGCAAGGTCTACGCCGCCTACCAGGCCGCGCTCGCCCACAAGGGCGCGCCGACCGTCATCCTCGCGCAGACCGTCAAGGGCTTCACGCTGGGTTCCGGGTTCGAGTCGAAGAACGCGAACCACCAGATGAAGAAGCTGACGATCGACGAGTTCAAGGCGATGCGGGACCTGCTGGGCCTGCCGATCCCGGACTCCGCGTTCGAGGGCGGCCAGGTGCCCTACGGCCACCCCGGCCCGGACTCCCCCGAGGTCCGCTACCTCAACGAGCGCCGCGCCGCGCTCGGCGGCCCGGCCCCGGCCCGCAAGGTCGCGCACAAGCCGCTGCCGGCCCCGGCCGACCGCTCGTTCGCGCCGCTGCTCAAGGGCTCGGGCAAGCAGGAGATGGCCACCACCATGGCCTTCGTCCGGCTGGTCAAGGACCTGATGCGGGACAAGGAGACCGGCAAGCGCTGGGTCCCGATCGTCCCCGACGAGGCCCGCACCTTCGGCATGGAGTCGCTGTTCCCGTCCGCGGGCATCTACTCCCCGCTGGGCCAGACGTACGAGCCGGTCGACCGTGACCAGCTGATGTACTACAAGGAGGCCAAGGACGGCCAGATCCTCAACGAGGGGATCACCGAGGCCGGCGCCATGGCCGACTTCATCGCCGCCTGCACGTCGTACGCGACGCACGGCGAGCCGATGATCCCGTTCTACATCTTCTACTCGATGTTCGGCTGGCAGCGCACCGCCGACCAGATGTGGCAGCTCGCCGACCAGCTCGGCAAGGGCTTCATCGTGGGCGCCACCGCCGGTCGCACCACCCTGACGGGCGAGGGCCTCCAGCACGCCGACGGCCACTCGCACCTGATCGCGTCCACGAACCCGGCCTCGCTCAACTACGACCCGGCGTTCGCGTACGAGATCGCGGTGATCGTCAAGGACGGTCTGCGCCGGATGTACGGGGAGAACCCCGAGGACGTCTTCTACTACCTGACCGTCTACAACGAGCCGAAGCAGCAGCCGGCCATGCCCGAGGGCGTGGAAGAGGGCATCCTCAAGGGCCTGTACCGCTTCAACACGGCCGCCGACCTCGGCGAGGCGGCCCCGGCCGCCGACGCGCCGAAGGCCCAGCTGCTGGCGTCGGGCACCGCGATCCACTGGATCCTGGAGGCCCAGAAGCTGCTGGCCGCCGAGTGGAACGTGGCCGCCGACGTGTGGTCCGCCACCTCCTGGGGCGAGCTGCGCCGCGAGGCGCTGGAGTGCGACGAGGCGCTGCTGCGCGGCGAGGAGCGGGTGCCGTACGTGACCCGCGCGCTGGACGGCGTGGCCGGCCCGGTGCTCGCCGTCTCCGACTGGATGCGTCAGGTCCCGGACCAGATCAGCCAGTGGGTGCCGCAGGACTACACCTCGCTGGGCACCGACGGCTTCGGTCTGTCGGACACCCGTGAGGGCGCGCGCCGTCACTTCGGCGTGGACCCGCAGTCCATCGTCGTGGCGGTGCTGGCGCAGCTGGCGCGGCGCGGCGAGGTTCCGGCCTCCGCCGTCAAGGAGGCCCGCGAGCGCTACGGCCTGTAAGGGTCACGCGGCTTCGACCGAGGGCCGTCGTCCCCCCCTCCGCGTTCTTCGCGGGGGCGGGACGGCGGCCCTCGGCGCGTTCTCGCGGTGGCGGCGGCGGGGTGCAGCGGTGATGCTGGAGCCGTGATGGACGAGACGGAGTTCTGGCGCCTGGTGGACGGTACCCGCGACGACGCCGAGGGGGACCCTGAGGCGCACGCCGACCTGCTCGTGGAGCGGTTGACGGAGCTGGACCCGGACGCGGTGGTGGACTTCGCCCGGCATTTCGAGGCCCGCTACCACCGGGCCTACACCTGGGACCTGTGGGGCGCGGCCACCCTGCTGCTGGGCGGGGCGAGCGACGACGCCTTCGACTACTTCCGGTGCTGGCTGATCGGGCAGGGCCGGGAGGTCTTCGAGGGCGGGGTGCACGAACCCGACCGACTGGCGGAGCTGCTCGGGCCCTTCGACGAGGAGGTCGACGGGGACGGCGAGGAGCTGGGCTACGCGGCGGACGAGGCGTACGAACGGCTGACCGGCTCGGAGACCCCGGACCTCGGGCTCCCGCCCGAACCCCCGGAGCCCGCGGGCACCCCCTTCGACATGGAGGACGAGACGGGCCTGGCCACCCGCTTCCCCCTCCTGTGGGACCGCTTCGGCCCGACGGCCGACTGAGAACGCGACGGGGCCCCGACCGGTCGGCCGATGCCGGTGGTCGGGGCCCCGTCGCGTGGGGGCGTGCGGCGGCTCAGTGGTGGGTGCCGCCGTCTATCCGGATCTCGGTGCCGGTGATGAAGGAGCCGTCCTCGCTGCCGAGCATGGCGACCACGCCGGCGACGCTGTCCGGGCCGGCGAAGCCCTGGCCGAGGGCGGGGGCGAGCTTGGCGAGGAGGGACCAGTCGGTGTCCTCGGGCAGGCCCGGGCCGTTGCCGGTGGTCATGCCGCTCTCGATGGAGCCGGGGGCCACGCTGACGAAGCGCAGGCCCTGCTTGCTGTACTCGGCGGACAGCGCGTGGGTCATGGACTGGATGCCGCCCTTGCTGGCCGCGTAGGCGGACATGTAGGGGTGGGCGAAACTCGCCGAGGTGGAGCTGAAGTTGACCACCACGGGGGTCTGCCCGGCCAGCAGGGCGGGCAGGGACTCGCGGATCATCAGGAAGGTGCCGGTCAGGTTGACCGAGATGACCCGGTTCCAGAGGTCCAGGGTGGTCTTGTGGGTGTGCTCGGAGCGCAGGATCCCGGCCGCGTTGACCAGGACGTCCAGACCCCCGAGGGCGGCGACGGCCGCGGTCACCCCGGCCGCGACGGCGCTCTCGTCGGAGATGTCGAGCACGGCGGTGGTGAGGCGGTCGGCGACGCCGTCGGCGCCCGCGCGGTCGGCGGTGCCCTGGAGGCCCACCTCGTCGACGTCCACGGCGTGGACCCGGCCGCCTTCGGCGAGGATGCGGTGCACGGTGGCCCGGCCGATGCCGGAGCCGCCGCCGGTGATGAGGACGCGTCGTCCTTCGTATCGGTTCATGGGGCCGACCCTACGACTCGATGGCACGTTTTGCCATAGCGTCACTCCATGCCGTGCGCCACGTCGGCTCCGAGTAAGCTCCCTCCCGTGAACTCCCCACGTCCGTACTCCGTCACCCCCGCCACCGGCGGCTCGCTCACCGAGCGCCGCAAGGCCGCGACCCAGCTCGACATCGCCCGCGCCGCCTGCGAACTCTTCGCCGAACGCGGCCCGGACGCCACCACGGCGGAGGACGTGGCGCACCGCGCCGGCGTCGCCCTGCGCACCTTCTACCGCTACTTCCGCAACAAGCAGGAGGCGGTCGCGCCCCTCCTCGCGGGCGGCGGCGACGAATGGCGGGCGGCCCTGGCCGAGGAATCCCCCCGCACCCCCCTGCGCGAGGCCCTGGAACGCGCCGTCACCCGCACCCTCACCGGCCCCGTCGCGGTCGCCGAGGGCCTGGCCTGGACCCGCGTCCTGCTCCGCGCCGCCGGCGAGGACCCCGCCCTGCGGGCCGTCTGGTACCGGGTCAACCAAGACTCGGAGGAGGCCCTGCTCCCGATCCTGGCCCGCCTGGCCGGCCCGCACGCGGACCCCCTGCAACTCCGCCTCCTCGCGGCGGCGGCCACGGACGCGATCCGCGTCTCCCTGGAACTCTGGGCCGAGACGGACGCCCCACCGGAAGGCCCAAACTCCCCGGCCACCCTGGCCCTGACCTCCCTCCACACCCTCACCAACGCCATGCCCCTCCTGAACCCGCCCCGATGAACCGGAACGGGCCGGACGCCACGAGGACCCGGCCCGTCCACGCTCGGGCCCGCTTCCCTGGCACTCTTTCAGGAAGACCCGCCGGGCCCGTGCCGCTCGCCGAGTTCCGCCGGGCCCTCCGGGTCGCCCGCCCGACCTCTCAGTTCCTCGCGGACGGCCCGCCAAGCGCGGATGATCCCGGGAAGCTTCGCCAACACCTCCCCCACCTGCGCCAACAGCAGCATCACGCATCCCGATGCGGCGAGGATGACGAGGGCCAAGCCGTCCCAGCTCACACGAACACCTTCCGGGCAAGCCATTCGAGGGCCTCCGCCCCCAGTCTGTCCGGGGCGTCCAACAGGGCCTCTCGCACCGCCTCCGGATCGGCCAGGGCAGGTGGGGCGTCGCCCCGGTCCAGTTCCGCCATCCGTTCCATCGCCGAGGCGACGACACCGGGCCACTGGGGCATCCCGAAGTGGTCCGAAGCCTTGAACACCGCAGAGAAGGCCCGGTGCAGCAGTGCCGGATACCATCCGTCCTGCCGGATCACCTCCCTGGTGAACCACACCCGATCGTCGACATGCCGGACGAATTCGTCCGAGGACCGCGACATGTGGCTCAAGGCGAAGCCCGATCGCCCCGCCCAGGCCAGGTTCGCGGCGGAGGCGACGGCCGCGAACCCGAGCAGGACGTCGGGACCCTCCTCCCGGGCGGCCGTCAAAGCCGCACGTGCTCTGCGATACAGGTCGACGCTCTGGGCGAAGATCTCCCCGTCGTTCGGACCGTCATCGGCCGCGTGCAGCGCGCACAGCGGACCCTCACGCCAGGCGTCCGCCACCAGACCGACCGCCGCCGCGCTCACCAGAACGTCCGTGTCCGTCACATCGAGGCCCGCGTGCTCCAACACGGCACGGACCTCGTCCTCGCACTCGAAGATCGGCTCGTGCTCCGCCTCGGGGCCCGGCCCCGGCACGGATTCCCACTCCTCGCGTTCCACGGTGATCCCGTGCTCCGCCAAGTGCTCGAACACGGCATCAGGTCCACAGTCGATGTCCGTCATCTCGTGGTGTCCCGAACACCCTTCAGGGCAACCGAACTCCTCGCACGCCTCGGGGTCAGCGGGTGCCGCCTCGTTGATGACGTGATACGTCAGCCGCTCCGCCACCGCCTCACGGGCCTCGATCATCGCCAGATCGAGACGGAAGTCGGCGTCCTTGATTCCCGTGTCATCGGCCGCGGCGACCGACGGCGGCTCCGGAGCCTCGGGAACCCCGACGTGGGCGGACTCCAAGCACACGAGCAGCCAGGCCACGTCCACCGCCGTGACCTCACCGCCCCGCGCCGATTCGGCGACGGCTTCGGCGGCCCGTCTGATCTCGTCGAGCCGCGCGAGGTGCCGCTCGCACACCGCTTCCCAGGACGCGAGCACATCCCGAACGTTCCTGGCGTCACGCACCCGAGCGGCGTCCCGGTCCCGCCGCGCCTTGGTGATCAGACGGCTCAGGCAAGGGCGACAACCGAACAGTCCGGAAGTCGGCGTCGGCCCCAACGGAATCGGGGCCAAGTCCTCACCGAACGGCTTGTCGCACAGGCAACAGGACACCATCCCCACATGACGGGACGTGGGAATCCTGGGCAAGACCGCGCGAATCGCATCACGGGCATAGGCGGGTATGTGCATGGCGAAGCTCCTCCGACCGGGCGCCCTCACGGCGTCCTCTCCATGCTCACCCCCTCCATCGGCCACGAGTCACGATGTGACGGCGCACCGTGCAAACTTGGCAGATGTTGACTCGGGATGGCTTTCGCCTCGTCCGAGCCCCTGAAACGTGACACCTGTACGGAAGGAGCGACCCACCGTGTCCAGTACCGCCGGTTCGCCCTCAGAGCCCCCTGTCCGCAAGGAACTGACCGAGGCGCTGGAAGAGCTGTATCGCGCGGCCGGTCGGCCAAGCTTCAGAAACATGAGCAGACGGCTCCGCCTTCGCGAGGACCGACTGAGCGCCGCGAGCCACGAGACGATCCGCAGAGTCCTCAAAGGCAAACAGACTCCACGGTGGGAAACCGTTCGGGACATCGTCGTCGTCCTGTCCGCCATGTGCAGCCCGCCCCGGGACGAGGAATCCGAGACGGCCAGGTTCCGGCCCTTGTGGCGGGCGATCGACGAGGGTGAGTCCGGCGCGCTGAAGTCCTTTCAAGAACTTCTGCAGACAGGCTGGGGCGGTGAGGACGGCAAGTGGACACCGGAGATGGTCATGGGGATATTCGCGAACCCCTTCAACGCCATCGAGATCCACCCCTCACTCGCCGTTCCCCACGACCCGATGGTCTCCGAGGAGCAGTGGGTTCGCGGCATGGTCAAGTCCATCGAGGAACACGGCGCCGAACACATGTTGCGGATCATGTTGCACTCGCTCAAGGGGGAGTACATCGGGGCGGCGGAGGGCACCCCGTACGGATACCAGAACCCGGATCGCGAGTTCATGGAGGCGGAGGCCGTGGTCCGGTACGGCTGCGCGGAGATCCGACGCCGCCTCGATGCCGAACCCAACCTCCTGGCCGCGTCGATCCGCGCCATGCACGCGGACGAGACCATGGATCGTGACGACAAGGTCGGAATCCTGGAGAGGGAGTCCGATCCGAGCCTTCTGCGTGAAGTCGTGACCTTGACCCCCGCGACCTGGTCGGAAGCTTCCGAGGAGGCCCACCATCTGCTCTTCGACTACCTGATCAAACAGATCTCGGCGGTTGCCCCGTTCGGTCTCCCCGACGCCGAACGTTTCCGGATCGTCTGGCGCGTGCCCGAGCCTTCGACCGACTGACACGCTCGACCGCACCGCGAACACGGCCGAGGCCGCCGTCCCTGGGCGGGATGGCGGCCTCGGTGATGTGCGGTGTCCGGCGGGCCCCGGAAGGGCCGGGCCGGCTAGAGGTCGAAGTAGAGTTCGAACTCGTGGGGGTGGGGGCGCTGGGCGATCGGGGCGATTTCGTGCTGGCGCTTGTAGTCGACCCAGGTCTCGATCAGGTCGGAGGTGAAGACGCCGCCGGCCTGGAGGTACTCGTTGTCCTCCTCCAGCGCGGTGAGGACCGCGTCGAGGGAGGTCGGGACCTGCGGGACGGCCGCGTGCTCGTCGGGGGCGAGCTCGTAGAGGTCCTTGTCGATCGGCTCCAGCGGCTCGATCTTGTTCTTGACGCCGTCGAGGCCGGCCAGCAGCAGGGCCGAGAAGGCCAGGTACGGGTTGGACGACGGGTCCGGGGCGCGGAACTCGACGCGCTTGGCCTTCGGGTTCGAGCCGGTGATCGGGATGCGCATGGCGGCGGAGCGGTTGCGCTGCGAGTACACCATGTTGACCGGGGCCTCGAAGCCGGGCACCAGGCGGTGGTAGGAGTTCACCGTCGGGTTGGTGAAGGCGAGCAGCGACGGGGCGTGCTTGAGGATGCCGCCGATGTAGTAGCGCGCGGTGTCCGACAGGCCCGCGTAGCCGGCCTCGTCGTAGAAGAGGGGCTCGCCGCCGGCCCAGAGGGACTGGTGGACGTGCATGCCGGAGCCGTTGTCGCCGAAGATCGGCTTGGGCATGAAGGTCGCGGTCTTGCCGTTGCGCCAGGCGACGTTCTTCACGATGTACTTGAAGAGCATCAGGTCGTCGGCCGCGGCGAGCAGCGTGTTGAACTTGTAGTTGATCTCGGCCTGGCCGCCGGTGCCGACCTCGTGGTGCTGGCGCTCGACCTGGAGGCCCTGGGCGTCGAGCTCCAGGGAGATCTCGGCGCGCAGGTCCGCGAAGTGGTCGACCGGGGCGACCGGGAAGTAACCGCCCTTGTAGCGGACCTTGTAGCCGCGGTTGTTCTCGGTGGAGCCCGTGTTCCAGGCGCCGGCCTCGGAGTCGATGTGGTAGAAGGACTCGTTCGCGGAGGTGGCGAAGCGGACGTTGTCGAACACGTAGAACTCGGCCTCGGGGCCGAAGTACGCGGTGTCGGCGATGCCGGTGGAGGCGAGGTACGCCTCGGCCTTCTTCGCGATGTTGCGGGGGTCGCGGCTGTACGCCTCGCCCGTGATCGGGTCGTGGATGAAGAAGTTGACGTTCAGCGTCTTGTCGCGGCGGAACGGGTCCAGGCGGGCGGTGGTCAGGTCGGCGCGCAGCGCCATGTCCGACTCGTGGATGGCCTGGAAGCCGCGGATCGACGAACCGTCGAACGCGAGTTCCTCGTCGGGGTTGAACGCGTGGGCCGGGATGCTGAAGTGCTGCATCACACCGGGGAGGTCGCAGAAACGGACATCTACGAACTTCACGTCGTTGTCCGCGATGTACTTCTTCGCGTCGTCGGCGTTCTGGAACATCCAACTCCTCCTACTCCCGACCCGGGGCAGGGCGGGGTTGTATAGCTCGTGGTGCGTCAGTGCGGGTGCCGCACGCTGACCAGACCATAAGCAGACGGGATTTCTCAAGCATGACCCATTTGTTTCGCACAAGTTAACCAGGGGCCCGTCTCGGGACGCTCGCGCCCCGGCGGTACCGTGGTCGCGTGGACAACAGGCAAGCAATCGGATCGTGGCTCTCCGGCCCGCGCGCGACCGCCGAGGACATGGGCGTGGACTTCGGCTACCCGGGCGAGCGCCTGGGCCTGCCGCGCGAGGGTTCCGGCTCGGTGGCGAAGTTCGGACGGCGGCTGGGCGCGGTGCTCGTGGACTGGGTGGCGTGTCAGGTCATCGCGTACGGGTTGATCACGAGCGGGGACCTGTCGGCGGCCGGGAACTGGACGCTGGGCCTGTTCGTCGCCCTGGGCGTGCTGACCGTGGGCACCGTGGGCTTCACGCCCGGCAAGCGGATCTTCGGCCTCCGGGTGCTGGCGGAGTCCGGCGGGCGGCTCGGGTTCGGCAAGGTGATCGTGCGGACGTTGCTGTTGGCTTTGGTGATCCCGGCGCTGATCTGGGACCGGGACGGGCGCGGTCTGCACGACCGGCTGGCCCGCGCGGTGCAGGTCCGGATCTGATCCGGCCCCGGCCCTCGCCCCCCCGGCACGTGAACGGCCCCGCACCCCTCCTCGTGGGGGGGGTGCGGGGCCGTTCACGTGCGCGGGGCTCGTATACGAAGCGGGCACGGGGCGTGCGCGCCCGGCGCGCGAGAGACGCGGGACGGACGCGGAACGGCCCCGGGGGTGGTCTCTCCCCCGGGGCCGTCCCGTGTGCGCGTGGCGCGCGTGCCGCGTGTGGTGCCGGTGCCCGCGGTGGTCGCGGGTCAGCGCATCTTGCCGCCGCGGGGCATCTTCATGCCCTTGGTGCCGGGCATGGGGCCCTTGGGCAGCGGCATGTTGCTCATGAGGTCGCCCATGGCGCGCAGCCGGTCGTTGGTCGTGGTGACCTGGGGGCCGGCGAGCACGCGCGGGAGCTTGAGGAGGGTGGTGCGGACCTTCTTGAGGGGCACCTGGCCCTCTCCGGTGCCGACGATGAAGTCGTGGACCGGGACATCGGGGACGATCCGGGCCATCTTGCGCTTCTCGGCCGCGAGCAGCGGCTTGAGCCGGTTGGGGTTGCCCTCGGCGATGAGCGCGATGCCCGCCTTGCCGACGGCGCGGTGGACGATGTCCTGCTGCCGGTTCATCGCGACGGCCGGGGTGGTGCTCCAGCCGCGGCCGATGTTGTCGAGCACGGCCGCGGCGGCGCCGGGCTTGCCCTCCATCTGGCCGAACGCGGCCCGCTCGGCGCGTCGGCCGAAGACAATGGCCATCGCCAGGAACGCCACCAGGAAGCCCAGGATGCCCAGGTAGACCGGGTGCCCCAGCAGGAAGCCGATCCCGAGGAACGCGCCGAACACCACGAGCCCCACGGCCGCGATGATCAGACCGATCTTCTTGTCGGACCGCGCGGTCATCTTGTACGTCAGGGCGATCTGCTTGAGTCGCCCCGGATTCGCGGCAGTGCCCGCGTTTGCCTTCCTCGCCATGTGGTGAAGTTTACGTGGCCCGGGGCACCTGGGTAGCCACGGCCTCCAGTACGTGTTCGGTTTCCACCCGGTCCTTGGCCCTGCGTCGGTCCTCCAGGACGGCGGTCCACGCGTTGCGACGGGCGCCCCGGATGAGCAGGGACTCCACGCCGCGCAGGGCGTCGGAGAACGTCGGGATGGCGATGGCGCGGACGGGCGCGGCCTGCATGATGGCGGGTCCCTCTCTCGAATGGGCGGCTCGTGCGGGTGCGGGCGGTGGTCCCATCGTCACCGACCGGTGTTACCGGCGCGTGACCCGGCGGTCAAAGAGTGATGAAACCTTGACGCGGCCCACCGTCCCGAGGGCTCGGGTCGATGGGCCGCGTCGTCGCGGGTCGGGTGCCGGGGCGGAGGTCGGACCTCCGCCCCGCCGTCCCTTGTGTCCGAGTTCACACGGTTTCGTGCGGGGGCGCGGACGGGTGGTGCGGGGGCGCTCAGGCGGTGGGGACCCCGGCGCGCTTGTCCATGGCCTGGCCGTACAGCCGGCCGGCGCGGTACGAGGAGCGGACCAGCGGGCCCGACATGACGCCGGAGAAGCCGATCTCCTCGGCCTCCTTCGCCAGCTCCACGAACTCGGCCGGCTTGACCCAGCGCTCCACGGGGTGGTGCCGGGGCGAGGGCCGCAGGTACTGGGTGATGGTGATCAGCTCGCAGCCGGCCTCGTGCAGGTCGCGCAGGGCCTCGCTGACCTCCTCGCGCTCCTCGCCCATGCCCAGGATCAGGTTGGACTTGGTGATCAGCCCGTAGGCGCGGGCCTGGCGGATCACGTCGAGGGAGCGCTCGTAGCGGAAGCCGGGGCGGATCCGCTTGAAGATCCGGGGCACGGTCTCCACGTTGTGCGCGAAGACCTCGGGGCGGGAGGCGAAGACCTCCTCCAGCAGCTCCGGGACGGCGTTGAAGTCGGGGGCGAGCAGTTCGACCTTGGTGCGGCCGGTCTCGCGGTTCGCGGTCTGCTCGTGGATCTGGCGGACCGTCTCCGCGTACAGCCAGGCGCCGCCGTCGGCCAGGTCGTCGCGGGCGACGCCGGTGATGGTGGCGTAGTTGAGGTCCATGGTGACGACGGACTCGCCGACGCGGCGCGGCTCGTCACGGTCGAGGGCCTCGGGCTTGCCCGTGTCGATCTGGCAGAAGTCGCAGCGCCGGGTGCACTGGTCGCCACCGATGAGGAAGGTCGCCTCGCGGTCCTCCCAGCACTCGTAGATGTTCGGACAACCGGCTTCCTGGCACACCGTGTGCAGGCCCTCGCCCTTCACGAGGTTCTGCATCTTCGTGTACTCGGGACCCATCTTCGCCCGGGTCTTGATCCACTCGGGCTTGCGCTCGATGGGGGTCTGGCTGTTGCGGACCTCCAAGCGCAGCATCTTGCGTCCGTCGGGTGCGACTGCGGACACGACCGGCTCCCTGTGACTTCGATTCTTCGGCGCCCACCAGGGTACGCCCGTAATTTCACACGCTCTTACGACGCCCAACCCGTGGACCCCCGGGTGAATTCCCCCGGACGGACGCGGACCGGGCCCGGGATCAGTCCCGGCCGCCGGCGACCGCCGGCGCGGGCTCCTCCGGCACCGGGCGCGGAGCGGGCACGGAGTTCTCCAGCACCTCCCGCAGGTGCCGTTCGGCGACCGGCAGCACCTCGTCGATCGTGACCTCGCGGCCGAGCTCCCAGGAGAGGGAGGTCACACCGGCGTCGCGGATGCCGCAGGGGACGATCCGGTCGAACCAGGTGGTGTCGGGGTTCACGTTCAGCGAGAAGCCGTGCATGGTGACGCCCTTGGCCACGCGGATCCCGATCGCGGCCAGCTTGCGGTCCTCGCGGCGCTGCCCGGCGTTGGACGGGGCGTACTCGGGGCCGTTGAGGCGCGGGTCGAACTCGGGGTCCGTCATGCGGGGGTCGAGTTCCAGCGAGAGGCCGCCGAGCGCGGGGCGCTCCTCGACCGGGTCGCCGAGCACCCAGACCCCGGAGCGGCCCTCGATCCGGGTGGTCTCCAGCCCGAACTCGGCGGCGGTGCGGATCAGCGCCTCCTCCAGCCGGCGCACGTGCGCGACCACGTCCACCGGGCGGGGCAGCTTGAGGATCGGGTAGCCGATGAGCTGGCCCGGGCCGTGCCAGGTGATCTTGCCGCCGCGGTCCACGTCGATGACGGGGGTGCCGTCGAGGGGGCGTTCGCTGTCCTCGGTGCGGCGGCCGGCGGTGTAGACCGGGGGGTGTTCCAGCAGCAGGCAGGTGTCGGGGACCTCGTCGGCGAAGCGCGCCGCGTGCACCCGACGCTGTTCCTCCCACGCCTCGGTGTACTCGACCGCCTCGTCGCCCAGACCCAGGCGGACAAACCGCAGCTCAGACACGGGGGTGCCTCCTCATAGAACCTGCTGTGTGCACGTATCCCACCCCGCTAGGGTACGGCGGCCCCTGTTCGGGCCTGTCAGGTACCCGTCGAAGGAGGCGCGGGGGGCGTGGCGGAGGTCGGCGGACGGCGCCGGCGGACCCGCGGCCGGTCCGGGTCCTCGTCGGCGCGCGGCAGCCGGTGGTGGCCCTCGGAGTGGTCGTTCACCCATCCGCAGACCCCGCACGCGTACCGGCCGTCGAGCCCCGCGATCAGCGTCCCGCAGCGCCGGCACTCCGACTCGGTGATCTCCGGCGCCCGCAGCGGGGTCCGCGCCTCGACCTCCTCGGGCTCGACCGCCGGCGGGCGTCCCGCACGGGTCGGGCGGGGCGGGCGGGACTCCGGGGAACGGCTCGGCATACCCGGCAGCGTACGCCGTGTCACCCGTCCGCCACGTCCCGTCCGACCGACTGTTCGCCGGCCGTCCTTTCGCCCTCGGGAAAGCGCGTTCTGTCCACCGGCGAGCGGACTTCTTCGCACGATCGGATGAATGTGGGGCAGAGGGGGCGGTCCGGGCCAAGTTCGCCGCTACATTCACGCCGTTCGCAGGGCCGACCAAGCGGTCCGCAAACCCGGAGACCGTGGAGCCGATGACGGAACGACCTGCGCAGCGCGTCCCCAACCGGCAGCTCGCGGCCCTGATCGCCGAGGCGGGCTTCTCCAACGCCGGTCTCGCCCGCCGAGTGGACCAGCTCGGCCTGGAGCACGGCCTCGATCTGCGTTACGACAAGACCTCGGTGACCCGCTGGCTGCGCGGGCAACAACCCCGAGGAACCACCCCGGCGCTGATCGCCGAGGTGTTCACCCGCCGCCTGGGTCGCCGCCTGACCGCCCAGGACCTCGGCCTCGACGCGTGCGCCCCGGTCTACGCGGGCCTGGAGTACGCCTCCACCCCCGAGGAGGCCGTGGACATCGCGGGCGGCCTGTGGCGCAAGGACTCGGGCAGTCACGCCGAGCTCCGCAAGATCGCCTTCACCCCGGCCGGGCTCGTGGTCCCCAGCCGGGACTGGCTGATCGGCCGGCCCGACGAGCGGATCGCGCGCGGCGCCGACCCGAACGCCGAGGCCGAGACGGCCCGGGTGCCGCTCCAGGGCCGCACCTCGGTGCCCCGCCAGCGGCAGGCCGACCGGTCCACCGGCCAGCGCGTCACGGGCGGGGACATCGCGGCCCTGCGCTCCGTCGCCGACCTGTTCCGCACCCTCGACCACGCCTACGGCGGCGGCCACGCCCGCCAGGCCCTCGTGCGCTACCTCGAACACGAGGCGGAGCCCATGCTGCGCGGCAGCTACGGGGAGCACACCGGCCGCCGGCTGTTCGCGGCCACCGCCGACCTGACCCGGCTGGCCGGCTGGACCTCGTTCGACATCACCGCCCACGGGCTGGCCCAGCGCTACTTCGTGCAGTCCCTGCGGCTGGCCCAGGCGGCCGGGGACCGGGCCTTCGGCGCGTACGTGCTGGTCACGATGAGCCGGCAGGCCGTCTACCTCGGCCACGGCCGCGAAGCCGTGCAGCTCGCCCGGGTGGCCCAGCAGGGGATCGGCACGGGCGCCCCGCCCGTGGTGCAGGCCCTGTTGCACGCCGCCGAGGCCCGGGGGCACTCCGTCCTCGGCGAGGTGCGGGCCGCGACCGCCTCACTGGCCCGCGCCGAACGCTCCCTGGGGGTGGCCCGGGCCGGCGACGAGGTGCCGCACTGGGGCCGCTTCTTCGACGAGGCCCAGCTCGCCGACGAGTGCGGGCACAGCCACCGCGACCTCGGACAGTTCCGGGCCGCCGCCGGCCACGCCGAGCGCTCCCTGCAACTGCGCTCCCCCGCGTACGCCCGCTCCCGCCTGTTCTGCAAGGTGGTGCTGGCCACCGCCCGGCTCGGGCTCGGCGAGCTCGACGCGGCGTGCGCGCTGGGCGCGGAGGCCGCCCAGCAGGCGGCCGAGATGCGCTCGGTGCGGGCCGTCGAGTACGTGCGGGACTTCGAGCGGCGGCTGGAGCCGTACCGGGACGCGGCGGCCGTGCGCGGCTACCGCGAGCGCGTGGCGGCGCCGGCCCTGTCCTGAGGCCGCCGGTCCGGTCCCGATGGGTCCCGCCCCGGGGCGCCTCAGTGGGCGTCCGGGGCGGGGCGCGGGGTCAGGCCGCCGCCGGGAGCGCCGGTTCCGCCACCGGCAGCGGGACGCCGAAATCGCGGAGGATCGCCTCCGAGACCCGGCGCGCGGAGTGCAGGGCGCCCTGCGGAGTGTTGAGGTCCCGGTGGTCCCCGCACACGTACAGCCCGGCCAGCAGCCGCACCGGTTTGCGCAGGTCGTGGGGTGGCGGCATGGCGGGCACCGCGTCCGGGGTGTGGTGCACGGCGAGCAGGTCCCAGTCCCGGGTCGGGGTGTCGTAGAGCCGGGCGAGTCGGGAGGCCAGGGCGCGGGTCGGCGGCGGGGGTCCGAGCACGGTCGTGGTGACCAGGGAGCGGCCGACCGGGGCCCGGGTCTCGTCCACGGAGCTCATCACCGCGGTGTGCGAGACGGGCCACTTCGGGTCGCCGTCCACGAGCAGCGAGCCGTCCCAGGGCAGCGGCGAGCCGGCAGGGGTGGCGTGGTGGACGACGGTGATCTCGTGGAACGCGGGCACCCGCAGCCCCGGCAGCAGGTCGGCGGCGTCGCGCGCGCCGGTGGCCAGCAGCACGGAGCGGCAGCGGAACTCGCCGTGCTCCTCGGTGACCACGAGGTTGGTGGCCACCGAGCGGACCCGCACCCCGGTGTGGACCGTGCCGGTGGGCAGGCCGCGGGCGAGCAGGTCCGGCAGCACGCGGGCCCCGCCCCGGGGCACGGCGAGCCGGCCGCGGGCGAAGGAGCGCAGGGCCAGGTCGGCGACCCGGCTGGAGGTGGTCAGTCCCGGGTCGCCGAGCAGGGAGGCGAGCAGCGGGCGGAGCACGGTGGAGGCGCCGCCGGGGGCGCGGCCCCGGGGGCGCAGGGCGTCGAGCGCGGCGGGCGCGGCCCGTTCGGTCCGGGCCAGGATCCGATCGGCGGGCAGGGCGGCGAGCCGGGCGAGGGCGGCGCCGATCCGGGCCTCGTCGAGGGAGCCGACGGCCAGTGAGCGGGCCGGGGTGCGGGCCCCGACCCGGACCCGGCGTCCCTCCTCGGTCTGGACGAGGGCCCCGGGCGCGAACGGGCGCAGCACGAGGTCCTCCAGGCCGGGGGTGCGGGCCGGTTCGGGGTCGGCGGTGCCCATGAGGCGACCGACCCGGTCGAGCCGGAATCCGTCGACGGTCTCCCCCGACATGCGTCCGCCGGGTTCTTCGGCGGCTTCGAGGACCGTGACGGTCACCCCGGCGGCGATGAGGTGGCGGGCGGCGGCGAGTCCCGCGACCCCACCCCCCACGATGACGACGTCCGCGTGGTGTGCGCTGCTGAGCACGTGCCCCTCCCCGAGGTCGGCGCGGCGGCTTTGTCTCGTCCTCCTTCCCCCGACGGGCGTGCGGGGAACCCGAGTCGGGGTCGCCAATCCGGTCGCACACCGATCAGGGACGGGCGCATCCGGGTCACGAACGGTCGCACGCGGTCAGGTCCGGCGGTGGCCGAGCATGGCGCGGAGGGCGGATTCCAGGGTGGGGTGGCGGAAGGCGAAGCCGGTCCGCTCCAGGCGGGTCGGCAGCACCCGTTGGCTGCTCAGCACGTCCTGCGCGAACTCGCCCAGGGCCAGTCGCAGGGCGGCGGCCGGGACGGGCAGGAGGGCGGGGCGGCGCAGCACCCGGGCCAGGGTCTCGGTGGCCTCGCGGTTGGTGAGGGGGTGGGGGGCGGTGAGGTTGACGGGGCCGGTGAGGTCCGCGGTGTCGATGATGTGGCGGATGGCGCCGACCTCGTCGGCCAGGGAGATCGGGGACCAGTACTGCCGGCCGTCCCCGAGCCGGCCGCCGAGCCCGGCGCGGAAGATCGGCAGCAGCCGGCCCCAGGCCCCGCCGCCCTTGGCCACGACCAGGCCGGTGCGGACGAAGGCGGTGCGGACCCCGGCGGCGTGGGCGGGGGCGGCGGCGGCCTCCCAGGCCACGCACACCGAGGGCAGGAAGCCCTCGCCGGCCGGGCTGTCCTCGGTGACGGGGTCCGCGCCGGTGTCCCCGTAGTAGCCGATCGCGGAGCCGGAGACGAGGACGGCGGGCGGGCGTTCGGCGGCGGCCAGGGCCTCGGCGAGCACTGTCGTGCCCCGCACCCGGCTGTCGCGGATCTCCCGCTTGTACGCCTCGGTCCAGCGGTGGTCGCCGATGCCGGCGCCGGCGAGGTGGACGACGGCGTCGGCGGACTCGACGGCGGCCCGGTCCACGTGCCCGGCGTCGGGGTCCCAGCGGGCCTCGTCGGGTGCCGTCGGCTCGCGCCGCACCCAGCGGACCACCTCGTGCCCGTCCCTCCGCAGCGAACGGACGAGGGCCTTGCCGATGAGTCCGGACGAGCCGGTGACCGCGATGCGCATGGCCCCATCCTGCCCCCGGACCCCCACCCGCATCCGTGCCCGCCGCCGCCCCACCCGGTCGGACGCGCCCGCCCGGCCCGCGCCGGGCCCCGGGGTGCGCCGGCCCCGTCCCGGTACGAGGGTGGAGGGGTGAGACGCCGACGCGAGGAGCCGGGCGGGCTCGGGGGGACCCCGCCGCCGCGCTGGGCCCGGCCGGCGCCGGTGGTCGCGCTGGTGCTGTTGGTGCTGGCGCAGGCCGTCACCCCGGGCGACGTGGAGCTGGGCTTCTTCCTGGCCGCGCTGCCGCCGGTGGCGGCGTTCGCCTACGGGGCCACGGGCACCGCCTTCTTCGCCGTGCTCGTGCTGACCCTGCTGGCGCTGCCCCGGCTGGGAGTGGCGCACGCGCGGGGCACGGACCTGGCGACGGTGGCGGCGGTGGGGCTGCTGAGCGTGGTCATCGCGTGGGTGCGGCGCAAACGGGACGCGCAGCTCGTGAGCGTGCGCACGGTCGCGGAGGCCGCGCAGTTGGCGGTGCTGCCGCCGGTGCCCGCGCGGGTGGGGCCCCTGCGCTGCGCCGGGCTGTACCGGGCGGCGCAGCACGGGACCCTGGTCGGCGGGGACCTGTACGACGTACGGGCCGGGCCGTTCGGGGTGCGGGCGGTGGTGGGCGACGTGCAGGGGCACGGGCTGGCGGCGGTGGGCACGGTGGCCGCGCTGCTCGGCGCCTTCCGCGAGGGGGTGCTCGACGATCCGGACCTGCCGGCGGTCGCGGCGCGGCTGGACCGGCGGCTGGTGCGGGACGCGGCCGACGCCGGGGTGCGGCACGCGGAGCTGTTCGCGACGGCGCTGCTGCTGGAGTTCCCGCCCGCCCCGGCCGAACCGGACGGGGGCGAGGGCACGGTGGTGCGGATCGTGTCCTGCGGGCATCCGCCGGCGCTGCTCGTGCGGGCCGGGCGGGTGTCCGAGCTGGGCCCCGAGCCGGGTCCGCCGCTCGGCCTGGGCGTGGCGGGCCCGGCGACGCCCGCGCCCGCGCAGTTCGCGCTGCGGGCGGGCGACCGGCTGCTGCTGCACACCGACGGGGTGACGGAGGCCCGGGACGCGGACGGGGCCTTCTACCCGCTGGCGGCCCGGACGGCCGCGCTGGCCACGGACCCGGCGGGCCTGCCGGCGGCGGTGTGGCGGGACCTGCTGCGGTTCACCGGGGACGGGCCCGGGGACGACGTGGCGCTGTTGCTGCTGACCGTCACCGACCCGGCGTGACCCCGCCCCGCCCCCGGGTGCGGGCGGACGGGGCGGGACGGTGCGGTGCGGTGCGTGGTGCGCGGTGGTGCGGGGTCGCCCGGGTCGCTCAGGCCGCGCGGGCGGTGATCAGCGAGCGCACCATGCGGCAGGTGGTGTTGGACGGGCGGCGGATGCCGGTGCGGACCGCCATCGTGCGGATCTTGCGGTTGGTGGCGCGCTGGGCGTCGTAGGTGCCGGAGTCGAGCAGGGAGATCGCCAGGCGCATGGCCTTCAGGCGTCGGTTGTGCGCCTCGTACCACTCGCGCGGCAGCCCCGCCGGCAGCGGCTTCTTCTTCGGGTGGTTGACGATCGTCGCAGTGGCCATCCACAGCCTCCCAAACGGTGGTTGACGTCCCCTCGTACGGCTTTTCGTACAGGTTCGATTTTACCGTCGGGCACTGACAAAGGCCCTGGCCGGTAAGGTCCCGGCGCATGGAGATCTGGATCAATCCGGCCTGTTCGAAGTGCCGGAGCGCGCTGACCCTGTTGGACGCCGAGGGCGCCGAGTACACCGTGCGCCGGTACCTGGAGGACGTGCCCTCGGAGGCGGAGCTGCGCGGGGTGCTGGACCGGCTCGGGCTGGAGCCCTGGGACGTGACGCGGACCTCGGACGCGCTCGCGAAGGAGGTCGGCGTGCGGGAGCTGCCGAAGGAGCCGACGGAGGAGGCGCGGGCCCGCTGGGTGGCGCTGCTGGCGGCGCACCCGAGGCTGATCCAGCGGCCGATCATCACGGCGGAGGACGGCACGGCGCTGGTCGCGCGCTCGGAGGAGGCGGTGCGGGAGGCGCTGTCCCGGGGCCGCGGGCACTGACGGGACCGGGACCCGCTGCCGGCTGCCCGCTTCCGGCGGTCGGCTTCTGGCGGTCGGCCGTGCCTTCCGTGGGCGGTTTTCGGCCGGCGGGGCGCGGGGGCCGGCCCGATCCGCGTCGGGGGCGGGCACCATGGGGCGCTCATGATCGTTGTGCGGTCGGGCCGACCGTCGTGCCCGCCCGTCGGCGGCTCGCGGGCGCTCCCGCCCCGCCCTCGCACCCGGCCCGCGCCCCGGCGCCGGCCATCCGACGAAAGGTTCCTCCGTGAGCGGTACCACGGTCCTCCTCCTCGCCCTGTGCCTGGCCGTGGCGCTGTGGTGCCTGGTCGGCGCCGCCGGTACCGGACGGACGGGTCGCTGAGCCCGGCCCGACGGGCGACGGTCGACGTGGTCGCGCCGCCCTCCGTCACCGCGCCCGCCGCCGCGCCCGTCACCGTCACCGTTCCCGTCGCGGTGCCCGGGCCGCGCGCCGCCTCCGGCGCGGGCGGGGACCTGCACCTGGAGTTGGCGGCGCAGGGGCCCCGGCGGACGGCGCTGGCCCGGGCCCTGCGCGAGGCCGTGCGCTCCGGGCGGCTGCGGGCGGGCGCGCGGCTGCCCCCGTACCGCTCGCTGGCGGCCGATCTGGGCCTGGCCCGGGGCGTGGTGGCGGACGCGTACGCGGAGTTGGTCGCGGAGGGCTGGTTCACGGCCCGGCAGGGTTCGGGGACGCGGGTGGCCGAGGGCGCGCTGCCCGCCCCGGGGCCGGCGGCGGGCGGGCGCAACGGTGCCGCGGCGGCGGGCGCGCCCGCGCCGTACGACCTGAACCAGGGCCGGCCGGATCCGGCGGCCTTCCCCCGTTCCGCGTGGGCGGCGGCCACGCGCCGGGCCCTGGCCTCGGCGCCGGTGGAGGCGTTCGGTCCGGGGGACCCGCGCGGGCGGGTGGAGCTGCGGCGAGCGCTGGCGGCGTACCTGGGGCGGACCCGGGGGGTGCGGACGGATCCGGAGCACGTCGTGGTCTGCTCGGGCTTCGCGGCGGGGCTGCGGCTGTTGGCGCAGGTCCGGGGCGCGGGTCCGGGGGCCGGCGCGGGCGATGCTTTTCGGCCTGTCGGCGCGGGGGGCCCGGAGGGGCGGGCGCGGCGTCGGGCGGGCGGCGGGTGGGCGGTGGAGTCGTACGGGCTGCCGTTCCACCACGGGATCCTGGACGCGGCGGGGGTGCGGCAGCACCTGCTGCCGGTGGACGCGGACGGGGCGCGGACCGACCTGTTGGGGGCGGCGCCGGCGGAGGTGCGGACGGCGCTGCTGACGCCGGCGCACCAGTTCCCGACCGGGGTGCCGTTGTTGCCGGCGCGGCGGGTGGCGGCGGTGGAGTGGGCGCGGGCGCGGGCGGACGCGCTGTTGGTGGAGGACGACTACGACGGGGAGTTCCGCTACGACCGCAAGCCGATCGGGAGCGTGCAGGGGGTGGCCCCGGACCGGGTGGCGTACGTGGGCTCGGTGAGCAAGAGCATGTCCCCGGCGGTGCGGTTGGGGTGGCTGGTGTTGCCGGACGCGCTGGTGGAGCCGGTGTTGGCGCTCAAGGGCGAGCGGGAGCAGTGGGCCTCGGTGGTGGAGCAGTTGGCGCTGGCGGAGCTGATGGAGTGCGGGGCCTACGACCGGCACGTGCGGCGGACCCGGCAGCGCTACCGGGAACGGCGCGAGCGGCTGGCGGCGGCGCTGCCGGTGTCGGGGGTGGCGGCCGGGCTGCACGCGGTGCTGGAGCTGGGGCCGGGCCGTGAGGCGCCGGCCCTGGCGGCGGCGCGGACGGTGGGCCTGTCCCTGGACGGGTTGTCGGAGTACCGGCACCGGGCGGCGGGGGGCGAGCACCCGGTGCGGGAGGGCCTGGTCATCGGCTACGCGGGCCTGGGCGACCACGCCTTCGACCGCGCCCTGGACCTGCTGACGCGGGTGGCGCGCCCGTTCCTGGGCTGATCGCGCACGGCGCGGCGCGCGCGGCCGAGAGGGGGCGTCCGGTTCGGACGCCCCCTCTCGCGCTCCCGTGCGGCGGGGGCGGACGGGGCGGGGTCAGACGGGGCGGGGGGCGCCGTCGGCGAGGGAGGACTCGGCGGCGGCGAGGATCTCGGTCAGGCGGAGGCCGAAGCGGGCGTCGCGCGGGTCGGGGGTGCCGGTGCGGGCCGCGACGAGGAGGGCTTCGAGGGCGCGGCCGAAGGCGCCGGGCACGTCGTTCCAGTCGGGCAGGGTGAACACGCCCTCGGTGCCCCGGACCTCGACGCCGACGCCGGAGCCGGCGGGCGGGGCGCAGAGGCTGAGGGTGGCGGTGGAGGAGGCCCCGGAGGCGTGCCGGAGCACGAGGTGGGTCACGTCGGCGGGGCCGGGGCGGGCGGTGACCTCGGTGACCTCGCCGAGGATCGGCAGGAGCACGGACAGGGCGTGCGGGCCCACGTCCCACAGGCCGCCCTTCTCCCGGCGCCACGGGGAGTCGAGGGTGCCGCCGGGGCCGCCGTCGGTGGGGAAGACCGCGCCGAGCCAGTGGGCCTGGGCGGTGAACCAGCCGGGGCGGGCGGCGCGCTCGGCGATCCAGCCGGCGGCGGGGTCGGCGAAGCGGAGGGTGAGGAAGACGACGGAGGCGACCTTGTGGGCGGTGACGGCGTCGGCGAGGGCGCGGGCGGCGACGGGGTCGGTGGCGATCGGCTTGTCGAGGAGGAGGTGCAGGCCGGCCTCGGCGGCGCGGACGGCGAGGGGGGCCTGCACGTCCGGCGGGAGGGCGAAGGCCGCGACGTCACAGTCCGCGAACAGGGCCTCGGGGGATTCGTACACCTTCACGCCGTGGGCGGCCGCGAGTTGGGCGGCGGCCTCGGGGTTGCGGCCCCAGACGCCGGCGAACTCGGAGCCGGGGTGGGCGGCGATGGCGGGGGCGTGGGTGCGGTGGGCCCAGGGACCCGTGCCGAGCAGCCCGATCCGGGGGCGGGGGGCGTCACCGTCGGCGTGGTTCATATCGTACGAAATGGCCATGGGATCAGTCTGCCGCACCCGGACGGCCGCAGGGCGGCAGGGCGCGCACGGCCCCCCACCTGCGCACAAACCGGGGTAACACGGCATTCACACCGGGGCAACGGAAGGGAAACCGACCCCGGGCAACCTTCCGTCATCGTCGCGGCCCACCCGTGTCGCCGGCGGTGACGCCGGCCCGGGGCCGCTCCCGCGACCTCGTCCGGACCGCGCGCCTCCCCCTCCCCCCTCAGCACGCCCCGCAAGCAGACTCCCAGCCCTCCCCGAGGACGGTGCCCGTGACATACAAGGCCGAGTACATCTGGATCGACGGAACCGAGCCGACCGCCAAGCTGCGGTCGAAGACGAAGGTCCTCGCCGACGGCGCGGACCTGCCGATCTGGGGGTTCGACGGCTCCAGCACCAACCAGGCCGAGGGCCACGCCTCGGACCGGGTGCTGCGGCCGGTGTTCTCCTGCCCGGACCCGATCCGGGGCGGGGCGAACCTGCTCGTGCTCTGCGAGGTCCTGGACATCGACATGACCCCGCACGCCTCCAACACCCGCGCCCTGCTGGCCCCGCTCGCCGAACGGTTCGCGGCGCAGGAGCCGATCTTCGGCATCGAGCAGGAGTACACCTTCTTCGACGGGACCCGCCCGCTCGGCTTCCCGGTCGGCGGGTTCCCGGCCGCGCAGGGCGGCTACTACTGCGGGGTCGGCTCGGATGAGATCTTCGGCCGCGAGATCGTCGAGAAGCACCTCGACCACTGTCTGGCCGCCGGGCTGGAGATCTCCGGGATCAACGCCGAGGTGATGCCGGGCCAGTGGGAGTTCCAGGTGGGCCCGCTGGCGCCGTTGGCCGTGGCCGACCAGCTGTGGATCGCGCGCTGGCTGCTGTACCGGACGGCGGAGGAGTTCGACGTCTCGGCCACCCTGGACCCCAAGCCGGTCAAGGGGGACTGGAACGGGGCGGGCGCGCACACCAACTTCTCCACCCGCGCCATGCGCTCCGACTACCGGGCCATCGTGGCCGCGTGCGAGGCGCTGGGCGAGGGCGGCAAGCCGCTGGAGCACGTGAAGAACTACGGGGCGGGCATCGACGAGCGGCTGACCGGGCTGCACGAGACGGCGCCGTGGAACGAGTACAGCTACGGGGTCTCGGACCGGGGCGCCTCGGTGCGGATCCCGTGGCAGGTTGAGCAGGAGGGCAAGGGCTACATCGAGGACCGCCGGCCCAACGCGAACGTGGACCCGTACGTGGTGACCCGGCTGATCGTGGAGACCTGCTGCACGGGGCTGGAGCGCGAGGGCCTCGTCTGAGCCCCCCCGGCGTCCGGCCCCCCGGGCGCCCGCGCGCCGCGCGCGACCCGCGTTCACACCGCACCGCCCGTCGCCCGTTCCCGGCAGCCGCCCGGGGGCGGGCGTCGGCGCGTCCCGCAACACCCGCTCCAGCCGGTCGAGTTGACGGATTCGCACGGCCGGCACGCGATCGGCGCACGGTCGGAACGCGACCGGAAGGCGGCTCCGGGGTGCCCGCAGGGCGGAAGAAGGTGCCCGCGATGCGATACGGGCGCCGAGACGGGCGTGATCCGGATCGCCGAATCCGCAGGTCGCGAGGGCGCTTTGGGGTGATTCGCCGGGCCCCGTCGGCTGAATATGAGATTCCGATCCACCATGTGGGACGCATTCTGCCCGGTCGCGCTCGAATCTGCTTCAATGACGCCCATGGCCAGCCATTCGCACACCAAGACGGGTCGCCGCGACCTGGAGCCGTTCTGGCCGTCCCGTCAGGATCACGACTTCGACCGGGTGTGTTGCCGCGCGCAGAACGCGCCGGCCCTCTAACGCCCCTCGATCGACGCGCCGTTCGGCGCTCCTCGACCCGGCCTTCGGTCTGCGCGGTACGACGACGCAATCTCACGTCTCCTGCCGATCCTCGCGTGAAAGAGCCGACCACCCATGGCGAACACCCGTACCCTCTCCGCTGCCGCCCACGCCCACGCCCACCCCCGCGCGGACGACCTGCCCGGCACCACTCCCCTCTCCTTCCCGCCCCGCCACCGGCTGCGCGCCGTGGACCGGGACGAGACCGCCCCCGCCGCGCGCGTCGTGGACCTGCTGCCGCCCGGCGCCACCTGGCTGCCGGCCCCGCAGGGCGCCGTGCCCACCCTGCCCGGTCGACCGCCGATGGTCGGCTACCTCGTGCTCGTCCCCGCCGACCAGCAGCCGCCGCTCGGCTTCGCCCCCCAGCCCGGCCGGCCGGCCGCGGCCCCCGGTCATCCCGTCGCCGCCGCCTGGGCCGGCGCCGTCGCGTCCCCGGTCGAGCCGGGCCGAGTCGAGACCACCGGCGACGACCTCATCAGCATCGACACCGGGCGCCGCACCGCCGAGATCGACGGCCGGGCCCTGGACCTGACCTACCTGGAGTTCGAGCTGCTGGCCCACCTGGTGGCCCACCCGCACCGGGTGCACAGCCGCGACCAGCTCGTCACCACCGTGTGGGGCTACGGGCACGTCGGCGACGGCCGCACCGTGGACGTGCACGTGGCGCGGCTGCGCCGCAAGCTCGGCACCGGCCGGCGCGGGGTCATCCAGACCGTCCGCCGGGTGGGCTACAAGTACGTGCCGTAACCCGCACGACGAGGGGCCGGCGCCGCCCCCGGGAGTGTTCCCGGGGGCGGCGCCGGCCCCTTCGCATGTCGGCTACGCCTTCGCGCGGCGCCGGGCCACGAGCCCGAGGACCCCGTCCACGACGAGGAACGCGAGCAGGCTCCAGCCCAGCAGCGGCGCGAACCAGCCGACGAGCGCGGTGACCGCCGCGAGCGGCAGCAGCGCAGTCACCGGCACCTTGCGCCAGGCCCCGCGCGGCTGCGCCCGGCCCACCGACAGCCGGCGGTCCTTCGTCGGCCGGCGCAGCCACCACATGCGGTAGCCCTGCACGATCACGAGGATCAGGGCGAGGGCGAGCGCGGCCAGCGCGAGCTGGTTGGCGAGGCCGAAGGTCAGCCCCATGTGCAGGTCGATGCCGAAGCGGGTGGCCTGCGCGAGCAACGGCTGGTCGGCGAAGCGCAGTTCGTCCAGGACGGTGCCGTCGGCGGGGTTCACGGACACGGCGTCGAGGTGCACGGGCACCTGCTTGTCCTGTTCCTTGAACACGTAGCCGGTGCCGGGGGTGGGCAGGGTGATGCGGACCTCTTCGGTGACCCCGGCGGCGCGGGCCGCCGCCCAGGCCCGGTCCAGGCCCACGTCGGCGCCGGCCGCCGGCTCGGGCATGGTCTCGCCCGGGGCCATGGTGTGCCCGGCGTGCTCGTCGGCGCCGCCCGGCGCGGCCCCGTCGAGGGCGGCGGAGACGCTGGGGGTGGCCTGGCCGAGGGACTCGCGGAGCTGCCCGATGTTCTCGCCCGCGTACTTCGACCAGGTCAGGCCGGTGGCGGAGAGGAGGACGAGACCGGCGACGGCCCACAGGCCGACCGTGGCGTGCCAGGACAGGGCGCGGCGCCGGCCGGTGGCCCGCCGGTCGGGGCGCACGAGGTCGGCGCGGCGGGCGCGGCGCCGGCCGATCCACAGCGCGAGGCCGCCGAGGGCCACGATCCACAGCCAACTCGCGGCGAGTTCGCTGTAGTTGCGGCCGACGGGGCCGAGGTGCAGATCGGCGTGGAGGGTGCTGAGCCAGGCGCGCAGCGGCAGGGCGTCGCCGACGGTGGTGAGCTGCCCGTGCACGTCGCCCGTGTAGGGGTTGACGAACACGGTGCGGGTCTCGCCCTCGGCCAGGCCCGGGGCCTCCATCAGGACCCGGGTGGTGCTCCCGGGGTCGGGGGCGGGCCACACGGAGACGACCTCGCCGTCGGGGGCGGCGGCGCGGGCCGCGTCGACCTGGGCGCCGAGCGGCAGCGGGTGGCTGCCGGGGTTCTCCACGGTCAGCTCGTGCGCGTAGACGAGGCGCTCGGCCTGCCAGGAGCCCGCGTAGAGCAGGCCGGTGACGGCGGCGACGAGGAGGAAGGGGGCGATGAGCAGACCGGCGAAGAAGTGCAGCCGGAGCAGGAGCGGTCGCAGGGCGGCGCCGACCTTGGGGCGGGCGGGTCGGGGCGCGGCGGGCGCGGCCCCGGGGGTGCGGACGGGGGCGTCCGGTATCTGGTCCGTGGACACGGGTGATCCTCACGTTTCGACGTGGGCAGGAGGGATCGACCCCCTGGGCACGTCGGCGCGGCGGGCGCGGGCGCGCCGGATCAGGCGGGCACGGGACGGCCGGGGGTCGGGATGGCGCGGGTGCGGGGCCCGGTGGGCGGGCCTCGGCGGATCACCGTGTGGGCGGGGAGGGCGCCGCGCAGCCGGCGCGCGGGGCGCGGGGCGGTGCGGGGGCGCGGGCCGGCGGGGCGGGCCGGCGCGGGCACGAGGAGGGTCAGGAGGGCGGCGGCCAGGGTGAGGCCGCGGCGCAGGGGGCGGGTCGCGAGGTGGGCGAGGCGGAAGACGGCGGCCTCGCCGTGGACGAGCCAGAGGGCGCAGAACAGGCCGGCGAGGAGGTGCGCGAGGAGCATCCCGAGCCCGCCGTGGTCCATCCCGGCCATGCCCGCCATCCCCGCCATGCCGGTCGGATCCCCCATGGCGGCCGGGTCGAGCGTGCCCGGGTCGACGGCGGACACGGGGACGGTGACGGGCACGGGCACGGGGACCGGGACGGCGGCGGGGGCCGCGTCGAGGACGCCGGCGTGGTCGGCGGGCAGGTCGGGCAGCGGGGCCGGCAGTTCGGCGAGGTGCGGGTGCCCGGCGTGGGCGGCGTGCCCGCAGTGCGGCCCGCCCGCGCCGGCTCCGCCCGAAACGCCCGTCGCGGCCCGGACGGCGGCCTGTTGGCCGGTGGTGAACAGCAGGTGCAGGAGGCCCTGACCGGCGAGGAGGGCGGCGGTGATGCCGACGGGTCCGCGCCGGCGGCCGGCGGCGTGCCAGGCGGCGGTCGCGATCACCGCGAAGGAGGCGAGCAGGGTGCCGGGCGGCACGTCGGCCCCCGACATGTGGACGTGCCCCACCGCGGCCAGGGTGACGCACACGGCCGCGAACATCGCGGCGCGCGTCAGGCGCATCGGGTGGGGGGTTTCGGTCATGGCCGCATCATGGTGCCGGCCGGGCGCGCGGGGCGACACCCCGGGGGGGGCGACCCGGTGGCGGGGTCGGTTCGGGGATCATGGCGGGCATGAGGGCAGCTGTGTGGGGACCGGCGTACGTGGGCGGGGTGCAGGCGGGCGCGTGGGCGATGGCCCGGATGGACCCGGAGGCCCGCCGGCGGGTATTGCGGGAGTGGTCCACGAACGTGGACAACCTCGCGGCGGGGCGGTGGCTGACGCTGGGGCAGAGCGCGCTGGTGGTGGAGGAGCCGATGCCGCTGCCGTACGCGCTGCTGCTGCTCGCCGTCCTGGGCTACGCCGAGTACGCGTACGGGGTGTGGTGGACGGCGGCGGTGTTCCTCTTCGGGCACGTGGGGGCGAGCCTGCTGGTCTACGGCGGCCTGCGGGCCCGCCGCGTCCCGACGGCCGGCGATCCGGGCGGGGACGCCGGCGCCAGGGCCGGGACGGACGGGGACGGCACGGGCGGGGACGGCACGGGCGGGGACGCCGTCGCGCGGGGCCGGGCGGCGCGGGTCGCGGCGCGGCGGGAGGCGGTGATACGGGGCGCGGTGGACGTGGGCACCAGCTACGGGTTCAACGCCGTCGTCGGGGCGCTGACCTCGGCCCTGCCCGCCGGGCGGGTGCGGATCGCGGCGCGGGTGGGGCTGGTGGCGCTGGCCGCGGTGCCGGTGGTGTCGCGACGGCGGACGTTCACGGACGCGGGGCACGCGACGGCCGTGGCCCTGGGGGTGGGGGTGGCCGTGGTGGTCGATTGTCTTTCCCCGCGAAACCATCGGAGAATCATCCAAAAGGACTGATCTCCGTCTCCGTGGGAGCCACACCGATGACCGCACTGCCCTCCACCACCGTCGCCAACCTCCGCGATCTCGGTGGCACCCCCCTGGCCGACGGCCGCTCCATACGCCCGGGGGTGCTGCTGCGCTCCGGTCAGCTCGACCGGCTCGACCTGGCCGGCGACCCGACCGTGGCCGCGCTGGGCCTGGGCACGATCGTCGACTTCCGCACCGAGGCCGAGCGCGTCGACCACCCCGACCGCACCCCCGAGGGCGTCCGCAACCTCGTCGGCGACGTGTTCGCGGACAAGGTCGCCGCCGGCGAGATGGCTGCCGCCGCCCAGTTGAAGGACCTGCTGCGCGACCCCGCCCTGGCCGAGCGCGAACTCGGCGGCGGCAAGGCCCAGGCCCTGTTCGGCGACATCTACCGCGGCTTCGTGACCTCCGAGTCCGCGCGCGCCGCGTACCGGATGTTCCTCACCGAGGTCGCCGACGAGGCCGCCGGCCCCGTCCTCTTCCACTGCACCGCCGGCAAGGACCGCACGGGCTGGGCCGCCACCATCGTCCTGACCCTGCTCGGGGCCGACGAGGAGACGGTGATGGCCGAGTACATGTCGGTCAACGCGGCCGTGCGGGAGGCGTTCGCCCCCATGATCGAGGGCTTCGTGGCCGCCGGCGGCGACCCCGAGATCGTGCTCGCGCTGATCGGCGTGGACCCCGCGTACCTGCGCGCCGCCCTCGACGAGGTCGAGCTGCGGCACGGTTCGATGGACAAGTACGTCCGCGAGGCGCTGGGCGTCCCGGACGAGACGGTGGCCGCGCTCCGCGCCCGTCTCGTGGTCTGACCCGCCGCTGCCCCTCCCCGCACGGGGCCGCCGGCTCCCGCACCCGGCCGCTCGGGTGAACCCGGGGCGGTGTGGACGGCCCCGCGGGCCGGTGCGATGCTCGTGCCGGTGTCCGGCGCGGGTCCGGCCCTCGGGGAGGGAACGTGTCCGCCTTCATCGCCGTACCGCTCGTCCTGGCGGCCCTGTTCCTGACCGGCTGCGGGGTGGCGGCGGCCACGCGGGGGTGGGTGCTCCCCGTGAGTCGGCGCCACGTGCGCGACACCCGCCTGCACGGCATGGGGCTGCTGCTGATCTCGTCCGCGATGTGTTGGCACGCGGTCTTCGGAACGGTCGTCGAGGACCGCGGCACCCGGGAGTGGTTCACCCTTGCCGGCGGCGCGATCCTCGTCGCGGGCATCCTCGTGCTGGGGGCGGCGCAGCACGCGCCGGGACGCGGGGCCCGCGGACGGCGCTGATCCCCGGGACGCCCCGGGACGGGACGCGATCAGCCCCACCCGACCCCACCCCGCCCCGGCCGCGACCACGGGCCGCCCACACACCGACGACCCCGACCGACCCGGCCGGACCTCCGCCCGTTCTCGCCCGGCGTGTGCCCCGGCTCGCGGCCGGGTTCGGCCCGTCGCGGGCCGTGCGCCGGGGGTGTTCGGGTGCGGTCGGCGCTCCGCCCGCGCCGGTGACCATCCGGGGGCGGGCTCGTTGCCTTGGACGTGACAGCGCCGGACACCGCGACCGCCACCCGCCCCCGCCCGCTCGACGTCGAGCGCGCCGAGGCCGCCATCGTCGAGCACTATCCCCGGTTGGTGCGCCTGGCCTACCTGGTGCTCCCGCCCACCCTGGGCCGACACCGCAGGGTGTTGACCGCCCACTCCCTGGCCCAACGCGCCCTGCCGCGCACCCGCCGCGAGAAGATCCCCGCGCCCCGCACCGAGGAGCCGGCGGCGGGCACCGCGCCCGCCGACCCCGGCTACGCGTGGGTCCGTTCGCGCGTGCTGCGGACCGCGCTGGAGGCCGAACGCCCCTGGCACCCGCGCGACAAGCGGCTGCCGCACCGCTCCCAACTCCCGCCGCTGCTCCCCCAGGTGCGCGGCCTGCGACTGTTCCCGCGCGCCGGCGGGGCCGAGGAACTCGCCCTGGACCAGCGACTGGCCGCGCTGTCCGGGCCGGGCCGGGCGGCCCGCGCGCTGGCCGCCCTCGACGGCCTGGACCCGCAGGCGTGCGCCCGGGTCCTCGCCGAGGCCGGGGTCGCCGACCCGGACGCGGCCCTCGCCGAGGCCGCCGCGAGCGCCGAACCCGCCGACGACGCGCTGCTGGCCTCCGCCGAGTTCGACCCGTGCGTCGTGCAGACCCGCCCCTCCGACCTGCTGCGCAGGCGGCGTTACGGGCGGGCCGCCGTCGCGGCGGCCGTGGCCCTCGCCGTGTGCGCGGCCATCCCCCTGTTCGGCGCGGACGGTTGGGGCGAGGACGGCGCCGCCGCCCCCCTCTACGCCCGCAACGCCGCCGCCGAGGCCGCCCTCGACCCGGCCCGGCTGATCCGGGGCACCGCCCCCGACGCGTGGCGGACCGCGACCCGCGCCGACTGGGCCGCGTGGCCCGTGCGCGGGGACCGGGCCGACGACACGGCGCTGCTGCGCCGGGCCCTGGCGGTGTGGGCGCGCCCGGGGCCGACCGTGCTGACCTCCGCGACCCCGCAGACCCCGGCCGGCCCGCCGATGGGCCCGGCCCGGCTGCTGTTCGCGGGCACCGTGGACCAGGCGGTGGTGGTCCTCTTCCACGACGGGCTGCGGGTGGTGCGCTACGCGGAGCCCCTGACGGGCACGGCGGGCGCGGCCCTGGACTTCGCGCGGACGGACGGGGCGCGGGCGGCGGACGCGGGCGCGCTGGTGCTGAGCCGGGTGGACGGCAACGTGCGCTACCTGACGGCGCCGTGGGTGACGAAGGTGTCGGTGCGGGACCTCCTCAAGCCGGAGGGGGTGCCCACCGTGCTGAGGTCGACGCCGGACGGGATGACCCCGCCGGTGCCGGCGCCCGCGCCGCGCGGCACGTGCTCCAGTTGGAACGCGCTGACCCTGTCGGGCCCGGACGGGACGCGGACGGTGACCGACCTCGGGGAGCTGACCCCGGCCCGGCTCACGTCGGGCGCGCCGGGCTCGCCGCGCGAGCTCACCGGGAACACGGACCTGACGGAGTGGTCGAAGACGGCCTGTCTGCTGCCGTCCGTGCGCTCGCACGGGGTGCGGACGGTGAACTCGTGGGCGTACGCGACGCAGGCCCTGCCGGGCGGCGAGGGTTCGGCCGCGTGGTTGTGCGCGCGGGCCGAGACCTGGAGCGGGGTCGGGGAGCGGGCGCAGGTGCAGTTCCTGGCCCCGGGGGCGCCGATGGCGGCGCAGGCGGCGCGGGCGGAGGACTCGCCGGCGTGCGGGGTGCGGGAGCCGAAGGTGCTGGCGGGGGTGTTGTGGAAGTCGCGGGCCGGGCAGTGGTACGTGCTGGCGGCGGGCTCGCCGGTGGTGACCTCGGTGTCGGTGACGGGCGCGGTGACGGGCGCGTCGGCGGGCCCGCTGCTGGCGGAGAAGGCGCCGGCGGGGGCGCGGGTGGAACTGTCGGGCCGCGTCGCGAACGGCACCCGCTTCGGGGCGCTGCGGTAGCGGCGGGGACGCCGGAAGCGGGCCGGCGTCGGCCGCCGCGCGTCGGCGGCCCGACCGGCCCGCGCGGACGTCGGGCGGGGCTCGTGCGAAGGTCGTGCCGGCGTCGAGCCGGACGCGGGCCGGCGTCGGGCCGGGTGTGGGGCGGGCATCGGGCCGGACGCGGGCCGGCGTCGAGCCGGGTGTGGGGCGGCATCGGGCCGGACGCGGGACGGCATCGAGCCGGGCGCGGGACGGCGTCGGGCCGGGGGCGGGGCGCGCGAATGGGGGAACGGGGGTGGTGGTGCGTCGTGTCGGTTGCGGTGGGCGGGGCGGGGTCGGGAGAGTGCGGGGCTTCCGTGCGCGGCGCCCCCTCCGCGGGGACTCCGTGCGGCCCTCCCGCGAAAGGAATCCCTCGTGCGCCCCGTGAGCCGTGGCCTCGCCCTCGTCCTCCCGGCCCTCGCCGTCCTCGCCCTCGGCGGCGGCGCGGCCCGGGCCACCACCCCCGCCTCCGTGCCCGGCCCCGAGGTCGCGGCGGCCGCCGTCGGGGCCTCCGCCAGGACCGCCGTCGGGGCCCCGGCCACGATCGGCTTCTTCCGTTACGCCCCGCTCCGCACCGGCCCGTCCGCCGATGCCCTCGACTTGCCGAAGTCGGCCGTCGGGCTGCCGGTCGCGGGGGCGCCGGAAGGTAGCGTGCAGTTGATCTCCAACGAGGGGTTCGCGGCCCGGGAGGCCCTCGCGGGGCTCTGATCGCGGGCCCTTCCGGGGGGAGAAATGGCGTCGCGGGGCTACCGCACCGGCATACCCGTCAGTACATTGACGCCATGTCTAATACGCCGCCCGCTCCGGCCCCCGTGGCGTCGGAACACATCGAACTCAAGGCCCGCGACGTGGCCTTCGGCTGGGAGAACACCCCGCTGCACTGGCTGCCCGGCGAGCCCTTCGCCGGGCACACCATCAACGTGCTGCACCTGCTGCTGCCCGCCGGCGAACGCTGGTTCGTGCACGTGTACAAGCAGGTGCTGCCGCTGATCCGCGACGAGCGGCTGCGCGCGGACGTGATCGGGTTCATCGGCCAGGAGGCCATGCACGCCGCCGCCCACGACGACGTGCTGCCGCACCTGCGCCGCCTCGGCCTCGACCCCACCCCGTACACCGCGCAGGTGGACT
The DNA here is from genome assembly GCF_049606955.1 of Streptomyces dryopteridis. Classification (NCBI taxonomy): domain Bacteria; kingdom Bacillati; phylum Actinomycetota; class Actinomycetes; order Kitasatosporales; family Streptomycetaceae; genus Streptomyces; species Streptomyces dryopteridis. Next base: position 4,572,610 of record NZ_CP187113.1, on the reverse strand, counting down.
GGCTCTTCGAGAAGCTGCTCGGCGACCGCACCCTGCCGCCCGGCCGGGCCCGCGTGTGGTGGTTGAAGGAACGCGTGGCCATGATCGCGGCCATCGAGCACTACACCGCGTTCCTCGGCGACTGGATCCTCAACGCCGACGCCCTCGACGCGTGCGGCGCCGACCCCGTCATGCTGGACCTGCTGCGCTGGCACGGCGCCGAGGAGGTCGAGCACCGGTCCGTGGCCTTCGACCTGTTCACCCACCTCGACGGCAGCCGCAGCCGGCGCGTGCGCACCTGGGCCATCGCCTTCGCCTCCCTCGTCTTCCTGTGGCAACGCGGGGCCCGCTTCTTCATGGAGAACGACCCCTCGCTGCCCGGCGGCAAGGCGTCCATAGGTCAGTTCGTGCGCGCCGGCCGACGCGGCACCCTGCCCTCCACCCCCGCGATGCTCCGCTCCATCCCCCGCTACCTCGCCCGCTCCTACCACCCCTCCCAGGAGGGCTCCACCGCGCAGGCCGTCGCCTACCTCGCGAGCTCCCCCGGCGCGAACGGCGGGGTGGCCCCGTGAGCCCCGTGAGCCCCGTGAGCCCCCGCCCCGCGGGCCCCCGCCGCGCGCCGCGCGCCGCCGCGCTGCTCTTGGCCGGCACGGCGGCGGCCTGGCTGGCCAAGCGGGCCGTGCGCCGCCGCATCCAGGACGCCCCGCTGTGGCCGCTGCCCGCCCTGGAGACCCCCGTCTCCGGGTACTCGCCGCGCCGCCCGCTGCGCGCGCTGATCACCTCCTGCGACCGGCCCGCCGAGGACGTGCTCGTGGTGACCGTCGAATCCCCCGAGCTGCCCGCGTGGGAACCGGGGGCGCACGTGGACCTCGTGCTGCCCTCCGGCCGGGTGCGCCAGTACTCGCTGTGCGGGGACCCCGCCGACACCGGCCGCTGGCGGATCGCGATCCGGCGCGTCGACGGCGGGCGCGGCGGCTCGATCGAGGCCCACGAACAGCTCGTGGAGGGGGCCGAGTTGGAGCTGCGACCGCCGCGCAACCGGTTCCCGCTGGAGCCCGCCGCCCGGTACGAGTTCGTGGCCGGCGGGATCGGCATCACCCCGCTGCTGCCGATGCTGCGGGCCGCGCAGGCGGCCGGGACGCCGTGGCGGCTGCGCTACGGCGGGCGCTCCCTCGCCACGATGCCGTTCCGCGACGAACTCGCCGCGTACGGGGACCGCGTGACCCTGTGCCCGCAGGACGAGACGGGGCTGCCCGACCTGACGGACCTCGCCGACCTGCCGCCCGGCACCCTCGTGCACGCCTGCGGGCCCGAGCCCATGCTGACGGCCGTCGCCGAGGCCCTCGGCCCCGAGGGCGCCCGCGACCGGCTGCGGTTGGAGCGCTTCGCCCCGGCCTCCCCCGGCGCGGGCGCGGCGGCGGGCACCGACCGGCCGTTCACGGTGGAACTGCGGCGCACCGGACGCGTGGTGGAGGTCCCGGCCGGTACCAGCACCCTGGCCGCGATCCGCGCCGAACTGCCCGGCGTGCCCTACTCGTGCGAACAGGGCTTCTGCGGCACCTGCCAACACCGGGTGCTCGCGGGGGCCGTGGACCACCGCGACGACCTCCTCACCGACGGCGAACGCGCCGACTCGATGCTGCTGTGCGTCTCGCGGGCCCGGGGCGAACACCTCGTCATCGACCTGTAGGCGCGGCGGCCGGACCGCGTCCGGCGCCCGCCCGCCGGCCCGTGCGGCGCCCTGCCGAACCCCCGATCGGCGGGCGCCGGATAGGCTGACGGGCATGACCACCGGAGTGCGGCGCAGGATGGGTGTCGAGGAACGACGACAGCAGCTGATCGCGGTCGCCCTGGACCTGTTCAGCCGACGCTCGCCCGAGGACGTGTCCATCGACGAGATCGCCGCCGCCGCCGGCATCTCCCGTCCCCTCGTCTACCACTACTTCCCCGGCAAGAGCAGCCTGTACGAGGCCGCGCTGCGCCGGGCCGCCGACGACCTCGCCGGCCGCTTCGAGGAACCCCGCGAGGGCCCCCTGGGGGCGCGGCTGCTGCGCGTCATGGAACGGTTCTTCGCGTTCGTCGAGGAACACGGGCCCGGCTTCTCCGCCCTCATGCGCGGCGGCCCGGCCGCCGGCAGCAACCGCACCAACGCGATGATCGACGAGGTGCGGCAGGCCGCGTACGAACAGATCCTGCGCCACCTGGACGTGGACCCGACCGGCGAGGTCCCGGCCCGGCTCGAACTCGTCGTCCGCTCCTGGGTCTCCCTCGCCGAGACCACCGCCCTGCTGTGGCTCGACGGCCGGCGCGTGCCCCGGGAGGAACTCGAACGGCAACTCGTGCACGATTTCGCGGCCCTCGCCGCGGTCTCGGCCGCCTACGACCCGGAGATGGCCGCGATCGTCACCCGCATGGTGGCCGCCGAACCCGCCGACGGCCCCTTCGGCGACCTGCTGACCCGACTGGCCGCCCTGGCGGGGCCGGCCACGCCCGGAAGCGCGACAATGACCCCGTGATCATGGACGAGGGCATCGTGTTCCGGCAGGCCGCGGACCGGGACGCGGCCATGCTGGTGCGCCTGTACGACGGGGCCGCGCGTTGGATGCGGCGCAACGACATCGCCCAGTGGAAGCCCGGCGACAAGGACGCGGACCACTTCCGGGCCCGGATCCGCGACGGAGAGGTCTGGCTGGCCTGCGACCCCGAGGGCCGGGTGCTGGGCGCGTACGAACTGTGGTGGTCGGACGAGGAGGCGTGGGGCGTGCAGCCGCCCGTCGCCGGCTACGTGCACCGCCTGATGACCGACCGCGACGCCGCCCCCGCCGGCACCGGCCGCGCCATGCTCGCCCACGCCGAATACCGCATCGCCCGCACCCGCCGCGAACGCGCCCGCCTCGACTGCGTCTCCACCAACCCCACCCTGCTCGCGTACTACCTGCGCGCCGGATACAGGGTGGTCGGCGAGTTCCCCTCGAAACAGGGCGCGGACGGCCGGGTCTACGGGGTCGTCCTCCTGGAGAAACGCCTCGACACCCCACCCCACGGCGCCACCCACCCCCGAAACCTGGCAGCGTAGCCCTGACCGGGCCGGGGGTCCGGGGGTTCGGGGGCCGGGGTCCGGGGGCCTACGCGTCCCGGCGGGCCCGGACCGCGTCGGTGTACAGCTCGCGGGTGAGATCCCCCTCGCCGATGCCGAGGTCGGCCAGGACCGCCCGCACGTCGGCGAGGGCATCGGCGAGCTCCTCGGGCTCCACCAGGGCCTCCACCTCCAGGAAGGTCCCGTCCAGCTCGGGGACGCGCACGAGGGTGGCGAGCATCGTCCGACCACGAGCGGTGAACTCGTGGTTCCGGCAGTGCTTCTCGAAGGCGATCACGGGCCCGTACCCGAGCCCCCGCAGCATCGCGTGCACGGCATCCGGGTCGGCCACCCCGCTCTCGTGCTCCGGCCTGGACCCGGAAACCTCGTCGACGACGGCCCCCTTGTACGTGAGCACGGTCCGCGTCCCGCCGTCTCCACCGACCGTCCGCACCCGCAACTCGGCGCCCCGGGCCTCCAGGGCCCGGTCGGACGTGTCGTAGTAGGTGTCCCTGTACACCGCGCCCCGCCCCGGAGCCAGTCTCGCCAGCCGCCACGCCACGGCCCCCACGTCCCGAACCCGAGCCTTCAACTCCGCCTCGATCATCAGGTCTCCCTACCCCGTGGAGGATCAACAGAGCGTCTGCTCGACCCCTCGCGCACGTCGTAGGGTGCCGGCATGACGATTCGCGCGGTGGTCTTCGACGTGGGTGAGTGTCTCGTGGACGAGACCCGGGAGTACGGCACGTGGGCCGACTGGCTCGGCGTGCCCCGACACACCTTCGCCGCGATGTTCGGCGCGGTCATCGCCCAAGGCCGCGACTACCGCGAGGTGTTCCAGCCGTTCCGGCCCGGGTTCGATCTGACGGCGGAACGCGAGGCCCGAGCGGCCGCCGGGCAGCCGGAACACTTCGACGAGGGCGATCTGTACCCCGACGTGCGCCCCGCCCTCGCCCGGCTGCGCGCCGACGGCCTGTGGCTCGGCATCGCCGGCAACCAGACGGTGCGCGCCGGCGGGCTGCTGCGGGGGCTGTTCGCCGAGGACGTGGACCTGATCGGCACGAGCGACGACTGGGGCGCGTCGAAGCCCGACATCGCGTTCTTCGAGCGGGTCGCGGACGTGGTCCCGTTCGCCGAGGACGAGATCCTGTACGTGGGCGACCGCGTCGACAACGATCTCCGCCCGGGAGCGAAGGCGGGCATGCGCACGGCCCTGATCCGCCGGGGTCCGTGGGCCACGATCCAGTGGGAGAGCGAGGAGGCGAGGTCCCTGCCGACGTTCCGGATCGAGAGCCTGACCGAGCTGCCGGCCCGCATCACGCAGTTCAACGCGCGAGCCGTCTGACCGCCACGGACCCAACAGGGGTGCGGAACGACATGACCGCTCTCGCACCGGCCCGCACCGTGCGCGCCTGCGAATCGCCCTGCCGGTCACGGTCTCCGACCGGTACGGTTTCGGGTAGTTGAGGTTCAGAACGGAGCCCATCATGCCTGCGTGGTCCGACTACTCCACTGGCGAACGCATCAAGATCCTCCGGGGGAAGATCTCCCAGGAGAAGCTCGCCACCCTGACCGGCCTGTCCATCGCGACCATCCAGGCCGCCGAACAGGACAAGCGCCGCACCCTGCCCACCCTCATGCGCATCTCCGCGGCGCTCGGGACCGACATCTCGGTCATCGAAGGGCAGCAGCCGCCCCGCCGTGCGATGGAGCAGGACGACCGGATGATGGTGCGATCCCTGTCCGGCAGCGTCCACGACAGCGCGGCTGGCATCCTCCCCCCCGGCGCCGAGCCGGCGTCCATCGCCGACCTCCGCAGAATGGTCGACCAGTGCTGGGCCCTCTACTGGAAGGGCCGGTACACAGAAGCCGGTGTCACCGCCACACCACTGCTCGCCACAGCCATGGCCACCCTCCACGCCCAACCGACCGGCCGGCAGAGCATCGTCTGGACCGTGATCTCCGACGTGTACCGCATCGCGGCCTACGTCTCGAACCTCACCGGGGTGCGGGACCTCGCCTACGCGGCGATCGGCCACGCCCGGATCGCAGCCGAACGGGGCGCTGACCCCGTCCGCCTCGCACTCGTGGACTCGGGGCGGGCCTGGGTGTACATGCGGGACGCCCGACTCGACGATGCCGTCCGGCTTGCCGAAAAGGCCGCGACCGACATCGAGCCGCGCTGGTCGACGGCGACGACCGACGAACTGGTCGTGTACGGCGCCCACATCAACTTCGCCGCCGTCGTCGCGAGCCGCAAAGGCGACAAGGACCTGGCCGCCACGTACCTGTCCCAATCAAACGGTGTCGGGGCCCGGATGGAGCACGAACACCGCGCCTACGGAACCCTCTTCGGCCCGGTCACCGCAACCACCCAGGCCGTCGGCATCAACGTGGCCCTGGGCAGTTCCGGGAAGGCTCTGACCCTGATCCAGTCACTCGACGAAGGAAAGCTGGGGCAGCTCTCCGGGGCCGCACGCTCCCGGTACGGGCTGGACAAGGCCATGGCCGAGGCGGACGCGAAGATGTGGGACACCTCCCTCGACACCCTGGAAAGCACGCTCCGGGGCGCACCCGAATGGGCCCGGCACCAAACCCTCCCGAGCGTCATCGCCGAGAAGGTCGGACGACAGTCGACGCACCGCCTCACCCGCGTGTCTCGCCTCATCGGAATCCGCACACCGGTGGACCCCGGCTTCGCGGCGGCCGATCGGACCACCTCACTGTAAGTGGGCGTACGAGTCGGATCTGTTGACTCGTCAAAAGTCTTACGCCCCGTATGAGTCGAAGCTCAATCTCACTTTCGGCTCGTACGGGGCGGGGCTGGGACAAGGCGCTTCGGCGCGGGATTCTCTCAAGCATGAACCGAAGCCTCATGACTCGTGAGCGGCGCCGGAACATCTCGGATGCCGCCGCCGGCTGCGGGCGGATCACCGTCGCCCTGTACGCCTGCGTCGACCGGCCCGCCCTCTCCCCGACCACCGTACTCCGGTACCTGGGCCACTACGCCCAAGCGCGGGACTGGACGGTCCCGCCGGAGGCCATCGCGTACGACACCTGCCCCTTGGACACCCCGCGCGACGCCCGCCCGGCCTGGCCCGTTCTGGAACAGCTGATCCGGGAACGAAGGATCTCGGGCCTCTTGGTCCCGAGCGAGGAACACATGACGGGCCCCGGCGGCCGACAGACCGCTTGGCGAGACTGGCTGGGGCGGCACGGCGTCTTCATCGTCTGCCTCCCGGAATCGCTTCGTCAGGAGGTGGGCGCGTGAACGACGAGATCACCGTGCGCCACGCGCCCCGGGTCGGGGATCGGGTGCGGGATGTGGGGAGTGGGCGGGTCGGGGTGTGGATGGACACCTTGGACTGTGAGGAGACCGGCAGGAGTGGGCTCGTGCGGTCGCGGGTGTGGGCGTTCGTGCGGGGTGGGGACGGGGTGGAGTTCACCGCCGCGCCCGGGGACCTCGTCGCGGAGGGGGGCGCGCGGTGACCGGGCGGTCCGCTCGGTACGCGTGTGGGGCGAGCGTGGTGCCCGGGCCCGGGTTGCGGGGGGAGGTGCGGGGGTTGGCGGGGTATCCGCCGGCCGAGGTCGTGGCGGATCTGGTGGAGTGCGTGACCGAGGGGCCGCACGCGGGGTACGCGCACCGAGGGCTGTTGCGGGGGTTGCGGGACGACAACGACCCGTGTGGGGCCTGGTTGAGCTGGTCGGACGAGTTGACCTGGACCATCGCCCTGCGGCGGGACTGCCTCGTGCGGGTCGGGGACGAGGTGTGCGTGAACTTTCACGGGCATCCGGGAGGGCACACGCCGGAGTTGGCGGATCGGGTGATGGAGCACGTGCGGGCCGGGGCCGAAGGGGTTGTGCTCGGCGGGGCCTGAGTCGGCGGGGCGGGCACCCGCCCCGCCGCCCCGTTCTGCCCCGCCGCCCCGTTCCGCCGTGCCGGCGCGGCCGGGGCGGCACGCTCGCGTCAGGGGCGCCAGGTGTCCGTGAGGTTGAGGGGGGCGTCGATTGTCGGGGTGGTGGCGGTGCGGTTGGGGCCGGATTCCCAGGTGATCGTGCCCGTGGGCGTCTTGCGCACGTACTTGTAGGCGAAGGTGGTGCCGGGCGGGAGGGGGACGGTCCGGGTCCAGGTCGGGTAGGCGGCCGGGTCCAAGGCGAGGGCCGCGTTCGGGTTCCAGGCGCCGAGGGCCGGGAGGTCGCCGACCACGTACAGGTTCTCGCCCCAGGTCGTTTCGGCCTTGACGCCGAAGGCCGCCGCGGACCGGCCGCTGCCGGGGGTGCCGCAGGTGCGGGCGCCGACGTGGACGGCCAGCGCGGACTCCGGGGCGATCGTGGCCGTGAGGGCGCCGCCCGCCGCGACCGTGACCTGACCGCCCGTCTGCACGTCGCAGTAGGCGCCGGGGGCCAGGGAGGTGCTGTAGGTGCGGGTCAGGGCGGTGCCGGTGTGGTTGACGGCCACGAAGCCGGCCGAGCCGCGGCCGAAGGCTATGCGGTCGTCGCCGTCGTCCCACCAGTCGGTGACGGCGCGGCCCCGGGTCGCGTTGCGGAAGCCGACCATGGACGCGATCTCGGGCCGGGCGTGTTGGCAGGTCCAGCCGTCGGAGCCGCAGGCGGTGACGGCGCCGCCGTTGGGGGGTCCGGCGTCCTTGTCGGTCCAGGCGTAGCCGGAGTGCACGTCGGGGGCGCCGTAGGGCCAGGCCAGGGTGAAGACCTGGGCGAGGGTGTAGGTCCGGCCGTCCTTGGCGTTGAGGGTGTCGCCGCCGCGTTCGGTGTCGTGGTTGTCGACGAAGACGGAGGCGCCGGCGGAGGGGAGGTAGCCCCATGCCTCGCCGAAGTTCTTCAGGTAGGCGAGTTTCTCGTTCTGGAACACCCGCTTGAGGTCGCGGCCGAAGCGGAATTCCTGCACGTCGCCGGTGCCCCGGTACTCGGCCGGGTCCACGGCCTCGCCGGCGCCGAAGATGGCCTCCTGCTTCCAGTACACGTCGGGGCGGGTCAGGCGGGACTTGATCGCGGCGAGGTCGGCGGCCGGCATGTGCTTGGCGGCGTCGATGCGGAAGCCGTCGACGCCGAGGGACAGCAGGTCGTTCAGGTATCCGGCGATGCGGTCGCGGACGTAGGGCTCGGCGGTGTCGAGGTCGGCGAGTTGGACGAGTTCGCAGTTCTGCACGTCGGCGCGGTTGCGGTAGTCGGCGATGGCGGTGCGGCAGTCGTCCATGTCGGCGCCCGAGTAGAGGCCGGGGTAGTCGTACTTGGTGTACGGGCTGCCGCCGGTGCCGACGCCGCTGCCGGCGCTCATGTGGTTGATCACCGAGTCCGCGATCACCTTCACGCCCGCCGCGTGACAGGTCTCGATCATGTTCTTGAAGGCGGTGCGGTCCCCGAGCCGGCCCGCGATCTTGTACGAGACGGGCTGGTAGGAGGTCCACCACTGGGGGCCCGGTATGTGCTCCTGGGGCGGGGAGACCTGCACGGCGCCGTACCCGTCGGGGCCGAGCCGGTCGGTGCAGGCGCGGGCGACCGAGTCGAAGCGCCACTCGAAGAGGACGGCGGTCACGTCCTTCTCCCCGGGCGGCGCGGCCTGGGCGGGGGCGGCGGGGCCGGTGAGGGGCAGGGCGAGGGCGGCGGCCAAGGCGGTGGCGAACAGCGCCGGCACGGTGCGGCCGGTGCGTCTGGTGGCGGTGGTGCGGGTGGGGGTGCGTCGGGACACGGGGGCCTCCTGACAAGGCGGCGTGCGGGGGCGGGCGCCCGGTGCGCGGCGGGGTGCCGGGCGCACCGGGCGCGGTGCGGTTGGTCGCGACCGTAGAGGGGCCCGAAGCCCGCTGCAAGACTTTGCGCAATGTCTTGCAGAACCCGCCCTCCCCCGCTCCTCCGCACCTCCCCCGCGCCGGGTCAGTCGCGGGCGGCCGTGCGGGTCGCGAGCCAGCCGGCCATGGCGCGGACGCCGACGCCGATGGCCCGCTCGTCCGGGGTGAAGCCCGGGTAGTGCGGGAACGCGGTGTCGATGGGCGCGCCGGGGGTGCGCACGCCGAGGAAGGTGTAGGTGCCGGCGCGGCCGGCGAGGAGCAGGCTGAAGTCCTCCCCGTTGAACGGGAACGCGGCGTGCAGGGTGGTGACGGCGCGCGGGCCGAGGGCGCGGCGCAGGTGCCGGGCGAGGGCGTTGGCGTCGTCCTCGGGGCAGACGAGGGCGGGGAAGGGGGTGGGTTCGAAGGTGACGGTGGTGTCGGGGAAGGTGCGGGCCAGGGTCCGGATCCGTTCGCGGATCTCCGTCCAGCGGGGTTCGGGCCAGCAGCGGTAGACGGCGCGCAGGGCGAGGCGACCCTCACCGGCGGGCTGGGGCGGGCCGGCCTTGGTGACGAGGAACTCGCTCAGCGGGCCGTTCGGGGTGCGGACCTGGGCGGTGAGGCGTTCGAGGTCGGCGTTGTCGCGGGGGAAGGCGACGGTGGCCGCGGCCTCGTGGGCGGCGGCGAAGGCGCGGGCCGAGCCGGCCGGGTCGGGGCCGCCGAAGGTGACGACCGCGCTGTCCTGGCCGGGCAGGCCGACGCCGGGGGTGACGGCGAGGGTGCCGACGGGGAAGGGGCCGGTGTGCAGGGCGTGGATCTCGCGCGGGGTCGGGTCGTCGAGGGCGCCGGCGGCGAGCATGGCGGCGGCGCCCTTGAGGGATTCCTCGGCGGGTTGGAAGACGAACACGACGGTGCCGGCGAGGCGACGGCGCAGGCCGGCGAGGATCTCGGCGACACCGATGCCGATGGTGGTGTGCAGGTCGTGGCCGCAGGCGTGGACGGGGCCGGGGGCGCCGCCGGGGGTCTGCACGCCGTTGGCGGGCACGGCGTCGAGGTCGGCGCGGTAGGCGACGACGCGGCCGGGCAGGGCGCCGCGCAGGACGGCGACCACGCCGTGCCCGGCGATGCCCGTGCGGACCTCCAGGCCGGCGGCGGTCAGGCGGGCGGCGACGACGGACGCGGCGTACGCCTCGGCCCCGGCGGTCTCCGGGTGGGCGTTGAGGTCGCGGCGGAGGGCGATCAGGTCGGCGTCGAGGCGGGCGGCGGCCCGGTCCACGGCGGCCTGGTCGATCCGGGACGGGTGCGCGCGGCGGGGGTCGGGGCGGTCGGCCGCGTGGGCGGCCCCGGCGGCGGTGAGGGCGGCGGTGGCGCCGAGGGCGGCGCCGGCGCCGAGGAGCGCGCGGCGGCCGGGATCGGACCCGTGGTTTTCGGACATGCGTGTGTTCCCCCTGGTACTGACGGCCCGCCGCGCGCGGGTGCGGCGGCGGCGGTGGTCAGCATCGGGCACCCTTGATCACGAGGCAACCGGAGCAGAATCGTCCGATCAACTCCCGTGGCGGGGAGCGGTAGTTCGGGGCGGCGGGAGCGGCCGGAACCCGCCGGTCGGCGGGCGCGGGGACGCGTGCCGACCGACGGGTTCCGGACGAGGGTGCCCTCGCGCGGCGGGGTGGGTCGCGAGGGCGGTTCAGGGACCCGGCGCGGCCCGGTGAGGTCCGACCCGTACGGGCCGGACCGGGCCGCGCCGGGCCGGACCGGGCCGCGCCGAACCAGACCGAGCAATACCGGGTACCGGCCCCGCCCCGCCCCCGGCGGGGCGGTCGGCTATCGCGTCGGGGGTGGCGCCGTGGAGGCGCGGACCACGAGTTCGGGGGCGAAGAGGTATTCGGTGTGCTGCACCGGGTTGCCGCCGATCGCCTCCAGCAGTGCGCCGACGGCGGCCGTGGCCATGGCGCGGACGGGTTGGCGGACGGTGGTCAGGGGCGGGTCGGTGAACGCGATGAGCGGGGAGTCGTCGAAGCCGACCACCGAGACGTCCTCCGGGACCCGCAGGCCGCGTTCCCGTGCGGCCCGGATCACCCCGAGGGCGAGCGGGTCGCTGCCGCAGACCACGCCCGTGACCCCGGCGTCGAGGAGGGAGAGGCCGGCGGCGTGGCCGCCCTCCACGCTGAACAGGGTGCGGCGGACCAGGGGTTCGCCGGGCAGGCCGAGGGCGGCGTGGGCGGCGCGGTAGCCCTCCTGTTTGCGGGCGGAGGGTATGTAGCGGTCGGGGCCGACGGCCAGGCCCGTCACCGTGTGTCCGAGTTCGACGAGGTGGGCCAGCGCGGTGTGGGCGGCGGCCCGGTCGTCCGGGGAGACGGCGGGGGCGGGGATCTCGGGCCGGAAGCCGCCGACGGTGACGAAGGGCAGGCCGCGGGCGGCCAGGCCCCGGTAGCGGCCGGTGTCGGCGTGGATGTCGGCGTGCAGGCCGGAGAGGAAGACGATGCCGGCGACCCCGCGTTCCTCCAGGTGTTCCACGAGTTCGTCCTCGGTGGCGCCGCCGGGGGTCTGGGTGCACAACACGGGGGTGTAGCCGCGCGCGGCCAGTGCCTGTTCGACGACCTGGGCGAACGCGGGGAAGATCGGGTTGGTGAGTTCGGGGAGGACCAGGCCGATCAGCCCGTGGCTGCGGCGACGCAGGCGCACGGGGCGTTCGTGGCCCAGGACGTCGAGCGCGGCCAGCACCCGGTGGCGGGTGCCGGCCGCGACCCCGGCCCGGCCGTTGAGGACGCGGCTGACCGTGGCCTCGCTGACCTCGGCGTGGGCGGCGATCTCGGCCAGGCGCAAGGGGGGTTTCACCGGCCGTTCACGCCGTCCGCGGTGGTGCGCCACAGGGCGCCGTCGGCGGGGAGTTCGGCGGGGTCGGCGGTGTGCCGGGCGGTGGCCTCGGTGTCGTCGGCGAAGCTGGTGAGCAGGTCGGTGCCGGCCGGGAGTTCGGGGAGGCGGACGGCGGCGCCGGTGGTGTTGACGGCGCAGATCAGCGTGCCGCGTCGGAAGGCGAGGACCCCGGGCGGGGTGGGCAGCCAGTCCACGGCGTCGCCGGCCCCGAGGTCGGGGTGTTCGCGGCGCAGCCGCAGGGCGGTGCGGTACAGCTCCAGGGTGGAGCGGGGGTCGCCGGTCTGGGCGGCGACGGTCAGCGGGGCCCAGTCGGCGGGCTGGGGCAGCCAGCTGCCGCCGGCGCCGAAGCCGTAGGGCGGGGCCTGGCCCTCCCAGGGCAGGGGGACGCGGCAGCCGTCGCGCATCCCGTCCTGTCCGTTCTCCTTGAAGAAGGAGGGGTCCTGGCGGACCTCGTCGGGCAGGTCGACGACCTCGGGCAGGCCGAGTTCCTCGCCCTGGTACACGTAGGCGGAGCCGGGCAGGGCCAGCATGAGGAGGGCGGCGGCGCGGGCCCGGGCCAGGGAGCCGAGGCGGGTGCGGTGGCGGACCACGTCGTGGTTGGAGAGCACCCAGGTGCTGGGGGCGCCGACGGGCCGCATCGCGTCGAGGGATTCGTCGACGACGGCACGCAGGGCCTCGGCGTCCCAGTCGGTGTTCAGGTAAGGGAAGTTGAACGCCTGGTGGAGCTCGTCGGGGCGCAGGTAGCGGGCGGTGCGGGCGGCGCTGGGGGTCCATGCCTCGGCGACGCCGATGCGTTCGCCGCTGTACTCGTCGAGGACGGCGCGCCAGGAGCGGTGGATGGCGTGGACGCCGTCCTGGTCGAAGAAGGGCAGCGGTTGGTTGCCCAGGAGGCGGAGTTGTTCGGCGTGGCCGAGGTCGGGCAGGCCGGGGGCCTTGACCATGCCGTGGGCCACGTCGATGCGGAAGCCGTCGACGCCGAGGTCGAGCCAGAACCGCAGGATGGAGCGGAACTCGTCGTGGACGGCGGGGTGGTCCCAGTCGAAGTCGGGCTGTTCGGGGGCGAACAGGTGCAGGTACCAGGGGCCGGGGGCGCCGTCGGGTTCGGTGATCCGGGTCCAGGCGGGGCCGCCGAACACGGACTCCCAGTCGTTGGGCGGGAGTTCGCCGTCGACGCCCCGGCCGGGGCGGATGTGGAAGCGGTCGCGCAGGGGGTTGCCGGGGCCGTCGGCCAGGGCCCGGCGGAACCACTCGTGCTCGACGGAGCAGTGGTTGGGGACCACGTCCACGATGACCCGCAACCCCAGGGCGTGGGCCTCGCGGATCAGGGCGTCGGCGTCGTGGAGGGTGCCGTAGCGGGGGTCGACGGCGCGGTAGTCGGACACGTCGTAGCCGCCGTCGGCCTGCGGGGAGGCGTAGAAGGGGCTGAGCCAGACGGCGTCGACCCCGAGGTCGCGCAGGTGTGGCAGCCGGCGGCGGATGCCTTCGAGGTCGCCGGTGCCGTCGCCGTCGGAGTCGGCGAAGCTGCGCGGGTAGACCTGGTAGATCACCGCGTCCCGCCACCAGCCGGTCGTCGCGGTGGGCGGCGCCGGGGTGACGGGGGTGTCGGCGAGGTGCTGGGTCATGGCGTCCTTGAGGGGTGCGGGGCGTGCGGTCGGGTCGGGGGCGGGCCGGGTGCGGGGGCTCAGCCCTTGGTGGCGCCGGCGGTCATGCCGGCGACGAGGTGGCGTTGGGCGAAGAGGAAGAACACGGCGGCGGGCACGGCGATCAGGACGGAGGCGGCCGTCATGGCGCCCCAGTCGGAGGTGTACTGGGTGACGAAGGTCTGCAGGCCCCCGGCCAGCGTCAGGTTCTCCTCGCCGACCATGAACGCGGAGGCGTAGGCCACCTCGCCCCAGGCGGTGACGAAGGCGTAGAAGCCGGTGACGGCCAGGCCCGGGCGGGCCAGCGGGAGGATCAGGCGCCAGAAGACGCCGAAGGGGTTGAGGCCGTCGACGCGACCGGACTCGTCGATCTCGACGGGGATGGTGTCGAAGAAGCCCTTCATCATCCACGCGCAGAAGGGCACGGCGATGGTGAGGTAGGTGACGATCAGGCCGACGGGCTGGTTGAGCAGGCCGAGCTGTCCCATCAGGGTGTAGAGCGGGACGATGAGGATGGCCATGGGGAACATCTGCGTGATGAGCAGGGTCCACATCAGGGGCCGCATGCCGGGGAAGCGGAAGCGGCTGACGGCGTAGCCGGTGGTCGCCGCGATCGTGACGGCGAGGACGGTGGTGACGCCGGCGACGAGGACGGAGTTGCCGAACCAGTCCAGGAAGTGGCTGTCGGCCACCAGCCGGGTGTAGTTGCCCAGGCCCGGGTCCTTGACGAAATCGGTGGTGAGGGCCTGGTCGGCGGGCTTGAGGGAGGTCAGCAGCACCCACAGCACGGGGAAGACGGCGATCACGGACGCCAGCAGCAGGGTGGTGTGCAGGGCGGTGGACGCGAGCGGGGAGCGGCGGTCCCGGCGGCGGCGCGCCGGCCTCGGGCCGGCGGGGGCCTTGTCGGGCGGGGCGATGACGGCGGTCACCAGGCGTTCCCTTCCTTGCGCAGGGCCCGGCGGTAGGCCAGGGCGAAGCCGACGAGGAGGACGAGGATGAGCACGCCCCAGGCGGCGGAGCCGGCGTAGTCGCGGGGGCTCTCCACGAAGGCTTCGCGGAATGCCTGGGTGACGAGGATCTCGGTGGCGTCGCCGGGTCCGCCCCGGGTCAGCAGGAAGATCACCGGGAACATGTTGAACGTCCAGATGGTGGACAGCAGGATCACGGTCATGGACACGGCCCGCAGCCCGGGCAGGGTGATGTGCCGGAACCGCTGGAACGGGCCCGCGCCGTCCATCTCGGCGGCCTCGTGCAGTTCGGCCGGGATGGACTGGAGGCCGCCGAGGAGGGCGACCATCATGAAGGGCACGCCCAGCCACACGTTGACGGCGATCACGGAGAACTTGGCCCAGGTCGGGTCGTCGAGCCAGGGCACGGCCGCGATCCCGCCGCCGTCCAGCACCCGGTTGAGGATGCCGTTGTCGCGGTTGAACAGGAACCGCCAGGCGAACACGGAGACGAACCCGGGCACCGCCCAGGGCAGGATCAGCGCCATCCGGTAGGCCCCGCGCCCGCGCAGCGGCCGGTTCAGGAGCACGGCGAGGCCGAGGCCGAGCGCGAAGGTCACGCCCACGCAGGCCACCGTCCACAGCACGGTCCAGCTCAGCCGCTGCCAGAACACCGGGTCGGACAGGACGGCGGCGTAGTTGTCGAGGCCGACGAAGGAGTACGTGGCCTCGATCTTCCGCACCCCGATGGTGCGGGCCACGTTGCGTTCGTTCGCGTCCGTCAGCGACAGCCACAGGCCCCGCGCCAGCGGCCAGCCGACGATGACGCCGAGGACGAGGACGACCGGGGCGACCATGGCCCACGCGTACCAGTGCGTGGCCAGGGCCCGGCGGGCCCCGCCCCGGGAACGGGGGCGGGACCGGGACCGGCCGTCACCGGGCAGGGTGCGGGCCGCGCGGGGGCGGCCGGCGGTGTCGGCGCTCACGATCGGCTACTTCCAGCCCTTGAGGATCTTGCGGAAGGCGACGCCGGTGGCCTTGGCGGCGTCCTCGGGGCTCGACGCGCCGGTGACCGCCTTCGTCCACTCCACCTTCAACGGCTCGAACAGGGACCCGTTCTCCGGGATCCAGGCCCGCTCCACGGCCTTGTCCACGGCCGGCTTGAAGAACGCGACCATCTCCTGGGACTTCACGTCGGGCTGCTCGTAGGCGGCCGTGCGGGTGGGCAGCAGGCTCAGTTCCTTGGTGGTGCGGACCTGCGTCTCCTGCGAGGTCATGTAGCGGACGAACTCGTGGGCCGCGGCCCGGTTCTTCGAGCCCGCGTACACGGCGAGGTCGTGCCCGCCCTGCGGGGCGCCCTGCTTCGCCGAACCGGCCGGCACCGGGGCCACGCCCAGGTTGGCCTTGTCCTTGAACGCCTCGCCCGCGTAGGTGTCGGCCACGCCCCAGGGGCCGTTGACGACCATCGCGACCTGCCCGGTCTTGAAGGCGGTCTGCATGTTGGCCCAGCCGTCGGTGGCGTTGGTGATCGCCGCGCCGGACGTGACGAGGTCCCGGGCCGCCGCGAACGCCTTCACCCCGGAGGCGTTGTCGACGGTGACCGTCTTCGTCTTGGCGTCCACCAGGTCGCCGCCCTCGCCGTAGAGGAACGGCAGCGCCCAGTACGAGTCGTCGCCGCGCAGGTACAGGCCGGTCTTGCCGGTCTTCTCCTTGATGGTGGCGGCGGCGGCCTTCAGCTCGGTCAGTGAGGTCGGGGGCTTGACCCCGGCGTCGGCGAGCATCTTCTTGTTGTAGAAGAGGCCCAGGGTGTCGATGACCTGCGGGACGGCGTAGGTCTTGCCCTCGTACTCGCCGCTGGCGGCGGCCTGCGGCAGGAACTCGGCCTTCACCTTCGCCGCGTCGGCCGCCGGTATCTCGTCGAGGTAGCCCAGGGAGGCGAAGTCGGCGACCCAGCCCACGTCGGCGCGGATCACGTCGGGGGCGTCGGAGCCGGAACCGAAGGCGTTCTTCGCCTTGTTCTGCGCGTCGCCGTAGGGCACGTTGACGTACTTGACGGTGACCTTCGGGTGCTTCGCGGTGAAGCCCTCCGCGATCTTGCGGAAGGTCTCCTTCTCGGCGTCGTTGGAGGTGTCCCACCAGGTGACCGTCCCCGACAGTTCGCCGCCCGCCGCCGGGTCGTCCGCGCCCTGCTCGCCGCCGCCCGAGCAGGCCGTCGCCGCGAGCGCCATCGCCACGATGAGCGCGCCGGCCGCTGTGCCTCGCCGCATGTGAACTCCTTCGATATCCCGGCCGCGCCCTCGCGGTCCCGAGTTGCGAGGGGAACGTAACAACGGCGGAACCCCTCCCGAAAGAGCTTGCCGCAAATTTCTGCAAGAACACGCGATCGTTACATCCACGTGTCCGGACGGTTGTCACGCCCCTGTGCGGGGGCCGGAACGTTCGACACGGCGGCACCGCAACCTGCCCTTCGGCACCCGCGTTGACCGGGCATGACCCACGAGTCGACCACCCACTTCCCCGCGGACCCGGCCGGCGGACCGCTCACGGGGCCCCCGCCCGCCCGGGCCTGGTGGCGCGACGCCGTCGTCTACCAGATTTACGTGCGCTCCTTCGCCGACTCCGACGGCGACGGGATCGGCGACCTGCGCGGGGTCCGCGACCGCCTCCCCCACCTGGCGCGGCTCGGCGTCGACGCCCTGTGGCTCACGCCCTTCTACCGCTCCCCCCAGGCCGACGGCGGCTACGACGTGGCCGACCACCGCGCCGTCGACCCCCGGTTCGGCGACCTCGACGACGCGGTCGACCTGATCGGCGCCGCCCACGCGCTCGGGCTGCGCGTGCTCGTGGACCTCGTCGCCAACCACACCTCCGAGGCCCACCCCTGGTTCGAGGCCGCCCGCGCCGCCCGCCCCGGCTCCCCCGAACGCGCCCGCTACCACTTCCGCCCCGGCCGGGGCCCGGACGGCGCCGAACCCCCCAACGACTGGCCCTCCCTGTTCGGCGGCCCGGCCTGGACCCGACTCGGGACGCCCCCCGACGACGGTGACTGGTACCTGCACCTGTTCGCCCCCGAACAACCCGATCTGAACTGGGAACACCCCGAGGTGCGGGCCGAGTTCGCCGGGGTGCTGGAGTTCTGGCTGGAGCTCGGGGTGGACGGCTTCCGGGTGGACGTCGCGCACGGCATGGTCAAGGCCCCCGGCCTGCCCGACCACGGCGGCCGGCGCCCCGACGAACCCGCCCCCGCCCTCCTCGACGCCACCCCGCGCCCCTGGTTCGACCAGGACGGGGTGCACGAGATCCACCGCTCCTGGCGCCGGCTGCTGGACTCATGGCCCGGCGAGCGGATCGCCGTGGCCGAGGCGTGGGCCCCGACCCCGGACCGGCTGGCCCGGTACGTGCGCCCCGACGAACTGCACCAGGCGTTCAACCTGGCCCTGGCCCGCTGCCCGTGGGAGGCGGGGGCGCTGCGCGCGGTGGTCGACGGGGCGCTGGCGGCGGAGGCGGCGGTGGGCGCGAGCCCGACGTGGGTGCTGTCCAACCACGACACGGTCCGGCACCGGACCCGCTTCGGGTCCTTGGCCCGGGCCCGGGCCGCCGCCCTGCTGATGCTGGCCCTGCCCGGCTCCGCCTACCTGTACCAGGGCGAGGAGCTGGGGCTGGAGGAGGTGGCGGACCTGCCGGACGGGCTGCGCGCGGACCCGGCCTTGCACCGGGGCGCGGGAGCGGGCGGGCGCGCGGGGCGGCACTCCGGGCTGCGGGACGGCTGCCGGGTGCCGCTGCCCTGGGGCGGGGACCGGCCGCCGTTCGCCTTCGGCCCGGAGGGGAGTTGGCTGCCGCAGCCGGCCGGGTGGGCGGCGCTGACGGTGGCCGAGCAGACCGGGGACCCGCATTCCACGCTGGAGTTGTACCGGGCGGCGCTGGAGTTGCGGCGGGCGCTGCCGGGGCTGGGCGCGCCGGAGGCCGGGCCGCTGGTGTGGTCGCCGTCGGCGGAGGGGGTGCTGCTGTTCACCCGGCCGGGGTTCGCGTGCACGGTGAACACCCTGCCGGAGCCGGTGGAGCTGGCGGCGCCGGGCCGGCCGGTGCTCTCCAGCGCGCCGATCACGACGGACGGCCGGCGGGCCGCGCTGCCGGCGGATTCCTGCACGTGGTGGAGCGCCTGAGGCCCGGGGCGTCCGGGCCGGGGGCCGGTCGGGGGCCGCTCCGGCGCCGGCCGGATTCCGCCCGGCGTGAACGGGGCGCGCGGCGGACGGAACGCGCCGGTCCGGTGCGCCCGGCGCGGGCGGGGGCGCCCCGTGCGAGCCGGAGCCGACGGCGCCGGCCCCTCGACCGGGGCCAATCGACCTCCCACCGCCCGGAGTTGAGGGGGCGCGCGGCCGGCGGGGGGCGCCGACGAAGCCGGACGGGGCGGGAGGATCCGGTGCGAAGGGGGCGGGGCCCGGGGGCCGGGCGGAGGGAGTCCGGCGCGTCGGGCCGCGCGCGGGGATGCCCGGCGTGCCGCGCGCCCGGTACAGTCGGCCATCATGACCGCGCGGCTAGCCGACATCGCAGCCCAAGCGGGGGTCAGCGAAGCCACAGTCAGCCGCGTGCTCAACGGCAAGCCCGGTGTGGCCGCGGGCACCCGTGAATCCGTGCTGGCCGCGCTCGACGTGCTCGGGTACGAGCGGCCGGTGCGTCTGCGCCGGCGCAGCGCCGGCCTGGTGGGCCTGATAACCCCCGAACTCGACAACCCGATCTTCCCGGCGCTCGCGCAGGTGATCGGCCAGGCGCTGACCCGGCAGGGGTTCACCCCCGTGCTCGCGACGCAGACGCCGGGCGGGTCCACGGAGGACGAGCTGACCGAGATGCTGGTGGACCGGGGCGTGGCCGGGATCATCTACGTCTCGGGCTTGCACGCCGACACCACCGCCGACACCGACCGCTACGAGGCCCTGCGCGGCCAGGGCGTGCCCTACGTGCTGATCAACGGTTTCTCGCCGAAGGTGCAGGCCCCGTTCGTCTCGCCCGACGACCGGGCGGCGATGCACCTGGCGGTGACCCATCTGACGGCGCTGGGGCACACCCGGATCGGGCTGGCCGTGGGGCCGAAACGGTTCGTTCCGGTGTTGCGCAAGATCGAGGGCTTCCGGGCCGCGATGACGGAACGGCTGGGTCTGTCGGAGGCGGAGACCGAGCGGCTGGTGCAGCACTCCCTGTTCACGCTGGAGGGCGGCCAGGCCGCCGCGTCGGCGTTGATCGGGCAGGGGTGCACGGCGGTGGTGTGCGCGAGCGACATGATGGCGCTGGGCGCGATCCGGGCGGCGCGGCAGCGGGGCCTGCGGGTGCCGGCGGACGTGTCGGTGGTCGGGTTCGACGATTCCCCGTTGATAGCTTTCACCGATCCTCCGCTGACCACCATCCGGCAGCCGGTGCTCGCGATGGGGCAGGCCGCCGTGCGGACCCTGCTGGAGGAGATCGGGGGCACCCCGGCGCCGCCCAGCGAGTTCGTGTTCCTCCCGGAGCTGGTCGTGCGGGGTTCCACGGCCTCGGCGCCGGCCCGCGGCTCCGGCTGATCCGGAATTCCTCGCTTCCCGCCCCCTCCCCGGAACATTCGCAGGTGGGAGGGGGTTTGCTCGGCCTTCTCCGGAACCGGTGGAGGGTCCTCCGCAAGGTGTACGTCCTGCGCCGAAGACCGTTCCACGGGATGATCGGAGCCGGGGGGCCGATCTGGCAGACTCTCCCCCTATGGGCGAAGCGAGCGTGAAGACACTGGAAACCCGGACTGACGTCCCGCCGCCCAGCGTGCGCGAGAACGACACCGCCGAGCCGACCGGCGGGGGCGTGTGGGGCCGTATGCGAACGCCGCGCCGACCGCGTCTGCGGTTCGAGCTGGCGCTGATCGGCCTCAGCTATTGGATCTACTCCATGATCCGCAACGCGGTGCCCGAGCAGAAGGCGATCGCGCTGCGAAACGCCGACTGGATCTGGGGCGTGGAGCGGGATCTGGGCATCGCCGTGGAGCGCACGATCAATCACGCCGTGAACTCGGTGACGTGGTTGGTGGTGGGGATGAACTACTACTACGCCACCCTCCACTTCATCGTGACCATCGGCGTGCTGGTGTGGATCTACCGCTTCCACCCGGGCCGGTACGCGGCCACGCGGATGGTGCTGTTCGCGACCACGGGCGTGGCCCTGCTCGGTTACTGGCTGTACCCGCTCGCGCCGCCCCGGTTGATGAACGGGGTGGACTTCGTGGACACCGTGCTCGTCCACAAGACCTGGGGGTCGATGGCCTCGGGCGACCTCAAGCACATGTCGAACCAGTACGCGGCGATGCCGTCGATGCACATCGGCTGGTCGCTGTGGTGCGGGCTGACGATCTTCGCGGTGGCCACCGTGCCGTGGGCGCGGGTGCTGGGTCTGCTGTACCCGACGGCGACGCTGGTGGTGATCGTGGCGACCGCGAACCACTTCTGGCTGGACGCGGTGGGCGGCATGATCTGCCTGGCCTTCGGTTACGCGGTGTCGCGGGCCTGGTACGGGGCGATGCCGCACCGGCTGCCCCGGCTGCCGGAGTGCTCCGATCCGCATCCGGTGACGGCGGCGCTGTCGCGTCGGGTCCGGGCCCTGCGCCGGGCCTGAGCCGCCCGGCCCTCTCCCTTCGCTCACGCTCCTCGTCCACGCCGCCGGCCCCGGGTCTCCCCCGGGGCCGGCGGCGTGTGCGGGCGGGTGCGGTCAGGAGCCGTAGAACAGCTCGTCCACGACGGCGCGGGCCCGGCGGGTCACGCGCCGGTAGTCGTCCAGCATCTCGCCGGCCCGACCGGGCCGGTAGCCGAGGTGCCGGCCGACGGCGGCCAGCTCGCGCGCGTCGGTGGGGAAGGTGTCGCCGGCCCGGCCGCGCACGAGCATGACGGCGTTGCGGACCCGGGTGGCGAGCACCCATGCCTCGTCCAGGGTGCGGGCGTCGTCGGTGCCGATGAGGTCGGCGGCGTGGGCGGCGGCCAGCGCGGCCCGGGTGCGGGTGGTGCGCAGTCCGGGTTCGGCCCAGGCGTGCCGGAGCTGGATGAGCTGGACGGTCCACTCCACGTCGCTGAGGCCGCCGCGACCGAGTTTGGTGTGCAGGGTGGGGTCGGCGCCGCGCGGCATCCGTTCGGACTCCATGCGGGCCTTGAGCCGGCGGATCTCGCGAACGGCGTCCTCGCCGAGTCCTTCGGCGGGGTAGCGCAGGGGGTCGACGAGTTCGATGAAACGGGCGCCGAGCTCCTCGTCCCCGGCGACGGGCAGGGCCCGCAGCAGGGCCTGGCTCTCCCAGACCACCGACCAGCGCCGGTAGTAGGCGGCGTAGGAGGACAGGGTGCGCACGAGGGGGCCGGAGCGGCCTTCGGGGCGCAGGTCGGCGTCGATGAGCAGCGGCGGGTCGGCGGTGGGGAGCTGGAGGAGTCTGCGCATCTCGGCGATGACGGTCTGGGCGGCCTTGGCGGCCTCCTGTTCGTCGACGCCGGGGCGGGGTTCGTGGACGAAGAGGACGTCGGCGTCGGAGCCGTAGCCGAGTTCGTGGCCCCCGTAGCGGCCCATGCCGATGACGGCGAAGCGGGTGGGGAGGGTCTCGCCCCAGGTCTCGCGGACGGCGGCGCGCAGGGCGCCGGCGATGGTGGCGGAGGTGAGGTCGGTGACGGCGTCGCCGACCCGGTCGACGAGGGCGCCGGCGTCGTCGGTGGCGGGCAGGTCCTCGGTGCCGTGGGAGGCGATGATGTCGGCGGCGGTGGTGCGGAAGAGCTCGCGGCGGCGCACCCCGCGGGCGGCGACCACGGCGGCCTCGGCGTTCTCGGCGCGGCCGACGGCGGCGAGGACCTCCTGTTCGAGGGCCTCGTGGGTGCGGGAGACCAGCCCTTCGGGGTCGCCGAGGAGGGCGACGGCCTCGGGGGCCCGCAGCAGCAGGTCGGGGGCGAGCCGGCCGGCGGACAGGACCCGGGCGAGGTTCTCGGCGGCGGCGCCCTCGTCGCGCAGCAGCCGCAGGTACCAGGGGGTCTTGCCGAGGGCGTCGGAGACCTTGCGGAAGCCGAGGAGGCCGGCGTCGGGGTCGGCGGAGTCGGCGAACCAGCCGAGCATGACGGGCAGCAGGGTGCGTTGGATGGCGGCCTTGCGGGTGACGCCGGAGGACAGGGCCTCCAGGTGGCGCAGGGCGGCGACGGGGTCGTTGTAGCCGAGCGCTTCGAGGCGCTGGCCGGCGGCGCGGGTGGACAGTCGGGTCTCGCCGGGGGCGAGCTGGGCGACGGCGTCGAGGAGGGGCCGGTAGAAGAGCTTCTCGTGCAGTCGGCGGACCACGGAGGCGTGGCGTTTCCATGCCTTGTGGAATTCGACCACGGGCTCGGTCCGCAGGCCCAGGGAGCGGCCGAGGCGGCGCACGTCGGCCTCGTCCTCGGGCACGAGGTGGGTGCGGCGCAGCCGGTAGAGCTGGATGCGGTGCTCCATGGCGCGCAGGAAGCGGTAGGCGTCGCCGAGCTGGGCGGCGTCGGTGCGGCCGACGTAGCCGCCGGCGGCCAAGGCGTGCAGGGCGTCGAGGGTGGTGCCGGAGTGCAGAGTGGCGTCGCTGCGGCCGTGCACGAGCTGGAGGAGCTGGACGGCGAACTCCACGTCGCGCAGGCCGCCGGGGCCGAGCTTCAGTTCGCGCTCCACGCGGTCGGCGGGGATGTTGTCGACGACGCGGCGGCGCATCTTCTGCACGTCGGCGACGAAGTTCTCGCGTTCGGCGGCCTGCCACACCATGGGGGTTATGGCCTCGATGTAGCGGGCGCCGAGCTCGGGGTCGCCGGCGACGGCGCGGGCCTTGAGCAGGGCCTGGAACTCCCAGGTCTTGGCCCAGCGCTGGTAGTAGGCGAGGTGGGAGGAGAGGGTGCGCACGAGGGGGCCGTTGCGGCCCTCGGGGCGCAGGTTGGCGTCGACGGGCCAGATGGCGCCCTCGACGGTGGTCTCCGAGCAGATCCGCATGAGGTGGGAGGCGAGGCGGGTCGCGGCCTGGAGGGCGGCGGTCTCGGTGCCCTCGGGGGCGCCCTGGGCGGGTTCGGCGACGAAGATGACGTCGACGTCGGAGACGTAGTTGAGCTCGTGGCCGCCGCACTTGCCCATGGCGATCACGGACAGCCGGCAGTTCTCGGCGTCGCGGGGGGCGGCGGCGGTCGCGATGCGCAGGGCGGCGCGGAGGGTGGCGGTGGCCAGGTCGGCGAGTTCGGCGGCGGTCTGGGCCACGTCGGTGGTGCCGCACACGTCGCGGGCGGCGATGGACAGCAGGCAGCGGCGGTAGGCGACGCGCAGGGTGACGGGGTCGTGGGCCTCGGCGAGGCCGGTCTCGAACTCGGCGACGCCGGGGTGCAGGTCGGCGGCGTCGTAGGTTTCCAGGGCGTGCCAGTCGCCGGGGTGCCGGGCGAGGTGGTCGGCGAGGGCCTCGGAGGCGCCGAGCACGCCGAGGAGTCGATCGCGCAGGGGTTTCGCGCCGAGGAGGGTGGAGAGCAGGGTGCGGCGTTCCTCGTCGTCCGCTTGGGCCTCGGCGAGCCGGACCAGGCCGCGCAGGGCGAGGTCGGGGTCGGCGACGGCGCCGAGGGCGTCGAGGAGGACGGGGTCTTGGCGGACGGGGGCGAGGACCTCGTCGTCGAGGAGGGCGGCGGCGGCCGAGGGGTCGGTGAAGCCGCTGCGCAGCAGTCTGATGAAGGTGCTGCTCCTGCGTCCGGGGACCGTCATGCGCCCGCCCTCTCGCTCCTGCGGCGCGTCGTCCTCCGGGCTCGGCGGGTGCGGATCGTCCGGGTCCGGCCCCTGTTCGGGGGGTGGTCCGTCGTGCTCCGCGGTCACCATCGCGCTCGTCGTCATGACGCGACCCTGCCCTGGTCGTGTCCTGGTGCTGCCCTGACGGGCCGGGGTGTGCCCCGACCTTGCCCGGGTTTGACCGGGTGTTGGATCGGTGTTGACCCGGTCCCGGTCGGGCGGCGGAAAAGGCACGCGTGCACCACGCCACCACCCGTCGGGTTCGACCTTAGTCGCACGGGGCCCGATCCACGTCGAACCGGGGTTCGGCGCGGATCGGACGGGGCCGCGGGTGAGGGGTCGGGGGCTCAGCCGATGACGTCGCCCGGTTCCGCGGTGGGTTCGGGGGCGAGGAGGTTGACCAGGCCGTCGGCGTCGTAGGAGCCGAGGACGAGGAAGCGGCTGGTGTAGCCGGCGATGCGCTTGGCGCCGAGGTTGACCACGCCGATGATCAGGCGGTCCTTGAGGTCCTCGGGTCGGTAGTTGGTGACCTGGGCGCTGGTGGCGAGGGTGCCGACGGCCGGGCCGAAATCGGCGGTGATCTTGTAGGCGGGCTTGCGGGCCTCGGGGAACTCGTCGACGGTGAGGATCCGGCCCACGCGGATGTCGGTGGCGAAGAAGTGCGCCGGGTCGGTCTCGGGCTTGGCGGTGTCGCGCTCGTCGCTCATGGGGTTCGCTGCTCGCTTCGCTGTGGGGCGGGTTGACGGGAACTCAGGTTAGTGCAGGGGGCTTTGGCGGTCCTCGCCGAGGCGGACGGTGACGCACTGGCCGAAGCGGTTGGCGGTGGTGCCGAGCACGGTGGCGTCGATGGAGCCGAGGAGCCGGCCGAGGCCGGCGGCGCTGAAGGACTGGGAGGCGAAGCCGCCGGCGCCCCGGAAGACCACGCCGCCGTACTCGCCGGGGCTCTCGACGAGGGCGTCGATGCCGCAGGCGGTGTAGTAGGCGCGGCGCAGGGTGGTGGTGTGGGGTTGTTCGTTGAAGACGGAGACCACGGCGGTGCCGCCGACCGCGGCGACGCTCGCGAGGACCTTCTCGGGTTCGGCGAAGTTCCCGAGCAGGTTGAAGGGGAGGAATTGCAGGGGGCGGCGGGCGGTGACCTCGCCCTGCCAGGTCTCGCTGTGCAGCACGTCGCCGACGACGGCGCGGGCCTGGGCGCCGAGCCCCTCGGCCTCGATGCGGCGGGCCAGGGCGGCTATGGCGCCGGGGCTGATGTCGACGCCGAGGTAGGGGATGCCGGCGGCGCGGGCGACTTCGAGGGCGCGGCCGTCGTAACAGCCGAGTTCGACGAGGCCGTCGCTGAGGTGCCGGCCGGCGGACTCCAGGGCGACCAGCCCCTCCATCTGGAGGTAGGAGAGGAGTTCGTCGGGGAAGTGGGCGGCCCGCATGATCGCGGGGGCGCCGCCGTCCCGGTAGAAGGAGGGGTCCTCGGCGGGCTCGGTGCGTGTCACGTCTGGTTCACCTCGGGGTGGGCCGCGTCGCCCGTGCGGGGGCGGAAGCGGTTGATGGCGTCGATGTGGCGGGCGCGGGTTTCGTGGTCGCGGACGCCGAGTCCTTCTTCGGGGGCGAGGCAGAGGACGCCGACTTTGCCTTGGTGGACGTTGCGGTGGACGTCGTGGGCGGCTTGTCCGGTGTCGGCGAGGGTGTAGGTCTTGGAGAGGGTGGGGTGGATCCTGGCCTTGGCGATGAGGCGGTTGGCTTCCCAGGCTTCGCGGTAGTTGGCGAAGTGGGAGCCGATGATGCGTTTGAGGGACATCCACAGGTAGCGGTTGTCGTATTCGTGGAGGTAGCCGCTGGTGGAGGCGCAGGTGGTGATGGTGCCGCCCTTGCGGGTGACGTAGACGGAGGCGCCGAAGGTCTCGCGGCCGGGGTGTTCGAAGACGATGTCGACGTCCTCGCCGCCGGTGAACTCGCGGATCCGGGCCCCGAGGCGTTTCCATTCCTTGGGGTCCTGGGTGTGTTCGTTCTTCCAGAAGCGGTAGTCCTCGGCGGTGCGGTCGATGACGGCTTCGGCGCCCATGGCGCGGCAGATCGCGGCTTTTTGGGGTGAGGAGACGACGCAGACGGGGTGGGCTCCGCCGGCGAGGGCCATTTGGGTGGCGTAGGAGCCGAGGCCGCCGGAGGCGCCCCAGATGAGGACGTTGTCGCCTTGTTTCATGCCGGCGCCGTTGCGGGAGACGAGTTGGCGGTAGGCGGTGGAGTTGACCAGGCCGGGGGCGGCGGCTTCCTCCCAGGAGAGGTGGGCGGGTTTGGGCATGAGTTGGTTGGACTTGACCAGGGCGATCTCGGCGAGGCCGCCGAAGTTGGTCTCGAAGCCCCAGATGCGTTGTTCGGGGTCGAGCATGGTGTCGTTGTGGCCGTCGGAGGACTCCAGCTCGACCGACAGGCAGTGCGCGACCACCTCGTCCCCCGGCCGCCAGGCGTTCACCCCGGGACCGGTCCGCAACACCACACCGGCCAGGTCCGAACCGATCACGTGATACGGCAGATCGTGCCGTTTGGCGAGGTCCGAGCGGCGCCCGTAGCGCTCCAGGAAACCGAAGGTGGGCAGCGGTTCGAAGATCGAGCTCCACACGGTGTTGTAGTTCACCGAGGAGGCCATGACGGCCACGAGGGCCTCGCCGGGGCCGAGTTCGGGGACGGGCACCTCGGCGAGGTGGAGGGATTTGCGGGGGTCCTTGTCGCGGCTGTCCATGCCCGCGAACATCCCGGTGTCCTCGGCCCGCAGCACCATCGCCCGGTAGGACTCGGGCAGGGCCAGGGCGGCCACGTCGGCGGGGGTGCGGTCCTCGGCGAGGAGGATGTCGAGCAGGGGGTTCACGCGGCGGCCTCCTGAGTGCGGGCGGTGGTGCGGATCCGCAGCGGGCCGGCGGGTCGCAGGGCCATGCCGAGGTCCGCCGGCGGCAGCGGCGCGCCGGCGGGTGCCACGGCGTGCAGGGCGGTGTGGCGGAGCACGGTGGCGAGGGCCACGGTGATCTCCAGGGTGGAGAAGCGGGCGCCGACGCAGGCGCGGGGGCCGGCGCCGAAGGGGAACCAGGCGTGCCGGGGGCGGGTGGCCTCCGCCTCGGGCAGGAAGTGGTCGGGGTGGAATTCCTCGGGGCGTTCCCACAGGTCGGGGCGGCGGTGGGTGACCCAGGGGGTGACGTACACGTCGGCGCCGGCCGGGATCCGGTGCCCGTCGACCTCGGTGTCGGTGACGCAGCGGCGGCCCATGATGGCGACTGCCGGGTAGAGCCGGGTGGTCTCCTTCACGATCCGGCCGAGCAGCGGGAGGGCGTCGAGGTCGGCGGCGCCGGCGGGCCGGTCCCCGAGGACGGCGTCGACCTCGGCGCGGGCGGCGGCCTGGACCTCGGGGTGGGCCGCGAGGAGGTGCAGGGCGTAGGCGAGGGTGGTGGCGGTGGTCTCGTGGCCGGCGAGCAGGAAGATCAGGATCTGGTCGCGGACGGCGTCGGCGTCGAGGGCGGCGCCGTCCTCGTCGCGGGCCCGCAGCAGCAGCGAGATCATGTCCTCGCGCTCCTCGCGTTCCCCGGCGGCGATGCGGCGTTCGATGATCGCGTCGCAGACGGCGTACAACTCGCGGCGGGCGGCCTCGGTGCGGCGGTTGGCCGGGGTGGGCCAGGTGCGGGGCACGCGGACCGGGGAGAGGCCCCGGCGCAGGACGCTCTCGCCGATGACGGGGAAGCAGCGGCGGATCACGTCGGCCGCCGTGTCGGTGTCGGTGCCGAACAGGACCCGGCCGACGACGCGCAGCGCGAATTCGGCGGTGTCGGCGCCGACGTCGGTCGTGGCCTCGGGGGCGGTTTTCCACGCGTCGAGGGTGCGCATCGCCTCGGCGTGCACGACGGAGGCGTATCCGCCGACCCGTTTCGGGGTGAAAAGGGGCTGCACCATGCGACGCTGGAAGGCGTATTCCGCGTCCTGGCTGGTGAGCAGTCCGTTTCCGACGGTTTCCCGTATCTCGGTGTAGGTCGGATTGTCCTTGCGGAATGCGGGGGCCTGTCCCGCGAGAATCTGCCGGACCGCTTCCGGGGAGAACGCGCCGTACACCTCGGTGCGCATTCCGGGTGGTCCGGCCTGAAATCGGACCACGTCCCCGACGGTCGACTGGGCCTTGAGATACGCGGCGAGTACGTCCTCGCGCAATTCCTTCAGCGAGCCGAGAAACGGCTGGCCGGGGACGAGCGGCACTTCCCTGCTCACTGCGTTCCTTTCCGGTCGACGGGCGTGGACACCCCTGGGATTGTTGCCACGGGAAACCCGTCTCCGCCAGGGGGGTCGCCGGACTGTCCGGTTATTTCCGGGTCGTCCCGGAAGTGTTCCGCCGGGCAGCGTTCTCGGGGGTGTTTCCGAGGCCGGCACAGCGTTGCCTGGTAGTGGCAGTACCAGGCAGGGGAATTTCTGGATCCGGTGGAACTCGGCGCACAGGCTGAGCGGCGCAACGTCCGCAGGGCTCGACTCGACAGGGGAACCGTGAATTCACCGGCGTGGGCATCGTTGACGGCTTGGCAGCGGGACATCTGGGTGGCGAACGCGCTGTTCCCGGGGCTGCCGCAGTTCAATCTGCACGTTTCGCGACGGTTCGCGGGCCCGGTGGACGCGGGTGCGCTGCGGGCGGCGGCCGAGGCGGTCGCGGCCCGGCACGACGCGCTGCGCCTGGAGTTCCGCGAGGTCGACGGGGTGCCCGGGCAGCGGGTCGGCGCGGCGGCCCCGGCCGTGGCGCTCGTGGACCTGTCGCAGGAGGGCCCGGGGGCGGTGGAGCGCTGGGTGGCCGAGACGGCCGGCCGGCCCTTCGACCTGTTCGCGGGGGCCCCGGTGCGGATCGCGGTGCTGGTGGAGGGGCCGGGCGCGGTGCACCTGTGCGTCGTGGCCCACCACCTGCTGGCCGACGCGTGGGCGTTGAACCTGCTGCTCGCTCAGGTGGTGGCGGTGCTGGCGGGCGAGGCGCCGACCGGCGTGGAGCCCTCCGCGCTGGACGCGCTCGAGGACGAGGCCCGCTACCGGGACTCCGCGCAGTACGAGAAGGACCGCGGGTATTTCCGCACGGCTCTCACGGGGGTGGAGCCGGCGTTGTTCACGCGGCGCGCGGGGAGCGGGGAGCGGGTCTCGGCCCGGCACTCGTTCACGCTGCCGGCCTCGGCGGCGGCCCGGATCCGGGAGCGGGGCCAGACCCCGTTCGCGTTCCTGGCCGCCGTGTTCGCCGTGCACCTGGCGCGGCTGCACCGGGTGGAGGACGTGGTGCTGGGCGTGCCGCTGTTCAACCGGCGGGGGGCGGCGCAGCGGCGCACGGTGGGGCAGTTCGCGAACACCCTGCCGTTGCCGGTGCGGGCGGCGGGGAAGGTGCCGTTCGCGGAGTTGGTGGCGACGGTGCTGCGGGACAACCGCGAGTTGCAGCGGCACGAGCGGTTCCCCCTGGGCGAGGTGTTGCGGGAGGCGCCGGCGGCGGACGGGGCCCGGCGGGCGTTGTTCGACGTGACGCTGTCGTACGTGCAGTGGCCCACCGGGCAGGAGTTGGCCGGGGTCGCGCAGGAGACGACGGGAGCCACGCGGGCGCACGACCACGACGTGCTCGCGGTGGTGGTGAACGAGCCGGCGGACGGCTCGGACCTGGTGGTGGACCTGGACTTCGCGACGGACGTGTTCGACGCGGACTTCCCGGTGGCGGCGTTCGGCCGGCACGTGCGGAACCTGGTGCTGACCGCGTTGGAGGACCCGGACGCGCCGGTGTCGGCGTTGAGCGGGCCGGCGCCGGCGGAGCGGGCCGCGCTGATCGCGGAGCACAACCGGACGGCGGTGGCGTTCCCGTCGGAGGCGACCCTGCACGGCTTGTTCCTGGACCGGGCGGCGGCGGTGCCGGAGCGGGCCGCGGTGACGGGTCCGGGGGCGGAGGAGCGGCTTTCGTACGCGGGGCTGGCGGAGCGTTCGGCCCGGGTCGCGCACGCGTTGACGGGGGCCGGGGTGGAGCCCGGGGACCGGGTGGCGGTGGTGATGGAGCGGTCGGGGGCGCTGCTGCCGGCGTTGCTGGGCGTGTTGCGGGCGGGCGCGGCGTACGTGCCGGTGGATCCGACGCACCCGGAGGAGCGGGTGCGGCTGTTGCTGGCGGACTCGGGGGCTCGGGTCGCGGTGACGGGTCCGGGGGTGGAGCCCGGGTGGGGGGCGCTGTCGGAGGTGAAGGTGGTGGACGCGGGCGGGGAGCTGCCGGCGGCGCCGGAGGGGTTCGGGGAGCCGGCGGGGCCGGGGTCCTTGGCGTACGTGCTGTACACCTCGGGGTCCACGGGCCGGCCCAAGGGCGTGATGGTGGAGCACCGGTCGGTGGTGAACCGGCTGCACTGGATGCAGCGGCGCTATCCGGTGGGTCCGGGGGACGTGTTGTTGCAGAAGACCCCGGTGACCTTCGACGTGTCGGTGTGGGAGTTGTTCTGGTGGCAGTCGGCGGGGGCGGAGCTGACCCTGTTGCCGCCGGGCGCGGAGCGGGACCCGCGGGCGTTGTTGGAGGCGGTGGAGTCGCGGCGGGTGACGGTGGCGCACTTCGTGCCGTCGATGCTGGGGCAGTTCCTGGAGCTGTTGGAGGAGCGGCCGGAGCTGACGGCGCGGGCGGGTTCGCTGCGGCGGGTGTTCTGTTCGGGCGAGGCGCTGCCGGCGGAGTACGTGAACCGGTTCAACCGGGTGTTCGCGGCGGCCGGGGTGCGGGTGCCGGCGTTGGTGAACCTGTACGGGCCGACCGAGGCGACGGTGGACGTGTCGTACTGGGACTGCCCGGCGGACCCGGGGACGCCGGTGACGCGGGTGCCGATCGGGTTCCCGATCGACAACGTCGAGCTGCACGTGCTGGACGCGTACGGGCACCCGCAGCCGGTGGGCGCGGCCGGTGAGCTGTGCGTGGCCGGGGTGGGGGTGGCGCGCGGTTATCTGGGGCGGCCGGAGCTGACGGCGGCGGTGTTCACGGAGCACGCGTTCACGCCGGGGGCCCGGATGTACCGGACGGGGGATCTGGCGCGCCGCTTGGCGGACGGGTCCCTGGAGTACCTGGGGCGTCTGGACGACCAGGTGAAGGTGCGCGGGAACCGGGTGGAGCTCGGTGAGGTCGAGCACCGCCTGTCGCTGGTGCCGGGGGTGCGGGGCGCGGTCGTGCTGCACCGGGTGTCGGCGGGGCGCGGGGACTCCCTGGTCGGGGTCGCCGTGCTGGTCGGGGTATACGTGGGGGACGCGGAGCTGGATCCGGCCGAGGTGCGGGCGGTGTTGGCGCGGGACCTGCCGGAGTACATGATCCCGGCCCGGTTCGCGCGGGTGCCGGCGATCCCGTTGTCGGCGAACGGGAAGGCGGACCGGCGGGCGCTGTTGGCGGCGCTGCCGGAGCGGGCGGAGCCGGCGGCCGGGTTCGTGGCGCCCCGGGACGGGGTGGAGTCGGTGCTGGCCGAGGTGTGGGCCGAGGTGCTGGGCCTGCCCCGGGTGGGGGTGCACGACGACTGGTTCGTGCTGGGCGGGGACTCGATCACGATGCTGCGGGCGCGGGCCGGGGCGGAGCGGCGCGGTTGGTCGGTGGGCCTGTCGGACATGACGCGGCTGCCCACGATCGCGGCCCTGGCCCCGTTGGCGAGCCCGCTCGCGGAGCTCGTGCCCGAGCCCGTGGACCAGCCGTTCGCGCTGGTCACGGGCATGGACCGGGCGCGGCTGTTGGGGGCGGGCGCGGTGGACGCGGTGCCGATGACCCGGCTGGAGCTGGGGATGCTGTACCACGGGGACGAGGAGGGCGCGGAGCGGGTCTACAAGGACGTGTTCCGGTACCGGCTGCGGGCCGGGTGGGACGGGGCGGCGTTGCGGGCGGCGCACGCGGCGCTGGTGGCACGGCACCCGGCGTTGCGGTCCTCGTTCTCCTTGGGCGGGCACACGGAGCCGCTGCGGGTGGTGCACGCGGGGGTGGCGGGCTCGTTGGAGCTCGTGGACCTGCGGGACGAGGACCCGGCGGCGGCCGAGGCGGCGGTGCTGGCGCACGTGGCGGAGCGGGCGGCGTTCCGCTACGACCCGGAGGTGCCGGGGCTGCACCTGACGCGGTGCCATGTGCGCGGGGACGGGACGCTGGACCTGGTGGTGAGCTTCCACCACGCGATCCTGGACGGCTGGAGCGTCGCGAACCTGGTGACGGAGCTGTTGGGCGACTACCTGGCGCTGTCGGCGGGCGGGTCGCTGCCCGAGCACCCGCCGCTGCCCTCGCCGGTGGCGCACGTGCGGCGGGAGCGGGAGCTGTTGGCCTCGCCGGAGGCGCGGGAGTTCTGGCGGGAGGCGCTGGCGGGCGCGGAGCCGACCCAGTTGGACCCGTTCACCTCGTACGAGGCGCCGGGGGACGGCGCGGGCGTGGTGCACCACGTGGAGCTGGACGCCGAACTCCAGGCTTCGATCCGTGAGTTCACCGCCGAGTACGCGGTGCCGCTGCGGCTGTTGCTGTTCGCGGCGCACTGCCTGACCCTGCGGCTGCTGTCGGGGGCGCGGGACGTGACCACGGGCCTGGTGACGCACGGCCGGCCGGAGGTGGAGCACGCGGACCGGCTCACGGGCCTGTTCCTGAACACGATGCCGTTCCGTCTGGGCGACGGGCAGCCGGACTGGTTGTCGGTGGTGCGGGAGGTGGTGGAGCGGGAGCGGGCGGCGCATCCGTTCCGGGCGTACCCGTTGAGCGCGGTGCAGGAGGCGCGGGGCGGGGCTCCGCTGCTGGACACGGCGTTCACGTTCGTGCGGCTGCACAACCTGGAGTCGGTGCTGGACGCGGACCGGCTGGAGCTGCTGGACCTGACCACGTGGGAGGAGACGAACTTCGGTCTGCTCGTGAACGCGCTGGTGGACCCGCGCGACGGTTCGGTGCGGCTGCGGTTGAACGGCTCGGGCCGGATCTACACCCCGGCGCAGGCGGCGCTGTACGGGGAGGCGATGGCGGCGATCGTGCGCCGGATCACGACCCGGCCGACGGAGGACGTGTCCTTCGACTTCCTGGCCCCGGCCGGGGAGCTGCCGGCGAACCCGACGGACGTGCCGCGTCCGGTCACGGACCGGTTCACGGAGACCGCCGGGCGGATCCCGGACGCGCCGGCGGTGGTCTTCGGCGAGCTGACGTGGACCTACCGGGAGCTGGACCTGGCGGCCCGGCAGGTGACGTCGGCGCTGCTGGCGGCGGGGGTGCCGGCCGGGGCGGGGGTGGGCATCGCCCTGGACCGCTCCCCCGAGATGATCGCGACGGTGCTGGGCGTGCTGCGGGCCGGCGCGGCCTGCGTGCCGTTGGACGTGTCGTACCCGGCGGAGCGGATCGCGCGGATGATCGAGCGGGCCCGCCCGTTCCGGGTGATCGCGCACGCCGCGCACGCGGGCCTGGTGCCGGATCCGGCGCTGCTGCTGCCGGTGGAGGGGCTGCCGATGCCCGGGGATCCCGGGTTCGCGGCGGCGACCGAGGCCGTCGAGGCGGCCGGCACGGGGATCGCGGACCGTACCCCGGACCTCGACGACCTGTGTCTGATCCTGTTCACCTCGGGCTCCTCGGGCGAGCCGAAGGGCGTGGAGCTGCCGCACCGGCTGTGGGCGAACTACACGCAGTGGCAGTTGCGGGCGGAGACGAACGCGCCGGGCGCCCGGACCCTGCAGTTCGCGCCGCTCAGCTTCGACGTGTCCTTCCAGGAGATCTTCTCCACCACCGCCTGCGGCGGCACCCTGCACCTGGTGTCGGAGGGCGATCGGCGGGATCCGGCGGCGCTGCTGCGGATCCTCGACGAGCAGGGGATCGAGCGCTGGTTCATGCCGTTCGTGGCGCTCCAGGCGGTGGCCGAGGCGAGCGATCTGCTGGGGATCCGGCCGCGCGCGCTGCGGATCCTGATCTCCTCCGGCGAGCAGTTGCGGGTGACGGACGAGCTGCGGCGGTTCTGCGCGGCCCGCCCGACGCTGCTGGAGAACCAGTACGGGCCCACCGAGACGAACATCGCGGGCGCCCACCTGCTGTCCGGGGACCCGGCCGGGTGGCCGGCGCTGCCGCCGATCGGGGTGCCGATCGACGGGGCGGAGACGCACGTGCTGGACGGGCGGCTGCGGCCGGTGCCGGTGGGCGTGGCCGGGGAGCTGTACCTGGGCGGGGCCTGCCTGGCGCTGGGCTACAAGGACCGCCCGGACCTGACCGAGGAGCGGTTCGTGCCGCACCCCTCGCGGCCGGGGGCGCGGCTGTACCGGACCGGGGACGTGGCCCGGGTGCTGCCGGACGGGACGACGGTGTGGCTGGGCCGCGCCGACGACCAGGTGAAGGTGCGCGGGTTCCGGGTGGAGCCCGCGGAGGTCGAGATCGCGATCACCTCGCTGGCGGAGGAGTTCCCGGGGATCCGGGGCGCGGCGGTGGTCGCCAAGCGGCGCGGCGAGGGCGGGGACTCCTTCCTCGTCGGCTACCTCCTCGGCGAGGAGGGCGCGGCGGATCCGACGGCGCTGCGCGGCCGGTTGCGGGAGTCGCTGCCCGAGTACATGGTGCCCGCGCACCTGGTGTGGCTGGAGCGGCTGCCGATGACGCCGAGCGGCAAGCGCAACGACGCGGCACTGCGGGCGCTGGAGATCGAGGCCGGTCCGAGCGCCGAGTCGGTGCCGCCCCGGGACGCCCTGGAGGCGGGTCTGGCCGGGCTGTTCGGGGAGATGCTGAACCGGCCCGGGATCGGTGTCCACGACGATTTCTTCGCGCTCGGCGGGACCTCGCTGACGGCGATGCGGCTGATCGTGACGATCGAGAAGCGCTACGGGGTGCGGATGCCGTTGACGGCGTTCGTGGCGGCCCCGACCATCGCGACGCTCGCGGAGCGGCTGCGGTCGGGGGACGCGAGCGCGGCCTTCGACCCGGTGGTCCCGATCCGCACCGCGCCGGCCGGGGCCCCGGCCCGCAGGCCGGTGTTCCTCGTGCACCCGCTGGGCGGCAACGTGCTCTGTTACGTGCGCCTGGCCCGGCACCTGCCGGCGGACCAGCCGCTGTACGCCCTCCAGGCGGCCGGCGCGGAACCGGGCACCACCCCGATCACCACCCTGGCCGGGCTGGCCCGCTCCTACCTGGACGCGATCCGCCGGGTGCAGCCGGAGGGCCCGTACCGGATCGGCGGCTGGTCCTTCGGCGGGTTCGTGGCCTTCGAGATGGCCCGGGAACTGCGCCGCACCGGGGAGGCGGAACTGGAACAGCTGGTGCTGCTGGACTCCATCGCCCCGGACCCGGGCGAGCGGCCGGAGGTCGCCGAACTGGCCATGATGGAGTGGTTCTTCTGGGAGCTGATCTGGGTGGACCGGGGCGGCAGCGCCCCCGTGGACCGGATCCCCGAGCACCTCGACACCGAGGACTCCCGCCTCGACTACATCGCCGAACGCGCGGCGGAGGTCGGGATCGTGCCGGCGGCCACCGCGCGGACCGCGATCCGCCGCCTGTTCGACGTGTACAAGGCGAACTGGAACGCGCTGCGCGAGTGGACGCCCGAGCCGGAGCCCATCGACCTGACGCTGGTCAAGGCCACGGCCCCGCTGCCCGACGTGCTGCGCCCCATGCACGGCGCGGCCCGCACCCTGCACGACGCGCCCGCCAACGGCTGGGCCACCCTCACCAGCGGCCGGATCGAGGTCGTGGACGTCCCCGGCGACCACCTGCTGCTGCTGGACGAACCCTTCGTGATCGACGTGGGCCGCACCATCACCCCCGTCCCGGCCGGGCAGGCCGCGGACACCTCCGAGGAAGGGACGGCATCGTGACTGCCGCCGGCAAGACGAAGGCGATCGTGGTCGGGGCGGGCATCGGCGGGTTGACCGCCGCCGCCGCCCTGCGCAAGGTCGGCGTGGACGTGGAGGTCCACGAACGGGCCCGCGAGCTGCGACCGGCGGGCGGGGCCCTGTCGTTCATGACGAACGCGGTGACGGCCCTGCGGACCCTGGACATCGACCTGCGGATGGAGGACCACGCCGAGATCCTGGAGGAGCTGCACTTCCTCACCACCGGCGGCGAGGTCATCCGCACCCTCCGGTTCAAGGAGATCTGCGAACGGCTGGGCGCGCCCAGCTTCGGCGTCTCGCGGACCCTGCTCCAGCAGTTGCTGCTCAAGGAGATCGACGACACCCCGCTGCGTCTGGACTCGGCGGCCGTCGGCTACGAGCACGACGCGGACGGCGTCACCGTCCTGTTCCGCGACGGCTCCGAGGCCCGCGCCGACGTGCTGATCGGCGCCGACGGCTTCGACTCGGCGATCCGCCGGCAGGTCGCGGGCCCGGAGGAGCCCCGCGAGACCGGCTACCTGTGCTGGGTCGCCACCCCCGAGTTCACCCACCCCCGGGTGCCCAAGCAGTACGGCGCCCACTACTGGGGCCGCGGCGCCCGCTTCGGCATCGCGAACATCGGCGCCGGCCGGATCTACTGGTGGGGCACGAAGAACATGCCGGTGGAGCGGGCCCGCGCCTGGGACGGCGACAAGGCCGAGATCCTCGACGCGTACGCGGGCTGGGCCCCGGAGGTGGTCGCGGCCGTCGAGGCCACCCCCATCGAGGAGATCACCGCGTTCCCGGCCCGCGACCGGCCGTTCCTGGAGCGCTGGGGCGACGGCCCCGTGACCCTCCTCGGGGACGCCGCGCACCCCATGATGACCAGCCTCGGCCAGGGCGCGTGCATGGCCGTCGAGGACGCCGTCGTCCTCGCCCACCACCTGCGCGACGCCCTCGCCGCCGGCGCCGACCCCCGCCGGGGCCTGCGCTCCTACGAGGCCGCCCGCCGCGACCGCACCCGCAAGATCGTGAACGGCGCGCACGCCCTGAGCGGCCTGGAGCAGACCGAACAGCGCCTGCGGATCATCGGCCGCGACCTGTTCTTCCGCTTCGCCCCCGACTCCGTCCTCGACAAGACCAACTCCGAGTACCTCGACTTCTCCCTGGAGGCAGGCGCGTGAGCCGCAAGCACACCCCGGGGGCCGTGCCCACCGGCGAACCGGCCCGCCCGCTCAGCCCCCTGGAACGCTGGTACTGGATCTGCGACCAGCTCTCCCCCCTGAACGTCGTGGGCCACACCCGGCTGCACGGCGCCCTCGACCCCGACACCGCCCGCCGCGCCCTGTCCTCGCTCCAGGCCCGGCACCCGCTGCTGCGGGTCGCGATCGAGGCCGAGGCGGACGGCACCAGGCCCCGGTTCCGGCCCGCCCCGGACCGCCCGATCCCGCTGCGCACGGTCCGCGTGCCCGCCGACGCCCCCGAGCCGGACGCCGACGCGCACTGGGAACGCGAGGTCAACGCGCACGAGCTGGTCACGGCCGTGAACTCGACCGCCGGGCCGCTGGCCCGCGCCCTGCTGGTGACCCGTACCGGGGTCGACGGCGCCCCCGACACCCACGACCTGGTCCTCACCCTGTCGCACGTGATCGCCGACGGCACCACGGTGCTGACCCTGGCCCGGCAGTGGATCGAACTGGCCGCCGCCGTCCTCGCCGCCGGCGACGCCGAACCGCCCGCCGTGAGCACCCTGCGGACCCTGCCCCCGCCCGAGGGGCTGCTGCCCGCCGGGCACCGGGGCGCGGCCGGCCTGCGCAAGGTGATCGGACAGCAGCTCGCCGAACGGGACCTGGCGAAGAAGCTGGCCCCGCGCCGCTTCGAACCCACCGAGCGGGTCCCCTTCGACCGGCGCGTCACCCAACTGCTGACCCGCTCGATCACCGGCGAGGACCTGGCGGCGCTGATCGAGGCGTGCAAGCGGGAACAGACCACGGTGCACGGGGCGTTGACCGCCGCCATGGCCCTCGCCGCCGCCAAGGACGCGGGGGACGAACCGGGGCCGTTCACGATCGGCTCCCCCATCACCTTCCGCGAGGCCCTGGACCCGGTGGTGCGGGAGGACGAGGTCGGCACCTA
This sequence comes from Streptomyces dryopteridis, assembly GCF_049606955.1. NCBI lineage: Bacteria > Bacillati > Actinomycetota > Actinomycetes > Kitasatosporales > Streptomycetaceae > Streptomyces > Streptomyces dryopteridis. The sequence goes on along the minus strand of NZ_CP187113.1, from coordinate 4,534,671 downwards.
CGTGGCGACCGTGCCCTCGATCGTGGACCACCGGCCGGGGGCCCCGCTGTGGCCGATCGCCCGTTCCGTGGCCCGGGACCTGTCGCGGCGGCGCCGGCACGGGGAGCACCTGACCTCGGTGGCCTCGCTGGGCCCGGTGGCCCCCAAGTCGGTGGCGAAGAGCGAGCGGTTCCTCACGTTCATGCAGGAGAAGGGCCCGATCACGCTGTGCGTGTCGAACGTGGGCCGCTTCGACTTCCCCGACGAGGTGGGGCCGTGGCGGGTCACGCGCGCCGAGTTCGTCGCCGGACTGTCGGTGAACGCCTACTACTGCGCGTCGATCACCACCGCCCACGACCGGCTGTCGTGGAACTTCACCCACGTGGAGGGCGCGGTGGACGCCGACCGGGCCCTGCGCCTCGCGGACGCCTCCGTGGAGGCGCTCCTCGCCGCCGTGAAGTCCTCCTGACCCCGTCCCCGCGCCCGCGCCGCCCCGACCGCAACGGAGAAAACCTCGTGTCACCACAGTCCCCCCTGCTCGACCCCCGAGGGAAGGCCGTCCTCGTCACCGGCGCCTCCTCGGGCCTGGGCGAGGTCACCGCGCACCGTCTGGCCCGGGTCGGCTTCCGGGTCCGGGCCGGGGTGCGGCGCGTCGAGGACGCCGAGCGCCTCGCCGCCGCCGGCGTCCCGAACCTGACCCCCGTGATCCTCGACGTCACCGACGAGGACGGCATCGCGAAGGTCCTGGACACCATCGCCGAGGAGGAACCCGAGGGGGGCCTGTTCGGGCTGGTCAACAACGCGGGCATCGCCGTGACCGCGCCGCTGGAGTGCGTGGACAGCGCGCTGCTGCGCCGGCAGCTCGACACGAACGTGGTGGGGCAGCTCGCCGTGATCCGGGCCGCGCTGCCGCTGCTGCGGGCGGGCGACACCCCGGGCCGGATCGTGAACGTCACCTCCGGCCTCGGCAACGTGGCCCTCCCCTACATGGGGGCGTACGCCGCCGCCCAGTTCGCGAAGGAGGCCCTCAGCGACTCGCTGCGCCGGGAGCTGGCCCCGTTCGGCATCTCGGTCAGCGTGGTGCAGCCGGGGGCGATCACCACCCCGATCTGGGACAAGATGGCGCTGGAGGCCGGCCGCACCCTGGAGTCCGCCCCCGCCCCCGTCGCCGCCCTCTACCGGCAGTCCTTCCGCCGGTTCCTGGAGGAGAACGAGCACTCCGCGCGCACCGGCGGCCTCACCCCCGACCACGTGGCCCGCACCATCCTGCGCGCCCTGGTCAGCCCCCGGCCCAGGACCCGCTACGGCGTCGGCAAGGACGCCACCGGCGGCCGGCTGCTGTCCCGACTGCTCCCGGACCGGGCCGTCGACAAGGTCTTCAGCGGCCTGGTCACCACGGACACCGACACCGACAGCGACACCCCGTAACCCCTGCCCTTCCAGCCACCGCACGCACCGCAGAGAGCGAGTCCCCTCATGAGCACCGTCGATCACCGCGCACTCTTCCGCCACAGCCTCGAACTGCTCGGCTCCGGCCGGGTGGAGGAGTGGGTGGACCTGTTCGCCGAGGACGGCGTCCTCGAATTCCCCTACCCCGCCTGGGGCTTCGCCGGCCGGATGCGGGGCCGGGCCGAACTCCTGGCCCAGATGACCATGTTCGGGCAGCAGCTGAAGGTGGACTTCGCCGAGCCCGAGTTCCTGCCGACCGCCGAGGAGGGCCTGGTCGTGGCCTCCTTCACCGGCGAGGCCGTGCTCCAGGCCACCGGCGGCGCCTACACCCAGACCTACCTGTCGATCGTCCGCTTCGACGCCGAGGGCCGCATCACCCTCTACCGCGACTTCTGGAACCCGTGGCTGGTGATGGAGGCCGCGGGCGGCGAACTCGCCTGGAAGCAGGCCCTCCAGGCCCTCGCCGCGGGCGCGGCGGCCGGCCCCGACGCCTGACCCTCCGGCCGACCCGTACGGCCGCACACCCCGGTCGCCCGGGTCCCGACCCTTCGGGGGGCGGGACCCGGGCGACCGGCACCCCGCGCACCCGCGGGCACGCGCACTCGCACCCCGGCACCCAGGAGACCTCGCACCCATGAGCCCGCAGCACGCCACCGGCACCGGCATCCCCTCGGCGACCCCGACCGCCCCGCACCGGGCCCCGGACGAGCCGATCGCCGTCATCGGCCTGGCCTGCCGGCTGCCCGGGGCCGAGGGTCCCGACGCGTTCTGGGAGCTGCTGCGGGAGGGCCGCGACGCCATCGGCGAGGTCCCCGAGGGCCGCTGGCGGCTGCCGGCGGGCGCCGACGCGGTGGAGCGGCGCGGCGGGTTCCTGCCCGACGCCGACGCCTTCGACGCCGCGTTCTTCGGGATCTCCCCCCAGGAGGCCCTGGCCACCGACCCGCAGCAGCGGGTGGTCCTCGAACTGGCCTGGGCCGCGCTGGAGGACGCCCGGATCCGGCCCGCCGACCTCGCAGGCAGCGCCACCGGCGTGTTCGTCGGCGCGATCTGGGACGACTACGCCAAGCTGCTGCACGAGTACGGGGCCCCCGCCGTGGGCCGCTACACCGTCACCGGCGGGCACCGGGGCATCATCGCGAACCGGGTCAGCCACGCCCTGGGCCTGCGCGGCCCGAGCCTGACCGTGGACAGCGCCCAGTCCGCGTCCCTGGTCGCCGTGCACGCCGCGTGCGCGAGCCTGCGCGCCGGGGACTCGACGGTCGCCCTGGCCGGCGGCGTCAACCTGAACCTGATCCCCGAGTCCACCCTGGCCCTCGACCGGCTCGGCGCCCTCTCCCCCGACGCCCGCTGCCACGTCATGGACGCCCGCGCCAACGGCATCGTGCGCGGCGAGGGCGGGGCCCTGGTCGTCCTCAAGCCGCTGGCCGCCGCGCTCGCCGACGGCGACCCCGTGTACTGCGTGATCCGGGGCAGCGCCGTCAACAACGACGGCGCCACCGAGGGCCTGACCACCCCCGGGCAGGAGACCCAGAGCGCTTCCCTGCGCGCGGCGCTGCGCCGCGCCGGCGTGGATCCGACCGAGCTGGACTACCTCGAACTGCACGGCACCGGCACCCCCGTCGGCGACCCGATCGAGGCCCGCGCGGTCGGCGCCGTCACCGCCCCCGGCCGGCCCGCCGACCGGCCGCTGCGGGTGGGCTCGGTCAAGACCAACATCGGGCACCTGGAGGCGGCGGCCGGTGTCGCCGGGCTCGTCAAGGTCGCCCTCGGGCTGCGGCACGGGCACATCCCCGCCTCCCTGCACCACGAGACCCCCAACCCGGCGATCGACTTCGACGGGCTGCGGCTGAAGGTGCAGACCGAGACCGGCCCGTGGCCCGCCGACCGTGCCGGGGGCCCGGCCACCGCCGCCGTCGGCTCCCTCGGCCTGGGCGGCACCAACTGCCACCTCGTCCTCACCGCCGCCCCGTCGGCGGAGCCCGCCCCGGCACCGGAGCCCGCGCCGGAGGCCGCGCAGGCGGGTCCGCTGCCGTGGACCGTGTCCGGCCGCACCGAGGCCGCCGTCCGCGCCCAGGCCGCCCGCCTCGCCGACCACCTCGACGCCCGCCCCGAACTCGGCGCCGCCTCCGTGGCCCGGTCCCTGATCGGCACCCGCACCGCGTTCCCGCACCGCGCGGCCGTCGTCGCCGGCTCCCGCGCCGAACTGCTGGCCGGCCTGCGGGCCCTGGCCGAGGGCCTGCCCTCCCGGCAGGTCGTCACCGGGCACGCGCCGGCCCGCCCCGGCGGCCTCGCCGTCCTCTTCGGCGGCGGCGGCAGCCAGCGCCCGGGCATGGGCCGCGAGCTGTACGCGGCGCACCCCGTGTACGCGGCCGCGTTCGACGCGGTCTGCGCCGAACTCGACCGGGTCACCGAGCGGCCCGTCCGCGAGCTGATCCATGCCGAACCGGGCAGCGCCGAGGCCGCGCTGCTGGACCGCACCGATTTCGCGCTGCCCGCGCTGCTCGCCGTCGAGGTGGCCCTGTACCGGCTGTACGAGTCCTGGGGGGTGACGCCCGCGTTCGTCACCGGGCACAGCATGGGCGAGCTGGCCGCCGCGCACGTCGCGGGCGTGCTGTCGCTGCGCGACGTGTGCGTCCTGGCGGCCGTCCGCGCCCGGCTGATCCAGAGCCGCGCGGGCGGGGCGATGGCGGCGGTGCAGGCGGGCGAGGCGGAGGTGCTGGAGTCCTTCGCGGCCCTCGGCGACCTGGCCGGGGCGGTGGGCGTCGCGGGCCTGAACTCCCCGGACGGCACGGTGGTCTCGGGCGACGAGGAGGCCGTGCTCGCGGTGTGCGCGCTGTGGCGCGAGCGGGGCCGGAAGGCGAAGCGGCTGGCGGTCACGGTCGCGGGCCACTCCCCGCACATGGACCCGATCCTCGACGAGTTCCGGCGCACCGCCGCCTCGCTCACCTACCACCCGCCCCGGATCCCGGTGGTCTCCAACGTGACGGGCCGGATCGCGGACCCGGAGCGGCTGTGCGACCCGGAGTACTGGGTGGACCACATCAGGGCCACGGTCCGCTTCGCCGACGGGGTGCGGTCCCTGGCGGCGGCGGGGGTGACGACGTTCCTGGAGCTGTCGCCGACCCCGGTCCTCGCGCAGGCCGTGACCGCGACCCTCGACGCGGCCGGCGCGGAGGGCGGGGCCCCGGCCGGGGCACGGCCGACGGTGATCGCGTCCCTGCAACGGGACCGGGAGGAGACCGGTTCGGCGCTGACGGCGCTGGCCGCGCTGCACACCGTGGGCGTGCCCTGCGCGTGGGAGGAGACGCTGCCGGCCGCGCCGCTGTGCGACCTGCCCCCGTACGCCTTCCGGCGGGTCCGGTACTGGCCGGACCCGGTCGGGCGCGGCCGGGCGGGCGGCGCCCCGGGCGGGCTGCGGGCCGTCGTGGACGCGGCGGCGGCCGAGTCGGGTCCGGGCGCCGAGCTGCGGGCCCGGCTGGCCGGGCTGCCGGCGGCGGGCCGGACGCGGGCCCTGCTGGACGTGGTGGGCGCGGCGGCCTCGGCGGTGGGCGGCGAGCAGGACGGTGCCCCGGATCCGGAGGCGGCCTTCACCGACCTGGGCTTCAACTCGCTGCGGGCGGTGCAGGTCCGCGACCACGTGGAGGCGGCGACGGGGCTGCGGCTGCCGGCGACGCTCCTGTTCGACTTCCCGACCCCGGCGGCCCTGGCCGCGCACCTGGACGCGGCCCTGTCCGCCGGGACGGGGACGGCCGCCGAGAACCCGGAGCACGCCGTGCCCGCGGTGACGGCGGCGGCCTCGGCCTCGGCCTCGGCGGAGGAGCCGATCGCGATCGTCGGCATCGGCTGCCGCTTCCCCGGCGGAGTCGGCGCGCCCGAGGAGCTGTGGAAGCTCGTGGCGGAGGGCCGGGACGCGATCTCGTCGTTCCCGGAGAACCGCGGCTGGGACCTGGAGTCGCTGTACGACCCGGATCCGGAGCGGCGCGGCACCTCGTACACGCGGCACGGCGGGTTCCTGCACGACGCGGACCTCTTCGACGCCGAGTTCTTCGGCATCAGCCCGCGCGAGGCCCTGGCGGTGGACCCGCAGCAGCGGCTGCTGCTGGAGACGGCGTGGGAGGCGTTCGAGCGGGCCGGGATCGACCCGGGCCGGCTGCGCGGCAGCCGCACCGGCGTGTTCACGGGCCTGATGTCCCCCGACTACGGGCCCCGGCTGCACGAGGCGGTCGAGGACACCGACGGGTACCTGTTGACGGGCACGTTCAACAGCGTGGCCTCGGGCCGGCTCGCGTACACCTTCGGGCTGGAGGGCCCGGCGGTCAGCGTGGACACGGCCTGCTCCTCGTCGCTGGTGGCCATGCACCTGGCGGCCCAATCGCTGCGGCAGGGCGAGTGCACGCTGGCGCTCGCGGGCGGTGTGACCGTGATGTCCTCGCCGGGCACCTTCGTGGAGTTCAGCCGGCAGCGCGGGCTGTCCGAGGACGGGCGCTGCAAGGCGTTCTCCGACGACGCCGACGGCACCGGCTGGGCGGAGGGCGCGGGCGTGTTCGTGCTGGAGCGCCTCTCGGACGCGCGCGCCAACGGACACCCCGTGCTCGCCGTGATCAAGGGCAGCGCCGTCAACCAGGACGGCGCGTCCAACGGTCTGACGGCCCCCAACGGGCCCTCCCAGCAACGCGTCATCCGCCAGGCCCTCGACGCCGCCGGACTCCACGGCTCCGACATCGACGCCGTCGAAGCCCACGGCACCGGCACCCGCCTCGGCGACCCCATCGAAGCCCAAGCCCTCCTCGCCACCTACGGCCAGGACCACGACCCCGAACACCCCCTCCACCTCGGCAGCATCAAAAGCAACATCGGCCACACGCAGGCGGCGGCCGGAGCGGCCGGCGTCATCAAAATGATCATGGCGATGCGGCACGCGACCCTCCCCGCCACCCTCCACGTGAACGAGCCCTCCCAGCGGATCGACTGGACCGAGGGCCACGTCAGCCTCCTCACCGAGGCCCGCCCCTGGACCACCCCCGACCACCGACCCCGCCGCGCCGCCGTCTCCTCCTTCGGCATCAGCGGCACCAACGCCCACCTCATCCTCGAAGAACCCGAACCCGAACCGACCCCCGCGACCACACCCGACCTCGCGACCGCGCCCTCCGGCCCCGTTCTGTGGCCGCTGTCCGCCGCGACCCCGGTCGCCCTGCGCGCCCAGGCCGCCCGGCTCGTCGACGCGCTGCGCGAGCGGCCGGACGCCGACCCGCGCGCCGTCGCGCACGCCCTCGTCGGCACCCGGGCCGCCCTCCCCCACCGCGCCGTCGTCATCGGCCGCGACCGGGCCGAACTCCTGGCCGCGCTGGAGGCGTTCGCGCGGGGCGAGGACCCGGCGGCCGTGCGGGTCGGGGAGGCCCGGCACTCGGCGCGGGTCGCGTTCACGTACACCGGGCAGGGTTCCCAGCGGCCCGGCGCGGGCACCGCCCTGGCCGCCGCCCGACCCGTGTTCGCCGCCGCCCTCGCGGAGGCGACGGCCGCGTTCGACGCACTGCTGCCCCGGCCCCTGGGCCCCCTGCTGTCGGCCGCCCCGGACAGCCCGGAGGCCGCGCTGCTGCACACCACCGAGTACGCGCAGCCCGCGATCCTGGCCGTGCAGCACGCCCTGACGGCGCTGCTCGCGAGCTGGGGCGTGCACGCGGACGCGGTGGGCGGGCACTCCCTCGGCGAGATCACCGCCGCGCACCACGCGGGCCTGTGGGACCTGGCCGACACGGCCGCGTTCGTCACCGCCCGCGCCCACCACATGCAGCACACGGCGATCGCGGGCGGGGCCATGGCCGCCGTGCGCGCGACGCCCGAGGAGCTGTCGCCCACCCTCACCCCCGGTCTGTCCCTGGCGGCCGTGAACAGCCCCTCGGGCACGGTGGTGAGCGGCGCGGCCGACGAGGTGGACGCGCTCGTCGCGCACTGGTCGGGCCTGGGGCGCGAGACGAACCGGCTGCGGGTCTCGCACGCCTTCCACTCCGCGCACACCGAACCCGCGCTGGGTCCGATCGGCGAGGTGCTGGCGGGCCTGGCGCCGCGGCCGTTGCGGCTGCCGCTGGTGAGCAACGTGACGGGCGGGTTCGCGACCGACGACGCGGTCGCCGATCCGGCGTACTGGACGGGGCACGTACGCGGCACGGTCCGGTTCCGGGAGGGCGTGGAGGCCCTGCACGCGGCCGGCACCACCGTGCACGTGGAGATCGGTCCGGACGCGGCGCTGACCCCGGCCGTGGCCGAGACCCTGGCCGCGCTCGGCGCGGACCGCACGCGGCTGGTGTCCACGCTGAGCCGGCGGGTCGCGGACGAGGAGTGGGCGCTGCTGACGGCGGTCGCGGACCTGCACGTATGCGGGGCGGCCGAGATCGCGTGGGCGGAGGTGTTCGGTCCGGCGCCGGTGTCGGTGTCGGGCGGGGGCTTCGAGCTGCCGACGTACGCGTTCCAGGGCGAGCGGCACTGGCTGGCGCCGTCGACGGGCGCGGCCGATCCGGGCCGGTTGGGGATGGACGGGGGCGCCGGGCATCCGCTGCTGGGCGCGGCCGTGGAACTCGGCGACGAGCGGGGCCTGTTGTTGACGGGCCGGTTGGCGCTGCACACGCATCCGTGGCTGGCGGGGCACGCGATCGGGGGCCGGGTGCTGTTGCCGGGCACCGCGTTCGCGGAGCTGGCCCTGCACGCCGGGGAGCGGGCGGGGTGCGCGCTGGTGGAGGAGTTGACCCTGCTGGCGCCGTTGGTGGTGCCGGAGCGGGGCGCGGTGCAGGTGCAGGTGACGGTCGGGGCGGGGGACGCGGCGGGGCGGCGGGAGCTGCTGGTGTTGTCGCGTCCGCAGCGGCGCCCCGGGGTGGCCGGGGACGGGGACGCAGACGGGGCGTGGACGCGGCACGCGACGGGTGTGCTGGGTCCGGAGCCGGCGGACGGGCCGGTCGCGGCCGGGGCCGCGGTCGGGGCGGCGTGGCCGGGTCCGGGCGCGGAGTCGGTGGATCCGGCGGGCGCGTACGAGGCGTTGGCGGCGGCCGGCTACGGCTACGGTTCGCCGTTCCGGGGGCTGACGGCGCTGTGGCGGCGCGGGGACGAGCTCCTGGCGGAGGTGTCCCTGCCGGCGGACGGGGCGCGGGACGCCGGGGCGTTCGGGGTGCACCCGGCGCTGTGGGACGCGGCCCTGCACCCGCTGGTGTTGACGGACGTGACGGAGGTGGACGGGCCGGGGGCGGGTCCCCGGGTGCCGTTCGTGTTCTCCGGGGTGCGGCTGCACGCGGTGGGGGCGCGGGAGTTGCGGGTGCGGATCGTGCGGACCGGGCCGGACACGGCGTCGGTGGAGTTGCGGGATCCGGCCGGGGTGCCGGTGGCGGAGGTCGCGGAGCTGACCCTGCGGGCCCTGCCCGCGCCGGGTGCGGCGGGCGCGGCGCGGCCGGGGCTGTTGGGCGTGGAGTGGTCGCCGGTGTCGGCGGTGCCGGGTGCGGCGGGTGGTGTCGCGGATCCGGCGCGGGACTATGAGGCGGTCTCGGGCGGTGCGCCGCTGGTCGCGGTGACGGCGGCGTGGGAGCGGCTGCGGGCGTGGCTCGCGGAGGCGGCGGACGGCGTGCTGCTGGTGCGGACGCGGGACGCGGACACGGATCCGGCGGCGGGCGCGGTGCGCGGGCTGGTGCGGTCGGCGGTCTCGGAGCACCCGGGGCGGTTCGCGCTGCTCGACGGGGACCCGGCGGGGCTGCCGGCGGGCGTGGTCGGGGCGGCGTTGGCGGCGGGCGAGACGGAGTTGTCGGTGCGCGCCGGTGAGTTGCGGGCGGCCCGGCTGGCCGCGCTGCCGGCCGACGCGGGCCCGACCGGGGGCCCGGTCTTCGGGGGCTTCCGCCCGGAGGGCACGGTGCTGATCACGGGCGGCACGGGCGCGCTGGGCGCGCTCACCGCCCGCCACCTGGTCGCCGAACACGGCGTCACCCGCCTCCTGCTCACCTCCCGACGCGGCCCGGAGGCTCCGGGGGCCGGCGCGTTGACCACCGAACTCACCGAACTCGGCGCCCACGTCACCCTCACGGCCTGCGACATCACCGACCGGGACTCGCTGACCACCCTCCTGACCGGCATCGACCCCGAGCACCCCCTCTCCGCCGTCGTGCACACCGCCGGCGTCCTCGACGACACCACGCTGGGCGGGCTGACCGGGGAGCGGCTCGCCGGGGTGCTGGCGCCGAAGGCCGACGCGGCGCTGCTGCTGCACGAGCTGACCCGGGACCTGGGGCTCGACCTGGACGCGTTCGTGCTGTTCTCGTCGGTGGCGGGCACGCTGGGCACGGCCGGGCAGGCGAACTACGCGGCGGCGAACGCGGCCCTGGACGCGTTGGCGCGGGCCCGGCACGCGGCGGGGCTGCCCGCGACCTCGATCGCCTGGGGTCTGTGGGCCGAGGCGAGCGGCATGGGCGAGACCCTGGGCGAGGCGGATCTGGCGCGGCTGCGGCGGGCCGGGCTGGCCCCGGTGTCGAACGCGGCGGGGCTGGCGCTGTGGGACGCGGCGCTCGTGTCGGGCGCGCCGACCGTGGTGGCCACGCCGTGGGACGCGGCGGGGCTGCGGGAGCGGGCGGCCGGCGGTGAGCTGCCGGCGTTGTGGCGGGGCCTGGTGCGCGTACCGGTGCGGCGGCGCACGGCGGGCGGCGGCCGGGGTCCGGCCGGGGGCGCGTGGGCGGCGGAGCTGCGGGCGTTGCCGGCGGCCGAACGTGACCGGGCCGCGTTGGCGCTGGTGCGGGCCGAGGCCGGTTCGGTGCTGGGGCACGCGGGTGGGCAGGGGGTGCCGGCGGAGCGGGCGTTCGGCGAGTTGGGCTTCGACTCGTTGACGGCCGTGGAGCTGCGGAACCGACTGAACCGGGTGACGGGGCTGGCGCTGCCCGCGTCGTTGTTGTTCGACTTCCCGACGGCGGCGGCGCTCGCGGCGCGGCTGGTCGCGGACGCGGTCGGCGCGGCCGACACCGACCCGGGCACGGACGCGGGCACGGACCCGGGCGCGGGCACCGGCGCGGGCTCGGAGGCGGGCGGGGCGGCGGAGCCGATCGCGATCGTGGGCCTGGGCTGCCGCTTCCCCGGTGGTGTGGACGGGCCCGAGGCCCTGTGGGAGCTGGTGGCCGGCGGCCGGGACGCGATCTCGACGTTCCCGGAGAACCGGGGCTGGGACCTTGCGGGTCTGCACGATCCGGACCCGGACCGGCAGGGCACCTCGTACACGCGGCACGGCGGGTTCCTGCACGACGCGGACCTCTTCGACCCCGAGTTCTTCGGCATCAGCCCCCGCGAGGCCCTCGCCACCGACCCCCAGCAGCGCCTGCTGCTGGAGACGGCGTGGGAGGCGTTCGAACGGGCCGGCATCGATCCGACGAGCCTGCGCGGCAGCCGCACGGGCGTGTTCGCGGGGGTCATGTACAACGACTACGCCTCTCGTCTGACGCCCGCGCCGGCCGGGTACGAGGGTCTGCTGCTGGCCGGGAACACGGGCAGTGTGGTCTCGGGGCGGGTCGCCTACACCTTCGGGCTGGAGGGCCCGGCGGTCAGCGTGGACACCGCCTGCTCCTCCTCCCTCGTCGCCATGCACCTGGCCGCGCAGTCCCTGCGGCAGGGCGAGTGCAGCCTCGCGCTCGCGGGCGGGGTCGCGGTGATGTCCACGCCGAACACCTTCGTGGAGTTCAGCCGGCAGCGCGGGCTGTCGGTGGACGGGCGCTGCAAGGCGTTCTCCGACGACGCCGACGGCACGGGGTGGGGCGAGGGCGCGGGCCTGCTGGTGCTGGAGCGCCTCTCGGACGCGCGGCGCAACGGGCACCCCGTGCTCGCCGTCATCAAGGGCAGCGCCGTCAACCAGGACGGCGCGTCCAACGGCCTCACCGCCCCGAACGGCCCGGCGCAGCAGCGCGTGATCCGGCAGGCGCTGAGCGCGGCCGGACTGCACGGTTCCGAGGTGGACGCGGTCGAGGCGCACGGCACGGGCACCCGTCTCGGCGACCCCATCGAGGCCCAGGCCCTGCTGGCCACCTACGGCCAGGACCACGACGCGGACCACCCCCTCCACCTCGGCAGCATCAAGAGCAACATCGGCCACACGCAGGCGGCGGCCGGAGCGGCCGGCGTCATGAAGATGATCATGGCGATGCGGCACCGCACCCTGCCCGCGACCCTGCACGCCGACACCCCCTCCACCCGCATCGACTGGACCGAGGGCCACGTCAGCCTCCTCACCGAGGCCCGCCCCTGGACCACCCCCGACCACCGACCCCGCCGCGCCGCCGTCTCCTCCTTCGGCATCAGCGGCACCAACGCCCACCTCATCCTCGAAGAACCCGAACCCGAACCGGCCCCCGCGACCACGCCGGAGCCCGCGTCCACCGGCCCCGTGCCGCCGCTGCTGCTCTCCGCCCGAGGCGACGAGGCCCTCGCCGAACTCGCCGCCCGCGTCTGCGCCCTCCTCGACACCCCCGCCCCCGGCACCGACCGCGCCCCGCACCCCACCGCCGTCGCCCACGCCCTGCGCACCGGCCGCGCCGTGCTGGACCGTCGGGCCGTGATCACCGCCGGCGACCCCGACGGTGTCCGCGAGGCCCTGGCCGCCCTGGCCGCCGGCCGCCCCGACCCGCGCCTGGTGACCGGCGGACGGCACCCCGCCGGCCCCGACGGCACCGTGTTCGTCTTCCCCGGCCAGGGCTCCCAGTGGGTGGGCATGGCCCTGGACCTGCACGCCGACTCGCCCGCGTTCCGGGACCGGCTGGAGGAGTGCGCGGCGGCCCTCGCCGAGTTCGTCGACTGGTCCCTGCTCGACGTGCTGCGCGCAGCGCCGGGCGCCCCCGGCTTCGACCGGGTGGACGTGGTCCAACCGGCGCTGTGGGCGGTGATGGTGTCGCTGGCCGCGCTGTGGGAGGCCCACGGGGTCCGCCCGGACGCCGTCGTCGGCCACTCCCAGGGCGAGATCGCGGCGGCGGCCGTCGCCGGCGCCCTCACCCTCGCCGACGCCGCCCGCGTCGTCGCGCTGCGCAGCCGGGCCCTGCTCGCACTGGCCGGCACCGGCGGCATGGTCTCCGTGCCCGAGCCCTTCGACCGGGTCTCCGCCCGCATCGCCGACCGCGCCGACCGCCTGTCGGTGGCCACCGTCAACGGCCCCGGCTCCTGCGTGGTCTCCGGCGACCCGGAGGCCCTGGACGCGCTGCTGGCCGACTGCGAGGCGGACGGGGTCCGCGCCCGCCGGGTGCCGGTGGACTACGCCTCGCACTCGGCGCACGTGGAGGCCATCGAGGCGGAACTCGCCGAACTCCTCGCCCCGGTCACACCGCGCGCGACCCGGGTGCCGTTCTGCTCGTCGGTCACCGGCGAGTTCGTCGACGGCCGCACCCTGGACGCCGCCTACTGGTACCGCAACCTGCGGGCCACGGTCCGCTTCGACCTCGCGACCCGCACCCTGCTGGAGCGCGGCGTGCGGGCGTTCGTCGAGGTCAGCGCGCACCCCGTGCTCACCTCCGCCGTGCAGGACTCCCTCGCGGAGGCCGGGCCGGCCGGCGCCGCCACCGTCGCCCTGGGCAGCCTGCGCCGCGACGACGGCGGCCCCGAGCGATGGCGGCTGGCGCTGGCCGAGGCGTGGACGAGCGGCACGGACGTGGACTTCGAGGCCCTGTTCGCGGCCTCCCCCACCCCCGGCCCGCTGCCGACCCTGCCCACCCACCCCTTCCGCCACGCCCCGTACTGGCTGCTGCCCACCCCCGGCCGCACCGGCGACCTCGGCACCGCCGGCCTGCGCGGCCTGGACCACCCGCTGCTCGGCGCGGCCGTCGAGGCCGACGAATCGGGGGCCCTGCTGCTCACCGGCCGCGTCTCGCCCCGCACCCACCCGTGGCTGCTCGACCACGCGCTGGACGGCGTCGCGCTGCTGCCGGGCACGGCACTCGCGGAACTCGTGCTGCGGGCCGGCACGGAGGCGGGCGCGGGGCACGTGGAGGAACTCACCCTGCGGGAGCCGCTTCCGCTGTCCGAGGACACGGCGGCCCGCCTGCGGGTCACCGTCACCGGGCCCGACGCCGACGGCCGCCGCACCGCGACCGTCTCCTCCCGCCCCGACGACGCCGACCCGCACGCCCCGTGGACCCGACACGCCACCGGCACCCTCGCCGAGGGCCCGGACGGTTCGACCGCCGAGGACGCCGCGTTCGCCCCGCTCGCCGCCGACGCGCCCTGGCCCCCGGCCGGCGCCGTAGCCGAGGACCCGGCCGGCGCCTACGACACCCTCGCCGCCCGGGGCTACGAGTACGGGCCGGCCTTCCGCGGCCTGCGTGGCCTGTGGCGACGGGGCGACGAGGTGTACGCGGAGGTCTCCCTCGCCCCCGGCACGGACACCGCGGGCTTCGGCCTGCACCCGGCCCTGTTCGACGCGGCCCTGCACCCGCTGCCCCTGGGCGCGTTGGGCGCGGCCGTGCCGGCGGGCGCCGTGCCCTTCGCGTGGAGCGGCGTGAGCCTGCGCGCCGAGGGCGCCGACACCCTGCGCGTCCGCCTGCGGGCGCTGCGGCCGGGCACGGTCTCGGTGACCCTGGCCGATCCGCTGGGCGGCCCGGTCGCGCACGTGGCCGAACTCGGCCTGCGGGCCGCCGACCCGGCCCGACTGCGCGCGGCGGGCGCCCGACGCCGCCCGCTGCTGACCCTCGACTGGCGCCCCGTGCCGGCCCCGACCACCGGCGCCGACCCGCACGAGGCACACGACATGTACGAGGCGTGCGAGGTGGCGGCGACGGCCGGCGAGAGCACCGAACGGGTGCTGACGCGGGTGCTCGACGCGCTGCGGGAGCGGACCGGCCCGGACGCGCGACCGCTGCTCGTCGTCACGCGGGACGCGGTGGCCGTGCCGGGCCGCGGCACCGGCTCGCCGGACCCGGTGGCGGCGGCCGTCTGGGGGCTGGTGCGCTCGGCGCGCACCGAACACCCTGGCCGGTTCGCGCTGCTGGACCTGCCCGCCGGGGAACCCGTGCCGGCGCTCCCCGTCTCCGCCGACGGCGGGCAGTTCGCGGTGCGCGACGGCTCCTGGTTCGTCCCCCGCCTGACCCCGCTCGCACCGCCGACCCCCGAAGCGGCCGACGCACCGGACACACCGGGCGCGTTCACGGGCTTCCGGCCCGGGGGCACGGTCCTGATCACGGGGGGCACGGGCGCCCTCGGCGCACTCACCGCCCGCCACCTCGTCACCGAACACGGCGTCACCCACCTCCTCCTCACCTCCCGACGCGGCCCGGAAGCCCCGGGAGCCCGCGAGCTCGCCGCCGAACTCGGCGAACTCGGCGCCCACGTGACCCTCACCGCCTGCGACATCACCGACCGGGACTCACTGACCACCCTCCTGACCGACATCGACCCCGAGCACCCCCTCTCCGCCGTCGTCCACACCGCCGGCGTCCTCGACGACGCCCTCCTCGACGGCCTCACCCCGGAGCGGACGGCGCGCGTCCTCGCCCCGAAGACGGACGCGGCGCTGCTGCTGCACGAACTGACCCGGGACCTCGGGCCGGACCTGGACGCGTTCGTCCTCTACTCCTCCCTCGCCGGCACCCTCGGGACCGCCGGTCAGGCCAACTACGCGGCCGCGAACACGGCCCTGGACGCCCTCGCCCACGCGCGGCGGGCAGTGGGGCTGCCGGCGGTGTCGATCGCGTGGGGCCTGTGGGCCGAGGCGAGCGAGATGACGGGCGAGTTGTCGGCGGGCGACCTGGCCCGGTTGGCGCGGTCCGGGGTGGCCCCGCTGGGCTCCGACGAGGGGCTCGCCCTGTTCGACGCCGCCCTGCGGGCCGACGCGCCGATGGTGGTCGCGGCCCGGCTGGACACCGGGGCGCCGGAGCGTTCCGGGGCGCCCGTGCCCGACCCCCTGCGCGCCCTGGTCCGCGGCACCGCCCGTCGGACCGCCGCGACCGGCGCGACCGGCGCCGGCGGCGGGGCCGACGGCGGCCGGGCCGGCCGGCTGCGCGCGCTCGCGGCGGCGGACCGGCTGCGGGAGCTGGCCGAGCTGGTCGGCGTGCAGGTGGCGGCGGTGCTCGGGCACACCGACCCGAGCACGGTGGCCGTGGACCGCGCGTTCACGGAGCTGGGCTTCGACTCGCTGACGGCCGTCGAGCTGCGCAACCGGTTGACCGCCGAGACCGGGCTGAAGCTGCCCGCGTCGCTGGTCTTCGACCACCCGACGGTGACGGCCCTGGCCGCGCACCTGGACACGGCCCTGTCCGCCGGAACGGACCCGGCCGCCGACACCCCGGCGCGCACCGCGCCCGCCGCCGTGCCGACGGCGGACGAGCCGATCGCGATCGTCGGCATCGGCTGCCGCTTCCCCGGCGGGGTGACCGCGCCCGAGGAGCTGTGGCAGCTCGTGGCCGAGGGCCGTGACGCCATCGGGGACTTCCCCACCGGCCGGGACTGGGACCTGGCCGCCCTGCACGCCGCCGACCCGGAGGCCCCGGGCGCGATCACGGCACGGCACGGCGGGTTCCTGCACGACGCGGACCTCTTCGACCCCGAGTTCTTCGGGATCAGCCCCCGCGAGGCCCTCGCCACCGACCCGCAGCAGCGGCTGCTGCTGGAGACGGCGTGGGAGGCGTTCGAACGGGCCGGCATCGATCCGACGAGCCTGCGCGGCAGCCGCACGGGCGTGTTCGCGGGGGTCATGTACAACGACTACGGCTCGCGGATCACGCGGGCGCCGAAGGAGCTGGAGGGCTACCTCGTCAACGGCAGCTCCAACAGCGTGGCCTCGGGACGGGTCTCGTACACCTTCGGGCTGGAAGGCCCGGCGGTCAGCGTGGACACCGCCTGCTCCTCCTCCCTCGTCGCCATGCACCTGGCCGCGCAGTCCCTGCGGCAGGGCGAGTGCACGCTCGCGCTCGCGGGCGGCGTGACCGTGATGTCCACGCCCACGACCTTCGTGGAGTTCAGCCGGCAGAACGGACTGTCGGCGGACGGGCGCTGCAAGGCGTTCGCGGACGGGGCGGACGGCACGGGCTTCTCCGAGGGCGCGGGCCTGCTGGTCCTGGAACGTCTCTCGGACGCGCGCCGCAACGGGCACCCCGTGCTCGCCGTGATCAAGGGCAGCGCCGTCAACCAGGACGGCGCGTCCAACGGCCTCACCGCACCCAACGGCCCCTCCCAACAACGCGTCATCCGCCAGGCCCTCGACGCCGCCGGACTCCACGGCTCCGACATCGACGCCGTCGAAGCCCACGGCACCGGCACGCGTCTCGGCGACCCCATCGAAGCCCAAGCCCTCCTCGCCACCTACGGCCAGGACCACGACCCCGAACACCCCCTCCACCTCGGCAGCATCAAAAGCAACATCGGCCACACACAGGCAGCGGCCGGGGCCGCCGGCGTCATCAAAATGATCATGGCCATGCGCCACGAAACCCTCCCCGCCACCCTCCACGCCGACACCCCCTCCACCCGCATCGACTGGACCGAAGGCCACGTCAACCTCCTCACCGAGGCCCGCCCCTGGACCACCCCCGACCACCGACCCCGCCGCGCCGCCGTCTCCTCCTTCGGCATCAGCGGCACCAACGCCCACCTCATCCTCGAAGAACCCGCACCCACCGCACCGGAGCCCGACGTAGCGACCTCGACCGGGACCGCGACCGCTCCCGCCGGCCCCGTGCCGTGGGTGTTGTCCGCGCCGACCGTCGAGGGCCTGCGGGCGCAGGCCGCCGCGCTGCTCGCGCATCTCGACGACCCGGCGACGTCCGTCGACTCGCCGGCGGCCGTGGGCCTCGCGCTCGCGACCACCCGGGCCGCGTTCGCGCACCGGGCGGCCGTCGTGGCCGAGGACCTCGACGGGTTCGCCGCCGGTCTGCGCGCCCTCGCCGAGGGGCGCACCGCGCGCGGACTGGTCACGGGCCGGGCCAGGCCGGGCGGGCGCACCGCGTTCGTCTACACCGGGCAGGGTTCGCAGCGCCCGGGCATGGGCGCCGAGCTGCGCACCGTCCGGCCCGTCTTCGGGGCCTCGCTGCGCGCCGCGCTCGACGCGTTCGGGGGGCCGCTGCCCGAGGTGTTCGCCGCCGTGCCGGACGGGCCGGAGGCGGAGCGGCTGCACGAGACGCGGTTCGCGCAGCCCGCGATCTTCGCCGTGCAGACGGCGTTGACGGATCTGCTCGCGAGCTGGGGCGTGCACCCGCGCGCGGTGGCCGGGCATTCCCTCGGCGAGATCACCGCCGCCCACCACGCGGGCCTGTGGGACCTGCCCGACACCGTCTCGCACATCGCCGCGCGTGCTCACCACATGCAGCACACGGCGGTGCCGGGCGGGGTGATGGCGGTCGTGCAGGCGAGTGCGGAGGAGGTGGAGCCGACGCTCCCCGACGGGGTGTCGATCGCGGCGGTCAACGGGCCGCGCACCACGGTGGTGTCGGGTGGTGCCGAGGCGGTGGCCGCGCTGCTCGCCCACTGGGCGGGCGAGGGCCGCAAGACCACCCGGTTGGCCGTGAGCAACGCCTTCCACTCCGCGCACATGGACCCGGTGCTGCCGTTCGTGACCGAGGCCCTGCGGTCGCTGACCGCCCGGCCCCTGCACGTGCCGCTGGTGTCCAACACGACGGGCGCGCCGGTCACGGATGCCGAGCCGGCCGATCCGGGGTTCTGGACCGGGCAGCTGCGGGGCACGGTCCGCTTCCGGGAGGTCGTGGAATCCCTGCTCGGTGCGGGGGTGACGGCGTTCCTGGAGATCGGCCCGGTGCCGTTGCTGACGCCCGCGATCGAGGAGACCCTCGACCACGCGGCGAGCGGCGACGGGGGCTCCGGCGCGGATCGGCGGCCCGTGGTCGTGCCGATGACCCCGGACCCGGAGGGCGTCGTGACGGCGCTGGCGCGGCTGCACGTGGTGGGGGCGGTGGAACCGGACTGGACGGCGGTGTTCCCGGCCGGCACGGCGCCGGCGGCGCTGCCCACGCACGCGTTCCGGCGGCAGCGCTACTGGCTGTCGGCCGAGCCGGTCGCCGGCTCGTCCCTCTCCTCCGGTGTCGCGCCGGCCGCGCTGCCCGGCGCCGTCACGCACCCGCTGTTGGGGGCGGGGACGGAGCTGGTGGACGGCGGGCTCGTGCACACCGCGCGACTGTCGGCGGCCACGCATCCGGGAGCGGGCGGGCTGGACCTGGTGGCGGGCGCGGAGTTGGTGGCCGGGCCGCGGCTGGTGTCGGTGGCGCACGCGCCGCTGGCCCTGCCGGCCGGGGGCTCACTCGACGTGCAGGTGTCGCTGTCGGCCCCGGCCGTGCCGGGCGGGGAACGGACGGCCGTCGTGCACAGCCGTCCGGTGCCCACCGACGCGACCGGGGCGCCGGGGGTGTGGACGCGGCACCTGGACGCAGTGCTGCTGGCGCCCGTGGGGACGGACGAAGGACCGGACGGGCTGTACCGGATCCTGTGGCCGGCGCTGCCGGCGGCTGCCGTGCCCGCCGCCCCCGGGCCCGAGGGCGACGTGCTGGTGCGGGTCTCCGGCGGGGTGCGGGAGGCGACCGGGGAGGCGCTTGAGCGGGTGCGGGAGTTCTCCGCGTCCGGGGCCGGCGGCCGGCTCGTGCTCGTGACCTCGCGGGCCCAGCGGGTGACGGACGCGGACCGGGTCACGGACCCGGGTGGGGCCGGGGTCTGGGGGCTCGGCCGGTCGGCGCGGGCGGAACTGCCGGGGCGGGTGGTGCTCGTGGACACCGACGACACCGACGCGTCCCGGGCCGCCCTGCCCTCGGCCCTCGCCTCGGGCGAGTGGCAGTTCGCGCTGCGGGAGGGCGTGGTGCACGTGCCGCGCGTCGTGCCCGTGCCGGCCGCGCCCGCCGGCCCGGCCTTCGGGGGCTTCCGGCCCGGGGGCACGGTCCTGATCACGGGCGGCACGGGCGCACTCGGCGCACTCACCGCCCGCCACCTGGTCACCGAACACGGCGTGACCCGCCTCCTCCTCACCTCCCGACGCGGCCCGGAGGCACCCGGAGCCCGCGAGCTCGCCGCCGAACTCGACGAACTCGGCGCCCACGTCACCCTCACGGCCTGCGACATCACCGACCGGGACTCACTGACCACCCTCCTGACCGACATCGACCCCGAGCACCCCCTCTCCGCCGTCGTGCACACCGCCGGTGTCCTCGACGACACCACACTGGGCGGGCTGACCGGGGAGCGGCTCGCCGGCGTGCTGGCGCCGAAGGCCGACGCGGCGCTGCTGCTGCACGAGCTGACCCGGGATCTGGACCTGGACGCGTTCGTGCTGCACTCCTCCCTCGCCGGCACCCTCGGCACCGCCGGGCAGGCCAACTACGCGGCGGCGAACACCGTCCTGGACTCCCTCGCCCACGCGCGGCGGGCCCTCGGCCTGCCGGCGGTGTCCCTGGTGTGGGGCCTGTGGGACGGGGCCGGGATGGGCGGGGCGCTGGACGCGGCGGACCGGGAGCGGATGGCGCGGGCCGGGGTGCGGCCGTTGCCGGTGAAGCTGGGCCTGGGGCTGTTCGACGCGGCGCTGAGCGGCGGGGAGCCGGTGCTCGTGGCGGCCGAGTTGGACCGGTCGGCGCTCGCGGGGCGAGCGGCGGCGGGTGAGCTGCCGGCGCTGCTGTCGGCTCTCGTGCCGCCGGTGTCCGTGTCGCTCGCACCGGGCTCGGGCCCCGACGGGGCCGGGATCGCGGCGGGGTCGGGGTCCGGATCGGGTGCGGCTCGGGTCGCGCTCGACGCGGAGTCGACGTACTCGCTGGTGCTGGGCCTGGTGGCCGAGGTGTTGGGCTACGAGGACCCGGAGGAGGTGGAGGTCGAGGAGGAGTTGCAGGACCTGGGGTTCGACTCGCTGATGGCGGTGGAGCTGCGCAACCGGCTCACCGCGGAGACCGGGGTGACGCTGACGGCGGCGTTCCTCTTCGACCACCCGACGGTGGCGGCGCTCTCCGCGCACCTGGTCGAGCGGTCGACGGAGCCGGCCGCGGGCCCGGACGCCGGCCCGGACCGGGGCGCGGATCCGGAAGGCGTGGACGCCGGGTGACAGGAACGCCCCGGGGGCCGGTCCGACGCGGGTCGGTCCCTCGGGGCGTGGCGGATTCGGGGCGTCACGGTTCGGTCAGGCCGCGAGGTGCTGTTCCGCGGCGAGCGGGGTGTGCACGATCAGACGGACCGTGCCGTCGTCGTCCTCGTGGGTCAGTTCGACCATGCGGACGGCGACGATTCCCTGCTCGGGGTGGCGCATCCGGTGGACTCCGGTGAGGGGTCCGCTGACCCGGTGTTCGTCCCACCACTCACGGAAGTGGGGGCTGCGCTGCGCCAACTCCCGGATCATCGGGCCGGTTTGGGGACAGCCTCGCCAATCCGTCAACTCGGCGCGGAATCGGGCCACCAGATGGCGGGCCGATGCCTCCCAGTCGACGAAGCGGTGGTGGGCCGTGTCGGAGGTCAGCATCCACACGAGGAGGTTGCGTTCGCTCTCGGGGAGCTGCCCGAAGTCCGTGAGCCACTGCGGGACTGCACGATTCCAGCCAATGACGCGGCCGGCGTGGTCGCAGAGGTAGGCCGGATACGGGTACATGCCCTCGGCCAGCACCTCCAGGTGGCGGCGCACCCCGTCGACCCGGGCGGCGGATGCGGAAGGGCCGCGCTCGCAGGACAGCTCCAGCAGGTAGGTCCGTTCGAACTCGGTCAGTCCGAGCACTCCGGCCAGCCCGTCCAGCACCTCCGGGGACGGCGACACGTCGCGTCCCTGTTCGAGGTACGTGTACCAGGTGGGGCTCACTCCGGCGAGGACGGCGACCTCTTCCCGGCGGAGCCCCGGCGTGCGTCTGCGGACTCCTCCGGGGAGTCCCACCTCGCACGGCAAGATGCTTTCACGCCTTTTCCTCAGAAAATGCGCGCGTTCCAGCCGTCGATGTTCACCGATTGTCACGTTCCACCCCCGTGCGAACAGTGCTCAATGATCGATCGATCTAACCACAGCGGCTTTCGGGGCGACGGTCCGAACCGGCGGTTCCGGAAGCGGGGGGCGCCGTGCGCTCTCAGCGAACGATTTGCACCCCGGCTGTACCACCGGGGTGATCGTGCTACGGTCCGACGAGTGAAGATCGGGACGTGTCACCGCAGTTGACATCCGATCGGAACGCCGAACCGGAAGCAGAGAAACACACGGAAATGCACGGTGGCGTCTGCCGCCGGTGGATCCACATGGGGGTTCAGTGACTCGTCAGGATGACTACCAGGCGGCGGAAATCGGACACATCGCGCCGCAGATGAACAATGCCCCCGGGCCCGCGTGGGGAATGGGCGACCAGGTATTCAGCAGCCTCCTGGCGCACCGCATCGTATTTCTCGGCCAGGCCGTCGACGACGAAATCGCCAACCGGATCACCGCGCAGCTTCTCATGCTCGCGGCCCAGTCCGAAGAGGACATCTACCTGTACATCAACTCGCCCGGCGGCTCCGTGACCGCCGGCATGGCGGTGTACGACACGATGCAGATCATCAAGAACGACGTGGTCACCATCGCCATGGGCTTCTGCGCCTCGATGGGCCAGTTCCTGCTCACCGCCGGCGCCCCCGGCAAGCGCTTCGCCCTGCCGCACGCCAAGATCCTGATGCACCAGCCGTCCGCCGGCTTCTCCGGCTCGGCCAGCGACATCCGCATCTACGTGCAGCACCTCCTGAAGACGAAGAAGGAGATGGCGGAGCTCATCGCCGAGCACTCCGGCAACGACGTCGAGCGGATCACGAAGGACTCGGACCGCGACTACTGGTTCTCCGCGCAGGAGGCCAAGGACTACGGCCTGATCGACGACGTCATCACCGCCACCCCGAACATGCCGGGCGGCGGCGGCCTCGCGGCCCGCTGACCCACCGCACCGCCCGACCAGCCCGACCCGACACACGACGCCACACGACGACGCGCCACGCGCGGCCCGGCGTGACCCCGTACCGGCCGCGCCCGGCGGACCGGGACCCCCAGCGGGTCCCGCCGCCGGCGCGGCCGGGGGCATAAGCACGCGCCGTCCACCGGCACCCCGCCCCGCCGCCCGCCCCCCGCGTCGTCCCGCCGTCCCCGAATCGACCGTCACCGTCGACGGAGCCGCCAGAGCCGAGCCCGTCGCGACACAGCAGCCCAGCACGGAGGCCGCCATGTTCCCGCACAACTCCGCGCCCCAGGCGCGATACGTCGTCCCCCGCTTCGTCGAGCGCACCTCGCAGGGCGTCCGGGAGTTCGACCCCTACGCCAAGCTCTTCGAGGAGCGCATCATCTTCCTCGGCGCGCAGATCGACGACACCTCGGCCAGCGACGTGATGGCGCAGCTCCTGTGCCTGGAGTCCGCCGACCCCGACCGCGACATCTCGATCTACATCAACTCGCCCGGCGGCTCGATCACCTCGCTGCTCGCCATCTACGACACGATGCAGTTCGTGAAGCCCGACATCCAGACCGTCTGCATCGGGCAGGCCACCTCGGCCGCGTCCGTGGTCCTCGCCGCCGGCACCAAGGGCAAGCGCATCGCCCTGCCCAACTCCCGCGTCCTGATGCACGCCCCGGCCAGCCCCGGCCAGCAGGGCCAGGTCTCCGACCTGGAGATCCAGGCCCTGGAGATCGAGCGGATCCGGGAGCGGATCGAGGACATCATGGCCACGCACACCGGCCAGGACAAGGCCCGCATCCGCGAGGACCTGGACCGCGACAAGATCCTCACCGCCCAGGGCGCCCTGGAGTACGGGATCGTGGACCAGGTGGTCATGCCCCGCGGCAAGAACGGGTTCTGAGCCGACATGTCGACCCTCCCTCGCCCGGGCGCCTGGTTCCGTCGGTTCTCGGCCCCGCCCGAGGGCGGGACGACACTGCTGTGCTTCCCCCACGCCGGCGGCGCCGCCGCCACCTACTTCCCGTACGCGCGGCTGCTCGCCCCGACCGCGGGCGTGTACGGCGTGCAGTACCCGGGCCGGCACGACCGGGGGCACGAGCCCCTCGTGGACGACCTGACGGAACTGGCCGACCTGATCACGACCGCCGTCCGCGCCGAACCCTCCCTCGCGGGACCGGCCGGCGGCCGGCTCGTGCTGTTCGGCCACAGCATGGGGGCGCTCGTCGCGTACGAGGTGGCCCGCCGGCTGGAGGCCGCGCCCGGACCCGGGCCCCGGCCCGCCCGGCTGATCGTCTCCGGGGCCCGCGCCCCCGACCTGCCCCGCCTGGGCCCGCCCGTGCACGGCCTGCCCGACGAGGCGCTGATCACGCACCTGCAACGCCTCGACGGCACCTCCGCCGAGGTCCTCGCGGACTCCGAGCTGGTCCGCATGGTCCTGCCGACGCTGCGCGCCGACTACAAGGCCGTCGAGTCCTACCGGGGCCCGGCGCCGACCGCCGGCGGGGCCCTGACCTGCCCGATCTCGGTGTTCACCGGCACCGAGGACCCGCACGTGGACACGGCGGGCGCCGCACGCTGGGCCGAGTTCGCGCCCGGCGCGTCCGCGGCGCCCGCGTTCGACCTCGAACCGTTCCCGGGCGGCCACTTCTTCGTCAACGCCCGTCGCGAGGCCGTCGCTGACGCCCTGAGCACCCGCCTGGCGGGGGTCGGGGCACTCGGCACCTGAGGGTGCCGCGCGCGGGCCGCGAAGGGGCACCGCTCCACGGGGGATCCACCATGTCCACACACCGACCGCCACTCACTCAGGCGCCGCCCGCCGCCCGCCCCGCGCGGGTCCCGCACGGGCCGCTCGCCCTGCTCGCCCTGGCCATGGCCCTGTCCGGCCTCGTCGCGGCGATCGGGCTGCTCGTCGACGACCGGACCCTGGGCGGGGAGCCGATCTGGCTCAAACCGCTGAAGTTCGCCGTCTCCCTCGGCGTGTACGGGGCCACGCTGGCCTGGCTGCACGGGCACCTCACCCGGGGCCGGCGGGCCGGCTGGTGGGCCGGGACGGTGGTCGCCGGGGCCTCGGCGGCGGAGATGGCCCTGATCCTCGTGCAGGTCGTGCGCGGACAGCGCAGCCACTTCAACCAGACCACCCCCTTCGACGCGGCCGTGTACGCGGTGATGGGCGCGACCGTGGCCGTGCTGTGGCTGGGCTCCCTCGTCGTCGCCGTGCTGCTGTTCCGCCAACCCCTGCCGGACCGGGCCACGACCTGGGCGATCCGGCTCGGCGCGGGCATCTCCGTGGTGGGGCTCGCGCTGGGCTTCCTGATGAGCCAGCCGACCGCCGAGCAGCTCGGCGCGGGCGCGACCGGCATCATCGGCGCGCACACCGTCGGCGCGCCGGACGGCGGCCCCGGGCTGCCGGTCACGGGCTGGGCTCGGACCGCCGGGGACCTGCGGGTCGGGCACTTCGTGGGGATGCACGCGCTCCAGGTGCTGCCGGCGGCCGCCTTCGGGCTGTCCCGGGTGCGGCGGCTGCGGCCGGAGACGCGTGCGCGGCTGGTGTGGGTGCTGGCCGGCGGGTACGCGGGACTGGTGCTCACGGTGACCGTGCAGGCACTGCGCGGGCGGGCCCTGGTGGACCCGGACGGGGTCACCCTGGCGCTCGCGGCGACGGTGGCGGCGGCCTGCGCGTGCGCGACGCTCGCGGCACTGACCCGACGCCCGGGAACGTGACGGCGGTCACGGCCGAAAGTCCTGTGACCCTCCCCACAAAACGCCCCTCTTGAGGGGCGTTTGTCACGTTTCGCCCACTTCCGTGCCCCAAGAGCCCACTCCCGCACCGGTGTTCACTCGTACGGTCCGAATCGGACAGAGAGCGGATGATCCGACAAAAAAGGGCCGTGCGGGTGAACCAAGCCCGACGTTCCCGCATCTTCCTCTGCGCTCCATCACCCAGCCAGACCCCTGCACGATGAAGGCGTCAGAGATGCTCCCTGCCCACCGCATCCGCATCGCGGCCGCGCTCACCGTCGTCGCCACCGCGACCGGCGGCGTCCTCGCACTCGCCTACGGCAACGACACCTCCGCGGCCCACGTCCCCGCCGGCTCCGCCGCCTCCGCCGCCGCGGCCACCCGCGCGAGCGTCACGGCGGG
Organism: Streptomyces dryopteridis; assembly: GCF_049606955.1. NCBI lineage: Bacteria > Bacillati > Actinomycetota > Actinomycetes > Kitasatosporales > Streptomycetaceae > Streptomyces > Streptomyces dryopteridis. The sequence goes on along the minus strand of NZ_CP187113.1, from coordinate 4,509,247 downwards.
CTCCGTCGTGCAGATCGTGGCCCACCCCGACGACGACCTGTACTTCATGAACCCGGACCTCTCGCAGTCGCTGCGGGCCGGGCTCCGCGTCACCACCACCTACCTCACCTCCGGCGAGGCCGACGGCCGCAACGAGGCGCACAGCGCCCAGCTGAAGGACCCCGTCCGCCCCGCCGACCGGCCCGCCTACGCCGAGGCCCGCCAGAACGGCATCCGCTCCGCGTACGCCCTGATGGCCACCGGCGACCGCACCAGCCCCTGGCGCCGCGAGACCGCGCCCACCGCCGGCGGCGGCACCGCCGAGGTCGACGTGCTGGTGGCCGAGCCCCGTGTGAACCTGGTCTGGATGCAGCTGCGCGAGTCCCGCTCCATATCCGGCGACGCGCCGGTGAGCCTGCCCGCGCTGTGGAACGGACGCACCCCCACCCTGCCGACCCTCCTCACCTCCGGCACCCCGGTCACCAAGCCCTCGGCGTACACCCGTGACCAGCTCGTCGACGCGATAGCCGGCGTGCTGCGCCGCTACCAGCCCACCACCGTCCGCACCCAGGACCCCAGCCCGGGCATGAACGGCCGCACGAAGAAGTTCATCGACCACCAGGACCACATCTACGGCGCCCGCTTCGCCCAGGCCGCCCTCGCCCGCTACGCGCAGGTCAAGGACCGGCCCCACTTCACGGTCCAGAGTTACGTCGGCTACCTCAACAGCTACCTGCCGCCCACCCTGCCCGCGCAGACCGCCGCCACGAAACTCAACGTGATGAAGTCCTACGCCTGGTCCGACCGCCAGGACTGGTGCAAGAGCCCGGCCGGCTGCGGGGACCGCAAGGTCGCCGCCCGCCCCCAGGGCAACCACTGGACCCAGGCCATGCGCTACGCCCGCGCCGACACCACCTCCTGGCTGGTCGAGGGCGCGCCCGACCACCTGACCGCCTTCACCCCCGTCGACGGACAGGTCGGCGTGTGGCGCCGGCCCGGCCCGAACGCCCCCTGGTCCGGCCCCACCCTGCTGCCCGGCACCGGCATGGACGCAGGCGTCACCGCCCTGCGCCTGCCCGACCGTCGCATCGCGGTCCTCGGCACCCGCACCGACCTCGGCACCCGGGGCACCGACTACCGGCGCGAGGTCGTCCTCTCCGTGCAGAACGCCCCCGACGGGGCGTTCGGCCCGTGGACCTCGCTGGGCACCCCCGAGACCAGCGACGCCTGGACCTCCGCGATCAGCGCCCCCACCGCCCTCGTCGACGACTCCGGCCGCCTCACCGTCGTGCTCCGCGACTCGGCCCGCACCCTGCGCGCCCGCGCCCAACTGCCCACCGGCGGCTGGGGTCCCTGGCAGCGGCTGGGCGGCGCGAACCTCCAGGGCGACCCGATCGCGGCCCACGACGCCCGGGGCCACGGCATCGTCTTCTCGGCGACCCCGCGCGGCATCGCGATCTGGACCCGCCCGAACGCGAACGCCCCCCTGAAGGACACCGGCCCCAACGCCCTCCCCGCCCCCACCGGCCCCCTGACGGCCGTCCCGGAGACCGACGGCGTCCGCCTGTACTTCCGCCAGGCCGGAGCCGGCACCGTCCGCACCACCCTGGTCCGCGCCGACGGCCCCCGCCCGACCCTGACCCGCCCCGCCGACCTCGGCGGCCAAGGCGGCTACGGCGCCGTCGCGGCCACCGGCACCACCCTCACGGGCCGCGCCGGCACCCCCACGGTCGCCACCGCCCCGGCCGGCGGCGCCGGCGCCTGGACCGAGTCCCCCCTCCTCTACACGGGCGCCCCCGCCGCGACCACCCAGGCCGACGGCACGACCACGACCACGGTCCTCGGCCTGGACGCCACCCTCCACACCCTCACCACCCCCACCCCCACCTGGCACCAGGCAGTCCCCAACAGCCCCCTCCCCTGAGCGACCGACACGACGCGCGGGCCCCCGGTCGAAGACCGGGGGCCCGCGCGCACGACGTGTCGGTTACAGGACCGGGAGGTTCTTGCGGAGTTCGAAGGCCGTTACCTCCGAGCGGTATTCCTCCCATTCCTGCTTCTTGTTGCGCAGGAAGAAGTCGAAGACGTGTTCGCCCAGGGTTTCCGCGACGAGTTCGCTGCGTTCCATCAGGGCGATGGCCTCGCCCAGGTTCTGGGGGAGGGGTTCGATGCCCATCGCACGGCGTTCCGCGTCGGAGAGGGCCCAGACGTCGTCGTCCGCGCCGGCGGGGAGTTCGTAGCCCTCCTCGATGCCCTTGAGGCCGGCGGCCAGGAGGACCGCGTACGTCAGGTAGGGGTTGGCGCCCGAGTCGATCGAGCGGACCTCCACGCGGGCCGAACCCGTCTTGCCCGGCTTGTACATGGGGACGCGGATCAGGGCCGAGCGGTTGTTGTGGCCCCAGCAGATGTACGAGGGGGCCTCGCCGCCGGAGCCGGCGGTGCGGGCCGAGCCGCCCCAGATGCGCTTGTACGAGTTGACCCACTGGTTGGTGACCGCCGAGGTCTCCGCCGCGTGCCGCAGCAGGCCCGCGATGAAGCTGCGGCCGACCTTCGACAGCTGGTACTCGGCGCCCGACTCGTAGAACGCGTTGCGGTCGCCCTCGAAGAGGGAGAGGTGGGTGTGCATGCCCGAGCCGGGGTACTCCGAGAACGGCTTGGGCATGAACGTGGCCTGCACGCCCTGTTCCAGCGCGACCTGCTTCATCACCAGGCGGAAGGTCATGATGTTGTCGGCCGTCGACAGCGCGTCCGCGTACCGCAGGTCGATCTCCTGCTGGCCCGGGGCGCCCTCGTGGTGGCTGAACTCCACCGAGATGCCCATCGACTCCAGCATGGTGATGGCCTGCCGACGGAAGTCCATGCCCACGTTCTGCGGGGTGTGGTCGAAGTAGCCGGAGTTGTCCGCGGGGACGGGCCGGGTGCCGTCGAGGGGCTTGTCCTTGAGCAGGAAGAACTCGATCTCGGGGTGGGTGTAGAAGGTGAACCCCAGGTCGGAGGTCTTGGCGAGGATCCGCTTGAGGACGTAGCGGGGGTCGGCGTAGGAGGGGGAGCCGTCCGGCATGAGGATGTCGCAGAACATCCGCGCGGTGCCCGGGGCCTCGGCACGCCACGGCAGTATCTGGAAGGTCCCCGGGTCCGGCTTGGCGATCATGTCCGATTCGTAGACCCGCGCGAAGCCCTCGATGGCCGAGCCGTCGAAGCCGATGCCCTCGTCAAATGCCTGTTCGAGTTCGGCCGGGGCGACCGCCACCGACTTGAGGAAGCCCAGCACGTCCGTGAACCACAGGCGCACGAAGCGGATGTCACGTTCCTCAAGCGTCCGGAGGACGAATTCCTGCTGCTTGTCCATGCCCTCATCCTCGCAGTTCAGCGGCCTGGGTGGGACCGGCCTCGCGCTCAGTGTCGCGGGCGCCGGTTTCCGCCACATTACGCACCCGCCACGACTGCCGGCACCCCGCACTGACCGTGCGGGCGTCATGAGCATTACCATCTGCGCCCATGGGGGGTAGGCCGTACACGCGCGGGGCGCGTCGCGGGCGCCCGGTGGCGCTCGCCTGCGCCGTCGTGGCGTTGTTCGCGGCGCTGCTGCTGTGCGCCCGGCCCGGCACGACCCCCGGCGTCGGGCCCGCCCTCGGCGCCGGTGCGGCGCCGTTCGCGGCCGGCCCGATCACGACCCTCCACGGGGGCCACGACGCCGGGCGGGGGCGCGCCGCGTTCCTCTGCCCGGACGGCGGCGCCGGCTGTTCGCCGCTGGCGCACGTGACGGCCGGGGTGCTGCCCGCTCCCCCGCCCGGCGGGGTCCTGGGGCCCGCGCCCGCGGTGCGGCTCGTGCCGGCCGCGGCGCCCCGCCCGCCGAGCCCCGCGCGCCCTCGCGCGCGCGGTCCCGATCTGCACGTCCTTCAGGTGCTGCGGTCCTGAGCCGACCGGTGCACGCGCGTACCCGTACGACTCCACCCCACCCCCCATCAGCAGAAGGACCAGGCACCGACATGGGCACCAAGACCTCCCGTTCCCCCGAGCCGCACTCGCGTCAGGCGCGCATAGCCGAGATGCGCAAGGCCGAGAAGACTCGCGACCGGCGCAACAAGTTCATCGCGATCGGCGCGTCCGTCGCGATCGTGGCCGGCCTCGTGGGCTTCGGCACGTACGTGCTGCTGAAGGCCGACGAGAAGGCCGAGCAGAAGGCCGAGCAGGCGAAGGCGCCGATCGGGGAGGAGAAGACGTGGGACGCGGCGAAGCTGGGCCGCAACCACGTCGAGACGCAGGTGAAGTACGAGATGAAGCCGCCGGTGGGCGGTGACCACAACCCGCGGTGGATGAACTGCTCGGGCGACGTGTACACGGCCCCGATCCCCGAGGTGAACGCGGTGCACTCGCTGGAGCACGGCGCGGTCTGGATCACCTACAACGCGAAGGCCCCGAAGGCGGACGTGGAGAAGCTCGCCGAGAAGGTGAAGAAGACCCAGTACACGCTGATGAGCCCGGTCGAGGACCAGGCCGGGACGATCATGCTGTCGGCGTGGGGCAAGCAGGTGACCGTGAAGGACGCCTCCGACCCGCGCGTGGACCAGTTCTTCTCGAAGTACGTCCAGGGCCCGCAGACCCCCGAGCCGGGCGCGGCGTGCACGGGCGGGGTCTCCTCCCAGTGACCGGGCGACGACCCGAGGCGGACACCGGGCCCGACGCCGTCGAAGAACCGGACGCCGTCGACGGGCCCCGGCGGCGCGGGGGCGTGCGCGTGTACGTGGCGGCGCTGGCCGCGGTGGCGGTCGCGGCGGTGTTCGCGACGGGCGCCACGGTCGTGGCCGCCGGGCGCGGGGACTCCGCGCCCGGGCCGGCCGCCGCCGAGGCCCGGGGCGGGCCGGGCACGCCCGCGACCTCCCCGGATCCGGCGTCCCCGGACGCCGGGTTCGCGCGGGACATGTCCGTCCACCACCAGCAGGCGGTGGAGATGTCGTTCGTGGTGCGCGACCGCACCGGGGACGAGGACGTGCGCCGGCTGGCGTACGACATCGCCAACACGCAGGCCAACCAGCGCGGCATGATGCTGGGCTGGCTGGACCTGTGGGGCCTGCCGAAGGTGGCGCCGGCGCTGCCGCCCATGAGCTGGATGCACGAGGGCGGCTCCGGCGGCGAGGACGCGGCCGGGACGGCCGGGATGCCGGGGATGCCCGGGATGGACCACGGCGGGGCCGTGACCAAGCCGGGCGCGTTGATGCCGGGCATGGCCACGAAGGAGGAGATCGCGAGGCTGGGCACCCTGTCGGGCCGGGAGGCCGAGGTGTTCTGGCTGCGGTTGATGACCGAGCACCACAAGGGCGGGGTCGCGATGGCCGAGGGCTGTGCGCGGCTGTGCGAGGTGCCGACGCAGCGGAAGCTGGCGCAGGGCATGGTGGACGCGCAGCGTTCGGAGATCGCGCTGATGGCCGACATGCTCCGGGCCCGGGGCGCGACCCCGTGACCTGAGGCCCGTCCCCACGCCGCCCGTGCGCCCCCGCCGGCCCCGTGCCCCCTGTCGAGACGACGGGGGTGCGGGGCCGGCCCGCGTCCGGGCCTGGCGTGTCGGGCGCGTCAGCCCCGGGCCTGGCGGATCGCGTGCGCGACCTGCCGGGGCCGGTCGGCCTGGACGAGGTGTCCGGCCGGGGTCGCGACCTCGAAGCGGGCGCCGAGCAGGTCCGCGAGGTGGGCCTGGAGCCCGAGCCAGTCGAGTTCCCGCCGCCGGCCCGAGCCGTCGTACGCGCCGAGCACGGTGGTGGGCGCGGTCAGCGGGTGGGTCTCGCGGAGCCGGGCGAGTTCGGCGAGGGTCTCGGGGTAGCGGGCGTTGGCCAGGAGGGTTCCGGTCCAGACCCGGCCGGTGCCGTAGCAGCGGCGGACGGCCGCGCGGGGCGCGGTGTCCACGCCGTCGACGCGGGCGGCGCGGACCCCCGCGCGGCGCAGCGCGGGTCCGAGGAGCAGGGGCAGGGCTAGGGCGGTGAGGCCGGCGCCGGCGGCGCGGGCCAGTGCCGTGCGCAGGGCGGGCGGGGTGCGCGGGGCCGGGGGTTCGGCCTCGACGCTGGAGTCCACGAGGACGAGCGCGGCGGTGCGGGCGGGGTGCCGGCGGGCGAAGCCCTCGGCGTGCGGGCCGGCCAGCGAGTGGCCGACGACGGTGGCGGGGCCGGCGGCGCGGGGGCCCAGCGCGTCGAGGACCCCGGCGATCCGGTCGGCCTCCCCGGCGAGCGTGGGCGGGGCGGTGACGGGGCCGCTGCGGCCGTGGCCGGGCCGGTCGAAGCGGACGACGGTGTGGTCGGGGGCGAGGAGGGCGGCGACGGGGTCCCAGTCGAACCAGCCGAGGCCGAGGCCGGCGGAGAGCACGACCACGGGCCCGGTGCCCTCGACGAGCACGTGCAGCGGGCTGCCGTCCACGCGCAGGAAGCCCTCGAAGTCCGCCGTCGCGTCGCGCACGCTCGTCCCCCGCTCGGGCCCGTCCGTCACAGCCGGCGCTCCTTCCACACCGACCAGGCCAGCAGGCCGAGCCAGACGGCGACGAACAGCACCTGGAGCCGCTGCCCGGCGCCGAGGGCCCACGTGCCGCGGCCGGCGGTGAACAGGGCGATGGAGGTCAGCGTCCACACGGTCGCGAGCAGTTCGAAGGCCACGAGGACGGGGCCGTAGCGGGCCAGCGGGGCGTGCCGGGTGTAGCGGCGGGCGGCGATGGTGAGGGCCACGATGCCGACGAGGGCCCCGCACATGGCGACGCTGCTGCTGATGGCGTGCGCCTGGTGGGTGGCGGGCACCAGCCCGGCGGTCTCGCGGGCCGCGCACTCGGGGTCCACGGTGGGCTTGCAGCTGAGCGGCAGCCAGGCGTCGGAGGCGGTGCCCGCGCCGAACAGGGTGACCCCGGCCCAGCCGAGCAGCGCCCACACGCGGCGTTCCCCGCGCCGCAGGACGGTGACCAGGGCGAGGAGCCCGCCCACGAAGGCGAGTAGGCCGGCGACGAAGTCGGTGGCCCGGAACAGCCCGCCGAGGGGCTGGTCCTGGGCGGCGAGTTCGCTGACGTAGGTGTCGATGGGATTGAGCCCGGTGGACAGCACCACTTCGAGCACCCAGGCGGTGTAGGCCGCGGCGCTCAGGCCGAGGAGCGCGGCGATCCTGCGCGTACCGTGTGTGGACATAGTGTGATTGATCCTAGATCGGGAGTGGGGGGTGCACGGGGTCCGGGGATACCCGAGGGGGGTAGGGTGACCGGCATGACCGCCCTCCCCCCGCGCGTGACGCGACCGCACCGGTGGCACCGGGTGCTCGTGCTCGCCGCGCTGCTGGTGGGGCTCGTCACCATGCACACGCTGGGCCATCCGGAGGACTCGCGTCCGACCGCCGGCCCTTCCGCCGTCCGGGGCGTCGCGCACGCGGTGCCCTCGGTCGGGGAGGCGGACACGACCGCCGCCGGATCCGGGGGCACCGGTTCCGGCGCCCGCGCGCGGGCCGGGGCGGACGTTCACACCGGGACAGACGCGCCCGGACCCGAACACGTTGCCTCACCCCCCGCCCCGCCCGACTTCGGACCGTCCCCCACCGGGCAGTCCGACCCGCCCGCCCGACACCCCGCGGAACGCGCGCCGGGCACGCCGCACGACGCGGCGCCCCTCGCGCACTCCGCGCCCGTGGCCGCCGGCCTGCTCGGGGACGGGGCGCTGTCCGGTTTGCTGCCCGGCGGCGACGACCGGGCCGGCCACGGCTCCGGGCACGGTGCCGGGGGGGCGGGTTCCGGGCTGGATCCGATGTCCGTCTGTCTGGCCGTGCTCGCGGGGCTGATCCCGCTGCTGCTCGGGCCCTCGCGGCACGGGCTGCGCGCGGCCGACGCCGCCGATCCGACCGCCGGCGCGCCCCGGGCCGCGCACCCCTCGCCCGGGCCCGCGCCGCCCGCCGGGCGCGATCTCCTCGACCGTCAGGTCGTGCTGCGCGTATAGGACGCCGCACGCCCGGTCCGGCCGGGCCCGTCTCCCAGGACGCCGCCCCTCCCGCCCGGGCCCGTCGCGCCGCCCGCGCCGACGCCCAGCCCCGCCCCGCCCGTCGCACCGCGCCGTCCGCACGGTCGCGTCCGCGTCCCCGCGCCGTCCCCGTCGGTCCCGCCGACGGCGACGCCCCGGGGCCGGACCCGACCGCCCGCACCCCGCGCGGCCGACGACACCGGGCCGGGCCCGGGGCCGCTCCGCACGGGTCGCGCCACACCGCCGGGGCCCCGCGTCGCCCACCCCGCGACCGCCGCACGCCCGCCCTCCCGCACCCCGTTCGGGGCCGGCCGGGACCGGGCGTGACCGCGTCGCGCCGTGCCGCGCCGTGCCGCGCGCCCCCGCGTCCCCATCCGTCGGCACCGACCTCCACGAGGTGTTTCCCATGCGCGATCAGCGCCCCCGTCACAACCCGCCCGCCGCCCCGCCCCGCCGGGCCCTGCTCGGCGCCGGTCTCGGCCTCGCCGGCGCCGGCCTCCTGGCCGCCTGCTCTCCCGGCTCCTCCCCCGCCGGCGGCCACTCCGGCCACGGCTCCGCGCCTTCCCCCTCCCCCGCCGACCCCCGCGCGGGCGCGAACGCGGGCGCCGGCTGGGTGGATCCGGCCGGACCCGAGGTGCGGGCCGCCGAAGCCGCCCGCAAGGCCGGGCCGGCCGCCCGCGAACTGCGGCTCACGGCGACCCCGACCACGATCGACCTGGGCGCCGGCCGCACCGTGCGCACCTGGGCGTACGGCGACCGGCTGCCGGGCGCCGAGGTCCGGGTGACGGCCGGGTCCACCCTGTCCCTGACCCTCGCCAACCACCTGCCGGCCGCGACCTCCCTGCACTGGCACGGTCTGGCCCTGCGCAACGACATGGACGGGGTGCCGGGGCTGACCCAGCGGGACGTGGCGCCGGGCGCCTCGTTCGCGTACTCCTTCGCGGTGCCGCACCCGGGCACGTATTGGTTCCACCCGCATTCGGGCACCCAGCAGGACCGGGGCCTGTACGCGCCGCTGATCGTGGAGGACCCGCGCGAGCCGCTGTCCTACGACCGCGAGTGGGTGGTGGTCCTGGACGACTGGGTGGACGGGGTGGAGGGTTCCACCCCGGAGTCCGTGCTGGCCGAGCTGCGCGGCGGCATGGGCGGCGACGGCACGGGCGGCGGCGCGGGTGACGGCGGCGGCGGGCACACGGGACACGGCGGTCGCGCGCCGCTGCGGGCCCCGGGCACCGCCCCGGCCCCCGCTCCCTCCCCCGCCCCGTCCCGGTCCGGTCCCTCCCGGATGGCGATGGGCACCCGCAGCGACGTGCTGGGCGCGGACGCGGGCGACGTGGCGTACCCCTTCCACCTGGTGAACGGGCGGGTGCCGGAGGATCCGTCGGTGTTCGAGGCCCGGCCCGGGGACCGGATCCGGCTGCGGATCGTGAACGCGGGCGGGGACACCGCGTACCGGCTGGCGCTGGGCGGGCACGAGTTGACGGTGACGCACTCCGACGGCTTCCCGGTGGTGCCGGTGAAGGCCCGGTCGCTGCTGCTGGGGATGGGCGAGCGGTACGACGTGGTGGTCACGGCCGGGGACGGGGTGTTCCCGTTGACGGCGGTGGCCGAGGGCAAGGGCCGGGCCGGGCTCGCGCTGTTGCGGACGGGTTCGGGCGGCGGCGGGGCGCGGCCGACGGAGGCGACGCGGCCCGCCGAGTTGTCGGGGGCGCCGTGGACGGCGGCGGGGCTGCGGCCGGCGGAGTCGGTGGCCCTGGCCCGGCGGGCCCCGGACCGGACGGTGCGGATCCGGCTGACCGGGGGGATGGCCCGCTACGACTGGGCGTTCGACGGGCAGCCGTACCGGCCGGACCGGCGGCACGGGGTGGTGGCGGGCGAGCGGGTGCGGGTGGAGTTCAACAACTCCACAACGATGTGGCACCCGCTCCACCTGCACGGGCACACCTTCGCGCTGGCCGGCGGGGCGGGCGGGGCGCGCAAGGACACGGCGCCCGTGCTGCCCGGGCAGACCCTCACGGCGGAGTTCGACGCCGACAACCCGGGCCTGTGGATGGTGCATTGTCACAATGTGTACCACGCGGAGGCCGGGATGATGACGGTGCTCGGCTACCGGGCCTGACCCTCCGCCGGCCCCCGGCGGGCCGTTCCCGGGGCCCGGCCGTCTCCCGCTCGGGGGGCGGCCGGGGCCCGAAGGCCCGAGCGGAACGGGTCGCGCTCATGACAGGGTTGGCCTACGAGCAGAGCGACACCCGGCCCCGCGAGGATCCTGCATGAGCACTCCCCCCAACCCGAACGCCGCCCCCATACCCGAGGGCGGCGGTGAGAGCCGCGCGCCGCGCCCGGAGTCGGAGCGCACGGAGCTGCCCCGGACGGAGCTGCCGCCGCGCACGGACCTGACCAAGCGGCCCGCCGCGTCGGACGCGCCGCCGGCGACCACGCTCGACCTGCCGGCCCTGTCCCCGGACTCGGCCCCGGAGCCCGGCCCGGCTCCCTCGGCGTTCCCGGCCGGCCCGGTGTCCGCGCCGACGCCGACCGTGGTCTCGCCCTCGCCGTTCGCCCCGCCGAGCGGTCCGCCGACCGCCGCCGGCCCGGCCCCGGCCGGGTTCGGCGCCCCCGCCGCGCCCGGTGCGCAGGCCCCCGCCGGGTTCGGCGCGCCGACCGGTCCGGGCGCCCCGGGCGGGTACGCGTACCCGGGTCAGGCCCCCGGTCAGGCCCCGGCCGGCGGCCCGTACGGCGGTCCCCCGCCCGGCGGTCCGGGCTTCCCGGGTGCCCCGGGGGCCCCGTGGGGCGGTCCGCCGCCCGCCGGCACGCCGTTCGCGTACCCGCCGATGGCGCAGCCGCCGAAGTCGAACGGTCTCGCGCTCGCCGCGCTGATCGTCGGCATCATCGGCCTGCTGCTCGCGCTGACCCCGTTCGTGTTCATGATCGGCGCGGTGCTGGCGCTGGTGGCGCTCGGGCTGGGCATCGCGGCGATCGTGCAGGCCGGCAAGGGCGCCCCGCGCAAGGCCATGGCCATCGTGGGCACCGTCCTCGGCGGGGTCGGCCTCGTCGGCACCATCGGCGGCATGCTGCTGACGGGCCTGGTCGTGGGCACCTCCGACAAGTGGAGCGTCGGCCAGACCGAGCGGTCCGACGTGTACGGCGACGGCTCCGAGGACGGCTCGACCGACGAGTACGGGGACGATTCGGAATCGGACTCGGCGGAGGTGACCGCGCTCAAGATCGGCGAGGCCATGTCCTACGACAACGGCGTCTCGGTGACGCTCTCCGACCTCAAGCGGTTCGAGACGGAGCGCAACCCGTACGACAAGAACCCGCCGGAGGACACGGTGCGCGTCACCGTGGTCGTCAAGAACGACTCGAAGACCGCCGTGAAGCTGGACTCGGCCCTGGCGCAGGCCCGGGACGACAAGGGCGAGGAGGCCCCGCGCTTCTACTACGACCCGGACGCCCCGTTCAAGGGGACGCTGCTGCCCGGGAAGTCGGCGACCGCGACGTACTGCTTCGGCGTGAAGAAGAGCGCGACCTCGCTCCAGATCGAGCTGACCCCGGAGATCGTGGAGTACGAGGACGGCATCTGGGACGGTCCGATCGGCTGACCCGACCCCGGGTCCGCACCGGACACCCGCACCACCACCGCACCACCACCGGAGGGCCGGCGCCCACAGCGCCGGCCCTCCGGCGTTCCCGCCCGCGCGCACGCCCCGGACGCCCGACACCCCGTCACCGCGCGCCCGCGCGAAACTCGTTCGGGACCTCCGGCCCGACCTGCGGGGTCCTTCGTCGCGTGATCGCCGGAGCGGCTTCGACAACCGAAAAGCGAAGGTTAGGCTCACCTAAGTGCAGAGCGGATGGGCGGCTTCCGGCCCGCCCCCGCGCACCCCTCCCCTCCCCTTCGCGAAAGGTGCGATCCCCCCATGCGCGTGCGCAAGACGGTCCTCGGTACGGCGGCGGCCCTGAGCCTGGTGCTCACCCTCGGCGCCTGCGGCGGCAAGGACGGCGGCGCGAAGGCGGCCGACGGGGAGAAGAACGGGGACAAGGCGGCCTCCGCGTCGACCGTGTCGGTGGACACCAAGAACGGCAAGGTCGAGGTCCCCCTCAAGCCCGTGAAGGTGGCCGCCCTGGACAACACCTCCTTCGCCACCCTGAGGGCCTTCGGGATCACCCCCGTCGTGGCGCCCAAGCCGCTGCTGCCGAAGAAGGGCTACGAGGACTGGGCCGGGGACAAGAAGATCGCCGACGCGGGCAGCCACCGCGAGCCCCTGTTCGAGGCCATCAACGAGGCGCAGCCCGACCTCATCATCGGCGGCTACCGCTTCGGCGAGCACACCGAGAAGCTCTCCAAGATCGCCAAGACCATCGACATCGCCCCCTCCGACGACTCCGAGGGCGGCTACGTCGAGGGGCTGAAGAAGCAGACCACCGCCCTCGGCGTCATCTTCGGCCAGGAGGCGAAGGCCAAGGAGCTGGTCACGGCCCTCGACGGCGCCTCCGACAAGGCGGCCAAGGCGACCAAGGGCGAGAGCGTGTTCCTCGCCGTCGCCAGCGCCGGGAAGGTGGACAACGGGGCGAGCCGGATCGGGCGCCTGCTGGCCCCGCTGAACCTGAAGAACGTCCTCGACGGCGGCAAGGACAGCAACTCCGTGCACAACAACTCGGGCCTGGCGCCCGAGACCATCGCCCAGCTGAACCCGGACTGGATGATCCTGATGGACCGTGACGCGGCCACCGCCAAGGACGGCCAGGAGATCACCCCGGCGAAGAAGGTCGTGGAGAGCCAGGAGGCGTGGGCGAAGACCACGTTCAAGACGAAGGACCAGATCGTCTACCTGGACCCCGACTTCTACGTGACCGAGGGCATCCAGGCGTACACCGACGCGTTCGACGCCGTGCACGGCGCCTTCACGAAGTCCGCCTGAGCCCCCGCACCACCCCCGACCGCCCCGCCCCGGCCGAGCCACCGCTCGCCGGGGCACCGGCGCCTCCCCGACCGGCGCCCCGCCCCCACCGCACCCGAACGATCGAAGCGACCCCATGCGCCGCCCGCCCCCCGCGGCAGCCCTGGCCCTGGCCGGCCTCGGCACCGCCGCACTCGTCGTCACCAGCCTCTTCGTCGGCGGCTACGACATCTCCCTGCGCGCCCTCATCGACGATCCCGACGCGCTGGAGATGTTCCTCATCTCGCGCGTCCCCCGCACCCTCGCCCTCGTCCTGGCCGCCGCCGCGATGGGGGTGTCCGGCGTCATCATGCAGATGCTGGTGCAGAACCGGTTCGTCGAGCCGACCACCACCGGCACCGCCGAATGGGCCGCCCTCGGCGTGCTCGTGCTGGCCCTGTTCTTCCCGGCCGCCGGCGTCATGCAGCGCATGGTCGCCGCGAGCGTGTTCGCGTTCCTCGGCACCCTGGTCTTCCTCGGCGTGCTGCGCCGGATCAGGCTTCGCTCCTCGATCGTCGTGCCCCTGGTGGGCATCATGCTCGGCGCGATCGTCTCCTCCGTCACCCTCTACCTCGCCGCCGGCGCCGACCTGCTCCAGATGCTGAGCACCTGGCGCTCGGGCGGCTTCAGTTCGGTGGTGCGCGGGCACTACGAGCCGCTGTGGATCGTGGCCGTCGTCGTCCTCGTGCTGTACCTGGCCGCCGACCGGTTCACGATCGCGGGCCTCGGCAAGGAGGTGGCCACCAACCTCGGGCTGCGGCACGAGCGGGTGGTCCTGGTCGGCGTCACGATGGTGGCCCTGGCCACCGGGGTCACCACCACCGTGGTCGGGTTCATCCCCTTCCTGGGCCTGGTGATCCCCAACCTGGTGTCCCTGGCCCGGGGCGACGACGTGCGCGCGAACCTGCCGTGGGTGGTGTGCGGATCGGTGGCCCTGATGACGGTCTGCGACCTGATCGGCCGCGTGGTGATCGCCCCGCTGGAGATCCCGTCCACCGTCATCCTCGGCGCCGTCGGGGCGACCGTGTTCGTCGCGATGCTGCTGCGGCAGCGGAGGACCCTCCATGGCTGAGACCGCCGAGACCACCGAGATCACCAAGACCGCTCCCCCCGCCCCGACCCCGACCGCGGCCCGGCGCCGGCCGCGGCTCGGCGACCTCGCCCCGCACCTGCGGGTGTGGCTGCTCGCGGCGCTGCTGGTGCCGGCGGTCGCCGCGTTCCTGTTCGCCTTCGTGCGCGGCTCCTTCGAGTTCGCCTTCGAGCGGCGGGCGACGATGCTCGGGGCGATGGTGGTGGCCGCGTTCTGCCAGTCCGTGGGCACCGTGCTGTTCCAGACGGTGACGCAGAACCGGCTGCTGACCCCGTCCATCATGGGCTTCGAGTCCGTGTACACCCTCATGCAGACGCTGACGGTGTTCCTGTTCGGCGGCGCGACCCTCGCGGCCACCGACGGGCTGCCCAAGCTGGTCGTGCAGACCCTCCTCATGGTCGGGTTCTCGACCCTGCTGTTCCGGTGGCTGTTCGGCGGCCGGCTCGGCTCCCTGCACGTGCTGCTGCTGGTCGGCGTCTCCCTCGGCCTGGCCTTCTCCAGCCTCTCCACCTTCCTCCAGCGCCTCCTGTCCCCCTCCCAGTACGACGTGCTCTCCGCCCGCCTGTACGGCCGGCTGGGCACCGCCGACGCCGGGCACCTGCCGCTCGCGCTCGCCGTGTGCGCGGTGATCGGGTTCCTGGTGTGGCGGCGCCGGCGCCGGCTGGACGTGCTGCTGCTGGGGCGGGACGCGGCCACCGGGCTCGGCATCGCGCACAAGCGGGAGCTGACCCAGGCGCTGATCATGATCTCGGTGCTGCTGGCCCTGTCCACGGCGCTGGTCGGCCCGATGACCTTCTTCGGGTTCGTCGTGACCGTCGTCGCCCACCAGCTCGCGGGTACCCACCGGCACGCGATCGTGCTGCCGATGGCCTTCGTGCTGGGCCTGTTGACCCTGGTGTCGGGCCAGTTCGCGATGGAGCACGTCTTCTACGCGTCCGGGATGTTGACCGTCGTCATCGAGTTCCTCGGCGGGGCCGTGTTCCTCGCCTGTCTGCTCCGAAAGGGCACCCTGTGATCACCTTCCGCGACATCACCAAGTCCTACCAGGGCAAGACGGTGCTCGGGCCGGTCTCGGGCGAGATCGCGGCCGGCGGGGTGACCTCGCTGGTCGGGCCCAACGGGGCGGGCAAATCGACCCTGTTGACCATCCTGGGCCGGATCGCGGAGCCGACCACCGGCACCGTCACCGTCGGCGGCCTCGACGTGCACAAGGCGAAGTCGCAGGACGTGGCGAAGGTGCTGTCGGTGCTGCGGCAGGAGAACCACTTCACCGCGCGCGTCACCGTCGCCGAACTCGTGGCCTTCGGCCGCTTCCCGCACAACCAGGGCCGGCACACCGCCGCCGACCGGCGGATCGTGGACGAGGCCCTGGAGTTCCTCGACCTCGGGGCGCTGCGCGACCGGCACCTGGACCAACTCTCCGGCGGGCAGCGGCAGCGGGCCTACGTGGCGATGGTGCTGGCGCAGGACACCGAGTACATCCTGCTGGACGAGCCGCTGAACAACCTCGACATGAAGCACTCGGTGCGGATGCTCGCGCAGTTGCGGCGGGCCGCCGACGAACTGGGGCGGACGGTGGTCCTCATCGTCCACGACATCAACTTCGCGGCGGCCTGGTCGGACCGGATCGTGGCCCTGCGCGACGGCCGGATCGTGGCCTCGGAACCGGCCCGGGACCTGATGCGCGACGAACTGCTGACGGAGATCTTCGACACCGAGGTCCGCGTGCACGAACTGGAGGGCCGCCCGGTGGCCGTCTACTGACCGGCCCCGGCGGCCCCGACCCCCCGGCGGCCCCGTCGGCTCAGACGGTGACGCGGGCGGCGACCGGCAGGTGGTCGGAGCCGGTGCGCGGCAGGGTCCAGGACGCCTCGGGCTTGATCCCGCGGACCATGATCTGGTCGATCCGGGCCATCGGGAACTGGGCGGGCCAGGAGAAGCCGAAGCCGTCGCCGGCCGCGCCCTGGGTGGAGCGCATCTGCGAGGTGACCTCGGAGAGCGAGCGGTCGTTCATGGTGCCGTTGAGGTCGCCGAGGAGGACGACCTTCTTGAGGGGTTCGGCGGCGAGGGCCTGGCCGAGGGCGTCGGCGCTGTTGTCGCGCTGGTTGGCGGTGAACCCGGCGTTCAGCTTGACCCGCACGGAGGGCAGGTGGGCCACGTAGACGGCGACCTGGCCGCGCGGGGTCTCGACGGTGGCGCGCATGGCGCGGGTCCAGCCCATCTTGATGTCCACGGGACGGTCGGCGGAGAGCGGGTACTTGCTCCACACGCCGACCGTGCCCTGCACGGCGTGGTACTTGTACGTGTCCTTGAGCGCCTTCTCGTAGGTGGGGACGGCGCTGCCCTTGAGTTCGGTCAGGGCCAGCACGTCGGCGCCGGAGCGGGCGACGGAGGCGGCGGTGCCGCTCGGGTCGGGGTTGTCGGCGTCCACGTTGTGGGTGGCGACGGTGAGGTTGCCGCCGGTGCCCGACTTGTCGGTCCACAGGGAGCCGAAGAGGTTCAGCCAGACCGCGGAGAGCAGCAGCGTCGCGATCAGCGCCGTGGCCGACTTCCGCCACACGGCGCCGACCAGCAGCAGCGGCACGGCCAGCCCGAACCAGGGCAGGAAGGTCTCGGTGAGGCTGCCGAGGTTGCCGATGTCGTTGGGCAGGCTCGCGTGGAAGATCATCACGAGGGCCACGAGGACCGCGAGGGCGGCGAGCACCAGCCCCCGGCGCCAGATGCCCGGATCCCTGCGCAGGGCCGCCCAACGGCGCCCGAAGCCGGATCCCGAGGGCTCCTGCTCGGAGCCGCCGTTCCCCGACTCCGTCACATACGCCTGTGCCATGCCCGTACCCTCACTGCCGTGCCTCGCGCTCCGTCCGCGACTCTGACCCTAGGCGATGACGGAAGCCTTCCGTGCCGGCCTGGAACGGCCGTACGACCGCTTTGACGATCAGAGCAGCGCCGCGGGTTCCTGATGTCACGAAACGCGCACATTCGGCCGGGCGCGTCGCGTCCGGGGCTCGCACAGCGGTCCGGTCGGGAGTCTCAGGACCCGGACCTCCGGCCCCACCGCGGGCCGGTTCGGCCTCGCCGGCCGGGAGGTTCCCGGGCCGTTCGCGGATCGTTCCCGGGCCGTTGCCGACCCCTTCCCCGTCCCGCGCGCGGGATGCCACCATGGAGGGGAGTCCGTGGACGCCGTCAGGGCGCCGCGAGATGACACGAGGAGCAGTTCCGATGACGCACGCCGTCTCGCCTTCGGGCGACGCGGGCGCGAGTGGCACCGCCGTGCCCGCGCCCGTACCCGCATCCGCCGCAGCACCCGCGCCGCAGGCCGGCCCCACCC
Organism: Streptomyces dryopteridis; assembly: GCF_049606955.1. Classification (NCBI taxonomy): domain Bacteria; kingdom Bacillati; phylum Actinomycetota; class Actinomycetes; order Kitasatosporales; family Streptomycetaceae; genus Streptomyces; species Streptomyces dryopteridis. The sequence continues at coordinate 4,491,946 of NZ_CP187113.1, read as the reverse complement.
TCTACGGGGGCAAGGCGAACCGCCGCGTGACCGTCCGCGACCTGGCCCTGGCCAAGGAGCGCGGCGAGAAGTGGCCGATGCTCACCGCCTACGACGCGATGACCGCGTCCGTCTTCGACGAGTCGGGCATCCCGGTGATCCTGGTCGGGGACTCGATGGGCAACTGTCACCTGGGCTACGAGAGCACCGTCCCGGTCACGATGGACGAGATGACCCTGCTGTCGGCGGCCGTCGTGCGCGGCACCCGGCGGGCCCTGGTCGTCGGCGACCTGCCGTTCGGCTCCTACCAGGAGGGCCCGACGCAGGCGCTGCGCAGCGCGACCCGGCTGGTGAAGGAGGCCGGGGTCGGCGCGGTGAAGCTGGAGGGCGGGGAGCGTTCGCTGGCGCAGACCGAGCTGATCGTGTCGGCCGGCATCCCGGTCATGTCGCACCTGGGCCTGACCCCGCAGTCCGTGAACGCCATGGGCTACCGGGTGCAGGGCCGCGGGGACGAGGCGGCGCACCGGCTGCTGCGGGACGCGAAGGCCGCACAGGACGCGGGCGCGTTCGCGGTGGTGCTGGAGCTGGTCCCGGCCGAGCTGGCGGCCGAGGTGACCCGGTCCCTGCACATCCCGACCGTGGGCATCGGCGCGGGCGCGGACTGTGACGCGCAGGTGCTGGTGTGGACGGACATGATGGGGCTGACGGACGGCAAGCTGCCCCGGTTCGTGAAGCAGTACGCGAACCTGCGGCGCACGATGGGCGACGCGGCCCGCGCCTTCGCCCAGGACGTGGTCGGCGGTTCCTTCCCGCAGGAGGAGCACGCCTTCCACTGACCCCCGCCCGCGTGACGTCCGACAGCCGCCGACAGGTCCCGACAGCTCGCCGACACATCGCCGACACCGCTGCCGATGGTTCTGTCGGTCGGCTGTCGGCGCGTTGTCGGTGGTCGCTGCTTTCCTGTGGGACATGACGCGAAACGACAACACCCCCCGCAGCGGCGGCAACGCCGTGGAGGTCCGGGGACTGGTCAAGCACTTCGGCGAGACCAAGGCCCTGGACGGCGTGGACCTCGACGTGCGCGAGGGCACCGTGCTCGGTGTCCTCGGGCCGAACGGCGCCGGCAAGACCACCCTGGTCCGCTGCCTGTCCACCCTCCTCGTCCCCGACGCCGGCACCGCCTTCGTCGCCGGTTACGACGTGGTCCGCCAGCCCCGGCAACTGCGCCGCACCATCGGCCTCACCGGCCAGTACGCCTCCGTGGACGAGAAGCTCTCCGGCCGCGAGAACCTGTACATGATCGGCCGCCTGCTGGACCTGCCGCGCAAGGAGGCCCGGGCCCGGGCCGACGAGCTGCTGGAACGGTTCTCCCTGACCGACGCCGCCAAGAAGGCGGCCATGCACTACTCCGGCGGCATGCGCCGCCGCCTCGACCTCGCGGCCTCCATGATCGGCCGCCCCGCCGTCCTCTACCTGGACGAGCCCACCACCGGCCTCGACCCCCGCACCCGCAACGAGGTGTGGGACGAGGTGCAGCGAATGGTCGCCGAGGGCGCCACCGTGCTCCTCACCACCCAGTACATGGAGGAGGCGGAGCAGCTCGCGAGCGAGCTCACCGTCATCGACAAGGGCAAGGTCATCGCCCGGGGCGGCGTGAACGAGCTGAAGGCCCGCGTCGGCGGCCGCACCCTGCGGATCGTGCCCGCCGACACCGCCGCCCTGCCCGCGATGGCCCGCGCTCTCGCCGAGTCCGGCCTCGACGGGCTCGCCGGCAGCCAGGCCGTGCCCGACGAGGGCGCCCTGCTCGTGCCGATCCTCTCCGACGAGCAGCTCACGGCCGTCGTCGGCCTGCTGGCCGCGCGCGGCTTCGGCATCGCCGACCTCGGCACCTACCTGCCGAGCCTGGACGAGGTCTTCCTCGCCATCACCGGCCAGAAGGCCGACGCCTCCCCCGCCACCACCCCGACCGACGAGGTCCTGTCCCCCGAGGAGGTCGCGGCATGAGCACCGTCACCACCGCCGGCGCGCCCACGAGCGCCCCGTCCCCGTCCGCCCCGACCCCCGCGGCCGGGCGGCCCGCGCCCGCCGAGGGCCGGCTGGGCCTGCGCGCCCACCTGCGGCACATCGGGGCCCTGGCCCGCCGCAACGTGCTCCAGATCAAGCAGGATCCGGAGTCGATGTTCGACGTCCTGTTCATGCCGATCGTCTTCACGCTGCTGTTCGTGTTCGTGTTCGGCGGCGCCATCGCCGGCGACCGCGACACCTACGTGAACTACCTGATCCCCGGCCTGATGGCCATGATGGGCATGAACATCGCGATGGCGGTGGGCAGCGGCGTCCACGACGACTTCAAGAAGGGCGTCATGGACCGCTTCCGGTCCATGCCCATCGCCCGCTCCTCCGTCCTCATCGCGAAGATCGTCGTCGAGGTCGGCCGGATGATCGTGGCCATCACGATCCTGCTCGTCATGGGCCTCATCCTGGGCATGTCGGTGCCCGGCGGCTTCCTGCACCTGCTGGCGGCCGTGGGCCTGTCCCTGCTGTTCGGCGCCTCCCTGATGTGGATCTTCATCCTGCTGGGTCTGACGGTGAAGACCGCCCAGGCCGTGCAGGGCATGGCGATGCTCGTGCTGATGCCGCTCCAGTTCGGCAGCTCGATCTTCGCGCCCACCACCACCATGCCGGGCTGGCTCCAGTCGTTCACCGACGTCAACCCGCTGTCCAACCTCGCCGACGCCGCCCGCAACCTGATGAACGGCACCGGCCCGATCGCCCACCCCGTCCTGATCACCCTGGTCTGGACCGTCGCGATCACCGTGGTCACGGCCCCGCTGGCCGTGCGCAAGTTCCGCAACAAGACCTGACCCGCGGACACCCCGAGGCGGATCGGGCCCGAGCCCGCCTCACGCCGCGCGACGGATCGCGTCCCGGCCGCGGCGGGTGCCCGGGGGTCAGACGAGGGCGGTGGCCTCTCCCACGGAGAGGTCGCCGCCCTCGGCGTGCGCCCGCTCCCATTCCTCGGGCGCCAACAGGGCCCGCGTCCGTTCCTCCGCCTCCGCCACGCTCGCCCGCTCGGTGAACACCGGATGGTGCCCGGCCGGCAACCGCGCCCGGTAGGCGCCCAGCAGCCGCACCGCGTCCAGCGCCGGCTCCTTCTCTCCCGTCTCGGCGGCCACCCCCGACAGGGCCACGGCGCCCGTCGCGAAGTACGTCGCCGTCATCTGCGGCGCGATCAGCAGGGCCAGCGGATCGGCCGCCGCGGCCAGCGCCCCCCGCAGACTCACCCGGGCCCGCGCCCAGTCCCGTTCCAGGTTGTCCAACCAGGCCACCACCCCCAGCAGGAAGCCCTCGAACACGGCGTACGCGCCGGACGCGAACTCCTCCCGCAACAGCGCGATCTGGGCCCTGGCCTCCGGCAACCGGCCGGTGCGGCCGTAGCGGGTGGCCAGGAACATGCGGGCGGCGGGCAGGGCCTCGTTGCCGAACTCCCCGGGCCCGGACAGCACCTCGGTGAGCAGGTCCTCGGCGGTGTCCCCCTCGTCGAGTTCGCCGAGCACCCCCGCCATCCGCACCTTCAACACCGTGACCTGGGCGCTGGCCCCCAGGCTCGTCGCGTGCCGGACCGCCTCCCGGTAGTCGGCGACGGCCGCCGTCCAGTCCCCGGCCCGCTCACGGGCCTCGGCCCGCGCGGACAGCGCCTCGGCGCACCCCCAGTCGTCGCCGAGCCGGCGGTGGATGGCCAGGCTCTCCTCGGCGTCCCGCGTGGCGTCCCCGGCCCACTCGACCCGGTTGGCGAGCACGTTGGCCCGCATCTGGAGGGCCGTGGCCAGCTCCCAGTCGAAGCCCAGCTCGCGGGCGGTCTCCACGGTCGCGTCCAGGGTCCGCGCCAACAGCTCCGGATCCCCGTTGATCATCACCGCGTAGATCCACAGGGTGCCGGGGGTGCGGCAGGTCTGCGGCAGACCGGGCCGGTAGGAGGCGAGGATCCCGTCCACGACCGCCTGCGTCTCGGGCGTCTGCCACTCCTCGCTGCGGTCGTCGCGGGAGGCCAACTGCAACAGCCGGATCCCGCGCCGGGCCTCGGTGAGCAGCTCCCCGGCGTAGGGCGGGGTCACGTCGAGCACCCGGTCCAGGACGGGTTCGGCGGGCACGACGGGCGCGGCGAAGGGGTCCGGGCCGAGTTCGGCGATCGCGTCGGCCCAGTGCCGGGTCTCGCCCCGCAGGTCGTGCATCCCCCAGTACCAGATCAGGCCGTGCACGAGGCACAGGGCCTCGCTCTCGTCGCGGGCCGCGACGGCCCGGCGCAGCGCGGAGCGGATGTTCTCGTACTCGGTGCCCAACAGGGCGGCGCCCGCCCGTTGTTCCCGCCCGCGCAGCCGCGGTTCGACGGCCCGCACCAGCTCCCGGAAGTGCACGAGGTGCCGGCGTTCGGCCGCGGCCCGGTCCCCGGGGACCTCGTCCAGGCGGGCCGCCGCGTACTCGGACACCGTCTCCAGCAGCCGGTAGCGCATCGCGGACCCGGCCGGGGCGTGCGGATCGGGTTCGGCGATCACGAGGGACTTGTCCACGAGCTGCCCCAGCACGTCGGCCGCGAACAGCGGCTCGCCGTCGGCGCCGGGACCGGCGGGCGCGTCGGGGTCGGCGCACACGGCCTCGGCGGCCGTCAGGTCGCAGCCGCCCGCGAACACCGACAGCCGGCGCAGCACCGTCCGTTCCTCGGCGTCGAGCAGGTCCCAGGACCAGTCCACGACGGCCCGCAGGGTCTGCTGCCGGGGCAGCACGGTGCGGGCGCCGCCGGTCAGGAGCCTGAAGCGGTCGTCGAGGCGGTCGGCGATCTGGCGCGGGGTCAGCATCCGCAGCCGGGCGGCGGCCAGCTCGATCGCCAGCGGCATCCCGTCCAGCCGGCGACAGATCTCGGCGGCGGCCCCCGGATCGGCCGTCACGTCGAACCCGGGCCGCACCGCCCGCCCCCGGTCCGCGAGCAGCCGCAGGGCCGCCGGGTCCGGCAGCGGATCCAGGGGGCGCAGCAGCTCGCCGGGCACCCCCAGCGGCTCACGGCTGGTGGCGAGGATCCGCACGCCGGGGCAGCGGGCGAGGAGGTGGTCGGCGAGCCGGGCGGCGGCGGCCACGACGTGCTCGCAGTTGTCGAGGAGGATCAGCATCCGGCGGCGCGCGCAGTGCTCGGCGAGTCGGGTCAGCGGATCGTCCCCGGTCCGGTCGGTGAGCTGCCGCAGCTCCTCGGCGGCGGCCCCGCGCAGCCGGGTCTCGCGCGCGCCGAGCGCGGCGAGGGCGGCCTCGGGCACGTCCTCCGGGTCGTCCACGGGCGCCAGCTCGACCATCCACACCCCGTCCGGCCAGGCCCCGGCCCCGCCGTGCGCCTCGGCCGCCTCCTGCGACAGCCGGGTCTTCCCGGCCCCACCGGGCCCGAGCAGGGTCACGAGCCGGGAGCGCGCGAGGTCCGCGCCGAGCACGGCGATGTCCTCGTCCCGCCCGACGAAGGTCGTCAACCGGGCCCGCAGGTTCCCGGGCACCGGCGCCGGCAACTCGGGAGCCGGCACGAGCCCCCCGGGCGCGGGCGCGGCATCGTCGGCGGGAGCGGGCACGGGGGTGGGGGTTGGGGCGATGGCGGGGACAGGGCCGGGGACGGGGGCGGCGGGCCCGGGGTCGAGGAGTTCGCGGTGCAGGGCCCGCAGCGCCGGCCCCGGATCGGCGCCGAGCCGGTCGGCCAGCCCGCGCCGCACCTCCTCGTACGCGGCCAGCGCCTCCGCCGGCCGGCCCGCGTCCCGCAACGCCCGGATCCGCAAGCCCTGCGCCGGCTCGTCCAGCGGATGCCCCGCGCACAGCTCGTCCAGCTCGGGCAGCAGGGCCTCGGCCCGCCCGCCGAGGTCGAGGGCGGCGGCGAGGCGGGTGCGGACGGTCTCGCGACGCAGCGTGGCCCACCGTCCCGGCTCGCCGGGCGCCTGGTCGGCGGGCTCGCGCCACAGGGCGAGGGCCCGCCCGGCGAGACCTTCGGCGGCGGCCGGATCGGCGGGCACGGCGGTCAGGGCGCGGGCCGCCTCCCGGGCGAGCCGGTCGAAGAGGTACAGGTCCACGGCGTCCCGCGCGGCCACCAGCCGGTACCCGCCGGCGTCGGAGGCCACCCGTTCCCGCCCCAGTGCCCGCCGCAACCGGCCCACGAGGGCCTGGAGGGCGGCGGGGGCGTCGGCGGGCGGGGCGTCCTCCCACACCTCGTCGATCAGGGTGTCGTGCGGCACGGCCCGACCCGGGCGCAGCGCCAGGGCCGTCAGCAGCGCGCGCAGGCGGGCACCGCCGAGCGGGACCGGCTCGTCGGTGTCGCGGATGGCCTGAACACTGCCGATAATCACGTAACGCACCGGCCCATTGTGCGTGGTCCGCCCGGTGAACGCGGCCCGATATCGGCGCGGGGACGGGTTCGGGGCCGTCCGAATCCTTCTGGCGGGGGCGAACGGCCCGCCGGCGGGTATCTTGCGCGCATGACGAGTCAGGTGGGGCGCGCGGAGCGTCGGATCAGTCCCGTGTTCCTCGGGATCGTGGCGGTGATGGCCGTCACCGGGTGGGCGGTGTGGACGGACTACGCGGAGAGCATCGGGCTCGCGGTGTTCCTGTTCGTGACCTCGGCGTGGATCGTGTCGCTGTGCCTGCACGAGTACGCGCACGCCCGGACCGCCCTGCACAGCGGCGACCTGTCGGTGGGGGCGCGCGGCTACCTGACCCTGAACCCGCTGAAGTACACGCACGCCCTGCTCAGCATCGTGCTGCCGGTGCTGTTCGTGATCCTCGGCGGGCTGGGCCTGCCCGGCGGCGCGGTGTACATCGACCGGGGCGCGATCCGGGGCCGGTGGCGGCACAGCCTGATCTCGGCGGCGGGCCCGCTGACGAACGTGGCGTTCGCGGTCGTGTGCACGGCCCCGTTCTGGCTGGACGCGCTCGACGGGGTGCCCACCGCGTTCGTGTTCGCCCTCGGGTTCCTGGCCCTGCTCCAGGTGTCGGCGGCGCTGCTGAACTTCCTGCCGGTGCCGGGCCTGGACGGGTACGGGGTGATCGAGCCCTGGCTGTCGGCGCGCGTGCGCCGCGAGGTGGCCCCGCTGGCCCCGTTCGGCCTGCTGCTGGTGTTCGCGCTGCTGTGGATCCCGACGGTCAACGTGTGGTTCTTCGACCTCGTGCGCACCCTGCTGTCCCTGCTGGGCGTGGACGACGCCACCACGTACTGCGGCCGCGACCTCTACAGCTTCTGGCGGGACACGGACGGCATCTGCCGACAGTTCCTCGACAATCGCTGACGGGAGCGCTCGGGCGTCAGGTCTTGGGTGCCGCGCACAGGTAGGTGCCGGGGAATCGGTTCGGCCCGGTGACGGAGCCGGGCTCCTGGGACACCCAGATCACACTGGCCCCGATCACGCAGGTGGCGGACGTGAAGTTCGCGACGTAGGTCGGATCCGTCCGCACCTCGTACTCGGCCGCCGCCGCCCAACAGGGCACCGTCACCCACGCGTGCCCGTCGGAGGTCGCCGCCTCGCCGGGCCGCGCCTCCTGTCGGACGTCCGCGTAGAGACAGTCGCCGGTCCTCGCCGACGCGACCGAATCGTTCAGGTAGTGGCTCGCCCAGCCGGAGAAGCCCTCGGAGTTCACGTAGTTCAGGACGACCAGGATCAGGGCGATGACGAGGATCCCGACCACCACATTGCCGGCTTCGGAACTTGAGGGGGCCGGTGACGGTGGCACGGGAGGCTTGGGCCGCTGGGACGACGACATGGGCGGTCGCACGCCCACGTCGACCTTGTCCTTGCCGGCCTTGCCGGCGGTGTCCGGCTTGGGACGCGGGGGCCGGGGCGGGGTCCCGCTCCCGGTCAGGCGCAGGGCGCCGTCCTCGTTGCGCACCGTGACCGACAGGACCTTGCCGGGCTTCGGGCGCAACATGCGCGGGACCGTGGCCAACCCGGGGGCCGACACCCGCAGGGTGCGGGCGGAGAAGGGTTCGAGGGCGTACCCGAGGGTCCTGCCGGTGGGTATGTCCCCGAGTTCGTCCACCCCGAGCACGGCCCGGATCGACACCCCGGCCAGGTTGGTGATCCGGAGCGCCACCCGCTCCGATTCCCCCGCGTCCCCGGACGGCGGCTCGGGCGGCGCCTCGGGGGCCGACGATCCGGGCGGTGGCGATCCGGGCTCCGCCGATCCGGGCGGCGGCGGCACGGGGGGTGGCGGCACGGGGGGCTCGACCGGCCCGACGTCCCGCGTCCGCGTGTACTCGTCCCCGGGCGGGCCCTCCGGTGGCGCGCCGACCATGGCGGACGCGAGCAGGGCCAGCGCCTGGTCGACCGTGAGCCGGCTCGCCGCCCCCTTCCGGAGCAGCCCCGTGATCAGCGGCCGCAGCGGGCCCGCGTGCTCCATGGGCGGGTACGGCTCGTACCGGACGGCGTGGGCGGAGGCCAGGTCGGAGGGCCGGAGGAAGGGCGAGCGACCCTCCACCGCCTCGTAGAGGGTCACGCCCAGGGAGAACATGTCGCCGGCCGGGCCGGCGGGCAGGCCGGCGGCGCGTTCCGGGGAGAGGTAGGGCGCGGAGCCGATGACGACCCCGGTCGAGGTCAGGCCGGTGCCGGTGGTGGGCGCGGAGATGCCGAAGTCGGCGAGGAGGACCCGGCCGGTCGCGTCGATCATGACGTTCGCGGGTTTCACGTCGCGGTGCACGATGTCCTGCGCGTGCGCGGCCCGCAGCGCCTCCAGCAGCGACACCGCGAGCGTCGCGACCTCCGAAACCGGCAACGCGCCTCCCTTCAAACGCTGTTGGAGGGTGCCTCCGGAGACGAACTGCATGACGATCCAGGGCACGCCGTCCTCGACGACCACGTCGTGCACCGTGACGATGTGCGGGTGATCGCGCAGCCGGACGGCGTTCAACGCCTCCACTTCGGCCCGCCGCACCGCCACCGCCCGCTGGGCCTCCGACAGCGGACCCTGAAACCACAACTCCTTGACCGCGACCTGCACGTGGAGCCGGTCGTCCGACGCCCGCCAGACCCGGCCCATGCCGCCCGAGGCGACGATGTCGATCAACCCGTAGCGACCGCCGATCACGTCACCGGGCCGTGCCCCCTGTGTCACACCATGCCCCCGCTCGGTGCTCGCGTGCCGCACAGTGTAGGACGCGACGCCCCCACGAGACCCACCCGAACAAGCCATCCCCGCCCACCCCTTGGCCTTCGGGGAGCGCTTCGGGCCCGGCGCGAGGGTCTACTCGGGCAGGGTGTACGCGTGCGGGATTCCGCCGTTGACCGGGACGACCGAGGCCGTGACGTACCCCGAGTCGTCACTGGCCAGGTAGGCCACCGTGCCCGCGATCTCCCGTACGGTCGCGAAGCGTCCGGTCGGGATGTGGGTGAACCGTCGCGCCGCCCCGTCCGGACCCAACGTCTCGAACATGGCCCGGGACTCCGCCGTCTCCACGGGGCCCAGCGCGAGGGCGTTCACCCGGACCCCCTGCCGGGCCAGATGGACGCCCAGGTCCCGGGACAGTTGCGTCACGGCGGCCTTGGCCGCGGAGAACGCCATCTGCGCGGTCGCGGCCCCCATCCCGGCGAGGAAGGACCCGGTGTTGATCACCGATCCGCCGCCCGAGCCCTCGCCGGCGAGCATCGCCGGGATCCCGTACTTGCAGGCCAACACCACCGGGGTGAGGTTGTCGCGGAAGACCCGGTCCCAGATCTGCGCGGAGCCGGCGAACAGTGAACGGTCCTCGCGGTGGAGGGGGCCGGCGTTGTTGTGGAGCACGTCGATCCGCCCGTACTCGGCGGTGATCGCGGCGAACACCTCCCGCACCTGGTCCTCGGAGGTGAGGTCGGCGGCGAAGACGGGGAAACCGGTGACCGGCTCGGCCCGATCGATCCCGACGACGACACCGTCCTCCGCCGCGAGCCGCACGGCGACCGCCTCCGCGATCTCCCCACCACACCCGGCGATCACACACACCCTGCCAGCCAACCGCCCGACCCGCCCAGCCTCACCACTGCCCACGATCACCCCTCCTCAGCCCGTTCCCCCACTTCCCGACATCCCCCGAACCATCCCACCACCCTCCCTCTCGTCTGGTCAGCGACGACACGGCCGTCAAGGGGACCCCGGGCCCGCGGCGAGCCGGGCGCCACGCGGGCCCACCCCGACCTCAGGTCGCGGCCCCACCCCCGGCCCCGGACGCACGCAGGCCGGCGTCCTCGGCCCGGCGGACGAGCTCGGGGTCACAGGAGCCGCAGGCGCACGGCGCCGCGACGGCCCGCACCGGCGGCGGGCCCTGGCGGGGGTCGGAGGGGTGCACGACGGTCGGGCCCCAGGTCCGTCCGGAGTCCCGCGAGACGCGGATGGTCATCGCCACGGTCGGCTGCTCGGCGTGCGCCGCGTCCAGGTGCCGCCGCAGCAGCACGCGCGCGTCGGTCACGGCGGAGTGGTCGAAGCCCCGCGCCGCCACCACCCGCCGCGCCTCGAACCCGGCACACTCCCCACACCCCACGACCGGCCTCGGCGCCGGCAGAGCCGGGCTGTCGAACTCCTCTTCGTCCCGCATTCGCACACCTCGCATTTCTTTTCGACGACCGAGCCGAACAAAGCCGAATACCGCAGGTCACAACTCACCTGAGAATTCGCCGTGTTCGGCGCTCACGTCCACAAGGCTCCTCCTCTGCGGACACCTGCGCCAACGTTTCGATTCCCGACCGGTGACCTGGTCGCGGCGGCATATGCCGTTCGGTGTGAACTGGGAAATACGGCGGAATGCTCGATGCGACCAGAAGCCCGGGAGGGAGCCCCGCGTGGCAGAAGAGCCGGACACCCAAGCAGCCGACCCACGCCGACAATTCGGCGAGGAACTCCGCAGCGCCCGCGAGTTGTGGAACCCCCACCCACTCACCCAGACCGCCCTGGGCCGGCACATCGGCACCTCGAAGTCCACGATCAGCCGCATCGAGAGCGGCGCGGGCTCGATCCCCGCCGGCATACCCGCGATCCTCGACCAGTTCTTCGGCACCGACGGGCTGTTCAAGCGACTGGCGGACGAGATCGCCGACCAAGGCGTTCCCGTTCTGTATCGCCGCCGCATGGCCTTGGAACGGGAAGCGATCGAGATCTGCGAATGGTCCCCGACGGTGGTCCCGGGCCTGCTACAGACGCCCGAGTACGCACGTGCCGTCTTTCGCGGCGGGCTGCCACGGTGCACGGAGGCGGAGGTTGCGGTGTCCCTGGCCTCGCGCCTGATCCGACAGAACCGGCTGTCCGGTGCCAGGCCGCCGAGCCTTAGGGTGATCTTGTGCGAGTCGGTCGTCGAGCGGGAGATCGGCCCCCCTGAAGTGATGCGCGAGCAGTTGCACGCACTGTTGCGACACAGCGAGAGCCCCACAATCCGAATCCAGGTGCTGTCCAAGCGGGCCAAGGCTCACCGCCTGCTGGAGTGGCCCGTCACCTTGCTGCGGTCTCCTGCGCACGTGACTTCGGTGTGCGTCGAGACGTACCGTACGGCTGGGATCATCACCGACCCCGAGCACGTACGGAACGCCGCATCCGCCTTCGACGACCTCACTGCGGAGGCACTGCCAACACGTGACAGCGCGGACCTGATCAGAAAGCACTTGGAGAGCCTGTGAAGCCTCGCCCCATCCAGTGGATCAAGTCGACCCACAGCGGCCCCGACGGGGGTAACTGCATCGAGGTGGCGAGGACTTGCACAGCAGTCCACGTACGTGACACCAAGGACCACGCCAAGGGCAGTCTGCGCGTGACCCCCGCCGCGTGGGACGCGTTCGTCTCGGGCGCCAAGGCTCACGCGGCCTGAGCCCTCACGCGCCCCGACGGCCCTCTTCCCTGACGGGAAGGGGGCCGTCATCGTGTGTGCGACGTCTCGGCACGGCACCCCGGAGGACTCGATGGACACTTCCCCCGCCACGACCTGGATCAAGTCGGCCCACAGTGGCCCCGAAGGGGGCAACTGCGTCGAGGTGGCGAAGGCCGACGCCGCCGTGCTCGTGCGCGACACCAAGGATCACGCCAAGGGCAGTCTGCGCGTGACCCCCGCCGCCTGGGGCGCGTTCGTTGCCGGGGCTCGGGTGGACGGCGGCTGAGGCCCGGCGCGCCCCCGACAGCGTCCCCTCCCACCCGCCGGGACGGAGGCTCGTCAGGGGGTCGGGGTGGTGGGCGGTGGGGGCGGGCCGGCCGTTTTGAGGTGGGTGTCCAGGGTGGCGTTGAGGTCGGTCATGAGCGCTTCGAAGCGGTCGAGGAGTTCGGTCGAGTAGGGGGACATCGCCGCGTCGAGGCGGTCGGCGATCGGGTCGAAGAACTCCTCCGCGCGGGCGCTGATGTGCGCGCCGCCGCGCAGGGTGACCACGCGGCGGTCGGTGTGTTCGCGGGCCCGGGTGATGTGTCCGGCCGCTTCGAGGCGGTTCAGGAGCGCGGTGGTGGCGCCGGTGGAGAGCGAGATGCGTTCGCTGAGCCGGGCGGGTGACAGCGGCGTGCCGCGTTCCTCGGCGGCGGTGATCTGGAGCAGTGCCACCGCGTCGGTGGAGTGCAGGCCGAGCCACGCGGCGAAGCGGCGACCGAGTTCGGTGTAGTGCGCGCCGTAGATCCGCAGCGCCTCCGTCAGCCGCTCGCGTTGCTCCGCGACGTCGTCGCGCCTGGCTTCTTCCACCGGACTCTCCGCCCTCGTCGTGCGCCGCGTGATCACGCCGGCGCTTCCGGTTGACAACCTACCTCCACCAATTTACCTTCACCATGGAATTACTTCACCATGGAGGTATCTGCTCGTGTCCGCCCCTGCCCCCACCTCCGACGCCCCCGGCGCCGGCGCCCCCGCCGCGCCCTACCGATGGCGGTGGCTGATCCTGGCGGTCATGATCACGGCCGAGATCATGGACCTCCTGGACGCCTCGATCGTCAACGTCGCGGGCCCCGACCTGGAGCGATCCCTCGGTTCCGGGCCCGTCGGCCTGCAATGGGTGATCGGCGGCTACGCCCTCACCCTCGGCGCCGGGCTGGTCCTCGGCGGACGACTCGGCGACCGCTACGGCCGGCGCCGCATGTTCCTGATCGGCCTCGCCGCGTTCACCGCGAGCTCCCTCCTGTGCGCGCTCGCGCCGAACATCGGGTCGCTGATCGCCTTCCGCCTCCTCCAGGGCACCGCCGGGGCCATGCTGCTGCCGCAGGGCCTGGGCCTGCTGCGGGAGAACTTCTCCGGACCCGAGCTCACCAAGGTGTTCGCGATCTTCGGCCCGGTCCTCGGGCTGGGCGGCATCATCGGGCCGGTGCTCGGCGGCTTCCTCATCGAGGGCGACTTCTTCGGCCTCGGCTGGCGCTCGGTGTTCCTGATCAACCTGCCCATCGGCATCGCCGCGCTGATCATCGCCGCGAAGTTCGTGCCGGCGAAGGACGGCGATCGCACGGTGCGGGTCGACGTGACCGGCGCGGCCCTGGTCATCGCGTCGTGCGCCCTGCTCGTGCTGCCGCTGAACCAGGGGCAGGAGGACGGGTGGCCGCTGTGGACGTGGCTGAGCATGGCCGCGTCGGTGATCGGCTTCGCCCTGTTCGCCGTCCAACAGCGTCGCGCCTCCGCCGCCGGCCGGGAACCCCTCGTCACCCCGGCCCTGCTCCGCAAGCCCGCCTTCACCGTCGGGCTCGGCGGGATCGCCCTGTTCTTCGGTGGGCTCATCGGCACCCAGCTCGTGCTGACCCTCTACCTCCAGATCGGCCGGCAGTTCACCGCCGGCGAGGCCGGCCTCGGCAACCTGCCGCTCGCCGTGGGCACCGCGATCGGCGGCGCGGTCAGCGGCGCGTTCCTCGCCAACCGGATCGGACGCGGCGTGCTCCAGGTCGGGCCGCTCGTGCAGCTCGCCGGCGCGGCCCTGCTGTGGTTCGAACTCGACGGACTCGACGCCTCGGCCTTTTCCATCTGGGACATCGTGCCGGGCACCGTCGTGGCCGGTGTCGGCGCGGGTCTGGTGATCGCGGCCCTGTTCAGCTTCATCCTGGCCGCCGTCGACGACCACGAGATCGGCTCCGCGTCCGGCGTCCTGACGGCGGTGCAGGCGGTCGGCGGGTCCATCGGCGTGGCCGTCTTCGGGTCGGTCTTCTTCGACCGGGCCAAGACGGGCGACTTCACCGCCGGGTTCCACCACGCGCTGATCGCGCAGGCGTGCCTGCTCGTCGCGTTCTTCGCGATCACCTTCCTCCTCCCCCGCGAGGCCCGCCCGGAGGAGGAGCAGCACGGCATCACCCCCGCGACCGGGACGGGGACCGGGGCGGACGGGGAGCGTGTCACCCTCTGACGCCGGCCGGGCCGCGCACGGGACGGGGTAGGACGGAACGGACACACCGAAGCACGGACGCCCGCACACGCACGGGCGGGCGGGCGGGCGGGCGAGCGACACGGCACAGCACGGCATACCGGCACACCGGCACACGGACATGGGGAGTCACATGGCACACCGGAACGTCCTGATCGCGGGAGCCGGCATCGCCGGCCCGGCCCTCGCCCACTGGCTCGACCGGCACGGCATGCGGGCCACGATCGTCGAACGCGCCCCCGCCCTGCGCGACGGCGGCCAGACCGTGGACGTGCGCGGCGCCGGCCGCGAGGTCGTGCGCAGGATGGGCCTGGAGCCCGTCCTGCGCGCGCACGCCACCCGCGAGGAGGGCATCCGCTTCGTCGACGGGGCGGACCGCGTCAAGGCCGCGTTCCCGTCCGGGGCCTTCGGCGGGCAGGGGCCGATCTCCGACCTGGAGATCCTGCGCGCCGACCTCTCCCGCGTCCTGTACGAGGACACCGTCCCCCGCACGGAGTACCTGTTCGGGGACGAGATCACGCACCTCGCGGAGGTCGGCGAGCAGGTGCACGTCACCTTCCGCAGCGGGACGGAACGCGCCTTCGACCTGGTCGTCGCGGCGGACGGAGCCCGCTCCCGCACCCGCGACCTCGTCTTCGGCCCACCCGAGGGCACCGCCGGGTCCGGCGGGGCCGCCGGGAGGACCGGCACGGGCAACGCGGCCGGCACAAGCGGCATGGGCAGCGCGGCCGGCACGAGCGGCATGGGCCGCGCGGGTGGCCCGGACGGCATGGGCCGCGCGGGTGGCCCGGACGGCACGTACGGCACGTACGGCACAGACAACGCGGGCGACACGAGCAGCATGAGCAACACGGGCGCCACGGGCAACGCGGGCGCCACAGGCAACACGGGCGGCATGGGCAACGCTGGCAGGACCAGCGGCACGGGCAACGCGGGCGCCACAGGCAACACGGGCGGCATGGGCAACGCTGGCAGGACCAGCGGCACGGGCAACGCGGCCACGGCCGGCGGCACGCGCAGGGCCGGCACCACCGCCGCGTCGGGCGGGTCCGTGGGCCCCAACGGCCCCGACGGCCCCGACAGGGCCGCCGCCCTCGGCCGCTCCCCGGACGGGCTGTCCCCGGACGGACGGTCCCCGGACGGACGGTCCCCGGACGGACGGTCCCCGGACGGGCGGTCCTCGGACGGGCGGTCCTCGGACGGGCGGTCCTCGGACGGGCGGTCCTCGGACGGGCGGTCCGCCGCGTCCCGGCTCACCGACGTGCGGTCCGTCGGGATCTCGACCGCGTACCTCACCATCCCCCACCACCCCTCCGACGGCCGCTGGGCGCGCTGGCACAACGCCCCCGGCGGGCGCACGGCGACCCTCCGCCCCGACAACCGGGGCACCACCCGCGCCTCCCTCGCCTGGCTCTCCCCGCCCCGAGGCCACGAACGCCTCGCCCCCGACGCCCAACGGACGCTGCTGCGCGCCCTCTTCGCCGACGTGGGCTGGGAGGTCCCGCGGATCCTCGCCGCTCTGGACGACGCCGAGGACTTCTTCCTCGACCACGTCGTCCAGGTCCGCATGCCCACGTGGTCCCGGGGCCGTGTCGTGGTCGTCGGCGACGCCGCGTACTGCGCGTCCCCCCTCAGCGGCATGGGCACCAGCCTCGCCCTCACCGGCGCCTACGTCCTCGCCGGCGAACTCGCCCACCACGCACGCCACGGCGACGCCTTCGCCCGCTACGAACACCTCCTGCGCCCCTACACCGCCCGCGCCCAGCACCTCCCGCCCGGCGTGCCCCGCGTCGCCTCGCCCCGCACCCGCGTCGGCATCCGCACCCTGAACACCGTGCTGCGGGCCGCCGCCCACCCCCGCGTCGCCGCGGCCCTCGACCGCTTCCTCGTCCCGCCCGCCGACACCTTCACACTGCCCCCGTACGGCACGCCGCGCACTGCCCGCCCCACCCACGACTGACGGGGTCGGGGGCGGGGCGGGGGCGTGACGGGGCGAGTTAGGGCGGACGCACGAACGCAGCGGATCGACGGACGGTCCCATAGGGCCGAACGAGGTCCGCCACGTCCCCCACACGGGGCAGCACCGTCCCGCGTTCGCCCCTGCGCGGGACTCCGATGCCCACGCGCATCCCCCACCCCGCCCCGGCGCCCCGGGCCGCGTTCGGCGCGGCCCTGGCCACGCAGCCCCCGCCCCTCACCCCCGCGCCCGTGCCCGCGCCCGCGCCCGCGGACGCCACGCTCACCGGCCAAGCCATCGGCCTCGCCCACTACGCGACCCACGCCGTCCCGAAACGCACCACCCTCGACCCGCTCGGGCTCGACTTCACCCGGGCCAACGCCCTCAACTCCCGCTCCACCGGCCCCCACACCCGCGCCACGCTCCTCGCCCGGATCCGGTACGGACTCAAGGTCGACACGCCACCGCCGAGGCCGCGCCGGCCGGGCTGGTGGCGGCCGGGCTCGTCACGGGCGGGGCCGGGCTCGTCACGGGCGGGGCCGGGCTCGTCACGGGCGGGGCCGGGCTCGTCACGGGCGGGGCCGGGCTCATCACGGGCGGGGCCGGCGACACCGGCTCCGTCACCCTCACCCTCACCGAGGCCGGACGGGCCACGCAGGACGGGATCCGGGAACGGGTCGCCCACGTCACCGAGCACCTGTACGGCGACCTGCCGCCCGCCGACCGCGCCGTCACGGCCCGCGCCCCGGCCCTCGTCACCGAACGCGCGAACACGGTCCCGGCCACGATCGACACCGAAGCCGAGGCGGGGGCCGGGGCCGACTCCGTGGCCCGGCCCGCAGGGGGCGCGCGGACGGCGGACGGGACGGCGGGCGCCGGCGTCTGACGTGCGCCCCCCGCCGGCCGGTTTCCGTCGTCGCGCCCTGGGCAGTCATCCCCCGGCCACGCCGCCCCCGAGGGGCGTCGGCCGGGGGTTTCCCGCCGGCGCGCACCGGACGCGGCGGCGGTCTCAGGGGAGGGACGGGGTACACCACCATGTCCGAACACCACCAGGGCGGCCTGCCCGAGGGCACCTACAACGGCACGAACTCCTTCGCCCCGGACCCGGACGCGCTCGCGTCCGGGATCCTGTGGCGCATCAGGCCGGGCGCGTCGATCGTCGTCGTGCCCGACAGCTTCAACCTCCAGGCCGCGAACGACGCGCTGACCATCAAGACCCAGACCCAGATCGACCTGTACCGCAACACCGTGGACTTCGAGGGACGGCGCCAGGAGAAGTCCCCGGAGCTCATCAGCGCGGTGCAGCAACGCATCGTCCTCGACACGATCCTCATCAAGATCGCGACGGTCAAGGAGGGCGGGATCGCGCTGGAGGGCAAGATCTGGCACGAGTTCGGGCACGTGCTGCACGGCGCGCCGGAGAACGGTCTCGTCTTCGCGCACGAGCTCGACTCGGTGCGCCGCGTGTACGGCGACGCCATCGCCCGGGAATGGGTGGTGGGCCCGAACCGCGGGCTGGGCTACTTCGCGACGTTCGCCGTGAACCCCGGCAAGGACAACCTGGAGGCCCACCTCCGGGCCCTGCTGACGGACAGCGAGTACCTGGACTTCGAGGGCCGGGTCCGCAAGATCGTCGAGGACAAGGCCGCGGCGGCGGCGAACACCCGGAGCACGGGCACCTCGATCGCCCCGCCGCCCGTACAACAGGCGGACCCGGGGGTCGGCGAGTCCATCGCGGGCACCCTCTACGAACTCCAGACCCGCCTCGGCGCGAAGGCGAGGGGCGCGAAGTTCATGGGCACGGTGGAGGTGGACAGGCAGATCAAGTTCGCCGACATCTTCTGGATCGTCGTGGCGATCGACGGCGAACGCTTCACCCTCCGCCGAGCGAAGTAACCCCCGCACGACCCCGGTGGGGTCCCGGCGAAGACCGGCGGGCCCTCACCGGGCGTCACCCGATCTCAGACCACCAGAGCCATGGCTCAGACCTCAACGGTCCGGGCAGGGGCGGCCTGCTGGGCGGCGGCCCGCATCTTGGCCTTGCGAATGTAGAACCACGCCATGTTCGAGGTGATGCCCGCCAGCAACACCCACACGATCCCGAGAAAACTGCCCTCCACGAAGGCGACCACCGCTGCCGCCACGGACAGGGCACAAACGACGATCGCGTAGATGGCGAGGCGAGGCATGGATCGGGCTCCTCGGGTTCCGGCGGGACGGTACGGCTAGGACGAACCCCCCCAGTGTCCCCCACGCCCACCCCCACCCCACCCCGGGGTCCACCCCCAAAGCCACCAGCCCCCACGAAAGCAAGCACAAGCCCCGGGCAACCAAACCCACCAACCGAAAACCGCCCCCACACGCGCGGGGGCCGGCAACCGAGTCCATCAGCCAATGCAACCGGCGCAAGACCATCCCCGCATGCGCGGGGGCTGGAAGCCATCAGCACCCACCCCCACTGGGCCACCGGGGTCATCCCCGCGTGCGCGGGGGCTGGCTGGCGGGCATCCGGCAGGCCGCCGCTGGCGCTCCCGCAGGGGGTCATCCGCGCGTGCGCGGGGGCTGGCAAGGGCTCAAGGACAGCAAGGGGTTCGCCGAGGGGTCATCCCCGCGTGCGCGGGGGCTGGGCAGGGTGTTCATGAAGACCTCCAAGACGATGGGGGTCATCCCCGCGTGCGCGGGGGCTGGCGGGCTGCTGCCGGGCGCGCGGCCACCGGTTCGGGGTCATCCCCGCGTGCGCGGGGGCTGGAGTCTTTCACCTGCGGGTTTGTCGCGGCGGGGTGGGGTTTTTGGCAAGGATTGGGGATCGCGACATTTCCGACATATCTGGGCCTTGGGGGTGGGCGCTTCTTGGGGCTGGGCTGTTGGGGGTTATCTTCGCTGATTTTGTCGGGGGTGGGGGGCGTACGTCCTGGTGGGTCGGGGTTGTTGCGCGGTGGTGGGAGCGGTCGGGGCTGGGGTGGCCGCCTGCCGGCGGCGGGTAGGTCAAAAGCGTTTCCCGGTGGCGGCGGGGAGGGGTACGGGGTCTCGGTGCGTTGCCGGGTGCGGGTGGGGTGGGGGCTTCGGGCCCCTTGGGCCCGCCGCGTCGGGCTCGCCCCTGCCCCCTGCGGGGCCGGCCTTCGGGGTGGGGCCGTCGGGGGCCGTAGGCGGTCGAGGTGTGGTGGGTGGCCGCGTTCGGGCCGGGTTCGTGAGGGCGGCCTTCGCGGGCTCCGGGGGTGGTTGTTGGGGGGCTGCGCTCGCCACGGGATTGGGTGAGGACGGGCAATCGCCTTGGCCCCGGCTCCCCTCCGCCGCCCCTGGGAAAAGCTTTTGACTTGCCCGCCGCCGGCAGGCGGCCACCTCCGCCACTCGACGACCCGTCGCCCGGCGGATCAGGGCACCTCGGGATGCCTGTTCCGGTGGTTCCGCTGGTTCGGCGACCGGGGGAGGTCGTCGTGCGGCGGGGTTGGTTCGGTGCGGGGTTGGTTCGGTGCGGGTGGGGGGCGAGGTGGGTGGCCTCGCCGCAGGGTGCCGGCCCGGGGCGGCCTGAGGGGGGTGCGTGGGGCCGTTGCAAGCGTGCCCTTGGGGGCGGCGGCGGTCCACGGGGCTTGCCCCCGCCCTCGACTGTTGGGGTGTGGGTCCGGGTGAGGACAGGGCGTGAGCGGGTCGTGGGGTGGGGTTGTGTGCGGGTCCGGGTAGCGGCCTTGGCGGGGCCCGGACTCGGGGGATGTGGAGGAAGTCGGGTGGTTGGGGGGTGCGGGCTGGGATGATCGCGGGCGTACCGTACGTGACGACCGGGAGGGTCCCATGAGCACGAGCCCCGCCAAGACGGCCACGATCCACACCACCCTGGGTGCGATCCGGCTGGAGCTGTACCCGAACCACGCGCCGAAGACCGTGCGCAACTTCGCGGAACTCGCCGAAGGCACCAAGGAGGGCGCGACCGATCCGCGCACCGCGACGCCGCTCAGCGGGCCCTACTACGATGGCACGCCCATCCACCGGGTCATCGACGGGTTCATGGTCCAGGCCGGTGACCCGACGGGCACGGGTCGGGGCGGGCCGGGGTACACCTTCGGCGACGAGGCGCACCCCGACCTGACGTTCTCCGAGCCCTACCTGCTGGCCATGGCCAACGCGGGTCCGGGGACGAACGGTTCGCAGTTCTTCATCACCCTGGGCCCGACCACCTGGTTGAACTTCAAGCACACCATCTTCGGCAAGGTCGCCGACGCGGAGTCGCAGGCGGTCGTGGCCGCGCTCGGGAAGGTGGAGACGGACCGCAGCGACAAGCCGCTCTCCCCGCTGCTGATCGAGCGCGTCGAGATCGGGCGCTGAGGCGGCACCGGTCGGGCCGGTTGGCCCGGTCGAGCCGCCCGCGTCGCCCGTGACGCCCGTGACGCCCGTGACGCCCGTGACGCCCGTGACCAGTGTGCGGACGGCCCGGTGGGTCCCGCCGCGCCATGCCCGGCCGGCGCGGCGACGCGGGACCGGCGGGTACCGGAGAGCCCACCCGACCGGGTCCGGCATCGCCGGCGTGACACGGGCGGTGTGACGGGGCCGGCGTGACGGTCCGACGAGGCCGGCGGGTCCGGCGCGGCGGTGTGAAACCGCTGGGCCGCCGGCCCACCGGGCCGGGCCTGGTGGACCGAGCCAGGCCGAATCGGATCAGGTCTGGCCGAGCCTGGTTTGGGTCGAATCGGGTCCGGTCGGACGGAGCCAGGCCGAGCCGGGCGGAGCCGAGCCAGGCCGGATCGGGCCGAGCCAGGCCGGATCGGGCCGAGCCAGGCCGGATCGGGCCGGATCGGGCCGGGCCGAGCGGAGCCAGGCCGAGCCGGACCTAGGCCGTTTCCTTCGGATCATCGTGCTGACCAGATGAAGATGGCGGCGAGGTGGAGTCCGGCGAGGTAGATGGTGGCGGTTTTGTCGTAGCGGGTGGCAAGGCCGCGCCACTGCTTGAGCTTGTTGATGCACCGCTCGACGGTGTTCCGCTGCTTGTATGCCTCCCGGTCGAAGGCCGGCGGGCGGCCGCCGAACCGGCCGCGACGTTTGCGGTTGGCGGCTTGGTCGGCCGGCTGCGGGATCACCGCCCTGATTCCACGTCGCCGCAGGTGTCGGCGGATCGCCCGGGACGAGTACGCCTTGTCGGCCAGGACCACGTCCGGCGTGACTTTGGGACGGCCGATCCGCCGGGGCACCCGCAAGCGGGCCATGACCTGCGTGAACGCGGGCGCGTCACCGGCCTGGCCCGGCGTGATGACGAAGGCGAGAGGCCTGCAGCGGCCGTCGGCGGCGAGGTGGATCTTCGTGGTCAGTCCGCCGCGGGAGCGTCCGAGGGCATGATCGTGCGGCTCGCTGGCCGGGGCCCCTTTTGACGGGCCCCGGCGGCGTGCTGATGAGCACGCACGATCGTGGAGTCGACCGCGACGACCCAGTCCAGGTCGCCCTCGGCGTCGGCCTGGGCGAGGAGGGCGGTGAAGACCTTCTCCCAGGTCCCGTCCGCCGCCCAGACCCGCAGCCGATTGTGGGCGCCCTTCCACGAACCGAAGTGCTCGGGCAGGTCCATCCACGGCGTCCCGGTCCGGTACTTGAACGCGATCGCGTCGATCACCTGCCGGTGATCCCGCCACCGCCCACCCCGCCTCGGGGACCGATCCGGCAACAACGGCTCGATACGGGCCCACTGGGCATCAGTCAACGACACACATCAACCAACGATCAGATGATCCCAAGGAAACGGCCTAGCCGAGCCGGACCTGGTCGGGCCTGGTCAGGTCCGGCCAGGCCGGGTCCGTCAGACGTCCGTGATGCGGAGGCCCGCGTGGGCCTTGTAGCGGCGGTTGGTGGAGATGATGTTGGCGACCAGGGCCTCGACCTGGTGGGCGTTGCGCAGGCGGCCGGCGAAGACGCCGCGCATGCCCGGGATGCGTTCGGCGAGGGCCTGGATGGTGTCGGTGTCGGCGCGGGACTCGCCCAGGACCATGACGTCGGTGTCGATCTCCTCGATCGCCTCGTCCTGGAGCAGGACCGCCGACAGGTGGTGGAACGCGGCGGTGACCCGGGACTCGGGGAGCAGCGCGGCGGCCTGCTGCGCGGCGCTGCCCTCCTCGGGCTTGAGGGCGTACGCGCCCTGCTTGTCGAAGCCGAGCGGGTTGACGCAGTCCACGACGAGCTTGCCCGCGAGGTCCTCCCGCAGGGATTCGAGGGTGGCGGCGTGGCCGTCCCAGGGCACGGCCACGATGACGATGTCGCTGCGGCGGGCGCATTCGGCGTTGTCCGCGCCCTCGACGCCGAGGCCGAGTTCGTCGGCGGCGGCACGGGCGCGGTCGGCGGCGCGGGAGCCGATGATCACCTTCTGGCCGGCGCGGGCGAGGCGGTAGGCGAGGCCGCGGCCCTGGTCGCCGGTGCCGCCGAGGACGCCGACGACGAGTCCGGACACGTCGGGCAGGTCACGCGGGTCCTTGGGGGCGGGCGCGGCGGGGGTGCTCTCAGTGGAAGTCATGGGGGCGAGGGTACTGCCGGGTAGCGCGGGACCGAACGGGTGACGCGGCCCGGATCCGCGCGCGATCGCCCGGGCGGCGGGCGCAGGATGCGGGGCATGGACGCGGTACGGGTGGCGCTGTTGCGCGAGGTGTTGGCGGGAACGGAGTGGCCGGGGGCGGCGCGGCGGTTCGGGGGGAACCTGCGGCGGTCGGTGGTGTCGGCGGGGGGCGGGCTGTTGCTGGTGGGCACCTCGGGGCACGAGCCGTGGCACCTGGCGGCGCACCTGGTGGACGAGTCGGCGTGGGCGGGACTGCCGGAGCTGGCGCCGACGCTGGTGCGGCACGCCGTTCCGCGCGGCGCACCCGCGCACCTGTCGGTGGGGCTGAGCCGGCTGGAGGGGGCGCGGCGGGGGGAGACGCTGCTGGTGGTGGCCCCGGAGCGGCCGGGGGCGGGGCTGCTGGAACGGGTGCACGACGCGCGCCGGGCGGGGGCGACGGTGTTGTCGCTGGACGCGGGCGATCCGGACCTGGGGTCGATGGCGCACGAGTTGCTGAGCGTGCCGACGGGCGCGGCGACGGACCTGGACACCGTGCAGCACCTGGTGAGCGCGGCGGCCGGGGAGAACTCGCTGCCGGCCCAACGCACCCCGCGCCGGTTCCGCGACCGCCTGGCCCGCCTGGCGGACACCCTGACCTCACCCCCACCGGCCCGCTGGTAGCCCCACCCCACCCCGTTCCCAGTACCGCTCACGGTCCGGGTCCGTGAGCCGGCCCTGGTCCGGAGCCGGGGCCGGTCCTGGTCCGGCTCTCGGTCCGGCCACGACCCCGGTCCGTGGGCAGGGCCCCAGGGGCGGACCACGGGGGCGGGCGGGGCCAGGACACAGGCGCGTTACGGCCACGAGGGGGCGGGGCCAGGCCACGGGCGCGGTTACGGCCACGGGCCCCAAGACAGGATCGTGGCCGCAGGGCTGGTCCGTGCACGCGAGGCCGATCCGTGGGCATGGCCCCAGAGCTGGGCCACGGGGGCGGGGATGGGCACGGGGGGCGAGGGGCGGGGTCAGCCGACGAGGGAGGCGGCGGGGCCAGGCCACTGGCGCGTTTACGGCCACGGGCCCCAAGACCTGATCGTGGGCGCAGGGCTGGTCCGTGCACGCGGGGCCAATCCGTGGGCATGGCCCCAGAGCTGGGCCGGCGGGGATGGGGCACCGGGGGGGCGAGGGGCAGGGTCAGCCGACGAGGGAGGCGGCGGGCCAGGCCACGGGCGCGGTTGCGGCCACGGGCCGCAGGACCGGGTCGTGGGCACGGGGCTGGTCCGTGCGCGCGGGGCCGATCCGCGGGCGTGGCCCCAGGGGCGGACCACGGGGGCGGGACTGGGCCACGGGAGGGCGAGGCCAGGCCGCAGGCGCGGCTACGGCCACAAGCCGCAGGACCGAATCGTGGGCGCGGGGTCGGTCCGTCGATCCGGGGCGGGGGCGACTGGTGTGTGCGCGGGGCCGGTCCGTCGGGGCGAGGCGAGGCAGGGCGACAGGTGTGGGCGCGGGGTCGGTCCGTCGGTGCGGGGCGGGACGGGGCGACGGGTGTGGGCGCGGGGTGGCGAGGGGTCGGGCGTCGGTTCGGCCGGGTGCGGGTCTCGCCGTCCGTGTGCCCGCCTCGCAGGATGCCCGCCTCGCTGTCCGCCCATCCGGGCGGGTGCGCCTTTCGGCATCCACCCATCCGGCCGGGTGCGCGTCTCGCCAGCCGCCCGCCCGGCCAGGTGCCCGCCTCCGCGACCACCCGACCGCGTGCCCGAGTCGGCGACCGCCCGCCCGGGTGCGTGCCCACATCGGCGTTCGTCCGCCCGACCGCGTGCCCGCCTCACCGTCCGCCCACCCGGCCGCGTGCCCGCATCGGCGTTCGTCCGCCCGACCGCGTGCCCGCCTCACCGTCCGCCCACCCGGCCGCGTGCCCGCATCGGCATCCGTCCGCCCGACCGCGTGCCCGCCCCACCGTCGGCCCGGGCGTGTGGCGGGCTCGGCGTTCGTCTGCCCGGCTGCGTGGCTCCGCCCGGCGGTGTGGCCGCCCGGTGGTGTGGGCCGCTCGTCGTTTTTCGTTTGGCGGGGTCGGGTCAGTCGGTCGGGGTGGCCGTGCCCGTGTCCGTCGTACCTGCGGCTCCGGCGCCGTCGCCGTCCTCGGCCGTCGGGGCGTCGGTGGTCTTGCCGTGCCAGCGGGGGTCGTTCTCCCACTGCAGGTTGCGTTCGCGGGCGCGTTCCATGGCGTGGTTGGCGTCCTCGCGGGAGGTGTACGGGCCGAAGCGGTCCTTGGCCGGGCACTCCGGGCCTTCCTCGACCTTCTTGTGCTTGAGGCAGTAGTACCATTCGCCCGGTTTGCCCACCTGGCGTTTCTTGAGCAGCGCCATCGTCACCGTCTCCTCGTCGTGCTCCGTGATCGGCTCCTGTGACGCCATGCTGCCCGAGAACCGCCGACTACACTCGCCCGCATGTCCAGCCAGTCGCTGCTCGTCCCAGGAGAGCTTTCTCCCACCCGTTCCGTTCCCGGCGCCATCCGTCGCCCCGAGTACGTCGGCAAGCCCGCCCCGACCCCGTACACCGGGCCGGAGGTGCAGACCCCGGAGACCGTGGAGGCCATGCGCCACGCGGGCGGGATCGCCGCGCGGGCGATGGAGGAGGCCGCCAAGCTGATCGCCCCGGGGGTCACGACCGACGCCCTGGACAAGGTCGCCCACGAGTACATGTGCGACCACGGCGCGTACCCGTCGACCCTGGGCTACCGGGGTTTCCCGAAGTCGCTGTGCACCTCGGTGAACGAGGTCATCTGCCACGGCATTCCGGACTCCACGGTGCTGCGCGACGGCGACATCGTGAACCTGGACGTGACGGCGTACATCGGCGGCGTGCACGGCGACAACAACGCCACCTACCTGTGCGGGGACGTGGACGAGGAGTCGCGGCTGCTCGTGGAGCGCACCCGCGAGGCCCTGAACCGCGCGATCAAGGCGGTGCGGCCGGGGCGGCAGATCAACGTGATCGGCCGGGTCATCGAGTCGTACGCGAAGCGCTTCGGCTACGGCGTGGTCCGTGATTTCACGGGCCACGGCATCAGCACGTCCTTCCACTCCGGCCTGATCGTCCCGCACTACGACAGCCCGCACGCGACCACCGTGATGGAGGAGGGCATGACCTTCACCATCGAGCCGATGCTGACGCTGGGCACCCACGAGTACGACATGTGGGCCGACGGCTGGACCGTCGTGACCAAGGACCGGAAGCGGACCGCGCAGTTCGAGCACACCCTGGTGGTGACGGCGGACGGGGCCGAGATCCTTACCCTCCCCTGACCTCCGCCCCCCTACCCCCGCCCTCCCACGTTCCGCGCGACGAGACGCCGGCCCTCGCGGCCGGCGTTTTCGCGTTCCCGGGCTCGGCCGTACGGGTGTGCTCGGCCACGTTCACGGGTTTTTTCCGACACGTTGTCGGGAACCCATTGACTTAGGTAAACCTAAGTAGGAAGATCGGCGTGGCGGGGTTGCTCCGCCACGCCCGGTCCTCGTTACCCAACGCCTCTCGGAGGTCCGCCTTGGACGCCTTCTCCACCGTCATCCGTGTCGCCTCCCACGAGCAGCACACGGAGGCCGAGACCTCGACCTTCATGAGCGACCTGCTCGGCGGCCGACTCGGCGTCGACGCCTACACCGCCTACACCGAGCAGCTGTGGTTCGTGTACCGGGCCCTGGAGGACGGCGCCGCCGCCCTCGCCGACGACCCGGTCGCCGGGCCCTTCATCCGCTCCGAGCTGATGCGCGTCACCGAGATCGAACGCGACCTGGCGCACCTGCGCGGCTCCGAGTGGCGTTCCACCGTGCGCGCCCTGCCGGCCACCGCCGCCTACGCGGCCCGCGTCGCCGAATGCGCCGCGTCCTGGCCGGGCGGCTACGTCGCCCACCACTACACCCGCTACCTCGGCGACCTCTCCGGCGGCCAGATCATCCGCGACAAGGCCGAGCGGACCTGGGGCTTCGAGCGCAAGGGCGACGGCGTGCGCTTCTACGTGTTCGCCGACATCTCCAACCCCGCCGCCTTCAAGCGCCTGTACCGCGAGCTGCTGGACGGCGTGGCCGCCGACGACCTGGAGAAGCAGCGGATCGTGGAGGAGTGCAAGCGCGCCTTCGACTTCAACGGCGCCGTCTTCCGCGAGCTGGGCGACCTCTTCCCCGTCGCCGCCTGACCCGGGCCCGCAGCCCCGCCCGGGCCCCCGCCCCGGCCCGGCGGCACCCCGCCCGCACCCGCTCGCCCGCACCCGCCCGTGAGCACTCCGCCCCGGGGCCCGACCGTCTCGCACGGTCGGGCCCCGCGCGCGTTCCCGCAGGTCACCGACCCGGGCATGTCCGAATGTGACGGGGAATCGTCATTGCGGCCGGACCCGGGGCGCGGGGAGGATGGGCACATGCCCCGCACCCACCGCGTCGTCATCGCGGTCTTCCCCGACGTCGACCTCCTCGACGTCACCGGCCCGGCCGAGGTCTTCGCCCTCGCCAACCGGGAGACGGGGGGCCGCGCCGGCTACGAGGTGGTCCTGGCCGGCCCCACCGCCGGCCCGGTCCGCACCTCCGCCGGGGTGCGGATCCTCGCCGACACCTCCTTCGACGAGGTGACGGGCGGCGTGGACACCCTCCTGGTGCCCGGCGCCGTGGACCCCGGTCCGCACGGGTTCGTCGCCCGCATCGACGGGCAGGTCGTCGACTGGCTGCGCCGGGTCGCCCCCGATGCCCGCCGCGTCGCGTCCGTCTGCGTGGGCGCGCACCTGCTCGCGGCGGCGGGCCTGCTGGACGGCATGACGGCCACCACCCACTGGTCCACCGCCGCCCAGCTCGCCGCCGAACACCCCGAGATCACCGTCGACGCCGACCCCATCTTCGTGCGCGCCGACCGGGGCCGGCTGTGGACGGGCGCCGGCATCAGCGCCTGCCTGGACCTCTCGCTCGCGCTGGTCGCCGAGGACCTCGGGGAACAGACGGCGCTGGCGGTGGCCCGACAGCTCGTCATGTACCTCAAACGCCAGGGCGGGCAGAGCCAGTTCTCCGTGCCGCTCAGCCGACCCGCCGCCTCCCGGCGGGACATCGACGAACTGCGCACGTGGATCGCCGACCACCTCGACCGCGACCTCTCCGCGCCCGTCCTCGCGGCCCGGATGTCGCTCAGCGAACGGCACTTCGCGCGGGTCTTCACCCAGGAGACCGGCATGGGGCCGGCCGCGTACGTGGAATCGGCCCGGGTGGAGGCCGCCCGTCGGCTGCTGGAGACCACCGACCTGCCGCTGGCCGAGGTCTCCGCGTCCGCCGGCCTCGGCTCCCCCGAGACCCTGCACCGGGCCATGCGCCGCCGGCTCGGCACCACCCCGGCGAGCTACCGGCGCCGCTTCCGCACCGCGGGCCCCTGAGGGCCCGGGCCCCACGCGGTCTCGTCCCCGCCCCCCTCTTCCCCCCTCCGACAGCCCGGCCGTCCGTGCGCGCCCCGTGCGCCGCGGCGTGCCCGGTCCTGCCCTTCCCGTTTCCCGCACACGTTTCCAGCACCCGTTTCCCGAACCCGTTTCCCGAACCGCTGAAAGGTTTCGTCATGAGCACCCCCACCCCCTCCCCCACCCTGCGCGCCGTCTCCGGCCTCCCCGAGGAGCCGGCCCGGCTCGCGGACGCCGCCCTCGTCCTGATCGACGTGCAGAACACCTACCGCGAGGGCGTCATGGCCCTGACCGACGTGGAGGAGGCCGTGAAGGCGACGGCCGAGCTGCTCGGCGCGGCGCGTGCGGCCGGGATCCCGGTCGTGCACGTCGTCAACGACGCCGGCGAGGGCACCCCGTACGACATCCGGACCCGGATCGGCGCGATCAGCGACGAGGTCGCCCCGATCGACGGCGAGCCCGTCGTCGTCAAGAACTACCCGAACGCCTTCCACGCCACCACGCTGACCGAGACCCTGACCGGCCTCGGGTTCGCGCCCGGCGCGGACAAGGAGCTGGTGCTGGCCGGGTTCATGACGCACATGTGCGTGCAGTTCACGGCGCAGGGCGCGTTCAACCTCGGCTACAGGCCCACCGTCGTGGCCGACGCGACCGCGACCCGCGCGCTGCCCGCGCCCGACGGCACCGTCGTGCCCGCCGCCGCGCTCCAGACCGCCGCCCTGACCACGATCGCCGACCTGTTCGGCGTGGTCGTCCCGACCACCGGCGCCCTGCGGGCCTGACCGGTCCCGCCGGCGGTGTCCGGCCGGCGCCCGAACCACGGGGGAGTGGGGGCGCCCGAGGGCCCTTTCCGTTCCCGAGCCGTGCGCGTGACCCGCGCCGGCCGGCGGACGGGAGGGCCCCTTTCGCGTGCCCGCGCGGCCCCGCCCGCGCGGCCCCGCCGGCGGCCCTGCCCGAGTGCCCTCGCGCCTACAGGCCCCGGGTGGGGGCGAAGCGGACCCGGCCACCGAGTTCCACGACCCCGCCGGGGCCGGGGGCCGTCACGATCTGGGAGCCCCGGCCCTGGGTGATGTTGAGGGCGCGGCCGAGTTCGGCGGTCAGCAGGAGGGCGGCGGAGCCGGTGGCCTCGTCCTCCACGATGGTGCCCCGGTCGGGGAAGCCCCGGGCCCGGACGCGGCCCGCCGCCTCGTCCTCCCAGGCCCAGGCGTAGATCCAGCCGGAGCCGGGCTCGGGCGGGGCGAGGGCCTCGACCTCGGCGGGGCTCTCGTAGCGCACGGTGCGCTTGGCGGTGACCCACTCGGGACGGGCGGTGATCCACGTGAACTCGCCGTCGTGCCGCGCCCACACCTCCCCCGCCGGGACCCGGAGTTCCTCCACGTCGAGCAGCCAGGCGAGGCCGACGAGGGGGTGGCCGGCGAAGTCGAGGCGGGCGCCGGGGGCGTGGATGTCCACGACCCCGCGTTCGGGGTCGTCGACGAACACGGTCTCGCTGTAGCCGAGTTCGAGGGCGAGTGCCTGACGGGACTCCTGGTCGGGGTGGGTCCGGCCGTCGCGGACCACGCCGAGGGCGTTGCCGTACCGGCCGTCGCCCGCGCAGAACACCAGCAGCACGTCGAGATCGTTCATGTCCGCAATTGAACACCCGGACGGGCCGCACGGACACGGGCGGGGTGGACGGACCGGGCACGGGGCCGGGACGGGCCGGAGGGCCGGTCGTCGGGGCGACCGGCCCTCCGGGGTGGGGGGAACCCGGGTGTGGGGCCCGGGGGGTGGGGGTTCTGGGGGTGGGGTGTCGGTGTCGGTACTCGGGTCGGTGGGGTCAGTGGGCCGCGGGGGTGGCGGCGTCGGCCTGGCGACGACGACGGGCCACGAGGACGGCGCCCGCGCCGGCCGCGACGACCGCCCCGGCCGCCGTGAGGACGGCCGCGGCGGGGAGTTCGGCGCCGGTGGAGGCGAGGTTGCCGCCGGCCGAGCCCGCGCCGCCACCGGCCGTGCCCGCGCCCCCGGCCGCACCGGAACCGCCGGCGGCGCCCGAGCCGCCCGTGGTGGTGCCCGGGGTGCCGGTGGGCACGGTGGTGTTCGGGTCGACGGTGAGGGCGAGGGTGACGGGGTCGATGAGGTCGCCGACCTTGTAGCCGGTGCTCGCCTGGTCGGTCGAGAGGGCGGCGACGGCCTCGGCGGTGAAGGCGGTGGGGATCTTCGACAGGGTCAGGGCGCCGGCGGTGGGGGTGTAGGCGGCCTTGGCCAGGTCGAGGGTGGCGAAGCGGACGGCCTTCTTGTCGGAGCCGGGGGTGCGCACGTCCACGTAGAGGGTGCCGGTGGTGCCGCCGGCCACGATCTTGGGGTTGGCGAAGGTCATGTCGACGCCGTGGGCCTCGAAGCGGAAGCGGAGCGAGCCCTTGTGGGCGGAGGTGAGGGACTTCTTCGCCGGGTCGAGGGTGCCGCTGTCGAAGGCGAACGCGTAACCCTCGCCGTCGCGCGTCGCGCCGTCGGACGCGGTGACGCCGCTCTCCCCCACGTACCGGCGCAGGGACTCCTTCACGCCCCAGTTCAGCCGGGCGTTCAGGATCCGGCCGTCGCCGGCGGGGGTGCCGGTCGTGGACGTGGCGGTGGCGGTGGACGTGGTACTCGCCGTCGGGCCGGTCGTTCCCCCGGTCGCCGGGGCGGAGGAGGAGGGCGGCGCGGAGGAGGCGGGGGCGGAGGACGAGGCCGGGGCGGAGGAGGACGCCGGTGCCGAGGAGGAGGCGGGGGCGGAGGAGGAGGCGGGGGCGCCCTCGAAGGTGAGCTTGGCGGTGAAGGGGTCGCCGGCCATGCCGTCGTAGGAGGGGGAGCCGAGGGAGTCGGCGGCGCCCTTGGTGAGCTTGGTGGCGATGTTCTCGTTGTCGCGGCCGAACTCGCCGGTGGCCAGGGCCACGTCCTTGACGGTCTTGCGCTGGTCGCCGGTGCCGGTGGTGACGTCCGCGGTGATCGTCTTGGTGCCGGTGTCGAAGCGGAGGCCGGAGAGGGTGATCGTGAAGCCGTGGCCGGCCGGATAGGTGGGCGAGGCGAAGGTGACGCTGCCCTGGAACGCGGCGGTGGTCACGTGCGAGGGGGAGGCGTACTTCCCGGTCGGCTTGACGAAGCGGAAGCTGCCGTCGGCGTTGACGCTCGCGCCGTCGGCGACGGTGATCGTGCCGTTGGGCTTGTTCTGCCCGGTCTGGACGACGTACTCGCGGAAGCGCTTGAGCAGGCCCCAGTCGAGGGTGCCGTCGAGGATCTTGCGCTCGAAGACGGGGGCGGCGCCCTGCGTGGTGCCGTCGGCGCCGGCGGGGCGTTCGGCGGCGGTAGCGGGGAGCAGGAGGGTGGTGGTGCCCAGGGCCATGGCGGTGAGGCCGGCGGCGGTGACGGCGAGCAGCCGCCGCGAGTGCCGGGCCGGGCGGGGGGTGTGCTGCGGCGGGGTGTGCCGCGGGGTGGCGCGGGGGGTGTTCCGGTCGGACACGGGGGTGCTCCTTGGGCGACGAGGGCCGAGGGGGGAAAGGGCGCGTGGCGGGGCGCGGGGTCGCCGGATCGCCGGGCGGCCGGACGGTGACGGGGTGTCGGGGTGTCCGGGGCGCTCGGGTCCGTGATGCGGGGGTGTGGGGATGTGGTGCGGGTGGTTCGGGTGGTGCCGTGTTCGTGGGGGGGGTGGGGTTGTTCGTGGGTGGGGCTCAGGCGGCGGGCTTGTCCGTCGTGCCGCCCGTCGTGCCGTCCGTCGCGTCTCCCGGGGTGCCGGTCGTCGCGGCGGCCGGGGTCGGTTCGGTGCGGCGGCGGCGGATCACGAGGGCGCCGGCCGCCGCGGCCAGGATCAGGACGGCCGCGCCGATGCCCACGTACAGGCCGGTGGAGGAGGAGTCGCCGGCGGGTTCGGCCGCGACCGGGGTCTCCGAGGCGACGGGGGCGGACGGGGCGGGGGCGGCCGGGGTGCCGGTGGAGCCGAGGTCGGGGAGGGCCGGCAGGGCGGTGCCGGGGGTGACGGCGACCGCGAGGGAGACGGGGTCCATCTCGGTGCCCGCCTTGTACATGTTGTCGAAGGCCCTGGCCCCGTCCTCGGTGAGGGTGGCGGGGGCCTCGGTGACGCGGGCCAGGCCGCCGTCGGCCTTGAGGTCCTTGGCGTCGAACTCGACGAGGGGGACGGCCTTGGCGGTGTTCCCGGCGGTGGTCACGTCGGCGGTGAGGGTGCCCTTGGCCTCGGCGACCTTCACGGTGACGGCGGACAGTCGGAGGTCGAGGTGGGCGCCGGTGAAGTGGACGGAGCCGGCGAACTTCCCGTCGAGGGTGCCCTTCGCGCCGTCCCACTCCCCCGTGCCGGCGCCGAAGCGGAACAGCGCGCCGCCGTCCTTGGCGCCGTCGGCGAGGGTCCACTTGCCCTGGCCGACGGAGCCGGTGACGTACTCGCGGAAGGTGCGTCGCACGCCCCAGTCGACGGCTCCGTCGGCGAAGGGGCCGGCCGCGGCCGAACCGGAGGGGCTGGGCGCGGCGGAACCCGCGCCCGCGCTCGGGCTCGCGCTCGCATTCGCACTCGCGCCCGCGCCGGTCGCGGCGGCGACGAGGTCGGCGGAGAGGGAGACGGGGTCGAGGCGGGTGCCGGCGGTGTAGTAGCCGGCGAAGGCGGCGGCGCCCTCGGTGGTGAGGGTGGCGGGGACGCCGGTCAGGCCCAGGGGGCTCGCGGCGCCGCGCATGTTCACCGATCCGAGGTCGAGGGTGGCGAAGGGGACGGCCTTGCGGTCGACGATCTTCGTGCTGCCCTTCTCGGTGCCGGCCACGTCGAGCAGGAGGGTGCCCTTGCCGCCGGATATCCGGACGGTGGGGCGGGACATGGTGAGGTCGAGTTCGTTGGTGCCGTCGGGCTTGGCGTGCCCGACGAACTGCACGGCCCCGCCGAACGCGGCCTCGAAGGTTCCGCTGTCGGGGTCGTAGCGGCCGTTGGCGCTGTGGAAGCGGAACATGCTGCCGCCGGCGGTGGCCGCGCCGTCCCGCAGCTTGAACTGCCCCTTCGCGATGGGGCCGGTGACGTAGCTCTGGAACGAGGACTTGATGCCCCAGTCGAGTCGACCTCCCCGCACCGTGCTCTCGGCCGCCTCGGCGGCGGTCGTGGGCAGCAGGGCGCCCAGCAGGGTCGCCAACGCGGCGACCGTGAGCACACGGGCAGGTCGTGCGGACATGAATGTCCCCTCCAAGGTCTGGCAAGTGAAGTTAGGCTAACCTAAGCTAACGGCCGGTCGGTGCGGAAGTGCCGAGCATCTCGGAACCGCAGCACTTCGGTCGGACGATCAGGACGGTGCCCCCGTGCCCACCCGCACAGCCACAACCCCCGCACGCAGGGCGGCCCTCGCCCTCGCCGGCGTCCTCGCGACGGCCCTCGCCGTGACCGGATGCGGCGGCGGCGCGGGCGGCACGAGCCCCGGCACCGGATCGACGGGCGCCCGGCCCGCCGCCGCCCCCGCCCTGCCCGACCGGCTCGAACCCCTCGCGGCCCCCGCCGGCCAGGCCCTGCCCGTCACCGCGGCCTCCGCCGACGGCGCGCGCGTCACGATCGCCTCCACCGAGCGGATCATCCCGCTCAGCGGCAGCCTCAACGAGATCGTGCAGACCCTCGGCCTCGGCCCCAAGGTCGTCGCCCGCGACCTCACCGCCACCTTCGAACAGGCCGCGAAACTCCCGATCGTGACCCGCGCCCACGACGTGTCCGCCGAGAGCGTCCTCTCCCTGAAGCCCGACCTCGTCCTCGCCGAGACCACCACCGGACCGGCCGAGGCCGTGGACCAGATCCGCGACGCCGGCGTGCCCGTGCTCGTGATCCCGCCCGCCAAGACCCTCGCCGACGTGGACAAGCGCATCGACGCCGTCGCCGCCGCCCTCGGCGTGCCCGCCGCCGGCGACGCCCTCAAGAAGCGCACCGACGAACGCCTCGCCGCCGCGACCGCCGGCGTCCCCGCCGGCGCCGGCGCCAAGGGCGACCGGCCCCGCGTCGCCTTCCTCTACCTGCGCGGCACCGCCTCCGTCTACATGCTCGGCGGCGCCGACTCCGGCGCGGCCTCCCTCCTGGAGGCCGCGGGCGCGGTCGACGCGGGCAAGGAGTCCGGGCTCGCCAAGGACTTCACCCCCATCACCAGCGAGGCCCTGGCCGCCGCCGCCCCCGACGCCGTCCTCGTCATGACCAAGGGCCTGGACTCCGTCGGCGGCGTCGACGGACTCCTCAAGGTCCCCGGCATCGCCCAGACCCCGGCCGGCATGGACCGCCGCGTCCTCACCGTCGACGACGGGGTCCTCCTCAACTACGGGCCGCGCACCGACCAGGTGTTGAAGTCCCTCGTCACCCAGCTGTACGACAAGGCCAACTGATCCATGACCCTCCCCCTCGACCCGCCCGCGACGGCGCCGAAACAGGCCGGGACCACGCCGGCCCCGGCCCGGGCGCGCGGGACCGCGCCCCTGCTCGTCCTCGGTCTCGCCGCCGCCCTCGTCGTCCTCGCCCTCGTGGCCGCCGGCACCGGCGCCTACCGGATCCCGCTCGGCGACGTGCTCGGCTCCCTCCAGCACCGGATCGGCCTCGGCGGCGCGCCCCTGGACCGGGTCCCGGAGAGCGTGCTGTGGAACGTGCGACTGCCCCGCGTGGTCCTCGCCCTGCTCGTCGGCGCGAGCCTCGGCTGCGCGGGCGCCCTCATGCAGGGCGTGTTCGGCAACCCGCTCGCCGAACCCGGCGTCATCGGCATCTCCGCCGGCGCGGCCGTCGGCGCGGTCGCCGCCATCGCCCTCGGCCTGACCTTCCTCGGCACCTGGACGATCACCGCCTGCGCCTTCGTCGCCGGGCTGATCACCGTCGGCGTGGTCTACGCCCTCTCCCGCTCCGGCGGGCGCACCGAGGTCGTCACCCTCATCCTCACCGGCATCGCCGTGAACGCCTTCGCGGGCGCCCTGATCGGCCTGTTCGTGTTCTTCGCCGACTCCGGCCAGGTCAACCAGATCACCTTCTGGCAGCTCGGCTCCCTCGCCCAGGCCACCTGGCCCAAGGTCCTCGCCGTCCTGCCCTGCGCCCTCCTCGGCCTGTGCGTCGCCCCCCTCTACGCGCGCCGGCTGGACCTGCTGGCGCTCGGCGAACGGCCCGCCCGTCACCTGGGCGTGGACGTGGAACGGCTGCGGCTCGCGCTGATCCTCGTGGTCGCGCTGCTGACGGCGGCGGCGGTGGCGGTGGCCGGGATCATCACGTTCGTCGGGCTGCTCGTGCCGCACCTGCTGCGGATGGCGCACGGCCCCGGGCACCGCTTCCTGATCCCGGGCAGCGCCCTGGGCGGGGCCCTCGTGCTCGTGGCCGGCGATCTCGCGGCCCGGACCGTCGCCGAGCCCGCCGAACTGCCGCTGGGCGTGCTGACCGCGCTGCTCGGCAGCCCCTTCTTCTTCTGGCTCCTGCGCCGGACCCGTCGCCGCCAGGGAGGCTGGGCCTGATGGCCGCGACCACGAACACCTCGCACGAGACCGACGCCGTGCCCCGTGCGGACGCCGACACCGATGCCGACACCGATGCCGACACCGCCCCCGCCCCCGCCGCGTCGCGCGCGCCGTTCGGACGGCGGACGTGGGGCCGGGCCCGGGCCCGCGCGCGGCGCCTGCCGCCCCGGCGTCCGACCGCCGGGACGGTGTTCGCCGAGGCGCGCGGGGTGCGGGCCCGGCACGGCGCGGGCGGCCGGGAGGTCCTCGCCGGCATCGACCTCGCCGTGCGCGCCGGGGAGGTGCTGGCCCTGGTCGGCCCGAACGGCGCGGGCAAGTCCACCCTGCTCGCCGCGCTCTGCGCCGACCTGCCGCTGTCCGCCGGTTCCGTCACCGTGGACGGGCGCCCGGCCGGCGACTGGTCGCCCGCCGACCTCGCGCTGCGGCGCGCCGTCCTCCCCCAGGACGCCGCCCTCTCCTTCCCGTTCCCCGTCCTCGACGTGGTCCGCATGGGCCGCGCCCCCTGGGCCGGCACCGGACGCGAGGCCGAGGACGACCGGATCGTGGCCGAGGCCATGGCCGCCACCGAGGTCACCGCCTTCGCCGGCCGCCCCTTCCCCGCCCTCTCCGGCGGGGAGCGCGCCCGGGTCGCCCTCGCCCGCGTGCTCGCCCAGGACACCCCGCTGCTGCTGCTCGACGAGCCCACCGCCGCCCTCGACCTGCGGCACCAGGAACTCGTGCTGCGGCTGTGCCGGGCGCGGGCCGCCGCCGGGGACGCCGTGGTCGTCGTCCTGCACGACCTGGGGCTGGCCGCCGCGCACGCCGACCGGGTGGCCGTGCTGCACGAGGGGCGCATCGCGGTGGCGGGCCCGCCCGGCGAGGTGCTGGAGGCGGGGCTGCTGTCACGGGTGTACCGGCAGCCGGTGGAGGTGCTCGCGCACCCGCGCACGGGGGCGGCCCTCGTGCTGCCACTGCGCGACGCCCCGGCGGATCCGGCGGGACGGGACGGGGCGGACGAGAGTGCCCACGGGTGATTTGACCGGCGCTTTGCCCTCTCGTGGGGCGGTCCTGGGGGCTCCGTGACAGGGCCGTGTCCGGGGGCGAAAGGTGAGAGCGGAATCACGGGTCCCGCCTGTTCCGGGGAGGTAAGGCTTGGTTAAGTTAGGTCAGCCTCACCGGCCGGACCCGCTCGCGGACCGGGCCGATCGACCCACTGCCAGGAGCCCGCCATGCGTCCCGTCCGCCTCTCCGTCACCACCGCGGTCGCCGCCGCGGCGGCCCTGACCGCCGTCACCGGCTGCGCCGAGAAGGCCGCGCCCGGCACGGACACGATCAAGGTGACCGCCTCCGACACCGCCTGCGAGGTCTCCGCCAAGGAGTTCCCCGCCGGCAAGGTCACCCTCGACGTGGAGAACAAGGGCTCCAAGGTCACCGAGGTGTACGTGCTCTTCCCCGACGACCGCATCGTCACCGAGCGCGAGAACATCGGCGCGGGCGCCAAGGCCACCATCACCGCCGAGATCAAGGCCGGCGACTACGCCATCGCCTGCAAGCCCGGCATGGTCGGCGACGGCATCCGGCAGCAGGTCAAGGTCACCGGTGACGGCGGCGGCGCCAAGCGCAGCGCCGAGGCCGACGCGGCCGTGGCCGCCTACCGCACCTACGTCCGGCAGCAGGCCGACGAGACCCTCCCCAAGGCCAGGGCCTTCGCCGAGGCCGTCAAGGCCGGCGACGTGGAGAAGGCCAAGGCCGCCTACGCCGAGTCCCGGATCGGCTGGGAGCGCACCGAGCCCGTCGCCGAGTCCTTCGGCGACATCGACCCCAAGGTCGACGTCCGCGAGGACGGCCTGGAGGCCGGGCAGACCTGGACCGGCTGGCACCGGCTGGAGAAGGCCCTGTGGGAGGGCGGGAAGATCGGCGACGAGGAGAAGAAGCTCGCCGACACCCTGATCACCGACCTCACCGCCTGGCAGAAGAAGGTGGGCCAGGCCGAGATCACCCCCACCTCCATGGCCAACGGCGCCAAGGAACTCCTCGACGAGGTCGCCACCGGCAAGGTCACCGGCGAGGAGGAGCGCTACAGCCACACCGACCTCGTCGACTTCAAGGCCAACGTGGAGGGCGCGCAGAAGTCCTTCGACCTGCTGAAGCCGGTCGCCACGAAGAACGACGCGGCCCTCGTCAAGGACCTCGACACCCGCTTCGCGGCCCTGAACACCCTCCTCGACAAGTACCGGGCCGACAAGAACACCTACGTGTTCACCTCCTACGACAAGGTCGCCGAGAACGACCGCAAGGAGCTGTCGGACGCGGTGAACGCGCTTGCCGAGCCGCTGTCCAAGCTCGCCGCCGCCGTCGTCAAGTAGCCCGAGAACAGCCCGCCGACCCACGCCGAGGAGGACCGTGATGGCCGACGAGAACACCCCCGTCCCGGAAGCGTCCGACGAGTCCGCCGCCCGTCCGACCCGCCCCTCCCGCCCCTCCCGCCGTGCCCTGCTCGGCTGGGGCGGGGCCGGGCTCGCGCTGGGCGCCGCCGCGACCGTCGGCACCGGCGCCGCCCTCGGCCTGGGCCCCGACCCGGTGCCGGCGGCGTCGGCCGGCGCGGCCGTCCCCTTCCACGGCGAACACCAGGCGGGCATCGCGACCCCCGTGCAGGACCGGCTGCACTTCGCCGCGTTCGACGTGAAGACCAAGGACCGGGCCGCGCTGGTGCGGATGCTGAAGGAATGGACGGCCGCCGCCCGGCTGATGGCGGCCGGACAACCCGTCGGCGAGGGCGGCTTCGGCGGCCTGCCCGAGGCCCCGCCCGACGACACCGGCGAGGCCCTCGGCCTCAAGGCGTCCCGGCTCACCCTCACCATCGGTTTCGGACCCGGCCTGTTCGCCCCCGAACGCGGCCTGGTGCCCGACGGCCGGCGGCCCGAGGCCCTCGTGGACCTGGAACTGTTCCCCGGCGACAACCTCGACCCGGCCCGCTCCGGCGGCGACCTGTGCGTCCAGGCATGCGCCGACGACCCGCAGGTCGCCGTGCACGCGATCCGGCAACTCGCCCGGATCGGATTCGGCACGGTCGCGATCCGCTGGTCCCAGCTCGGCTTCGGCAAGACCTCCTCCACCACCCCCGACGAACAGACCCCGCGCAACATGATGGGCTTCAAGGACGGCACCCGGAACGTCTCCGGCACCGACACCGCCGCCCTCGACAAGCACGTGTGGGTGGGCGCGGACGGCGGCGGACAACCCTGGATGGCCGGCGGCTCGTACCTCGTGGCCCGCCGCATCCGGATGCACATCGAGACCTGGGACCGCACCTCGCTGCAGGAGCAGGAGGACGTGTTCGGCCGCGACAAGGGCGAGGGCGCGCCCGTCGGCAAGTCCAAGGAACGTGACGAGCCCTTCCTCAAGGCGATGAAGCCGGACGCTCACGTGCGCCTGGCGCACCCCGACACCAACTCCGGGGCCACACTGCTGCGCCGCGGCTACAGCTTCACCGACGGCACCGACGGCCTCGGCCGGCTCGACGCGGGCCTGTTCTTCCTGGCCTACCAGAAGGACGTGCGCACCGGGTTCGTGCCCGTGCAGCGGTCCCTGGCCCGCGCCGACGCGCTCAACGAGTACATCCAACATGTGGGTTCGGCCGTCTTCGCCGTCCCGCCGGGCGTCCGCGACAAGGACGACTGGTGGGGCCGGACGCTGTTCTCCTGACGCGAGGAACACGAGGGAAACCCGACATGTTCAGCAACTTCCTGATCGGCCTGCGCGAGGGGCTGGAGGCGAGCCTGGTCGTCTGCATCCTGATCGCCTACCTGGTCAAGACCGACAACCGGCACCGGCTGCCCGCCATCTGGCTGGGCATCGGGGCCGCCGTCACCCTCAGCCTGGTCTTCGGCGCGGTCCTGGAGTTCGGCACCCGCACCCTGACCTTCGAGGCGCAGGAGGCCATCGGCGGCACCCTGTCGATCCTCTCGGTGGGGCTGGTGACGTGGATGGTGTTCTGGATGAAGCGCACCGCCCGGCACCTGAAGGCCGAACTCCACGGCCGGCTCGACGCGGCCCTCGCCATGGGCTCGGGGGCGCTGGCCGCGACCGCGTTCCTGGCCGTGGGCCGGGAAGGGCTGGAGACCTCGCTGTTCGTGTGGAACTCGGTGCACGCGGCGGGCAACGGCTCGGGCCCGCTGGTCGGCGTGCTGCTGGGCATCGCGGCGGCGATCGGCCTCGGCGTCCTCTTCTACCGGGGCGCGCTGCGGATCAACCTGGCCCGGTTCTTCACGTGGACGGGCGGAATGCTGGTCGTGGTCGCGGCCGGGGTGCTGGCGTACGGGGTGCACGACCTCCAGGAGGCGGCGTTCCTGCCGGGGCTCGCGGACAAGGCATTCGACGTGAGCGCGGCGATCCCGCCGACGAGCTGGTACGGGACCCTGCTGAAGGGCACGCTGAACTTCCAGCCGGACCCGACGGTGTGGCAGGTCGCCGTGTGGTGCGCGTACCTGCTGCCGACCCTCGGCCTCTTCCTCTTCGCCAACCGAGACACCACCACCCCGAAGCCGCCCCGACAGCCGGCGCAGATGCAGAGCTGACTACGAGCACACCCGCAGGCCCCTCCCGAGCAGGGAGGGGCCTGCGGCCTTTCAGGCCGGCTCAGGCCGGCTCAGGGCAGGTCAGGGCATCCGGACGCCGGCGCCGCCGACTCGTACGCGCGGGTCGCCCGTGCGCAGTTCCACGGTCAGCTCCCCGGGCCGCCCCATGTCCTCGCCCTGGTGGAGGGTGAGGACGGCGTCCTCGGGCACGAGCCCCAGTTCCCGCGCGTACGCGCCGAAGGCCGCCGCCGCGGCCCCCGTGGCCGGGTCCTCGACCACCCCGCCGATCGGGAACGGGTCGCGCACGTGGAAGACGCGGTCGGCGGCGCGGTGCACGAGCTGGAGCGTGGTGAGGTCCAGGCGGGTCATGAACGCGGCGAGCCGGTCGAAGTCGTAGTCCAGGTCCGCGAGCCGGGCGCGGGTGCCGGCGGCGAGGATCAGGTGCCGGGCGCCGGCGTAGCCGATCCGGGGCGGCAGTTGCGCGTCCAGGTCCTCGGCGGCCCAGCCGAGGGCGGCGAGGGCCTCGGCGAGTTCGGCGTCCTCGACCTCGGTGACGTGCGGTTCGACGCTGGTGAGCACGGCGCGCGCGGAGCCGTCGGGCGCGGTGGTCACGGTGACGGGCACGGGCCCGGCCTGGGTGGCGAACAGCAGCTCGCCGGTACCGATCCGATCGGCGAGGGCGACGGCCGCGGCCACGGTCGCGTGCCCGCAGAACGGCACCTCGGCCTTGGGGCTGAAGTAGCGGACGGTGAACGTGCGCCCGGCGGGCCCGTCGAGTCCGGCGGGCGGGGCGGTCAGGAAGGCGGTCTCGCTGTGCCCGAGCCGGGCGGCGATCGCGAGCATGGCGGCGTCGTCGAGCGCGGAGGCGTCGAGCACGACCCCGGCGGGGTTCCCGCCGGCGGGATCACCGCTGAAGGCGGCGTACTGGAGGACTTCGTCGGTGAGTCGGTGAGCGGTCATCCGCCCATGATCGGGGGCAGCCCGGGCCCCGACGGGACCGGGGGCCTCCCCGGCGCCCCTCGGACGGCACGTGGTCGGGGGAGCGACACGGACGGGTGGTGTTCCCGTCGGACGGGTGTGGCGGCCCCGGCTCGCCCCGGCGGCGCGGTCAGAGTGACTGGTCGCGTCCACAAGCCCCCGGCCCGCGAGGTGGTCCCGTGCTCACGTCGATGGTTCGACGAACGATGTCCGTCACGATCACGGCGTGCCACTACGACTGCGGGTGTCGAGGGCATGGCCTTGACCGTTGAGGAGCGGCGTTACCTCGCGGAGTTCCGCGCCGAGGTCGACAGTGCGCTCGGCGGGGTCCTCTCGGAATACGGAGGAGTGTTGCGCGGCTTCTCCCTCTCCGAGGAATCGGACGGCGTCTGGGCCGTCGCCACCGTCGAGTTCTCCGCGCGACCCGAACCGTGGGTTCGTCGCAGTCTGATCCTTCCCGCCTCGGGACCGGACAAGGCCGGTTGGCTCGCGGGAGCCGTCTTCTGCACCGCGATCGCGGAGGACCTCCACCTCGGGCGGGACTCCCCGGCGGGGTGAGCGCCTGGCACCACTACGGGCGTCGCTGACCCCGGCCGGGCACGCGCCCTGTCCGCGCGTTCCGGTCGGTACAGGTGGGCGGTGGGGGTCAGCCGCGGCCGATGTAGGGCATGGTCGTGGCGAGGACCGTGGCGAACTGGACGTTGGCCTCCAGCGGGAGTTCGGCCATGTGCAGGACGGTGCGGGCCACGTCGTCGGCGTTCATGACGGGTTCGACGGCGAGTTGGCCGTTGGCCTGGAGGATGCCGGTCTGCATGCGTTCGGTCATCTCGGTGGCGGCGTTGCCGATGTCGATCTGGCCGCAGGCGACGCGGAACGGGCGGCCGTCCAGGGAGAGGGACTTGGTGAGGCCCGTCATGGCGTGCTTGGTGGCGGTGTAGGCGATCGAGTTGGGGCGCGGGGCGTGTGCGGAGATGGAGCCGTTGTTGATGATGCGGCCGCCCTGCGGGGATTGCGCCTTCATGCGGCGGAAGGCACTCTGCGCGCAGAGGAACGCGCCGGTGAGGTTGACGTCGACGACCTGCCGCCACTGGTCGGGGGTGATCTCGTCGAGGGCGACGCCGGCGGGGCCGAAGGTGCCGGCGTTGTTGAAGAGCAGGTCCACGCGGCCCCAGCGGGCGTCGACCTCGGTGAAGAGGTGTTCGACGGCGTCGGCGTCCGTGATGTCGGTGGGCACGGCGAGGGTTTCGGCGTGGTCGCCGGCGAGGGCGGCGGTCTCGGCGAGGGCGTCGGCGCGGCGGCCGGCGAGGGCGACGTGCCAGCCGGCGCCGGCGAGGGTGAGGGCGACGGCGCGGCCGATGCCGGAGCCGGCGCCGGTGACCACGGCGATCTTGTTCTGGGCTGCGTTCATGGGGCCGCACGATATGTCACACCCCTGATCGGGGCGCGGGCGGTCCGCCGGCTGAGAAAATGGTGTCGATCAGGGGGAGTACACGCCGTGCCGAAGAGTGGAGAACCCATGCCCGAGCGAGGTGCCGCCCCGTCGCGGCCCGCCGCCGTACCCGAACCTCGGATCGCCCCGGACGCGAAGCTCGTGGCCGCGCGGCGGACGGGGTTGTTCGTGACGTTCATACTCGGGGGCCTGACGGCCCTGCCTCCGTTGTCGATGGACATGTACCTCCCGGCCCTCCCCCAGGTGACCGAGGCGTTGTCGCGG
Organism: Streptomyces dryopteridis; assembly: GCF_049606955.1. Lineage (NCBI taxonomy): Bacteria > Bacillati > Actinomycetota > Actinomycetes > Kitasatosporales > Streptomycetaceae > Streptomyces > Streptomyces dryopteridis. The sequence goes on along the minus strand of NZ_CP187113.1, from coordinate 4,449,053 downwards.
CCGGCGGCGACGATCCAGTTGACGCTCACGGCGTGTCTGGCGGGCATGGCGCTGGGGCAGCTGGTGATCGGCCCGCTCAGTGACAAGTTGGGTCGGCGTCGGCCGCTGCTGATCGGCATGCTGGTGTACGTGGTGGCGACGGTGGCGTGCGCGGTGGCGCCGAACGCCGAGTCGCTGATCGCGTTCCGGTTGGCGCAGGGGCTGGCCGGGGCGGCGGGGATCGTGATCGCGCGGGCCGTGGTGCGGGACCTGTACGACGGGGTGGAGATGGCCCGGTTCTTCTCCACGCTGATGTTGATCTCGGGTGCGGCGCCGATCGTGGCCCCGTTGATCGGCGGGCAGATCCTGCGGTTCGCGGACTGGCGCGGGGTCTTCTGGGTGTTGACGGGTGTGGGCGCGCTGCTGACGTTGGTGGTGTGGCGGGGGCTGGCGGAGACGCTGCCGCCGGGGCGCCGGCAGACCGGTGGGGTCGGCGAGGCGCTGCGCACGATGAAGGGGCTGGTCGCGGACCGGGTGTTCGCGGGGTACATGCTGGCGGGCGGTTTCGCGTTCGCGACGCTGTTCGCGTACATCTCGGCGTCGCCGTTCGTGGTGCAGGAGATCTACGGGGCCTCGCCGCAGACGTTCTCGTTGCTGTTCGGGGTGAACGCGATCGGGTTGATCGTGATGGGTCAGGTGAACGGTCGGCTGTTGGTGGGTCGGGTGAGCCTGGACAAGGTGCTGGTGGTGGGCATGGTCGTGATCACGGTGGCGTCGGTGGCGCTGCTGGTGATGGCCTCGGGCGTGTTCGGGGAGGTGGGGCTGTTCCCGATGGCGGCGGGGTTGTTCGTGTTGATGTCGGCGATGGGTGTGGTGATGCCGAACACGAACGCGCAGGCGTTGATGCGGACCCCGCACGCGGCGGGTTCGGCCTCGGCGCTGCTGGGCACGTCCTCGTTCCTGGTGGGCGCGGTGGCCTCGCCGTTGGTGGGGATCGCCGGGGAGGACACGGCGGTGCCGATGGCGCTGGTGCAGTTGGTGTGTTCGGTGCTGGCGGCGGCGTTCTTCCTGGGCATGTGCCGGCCGTGGGCGGCGCGGGCGCCGATGGCGGTGGAGCGGCAGGCGGTGGCGGAGGCCGTGGACGGTGCGGAGGCGGCCGGTCCGGTCGTCGGAAAGCCGTAGGCTTCCGGGGTGAACGCCTCGATTTCCCCCTCCGAGACCCTGCGCGGAGCCCTGGCCGGGCTGCTGGACGGGCTGCCGCCGAAGCAGGCGGCGGCAGCCGTGGACCGGCTGATCGCGAACTACCGTGGTCGGACCCCGACCGACGCGCCCGTGCTGCGGGACCGGTCCGACGTGGCCGCGTACGCCGCGTACCGGATGCCCGCGACCTTCGAGGCGGTGCGTTCGGCGTTGGCGGGTCTGGCGGACGCGGTGCCCGGGTGGGCGCCGGCCTCGCACGTGGACGTGGGCGGCGGGACCGGGGCGGCGACCTGGGCGGTGGCCGCGACCTGGGACGGGCCGCGGGAAACTACGGTGCTGGACTGGGCGGAGCCGGCGCTCGCGCTGGGCCGTGAGCTGGCCGGGGCATCGGGGGATCCGGTGTTGTCCGGGGCCTCGTGGCGGCGGGCGGTGATCGGGGCGGAGCTGTCGCTGCCCGAGGTGGACCTGGTGACGGTGAGCTACGTGTTGGGCGAGCTGACGCAGCGGGCGCGGGCGGTGGTGGTCGCGGAGGCGGCGCGGGCCGGCGGGTCGGTGCTGGTGGTGGAGCCGGGCACGCCGGAGGGCTACCTGCGGATCATCGAGGCGCGCGAGGCACTGCTGGCGGCGGGGCTGCGGATCGCGGCGCCGTGCCCGCACGACGGGGCGTGCCCGATCGAGCCGGGGAAGGACTGGTGTCACTTCTCGGCGCGGGTGAGTCGTTCCTCGCTGCACCGGCAGGTCAAGGGCGGTTCGCTGGCGCACGAGGACGAGAAGTTCGCGTACGTGGCGGCGACCCGGCTGCCGGTGTCGCCGGTGTCGGCGCGGATCACGCGGCGGCCGCAGATCCGCAAGGGGCTGGTGTCGCTGGAGCTGTGCGAGCGGCCGGGCGCGGACGCGGCGGAGGGCGCGGGGCCGACGCAGGTGCGGGCGACGGTGACGAAGCGGCACGGGGACCTGTACAAGGCGGCGCGGGACGCGGCCTGGGGCGACCCGTGGCCCCCGGCGCAGGACTGAGCGCGCGCGTCACGACGAGGGCGAGGCGCGAGCCGCGAGCCGCGAGGGGCCGGGCGACGGCGGGACGGGGGTCTTCCCGTCGGGCCGCCGCCCGGCCCCTTTTCTCGGTCAGGGGCGCAGTTCCTGGGTGCAGCACTTGACGCTGCCGCCGCCCTTGAGGAGTTCGCCGAGGTCCATCCCGACGGGTTCGAAGCCCCGGTCCCGCAGCGGCGCGAACAGGCCGGTCGCGGCCTGGGGCAGCAGCACGTGCAGTCCGTCGCTGACGGCGTTGAGGCCGAAGGCGAGGGCGTCGCGTTCGGCGACGAGGAGGGCGTCGGGGAAGAGGCGGGCCAGGACGGCGCGGCTGCCGGGCGAGAAGGCGCCGGGGAAGTAGGCGATCTCGTCGTCGGAGAGCACGAACAGCGCGGTGTCGAGGTGGTAGAAGCGCGGGTCGACGAGGTCGAGGCCGATGACGGGGCGGCCGAAGAACTCCTGGGCCTCGTCGTGGGAGAGGGGGCTGGAGCGGAAGCCGCGGCCGGCGAGGATCCAGCTCGCGGTGACGGCGAAATCTCCCTCGCCCTCGTTGATGTGGACGGGTTCGGCGATCTCGGCGTAGCCGTGGGCGCGGAACCAGGCGAGGTGGGCGGCGGCCTCGGCGGAGCGTTCGGGGTGGGCGAAGCGGGCGCCGAGCACGCGGCCGTCGACGACGAGGGCGCCGTTGGCGGCGAACACCATGTCGGGGAGGTCGGGGTCGGGGTCGAGGAGGTCGACGGTGTGGCCGAGGGAGAGGTAGCGGTCCCGCAGGTCCTCCCACTGGGCGTTGGCCAGGGGCAGGTCGACGGGTTTGGTGGGGTCCATCCACGGGTTGATGGAGTACGTGACCTTGAAGTGCGCGGGTGGGCACATCAGGTAGCGCCGGGGTGTGGCGTCTCTGCGCAAAGAAGGCTCCTCACGGTACGGAGAGGAGAGAATTGTTTCTCCCCGGGGGCGGCCGCGCAGTGAACTGATCGGGTGGTTCCGTGGTTGGCGCGATGACCATGTCCACCGTCCGAAAACACGCGCCAGACGCACGCGGGACGGACGCCCGGCGATACGCGCCGTCTCGTCGCACCGTTAGGGTGGGCCCATGACGCCCCCCGCCACCCCCGCGCCCACGTCCCGTCCCGCCCCGGACGCCTCCCGTCGCAGCGACCGTTCCCGGCGCGCCATCCTCGACGCGGCCCTCGCCCTGATCGGCGAGGTGGGGTACCGGAAGCTGACCGTCGAGGCGATCGCCGCCCGCGCGGGCGTCGGCAAGCAGACCATCTACCGGTGGTGGGACTCCAAGGCCGCCGTGCTCCTCGACGCCGCCGTCGACCTGTACGCGCGGTCCGCGGGGGACGAGGAGGCGCTCGCGTTCCCCGACACGGGCGATCTGGCGGCCGACCTCAAGACGGTGCTGCGGGCGACCGTGGACGAGTTCACCGATCCGCGCACCGAGGCCCCCGGCCGGGCCCTGACCATCGCGGGCGCCGACGACCCCGTCCTCGGGGCCCGGTTCGCGGCCGAGCTGTTGGAGCCCTCGATGGCGCGGTACGAGGCCCGGCTGCGGCGGGCGATCGAGGTGGGCGAGATCGCGTCCGACACCGATCCGCGGCTGACCACCGAGGCGCTGGTGGGGGCGGTGACGCACCGCTGGCTGCTGCGCACGGCCCCGCTGACCCACGCGTGGGCCGAGGCCCTCGTGGACCAGACCCTGCGCGGGATCCTGCCGGCCCGCCCCTGAGCCCGGTCCGCCGACCGTCCGTTCGTGCGCGTCCCCCGGCCGGGTGGCGAAGCTCACCCGGCGCCCTCCCGGACCCCTCCGCCCGGAATTGGCCGAGAATGTTCGGCCGAAAATTGGGGTTATGGGAGGATTCCAGGGCCCGTGAACCCTTCGGGCGAGGGGCCCGCATCGCCCCGGACGGTCATCCGCGCCGCCGGATGGTGCGACGATGTGCAGATCTGCCGGGGCAACGGTGAGGTGTGAGGGGATAGATGGGGTCCACGTCCGGTCGCGCGGAGCGCGGCGAGTACGGCAAGATCGGCGCCTGGCTGCGCAGGCGCGGCAAACCCGGTCCCGGTGATCCGGCCCGCGAACGCGAGGCCCTGCTGCTGGCCGCCGCCGCGGCCGGCCTCCCCTTGGCCCCCGCCGCCCACCCCGACGGCTACCGCTGCTCCTGCGGCCGGGTCGGCTGTCCCACCCCCGCCCGGCACCCGCTCTCCTTCGCCTGGCAGACCCAGTCCACCACCGACCGGGCCCAGATCGAACGGTGGGCCCGCAACCAGCCCGCCGCCAACTTCGTGACCGCCACCGGCATGGTCCACGACGTGCTCGACGTGCCCCTGGCCGCCGGCCGCGCCGCCCTGGAGCGCCTCCTGGCCGAAGGGGTCGAGGTCGGCCCGGTCGCCGAGTCCGGCGGCAGCGGCGACGAGGCCCGCGCCCTGTTCTTCACCGCGACCCGGGGCACCCCCGAGGACGAGGACGAATGGTGGCCCTGCGAGCTGGACTGCCACCCCGAGACCATGGACGAGCACCCCGGCCTGCGCTGGCACTGCCGGGGCAGCTACGTGCTCGTGCCGCCCGCCGTCCTGCCCGGTGAGGACCGCGTGACCTGGGTACGGGGCCCCGAGCACCCGCTGCCCGACCCGCTGAACCTGCTGGAGGCCCTCACCGACGCCTGCGGCCGGCACGCCGACGCCACCGGCGACCGCCCGAACGCCGTCGCCTGGCCGCTGGGCCGCTGACCCGCCCGCCGCCGCCCGGACCCGGGCGGCGGCGGACCGCTCAGTGGATCTCGGTGACCACCACGTCCAGGGACCACGCCTTGCCCGCCTTCGCGGGCGGCTCGCACTCCACCGTGTGCCCCAGGTCCCGCAGCGCCGTCACCAGCTCCGCCGGGGACGCGGGCGCGGCCCCGGCCGTCAGCAGATCCCGCACCAGCCGGCCCTTGGTCGCCTTGTTGAAGTGGCTGACCACCGAGCGCTTCTCCACCCCGTCCACCATCCGCGCGTGCAACACCCGCACCGTCGCCGTGCGCCCGGCGACCTCGCCCTTCGGCTTCCACGCCGCCGCGTACGCCGCCGACCGCAGGTCCAGCACCAGCCCGTCCCCGGCCCGCTCCGGCATGACCGTCGCCATCGGCTCCCGCCAGTACGCGCCCAGCGCCCCCAGCGCCGGCAGCTTCACGCCCATCGAGCACCGGTAGGACGGGATCTCGTCCGCGACCGACACCGCCCCCCACAGCCCCGAGAACACCAGCAGCGTCCGCTCGGCCAGGTCACGGGCGGCGGCCGGCAGCGAGGCCAGGCCCAGGGCGTCGTACAGCACCCCCGTGTAGATCTCCCCCGCCGGGCGCGCCGCCGCCTCGTACAGCCCGGCGTTCTTCGCGACCTCCCCGCGCAGCCCCTCGCTCAGCCCCAGCACCTCGCGGGCCTTGAGCTCGTCGCCCCGGCACAGCTCGACCAGCTCCGCGAGCACGGCCGCCCGCGCCCCGGCCAGCCCCGGCAGCGACAGGGCCTCGGGGCGCAGCGGGGCGCCGGAGCCGCCGGCGGCCTTTCCCTCGGACGGCGGCAACAGCACGAGCACGGTGGTTCTCCATTCACAGGCACGACACGGCGGAGGGTGCGGCCCCCGCGCCAGGGTAAGGCGTCCGCGCGCCCTCACCGCGCCGTCCCGGGGCCGGGAGCCTAGGCTCGGTCCATGCCCCGCCGTCACTTGCGCGTCTCGGACACGGACGGGGCCGCCCTGCGGGAGGCGCTGACCGCGTTGCGCGCCTCGCTGCGGGTGCCGGCCGCGTTCCCGCCCGCCGTCCTCGCCGAGGCCGAGGAGGCCGCCCGACGCGGCCCCGACCCCGCGCTCGGCCCCCGGGACGACGCCCGCGACCTGCCCCTGTTCACGATCGACCCGCCCACCTCCGTCGATCTCGACCAGGCCGTCCACCTGGCCCGCCGCACCGCCCCCGACGGCTCCCCGCGCGGCTACCGGGTGCACTACGCGATCGCCGACGTGGCCGCCTTCGTCCGCCCCGGCGGCGCCCTCGACACCGAGGCCCACCACCGCGTCACCACCCTCTACCTGCCCGACGGCAAGGTGCCCCTGCACCCCACCGTGCTCTCCGAGGACGCCGCGAGCCTGCTCCCCGACCGCGAGCGGGCCGCCCTGCTGTGGCGGATCGACCTCGACGCCGAGGGCCGCGCCGTCGACACCCACGTCTCCCGCGCCCTGGTCCGCAGCCGCGCCAAACTCGACTACGACGGGGTGCAGCGCGCCCTCGACGCGGGCACCGCCGAGGAACCCCTCGCGCTGCTCGCCGAGATCGGCCGGCTGCGCGAGGACCGCGAGGCCGAACGCGGCGGGGTCTCCCTCGACGTCCCCGAACAGGAGGTCGTGACCCGCGCGGACGGCGGCTACGGGCTGGTCTACCGGGCGCCGCTGCCCGCCGACGGCTGGAACGCGCAGATCTCCCTGCTCACCGGCATGGCCGCCGCCGACCTGATGCTGCGGGCCGGCGCCGGCATCCTGCGGACCCTGCCGCTCGCCCCCGACGGCGCCGTCGGCCGGCTGCGCCGCTCCGCGAAGGCCCTCGGCATCGACTGGCCGCACCACGTGTCCTACGCCGAACTGATCCGCTCCCTCGACGCCCACCGCCCGGCGCACGCCGCGTTCCTCCAGGAGTGCACCACCCTGCTGCGCGGCGCCGGCTACACCGTCTTCACCGACGGCCGACTCCCCGACCCCGCCGTGCACGCCGCCGTCGCCGCCCCCTACACCCACGCCACCGCCCCGCTGCGGCGGCTCGTGGACCGCTACGCGGGGGAACTGTGCCTGGCCGCCGTCGCCGGCCGCGAACCCCCCGCCTGGGTCACCGAGGCCCTGCCCGAACTGCCCCGCGAGATGGCCGAGGGCAATCGGACGGCCGGCGCGGTGGAACGCGCGAGCGTGGACCTGGTCGAGGCGGCCCTGCTCCAGGGCCGGGTCGGCGAGACGTTCCGGGCCGTGGTCATCGACGTCAAGGACCACGAACCCACCACCGGCACCGTCCACCTCGACGAACCCGCCGTCGTCGGCCGCGTCGAGGGCGGCGGCCCACTGCCGCTCGGCGGGAGCCTCCGCGTCCGCCTCACGCGCGCCGACCCGGCCGCGAAGGACGGCGGGGTCCTGTTCACGCCCGCGTAGCGGGCACCCCCGCCGCCCGCAGGGCGGCCAGCAGGGCGCGCGGGTCGTCGGCGTGGAAACGGACCGTGTGGGTCCGCGCCAGGGCCCCCAGCGGACGCCGGAACGGGGTGGGGCCGGCCAGCTCCACCGTCACCGTCGTCTGGCTGCCCACGTTCACGTCCAGCACCCCGTCCTCCCCCAGGGCCACCGTCCGGCCCTCGGGGAAGCGGCTCTCCAACCGGGCCGCGACCACGTCCCCCGGCGCCAGCCGCAGGTCGAACAGGGCGCCGTAACGGATCCGCAGGGACCCGTCCGCGCCCACCACGTGCGGCCTGGTCACGCACGCCGCGTGCAGGGCCAGCACTGCCGCGATCGTGTACACGTCCAGCACCAGCACGATCCAGTGCACCACCGGCCACGGGATCACCAACGCCATGACCACCGTCTCCACCACGCACACGAACAACATCCCGTACACCATCGCCGTCTGCGGACCCGTGTACCCGGCGGCGTGATCGCCCTCCCGCACCCCGTGCGGCCGGCGCCCCGCCCACCGGACCAGCGCCCCCATCCCGGCCAGCTCGTGCCGCACCAACAGCAGCGCCGGCGGCGGTACCACGGCCCGCACCGACGCCCGCCGCGCCCCGGCCCGGTCCAGCCCGGCCGCCCGCGCGGCCCGGTAGTGCCCGCCCAGCACCACCGCCTCCAACACCAGCACCCCCAGCACCACGATCTCGGCCGCCACGAGCACGGCCCCCGGTATCCGCACCCCCGCGAGCACGCACACCACCAGCGCGAGCTCCGCCGGCAGCGCGCAGCCCACGGCGATCCGCGCGGCCCGCGTCAGTCCCCGCGCGCCGCTCACCGCGCACCGTCCGCGACCCGCTCCGTCACCGCGTCCAGCACCCGCCGCACCACCGCCGCCTGGGCCGGCGCGTACTCGGCGAGCAGCGCCTCCCCGAAGCCCGGCGCGGCCTGCGCGCCCGGCGCCTGCTCGGCCATCAGCCGGTACAGGCCCTCCGGCAGCGCCGCCACCAGGTCCGCGGCCAGCTCCGGCACCCGCGGGTCCTCGGGGGCCGCGTCCGCCAGCTCGTCCAGCCGCTCGTAGAACCGCAGCACCGCCGGATCGCTCACCAGCGGCCCCATCAGCGCGTACAGCGACTCCCCCGGCACCCCGGAGGCGTCCAGCAGCGACAGGTGCTCGCGGTCCAGGGCGGCGGTCGGGGAGTCGGTCGCGGGCGCCATCGCCAGCAGCTCCGCGATCCCCGGCGACACCAGGTCCACGGCGTCCGCCCCGCCCTCCGCGCCCGCCGCGAGCAGCGCGGCCAGCCGGGCGCGGCGCACCCGCAGCGCCTCCTCCTGCCGGGCCAGGTCCGCGTCCAGTTCGGCCAGCACCTCGGCGAGGTCGCGCCCGGCGTCCTCGGCGAGCACGTCGCGCACCTCGTCCAGGCTCAGCCCCAGCTCGGTGAGCCGCCGTACCCGGGCCAGGCGCACGGCGTCGCGCACGCTGTACACGCGGTACCCGTTGCCGAGCCGGCGGGGTTCGGGCAGCAGCCCGACGTGGTGGTAGTGCCGGATGGCACGGGTGGTGACGCCGACCAGCGCGGCGATCTCTCCGATTCGCATGGTCCCAGTGGAAACCCTGCCGCCGCGTCAAGGTCAAGGAGACCCGCCGGCCCGGGTAGCATGGTCCACCGCAGAACGACCGGAGTGGACGGTCGCGTCGGGGCCCCCGGGTCCCGCCGAGGAACGTCCGGGCTCCACACGGCAGGGTGGTGGGTAACGCCCACCCGGGGTGACCCGCGGGACAGTGCCACAGAGAACAGACCGCCGGGGGCTTCGGCCGCCGGTAAGGGTGAAACGGTGGTGTAAGAGACCACCAGCGCCTGGGGTGACCCAGGCGGCTAGGTAAACCCCACCCGGAGCAAGGTCACGGTGGGTCGTCCGCAAGGACGGCCCCGCGCGGACGATCGAGGGCTGCCCGCCCGAGTTCGCGGGTAGACCGCACGAGGCCGGTGGCAACACCGGTCCTAGATGGATGACCGTCTCCCCGGCGGCCGCGAGGCCGTCGGGTGACAAAACCCGGCGTACAGCTCCGGTCGATCTGCACCCCCCGAGGGGCCCGCGAGGGCCCCTCGGGTCTTTTCGTGCCCTTGCCGGATCAGGCCAGGTGCGAGACGTCGTTGAAGGAGCGGACCGAGGCGTTGCCGTCCCGGTAGTGGGCCACCACCGACAGGGCCGCCGCCGACAGCTCCATCCGGAACATCGACGCGGGCGGGGCGCCCAGCGCGAGCCGCACCAGGGTCTTGATCGGCGTGACGTGCGTGACGGCCAGCAGGGTCCGGCCCCCGTACGCCGCGATCAGCCGCTCCCGGGCCTCCTCGACCCGCGCCGCGACCGTGTCGAAGCTCTCCCCGCCGCCGGTGGGCGCGGCCGAGGGGTCGGCGAGCCAGGCCGCGAGGTCCTCGGGGTGGCGTTCGCGGACCTCCCCGAAGGTGAGTCCCTCCCAGGCCCCGAAGTCGGTCTCGCGCAGTCCCTCGTCCACGACCACCGGCAGGCCGAGGCGTTCGGCGACGGCCTCGGCGGTCTGCCGGCAGCGGCGCAGCGGGGAGGAGAGCACGACGTCGAGTCCGCCGCGCGCGGCGAGTGCGCGGCCGGCGGCGGCGGCCTGGCCGAGGCCGACCTCCGAGAGTTCGGGGTCGGTGCCCCCACTGCCGGAGAAACGCTTCTGCGGGGTGAGGGCCGTCTCCCCGTGCCGGAGCAGCACGAAGGTGGTCGGAGCCCCCAGATCGGGCCCGGCCCAGCCCGGCGCCACCGCCGACGCGGGCGCGGTCGGCCCAGCGGGCGCGGTCGGCGCGGCGGGCGCGGTCGGCGCGATGTCCTCCGCCGCGAACAGCGCGTCGGCCTCCGGCGCGGCCGGTCGGGCCAGGGCGGCCCGCACGGCGGCGGCCCCCGCCCGCGCGTCCCCGGGGACGCCGGCGGGCGGCGGCACGGCCAGGGCGCGCGCCGCCGAGGGCTCGGCGGGCCGCCACTCACGACCGGCCTGGCCCGCGTCCATGGCCTCGTTCGCGAGCCGGTCGGCGTGCTTGTTGCGCTCGCGCGGCATCCACTCGTACGACACGTTCCGCCCCGGCAGCAGCCGGGCCGCCTCGGCCGCCAGCGGGCGCATGTCGGGGTGCTTGACCTTCCAGCGGCCCGACATCTGCTCCACGACGAGCTTGGAGTCCATCCGCACCAGGACGGTGGCCTCCGGGTCCAGTTCGCGCACGGCCCTCAGGCCGGCGATCAGGCCCCGGTACTCGGCGACGTTGTTGGTGGCGACCCCGATGTACTCGGCGCGTTCGGCGAGGGTCTCACCCGTGGCCGGGTCCAGGACGACGGCGCCGTACCCGGCCGGCCCCGGGTTGCCCCGGGACCCGCCGTCGGCCTCCACCACGTACCGCGGGGTCGCCACCGCCGGTCAGATCCCGGACTCGGCGGTGCGGACCAGGATGCGGCCGCAGTTGTCGTGACGCACGACCCGGTTGCCGGGCGCGGCCTTGATCTCGTTGATCTCGGCCATGTCCAGCTCCAGCTGGCAGCCCAGGCAGCGGCGCTGGTACAGCTTGGCGGCGCCGATCCCGTTCTGCTTGGCGCGGATCTTCTCGTACAGGGCGATCAGGTCGGCGGGCACGGAGCCCACGACGACCTCGCGGTCCTTGGCCACGGCCTCGGCGTCGGCGTCGATCTCGGTGGTGGCGGCGTCGCGACGGGTCTTGGCGTCGTCGGACTTGGCCTGGAGGGCGGCGACCCGCTCGGTCAGCGCGGTGACCCGCTCCTGGGTGGCCTCGCGACGCTCCATGACCTCCAGGACGATGTCCTCCAGGTCGCCCTGCCGCTTGGCCAGGGAGGTCAGTTCGCGCTGGAGGTTCTCCAGGTCCTTCGGGGAGCGCACGGAGCCCGAGTCCAGGCGCTCCTGGTCGCGGACGGCGCGCTTGCGGACCTGGTCCACGTCCTGCTCGGCCTTGACCTGCTCGCGGGCGGTGTCGCCCTCCTGGGTCTGGGCGGCGACGAGCAGGTCGCGCTGCTGGGTCAGGTCCTTGGTGAGGGAGTCCAGCTCGGCGTGCTCGGGCAGCGAGGCGCGCTTGTGGGCGAGCTGGGACAGCCGCACGTCCAGCGCCTGCACGTCGAGAAGTCGGATCTGGTCGGCGGTGTCGGCGTTCAGTTGGGGGCTCCAAGGAAGAGGAAAACGGGTGGAGATGGGGGTGGTACGGGGATCCCGGGAGGGATCAGGAGGGGACGTGCGCGGTCCACGGGTCGGTGACCGTGTGGGACACGTGCGTGCGCAGCCCCCAGCCGTGCCGTTCCGAGATCGCGTCGAGTTCGGCGGCGGCCTGTTCGCACCAGGGCCACTCGGTGGCCCAGTGCGCGGCGTCCACCAGGGCCAGCGGGCCGCGTTCGCGGACCTCGGAGGCCGGGTGGTGGCGCAGGTCGGCGGTGAGGAACGCGTCCACACCGGCGGCCCGCACGTGGTCGAAGAGGCTGTCGCCGGAGCCGCCGCTGACGGCGACGGTGCGGATCAACGCGTCGGGGTCGCCGGCGGCCCGGATGCCCTGCGCGGTGCGCGGCAGGCGCGCGGCGGCGCGGGCGGCGAACTCGCGGAGGGTCTCGGGGTGGTCGAGTTCACAGATCCGGCCCAGCCCGCGCCGGCCCTTGGGGTCGGTGGGGTCGGGCACGAGCGGCCCGGTGATCCGCAGGTCCAGGGCCCCGGCGAGGGCGTCGGAGACCCCGGGGTCGGCGGAGTCGGCGTTGGTGTGCGCGACGTGCAGGGCGACGCCGGCCCGGATCAGGGTGTGCGCGACCTTGCCCTTGAAGGTGCCGGCGGACACCGTGGTGGTGCCGCGCAGCCACAGCGGGTGGTGGGTGACGAAGAGATCCGCGCCGAGGGCCACGGCCTCGTCGGCGATCTCCTGCACGGGGTCCACGGCGAACAGCACGCGCCCGACCTCGGCGTCGGGGTCGCCACAGACGGTGCCGACGGCGTCCCACTGTTCGGCACGGTCCGGGGGCCACAGGGCGTCGAGGGCTGCGATGACTTCGGAGAGACGGGGCACGGGTCAAGGCTACCGTCCACAAGCCCCCCTCCGCCGGGCCCGCCGTCCGCACGTCCCGCCGGCACATTCCGGGGTGGGTTCGGGGGGGAACCGGTGTCGCGACACCCTTTGGTGTGAAGGCCACCCGGTCGTGTTGTTCGTCAGGAAGTGCGAAAACTAGCTTCCTCACCGGAGGTGGCCCCACGGTGACAGGCTGTGCCGTCGAGAAGGGGGGACCGCGGGGGTCGATGTGGACGAGCGGAGGCGGTGTCCGTGCACGACGAACAGCAGCGGGATTCCGACGCGACCCGGGTGTTCCCGGTGATCGGGGCGGCCTCCGGGCCCCCGACGCCGGCGCCGCCCCCCGTGCCCCCGCGTCCCGACATGCCGCCGGCGGCCGGGGCGGGCGCGCCGTTCGCGATCACCGCCGACGGGGGTTACGCGGCCCGGCTCGCGGGGACCGGGGCCGCGCGGTACGCGGAGCGCTGGACCCTGGACGGCCCGGAGCCGTACGCCGTCCCCCTCCCCCTGGACCAGCCGGAGGAGCCGGACAGCGAGGTGCGACCGCTCTCGGACGGGCGGGTGCTGATCCACCGCAGGATCGGGCGGCGGCACGCGTTCTCACTGCTGTATCCGGTGGGGCCGCGCACCGGCCAGTTGCCGCTCGGGGTGATCGAGCCGCCGGCCGGGGCCACGATCCGACTGCTGCCGCCGGCCCCCACCGGGGTGGACGCGTACGCGCTGGTCACGGGGGCGACGCTGAGCACCGTGTGGCGGGTCGCGGGGCACGAGGGGCGGATGCCGGAGCGGATCGCGGACGTGGAGGGCCGCTGCACGGGCGGGGTGTGGCTGGACCGGGAGGGCCGGTTGCTGGCCGTGGACCGGCAGGCCGCGCACGACAATCCGCGCGGCCGGGTGAAGGCGGTCGCGGTGGACCTGGGGCGGGGCGGGGAGGTGACCCCGCTGTTGCAGATCGGCGAGGACAGCGACGACCGGCTGCTGTTGGCCGACCCGGACAGCGGGTTGTTGCTGGTGCGGTCGGACGCGAGCGGCGAGGACCGGCTGGGGTGGGGGGTGTTGGGCAGCGCGCGGCCGGTGGTGCGGTTCCCGGAGTGCCTGCGGGGGGAGGCCGGCCGGTCGGTGCCGTTCGCGGTGCAGCCCGGGCAGGCGTTGACGCCGGAGACCTGCGCGGTCGCGTTCCGGCGCACGGATCCGGCGGGCTACGGGCCGACCGAGGGGCTGTTGCTGTGGCGGCCGGCGGACCGGCACGTGTTCCGGCTGGGCGCGCCGGTCGGCTGGTTGGGCGGGGCGGGGCTGTGGACGGAGGGCGGGCGGCTGCGGCTGCCGTGTTCGACCCCGCAGGCGCCGTGCGCGCTGGTGGGCCTGTCGATGCCGCCGAGCGCCCCGGCCGGCCCGACCCGCGCCCACCCCTCGCCCCCGACGGCGAGCCCCGCGAGCCCGGCCCCCACGGGGTCGGGGCCTGTGGGCGCGGGGCCGGTGGGGGCGGGCGCGGTGCTGGGTGGCGGGCCGGTGGGCGCGGGCGCCGTGCTGGGTGGCGGGCCGGTGGGCGCGGGCGCCGTGCTGGGTGGCGGGCCGGTGGGCGCGGACCCGATGGGCCCTGGGCCGGTGGGCGCGGGCCCGAGGGGCTCGGGGCCCGGGCCGATGGGCGGGGGGCCGGTGCTGGGCGGGTCGGTGGCGGGCGTGGGGTCCGTCGTGTCGACTCCCGTGCCGGTTCCCGCGCCGGCGCCCGCCGGTCCGACGGCGGAGCCGGTGGGGGCGGCCGGCTCTCCCGGCACGGAGGGTGCGTGGGTCACGGCCGGACGGTCGGGGCCGGTGGGAATGCCGGGCGCGGTGTTGTCCCTGGGGCAGGCCCTGGCGGGTCGCCCGACGGGCTTCTGAGCGGGCGGGCGGCCCGAGCGTGCCCGTGCCCGTGAGTCCGCGCCCGTACCCGAGCGCCCGTGCCCGTGAGCCCTCCGGCCGCCCGGGCTCTCGCGCCGCCCCGGCCCCGCCGGTCAGCCCGCGTGGCCGCCGTGTTTGAGGCCGAGGACCTCGGTGGCCGCGAAGGTCTCGCCGGCGGGGCGGTCGGCGTAGTGGGCGCCGAGGAGTCCGTCGAGTTCCTCGTAGGAGAAGGTCTCCTTCGCGGTGTCGAACTTGGCGGCGACCTTGGGGCGTTCCATGACGGCGACGATCCCGCCGTGCACGACGAACAGCTGCCCGTTGGCCTGTCCCGAGGAGGGGCCGGCGAGCCAGCCGACGAGCGGGGCGACGTGTTCGGGGGCGAGGGCGTCGAGCCGGCCCTCCTCGGGGACCTGGAACCCGGCGAACACGTCCTCGGTCATGCGGGTGCGGGCGCGCGGGCAGATCGCGTTGGCGGTGACCCCGTACTTGCCGAGCGCGAGGGCGGTGGAGGTGGTGAGCCCGACGATTCCGCCCTTGGCGGCGGCGTAGTTGGGCTGGCCGGCGGAGCCGCCGAGGAACGCCTCGGAGGAGGTGTTGACGATCCGGCCGTGCACGCGGCCGTCGGCGGCGGCCTTGGCGCGCTGCCGCCAGTGCACCGCCGCGAAGTGGGTGGTGTTGAAGTGGCCCTTGAGGTGGACGCGGATGACGGTGTCCCATTCCTCCTCGGTCATGGAGAACACCATGCGGTCGCGGAGGATGCCCGCGTTGTTGACGAGCACGTCGAGCTTGCCGAACTCGCGGATCGCGGTGTCGACGAGGTCGCGGGCCTGTTCGTGGTCGGCCACGTCGCCGAGGTGGGCGACGGCGGCGCCGCCGGCCGCGCGGATCTCGGCCACCACCTCGTCGGCGGGTCCGGCCGAGGCGGCGCCGGAGCCGTCGCGGCCCGGCTGTCCGAAGTCGTTGACGACGACGCTCGCGCCGAGCCGGGCCAGTTCGAGGGCCTCGGCCCGGCCGAGACCGCGCCCGGCGCCCGTGACGACGGCGGACAGGCCGTCCAGGGGGAGAGACATGACCGGTTTCCTCTCGGAGGCAACGTGGACGAAGGAGGGCGCGCGGGCGCGGCGGACGGGAAGGTCCCGTCCGCCGGTCCCGGCGGGGGTGCGCGGTGTGCCGGGTCAGATCTCGATGCAGGTGCGCAGGGCGACGCCGGTGCGCATCTGGTCGAGGGCCTCGTTGACCTCGGCGAGCCGCACCCGGTGGGTGATCAGGCTCTCCAGGTCGATGCGGCCGGCGCGCCACAGGTCGATGGTGCGGCGGTAGGAGCGCAGGACGTCGCCGCCGCCGTACATGGACGGCAGGATCTTCTTCTCGTCGAAGAACAGGGAGAACATGTTGACCTGGAAGTTGTCGTCCATGGCGCCGGCGCCGACGATGACGACGCTGCCGCCGCGCCGGGTGGCGTCGTAGGCGGTCTTGGCGGTGGCGGACTTGCCGACGACCTCGAAGACGTAGTCGAAGCCCTCGCCGGAGGTGATCCGGTTCTTGGCGTCGCCGAGGGCGTCGGGGGCGACGGCCTCGGTGGCGCCGAAGCGGAGGGCGGCCTCGCGGCGGGATTCGACGGGGTCGACGGCGACGATCTGGGCGGCGCCCTGGAGCTTGGCGCCCTGGATCACGGAGATGCCGACGCCGCCGCAGCCGATGACGGCCACCGAGGACCCGGCCTCGACCTTGGCGGTGTTGATGGCGGCGCCCAGACCGGTGGTGACCCCGCAGCCGATGAGGGCGGCGATGTCGAAGGGGAGGTCGTCGGGGATGGGCACGGCGCAGGAGGCGGGGACGACCATCTCCTCGGCGAAGGTGCCGGTGCCGGCGAAGCCGAAGACGTCGCCGCCGGGGCGCTTGAAGTTGGGGGTGGCCACGTTCATGAAGCTCTCCAGGCACAGCTGGCCCTGGCCGCGCACGCAGGCGGGGCAGCGGCCGCAGGGCGGCAGCCAACAGACCAGGACCCGGTCGCCGGCGGCGAGGGAGGTGACCCCGTCGCCGACGTCGACGATCTCGCCGGCGCCCTCGTGGCCGGGGATGAACGGGGCGGGCTGGGGCAGCACGCCGCTCATCGCGGAGAGGTCGGAGTGGCACAGTCCGGTGGCCCGGACCCGGATGCGGACCTTGCCGGGCCCGAATCCCGCCGCCTCGACGTCCTCGACGACCTCCAGCTTGTCCTGACCGATCTCGCTCTGCAGCGCTGCGCGCACGGTGCGGCTCCTCGATGTGTCGGGTTGGTGCGGGGGGCGGGTCAGACGTGCTCGACGAAGGTGTCGGCGAGGACGGGCGCGCCGTCCCGTTCGACGGCGTGGACGGTGACCTGCACCCGGCCCTCGTGGCGCCACATGCGGATCCGGAGGGTCTCGCCGGGGAAGACGATCCCGGCGAAGCGGGTGCGGTAGGCGCGGACGCGGGACACGTCGCCGTCCAGGACGGTGTCCACGACGGCCTTGAGGGTCATGCCGTAGGAGCACAGGCCGTGCAGGATGGGGCGGTCGAAGCCGGCGAGCTTGGCGAACTCGGGGTCGGCGTGGAGGGGGTTCCAGTCGCCGGAGAGCCGGTAGAGGAGGGCCTGGTCCTCGCGGATGCGGCGGTCCTCGGTCCGGTCGGGTTCGCGGTCGGGGAGTTCGGCGCGTTCGCTGGGTCCGCGTTCGCCACCGAAGCCGCCCTCGCCGCGCACGAAGATGGAGGCGTCGCTGGTCCACAGCGGGCCGTCGGCGTCGGAGACCTCGGAGCGGAGCACGATGACGGCGGCCTTGCCCTTGTCGTACACGGCCTGGACGGTGGAGCTGGAGGTGGCCTCGCCCTTCACAGGGATGGGGCGGTGCAGCTCGATGGAGTGGCCGCCGTGCAGGACGTGGGCGAGGTTGACCTTGATGCCGGGGGCGCCGAGCCCGCCGAGCATGGCCATGCCGGCGCCGGCGACGGTGGCGAAGCTGGGCAGGACGTGGAGTTTGGACTCCAGGGTGTAGCGGAGTTCGTCGGGGTCCTCGGCGGGCAGACCGGCCCCGAGGCCGAGGTGGTAGAGCTGGATGTCCTTGTGATCCCAGGCGAGGGCGCTGCGCCGGGGTTCGGCGGCGAGTGCCTGGCTTGCGTCGATCGGCATGAGGACGTGGCTCCTTGTTTCGTGGAAGACCCCGGCGCGGCCGTCCGCACCGTCGGCCGCGCCGAGGTCGTCTGCGGACCGGTGCGGATCGCGTTCGGCGGGCCCCGCCGGAGCGGTTTCTGGAACGCGTTTCAGTACCGGTGGAGGAATGTATAACGCACGGCCCGGGGGTTGGGAAGGCTTCCGACGCGGCGGCTGACGATTCGTCAGTTCACGCGGTCGCGGGCCGGTGGGGGCCCGCGGGGGCCCGTCCCGAACCGCCCGGGTCGCCGGGCCGGCGGGCGCGGCCTACCCTGGCGGACGTGGACGAGATGCCTGCCGAGCACCGGCCCCGCCGGTCCCTGCGGGTCCTGCTGACCGGCCCCGACGCGCCCGCGCTGGCGGTGCTGCTGGGGCTGGAGCCGGACCTCGCGCCCAGCGTGCCGCCCGCGCACGGCCCGGGGACGGCCGGCGCGGTGGCCGACGGGCGTCCCGAGGTGGTGCTGCTGGACGACGCGGCGGAGCTGGCCGCGGTGCGGGCGGCCGACCCCGAGGCCCGGGTGCTGCTGCGGGTGGGGTCGGCGCGCCCAGGGCCGCTGGCCGAGGCGCTGGCCGCCGGGGCGGCGGGGGCGGTGCTGCGCGACGTGCCGGCCGGGGAGCTGGCGGAGGCGATCCGCCGGGCGGCGGCCGGGGAACTGGTCCTGGACCCGCCGTTGCGGGCCCCGGAACCCGCCTGAGCCCTATCGCCCCACCTACCGCTCCTGGGCTCTAGCGTTTCAGCAGCGTGACCACCGCCGCGCCGCCGAGCCCGATGTTGTGGGCGAGGCCGACGCGGGCTCCGGGGACCTGGCGGGGGCCGGCCTCGCCGCGCAGTTGCCAGACCAGCTCGGCGGCCTGGGCCAGGCCGGTGGCACCCAGCGGGTGGCCCTTGGAGATGAGGCCGCCGGAGGGGTTCACGACCCATTGACCGCCGTGCGTGGTGGCGCCGCTCTCGACGAGCTTGCCGGCGGCCCCGTCGGCGCACATGCCGAGGGCCTCGTAGGTGAGCAGTTCGTTGATCGAGAAGCAGTCGTGGAGTTCGATCACGTCCACGTCCTCGATGCCGAGCCCGGAGCGCTCCCAGACCTGCCGGGCGGCGGTGCGGGTCATGGGCTTGCCGACCACGTCGATGCAGGAGCCGGACGCGAAGGACTCCTCGGTGTCGGTGGTCATGGCCTGGGCGGCGATCTCGACGGCCTTGTCGTGCAGGCCGTGGGTGACGACGAAGCGTTCGGAGACCACGAGGGCGGCGGCGGCGCCGTCGGAGGTGGGCGAGCACTGGAGCTTGGTGAGCGGGCTGTGCACGGGACGGGCGGCGAGGATCTCCTCGACGGTGTACACGTCGCGGAACTGGGCGTAGGGGTTGTCGGCGGAGTGGCGGTGGTTCTTGGCTCCGACGGCGGCGAGTTGGGCCTCGGTGGTGCCGTACCGCTCCATGTGTTCGCGGGCGGCGTTGCCGAAGATCTGGGCGGTGGGCGGGCTCATCTCGAAGCCGTGCCGGGCGGCCATGATCCCGTAGTGGCGGGCGACGGGGGAGGTCGCGAAGTCGCCGCCGTCGGAGCCGCCGCCGAGGGCCCCGCGCTTCATCTTCTCGAAGCCGAGGGCGAGGACGCAGTCGGCGAGGCCGCCCTCGACGAGTTGGCGGGCGTACATGAGGGCGGTGGAGCCGGTGGCGCAGTTGTTGTTGAGGTTGTGCACGGGCAGGCCGGTGAGGCCGAGTTCGTAGACGGCGCGCTGGCCGGCGGTGGACGCCTGGAAGCAGTAGCCGACGGCGGCCTGTTCGACGAGGCCGTAGTCGACGCCGGCGTCGGCGAGGGCGGCGGCACCGGCCTCGCGGGCCATGTCCCAGTACTGCCAGTCGCGGGACTCGGGTTTGACGAAGGGGGTCATGCCGACGCCGACGAGGTAGCTCTTGGTGTGCGGTGCCACGGGGATCGCCTCTTTCTTCCGTACGGGTTCGGGGGGATCGGTCGCGGGGTCAGTCGCGGGGCAGGCCGAGGATGCGTTCGGCGACGACGTTGAGCTGGACCTGGGTGGTGCCGCCGGCGATGGTCAGGCAGCGGGACATGAGCATCCCGTGCACGGCGCGGGCGCCGGGGCCCTCGGCGACGGCCCCGGCGGGGCCGAGGAGTTCGAGGGCGAGTTCGGCGACCTTCTGTTGGTGCGGGGTCTGGACGAGTTTGCGGATCGAGGCGCCGGGGCCGGGTTCGAGGCCGGAGACCTGGCCGATGGTGGTGCGCAGGCCGATGCAGGCCAGGGCGTGGGCCTCGGCCACGAGGGCGCCGAGGCGGGCGCGGGTCGCGCCGTCAAGGTCGGCGGCGCGGGCCAGGAGGGCTTCGAGGCCGGTGTCGAAGCGCATCTGGTCGGCCATGTGGACGCGTTCGTTGCCGAGGGTGTTGCGGGCGACCTTCCAGCCCTCGGTCTCGCCGCCGACGAGGGCGTCGGCGGGGAGGATCGCGTCCTCGAACCAGACCTCGTTGAACAGGGCCTCGCCGGTGATCTCCTTCAGCGGCCGGATCTCGATGCCGGGGGTGTGGCGCATGTCGACGACGAAGTAACCCAGGCCCTTGTGCTTGGGGGCGGTGGGGTCGGTGCGGGCGAGGAGGATGCCGAGGTGGGCGGTGTGGGCGGAGCTGGTCCACACCTTCTGGCCGGTGACGCGCCAGCGGCCGGTGCCGTCGTCGAGGCGTTCGGCGCGGGTGCGCAGGGAGGCGAGGTCGGAGCCGGCCTCGGGTTCGGAGAAGAGCTGGCACCAGGTGAGCTCGCCGGTGAGGGTGGCCGGCACCCATGCCTCTTGTTGGGCGGGGGTGCCGTGGGCGAGGAGGGAGGGCACGACCCAGGTGGCGATGGAGAGGTCGGCGAGGCGGACGCCGGCGGCCCGCATCTCCTGTTGGACCACGATCTGTTCGACGGGGCCGGCGCCGCGCCCGTGCGGGGCGGGCAGGTGGGGGGCGGCCCAGCCGGTGGGGGCGAGGGTGCGGCGGGCGGTGGCCGGGTCCTGGCCGCGGGCGGCGGCGAGGGCGGCGCGGGAGGCGGCGCGGTGGGTCTCGGCCTCGGGCGGGAGGTCGAGGCGGAGTTCGCGGCGGGCGCCGGCGGCGGCGTGGCGGACGGCGCGCAGCCGGTGGGTGTCGCCGGTGCCGAGGAGTTGGCGGGCGACCAGGGCCCGGCGCAGGTAGATGTGGGCGTCGTGTTCCCAGGTGAAGCCGATGCCGCCGAGGATCTGGATGGCGTCCTTGGCGCAGCCGTGGGCGGCGTCGAGGGCGACGCCGGCGGCGAGGGCGGTGACCAGGGCGCGGGTCTCGGGGGCCAGGGCGCGGTCCTGGCCGGCCTCGGCGGCGTCCCAGGTGAGGGCGCGGGCCTGTTCGAGGCGGACGAGCATGTCGGCGCAGAGGTGTTTGACGCCTTGGAAGCGGCCGATGGGGCTGCCGAACTGGACGCGGACGCGGGCGTGTTCGGCGGCGAGGTCGAGGGCCTTGGCGGCGGTGCCGCAGGCGTCGGCGGCGAACAGGACGCAGGCGAGGTCGAGGGCTTCGGCGCCGGTGAGGTCGAGGATCCGGTCGGCGGGGACGGTGACGCCCCGGGCGTGGACCTCGGCGGTGGGGCGGGTGGGGTCGGCGCTGTCGTGGACGCGGACGGCGAGGTCGGCGGCGTCCACGGCGCACCAGCGGGTGCCGTCGGCGGCGGTGGCCTGGAGCAGCAGGAGGTCGGCGGCGTCGGCGCCGAGGACGGGCGGGGCGAGGCCGTCGAGGAGCAGTCCGCCGCCCTCGACGGTGACGGCGGTCAGCGTGCCGGGGCCCAGGGCGACGGCGCCGATCCGGGTGCCCTCGGCGAGTTCGCCGGCGAGCTCGGGGCGGCCGGCGCGGTCGAGGAGGACGGAGGCGAGGGCGGTGGGCAGGAGGGGGCCGGGGAGGGCGGCGCGGGCGGCCTCTTCGAGGACGACGGCGAGGTCGAGGAGGGTGCCGCCGTCGAGGTGGGGGGCGAGCAGGCCGGAGCCGGCCAGGGCGTCCCAGTGGGCGGGGCGGGTGCCGGGGGCGGCGGGGGGCGCGTCGAGGAGTTTGCGGGTCTCCTCGGGGGGTGCGTGTCGGGTGGCCCAACCGCGTACGGCGGCGGCCAACTCGGCGTGTTCGGTGGTGGTTCCGATGCCCATGACGCTCCTCGTCGGCGAGGTCGGCGGCCGTCCGCCGGGTCGACCGGCAGAGTAGAACACGTTACAGTCTGACGGAAGGTCAGATTCGTGTCGACCGGACCGACGACCCCGGAGGGTGACGACTACCCGCCGGTAGGGCAGCATGGGCCGCCGCGGCACGGGCGCCCCGCCCGCACCCCCGCCCACCAGCACCGACCGTCGGAGGACCCATGGCCGTGGCCGCCACCCCCAAGCCGGAGACCCTCGCCGCCTTCGAGGCCGCCAAGGGCTTCATGCCGTACGCCGAGGGCCTCGCCCTGTACGCGGCGGCGGCCGAGGCGGCCACCGCGCTGGGCCTGCCGCTGCTGGAGATCGGCACCTACTGCGGGCGCTCCACCCTGCTGCTGGCCGACGCCGCCCGCGCCGCCGGCGTGCTCGCCGTGACCGTCGACCACCACCGGGGCAGCGAGGAGCAGCAGCCCGGCTGGGAGTACCACGACCCGAGCCTGGTCGACCCCGAGGTCGGCCTCATGGACACCCTCCCCACCTTTCGCCGGATCCTGCACGCGGCCGGGCTGGAGGAGCACGTGCTCGCGCTCGTGGGCCGCTCCCCGCAGGCCGCCCGCGTCTGGGGCACCCCGCTGGGCCTGGTCTTCGTGGACGGCGGACACACCGACGAGCACGCGAGCGGGGACTACGAGGGCTGGGTGCCGCACCTGGCCGTCGGCGGCCTCCTCGTCATCCACGACGTGTTCCCCGACCCCGCCGACGGCGGGCAGGCGCCCTGGCGGGTGCACCAGCGCGCCCTGGCCTCGGGCGCGTTCGAGGAGGTCTCCGTCACCGACTCGCTGCGCGTCCTGCGCCGCACCGCCCCCGGCATCTGAGCCCCCCGGGCCCCGGGGGCCCCACCCGCCCCCGGATGGAGCAGGATCCGGACGATTGACCGACTTACGGTCTAGCATCACGGGGTGCTGAACGACGACAGCCCTCCGCAGCCCGAGTCCGCCTCCTCCATCAGCCCGGACCGCCCCTGGTTCGTGCGCCGGGCCACGCTGACGGTCGCCCTGGCCGCCCTCGCGCCCGCCTGCCTGGCCGGCTGGATGCTGGCCAACGTGGTCGACGACGACAACGGGGGCGGCGGGTCCACCGCCATCGTCGGCGCGAGCTCCCCCGGCCCGGCCGGCGGCGCGGGCACCGGCGGCGACGCCAAGCCCAGCGGTGCCCCCGCCGCCACCACGCCCCCCGCCCCGGCCCCCTCCACCCCGGCCCCCGGCACCGCGACCCCCAAGGCCGGCGACACCGACACGGACCCGGGCGCGAACGCGGACCCCCGGGGCGCGACCCCGCCCGCCGCCGCCCAACCCCCGGCCCCCGCGCCCGGCCTGCCGCTCAGCGGCCGCACCGTGGTCGTCGACCCCGGCCACAACCTGAACAACTTCAGCCACGGCCGCGAGATCAACCAGCTCGTGAACATCGGCACCGGCCGCAAGGAGTGCGACACCACCGGCACCGCCACGAACGCCGGCTACAAGGAGGCCGAGTTCACCATGGACGTCTCGCGCCGGGTGAGCGAGCTGCTGCGGGCGCGCGGGGTGAAGGTGCTGCTGACCCACACCGGCGAGCGCGCCTGGGGCCCGTGCATCGACGAACGCGCCCGGATCGGCAACGAGGCCCACGCCGACGCCGTGATCTCCATCCACGCCGACGGCTCCTCCGCCGGCAACCGCGGCTTCCACGTGATCCTGCCCGCGCTCGTCAAGGGCGGCGCCGCCGACACCTCCGCGATCGTCGGCCCCTCCAAGAACCTCGGCGAGCGGATCGCGGGCAACTTCGTGCGCGCCACCGGCTCCGCGCCCGCCAACTACCTCGGCGGCGGCACCGGCATCGTCACCCGCGACGACCTCGGCGGCCTCAACCTGTCCAAGCAGCCCAAGGTCTTCCTGGAGTGCGGCAACATGCGCGACGCGCAGGACGCCGGCCGGCTCACCGACCCACAGTGGCGCCAGAAGGCGGCCCAGGGCATCGCCGACGGCCTGATCGGCTTCCTCGGCGGCTGACCCGACCCGGCCCGCACCACCACCGCCCCCGCCGGCACCGGCCGCACCACCGGCACCGCCCGCACCGGCCACCCCGGCCACCCCGGCCGCAACGCCCGTACCGTCCGGCCCCCGAGCCCGCCCGGCCCGGGGGCCGCGACGCGCCCCGGGTCCTCCCGTGCGCCCCGACTCGCCCCGATCCGTCCGG
Organism: Streptomyces dryopteridis; assembly: GCF_049606955.1. NCBI lineage: Bacteria > Bacillati > Actinomycetota > Actinomycetes > Kitasatosporales > Streptomycetaceae > Streptomyces > Streptomyces dryopteridis. The sequence goes on along the minus strand of NZ_CP187113.1, from coordinate 4,425,198 downwards.
CGCGAGCTTCGAGGCCGCTCCCCCCACCGGCCCGCGCATCCGTACGATGGTCTCTCGCCGCGGGCCCGCAACGCCACCGCGGCCAGACCCGAGGCCAGACCCGAGGCCGGCCGACGAGGCCCCGAGACGACCGAGAAGGACTCCCCGTGAACATCCGCTCCCTCACCCGAGGCGACGGCGTGGTGATCGGAGCAGCGGTCGTGCTGCTCATCGCCTCGTTCCTCGACTACTACTCGTTCGACTGCGGGCGCCTGGCCGTGGACTGCGGCGGCGCGTCCGCCTGGTCGCTGGACCTCGTGCCGCTGGTCCTGCCCACCGTCTTCCTGCCGGCCCTGGGCGCCGCCGCCCTGGCCGTCGTGCCGAAGTTCGCGCCGCTCGACCGCTCGGTGCTGGGGCTGACCCCGAACGCCTGGGCCACCGTGCTGGCCGTGCTCGCGGCGTGGGCGGCCCTGTGGTCCCTGAACACCCCCGGCACCTCCGACGTGGGCGCCGGCCTGATCCTGGCCTTCCTCGGCTCCCTCGCCATCGCCGGCGTGCTGCTCTTCGGCTCGCGGGTGCCGGCCCTGGCCGCCCCGCTGGTCCCGGCCGGCGGCCCCCGTCCGAGCGGCGGCCCCGGCGCGGGCCCGGCCGGCGGCCCCGGCGCCCCCCAGTGGGGCACCCCCGGACAGCCGGGCGTCGGACAGCCGCACACCGGGCAGCCCGGCGGCTTCGGCGCCGGCGTGCCGGGCGAGACCTCGCCGTACGGGGTGCCCGGCACCGGACGCGGCGCCTCCGACCCCTTCGGCGGCCCCCGTGACGCCACCCCCGCCGACCGCCCGGACCCGCACGCGGCGGGCACGGCCCCCGGCTTCGCGCCGTTCTGGTTCGCGGTGCCCGAGTCCCGTCCGCTGTTCCCGCTGGACGGCGGCGGCGCGCCCATCGCCCGCCTGGAGCCGGGCACCTGGTACCTGGCGGTGGACCAGCGCGGCCCGAACACGCTGATCGCGGAGACCCAGGACAAGCGCCGCGGCGTCCTGAACGACACGGGCAACATCCAACGCGGCTGATCCCCCCGACCCACCCCTCACCCCCCGACGCCCCGCCGCCCCTTCCGGGCCGCGGGGCGTTGGCCTACAGTCGGGCCGACACGGGATCTGACGTGTCGTCAGATACGGGAAGGGGTGCGGCATGCGGCTGGGACTGGCACTGGGGTACTGGGGACGCGGACCCAACCCCGAGCACCTCGAACTCGCCCGCGAGGCCGAACGGCTCGGCTACGACTCCGTGTGGACCGCCGAGGCATGGGGCTCCGACGCCTTCACCCCGTTGACCTGGATCGCCGCCCACACCAGCCGGATCCGGCTCGGGACCGCCATCGCCCAGATGGCCGCCCGCTCCCCCACCGCCACCGCCATGCACGCCCTCACCCTCGACCACCTCTCCGGCGGCCGGATGATCCTGGGGCTCGGGCTGTCCGGGCCGCAGGTGGTGGAGGGCTGGTACGGGCGGCCGTTCCCGGCGAGCCCGCTGACCGCCACCCGCGAGTACGTGGACGTGATCCGGCAGGTGCTGCGCCGCGAGGCCCCCGTGGAGGTCGACGGGCGCTTCCACTCCCACCCCTACCGGGGCGCCGACGGCGTCGGCATCGGCAAGCCGCTGCGGCCCATCACCCACCCGCTCCGCGCCGACCTGCCGATCCTGCTGGGCGCCGAGGGCCCGAAGAACATCGCGCAGACCACCCGCATCGCCGACGGCTGGCTGCCGCTGTACTGGTCCCCGCTGCGCACCGACGTCTACGAGGCGTCCCTCGCCGACCTCCCCGCCGGGTTCACGATCGCCCCGATGGCGCGGGCGCGGGTCTGCGAGGACGTGGCGGAGGGGCTGCTGCCGGTGAAGGCGATGCTCGGGTTCTACATCGGCGGCATGGGGCACGCCACCCGCAACTTCCACGCCGACCTGATGGGGCGGATGGGGTACGCGGAGGAGGCCCGGCGGGTGCAGGAGCTGTTCCTGGCCGGCCGTCGGGAGGAGGCCGTGCTCGCCGTGCCCGACGCGTTCGCCGACGAGATCTCGTTGGTCGGCCCCCGGGAGCGCATCGCGGAGCGGTTGGAGGAGTGGCGCAAGGGGCCCGTGACGGACCTGCTCGTCACCGCGCCCGACCCGCACACCCTGCGGGTGCTCGCCGAGCTCAACTCCTGACGGGTACACGGCAAGCGCCGCCCTCGCACGGGTTTGCGAACCCCGGGGGCGGCAAGAAGCGCGACATGCCCACACACAGCGCGCTGCGCGCACGAACGAGCGGTACCGCCGGGCGCCTGATCGCCCTGGTGACGGACGCGGTCGTCCTCATCATCGTCCTGTGGATCGTGATGTGGATGCTGGACGCGAACACGGGGAACGCCGTGGTCGCGTTCTTCCACGACGCGGCGACCTGGCTGACCGCCTGGTGCCACGACATCTTCACGGTGGACCCCGAGTGGCTGCGGGTCCTCCTCTCCTACGGCCTGCCCGCCCTGCTGTACCTCGTCGTCGGCCACGCCCTGGCCCGCCGGCTCTGAGGTCCGCCCACCGGGCACCGACGCCCCGCGCGGGGATGGCTCCCCGCCCGGGGCGTTCGCGCGCGGCCGGCCGGGCTCAGTGGCCGGCGCCGCACTCCTCCGCGCACGCGGGTTCCAGCCCGGCCGGCAGCCGGCCGCCGCCGAAGACCTCGCCCGTGGCCTCGTCCCCGCCGAGCGCGGCGGCGGCCAGGATCAGCGCGCCCGCCGTCCACGTGGTCTGTTCCACCGGCCACACGGCGTCCTCGTCGAAGACCCGGCCGGTCCAGTACATGCCGTTCTCGGCCCGCAGGTGCGCGATGGAGCGGAGCACCTCCACGGCCCGGTCGGACTCCCCCGAGGCCCACAGCGCGAGGGCCAGTTCGCAGCTCTCGCCGCCGGTCACCCACGGGTTGGGCAGCACGCAGCGCACCCCGAGGTCGGGGACGACGAACTCCTCCCAGCGTTCCTCGATGCGCGCCTTGGCCTCCGGGCCGGTCAGCGCCCCGGCGAGCACCGGGTAGTACCAGTCCATGGAGTAGCGGGACTTGTCGAGGAAGCGTTCGGGGTGCCGCCGGATGGCGTGTCGCAGGGCGCCCACGGCCAGTTCCCAGTCGGGCTGGGGTTCCTCGCGGTGGTCGGCGATGGCCAGGGCGCAGCGCAGCGCCTGGTGCACGGAGGAGCAGCCGGTCAGCAGGGCGTCGGTGACGGGGGTGCCGTCGGCCTCGCGCTTCCAGCCGATCTGGCCGCCGGGGCGTTGCAGGGCGAGGGTGAACTCGACGGCCGCGTAGACGACGGGCCACATGCGGTCGAGGAAGGTGTCGTCGCCGGTGGCGAGGTAGTGGTGCCAGACGCCGACGGCGACGTAGGCAGTGAAGTTGGACTCCTTGCCGGCGTCCTGCGGGGCGGTGGTGTCCACGCCCTCGGGGCGGTCGGCGTAGGCGGCGTACCAGGAGCCGTCCTCGTTCTGGTGCCGGGCCAGCCAGGCGTAGGCGCGGGCGGCGGCCTGGTGTTCGCCGGCCGCGTCGAGGGCCATGGCGGCCTCGGTGTGGTCCCAGGGGTCGAGGTGGTGGCCGCGGTACCAGGGGATGGCGCCGTCGGCGCGTTGGGCGGCGAGGATGCCGGCGACGGTCTCGGCGGCCTGTGCGGCGGTCAGCACGCCGGGCAGGGCGAGGTGTTCGGTCCGGTCGGACAGGCTCATTCGGCGATGTCCGCGGGCAGGTGGGGCTTGGTGGCGTAGGCCACGAAGCTCTTGCCGATGAGCGGGTTGAGGGCCTGCTCGGCGAGGCGGGTCGCCAGCGGCTTCTTCATGATGTCCCAGACCAGCAGCTTGTGGTACGCCTTCACCGGCAGAGCCTGGTCGTTGTCCACGCCGAACGCGCACTTGAGCCACCAGTACGGGGAGTGCAGTCCGTGGGCGTGGTGGGTGCCGTAGGGCTTGAGGCCGGCCTGTTCCATCTTGCCGAGGAGTTCGTCGGCCTTGTAGATGCGGATGTGGCCGCCCTCGACCTCGTGGTAGGCGTCGGAGAGGGTCCAGCAGATCTTCTCGGGCCCGTAGCGGGGCACGGTGATCGCGATCCGGCCGCCGGGGCGCAGCACGCGGACCATCTCGGCGAGGACGCCCTTGTCGTCGGGGATGTGCTCCATCACCTCGGAGATGATCACGACGTCGAAGGAGTCGTCGGGGAAGGGCAGGGCGAGGGCGTCGCCCTCCATGGCGGTGGCGGTGGCGCCGGCGGGGGCCTCGCCGGCCTCCTTCATGGCCGCGAACCACTTGGCGACCTCACGGATCTCCTCGCCGTTGCGGTCCAGGGCGACGACCTGGGCGCCGCGCCGGTAACACTCGAAGGCGTGCCGGCCGGCGCCGCAGCCGAGATCGAGCACGCGGTCTCCGGCGGCGAGCGGGAACCGGGAGAAGTCGACGGTCAGCACGGGGTCCTGCCTTCGCGGTCGCGGGGGTGGGGATGGGTGGGTGGACGGGGGCTCGGGGCCCGGGCCGTCGGTCAGCGGGTGGCGGTCCGGCGGGCGCGGTCGGCGCGGGCGATGGCCTCGCGGTAGCGGGCGACGGTGCCCTCGGCGGCCTTGGCCCAGGTGAAGTTGGCGAGGACCCGGGCGCGGCCGGCGGCGCCGATCCGGGCCCGCAGCTCGGGGTCGGCGAGCATCCGGCCGAGGGCGTCGGCCAGGGCGCCGGGGTCGCCGGGCGGGACGGCCAGGCAGGTGTCGCCGTCGGCTCCGCTGACCTCGGGGATCGCGCCGCCGGTGGTGGCGACGAGGGGGGTGCCGGTGGCCATGGCCTCGGCGGCGGGGAGGGAGAAGCCCTCGTAGAGGGAAGGCACGCAGGCGACTTCGGCAGAGCGCACGAGGTCCACGAGTTCGGCGTCGCTGACGCCCTTCACGAAGCGGATCGCGTCCTGGAGGCCGTGGGTCTCGATGGCGCGGGCGACGGGGCCGTCCTCGGCGCGCTTGCCGACGACGACGAGGTGGGCGTCGGGGCGTTCGGCGCGGAGTTTGGCGAGGGCGTCGACGAGGTGCACGAGGCCCTTGAGGGGCACGTCGGCGCTGGAGGTGGTGACGATCCGGCCGGGGATCTCGGCCACGGACGGGTCGGGGGACCACAGGTCGGTGTCGGCGCCGATGTGCACGACGTGCACCTTGTCGGGGCGCACGGCGAGGTCACGGACGATCTCGCGGCGGGAGGAGCCGGAGACGGTGAGGATCGAGGGCAGCCGCTGGGCGACGCGCTTCTGCATCCGGGTGAACGCGTACCAACGGCGCACCGAGGCGCGCTTCTTGCGGTCCTTGGCGGCGGCGAGGTCGAGCCGGCGGTCCACGGTGATGGGGTGGTGGATCGTGGTGACCAGGGGCGCGCCGAGGTCGCCGAGGAGGCCGTAGCCGAGGGTCTGGTTGTCGTGCACCACGTCGAACTCGCCGCGCCGGGCCTGCAGGAGGCGGCGGGCGCGCAGCGAGAAGGTGAGCGGCTCGGGGAAGCCGCCGGTCCACATGGTCGCCACTTCCAGCGCGTCGATCCAGTCCCGGAACTCCTCGCGGCGCGGGGTGCGGAACGGGTCGGGCTGGCGGTAGAGGTCGAGGCTGGGCAGCTCGGTGAGGGTGGCGCCGGGCTCGTCGTCGAGGATCGGGTACGGCTGGGAGCCGATCACCTCGACGTGGTGCCCGAGGCGGGCCAGTTCGCGGGCGAGGTGGCGCGTGTAGACGCCCTGTCCCCCGCAGAACGGGTTCCCCTTGTAGGTGAGCAGCGCGATCCGCAACGGGCGTTCGCCGTCGCGTGCGGAGCCCGCCGAAGGGCTCGTCACCATGGCCTCTGCGGTCACTCCCGGCCCCCTTCTCCCTGCGCTTTCGGCGGAGCGTAACCGCTCGGATAATGTAGAACAAGTTTCAGAGTTGATCCGTCGAAGAGCATTGAATCTACCCGTCGGAAACCACACCGTAAGAGCGAGTGCAGGTGATTCGCGCCACGGCCCGGGCGCCTGCCATGCTGAGCGGCCGACGGCCGTGCCGAGCGTCACCCCCCACTCCGACAGCCCCCGACGAGGCGAGACCGAACAGGGACACTCATGACAGCGCAGCCCCCGGCCGAGATCCCGGCCGCACCGCCCCTGACCGAGCGCCAGGAAGCCCGTCGGCGCCGGATCCTGCACGCCAGCGCCCAGCTCGCGGTCCGGGGCGGGTTCGACGCGGTGCAGATGCGGGAGGTCGCCGAGGCGGCCGAGGTCGCCCTCGGCACCCTGTACCGCTACTTCCCGTCCAAGATCCACCTGCTGGTCGCGACGATGCAGGACCAGTTGCAGCAGATGCACGCGACCCTGCGCAAGCGCCCGCCGGCCGGCCCGGATCCGGCCCGGCGGGTGGCCGAGACCCTGATGGGGGCGTTCCGCGCGATGCAGCGCGAACCGCACCTGGCGGACGCGATGGTGCGCGCGCTGACGTTCGCGGACCGCAGCGTGAGCCCGGAGGTGGACACGGTCTCGCGGCAGACCACGGCGATCATCCTGGACGCGATGGACCTCGCGGCCCCACCCACCGCCGAACAGCTGTCGGCGGTGCGGGTCATCGAGCACACCTGGCACTCGGCGCTGATCACGTGGCTGTCGGGGCGGGCCTCGATCGCCCAGGTGAAGATCGACATCGAGACGGTGTGCAAACTGATCGACCTGACCGACCCGGAACGCGCCCACCGGGCCGGCGGCACGGACTGACGCCGGGGCGAACGGACCGGCGGGGGGCGACGGACCGGCCCCGCCCCGCCCGCGGGACCGGCCCGTTCGCCCCGACGCCCCGCGCTTCGATTCACTTCGGTTCGCTTCGGTTCGCTTCGATATCACTTCACTTCAGTCCGAAAAGCGACGCCGTTCGGGTCACTCCTCGGGCGGGAACACCGGCTCCCCGGTCCCGGCGAGCGCGATCGCGATGGCCTCCACCGGGCAGCCCTCGGCCGCCGCGAGGACCGCCTCGTTCGCGTCCGTCTCGGTCTCGGCCGGGTGCGACTGCCGCGCCGAGTCCAGGCGGAACCCGGCCGGGGCCAGGTTCACGCACATCCCGGAGCCGATGCACACGCCCCGGTCCACCTCCACCTCCCAGCGGTCCCCCATCAGGCACCGGCCCCCTCGTACCCGGCGGGCAGGTGGATCATCTTGTGCTCCAGGTAGGCGTCCAGGCCCTCGGGGCCGAACTCACGGCCGATGCCGCTGTTCTTGTAGCCGCCGAACGGGCCGAGCATGTCCAGGCTGAAGGTGTTGACGTTGTAGGTGCCGGTGCGCACCGAGCGCGCGAAGTCCAGGCCGTGTTCCACGTCGGCCGTCCACACGCTGCCGCTGAGCCCGAACTCGGAGTCGTTGGCGATCCGCGCCGCCTCCGCCTCGTCCCCGTACGGCAGCAGGCAGACCACCGGCCCGAAGATCTCCTCGCGGGCGATCCGCATCGAGTTGTCCACGTCGCCGAAGAGGGTGGGCTCCACGTACCAGCCGCGCTCCAGCCCGGCGGGCCGGCCGCCGCCCGCGAGCACCTTCGCGCCCTCCTCCTGCCCGATCCGGATGTAGTCCAGCGACCGCTGCTGCTGCCGACGGGCCACCAGCGGGCCGATCTCGGTGGCCGGGTCGAGCGGGTCGCCGACCACGAGCGCGGAGACGGCCGCCGCGAGGGCCTCGGCGATCTCCTCGTACCGGGAGCGCGGGGCCAGGATCCGGGTCTGGGCCACACACGCCTGCCCGTTGTTCATCCAGCCCGACTGCACGAGCCCGGCCACGGTCGCGTCGAGGTCGGCGTCGGGCAGCACCACGGCCGCCGACTTGCCGCCGAGTTCCAGCGTCACCCGGGTCAGGTTGCGGGAGGCGACCTCCATGACCCGCTTGCCGGCCGCGACGGACCCGGTGAACGCGACCTTGTCCACGCCCGGGTGCCCGACCAGGTACTCGCTGACCTCGCGGTCGGCGGGCAGGATCGACAGCACGCCCTCGGGCAGGCCGGCCTCGCGGGCGATGTCGGCCAGGATGTAGGAGTCCAGGGGGGACTCGGGCGAGGGCTTGAGGACCACGGTGCAGCCCGACAGCAGCGCCGGCGCGAGCTTGGCGGCGGCCACGAACTGCGGCACGTTCCACGGGATCACCGCCGCGACCACGCCCACCGGCTCGCGGCGCACGACGATCGGACCGAGCGCGCCCTGCCGGTGTTCCTCCCAGGTGTGGGCGGCGGCCGTCTTCAGCGCGGCGTCGTAGATCATCATCGGGCCGAGGGCCTGCGCGGCCACGCTCCACGTGTACGGGGAGCCGTTCTGGGCGCTGATGGAGCGGGCGATCTCGTCGAAGCGGGCCCCGAAGGCGTCCTTGATGCGGGTGACGACCTCGATCCGCTCCGCCAGCGAGGTGCGCGGCCAGGGGCCCTCGTCGAAGGCGCGCCGGGCGGCGGCCACCGCCAGGTCCACGTCCTCGCGGGAGGCGTGCGGGACCCGACCGATGACCTCCTCGGTGTGCGGGGACACCACCTCGATGACCTCGCTGCCGCGGGGGTCCTGCCACTCCCCGCCGATGAGGAGCCGTCCGTGTTCGACGAGTTCGGTCATGGCCGCTGCCTTTCGAGATGCCGACAATCCTTCGGACCCGATCCGAAGAACTGATACCAGTTCTATTTAGAGGAGTCCACGGCCCCGACGGAACCGGTCCGATCCGGGTGCGATCTTCAACGGACACGGTCAAGGGGTGCGCGGGAAGGTCGACTTGGGCTACTACTGGAACGGGTTCTCGTCACGCGGGGCCCGCACCAGCCCGCGGGCCCCGCACGGACCCGCACCGCCGACGCCAGGGGGAGCACGTGACCGACACGCCCGACACACCCGACACCCCGGACCCGACGCCCACGCCCGCACGCCCCGCGCCCACGGCCGCGCACCCCACGCCCACGCGCCCCGGGCCCGCCGACGGGGCCCCCGAGCCCGCCCCCGAGGTCTTCGACCACGGCGGCGGGGTCCACGCGATCAAGGTCCCGATCCCCGACAACCCCCTCGGCCACACCCTCGTCCACCTCGTCGACACCGACGACGGCCCCGTCCTCGTGGACACCGGCTGGGACGACCCCACCTCCTGGCACACCCTCACCGCCGGCCTCACCGCGCTCGGCACCTCCGTCACCGAGGTGCGCGGGGTCGTCGTCACCCACCACCACCCCGACCACCACGGCCTGTCCGGCAAGGTCCGCGAGGCATCCGGCGCCTGGATCGCCATGCACGCCGCCGACGCCGAGGTCGTCGCCCGCACCCGCTCCGCCGAGCCCGGCCTGTGGTTCGCGTACATGGCGGAGAAGCTCGCGCTCGCCGGCGCCCCCGAATCCCACCTCGCCCCGCTGCGCGCCGCCGGCGCCGGCCGCCGCGCCGGCACCCTGCCCGGCCTGCGCCCGGCCCTGCCCGACCGCGACATCCCGCCCGGCGAACTCCTCCCCCTCGCCGGCCGCCGGCTGCGCGCCGTGTGGACCCCCGGCCACACCCCCGGTCACGTCTGCCTGCACCTGGAGGAGGAGCACCCGGCCGGACTGCCCGGCCGCGGCCGACTGTTCTCCGGCGACCACCTGCTGCCCGGGATCAGCCCCCACATCGGCCTCTACGAGGATCCCGAGGACGACCGGATCACCGACCCCCTCGGCGACTACCTCGACTCCCTCGAACGCATCGGCCGACTCGACCCCGCCGAAGTGCTTCCCGCTCACCAGCACGCCTTCACCGACGCCCCGGCCCGCGTCCGCGATCTCCTCGCCCACCACGAGGAACGCCTCTCGGACCTGCGGCGCCTGCTCGCCGACCCGCTCACCCCGTGGCAGCTCGCCGAACGCATGGAGTGGAACCGGCCCTGGGCCCGGATCCCGCACGGCTCGCGCACCATCGCCGTCTCCGAGGCCGAGGCGCACCTGCGGCGCCTGGTCAAACAGGGCCGCGCCGAACCCGTCCCGAACACCGATCCCGTCACCTACCGGGCCCTGTGACCCCATCACGACACCCCTCCTCATCACGCCACCCCTCCCCAGAAGAATCACTCTGCGTGTCGACTGTAACGCTGAGTCACCGAACCCGGCAGGGGGCGCGGGAGGCTCCGGGGGCGTGAAGGACCGGCGCGCACTCGTGCCCGCCCGGGACCACCGGCCCACCCCCGCCCACCCGCGTCCCGCACCGCGACCGGGTGGTCCGGGGGCGGGCCGGTAGAGTGGGACGGTCGTCAACCCTCCGACAACGGGGAAAGCCGGTGCGAATCCGGCGCTGACCCGCAACCGTGACCCCGCCACTCCCCCGACCGCCCGGTCGCGGCCGGCGCCGGGAAGTCGGACCGCCCGGTCGGAGGCACACGGCTCGCGTCACCGAACCGCCCCCGCGGGCCGGCCGGTGACCGGCACCGTCGAGGTACACGGAGCCGGAGCCGGTCACGCCCCCGCGTGCCCCGCCTCCCGCTCCCCGGCAGGAGAGGCACCCTCCCCACCATGAACGTCCGTCGCAGCGCCGCCGCGCTCGCCGCCACCGCCGTGCTCTGCGTGGGAGCGGCCCCCGTCGCCCTCGCCGACACCCCGGCGCCCTCCGCGCCGCCGGTGATCCCGTCCGGCGTGTTCGGCAAGGCCGACCCCACCTACGACGGCGTGTGGCGCCAGTCCTTCGCCCTGCTCGCGCAGAAGACCGTCGGCGTCACCCCGGCCCCGCAGGCCATGGACTGGCTGACCGGCCAGCAGTGCGCCACCGGCGGCTTCGCCTCCTTCCGCGCCGACGCCGGCAAGGCGTGCGACGACAAGACCATGTACGACACGAACGCCACCTCCGCCGCCGTCCAGGCCCTCAAGGCCCTCGGCGGGCACGACGCGGCCGTGAAGAAGGCCGTGGACTGGCTGAAGTCCGTGCAGAACGAGGACGGCGGCTGGTCCTACGTGCCCGGCTCCCCCAGCGACGCGAACTCGACCTCCGTGGTCATCAGCGCCCTGGCCACCGCCGGCGAGAAGCCCGCCGACGTCAAGTCCAAGGCCGGCAAGAGCGCCTACGAGGGCCTCGCCCCGTTCCGTCTCGGCTGCGACGCCGAGCCCGCCGCCGACCGCGGCTCCTTCGCCTACCAGCCCACCGACGGCAAGCTCGCCGCCAACGCCGACGCCACCGCCGCCGCCGTCCTCGCCGGCCTCGGCAAGGGCGCCCTCGTCGCCCCCGGCGGCGCCGACACCCCGGCCGCGCCGATCACCTGCCCGGCCCCCGAGGGCGCGAACGCCGCCGACCCGACCGCGCTCGCGCAGGGCGGCGCCGGCTGGCTCGCCGAGGCCCTCAAGAAGGACGGGCACCTCACCGCGAAGACCCCCGGCTCCGACCAGGCCCTGCCCGACGTGGGCAACACCGCCGACGCCGTCGTCGCCCTCACCGCCGCCGGCCACAAGCAGGCCGCCGCCGGCGCCGTCGCCTGGCTGGAGAAGAACTCCGCCGCCTGGGCCAAGGACAACCCGGCCGCCCTCGGCACCCTCGTGCTGACCGCGCACGCCGCCGGCGTGGACCCGAAGTCCTTCGGCGGCACCGACCTCGTCGCCGCCCTCGCCGCCACCGGCCCCGCCGCCGCCAAGGCCGACGCCTCCCCGTCCGCCTCCACCGGCGCGCAGGACGAGAAGAAGAAGGACGAGGACTCGGGCGACTTCACGATCTGGTACGTGATCGCGGGCCTCGCCGCCGGCGCCGGCATCGGCATCCTCATCAGCGGCCGACGCAAGAAGCAGCAGCAGCTCTGACGCCCCGGCGGACGGGGCGCGGCCGGACCACGACGGTCCCCCGCCGCCCCGCGCCCCGTCCGCCGCCACCGTCCGCAGCCCCCGCCGCCGACCACGCGGGCCCGCCCCCCGGGGCGCCGCCCCGGAGAGTGAACCCCGTGTCCCACACCCCCCGCCCCCACCCCCGCCGCCGCGCGCGCGGCCCGGTCGCCGCCCTCGTGACGCTGACCCTCGGCGCGCTGCTCGCCGTCCTCGCCGCCGCCCCCGCCCTCGCGGTCGGCTACCGGTACTGGACGTTCTGGGACGGCAAGGACGGGACGTGGAGCTTCGCGACCCAGGGCCCGTCCGTGGCCCGACCCGCCGACGGCACCGTGCAGGGCTTCCGCTTCGCCGTCAGCGCCGACGACCCGAAGAACGCCGTCAAGCCCCGGGCCGCCGCCGACTTCACCGCGATCTGCGGGGCCACCCCGGCCGTCGACGGCCGCAAGCGGGTCGCGCTCGTCATCGACTTCGGGGTCCCCGGCGACGCGCCCAAGGGCGAGACCCCGCCGCACGCCGACGCCCGCACCGCGTGCGCCGTCGTCACCCCCGACGCCACCACCGCCGAGGCCCTCGCCGAGGTCGCCAAGCCGCTGCGCTACAACGAGTCCGCGCTGCTGTGCGCGATCTCCGGCTACCCCGCCAAGGGCTGCGCCGACCCCGTCGACGCCCCCGCCGCCGACCCCTCGAAGGCCGGCGCGCAGGACCCGGCCCCGACGGCGGCCGAGAAGAACGACGCGGACGGGGACTCCGGCGGCCCGGCGGTCGGCCTGTGGGCGGGCCTCGCGGGCGTGCTCGTGCTCGGCGCGGCCGGCCTGTGGCAGGCCCGCCGCCGCCGCGACCGATGACCCCCACACCCCCCGGCCCCACCCCCGAACCGGCCGGGACCGAGCCGACGACACCCGGCCGGACGACCGACCCCGCGGACACCCCGGGCAGCACCCGCGCCACACCGCCCACCAGAGCGGGCGAGACCGCGGGCGCCCCCGGGTCGGCCGGGGACGGGGGCACGCCCGACGCCGCCGAAACCACCGGCACGGGCGCCCCCCGCCCCCCACACCCGACCCCACCCCCCACGAACCCGCAGCCCGGACCGACCGGACCCACCGCCCGGGCCCCGCAGCCCCCGGCAGCCGCCCAGCCCCCGACGACCCCGCCGTCACCCGGGCCGGCCCCACAGACCCCGGCGGGCCCCCGGACCCCGGTGGGCCCGCAGGCCCCGGCGGGCCCGGCGTCGCCCGGGCCGACCTCTCAGGCCCCGGCAGCCCCGCAAACCCCGGCAACCCCGCAGGCCCCAGCAACCCCGCAGACCCCGGCGGGCCCGCCGTCGCCCGGGCCGACCTCGCAAACCCCGGCGACCCCGCAGGCCCCGGCGACCCCGCAGGCCCCGGTGGGCCCCCGGACCCCGGCGGGCCGACCGTCCCGCCCCGCCTCCGCGGGCCGACCGCCCCGCCCCGCCTCCGCGGGCCGACCGCCCCGCCCCGGCTCCGCGGGCCGCCAGGCCCGCTCCGCTCCGCTGGCGACCCGCGCCAACGCCCTGCACGCGGGCGCCTGGTGGCTGTGGGCCCTCGGCCTGGCCACCGCCGCCTCCCGCACCACCAACCCCGTCCTCCTCGCCCTGATCGTCGCCGTCGCCGGCTACGTGGTCGCCGCCCGCCGCACCGACGCCCCCTGGGCCCGCAGCTACGGCGCCTTCCTCAAGCTCGGCCTGTTCGTGCTGGGCCTGCGCCTGCTGTTCTCCGTGCTCCTCGGCTCCCCCATCCCCGGCAGTCACCACCTCTTCACCCTCCCCGAACTCGCCCTGCCCGATTGGGCGCAGGGCATCCGCTTCGGCGGGCGGGTCACGGCCGAGCAGCTCGTGTTCGCCACGTACGACGGCCTGAAGCTGGCCGCGCTGCTGGTGTGCGTGGGCTCCGCCAACGCCCTCGCGAACCCGGCGCGCCTGCTGAAGTCCCTGCCCGCGGCCCTGTACGAGGCGGGGGTGGCGGTGGTCGTCGCGATGACCTTCGCCCCCAACCTCGTGGCCGACGTGGTCCGCCTGCGCACCGCCCGCCGGCTGCGCGGCCGGCCCACCGGCGGGATCCGCGCGATCCTCCAGATCGGGCTGCCGGTGCTGGAGGGCGCCCTCGAACGTTCCGTGGCCGTCGCCGCCTCCATGGACGCGCGCGGCTACGGCCGCACCGCCGACGTGCCGCCCGCCGTCCGCCACACCACCAGCGCCCTCACCCTCGGCGGCCTGCTCGGCGTCTGCGCCGGCACCTACGGCCTGCTCGCCTCCGAGGGCGCCGGCTACGGCCTGCCGGTGCTGCTGCTCGGCGTGGTCCTGGCCCTGGCCGGGCTGCGCCTGGGCGGCGTCCGCAGCGTCCGCACCCGCTACCGTCCCGACCGCTGGGGCGCCCGCGCCTGGCTCGTCGCCGGCAGCGGCGCGGCCGTCGCCGCCGCCCTGATCTGGGCGAGCACGGTGGACCCCGAGCCGCTGCGCCCCGGCGTGGTCCCCCTCGTCGTGCCGGAACTCCCCCTGTGGCCGGCCGCCGCGATCCTCCTCGGCCTGCTGCCGGCCTTCGTCGCCCCGGTCCCGCCCCGCCCGGGCGCGGACCCGGCGCCGGAGCCCGCCCCGGAGCCCGTGCGCCGTCCCCTCCGCCCGTCGTCCCCCCTCGCCGAGGAGCCCCGTCGATGATCCGTTTCGAACAGGTCTCGGTGACGTACGACGGCGCGCCCGCGCCCTCCCTCGTCGACGCCGACCTCACCGTCCCCGAAGGGGAGCTCACCCTCCTCGTCGGCCCGTCCGGCGTCGGCAAGTCCACGCTGTTGGGCGCGGTCTCCGGCCTCGTCCCGCACTTCTCGGGCGGCACCCTCACCGGCCGGGTCACGGTCGCGGGCCGCGACACCCGCACCCACAAGCCGCGCGAACTCGCCGACGTGGTCGGCACGGTCGGCCAGGACCCGCTCGCCCACTTCGTGACGGACACGGTCGAGGACGAACTGGCCTACGGCATGGAGTCCCTGGGGCTGCCGGCCCCGGTGATGCGCCGCCGCGTCGAGGAGACCCTCGACCTCCTCGGCCTGAACGAGCTGCGCGACCGTCCCATCGCCTCCCTCTCCGGCGGGCAACAGCAACGCGTCGCGATCGGCTCCGTCCTCACCCCGCACCCGCGGGTCCTCGTCCTGGACGAACCCACCTCGGCCCTGGACCCGGCGGCGGCCGAGGAGGTCCTGGCGGTGCTGCAACGCCTGGTGCACGACCTGGGCACGACGGTCCTGATGGCCGAGCACCGCCTGGAACGCGTGATCCAGTACGCGGACAACGTCATCCTCATGCCCGGACCGGGCCGGCCCCCCGTCACCGGCACCCCGGAGGCCGTCATGGCGATCTCCCCGGTCCGGCCCCCGGTCGTCGACCTCGGGCGGCTGGCCGGCTGGAACCCGCTGCCCCTCTCGGTCCGCGACGCCCGCCGCAGGGCCCCGGAACTGCGCGCCCGCCTCGGCGCCCCCGTCCCCACCCCGGCCCCGACGGCCGCCCCCCTCCCCCCGACGGCGCCCCCGGCGCCGGCCCGTCCCGCCCGCGGCCTCCTCGGCCTGGGCCGCCGGCGCCCCGCGCCCCCGACCCCCGACAGCGGGCCGGACACGACGACCCCGCTGCGGGCGGCGGGCCTGGGGGTCCGACGCGGCCGGGCGGAGATCCTCCGGGACGTGGACCTCACCCTCGCGCCCGGGGAGATCGTGGCCCTGATGGGCCGCAACGGCGCCGGCAAGTCCACCCTGCTCTCCACCCTGGTCGGCATCCTCGAACCGGCCTCGGGCACGGTCACGGTCGGCGGCGCGGTCCCGCACCGCACGAGCCCGGCGGCGATGATCCGCCGCGTCGGCCTCGTCCCGCAGGAACCCCGTGACCTGCTGTACGCGGACACCGTCGCGGCCGAGTGCGCGGCGGCCGACGCGGACGCGGGCGCGACGCCCGGCACCTGCCGCGCCCTGGTCACGTCCCTGCTCCCGGACGTGCCCGACGACACTCACCCCCGCGACCTCTCCGAAGGCCAACGCCTCGCCCTCGCCCTGGCCCTGATCCTCACGGGCCGCCCCCCGCTGATCCTCCTGGACGAGCCCACCCGCGGCCTGGACTACGCGGCGAAGGCCCGCCTGATCACGATCCTGCGCGACCTGGCCGCGAACGGGCACACCATCCTGATGGCGACGCACGACGTGGAACTCACGGCGGAACTCGCCCACCGGGTCCTCATCCTGGCCGGCGGCGACCTCGTCGCGGACGGCCCGACGGCGGAGGTCGTCGTCTCCTCCCCGGCCTTCGCCCCCCAGGTCGCGAAAATCCTCGCCCCCGACCCCTGGCTCACGGTCACCACGGTGAAAACGGCCCTGCACGAGGGGGCGCCGACCTCATGACCCCGATCCCCCCGTCCCCCCGCCCCATCCGCATCGGCAAACGCGCCACGCTGGCCCTGATCCTGGTCACCCTGGTCGGCATCGCGGCCTTCGGCTGGCCCCTGCTGGCCGACCGGCAGTCCGGTCTGGCCCACAGCCAGGACGCCCCGTGGCTGTTCGCGGCCCTGCTGCCGCTGCTGGTCGGGGTGGTCATCGCGACCATCGCGGACCAGGGCATGGACTCGAAGGCGGTCGCGATGCTGGGCGTCCTGGCGGCGGTGGGCGCGGCCCTGCGCCCTCTGGGCGCGGGCACGGCGGGCCTGGAGCCGATGTTCTTCCTGATGGTGCTGAGCGGCCGCGTCCTCGGCCCGGGTTTCGGCTTCGTGCTGGGCTCGATCACGATGTTCGCGTCGGCGCTGCTGACGGGCGGGGTGGGCCCGTGGCTGCCGTTCCAGATGCTCTCGATGGGCTGGTTCACCCTGGGCGCCGGCCTCCTGCCCGCCCCCAACCGCCTGCGCGGCCGCGCCGAACTGGCGGTGTTGGCGGCCTACGGCTTCGTCGCGGCGTTCGCGTACGGCACGATCATGAACCTACAAGGGTGGGTCCTCCTCCAGGGCATGGGCCAGGGCATCAGCTTCCACCCGGGCGACCCCCTGCCCGCGAACCTGGCCCGCTTCCTGGCCTACTGCCTGGCCACCTCGATCGGCTGGGACCTCGGCCGAGCCACCCTCACGGTGGCCCTCACCCTCACCCTGGGCCCGGTCCTCCTGAGAGCCCTGAGAAGAGCCACCCGCCGCGCCAACTTCGCGTGCGCGGCCGAGGGACGGCACTTGTGAGCACCCAGCCGGGGCTCAGTTCGGCCGGACGAGCACGTAATCCGATCTGAAGAATCCGTACTCACCAGGCGTGATCAGGCACGTATAGCAACAACCCGGCAAATCGGACACGGCCAGACCCAGCGCTGTCGCCAAATCCGTGGCGATTTCCTTCTGAATTTCCTCGGGTTTCCCAACAGGGTGGCAGAGAGCCAGGATCCCGCGAACCTCCGCGACCGTCAGCTCCACCCGCACCCCCCGAGAACCTTCCTCGGCGTGGCCGTGCTCCGCCGCGCCTTCCCGCCCACAAAGGGAACAAGTCTCCATCAGATCAGAGTCGTCCATGCGACGCATCCTAGCGCCCCGTCCCCATCCACCGCGAAGGAGCCGGCGGATACGGCGAGCGCCGTCGGCGCGGGAGGTGCCCCCGCGCCGACGGCGCTCGGCTCACGAAATCAGAGACGTTCGATCAAACTGCCGCAGCAGATCACAACACGCTGATCCAGTTTCTCGGCTGACCTGTCTTCTCGTCCTTCCAGATGTAGATGAAGGTCGATGCCGTGTCCTCGGCCGCCAGGTTCATTGCCCGTTGGCAATTCCCACACGGCGCCTTTGTTCCGGTGATTCGCACGGTACCGCCGAAGGGAACAGGGCTGGCCATGAAGAATTCGTCACCCGTGATCACGGTGTCCTTCACCATGGGCGCACCACCGGCGGCGCGGGCCGCGCGGTGCTCAGTGTGCGTGGCAATCCGAACCTGACCCTCCTTCAGAGCCGCTTCGGCAGGAGTGCGAGCACCACTTCGCAACGAATACGAGTCGATGACCGTACCGTGCTCGTCGAGAACCTCCACATCGGCGAAGTGCGTCTTCGGGGTGACTTCGCCACAGAGATCGGGAAGATCCGCGTTGTGTACGAGGACCGGCACACCGGCCGACACCACGTAGTACGTGTGCTTGTCCGAGACCGTGAGGTTGTGGACGACGGCGTCGGCGGCGGTCCAGCGCTCGACCGCCTTGATCTGGACGAACGTCCCCGCACTCGTACGGAGCAGTTGACCCGGGAGCAGGTCCTTGGCGTCCAGCCACTGTCCGAGTTCGGGAACCCAGAACGGGTGACCCTCTGTCGCGACGATCTCGCCGGTCCCGCCCTGCTCCTCCGACGATTCAAAGGTCACGGTGACGAGGTTCTTGCGCCCCTGCCCCGTGATCTCGGCAGTGACGGTCTTGACGTGGTTGCGACCGGTCCGCTCGTCCGTGGCGACGACCTGGTCACCCGCCTTGACATCCTCGATCGCCTTGGTGGTGCCATCCGCCATCAGCACCTTGGTGCCCGGCGCGAAGCTGTTCACCGGACACGAGCCGCCCGACGCCTTGCCCGAGCCGCCGGAGCCACTGGACCCGCCGCCGTTGCGCGCGGTGGCGCCGGACCTGCCGCCGGTGCCGCCACTGTTCGTCTTGCTCTTGCCACCTCCGCCGGAGACGCTCTTGGCCGTCGAAACCTTCGGGTTGGCCTTGGCCTGAGCCTGCTTGTGGTTGGTGTTGCCCGTCTTCTTGGTCTTGTTCGCGGCGGCCTGACTCGCTCTCTTTCTTGCCTCGTCCGCCTTCTTCTTCAGCTGGGCGGCCTTTTTCTTGGCCTCCTCGATCGCCTTCTTCTTCATCTCCAAGGCACGCTTCTCGGCGGCCTTGGCGGTGGCGATGACCTTCTCGGCGACCTTCTTCGCGGCCTTCCAGGCGTCGATGGCCTTGAAGGTGTTGCGGACCGCGTTGAGGACCTTGCCCAGCTTGTAGAGCTTCTTCCAGGGCACCAGGTCCGTGATCACGTCAATGCAGGACCACATGTCACCGCCGAAGCAGCCCATGGCCGCGCCGATACCGGTGAATTCCTTGAGGATGCCCCACGCCGCGCCAAGGATGATGTCGGTGAGGCTCGTGTTCATCGTCGCCTGGGCCTGCGCGACCTGCGCCGCGCTCAGGCCAACGCCCGCGAGGGCGGCCGACAGCTCCGACGGGGTCAGCGACACCGACAGACCCGAGGGGTCCGACAGGGTCACCGGGTTGTTGTGCGCGTAGGTGTAGCCGTTGAGGGCCAGCGGGTCGGCGATCTCCAGGACCGGGTCGGACGACAGGAAGCGTCCGACGACGGGGTCGTACATGCGGGCGCCGAGGATCTGGTATCCGGAGGAAGCGTCCTTCGGCGCGCCCAGGAAGCCCTTGTCGATCACCGCGGCCTTCGTACCGTTCGGGACACCGCGGGTGTTGCCGAACGGATCCTGCTTCGTGACTCGCACGTCCATGTTGGCCGCCATGGCGACCTCGGCGACGGGACTGCCCTGATGGTCGCTCGTGAGTGCCGCCAGCGCCTCACCACCGTTGCCGTACGAGTACCGGACGACGGAGCCGCCGGGAACCGCGTACGAGCGCTGGGTGCTGACCAGAACACCGGCCTTCTGCGTGGTGACCTTGGTCTCGCCGAGGTACAGGGTCGCCTGCTTGCCCGTGATGGTCAGAAGGCGACCTGCCGGGCCGTAGATGTGGCGGGTGTCGTTCTGCGGCTCCCACAGCTGCGCGGCCGAGGTGCCCGCGCAGGTCGCCAGCACCAAGAGGGTGCCGTCCGTGGTCGCCGCACCACTGGTGGCCATGCACAGGCCGGAAGCCTTGTGCGTGAGCTGGCCGGCGGCGTTGCGGGTGAGCTGCTGCGCGGCGGAGCCGTCACAGGTACGGATCTGGAACGCGGAACCGGCGGTGTTGCCGGTCGGCTGCAGGCACCACTCGTCGAGCGCCGACATGGTGCCGAGGTTCGGGTCCGTCTGGTTCGGTGTGGGCGTGAACGTCCAGCGCTGCGCGGCAGTGCCGTTGCACGTGTAGAGCTGGATCGGCTGGTTCGCGGCCGCCACACCGGACTTGACGTCGATGCACTTCTGCGCGGGCCCCACGTACGAGGTCTTGCCGTTGGCACCCGTGCCCGTGACCCGCTCGATCTGTCCGTCGTAGGTCCAGGTGAGCTGCTGCTTGTCACCGCTCGCGGTGGAGGTGACGGACTTGGTTTCGCCGGTCAGGTCGTAAAGACGCTCGGCCTCGGCCGTGATCTGCGCTCCGGCCGGGGTCGTGTACTTCTTGGTGACCTTGGTCAACGTGTGCGGCTGGGCTTTCTCGGCACCCTTGCCGTACCCGTACTCGGTGACGGTGTCCTTCGCCGTGTCGCCGGCGAGATTGCGCTCGGTGAGCTTGGTGCGGTTGCCGAGCAGGTCGTACTCGTACTCCTGCCAGTAGCCGGTCTTGTCCTTGCCCTCCGCGACCGTGACCTTGCCGTCCGGACCCTTCGGGCCGGCCTGGCATGACGCCTGGTCACCCGACGTCCACGCGGACCGCAGCTGACCCAGCGGGTCGTACGCGAAGCACTGACGCTCCTCGATACCGGTCGACCGCTCGCGGATCGACGTGACGTTCCCCGCGGCGTCGTACCAGTACGAGCGGTGGGAGACCAGGTTCCCCTGGACGGTGGCCTGCTCGCCGGTCTGCTCGCGGAAGACCTGCTGGTCCGTGAGCGCACCACTGGCCTCGTCGTACGAGTTCTGTGCCCACACCCGGTACGGCTGGGCGCCGAGGGTGGAACGCAGGACCTGGCCGTGCGGGTCGTAGACCGTTTCGGCCCCGTACCAGTCCTTGCCGGAGATCGATTCCGGCCGACCGTCCTCGTTGTAACGGACGATCATCCGCTCGGAGGCCATCTTGCCGACGGCCGGAATGGTGGCCTCGTCGAGGAGACCGGTGTCCGTGTACTTGTAGTCGTGCGTGTAGGTCGACTGCAGGCCCCAGGTGTCCGCGAGGGACTGCGGCAGCGTCAGCGTGGTCGACGTCGGCTGGTAGTCATCGGTGTACCCGTTGATCTTCTGCGTGTACGCCAGACCGTCGGTGTAGCGGGTTGCGGTGGCGGGGAGGCCCTTGGCGCCCGGCACGGTGTCGTAGGTGAAGTCCGCCAGCAGGGTGCCGGTGGGCCCGTCGAGTCGGTTCTGCGTCGGACGCGACAGGGCGTCGTAGTCCGTCCAGGCCGTGACCCCGCGGGCATTGGTGACCGTGACAGGGCGGTCATATCGGTCATACGTGGTACGGGTGGTACCGGTGTCCGGGTCGGTAGCCGAGGTCTGGCGGCCCGCCGCGTCGAACGTCCACGTCCACGGGTGGGTGTCGTCCGCCGAGTGCCACGCCTTCACCAGGTCGCCGCGGCTGTCGTACTCGTACTTCAGGGACGTGTACGACTGACGTGAGGCGTCGGTGTACGTGTCCACACGGGCGGTTCGCCCAAGGGCATCGGAGTACACCCGGTAGGACGGCGCGCCGGCCGGGTTGATGACGGTCGAGTAGTCGAGGCCGTACTCATAGCGGGTGGCCCGCTCAGGCTTGTCGACACCGTTCAGAACGGGAAGTTCCTGCTGGACCCGTCCGAGGTTGTCGTACGTGTACCGAGTGACGTTCGGCATCGTGGTGTCGGCGAGCGGCGTGAACAGTTCGCCGCTGGGCTTGCCGTCGGCGAGGTAGGCGTTGTTGGTCTGCCAGATCTCACCGGAGCTGTTGTACAGGGTGTCGGTGATCTGACGTCGGCCACCGGGCGATTCTTCCTGGGTCTGCCGCTCGCGCCCCAGCCCGTCGTACAGCGTGACGTCGGTCTCGATCTTGTCGAGGTGGCCGCGGGTGTACGTGGTGACGTACGGCGGCTTGCCCTCGCGCAGGGTGTACTCGGCCCGGAAGTCCGGCACCGTGTGGGTGGCGGCGGAGCGGCCCGGGGCCCATGCCTCGACCATGCGTCCCAGGGGGTCGAAGGTGGAGAGGCTGACGCGGCCGTTGGTGTCGGTGGTCTTCACGGCGACGCCCCGACCCGGCTCGATCTCCTGAGTCTGTTCGTGACCGAGGACGTTCTTCTCGGTGCTCTTGAACACCTGGCCGGTGGCCGGCTCGAAGCCGAACGAGGAAACCCGCCCCTCGGGATCGATGGTCTTCACCACTCGCCCAATGGAGTCGAACTCCACCTTGCCGGTGGCGTCGAAGCCCGTGCCATCGGCCTTCAAACGCCAGGTCTCCGTGGGCTTCGCGCGGGTGTCGGACGCGGGGGACACGCCCCACGCCTTGTTGTCGTACGCCGTGCGCTCACCCGAGACGAGGCTCTTCAGGTTCGCGAAGTCCGCCGCCGCACACGTGGTGGGGCTGGTGAGGACCTGCTTGCTCAGGCCGATGATGTTGCGTTCGGTCTGGTGCAGGTACTCGGAGCGGACGCACGCCTCGTCGCCGTCCTTGCCCGTGTCGCCCAGGGATTCCACCTGGATCGGGAGGCCGTACGTCGGTTCGTACGTGGTCTTCGTCTCCACCGAGCGTTCGGTGCGCTTGTCGTCACCGGTGCCCGAGGACTTGGTGAACGCGCGCTCGATCGGCTCCAGGACGCGCCAGGCCCTCAGGTCGCTGAGCCCGTCGCCGCGTACCCGCTTGGCCAGTTCCACGGCCTGGAGGGTGGTGTAGCTGCGGGAGACCCACTGCTCGGGGGTGGCATCCGGGTCGGTGTAGGAGAGTTCCTCGGCGATGCGGCCGGCGAAGGCCTGGTGGTCCTTGCCGATCTCCGTGCCGGTGATGTCCTTGACCGGGACGTCGTCGCCCAGGCCGCGGTAGTAGCGGGTGACGGACTTCGTCCGCTTGCCGCCGAACTTCGGGTCTTCCAGGCCCGCGTCCTCCGAGCCCTTCACACCGGTGTTGACGGTGGTCTGCTCGAAGCCCGCGAACTGCGAGTACGTGCGCTGGGCCGGCTTGGTGAACTCGGACTCGGCGAGCTTCCAGCCGGGGTTCTTGTACTCGTACCCGGTGGCGTTGGCGAAGGCGCCGTCGACGTTGGGGAGTTCCTCGATCTTCTCGACCACGTACTTGTGGAACCAGGAGATCTGGTCTTCCTTCTCCGGGTCCGGGTGCCAGAAGGTCGGGTAGCACAGGCGCGCGTTCGCCTTGAGCGCGTCCTTGTCCTTGGCCGTCGGCAGGCCGACGCCGGTGGCGCAATCGCCCTCGGGCTTGCGGTAGCTGACGACGGTCTCGCCGCCGTGCTCGTTGATGACGCGGCCGATGCGCAGGCGCGAGAACCCGGGGGTCGGGTCGTTGGCGCCGAGCATGACGCGGTTCGGCATGTCGTCGACGTTGGATTCGAAGCGGACGGCCGGCACGGTGACCTTGGCGTCCGTGGTGCCCTTGCGGCCGTAGCCGGTGCGGGTGATCGACTCCAGCCACAGGGCGGTGTTCGGGCCGGTCTTCAGGACCGGGAACGACTGCTTGAGCTGGTACTCGTCGACGACCTGTCGGGCCTGGGTGCTCTCCAGGCGCTGCGCGGAGGTGACGATGGAGTCGAGGCGCTTGCGCGAGAAGAACGCGGGGCCGGAGTTCCAGCACTTCACCTTCGGGTCCGGCGCGCAGCGCAGGTCGGCGGGGGTGTCGTACCAGATGCGGAACTTGCCCGGGTCCTTCGCCGCGAAGTTCTCGTCGGTGCAGGTGACCCCGGCCTCTTCGAAGCAGCGCTCGGCGGTCTTGAACTGGACCCGGCCGATGGCCTCGGCGGAGAAGATCGACTCCTTCCGCTGGCCGTAGTCGATACGGGTCAGGTAGCCGCCGCGGTCGTAGACGACCGGGGCCTTGAAGTCGAAGTTGCGGGCGTAGTAGTTCGTCTCCTTCTGCCACCAGAAGGTCATGGCATTGCCGTTGACGTCCTCGACGTAGTCGAGGTTGAACCGCCAGCCCTGGACGCAACCGGAGTTCTTCCAGTCGCCCGCCTTGTAACAGGCTTCGCCGGGGTGGTTGCCGTAGACGGGGACGTTGAGGACCGAGTTGGTGACCGGGTCGTCGTCCTTGGTGTCCGGCGTGCCCTTGTCCGACCAGCCCGGGAGCTTGTTGAGGCCGAAGTAGTAGCGGGTGCCGTCCTTGGTGGTGACGACCCAGTACTCGCCGTCGGCGTCGCCGTTCTTCAGGTTGGTGTTCTTGAGCAGCTCGACCTTGGAGTTGTCGCCGTTGGCGGTGGTCCAGGTGTTCTTGCTGTCGTCCCACACCAGCTCGCTGGTGGAACCGCCCAGGGTCAGGGTCGCGTTGTTCGAGCCCCAGCACAGGTCGGCGGTCTTGTGCTCCTTGTTGTTGGAGCCCGCCTTCTGCGAGTCCTGCCGGCAGGAGGTGAAGGTGCGGGTGATGGAGCCCGCGTTGTAGTCCCAGCCCTCACCGATCCAGGAGGACTGGTTGTTGGAGGCGGAGGTGCGGCCGTCGGCGGCCTGCGAGGAGTACCCGAGGCCGATCTTCGGCGTCAGACCGCCGGGGGCCTCGGGGGTCTGCACCTGGTAGGAGTACGTGAACGCGCCGTTGGAGGAACCGGCCGCCCACGAACCCGCGGACTGCAGCGGCGTGGCCGTGTAGTCGCCGGAGGAGGAGGCGCCGGTGTCCATGGCGCCGACGACCTGGCCGGAGCCGGCCTGCGGGCCGGCGTTCAGCGCGGCGGTGCGGCCCTCGGCGACACCGTCACCGGTGTCGACGGTATTCCGGGGCTCGTCGTCCCCTTCGCCGCCGGCGGCCTTCTCGGCCTTCTCCCGCGCATCGCCGTCACCGGTCTCGCCGGGCGCCGGAACCTGCGGGTCCGTCTTCTCGACCGGGGCTTCCGGGGCGGTGGACGGGGCGGCCGGAGCGGACGGGGCCGGCTTCGGGGCGGCGTCGTCGTTCTTCTTCTGCGGCAGCGGCGTGATCCGCTTGCGCGGGCCCGCCTCGCCGAACAGGGAGGCCACGGAGACCGAACCGGTCACGACGCGGCCGGTGGCCGAGTCCTTCGCGGCGGCGTTGCGGGCCTTCTTCGAGGCGGCCGTCTGCACGGTCTTGACCTCGCTGGCCAGACGCTCGAACTTCGGCGCCTTTCCACCCGTCATGGGCGTGGCGCCCTCGGGCTCGGCCGGCGCGCAGTCCCCGCTGTCGGGGGCGGTGAGCACGCACTCGGGCAGCAGGGTGAGGCCGAAGCGGTCGGCGGCCTGCGGGCCGTAGAGGTCCGCGAAGGGCTTGGTGTCCACGGACATCGCCACGGAGGCGGCCGGGTCGGCGGTCTCCGGCGGGGTGACGCGCATGATGAGGCCGGCGACGCCGACCTCCTGCGAGGTCTCCGGGGCCGCGACCGAGACCTGCCACTGGCCGTCGAGCGCGGCCGGGTCGGCGCCCTCGGGAACGCCGAGCGACACGGGCAGGTCGGCGACCTTCACGGACTGACCCGGCGCCACCTCGGTGAGGTCGACGACGCCGACGTCCTGCTGCCAGGGCGTCACGTTCTTCGGCGTGTAGGGCGTGACCGGGACCTTGTCGGCCGTGGTCAGTTCCTTCTCGGCGTTCTCGTTCTGCTCGACCGGCTCCTGCTCGGGCAGGTCGGGGAGCTTCAGTTCACGCTTGAGGCTGTCGCCGGGGATGGCGACGGACTGGGTCGAGAGCGTGGTCACGGTCAACACCGTGGACAACGCGAGGACGACGCCGGTGCGGGCGAGCCGCCGGCGCCGTCGTATGGATTCCGTCACGGGTGGGCCTCCCCGGCCCAGCCATGACAGTGGACTTGCGGCACGCATGCTGCGGCTACCCCCACCAGGACTTCCAACGGATGTGAGAACGCGGGCACCTTCGGTGGGACCCGCGCGGCGCGCGTGAACCCTTCGGGCGCGCGCCGGGGAACTGTCGAACACGTGTCACACGGAGGGCAAGCGGGGCGGGCGATTACGGAGCGTGTGGTTCCGTGATCTGCCTCACGCCACGTATATCGACAAAGCAATACACCCACCCGGTAACGGATATGACAGCCCATCGACCGTTTTATGACCGGCAAATGTCTCACTCCGGGACGAACGGGTCAGCCGAGAGCTTGCGTTTGCCAAGGACTTGCGTCACCCACAGAAAGATCAAAGGACGCGTAACGGATTTATAAAATTCTCATGTGTGGACCACCGGCCCGTCCCGTGTGATCGTGTGCGCGCCTCTGCCCCGCGGTCTGCCGTTCGGGGCTGCTTGTGCTGTCCCCATTCCGCTTGTCCCGCACGGGAGTAGACCGCAGTGAACCTGACCCGCCTGGTCGGCCCCTTCGTACGCACGCGTACGCGGCTGACCGCCACCCTCGGGCTGCTCGTGGCCGCCTTGGTAGCAGCCCTTATGCCCTGGTGGCAGCCTGATTCACCCCCAACTGCCGCCGATACGGGAGCGGGCGAGGCCCGGCAGGCCGCGACCGGCCCGCGAGACGCGAAGGCCGCTGCGACGGAGGCCCGTCGCACCGGCAAGGACGTTCCGGTTGAGACCGAGACGGATGCCACGACGCTGACGTGGGCTCAGCCCGACGGCCGGCTCCGCACGAAGATCTCGGCCCTGCCGCAGCGTGCGAAGACCGTCGAGGGCGATTGGGCGCCGATCGACACCACGCTCGCGAACGACGCCAAGGCAAAGGACGCGAACGGTCTGACCGTCCGTCCGGCCAATGCGGCGCTTCCCGTCCGGTTCTCCGGTGGCTCCACCAAGGTCGCCGCGAGCAAGGGCAGTTCGGCCTCTCCGCAGACCGCGGGCTCCGTTCCGCTGCCCGGTTCGCGTCCCGTCACTCTGCGTACCGTCGAGGACACCCCCAAGACCACGCCCGCCACGCCCGCCGCCGAGGCGCCGACCGTGCTCGCGGAGCTGGAGCTCGGTGCGCACAAGGTTGCCTTCACCTGGCCCGGCGAGCTGCCCGCGCCCGTGCTCCAGGGCCCCCGCGCCCTGTACCGGGACGTGCTGCCCGGCGTGGACCTGCTGCTCGTCGCCCGCAAGGAGGGCGGTTTCGGCCAGGTCCTCATCGTGAAGACGAAGGAGGCGGCGGCCCAGGAGGAGCTGAAGACCCTCTCCTACGGCCTGAAGTCCGACACCGCCGTCTTCCGCCACGACGGGGACTCCCAGCGGATCGCCGTCCTCGACGCCAAGTCCGAGGAGGAGATCGGCTCGGTCCCGACGCCCTTCGCCTGGGACTCCGCGGGCCAGGACCCCGAGAACCCCGACGCGCCGGTCCGCACCGCCGCCGGCAGCACCGCCGAGGTGCTGCGCCTGACCGGCCTGGCCGGCATGGAGCCGGGCGCCAAGCAGGCGCCGCTGCCGATCGACGTCCTGGGTCACAACACCTCGGATGCGACCCTGCGGCTGGACGTGGCCGCGACCGGTCTGCTGACCGACGCCGACACGAAGTTCCCGGTCTTCATCGACCCGACCATGAAGAGCGGCGAGTCCGCGTGGACCACCGCCTACAAGCGGTACCCGAACAGCTCGTACTTCAACGGCACCAACTACAACGACGGCACCGCCGAGGCCCGCGTCGGCCACGAGAACGACACCGGCGGCACCGCCCGCGCGTTCTGGCGGATGGGCTTCGACACGAAGATCAAGGGCGCCAAGCTCACCTCCGCCACGTTCCGGGTGCTGAACAACCACTCCTGGTCCTGCACCAAGCGCGACTACGACTTCAACATCACCAACCCCATCTCCTCCGGCACCACCTGGAACAAGCAGCCGACCTGGTCCACCCTCCAGGAGCGCAAGTCCTTCGCCAACGGCTACAAGACCGGCTGCCCGGACGCGTACGTCGGCTTCAACGTGCTGGACGCCGCCCAGAAGGCCGCCAACAACGGCTGGGGCGACATCACCCTCGGCATGAAGGCGATCTCCGAGGGCGACACCTACACCTGGCGCAAGTTCAAGGCCGACACCGCCGAGCTGGAGGTCGTCTACAACCGCGCCCCGGCCACCCCCGGTGACGCGACGACCAACCCCGGCGGCGCCTGCGTCAAGAGCCCGGCCACGAACGTCGTCGCCAAGGCCAACCTGGTCCTGAAGGCGAAGTCCTCCGACGCCGACGGCAACCTGTCGAAGATCCGCTTCCGGTTCTGGAAGGACGGCACCGCTCGTCCGGCCACCGGCACGGAGGTCACGACCCTCTCCGACGGCACCGCCTCCACCACCGTCGTCTCCACGAACCTCGTGGACAAGGGCGTCTACAACTGGGACGTGGAGGCCGTCGACTCCGTCGGCGTCGCCTCACCCGTGTTCCCCGGCGGCGGCGTGTACTGCCGCGTGACCGTCGACGCGTCCGGCCCGCCGGCGCCCGAGGTCAGCAGCGACGTGTTCAAGGAGGCCACCCCCGACGGCGCCACCTGGGCCACCGTCCGCTTCGGCCAGACCGGCCCGGTGAAGTTCAAGGCCGAGGGCGCGGCGAAGTTCCGCTACTCCTTCGCCGGCCTGAACATCAAGGAGGTGGCCGCCGTCAACGGCGAGGTCACCATCCCCGACCTCAAGCCCACCCACTCCGGCCCGGTCGCCCTGCTGGTGAACGCCGTGGACTCCGTCGGCAACCTGAGCCAGCGCACCAGCTACACCTTCTACCTCCCGCCCCGGCAGGAGGCCGACGGCCCCGGTGACCTGGGTGGCGACGGCCGCGCCGACATGCTCGCCATCGACGCCAAGGGCGACCTGGTCACCTTCCCGGCGGACGAGAAGGGCGAGATGTTCAGCTCGCTGGCAGCCTCGTACACCACGGACGGCACCCTGAACCCGAAGGGCCACTGGTTCGACCCGGCCACCGGCAAGACGGCGCTGATCACCCACCGCAGCGACGTGTACCCGGGCGACGGCACCACCGACCTCTTCGCCCGCACCCCCGACGGCGGCTTCTGGATCTACCCGGGCGACGGCTACGGCAGCTTCAACGTCGACAAGCGCGTCCGTGTGAAGGTCCCCTCCGACGTCCCGAACCCGTCCGAGTGGACGCAGATCATGGCGGTCGGCGACCTGACCGGCGACAAGCGTCCGGAGCTGTTCCTGCGCACCGGCGCCGCCATGTGGGTGCTGGAGGGCTACACCGGCGGCGCCTTCGGCAAGGCCACCCTCCTGAACGACGGCTACTGGACCGACGCCCTGCGCGAACTGGTGGCCATCGGTGACATCGACCTCGACGGCAAGGCCGACCTGGCCTGGCGCAGCCCCGAGAGCGGCACCATGTACCTCCGGTACGGCAAGCCCGGCACCGCCGCCGGCAGCACCGATCTGACGTCCCTGGCCACCGCGGGCGGCTCCCGTGACGGCAAGGACATCACCTACGGCGTGCAGTGGACGAAGGCGACCTTCCCCCTCGTCCTGAGCACCCCGGACATCAGCGGCGACGGCATCCCCGACATCTGGGCCAAGGCCAACGGCCAGGTCTGGGTCTACCACCCGGGCAAGACCGACACGGGCCCCAACGTCCAGGCCGTCCTCGGCCCGGAGTGGTCGGGCCTGAAGGCCCTCGGCTGATCCCGAACACCCACGACACCGCACGGCCGGACCCCGGCGGCCTCGGCCGACATCGGCGTCCGGCCGTGCACACTCACGGACGGGGAGGAGCCTTCACGGCGCCTTCCCGTCCGGGGTTCTTCCACACAAGCAAGGACTGAAGTGATCTCCACACTCATGCGGCGCGCCAAGGGCACGCTCGCCATGGCCATCGCCACCGGCGCCCTGCTCACGGCCACCGCCCCCGCCCAGGCCGCCGCCGCGCCCGCCGTCACCGCGGCCGGCGCGATCGTCATCGACGCCGCCGACGGCGCCACGCTCATGGCCAAGGACGCCGACACCAAGCGCCCCATGGCCAGCACCACGAAGATCATGACCGCCGTGGTCGTCACCACCACGCCGGGCCTGGACCTGGACCAGAAGGTCACCGTCAAGCAGACCTATCTGGACTACGTCTACCTCAAGGGGGCGAGCTCGGCCCAGCTCAAGGCCGGCGCGACCCCGACGGTCCGCCAGCTGCTGTACGGGATGATGCTGCCCTCGGGCTGCGACGCCGCGTACGCCCTCGCCGACACCTTCGGCACCGGCACGACCACAGCGGCCCGCACGGCGGACTTCGTCGCGAAGATGAACGCCAAGGCGACGGAACTCGGTCTGACCAACACCGTCTACGACTCCTTCGACGGCATCTCCCCCACCGGCAACAACCTCACCAGCCCCCGCGACCTCGCCAAGCTCACCCGGCACGCCATGGCCGACCCGATGTTCCAGAACCTGGTGAAGGCCACCACCTACAGCAGCGGGGGCACGGCCACCGTCGCCAACTGGAGCAACAGCAACCTCCTCGTCCAGCCGCGTCCGACCGGGTACGGCTACCCGGGCGCGATCGGGGTCAAGACCGGCACCACCACGCCCTCCGGCAAGTGCCTGGTCTTCGCCGTCAACCGCAACGGCAAGACCGTCATCGGCGTCCTCCTCAACGACGAGGAGCGCTACATGGACTCCATGGCCCTGGCCGACTGGGCACTCGGCCCGGTCGCCGGGTCCAAGGCCGCCCTCCGGCGCAGCAACACCGACCCCATCCCCGACGTCCTCGACTGACCCGTCGCGGAAACCACGCTGTCGGATCTCACAGCCGCCGCGTGACGCGTGGAAAGGCCCCGCCGTCGCTCTCCCCAGATGCGACGGCGGGGTCTTGTTTTCCGTCCCCCCATCCCACGGGGCGACACCGGCTCCCCCGCCCGCGCCGTGCGCTCGGGCGGGGAGGCCGAGTTTCAGGGGTGCCGGCGGATCACAGGCGCTGGATGATGGTGCCGGTGGCCAGGCCGCCGCCCGCGCACATCGTGATCAGCGCGAACTCCTTGTCCGTGCGCTCCAGTTCGTGCAGGGCGGTGGTGATGAGCCGCGCGCCCGTGGCGCCCACGGGGTGGCCGAGCGCGATGGCGCCGCCGTTGACGTTGACCTTCTCCAGGTCCTGGTCGAAGACCCGCGCCCAGCTCAGCACGACCGAGGCGAATGCCTCGTTGATCTCCACGAGGTCGATGTCCTTGAGGGACATGCCGGCCTTGCCGAGCACGGTGCGGGTCGCGTCGATGGGCCCGTCGAGGTGGTAGTGCGGGTCGGCGCCGACGAGTGCCTGGGCGACGATCCGGGCGCGCGGTTTCAGCTTGAGGGCGCGGGCCATCTTGCGGGAGGCCCACATGACGGCGGCGGATCCGTCGGAGATCTGGGAGGAGTTGCCGGCGGTGTGGACGGCGGTGGGCATCACGGTCTTCAGGCGGGCCAGCGCCTCGGGGGAGGTGTCGCGCAGGCCCTCGTCGCGGTCCACGAGCCGCCACATGCCCTGCCCGGCGGCCTGCTCCTCCTCGGTGGTGGGGACCTGCACGGCGAAGGTCTCGCGCTTGAAGCGCTCCTCGCCCCACGCGGTCGCCGCGCGCTGTTGGGAGAGCAGGCCGAGGCCGTCGACGTCGGCGCGGGTCAGGCCGCGGTTGCGGGCGATGCGTTCGGCGGCCTCGAACTGGTTGGGGAGGTCGACGTTCCACTCGTCGGGAAACGGCTTGCCGGGCCCGTGCTTGGAGCCGGAGCCGAGCGGCACGCGGCTCATGGCCTCGACCCCGCAGGCGATGCCGATGTCGATGACACCGGAGCTGATCATGTTGGCGACCATGTGGTTGGCCTGCTGGCTGCTGCCGCACTGGCAGTCCACCGTGGTGGCGGCGGTCTCGTAGGGCAGGCCCATGGCGAGCCAGGCGGTGCGCGCCGGGTTCATGGACTGTTCGCCGGCGTGGGTGACGGTGCCGCCGACGATCTGTTCGACGCAGTCGGCACGGATGCCGGTGCGGGCGAGGACCTCTCGGTAGGTCTCGCCCAGCAGGTAGGCGGGGTGGAGGTTGGCGAGCGCGCCGCCGCGCTTGCCGATCGGGGTGCGTACGGCC
Source organism: Streptomyces dryopteridis (assembly GCF_049606955.1). Lineage (NCBI taxonomy): Bacteria > Bacillati > Actinomycetota > Actinomycetes > Kitasatosporales > Streptomycetaceae > Streptomyces > Streptomyces dryopteridis. Next base: position 4,393,498 of record NZ_CP187113.1, on the reverse strand, counting down.
TCGACGATGACGGGTTCCGCGGCCATGAAGCTCGTCCTCTCCTGCACAGCGGCGGGCGGGCCGTCCCGGCGACCCGCCCCGACTCCCGCGTAACTAGTACGCGTTCTAGTTCTATCGCCAGTCTTAGTGCGCCCACCCCGAGGGGCGCAAGGGGCGTGCACGCGATGCGCACGCTTTTCCCACACCCCGGGAGGTCAGGGCGTACCGGGCCGGGGCGAAAGGGGCGCGGGGCGTGCGCCGGCGCGAGGAAGAGGCTCCGCCACGACCCTTGTCACCTGTGAAACTCGTTACTACCGTCTTGGCAACTTCTGATGGGCCGTCAGACATTCGTCAGACTTGGAGTCGCCCCGATGACCTGTCCCGCGATGCCCGACGGAACCGACGCCTCCGACGCGTTCGCCGGTTTCGACGCCACCGACCCCGACCTGCTCCAGGAGCGGGTCCCGTACCCCGAGTTCGCGCGGCTGCGGCAGACCGCGCCCGTGTGGTGGTGCCCGCAGCGGCGCGGCATCACCGGATTCGACGACGAGGGGTACTGGGTCGTCACCCGGCACGCGGACGTCAAGTACGTCTCCACGCACCCCGAGATCTTCTCCTCCAACATCAACACCGCGATCATCCGTTTCAACGAGCACATCGCCCGTGACGCCATCGATGCCCAGCGACTGATCATGTTGAACATGGACCCGCCGGAACACAGCCGGGTCCGCCAGATCGTGCAGCGCGGTTTCACGCCACGCGCCATCCGGGCCCTGGAGGACGCGCTGCGCGACCGGGCCCGCAAGATCGTGACGGAGGCGCGCGCGGAGGCGGAGACGGCGGGCGGCGACGGCTCGTTCGACTTCGTCACGAGGGTGGCCTGCGAACTGCCGCTTCAGGCGATCGCCGAGCTGATCGGGGTGCCGCAGGAGGACCGGGGGCGCATCTTCGAGTGGTCGAACAAGATGATCGGGTACGACGACCCGGAGTTCGCGATCACGGAGGAGGTCGGCGCGGGCGCGGCCATGGAGCTGATCGCGTACGCGATGAACATGGCGGCGGACCGCAAGAAGTGCCCGGCCAAGGACATCGTCACGCAGTTGGTGGCGGCGGAGGGGCAGGGCAACCTCAGCTCGGACGAGTTCGGGTTCTTCGTGCTGGTGCTGGCGGTGGCCGGAAACGAGACCACGCGCAACGCCATCAGTCACGGCATGCACGCCTTCCTCACCCACCCCGAGCAGTGGGAGCTGTACAAGGAGACGCGGCCGGCGACGGCGGCGGAGGAGATCGTGCGCTGGGCGACCCCGGTGGTCTCCTTCCAGCGGACCGCGACCCGGGACACCGAACTCGGCGGCCAGAAGATCAAGGCGGGTGACCGGGTCGGCATCTTCTACTCCTCCGCCAACCACGACCCCGAGGTCTTCGACGCCCCCGAGAGCTTCGACATCACCCGGGACCCGAACCCGCACCTGGGATTCGGTGGCGGCGGGCCGCACTTCTGCCTGGGCAAATCGCTGGCGATCCTGGAGATCGACCTGATCTTCAACGCGATCGCGGACGTGCTGCCGGACCTGCGCGCGGCGGGACCCGAACCGCGCCGGCTGCGGGCGGCGTGGCTGAACGGCGTCAAGGAACTGCGCGTGACGACGGCCCCGCCGACCGACTGAGCCCGCGCGCGGCGGTCGCCGTCGGCGGGCGGTGAGGCGCGGGCGGGCGGTGAGCCGTCGGCGGGCGGCGCCGCGGCCGGTGATCCGGCGTCCGCGGCGGCATCGAGTGGCGGACGCCGCCGACCGGGCGGAACATGACAGAACGCGACGATCCACCCCGCGCGGGCCGACCGGGCCCGCGCGGGGCGCGCGTGCTGGGCGCGCCTAGGATGAGCGCCATGAGCATCGTCAAGATCAATGTGCTAGAGGTTCCGGCGGACCAGCGCGAGGTGCTGGAGAAGCGCTTCGCTTCCCGCGCGGGCACGGTGGAGAGCTCCGACGGTTTCGAGTGGTTCGAGCTGCTGCGCCCGGTGGAGGGCACGGACCAGTACCTGGTCTACACCCGCTGGCGTGACGAGGAGTCCTTCCAGGCGTGGATGGAGGGCCCGATGAAGGCGGCCCATCAGCGCGGTGCGGGCGCGGGCACGGGCGCTCAGGGCGGGGCGCACGGGGGCGCGGAGGGCGAGAAGCCGGCGCGCCCGGCCGCGGCCAACTCCACCCTGTGGTCGTTCGAGGTCGTCCAGCAGACGCCCCCGAAGCCCGCGGCCTGACGCGCACGGGGCCGGTGCTTTCCGGCCCCACGCCGCCCGCCGCACGCGCGTGCCCCCGCCGGCCCCCGCCCGCGGGGGCACAGTCACGCCGGGCCCGGAACGGGGGTCGCGCCGTGAGGGCGCCGAGGCCGGAACGGGGCCGGCCCGGAGGGCGCCCGAGGGCCCTGGGGCCGGTACGGACGACGCCGGGCCGGGCCCCCGCCGGGCCGCGTCGTCCGCCGCCGTCACCGGGCTTCGCCGGCGCCTTCTCCGGGGGCCTCGGCGTCGGCCCAGAACGCGTCGTGTTCGTCGAGGTCCTCGGAGCACTCGTCGATGTCGGTGATCTTCCCGCCGACGAGGGTGAAGAACAGCCCCTCGCGGATCTCGATGCCCCGGTCCCCGCGGTCGCCCATGGCGATGTGGAAGGCCATCACGTGGCCCCGGCCGTCGGCGAGGACGGAGCCGAGGCGGACGCGGAACGTGCCCCCGGTCTCCTCGCCGATCCTGCGGTACAGGTCGAGGACGGCCTGACGGCCCTTGTGGTGGCCCGAGAGCGGGTTGTCGCCGGGCACGTGGTGGATGACGTCCGCCGTCATCAGCGCGCCCAGGGCGTCGAGGTCCCCGGCGTCGAAGGCGGCGTAACCGCGTCGGATCACGGCGCAGTCCTGGTGTTCGGCCATGTTCGCTCACACCTTTCACCTGCACGAACGACCATTTCTCCTATCATCCGCCCGACCTTGTGGATAATCCACGGCACGCCGGCGGCCCACACGCGCACAATGACCCGCATGACCAGTGACACCACCGTCCGGCCCCTGCCCGACCCGCACGACGCCCCCGCCCCGCACGGCTCGACGCTCACCGCCGAGGCCACCGCGGCGGCGGCCGACAGCGGGGTCGGAGCGGTGCCCGTCGCCCCCTTGGCCGCGTTGCCGCCCGCTTCGGGCGAGTTCGCGTCGCGGCCGCGCCGCCCGTGGTCGATCGCGGCGGAGGACGTGCACGGGGCCGTGGCCATCACCCTGCGCGGGGCCTACTACGCGGAGGTCGCGAGCCGGTACTGGCACCGGCAGATCACGGCGGCGGAGCTCGCCGAGGGAATGGCGGAGCCGGTGGACGACCTCATACCCCCGGTCGGGACCTTCCTCGTCGGCCGGCTGGAGGGCACGCCGATGGCCTGCGCGGGTGTGCGAATGCTGGACGCGGACACGGCGGAGTTGACGCGGGTGTACGTCGCCCCGGCGGCCCGCGGCACGGGCGGCGGTTCGGCGCTGCTGACCCGTGTCGAGGACTCCGCCCGCGCCCTGGGCGCGACGCGCGTCCGGCTGGACACGCGCACGGACCTCGTGGAGGCCCGCGCCCTGTACGCCCGGCACGGCTATGAGGAGATCCCGGCCTACAACGACAGCCCGTACGCCCAGCACTTCTTCGAGAAGCACCTGTCCTGACGGCCGGGTCGGGGCCGGGGCCGGGGCTCACGAGGCCGAGTGGTCCCGGCGGGGTGCGGGGTGATGGGGTTCCTCGGCGTCGGATCCGCAGAGTTCGCCGTTGAGTTCGGCGACCAGGTCGGTCAGGTCGGTGGGCCGGTCCGGGCCCCACCAGTCGCCGAGGAGTTCCGCGAGGGACGCCTCCCGGGCGGCGGCCAGGCGGCCGGCGCTCTCGCGTCCGGTGTCGGTGAGGACGAGCGGCAGGCCCTCGCGGCGGGCGAGGCCGCGTTCCTCCAACTGCCGGGCCGCGTCGGTGATGGCCCGCAGCGGCACGTTGGTGCGTTCGGCCAGCATGCTCGGCTCGGTCGAACCGTACTTGCGGATCCGCAGCAGCATCCAGCTCGCGGCGGGCAACAGGTCGAAGCCCGCCGTGGCGGTGATCTTCTCATAGACCTGCTTGCGGCCCTGGAGGGTACCGAGCACGGACAGGGCGCGGGCGACCTCGTCACGGGAGGTGCGCTCGACGGGGTTGGAGGCGAGGGTCTCCGTCACGTCCGGGGCGGTGACGGAACCGCGCAGCTTGTCCTCGCGCAGGAACCAGGCGACGACGAAGGCGAGGAGCACGACGGGCACGGCGTACAGGAACACGTCGGTGATGGACTGGGCGTAGCCGTCCAGGACCCTCGGGCGCAGGTCGGGCGGGAGGAGCCCGATGGAGCGGGGGTCGGCCTCCAGCCGCTTGGCGTCGAGTCCGGGCGGGAGGGGCACTCCGGTGAGGGTGGCGGCGAGTTTGTCGTCGAGGCGGTTGGTGAAGATCGTGCCGAAGATGGCGACGCCGAAGGAGGCGCCGATGGAGCGGAAGAAGGTGGCGCCGGAGGTGGCAACGCCGAGGTCGGCGTAGCTGACGGCGTTCTGCACGACGAGCACGAGGACCTGCATCACGAGTCCGAGGCCGGTGCCGAACACGAAGAAGTAGAGGCTCATCTCCCACGTGGAGCTGGTGCGGTGGAGTTGGTGGAGGAGGAGCAGGCCGAGGGCGGTGACGGCGGTACCGGCGATGGGGAAGACCTTCCAGCGTCCGGTGCGGCTGACGATCTGGCCGGAGGTGGTGGAGGAGATCAGCATGCCGAGGACCATCGGCAGCATGTGCACGCCGGACATGGTGGGCGTGACGCCTTGGACGACCTGGAGGAAGGTCGGCAGGTAGACCATCGCGCCGAACATCGCGAACCCGACGATGAAGCTGATCACGGACGCGAGGGTGAAGGTCCGGATCCGGAACAGCTTGAGCGGGAGGACGGGTTCGACGGCGCGGCGCTCGACGGCGATGAAGGCCGCGAGGCAGACCAGGCCGAGCACGGCCAGCCCGATGATCATGCCGGAGGTCCAGCCCCAGGTGCCGCCGAGGGAGGCCACGAGCACGAGGCAGGTGGCGACGGAGGCGATGAGGAAGGTGCCCAGGTAGTCGATGGTGTGGCGGGAGGAACGGACCGGGATGTGGAGGGAGGCCGCGATGACGATCAGGGCGACGATGCCGATGGGGATGTTGATGTAGAAGACCCAACGCCAGGACAGGTGGTCCACGAACAGGCCGCCGAGGAGCGGGCCGAGGACGCTGGTCGCGCCGAACACGGCGCCGAACAGGCCCTGGTACTTGCCGCGTTCGCGGGGAGGCACGATGTCGCCGACGATCGCCATCGACAGCACCATCAGACCGCCGCCGCCGAGGCCCTGGAGGGCGCGGAAGCCGATGAGTTGCGGCATGTTCTGGGCGATGCCGCACAGGGCGGAGCCGATCAGGAACAGCACGATCGCGGCCTGGAACAACTTCTTGCGGCCGTACTGGTCGCCGAGCTTGCCCCAGAGGGGGGTGGCGGCGGTCGAGGCCAGCATGTAGGCGGTGACGACCCAGGACAGGTGCTCCATGCCGCCGAGGTCGCTGACGATCGTGGGCAGCGCCGTGGACACGATCGTCTGGTCCAGGGCGGCGATCAGCAGGCCCAGCAGCAGGGCGCCGATCGAGGCGAGCACCGCTCCGGACGCGTGCTCTCCGGCACCGGGCGGCCCGGCGGAACCGGGCCCCCCAGCGGCACCGCCGGGTCCGGTCGCGACGATCACCCCACCCTCGTCGACGACCCCCACCCGAGCCACGCGCCCGGCCCCGTCGGCGCCGGACATACCCGCCCTGGACGGCCCCGAGGACGCCGGGCCGGAGCCGGACGGCCCGGACGAACCCGGACCGGCGGCGGAGGACGCCCCGGAGGAAACCGGGTTCGAGGGCACCGGGCCGGAGGGCACCGGGCCGGAGGAGGAGGGCGGGCCCGACGGGCTCGGGCGGACGGTGCCGGCGGAGGACGGCGAGGGGGAGGCGGGAGGGGTGGGGGCGGGGGGCGGGCCGGAGGCGGAGGGGCGCCCGGTGGGTTCGGGCGACCGGCCGGAAGGGGTCGAGGGGTTCGGTTCCGGCGTGCTCTCGTCCTGCGCCATGTGGGCCTCCTCGGGCGGGTCGATCCCTCCATCCTGATCCTTTTACGCGGGTATGGCCTCTCGGGAGTGAGATGCGCCCCCGGGCCGGTTGGGGTGTGGGGGGTGGTTCTGGATAATCGCTGGCAGTTGTGAGGGAGGGGTTCCAGTGACCGCAGAGCAGTGTCCGGAGTGCGGCGCCGCGCGGGAGAACGAGAGCTGCGGGTGCGAAGCGCGCGCCGCCGGCTTCGAGATCCTGCGCGTGCGTCCGTACATGCCCGACCAGTCCGGCATGCCCGTTCCCGGTGAGCAGCCACCGCCGCCCGCCTTCCCCGGCCCCCTCGCGCCCCCCGCGGACCCGCCGTTCGGCACGCCGCCCGCGCCCGCCCCGCAGCCCCTTCCGGGCGACGCGGCGACCGTGCTCCTGCCCCCGATCCGCGACACCGCCCCGCCCCGGGAGCCCGGGCGAGGCCAGGGGCAGCCGCACGCGCGGTCCCAGGGCGGCGTCGAGCGACCGCCCGCCCCGCCCCGGCCGGAGGCCCCGGCAGCACCCGTCGGCCCCACGACGCACGCCACGGGCGGGACCCGAATACCGCCCGTCCCGGCGTACGAGATCCCCGCACCGGCCACCCCCGGTACGGCGCCCGTGGCCACGCCCGCGCACGCCGGGAGGCCCGTGCCGGACGCGGACACGGCACACGGGCAGGGCACCATGGCCGTGCCGCCCGCCCTGCCGCACCTCCCCGACCGTCCCGGCACACCGGATGCTCACGCCGCCGAGGGCCGCCCCCGCCCCGAGAGCGCCGAGGCCACGCCCCGGAAGCCCGCCGAGGCGCCCTCGGAGTACGCTCCCGCCCGCCCCGACCCCTCCGCGCGGTCCGATTCCGGCCACGCCCTGGTCGCCGCTCCCCCGGGCTCCGGCCGACACGCGTCCCCGTACGTCAGCCCCGAACCGCCGCCCGCGCACTCCACGGGGCACGGGTTCGCCCGGCCCCTGGCGGACACCTCGCCCTGGCCCGCGCCCGCGTCCGACGCGACCCGGGGCCACGGCGAACCCCTCGCCCCCACCGACCACGCCACATCGCCGCCCCCCGCACCGGCCCAGGTCCCGCTCTCCGACGAGACGATGCGCATGGCCCCCGTGCCCGCCGGCGACGACGCCGCGCCGCCGAACCCCCGCACCGGACCCGACGACGCCGTCACGCACTCCGGGGGCATCCCCGACGCCACCATGCGCATGGCCCCCGTGCCGGTCGCCGACGCCGCCGCGCCGCCGAACCCCCGGACCGGACCCGACAGCGCCGTCACACACTCCAGGGGCATCCCCGACGCCACCATGCGCATGGCCCCCGTGCCGGCCGGTGACCCCACGGACCGGCCCACCGCGTCCGCGACCGATCGGACGCCGGCCCGCCCCGGACCGCCGGCCCCCCACGCGCCCGCCGGCGCGGTCTCCGACGCGACGATGCGGATGGCCCCGGTTCCGCCCGGCCCCGCCACCCCGACCCCGCCGGCCACCGGGGCGGACGCGACCATGCGGATGCGCCCCGTGCCGCCCACCGGCCCGCCGGCCCCCGGGGCGGACGCCACCATGCGGATGCGCCCCGTCCCGGGCGGCCCGACGCCCGCGCCGCACCCGCCGGCCACACCCCCGTACGCCCCCTCGCCCTCGATCGGCGGCGGCCTCGGCGGCTCGTTCGTCGACACGAACGCGCTGTTCCGTGCCGACGACGGCCCCACGCCCGCCCCCGGCACCACCGCCGCCTTCGGGGCCCCGGCGCCGGGCCGCACCGTGCCCCGGACCGAGACGACCACGCAACTCCCACCCGTCCCGCCGGGCCCGGTGGGTCCCGGCCGCATCCCGCCACCACGCATCCCCGGCGTAGGCGGTCCACACGGGCCGGGCGCGACCGCATCAGCGTTCACACCCGACCCCGAACCCCGACGACGACGCCAGTGGGGCCTGCCCCTGCTGGGCGCGGTGACCGCGTTGGCCGTGATCGGGGTGATCGCCTTCGTGTCCGGCTTCTTCGACGGGGCGCTGCCCCGGGGCGAGGCCCGCCCCCAGGTACTCGTGCCCAGTCCGATCGTCGGGTCCCTCGATCCCACGCCGTTGCCGAGCGCGTCGGCGGTGTCGCCCAGCGCGTCGGCTTCGGCGTCGGCCTCGGTGTCGCCGTCCGCGTCGCCCAGCCCGTCGGCTTCGCCGAGCAAGTCGCGGTCGGCGTCCCCGTCGCCGTCCCGAACGGCCTCGTCGTCTCCGAGTCCGACGAAGAGCACGAAGCCCTCCCCGCCCGCCCCTCCGACGGGGCCGACCCTGTCGCTGGGTTCGCGGGGGCCGGAGGTCGAACGCTTGCAGCAGCAGTTGAAGGCGGCCGGCTACTACGAACGGCGGATCGACGGGCGGTACAACTTCCCGACCCAGACGGCGGTGTACGAGTTCCAGCGGGACAACGGCATCCGTGAGGACCCGCCGGGCGTCTACGGCCCGGCCACCCGCCGAGCCCTGGAGGGCGGCTCCTGACCCGCTCACCGGGGCCCCGGCTCCGGACCGGGCCGGGGCCCCCGTCCCGGTCCACGCACCCACCCGACCAGGCCCAGGCGCCCACCCAGGCCGGCCCACCTCGGGCCACGCGCCCACCCAGGCCGACCCGACTCAGGCCACACGCCCACCCGGGCCCGTCCGGCCCAAGCCACGCGCCCACCCAGGCCGACCCGACTCAGGCCACGTGCCCATCCGGGCGGGCCCGGGCCTGGCCCAAATCCGCCCGGCCTGAAGCGTCCGGCTCGCGCTCACCCCGTCACGCCCGGCCCGCACCGGCTCCGGACCGGATGGTCCGCGCACGGCGCCCTGCCGCAAGGCCGAGGCGTGACGGCGGCCCCTTGGCCGTCGTCCGGGCCGCTCGGGACGGGGCGCATGCGCATGGTCGCGTCCGACCCGGGGCCCTGCGGGCCGGTGGGCGGCACGGGGAGGTGATGTCGGCCACGTCCCGTCCGCCTCCGGCGCGCGCCCAGGAGCGTCGCAGGATGTCGGTTCCCGCAGCGCACGCGGGTCCCGGTCCGGGTGAACGCCCGGCCGTCGGGGCCGCGTTCTCGGCGTGCGGCCCGCCGCGCGCCGCCGTCCGGCCCCGTGCGCCGCGCCGCCGCCCGCCTCGCCGTTGCGGCGTGGCGCGTGACCGGGGGCGGATCGCGCGTCCGGCACCCGGACAGGTTTTGTATCCTTGAGAAACAAAGTGGCTTCGCCCACACCCCCTGACCGGTGGGCGAAGCCGCTTGTCCCCCCGCACTCGCGCGCCCCTGGAGCCCCACCGATGCAGGCCGACACCACCCCCACCCCGTCCGCCGGCGCCCCCGAGGAGATCGTCCTCACCGCGAAGGCGCTGCTGCTGGACATGGACGGCACGATCGTCAACTCGGACGCCGTCGTCGAGCGCTGCTGGCGGGACTGGGCCGTGCGCAACGGGCTGGACCCCGACGCCGCCCTCAAGGTCGTCCACGGCCGGCAGGGCCACGCCACGATGGCCGCGCTCCTCCCCGACCGCCCGGTCGAGCTGAACATGGCCGACAACGCCGAGATGCTCGCCCGCGAGACCTCCGACCTGGACGGCGTGGTGCCGGTTCCCGGCGCGCCCGCCTTCATGGCCGCCCTCGACACGCTTCCGCACGCCCTCGTGACCTCCGCCGACCTCGGCCTGGCCACCGCCCGCATGGGCGCCGCCGAGCTGCCGATGCCCCGCGTGCGCGTGACGGCGGAGTCGGTGTCCGCGAGCAAGCCCGACCCGGAGGGCTTTCTGATGGGCGCCGAGGCCCTGGGCGTGGACCCGGCCGACTGCGTGGTCTTCGAGGACTCGGGCGCGGGCATCGCGGCCGGTCGCGCCGCCGGCATGCGGGTGATCGGCGTGGGCCCGCGGGCCGCCGAGCACGGGCCGACGGCGCACGTGCTCGACCTGACGTCCATCACGGTCAGCCCCGACCCCGAGGGCATCCGCCTGACGCTCCGCGCGGCCTGACGGACCCTCGGGCCCGCGCCAGCACCGCATCGGCGCCGCGCCCGCACCACACCCGCACAGCCCCCCGAACGCCCCGACGCATCCGCGTCGGGGCGTTCTCGCGTCCCCGCGCACGCCTCCTCACCCCACCCCCACCGCCCCACCCTTCCCCCGAGCCCCACCACCCCCACTCACCGGAGGCTCAACTTCCGCTTGAAAAGGGACCCTTGCACCCCTTGATGTGACGTGCCCATGTCGCCAGGCTGTCACCCGGCGCCCATCCCCACGTCACCGGGCGCCGCCACGCTGTCCGATCGAGCCCCCGTCCCGGGAGCCGCACGGTCCGGTCGGCCGTGGCCCGTTCCGCACCACTCGCCCCGCAAGGGAGTCCCCTCATGTCCCCCACCACGTCCTCCCGCACGTTCGGTGTCTACGCGCGTCGCCTCACCGCCGCGCTGATATCCGGGGCGGCCCTCGTCGCCCTGGCCGGTCCCACCGCCGAGGCCGCCCCGCCCACCCCGCTCAGCGCCGCCGACGCACGCGCCTGGCTCGCCGCCACGCCCGCGTCCCCCGCCGGGTCCACCAGCGGGTACAGCCGCGACCTCTTCCCGCACTGGAGCACCGTCTCCGGCACCTGCAACACCCGCGAGACCGTGCTCAAGCGCGACGGCGTCGGCGTGGTCACCGACTCCTCCTGCGCGGCCACCTCCGGCACGTGGTACTCGGAGTACGACGGCGCGACCTGGACCGCCGCCTCGGACCTCGACATCGACCACGTCGTCCCCCTCGCCGAGGCATGGCGCTCGGGCGCCGCCTCCTGGACCACGGCCAAGCGTCAACAGTTCGCCAACGACCTCACCCGGCCCCAGCTGATCGCGGTCACCGACAACGTCAACCAGGCCAAGGGCGACAAGGACCCCGCCGCGTGGCTCCCGCCGCGCACCGCGTACCGCTGCACGTACGCCCGCATGTGGGTGGGGACGAAGTCCTACTGGGGTCTGAGCGTCGACGCGGCGGAGAAGACCGCCCTCACCAACATCCTCTCCGCCTGCTGACCCTCCGCCCGACAGCACCCGCCCCGCCCCGCCCCGTCGCACTGAACCGGCCGTGCCCTCCTACGCGCACGTCCACACCCCCAACCCGTCCGCGCCCCCAGCTTCCCCCCGATCCTCCGGCCTCGGGATTCCGCCTCGGGAAGGATGGTCGGCACCCCCTCCCCCGCCCTACCGTGATCTCGAACACCACGGGGGAGGGGAACGTCATGGCGGCGTTGCGTCTGGGGCCGGTGCTGCGGCACGTGGACTGGGAGACCGGCCGGTCGGCCACGGTCTGGGTGGAGACCGACCGCCCCGGACCGGTGGAGGTCAGGTGCGCGGACGGGGCGGGCGGGGAGGCGCGCACGTTCCAGGTGGCGGGGCACCACTACGCCCTGGTGCACGTGACCGGACTGACCCCCGGCTCGACCACGGCCTACGAGGTGCTGCTCGACGACCGGCGCGTGTGGCCCCTGCCCGACGGACGGTTCCCCGACAGCAGCATCTCCACCCCGCGGCCCACGTCCGGACCGGGCCCGCGCACGGCCGGCACGGACGGCGGCCCCGGGGCCCGTCCCGAGGACCCGCCGCTGCGGATAGCGTTCGGCTCCTGCCGGCAGGCCGCCCCGCCCGCCGACCGGCGCGGGCCGCACGGCGCCGACGCCCTCGACACCCTCGCCGCGCGCCTCGCCGCCGACCCGACGGCCGAACGCCCCGACCTGCTGTTGCTCCTCGGCGACCAGGTGTACGCGGACGCCCTGTCCCGGGTCACGCGGGCCAAGGTCGCCCGCCGCCGGGGGGTGCGGGAGGCACCGGGTGCGGAGGTCGCGGACTACGAGGAGTTCACCTGGCTCTACGACGAGTCCTGGGGCGACCCGGAGATCCGCTGGCTGCTGTCGACCGTGCCCAGCCTGCAGATATTCGACGACCACGACATCAGCGACGACTGGAACACCAGCGCCGCGTGGGTCGCCGAGCGGCGGGCCCTGCCGTGGTGGCGGGAGCGGATCCTGGGCGGTCTGATGTCGTACTGGGTGTACCAACACCTGGGCAATCTCTCCCCCGCCGAGCTCTCCGACGACCCCGTCTTCCGCGAGGTCACGCAGGCGCCGGACGGCACCGAGGCCCTCCGGGCGTTCGCCGCCGCGGCCGACGCCGATCCGGGCGCGGTCCGGTGGAGCTACCGGCGGGACTTCGGGCGGACCCGGGTGGTGATGGTGGACACGCGGGCGGCCCGCGTCCTGGCGGAGGGCGCGCGGGCGATGCTGGACCCGGCGGAGGAGGAGTGGCTGCGGGAGAACGCCTCGGCGGGAATCGGGGGCGTGGACCACCTGTTGATCGGCTCCTCGTTGCCGTGGCTGATGCCGCCGATGATCCACGACGCGGAGGCGTGGAACGCGGCGTTGTGCCGGGGGGTGCGGGGCGAGCGGTGGGCGCGGATCGGGGAGGATCTGCGGCGGCGGTCGGATCTGGAGCACTGGCCGGCGTTCCCGTCGTCGTTCGCGGCGTTGACGGATCTGGTCGAACGGGTGGGCACGGGGCCGGCGGCGCCGGCGACGATCTGCGTGCTGTCGGGGGACGTGCATCACGCGTACGTGGCGGAGCCGATGGTGGCGACGGACTCGCGGGTGTTCCAGTTGACGTGTTCTCCGGTGCACAACTCCGTGCACTTCCTGGTGAATCTCGGGTTCCGGTTCGGTTGGTCCCGGGTCGGGCGGCGGTTGGGGAGGGCGTTGGCCCGGCACGGGCGGGTGGGGCGTCCGGTGGTGAGCTGGCGGCGGACGGGGGGTCCCTGGTTCGGGAATCAGCTGATGACGTTGACCCTGGCGGGTCGCGGGGCACGCCTGACGCTGGACCAGGCGCGGCGGCGGGGGCGTCGGGGTCGGGGGGAGGCGTGGTTGGAACGCGTGACGGACCGCGAGCTGACGCCGGCGGCGCGGACACCCGGGGAGCGAATACGCGGCTGACCGGGGCGGGGACCGACGGGACGGAAGCGGGTCGACGGGGGTCGCGCGCGGCAGTCGGGTGAGCTTTGGGCTCCGGCACGGGAAGGGGCCCGGTACCGGGAAAAGTCGCATGGTCCGATGATCCTCCGACCATGCGTCACGCCTTCGCGGCGTGCGGAGGGAGTCCCGGTGTCCGAGCTGCGCGACCGACCCGACCGCCATCCCCGACCCGACCGTCCCGACCATCCGGATCCGCATCCCGTGCGGGCCCGGTTCGGCCGGGCCCATCCACAACCGGGTGCCGCGTCCCACCAGGCGCATCCCGCCCATCACTCCCACCAACACCCGCATCACTCGCACCACCCGCATCACCATTCCCACCACCCGCCTCGGCGGCGGGGCCGGGTCGAGCGGGCGCGGGCGGCTCTGGAGCGGGCCCGTCCGTACGCGCTCGGACTGTTCCGCATCGTCTTCGGGCTCCTCTTCGCGACCCGAGGGGCGGCGGGGGTGTTCGGCGTGCCGGGGGGACACGCGGTGCCCTTCGGGACCTGGCCCGGGTGGTACGCGGCACTGATCCAGCTGTGTTGCGGGGTGTTGGTGCTGCTCGGGGTGGCGACGCGGCCGGCGGCGTTCCTCGCCTCCGGGTCGATGGCGTACGCCTACTTCGTCGTGCACCAGGGCAACGGGCTGCTGCCGATGGCCAACGGGGGCGAGGCCGCGGCGATCTACTGCTGGGCCTTCCTGCTGCTGGTGTTCACGGGACCGGGCGCGTTGCGCGCGTCGTTCGTGGGCGGGGGGGCGCGCCCGCCGGTCGGCGGACACGGGGAACGGCGGCCGCACGCGGTCGAGGACCCGGCGGCCCCGGGCCGCGAACCCGACACCGCCTGACCCCCACCCCGGACACGAGGAGCACACGGACCCCACGGCCCCGCCCCACCACGTGCCCGCCGGCCCCGCCCCACGGGGCGCCCGCCCGGCCCCCGTCCGCCGCATCCGCCCCGTCCGCCCTCCCCTTCCCCCTCTCCCCGTCCCCGGGCCCGCTGTCGGGCCGGGGGCGGGGGCGTGTCGTACGACGAGTACGCTGTGTGGCTGTCAACCGCCACCCCCGCCGACGCCCGTCGACTCGGCCGAACCGGACTGGGGAACCTGCGATGTCTGTGACCGGGCCACCGGCCGTCGAGGCCCTGGGAACCCTCCTGACCAACCCCTGGATCTACGCGGTGATCGCCGCCTCGATCCTCCTCGACGTCTTCCTCCCCGTGCTGCCCAGCGGTCTGCTGGTCGTCACCACCGCGGCCGCGGCGGCCGCCGGGGGTGCGGCGGGGCAGGCCGCGCATCCCGCGCAGCACGTGCCCGACCTCTGCCTGCTGGTGGTGTGCGCCGCCGGCGCGTCCGTCCTCGGCGACCTCGCCGCCTTCCGCCTGGCCCGACGGGGCGGGGCCCGCCTGGACCGCGCGATCTCCCGCTCACGGCGGCTGACGCGGGCCCAGGAAACCCTGGGGACGGCCCTGGCGCGCGGCGGCGGCGCCCTCGTCGTGATCGCCCGGTTCGCGCCGGCCGGGCGTTCGGTGGTGTCCCTGGGGGCCGGCAAGACGCATCGGACGGTGCGCCAGTTCCTGCCCTGGTCGGCGCTGGCCGGGATCACGTGGGCGGTCTACGGGGTGGTCCTGGGCTACTTCGGGACCCGGTGGCTGGGCGCGGCCTGGCTGGGCACGGCGGTGTCGGTGGTGGCGCTGTTCCTGGCCGGTTCGCTGGCGGTGTACGTGGTGCGCAGGACGCCCCCGCCCCGCCCGGTAGCGGCACCCTGACGCCCCGTCCGCCCCACCTCTCACGGACGCCGCCACGCTCTCCGCGCCCTCCTGACGGCCCGTCCGCAGCGGCGTGTCGCGACGTCAGACACCCGCCCGGACCGTCCCGCGCCCTCCCCGCGCGGCCCGCGGTCGGGGTTTCGGCGACACGCCGGGGCCGCTGACCCGCCCGGTGGACCGGGGTCACCCCTTCGCGCCTCTCGGTTCGCCGGGTTCGCCTCCTACTCCTAGCGTCCGAAGCACGGCGCCATCCGATTCCACGTCACATCCCTGCCCCGGGGGCGCCGGTTCGAGGAGCAACGAGGAGTCTCGCCCATGCCCGTCCGTTCCGTTCACACCGACATCTCCACCACCACCGTCACCGCCGGCACCACCTCCGCCTCCGGCGGTCGTCGCCGGGCCGCCGCCCTGCTGGGCGCGGCGGCGCTGGCCGCGCTGTCCCCGGCCGTTCTGGGCGGGGGCGCCGCCCAGGCCCAGGAGCAGCCGCAGGCGCCGGTCCCGGCCGTCGCGCAGCCGGCCGTGCAGCCCGCCGGGGGCGCCCCGGGCGGCAACCACCCGTTCGCGTACATCACGCCCAGCGTGGTCGCCCCGGGCGGCTACGTGGGTCTGAACCTGCAGGGCTGCGGGGGCGGCCAGAACGGTCGGGCCTGGTCCGAGGCATTCGGTCAGGTGCACCTGCGCGGCGACGGCCGCGGCTCGAACCTGTTCGGCAGCGCGACCGTGCACCACCGCATCGCGCCCGGGTCGTACATCGTCACCTTCGAGTGCGGCGAGGGCGGCGGCCGCAGCACCACGGCGCACCTCCAGGTGACCCCGGGCGCGGCCCGCGGTGGCCTCGGCGGCAGCATCGAGGGCCCGAGCACCACGCAGATGGCCTCGGGTGGCGCCATGGTCGCGGTCGCGCTGGGCGCGGGCGTGTGGGCCGTGCGGCGCCGTGCGGGCGCCGTGCGCGGCTGACGCGGGCGACGACGCCCGACGGGGCGCGTCGGGACGGATCGTTCCCGTCCCGACGCGCCCCGCGCCCGTTCCCCCGGCAGACGATCACCCGGGTCCTTGGTCCCGCCCCCTTCGGGGCTTTCCCCCCTCCCCCGCGGCCGTTCGTCCGGCGAGGCTGATGCCACGCACTCACCGCGCAAGGAGCAGCCATGGACCCGCGTCCCGTGATCGCAGCCGTAGACGGATCCGAGAACGGCACCCGGGCGTTGGAGTGGGCGATCGCCCAGGCCCTGATGGCGGGCGCGCCGCTGCGGATCGTGCACGCGCGCCTGTACATGAACTCGATGGCCTCCGTCCTGTCCGGCGCCTTCGACGAGGAGCGGCTCGACGACGACCCGGTGCTGATCAGGACGCGTGCCGCGCTCGCGGGCCGCACGGGCCTGCCGTCGGTGTCGTACGTCTCGCACCCGGGAACCCCCGACCACGTGCTGCCGGGCTTGGGCGAGGACGCCCAGTTGATGGTGCTCGGCTCGCGCGGGCGGGGCGGTTTCGCGTCGCTGCTGCTGGGGTCGAACGGGTTGGCGTGCGCGAGCCGCGCGGCGTGCCCGGTGGTGGTCGTGCCGCACGCCGAGCCGCCGCTGCGCGACCCGTACGGGCAGGTGGTGCTGGGGGTGAACAGCGCGGCGCCGGACGACAGCACCACGTTCTTCGCGTTCCGCGAGGCATCGCGGCGCGGGGCGCGGCTTCAGGTGGTGGTGGCGCATCCGTGGCCGGGGCCGATGTTCACGGCGGCCGGGACGATCACGACGGCGGCGCACGACGAGACGGCGGCCGGGCACGAGGTGACGGCGCTGGCGTCGGCGCACCTGCGTCCGCACACGCAGCGCTTCCCCGACGTGCAGGTGGAGCTGGTGGCGGCGCCGGGGGACGCGGCCGGGCACCTGGTGGCGGCCTCGCAGGCGGCGGACCTGATCGTGATCGGCCGGCACCGCAAGCGGCCGTTGTCGCCGCGGCTGGGGTCGGTGACGAACGCGGTGCTGCTGCACACGGCCTGCCCGGTGGCAGTGGTGCCGCTGGAGGAGGACGCGGTCCCGGTGGCGGCCTGACCGTTCCCGGCCCGTGCCGGACGGCCTCAGTCGTGGGCGTGCGGCGGGTGCTCGTCGTGCGCGGCACCGGCACCGCGCACGACGAGCCCGTCGAGCAGGGCCTGGGTGGCGGCGGCGACGGCGCGCACGGCCTCGTCGAACACCTCCCGGTTGTGCGCGGCCGGCGCGCGGAACCCGGACACCTTGCGCACGTACTGAAGCGCGGCGGCATGCACGTCCTCGCTGGTGGCCGTATGGGGCAGGGCGGGCGGTCTGAGGGTCTTGATGCTGCGGCACATGCCTCCACTATGGCCCCGGCCGGGCGGGCGCGGGTGCGGGAAGCTCGGCTCCGGACAGCTTGAGGATCAGTCCGGCCTGGAGCCGGCCCCGCAGCTCGGGGTCGCGCACGTCGGTGAGGAGGTCCACGGCGAGCTGCACGGACTCGGCGGCCCGGCGGTCCTCGCGCAGGGCCGCGGCCTGCTCGGACATGTGCCGCAGCGCGAGATCGGCCCGCCGGTGGAACAGCTGCCCGACGAGGGTCACGACCACGCCGACGGCGCTGGTCACGACCCCGAGGTACTGGTCCCCACCGCTCTCGGCCTTCCAGACGGCGAGGGCGACGCCGAGCAGCAGGATGGCGGCGCCGATCCCGGCGAACCGCTGGCTGATGACGAAGCTGCTGCGGGCCTGGGCGAGCCCGTAGGCGTAGTACTCCACGAGCAGTGGCGTGAAATCGTCCGTCCGGTCCCCGAGCTGTGCGGTCTGCGACAGCACCACGGACGCCGCGCCGTGCCCGGCCGCGGCCTCGGCACCGACTCGCAGCTCCTCGACGACCTCGACCCGGGCCTCCCCGCCCGGGCCCGTCGGCCCGCCGCCGCCCATCCGCCCGAGCAGCCGCTCCCGCTCCTGCTCGCGCTTGCGCTCGAACCCGCTCCCGTGCCGATCGTGCCACCACACCACCGCCACCCCACCCACAACGGCAGCCACCACCCCCAAGGCCCACCACCCCATCCCCCCACCCACGCTCTTCCTCCGTCACTCCGCGTCCCGCTCAGTCGAGCAGGATCTCCTCGGGCCGGCGCCACACCACCGGCACGTCGGCGCGCGTGATCAAATGCTCCACGCACGCACGCACATCGCCACCGTGGTCGTCGCGCGCCATGGCCCGCAATTCTCGTATCAGGTCGAGACCGCCGATCAGGGCGATCGGGTAGCGATCCTCCACCATCTCCAACTGGGCGGCTTCGGAGAACACCCCCGTGGTGACGAACGCCCCGATCCAGCCGCGCTGCAATCGGGCCACGACTCGTGCGATCTGTTCGGCGGAAACGGCCTGCGTGGGCTTCACACATTTGGCCTGGCCCAGAACGACCAGGGAGGTTCCCGCGATCCCCTTGCCCAGGTCCACACGTCCCACGAAATCGGCGCCGCCGTCGCCCGACCTGCGGGTCACCCAGCCTTCCCGGTACCCACCGCCGGTCGCGCCGCCCAGCACCCGGGCGGCCACCGCGGAGGCCACGTGCTCGAAATCGTGTTTGCGGTCATGGAACATCTCGTACACGGTCCGAAGGTCGATCGCCATCGGGTCGTCCTCCGCGGTCCTCTGCGCGCGCAGCGATCGGACGCGGGCACGCGCCACCCGGCGGCGGGTCCGGGGCAGGGACGTGTGTCCCTGCTCGACCCACTTGCGCCAGGACGCCGGAACCGCCGGCTGGTCGAAGACGGAGTTCGAGATCGACGGGTCCGCGAGCGCCCGCCGACGGGCCAGGATCCAGTCCCAGTCCACGGCGTCGCCCTCGGCGCTGAGGTCCAACAGCGCGATGTCGTACACGTAGTTGACGAATGGAAGGGCCTTGTCCTCGGACCACTGCACGATCCGTTCCGCCCGCTCGATGACGCCCAAACCACAGAACTCGACGAAGCCCTTGGGCTTCCCGTTCCGGGAGACTCCCCGGAATAGCAGCAGGGGCTCGGCGCCGGCGCGGTCCTCCGGTGTCAGACCGCGATGCCGTGCGAGGGCGGCGAGCATCGCCGCGTTCCCCCTGGTCTGCCCGATCTCCTCCTTCGACGTCGCCTTGTGGTCGCCGTAATAGCGCACGTGACCGTGTTCGAGGTCGAACGTGTCGTGCCAGGGGGTCTGAGACGTGCCGGCTTTCGCCGGACTGGATCGTAGGAGGATGACGGGCCGCGGCCCCTCGCCGGCGGCGGTTCGGCGCCCCACGGCGTTGATCCCCGATTCGAGCAACGCCCTGGTGTGTTCGTGCGACTCGGTGACCCAGAGATAGTTCGGCAGACCGTCGATCTCGGCCGGCTCGGGCCCCTCCGTGACCGCTTTGCGATAGCGGTACACCTGGCCCATTCGCAGCTCTCGCCCCATCGTCACCTCTCCGCCACTCCGCACACACGCCGAACGTTCCGGTGGCGATGATGACGCACGGGTACGACATCGGGCCCGATGGGGGGTGCGGGTCCGGGCAACGTCACAGGCCCCCGACCGGGGGGCGGGGGCCTGTGGTGGCGCTGGTGGGCGCGGACGGTTTCGAACCGCCGACATCTGCTTTGTAAGAGCAGCGCTCTACCCCTGAGCTACGCACCCGTGGACGAGGGGACAGCCTACACGGAGCGCGGGGCCCGGACACAAACCCGTGGGGGTGGGGGAGAATGGGAGGGGCATGGCGGACCGACGCGGTACGAGAGAGGGATTTTGGCTCCTCCCCTTCCCTGAACGGGAAGAGGATTCCCGGCTCTCAGCCCGCCCCTCAGCAGGTGGCGGGCCCTGCGGGATCAACGCAGTCGAGATCGGCGCCGGCCGGGTCGAGACCTGCCCGGACGAGCATCACGCGTGCGGAGTTCTTGTCCCTGGGGGACGCGGTTCCGCAGGCGACGCACGTGAAGGTTCGTCGGGAAAGGGGCAGTGCGTGCTTGGCTCTCGCTCCGCACCGTGCGCAGTCCGTGGTGGTGTGCGCGGGGTGGATCAGGTGGACGGTCCGGCCGTGTTTGCGGGCCTGTTCGATCAGGGCGGTCCTGGCCGCGCCGATCGCGGCGTCGGCCGCCTTGCGGGCCATGGTGGTCTTCGCCAGGAACGTCGGGCGGAAGTCCTCCACGGCGAGCCGGTCGAAGTCGCGGACGACGCGTTTGGCCCAGGTGCGGGCGGTGTCCTGGCGCTGTCGGGCGATCTTCTTCGACACCTTCGCCGCCGCCCTGCGGGCCTTGCGGTACCCGGCGGTGTCGGGCCGGTTCCTCGGGGTCGCCCGGCGGGCCATCATCCGCTGGTAGCGGGCCAACTTCCCGGCCGCGGTCTTCGCGGACGGCAGCTCACGCGACCGCACCATCGACCGCCTCGCCCCGGTCAACATCCGGTCCAACCCCGCCGGACCACACGTGACCCGCTCCCCAGTGGCCCGGTTCCGCGCGTGAACCCTCCGGGCCACCGCCACACACTCGTTCCACACCCACCGACACCGCGCCCACTCACTCTCAAGACCGGCGAGCGCGGAGGACGACACGCGCAGCCGAAAGGTGTACCGGGCACGCCCGGGCTCCTGACCGGCCGTCAGTGTTGTCGCCATGCCACGGAACGTAACAGTCCGCCATCCCTGCCGAAGGAACAATCCGAGAGAGAATCCATGTGCGATGAATCCCGGCGCTTCGCGCCACCGCTCCAAATGCCTGTTCCTCCCCTGTCCGAAAGCCGGGGCATCCTGGGAGGACTCCTGTGACGACTGCACCCCGGCGGTGGTTCGGTGGGCGGGATGAGGGGCGGCGGGCCGATGCCCAGGTGGCCAAGGACGCGGCCGCCGAGGCGTTCTACGAGTTGGACACCGCGCAGCGCGGGGTGGCGCTGTCGGTGGAGACGATCACGGCCGTGGACTCCTCGGAGCGGGCGCGGCGGGTGGTGTCCGAGTTCGAGGCGTTGGGGCGGCGGATCGACGAGGTCTCGCGCGGGTACATCGGAGCCGTCGACGCGCACGATCTGGACCGGCCCGAGCTGGACGGGGCGACGGCGGCGCGGGCCGTCGGGGAGTTGGACCGGGCGCGGGCCGAGTTGGTGCGGGTCAAGGGGGAGCTGGAGCGGTTCGAGGCCGGGTTGCGGCCGTTGTTGGACAGCGCGGAGACGCAGTTGGCGCGGTTGGCGCCGGCGCGGGAGCGGGCGAAGGCCGCGTTGTTGGCCGCGAGCGGGGCCTTGGACGCGGCGCGGGCGGCGGGTCTGCGGGCGGACGCGGAGGCGGCCCGGTTGGCGGCGTTGGCCCCGGAGTTGACCTTGTTGAACCAGGGTGCCGGGGTGCACGGGGTGGCCGAGACGATTCGGCGGGCCGATCACCTGTTGCGCGAGGCGGAGGCCGTGCGGGTCGAGGTGGAGCGGTTGCCGGAGCGGGCGGCCGAGATCGACCGCCGGTTGGTGAGCCTGCGGACCCGGGCGCAGGCTCTGCGGAACCGGGCGGACGGGGTGCATCCGATCCTGTCGGAGTTGCGGCGTCGGTTCTCGGCGGCGTGTTGGCAGGACCTCCAGGGGGTGCCGGACCGGGCGGTGCGGGACGTGGGGGTGGCCGAGGAGCGGTTGCGGGAGGCCGGGGTGGCGCGGGAGCGGCAGGACTGGCCCGGTGCGACGGCGGCGATCGGGGCGGCGCGGGCCTCGTTGGACGGCGTGGACGAGGCGGTGTCGGCGGCGCAGGACCGGTTGGCGCGGCTGGAGGCGGTGGCGCGCGGGCCGGAGGACGAGGTGCGGCGGACGCGGTTCGCGATCCGGGACGCGCAGCGGTTGGCGATGGAGGGGCGGACGGTGCCGGAGGCTCGGTACGCGACGCCCTTGGACCGGTCGGTGGCGCGGGTGGACGCGGCGTTGGCGGGGTTGACCGGGCGGCATCCGGACTATTGGCGGTTCCTGCGGGAGCTGGACGAGGTGCGGGAGGCGGTGGCGGGGGTCGTGGCGACGATCCGGGCCGATCGCGGTCACGGCTGAGCCCCCCCCCCCCGGACGGCCAAGAAGGGGCCCGTCCCACCGGTTCGTGCCGGTGGGACGGGCCCCTTCCTCGTGTGCCCCGGAGGGTCAGGCGGTGCGGGTGAGGTCGGTGCTGGGGACGTCCTCGATGCGTTCCACCTTGTCCACCAGGAAGAGGAAGGACAGGGCGCCGCCGATGGTGATGCCGGCGATGAGGATCAGCGGGAGGGTGAAGGAGCCGTCCGCGCCGCCGACCATGTAGCCGATGACGATCGGGACGACGATGCCGGCGAGGTTGCCGAAGACGTTGAAGACGCCGCCGGCGACGCCGAGCATCCGCTGCGGGGCGATCTCGGTGACCAGGACCCAGGAGAAGGAGGCGAGGCCGTTGGCGAAGAAGGCCACGCACATGATCGCGATCATGGCGGCGTTCGAGGTCACGTAGTTCGCGGCGACGATGACGCCGGCCAGGCCGAGGCCGGTGACGATGGGGGTCTTGCGGGCGATGGAGGCGGAGATGCCCTTCTGGACCATCCAGTCGGACCAGCTGCCGCCGCAGAGCACGCCGACGAGGGCCGCGATGAACGGGAGGGCGCCGGTCAGGCCGCCCTTGTCGAGGCTGAGGCCGCGTTCGTTGGTGAGGTAGGTCGGGAACCAGGTGAGGAAGAAGTAGAGGGTGGAGGCGATCGCGAACTGGCCGAGGAAGACGCCCCAGATGCGGCGCTGCTTGAGCAGGAACTTCAGGTCGCGGGCGAAGGCGCCCTTCTCCTGGGCCTTGGCGGAGTTGTCGGCCTCGGCCTCGCCGTCGGTGATGTGGACGAGTTCGTTCTCGCCGACCTTGGGGTGCTCCTCGGGGCGGTTGCGGATGACCCGGTGCCAGACCAGGGCCCAGGCGATGCCGACGCCGCCGAGGATCCAGAACACGTGGCGCCAGCCGAGCGAGGCGGCCATCCACGCGATCAGCGGGAAGGCGACGCCGAGGCCGATGAACTGGCCGGCGGTGTAGACGGCGACGGCCCGGCCGCGTTCCTTGCGGGGGAACCAGGCGGCGGCGACGCGCCCGTTGCAGGGGAAGGCGGGGGCCTCGAAGAGGCCGAGGCCCATGCGGCTGCCGAAGAGGAAGCCGAAGCTCTTGGCGAGGGAGCCGAGCGCGGTCATCGCGGACCAGGCGATCAGGGCCCAGAAGTAGACGATGCGCGGGCCGAACCTGTCGACGAGCCGGCCGCCGGGGATCTGGGCGAGGGCGTAGGTCCAGGCGAAGCCGGAGAAGAGCCAGCCCATGGCCTCGGGTGAGATCCCGAGGTCCCTGCTCACGTCCGGGGCCACGATCGACAGGACGCTTCGGTCGAGGTAGTTGATCGCGGTGCTGACGAAGAGGACGGCGAGGACCGCGAAGCGGTACTTGCCGACCTGTTGGATCTTCGCGCGGATCGGTCCGGCCTTGGCGGCCTGACCGGGCGTCTCCGGCCGGGTCTCGGCTTCGGAGTCGTGGCGGAGGGACATCGGTGTCTCCCGGGAGCGTGGTGTGCGTGGAGCGTGCTGCATGGTCGACCGTCGGGGCGCGGGACACGCGGGGGTGTGGGGCCGCGGGCCGGACGGGTCGGCCCTGCCACCGCTCGCGCCGGCTGCCGCAGGACGGTGCGCAGTAGGTGCGGGGTGCGTTGCCGCAATAATTGCTAATTAACGATTACTTGTGCAAGTCTTGACCTCGTCAGGGGAACAACTCGGGAGCAACTGGGGACGAAAGTCCCCGACCCGGTCCGATCGAGGGGAATGAAGATGAGCAGCGACGCCGCCTACGCCGGCCGCGGGGTCCACAAGACCGCCGTGGAGGGCCTGGCTCGCCGGATCTTCGACGGTACGTACGCCGAGGGCGCGATCCTCGACCTGCCGCGACTGATGGGCGAGCTCGACGTCAGCCAGACCGTGCTCCGCGAGGCCCTCAAGGTCCTCATGGCCAAGGGTCTGGTGGACGCGCGACAGCGTCGGGGCACCTTCGTGCGCCCCAAGGAGGACTGGAACCTGCTCGACGCCGACGTGCTGCGCTGGCGACTCGCCGCGGGCGCCTCGGACTCCTTCTTCGCCGACCTGCTCGAACTGCGCCGCTCCATCGAGCCGGCCGCCGCGGCCCAGGCCGCGCTGCGCGCCACGCCCGAGGACCACGAGGCGCTGACCGCCGCCCTCATCGCGATGGCGGCGGCCGGCCCCGACCCCGT
Organism: Streptomyces dryopteridis; assembly: GCF_049606955.1. NCBI lineage: Bacteria > Bacillati > Actinomycetota > Actinomycetes > Kitasatosporales > Streptomycetaceae > Streptomyces > Streptomyces dryopteridis. The sequence continues at coordinate 4,369,449 of NZ_CP187113.1, read as the reverse complement.
GCTGCACGTCCGCGCGGACGCCTCGTTCCACATGGCGCTGCTGACCGCCTCGCACAACCGGTTCTTCGCCCAGATGTACCGGGTGATCATCCCCGCCCTGGTCCAGCGCGACCGGGCCGTGCACGGACCCGGCGGATTCGAGCACCCGCTCGCCGTCCACCAGGCCGTGTACGAACGGATCCGCGCGGGGGACGCCGACGGCGCCCACGCCGCGACCCTGGCCCTGCTGGAGATGGCCCGCCGCGACCACCCCTGAGCCCTGCCCGCGGTGCGCCGGGTCCCGCAGACCCGCCGCACCGCACCCCCCACGCCCCACGCACCCCCACGCACCACCGTCGCCACCCCGCCGCCCCGGACCCTCCGGAACGCTCCTGCCGCCGCCACCACGAAAGGATCAGTCCGCCGTGAAGATCACCCGCATCGAGACGTTCATGGCCCCGCCGCGCTGGATGTTCGTGCGCGTCGAGACCGACGAGGGCGTCGTCGGCTGGGGCGAACCCGTCGTCGAGGGCCGCGCCGAGCCCGTCCGCGCCGCCGTCGAGGTCCTCTCCGAGTACCTGATCGGCCAGGACCCGGACCGCATCGAGGACCACTGGCAGATCATGACCAAGGGCGGGTTCTACCGCGGCGGCCCGGTCCTGTCCTCCGCCGTCGCCGGCCTCGACCAGGCCCTGTGGGACATCAAGGGCAAGGCCGCCGGCCTGCCCGTGCACCAGCTGCTCGGCGGCCCGGTCCGCGACAGCATCCGCGCCTACGCCTGGGTCGGCGGCGACGAGCCGGACGAGATCAAGGACGCCCTCACCGCCCAGATCGAGGCCGGATTCACCGCCGTCAAGATGAACGGCTGCGGCCCCATGACCCCGTTGGCCACCCGCGCCGAGGTCCGCGACTGCCTGCTGCGCGCCGAGACCGCCCGCGAGGTCCTCGGCGACGACCGCGACTTCGGCCTCGACTTCCACGGCCGGGTCTCCCCCGCCAACGCCCGCCGCATCCTGCCGCTGCTGGCCGAGTACAACCCCATGTTCGTCGAGGAGCCGGTGCTCTCCGACTACATGCACGCCGTGCCCGACCTCGTGAACGCCTCCAACATCCCGATCGCGCTCGGCGAACGCCTCTTCTCCCGCCGCGAGTTCCTGGCCCCGCTCCAGGCCGGCGTCGCCATCCTCCAGCCCGACATCTCGCACGCCGGCGGCATCTCCGAGCTGCGCCGCATCGCCTCCCTCGCCGAGGTGTACGGCGCCCAGGTCGCCCCGCACTGCCCGCTGGGCCCCGTCGCCCTCGCCGCGAGCCTCCAGGTCGCGTTCACCACGCCGAACTTCCTGATCCAGGAACAGTCCATCGGCATCCACTACAACCAGGGCGCCGAACTCCTCGACTACGTCGTCGACAAGGAGCCCTTCGCCTTCCACGGCGGCACCCTGCTGCGCACCGACCGTCCCGGCCTCGGCGTCGAGGTGGACGAGGCGGCCGTGCGCGCCGCCGACAAGGTGGGCCACGCCTGGCGCAACCCGATCTGGCGCTACGCGGACGGCTCCTTCGCCGAGTGGTAGCCGGGCCCGCGCGGGGCCGCCGACCCGGCCCCGTGCGCCCGCGCCCTCACCACCCCCCACCCCCTCCCCACCACCCCTCCCCCCCACTCTTTCGGAAAGAAGGAACTCCCATGGATTTCGGCGCGGCGCTGCGGCAGGAGCGACTGGTCGCCATCGTCCGGGGCAAGGACGCGGAAGCCTCCTTCCGCACCGTGATGACCCTCGTCGAGGAGGGCATCGGGCTGCTGGAGGTCTCGCTGTCCGGCCGTGACGCCCTCGGCGTCATCGCACGGGCCCGGACCGAACTCGGCGACGCCGCCTGGATCGGCGCCGGCACCGTCCTCACCGCCGCCGACGCCCGGCGCGCGGCCGAGGCCGGCGCCAACCTCATCGTCACCCCCGGGCTCGGCGCCGGCGTCGACGAATCGGTCCGCCAGGGCCTGCCCGTCCTCGCCGGGGTCATCACCCCCACCGAGATCGTCGCCGCCGACGCGGCCGGCGCGAGCGCCCTGAAGCTGTTCCCCGCCTCCATCGGCGGCCCCGGCTACCTCAAGGCCCTGCGCGCCCCCTTCCCCGACCTGCCGTTCGTGCCGGTCGGCGGGGTGGACGCGGCCGAGGCCGAAGCCTGGTTCGCGGCCGGGGCGGTCGCGCTCGGCGTCGGCTCCCCGCTCATCGGAGACGCGGCCGACGGCGGCGACCTGGCCGGCCTGCGGGCCCGCGCCGCCGAGTTCCGGGCGGTCTGCGCGTGAGCGGGCACGAGGGCGCGCCCCCGCGCCCCGAGGTGTTCACCTTCGGCGAGACCATGATCGCCCTGCGCGGCTCCGGTCCGCTGCGGCTCGGCGGCAGCATGGCGGTCTCCGTCGCCGGCGCCGAGTCCAACGTGGCCATCGGCCTGGCCCGACTGGGCCACCGGGTGCGCTGGGCGGGCGCGGTCGGCGCGGACGAGGCCGGCGAGCTGGTCCTGCGGACCCTGCGGGCCGAGGGCGTCGACGTGTCGGGCGCGGTCCGCGACCCCGCCGCGCCCACCGGTCTGATGCTGGCCGAGCCGAGGCTGCCCGAGCTGACCCGCGTGCACTACTACCGGGCCGGTTCGGCGGGTTCGCGGATCACCTCGTGCGCCGTGGAGGCCGCGTTCACGGCGGCCCCGCCGCGCGTGCTGCACCTGACCGGGATCACGCCGGCCCTGTCGCGCTCCGCGCGGGACGCGGCCGCGCTCGCGCTGCGGCTGGCCGCGGAGCACTCGGCGCTGGTGTGCCTGGACGTCAACCACCGCTCCCGGCTGTGGGAGGCGCGGGAGGCGGCCGAGGTGATGCGCGCCTGGGCGCCGTTCGTGGACGTGCTGATCGCCTCGGACGACGAGCTGCCGCTGTGCCTGCCCGAGGGCGGGGCCACCGATCCCGAGGTGCAGGCCAAGGAGTTGCGGGAGTTGGGCGTCGGCGAGGTCGTCGTCAAGCTCGGCGCGGCCGGCGCCACGTCCTACACCGACGAGGGCGCCGTGCACATGCCGGCGCGTTCGGTGCGGGCGGTGGACACGGTGGGCGCCGGGGACGCGTTCGTCGCCGGCTGGCTGTCCGCGTTCCTCGACGGGGCCGACCCCGTCGGCCGGCTGGACCGGGCCGTCACCACGGGCGCCTTCGCGGTCGCCTCGCACGGGGACTGGGAGGGCGCGCCGAACCGGGCCGAACTGGGGCTGCTGTCCGCCCCCGCGGGGACCGTGGTGCGCTGAGCGGTCCCCTCACGAGACCCTGCGGGGCGGTCCGGGCCTGGGCCGTCCCGCAGCACCGGTGTCCGGGCCCGGGGTTGGACGGAACCCCGGGCTCGGACGGGCTCCACCTCTCGGCCCGCCCGCGCCGTACGGCGGACGGCGCGCCGTGCGTCGGCGGACGCGGTGGCGGAGCCGGGCCCTCGTGAACCCTGGGCGAGCCTACGGCGCGCACGGGCCGGTCCGGTTCTCCCCGGGTCCGATTCCGGCCGGCGTGCCCCCGCGCCGGCCCCGCGACCCGGGCCGCCGGTCCTGACGGGCGCGTCGAAGGGGCTGCCGGGCCGGGCGCGCGAAGCTATGGTTTCGGCATGCCCCGATACGAATTCCGTTGCCGCACCTGCGAGAACACCTTCGAACTGAGCCGTCCCATGGCCGCGTCCGGGGACCCCGCACAATGTCCGGAAGGGCACGGTGACACTGTCAGGTTGCTGTCCGCCGTGGCCGTGACCCGCGCGGCCGGCGCCGGTTCCGTTTCCGCCCCGGCGGCCCCCGTCGGCGGGGGCGGCTGCTGCGGCGGGGGCGGCTGCGGCTGAGCCCGCGCCCCACACGTCCCACCCTGCGCACGCGCACCGCGCCGGGCGGTTCCCGGGAGTCCCGGGGCCGCCCGGCGCGGTCGTGTCCTCACCGGTTCAGCGCTTGAGCGAGACCGTGATCCCGTCGGAGATGCCGAGCAGCACCGACTCCATCCGCCGGTCGGCCCGCACGTGCGCGTTGAACGCCTGGATGGCGGCCCCGCCCCCGGTGGCGTTCTCGTTCAACACCTCGCCGTGGTACAGCGTGTTGTCGCTGACGATGATCCCGCCGGGCCGCAGCCGGGGCACCAGCTCCTCCCAGTACGCGATCTGGTTCTCCTTGTCCGCGTCCAGGTAGGCCATGTCCACGTGCTCGCGCACGGGCATCGCCTTGAGGGTGTCCAGGGCGGGCCCGATCCGCAGCTCGACGCGGTCGGCGACGCCTGCCTCCGCCCACGCCTCGCGCGCGTGCTTGGTCCACTCCTCCGAGATGTCGCAGGCGATGATCCGGCCGTCCTGCGGGAGGGCCTGGGCCATGGCCAGGGAGGAGAAGCCGGTGAAGGTGCCGACCTCCACGATGTGCCGGGCGCCGGTGAGGCGGACCAGCAGCGCGAGGAGCGGGGCCTGCTCCTCGGCCGACTGCATCGAGGCCCGGTCGGGGTAGGTCGCGTACGTGGTCTCGATGAGTTTGCGCTGGACCGCGTTCAGCGGCGGGTTGTTCGCGAGCAGGTACGCGTACAGCTCGTCGGTCATCTTGGTGGTGTTTCCAGTGCTCATGTGGTCAGTGTGCCAATCGCATGAGCGAATTGGCGCAGGATTTCCTCACCCGCCACCACACCTTTCGCGCGCAGGGCCGTGACCCCGGGCGCCGTCCACCCCTCGTCCGCCAACTCCCCGTGCGCGGGCCGCCACGCACGGTCGGCGGCGAGCAGCAGGTCCGCGTCGAGGAGGGAGTCCCCGGCGGCCAGGGTGTGCTCGGCGCCGGTGCGGCGCGCGACCTCCCGCATCGCGGCGCTCTTCGTCAACGGGCGGGGCACGGCGTACACCTTGCGGCCCTGGAGGGAGACGGTCCAGCCGCGGGCCTCCGCCCACTCCCCCAGTTCCTCCAGCCAGCCCTCGGGCAGCGCCTCGCGTTCGATCACGAGGTACGCGAACAGGTCCTCGGCCACCCGCGCCTTGCGCAGCCACAGCGGGTCGGCGCTCTTGAGGAGGTGCTCGTGCACCTCGTCCAGCGGGGCGCACTCGGCGGCCAGCCGGGCGGCCACGGCCCGCCGCCAGTCCCGGTCGGGCACCCCGTCCACGAGGATGTGCCCGCCGTTGCCGCAGATCGCGTACGGGGCGGGGCGGCCGGGCAGCCGGATCCGCTGGTACTGCTTGCGGGTGCGGGTGGTGGTGGGCACGAACACCACCGAGGAGTCGGCGGTCAGCGCGGTCAGCAGCCCGGCGGCGGTCTCGGTCAGGAAGGACAGGGGGCGGGCCTCGTGCACCTCCACGCACAGCAGGCGGGGGGCGATCGGGTCCGGCATGGTCAGCCCGAGGGCCGCCGCCGAGTAGATCAGGGTGCGGTCGAGGTCGCTGGCGATGAGGACGGTCACGGGGTGGCCACGGCCTTTCCGTCGGCGCCGGTGGCGCCGCGCGTGTAGCGGGGGTGGATGAGGCCGACGCAGGTGTACGGCAGGTCGTCGACCTCCTCGACGGGCACCCCGCGCTGTTCGGCGAGCAGCCGGACGTGCGCGAGGTCGGCGCCGGCGCCGCGCCGGGCGAGGATCCGCCAAGGCACGCGGCGCAGCAGCACCCGGGTGGTCTCGCCGACCCCGGGCTTGACGAGGTTCACGTCGCCGATGCCGTACTCCTCGCTGATCCGCTCGACGGCCCGCCACCCCTCCCAGGTGGGGGCCCGGTCGGCGGCGGCCACGAGTTCCTTCGCGGCGGCACCGGCGGCCTCGGCCACGGCGTCGAAGCGGGCCTCGATCGCGTCGACGAAGGCGCGGGAGACGTCGGCGGCGGCCAGCTCGCGGTAGTGCTTGGCGCCGTGGTAGTCGTGCGGGCCGACGAGGTCGGCGCGCAGCACGGTGCGCGAGATCAGGCCGGAGACGGTGGAGTTCAGGCAGGCGGAGGGGATCAGGTAGTCCTCGCGGGTGCCGTACGTGCGCACGCAGCCGCCGGGGTCGGCGAGGACGACGATCTCGGGGTCGAAGCCGGTGATGCCGGTCTCGGCCTCGAAGGCGGTGAGGGCGGCGGCGAGTTCGCGGGTGATGGCCCCCTTGCCGGTCCAGCCGTCCACGAACACCACCTCGGCCGGGTCGTGGTCGGCGGCCAGCCGGCGCAGGGCGTTGGCGTCGATGCCGCGTCCGCGCACGATGGACACGGCGTAGTGCGGCAGGTCCAGGCCGTGCCGGCGCAGCGCCCAGCGGCGCATCAGGACGCCGACGGGGGTGCCGGCGCGGGCCAGGGAGACCAGCACGGGGCGGGCGGCGCGTTCGGCGAGGACGGTCTCGGTGACCACGCCGACGGCGTGCGCGATCCGGTCGGCGGAGGCGGCCAGCGCCTCCTCGTACAGGGCCTGGTAGGCGGGGCTGGGCTGGTATTCGACGGGCAGGGACTCGGCGTAGTGGGCGCCGCCGCTCTGCACGGCCTCCTCGCGTTCCTCGGTGGGTGCCTCCAGGGGCACCTCGGAGAGGTCCTGGAGCAGCCAGGCCACGTCCTCGGGGAGGTAGGAGGAGAAGGCGGGGCCGCGCAGCGGCTCGGGCAGCGGCACGGCAGGCTCCGGACGCGTCGGGGCGAGGGGCGGGGTCGGGCGGTACGCGGGCAGCACGGCGTACCCGACCCGGCCGGTGTGCTCGCGCAGCCGGGCCAGGAGCCCGTCGGGGGAGTGCAGGGCCGGGGTGTCGCCGGCGGAGTCCAGGACGAGGAGGACGGTGTCGAAGCCGCCGCCGGCCACGTTGTGGACGTAGCGCTCGCCGGGGCCGTCGGCGGGCTCGTCGTGGGCGGGGAAGACCAGGCGGCTGCGGATGGCGTAGCCGGGGTCGTCGACGGCGAGGACCGGGGAGCGGGTGGTGGTGGAGTAGCGGACGTCGAGTCCGGCGGCCTCCAGCCCCTCGGCGAGCCGCAGCGGGGCGTACATGAGCTCCTCGGTGCCCAGGACGAGGACGCGGCCGGGGTGTGGGCCGAGGCCGTCGGCGAGGGCGTCGACGAGGGCGGGCAGGGCGGCGCCCAGGGCCGCGTGGTGGGCGCGGGTGAAGCCGTGCCGGCCGCCGTCGGGCAGGGCCGCCGGCCAGGGCAGGGGGATCCGGGCGGCGGGCGGGGCGGGCTCGGGGCGGGGCGCGGGGCCGGCGGCGCCCTCGTGGGCGGCCACCAGGGCGGTGCCCCGGGCGAGGACGTCCTCGGGGAGGTCGACGGTGCCGGCGGCGAGGGCGACGAGGTCCACGCGGGCGCCGAGTTCGGCGGCGAAGGCGTCGAGGCGGGCCCGGTCGGCGGCGGAGCGCATGTCCACGAGGGCGACGACCACGTAGCGCTCGCGCGGGTGGAGGGCGTGCAGGACCCGCAGGGTGTTGACGACGGTGTTGCCGGTGGAGAACTCGTCGTCGACCAGGACGAGGGGGCCGGGGCCGGCGAGGAACCCGGGGTCCTCGGGGAGCAGCAGGTGGGAGGTGGCGTGGGAGTGGGACTCCTCGAAGCCGCCGACGGGGCCGAGGCCGGGGACGGGGCGGCGGGTGGAGTGCAGGTAGGGGGCGCCGCCGAGGCCGTCGGCGACGCTGTGGCCGAGGCCGGTGGCGGTCTCGGCGTAGCCGAGGACCACGGCGCGGGCGGTGTCGGCGGGGCCGAGGAGGGCGGCGACGCGGCGGCCGAGGCCGGCTCCGGCCTCGTGGACCACGCGCGGGGCGCGCGGGACGTGCTTGCCGAGGACGGTGGAGACCAGGAGGTGGGCGCGCTTGGGGTTGCGGCGCAGGGCGAGGCCGAGGAGGTCGGCGAGGCGGGGTGTGGTGTCGGGCTCGGCGTCGTGGAGGCGGACGTCGAGGCGGTCGGCGACCCAGCGGCCGGTCCAGGGGCGGTCGGGCGCGGGACGCTCGGGGGTGGTGCCGTGCTCGCTGATGGTGGTGCCTTCCGTGGTGGTGCCGTGGGGTGCGGGTGCGGGTGCGGGTGCGGGTGCGGGCTCGGGGCGGGTGGGGGTCACCGGTGCAGTCCGGCGGCGAGGAGGTCGACGAAGCCGACGTCCTCGCGGGCGACCCCGAATGCCTCGGCCCGGAGCATGACGCGTTCGGCCCAGGCGCGGTGCGGCTTCACCTCGTTCATCTTGTTGGTGTAGGCGGAGCGCATGACTCCGCCGCCGTCGCGGTCGGGGCGCAGGATGTCGCCGGCGTCGCAGTACTCCTCGTGGGAGACGACGGTGAGGGCGTGCACGGGGATGACGTGCGAGGGGTGGATGCAGGTCTTGCCGAGGAGTCCGTTGGCGCGGTCGAGTTCGATCTCGCGGAGCAGTCCGTCGAGGTCGTGCTCGATGAGGGCGTCGCGGAGGGTGTCGGCGCCTTCCTGGAGGAAGGGGCTGCGGCGCAGTTGGGGTTTGAAGAGGCGCTGCTGGCGGCGGAAGTACTCCCAGACGGGGCCGGTGACGGTGAAGCCGCTGCCGTCGGCGCGGCCGAGGACGTTGACCACGTCGGCGATGACCCCGGCGACGATCTGGAGGTCGTAGGCGGTCATGTCGGGGGTGCGGCGCAGGCCGTAGGCGGAGCAGAAGTCGGTGACGCCCAGGCGCAGGGCGAGGATCCGGGTCCGGTGGTGGTCGACGGTGCGGGCGATGCCGGCGAGGGACTCGGCCCGGGTCTCCAGGTGGAGGAGTTCGGGGGATTCGAGGACGGGCATCGCGTACAGCGGGCGGTCGGCGGGGACGCCGGGGAGGGCGTGCAGGAGGGTCTCGGCCTCGGCGAGGGCCTGGAGGAAGCCCTCGCCGCGCTTCTCGGTGAATTTGGGAAGTACGAATCCGGCCAGATGGCGCAGGGCGGGGCCGAAGCGGCGCGCGAGGTCGAGGAGCTGTTCGGGTTCGCGGACCCGCACGAAGATCAGCGGGAGTTCGACGCCTTCCCCGGCGGCCTCGGCCAGTCGGGTGAACTGGTGCACGAGGTTGGTCTCGGCGTCGCCGACCTCGGCGTCCGCGATGGAGTCCTCCAGGCAGAACACGACGGAGACGACCCCCCGGCCGGCCTGCTTGAGGGCGTCCTCGGCCAGTCGGGGGCGGGTGGCGGGGCTGTAGAGGGTGCCGCCGAGGGCCGCGGCGAGGAGAGCGGAGGGGGAGTCCTGGTCGAAGGCCGCGGGGGGCCGGTGGAACAGCTCCTCGCGGACTTGGGGCGGAAGGTGCCCGAAATGACGCATGTGTTGCCCCCGTCGTGCCGTGGTGTCCTCGCGAACGCGTGGCCGGTAATAGTACGTAGGAACGGGTTTCCGGAGTTCCCCGAGAAGATGACATCCGGGTAACCCCCGGGGCACCTTGCCGGACCGGGCGTCCCGGGACAAGGGGGGCGTCGGCCAACGAAACGGACGCGGACCCTTCGGGGGGCCGCATTGTCCGGGCCCCCGCCGGGAGGGCAGGATGTTCGGCATGACGCACGCGATGCAGAAGGGCTCGAACATCCCGGTGTCCGCCACGGCGGTCCGGGCGGTGCTGCGGTGGACCGACGGCACCCGGGTCCCCGACGTGGACGCCTCCGCGCTCCTCGTCGGCTCCGACGGTCGGGTGCGTTCGGACGAGGACTTCGTCTTCTACAACCAACCCCGGCACCCCTCGGGTTCGGTGTGGCGGCTGGGCAAGAAACGGATCGGCGAGGCGGTCACGGACGCCGTGCAGGCGGACCTGCCGGCGGTACCGGCCGTCGTGCACCGGATCCTGGTCGTGGCCTCGGCCGAGGACGTGCCCTTCGAGCGGGTCTCGGACCTGCGGATCCTGCTGTACGACGCGGGCGCCGGCGCCTCCCACGAGCCGCTGGCCCATTTCGACGTGCGGCCCGAGACGGGTGCCGAGACGGCCCTGATCTGCGGTGAGCTGTACCGGCGCGGGGAGACGTGGAAGTTCCGGGCGCTGGGCGAGGGCTATTCGGACGGGCTCGTCGGCCTGGCCACCGACCACGGGATCTCGGTGGACGAGGGCACGGCCGGCGAGGCGGAGGGCGCGACGGCCTCGGCGGCCGGCGCCGAGGCGGACGCCGGGGCGGCCACCACCGCGATGGCCCCGCCCACCGGCTCCCCGGGACACCGGCGGGCGGAACCGGCGGCCCCGGCGCCGTTGCCGGCGCCGGTGGGCGACCCTTCGTTCCGGCTGCCGCTCCAGGGCCCGCAGTTCGTCCGCCGCTGACCCGGTCGGGTCAGCGGCGGGTGCCGCTCTTCTGCTTGGTGCCGGGCCCCCATTGGAGGCCCCAGCCGTAGAGCCGGTCCAGTTCGGCCTGGAAGCCGTACACGAACCGCACCTCGCGGCGCACGAGCAGCTGACCCTTGACGTGCTCCAGCGAGACCACGGCGCAGGAGCGGGCCTGCGGTTGGCGTTCGTCGAGGGGGATCACGATCCGGGGGCCGTTGCTCGGGTAGAGGGTGACCTCCGCGTGCGTGCGGTCGAAGGCCGGGGTCTGGTCGTAGATGTAGACGAAAACCAGCAGCCGCTTGATCTCCTCGGCGTGGTCGAGGTTGACGAACAGGGTCTCGCCGGAGGCCGCGCCGAACCGGTCGTCGCCGCTGAGCTTCACGTACGGCGGACCGTTGATCTCGCCGAGCAGGTTGCCGAGCGGCTGCACGGCGCCCCGGCTGCCGTCGGTCAGCTCCCACAGACAGCCCAGGTCGAGGTCCACGTTGACCATGCCCTGGGTGTGTCCCTGGACCATCTCGGGTTTGAACAGCCGGCCGGGGTGGCGCAGCAGGGAGACCCCGTCGCCGCGCGGTCCGCCGAGGTCGGAGGGGCGCATCCGCCACGACAGGTTGACCCGCAGGTTGCCGGAGACGGCGCCCTGTTCGGTCAGGGAGACCGTGGGGCGCCGTTTGGTGAGTTCGATCGTGTTGGACGAGGTGCCGCCGGTCTGGAACTGCGCCGCGCGTCCGCCGCGCAGTCCGTCGAAGAGCCCGTCGAAGAACCCCATGTGTCGCCCCCTGCCCCCTCGTGTGGCGGGAACCGGCCCCCGGCCCCCGTGTGCGTCGGCCGCCCGCGCGGGCCCCCGCGGGGCCGCCGGACAGCCGGACGGGGCGGTCGCCCGGTCCGCGGTGGGACCGTGTGCGACCGCCCCGCTGTGGAGCGTTCCGCGTTTTCGGGCCCGTCATGCCTCGACGGGTCCGGTCACGTGCTTCAGGCCTTGACGCCGGCCGGTTCCGAGTCCTTGGCCTCGCCGCCGTTCTCGCCGCCTTCGAGGGCCAGGCGCTTGTTGCGGCGCACCGAGGACCAGAAGGACCAGGCGATCAGGACCACGCCGATCAGGCCGGTGATGATCTCGTTGATCTCGTACCGGATGGTGATGAGCAGGAGGGCGGCCAGCGCGCCGATCGCGTAGTGCGCGCCGTGCTCCAGGTACACGTAGTCGTCCAGGGTGCCCTGGCGGACCAGGTAGACCGTGAGCGACCGGACGTACATGGCGCCGATGCCCAGGCCCAGCGCCATCAGGACGATGTCGTTGGTGATGGCGAAGGCGCCGATGACCCCGTCGAAGGAGAAGGACGCGTCCAGGACCTCCAGGTAGAGGAACATGAAGAACGCGGCCTTGCCGGCGAGGACCACGGCCGAGACCGGCTTGCCGGAGCGCTTGGCCTCTTCCTCGGCCTCGTGCTCGCGCTCCTCTTCCTCCTCCAGCTTGTTCTCGAAGAAGCCGGAGAGACCGCCGACGATGAGGTACGTGATCAGGCCGGCGATGCCGGAGACCAGCACCGTCTGCGCCTTGTCCACGTGCGTCCCGCCGTGCTGGTGGGCCTCGACGCCGAACCACAGCGCGGCGACGAGCAGCACGATCAGCGCGATGCACACCGAGAGCATGTCGATCTTGCCGAGCTTGGCCAACGGGCGTTCCAGCCAGCCCAGCCACTTGATGTCCCGGTCCTCGAAGATGAAGTCCAGGAAGATCATGAGGAGGAACATGCCGCCGAAGGCGGCGATGGACGGGTGGGCGTCCGTGACGAGCTGCTGGTACATCGGCTTGTCGTTGATCGCGAGCTTCACGGCCTCGATCGGGCCGAGCTGCGCGCTGATGGCGACGATGACGACGGGGAAGACCAGCCGCATGCCGAAGACCGCGATCAGCACGCCGACCGTGAGGAAGATCTTCTGCCAGAAGGCGTTCATCTTCTTCAGGATCCCGGCGTTGACCACCGCGTTGTCGAAGGACAGCGAGATCTCCAGGACGGACAGGATCGCCACGATCCCGAACGCGGTCCACCCCCCGTAGAACACCGCTGCGACCAGGCCGAGCGCAGTCACTGCGAACGACCAGCCGAAGGTTTTCAGAACCACAGGCACCCCATCGTCTGGAACCGGTTTACGAAACGTTGACCCCGAAGTCTAGAGCGATGCCCCGCAGGCCCGACGCGTAGCCCTGACCCACGGCCCTGAACTTCCATTCGCCGCCGTACCGGTAGACCTCGCCGAAGATCATCGCGGTCTCGCTGGAGGCGTCCTCGGTGAGGTCGTAGCGCGCGAGCTCCTGGCCGTCGGCCTGGTTCACGATCCGGATGAACGCGTTGGTGACCTGGCCGAAGCTCTGCCGACGCGCGTCCGCCTCGTGGATGGAGACCGGGAAGACGATCTTGTCGACCTCGGCGGGCACCTTGGTGAGGTCGATGATGATGGACTCGTCGTCCCCGTCACCGTCGCCCGTCAGGTTGTCCCCGGTGTGCTCGACGGAACCCTCGGGGCTCTTGAGGTTGTTGTAGAAGACGAAGTACTGGTCCCCCAGCACCCGGCCGGCGCTGCACAGGAGCGCGCTGGCGTCGAGGTCGAAGTCGACCCCGGTGGTGGTGCGGGCGTCCCAGCCCAGGCCCACCAGAACCCGGGTCAGGTTCGGCGCGACCTTGGACAGGGAAACATTGCCCCCCTTGGCGAGTGTGACGCCCATGCTGTGGTCCTCCCCGGACGACGTGGTGTGGATGGCGCCCGGCCGGACCGACCCCGGCCGTCGTCGCCGGGGGCCGTACGGCCAAGCACGTCCGGCGCCGCACACGGGAGTGCGCGGCGCCGGACGGTGTTCGTGGAGCCCCCGCGGGGCTCGACGTGCGGGCGTGCCCGACTCAGACGTTCACGCCGAAGTCCTGCGCGATGCCGCGCAGGCCGGAGGCGTAACCCTGGCCGATGGCCCGGAACTTCCACTCGGCACCGTTGCGGTACAGCTCGCCGAAGACCATGGCGGTCTCGGTCGAGGCGTCCTCCGACAGGTCGTAGCGGGCCAGTTCGCTGTTGTCGGCCTGGTTCACGACGCGGATGTACGCGTTGCGGACCTGCCCGAAGCTCTGCTGGCGGGACTCGGCCTCGTAGATCGAGACCGGGAACACGATCTTGTGGACGTCGGCGGGGACCCCGGCCAGGTTGACCTTGATCGCCTCGTCGTCGCCCTCGCCCTCACCGGTGAGGTTGTCGCCGGTGTGCTCGACGGAACCGTCCGGGCTCTTCAGGTTGTTGAAGAACACGAAGTTCGAGTCGTTGGCGACCTTGCCCTGGTCGTTGGTGAGCAGCGCGCTGGCGTCGAGGTCGAAGTCGACCCCGGTGGTGGTGCGGGCGTCCCAGCCCAGACCGACGATGACCGCCGTCAGGTTCGGCGCGGCCTTGGTCAGCGAGACGTTGCCGCCCTTGCTGAGGCTGACTCCCACAGGTCCTCCATAGGTTCTCGGTGTGGGGCGGTGCCCCGTCGTGCGGTTGCTGTTCGGATCAACGTTTCGATCCTAGTGACGGGTTCCCACCCTGTCGGGCTTTTCCCCTTCGCGCCATGTGAGACGCCTCCGGGGCCGAACAGGTTGAGTCGAACGCGGAACTCAGAGGGCTTCGAGCGCGGCCAGGTACTCGCCCGCGTCCCGGGCGTCCGGCAGGCCGTTGACGACCTTCCAGCGCACCACGCCCTCCACGTCGATCACGAAGGTGCCGCGGACCGCGCAGCCCTTGTCCTCGGCGAAGACCCCGTAGGCCCGGGAGACCTCCCCGTGCGGCCAGAAATCGGACAGCAGCGGGTACTCCAGGCCCTCCTGCTCGCCGAACACCCGCAGGGTGGGCACCGAATCGTTGGAGACGGCCAGGAGCTGCACCTCGTCGTTCTGGAACCGGGGCAGCGCGTCGCGCAGCTCGCACAGCTCGGCGGTGCACACCCCCGTGAACGCGAAGGGGTAGAAGAACAACACCACGGCCTTCTCGCCGCGGAAGTCGGACAGCCGCACGGTCGCCCCGTGGTTGTCCTTGAGCTCGAAGTCGGGGGCCTTGTCGCCGACCGCGACCGTCATCTCGCGCATTCCCTTCGCCGTCCTGCCGGCGGCGCCGACGACCGGGGGCACGGGGCACGGCCCGGACGGGGCTCCGGCGCGCGCAGGTGGGACGCACGCGCGGTCCCAGCCTAGGGGGTGCGCCGGGGCTCCGGCCAGGCTCCGACCGCACCCGCCGGAACGGGCGGAACGGGCGGACCCGACGCGGAACGGGCGCGAAGCACGGCGGGAAACGCGCACGCCCCCGGCACCGGCCCGGCGGGGACGGTGACGGGGGCGTGCTCCTGCCCTGCGGGGCCGGGACGACGCCCGGCGGGGGCTCAGCGCTTGGCCTTGGCCGCCTTCGGGGTGACCAGGCGGCTCGCCGCCCACTCCTTGCCGATGCTGACGCTCTTGGTCTGCGAGAGACCGGCCGTCTGGGCGGCCTCGCTGATGTCGCTGGCCTCCACGTAACCGGGGCGGCCGGTCTTCGGGGTCAGCAGCAGCACGAGGGCGTTGTCCTCGACCAGCTCCAGGGCGTCGACCAGCGCATCGGTCAGGTCGCCGTCGTCGTCGCGGAACCACAGCACGACGGCATCGGCCACATCGTCGTAGTCCTCGTCCACGAGGTCCGTGCCGATGTGTTCCTCGATGGCCTCACGGAAATCCTGATCGACGTCGTCGTCGTAGCCGATCTCCTGGACCACCTGGCCGGACTGGAAACCCAGTCGGGCTACCAGGTTGGTCTCCGCGTGGTCCGCGGTCGCGCTCACGGGGTGCCTCCTGCTCGTTTTCGATGAATGTCTTCGGCGCCGCGCGCGTACGCGCAGCATTGGGCGTAGTCCACACGGACGCGGCGGATCGCGCAAGTACCCGGGGGGCGAGACCGCCGAAACGGTGACGATTGCGGCCGTCTCGGCACGACCGGGGACCCACTGCCACCGCGTTCACGAGTGAACACCGGGTGACGCATCACACACCATTGGACCGCATTCGGCGGCCCTTGGGGACCTTCATACCTGTTTGAGGGCCGAACGGCCTTACGAACCGGCTGAACGACTTGGGCGTAAGGTTGCGGTTTGGGCGCCCGCGCTCCCTACCGAACCTCCACGGATTACCTACCGGTAAAGGTGACGATTGGCTCTCCGCGGTACACGATGGGAGGCGGTGTGACCCAGGACACGACTCCCCCGACAGCGAAGGAACAGCGTGGCTTCCGCATCCGATCGCAATCCGATCATCATTGGCGGCCTTCCGAGCCAGGTCCCGGACTTCGATCCGGAGGAAACCCGGGAGTGGCTCGACTCCCTTGACGCGGCCGTCGACGAGCGGGGCCGCGAGCGCGCCCGCTACCTGATGCTCCGGCTGATCGAGCGCGCGCGCGAGAAGCGCGTGGCCGTCCCCGAGATGCGCAGCACGGACTACGTGAACACCATCGCCACCCGGGACGAGCCGTTCTTCCCGGGCAACGAGGAGATCGAGCGCAAGGTCCTCAACGCGACCCGCTGGAACGCGGCCGTCATGGTCTCGCGCGCCCAGCGCCCCGGCATCGGCGTCGGCGGTCACATCGCGACCTTCGCCTCCTCCGCCTCCCTGTACGACGTGGGCTTCAACCACTTCTTCCGGGGCAAGGACGAGGGCGACGGCGGCGACCAGATCTTCTTCCAGGGACACGCCTCCCCCGGCATCTACGCCCGCGCCTACCTCCTCGACCGCCTGTCCGAGCAGCAGCTCGACAGCTTCCGGCAGGAGAAGTCCAAGGCCCCGTACGGCCTGTCGAGCTACCCGCACCCGCGCCTGATGCCGGACTTCTGGGAGTTCCCGACCGTCTCGATGGGCCTGGGCCCCCTCGGGGCGATCTACCAGGCCCGGATGAACCGGTACATGGAGGCGCGCGGCATCGCGGACACCTCCAAGTCCCACGTTTGGGCGTACCTCGGCGACGGCGAGATGGACGAGCCGGAGTCGCTCGGCCAGCTCTCCCTCGCGGCGCGCGAGGGCCTGGACAACCTGACCTTCGTCGTCAACTGCAACCTCCAGCGCCTCGACGGCCCGGTGCGCGGCAACGGCAAGATCATCCAGGAGCTGGAGTCCCAGTTCCGGGGCGCCGGCTGGAACGTCATCAAGCTGATCTGGGACCGCTCCTGGGACCCGCTGCTGGCCCAGGACCGCGACGGCATCCTGGTCAACAAGATGAACACCACGCCCGACGGGCAGTTCCAGACCTACGCCACCGAGACCGGCGGCTACATCCGGGACCACTTCTTCGGCGACGACCACCGCCTGCGCGGCATGGTCGAGGGCATGACCGACGACCAGCTCCTGCACCTCGGGCGCGGTGGTCACGACCACAAGAAGATCTACGCGGCGTACGCGGCGGCCAAGGCGCACAAGGGCCAGCCCACGGTCATCCTGGCGCACACGGTCAAGGGCTGGACCCTGGGCCCGAACTTCGAGGGCCGCAACGCGACCCACCAGATGAAGAAGCTGACGGTCGACGACCTCAAGCGCTTCCGCGACCGCCTGCACATCCCCGTGACCGACCAGCAGCTGGAGTCGGGCCTGCCGCCCTACTACCACCCGGGTCGGAACTCGGAGGAGATCCAGTACATGCACGACCGGCGCAGCGGTCTCGGCGGCTACGTGCCCACCCGCGTGGTGCGCGCCAAGCCGCTGAACCTGCCGGACGACAAGGCGTACGCGGCCGCCAAGAAGGGCTCCGGGCAGCAGTCCATCGCCACCACCATGGCCTTCGTCCGGATCCTCAAGGACCTGATGCGGGACAAGGAGATCGGCAAGCGGTTCGTGCTGATCGCGCCGGACGAGTACCGCACCTTCGGCATGGACGCGTTCTTCCCGAGCGCCAAGATCTACAACCCGCTGGGCCAGCAGTACGAGGCCGTGGACCGGGAACTGCTCCTGGCCTACAAGGAGTCCCCGACCGGTCAGATGCTGCACGACGGCATCTCGGAGGCCGGCTGCACGGCCTCGCTGATCGCGGCGGGCTCGGCGTACGCCACCCACGGCGAGCCGCTGATCCCGGTGTACGTCTTCTACTCGATGTTCGGGTTCCAGCGCACCGGCGACCAGTTCTGGCAGATGGCCGACCAGCTCAGCCGGGGCTTCGTGCTCGGCGCGACGGCGGGCCGGACCACCCTGACGGGCGAGGGCCTGCAGCACGCGGACGGCCACTCCCAGTTGCTGGCGTCCACGAACCCGGGCTGCGTGGCGTACGACCCGGCCTACGGCTACGAGATCGCGCACATCGTCAAGGACGGTCTGCGCCGCATGTACGGCCCGGATGCCGAGGACGTGTTCTACTACCTGACCGTCTACAACGAGCCGATCCAGCACCCGGCGGAGCCGGCGGACGTGGACGTGGACGGCATCCTGAACGGCATCCACAAGGTGGCCGCGGGCACGGCGGGCTCCGTCCCGGCGCAGATCATGGCCTCGGGCGTGGCGGTGCCGTGGGCGCTGGAGGCGCAGCGGATCCTCGCCGAGGAGTGGAACGTCCGGGCGGACGTGTGGTCGGCGACCTCGTGGAACGAGCTGCGTCGCGAGGCCGTGGACGTGGAGCGGCACAACCTGCTCCACCCGGAGGAGGACCAGCGGGTCCCGTACGTGACCCGCAAGCTCTCCGGCTCGGAGGGCCCGTTCGTGGCCGTCTCGGACTGGATGCGTTCGGTCCCGGACCAGATCTCGCGCTGGATCCCGGGCACCTACACCTCGCTCGGCGCGGACGGTTTCGGCTTCGCCGACACCCGTGGAGCGGCGCGTCGCTTCTTCCACATCGACTCCCAGTCGGTGGTCCTGGCCGTGCTCACGGAGCTGGCCAAGGAGGGGAAGATCGACCGCTCGGTGCTGAAGCAGGCGATCGATCGTTACCAGCTGCTCGACGTCGCGGCGGCCGACCCCGGCGCGGCCGGCGGCGACGCCTGACCCACCCCGGCCCCCAGGGCCACCCCGCACCACCCGATGGCCCCGGCCCCCCGCCGGGGCCGTCGGCGTTCCGCCACCCGAACGGGACGCCGCGCGCCCGCGCGGGCGGTGACCCAGGTGAGGGAGAGCTCGGGGGCCCTCATGTGCGCGTACCTCCGCGGCACGAGACCGCGGCGCCGTGCGACAGGGTCCCCGTCGAGGTGCGTCGCCGGTGGCGGGAGCCCGGCCCACCGCGTACCTCCGCGTTACGGGGCCGCGGCGCCGTGCGACAGGGTCCCCGTCGAGGTGCGTCGCCGGTGGCGGGGGCCCGGGCCACGCGGCACCGAGGTGGCCGCGTCACCCCGGACGGGTTGCCGGGCGCCCGATCGCGTCCCCGAGGAGACGGGGTGGGGTGGGGATGGGGGGTGGGGTCAGTTTTCCCAGACCTTGAAGGCTCGGACCTGGTAGGGGGAGGCCGGGAGCCAGACCCCGTCGCCCGGGTAGGTCTGGAACTCGCCCGTCTCCTCGCACTCCGCCGACTGGTACGTGGTGATCGGCCGGCCGGTGCGGTTGGCGAGGGACTGGGCGGTGCGGCCCGCCGGGAGGGCCACGCAGCTCTCCACGCCCACCGAGCTGAGCTCGTGGGTCTGCCGGGTGCCCTTGAACTCCGGTTTCGCCCACAGGCAGAACTGTCCCGTGGCGCAGGCCCCGAGGGCGGGCGCGGGCGGGGCGGCGTGCGCCAGGGGCGCGGTGCCGGCCGGGAGGACGGCGGTGAGGGCGAGCACGAGGGCCGCGGCCCCGGCCCGGCCGGAGAACCGGTCCGCGGCCCCCGACCGGGGACCGCCGGGGCCCCGGGGCCGGCGCGGCACCCCGCCGGACGCCCCGCCCGCGCCTCCCGGCTCCCCCGGATCGCCGGGCACCCCGGTGGATCCGGCGACGCCGTACCCGCCGGCCGGCGGGCCGTCGACGGCGCGGCCGTCCGCGCGGGTCGGGACCGGGTACGGGATCCGCGTCGGGCTCGGGATCCGGGGGCGGAGCGCCGCGCTGGTCGGGCAGGCCCCGGCGTTCGGCGCGGGCGCCGCCGCCGGTCCGAACGGGGAGGCCGCCGGCCTGGCCGTGAGCGGTCGCGGCCGGAGCACACCCGCGACCAGCGCCGACAACGCCGCCAGTCGACGCCCGGCCCGAGGCCCGCGCCCCGGCCCGCCGGCGGCCCCGATCGCGCCCGGCCCGTGTCCGTTTCCGGTCCGCCCCACCCGTCGGCGCTGCCGCCGAGAGCCCGAGCACCCGGACGCCGCGACCGCCCCGCGCTCGGCCCTCTCGGGCCCGGAGGACTCGGCGCCGGTCCCACGAACCCCCGGATCACCGTCGGCCCGCGCGGCCGTGTTGGGGCCGGAGGCCGGGACGGTACCGGATCCGCCCCCGGCCGCCCCCACGTCCGGCCGCGCGCTCACCATCGTGGTGGGGGAAGCGGCGTGTGCCGCGCGGGCCGGCGTCTGCTCCTCGGGCCGAGTGCTGGTGGGCAGGTCAGTCACCGCCGCGTCCGGCCGCGCGCTCACCCTCGTGGTGGCGGAAGCAGCCTGTGCCGCGCGAGCCGGCGCCGGCTCCTCGGGCTGGGTGGCGGTGGACAGGTCCGTCGGACTCGCGTCCGGCCGCGCGCTCAGCGTCGTGGTGATGGAAGCAGCGCGGGCCGGCGTCTGCTTCTCGGGACGGGTGGTGGTGGGCAGGGTCGTCGGACTCGCGTCGGGCCGTGCGGCTCGGGTGGAGCGCGTGATCACGGTCGTGGCGGCGGTGTCCGGGTGTGGGGCGCGCGGGGTCGGGGGGCTCGCCGCGGCGCCGTCGGTGGGGGTCGGGGCTCCCGGCGCCGGGGGCGTCGGCGGCATCGGCCGCGTGGGGCGGTGGGGGACGCGCTCACCGGGGTGGATCGGGGTGTGGACCGAGGCGTCGGGCGAGGGTTCACGGAGGGGGGCGGGGGTCGGGGTCTGGGCGGGGGTCGTCACTGTGTGCACGCGCATGTGGATCACTCCTGTCGATTCGCACCCCAGTACGCTTCCGGGCTGCTGGATCCACGGTGACCTGCGAGAACGTCCCGACGGAAGGGGCCCGCGCGGCTTTCACCCTGATAGGCGACATGCTCGGCGTGCGGGAATAGGCGCGGGTGTGGTAACGGTTGGTGACGGATTTACAGGGGCCCTTGAACACCCTGCCCGCCGCGTTTCCGCTTCCCTCCATCCCCTCGCACGCGGGCCGGCGCCCACCCCCAAGGGGTGAGCGCCGGCCCGGGTTTCGTGCGGTTGCGCGTCGGGTCAGATGTGCGCGGCGCCGCCGCCCGCCGGCGCGTTCTCGCCGCGCTTGGTGAGCGCCGCGACGCACGCGGCCACCAGCGCGACCACCGCGGAGACGGTGAACGCGGTGCTCATGCCGGAGACGAAGGTCTCGTGCGCGACGTTCGTGATCGTCTCGACCACCGGCGCGGGCATTCCGGGCGCGACCGGAGCGACGCCCACCGAGACGGCCTGCTCGGCGAGCGGCAGCTGCTCGGCGGGGATGGGCGGGAGCTTGGCTCCGGTCCAGTTGTCGGCGAGTTCGGAGCCGACGGTGGAGGCCATCACCGAGCCGAGGACGGCCGTGCCCAGGCTGCCGCCTACCTGCATGGCGGCCTGCTGGAGGCCGCCGGCGACGCCGGACAGCTCCAGGGGCGCGTTGCCGACGATGACCTCGGTGGCGCCGACCATGACCGGGGCCAGGCCCAGGCCCAGGAGGGCGAACCACACGGACATGGTGACGGTGCCGGTCTCGGGGGTCAGCCGGGACATGCCGGCGCAGGCGACGGCCGTCGCGAGCATGCCGAGCACGAGCGGGATCCGCGGGCCGACCTTGGTGATGGCGGCGCCGGCCAGCGGCGAGCCGACGATCATCATGCCGGTGAGCGGCAGCAGGTGCAGGCCGCTGTCCACGGGGCTCATGCCGTGCACGTTCTGCAGGTAGAAGGTGACGAAGAAGAGGCCGCCCATGAAGGAGAAGGCCATCAGCACCATCAGCACGGTGCCCGCCGACAGCGGCAGCGAGCGGAACATGCCCAGCGGGATGAGCGGTTCGCGGGTCTTGGTCTCCCAGATCGCGAAGGCCACGAAGCCGAGCACCGATCCGCCGAGGAACAACACCGTCTTGAGGTCGCCCCAGCCCCATTCGGATGCCTTGATGAGGGCCCAGATCAGGGCGAACATCGAGCCCGACAGGAGCACGATGCCGGGCAGGTCGAAGGAGCGCGGGGCCTTGGCGGCGCGGTGGTCCACGAGGATGACCAGGCCGAAGCCGAGGGCGAGCGCGCCGACGGGCACGTTGATGAAGAACACGGACTGCCAGTTGACGTGTTCCACGAGCAGGCCGCCGACGATGGGACCGGCGGCGGTGGACGCGCCGATGACCATGCCCCAGATGCCGATGGCCATGTTGAGGCGCTCGGCGGGGAACGTGGCCCGGAGCAGGCCGAGCGCGGCCGGCATCAGCAGGGCCCCGAACAGGCCCTGGGCGACGCGGAAGCCGATGACCAGGCCGACGCCGTCGGAGAGGCCGATGGCGGCGGAGGAGAGGGCGAAGCCGGCGATGCCGATGAGGAAGGTCTGGCGGTGCCCGAAGCGGTCGCCGATCTTGCCGGCGGTGATCAGGGAGACGGCGAGGGCCAGCAGGTAGCCGTTGGTTATCCACTGGACGGCGGAGAGGCTCGCTCCGAGGTCCTTCTGGATGGCCGGATTCGCCACGGCGACGATCGTGCCGTCCAGGGTGACGACCATGACACCGATCGCCACGGCACAGAGGGTGAGCCAAGGGTGTCCGCGCAGTCCCGAACTCTGTCCCGATCCGGGCCCCTTGACGGCCTCTCGGTCGGCGACGGTGATCTGACTAGTCATGTGATCAGGGTAGTGGCAGCGGCTGACAGTTCTGTTGCCGGCCGGGAACCATCGCGTATCGCGCCCCTGACCTGCCGGTGCCCGCGCCCCGCCGCGCCGGCCCGACCGGGGCGGCCCGGCGGACGCGGGGAGCGCGCGCGGCGCCCCGTCCCGCTCCCCGCGCCTCGAAGATCCCCCGTGCGGGCTCCTTCCGGGCCGTGCCGAACCCTTCAGCCGTCCCGGCCCGCACCGGTAGGCTGACGGCTCAGCTCGCGGACGTCCGCGACCGCCGCGGGCCTCCCGCCCGCCCGCGCACCCCCTCCGGTCCCCCGGGGCCGTCCCGGCCGCGCGCACCCGTGTGAACCGCGGCGGCGCCGCACCGACCCGGGCCGCGCCGTCGCACCAGAGAGGACGAGGACACCGCCGTGACGCCCGACCGACGGCCCTCCCCCGCGCCCGTCCCGGCCGCGCCCGTCCCGCTGCCGCCCGTCCCGCTGCCGCCCGGCCCCGGCCTGCGCGAGCGCAAGAAGCGCCGCACCCGGGACGCGCTGCTGCGGGCGGCGCTGCTGCTGTTCACCTCGAAGGGCTACGAGCGGACCACCGTCGACGAGATCGCCGAGGCCGTCGAGGTCTCCCAGCGCACCTTCTTCCGCTACTTCGCCAACAAGGAGCAGGTGGCCTTCGCGGTGCAGGACGTGGTGGAGGGCCACTTCCTGGTCGCGCTTACCGCCCGCCCGCCCGGCGAGGCCCCGCTGGAGGCCATGCGGAACGCGGTGCTCACGGCCTGGGACACGGTGGAGGAGGCCATCGCGGACGTGGTCCCCGTGGACCTCTACCTGCGCTCCTACCGGCTGATCGAGTCCACCCCCGCCCTGCTCGCCGTGCACCTGCGGCGCTCCACCGAGCTGGAGGCCGAACTCGCCGCGCTGATCGCCCGCCGCGAGGGCCTGGACGTGGACGTCGACCCGCGCCCCCGAGTGCTGGTCGCCGCGTTCTGCGGGGTGATGCGGGTGACCGGCCGGCTGTGGGGGCAGGGCGACGACATCAGCGTGGCCGCGATCCGCGCCATGACCCTGCGGCACGTCGACGGCATCGGCCCGGCCCTCGCGATGGCCTGGCGCCCCGTCGGCGCCCCCCTCGCCCCGACACCGGCCCCGACCCAGACCCCGACACCGGCCCCGCCCCGGCCCTGATCCACCCCTTACGCCCGGCGCCCCGCGCACGCCCGGCCGAAACGTGACCTCGGACACCGTGCCGGCCCGCCCGCGCACCCGCGCCCGGGCCCCGCCGGCGCGGCGAATCCGCAGTTCGGACCGGGCGCCCCGAGATCCACCGGCCGGCCCCCGGCCTGCGCCGCCCGGGCGGACCCGCCCCGTGACACCGGCCACCCCGCTCCCGAACAGCCGAAATCGTCTCCTAGGCTGGTTGTTCGTGCCCGTACCCGTTCCGTGCCGGGCCCACGTTCCGCCGTGTCCCCCGGCCGCGCCCACCCCGCCCGGCCCGAGCACACCGCCCGCCCCGTCACGGACAGCAAGGAAGTCGCGCGTGCCCGGCCCCACCAGCACCCTCACGCCCCTCGCCGCGCCGCCGCTTCCCCGGACCGCCCACCTGCCGGGCCGCTCCGTCCGCCTGGTCCGCCGGATGCCGGGCCCCGCGCACGCCGAACCGCGCCGACCGGCCGCCGTCCGGGTGCTGCTCGCCCTCGCCGTCGTGTTCGTGCTGCTCACGACCACCGGCTGGACCGCCGTGCACCGCCCGATGCCCGAGCCCTCCCCCCGCGCCGCCGCCCTGGCCGCCTGGGCCTCGGCCCGGATCGACGGCCGCCCGGTGCCCGCCGCGGGCGCCCCGGCCCGGGTGGTCTCCGAGTTCTTCGCCCGCCTCTCCCCCGCCGCCCGCACCCGCCTCACCGACACCCACCCCCTGGTCGTCGGCGGTCTCGACGGCGCCCCCGTGGCCCTGCGCTACCGCGCGAACCGCGCGGCCCTCGCCGTCGCCGAGGGCATCGAGGAGGCCCGCGCCCGCGACGTGCGGCTCTCCCCCGCCGACCGCGAGCAGGCCGGACGCCGCGCCCACCGCTTCGACTCCCTGCGCGAACCCGGCCGGCAGATCCTCTCCTTCGACCCGACCGGCGGCGGCCGGGCCGCCGAGGTCTTCGGCGACCTCGGCACGGCGGCCCGGATCTCCGTCGTGGTCCCCGGCGTGGACACCGACGTGCTCACCTTCGAGCGCACCAGCCGCCGCTACACCGCGCCCGTCGGCATGGCCCGCTCCCTCTACGACGCCGAACGCGCCGCCGACCCCCGGCTGCCGGTGGCCGTGATCGCCTGGGCCGACTACACGAGCCCGGTCGGCCTCGGCGTCGACGCGGCCGCCGGCCGGCTGGCCATCGCGGGCGCGGCCCGACTGAAGGCCCTGGTCACGGCCCTGCCCGGAACCGGCACGGTGGCCCTGTACTGCCACAGCTACGGCACGGTGGTGTGCGGATCGGCCGCCCCGGGCCTCGGCGACCGGGTCACGGACCTGGTCGTCGCCGGCAGCCCCGGCATGCGCGTGGACGACGCGGCCGAGTTGGGCGGCCGGGCCCGGGTCTGGGCCCTGCGCGACGCCGGGGACTGGATCGCCGACGTGCCGCACCTGGAGTTCGGCGGGCTCGGACACGGCCCCGACCCGATGGACCCGGCGTTCGGGGCCCGTCGCCTCGACACCACCGGCGCCCACAGCCACACCGGCTATTTCGAGCCACACACCGGCTCTCTGGACAACTTCGCCAAAATCGGAACCGGCGCATTCGGTTCCCTCGTCTGCGCCCCGTCGGATCCCGAGTGCCGTCAGGGGATTTCCGGGACAAATGCGGATGCAGCCTCGTAGAGTCCGGAAAAACGGCCCCCGCCACAAGGGGGACGCACGCGGGTCGCGCCCTTTACGATGGCCCGCATGGGTGACGTACTGGCCGGAAATCATGCCGTCTGGGAGTTCGATTCTGAGACGAACTCGGTGCTCATCCGCTTCGAACGCACTCCCAGACTCCCCGCACTGCGCGGGCCCCGACTTTGGCACGCGCTGGGCCCGCGACGCATTCCCGTCTCCGCCCTCGCCGACGTGCACGTGGCACAGGGCCCGGGCGGCAAGCGCGACGCGCTGACGCTGCGGCTCCTGCCCCGCCCCGGCGCCGACCCCCTCACCGAGGTCGCCGCCGGACAACTGCGCGAGGACACCGATCCGCACCGCCTCACCGTGCCCGCCGACCGGGCCGACCTCGCCCGGGTCTTCGCCGAGGACCTGCGGGCCCGGCTCGGCCCCGAGGCCGGGGAACCCGCCGCGCGCTTCCTCGTGGACCCGCCGCCGAGCAGCGGCGAGCTCAAGGGCTCCGACGCCCGGATCCGCTTCGACGGCTCGCAGGTGACCCTGCGCTGGTCCCGGACCGGCGCCAGCGGCACCAAATGGCGCGCCGGCGACCAGGTCCGGGCCCTGTCCGAACTCGGCGGGATCTCCTGGCGCTCCCCCGAGCTCCCCGACGGACACCTGCGCCTGATCCCGCGCGCCGACGACCGGGCCGCCGACCCCCGCCCCGACCACGACCTCGACTCCGTCCTCCTCGGACGCGGGGCCGTGCACGAGTCGCTGCCCTTCGCGGCCGCCCTCCTGCACGCCGTCCGCGAACGGGCCCGCCTCCCCGACACGAACCCGGCCGTGCCGCGCCCGGCCCGCCGCCGGGTCGGCGACTACGACGTACCCGAGACGCTCGTCGGGCGCGGGGGCCCCGCGAGCGGACCGGCCGTCGACCTCACCGGCGGCCCCGAGGGGCCCGACGCCCCCGACACGGAAGCCGCGCCCTACGAGGACCGCGTGCGCCACCTCGGCGAACTGCACAGCGCCGGACTGCTCACGGACGAGGAGTACGCGGCCCTGCGCGACCGCTTCGCCGTGCGCCCCTGAGCCCACCCGACCGCACGCGAGGGCGGGCGCCCCCGGAACCCTCCGGGAACGCCCGCCCACGACAGGGCCCTCAGCCCTCGCGCGCCGCCGAGGTGGAGCTCATGTCCGGGTAGCGGTCGCCGGCCACCCGGCCCGCGATCGGCTCCAGCGCGGCCAGCTCCGCCTCCGACAGCCGGATCCGGGTCGCCGCCGCGTTCTCCGCGAGCCGCGAACGCTTGCGGGTGCCCGGGATCGGCACCACGGTCAGCCCGTGCACCGAGGCCCGCTGCTGCACCCACGCCAGCGCGATCTGCGCCGGCGTGGCCCCGTGCGCCGCGGCCACGGCGCGGATCGGCTCCAGCAGCTCGGCGTTGGCCTTCGCGTTCTCCCCCGAGAACCGGGGCTGGTAGCGCCGGAAGTCGCCCTCCGACAGCTCCTGCCCTGCGTCGGCGAACGAGCCGGTCAGGAAGCCGCGCCCGAGCGGCGAATAGGGCACGAAGGCCACGCCCAGCTCGGCCGCCGCGCCCACCGCGCTGCGCTCCACGTCCCGGCTGAACAGGGACCACTCCGACTGCAGGGCCGTGATCGGGTGCACGGCGTGCGCCTCGCGCAGCTCCGCCCCGGTCACCTCGCTCAGCCCCAGGGCCCCGACCTTGCCCTCGGCGACCAGCTCGGCCATCGCCCCCACCGACTCGGCGAACGGCACGGCCGGATCCCGCCGGTGCATGTAGTACAGGTCAATGCGGTCGACGCCGAGCCGGCGCAGGCTGTCCTCGACGGCCTGCCGGATGTACGGGCGGTCGTTGCGGATGCCCCGGTACTGCGGGTCGTCGGTGCGCTCGATGGCGAACTTGGTGGCCAGCACCACCTCGTCGCGGTGCGCGGCGAGGAAGGGGGCCAGGAACTCCTCGTTGCGGCCGCGGCCGTAGATGTCGGCGGTGTCGAACAGGGTGACCCCGTGTTCCAGGGCCGCGTCCAGGGTGTCGCGGGCCGCGGCCTCGTCGGTGTCCCCGTAGAACTCGCTGATGCCCATGCAGCCCAGGCCCTGCGCACCCACCAGGGGTCCGCCCTTGCCCAGCTCCACACGCTCGATGATGTCGGTCACGATCGTTCCTTCCCCGCGTACGAGTCGATCTTGAAGTCCAGGACGGCGAGCGCGTCCGTGAGCTCGGCCAGGCGGGCCCGCACCTCGCGGCGCGTCCGTTCCAGCAGCTCCCGCCGCTCGTCGACCGTGTGCCCGCCCGCGCGGACCAGCTCGGCGTAGCGGACCATGTCCGCCACCGACATGCCGGTCGCCCGCAGCTTGCCGACGAAGTCCAACCACTCCAGGTCCCGGTCGGTGAACCTGCGCTGGCCGGAGTGCGAACGGTCCACCTGCGGCATCAGCCCGATCCGCTCGTACCAGCGCAGCGTGTGCTGGGACAGACCGGTGCGGGCCTCGACCTCGCTGATGGTGTACCGCGTCTCCGTCAGGCTCGTCATGACCACCACGCTAGAACCCTTGAGCGCACTCCAAGCAAGTAGGCTCGCCGGCATGGAGAGCCTGCCCACCCCGCGAGAGCTGATCGAGTCCTGGCCGGTGCCCACCGCGGCCGCCGTCGTCGTCCGTGCCGACGGCACGACGCACGCCGCGTACGGCCCGACCGACCACCGTTTCCCGCTGGCCTCGGTGACCAAGCCGCTGGCCGCGTACGCCGCCCTCGTCGCGTACGAGGAGGGGGCGATCGAACTGGACGAGCCGGCCGGGCCCGAGGGGTCCACCGTCCGTCACCTGCTCGCCCACACCAGCGGCCTCGCCTTCGACGAGCACCGCGCGACGGCCGCGCCCGGCACCCGCCGGGTGTACTCGAACGCGGGCTTCGAGGTGCTGGGCGACCACATCGCGAAGGCCACCGGGATCCCCTTCGCCGAGTACCTGCGCCAGGCCGTGTTCGAGCCGCTGGGCATGGCCAACAGCTCCCTGGAGGGCTCGCCCGCCAAGGACGGCGTGTCCACCGCCGCCGACCTGTCCCGCTTCGCCGCCGAACTGCAGCTGCCGCGCCTGCTCGACCCGCGCACGGTGGCCGCCGCCACCGCCGTGGTCCACCCCGGGCTCGCGGGGCTGCTGCCGGGGTACGGCCGGCAGACCCCGAACGACTGGGGCCTGGGCTTCGAGATCCGCGACGGCAAGAGCCCGCACTGGACCGGCTCGGCCTCCTCGCCCCGGACCTTCGGGCACTTCGGGCAGTCCGGGACCTTCCTGTGGGTGGACCCGGGGGCCCGCGCCGCGTGCGTGGCGCTGACCGACCGGGCCTTCGGGCCGTGGGCGGTCGAGGTGTGGCCGGCCTTCACCGACGCCGTGCTGGCGGACCTGCGCGCGAGCTGACGGATCAGGGCAGGGTCAGCACGAGCAGTTCGGCGGGCGAGCCGGCCACGAGTTCCACCGGGTCGGCGTCCGCCCCGCCGGTGATCCGCAGCGCGTCCCCCGGCCCGAGTTCGGTGCCCGCGTCGGCCCCGCCGATCCGCAGGTCGCCGCGGACCACGTGCACGTAGGCCCGCGGGCCGGCCGTGACCGCGACCTTCTCGCCGGCGCCCGGGCGGCGGACCGAGAGCCGGGCCCCCGAGCGCGGCAGGTCCACCTCCTCGCCGTCCCCGATGTCCGCCACGAGCCGGTACGAGGGGGCCTCGCCCAGCGCCGTCGGATCCGCCTGGGCGAGCCAGAACTGCACGAAACGCAGGGGTTCGGGGCCGGCGTTGCGCTCGGTGTGTCGAACCCCACTCCCGGCGTCCAGCACCTGCACGTCGCCGGGGCGCAGCACCCCTTCGCGGCCGGTGGAGTCGGCGTGTCCGAGGGCCCCCTCGACCACCCAGCTGACGATCTCCACATTGCCGTGGGGGTGTTCGGCGAAGCCGGCTCCGGGGGCCAGGGCCTCTTCGTTGCAGGCGATCACGGGGCCGAAGCGGAGGTTGTCGGGGTCGTACCAGGACCCGAAGGAGAAGGCGTGCAGGGTCGCGATGCCCGCCGCCGGGTCCCCGCCGGGGTGCCGCTCGGCTGCGCGTCGTACGTCGAGTCGTGCGTCCGTCATGGGGGTCACGGTAGCCGCGCGGGAGCTCGGGGCTTCGGGGCCGGCGCGCCGATAGGGCAGGCTTGTCCCGTGCCCGAAGCCGAACGCCATCTCTCCGCCGTGCGCTCGACGCAGCCGCAGGCCGCGCCGTCCGCCGCCGCCCATCCGCACGCCGCGACCCTGCGCCGGTTGGAGAAGTCCTCCGGTCGCCTGGCCGCGCACGCCATCGCCCGCATGGACGAGACCCTGTCGTGGTACCGGGCGATGCCCCCGGAGAACCGGTCGTGGATCGGTCTGGTGGCGCAGGCGGGCATCGCGGCGTTCACGGAGTGGTTCCGGCATCCGGACACCCCGCAGGCGATCTCTACGGACGTGTTCGGGACCGCCCCGCGCGAGCTGACGCGGGCGATCACCCTGCGGCAGACGGTGGAGATGGTCCGCACCACGATCGAGGTGATGGAGGCGGCGATCGAAGAGGTCGCGGCCCCCGGGGACGAGTCCACGCTGCGCGAGGCGCTGCTGGTGTACGCCCGGGAGATCGCGTTCGCGACGGCGCAGGTGTACGCGCAGGCCGCCGAGGCGCGCGGCGCGTGGGACGCCCGGCTGGAGTCCCTCGTGGTGAACGCGGTGCTGTCGGGGGAGGCGGACGAGGGCGCGCTGTCAAGGGCGGCGGCGCTGGGCTGGAACTCGCCCGACCACGTGTGCGTGGTGTTGGGGACGGCGCCCGACGGTGACAGCGAGCTGACGGTGGAGGCGATCCGGCGGGCGGCGCGGCACGCGAAGGTGCAGGTGCTGACGGGGGTGCTCGGGGACCGGCTGGTGGTCATCGCGGGCGGCAACGACAACCCGGTGCAGGTGGCGAAGGGCCTGATCGGGCCGTTCGCGGCGGGGCCGGTGGTGGCCGGGCCGGTGGTTCCGGACCTGTTGACGGCGACCCGGTCGGCGCAGGCGGCGGCGGCCGGTCTGAAGGCGTGTTCGGCCTGGCAGGACGCGCCGCGGCCGGTGGCGGCGGACGATCTGCTGCCGGAGCGGGCGATCGCCGGAGACCCCTCCGCTCGGGACCAGCTGGTGGAGGAGATCTACAGACCGTTGGAGGAGGCGGGCTCGGCGCTGCTGGAGACGTTGAGCGTGTACCTCGAACAGGCGAGTAGCCTGGAGGGGGCCGCTCGCATGCTCTTCGTGCACCCCAACACGGTTCGCTACCGGCTCCGTCGTGTGACAGACGTCACCGGCTGGTCACCCTCCGACGTCCGCTCGGCCTTCACGCTGAGGATCGCGCTGATCCTGGGGCGCCTGGTCGACGGTGAGGCCCGGCCCTAGACTTTTGTCGGACATCAACAATTCCCCCGGTGGTTCTTCGTCCCTGTCCCCACGGGCGCGGTGAACCGAACACAAGAGAGAGTGTGAGGGTGCTCGTACTCGTCGCTCCCGGCCAAGGCGCTCAGACGCCCGGCTTCCTGACCCCCTGGCTCGACCTTCCCGGTGTGGCCGACCGCCTCGCCGCGTGGTCCGAGGTGATCGAGCTCGACCTGGTCCACTTCGGCACGAAGGCCGACGCGGACGAGATCCGTGACACCGCCGTGGCCCAGCCGCTGCTGGTGGCCGCCGGTCTGCTGTCCGCGTCCGCGCTGGACGCGGCCGGTCGTGTCGACGTCGTCGCCGGCCACAGCGTCGGCGAGTTCACCGCCGCCGCGTACGCCGGTGTGCTGAGCGAGGTCGAGGCACTGTCCCTGGTGCGCAAGCGCGGTCTGGCCATGGCCGAGGCCGCGGCCGTCGCCGAGACCGGCATGTCGGCCGTGCTCGGTGGTGACCAGGACGTCGTGGTGGCGCACCTGGAGAAGCTGGGGCTGACCCCGGCCAACATCAACGGCGCCAAGCAGATCGTGGCCGCCGGCACCGCCGAGCAGCTCGCCGCGCTCGCGCAGGACAAGCCCGAGGGCGCCATGAAGGTGGTCCCGCTGAAGGTGGCGGGCGCGTTCCACACGGCGCACATGGCCCCGGCCGTGGAGCGGCTCGCGGAGGCGGCGCGGACGCTGAGCCCCGCCGACCCGACCGTGACGTACGTGTCGAACAAGGACGGTCTGGTCGTGGACTCGGGCGCCGAGGTGCTCGCGCGTCTGGTCGGCCAGGTCGCCAACCCGGTCCGCTGGGACCTCTGCATGGAGACCTTCGGGTCCCGCGGGGTCACCGGGATCATCGAACTCTGCCCGGGTGGGACCCTCACGGGTCTGGCCAAGCGCGTCCTCAAGGGCGTGCCGAGCGTGGCCCTGAAGACCCCGGACGATCTCGCCGCCGCCGCGGAGCTGGTCTCCGCGCACGCGTCCGCGTGAGACAAGGAGTGCCCTCACCCATGACCAAGATCAAGCCTTCGCAGGGCGCCCCGTACGCGCGCATCCTCGGGGTCGGCGGCTACCGCCCGACCCGGGTGGTGCCCAACGAGGTGATCCTGGAGAAGATCGACTCCTCCGACGAGTGGATCCGGTCCCGGTCCGGGATCGCCACGCGTCACTGGGCCTCCCCCGAGGAGACCGTCACGATGATGTCGGTCGAAGCCTCGGGCAAGGCGCTCGCGGACGCCGGCATCCCCGCCGAGCGGATCGGCGCGGTGATCGTCTCGACGGTCTCGCACTTCAAGCAGACCCCCGCCGTGGCCACCGAGATCGCCGACCGGGTCGGCGCGATCAAGCCGGCCGCCTTCGACATCTCCGCCGGTTGCGCCGGGTTCGGCTACGCGCTGACCCTGGCCAAGGGCATGGTCGTCGAGGGTTCCGCCGAATACGTGCTGGTCATCGGCGTGGAGCGGCTCTCGGACCTGACGGACCTGGAGGACCGCGCGACCGCGTTCCTGTTCGGCGACGGCGCGGGCGCCGTGGTCGTGGGACCGTCCGACGTGCCGGCCATCGGCCCCACCGTGTGGGGTTCGGAGGGCGACAAGTCCGAGACGATCAAGCAGACCGTGCCGTGGACCGAGTACCAGGGCCCCGGCGACGGCAACAAGTTCCCGGCCATCACGCAGGAGGGTCAGGCGGTCTTCCGCTGGGCCGTCTTCGAGATGGCCAAGGTGGCCCAGCAGGCGCTCGACGCCGCCGGGATCACCGCGGACGACCTGGAC
Source organism: Streptomyces dryopteridis (assembly GCF_049606955.1). Classification (NCBI taxonomy): domain Bacteria; kingdom Bacillati; phylum Actinomycetota; class Actinomycetes; order Kitasatosporales; family Streptomycetaceae; genus Streptomyces; species Streptomyces dryopteridis. Next base: position 4,337,369 of record NZ_CP187113.1, on the reverse strand, counting down.
GTCTTCATCCCGCACCAGGCGAACATGCGGATCATCGACTCGATGGTGAAGACCTTGAAGCTGCCGGAGCACGTCACGGTCGCCCGTGACGTGGAGACCACCGGCAACACCTCGGCCGCCTCGATCCCGCTCGCGATGGAGCGGCTCTTGGCGACCGGTGCGGCGAAGAGCGGTGACACCGCGCTCGTCATCGGCTTCGGGGCGGGACTCGTCTACGCCGCGACGGTCGTTACCCTCCCCTAGGGACCGGGTCCCACCCGTCTCCCGTACCACCCGAACAGCTACAGAAGGAGCGCCAACATGGCCGCCACCCAGGAAGAGATCGTCGAGGGCCTCGCCGAGATCGTCAACGAGATCGCCGGCATCCCCGTCGAGGACGTCGAGCTCGGCAAGTCCTTCACCGACGACCTGGATGTCGACTCGCTGTCCATGGTCGAGGTCGTCGTCGCCGCCGAAGAGCGCTTCGACGTGAAGATCCCGGACGAGGACGTCAAGAACCTCAAGACCGTCGGCGACGCCGCGGACTACATCCTCAAGCACCAGGCCTGAGCCTGACGAGCGTCTGTCGCCACCCCGCGGTGGCGTCGGGACAATTCCGCACCCCCTGACACGTGGAGAAAGAATTCCTGTGAGCTCGACCAATCGCACCGTGGTCGTCACCGGTATCGGCGCAACCACTCCGCTGGGTGGCGACAGCGCTTCGACCTGGGAAGGTCTGCTCGCCGGCCGTTCCGGCGTCTCGCCCCTGGAGGGCGAGCGCTTCCAGGAGCTGCCGGTCCGCATCGCCGCCCAGGCGGCCGTGGACCCGGGCGACGTCCTGCCCCGGCCCCTGGCCCGGCGGCTCGACCGCTCCGCGCAGTTCGCGATCATCGCGGCGCGCGAGGCGTGGGCCGACGCCGGTTACACCGGTCCCGCCGGTGAGGACCCGGCGGTCTCCCCCGAGCGCCTGGGCACCGTCATCGCCTCCGGCATCGGCGGCGTGACCACCCTGCTCGACCAGTACGACGTGCTGAAGGAGAAGGGTGTGCGCCGGGTCTCCCCGCACACCGTCCCGATGCTCATGCCCAACGGCCCCTCCGCGAACGTGGGCCTGGAGGTCAACGCGCAGGCCGGCGTGCACACCCCGGTCAGCGCCTGCGCCTCCGGCGCCGAGGCCATCGGGTACGCCGTCGAGATGATCCGCACCGGCCGCGCCGACGTGGTCGTCGCGGGCGGCACCGAGGCGGCGATCCACCCGCTGCCGATCGCCGCGTTCGCCAACATGATGGCGATGTCCAAGAACAACGAGACCCCCACGACGGCCTCCCGCCCGTACGACAAGGCCCGTGACGGCTTCGTCCTCGGCGAGGGCGCGGGCGTCGTGATCCTGGAGTCCGCCGAGCACGCCGCCGCGCGCGGTGCCCGGGTCTACTGCGAGGTGCTGGGTCAGGGCCTGTCGGCCGACTCGCACCACATCGCGCAGCCCGAGCCCACCGGCCGCGGTGTGGCCGCGGCCCTGCAGAACCTGCTGGACAACACCGGTCTGGACCCGGCCGAGCTGGTCCACCTGAACGCTCACGCGACCTCGACCCCGCAGGGCGACACCGCCGAGATCAAGGCGCTGCGCAAGGTCCTGGGCGACGACCTGGACCACATCGCGATCTCCGCGACCAAGTCGATGACCGGTCACCTGCTCGGCGGCGCCGGCGGCATCGAGACCGTCGCGACCGTCCTGGCGCTGTACCACCGGATCGCGCCGCCCACGATCAACGTGGACGAGCTGGACGAGGACATCGACGCGGACATCGTGATCGGCGAGCCGCGGAAGCTGCCCGCCGAGGGCCCGCTGTCCGCGATCAACAACTCGTTCGGGTTCGGCGGGCACAACGTGTCGCTGGCCTTCCGCACGATCTGATCCGCGCCCCGCGCGCGACCCGCGAGGGCCCGACCGGATTTCCGGTCGGGCCCTTCGGCGTGTCGGGGGTGCGGCCCGGCGTGTCGCGGGCGGCGCGGGCGGGTTCAGACCACCTGGTGGAGCCAGCGGACGGGGGCGCCCTCACCGGCGTGGCGGAAGGTCTCCAGTTCGTCGTCCCAGGGCTTGCCGAGGAGTCGGGAGACCTCGGCGGCCAGGTCGGTCTCGCCGGCGCGGGCCCGCAGGAGGGCGGCGCGCAGCCGGTCCTCGGGGATCAGGATGTCCCCGTGGACGCCGGTGACGGCGTGGAAGATGCCCAGTTCGGGGGTGGAGCTGTAGCGCTCGCCCTCGGCCCCGGCGCAGGGATCGGCCGTGACCTCGAAGCGGAGCAGGTGCCAGCCTCGCAGGGCGGAGGCGAGCCGGGCGGCGGTGCCGGCCTCGGCCTGCCAGGAGAACTCGGATCTCCAGGTCCCGGGGGAGGCGGGCTGCCTGATCCAGTCGAGGTTGACCCGCGTTCCCAGCACGCCCGCAACCGCCCATTCCACGTGCGGGCAGAGCGCGCGGGGAGCGGAGTGCACGTACAGAACTCCACGTGTCGTCACCGGGGACCTCCAAGGTGGGACGAGGTCGGAATGAATCTCCTGAAAACGGACACTATGTGACGTGATGTAATTTAGCGGAAAAGATCTGACATTGCGCCACGGGACCTGTGGCGAGGAGGCCACGGGAAAAAGCTACCGTGCGGGGAGGGTCCCGGAGTGACGTACGGTCGCTCCCGAGGGGTGTCCCGCCGATCGGATGGAACCGGCGTACGCCCCCCGACCGCGGGGCCCACCGCACTCCCCTCGCGAGGGGTGGGCACGAGCACGACGAGGAGCGACGTGAGACCGACCAAGGGCCCCGGGGCGCGCGCCCGGATCCGCGCGCTGCTCGGCGTCGCGGCCGCCGGGACGCTCGTCCTCACGGGTTGCTCGGGCGGGCCCGACGGCGGGCCGAGCGGGGACGGCGGGGCCCAGGCGGTGCACCGGAAAGAGCCGCTGTGGAACACGTCGCCGGGGTCCCTGGCGGCCGTGGGCGACTCCATCACCCGCGGTTTCGACGCCTGTTCGGTGCTGGCGGACTGTCCGGACGTGTCGTGGGCGACCGGGGTGGACCCGACGGTGCGCAGCCTCGCGGAGCGCTTGCTCGGGCCGCGGGCGGCGACGCGGAGTTGGAACTACGCGGTGACCGGGGCCCGGATGGCGGACCTGCCGGGGCAGCTGTCGGCGGCGGCGGCGCACGAGCCGGAACTGGTCACGGTGATGGTCGGGTCGAACGACGCGTGTCGGGCGACGGCGGCGGCGATGACGCCGGCGAAGGACTTCCGGGCCACGTTCGAGCGCGCGCTGGCGGAGTTGCGGAAGGTGTCGCCGAAGACTCAGGTGTACGTGTCCTCGGTGCCCGATCTGCTGCGGTTGTGGGAGCAGGGCAAGGACAGTCCGGTGGGTCGGCAGGTGTGGAAGCTGGGGATCTGTCCGTCGATGCTGGCGGACTCGCAGGCGTCGACGCCGGCGGCGGTGGAGCGTCGGGAGAAGGTCCGGGCGCGGGTGGTGGAGTACAACGAGGCGCTGCGGGCGGTGTGCGCGACGGACTCGCGGTGCCGGTACGACGGCGGGGCGGTGTTCCAGTACCCGTTCTCGACCGGGCAGTTGAGCCGGTGGGACTGGTTCCATCCGAGCAAGGACGGGCAGGCGCGGTTGGCCGAGCTGGCGCACCGGCACATAACGTCGAGCCGGCCGCCGGCCTGATCGGCGCGGCCCTCGGGTTCGAAGGGGGCGGGGTGCGGAGCGGGCCGGGGGCGGTTGTCAGGGACCGCCCCCGGCCCGGGTTCGGGGCCGCCGGGGTCAGAGCGCCAGGTCGGCGCTCAGGCGGGTGTCGTCGTGGGCGTGGCTCGCGCGGACCTCGTAGCGGCCGCCGATGCGGCGCCAGGCGTTCGTCTCCTCGTCCCAGACCTCGAAGGCGCGGGCGGGGAGGGCGACGGTGATCTCGACGGTCTCGCCGGGGTCGGCGGCGACGGAGGCGAAGCCGGCGAGGTGGGAGGCGGGGCGGTCGAAGCCCTCGGCGTCGGCGGGGTCGGCGGCGAGGTAGATCTGGACGACCTCGCGGCCGGGGCGCTCGCCGGTGTTGGTGAGGCGGACGACGGCGCGTTCGGCGTCGGCTTCGAGGCTCTCGTAGCGCCAGGTGGTGTAGCCGAGGCCGTGGCCGAAGGCGTAGGCGGGGGTGGTGCCGGCCTTCTCGTGGGCGCGGTGGCCGATGTGGACGCCCTCGGTGTAGTCGAGCCGGCCGTCGGTGGGGACGGTCTCGGTGACGGGGGCCTGCTCCAGGGTGGCGGGCCAGGTGGTGGGGAGACGTCCGCCGGGTTCGGCGGCGCCGAGGAGCACGTCGGCGAGGGCGTCGCCGCCCTCTTGGCCGGGGAACCAGGTGAGGAGGACGGCCGCGACCTCCTCGCGCCAGGGCAGTTCCACGGGGGAGCCGGCGTTGACGACGACGACGGTGCGGGGGTTGGCGGCGGCCACGGCGCGCACGAGGTCGTCCTGGCGGCCGGGCAGGCGCAGGTCGGTGCGGTCGAAGCCCTCGGATTCGACGCGTTCGGTGGTGGCCACGACGACCACGGCGGTGTCGGCGGCGCGGGCCGCTTCGACGGCCTCGGCGATGAGGGTGTCGGGGTCGGTGCGGGGGCCGAGGTGGAGCAGGGAGAACATCAGGGCCTTGAGCGGCAGCTCGGCCACGTCGGGCACCTGGTAGGTGAGGGAGACCTCGACGGTCTCGCCGGCGGTGAGGTGGGGGCGGGCGCGTTCGGTGGGGGCGCCGAAGAACGCCTCGAAGGGGTCGGCCTCGCTGCCGGGGAGCTGGACGCCCTCCCAGAGGAGTTCGCCGTCGACCCGGAGGGCGAAGGCGCCCAGGCCCCGGGTGCCGAGGACGTGTTCGCCGCTCTCGCGGGGGGTGAAGGCGCCGATGACCTCGACGGAGGCCATGGTCTCCCAGCTCACGCCGGCGGGGAGGTCGTCGCCGATCCACTGGACCTGGCCGCTGGGCAGGGAGCCCTCGCCGAGGACGGCGCCGGCGGCGTCGCGGCAGACGGCGCGCAGGGTGAAGGCGGGGCCGGCCGGGACGGGCTCCTCGCTGGGGTCGGCGCCGACGGCGTAGGTGAGGGAGCCGGCGGGGAGGGCGGCGGTGAGGCCGTCGAGGGGGGAGACCACGTGTTCGGGGAAGACGGTGGCGGAGCCGCCGCCGAGGACGCGGGCGTCGCGGGCGGCGGCGCCGAGGAGGGCGACGGTGCGTGGGGCGTCGGCGGTGCCGGGGTCCAGGGGGAGGATGGCGTCGGCGTTGCGGGCGAGGACGAAGGAGCGGGCGGCGATCTCGCGGGCCACGGCGGGGCCGTCGATGCCGGCGGGCGGGTCGGCGACCACGGGCGGGGCCCCGTCGAGGACGCCGACGCGGGCGGCGAGGCGGAGCACGTTGCGGACGGCGGCGTCGACGGCGCTCTCCTCGACCTCGCCGGCGCGGACGGCGGCGGCGAGCGGGGGGCCGTAGACGGTCTGCGGGCCGGGCATGGCCACGTCGAGGCCGCCGGTGATGTCGCCGACGGTGGAGCGGGCGGCCATCCAGTCGGAGACGTTGGCGCCGTCGAAGCCCCATTCGGCGCGCAGCACGTCGTTGACGAGGTGGGCGTTCTCGCTCATGAACACGCCGTTGACGCGGTTGTAGGCGGTCATGATGCCCCACGGGTGGGCGTTGGCGACGATGGCCTCGAAGGGGGCCAGGTACAGCTCGCGCAGGGGGCGGGGGGCGATGCGGCTGTCGACGGTGAAGCGGTCGGTCTCGGCGTCGTTGCCGACGAAGTGCTTGACGGTGGTGCCGACGCCGCCGTCCTGGACGCCGTTGACGTAGCCGCTGCCGATCTCGCCGGTGAGGTGGGGATCCTCGGAGAAGCACTCGAAGTGTCGGCCGCCCAGCGGGCTGCGGTGCAGGTTGACGGTGGGGGCGAGGAGGACGTGGACGCCCTTGCGGCGGGCCTCCTGGGCGAGGAGCCGGCCGGCGCGGCGGGCGAGTTCGGGGTCCCAGGACGCGGCGAGCGCGGTGGGCGAGGGGAGGGCCACGGAGGGGTCGTCGGCGGTCCAGCGGACGCCTCGGACGCCGATGGGGCCGTCGGAGAAGACCAGGGAGGCCAGGCCGATCTCGGGGATCGCGGGCAGGGACCACATGTCCTGGCCGCCGAGCAGTCGTGCCTTGGTGTCGAGGTCCAGCTTGCCGAGCGCGGCCTCGACGGCCTGTTCGCGCAGGGCGTCGGGGGTGGTGTCGCCGGGGGTGGTGGGGGTGCGGTCGGCTGCCACGGCCGGTCCTCCTCGTCGAGTGCGGGTGGTGCTGCCATCGTGGACCCGTTCCCTGGTGAACGGTAGGTGTCGTGACGGTTTCGTTATTTTCACGGGGTGGGCTACCGTCGTCGCACCGGCAGAACGCAGGGGAAGGGCGGCACGGAGATGGTCAGGGCACGCAGCGAGGAGCGGCGGGAGGAGATCGTCCGGGCGGCGTTGGAGGTGATCGCCGAGCGCGGTTACCGGGGCGCGTCGCTGGCGGCGGTCGCGGAGCGGGTGGGACTGACCCAGCAGGGGCTGATGCACCACTTCCCGACCAAGGAGGCGCTGCTGGTGGCGGTGCTGGAGGAACGGGACCGCTGGGACACCGGGGGCGGGGCGGCGCGGGCGGGCGGCGGGGCCTGGCGGCCGGAGCTGCTGGCCGCGCTCGTGGACTACAACGCGATGCGGCCCGGGGTGGTGCAGACCTTCTCGGCCCTGCTCGGCGAGTCCGTCACCGAGGGGCATCCGGCGCGGGAGTTCTTCACCGAGCGGTACGCGCAGGTCCGCGAGGAGATGGCGGCGGTGCTGCGGGCGGAGTACGGGGAGCGGCTGCCCTCGGGGCTGAGCCCGGAGCGGGCTGCGCCGCTGCTGACGGCCGTGATGGACGGCTTGCAGTACCAGTGGCTGCTGGCGCCGGAGGCGGTGGACATGCCCGGGGCCTTCCGGGACTTCCTGCGGCTGCTGGGCTCCGGGCCGGCGGCGGGGCACGGGGGCGCGGGGGGCTCCTGACCCCCGGGGCGGGGCGGGCCGGCCGGTTTGTGATCATGTCCGGATGCGCATCGCCGTGACCCAATTGACCTGCGTTCCGGCCCGACCGGCCGAGAACGCCGCCACGATGGCCGACCTGGCCGGACGGGCCCGGTCCGAGGGGGCCGCCCTGGTGGTCTTCCCCGAACTCGTCCTCACCGGCTACGAACTGGCCGCCCTCGCCGCCGACCCCGCGTTGTGGGTGCGCGACGCGGACGATCCCCGGCTGGACCCGGTCCGCTCGGCGGGGATCGCCTCGGTCGTGAACCTCGCGCGGCGGGACGCCGACGACCGGCCGCTGCTCGCCTCGTTCGTCTTCGGCGCGGACGGCTCCCTGATCACCTCGTACGCCAAGCGGCACCTGTACGAGGCGGAGCGGGAGGTGTTCGTGCCGGGTGGGCACGACGGGCGGTTCACCCTGGACGGGGTGCCGTTCTCGCTCGGCACCTGCTTCGACAACCACCACGCCGGGGTGACGGACCGGGCGGCGGCCGACGGGGCGCGGGTGCACCTGGCGAGTTCGCTGTACGGGTTGGTGTCGGGCGAGGCCGAGCGGGTCTCCGTGCACCCTGGGGCGGCGCGGCGCACGGGGCTGGTGGTGGCCCTGGCCAATCACGTGGGCCCGGCGGGGGCGTGGACGGGCTGTGGCGGGGCGGCGGTGTGGGGTCCGGACGGGCGGGTCCTCGCGGAGGGCGACGCGCGGACCCCGTCGGCGGTGGTCGCGGACCTGTCCCCGCTGCTCTGAGCGGGCGGTCTCAGTCCCGGTGGGGGCCGGGGGCGGACACGGCCGGCGCGGGCGTGTCCGTCCCCGGCTCCGTGCCGGGCGGGGCGAGCAGGTCGCGGGCGAGGAGGGTGGCCCCGGCCACGGCCCCGGGCATCAGGAGCACGGCGACCACGGGCAGCAGGAAGCTGAGCACGAGCGGCACCCCGAAGCCGAGGACGAGGGCGCGCCGGCCGCGCATCAGGTCGAGGTGGGCGGGCAGTTCGATCTTGCGGCGCTGGAGGGCGACGGCGGTGAGCTCCTGGGTGAGGAACCAGCCGGAGACGGCGAAGCCGAGCACCGGCACCACCGTCTGGCCGAGCACGGGCACGAAGCCGAGGGCGAAGAGCCCGAGCCCGCACAGGGCGACCCGCAGCAGGATCCGCAGGCTGTCCCGGCCGGAGATCCACAGTTCGCGCCAGAGTGGCAGCCCGGATTCGGGCACGCCGCCGTACCGGTCCTTCTCGACGGCCTCGGAGAGGGCCTCGTAGAAGGGCTGGCCGATGAGGAGGGTGACGGCGGTGAAGGTGACCACGGCCAGGAAGAGCCCGAACCCGATGAGGACCACCGTCAGGGAGCCCCGGAACAGGCCGAGCCATCCGCCGGACCAGTCCTCGGCGAAGGGCGTGAGCCAGGCGACGGCGTCGTCGGCGCCGGTGAACAGGGCCACGAGGGCGCCGAGGTAGAGCGCGGCGGCGATCAGGGCGGGCAGCAGCCCGAGCCCGAGCCACCTGGGGTGGGCGAGCACCCAGCGCTGACCGGCCAGAAGATGGCGGAATCCCCCCGCGAGATCGTTCATGCGGTCAGCGTAGCCAACGGGGCGGGGGACGGAACGGGGCCGGCCCGCACCCCGGAATCGGGGTGCGGGCCGGTGCGAACGGTGTCGGCCGTGATCAGGCGACGGACAGTTCGACGGTGATGTTGCCGCGGGTGGCCTTGGAGTAGGGGCACACCTGGTGGGCCTTCTCGACCAGGTCCAGGGCGCGCTCGGCGTCCACGGTCGGGATGGAGGCGACGATCTTGACGATGATGCCGAAGCCGTCGTCGTTCTTGCCGATGCCGACCTCGGCGGTGACGGTCGAGCCGGTGATGTCGGCGTTCTCGTTGCGCGCGACGACACCCAGGGCACCCTGGAAGCAGGCGCTGTAGCCGGCGGCGAAGAGCTGCTCGGGGTTGGTGCCGGCGCCGGAGCCGCCCATGGCCTTCGGGGGGTTCACGACGACGTCGAGCTGCTTGTCGTCGGTGGAGACGCGACCGTCACGGCCGTTCTCGGCGGTGGCGACGGCGGTGTAGAGAACGTCGGACTGCTGGATGGACATGTAAGAAGATCCTCCTGGTATTCGTCGCGACTCGCGCCCACGCTCGCGACGGTGTGGTCAGAGCCTAACGGGTGAAGGAAACGATCATCTTTCCGGTGTTGGCTCCGCGCAGCATTCCCAGGAACGCCTCGGTCGCGTTCTCGACCCCGTCGACCACCGTCTCGTCCACGACGAGCTCTCCGGAACGCAGCCAGGCGCCGACCTCCTCGACGAACTTCGGGCGCAGCGCCTCGTGGTCGGAGACGAGGATCCCCTCCAGGCGCAGGCGCTTGCCGATCACGCTCATCAGGTTGCGCGGGCCGGGGGCCGGCTCGGTGTCGTTGTAGCCGGAGATCGCGCCGCACAGCACGGCCCGGCCGTGCAGGTTCAGGGCGCCGATGGCCGCTTCGAGGTGCTCGCCGCCGACGTTGTCGAAGTACACGTCGACGCCCTCGGGCGCGGCGGCCGCGAGCTGCTCGGCGACGGGGCCGTCCTTGTAGTTGAACGCGGCGTCGAAGCCGTACTTCTCGGTCAGGGCGGCGACCTTCTCGGCGGAACCGGCCGAGCCGATCACGCGGGAGGCGCCCTTGAGGCGGGCGATCTGGCCGACCACGCTGCCCACGGCCCCGGCCGCGCCGGAGACGAACACGGCGTCGCCCTCGCGGAAGGAGCCGACCTCCAGCAGGCCCGCGTAGGCGGTCAGGCCGGGCATGCCGAGCACGCCGAGCCAGGAGGTCAGCGGGGCGACCTCGGGGTCGACCACGTACGCCTGGTCGGCGGGCAGGTCCGCGTACTCGCGCCAGCCGAGGAAGTGCACCACGTGGTCGCCGACCGCGACGCCGTCGGCGGCCGAGGCCACGACCACGCCGACCGCGCCGCCGTACATCGCGGCGTTCAGCGCGAAGGGCTCGGCGTAGGACTTGGCGTCGCTCATGCGGCCGCGCATGTACGGGTCCACCGACATGTACAGGTTGCGCACGAGCACGCGGCCCGGCGCGGGCGCGGTCAGCTCGACCTCGCGGAGCGCGAAGTCGGAGGCCACCGGCCAGCCGTCCGGGCGGCTGACCAGGTGCCACTCGCGACCGACAGCGGGGATCTCCGGGTTCACGGACACGGCACGCTCAGACATTGCAGGCTCCAAAAGTTTCAGCTGGTGAAACAATCATTGCCCTGGATATTTCATGATGTCAAGCAACTCGCTAGACTGGACCCCATGAGCGCTCCCCTGGACCCCGTGTCCGTCGAGGTCGTCGACCTGATCGGCACCGTGGTCGCCCGCTACCACGCCGAGTACGAGGAGGCCGCCGCCCGCCACCACCTCACCGGCGCCCAGGCCAAGGTGCTGAACCTGCTGGCCGCCGACCCCCTGCCCATGAGACGCATCGCCCAGCGCGTCAACTGCGAACCGTCCAACATCACCGGCATCGTCGACCGCCTGGAGAGCCGGGGCCTGGTCGAACGTCGCCCCGACCCCGCCGACCGGCGCGTGAAACTCGCCGCCCCCACCCCCGAGGGCATGGCCACGGCGGCCCACCTGCGGGAGTCCCTGGACTTCGCCCGCGAACCCCTCTCGGGCCTCACCGAGGTCGAACGCACCCTCCTGCGCGACCTGCTGCGCCGCATGGTGGAGTGAGCCCCACCGGCCCGCGCCGCACCGGCCCGCGCCCGCACCCGATCCGGCCCGTCCGCCGGACCGCGTGCCACCCTGGGCCCATGACCGCCGCGCCCTTCGGACCGCTCGACTTCCAACTCGTCCTGCTCCGCCGCATGGCCGACTTCCACCCCGAGCGGGTGGACGAGGCCCGCCGCGCGCTCGGCGCCGACGCCGCCCGCTCCCGCGCCGCGAACAAGCACTGGCAGGCCATGGTCCGCTCCCCCCGTTCACGCGGGGCGCTGAGCCGGCTGCGCTCCGTCCTCGGCCCGCCCGAGAGCGTCACGACCCGTCGCGTCGGTGACCTCGACTGCGAGGTCTCCACCTGGCCCGTGCCCCTGTGGCCCACCCTGCGCTGGGAGGTCACCGCCGGCCCCGGCGGGGTGATCTGGAACGCGTGGCTCGTGCGCGCCCCCGGCGAACCGGGCCCCCCGCCCGGCCCGCCCGCCGCGCTCGCCCCCTGGTCCGCCACCCTCGACGAGGTGGCCCGCGCCCACCCCGGGGCCCGCGTCCTGCCCGGCGACGCCCCCACCCGCGACCGGCTGGCCCTCGTGCACGGCGGCCGCTCCTGGCTCGCGGAGTTCACCCACGGCCTGCTCCAGCGCGTCACCGACCTCGGACCCGCCCCCGCCCCCTGAGCGGGCCGCCCGCTCAGGAGCCCAGGAAGGCCCGCACCCCGGCCAGCGTCGCCGGGTCCCCCAACAGGTCGTTGTGCTTCAGGCAGCCCACGCCCGTGTTCGTCGCACCCGTCAGCGGCACGCTCGAATCCGGGTTGATCACCTCGTCGCAGTTCGACCAGAACGTCGCGTACGCCACCGCCCCCGGCGTCTCGTCCCCCGCCGCCAGGTTCTTCACCACGTACGAACCCGGGGTCATGTCCCGACACGCCTGGTCCCACAGCGCGCAGGCCCAGGCCGTGGACGTGCCCCGGTTCGGGCCCGCCAGCGAGACCCAGCGGCCCACCACCGACTCGCCGCCCCCGTACTTCACGTACCACCGCGTCACCAGCGAGCCGAACGAGTGCGCCACCAGGTCCACCCGCGCCGCCCCGGTCCGCGCCCGCACCTCCGCCACGTACTGGGCGAGCCGACCCGACAGCACCTCGTTGACCGACTGGTGCGTGTCGTAGCCCCACGCGTACACCTCGTCGTCCGCGTACCCCGCCGCCCGCAGCTCGCTCCGCAGCGACCCCCACACCCCCGGGTCCGCGTTGTAGCCGTGCACGAGCACCACGGGATTGCGCGCGCCGGCGACAGCCCCCGCCGAAGCCCCCGTCGGGCCCGCCGCCGCGGCCGGCACCACCGATGCGGAAACGCACAAACCCACCGCGAGCAGCCACACCCACAGGTTCCGGAGCCCCACCATCGGCCCTCCCCTAGCTTGTTACGGGCCGGTAGCCCGGACGGTCACGGCATGGTGGCGTCCCGCGTCGCGAAAAACCACCCTCGTGCAGCACTCGACCGCCGCCCCGTGCGGACCAACCCAACAGGCGACACGCCCGGAACGCCCCCGAAGATCCAGATGTGACCGGTGCCCGCCGGTCCTTGCGCTTCGGTTTTTCGCCTCTCGGGAGGACCAGCCGTGACCGTCAGTCTTGAGCAGTTGCGCCGGTGCCACGTCGCCGTCGACCTCGGGGCAGCCCGCACCCGCGTGTACGTCAAGGGCGTCGGCCTCGTCGTCGACGAGCCCAGCGTCGCCGCGGTCAACACCCGCACCGGAGCCCTCATCGCGGTCGGCTCCTTCGCCGAACGGATGACCGGCCGCACCCCCGACTACATCCGCGTGGTCCGCCCCGTCTCCGGCGGCACCGTCGTCGACATCGAGATGGCGCAGCGGATGCTGCGTCACCTGCTCGGCGAGAAGCTGCGCCGCACCCTGCGCCGCAAGCCCCGGCTGCGGGCCGCCGCCTGCACCCCGCACGACGCCGACCCGCTGGCCCAGCGCGCCGCCGTCGAGACCCTCGTCGGCCTCGGCGCCCGCCGGGTGGAACTCGTCGACACCCTGATCGCGGCCGCGGTGGGCTGCGGACTCCCCGTGGAACAGCCCACCGCGACCATGATCATGGTGTGCGGGGCCGCCGCCACCCAGGTCGCCGTGCTCTCCCTCGGCGCCATCGTCACCGCCGAACGCGTCCCCGTCGGCGGCGACGCCGTCGACCACGCCGTGGTCCAGCACCTGCGCCACGCCCACGAGCTCATGCTCCCCAGCCAGGCCGTCCGCCCCCTCCAGCTCGCCCTGCACGGCACCGGCCTGACCGGCGAGGGCCCCAGCTCCACCACCATCCACGGCCGGGACGTGGCCACCGGCCTGGCCCGCTCCGTGCAGGTCGACACCGCCGCCGTCCGCGACGCCATCCACACCCCGCTGACCGCCGTCCTCGACGGAATCGGCAAGGTCCTGCGCGAATGCCCGCCCGACCTCGTCGCCGACCTCACCGATCGGGGGATCATGATGGTGGGCGGCAGTGCCCTGCTGCCCGGGTTGGACCAGATGTTGCGGGTGGCCACCGGCATGCCCGTACACATCGCGGAACGACCCGACGTGTGCGCCGTGATGGGTCTCGGCGCGATGCTCGAAGGGAAAATCGCCCCGATGGTCCTCAACCCCTTGGCCGAATGACCGACGAAGAGCCCACCGAACAGCCGGCGGGGACCCCCGATCAGGGGCGTCCCCGCCTGCCCATGCTGCTGGAGGCCGTCCTCAGCGTGGGCTCCGACCTCGACCAACACGCCACCCTGCGGCACCTCCTCGACGCGGCGCGCGAACTGTGCGGGGCCCGCTGCGCCGTCCTCGACGGCCTCGGCCCCCTCCTCGCCGGCGGGCTGCCCGAGGCCGAACGCGACCGGCTCGCCGCCCTCCCCCCGGACCGGCTCGACGCCGCCCTCGCCGAGCTGACCGGCGCCGACGCCCCGCCGCTGGTGCTGCCCGTGCCGCTGCGCGGCGGCCCCCCGGGCCGGCTGCACCTGATCGGCCCGCCCGGCCCCGACGGCTTCGGCGCCGACGACCTCGCGCTGCTGCGGGTCCTGGCCGCCCAGGCCGGCATCGCCGTCGCCAACGCCCGGCTGTACGAGTCCGCCCGCCGCCGGGAACGCTGGATCGAGGGCGCCGCCGCCGTCACCACCACCCTGCTCACCGACCGGCCCCCAGCCGACGCCCTGCTGACCGTCGCCGAACAGGCCCGCCTCCTCGCCGACGCCGCCGCCGGCGTGATCCTCCAGCCCACCCCCGAGGGCGGCATGGAGATCGTCTCCGCCTCCGCCGCCGACGCCGAGGGGCTCGTGGGCACCACCATCGCCCCCGGCTCCGACGTGCTCGACCAGCTGCTCGGCGGCGAGCCCGTGTTCGTCGACGACTCGGCCACCGACCCGCGCATGACCACCCTGGTCCGCGCGCGCTTCGGCCCCAGCATGCTCCTGCCGCTCCAGAGCGGCGGCCGGCTGATCGGCACCCTGGCCCTGCCCCGGGCCCCCGGCGGACGCCCGTACGACGCCGTCGACCGGCTCCTGGCCTCCCAGTTCGCCTCTCAGGCGGCCCTCGCCCTGGTCCTCGCCGACGCCCGACACGACCGCGAGCTGCTCAACCTCTACGAGGACCGCGACCGCATCGCCCGCGACCTCCACGACCTCGTCGTCCAACGCCTCTTCGCCACCGAGATGATGCTGGAGAGCGCCCGCCGGCGCTCCCTGGCCGCCGCGAAGACCGGCGGCGCCCCGGACGACCCGGCCGTCGAGGCCGACCTCGGCCGGGCCGTCGACGAACTCGACTCCACCATCCAGGAGGTCCGCACCGCGATCTTCGCCCTGCAACAACCCCCCTCCGACGCGCCCACCACCTTCCGCGGCCGGGTGCTGCGCGAGACCGACGGCGCCGGGGTCCTCCTCGACTGCCGCCCCTCGGTCCGCTTCTCCGGCCCCGTGGACGCCCTGCTCGGCGAGGGCCCGCCCGGCCCGGCCCTGCTCGGCGCCCTGCGCGGGGCACTGGCCGCCGCCCACCGGCGCGGCGGGGTCACGGAGGTGGTCGTGGAGGTCTCCGTCGACCCGGCCGCCGGCCTGGCCCGGCTCTCCGTCACCGACGACGGCGCCCCCGGCCCCGGACCGCTCGACCCGGCCGGCCGGACCGTGTTCACGTGGCGGGCCCCGCTGCCCTGACCCCGCCGGCAGGGCCCGGCGGCCGGCCGCCGGGCCGCCGGGCCGCCCGCAGCGCGATCCGCGTGTTCGACTGGGCCACCCCGGCCTCCGTCTTCAACCGGCGCAGCAGCCCGTCCAGCGTCGCCGGATCGGCGACCCGGGCCCGCACCAGGTAGTCGTGTGCCCCGGTGACGTGCACGACCTCGGTGATCCCCGGCAGGTCGAGCACGACCCGTTCGAACTCCTCGTTCGTCACCCCGGGGCGCAGGGTGATGTCCACGAACACCACCAGCCCGCCCCGGGCCTCCGCCGCCGGGTCCACGAGGGTGGTGAACCCGAGGATCACGCCCTCGCGCACCATCCGCCGCACCCGGTCGGCGGCGGCGTTCGCGCTCAGGCCGACCCGCGTCCCCAGGTCCCGGTAGGAGATCCGCGCGTCCCGCCGCAGTTCACCGAGGATCTCGCGGTCCAGTGCGTCCATGCCGCGATTCTCGCAGTCGGCCCCGTAATCCGCCGCCGCTCCGCCCGACCCGCCCCACACCCTCCCCCCATGAACGAACTGACGAGTCCGGCCCTGGCCGGCGCCGCCGCCGGCATCGGGGTGGCCATGCCCATGGGCGCGATGAGCGTGCTGCTGCTGCGGGAGGCCCTGACCTCACGCCGATCGGCGGTCGCGGCGGCGGCCGGGGTCGCCACCACCGACGTCGGCTACGCGGCCCTCGCCGTGCTCCTCGGCCCCTGGGTCGCGGCCCGGGTCGGCCCGATCGAGGGCTGGGTCCGACTCGGCGCGGCCCTGGTGCTGCTGCTGATCGCCGCGCACGGCCTGTACGCCTCCCGCCCCTCGGCCGCCGCCGACCCCGCCGCCGGGGCCCCGCGCCCCGCCCGCCCCCTCGCCGTCTTCGCCCGCTACGCGGCCCTGACCGCCGTGAACCCCACCACGGCCCTCTACTTCGCGGCCCTCACCACCGCCCAGGGCGACCGGTTGCGCGCCGGGGCGGCCGGTCTGGCCTTCGTGTGCGGGGTGGCCCTGGCCTCCGGACTGTGGCAGCAGACCCTGGTCGCGGCGGGCTCCCTCGCGGGCGGCCGGCTCTCCGCGCGCGTGCGGACGTGGAGCTTCCGCCTCGGCCACGGGCTGGTCGCGGGCTACGCCCTGGTCCTCGCGCACCCGCTGCCGTTCTGACGGACGATCACCACGCGTTCGACCCCCGCGCGAGTGGCCCGCCCTACCCTGGGCCCCGTGACCCGACTTCCCGCCCGCGCCGCCCTCGCCCTCGTCCTCGACGACCCCGCCGAGTTCACCGAACTCCCCTCCCCCACCGGCCCCGCCGCGGCCGGCAAGGCCGACGGCCCGCTGGGCTGGGAGGGCTACGACGCCTCCCGCGAGCGGGCCCGGGAGCGGACCGGCGAGAGCGAGTCGGTGGTGGTCGGCACCGGCCGGGTCGGCGGCCTGCCGGCGGTCCTGCTGGCCTTCGAGTTCGGCTTCCTGGGCGGCTCGTTGAGCGCGGCGGCGGGCGACCTGATCGAGGCCGGGTACGCGCACGCGCGCGAACACCGCCTGCCACTGGTGTCCCTGATCGCCACGGGCGGCTCGCGGATGCAGGAGGGCATGATCGCCCTGACCCAACTCCAGCGGGTGGCACGGCAGTCGGCGCTGACCCGGGCGGCCGGGCTGCCGCAGCTCGCCGTGGTCCGCGACCCCACCACCGGCGGCGGCTGGGCCACCCTGGGCGCCGGCGCCGACGTGGTGCTGGCGCTGCCCGGCGCGCAGGTCGGGTTCGCGGGCTCCCGGGTGCGCCCGGCGGACGCCGATCCGTACGCCTACACCGCCGAGGGGCAGTGGGAGGCAGGGCACGTGGACGTCGTGCTGCCGGCAGACCGGCTGCCGGAAACGCTCGCCGCCTGGGTGCGCGTCCTGAGCCCCCGCCCGGGCACCGGCCCCGACAGCGTGCCGGAGCCGGAGCCCCCGCTGACTCCCCCGGCGGGGCGGGCGGTCCCGGCCGACCCGGACGCCTCCGGCTGGGGCGTGGTGCTGCGCACGCGGCGCCCGGAGCGGGCCCGGGCGGAGGCTTGGCTGGCGGCGAACCTGACGGACCGGGTGGAGCTGAACGGCGACCGGACCGGCGGCCGGGACCCGGGGGTGGCCTGCGGTTTCGGGCTGCGCGAGGGCCGGCCGGTGGCGTACGCCGCGCAGCTCGGCACGGCGACCCGACCGGCGGGCTTCCGGACCGTGACCCGGCTGATCCGGCTGGCCGACCGGCTCGGGGTGCCCGTGCTGACCCTGGTGGACACCCCGGGCGCGGCCAACGACGCGGCGGCCGAACGGGCCGGGGCCGGGCCGGCGATCGCGGAGACCTTCGGGGCGGTGGCCTCGGCCCGGGTCCCGGTGACCACGGTGGTGGTCGGCGAGGGCGGTTCGGGCGGGGCGCTGGCGTTGGCCGCGCCGGGGCGGACGTGGATGGCGGCGGACTCGTACTTCTCGGTGATCGCGCCGGAGTTGGCCGCCGCGATCCTCAAGCGGGAGCCCTCGGACGTGCCGTGCACGGCCGATCAACTGGGGCTGCGTCCCTGCGATCTGGTGGACCTGGGGCTGGCCCGGGGGGTGTTGGGCGGCTAGGTCGTCTCTTTTGGATCTTGCCGGTTAAGCCCGCGTCGTCTGGTGCCGTGCATCGCAAGGCGGAGGGGCGCCCTCGTACTGGGGTACGTGGGTGTTCCCGACAACGCGGCGAGGTGCGGTGCCAGGCGGCGCGGGTCAGGCAAGATCCGGAAGAGACGGCCTAGGAGCGGCCGCGGGCCGGGGGCAGGGTGAGGTCGAGCCGGTACAGGCGGGTGATCTGCTGCGGGAGTTCGTTGTCGTCGCTGACCAGGAGCAGCCGCGCGGTGGGCCCGGCGCCCCGGCGTCCCGGGGTGAGGTGCTCGACGGCCATGCCCTCGACGTTGTCGACGAGGGGGTGGTTCTGCGGGAGCTTGGAGGGGGCGCCGAGGGTGGGGCAGTCGTTCAGGTCCACGAGGGCGGTCTTGACGGCGGGCCGCAGTCGGGGGGTGTCGGCGGCGAGCCGGGGGACGCGTCGGGTGTCGGTGGCGGCCCGGGGGTCGGTGACGGAGATCCGGACGGTGATCGCGAACTGCGGGGTGAAGCCGCGTTCGAGGACGAGGAGCCGGCCGTCGTCGGTGGGGGCGAGTTCGACCAGGCCGTGGCCGGGGTCGACGGGGTGGGCGAACTGGCGGCCCAGGACCCAGTGGCCGGCGCGGCGTTCCCAGGTCTGCACGCGGTGCAGGGGGCGGCCGGCGGCGTCGGCGCCGTCTCCGTCGAGGGGGCCTTCGAGGGCGGCCACGAGGGTGCGGCCGTCGGGCAGCAGGGTGAGGGACTCGAAGGTCTGGTTGGGGGTGGCCCGGCCGCCGTCGGCCCGGAGCCGGAACTCGGCGGGCACGGGGAGACGTTCGAGGATCGCGCCGGTGCGGGAGTACCGGCGGATCACGGGGGCGTACTCGTCGGTGACCAGGTAGCTGCCGTCGCGGTCCACGGTCACGCCCTCGGCGTCCACGGGGCGGCCGTTCTCGTCGGCGAGGGGGATCCGGGCGGCGGCGCGGGCGGTGGGGACGGGGCCGGGGGCGACGGCGAGGCGGTAGAGGGCGGAGCGGTCGGAGACGGCCGTCCAGGTGTGGCCGCGGTCGGCGGCGAGGCCGGAGAGGCCGCCGACGAGGGAGCCGTCGAGGAGGGTCTTGTCGAGGCTGTCGGAGTACCCGGCGACGCGGGCGGAGGCGGAGCAGCGGCCGGGGTCGGGGCTCGGCCGCGGGCCGGGGGCGGCCTGGGCGGGCGGGGCCAGGAGGGCGGCGCCGGCGAGGGCGGCGAGCAGGGCGAGACGGGCGCGAGGGCGCACGGGGGTCCTTCCGAACGGTTCATGGGGGGGCGGCTCCGCGTCCGGCGCGCCTCGCGTGGGGTGGGCGGGGCGGGGGCGGCGGCCTTCGAACAGTCATATGCCGGTTCGTAGGAAGACGGAAGGGCGCGGGGGCGAACGGAAACGAAACGTTCACCCTCGGGCGCGCGCGTGGGAGCGGGCGTAGCGGGCGGGGGTGGTGCCGACGCGGATCCGGAAGTGGCGGGTGAGGTGGGCCTGGTCGTGGAAGCCGACCTCGGCCGCGACCTGCGCCGGGGGTCGGCCGGCGAGCAGCAGGCGACGGGCGGCTTCGATCCGGCGGCCGGTGAGCCATTGGTGCGGGGGCATGCCGTGAATCCGTCGGAAGGCGCGGATGAGGTGGGTGGGGTGGAGGGGACGGCCGGTGTCCCCGGCGAGCAGGGTGGCGGCCTCGGCCAGCGGCAGCCCGTCGGCGAGGCGGGCGTCGAGGAGTTCGCGCAGCCGGTCGGCGAGGGGGTCGAGCCGGCGCGGATCGGGGCGGTCGGCGGGCAGGGCGGCGTACCGCTCGCGGATCCGTTCGACGAGGAACGCGAGGCGGGACTCGGCCTCCAGGGCCTCCGGCACGGCGACGGCGCCCGGGGAGTCGGGGCTGCCCGGGGAGTCGGGGCTGTTCGGGGGGTCGAGGAGGGTGTGCAGGGCGGCGAGCCGGGTGCGCAGGGGGAGGTCGGGGATGAGCGGGGTGCGGGCGCTGCTTCCGGTGAGTTCGGTGGGCAGGGCGGGGGCGTCGAGGTAGAGCACGCGTTTGCGGAAGCCGGCGGGGGTGACGGTGCGGCCGTCGTGCACGACCCCGGGCGGCAGCAGGACGACGCCGGCGGTCGGGTCGGCGCCGTGCCGGGCGCGGTCGAGGCCGAAGTCCACCCGTCCGCCGTCCACGAGGAGCACGGTCCAGGTGTCGTGGACGTGCGCGGGGTAGGCGTGGTCGCGCAGGCGCGCGTGCAGCACCTCGGCGATCCCGGGCACCGCCGGCCGCCAGGCCGTGACGGGCCCCCGCGCGTCCCCTGTCGCCCCCATGTCAGGAACGTACAAGAACACCGGGGGCCGGTCCGAGAGGCTTTCCCACATGACGGACACCAGCACGCACACCGATTCCCGCCCGACCCTCGAACGCGTCGACCTGGCCGGGCTCTTCGCCGGTTTCACCGAGCACTGGGCGCCCCGGCTCGTGGCCCGCGTCGACGACCACGAGGTCAAGGCCGCCAAGCTGCTCGGGGAGTTCGTGTGGCACCACCACGAGACGGACGAGATGTTCCTCGTGCGCTCCGGCACCCTCGTCATCCGGCTGCCGGACGGGGAGGTGACCCTGGGCCCGGGGCAGATGTACGTCGTGCCGCGCGGGGTGGAGCACTGCCCGGTGGCCGAGGAGGAGGTGGAGCTGCTGATGTTCGAGGCGGCCGGGACGGTCAACACCGGTTCGGCCGGCGGCTCCCGGACCCGGGAGCCGGTGCCGGCCTTCGGTCAGGGGCGCGGGTCGCGGGCGTCGTAGCGGGCGAAGCCGCGCCGCCGCAGGGCGAGCAGCACGAGGACGAGCACGCAGGCCAGGCCGCCGCCGGTGACGGCGGCGGTGGGCGAGAAGAGGTCGGCGGTGGAGCCGGCGAGGAAGTCGCCCAGGCGGGGCCCGCCGGCGACCACGACGATGAACACGCCCTGGAGCCGGCCGCGCATGTCGTCGGGGGTGGCGGCCTGGAGGATCGTCGTGCGGAACACCATGGAGACGGTGTCGGAGAACCCGGCGAGGGCCAGGAAGAACAGGCCGAGCCACAGGTCGCGGGTGAGGCCGAAGACGGCGATGGCCAGGCCCCAGCCGGCCACCGACAGCAGCACGGCCAGGCCGTGCCGGCGGATCCGGCCGGTCCAGCCGGAGAAGAGGCCGCCGAGCAGGGCGCCGATGGCGGGGGCGGCGACGAGCAGGCCGACGGTCTTGGCGTCGCCGCCGTACCAGAGCCCGGCCACGGCGGGGAACAGGGCCTTGGGTTGGGCCAGGACCATGGCGGCGAGGTCGGTGAAGAAGGTCATGCGGACGTTGGGGCGGGTGGCCAGGAAGCGCAGGCCGTCGAGCACGGAGGCCCGCTTGCGCTCCCCGTCGCCCTCGGTCCGCGCCCCGTCCTCGGCCGCGCCGGGCAGCATGGAGGGCAGGCGCCACATCGCGTACAGCGCGGCGGTGAAGGCGACCACGTCGATCAGGTACGCGGTCTGGTAGCCCCAGTGGCCGACGATGACCCCGCCGAGCATCGGGCCGACCATCACCCCGAAGGTCATCGTGACGGAGCCCAGGGCGTTGGCCGCGGGCAACTGCTCGGGCGGCAGCAGACGGGGGATCATCGAGGAGCGGGCCGGGCCGTTGAGGGCGCCGCACAGGGACTGCAGGGCGACCACGGCGTACAGGAACCACACGTGGTGGTACCCGGCCAGGGCCCCGGCCGCGAGGGCCACGGAGAGCAGCATCGAGCCGACCGCGCTGTACAGGCCGAGCTTGCGACGGTCCACGCGGTCGGCGATCGCGCCCCCGTACAGGCCGAAGAGGACCAGCGGCACGAAGGAGAACAGGCCGACGAGGCCCACGGAGAAACTGGACCGGGTGATGTCGTAGACCTGGAGCGAGACGGTCAGCGCCGTCATCGCCTGGCCGACCCAGGAGACGGTGTTGCCGATCCACAGGCGACGGTAGTCGGGGGAGGTGCGCAGGGGCGTCAGGTCGGCGAATATCCGGCGCTTGGCGGTCTCCGCGGGCTCGGTGGGGACGCTGTCCGGGGAGTTCCCGGGCGTCCCGGTCTTGGCGGTCGATGTCACAGCGGATGATAACCGGCCGGTTTCGGCCGCCCCCGGCCGCGTTCCCACCCTCCCCGTCGGACGCTCCCCGCCCCACCTGGCACAACGCTGTCGGAATCCGGTCGTCCGCGACCGTGAACCCGCCATGCCGTCGGGAGATTTGACCGAATCGACGTGCACCGGTCGCGGGTGTTCGGCTCATGATGAAACGACTCGTATGTCCAGGGAGGCGCAGTGATCGAACCTGGCACCAGCACGACGAGCACCGGCCACGACCCCGGGAGGATCCCGGACCGGCCCACCCACGACGCTTTCGGCACGGCCCGCGTCGACGACGCCCACGACCACCTCGCGCACGCGGCGGCCCTCGGCGAGGGCCCGCCCTTCGCCCCCTTCGGCGGCCTGCCCGCCATGCCCGCCCAACCCCTCGCCGCCGGGGTCGGGGCCCTCACGGTCCGCCCCCAGCCCCGGCCCGGCACCCTGACCCTCGGCGTGGAGGAGGAGTTCCTCCTCGTGGACGCCCGCACCCTGCGGGTCTCCCCGATGGCCCCCCTGGTCCTGGCGGAGGCGGGCGTGGACCCGCACCGGATGCACCAGGAGGGCACCCGGTACCAGGTGGAGATCTCCACCCCCGTCGCCCACTCCGCGCCCGTGCTGCGGGCCGAACTGAGCGCCCTGCGCCAGTCCCTGTCCGAGGCGGCCCGGGCGCACGGCTGCCGGCTGCTGGCCAGCCCCTCCCCCGTGCTGGCCCCGACCGGGCCGCTGCACCTGACCGACGACGAACCGCGCCAGCGCGAACAGCACCGGCGCTTCGGCGCGCTCACCGACACCCTGGTGGGCTGCGGCCGGCACATCCACGTGGGCACCCTCGACGTGGACACCGCCGTCGCCGTCTCCAACCGCCTCCGGCCCTGGCTGCCCACCCTGATCGCGCTCGCCGCGAACTCCCCGTTCTGGAACGGGCGGGACACCGGTCACGCGAGCTGGCGGGCGATGGCCTGGTCCTCGTGGCCCTCGGCCGGGCTGCCGCCCAACTTCCCGAGCACCGCCCACTACCGCTCCTCGGTCCAGACCCTGCTCGGCTCGGGGGCCGCGCTGGACACCAAGATGGTCTATTGGGACCTGCGGCCCTCGGGCCACTGGCCCACGTTGGAGGTGCGAGCCCCGGACATGTCCCCGGCGCTGGACACCGCCCTGCTCCAGGCCGCGCTGAGCCGCGCCCTGGTGGCCACCGCCCTGGTCGAGATCGCCCAGGGCCTGCCCGAACCCGTCGTGCGCGAGGACGTGCTGCGGCTGGCACGCTGGCGGGCCGCCCACGACGGACTGGAGGGCTTCGGGCTCGACCCGTTCACCGGCGCCGAGACCCCGGCGGCGAGCCTGGCCGAGACCCTGCTGGACCACGTGGCCCCCGCCCTGGCCGACGCCGACGACCTGGAACACGCGGCCACGACCGTGGCCCGGCTCCTGCGCGAGGGCTCCGGCGCCCACCAACAACGCCGCGCCCACGCCCGCCGGGAGAACCTCCTGGACGTCCTGCACCACCTCGCGGACCGGACCGAGGCCGGCTGACCCCCGCGGGCCAACCCCCCACACCGCCGGCCGAAAACCGCCGGAAACCCTGACCGAGAACGCATGCTGGACCGAGAACCCGCGCCCCCGCGAGGATGCTCCCGACCGAAGACCGGGCACACCGAACACACGGGGACGCGATGTCACTCCTTCGCCCTGGCCCACGCACCGGCCGCGCCGCCGCCCTCTTCGCGGGCGCGCTCGCGGCACTCTCCCTGTGGACGGGCGCGGCGCCCGCATCCGCCGCGACCCCGACCACCGACCCGGGCGGCCCCCGGCTGACCGTGAACCGCGCGAGCGGCCTCGCCGACGGGGACATCGTGGACTTCACGATCGCGGGCGGACCGCCGAAGGACTACGTGTGGGTGGTGCAGTGCGCCCCGGCCTCGGTCGCGGGCGCCTGCGACGACGCCACCGGCCGGCAGTTCCGGGTCCTGCCCGACGGCACCTGGCCGTCCTCCCCCAAGAAGCTGTACGCGGTGCTGGAGACCGGCGCCGGCCCCTACGACTGCCGGGGCCGCACCGGCCCGGCCGCGTGCCGCCTGCTCCTCACGGACAACGCGGACGCCCCGCTGACCGGGCTCCCCCTGCGCTTCCGCCCGAACGCCCCGCTGGAGCCGGCCCCGACCCTCAAGGCGAGCCCGCACCGGAACCTGACGGACGGGCAGTCCGTGCACGCGACGGGCCGCGGCTACGAGGTCCGCTACCACCCGTCGGTGATGCTCTGCGCGACCGGTTCCGCCGACACCTCGGGCTGCCGCCCCCGCAGCCGCCCGCCGGCCACCACGGACGCCGGCCGGATCGACGAGACCCTGACGGTCTCGGCGACCTTCACGGCCATCGACGGCCGCGCGGTCGACTGCCGGCTGCCCCGGGCCTGCGAACTGGTCGCCTTCGGCAGCCGGGCCCACGGCCCCGCCACCACCCGCACCCCGCTCCACTTCACCCCGACGGCCTGAAAACCCGGAAAACCCCGGAAAACGCCGAAGCCGCAGGTGTGATCGTTTCTTCACCTGCGGCTTGTGCCTGTGGGGCGGGTGGGACTCGAACCCACGGCCGACGGATTATGAGTCCGCTGCTCTAACCGGCTGAGCTACCGCCCCTCGCGGCGTGGCGCGTACAGATGTGCGCGCCGTCTGCCGCAGCATAGCCGCTCATACGATCTCCTGCCTCGGTTGCCCCGCATGATCGGCTGCCGCTGCCCGGTGAGACCGCTGCGAGGGCTGTCCGGTTCCCGTCGGGGGCGGGGAATTTCACGCGGCCGACGGGGCAGACGACCCGGAGAAGGGTCGGAAAAGAGAAGAGGACCCACACGGGGTCCTCGTCGTCTCACAGCTCCCCCGACTGGACTCGAACCAGTAACCTGCCGGTTAACAGCCGGCTGCTCTGCCAATTGAGCTACAGGGGATCGCGCTCCCCCGACTGGACTCGAACCAGTAACCTGCCGGTTAACAGCCGGCTGCTCTGCCAATTGAGCTACAGGGGATTGCTGCGTTGCACCGAACAGACCCTCCTCCGGCTCGGCCGGGGGGCGGTCGTTCGTTGCGAGACATAGATTAGCGCAAGCTGGGGGGTGCTCCGCCAATCGGTTCCCACGAGCGGCCGAGGGCCCCCCGGACACCGGCCGGTCGACGGCACGACGCAGGCGCGACGAAGGGTGGCAGTGATGCGTTACAAGGTCACGTTCCTGGCGGGACTGGCCCTCGGGTACGTGCTCGGGACCCGGGCCGGGCGCGAGCGGTACGAGCGGCTGCGGAAGTCCGCGCGGGACTTCGCGGCCAACCCCGCCGTCCGCAACGCGGCCGAGACGGCCGGGCAGACGGGACGCCAGGTGGCCGGCAGGGCCGTCTCGCTGGTCGGGTCCAAGGTCCAGGACGTGGTGCCCGACGGGCTCGCGGCGAAGGTGCGCCGACTGCGGGACCGGGGCGGCGAACGCTTCGAGGACGAATGGGGCACCAGCAACACCTGACCCACCGGTCCGCCCACCGGCCCGCCGTGAGGCAGGCCACACCACGAACGGACAGGGCCCATGGGCCCTCCGGGGCCGGTGGGGGGTGCGGCAGAATTCTCCCCATGGGGATAGTCGCCGGGCTGGACAGCTCTTCCGCCTTCACTCGCATCGTCGTCTGCGACACGGACACGGGCGCCGTGCTGCGGCAGGGCCATGCCGCGCACCCGCAGCCGGCCCCCGACGCCGATCCGTACGACGCCGACCCGCAGGGCTGGCTGCTCTCGCTCGGCGAGGCCGCCGGCGGCGGACTGCTGGAGGGCGTGGAGGCGATCGGCGTGGCCGCGCAGGGCCAGGCCCTGCTGCCGCTCGACACCCACGGGGTGCCGGTGCGCCCCGCGATGGTCGGCAACGACAAGCGGCCCCAGCTCGCCGCGGCCCAGCTCACCGAGGCCCTCGGCGGCCGGCACGCCTGGGCCGCCGCCGTCGGCTCCGTGCCGCGGCCCTCCCAGCCGGTGGCCAAGCTGGCCTGGCTCGCGCGCAACGAGCCCGAGGCCGCCCGCCGGATCGCGATGCTGATGCAGCCGCACGACTGGCTGGTGTGGCAGCTGCTGGGCCGACCCGCCCGGCGCACCACCGACCGGGGCGGGGCCTCCGCCACCGGCTACTGGTCGGCCGCCACCGCCTCCTGGCGCCCCGACCTCGTGGAACTCGCCCTCGGGCACCGCGCGATGCTGCCCGAGGTGCTGGGGCCCGCCGACACCGCCGGCACCACCCCCGAGGGGCTGCTGATCTCCGCCGGCACCGGCGAGACCATGGCCGCCGCCCTCGGGCTCGGCGTGGGGCACGGCGACGCGGTGGTCTCCCTGGGCGCCTCCGGCTCCGTCATGGCCGTCCACCACGAGGCCGTGATCGAGCCCGACGGGCTGGTCACCGCCCTGGCCGACGGCGCGGGCCTGCACCTGCCGGTGGTGAACGTCTCCAACGCCGTGCGGGCCCTGCGCGGCACCGCCGAGATGCTGGGCACCGACCTCGACGGCCTGAGCGAGCTGGCCCTGAAGTCCACCCCCGGCGCCCACGGCCTGGTCCTGCTGCCCTACCTGGAGGGCGAGCGGACCCCCAACCTCCCGCACAGCGCCGGCACCCTGACCGGCCTGCGCCGGGACTCCATGAAGCCCGAGCACGTGGCCCGCGCCGCCGTCGAGGGGATGCTGTGCTCCCTGGCCGACGCCCTCGACGTGCTGCGCGCCCGGGGCGTGAACATCCGCCGGGTGTTCCTGCTCGGCGCCGCCGCCGAACTGCCGGCCGTGCAGCAGGCCGCGCCGGGACTGTTCGGCACCCAGGTGATCGTGCCCGAGGCGGCCGACTACGCGGCGCTGGGCGCGGCCCGGCAGGCCGCGTGGGCCCTGGGGGTGGCGCGGGGCACGCTGGCCGCGCACACCCCGCCGGTGTGGCCGGCGGCGCACGCCCGGGTCTTCGAGCCGGACGAGGAGTTCCCGGCCTGGCAGGCGGCGCGGCAGCAGTACGTGGCCACGCGCGAGGAGATCCACCCCGGCGCGTTCCGCGACCCGCGCACCCACTGACCCCTTTCGGGCGACGGCCCGCACTCCCGTGCGAGACGGGGCGCGGGCCGTGGGGGCGCGGCCGGCCGAGGGGCGCGCGGCGTGCGGCGCGTCGCCCATTTGGACCCGGCTTTGCCAAAACCGGTGGGGGCCGGCCACGCGGCCGGCCGAAGATGGAGTGAATCCGTCGATCCGATCATGTCCACCGGAGCCTGCGCGTGCTCATACGACTGTTGCGGACCCATCTCGGGCCCTATCGCAAACCCATCGCCCTGTTGGTGCTGCTCCAGCTCCTCCAGACCAGTGCGAGCCTCTATCTGCCGACCCTGAACGCCGACATCATCGACAACGGTGTCGTCAACGGGGACACCGGCTACATCCTGACCTTCGGCGCCCTGATGCTGGGGGTCTCGCTGGTCCAGCTCGTGTGCAACATCGGCGCCGTGTACTTCGGCGCGCGGACGGCCGCGGCCCTCGGGCGGGACGTCCGGGCGGCCGTCTTCGACCGGGTGCAGGGCTTCTCCGCCCGCGAGCTGGGGCACTTCGGCGCGCCCTCGCTGATCACCCGGACCACCAATGACGTGCAGCAGGTCCAGATGCTGGTCCTGATGACGTTCACCCTGATGGTGTCCGCGCCGATCATGTGCGTGGGCGGCATCGCGATGGCGCTGTCCCTGGACGTGAAGCTGTCCGGGGTGCTGCTGGCGGTGGTGCCGGTGCTCGGCGTCGCGGTCGGTGCCATCGTGTGGCGGACCCGGCCGTTGTTCCGGTTGATGCAGACGCGGCTGGACACGGTCAACCGGGTGCTGCGCGAGCAGATCACCGGCAACCGGGTGATCCGGGCCTTCGTGCGCGACGAGTACGAGAGCGGCCGGTTCCGGCGGGCCAACACGGAGCTGACCGAGGTGTCCCTGGCCTCGGGCAAGCTGCTGGCGCTGATGTTCCCGACGGTGATCCTCACGGTGAACCTGTCGAGCGTGGCGGTGATCTGGTTCGGTGCGCACCGCATCGACTCGGGCGGCATGGAGATCGGGCAGCTGACGGCCTTCCTGGCCTATCTGATGCAGATCGTGATGTCCGTGATGATGGCCACCTTCATGTTCATGATGGTGCCGCGCGCGGAGGTGTGCGCGGAGCGGATCCAGGAGGTGCTGGACACCGAGTCCTCGGTGGCGCCGCCGGCGGATCCGGTGCGCAAGCTGCTGCGCAAGGGCGAGCTGGAGCTGCGCGGGGCCGATTTCCGGTACCCGGGGGCCGAGGTTCCGGTGCTCCGCGGGGTGGACCTGATGGCCCGGCCGGGGCAGACCACGGCGGTGATCGGGTCCACGGGCGCGGGCAAGTCCACGCTGCTGGGGCTCGTGCCCCGGTTGTTCGACGTGACCGGCGGCGAGGTGCTGGTGGACGGCGAGGACGTGCGCCGGCTGGATCCGGCGCTGTTGGCGCGGACGGTGGGGATGGTGCCGCAGAAGCCGTACCTGTTCTCGGGGACGGTGGCCACGAACCTGCGGTACGGCCGGCCGGACGCGAGCGACGAGGAGTTGTGGCACGCGCTGGAGGTGGCGCAGGCCAAGGAGTTCGTGTCCGCGTTGGAGGGCGGCCTGAACGCGCCGATCGCCCAGGGCGGCACGAACGTCTCGGGCGGTCAGCGCCAGCGGCTCGCGATCGCGCGGACCCTGGTGCAGCGGCCGGAGATCTACCTGTTCGACGACTCGTTCTCGGCCCTGGACTACGCGACGGACGCGGCCCTGCGCGCGGCCTTGTCGCGGGAGACGCAGGACGCGACGGTGGTGATCGTGGCCCAGCGGGTCTCGACCATTCGCGACGCGGACCGCATCGTGGTCCTGGACGAGGGTCGGGTGGTCGGCGTGGGCCTGCACCACGAGCTGATGGCCGAGAACGAGACCTACCGGGAGATCGTGCTCTCCCAGCTGACCGAGGCGGAGGCGGCGTGAGCGGGCCCGGCGGACGGATGATGATGGGGCCGGCCCAGCGGTCCATGGACTTCAAGAACTCGGGCAAGCGGCTGCTGCGGCTGATCGTGGCGGACCGGGCCCGGGTGTGGGGCATGGTCGCGGCCGTGGTCGGCAGCGTGGCGCTCAGCGTGGTCGGCCCGAAGATCCTGGGTCGGGCCACGGACCTGGTCTTCGCGGGGATCGTGGGCCGGCGGATGCCGGCGGGGATCAGCAAGGAGCAGGCGCTGGAGGGGCTGCGGGCCAAGGGGCAGGGCGGCATGGCCGACATGCTCTCGGGCACCGCGTTCACCCCGGGCCAGGGGATCGACTTCGGCGCGGTGGGCATGGTGTGTCTGCTGGCGCTGACGGTGTTCGTGGGCGCGGGCCTGCTGATGCTGGTGGCGACCCGGCTGTCGAACCACGTGATGAACGGGACCGTGTTCCGGCTGCGCGAGGAGTTGCAGGCGAAGCTGTCGCGGCTGCCGCTGTCGTACTACGACCGGCAGAAGCGCGGCGAGGTGCTGAGCCGGGCCACCAACGACATCGACAACATAGGGCAGACCCTCCAGCAGACGATGGGGCAGTTGCTGAACTCGCTGCTGACCATCGTGGGCGTGCTGGCGATGATGTTCTGGATCTCGTGGGTGCTGGCGCTGGTGGCGCTGGTGACGGTGCCGCTGTCGGTGGTGATCGCGGCGCGGATCGGCAAGAGGTCGCAGCCGCAGTTCGTGGCGCAGTGGAAGAGCACCGGGGCGCTGAACGGGCACATCGAGGAGATGTACTCGGGGCACACCCTGGTGAAGGTCTTCGGTCGGCAGAAGGAGTCGGCGGAGCTGTTCGCGGAGCAGAACGAGGCGCTGTACCGGGCCTCGTTCAAGGCGCAGTTCGTCAGCGGTCTGATGCAGCCGGTGATGTTCTTCGTGTCGAACGTGAACTACGTGCTGGTGGCGGTGGTCGGCGGGCTGAAGGTGGCCTCGGGCACGCTGTCGATCGGTGACGTGCAGGCGTTCATACAGTATTCGCGGCAGTTCTCGATGCCGCTGACGCAGGTGGCCTCGATGGCGAACCTGGTGCAGTCCGGGGTGGCCTCGGCGGAGCGGGTGTACGAGCTGCTCGACGCCGAGGAGCAGGAGCCGAACCCGGAGGTGCCGGAGCGTCCCGAGGAGCTGCGCGGGCGGGTCACGCTGGAGAAGGTCGCGTTCCGCTACGAGCGGGACAAGCCGCTGATCGAGGACCTGTCGCTGACGGTGGAGCCGGGGCACACGGTGGCGATCGTGGGCCCGACCGGGGCGGGCAAGACCACCCTGGTCAACCTGCTGATGCGGTTCTACGAGGTGACCGGCGGGCGGATCGCGCTGGACGGCGTGGACGTGGCGAAGATGACCCGCGAGGAGCTGCGCGGCTCGATCGGGATGGTGCTCCAGGACACCTGGCTGTTCGGGGGCACGATCGCGGAGAACATCGCCTACGGGGCCTCGCGCGAGGTGACCCGGGAGGAGATCGAGGAGGCGGCGCGGGCCGCGCACGCCGACCGGTTCGTGCGGACCCTGCCGGAGGGCTACGACACGGTGCTGGACGACGAGGGCAGCGGGGTCAGCGCGGGCGAGAAGCAGCTGATCACGATCGCCCGGGCCTTCCTGTCGGACCCGACGATCCTGGTGCTGGACGAGGCGACGAGTTCGGTGGACACCCGGACCGAGGTGCTGATCCAGAAGGCGATGGCGCGGCTGGCGGCCGGGCGGACCTCGTTCGTGATCGCGCACCGGCTCTCCACGATCCGGGACGCGGACGTGATCCTGGTGATGGAGAACGGCGCGATCGTGGAGCAGGGTACGCACGGGGAGCTGCTGGCGGCGGGCGGCGCGTACGCCCGGCTGTACGCGGCGCAGTTCGCGCAGGCCGTGGCCGAGGTCGACTGACGCGGCGGCCGGCGCCGGACGACGGCACGACGGCACGACGGACGGGGCGTCCCCTGGGGGGGCGCCCCGTTCGGCGTGCGGTGGTGCGTCCGGCTCAGTCGAGGTAGCCGCGGAGCTGGTCGGCGAAGGCGTGGTCGCGGAGCTTGTTGAGGGTCTTGGACTCGATCTGGCGGATCCGTTCGCGGGTCACGCCGAAGATCCGGCCGATCTCCTCCAGGGTGCGCGGCCGGCCGTCCATCAGCCCGTAGCGGAGCTGGACCACCTTGCGTTCGCGTTCGCCGAGCGTGGAGAGGACCGCTTCGAGGTGTTCGCGGAGCAGGAAGAAGGCGGCGGACTCGACGGGCGAGGCGGCGTCGCCGTCCTCGATGAGGTCGCCGAGGGCCACGTCGTCCTCCTCGCCCACGGGGGCGTGCAGGGAGACGGGTTCCTGGGCCAGGCGGAGGACCTCGCCGACACGTTCGGGGGTGAGGTCGAGGGTGGCGGCGACCTCTTCGGGGGTGGGTTCGTAGCCGCGTTCCTGGAGCATCCGGCGCTGGACCCGGACCACCCGGTTGATGAGTTCGACCACGTGCACGGGGACCCGGATGGTGCGGGCCTGGTCGGCGAGGGCGCGGGACATGGCCTGGCGGATCCACCACGTGGCGTAGGTGGAGAACTTGTAGCCGCGGGCGTAGTCGAATTTCTCGACGGCGCGGATCAGGCCCAGATTGCCCTCCTGCACCAGGTCGAGCATGGTCAGGCCGCGTCCGACGTAGCGTTTGGCGACGGAGACCACGAGCCGCAGGTTGGCCTCGATGAGGCGGCGTTTGGCGAGCCGACCCAGGACGACGAGGGCGTCGAGGTCGCCGGCGAGGCGGGTGTCGAGGTCGGGGGCGGAGGCGAGTTTCTCCTCGGCGAACAGGCCGGCCTCGACGCGCCGGGCCAGTTCGACCTCTTCCGCCGCGGTGAGCAGCGGTATGCGGCCTATCTCGCGCAGGTACTGGCGGAACAGGTCGGCGGAGGGGCCGCTCGCGGTGCCCTCGCCGGCGCGGCGCGGGACGGGTACGCGGGGCGCGTCCTCGGCGCCCTCGTCCGGCTCGTCGGGCTCGCCGTCGGCCGCGGCCTCGGCCCCGGTCCCGGGGTCGTCCTCGACCTCGGCCTCGCCCTCGGGGTCGTGAGGGGCGCGGGTCACCGCGTGGTCGGTGGTCACGGTCGGGATCCGGGTCTGCACGGGGGCGACCTCCAGGGCTGGAGAGGGCGTGAGGCACCGGGACTCAGTGTGGGGTACGACACACGGCCGAAACGAGGGGCGTGCGCGCACTTTCTGGTCCGCTGCGTGACCGCATGGTTACCCAACGCCCGCGTGCCCGAAGCGGCTCGCACGTACGTCCGACGAGGTGGGGCCGGGTGCCGGGTCCGGTCACGGGTCGGGCGTGATTTCGTGGCGTTCGACCACGCGGCGGGCCCGGACGGGGGATCGTTTGTGCTGACGGCGACGGCGCCGGCGGCCGCGGGGAGGACCACATGAGCGAGACGTACGAGGCAGCGGGCGGCCCCGAGGCGGGGCGGGCGCCGTCGGGTGACGGCTTCGAGGTGCCCCGGGGTCGGGGGCTCGCGCCCGGCGGGCGGTGGGCGGCCGGGGCGACGGAGCCGGAGCGCTCCCCGGCCTGGCTGACGGCCCGGCGGGCGGCGATGGACGGGGTGTTGGACGCGGTGGCCGGCTCGGAGTGGGCGGGGTCGCTGGTGCTGCGCGGCAGTGCGCTGATGGCCCGGTGGTTCGGGGAGCGGGCCCGGCATCCGGGGGACCTGGACTTCATCGTGCGGGTCGGGCCGCACGCGGTGGACGCGCCGGAGACCGAGCGGATGCTGGCGGGGCTGGCGGCGGCGGCCGAGGGCCGGGCGGGGCTGACGGCCGCGGGGGTGGCGCACGACGAGATCTGGACCTACGACCGGGTGCCGGGGCGGCGGATGACGGTGCCGTGGCGGGTGCCGGGGCTGCCGGGCGGGCGGGTGCAGTTGGACTTCGCGTTCGGGGAGGAGTTGGCCTGTCCGCCGGAGCCGGTGCGGGCGCCGGGCGGGGCGGGGGTGCTGTGGGCGGCTCCGCCCTCGCTGTCGCTGGCGTGGAAGGTGCTGTGGCTGACCAACGACTCCTGCCCGCAGGGCAAGGACCTGTACGACGCGGTGCTCCTGGCGGAGCGGTTCCGGGTGGACTGGGCCCTGCTGTCACGGGTGTTGGCGGCCGGGGAGGAGACCCGGCGGCTGCGGCGGGAGGAGGTGCTGCCGTGGCTGGAGGCCCAGTTGGCGGGCTACCTGGACTGGGAGAACTTCGAGGCGGAGTACCCGGGGCCGGCGGCGGCGTGCCCGGAGCAGGAGTGTCGGCGGCGGTTGGCGGCGGCGCTGGGGGCGATGCTCGCGGGCTGAGGGCGCGGGCGCGCGGTGCCCGGCCGGCCGCGTACGGCGGGCCGGGCACGGCGGGCTCAGTGGCCGGTGAGGTGGGCGAGGGTCGGGCCGGCGGTCCAGCCGCCGTCCACGGCGATCTCGGCGCCGGTGGTGTAGCTCGCGGCGTCGGACAGCAGGAACGCGACGGCGGCGGCGACCTCCTCGGGCAGGCCGACGCGGCCCATCGGGACGCCCGGGTAGCCGCCCTCGCCGGCCTGGATGCCGACCGGGGCGGTCATGGGGGTGAGGACCATGCCGGGGTGGACGGAGTTCATCCGGATCCGGGCCTCGGCGAGTTCGACGGCGCCGATCTTCGACAGGCCGCGCACGCCCCACTTGGAGGCGCCGTAGCCGGCGGTCAGGGCGAGGCCGGTGAGGCCGGCGGCGGAGGAGATGTTGACGATGGAGCCGCCGCCGTTGGCGCGCAGCAGCGGGATCGCGGTCTTGACGCCGATGAACACGCCGACCAGGTTGATCTCGAGGACCTTGCGGAACCAGTCGACGCTCTCGTGCTCCAGGGTCTGCCCGGTGGCGACGCCCGCGTTGTTGACGAGTCCGTCGAGGCGGCCGAACTCGGCGACGGCGAAGTCGAGGGCCTCGCGCCAGTCCTCCTCGCTGGTCACGTCGTGGCGGCGGAAGCGGGCGTTCTCGCCGAGCTTGGCGGCGGTCTCGGCGCCCTCGTCGGCGAGCACGTCGGTGATGACGACCCTGCCCCCGCCGGCGACGATCGCCTCGGCCATGGCGGCGCCCATGCCCCGGGCCCCGCCGGTCACGACGACCACCTTGTCGGTCAGATCCACTGCGATCACGGTGCACACCTCATGCGTCTCGACGTCCCGGGCCGTACGGGTCCGGACAAGAACGGAACCCTTCAATCCGCCATATGCCTATTCGGCATATGTGCGCGACCTCGTCAGTCTGCCAGAGCCCCCAGCGCCCGCGACACCCCCTCCTCCCTCGGCCCCAGGAACCGGGGATCGGGCCGGAAGGTCGCGTCCAGGGCCGCCTTCCCGGCCGCCGCGATCTCCCGCACCTCGCCCCAGTACCAGGTCGCGTCGTGCACGTCGCTCACCCCGACCCCCTGCGCCTCGATCCCGGCCGCCCCGCACAGGGCCACCGCCCGCCGGACGTGGAAGCCCTGGCTGATCAGCACCGCCCGATCCACCCCGAAGATCCGCCGGGCCCGGGAGCAGCTGTCCCAGGTGTCGAAGCCCGCGTAATCGCTCACGATCCGCTCCGCCGGCACCCCGCGCGCGGTCAGGTAGCGGTGCATCGCGGAGGGCTCGTCGTACGAGGCCCGCCCGTTGTCCCCCGTCACCAGCACCACCCTCACCCGCCCGGCGCGGTACAGCTCGGCCGCCGCGTCCAGCCGACGGGCCAGGTACGGGGTGGGCCGGTCGCCGAGCAGCCCCGCGCCGAAGACCACCGCCACCGGCGCCGGGTCCACGTCCGCCACCGTGCGCAGCCGGTCCCCCGCGACCGTGTGCGTCCACGCCGAGGGCGCCAGCCCCAGCACGCACACCACCATCACCGCCCACACCGCCCACCGCGCCCGCCGCCGACGCCGCCCCGTCGCTCCCGTCCCGCCCCCGCCCATGTGCCGCCCTCGTCGCTCGCCGTACCGCGTCCCCCGAACAGGTGGATCATGGGAAACGACGCGGGCGACACCGCCGCCGGTTGCGCGGGCCCGGACCCGTCCCCCGGAGATGGCCCGCCCGTCACCCGCCCGCAACAGGCCGGCAACCGGACCGCGCGAGGATCGCCCCATGACGGAGCAGGCAGCGCACCCTCCCGCGGCACCCCCGCTTCCGGACACCTCCCTCTTCGAGGGCGCGGCCGAGATCCTGGCCCGCGTCACCCGCCAACTCGACGTCCAGCTCCGCGCTTTGCGCCCGCCCGACCCCCGCGAACCCGAGCCCGCGCCGCCCGCCCCCTGACCCCGCTCCGCCCGACGGTTTCGGCGGGCGGGCGGTACACCGGCCGCCGGGGTCCGTAGGCTTCCTCCCCGGGGCCGGTCGCACCCGACCGGACGGGCAGGCGAGGGGAGCGCTCGGTGCACGGGACGTTGCTGGACGGTCGGTACCGCCTGGACCGGCGGCTGGGGGCCGGGGGCATGGGGGAGGTCTGGCGGGCCACCGACACCCGGCTCGGCCGCGAGGTCGCCGTCAAGACCATCTCCACGCAGGTCGCCGAGGACCCGCGGCTGGAGGCCCGGTTCCGCAAGGAGGCCCGGACCGCCGCCGGGCTCGCCCACCCGCACATCGTGACCGTCCACGACCACGGGGAGGGCACCGTCGGGGGCCGCCGGACCCTGTACCTCGTGATGGAGCTGGTCCGGGGGCGGTCGCTGGCCGCGGTCCTGGCCAAGGGGCCGCAGAGCGTGCCGGACGTGGTCGACTGGGCGGTGCGGATCTGCCAGGCGCTGGCCGCCGCGCACGCCGCCGGCGTCGTGCACCGCGACGTGAAACCCGCGAACATCATGGTCCACGGGCCCGGCGAGACCGAGGTCAAGATCTGCGACTTCGGCATCGCCCGGCTGGCCGAGGAGACCGGCACGGGGCTCACCGCCACCGGCATGGGCATCGGCACCCCCGCGTACATGTCCCCCGAGCAGGTCCGGGGCGAGCGCGGCATCGACGGGCGCAGCGACCTGTACTCCCTGGGCTGCGTGCTCTACGAACTGCTGGCCGGGACTCCCCCGTTCACCGGTGCGGCGTGGTCGGTGGTGCACCAGCACGTCAACACCGCGCCCCGGCCGCTGCGCGAACTGCGCCCGGAACTGCCCCGCGAACTGTCGGCGCTGGTCATGGAGCTGCTCGCGAAGGAACCGGCGCGTCGGCCGGCCGACGCGGCGGCCACCGCCGAACGGCTGCGCCGCGTCCTCGCCCCGGGGACCGCCGAGCGCCCCGCCCCGACCCGTCCGACCAACCCGCACGACGGCTCCGCGCCGGCCCGCCCCGAACCCCGCCCCGAACCCCGGCCCGCCCCCGCGGCGGACCCGGCCCGGCCCCGGGACCCCGCGCCCGCCGGTCCGCTGGCCCCGGGCGCGGGCGGGGTCGTCGCGTGGGGCGCGCTGCTCGGCGCGGGCGGGGTGTTCGCGCAGTCCACGCTGGTGGCGGGGTGGTCGGCCGTCGGGGCCGGGCTGGCGGCCGCGCTCGCCTTCGGGCTGGTGTCGCTGACCGCCCGGGAGGACGCGCCCCGGTTCCGGCCGCCCGCGAAGGCGCCGGAGGGGCCCACGGTCGGGATGATGTTCGCCGTCACCCTGGCGACCGCCGTGTTCCTCGGGTTCTGGCCGCCGGCACCGTGGTGGACGGTGCCGATCACGGCCGTGGGGCTGCTGTTCGTGCTCGTGGTCCTCGCCATTCCGGTCGCCTCGCTCGGCCGGGTCGCCGGGCGCGGCACCTGGCAGGGGGAGCTGGCCATGCAGATCGGCGCGCTCAACGCCGCGCTGCTCGCCGGGCTGCTCGCGTGGAACGGGACCGGGGTCTGGATCGCCCTCGGCTGGGCCGCCGGGCTCTGGATCGCCGCGACCTTCGTCACCGGCCTGCTGCTGCCCCGGGTCCGGGCCGTCGCGGGGGGCTCGTGAATCGGGGGGCCGGCGCACGGGACGTCCGGTTCGGGGCGGGTTCCGGTTACCGTCGTGGGCATGGCAGGCAGCGCACACGGCACAGGTGACATCGCGGGCCACGATCCGCGCCCCCCGTACGACCCCTCGGACACCGAGCGGTGGGCCGCCGAGCCCGACAAACGGCCCGGGCGGACCGCGTTCCAACGGGACCGGGCGCGGGTGCTGCACTCGGCGGCGCTGCGCCGGCTGGCCGGCAAGACCCAGGTGGTCACGCCCGGCAGCCGGTCCTGGGAGTGGGACGCGAGCCCGCGGACCCGGTTGACGCACTCGCTGGAGTGCGCGCAGATCGGCCGTGAGCTCGGCGCCGCGCTGGGCTGTGACCCGGACCTCGTGGAGACGGCGTGCCTGGCGCACGACATGGGGCACCCGCCGTTCGGGCACAACGGCGAGGAGGTCCTGGACGAGTTCGCCTCGGACTGCGGCGGGTTCGAGGGCAACGCCCAGTCGCTGCGGCTGCTGACGCGGCTGGAGCCGAAGCGGTTCGTGCCCGATCCGGAGACCGGGGAGCCGCAGGCCGTGGGCCTGAACCTGACCCGGGCGGCGCTGGACGCGGCCACGAAGTACCCGTGGCCGCGCGGCGGACACCCCACCGACCCGGGGTCGGTGAAGTTCGGCGCGTACGAGGACGACCTGCCGGTGTTCGCGTGGCTGCGGGCCGGGGCGCCGGGGGACCGCAAGTGCTTCGAGGCGCAGGTGATGGACTGGGCCGACGACGTGGCCTACTCGGTGCACGACGTGGAGGACGCGCTGCACGCCGGGCACCTGGACCCGAACCTGCTGCTCGCCGACCCCGAGCGGCGGGCCGTCGCCGAGGTCGCGATCGGCCGGTACGTGCCGGCCGACACCGATCCGGCCGAGCTGGACGCGGCCCTGGACCGGCTGCTGGAGGCCCCGTGGTGGCCGCACGGCTACGACGGTTCGGCCATCGCGCAGGCCCGGTTGAAGGACGCCACCTCCCAGCTCGTGGGCCGGTTCTGCCTGGCCGCCGAGGCCGCGACCCGCGCCGCGTACGGGACCGGGCGGCTGACCCGGTACGCGGCCGAGCTGGTGGTGCCGCGCGCGACCCGACACGAGTGCGCGGTGCTCAAGGCGGTCGCCGACCTGTACACGATGCAGCGCGCGGAGCAGGGCCGGGTGCGCGCCGATCAGCGCGTGGTTCTGGCCGAATTGGCCGAGGCCCTGCTGGCCCGCGCGCCGGAGGGACTGGATCCGCAGTTCCGGGCCGTGTTCGACGCGGCCGGGGACGACCGGGCGCGCAAACGGGCCGTGGTCGACCAGATCGCGTGCCTGACCGACTCTTCCGCGCGCTCCCTGCACGCGCGGCTCACGCGTCGCGCGCGACGCGCCGGAAGCTGAGGTGATCGGGCCGGCCCCTCTTCACGCGGCAGGCTCGGTGCGGGACGCTCGCATGTGCTCACATGCGACCCACAGGTCATGAGGAGGCATCAGGTGGTCGACGCAGACCGGACGTTCGTGATCGTCGGCGGTGGTCTGGCCGGCGCGAAAGCCGCGCAGACGCTGCGGGAGGAGGGCTTCACCGGCCGGGTGATCCTGGTCTGCGACGAACGGGACCATCCCTACGAGCGCCCGCCGTTGTCGAAGGCGTACCTGGCGGGCACCGCGGAACGCTCCAGCGTCTTCGTCCACGAACCGGGCTGGTACGCGCACAGCGACGTGGAACTGCACCTCGGGCAGCCCGCCGTGCACCTGGACCGGGAGGCGCACACGATCCGGCTGGGCGACGGGGCGCTGCTGCGCTACGACAAGCTGCTGCTGGCCACCGGCGCCGAGCCGCGCCGGCTGGAGATCCCGGGCACCGGCCTGGCCGGGGTGCACCACCTGCGCCGGCTCGCGCACGCGGAGCGGCTGCGCGGGGTGCTGCGCACCCTGGGCCGCGACAACGGGCACCTGGTGATCGCGGGCGGCGGCTGGATCGGTCTAGAGGTCGCGGCGGCGGCCCGCGCGCACGGGGCGGAGGTCACCGTCGTCGAACCCGACCCGACCCCGCTGCACGGGGTGCTCGGCCCCGAGCTGGGCCGGCTGTTCACGGACCTGCACGCCGAGCACGGGGTCCGCTTCCACTTCGGATCCCGGCCGACGGAGATCCTCGGCCAGGACGGCATGGTGCTGGCGGTGCGCACGGAGGACGGCGAGGAGCACCCGGCGCACGCGGTGCTCGCCGCGATCGGGGCGGTACCGCGGACGGCGCTGGCCGAGAGCGCGGGCCTGGCGCTGGTGGACCGGGAGCACGGGGGCGGGATCGCGGTGGACGCGAGCCTGCGCACCTCCGACCCGGACGTGTTCGCCGCCGGCGACGTGGCCGCCGCGCACCACCCCGTGCTGGGCACCCGGCTGCGGGTGGAGCACTGGGCGAACGCGTTGAACGGCGGGCCGGCGGCGGCCCGCGCGATGCTGGGCCGGAAGGTGTCCTACGACCGGGTGCCGTACTTCTTCTCGGACCAGTACGACGTGGGCCTGGAGTACTCCGGCTACGCCCCGCCCGGGTCCTACGACCAGGTGGTGATCCGCGGGGACGCGGCGAAGCGGGAGTTCGTGGCGTTCTGGCTGTCGGAGGGCAGGGTGCTGGCCGGGATGAACGTCAACGTGTGGGACGTCACGGAGCCGATCCAGGCGCTGATCCGCTCGGCGGCCCCGGTGGACCAGGCCGCGCTGGCCGATCCGGGCGTGGACCTGGCCTCTCTGGTGCCGGACGCGGCCCGGGACTGAGCCCTTCGCGCGGGCGGCTCCCCCGGGTCCTCGACGGTTCACCCGCGAGGGCCCGGGGGATTCGTATGACGGGCGCCGTAGAATTCATGCGTGGC
This sequence comes from Streptomyces dryopteridis, assembly GCF_049606955.1. Classification (NCBI taxonomy): domain Bacteria; kingdom Bacillati; phylum Actinomycetota; class Actinomycetes; order Kitasatosporales; family Streptomycetaceae; genus Streptomyces; species Streptomyces dryopteridis. Next base: position 4,298,000 of record NZ_CP187113.1, on the reverse strand, counting down.
TGGGCGGATCAACGACGACGACGTGAAGGCGGTGCGGGACGCGGTCCCGATCGACGCCGTGGTGGGTGACTACCTCCAGTTGCGCAACGCTGGGGGCGGGAACCTCAAAGGGCTGTGCCCGTTCCACGACGAGAAGTCGCCGTCGTTCCAGGTCAGCCCGGCCAAGGGGCTCTACCACTGCTTCGGCTGCCAGGCCGGTGGGGACACCCTCGACTTCGTGATGAAGATCGACCACCTGTCGTTCTCGGAGGCGGTGGAGCGGCTCGCGGGTCAGGCCGGCATCACCCTGCGCTACGAGCAGGGCGGCTACACGGCGGGCACCAGCGGGCGCGGCGAGCGGATCCGGCTGGTCGAGGCGCACAAGGCGGCCGAGCTGTTCTACATCGAGCGGCTGGAGAGCCCGGAGGCGGAGATCGCCCGCCGGTTCCTCGCCGAGCGCGGTTTCGACCAGGAGGCGGCGGCGCACTTCCGGGTGGGCTACAGCCCGGCCGGCTGGGACCACCTGACCCGTTTCCTGCGCGGCAAGGGCTTCACCGACCGGGAGCTGATCAGCTCGGGGCTGGCCCAGGAGAGCCGGGGCGGCAAGCCCATCGACCGGTTCCGGGGCCGGTTGATGTGGCCGATCAAGGACATCTCGGGCGAGGTGGTGGGCTTCGGCGCGCGCAAGCTCCGCGAGGACGACAACGGGCCGAAGTACCTGAACACCCCCGAGACCCCGATCTACAAGAAGTCGCAGGTCCTGTACGGGATCGACCTGGCCAAGCGGGAGATCGCGAAGACCTCGCAGGCGGTGGTCGTCGAGGGGTACACCGACGTGATGGCCTGCCACCAGGCCGGGGTGACCACCGCGATCGCGACCTGTGGCACCGCGTTCGGCGGGGAGCACATCAAGATCCTGCGGCGTCTGCTGATGGACAACGCGACCGCCGAGGTGATCTTCACCTTCGACGGGGACGCGGCCGGGCAGAAGGCCGCGCTGCGGGCCTTCGAGGACGACCAGAAGTTCGCGGCCGAGACCTCCATCGCGATCACCCCGGGCGGCATGGACCCGTGCGAGCTGCGGCTCGCGGACGGGGACGAGGCGGTGGTCAAGCTGGTCTCCAGCCGCACCCCGCTGTTCGAGTTCGCGCTGCGGCACATCGTGTCCCGGCACAACCTGGAGAACCCGGCGGGCCGGGCGGCGGCGCTGGACGAGGCGGCGCCGGTGGTCGCCAACATCAAGAACATCGCGATCCAGCACGAGTCGGCGGTGCAGCTGGCCGGGATGCTCGGGGTGCTCGACGAGCAGTTCGTGGTCAAGCGGGTCGCGCAGGTGGCGCGCTGGGCCCGGGAGCGCGGCGGCCGGCCGCAGCAGCCCGGGCGCGGCGGTCCGGAGCGGCCCGGCGGCCCGCGTCGGGGTCCCGGCGAGGGGCCGGGGCAGGGCGGCGGCCCCGAGGAGCGGGCGGGCGGCGGCGCGGCCGGCGGCGGTCCGGGGTTCTCGGGTCCGGCGTTGAACCTGCGCAGTCCGGCGCACCGCACGGAGCGGGAGTTGTTGAAGCTGGCCCTGCAACGGCCGGAGCTGGTCTCGCCGACCTTCGACGCGTACGGGGTGGACGAGTTCACGGCGCCGCCGTACGCGGCGGTGCGGCAGGCGATCGCGGAGGCGGGCGGCGCGGCGGCGGGCGGCGAGTCGCTGGTGGCCCGGGTGCGGGACGCGGCGCCCGACGACACGGTGCGGGCGATGGTGACGGAGCTGGCCGTGGAGCCGCTGCACAAGCGGACGGTGGACGAGGTGTACGCCGGCGTGCACCTGGTGCAGGTGCGGCTGCGGGCGGTGGACCGGCGGATGGAGGAGGTCCAGGGCGCGCTGCGGCGGCTGGCCGGGCAGGGCGATCCGGTGCGGGCGGCGGCCGTGGAGGAGGAGCTGTGGGTGCTCCAGCAGTACCGGCAGCGGTTGATGGCCCAGGGCGCCGCCGCGCTGTGAGCCGGCCCCGCCCCGGGCGCGGTCGGAGGTCCGGGCCCGCACCCCGGGGCCGAGGTCCGGGCCCGAGGTCCCGGCCCGAGGTCCCGGTTCGGGGCCGGCGGCGGGGATGTGGGCCTCGCTGTTACACAACCGCCCGAAGGTCGTGACCCGCGTCGGTTACGGTCGGCTCCTCCCCCTCCCCTCTCCTCCCGCGAGTCGATTCCCTTTCTGTCATGCGCCCTGTGCTCCGCCGTGCCCGCCGCTGCCTCGTGGCCGCCGGTTGTCTGCTCGCCGCCGGTCTGCTCGGCACGGGCGTGGTGACCGGGTGTTCGCGGCCGGGCGGCCTGGCGGCCGGCGAGAAGGTGGACCCGGTGTCCCCGCAGCCGCACCCGTCCTCGTTGTGGCCGCGCTGGACGGAGGAGGGGCCGGACGCGCCGGGCGCCGAGGTGGGCACCCGGCAGCCGCCGCCCCGCCCGCTCAAGGACGGGCCGACGGTCCCCTCGACGGGGCTGCGCGGGGTGGATCCGGACGACGTGGTGATCGCGGACTGGCAGTTGCGCCGGTACGGGTTCCCGCCCAAGAACCCCAAGGCCCCCAAGGAGCCCGGCAAGGGCAAGGGGGCGACGGCCGGGGAGAAGCCGGCGCGACCGGTGTGGATCACCAGGCCGGGGCTGCCGGGGCTGCGTCCGCCGGTCTACGCGGACCTGACGGGTGACGGGCGGCAGGAGCTGTTGTTGGCGGCCGACACCGAGACCGGGCGGTCGGCGCTGAGCGTGTACACGGAGATCGACCACAAGGTGGTGCCGATCCTGTTCTTCCTCGGGCGGCGCATGGAGGTCGAGGCGATGGGAGAGGACCTGTTGATCCGGACCGAGGCGGACGCGGGGGCGGAGCAGGTCGTGCGCTACCGCTGGGACGGCGAGCGGATGACGGCGGTCCGGGACGACAAGCGCTACGCGACGGAGCTGCCGGCGCCGACGGATCCCCTCGACCCGGCCCCGGAGGCCCTCTCCGTGCCCGACGCGTCGGACGTGCCCGACGGGGAGGAGTGGTGAGCGGCTGTCGGTGGGCCGGGACACTGCGCCGTGCGCGGCTGGCCTCGCGGGCCCTGGGGCTGCGGACGAAGATCGCGGTGCTGTTGGCGGTGGGCTGTTCGCTGGTCGCCGTGACCATCGGGTTGTTGATCCACGAGGCGCGGGGCGAGCAGGTCGCGCGCTCGGCCCGTTCCGGCGCGCTGGACCAGTTGACGCGGGTGCGGCAGGTGTACGAGCTGACGGGTCGGCTGGACCCGGAGAAGGTCGGGGAGACCGATGCCCGGCTCGACGCGCCGGAGCTGCCGAAGTCCCTGCGGAACGCGGCCCTGGCCGGGTACCGGACCACCTTCCTGGATCTGACGGGCCCGAGTCCGGCGGTGTGGGCGGCGCGTCCGGTGGGCTCGGACCGGGTGCTCTCGGTGCGCCGGCCCCTGAACGCGGAGGCCCGTGAACTGGCCGATCTGGACCGGCAGTTGGTGGCCTACGGCGCCGTGGTGGTGGCCTTGGCGGCGATCGGCGGGGCGCTGCTGGCGAACCGCTTGAGCCGGGAGCTGCGGACGGCCGCCGAGATCGCGCGACGGATCAGCGCGGGTGACCTCGACGCGCGGATCGGGTCCCGGACGGAGCCGGCGGAGGCCGAGGGCGGGGACGAGGACGCGGCCGGTCCGGCGCGGGCCCGGGACGAGGTGGCCGAGCTGTCGGCGGCCGTGGACTCGATGGCGGGCACCCTCCAGCGTCGGATCCAGGCCGAGCAGCGGTTCACGGCGGACGTGGCGCACGAGTTGCGGACCCCGTTGACGGGTCTGCAGACGGCGGCCGAGCTGTTGCCCGCGGGCCGCCCCACGGAGTTGGTGCGGGACCGGGTGGCGGCGCTGCGGACGTTGACGGAGGACCTGTTGGAGGTGGCGCGGCTGGACTCGGACCGGGAGGAGCCGGTGCTCGCCGAGCACCGGATCGGGCCCCTGGTCACGGCGGCCGTGGCCCGGTCGGGGGTCGAGGCGGAGGTGCTCGGCGGGGCGGAGGACTCGGCGGTGGTCACCGACGTCCGCCGCTTCGACCGGATCCTGGCGAACCTGCTGGCCAACGCGGTCCGGCACGGGGGCGCGCCGATCACGGTGTCGGTCTCGGGGCGGCGGGTCTCGGTCCTGGACGCGGGTCCGGGTTTCCCCGCCGACCTGCTGGAGCACGGCCCGCGCCGGTTCTGGACGGGCACGGCGGCGCGGGGCCAGGGCACGGGCCTGGGGCTGACGATAGCGCTGGGGCAGGCGCAGGTCATCGGGGCGCGGGTGACGTTCGCGAACTCGGTGGCCGGCGGGGCCCTGGCGGAGGTGCTGCTGCCGACGCCGGCGGAGCGCTGAGGGGGCCGCTCACCCGGACGAGGGGATCGGGGCCACACCCCCCGTTCGGCCTGCCGCACCCCCTCTGAGCTGCTGTTTTCCGGGGCGGCCCGAGGGGCGGGCGGGGGTGGGCGGGCCGGGTTCGGGGGGCGGGGTCGGCGGGGTCGGTGTTGGCTCGGGTCAACGGCCCGCCCGCGCCCGTCCCCTGGAGTCCTCATGCGCCGCCGCACCGCCCACCTCGTCACCGCCTGCGCGTTGGCCTCCGCCGCGTTCGCCGTCCCGGTCGCCGGGGCGATGGCGGCGCCGGGGGATTTCGCGCGCCTGGAGGTGTGGCCGTCGACGGCCACGGCGGGCACGACGGTGACGGTGAACACCAGCGCGTGCGGGAAGAAGGGCGGCGGCGCGGACGGGGACGCGACCGCCGTGGGCGGGGGCCGGTTCCGGTTGACCGCGGGCACCCACAAGGAGGTCCTGGTCGGACAGTTCCGGGTGGGGCACGAGGCCCGGCCGGGTACCCACGCGATCGGCGTGACCTGCGCGGACGGCAAGTACGCGACCGGGGACCTGGTCGTCACCTCGCACGGCCCCCAGGGGCACGTGCGCACCGGGGTCGGAGGGGCCGCCGCCATGGGCGCCGCCTCTCCGGGTCCGGCCCGAGTCGCGGCGGGGGCGGTCACGTTGACCGCGGCCGTCGTGGGCGGTACCTGGCTGCTGCGTCGCCGGGCGAGCGGCGTGCGGCAGCCCTGATCGGGCGCCCCCGCGACCCGTGACGGTCGCGGTCCGACCGGTACCGTCCCGGCGTCGCCCGGCCCGCGAGGTCCCCCCGTTCGCGGACCGGGCGACGCCCGAATCCCTCGTTCCCTCCCCCTCGGCGCGTGCGGAAGGGAGACCGCCGATGTCCTCTCGTCCCGAGCCCGCGGACCCCGGCGCCGCGCACCTGCTGCGGACCCGGCTGGGGGTGCTGGCCGCGCTGGCCTGCGTCGGGGTGTGGCTGCTCGCGCCCTCCTCCGACGGGGTGCCGGCCGGGCCGCCGTTGCCGGCCGCCGCCGAACGCGCCCCGGCCGGGCCGGGGGTGTGGAGCGACACGGTCGCCCCGCTGCCGGGGGCGGTGCCCACGCGGGTGCGGATCCCGTCCGTGGGCGTGGACACCCCGTTGATCGGGCTCGGGTTGGCGCCGGACGGGCGGGTGGACAGTCCCCCGCCGGGCCGCACCTCGCCCGCGGGCTGGTACCGGGACGGCACGCCGCCGGGGTCCGCGGGCACGGCGGTGGTGGCCGGGCACGTGGACCACGCGAGCGGGCCGGCGGTCTTCCACCGGCTGGGCGCGGTGCGGCGCGGGGCCTCGGTGGAGGTGCGGCGGCGGGACGGGCGGACGGCGGTGTTCACGGTGCACGCGGTGGAGTTCTTCGACGCGCGGTCCTTCCCGGACGCCCGGGTGTACGGGCCCTCGGAGCGGGCCGAGCTGCGGGTGATCACGTGCGGCGGCAGTTTCGCGCCGGGGGTGGGCTACCAGGGCAACGTGGTGGTGTTCGCCCATTTGACGGGCACGTACTGAGGGCCGCGTGCGGGCGTTCGCGCGCCGGGGCGCGCCCGCCGGGGCCCGGAGCCCCCGCGCGCCGGCGTCGGCGGCCGACGGGCGGGAAGGGGTGCGGTGTGCTCACGGAGATCATCGCCGCGTACCGCCGATCCCGGCTCGGCCCCCTCGTCCTCGACGCCGACTTCGCCTCCGCCGACCAGTGGGTCGCGGGGAGATCGTGGGCGTATCCGAACGGGGGCCCGGTCAATCCGGGGGACGACAAACTGGACCATCTGACGGCCGATCCGGAGTTCTCGCGCGGCGGGGTGTTCCGGGCCCGCCGCCGTTCGGACGGGAACTGGGACACCGGGCTGTTGACCACGGAGGGCAGCTCCGACGCCTTCGAGCTGCGGGCGGAGGACGTGCTGACGGCGCGGGTGCGGCTGCCCCGGGAACGGGGGGCGTGGCCCGCGATCTGGACCTGGCGGGACGGCGGCCGGGAGGTGGACGTCTTCGAGTACCACCCGGACAACCCGGACACCCTGGAGCTGTCCAACCACGTGCGCTCGGGCGGTGGTTCGCGGTATCTGCGGACGGCGGGGGTGGGCCCGGGCGCGGTGGTGGACCTGGAGGTGCGGTTCGGGGCCCGGTCGGTGGTGTGGTGGGTCAACGGCCGCCGGGTGTTCGCGGACCGGGCGGGGGTGGGCAGGGACTGGCACGCGTACCTGATCGTGAACCTGTCGGTGTCGGCGGGCCGTTGGCATCCGGTGCCGGAGCCGGGGGTCTCGGAGATCTCGTGGGAGGTGGAGTCGTTGACGGTGCGCCGGGGCGGGCCGGGCGGCTGGTGGACGCGCGGCCCGGTGGGCCGCCTGCTGCCCGCCCCGCGCCGCGCGCCGGACGGGGGTTGACGGGGCGGGGCGTGACCGGGCTCAGGCCCACTGGTCGAGGCCGAGTTTGACCACGAGGGCGCAGACCACGGTCAGCAGCACCCCGCGCACGAAGCCCGTGCCCTGTTTGACGGCCGTCCGGGCCCCGATCATGCCGCCGGCGAGGTTGAAGACGGCCAGGACGGCGGCGAGTTGCCACAGCACCCGGCCCTGTGCGGAGAAGACCGCGAGGGCGCCGAGGTTGGTGCCCACGTTGACGATCTTCGCGGTGGCGGAGGCGGTCAGCAGGTCGAGGTGGAGCAGGGCGGTGAGGGCCAGGACGAGGAAGGTGCCGGTGCCGGGCCCGATCAGGCCGTCGTAGAAGCCGATGCCGAGACCGGCGAGGCCGATCGCGGTCAGCACCCGGGCCCGGGTCACCGGCCCGCCCGCCCCGACCGCGCCGAAGCCGGGTCGGAAGACCACGAACCCGGCGACCAGCACGAGCACGGCCATGATCAGCGGGCGCAGGGCGTCCTTGTCGATGCCGGCGGCGAGGAGGGCGCCGCCGGCCGCGCCGAGCATCGCCGCCCCGCCGATCCGGGTGGCGTGCCGGACGTTGACGGGTGCCTTGCGGGCGAAGGAGACGGCGGCTCCGGTGGTCCCGACGATCGCGACGGCCTTGTTCGTGCCGAGGACGGTCGCGGGATGGGCCTGCGGCAGGCCGGTGAGGAGGGCGGGCAACAGCAGCAGGCCGCCGCCGCCCACGACGGCGTCGATCCAACCGGCCGCGGCGGCGGCCGCACAGAGCACGATGAGCGTGGTCAGGGATATCTCGGGCACTCCCCGACCCTACGAACGAGATCGCCGATCGGAGGGTCAGAGTCCGGAAACTTGCGCGAGGTTTGAGCTTCGGCCCGTCGGGACCCGGTCCGGGGCGGCCGGCGCGGCCGGGTCCACGAGGGCGGTGAGGGCGGTGGCCGCGCAGATCCCGGCCGCGCCCAGGCCCAGGACCAGCCGGCCGGCGGCGGGCACCGCCGCCCAGGCGGCGCGGGCGGTGCGGACCCGGGGCCGGCGGTGCCGGGCCCGGGGCTCGTCGGGGCCCGGTTCGGCGGGGTCGAGGGCGGGGACGTCGACGGTGACGTGCAGGGGATGGCGCACGGGCGGGGACCTCACGGGAGGGGGTCGGACGGGGGCGGCGGGCGGCGGCGCGGCGTGGCGCGGTGGTCAGAAGGTGAAGCACTCCGAGTGCACCCGGCCGGCCGGCACCCCGGCGCGGGCCAGGGCCCGTTCGGCCGCCTCGGTCATCCCGGGCGGTCCGCACAGGTACACGTCGTGGTCGGCGAGGTCGGGCACGAGGGCCCGCAGCGCCTCGGGGGCCAGCGGGTCCCAGGCCGCGCCGGAGGAGCCGAGCAGGTAGTGCAGGGCGGCGCCGCGCCGGGCCGCGATCTCCTCCAGCTCGCCGCGCAGCACGAGTTCGTCCTCGGACCGGGCCCGGTAGAGCAGGGTGAGGTCGCCGGGCCCGCCCGGCAGGGTCTCGAACAGGGCCCGCATGGGGGTGATGCCGACCCCGCCCGCGAGCAGCAGCACCTTGGGGCGGGTGCGGCGGGCGGCGGTGAGCGCGCCGAAGGGGCCGGTGGCCACGACCCGGGTGCCGGGGCGCAGCCGGCGGATCCGGCGGCTGTGTCCGCCGACGGCCTTGACGGTGATGCGCAGGCCGGCGGGGCCGACGGGCGCGGACAGGGAGAAGGGCAGGGCGGTGCCCCACAGCCGCCGGGTCAGGAACCGCCAGCGCAGGAACTGGCCGGGTTCGGCGCGCAGTTCGGCGAGGTGTTCGCCGGTCATCAGCACCGAGACCACGCCGGGGCCCTCGGCCCGGACCTCGGTGACCCGCAGGACGTGCCGCAGGGCCTGCCGGACGGGGACCACGGCCCGGTACCAGACCAGCAGCGCGGCGACGACGGTGTGCGCGAGGGCCCAGAACCACACCACGGGCCCGAGGTCGGGCCCCGCGAGCTGGTGCACGAACCCGAGGGCGGCGGCGAGGTACACCAGCAGGTGGATCCGGCGCCAGGTCTCGTGCGGCAGCCGGCGCCGGGCGGCGCGGGCGGAGCTCACCCCGACCGCCAGCAGGAGCAGGCCGGCCAGGGCCGCGGCGGCCAGGGCCGGGTAGCCGAGCAGCCCGCGCAGGGCGGAGAGCACGTCGAGTCGTTCGTGGACGGCGTATCCGCACAGGGCGAGGAGGCCGTGGGCGAGGCAGAGGGTGAGCACGTGCCGGCCGCCGAGGGCGTGCATCCGGGCCAACCTGTCGGCCCCCACCCCGTGCTCCACGGCCGGGACCCGGGCCATCAGGAAGAGCATGACGAGGATCCCGTAGCCCCCGAGCAGCCCGGTCAGGTGGGCGCCGGTGGCGAAGAGCGCGTCGAGCCGGGCCGAGGGCCGCACCTGCACGGCCCACAGGGCCGTCACGAGGACGCCGCCGCCGAGGATCGCGGCCCGCAGCCGGTCCCCGGGGTCCGCGCCCCACCCCGTGTCCACCCGGCCGCCGCCCCGTCTCGCCCGGCCGCCCAGGCCGCCCACCCCATCGCGCATGGGATCACCGTAGGGGCGGGCCGAGGCGGGTCGGGGGCTCTTAAGGCCGCCTTGAGGAAGCCTTCAGGGCCCGTTGAGCAACCCCGCCGACCTGCTGTTTCGCGTACGGTCTCAGCCCTGGACCATGGCCGGGTCCATCCACATGATCTCCCAGGTCTGCCCGTCGAGGTCCTCGAAGGCCCGGCCGTACATCTGGCCGTAGTCCTGGGCCGGGCGGGGTTCGGTGGCGCCGGCGGCGAGGGCGGTGTCCACCGTCGCGTCCACGGCCTCGCGGCTCGGGGAGCTGAGGCAGAGCAGGGCGGCGGCGGTGCGGGTGGTGTCGGCGATCTCCTTGGTGGTGAAGTCCTTGAAGCGCCCGTGGGTGAGGAACATCGCGACGATGGTGTCGGTGATCGGCATCGAGGCGCAGTTCTCGTCGCTGAACTGGGCGTTGAAGGAGTAGCCGAGCTTGCCCCAGAAGGTCTTGGTGGCCTCCAGGTCCTTCACGGGCAGGTTGACGAAGATCATGGTGGGGGTGGCGTCGGCGGTCATGCGGGGCTCCTCGGTGCGCGGCGGCCGGCCGTGTGTCGGTCGCTTCGAGGGGTAGACGACGCGTCCCGGCGGAACTCATCGGTCCCGCCGGATTTTTCCCGGATCTTTTTTCGGTGAGGCGAAACCGCAGGTCAGGCGGCTGCGGAGCGCAGACCCAGGGCGGACAGCGGCACGAAGCCGGGGCCCTCGCCGCGCAGCAGTTCGGGGTCGGCGCCCGCGAGCCGCTTGTGCAGGGTGAGCGCGATCCGTTCGCCGGTGTCCTTGGCGCGTTCGGCGTTCGGTCCGGCGTGCAGGCCGTCGATCGCGGCCCGCCACAGCTGCACCCAGCGTCCGAAGTCCTCGGCCGTCATGGGGCGGCTGAGGTGGAGGGCGGCGTGCGGGGCGAAGGCGTTGCGGTGGTACTCGGCGGTGCGGAACAGGGCCCGCTCCCAGAAGTCGGTGATGCGCGGCATGTGGGTGTCGAGGCTGGTGCCGGCGATCTCGGTGAAGAAGGGGCCGATCAGCGGGTCGGCGAAGGCGGCCGTGTAGAAGCGGCGCAGCAGGAGGTCGAGGTCGGCGCGGTCGCGGATGTCACGGGCGGCGGGGGCGGGGGCGGCGGTCACTCGGTCCATCACTCCACCATCCTCCCGCGCGCGGGGAGCACCCAGGGCAGAAAGTCCCGAATCGGGGTGGTCCGGTCCGGGGCCCGGGGCGGGCGCGGGGATTGACCTCCCCCCGGTCGCGCCGGCGTCATGAGGAATTGACTTCCCGTCAACGCACCGGTTCTACGTTCCCAGGCGCGCGACCTCGTTTCCCGACCGGGATCCGGGGCCCACTCCTCGACAGGAGAGACCGTTGCACCGTCGTACCTTCCTGCGCGGCGCCGTGATCGGTTCCTCGGCGGCCGCCTTCGGCGGCACCATGATCCGCGGCGCGGCCCACGCGGCCCCCGCCCAGCCCGGCGCCGGACCCTACGGGGCCCTCGGGGCCGCCGACGCCAACGGCATCCAGCTCCCGGCCGGGTTCACCAGCCGGGTGATCGCCCGCTCCGGCCAGACGGTCGCGGGCACCTCGTACACCTGGCACAACGCCCCCGACGGCGGGGCCTGCTACGCCGACGGCACGGGCTGGATCTACGTGTCGAACTCCGAGATCGACCCGAGCGGCGGGGCGAGCGCGGTGCGCTTCGCGGCCGGCGGTGCCGTCACGGGCGCCTACCGGATCCTCTCGGGCACCCGGCAGAACTGCGCGGGCGGCAAGACCCCGTGGAACACCTGGCTCTCGTGCGAGGAGGTCACCCGCGGGTTCGTCTACGAGGCCGACCCGTACGGGGTGAACGCGGCGGTGCAGCGGCCGGCGCTGGGCCGGTTCAAGCACGAGGCGGCGGCCGCGGACCCGGTCCGCAAGGCGGTCTACCTGACCGAGGACGAGACCAACGGCTGTTTCTACCGCTTCCTGCCGACCACCTGGGGAAACCTTTCCTCGGGCACGCTCCAGGTGCTGAAGGCCGGCACGGCCACCTCCGGCTCCTTCACCTGGGTCACCGTCCCCGACCCCGACGGCTCCCCCACCGTCACCCGCGACCAGGTCTCGGGCGCCAAGCGCTTCAACGGCGGCGAGGGCTGCCACTACGCGAACGACACCGTCTGGTTCACCACCAAGGGCGACAACCGCGTCTGGCGCCTGAACCTGCTCGCCGGGACCTACGAGCTGGCCTACGACGACTCCCTCGTCCCCGGCGGGGCCGCGCCGCTGACCGGCGTGGACAACGTGACCGGCAGCTCCTCGGGCGACCTGTACGTGGCCGAGGACGGCGGCTCCATGGACATCTGCGTGATCACCCCGACCGACGTGGTCGCGCCCTTCCTGCGGATCACCGGCCAGTCCGGCTCCGAGATCACCGGCCCGGCCTTCTCCCCCGACGGCAAGCGGCTGTACTTCTCCAGCCAGCGCGGCACCAGCGGCAGCTCCTCGGGCGGCATCACCTACGAGGTGACGGGCCCGTTCCGGTCCTGACCGCCGGCCGATCCGGGGCCGGTCGCACGGGGACGCTCCCCCACGCGGCCGGCCCCCTCGCGCGTCCGGGCCCCGGTGCCGCCCGGTCAGCCGCCGGCGGGCGCGCCCTTGAGCAGGGCCTCGCCGAGCGGGGTCACGGTGTGCAGCACGGCGTTCCCGCGCCGCAGCGTCGTCACCAGCCCCGCCTCCCGCATCACCCCGGCGTGCTGGCTGGCCGAGGCCAGCGAGACCCCGGCCCGGCGGGCCAGCTCGCTGGTGGTGGCGCCGTCGCCGATGGCCCGCAGCACCACCGAGCGGGTGTGCCCGACGAGCTTGCCCAGGGTGCGCCGGCGCTGTTCCTCGGGCTGCGTCTCCCGGTCGGCGGGCGCGGCCCCGAGCCCGGAGGCGGCCGGGTAGACCAGCACCGGCGGCAGCCCGGGGTCCCGGAGGGTGACGGCGGTGCGCCGGCAGAAGAACGAGGGCTGGAGCAGCAGCCCGCGCCCGCCCAGGCGCAGGTCCCGGTCCACGGGGTAGTCGCACTCCAGCACCGGGGCCCGCCAGCGCAGCGCGGGCGGCAGCGAGGCCAGTAGTTCGTCGGCTCCCCCGTCGAGCAGGGCCCGGCCCCGGGCCGCGCGTTCGGCCTCGATCTGGGCGCGGATGTGCGTCCAGTACGGCTCCACGGCCGCCCGGTGCCAGCCGCGCAGCTCGCCGAGGAGCCGCGGCAGCCGCTCCGTCCCGGCCTGGAGCAGGTCGCGCAGGCGGGCGGGGGGCGGGCCGGCGGCCGGGGAGCCGACGAGGGCGGCCTCGCGGCGCAACCGGTCCTCGTCGAGGGCTCGGAGCGCGTCGAGGCCCACCTCCCAGCCGTACTGGCCCTCGGCCGGGGTCAGGAAATCGGGGAAATATCCGCGGGAGGGTATGAGCGCGCCCAGCAGCCGTATTTCACTATTCAACCGGCCGCGCGTTTCGGTACGCCATTCACCGAAGAGTCGGACATCCCTCCGTTCCCTTAGCCGATGAAAGCTGAGAATCGTTTCCCACAACGCATCGGGACGACCGGCCATCCGCACGCGTGCCAGGTCCACTCCCGTGAAATGGATACGCAGCACTCAACCCCCACCTGTGCAACCGCAATCCCCGCCCCATGAGTATGCACGTCGTCACACGACGTCACCACGCCCTTTCGGCCACAGTTGAAACCCCCTTTCGCCGGCGGGTCACAACCGAAATGCTGGGGTCCGCCGGGCACACTCCGATGCGACCGAAACGCTCCGCGAAGGCCGTGGGGGGCTTTGCGGGGCCTGGCGGTCGGTCGCCTCGGGAAGCGCCGACGTGTCCGGCGCAATGTCGGCGGGCGGTGGACGGGTGGGGATCCGTTCGCCGCCCGCCGACGCGTGTCCGGACCCCTCCCGTTCCGCTTCCGCTTTTACCGCGCGCACGCGCGAAGGCGCCCGCCGCCGAGGGGTCAGGGAACTCGGCGACGGGCGCGTGTCGGGACCGGCGTCCGGCCCGGGAGGACAGCCCGGGGGCGGACGGCGGCAGGGAAGGTCCGTTCGGGGTCGCACGGGGGTGGCGTTCGCGCGCCGTCCGCGTGGAGGGTGACCCCGAACCGGTCCCGACGGGTTCGAGGGCCGCCTCAGCGGCTGTCGGAGCCCTCCGCCCCGGCCATCACCGCGGCCCGACCGGCCTCCAGGCGCGCCACCGGGATCCGGAACGGCGAGCAGGAGACGTAGTCGAGGCCGACCTCGTGGAAGAAGTGCACGGACTCCGGGTCGCCGCCGTGCTCGCCGCAGACCCCGAGCTTGAGGTCGGGGCGGGTGGCGCGGCCGGCGATCGCGGCGTCGCGGACCAGTCGGCCCACGCCGTCGCGGTCGATGGTCTCGAAGGGCGAGACCCCGAAGATCCCCTTCTCCAGGTAGGCGGTGAAGAAGCTGGCCTCGACGTCGTCGCGGGAGAAGCCCCACACCGTCTGGGTCAGGTCGTTGGTGCCGAAGGAGAAGAACTCGGCGGCCTCGGCGATCTGGTCGGCGGTGAGCGCGGCCCGGGGCAGTTCGATCATCGTGCCCAGCGCCAGCTTCAGTTCGACGCCGGTGGCGGCCTCGACCTCGGCGATGACCTGCTCGGCCTCCTCGCGGACGATCTCCAGCTCCTGCACGGTGCCCACGAGCGGGATCATGATCTCCACGCGCGGGTCGCCCTTGGCGTCCTTGCGGGTGGCCGCGGCCTCGGCGATGGCCCGTACCTGCATGGTGAACAGGCCCGGGATCACCAGGCCCAGGCGCACCCCGCGCAGGCCCAGCATCGGGTTCTGCTCGTGCAGCCGGTGCACGGCCTGGAGCAGGCGCAGGTCGTTCTCGTTGGAGTCCTTGCGGGCCTCGGCCAGCGCCACGCGCACCGACAGCTCGGTGATGTCGGGCAGGAACTCGTGCAGCGGCGGGTCGAGCAGGCGCACGGTGACGGGCAGCCCGTCCATGGCCTCGAACAGCTCGATGAAGTCGGACTTCTGGAGCGGCAGCAGCTCGGCGAGGGCGGCGTCGCGCTCGTCCTCGTGGTCGGCGAGGATCAGGCGCTCGACCATCTCGCGGCGCTCGCCGAGGAACATGTGCTCGGTGCGGCACAGGCCGATGCCCTGGGCGCCGAAGCGGCGGGCGCGCAGCGCGTCCTCGGCGTTGTCGGCGTTGGCCCGCACCCGCAGCCGGCGGCGGCGGTCGGCGTAGGCCATCATCCGGTGCACCGACTGGACCAGTTCGTCGGCGTCGTCGGCGCCCGCGTGGGTGCGGCCCTCGAAGAACTCCACGACCGGGGAGGGCACCACGGGCACCTCGCCGAGGTAGACCTTGCCGGTGGAGCCGTCGACCGAGACCACGTCGCCCTCCTCGACGACCTGCCCGGAGGCGGTGGTCAGCCGGCGGCGCTTGGTGTCCACCTCCAGCTCCTCCGCCCCGCACACGCAGGTCTTGCCCATGCCCCGGGCCACGACCGCCGCGTGCGAGGTCTTGCCGCCGCGCGAGGTGAGGATGCCCTCGGCGGCGATCATGCCGTCGAGGTCGTCGGGGTTGGTCTCGCGGCGGATCAGGATGACCTTCTCGCCGGAGCGGGACCACTTGATCGCGGTGTAGGAGTCGAAGACGGCCTTGCCGACGGCCGCGCCGGGGGAGGCGGCGATGCCGCGCCCGAGCAGGGTGCTCTTGGCGCCCTCGTCGAAACGGGGGAACATCAGCTGGGCGAGCTGGGCGCCGTTGACCCGGCGCAGGGCCTCGGCCTCGTCGATCAGGCCCTGGTCCACGAGCTGGGTGGCGATGCGGAAGGCTGCGCCGGCGGTGCGCTTGCCGACGCGGGTCTGGAGCATCCACAGCTTGCCGCGCTCGATGGTGAACTCGATGTCGCAGAGGTCCTTGTAGTGGGTCTCCAGGGTCTCCATCGTGCGCATCAGCTCGTCGTAGGACGCCTTGTCGATGCCCTCCAGCTCGGCGAGGGGGACGGTGTTGCGGATGCCCGCCACCACGTCCTCGCCCTGGGCGTTCTGGAGGTAGTCGCCGTAGACGCCGGGCTGGCCGCTCGCGGGGTCGCGGGTGAAGGCGACGCCGGTGCCCGAGTCCGGGCCGAGGTTGCCGAAGACCATGGAGCAGACGTTGACGGCGGTGCCGAGGTCGTGCGGGATGCGCTCCTGGCGGCGGTAGAGCTTGGCCCGGTCGCCGTTCCACGAGTCGAAGACCGCGTGCACGGCGAGGTCCATCTGCTCGCGCGGGTCCTGCGGGAACTCGCGGCCGGCCTGCCGCTCGACGATCTCCTTGAACTCCCCCACAAGGGCCTTGAGGTCGGCGGCGTCGAGGTCGGTGTCGACGGTGACCTGCTTGGCGGCCTTCGCGGCATCCAGTGCCTCTTCGAACAGCTCGCCGTCCACGCCGAGGACGGTCTTGCCGAACATCTGAATGAGCCGGCGGTAGGAGTCCCAGGCGAAGCGCTCGTTGCCGGACTGGGCGGCGAGGCCCACCACGGAGGTGTCGGAGAGGCCGATGTTCAGGACCGTGTCCATCATGCCGGGCATGGAGAACTTGGCGCCGGAGCGGACCGAGACCAGCAGCGGGTCGTCCGCCTGGCCGAGCTTCTTGCCCATCCGCTCCTCCAGCGCCGCGAGGTGGTCGCCGACCTCGGCGTCCAGGGCGGCGGGGGCGGAGCCGCTCTCCAGGTAGACCCGGCACGCGTCGGTGGTGATCGTGAACCCGGGCGGCACGGGCAGCCCCAGTCGGGTCATCTCGGCGAGGTTCGCGCCCTTGCCGCCGAGCAGGTCCTTGAGCTCGCGATTGCCCTCGGTGAAGTCGTAGACGAGCTTCTGAGCTTTGATTTCCGACACGGGTCTCGACCCCTCGACGATCCGGTGGCTTCCCTGACGGCCAGGAACATACCCAGATCGAAGGCATTCCGGTACGTCCACTTGGCCGACACGTGGTCGTAACCACCCGTGTGCCACCGGATCCAAAGTGACCGCGCGGTAACCGAATCCTCCCGAGAGCCTTCACCCCTCGAAGCCGCATCGGCGACGACGGGCCGGATCCCGCTCGGATGAGCGATCATCGATACATTTGGTTTCAAGACTTGAACGAAAGAAGGGTGGCACCCAGTGCCACCCTTCATGAATCACAATCGCCTGTTCGACGCTCATCTGAGCGCAACCCCTCCCATGCGTGGCGTATCTCACGCCCCGCGCAGGAGGGTTTCCTCAGCCGCCGGACGTATCCGACTCGGCTTCCTCGCTCACCCCGGCGCAGTCGTACGGGTCCTTCAACCACCCCTCGGGCAGGACAACACGGTTGTTTCCGGACGTCCGGCCGCGCGGGCCGTCCGCGTCCGAGGGCCAGGGCTGGTCCAGGTCCAGCTCGCTCAGATGAGCGTCCAGGTCGGCCAGGCCGGAGGTCACGGCCAGCTTCCGGCGCATCTCGGAACCCACCGAGAAGCCCTTGAGGTACCAGGCCACGTGCTTGCGGAAGTCGATGACACCCCGGGACTCGTCGCCCAGCCACTCCCCCAGCAGGGTCGCGTGCCGCACCATCACCCGGGCGACCTCGCGCAGGGAGGGCGCGTAGTAGTCCTCCGGCCGGCCCTCGAAGGCCGCGACCAGGTCGTTGAAGAGCCACGGGCGGCCCAGGCAGCCCCGGCCCACGACCACGCCGTCACAACCGGTCTCGCGCACCATCCGCAGGGCGTCGTCCGCGCACCAGATGTCGCCGTTGCCCAGCACCGGGATCTCGGGCACGTGCTCCTTGAGCCGCGCGATCGCGTCCCAGTCGGCGGTGCCGCCGTAGTGCTGGGCGGTGGTCCTGCCGTGCAGCGCGATCGCCGTGACCCCCTCCTCGACCGCGATCCGGCCCGCGTCGAGGTAGGTGATGTGGTCCTCGTCGATGCCCTTGCGCATCTTCATCGTCACCGGCAGGTCCCCGGCCCCGGCGACGGCCTCGCGCAGGATCGCGCGCAGCAGGTTCCGCTTGTAGGGCAGGGCCGAGCCGCCGCCCTTGCGGGTCACCTTGGGCACCGGGCAGCCGAAGTTCAGGTCGATGTGGTCGGCGAGATCCTCCTCGACGATCATCCGGACCGCCTTGCCCACGGTGGCCGGATCCACCCCGTACAGCTGGATCGAGCGCGGGGTCTCCGACGCGTCGAAGCGGATCAGCTGCATGGTCTTGTCGTTGCGCTCGACCAGGGCGCGGGTCGTGATCATCTCGCTCACGTACAGACCCTTGCCCGCGGAGAACTCGCGGCAGAGCGTGCGGAAGGGGGCGTTGGTGATGCCGGCCATCGGCGCGAGCACCACCGGGGGGCGCACGGTGTGCGGGCCGATCGCGAGGGCCTCGCCGGCGCGGGCGGAAGGGAGCGTGGTCATCCCCCCATTGTCGCCCACCCGCGCGGAAGCCCCCTCGGGGCGAAGGTTCCTGGGCGCGCGGGCGGGCCGGACGGAGGTTCGCACGGGCCCCGTCCCCGGATAGGTTAGTTAGGCGTACTATCGACGCATGCCCGAGTCGAGTCGCCGACGGCGTCTGGTCATCCTGGCGATCTGCTGCACCAGCCTGCTGATCGTCAGCCTCGACAACACCGTCCTCAACGTCGCCCTGCCCTCGATGCGCGCCGAACTCGGCGCCTCCGTGTCCGGGATGCAGTGGACGATCGACGCGTACACCCTCACCCTGGCCTCGCTGCTGATGCTGGCCGGCTCCACCGCCGACCGGATCGGACGGCGCAAGGTGTTCGCGACCGGGCTGGTGCTCTTCACCCTCGGTTCCCTGCTGTGCTCCCTCGCCCCCGACCTGGAGTGGCTGATCGCCTTCCGGATGGTGCAGGCGGTGGGCGGGTCGATGCTCAATCCCGTGGCCATGTCGATCATCACGAACACCTTCACCGAACCGCGCGAACGGGCCCGGGCCATCGGGGTCTGGGGCGCGGTGGTCGGGGTGTCGATGGCGGCCGGGCCGCTGGTGGGCGGGCTGCTGGTGGACTCGGTGGGCTGGCGCTCGATCTTCTGGGTCAACCTGCCGGTGGGCCTGGCGGCCCTGGTGCTGACCCTGCGGAAGGTGCCCGAGTCCCGGGCCGAGCACCCGCGCCGCCCCGACCCCGTGGGGCAGGTGTTGGTGGTGTTGCTGCTGGGTTCGCTGACCTACGGGATCATCGAGGCCCCGGCGGCCGGTCTCCTCTCCCCGCTGATCCTGGGCTGCGCGGCCCTGGCGGTGCTGAGCCTGGTGGTGCTCGTGGGGTACGAGCGGCGTCGGCGGGAGCCCCTGATCGACCCCCGGTTCTTCCGCAGCGCGCCCTTCGCGGGGGCCACCGGGATAGCGGTGAGCGCGTTCGCGGCCCTGTCCGGGTTCCTGTTCCTGAACACCCTCTACCTCCAGGAGCAGCTGGGCCTGGACGCGCTGGCCGCCGGGGTGCACATGCTGCCGATGGCCTTCCTGACCTTCGCCGTGGCCCCCCTCTCGGGGCGGCTGGTCGGCACCCGGGGACCCCGTCTGCCGCTGGTGGTGGCGGGCACGGCGATGAGCGCGAGCGGGCTGCTGTTCGCGGCCTTCACTGCCGAGCGGTCCACGCCCCTGCTGTTCACCGGGTACGTGCTCTTCGGCCTGGGCTTCGGCATGGTGAACGCGCCGATCACGAACACGGCCGTGTCGGGGATGCCCCGGTCGCAGGCCGGGGTCGCGGCGGCGGTGGCCTCGACCAGCCGGCAGACCGGCGGCACCCTGGGCGTGGCCGTGATCGGCGCGGTGCTGGCGGCGGGGCTGGCGCACGGGCAGGAGTTCACGGACGCGGCCCGACCCGCCTGGTGGATCATGACGGCCTGCGGGCTCGCGGTGCTCGGGCTGGGGCTGCTGACCAGCGGGGCCTGGGCGCGCGGCACGGCGGAGCGCACGGCGCGGCTGCTCGCGGAGCCAGCGCCCGAACCGGCGGCGGGGGCCGCGTCGAAGGCGGGCGCGACGAGCCCGACGCCCCCGCCGACCCGCTGAGCCGACCCCCTTCTCCCGTACGGGATCCGCGGTTCTCGCACGCGCAAGGGTGACAGATATTGAAATCTGTCATCGGTCATGCCATGGTCTTCTCATGGACACGAACCAGAACACCACCGTCCCCCCGACCCACCCGACCCGCACCCTGGGCAAGAACGGGCCGGAGGTCTTCCCCCTCGGGCTGGGCTGCATGGGCATGTCGGCCCTCTACGGCGAGGCCGACCGCGCCGAGTCGCTGGCCACCATCCACGCGGCCCTCGACGCGGGGGTGACCCTGCTGGACACCGGCGATTTCTACGGGATGGGGCACAACGAGCTGCTGATCAACAAGGCCCTGCGCACCGCGCCGGCCGCGTTGCGGGACCGGGCGCTGACCAGCGTGAAGTTCGGCGCGCTGCGGACCGTGGAGGGCGGTTTCGCGGGGTACGACGGGCGCCCCGACGCGGTGCGCAACTTCCTCGCCTATTCGCTCCAGCGCCTGGGGCGGGACCACATCGACGTGTACCGGATCGCGCGGGTCGACGAGAACGTGCCGATCGAGGAGACCGTGGGGGCCATCGCCGAGGCCGTGACGGCCGGGCACGTGCGGTACATCGGCCTGTCCGAGGTGGGCGCGGACACCCTGCGGCGGGCCGCCGCCGTGGCCCCGATCGCCGACCTCCAGATCGAGTACTCGCTGATCTCGCGGGGCATCGAGGCGGAGATCCTGCCGACGGCCCGGGAGCTGGGCATCGGCGTGACGGCGTACGGGGTGCTGTCGCGGGGGCTGATCAGCGGGCACTTCAGCGCCGACCGCAGCCTGCCGGCCGGTGACTTCCGGGGCATGAGCCCCAGATTCCAGGGCGAGAACCTGACCCGGAACCTCTCGCTGGTGGAGGCGCTGCGGGCGGTGGCCGAGGAGCGGGGGATCACGGTGGCGCAGACGGCGATCGCGTGGGTGCTCTCGCGCGGTGAGGACATCGTGCCACTGATCGGCGCGCGGCGTCGGGATCGGCTGGCGGAGGCCCTGGGGGCGCTGGAGGTGACGCTGACGGACGCGGACCTGGCGGCGATCGCCGCGGCCGTCCCGGAGGGCGCGGCGGCGGGCGAGCGCTACCCGGCCGCCCAGATGGCCCACCTCGACAGTGAGCACTGATTCGACGGTACGGTCGTAGGCATGTCACCCGCTGCCGCCGAGCCCCTGACCCCCGAGCGCATCCTCGAAGTCACCGAGGAGGTGCTGCGCCGCTTCGGGCCGACCAAGGCCACCGTGGTGGACGTGGCCCGCGCCCTGGGCGTGAGCCACGGGAGCGTGTACCGGCACTTCGCGTCGAAGGCCGCGTTGCGCGAGGCCGTGACGGCGCGCTGGCTGGAGCGGACGGAGCTGCGGCTCGCGGAGATCGCGGAGGCGCCGACGGGGACGGCCCCGGGGAAGTTGGAGTCCTGGTTGTCGGCCCTGTTCGAGGCGAAGCGGCACAAGGCCGGGGACGACCCGGAGTTGTTCGCGACGTACACGGTGCTGCTGGCCGAGAACAGCGGGGTGGTGGAGACGCATCTCGCGGATCTGATCGCCCAGTTGACGGGGATCGTCTCGGCGGGGGTGGCGACCGGGGAGCTGAGCGCCCCGGACGCGCCGGCGGCGGCGCGCGCGGTGTTCGACGCGACCTCCCGGTTCCACGATCCGCAGTACGCCCCCGAGTGGCGGTCCCCGTCGATCGAGGCGGAGTTCGAGGCCGTGACCTCGCTGGTGATCCGGGGCCTGCGGAGCTGAGGGCTCGTTCAGGACACTTGACCGAGTTTTGATCGTCCGCGAGACGGTCCTCGACGGTGCGCGGTCGTACCTTCCCCCTGAGTCACTTCACAGGGGGAACAGGATGACCGAGAACCTCACCGCGACCGATCGGCCGGCGCCACCCGCGCGGTCCGGGCTCGCCACCGCGCTCGGCTGGGCCATGACCATCGGGCTGAACGTGGTGGCGCCGATCCTCACCTACAACGCGCTGACCGAGCGGGGCTGGTCGGAGTTCGCGGCCCTGCTGGTCAGCGGGGTGTGGCCGGTGCTGGACACGGCGATCGTCGTGGCCTGGCGCCGCAAGGCGGACGAGTTCGCCGTGATCACCCTGGTGTTCCTGGTGATCACCGCGGTGGTGTCGTTGGTGGGCACGCCCTCGGCCCGGGCGCTGCTGATCAAGGACTCGTGCGTGACGGGCCTGTTCGGGCTGCTCTGCCTGGGCACGCTGCTCGCGCCGCGTCCGCTGATGTTCTACTTCGGCCGGAAGTTCGCGACCGACGGCACCCCAGAGAGCACCCGGTGGTGGAACGGGATGTGGCGCTACGAGGGCTTTCGGCGCACGATGACGCTGATCACGCTGGTGTGGGGCCTGGGGTACCTACTGGAGGCGGCGGTGCGGGTGGCCCTGGCCTTCGTGCTGGACACCTCGACGATGGTGTGGCTGAGCCCGGTGCTGATCTACGGGACCCTGGGGCTGCTCGCGGTGTGGACCGCGCTGTACAGCAAGCGGGCCCAGGCGGCGGGCGAGCGTCGTTCGGCGGAGGCGGCGGCGGAGGCGGCGCGGTCCCGGGCCGGGGCCGGCGACCCGTCGACCTCGAACCCGGCCTCGGGTCCGGTCTCGGGCTGAGCCGGCCCCGATGTGCCCGAGGGCCGGGCGGGACGCGGGTTCGCGTTCCGCCCGGCCCTCGGGCGTGGTGCCGGTGGCTCGGGTGATCAGCAGCCGAGCAGGCGGGAGGCGAGGTAGCCCTGGATCTGGTCCAGGGAGACGCGCTCCTGCTTCATGGTGTCGCGCTCGCGGACGGTCACCGCGTTGTCGTCGAGGGTGTCGAAGTCGACGGTGACGCAGAACGGGGTGCCGATCTCGTCCTGGCGACGGTAGCGGCGGCCGATGGCGCCCGCGTCGTCGAACTCGATGTTCCAGTTCTTGCGCAGGTCCGCCGCGAGGCCCTTGGCCTTCGGGGTGAGCTGGGCGTTGCGCGAGAGCGGGAGCACGGCGACCTTGACGGGCGCGAGGCGCGGGTCGAGGCGCATGACGGTGCGCTTCTCCATGACGCCCTTGGCGTTGGGGGCCTCGTCCTCGATGTACGCGTCGAGCATGAAGGCGAGCATGGCGCGGTTGACGCCGGCCGCCGGCTCGATCACGTACGGGGTCCAGCGCTCGTTGTTCTCCTGGTCGAAGAAGCTGAGGTCGGTGCCGGAGGCGGCCGAGTGGGCCTTGAGGTCGTAGTCGGTGCGGTTGGCCACGCCCTCCAGCTCGGAGAACTCGTTGCCGCCGAAGTTGAAGCGGTACTCGATGTCGGCGGTGCGCTTCGAGTAGTGGGAGAGCTTCTCCTTCGGGTGCTCGTACCAGCGGATGTTCTCCTCGCGGATGCCGAGGTCGCGGTACCAGTTCCACCGCTCGTTCATCCAGTATTCCTGCCACTGCTCGTCCTCGCCCGGCTTGACGAAGAACTCCATCTCCATCTGCTCGAACTCGCGGGTGCGGAAGATGAAGTTGCCGGGCGTGATCTCGTTGCGGAAGGACTTGCCCATCTGCGCGATGCCGAACGGGGGCTTCTTGCGCGAGGTGAGCTGCACCTGGGCGTAGTTGGTGAAGATGCCCTGGGCGGTCTCGGGCCGCAGGTAGGCGCGGGAGCCGGTGTCCTGGGTCGGGCCGAGGTGGGTCTCCAGCATGCCGGAGAACTGCTTGGGCTCGGTGAACTGGCCCTTGGTGCCGCAGTTGGGGCAGTTGACGTCGGCCAGGCCGTTGGCGGGCACGCGGCCGTGCTTGGCCTCGTACGCCTCTTCCAAGTGGTCGGCGCGGTGCCGCTTGTGACAGGCGGTGCACTCGGTCAACGGGTCGGAGAAGGTGGCCACGTGGCCGGAGGCGACCCACACCTCGGGGGCGAGGATCACGGAGGAGTCGAGGCCCACGATGTCCTCACGGGAGGTCACCATCGCGCGCCACCACTGACGCTTGATGTTCTCCTTCAGCTCGACACCGAGCGGTCCGTAGTCCCAGGCGGCACGCTGACCGCCGTAGATCTCGCTGCACGGGTAGACGAAGCCACGGCGCTTGCTCAGGCTGACGATGGTGTCGATCTTGTCGGCGGCCACGATGCTCTCTTCATTACGAGGACGAACGCGAATGCCTCAGGTTACCGGCGCCCCCTCCCCTTCCTTCAAATCGGTTCCCCCTCCCCCGGCCCCCGCCCCGGCCCCCTCACCTGGGTTTTTGACAATCGTTTCCATCTTTGATGAAAATGGATGTCATGAACGTACGACGCCTCATACCCATCGCCGCCCTGACCGCCACCGTCGCCCTCGGCGCCACCGCCTGCGGTGGCTCGGCCGACGCGAGCGACACGGACGGCAAGGGCGGCGGCAAGCTCGACGTCACGGCGTCGTTCTACCCCCTCCAGTACCTCGCCGAGCAGATCGGCGGGGACCACGTCGCCGTCACCACCCTGACCAAGCCCGGCGTCGAGCCGCACGACCTGGAGATCACCCCGCGCCAGACCGGGAAGCTGAACGACTCCGACGTCGTCCTCTACCTGAAGTCCCTCCAGCCCGCCGTCGACAAGGCGATAGCCCAGTCCGGCGTGAAGAACGTCGTGGACGCCGCGACCCTCACCAAGCTGGAGGTGCACGGCACCTCCGGGCACGAGGACCACGACCACGCCGAGGAGGGCCACGACCACGCCGGCGAGGAAGCGGGCCACGACCACTCCCACGGCGAGGCCGGCGAGGACCCGCACGTCTGGCTCGACCCCACCAAGTACGCCGAGATCGCCAAGGGCGTCGCCGCCGCCTTCGAGAAGGCCGACCCCGACCACGCCACCGACTACCGCAAGAACGTCGACGGCCTCGTGACCAAGCTGAACGCGCTGGACACCGAGTTCAAGGACGGCCTGAAGAACACCACGTCCAAGACCTTCGTCACCACGCACTCCGCCTTCGGCTACCTCGCCGAGCGCTACGGCCTCGACCAGGAGGGCATCTCCGGCGTCGACCCCGAGTCCGAGCCCAGCCCGGCCCGGATGCGCGAGCTCCAGAAGATCGCCAAGCAGGACCACGTCACCACCGTCTTCTTCGAGACCCTCGCCAGCGACAAGACCGCCAAGACCCTGGCCGCCGACACCGGCCTGAAGACGGACGTCCTGGACCCGCTGGAGGGAATCTCCGACAAGTCCCAGGGCGCTGACTACTTCGAGGTCATGCGGTCCAACCTCAAGAACCTGCGGACCGCGCTCGGAGCGCGGTGACCGTGACGACACCGGCGGCAACGGAGGCGGGAACCATGCGGAGCACCACGGAGAACAGGCCGGGCCCAGGCCCGGACACGGACGAACGCGCCCCCGCCGACCCCGGCGGGACCCCCGTGGTCGCCCTGCGCGGCGCCACCGCCTCGCTGGGCTCCCGCCCCGTGCTGCGCGGCGTCGACCTCACCGTCCGACGCGGCGAGGTCGTCGCCCTGCTCGGCGCCAACGGCTCCGGCAAGTCCACGGCCGTGCGCAGCGTGGTCGGCCAGGTCCCGCTGTCCTCCGGGGAGCTGTCCCTGTTCGGCACCGAGCTGGGCCGCTTCCGCGCCTGGCACCGCATCGGCTACGTGCCCCAGCGCACCACCGCCGCCGCCGGTGTCCCCGCCACCGTCCGCGAGGTCGTCACCTCGGGCCGGCTGGCCCGGTCCCGCTTCGGGTTCCTGCGCAAGGCCGACAAGGAGGCCGTGACCCGGGCCCTGGCCCTGGTGGACATGGACGGGTACGCGGACGCCTCCGTCAACGCCCTCTCCGGCGGCCAGCACCAGCGGGTGCTGATCGCCCGCGCGCTCGCCGTGGAACCCGAGCTGCTGATCATGGACGAGCCGATGGCCGGCGTGGACCTCGCCAACCAGGAGGTGCTGGCCTCCGCGCTGCGCACCCAGGTGGAGCGCGGCACGACGGTGCTGCTCGTCCTGCACGAGCTGGGCCCGCTGGAGCCGCTGATCGACCGGGCCGTCGTGCTGCGCGACGGCTGCGTCACCCACGACGGGCCGCCGCCCAAGGCCGTGGGCCAGCACGCGCTGCCCGGCCACGACCACGTACACCCCCACGCGGCGCACGACGCCGAGCCGCTCCGGACGGGACTGTTGAGCTGATGGACTTCCTTCAGGACGCTTTCATGCAGCGCGCGCTCATCGCCGCCGCGCTGGTCGGTCTGACCGCCCCCGCCATCGGCACCTACCTGGTGCAGCGCCGCCAGGCCGTGATGGGCGACGGCATCGGGCACGTGGCGATGACCGGTGTGGCCCTCGGGTTCCTCTTCAACACCAGCCCGGTCTGGATGGCCACCCTGGTGGCCGTGGCCGGCGCGGTCGGCATGGAGCTGATCCGCTCCCGGGGTCGCACCAGCGGTGACATCGCGCTGGCCATGCTCTTCTACGGCGGCCTCGCCGGCGGCGTCATGATCATCAACCTGGCGCCGGGCGGGTCCACCGCGAACCTCACCAGCTTCCTCTTCGGCTCGATCACCACGGTCTCCGCCTCCGACGTGACCGCCGTCGTGATCCTGGCCGCGCTGGTCCTCGCCGCCACCCTGGGCCTGCGCCGGCAGCTGTTCGCCGTCTGCCAGGACGAGGAGTTCGCGAAGGTCACCGGGCTGCCCGTGCGGGCCCTGAACCTGCTGATCGCGGTCACCGCCGCGATCACCGTCACCGTGGCCATGCGGATCGTGGGCCTGCTGCTGGTCAGCGCCATGATGGTGATCCCGGTCGCCGCCGCCCAGCGCCTGACCCGCGGGTTCACCGCCACCCTCGCCATCGCCATGACCATCGGCGTGGTGGTCTCGCTGAGCGGCACGATCACCACCTACTACGTGGACGCCCCCTCGGGCGGCGCGATCGTGCTGCTGGCCATCGCCGTGTTCGTCGTCACCACCGCCGTCTCCACCCCGCTGGCCCGGCGCCGGGCCGCCGCCGCCCGGGCCGCCGAGCAGGCATGCGAGCGCCCCGCGCCGCAGGATGTGAAGGTGTAGGGGAGGGGACGCCCGCGAGGGGGACGAACCCGCCCGGGATCGGGCGGGGGGCCGATGGGGGCCGGCACAATGACCCGACGGCCCGAACTGAGGAGGACCCGGTGGCGACAGCCCCTGGCGAGATGAACACCGCGCCGGTGCGAGGCCGCTCGACCCGGCAGCGGGCCGCCGTCGCGGCGGCACTGGACGAGGTGGACGAGTTCCGCAGCGCCCAGGAACTGCACGACATGCTCAAGCACCGCGGCGACTCCGTGGGCCTGACCACCGTCTACCGCACCCTCCAGTCCCTCGCGGACGCCGGCGAGGTCGACGTGCTGCGCACCAGCGACGGCGAGTCCGTCTACCGGCGCTGCTCCACCGGCGATCACCACCACCACCTGGTGTGCCGCTCCTGCGGCAAGGCCGTCGAGGTGGAGGGCCCGGCGGTGGAGAAGTGGGCCGAGGCCATCGCCGCCGAGCACGGCTTCGTGAACGTCGCGCACACCGTGGAGATCTTCGGCACCTGCGCGGACTGCGCCGCCGCCTGATCCCCCGCACCCGCCCCGCCCGGACGCCGGGCACCCGAACCCCGCGCCGCGCGCGGGGTTCGCGCGTTGTCCGTACCCGGCCTCAGCCGGCCGTCGGGGGCTCCGACTGGTTGGGGACCGCCCCGCCGAAGCGCCGGTCGCGCCGGGCGTACTCCAGGCAGGCCCGCCACAGGTCACGGCGGTCGAAATCGGGCCACAGCACGTCCTGGAAGACCATCTCCGCGTAGGCGCTCTGCCAGATCAGGTAGTTCGAGGTGCGCTGCTCGCCGCTGGGCCGCACGAACAGGTCCACGTCCGGCATGTCCGGGTAGTACATGTACTTCGCGAAGGTCTTCTCCGACACCTTCGACGGGTCCAGCCGGCCGGCCGCCACGTCCCGGGCGATGGCCTGCGCGGCGTCCGCGATCTCGGCCCGGCCGCCGTAGTTCACGCAGAAGTACAGGGTCATCGCGTCGTTGTCGACGGTCTGCTCCTGCGCGATCTGGAGTTCCTGCACCACCGACTTCCACATCTTCGGCATCCGCCCCACCCAGCGAATCCGGATGCCCAGCTCGTTCATCTCGTCGCGGCGGCGGCGGATCACGTCCCGGTTGAAGTTCATCAGGAAGCGCACCTCGTCGGGCGAGCGCTTCCAGTTCTCCGTCGAGAAGGCGTACAGCGAGAGGTTCTTGACGCCCATCTCCAGGCAGCCCTTGAGCACGTCGAGGACGACGCCCTCGCCGACCTTGTGGCCCTCGGTGCGCGGCAGGCCCCGCTCCTTGGCCCAGCGCCCGTTCCCGTCCATCACGATCGCGACGTGCTCGGGGACCAGCTCGCCGGGGATCTTCGGCGGGCGCGCGCCCGACGGGTGCGGCTCGGGGACCTTGTACTCGCGGCGGGAACGCCCCAGAATCCCTCGTCGTGCCATGTGCCAAGCTCCTATTTCTCGACGTATCTCAGGGAGCGTAGCCCGCGTTCGAGGTGCCAGTGCACATAGGCGGAGACCAGCCCGGCCCCCTCGCGCACGTACCGGGCCTCGCACGCGTCGGCGTACGCCCAGTCCCCGCTGAGCAGTGCCCCGAGCAGGGTGACGGCCTCCCGCGAGGGGACCACGCTGCCGGCGACCCGGCAGTCCCCGCAGACCACTCCGCCGGCGGCCACCGAGAAGTGCCGGTTGGGGCCGTCGATGCCGCAGCGGGCGCAGTCGGAGAAGCTGGGCGCGTAGCCGTTGACGGCGAGGGAGCGCAGCAGGAACGCGTCGAGGATCAGGTTCGGGGCGTGTTCGCCGCGCGAGAGGGTGCGCAGGGCGCCGATGAGCAGCAGGTACTGCTGGACGGCGGGCTCGCCCTCGTTCTCGGTGAAGCGTTCGGCGGTCTCCAGCATGACCGTGCCGGCGGTATAGCGGGCGTAGTCGGTGACGATGCCGTTGCCGTACGGGGCGATGATCTCGGTCTGCGTGCACAGCGGCAGGCCGCGGCCGATCAGCTCGTTGCCGCGGGCGAAGAACTGCACGTCGGCGTGGGAGAAGGGTTCGAGGCCGGCGCCGAATTTGGACTTCGTGCGCCGCACTCCGCGGGCCACCGCCCGGACCCGGCCGTGCCCCCTGGTGAGGATCGTGATGATGCGGTCCGCCTCACCGAGCTTCTGGGTGCGCAGCACGATGCCGTCGTCGCGGAACAGACTCATTCGTCCATTCTCCCGCACCCGCGGGAGAACCCCGGCGGCGGACGGGCCGGCCGGGGTCCCGATCGGATCGCGCGGTCAGTCGCGCGGGTGCGGGGCGGGGCTCTCGGACTCGGGCACGGGGTTCGCGAGGGGGGCGGCCTGGGCGGGCACGGTGGGCGCGGGGATCTCGGCCGCGGCCTTGGCCTCGGCGTGCGGATCGCCCTTGGCCGGACCGTTGAAGATCAGGTTGAGGACGATGGCGGCGGTGGCGCCGAGGGTGACGCCGCTGTTGAGGAGCGAGGCGGCGTCCACGCTGAGGTGGGTGGAGAAGAAGGCGGGCACGGTCGCGGGGACCAGGGCGAAGGCCAGGGAGACGCCGATGACCAGCGCGTTCCTCTCGTCCTTCAGGTTGACGCGGGAGAGGGTCTGGATGCCGGCCATGGCGACCATGCCGAACATCACGGTGGCGGCGCCGCCGAGGACCCCGGGCGGGATGGCGGCGACGACGGCGGCGGCCTTGGGCAGCAACCCGAGGATGATCATGAACACGCCGGCGGCGACGACCACGAATCGGCTCTTGACCTTGGTGACCCGGACCAGGCCCACGTTCTCGGCGAAGGCCACGTAGGGGAAGGAGTTGAGCAGGCCGCCCAGGGCGGTGGCGGCGCCGTCGGCGCGCAGGGCGCGGGCCACGGTCTCGCTGTCGATGTCCTTCTCGACGATCTCCCCGATGGCGTAGGTGTCGCCGGTGGTCTCCACCATGGTGATGACCATGACGATGAGCATGAGGAGGATCGGGAACCACTGGAAGCTGGGGGCGCCGAAGTGGAAGGGGGTGGTGACCCCGATCCATTCGGAGCTGCCGACGTTCTTCAGGCCCACGTCGCCGAGGAGGATCGCCACGAGGGTGCCGCCGACCAGGCCGAGCAGCACGGCGATGGTGGACAGGAAGGCGTGCTTGAGTCGCATCAGCACCAGGACGAAGATCATCGTGCCGACGGCGTAGGCGAGTTGCCTGGGGTCGCCACCCTTGTCGGTGATGGCGGCGCCGCCGAACGCGTCCTTGAGGGCCACCGGCAGCAGGGCGATGCCGAGGATGGTGATGACGGTGCCGGTGACCACCGGCGGGAACAGGCGCATCACGCCCCGGAAGACCCTGGCGGGCAGCCAGGCGAAGGCGAAGGTGGCGAGGCCGGCGGTGATGGTGGCGCCGTAGATCACCAGCAGGGCCGCCGTGCCGCCGCCCGCGCCGAGGCCGATGGCGATCATCGGGGAGACGGCGGTGAAGGTGACGCCCTGGATGATCGGCAGTCGCGCGCCGACCTTCCCGATGCCCCACGCCTGGAGGATGGAGGCAATGCCGCAGGTGAACAGGTCGGCGTTGATCAGGTAGACGAGCTCCTGGGGACTGAGCTTCAGGGCGCTGCCGACCAGGATCGGGACGATCACCGCCCCCGCGTAGAACGCGAGGACGTGCTGGAATCCGTAGAGGGCCAGTTTCGGGAGGGGGAGCACCTCGTCGACCGGGTGCTGGCTCCGCTCCCCGTTCTCGGGGAGCCGGGCGGCGACACGTGCCATTTCTGCCTTGCCCTTCGCGGTGGTGGAGTGGGAAGGACTGCGTGGTGGTGCGGAGTTCGGGACCGGGTGGGGCCGGCGGGGGTGCTCCGGAACGAAGTGGGTCGCGAACCCGTTGGTTCGTCCGGGGAGTCGGCAGTGAAGCCGAAGTGTGTGACGTGCGATCGCTCGTCGTGTGACCGGAATTGAACGCCTGTGAGCGAGCCCACAGATATCGGTCACATCCACGAACTGTGGTCGCGTATCTGAACGAATTTCGGAGGAACCGTCGCTGGCGCGGGCGATTCCGTGCCGTTACGGCGGAAGGGTTCCGGAATCGGCCGATCCGTGCCCGCGAACGCGAACAGGGGCGGCGGGCCGGGGCATCGGATCGCGGCACGACAGGGGTGTGGGACGAGCACGGGGGTGCACGGGCGCAAAGCGGCGCGGAACGGTCCGGGGATCCGCTCCGCGGACCGCTCGACCGGCCGGCCCCCGCCCGCCGCGGGTGCCGGCGGGGGCCCGACACGCGAACGCGGCCGGATCGTTACGGTCCGCCGGCCGCTGCGTACGATCGACCGACACGCACGCCGCACCGTCCGCCGCGTCCGAAGCACGCGGGGGACGTCGCGGGGACCGGGGGGGTCGGGATGGCGGAGAACGCGACGCGGACCGTCGAACTGTCGGCGGGCGCCTTGGAGTACGTGGACACCGGCGGCCCCGGCCCGGTGGTGGTGCTCGTGCACGGCCTGCTGTTCGACGAGGCGGTGTGGACGGAGGTCGTGGCGCTCCTGCGGGAGGACTTCCGGGTGCTCGTGCCCGTCCTGCCGCTGGGCGCGCACCGGCGCCCGGTACGGCCGGTCCCGGGGCGTCCCCTCTCGGCCCACACCGTCGCGGGACTGCTCGGCGAGTTCCTGGAGCGGTTGAACCTCGACGACGTCACGCTCGTGCAGAACGACGTGGGGATCGCCCAACTCCTGGTGGGGACCGCGTACGAGGAGCGGATCGGCCGGCTGGTGCTCACCTCGTGCGAGGCCCTGGACAACCACCCGCCCGGCCTCCAGGGCCGGCTCCTGGTGGAGGCGGCGCGGATGCCGGGCGGGCTGTTCGCCCTGTTGCAGGGCTTCCGCCTGCCCGCCCTGGCCCGCCTGCCGTTCGCCTTGGGCGGGATGACCCGCCGCCCGCTGCCGGACGGGTTGATCCGGCGCTGGTACCGGCCGGTGCTCACGGACCCGGCGGTCCGGGCCGATCTGCGGGCGTTCCTGCGCGCCACCGAGGCCCACACCTACCGCGAGGCGGGCGAGCGCCTGCGTTCCTTCCCCCGCCCCGTGCTGGTCGCGTGGGGGGCGCTGGATCGGATGATGCCCCCGGACACCGGCCGGCGGTTGGCCGCCCTGTGCCCGCGCGGGGAGTTCGTCACGGTGCCGGGAGCGCGCACGCTGGTGCCGTGGGACAACCCGAAGGCGCTGGCCCTGGCCGTTCGCGCCTTCGCCTCGCGGGCCGATTGACCCTCCCGACCGGGCCGTGGGAACCCGACAAGGTTCCCGCGCGGGTCTTGTGGGACCCCTCCGAGCCCTTTGAGCGGAACCCCAGCCGCCCGTGAGGGGCGCCGATCCTCTTGCTGTAACACGCCGTTGGTCTCCGCAGTTCCGGGGCGGTCCCGCCGGTTCCGGACCGGTTCGGCGCACCGACCCGAACAGCGGACGGTGTCGTCCGGAATCCGGGGCGTCACCGGGGCCCGGGGCCCGCGCGGCCTAGTCTCGAAGGGACGCGAAGGGGGAACCACATGTTGCGATTCCAGTTGTTGGGCGACTTCCAGGTGACGGCCGACGACGGCACGATCCGACCGGTCGGCTCTCCCAAGGTCGCCCAGACCCTGGCCCTGCTCCTCACCCACGCCAACGAGTTCGTCTCCTCCGAGACCCTCATCCGGGAACTGTGGGGATCCGCCCCGCCCCGCTCGGCCCTCAACACCGTCCAGACCTACATCCACCACGCGCGCCGCTTCCTGGCCTCCGAGCCCGGGGTCCCGGGCGCCGGCGCCCCGTCGCTCGCGACCCGGCCCGGCGGCTACCTGCTGCACGTGTCCGAGGAGGTCGTGGACCACAAGGTCTTCGAGGCCCACCGGCTGCGCGGCGCCGCCGCCCTGCGGGCCGGGGAGCACGAGGCCGCCGCCGCCCACCTGGGCGCGGCCGGGACACTGTGGCGCGGGCACCCGCTCTCCAACACCACCACCGGGCCCGTGCTCAAGAGCCGGGTCGCCCACCTGGAGGACCGGCGCATCCAGGTCCTGGAGATGAGCCTGGAGGCGCGCGCCGCGCTCGGGCAGCACCGCGACACCGTCCCGGAACTGCGGGTGCTGGTGCACGACTACCCGCTGCACGAGGGTTTCCACGGCCACCTGATCACCGCCCTGCACCTCAGCGGTCGACGGGCCGAGGCCCTGGAGGCATACCGGCACGCCCGCGGGGTGCTCCGCGCGGAGTTGGGCCTGGAACCCTCCGCCCTGGTCCAGCGCGCCCACGAACGGGTCCTGGCCTCCGGGGGCCGCGTCACCGCCCCGGGGCCCACCCCGGCGACCGGGCGGCTCACCGAGGCCGTACCCGCCCAGCGGAACGGCCCGCTGCCCGCCCGGGGCCGGTCCGGCGAGGCCCTGTCCGCCCCGCGCGCGACCGTGACCGCGATGACGGGACCCCGCCGGGGACCCCGCCCGTTCGTCGTGCCGCGCGGCGGCGTCCGCACTCCCCCGCCGCAGCCCGCGCACGGGTCCTGACCCGGGCACGGGGAACCGGGCGCGAACGGTGTCACCCACACCGCCCGCGCCCGGGGTTCATGTCGGACGACGCGTCCTCAGAGCTGGGTCGCGTCCGTCCAGATCCGGCTGCTCAGGTCCGAACCGCGCAGCACCTGCACCCGCCACGAGTCGATCTTGATCAGGCCGTACTTGGGGTCGGTGGGGTCGCGCCAGAAGTTGCGCGGGTTGTAGCCCACGCCCGCCGGGCTGCCCTTGCGGTACAGGTTCCAGGCGTACTCCTTGGTCTCCGGGTCGTCGACCCAGAAGGAGTTCGCGTCCACGAACACCGAGTTCTGGCGCGGGTTCCAGTACGAGTACGTGGTCGCCGGGTTGTTCGCCAGGTGCGCCGCCTTGACCGGGGTCTTGTACGCCGCGAGCCAGCCGACCGGCCGGTCGTCCACCGTCTCCCAGATCGGCAGCAGGACCCGGGCGCGCGGACGGCCCTTCTTGTCCACCGTGATCATCGAGCAGTACACGATGTCCTGAATGTATTCGTAGAACTTGTCCTCGATTTCGGAGAACTTCTCCACACGAGCCGCCACGGGTGCCTCCACTCCACTTTTGACTGCCTGCGGACGTGAATCTGGGCTGCCCGCGCGAGAACCAGGATGCGCGAATCCGGAGTTTCCCGCCAGAAGGCACTTCAAAGTGCCCGAGTAACCTTTTGCATACCATGTCCCACCTGCTCAAACCGGATACCTGCCAAGGCAGTTGGGCAATCGGCACGGATCCTCGCACAGCCGTGACCCTGCCTGGTGCCGACTTCAAGAATCCCCCAAGACTTTCATGGTGGGATGGCGTCCGGAATTCGCCCTCGGATCTCATCGCCGACACCCTGGAGGGATCGTGCACTTCCGACTGCTGGGCCCACTGGAGGCCCTGTCCGACGAGAACCCCGTACCACTGGGCGGCGCCAAACAACGCGCCACGCTCGGATTCCTGCTGCTGCGCGCCAATCGCGTCGTGGCCACCAGCCAACTCCTGGGCGCGCTGTGGGACGCCGAGGACAGACCACCGGCCACCGCCCGGAAGATACTCCAGAACGCCGTGTGGGGACTGCGCGGCGTCCTCTCCAACGCCCCGCCGGACGGCCGGTCGGTGCCCGAACTCCTCACCCAGGCACCCGGATACGTCCTGCGCGTGGACCCCGAGACGGTGGACCTCTCCGTGTTCCGCCGGCTCGTCTCGCAGGGCCGCGCCGAACTCGCCGCGGACCGCCCGCACGAGGCCGCCGCCTCACTCCGCGCCGGGCTGGCCCTGTGGCGGGGCCCCGCCCTCTCCGACCTGGCCGAGACCGGCATCTCCTGGTCCGAGGCGAGGGCCGTCGACCGGCTGCGCCCGGACGTCACCGAGGACCTGTTCGAGGCCGAACTCGCCGCGGGCAACCACCACACGATCCTCGGCGAGATCGAGTTCGCCTTCGAGGCCGACCCCTCCCGCGCCCGCACCGGCCGGCAGCTCATGCTGGCCCTGTACCGCTGCGGCCGACAGGCCGACGCCCTGACCGTCTACGACCGGATCCGCTCCCAGCTCGTGGAACACCTCGGCCTCGAACCCGGCCGGGACCTCCAGCGCCTCCAGCGCGCCATCCTCACCCACGACCCGGCCCTGACCCCGCACGGCGAACCGGCCCTGTTCGGCCTGACCCCCGCCCCACCGGCCCCGCCCGCCCCGCCGGCGCCCCCGGCCGCGCCGCGCCCGGCGACCGTCGCGCCCCCCGCGCCCCCGGTCGGCACGACCACCCATCGGGCGATCGTCAGCACCCTGCTGATCGGCGTCCGCGGCCGGTCGGTGTCGGGGGCGGACGATCCCGCGCGGGTGGACCCGGACGACGTGCTGGACCGGTTGTGCACGGAGATCCGGGCCGAGGTCGAGTCGCGGGGCGGGCACGTGCCGGCCACGATCGGCTCGGTCACCCTGGCCCTGTTCGGGGTGGAGGGGCCCTGCGAGGCCGATCCGGAGCGCGCGGTACGGGCCGCGCTGGCCGTCCGCGACCGGCTCGCGGGGGAACCCGGGGTGCTGGTCCGGGCGGCGGTGACCACCGGCACGGCCCTGGTCCGCCGCCGGACGGACCTCCCCGACGCCCCGTCGACCGTGTCGGGCACCCTGCTGGACGAGGGGCGGGTGCGCTTGGCCAACGTGCCGGACGACGAGGTGTGGATCGACGACGCGACGCGGGCCGCGACCGCGCACGCCGTGGCCTGCCGGCCCGCACCCGACGGCCCGGGCTCGTGGCGGGTCTCGGGCCTGCGCACAGCCGCCGACACCGACCCCGAGGCCCTCGACAGCGCGCCCGAACTCGATGTGCTGATGGGCCTGTTGGAGTGGTCGCGGCGGCGGTCCGTGGCGCACGTGGCGACGGTGCTCGGCGAACCGGGCGCCGGGCGTTCCCACCTGGTCGAGGAGTTCGCGCAGCGGGTCGCGGCGCTGTCGGAGCCGGTGCGCACGGTGCTGGTGCGGGCCGGGCGGGACGCCGGTCCGCTGGCGCTGCCCGCCGAGGTGCTGACCCGGTTGTGCGGGGCGGAGCCGGGCGGGGCCCCGGCTCCGGTCCTGGAACGGCTGGCCGCGCTGGTGGGCTCGTTGCCCACGGCGGGGTCCCGGCGGGAGCGTCTGCGCGAGGGCCTGGCGCCGCTGCTGGGCCGGCCGGGGGCGCTTCGGGGGCGGGAGGCCGGCGAACTCGTCTCCTTGTGGGCGGAGTTCCTGGTCGCCCTGACGGACGCGGCGCCCCTGCTGTTGATCGTGGACGACGTGCACCGGGCCCATCCGCTGGTCCTGGACCGGCTGGGGGCGCTCGCGGACGCGGCGGGCGCGGGGCCGCTGCTCGTGGTGCTCACGGCCCTTCCGGAGCTCGTGGAGCGCCCGGCCGGGTGGGGCGGCGGGCTGCGGCGTTCCTCGACCATCACCCTGCCCGCGCCGGCGGGGGCGCGCCGGGCGGGCTCGGGGGCCTCCTACCGGGCGGCCTGAGCCCTGGCGGGAGGAGTGTGGCGGGGCCGGGAGGAGGGGCCGGCCCCGCCGCTCGCGCGGCTTCGCGGCGCGTGCGGTCAGTCCCAGGCGCCGGCGGCCGCGGCGGCCTTGACGAACTCGGAGAAGTCGCGGGGCTCGCGGCCCAGGACCTCGCGGACGGTGTCGGTGGGCACCGAGTTGCGGTTGTCGCGGATCTGCGCGACGAGGTCGGCGACGAAGAGCGCGTAGTCCTCGGGGACCTCGTAGCCGACGAGTTCGGCGACGTAGTCGGCGTGCTCGACCGCCTCGTAGACGATCTCGCGGCCGGTGACCTCGGCGATCTCGGCGACGGCCTCGGCGAGGCTGAGGGCGCGGGGACCGCTCAGCTCGTAGGTGCGGCCGGAGTGGCCGTCCTCCAGGAGTGCGGCGGCGGCGACGGCGGCCACGTCCGCTGCGTCCACGAAGGGCTCGCGGCCGTCACCGGCGGGCAGGGCGACGCGGCCTTCGAGGACGGCGTCGAGGAGGACGCCCTCGTCGAAGTTCTGGTGGAACCAGTTGGGGCGCAGCACGGTCCATTCGAGGCCGGAGTCCTTGAGCGCCTGCTCGCCCGCGACCAGGGACTTTCCGCCGACGAGGTCGGTGACCCGGGCCTGGAGGAGCACCAGGCGGCGGACGCCGTTCTCGGCGGCCGCGGCCGCCAGGGCTCTGATGTGGGCGTCGACGTCCCAGACCCCGGGCTTGTCCTGGAGGTCGACGATGTAGGCGGCGTCGGCGCCGGCGAGGGCCGGTCCCCAGGTCTCGGCGTCCTCCCAGTCGAAGCGGACCGGGCCGGTGCGGCCGGCGACCCGGACCTCGGCACCGCGCTCGGTGAGGGCGGCGGCGACCCGGCGCCCGGTCTTGCCGGTGCCGCCGAGCACGAGCACGGTGGGGACGGCGACGGATTCTTCTGTCAGGCTCATGACACTCTTCCTCGAATCGGGGGGTGGGGCGAGGGGGGAACGGGGCGGGACGAGGGTGGAGCGGGGCGAAGCGGGACAAGGGAACGGGCCGGATCGGCCGCCGCCGTGCGGTGCGGCGTCGACCCGGCCCGTTCCGTGACCCCTCGCCGACCCGCCCGAGCGGGACGGGTCGACGAGGGGGCGTCCGAGAAGCCGGTGCGGCTTACAGGAACGGGGTGTCGGGGGTCAGGCCGAGCAGGGCGCGACCGTGCACCTCCTGGTTGGCGTTGAACGCGAACAGGGCGTGCAGGGACAGGCCGGTGATGTCGCGGTGGTAGCGCTGGATCGGGACGTCGCGCTGGATCGCGGAGGCACCGCTGGCCTCGAAGAGCACGTCCACGGCCTCCTTCGCGAGCTGGATCGCGTAGGCGCCCTGACCGCGCGCGGCGGCGCGCTCGGGGTACTCGGGCAGGGTGCCGGCGTCGGCGTGCGCCTGGAGGGCGGCGAGCTGCCCGGCGGCCAGGCCCTCGGCGGCGGCGATCTTGTTCGCGGCGGTGGCGACCTGGATCTGGGTGACCGGGGAGGCGCTCTGGTCGGTCCACGCGGTGTAGGTGATGCCGCGGCCCGGCAGACGGTCGAGGAACAGCCCCAGGGCGCCCTGGGCGATGCCCGTGTAGGTGGCGACGGCGAACGAGGTGAAGGTGGGGATGAAGGCGTAGTTGCGGCCGTTGGCGCCGGTGTTGGACCGGTCGCCGGTGCTGCCGCCGAGGATCTCGATGAGGCTGACCACGCGGTGGGCGGGGACCGTGACGTTCTCGACGGTGACGGTGGAGGAACCGGTGGCGGCGGCGGAGCTGGCGTGCCAGTCGTCGGCGATGGACAGCTCGGCGGCCGGGACCACGGCGGCGAACGGGGCCGGGGTGCCGTCGGCGCCGGGGAGGATGGCCGCGAGGATGACCCAGTCGGCGCCGCGCACGCCGGTCATCCACTTCCAGGAGCCGTTCAGGACGAAGTCCTCGCCCTGCGGGGCGAGGGTGCCGGAGGGGGTGAAGCCGGTGGAGACCCGGACCGACCCGTTGGCGTAGAACTCCTCCTGCGCGCGGTCGGGGAAGAAGGTGAGGGCCCAGGCGCTGGACACCCAGATCATCGAGACCCAGCCGGTGGCCGTCTCGGCGCGGGCGATGCGCTTGAGGATCTCGGTCTTGCTCGCGATCGGGGCCTCCAGGCCGCCGAATCGGGCGGGGACGGAGAGGCGGAAGACGCCGGCCTCGTCGAGGCGCTTGACGTCGTCCTCGGAGATCCAGCGGCGCTCCTCGTTGGCCACGCCGCTCTCGCGCAGGGTCGGGGCCAGCTCGTCGACCTTCGCCAGGACCGCCGCGATCGCGTTGTCAGTGGTGCTCATCGTTTGCCGTCTCCTCGAAATGGGTGATGTCGTCGCATCGGACAGTTCGGCGCATGTCACGAACGATCCACCGAAAGTGCGGGGAGGATCGCACACGGGAAATCACTGCCGAATTCTTCGGTGCGCCGACTTCCTGCATTCATTCTCGGACCGCTCCCTCATGGGCCGGTAATCGCAAACTCACCCGCCGATCGATTTCCCGTGCGAACCCGATGGATTTCGTCCGGACCGGTGTCCCGGATTCCGGACGGAAAACGCAAAGAACCCGCCCCCCGGCCGAAGGACGGCCGGGGGGCGGGAATCTGAGGAAGAAGGCCGCGGGCGCGGCGCGGGGGTCAGCGAAGGGCGGCCTCCGGCTCGTTGGTGGTGGCGGCGGGCTCGACCGGGGCGGCCTCGGCGGTCGGCTTGTTGCGGACCCCGAAGAGGCTGATCACGGCGCCGGCGGCGGCGAAGACCACCGGCACGATGAACGCCGTCCGGTAGTCCGACAGGGTCGAGGACGCGCCGTCGGTGGTGGCGACCAGGACACCGGTCGCGGCGGAGAGGCCGAGGGCCGCGCCGAACTGCAGGGAGGTGTAGAGGAGACCGCCGGCGACACCCTGGTCCTCCTCGGCGACACCCTCGGTGCCCGCGATGGTCAGCGGGCCGTAGGCCATGGAGAAGGCCAGGCCGAGCAGGATCAGGCTGGGCAGCATGAGCGCGTAGCTCCAGTCGGCGCCCACGTTCAGGAAGATCGCGTAGGAGATCGCGGCCAGCACCAGACCACCGAAGACGATCTTGCCGTTGCCGAACTTCTCGACGAGCTTCGGGGTCAGGGTCGGCGACAGGATCGCGTCGATGCCGATGACCACCATCGCGAGGCTGGTCTGCATCGTGGACCAGTCGCGCAGGTCCTGGAGGTAGAGCACGACGAGGAACTGGAAGCCGAAGAAGCCGCCGGAGAAGAGCAGCGCCGTCAGGTTGGAGCGGACCAGCGAGCCCTCGCGGAAGAGGCTCATGCTGACCAGCGGGGAGCGGGACTTGCGCTCGATGCCGACGAAGATCGCGAAGAGCAGGAGGGCCACGGCGACGCTGCCGACGGTCCAGGCGATGCTGACGTGCGGGGCGCGCTCCACGGCGAAGACCAGGAGCAGGATGCCGGCGGTGACGCTGAGGGCGCCGCCCACGTCGAGGGGCTCACCGTTGCGCTGCGGCTTCTCGGACTTGGGGATCAGGGCCAGGGCCAGGACCAGGATGATCGCGGAGAGCACGACCGGGGCGAAGAAGACCATGCGCCAGCTGATGGTGGTCAGCAGACCGCCGATGACGAGACCGATGGAGAAGCCGCCGGCCGCGGTGCCCGAGTAGACCAGGAGGGCCTTGTTGCGCTGGGCGCCCTCCTCGAAGCTGGTGTTGATGATCGACAGACCCGCGGGGGTCATGAACGCGGCGGCGATGCCGGTGACGAAGCGGGCCACGAGGAGCATCCAGCCCTCGGTCGCGAAACCGCCGAGACCGGAGAAGAGCAGGAAGATCGCGAGCCAGAGGACGAACACCTGCCGGCGTCCGAAGAGGTCGGCGGCGCGGCCGCCGAAGAGCATGAAGCCGCCGTAGCCGAGGACGTACGAGCTCATCACCCACTGGAGCGTGCTGGTGGAGAGGCCGAGGTCTTCGCGGATGGCCGGCAGCGCCACGTTGAACATCGCGACGTCGATGCCCTCCAGGAAGATCGCGCCGCACAGCACGAACAGCACGCCCCACGCGCGCCCGCTCATGCGGCCGGTGCCGCTGTCCGGTGACGTTTGTGCTGTGGACACAGAAAACTCCCTTGAACACGAGGAATAAATCGAGTGGAAACCACTTTGTACCCATGTCCTTGAGAAAAGCTGGAGGAATCGTCGAGAGACTGGAGCCAGCGCCTTGGAGGGGGGTGAGAGCGGCGGTTTCCGCTTGTAACCACCGCCATCTTGCGGCAGGCTCACGACCCATGGAAGAAGGCACTTTGAAGTCACCGACGCACTGCGGCGATACCACCGCGGATTACAACATTCTGCAATGGGACACCCGGGAGGGGTGCGGCGTCCGTCAAGTCCTCGACCGGGTCGCCGACAAATGGTCACTCCTGGTCATCTCGTACCTGGAGGGCGGCTCGATGCGCTTCTCCGAGCTGCGACGACGCATCGAGGGCATCAGCCAGCGGATGCTGACCGTCACCCTCCGCCAACTCGAACGCGACGGTCTGGTCCGCCGCACGGTCCATCCGGTGGTCCCGCCGCGGGTGGACTACGAGCTGACGCCGCTCGGCGAGAGCCTGCGCGACACGCTCCGGTTCCTGGTGGACTGGAGCGACGAGCACCAGGACGAGATCGAGGCGGCCCGCGCCGAGTACGACGACCGGGTGGAGTTCGAGGCCGAGGTCAGGGCGTCCTGACCGCTCCCGAGCACTCCCCCACCGCCCACCCCCGACCTCGCTCCGCCGCCCGGCCCTCGACCGTTCAACGTCGCTCTCCCGCCGCGGGTTCCCCAACGGGGCCCCGCGGCGCCGTCGTTCCCGCCGGCGCCCTCAGGCGCCGGCCTCCCGACGGCCGGCGGTGAGGAGTCCGGCGACCCGGCCCGCGTCCAGGTCCAGCGCCTCGCCGATCGTGCGCAGCACCTCGCGTTCGGGCGCCGTGTACGGGCCGTCGGCGAGCGCGGTGCGGGCGCCCTGGAGGAAGAGGGCCTCGCGGCCGACGGGGGCCAGGTGCGGGGCGAGCGGGCCCAGGGTCTCGTGCAGGGCGACGCGCAGGGCGGCCCGGGGGTCCCCGGTGCCCGGGTCGCGGCCCAGGTTCGCGGCCAGTTCGGCGAGTTCGTCGGGGCCGGCCTCCGGCAGGCCGGCGGCCCGCAGGCCCTCCCCGGCCACCCGCAGGGCCGCCGGGGAGCCGGCGCCGCCGACGGCGAGCACGGCGAGGGCGACGGTGTGGGCGGCCTCGCGCAGCAGGGCGGAGAAGCGGGTGGTGGTGGGCTGCTCCAGCACCTCGGGCTCGTGGTGGGCGCGGCACTCCGCGCACTCGACCACGGGGTCGACCTCGCCGCGTCCGAGCACCGGCACGCCGAGCAGGGTGAACCTGCGACGGCCGGTGCGCCGGCGGTAGTTGCGGTCCCCGCCGCAGTCGGGGCAGAAGAACTCCCCGTCCCCCACGGTGGTCCAGGTGGTCCGGACGCCCCAGGCCGTCAGTCTCCGGCCGTTCCCGCCCCGCACTGGCAGCACGTCCCACCTCCGTAACGTTCCGGCAACATCGCCGGGGGTTGGGCGTGATGTTAGCCACATCCGTGATGCCGCGTCAGCCCACCGGCCGGCATTCGTCCGATGCCCGTCCCCGGCCGGCCGAGACCCGCCCCGGCCCCGCGAACGCCCCGGACCACCCCCGACCTGCCCGGATCCGGCCCGCGCCGGCCCGGAACCGGCCCCGGCGTCCCGGGTGGGGGGTCACGGAAAAACCCCGCGGCCCGCCGGCCTCCCGATCACTCGGGGGCGGCGGGCCGCGGGGCTGTGGCGCGAAGGAACCGAACGGACCGAACGGGCTCAGCGGGCCGCGCGGTTGACGGCCGAGATGACGGCCTTCAGGGAGGCGCGGGTGGTGTTGGCGTCGATGCCGATGCCCCACAGGACCCGGCCGTCGATGGCGCACTCGATGTAGGAGGCGGCCTGGGCGGAGGCGCCCTCGCTCATGGTGTGCTCGGTGTAGTCCAGCAGGCGGGCGTCGACCCCGATCCCGGACAGCGCGTCGAAGAACGCGGAGATCGGGCCGTTGCCGGTGCCGTTGAGGGCCGTCTCGGCACCGTCGACCACGGCCTCGACGGTCAGGGTGTCGGTGCCGTCCTTGTCGGTGGCGGTCGAGCCCGAGCGCAGCTGGATCCGGCCCCACGGGTTCTCGGGGTTGGGCAGGTACTCGTCGCGGAAGACGTTCCAGATCTGCGCCGGGGTGACCTCGCCGCCCTCGGCGTCGGTCTTGGCCTGGATCAGGCGGGAGAACTCGATCTGCATCCGGCGCGGCAGGTCCAGCTTGTGGTCGTTCTTCAGCACGTAGGCGATGCCGCCCTTGCCGGACTGCGAGTTGACGCGGATCACGGCCTCGTAGGAGCGGCCCACGTCCTTGGGGTCGATGGGCAGGTACGGCACGGCCCACTCGATCTCGTCGACGGTCTTGCCCCGGGCGGCCGCGTCGGCCTCCATGGCGTCGAAGCCCTTCTTGATGGCGTCCTGGTGGGAGCCGGAGAAGGCGGTGTAGACCAGGTCGCCCGCGTAGGGGTGGCGCGGGTGGACCTCCATCTGGTTGCAGTACTCGCTGGTGCGGCGGATCTCGTCGATCTGGGAGAAGTCGATCTGCGGGTCCACGCCCTGGGAGAACAGGTTCATGCCCAGGGTGACCAGGTCCACGTTGCCGGTGCGCTCGCCCTGGCCGAACAGGCAGCCCTCGACCCGGTCGGCGCCGGCCATCAGGGCCAGCTCGGCGGCGGCGACGGCGGTGCCGCGGTCGTTGTGCGGGTGCACGGACAGGCAGACGTGCTCGCGACGGGTCAGGTTGCGGGCCATCCACTCGAAGCGGTCGGCGTGGGTGGAGGGGGTGGAGCGCTCCACGGTGGCCGGCAGGTTCAGGATGATCTCGCGGCCGGGGCCGGGCTGCCACACGTCGCAGACCGCCTCGCAGACCTCCAGGGCGAAGTCCAGCTCGGTGTCGGTGAAGATCTCCGGGCTGTACTGGTAGCCGAAGGTGGTCTCCGGGCCCAGCAGCTTGTCCGCGTACTCCATGACCAGGCGGGTGCCGTCGACGGCGATCTGCTTGATCTGCTCCTTCGAGCCGCGGAAGACCACGCGGCGGAAGGTGGGCGCGGTGGCGTTGTACAGGTGGACGGTGGCGCGCTTGGCGCCGACCAGGGACTCCACCGTGCGCTCGATCAGGTCCTCGCGGGCCTGGGTCAGCACGGAGATGGTCACGTCGTCCGGGATCGCGCCCTCTTCGATGATCGAGCGGACGAACGCGAAGTCGGTCTCGCCGGAGGAGGGGAAGCCGACCTCGATCTCCTTGTAGCCCAGGCGTACCAGCAGATCGAACATCTCGCGCTTGCGGGCCGGGCTCATCGGGTCGATCAGGGCCTGGTTGCCGTCGCGCAGGTCGGTGGACAGCCAGCGCGGGGCCTTGGTGATCCGGGCGTTCGGCCAGGTGCGGTCGGGCAGGTCCACCTGCTCGTACACGCCGTACTTGTGGATCGGCATCCCGGACGGGGCCTGGGTGTGGGTGGCGCTGGTGATCGGCGTGGGGCTGCCGGCGAAGGTGTGCTGGGTCATGGCGTTGGGCTCCTCAGTGTCCGCGAGTCACTCGTGGGACGGCCGACGGGTCTTGATCGCAACACCGGACACCGCGGGGAGGGGGTCGGCCTACGACTACAGGCCCTCGCCGCGGCAGCCAAGTCGAAGCAGCCCGAAACGCATGATGCCGCAGCCTAGCCGAGCCGCGCCGTGCGCGAGGACCCGTTTCAGTATGCAAGACCCCTCGGCCCGAAATGCCCGGGATGTGACCCATGCCGCATTCCGTACCGGCAGGTCAGGACGATTCGTCAACGAGGGACGACGTCGTTCAGACGGCCGAATGAATCATCGTCGCAGCCCGTGACAGCGCGGGCGCACGGTGCCACATTGCCGGGCATGGACACGCGCCCGCACCCCGTCTTCTGCACCATCGTCCCGCCCCACCTCCTCGACAAGGTGGCCCG
Organism: Streptomyces dryopteridis; assembly: GCF_049606955.1. NCBI lineage: Bacteria > Bacillati > Actinomycetota > Actinomycetes > Kitasatosporales > Streptomycetaceae > Streptomyces > Streptomyces dryopteridis. Next base: position 4,254,213 of record NZ_CP187113.1, on the reverse strand, counting down.
GGGTGACCACTCCGGCCACGCCGACAGCGCCCTGCGCACCCTCGAACACGACTCCGCGCACCGCACCCGCCGCCGCCTCGGCGCCCTGCGCGCCCTGAGCCTGGCGGCGCCGACCCCGGTGGACGCCGACCCCGAGCACCCCCTGGACCGCCCCCGCCGCACCCTCCACGACGCCGGCCACACCACCTCCCTGCCCGGCCGCGTGGTCCGCCGCGAGGGCGCCGAACCCACCGCCGACGCCTCCGTCAACCGCGCCTACGCGGGACTGGGCGCCACCCACGAGCTCTTCCTCACCGCCTACGGGCGCCGCTCCATCGACGACGCCGGGCTGCCCCTCGACGCCACCGTCCACTACGGCCGCGACTACGACAACGCGTTCTGGGACGGCGAGCGGATGGTCTTCGGCGACGGGGACGGGGACCTCTTCCTCGACTTCACCGTCGCCGTGGACGTGATCGGCCACGAACTCACCCACGGCGTCACCCAGTACAGCGCGAACCTGGAGTACCACGGCCAGTCCGGGGCCCTCAACGAATCCGTCTCCGACGTGTTCGGCTCCCTGATCAAGCAGTACTCCCTCGGCCAGACCGCCGACGAGGCCGACTGGCTGATCGGCGCCGGACTCCTCGGCCCGAACGTCACCGGCGTCGCCCTGCGCTCGATGAAGGCCCCCGGCACCGCCTACGACGACGACCTCCTCGGCAAGGACCCGCAGCCCGCCCGGATGGCCGACTACGTGCGCACCTCCCGCGACAACGGCGGCGTGCACATCAACTCCGGCATCCCCAACCACGCCTTCCACATCGTCGCCACCGAACTCGGCGGCCCGGCCTGGGAGCGCGCCGGCCGGATCTGGTACGACACCCTCACCGGCGGCGAGCTGACCCCCGACGCCGACTTCGCCGAGTTCGCCCGCCTCACCACGGCCGCCGCCGCGGCCCGCTACGGCGAGGGCAACGTGGAGCACCGGGCGCTGGAGAAGGCGTGGACGCACGTCGGCGTCCCGTACGCGTAGCGGCCGGCGCCCGGGGTAGGGGCAGGGCCATGCGGATCGAGGTGGTACGGACCGGCGGCTTCGCCGGGATCGAGCGGCGGGCCGAGGTGGACACCGGGGAACTGGGACCCGCCGAGGCCGCCGCCTGGGAGGAACTGGCCCGCGTGGTGCTCACGGAGGCCGGCGGCGAGGACGCCGACCCGGACCCCGGCCCGGTGCGCGACGGCTTCGCCTACCGGCTGGTCCTCGACGGCCGCACCCTCGTGCGCCGCGAACCGGGCCTGACCGAACACGAGCGGCTGCTCATCACCAGGGCCCTCAAGGAAGGCGCCTGACCCCGGGCGCGGGACACGGGCCGGGGGCCCGGGGCCCCGGGGGCGCGCCCACCCGGCCGGCCGAAAGCCTTCTTGCCGTTCCGGCAAGGATCTTTGCCGACCGCCCGGGGCCGGGCGGAGCATCGAGGGGTACCGCCACCGCGCCCCGCGCCCGTACGAGAGGCCCGCCATGACCACCACTCCCGACGCCCGGACCCCCGCGCACGAGGCGCACGACCACGGCCACGGCCACGACGCCGAGGCCCACGCCGCCGCCGAGGCCGCCCGCCCGGCCGGCAACGGCGCCGCCTACTGGGACGCCCGCTACGGCGAGAACGAGCGCTTCTGGAGCGGCGAGCCCAACGCCGTCCTGGTCCGCGAGATCACCGGCCTGACCCCCGGCACCGCCCTCGACCTGGGCTGCGGCGAGGGCGCCGACGCCGTCTGGCTGGCCCGCGCCGGCTGGCGGGTCACCGGCCTCGACGTGTCCGCCGTCGCCCTGGAGCGGGCCGCCCGGCACGCCGAGGAGACCGGCACCGCCGACCGCACCCGGTGGCTGGCCCACGACCTGACCACCGGCTTCCCGGCCGGCGAGTGGGACCTGATCTCGGCGTGCTTCCTGCACAACCGCGGCGAGTTCCCGCGCGAGGAGATCCTGCGCGCCGCCGCCCGCGCCGTGGCCCCCGGCGGCACCCTGCTGATCGCCGGGCACGCCGGCTGGGCCCCGTGGACCCCGGACCCCGACCACACGGTCCTCTTCCCCACCCCGGAGGAGGTCGTCGCCTCCCTGGAGCTGCCCGAGGGCGCCTGGGAGGTCGTGACCGCCACCGAGACCGACCGCGAGCAGCTCACCCCCGAGGGCGAGCACGCGCACCGCACCGACAACGTGGTCCGGGTCCGCCGCCTGCCCGCCTGAACCGGCCCGGAACACGAGAACGGGCGGGATCGGCCACGTGGCCGGTCCCGCCCGTCGTCCTCGTGCGGACGCGCGGCTCAGAAGCCGAGCTTGCGCAACTGCTTGGGGTCGCGCTGCCAGTCCTTGGCCACCTTCACGTGCAGGTCCAGGAAGACCGGGGTGCCGAGCAGCGCCTCGATCTGCTTGCGCGACTTCATCCCGACCTCCTTCAGCCGGGAGCCCTTGGGGCCGATGATGATGCCCTTCTGGCTCGGCCGCTCGATGTACACGTTGGCGTGGATGTCCAGCAGCGGCTTGTCCGCCGGCCGGTTCTCGCGCGGCAGCATCTCCTCGACGACCACCGCGATCGAGTGCGGCAGCTCGTCGCGCACGCCCTCCAGCGCCGCCTCGCGGATCAGCTCGGCGACCATCACCATCTCCGGCTCGTCCGTGAGGTCGCCCTCCGGGTAGAGCGGCGGGCTCTCGGGCAGCAGCGGCGCGATCAGATCGGCCAGCAGCGACACCTGCTGGTCGCCGACGGCCGAGACGGGCACGATCTGCGCCCACTCGATGCCCAGCTCCGCGCCGAGCTGCTGCACGGCCACGAGCTGCTCGGCGAGGGTGGTCGGGTCGACCAGGTCCGTCTTGGTGACGATCGCGATCTTCGGGGTCTTCTTGATCTCCGCCAGTTCCTTGGCGATGAACCGGTCACCGGGGCCGAGCTTCTGGTCGGCGGGCAGGCAGAAGCCGATCACGTCGACCTCGGCCCACGTGGTGCGGACCACGTCGTTGAGCCGCTCGCCGAGCAGGGTGCGCGGCTTGTGCAGACCGGGCGTGTCCACGAGGACGAGCTGGGCGTCCGCGCGGTGCACGATGCCGCGCACGGTGTGCCGGGTGGTCTGCGGGCGGTTCGAGGTGATCGCGACCTTCGTGCCCACGAGTGCGTTGGTCAGGGTCGACTTGCCCGCGTTGGGTCGGCCGACGAAGCAGGCGAAACCCGCGCGGTGCGCGGCGGTGGGCTCGGGGGAACGGTCGCTCATGTGGGCCATTCTCCCCGATGCCGCCCCGCCCGCCGACCAGACCGCCGCCGGGCGGGGCGGCAGCGGGGCCGACGCGGGCCGGTTCAAGGGGTCGACGGGGTGGGGGCGCCCGCGCGGAAGGTGCGCCGGTAGGCGGTCGGGGGCACGCCGAGCACCGCCGTCAGGTGCTTGCGCAGGCTCTGCGCCGTGCCGAAGCCCGCTTCGCGGGCCACCCGCTCCATGGGCCAGTCGGTGGTCTCCAACAGGTGCCGGGCCCGGTCCACGCGCTGTCCGGTGAGCCACTGCCCGGGGCTGGTGCCGGCCTCCTCGCGGAACCGGCGGGTCAGGGTCCGCACCGAGACCCCCTCGCGACGGGCCAGCTCGGCCAGGCTCAGCGGCCGGTCGATCCGGTCCATGGCCCAGGCCCGGGCGGCGGCGGTGCCGGCGACCCGGCCCTCCCCCGCCACCGGCCGGAGCGCGAACTGGGCCTGCCCGCCCTCGCGGTGCGGGGGCACGACGGTGCGCCGGGCCACGTCGTTGGCGACGGCCGCCCCGTGGTCGCGGCGCACCATGTGCAGGCACAGGTCCAGGCCGGCGGCGACCCCGGCCGAGGTGAGCACGTCGCCCTCGTCCACGTAGAGCACGTCGGCGTCGAGCCGGACGGCCGGGAACCGGGCGCGGAATGCCTCGGCGTGCGCCCAGTGGGTGGTGGCGCGGCGGCCGTCGAGGAGGCCGACGGCGGCGAGGACGGCGGCGCCGGTGCAGATGGAGGCGTACCGGGTGCCGGGGCGCACGCGGGCGAGGGCGGCGGCGAGCTCCGCGCTGGGCGTGCCGTCGGGGGCGAGGTGGTCGGACTCCCGGGAGGCCGGGACGATCACGGTGTCGGCGCGGGCCAGGGCCTCGGGGCCGCTGGGCACGCCGATGGTGAAGTCCGCGTCGGTCTCGACCTCGCCGGCCGCGAGTCCGCAGGTCTCGACGGTGTAGAGCGGTCGGCCGGCGGCGTCGCGGGCCCGGCCGAAGACGCGGTGGGCGATGCCCAGCTCCAGCGGGAGGGCGCCGCGCAGGGCGAGGACCACCACGTGGTGCGGGCGCGGGGCGTCGGGCGGCGGGGCCGGCGTCGATTCCGGTGGTGTGTCCACGTTCGTTCTCCCCTCGGGCGGGTCCGCGCGGCGGCCGTGTCCCGATCGTATCGAAGGGTGTCGTTCGAGACGCCGGCGTCCGGGGTGCGGCCGGATCCAAGCTGTTCCCCGTGACCAGAACCACACCCGATCCCGCCACCGAATCCCCCGCCGAACCCCCGACCGAGTCCCCCGCCGAGGCCGACGGCGCCCCGCGCCGGCCGGGCCGCGTGCACCGCGCCTGGTTCGTGGCCGCCGTCGCCTTCGTGACGATCGTCGGCGCCGCCGCCTTCGCCTCCCTGCCGGGGCTGTTGATCGAGCCGCTGCACGCCGAGTTCGGCTGGTCGCGCGGCACGATCGGCTTCGCCGTCTCCGTGAACATGGCCCTGTACGGGCTGACGGCCCCCTTCGCCGCGGCCCTGATGGATCGTTTCGGCATCCGCCGGGTGGTCTGCGTGGCCCTGGCCGTGATCGCGCTCGGCGCGCTGGGCACCGTGGGCATGACGGCGGCCTGGCAGCTCGTCCTCGGCTGGGGCGTGCTCGTCGGTCTGGGCAGCGGCTCCATGGCCCTGGCCTTCGCCGCGACCGTCACCAACCGCTGGTTCACGGCCCGGCGCGGCCTGGTCACCGGCGTCCTGACCGCCGCCGGCGCCGCCGGACAGCTGGTCTTCCTGCCGCTGCTCGCGTGGATCGTGACGGAGTTCGACTGGCGGCGGGCCGCCGTGGTCGTGGCCCTGACCGCCCTGGCCGTGATCCCGCTGGTGTGGACCCTGCTGCGGGACCACCCGGCGGACGTGGGCCTCGCCCCGTACGGGGGGCGCTGGGCCCCGCGCCCGGCACCGGTGACGGGCGCCGCGCGACGGACCGTGAGGGTGCTGTTCCGGGCGGCCCGCACCGGCCCGTTCTGGCTGCTCGCCGGGACCTTCGCGATCTGCGGGGCGTCCACGAACGGGTTGATCCGCACCCACTTCGTGCCCGCCGCCCACGACCACGGGATGCCGGTGACGGCGGCGGCCGGGCTGCTCGCGCTGATCGGCCTCTTCGACGTGGTCGGCACGATCTTCTCGGGGTGGCTCACGGACCGCTTCGAATCGCGCCGGCTGCTCGCCGTGTACTACGCGCTGCGCGGGCTGTCGCTGCTGCTCCTCCCGATGCTGCTGGCCCCGAGCGTGCGCCCGCCGATGCTGTTCTTCATCGTCTTCTACGGCCTGGACTGGGTGGCCACCGTGCCGCCGACGCTCGCCCTGTGCCGGCAGCACTACGGGGCGGACAGCGCGATCGTGTTCGGCTGGGTGCTGGCCTCGCACCAGGTGGGCGCGGCGGTCGTGGCCTTCGCGGGCGGGGTGGCCCGGGACGTGTTCGGCAGCTACGACCCGGTCTGGTACGCCTCGGGTGCGCTGTGCGCGCTGGCGGCGGTGATGGCGATGGTGCTGCGGCGCGGGGACGGGGTCGCGGGCGAGGACCCGGGCCCGCGAGCGCCGAAGCCGGCGGCGGCGCGGTCCTGACCGGGGTCGGGTCCCGCGCGACGCCGACGGCTCACGGGGTGGGGAACGGGCCGGGTCAGCCAGCCGGGGTGGTGGACTTCCACGTCCCGTCCGGGCCCGCGAGCAGCACCGGCGTGCCGGCTCCGCCGAGGTCGCGGACGGCGGCGAGGTCCTCGGCGCTGGGCGCCTCGCCCTCGCCGACCACGGCCGCGGCCTCCAGCGAGCGGGCGCCGCTGGCCACGGCCATCGCGACGGCGGTGCGCAGGGCGCTGAGCCGCAGGGAGTCGAGGGCGACGGTGCCGGCCGTGTAGGTGCGGCCGGTCTCGTCGCGCACGGCAGCGCCCTCGGGGACGCCGTTGCGGGCGCGCGCGCTGCGCGCCAGCGTGATGATCTTGGCGTCCTCGGGGTCGAGGGCGGCGCCGGTGCTGTTGCTGTCGGTCATGCGGTCAGCATAGGCGGGGCCCGCCGACCGCTCGACGGGGGCGACTACTTGACGGCGGCGACGAGCTTCTCGCCGGCCTTGGCGACGCCCTTGGCCAGGTCCTCGGCCTTGGACGTGCCACTGCCCGAGTCCATGACGCCGACCTGCGCGATCGCGTCGCCCTTGCGGATCAGGACCACGTCGAGCCCGAACTTCATGCCGATGTCCATGGTGGCCTTGAACGCGACGACCTGGTCCGCGCCGGCCACGGTCGGGGCGGTGGCGGCGGCGGTGGTCATCTTGACGGTCCCCGCACCGCCCGGGGCGTTCAGCTCGTACGTCGCGCAGTCGGTGATCTTCTTGTCGAAGTCCGCCATCAGCTTGGCGGCCCCACCGTCCTCGAAGGCGTAGACGGCCGGGCTGACGGCGCCGCCGGTCTCGGTGGTCAGGTGACCGGCACGGATGGCGCGGGCGCCGGCCGCCTTACCGTCGGCGGACACCATGCCCCCGATCGCCCGGCACTGTTCGGGCTTCACCGTGCCGCCGGCCGCCGTACCGGTGTCGAGGCTCGCCGCGTCCTTCCATCCCTCACCCAGATCGGCCGCCTTGAGCAGGGCCGCGTCCAGCATCACGTCGGTGACCTCGGCGACCTTGTCGGCGCCCTTGGCCTTGTCGGAGGAGTCCTTGGCCTCGCCGCCGCCGCAGGCGGTCAGCAGGAGGAGGGAGGCGCCGGCGGCGAGGACGGCCAGGCCGGTGCGCGTGGAACGCGGGTTCATGGGAGGGTCCTTGGGGACGGTCCGGCCGAAACCGGGGCGGTACGGGGTCGGTTCACCGTACGTCGGCCCGCGCGGCCGTGTTCCCCGCGAAGGTCATCACCCCGTCCCCCTTGGACCCGCGCGCGGTTCGCGTGCCGGAACGAGCGGAGCGCCTCGGCGCGCGCGGTGGTCCGCGTCGACGCCGAGGCGCTCTCCCCTCCTGCCCCCCTGCTCGGGACGCCGTCGGATCAACCGGCGGCGGGGGTGACCTTCTTCAGGTTCTCGGCGGCCTTGGCCACGGCCTGGGCGAAGCCCTTCTGGTTGCGCTCGCCGCCCTCGCCCAGGTTGTTGTGGAGGTACGTCACGTTCGCGCCGACGCGGACGATCGCGGACTCGAAGGTGTAGGTGGAGGCGTCCGCCCCGTTCTCCTCGAAGACGATCTCCAGGCTGGTGGACTGCTCGCCCTGCGCGGCCATCTTCAGCGGCTTGACGCGCACCTTGACGGGCTTCTTCTCGGCGGTGGAGCCGAACTCGGCGCAGCCGGCGACCCCGTCGGCCACGGACTGCACGGCGGCCTGCACGGCCTTGGCGTCGGCGTAGCCGCTGACGTCCTGGGCCACGTTGGTCTTGTCGCCGGGGTCGCCGATGACCTGCTGGACGGTGACCTTGTAGTCGGTCAGGACGCGGCCGGTGTTGATCAGGTCCACGAAGGGCTGGCACGCGGGCTTGTCGGCCTTGCCGAAGGTGTACTGGGCCGGGTCCATGACGTCGATGACGTAGTCGGGCTTGAGCTTCCAGCCCGGGGCGATGTCGGCCGGCTTGACCAGCACGGTCCGCGCCTGAGCCTCGCTCAGCACCTTCGGCTTCGGCGGCGCGGCGGGCTTGTCGGCCGCCTTGTCCTTGCCCTCGTCGCCCGTGCAGGCGGTGACGAGCAGGAGGGAGGAGGCGGCGAGCGCGGCGAGCGCGACGCGGGTGGTACGGCGGGACACGGGAACTCCAGTGCGGTCTTGCTCGGCGAAAGCGAAGGGAAGAGTAAGTCAAAATTAAGTACACACCGGCGTGTCGGACACCAGTTCCGATCAGAACCGGCCATCCGTTCCCGTTTCGTGATGGATCAATGCCTCACGAAGCCCCAAAAGGGGCGCCCCGCTGTCTCCGGGTGACCGTGCCTCAGGGACGGTCCAGGCGGAGCCGGACCGCACGCGGCAGGCCGGCCACCACCGCGTCGTACGAATCCTCGATCAGCTCGCGCACCATCGCCTCGGGCAGCGCGCCCACCGTCACCGTGTTCCAGTGCCGCTTGTTCACGTGGTAGCCCGGCACGATCGCCTCGTACGCGGCCCGCAGCCGCACCGCCTCGTCCGGATCACACTTCAGCGTGACCACCAGCGGGCGGGCGGCCAGGTTCCCGAACGCGAAGATCTTGCCGGCCACCTTGAACACCGACAGCTCGGGATCGAAGGGGAAGACCTCCTCCGCGTCGTTGAAACCGAGGCAGAAGGTCCGCAGCCGCGCCGCCGTCATGCCCCCGCTCATCGGGACCCGCCCGCGCCCTCGGCCGGCGCGCCCGGCCCGCGCGCGCCCTCCGCCGCCTCGTCCCCGCCCCGGTCCCGATCCCGGTCCCGGTCCCGCGCGTCCTCCTCGGGCGCCGGCTCCACGGGCTCGGCGAGCACCGTCACGATCCTGTTCCGACGACCCGCCGCCGACTCGGCCGTGAGCCGCAGCGAACGCCCGTCGGGGAGTTCCACGACGGCCGCGGCCCCCGCGATCGGGACCCGGCCCAGGGCCTTGGCCAGCAGACCGCCGACCGTCTCCACGTCCTCGTCGTCGTAGTCCTCCAGGCCGAAGAGCTCGCCGAGGTCGGTGATGTCGAGGCGGGCGGTGACCCGGTAGCGGTCCTCCCCCAGCTCCTCCACCGGCGGCAGCTCGCGGTCGTACTCGTCGGTGATCTCGCCGACGATCTCCTCCAGGATGTCCTCGATGGTGACGATCCCGGCGGTGCCGCCGTACTCGTCGATGACCACCGCGACGTGGTTGCGGACCTGCTGCATCTCCCGCAGCAGGTCGCCCGCGTTCTTCGTGTCCGGGACGAACACCGCCGGGCGCATCGCGATCGAGACCGGCTCGGACTCCGCGTCCCGGTTGATGTGGGTGCGGCGCACGAGGTCCTTGAGGTAGACGATGCCGACGATGTCGTCCTCGTTCTCCCCCGTGACCGGGATCCGCGAGAAACCGGACCGCAGCGCCAGCGTGGTGGCCTGGCGGATCGTCTTGTACCGCTCGATGCACACCAGGTCGGTGCGCGGCACCATCACCTCGCGCACCAGCGTGTCGCCCAGCTCGAAGACGGAGTGCACCATGCGGCGCTCCTCGTCCTCGATCAGCGACTCCTTCTCCGCGAGGTCCACCATGGCCCGCAGTTCGGCCTCCGAGGCGAAGGGTCCCTTGCGGAAGCCCTTGCCCGGGGTGAGGGCGTTGCCGACGAGGATCAGCAACTGCGGGATCGGGCCCATCACGCGGGCCAGCGGCAGCAGCACGTAGGCCGCGGCGGTGGCCGTGTTCAACGGGTGCTGGCGGCCGATGGTGCGCGGCGAGACCCCGACGGCCACGAAGGAGACCAGCACCATGACGGCGATGGCGACGAGCAGGGCCGTCCAGTTCTCGCCGAAGGCGTCGAGGCAGACGTAGGTGACGAGCACCCCGGCGGCCATCTCGCAGGTCACCCGGACCAGCAGCGCCACGTTCACGTAGCGGGTCGGGTCGGAGGCCACCTGGAGCAGCTTCGCCCCGCCGCGCCGCCCCTCGCGGGCGGCCTGTTCGGCGCGGAAGGCCGAGACCCGGGCGATGCCGGCCTCGGCGCAGGCGGCCAGCCAGGCCACCACGACGAGCAGGACCGCCCCGGTGATCAGCTGCGGGGTGGTCATCACGAGACGGTCGGGGCCGGGGAGGGGCTGGTCAGGCCCTGCTCGGCACGCCAGCCGTCGACGATGGCGGCCTGGAGGCCGAACATCTCGGCCTTCTCGTCGGGCTCCTCGTGGTCGTAGCCGAGGAGGTGGAGGACCCCGTGCACGGTGAGCAGTTGCAGCTCCTCGTCCATCGAGTGGCCGGTCGGGGCCTCCTCCCCCTGCCGCTTGGCGACCTCGGGGCAGAGCACGATGTCGCCGAGGAGTCCCTGCGGGGGCTCCTCGTCGTCCTTGGCCGGCGGACGCAGCTCGTCCATCGGGAAGGACATGACGTCGGTGGGGCCGGGCAGGTCCATCCACTGGATGTGGAGCTGCTCCATCGCGTCGGCGTCGACGACGATGACGGACAGCTCGGACAGCGGGTGGATCCGCATCCGGGCGAGCGCGTAGCGGGCGATGTCGAGGATCGCCCGTTCGTCGACCTCGGTTCCGGACTCGTTGTTGACGTCGATCGACATGGTGCTGTTCGGCTCTACTTCCCGTGGCTGGTGCTGCTGTCGTACTTCTCGTACGCGTCGACGATACGGCCGACGAGCTTGTGTCGTACGACATCCTGGGAGGTGAGCCGCGAGAAGTGCACGTCGGGCACCCCGTCGAGGATGTCCTGCACCTGCCGCAGCCCGGACTTGGCGCCCCCGGGCAGGTCGATCTGGGTCACGTCACCGGTGATGACGATCTTCGAGTCGAACCCGAGCCGGGTCAGGAACATCTTCATCTGCTCGGCGGTGGTGTTCTGCGCCTCGTCCAGGATGATGAACGCATCATTCAATGTGCGCCCACGCATGTATGCGAGGGGTGCCACCTCGATGGTGCCCGCCGCCATCAGGCGGGGGATCGAGTCCGGGTCCAGCATGTCGTGCAGGGCGTCGTACAGCGGGCGCAGGTACGGGTCGATCTTCTCGTACAGGGTGCCGGGCAGGAACCCGAGGCGTTCGCCGGCCTCGACCGCCGGGCGGGTCAGGATGATCCGGCTGACCTGCTTGGACAGCAGGGCCTGGACCGCCTTGGCCATGGCCAGGTAGGTCTTGCCGGTGCCGGCGGGGCCGATGCCGAAGACGATCGTGTTCTTGTCGATGGCGTCGACGTAGTGCTTCTGGTTGAGCGTCTTGGGGCGGATGGTGCGGCCCCGATTGGACAGGATGTTCTGCGTGAGGACCTCGGCGGGGGTCTCCTTCGGCCCGTCGCCGTTCTCGCCCGCCCTGAGCATGGCGATGGATCGTTCCACTGCGTCCTCCGTCATCGGCTGTCCGGTGCGGAGCACCAGCATCATCTCGTCGAACAGGCGGCGCACGAGCGCCACTTCCCCGGCCTCGCCCTCGGCGCTGACCTCGTTGCCCCGGACGTGGATGTCGAGGCCCGGGAAGGCCCGTTCGATCACGCGCAGGAGGGAGTCACCGGAACCGAGGAGGGTCACCATGGGGTGCCTGGCGGGGACGGAGAACTCCGCCCGCGTCCGGCCCGGCGGGATCGGTTCCGCGCTGCCGCCGGCGGGGCGGGGGGAACCGGTGTGGGTGGTGGGTGTCTGAGTCATGGGCCGGCCCTGGGGCCTGCGCACACCTCCGGTTGTGAAGCCGTCTCTGGCGACGACCTCTGGAGTCCCCAAGGGTACGTCGCCGCACCCGCTTCACCGAGGTCTTTTTCCGTCCGGCGAAGCGGGTGCGGGCGCCCTCTCACGGGGTGCGCGCGGCCGGTGTGCGGGCCGGTGTGGGGGCCGGCTCAGGCGGATTGGCGGAAACCGATCGTGGGGACGGCCCGGCGGCGGGGTCCGGGGCGGGCCTCGGGCGGCAGCACCTCGTCCAGGAACGCGAACCGGGCCGGCCGGTCCCGGTGGCCGCGCCACCAGGCCGCGACCTCCTGCCAGCCCGGCGCGGACAGGGATCCGCCGAATTCCTGCACCGAGAGGGCGGCGGTGAGCCCGGCGAACGCGAGCCGGTCGGCGAGCGGCCAGTCGGCGAGGGTGCCGGTGACGAATCCGGCCACGAACACGTCCCCGGCCCCCGTCGGGTCCAGGGCCTCGACCCGGATCCCGGGCACCTCGGCGGTCCGGCCGGTGCCCGAGTCCACCGCGTACGCGCCCTCGGAACCCATCGTGACCACCGCGAGCGGCACGTGTTCGGCCAGCGCGTGCGCGGCGGCGCGCGGACAGTCGGTGCGGGTGTAGCGCATGGCCTCGCCCGCGTTGGGGAGGAACGCCTCGCAGTGCGCGAGGTCGGGCAGCTCGGCGAGGTCCCAGCGGCCGGTGTCGTCCCAGCCCACGTCGCCGAAGACGCGGGTGCCGCGGGCGGCGGCGGCCTCGATCCAGCCCTCGGCGCGGCCGGTGGTCAGCGAGGCGACGGCGGCGCGGGCCCGGGGCGCCCCGTCCGGCAGGGCGTCGGGGCCGACGGTGGGCGGGGCCTCGTGGCCGTGGGAGACCATCGTGCGCTCGTCCTCGTAGGCCATGGAGACGGTGACGGGCGAGTGCCAGTCGGGCACCGTGCGCGACAGCCTCAGGTCGATGCCCTCGCCCTGTTCGAGGGCGTCCCAACAGTAGGCGCCGTAGTGGTCGTCGCCGAAGGCGGCGGCCAGGCTGGTGCGCAGGCCCAAGCGGGCCAGGGCGGTGGCCATGTTGGCGACGCCGCCGGGGCTCTGGCCCATGCCGCGGGCCCAGGACTCGGTGCCGCGCACGGGGGCGGAGTCGAGGCCGGTGAGCACGATGTCGAGGAAGACGGTGCCGGTGAGGAACACGTCGCAGTCGGGGTCCAGGGGGGTGCGCAGGGCGCCGAGGGGGTCGAGGGTGGGGCCCGCCGAGGTGTGCACGACGTGGGCGGGGTGCGGGGACTCGTGCGCCTGCGATCCGTCCCGGTGCTGGCGGGTGCTGCGAGTGGTCACGTTCTTCTCCCCGTGGCGTCGTCCGTGGTGAGCTGTGTGGCTGTGGTCGGCCCGGTCCGGATCCGAGATCGCGGCGGATCCGTGCGCGCCGTACCGGAAGAGTCGTTTCCGCAGGTCGAATCCCAGGCCGGAAGGACTCGAGGCGCGGTGCGCACACCGGAAATCCTCGCGCTCTGCCCGTCCTCCGGGGCTTCCAAACACAGTGTGTCGCAGATCACGACCGAAACACCCTTCTCGTCCGCTGATCTCCCTTGATAGACAAGGGCACCCCCGCTCGTCCGATCGGACCCGGGGCTCTGGCCCTTCCCTCCTGTCCCATCGGGCATTCCCTCCCCACGCCGGCTGTCGCGCCTCCGTCACATCGGGCGTGCCCGCCGGCCCCGTCCCGCCCCACCCTGCCCTCCTTCGCGTCCTCCCGGGATCCCTCGTGTCCGTCCGCACCTCCGCGCGCCCCGCGCCCGCCGCCCCGACCGCCCTGTTCGCCTTCGGGTACCTGGCCCCCTATCTGCTGCCGACCCTGGTGGGCCGGCTGGACGCGGCGTTGCCGTGGGGGCCGGGCGCGGCGGCTCTGTGCGGGTCGCTGCTGCTGCTCGGTTCGGCGGCGGCCGGGTTCCTGAACCCGGCGGTGCGGCTGCCGGGGCTCGGGGCTCGTCGGGTGGCGCGGTGGGGGTTGCTGGCGGCGCTGCTCGGGTACGGGGGCGCCGGCGCGAGCGGGTCCGTGCCGCTGGTGGTGGCCGGATCGGTGCTCGGCGGGTTCGGGTCGGGGACGGCGTTGGCGGTGGGCGCGGCGGGGATCGCGGGGCTGGCCGATCCGCACCGGGCCACGGCGCGCGGGTTGTTGGGGGTGTCGGCGGTGGCCGGGGCCCTGTACCTCGTGCTGCCGGCGCTGGGCGGTGGGCACGCGTTGCCGTTCGCGGCCCTGGCGGGGGCGGCGGCGCTGTTGTGGCCGGTGGCCGGGCGGCTGCCGGCGGCCGGGGTGTCCGCGCGGGCCGAACGGGCGGCGCGGGCCGGGCGGGCCGAACGGGCGCGGGGCGGCTCGGCGATCGGGTGGGCGGCCGCCGCGCTGCCGCCGGCCCTGGGCCTGTGGTCGCTGGGGCAGAACGCGCTGTGGGGGGTGAGCGGTCGGATCGGTTCGGGGCCGGCCGGGCTCTCGGAACCCGCGCTGGGCGTGGTCTTCGCGGTGGCGCTGGGCGCGGGGCTGGTGGGGGTGGCCGGGGCGGCGGCGCTGGGCACGCGGTGGGGGCGGACGGCTCCGATCGCGGTGGGCGGGGCGCTGATCGCGGGGTGCGTGGTGGTGGCGGCCGGGGCGCGCGGGCCGGTGGGCTTCGCGGTCGGGGAGGTCGTGTGGAACGCGGCGTACCCGGTGGTGTTGTCGCACGTGTTCGGGTTGGCGGCGGCGCTGGACCGGGAAGGGCGGTGGGCGGTGCGGGCGGGCGCGGCCTCGGCGTTGGGGGTGGCCTGCGGTCCGGTGACCGGTGGGCTGGCGGTGGGCGCGTGGGGGTTCGCGGGCACGGGGGTGGTGTTGGGCGCGCTGTTGGCGGTGGCGTGCGCGGCGTTGACCTGGGTTTCGGTGCGGGCCTCGGCGGCGGCGCGGCCCGTGTCGGTGCGGCCCGTGTCGGTGCGGGCGGTGTTGACGCGGGCGGAGGCGCGGCGGGTGGGCCGGGCCCGGCTGCTCGCCGGGCCCGGTCCGCGGGTCTCAGCCCCGTTTGGGCAGGGGCACGGTGTCCAGGTCGGCGGCGACGGTCAGTTCGCCGTCGAACCCGGCGTCGCGGGCCTCGCGTTCGAAGGCGCCGGGGTCCGGGTAGCGCTGGGAGAAGTGGGTGAGCACCAGGTGCCGCACCCCCGCCTCCCGGGCGACGCGGGCGGCCTGACCGGCGGTCAGGTGGCCGTGTTCGGTGGCGAGGTGTTCGTCGGCGGTCAGGAAGGTGGACTCGATGACGAGCATGTCCGCGCCCTCGGCGAGCGCGTCGACCCCCTCGCAGAGCCGGGTGTCCATGACGAACGCGAAGCGCTGCCCGCGGCGGATCTCGCTGACCTGCTCCAGGGTGACCCCGTCGACGGCGCCCTCGCGCAGCAGTCGGCCGACCGCCGGCCCCTGGACGCCGTGCCGGGCCAGCAGTTCCGGCAGCATCCGGCGGCCGTCGGGTTCGACGAGCCGGTAGCCGAAGGACTCCACCGGGTGTGAGAGCCGGCGGGCCTCCAGCGTGTAGCCGGGGGTGCGGGCGAGCACGCCGTCGTCCTCGATCGGTTCCTGGCCGAGCGCGACCGTCTCGCGGTAGGCCGTGGCGTACCGCAGGCGGTCGAAGAACCGCTGCCCGGAGGCCGGGTAGTGGGCGGTGATCGGGTGCGGGACGCGGTCGAGGTTGATGCGCTGGACGACCCCGGCGAGGCCGAGGCTGTGGTCGCCGTGGAAGTGCGTGACGCAGATCCGGTTGATGTCGTGGGCGGCCACGCCGGCGCGCAGCATCTGGCGTTGGGTGCCCTCGCCGGGGTCGAAGAGGATGCCCTCGCCGTCCCAGCGCAGCAGGTAGCCGTTGTGGTTGCGGCGTCGGGTGGGCACCTGGCTGGCGGTGCCCAGGACGACGAACTCGCGTGCGGACATTATCCGGGGGGCCACTGGAGGCCGCGGCCGCCGAGCACGTGGGCGTGGGCGTGGAAGACGGTCTGGCCCGCGCCGGCGCCGGTGTTGAGGACGATGCGGTAGCCCTCGCCGTCGACGCCTTCCTGAGCGGCGACCTCGCCGGCCTCGCGCAGCACGTCGGCGGCGGCGGCCGGGTCCCCGGCGGCGAGGGAGGCCGCGTCGGGGTAGTGGGCGCGCGGGATGACGAGCACGTGGGTGGGGGCCTGCGGGTTGATGTCGCGGAAGGCGAGGGTGGTCGCCGTCTCGCGGACCAGGGTCGCGGGGATCTCCTTGTTGACGATCTTGCAGAACAGGCAGTCCGCCTGCGGTTCTCCGGCCATGCGCGGGCCTCCATGCACTCGTGGGTGATCGACCGGTCGCCATGCTAGGCCCTCTCTTTCGGATCTTGCCGGTCAAGCCCGCGTCGTCTGGTGCCGTGCATCGCAAGGCGGAGCGATGCCCTCGTACTGGGCGTACGAGGGTGTTGCGACAACGCGGCGAGGTGCGGTGCCAGGCGGCGCGGGTCAGGCAAGATCCGGAAGAGAGGGCCTAAGGGCTGTGCGGTCAGCTCCAGCGGCCGGTGCGGGCGAGGAGGACGGCGCCGGCGGCGGTGCCGGCGGTGGAGGTGCGCAGCACGGAGCGGCCGAGCCGGTGGGGGCCGGCGCCGACCTGGGCGAAGAGGTTCAGTTCCTCCGGGGAGACCCCGCCCTCGGGGCCGACGACGAGCACGATGGAGCCCGAGGTGGGCAGGGGGGCGTCGGCGAGGGCGAGGGAGGGGGTGTCGCGGTCCTCGTGCAGCACGATCGCGAGGTCGGCCTCGGCGAGGAGGGCGGCGACCTGTGAGGTGGTCTTGGCGTCGGTGACCTCGGGGAAGCGGACGCGGCGGGACTGCTTGCCGGCCTCGCGGGCCGTGGCCCGCCATTTCGCGAGGGATTTGGCGCCCCGGTCGGCGCGCCACTGGGTGACGCAGCGGGCGGCCTGCCAGGGCACGATGGCGTCGATGCCGGTCTCGGTCATCGTCTCGACGGCGAGTTCGCCCCGGTCGCCCTTGGGCAGGGCCTGGACGACGGTGATCCGCACCTCGGGTTCGTCCTCGACCCCGGTGGCGGTGACGGCGACGGTGAGCCGGTCCTTGCCCTCGGCGGCCTCGACGAGCCCTTCGGCCCAGCCGCCGCGCCCGTCGGTGAGGACCACGGCCTCCCCGGCGCGCAGCCGCTTCACGGAGACGGCGTGCCGGCCCTCGGGGCCGTCGAGCACGCAGCGGGGTCCGGTGGGGATCTGCTCCACCACGAAGACGGGGGCGGTCATCGGTTGCTCCTGTTCTGCGGGTCCGCGGCCGGGTCGGTGCCGGGCGCGGGGTCGTTCGGGCGGGCCTCGGCGAGTTCGGCCGTCAGCAGGTCGACGAGGCGGGCGGCGGGCATGGTGCGGGCCAGGCGGTGGCCTTGGCCGGCCCACAGGGCCATGCCCTGGGGGTCGCCGGCCGCGGCGGCGGCGCGGCGCAGTCCGGCGGTGAGGTGGTGGACCTGCGGGTAGGCGGCCGGGGCGTAGGGGCCGTGTTCGCGCACGAAGCGGTTGACGAGGGCGCGGGCGGGCCGGCCGGAGAAGGCGCGGGTGAGTTCGGTGCGCACGTACAGCGGGTCGGTGAGGGCCTTCTTGTGCAGGGGGTGGGCGCCGGATTCGGGGCAGGTGAGGAACGCGGTGCCGAGTTGGGCGGCGGTGGCGCCGGCGGCGAGGACGGCGGCGATCTGCGCGCCGCGCATCAGGCCGCCGGCGGCGATCAGCGGCAGCGGGGAGATCTCGCGGACCCGGGTGAGGAGGGTGAGGAGGCCGATGCCGGCGCCGTGGGCGTCGTCCTGGGCGTCGTCGCGGTGGGTGCCCTGGTGGCCGCCGGCCTCGATGCCCTGCACGCACAGGGCGTCGGCTCCGGCGGCGGTCGCGGCGCGGGCCTCCTCGGGGGAGGTGACGGTGACGGCGGTGCGGGTGCCGACGGCCCGCAGGCGGGCGAGGACGGCGGCCGGGGGGCAGCCGAAGGTGAAGGTGACGAAGGGGACGGGCGCGTCGCACAGCAGGGCCAGTTTGGCCTCGTAGCCGTCGTCGTCGCTGCCGACGGTGTCCTCGGGGGCGAGGGAGACCTCGTACCAGCCGGCCTCGCCGGCGAGCTGCTGGCGGTAGACCTCGACGGCGGCGGGGTCGGCGTAGGGGGCGTGCGGCATGAAGAGGTTGACGCCGAAGGGGCGGCGGGTGAGGGCCCGCAGTTGTTTGATCTCCTGGAACAGGCCGTCGGCGGTCTTGTACCCGCCGGCGAGGAACCCGAGCCCGCCGGCCTCGGAGACGGCGGCCGCGAGGACGGGACAGGACCCGCCGCCGGCCATGGGCGCCTGCACGATCGGGTACCGGAAAAGGCCGTTCAGCGCGGAGGACATGAGCTGCATCGTGCCATGTCCCCCACGGCACGCCGAATCGCCACATTCCCCTGGCACAGTCCGCCGCGCCGTCCGTCGCGCCGTCCGCCGCGCCGGACTCGCGGGGCCCGGAAACGGGCCGAGGGCCCGGTCCGTCGGGTGACGGTCCGGGCCCTCGGGCCGGGGTGTGCGCCGCCGGGGGCGCGGGCTCGCTCAGCGGCCGTTGAAGGCGTCCTTCAGGCGGCTGAACAGGCCCTGCTGGCCCGGCTTGAACTCGCCGAGGGGGCGTTCCTCGCCGCGCAGCTTGGCGAGCTGGCGCAGCAGCTCCTCCTGCTGGGCGTCGAGCTTGTTCGGGGTCTGGACCTCGACGTGCACGATGAGGTCGCCGCGTCCGCCGCCGCGCAGGTGGGTGACGCCCCGGCCGTGCAGGGGGATGGCCTGGCCGGACTGGGTGCCGGGCCGGACGTCGACCTCCTCCATGCCATCGAGGGTGTCGAGCGGGCAGGTGGTGCCGAGCGCGGCCGCCGTCATGGGGAGGGTGACCGTGCAGTGCAGGTCGTCCCCGCGCCTTTGGAACACCGGGTGCGGCAGTTCGTGGATCTCCACGTACAGGTCGCCGGCGGGGCCGCCGCCGGGGCCGACCTCGCCCTCGCCCGAGAGCTGGATCCGGGTGCCGTTCTCGACGCCGGCGGGGATCTTGACGGTGAGGGTGCGCCGCGAGCGGACCCGTCCGTCGCCCGCGCACTCGTGGCAGGGGGTGGGCACGACGGTGCCGAAGCCCTGGCACTGCGGGCAGGGCCGCGAGGTCATGACCTGGCCCAGGAAGGACCGGGTGACCTGCGAGACCTCGCCGCGCCCGCGACACATGTCACAGGTCTGCGCGGAGGTGCCGGGGGCGGCGCCCTCGCCGGAGCAGGTGGTGCACACGACGGCCGTGTCCACCTGGATCTCCTTGGTGGTGCCGAACGCGGCCTCGTCCAGCTCCAGGTCCAGCCGGATCATGGCGTCCTGGCCGCGGCGGGTCCGCGAGCGCGGTCCGCGCTGCTGGGCCGTGCCGAAGAAGGCGTCCATGATGTCGGAGAAGTTGCCGAAGCCGCCGGCGCCGAAGCCGCCCGCGCCGCCTCCGCCGCCGGCCGAGGACAGGGGGTCCCCGCCGAGGTCGAAGACCTGCTTCTTCTGCGGGTCCGAGAGGACCTCGTAGGCCGCGTTGATCTCCTTGAAACGCTCTTGCGTCTTGGGATCGGGGTTCACGTCCGGGTGCAGCTCGCGGGCGAGCCTC
Organism: Streptomyces dryopteridis; assembly: GCF_049606955.1. NCBI lineage: Bacteria > Bacillati > Actinomycetota > Actinomycetes > Kitasatosporales > Streptomycetaceae > Streptomyces > Streptomyces dryopteridis. Next base: position 4,235,081 of record NZ_CP187113.1, on the reverse strand, counting down.
CGGAATGCCTTCTTGATCTCGTCCTGCGATGCGTCGCGGCGCACGCCGAGTACGGCGTAGTAGTCCGTGGCCACTTACGACTCCGCCAGGATCTGTCCGACGTAACGTGCCACTGCGCGTACCGCTCCCATCGTTCCGGGGTAATCCATGCGGGTCGGGCCGACCACGCCGAGTTTGGCGACGGCTTCGCCGCCGGAACCGTAGCCGACCGAGACGACGGAGGTGGAGTTGAGCCCCTCGTAGTCGTTCTCGTGGCCGATGCGTACGGTCATCCCCGACTCTCCGGCCTCGCCGAGGAGCTTGAGGAGCACGACCTGCTCCTCCAGCGCCTCCAGCACCGGCCTGATCGTCAGGGGGAAATCGTGTCCGAAGCGGGTGAGATTGGCGGTGCCGCCGATCATCAGCCGCTCTTCGGTCTCCTCGACCAGGGTTTCGAGGAGGGTGGCCAGCACGGCCGTGACGGTGCCCCGGTCCTCGCCGTCGAAGGACTCGGGCAGGTCGGTGACCAGGCCCGGCACGTCGGCGAACCGCCGGCCGACGACCCGGCTGTTGAGCCGGGCCCGCAGATCGGCCAGGGAGGTCTCGGGGAAGGGCGCCGGGCAGTCGAGGATCCGCTGCTCGACCCGGCCGGTGTCGGTGATCAGCACGAGCATCAGGCGGGCCGGGGCCAGCGCGATCAGTTCGACGTGCCGGACGGTGGAGCGGGTCAGGCTCGGGTACTGCACGACGGCGACCTGGCGGGTGAGCTGCGCGAGCAGCCGCACCGTGCGGCCGACCACGTCGTCGAGGTCGACGGCGCCGTCGAGGAAGTTCTGGATGGCCCGTCGCTCGGGCGTGGACAGCGGCTTGACCCCCGCGAGCTTGTCCACGAAGAGGCGGTAGCCCTTGTCGGTGGGGATGCGCCCGGCACTGGTGTGGGGCTGCGCGATGTACCCCTCGTCCTCCAGGACGGCCATGTCGTTGCGCACGGTGGCGGGCGACACCCCGAGGTGGTGGCGTTCGGTGAGCGCCTTGGAGCCGACGGGCTCCTGCGTGCCGACATAGTCCTGGACGATGGCGCGCAGCACTTCAAGTCTGCGTTCGCTGAGCATTCGCGCGCACCTCCAGCTCGTTGACTCGTGGTCTCGTCCCGTTGTCCCCCGGCCCCTGCCGGCACTCCCGTCGTGCGAGTGCCAGAGATCCCCCGGTCAGTGTACGGCGGGCGAGCGGACCGGAGGCAAGGCCGGTCCGTCACGGTAGCGTCCCCGCATGGACGTGCGATGGGAAGAGGCCGGCTGGGAACGACTCGCGGGTCGGGTCGGCCGGCGACGGCTGCCGGTGTGGGATTGCACCGTGGGACTGGTGGTGGGCGACGTGTCGACCCTCCTGATCGACCCGGGTTCCTCGCTCGCGGAGGGCGCGGAAATCCGTCGGGAGGCGGAACGGTTGACCGGCCGGCGTGTGACGCACCTCGCGTTCACCCACGGACATTTCGACCACGTGTTGGGGGCCGCGGCCTTCGCCGGCGCGGAGGTCTTCGGCGCGGTGGGCCTGGCGGCGGCCCTGCGCACGGGCCGGGCCGAGCTGTGCGCGGACGCCGTGCGGCACGGGCTGCCGGAGGAGGCGGCGGTCGCGGCCACGGAGGCCCTGGTGGAGCCCCGGCACTCGGTGTCCGGGGAGTGGACCCTGGAGCTGGGCGGGGTGCAGGTGCTGTTGGCGAACGTGGGCCCCGGGCACTCCCCGCACGATCTGGCGGTGTGCGTGCCGGGCGAGGTCGAGGTGGTGTTCTGCGGGGACCTGGTGGAGGAGTCGGCGGCGCCCTCGGTGGGCCCGGACGCGGTGCCGGCGCGCTGGCCGGACGCCCTGGACCGGCTGCTGTCGCTGGGCGGCCCGCAGGCCCGTTACGTGCCGGGGCACGGGGCGGTGGTGGACGCGGCCTTCGTGGCGGCGCAACGGGAGTCGTTGGCGGCGGCGCACGGGGTGGCCCCGAAGGCCGTGCCGCCGGGCCCCTGAGCACTACCCTCGGCACAATGCGCGAGTACTCCTCCGATCTGACCCCCGCCTGGAAGCGTCCGAAGGCCGTCCCCGAGGTGCCCGCCGACCCCGATCTCGTGGTGGAGGTCGCCGGCGTCGACTTCTGCGGCGCGGTGGTGGGCTGCGAGGCCGGGACGGTGACCCTGGAGGACCGGTTCGGCAGGCGGCGGGTGTTCCCGCTGGAGCCGCGCGGGTTCCTGCTGGACGGCGTCGTCGTGACCCTCGTGCGCCCCTCCCGGGCCCCGGCCGCGCCGGCGCGCACGGCCTCGGGTTCGGTGGCGGTGCCGGGGGCGCGGGCGCGGGTGGCGCGGGCGGGCCGGATCTACGTGGAGGGCCGGCACGACGCGGAGCTGGTGGAGCGGGTGTGGGGCGAGGACCTGCGGATCGAGGGGGTGGTCGTGGAGTACCTGGAGGGGATCGACGACCTGCCGGCGGTGGTCGCGGAGTTCGCGCCGGGCCCGGACGCCCGGCTGGGGGTGCTCGTGGACCATCTGGTGCCGGGGTCGAAGGAGTCGCGGCTGGCGGCATCGGTGACCTCGCCGCACATGCTGGTGGCGGGGCATCCGTACGTGGACGTGTGGCAGGCCGTGAAGCCCTCGGCGCTGGGGATCCCGGCCTGGCCGGTGATCCCGCCGGGGCAGGACTGGAAGACGGGGGTGTGCCGGGCGCTGGGGTGGTCGACGGAGCCGGGCGTGGCCTGGCGCGGGATCCTCGCGCGGGTGGGTTCGTACCGGGACCTGGAGCCGGCGCTGCTGGGCCGGGTGGAGGAGCTGATCGACTTCGTGACGGCGCCGGAGGGGTGAGAGACCCGGCAGAAACGGTCCTCTAGCACGCGGACGACAACCCGCCGACAGCGACACGCTCACGCACGGGTGACGTGCCGGCGCCCGTGCCCGGCCGGCCGCCAGGCTGCCGGTCATGATCGTCAACGTGTTGCGCCGGCGCGCCCTCGTGGTCGTGACCGCGCTCGCCGCCTCCCTGCTGCCCTCGCTCGGCTCCGCCGACGCCGCCACCGTCTCGGCCCGGGTCACCACCCGGACCGCCGCCCGGGCCCTGGCCCCGGCCAACTCCTGCCCCCGGGTCTCCGACCACCTCTACCCGGCCGCCGACCCCCGGGTGGACCTGGGGCGGATCACCCCGTCCCCGTCCTGGCGGATCGACTGCCGGCAGCTGTACCGCTCGGACGGCCGGCCGCCGGCGGTGATCTTCGAGGAGGGGTTCCGGCCGAAGGACACCGTGGGCGGGCAGTACGACGTGGAGAGCTACGTGCTGGCCAACCAGCCCTCCCCGTACGTGTCCACCACCTACGACCACGACCTGTACAAGACCTGGTGGAAGTCGGGCTGGAACTACTACGTGGACGCCCCGGGCGGCATCGACGTGAACCGCACCATCGGCGACACCCACAAGTACGCCTCGCAGGTGGAGGTGGCCTTCCCCGGCGGGATCGCGCCCTCGTTCGTGGTGGGGGTCTGCCCGGTGGACAAGGCCACCAAGACGGAGGTCATGTCCGAGTGCGTGGACAACCCGAACTACCGCCCGTGGCGCGAGGCGTTCTGAGACCCCGCGGGTCCGCGACCCCTCAGTCGACGAGGTCGCGGACGACGGCGTCGGCCAGGAGCCGGCCGCGCAGGGTGAGCACGGCCCGTCCCTCCGTGAAGGGCCCCGGCTCCAGCAGTCCGTCCGCGACCGCCTTGCGGGCGGCGGCGAGGCCGGCCGGGGCCAGCAGTTCCAGCGGGCAGCCGGTGACCAGGCGCAGTTCCAGCAGGATCCGCTCGACCCGGCGGTCCTCCTCGGCCAGCACCTCGCGGCCCGCGCCCGGGGAGCGGCCGGCGGCCAGGGCCGCCGCGTAGGCGCCGGGGTGCTTGACGTTCCACCAGCGGACCCCGCCGACGTGGCTGTGGGCGCCGGGTCCGGCGCCCCACCAGTCGGCGCCGCGCCAGTACAGCTCGTTGTGCAGGCAGCGGGCGGCCTCGGTGGTCGCCCAGTTGGACACCTCGTACCAGTGGTAGCCGGCGGCGGCCATGGCCTCGTCGGCGATGAGGTAGCGGTCGGCGTGCACGTCGTCGTCGGTCATGGGGACCTCGCCGCGCTTGATCCGGCGGGCCAGGCCCGTGCCCTCCTCGACGATCAGCGCGTACGCGGAGACGTGGTCGGGGCCGGCGCCGATCGCGGCGTCCAGGGAGGCCCGCCAGTCCTCGTCGGACTCGCCGGGGGTGCCGTAGATGAGGTCGAGGTTGACGTGCTCGAACCCGGCCGCGCGGGCCTCGGCCACGCATGCCTCGGGCCGGCCGGGGGTGTGGGTGCGGTCGAGGATCTTCAAGACGTGCGGGCGGGCGCTCTGCATCCCGAAGGAGAGCCGGTTGAAGCCGCCCTCGCGCAGGGTCTCCAGGTAGCGCGGGTCCACGGAGTCGGGGTTGGCCTCGGTGGTGATCTCGGCGTCCGGGGCGAGCCCGAACTCCTCGCGGACCGCCGCCAGCATCCGCACCAGGTCGGCGGCCGGCAGCAGGGTGGGGGTGCCGCCGCCGACGAAGACGGTGCGGACCTCGCGCGGGTCCCCGTCGAGGACCTCGCGGGCCAGCCGGATCTCGTCGATCAGGGTGTCGGCGTAGTTCTCGCGGGAGGCGAGCACGCCGCCGCTGCCGCGCAGCTCGGTGGCGGTGTACGTGTTGAAGTCGCAGTACCCGCAGCGGCTCGCGCAGTACGGGACGTGCAGGTAGAACCCGAGCGGCCGGTCGACGGCGCCCTCCCGGGCGGCGGCCGGCAGTCGGCCGTCCTCGGGCACGGGCTCACCATCGGGCAGTACGGAAGGCATTCCCCCATTGTCCCGTACCCGGGCGGGCCGATCGGCCCGCCCGGGTACGGGCGGGGCCTCAGGCTTCGCGGGACCCGGCGTACATCTCGTCCAGCAGGCCCTTGAACTCGCGCTCGACCACCGGCCGCTTCAGCTTGAGGCTGGGGGTGAGGTCGCCGTGCTCCACGTCGAGGTCGCGGGGCAGCAGCCGGAACCGCTTCACGGTCTGCCACTTCTGGAGGCCCTCGTTGAGGGTCTGCACGTAGGTCTCGATCAGCCGGACCGTCTCGGGGGCGGCCACCACCTGCGCGTAGTCCTTGCCCTCCAGGCCGTTCTCGGCGGCCCAGGCGAGGATGGCGGGGCCGTCGAGGGCGATGAGCGCGGAGCAGAAGTTCCGGTTGGCGCCGTGCACGACGATGTTGGAGACGTACGGGCACAGGGCCTTGAACTGGCCCTCGACCTCGGCGGGCGCCACGTACTTGCCGCCGGAGGTCTTGATCAGGTCCTTCTTGCGGTCGGTGATCCGCAGGTAGCCGTCGGCCGAGAGCTCGCCGATGTCGCCGGTGTGGAACCAGCCGTCGCTCTCCAGCACCTCGGCGGTCTTCTCGGGCTGCCCGTGGTAGCCCTGCATGATGCCGGGGCCGCGCAGCAGGATCTCGCCGTCCTCGGCGATCCGCACCTCGGTGCCGGGCAGCGGCTTGCCGACCGTGCCGGTGCGGTATGCCTCGCCGGGGTTGACGAAGGAGGCGGCGCTGGACTCGGTGAGCCCGTAGCCCTCCAGGATGTGGATGCCGGCGCCGGCGAAGAAGAAGCCGATCTCGGGCGAGAGGGCGGCGGAGCCGGAGACGGCGGCGCGCAGCCGGCCGCCGAATGCCTCGCGGAGCTTTCCGTACACGAGCTTGTCGGCGACCGTGTGCTTGACGCTGAGCGCGAGCGGGGCCCCGGGCCGGCCGGTCCGCCGGAAGTTGTCCTGACTGGTCTTGGCGTACTCACGGGCCACCTCGGCCGCCCACAGGAAGATCTTGTACTTGGCCCCGCCGCCCGCCCGGGCCTTGGCCGCGACCCCGTTGTAGACCTTCTCGAAGATCCGGGGCACGGCGGCCATGTAGGTGGGCTGCACCACCGGCAGGTTCTCGATGATCTTGTCGATGCGGCCGTCGACGGCCGTCACGTGCCCCAGCTCGATCTGCCCGGAGATCAGCACCTTGCCGAAGACGTGCGCGAGCGGCAGCCACAGGTACTGCACGTCGTCCTTGTCCAGCAGCCCGGTGGAGCCGATGGCCTTGGCCATGTACGACCAGTTGTCGTGCGGAAGCCGCACGCCCTTGGGCCGGCCGGTGGTCCCGGAGGTGTAGATGAGGGTGGCCAACTGCTCGGCGCGGATGGCCCCGATCCGCTCCTCCACCAGCTTGGGCCGCTCCACGAGCAGCGCCCGCCCCCGCTCCTCCAGCTCCGCCAGCGACAGCACCCACCCCTCGGGGTCCCCCTCGGCGGGCACCGCGTCGGCGGCGTCGATCACGACCACGTGCGCGAGCTCGGGCAGCTCGGCCCGCCGCTCGCGGGCCTTGGCCAGCTGCTCGGCGTTCTCCGCGATCAGCACCCGGCTGCCGGAGTCGGCCAGGATGAACGCGGACTCCTCGGCGTTGGTGCTCGGGTAGACGGTGGTGGTCGCGGCGCCGGCGCACATCACGCCGAGGTCGGCCAGGATCCACTCGACGCGCGTGTTGGCGGCCAGCGCCACCCGCTCCTCGGGCTCCACCCCCAGGTCCACGAGCCCGGCGGCCACGGCGTACACCCGCTCGGCGGCCTGCCCCCAGCTCAACGACCGCCAGTCGTCGGGCCCGCTCCCGGCCGCGGCGGGCACCGGGTACCGGTACGCCTCTCCGTCGGGGGTCGCGGCCACGCGCTCAAGGAAGAGCGCCGCCACACTGGACGGCCGGTTCTCGATCAGGGTCTGTGTGTCGCTCACGACATCCTCCGGGCCGGACCACGCGGCAGGGCGTGGGGAGCGTGGGGTGGGTTGTAACTGGCGAGTAACCATCGAGCAGTGATCAGAGTAGAGCCCACCCCGCCCCCACGTAAGAGGCCGCGCGCGACCGTTTCCCAAACGAGAAGGCCCCCGCGCACACGCGCGGGGGCCACCCCTCGACCAGCGACAACGCACCACCCCTTGACCCGCCCTTGACCGGATCTTGACCTCGATCCGGTCGGGGGGCGGGCCCGGGGGCCGTCGGCTACTTCTTCTTGGGGCCGTTCTCGTCGCTGGAGAGGACGGCGATGAAGGCGTCCTGGGGGACCTCGACGGAGCCCACCATCTTCATGCGCTTCTTGCCCTCCTTCTGCTTCTCCAGCAGCTTGCGCTTCCGGGAGATGTCACCGCCGTAGCACTTGGCGAGGACGTCCTTGCGGATGGCGCGGATGGTCTCGCGGGCGATGACCCGGGAGCCGACGGCGGCCTGCACCGGCACCTCGAATGCCTGGCGCGGGATGAGCTCGCGCAGCTTGGCGACCAGGCGCACGCCGTACGCGTACGCGGCGTCCTTGTGGGTGATCGCGGAGAACGCGTCCACCTTGTCGCCGTGCAGCAGGATGTCGACCTTGACCAGGCTGGACGCCTGCTCGCCGGTGGGCTCGTAGTCCAGCGAGGCGTAGCCGCGCGTCTTGGACTTCAGCTGGTCGAAGAAGTCGAAGACGATCTCCGCGAGCGGCAGCGTGTAGCGGATCTCGACCCGGTCCTCGGAGAGGTAGTCCATGCCGAGGAGGGTGCCGCGCCGGTTCTGGCACAGCTCCATGATCGAGCCGATGAACTCGGTGGGCGCCAGGATCGTGGCCCGCACCACCGGCTCGTACACGTCCGAGATCTTGCCCTCGGGGAACTCGCTCGGGTTGGTGACCGTGATCTCCTTGCCGTCCTCCAGGACCACGCGGTAGACCACGTTGGGGGCGGTGGCGATCAGGTCGAGGCCGAACTCGCGCTCCAGGCGCTCCCGGATCACGTCCAGGTGCAGCAGGCCCAGGAAGCCCACGCGGAAGCCGAAGCCGAGGGCCGCGGAGGTCTCCGGCTCGTACACCAGGGCGGCGTCGTTGAGCTGGAGCTTGTCGAGGGCGTCGCGCAGCTCCGGGTAGTCCGAGCCGTCCAGCGGGTACAGGCCCGAGAAGACCATCGGCTTCGGGTCCTTGTAGCCGCCGAGCGCCTCCTGGGCCCCGTTGTGCATCTGGGTGATCGTGTCGCCGACCTTGGACTGGCGCACGTCCTTCACGCCGGTGATCAGGTAGCCCACCTCGCCCACGGACAGGCCGTCGGCGGGCAGCATCTCGGGCGAGTTGGTGCCGATCTCCAGCAGCTCGTGGGTGGCGCCGGTGGACATCATCCGGATCCGCTCGCGCTTGTTGAGCGTGCCGTCCACCACACGGACGTAGGTGACCACGCCGCGGTAGGAGTCGTAGACCGAGTCGAAGATCATCGCGCGGGCCGGGGCCTCCTTGACGCCGACCGGCGCCGGCACCCGCTCGACCACGCGGTTCAGCAGCGCGTCCACGCCCACGCCGGTCTTCGCCGAGACCCGCAGCACGTCGTCGGGGTCGCAGCCGACCAGGTTCGCCAGCTCCTCGGCGAACTTCTCCGGCTGGGCCGCCGGCAGGTCGATCTTGTTCAGGACGGGGACGATCGCGAGGTCGTTCTCCATCGCCAGGTACAGGTTGGCGAGGGTCTGGGCCTCGATGCCCTGGGCCGCGTCCACGAGCAGGACCGTGCCCTCGCAGGCCGCCAGCGAACGGGACACCTCGTAGGTGAAGTCCACGTGGCCCGGGGTGTCGATCATGTTGAGGATGTGGGTCGTGCCCTGGCCCTCGCCCACGGTCGGCGCCCACGGCAGACGCACCGCCTGGGACTTGATCGTGATGCCGCGTTCCCGCTCGATGTCCATGCGGTCGAGGTACTGGGCGCGCATCTGCCGCTGGTCGACGACGCCGGTGAGCTGGAGCATCCGGTCGGCGAGGGTCGACTTGCCGTGGTCGATGTGGGCGATGATGCAGAAGTTGCGGATCAGCGCCGGGTCGGTACGGCTCGGCTCGGGCACATGGCTGGGGGTCGCGGGCACGCAGTGTCCTGATTCTCGGGTCGCGTCGGGAGCGAAGACGGATCTATACGCAGAGTCCCATGGTCCCATGGACTGGGGCCGGTGCTCGGTTTGGGCCGTCCGTGGGGTGCCTGCTAACGTGGAGAGCTGTGTCTCGCGCGCCCTCTCAGCGGACGGGACGCAACTTCCGAAAAAACTCTGAACCTGAAAAGGCTCTTTCGTGGCGAACATCAAGTCCCAGATCAAGCGGAACAAGACCAACGAGAAGGCGCGCCTGCGCAACAAGGCGGTCAAGTCCGCGCTCAAGACCGCGATCCGCAAGTCCCGCGAGGCCGTGGCCGCCGGTGACGTCGAGAAGGCCACCGTGGCTTCCCGTGACGCCGCGCGTGCGCTCGACAAGGCCGTTTCGAAGGGTGTCATCCACAAGAACGCGGCCGCCAACAAGAAGTCGGCGATCGCCGCGCGTCTCTCCGGCATCGCTGCCTGAGCTTCCGCTTCCTGATGTGAACGCCGGAAGGGACCCAGCGGGCCCTCTCATCCGCTCCTGACCGGCACCCCGCGCCGCACGCGGCCTGCGTTCGCCACGCGGGTGCGGCGCAAGCACTTCAACCGAAGGCCCCGTCCGATCCCTTCCCCAGGGTTCGCACGGGGCCTTCGGCCTGTCCGGGACCCGGACGGGCCGGGGCGGGGCGGGCCGGGGCTCAGTAGGGGCGGCGCGGGGCGCCCTGGGCGCTGCCGGAGCGGGCCGCGCGGGCGACCGCGACCACGGCCTTCTCCAGCGCGTACTCGGGGTCGTCGCCCCCGCCCTTGACCCCCGCGTCGGCCTCGGCGACGGCCCGCAGCGCGGTCGCCACCCCGTCCGCCGACCAGCCGCGCATCTGCTGGCGCACCCGGTCGATCTTCCACGGCGGCATCCCGAGGTCCCGGGCCAGGTCGCCGGGGCGGGCGCCGCGCGGCGCCGAGGCGAGCTTGCCGATGGCCCGCACGGCCTGCGCCAGCGCGCTCGTGATCAGCACGGCGGCCACGCCCGTGGACAGCGACCAGCGCAGTGCCTCCAGCGCCTCCGCCGCCCGACCCTCCACGGCCCGGTCCGCGACCTCGAAGCTGGAGGCCTCGGCGCGGCCGGTGTAGTAGCGGCCGACGACGGCCTCGTCGATGGTGCCCTCGACGTCCGCGCACAACTGCGCGGCCGCGCTCGCCAGCTCGCGCAGGTCGCTGCCGATGGCGTCGACGAGGCTCTGGCAGGCCTCGGGGGTCGCGCTCCGCCCCAGGGCGCGGAACTCTCCGCGCACGAAGGTCAGTCGGTCCCCGGCCTTGGTCATCTTCGGGCAGGCCACCTCGCGGGCCCCGGCCTTGCGGGCCGCGTCCAGCAGCCCCTTGCCCTTGGCCCCGCCGGCGTGCAGCAGCACGAGGACGATCTCCTCGAAGGGCGCGGCCAGGTACGCCTTGACCTCCTTGACCGAGTCGGCGGACAGGTCCTGCGCGTTGCGCACGACCAGCACCTTGCGTTCGGAGAACAGCGAGGGGCTGGTCAGCTCGGCGAGGGTGCCCGGCTGGAGTTGGTCGGAGGTGAGGTCGCGGACGTCGGTGTCGGCGTCGGCCGCGCGCGCGGCCTTCACCACGTCCCGTACGACGCGGTCGAGGAGCAGGTCCTCCTGGCCCACGGCGATCGTGATCGGCGCGAGCGGGTCTTCGGCGGTGTTCTTCCTGGTGGCCATCGTCTCCAGGATCCCACGCGGCACCGACACCCCCGTGCCCCCGCGACGGGGCGGGCGGGGGCCCGGGCCACAATGGTGCGGTGAACGAGCGACACGTACTGGTCCTGCCCGATCGCGACGCCGCCGAGGACGTCGCCGACGAGATCGTCGAGCGGTACGCGCCGGCGGAGGAGCCTCGGTTGGTGCGCGACGCGCTGGCGGGCGAGGACGACGCCGAGGACGCGCAATGGCTGGTCGTCGTGGAGGATCCGCGCGGCGCGCTGGACGCGGCCGCGCTGGACGCCCTGGCCGCCGAACACGAGGGCTGGCTGGAGGCCCCCTGACCCCGACGGGGTCGGGGTCAGGGGGCCGGGCTCAGGCCCGCTTCAGGTGCCGGTCGAAGAACCGGCGGCCGTCCTCCAGCTCGAACGACGGGGTGCCGACGTGTCCGCCGGTGTTGGCGTGCAGGGTCTTCTCGGTGCTGCCGAAGGCGTCGAACAGGTCCAGGGCCCGCTGTCGGGGGTTGCCCTCGTCGTCCCACTGGAGCAGGAACAGCAGCGGGACGGTGAGTTCCCTGGCCGCTTCGCGTTGCGCGCGGGGCACGTATCCACCGGCGAAGAGCCCGACGGCGGCGATCCGCGGTTCGAGCGCGGCCAGGCGGATCCCGAGGGCCGTCCAGCTCGTGTACCCGACCGGCCCGTCGATCCCGGGCAGGGCCAGGGCGGCGTCCAGGGTGGCCAGCCAGTCCGGGGCGGCGCGTTCGACGAGCGGGCCGACGAGGGCCTCGAAGAGTTCGTCGGCGGGTTCGCCGGCGCCGAGGGCGCGCCGGATCTCGGCGCGGATCCGGTCCTCGGCGGCGGTGCGGGGCCGGTCCCCGCAGCCGGGGGCGTCGATGCTGACCACGGCGTAACCGCGGGCGGCGTGGTGGCGGGCGCGGGCCGTCAGCCGGGGGTCCCGGCGGGGCAGCCCGTTGTTGTGGGACATCAGGATCAGCGGGACGGGGGCCTCGGCGGACGCGGCGGCGGGACCGGGGGTCCACAGGGTGCCGGGGATCTCGCCGAGGGTGAATTCGCGTTCGACGACCCCGTCGTCGAGGCGGTTCTCGGAGGTGAAGCGCACGGTCGTGCCTTTCGGGAGTGCTCGTGAGGACGGCGCTCCCGGACGACCTATCGCCCGACCGTGACCCGCGAGGGGAGCACCCATGTCGCATCGTTCACGGGTACCACCTCCTCGTTCTCTCGCACGGCCTCCCGGACCGTAGCAACGGCCGCCGCGTCCCGCCAAGCGGTTTTCCGGGGCGGCGACCGCTGCCGGACCGGGCCGGGGCTCAGGCCTTGTGGACGATCTGCACGTCGAGCTCCACCTCGATGCTCGACCCGATCGCGGCGATGCCGTGCGCGAGCATCGACTGCCAGGTGAGGGTGAAGTCCTCGCGGTGCAGTTGGGCGGAGGCGCGGCACGCGGCTCGGGGTTCGCCCTGCATCCCGGTGCCGATGCCGAGGTACTCGGTGTCCAGGGTCACCGAGCGGCTGACGCCGTGCAGGGTCAGGGCCCCGGCCACCGACCAGCGGGCCCCGCTGCGGTGGATGAACCGCTGGCTGTTGAACTCGATGGTCGGGTACCGGGCCGCGTCGAGGAAGTCGGCGGAGCGCAGGTGGTCGTCCCGCATCCGCACCCCGGTGTTGATGGAGGCCGCCTCGATGTGGACCCGCATCGCCGAGTCCTCCATCCGCTCGGCTATGCGCACCTCGCCCGTGAAGCTGTCGAAGCGGCCCCGGATCCGGGCCAGGCCGATGTGCCGGGCCGTGAAGCCGATCGTGGAGTGCGCCGGGTCCAGTTCCCAGTGCCCGGGCTGCGGCAGCAACGGCGGTTCGACGGTGTCGAGGACGATCTCCGCCGTGCCCTGTCCCCCGCCCGCCGGCACCGGCAGCACCCCGACGTAGGGCGCGTGGCCCTCCGCCGCGACCGCGATCCGGTACTCGCCCTCCGGCACCGTCGCGACGAAACCCCCGTACGGGTCGCTCTCGCCCGAGACGATCCGGCGGCCGATGGGGTCCGTGATCTCGAACCGGGCCTGCCGGACCGGCTGGTGGACGGTGTCGGTGACCCGGCAGCTCAACAGGCCGGCCGCGGGCGGCAGCGTGAGCGTGGTGGACGAGCCTCGCGCCGGGCCGGTCCGGCCCGTGTCCGTGCCTCTTCGGCGACCGAACATGATTGATGCACCCCCGTGCTGATCGAACGTGAATCCGTGTGGCGAGAAGGCATTCGATCATGGCGGACGGGTGGTCGCAAACCCGTACACACCCCCCGCGCGACCGTGTGGTCACGGGGCCGGACACCCTCGCCGAAGTCCGCCGGGCCCTCGGGCCCGCCGCACCTGACGGACGCCCGCGAGGCCGCGGACGCTCCCCCCGATTCTCCCCCACCCCCGGCCCCCTCCCGCGCCGCCCGCCGGGCCGGCGCCGCGCCGTGACCGCCACCCGCAGATCGGCGCCCGCCCCGGAGACGATCACCGTGCCGTCCCGGTCGGTGCGGGCCACCGCCCCGCCGGCCGCGCCCAGGGCCCGCACGGTCCGGGGCGCCGGGTGCCCGTACGGATTGCCCTCGCCCACCGGGACCACCGCGAGCCGGGGCCGCAGCGCCGCGAGCAGCTCCGGGTCCTGCCGGCCCGAGCCGTGGTGCGCGACCTTCAACACGTCCACCCGCTCCCAGTGCCCGACCCGCCGCGACAGTTCGCGCTGCGCGACCGGTTCCAGGTCCGCCGCCAGCAGCAGCCGCAGCCCACCGGAGCGGACCAGCAGCACGACCCCGGCGTCGTTGGGCCCCCCGGCCAGGGCCGCGTCCCGCGCCGTGGGCCACAGCACCTCCCACTCCAGCTCCCCGATCCGCCGTCGTTCCCCCGCCGTCACCACCGCCACCGGCACCCCGGCCGCCCCCGCCGTCCGCCGCACCAGCGCCACCTGCGCGGGCGGGTCGGGGCGCGGCGACACCTGCACGAGCCCCACCTCCCGGCCTCGCAGCACCCCGGCGAGCCCGGCGACGTGGTCGGCGTGGAAGTGCGTGAGCAGCACGAGTGGCACCCGGGTCACGCCGAGGGCCCGCAGGCACCCGTCCACCGGGCCCGGTTCGGGCCCCGCGTCCACGACCACCGCCGTGTCCGCCGCGACCCGCAGCACCCCGGCGTCCCCCTGCCCGACCGCGCACTGCGCGTACCGCCAGTCCGGCGGTGGGCCCGAGGCCCCCAGGGGCCCGAACCCGGTGAACGGCCCGGTCGGGAACGGCCGCACCACGAACAGCGCGAAGGCCACGACCAGCGCCCCGGCCGCCGCCCGGGTCCGCCGGCGGGTCCGCAGACACCGGCGGGCCGCGACCACCAGCAGCGCCACGAGCGCGACCGCCGCCACCGCCCCCGCCGGCCCCCGCGCCCACTCCACGTGCGCCCCGGGCTGCGCGGCCCCGACCCGGGCCACGGTCGCGATCCACCGCGCGGGCCACCCCGCCAGCCACGCGGAGCCCTCGGCGAGCCCGGGGAGGGCGGGGGCCAGGAGCAGGGCCGCGAACCCGAACACGGTGGCCGGTCCGACGGCCGGTTCGACGAGCAGGTTGCACAGCGCCCCCACCACCCCGAGCCGCCCGTTCAGGGCCGCGCTCACCGGGGTGCACACGGCCTGCGCGGCGCAGGCGGCGGCGAGCGCGCCCGCGACCCGCTCCGGCACCCCCCGCGCGCGCAGGGCTGCGGCCCAGCGGGGCGCCAGCACGATCAGGGAACCCGTCGCCAGGACCGAGAACAGGAACCCGATCGAGCGGGCCAGCCACGGATCCCACAGCACCAGGGCGAGCACGGTCGCGGCGAGCGCCGGCAACAGCGACCGACGCAGACCGGTGGCCAGCGCGAGCAGCGCCAGCCCGCCGAAGGCCGCGGCCCGCACCACACTCGGATCGGGCCGGCAGACCACCACGAACCCGAGCACCAGCACGCCCCCGACGAGCGCGGTCCCCCGCAGCGACAGCCCGACGAGGGGCGCGAGCCCGCCGCGTTCGGCCCGCGCGGACACCCCCACCGGCCCCAGCAGCAGGGCCAGCACGAGGGTCAGGTTCGAACCCGAGACGGCCACCAGGTGCCCGAGGTCCGTGGCCCGGAAGGCCGCGTCGAGATCATCCGGCACTCCCGAGGTGTCACCGACCACGAGCCCCGGCAACAACGCGGCCGCGTCCCCGCCCAAGGGCTCCGCCGCCCGCCGCAGCCCGGCCCGCAGCCGTCCGGCGAACGCCTGGGCGCGACTCGGCGGTCCGATCCGCTCCGGCGGCCCCTTCCCCGCCACGCGCAGCACGGCCACGGCCCGCTCCCCGGGCCGCCCCGGCTCCGTCAACCGCCCCACCGCCCGCACCCGCGTGCTCGGCAGCGGACTCCCCCATCCCTCCCCGCGCGCCACCACCGACACCGGCACCCGCAACCCCGCGACCCGCCCCGCGCCCGGGACCGGGCCCAGGGCCGTCAGCTCGGCCGGCACCCACCAGCCCCCGAACTCCCCCCGCCCGCGCCGGGGATCCCCCGTGACGGTCAGCTCCACCTCCACCCGCGCCTCGCGACGCACCGCGTCGAGCACCGCGGGCGCCCGTTCACCGGCCCGTACGAGCCCCGCCCCGGCCGCGCCGACGGCCGCGCACAGACAGACCGCCGCCGCCCCCACCCACACCGAGGCCCCGCCCCGCGCCCGTCCGCCCGCGCCCGAGCCCCGGCGGCCCGCGCCGGCCGCCCCCGCCGCACAGCCGAGCAGCACCGCCACGAGGACCCCCGTCGCAGACCCGGACCACCCCAGCGCCAGGGCGGTCGCCCCCCATGTGGCGAGCGCGGGCCCGAGCAACCGCCGATCGGCGACCGACGCAGGCGGCTGCGAGGGCGGCACGGCCGGGGCCGCGCGCGGGGTGCTCACGGCCGGACCAGCTCTCGGAGTTCGGCGTACCGCCGGTCGCCGATGCCCTGGACCCCGCGCAGTTCGGAGACGGAGCGGAATCCGCCGTGGGCCGTGCGGAAGGCCACGATGTGCCCGGCGAGGACCGGCCCGACGCCGGGCAGCGCGTCGAGCTGTTCCACGGTGGCCGTGGCCAGGCTCAGGGGTGGGCCCGGGGCCGTCGCGGACCCCGGCCCGGGGGCGGGCGAGCCGGCGGCGGGACCCGGAACGGGGCCGGGCACCCCGACGAGGAGGTGTTCGCCGTCGAGGAGGACGCGGGCGCGGTTGAGGTTCGTGGTGTCCGTGCCGGGGCGGACCCCGCCGGCGGCGGCGAGGGCGTCGGCGACGCGGGAGCCCGCCGGCAACCGGCGCACCCCGGGGGCCAGGACCCGTCCCCCGACGTCCACGACCACCGGCGGCGCGGCGGGGCCGGCCGTGGAGCGAACCGGCCCGGACCCGGTCCCGGGCCCGGCGGTCCCGGTCCCGGACCCGGACGCACGGCGCGGGCCCTCCCGTTCGGGGGGTTCGGCGGCCGTGAGGAGGGCCGGCGGGGCCACCGGCAGGGTGCCCCCCGCCCCGCTCCACGTGTGCCGGGCCGACCAGCCGACGGCGACGGCCAGCAGCACGGCGACCGCGCCGACCGTGCGGGGCCGCCAGGCGTGCCCCCGGACCCAGGGCGGCACCCGCTCGCCCACCGCCAGCCTCAACCGGCGCCGTACCGTCAACCACGCCCGGTCCGCCGCCGCGGTGGGACCCCGTGCGCCGTGCCCCGCCGGCGGGAGGGGCGCGTGGACGACGTGGGCCGCGCTGTGGTCACTCTCGGTGATGTTCATGCGGGGACCGTACGGTCCCCGGCCGACGCCCCGCCGAGCCCCGCCCCGGCCTGTGGAAAACCCCGCCCACCGAGCCCCTCACCGACCCCCGCCGACCGCCCGCACCAGAATCCCGGCCCGACCGCCCCTCCGGACGAAACCGCAGCTCACAACGGAGGACACCAGAGCCTCAGCGACGCCGTCCGCGCCCCCGACACCCCTTCGTACGATCTTCGACAATCGTCAACGCGGGGAGACGACCACCGCGAGCAGACCCGGCCCCGTGTGCGCGCCGATCACCGCGCCCACCTCGCTCACGTGCAGTTCTCCCAGGCCCCCGATCCGCTCCCGCAGCCGGTCCGCCAGCGCCTGGGCCCGCTCCGGCGCCGCGAGGTGGTGCACCGCCACGTCCACCTCCTGGAGCCCGGCCCGCTCCACGGCCAGCTCCTCCAGCCGCGCGATGGCCCGCGAGGCCGTGCGGACCTTCTCCAGCATCTCGATCCGCCCGCCCTCCAGCGTGAGCAGCGGTTTCACCGCGAGCGCCGAGCCGAGCAGGGCCTGCGCCGTGCCGATCCGGCCGCCCCGACGCAGGTAGTCGAGGGTGTCCACGTAGAAGAACGCCGAGACCCCCGCCGCCCGCTTCTGCGCGGCCGCCGTGATCTCGTCCAGGCTGCCGCCCGCGTCGGCGGTCTCGGCGGCCGTCAGGGCGCAGAAGCCGAGCGCCATGGCCACCATGCCCGTGTCCACCACCCGCACCGGCACGGGCGCGTCGCGGGCGGCGACCAGGGCCGCGTCGTGGGTGCCGGAGATCTCCGCCGACAGGTGCAGGCTGACGATGCCCTCCGCGCCGGCCTCGGCGGCCTCCCGGTAGACCCGGGCGAACTCCTCGGGGCTCGGGCGGGAGGTGGTGACCGCGCGGCGCTTGCGCAGGGCCTCCGCCAGATGGCGGGCCGAGATCTCGGTGCCCTCCTCCAGCGCCTCGTCGCCCAGGACCACGGTCAGGGGGACGGCGACGATCCCGTGCCGGGCCGAGGCGTCCGGGGGCAGGTAGGCCGTGGAGTCGGTGACGATCGCGACATGGCGGGACATGAGCCGGAGGTTACCCGCAAGGTGACCTCCGGGTCAGCCGGCGGCGCACCGCCCACCCTCCCGGGCGGCTCGCGGGATCGCTCAGGTGGTGGTCTCGGGGCGCACCGCGCGCTGCCAGGGGTAGGCGGGCGCGGGCGCCGCCGGGTCGATGGCCGGGGTGCGGCGCTGCTCGCGGGCCTTCGCGAAGCGTTCGGCCGGGCCCGGCCGGGTCGGCTCGGGGCGGGCCTGCTCGGGCGCCGGGGTCGCGGCGCCGGCCTCGGCCTCGCTGCGCGCCAGTCGTTCGTCGAGGCTCTCGCGGGACCAGTCGCGCAGGGCGCCGGACTCCACGCGGATCTCCGCCGACAGCGAGTCGAGGTCGTCGGCCGCGAACCGCACCGCGCGGTCCCGGGCGGCCCAGCGCAGCGCGTCCGCGTTCTCGGTGACGGTGCGGACCCGCTCCCGGAGCTGCGGCAGGGCCGCGCCCGCGCGGGCCTTGTCGGGTTCGCGTTCCAGGCGGCGCAGGGTGTCGTCGAGTTCGAGCCCGTGGGCGCTGAGGCGTTCGAAGAGCACGAGGGACTCGCGCAGCGAGGCGTCCGTGCGGGAGCCCTCCTGGAGGGCCTCCTGGGTGGCGCGCATCGACTGGCGCAGGCCGAGCCGCAGCTGCGCGAGTTCGCCGGCGACCCCGGGTTGTCCGAGGCTGCGGGCCTTGAGCGTGGTGTCCTCCACCGCGCGCCGGGTCTGTGTGACCGTGCGTTCGACGCCGCGCTTGGCCGCGCCGACGGCCTTGACCGTCGCGTACGCCCCCAGCGCCACGATGGCCAGCGCGATCACCGCGAGGATGATCAAGAGCACCTCCATCAGCCGTGACTCCCTCCACCCGCGCGGAACACGCGTCGTCGCTTCGCTTCCCGTCCCTTCCACCGTAAACGTCGGGGAGCCGTCACGGGTTCCAGATCGTCCCCCAAGATGCCCGTACGGGGAAACCCCGAGACGCCCCGCCCGGACCCCGCACGCGCCGGGGCCCCGGCCGTCGCTCCCCTCGCGCGGAGGGGGACGGCCGGGGCCCCGGCCCGGTCGGTCGACCGTCAGACGACGATGTTGACCAGCTTCGGCGCGCGCACGATCACCTTGCGGATCTCCGCGCCGCCCAGCGCCGCGATCACCGTCGCGTCGCCCGTGGCCAGCGCCTCCAGGTCGGCGTCCGAGATGTCGGGCGCGACCTCCAGACGGGCCTTGACCTTGCCCTTGACCTGCACGACGCAGGTGACGGTCTCGTCCACCACGTAGCGCGGGTCGGCGACCGGGAACTCGCCGTGCACGACGGAGTCGGTGTGGCCCAGGCGGTGCCACAGTTCCTCGGCGATGTGCGGGGCGAGCGGGGCGATCAGCAGCACCAGGGCCTCGGCGACCGAGCGCTCCAGCGGCCGGCCGGCCTTCGTCAGGTGGTTGTTCAGCTCGGTGATCTTGGCGATGGCGGTGTTGAACCGCAGCGCCGCCATGTCCCCGCCCGCGCCGTCGACGGCCTTGTGCAGGGCGCGCAGGGTGTCCTCGGCGGGCTCGGCGTCGACGACGGTGACCGCGCCGGTCTCCTCGTCGACGATGTTGCGCCACAGGCGCTGCAGCAGCCGGTACTGGCCGACCACGGCGCGCGTGTCCCACGGCCGCGACACGTCCAGCGGGCCCATCGCCATCTCGTACAGGCGCAGGGTGTCCGCGCCGTACTCCTCGCAGATGGTCTCGGGGGTGACGGCGTTCTTCAGGGACTTGCCCATCTTGCCCAGCTCGCGCTTGACGGGCTCGCCCTCGAAGAAGAACTTCCCGTCCCGCTCCTCCACCTCGGTGGCGGTGACGGGGAAGCCGCGCTCGTCGCGGTACACGTACGCCTGGATCATGCCCTGGTTGAAGAGCTTGTGGAACGGCTCGGCCGAGGACACGTGGCCCAGGTCGAACAGCACCTTCGACCAGAAGCGCGCGTACAGCAGGTGCAGCACCGCGTGCTCGGCGCCGCCCACGTACAGGTCGACGCCGCCGTGCGGCTGCCCCTCGCGCGGGCCCATCCAGTACTTCTCGATCTCCGGGTCGACCAGCGCCTCGGAGTTGTGCGGGTCCAGGTAGCGCAGCTCGTACCAGCAGGACCCGGCCCAGTTGGGCATGGTGTTGGTCTCGCGGCGGTAGCGGCGCACGCCGCGCCCGTCGCCGAGGTCCAGCTCCACGTGGACCCAGTCGCCCTTGCGGGACAGCGGGGTCTCGGGCTGGGAGTTCGCGTCGTCGGGCTCGAAGGTGCGCGGCGAGTAGTCCTCGACCTCGGGCAGCTCCAGCGGCAGCATCGACTCGGGCAGCGGGTGGGCGACGCCGTCCTCGTCGTAGACGATCGGGAAGGGCTCGCCCCAGTACCGCTGGCGGCTGAACAGCCAGTCGCGCAGGCGGAAGTTGACGGTGCCCTCGCCGATGCCGCGCTCGGTCAGCCAGGTGGTGACGGCGGCCTTGGCCTCGGCGACGCCCAGGCCGTCCAGGCTCAGACCGGCGCCGGCCGAGTTGATCAGCCTGGCGTCGTGGGAGTTGAACGCGTCGTCCCAGGCGGCCGGGTCGGTGCCGCGCCCGTCGGTGGGCTCGACCACGCAGCGGATCGGCAGCTCGAAGGCGCGGGCGAAGGCGAAGTCGCGGGTGTCGTGGCCGGGGACGGCCATGATCGCGCCGGTGCCGTAGCCCATCAGCACGTAGTCGGCGACGAACACCGGGACGGGCTCGCCGCTGACCGGGTTGGTCGCGAACGCGCCGGTGAAGACGCCGGTCTTCTCCTTGGCGTCGGCCTGGCGCTCCACGTCGGACTTGGACGCGGCCTGCTTGCGGTACGCGGTCACGGCCTCGGCCGGGGTCGCGGCGCCGCCGGTCCACACCTCGCGGGTGCCCTCGGGCCAGGCGGCCGGGACGATCCGGTCGACCAGGTCGTGCTCGGGCGCGAGCACCATGTAGGTGGCGCCGAACAGGGTGTCGGGGCGGGTGGTGAAGACGGTGATCGCGGCCTGCTCGCCGGCGCCGGTGGCGACGGGGAAGTCGACGCGGGCGCCCTCGCTGCGGCCGATCCAGTTGCGCTGCTGGAGCTTGATGGCCTCGGGCCAGTCCAGCGCCTCCAGGTCGTCCAGCAGGCGGTCCGCGTACGCGGTGATCCGCATGTTCCACTGGCTCAGCTTGGCCTTGAAGACGGGGAAGTTGCCGCGCTCGGAGCGACCGTCGGCGGTGACCTCCTCGTTGGCCAGCACGGTGCCCAGGCCGGGGCACCAGTTGACGGGCGCGTCGGAGGAGTACGCCAGCCGGAACTCGTTGAGCACGTCGGCGCGCTCGCCGGCGGTCAGCTCGGCCCAGGCGCGGCCGCCGGGGACCTCACGGGTGCCGTTCTCGAAGGCGGCGACCAGCTCGGCGACGGGCCGGGCGCGCTTGGCGTCCTCGTCGTAGTACGAGTTGTAGATCTGCAGGAAGATCCACTGCGTCCACTTGTAGTACTCGGGGTCGATCGTCGCGAACGAGCGGCGCTTGTCGTGCCCCAGGCCCAGCCGGCGCAGCTGGGACTTCATGTTCTCGATGTTGGCCTCGGTGGAGACCCGCGGGTGGGTGCCGGTCTGCACGGCGTACTGCTCGGCGGGCAGGCCGAAGGCGTCGAAGCCGAGGGTGTGCAGCACGTTGTGCCCGGTCATCCGCTGGTGGCGGGCGAACACGTCGGTGGCGATGTAGCCGAGCGGGTGCCCGACGTGCAGGCCCGCGCCCGAGGGGTACGGGAACATGTCCATGATGAAGCGCTTGGGGCGCGCGACCAGCTCCGCGTCGCCCGCCAGGTCGCCGGTGGGGTTCGGGGCCTCGTACGTGCCCTCCGCGTCCCAGGCGTCCTGCCAGCGTGCCTCGATCCGGGCGGCCGCCTCGGCCGTGTAACGGTGCGCCGCGGCCGCCTCGGGGGCCGCGCTGTTCGTCTCGCTCATGTCCTTCGAAGCTCCATCGATCGTCTCTGCCGTCTTGTGCTGTGCCCCAAACGAAAAAACCCCTCGCACAGGAGGGGACGCCGCGCCGATGCCGACCCGTCGTGGGTCGGCGCTCCTCAGCGCGGCTCGGTAAGCAGAAGACGTACGGCACGCATGGCGCCAGGGTACCGCAGCGCGGTCGGCCGGCGCGGGTTCGTCCACGGGCCGGGAAACGAGGAAGCGGGCCATCTCTTGGGATGACCCGCTTCTCTTCTGTGGAGCTAAGGAGAATTGAACTCCTGACCTCCTGCATGCCATGCAGGCGCTCTACCAACTGAGCTATAGCCCCGTGTCCTGTTGTACTGCCGTGTCCTCCAGGCTTCCCGGCCGGTTTCCCTGTCCGGTTCCCCCTGGCGACATCGAGAACATTACACGGTCCGCGCCGAACTCCAAAAACGGGTTTCCGCCGGTGGCGGGCACGACGGAGCCCCGGCGCGGACGAGGGGTCCGGGGCCGGGGCTCGGGTGGTGCGGGGTCGCGGGCGTCGGGTGTCGGGGCGCGGGTTTCGCGGCGTCAGATCGCCTTCAGGCGCGGGCGAACTGGTAGAAGCGCTTGAGCGTGCAGTGCTCGTCGAGCAGGCGGCCGTAGATGGGCTCGCCCTCCAACTCCCGGTACGTCTCGATCGGGTCGCCTTTTATGATCAGCGCCCGCGCGCACTCCTCGCACCAGTACTGGTAGTCGGGATTGACCGGTTCCATGTCCCGAACGATCGGCGTGCCGTTGTCGCACCAGTCGCACCGCCGCCGGTGTGCACCCATCCCTCAGCGACTCCCTCCCGTTCGCGGGCCGTCGTCTCCCCCATCGGCCGTCCGATTCTGCCACGCCGGGACGGGTCGGGGCAGCGGGCCGAACGGCAAGGATCCCGCCCCCCTTGATCGGGGGACGGGATCCTTGTCACTGTGGAGCTAAGGAGAATTGAACTCCTGACCTCCTGCATGCCATGCAGGCGCTCTACCAACTGAGCTATAGCCCCTTGCCTCTCGTCCGCCGCGTTTCTTCCGTTTCCGGTGTTCTTCGCTGCGAACAAGAAGAACTCTAGCCTGACCTTCCCCGAAAAGTGAAATCCGGGTCCGCACCCCGTGTGAGCTGGGGGAACGGGGGTGCGTCGGCGCCGTGTGGGACGGCGCCGACGGACCGCTGGAAGCTCAGTCGTCGTCGCCGAGCACGGGCTCGGGCAGGGTGCCCGCGTTGTGCTCCAGCAGGCGCCAGCCGCGCGCGCCCTCGCCCAGCACGGACCAGCAGCAGTTGGAGAGCCCGCCGAGGCCCTCCCAGTGGTACGCGTCCAGGCCGAGCAGCCGGCCGATGGTGGTGCGGATGGTGCCGCCGTGGCTGACCACGACGAGGGTGCCGCCGTCGGGCAGGGCGTCGGCGTGCGCGAGGACCACGGGGGCCGCGCGGTCGGCGACCTCGGTCTCCAGTTCGCCGCCGCCTCGCCGCACGGCCTCGCCGCGCTTCCACGCGGCGTACTGCTCGCCGTACTTGTCGAGGATCTCGTCGTGCGTCAGCCCCTGCCACTCACCCGCGTAGGTCTCGCGCAGGGCGTCGCTGTGGGTGACGGACAGTCCGGTGACCGCGGCCAGTTCGGCGGCGGTGGCCGCCGCCCGCTTGAGGTCGGAGGCGATCACGGCGTCCGGCCGCAGGGCCGCGAGCAGTCGGGCCGCCCGACGGGCCTGGGCCACGCCGGTCTCGGTCAGCTCGATGTCCGTGGAGCCCTGGAAGCGGCGTTCCAGGTTCCACGAGGTCTGGCCGTGTCGCCACAGGACGATCCTGCGCCCCCGGGGGGCGTTCGCGCTCGTGCTCAGAATTCCTCACCGTCCCATTCGTCGTCCTCGCCCTCGGGCCGGGCGGCCTTGAGCGCGGCGTGCTCCTCGGCCTTGCCCTTGGTGAGCTTGGCGTCCTCGGGCAGGTCGATCTCGGGGCAGTCCTTCCACAGGCGCTCCAGCGCGTAGAACACGCGCTCCTCGCTGTGCTGGACGTGGACCACGATGTCGACGTAGTCGAGCAGGATCCAGCGGGCGTCGCGGTCCCCCTCGCGGCGGACCGGCTTGGCGCCGAGGTCCTTGAGCAGGCGCTCCTCGATCTCGTCCACGATCGACTTGACCTGACGGTCGTTGGGCGCCGAGGCGAGCAGGAAGGCGTCGGTGATCGACAGCACGTCGCTGACGTCGTACGCGATGATGTCGTGCGCGAGCCGGTCGGCCGCGGCCTGGGCGGCGGCGGTGATGAGCTCGATGGAGCGGTCCGTGGCGGTCACTGGCCATGCTTTCGGGTCGAGGGCAGATCCCTCCCAGGATCTCACGCGCCGCCGCGGCCGCCCGCGCGAACGCCCGGCCGGCTGGATCGCCGCAGGTCAGGCATGGTTTCACGGGGTGACGGGCGGGGTCGTGGCGGAGCCGGCGTCGCGTCCGAGGAGTACCGACACGTCCGTGTTCACGGTGGTGTCGGCCGGGCGCGGGGCCGGGGCCACCGCCGAATCGGGCAGTCCGAGCAGGGCGGCCACCTCCAGGGCGCGGGCGCGCCGGGCGGCGTCGGGGTAGTCGATCCGGGTGCGGGCGGCGGCGCGGGCCGGGGCGGCGGCCTCCACGAGGGTCCAGCCGCTGTTGCGCAGGGCGGCGCGGGCGGCGGCGTAGCCGGGGCCGCTCGCGCCGGTGGCGTCCACGAGGCCGATCCGGGGCACCGTGACGGCCCCGCCGGGGTCGCGGGCCGCGCCGCCGAGCAGCTCGCGCACGAGGGTGGGGCCGGTGTCGGCGGCGAGGGCCCCGCCGGCGCCGACGGGCAGCAGGGCGGTGGCGTAGGCGCCCCGGTCGGCGTGGGCGGCGAGCGCGGCGAGGGTGCCGGCCAGCGCCGTGTCGGTGAGGGCGGGGTCGGGGATCCGGCCGAGGGCGGTGACGAGCCGGCCCGCGGCGGCCGGGTCGGTGGGGGTCTCGGCGAGGACGGCGGCCAGGACGGCGCCGAAGCGGCGCAGGGCGGCCTCCTCGGGTTCCTCGGGTCCGCGCGCGGTGGCGTAGGCCGCGGCCATGGCGCCGGTCAGGGCGCGGGCCGGGCCGCGCGGCACGGCGGGGGTGCCGAGGGCCGGGTCGGCGGGGACGGCGGTGTCGGTGTCGAGGGTGATGCCGCCGAGCCGGTCGACGAGGGTCTCCAGGTAGGGGGTGTCGAGGCGCCAGGTGGCGTCGAGGCGGGTGCCCAGGAGGGTGTCGAGGGATTCGCGGGTGCCGCCGAGGCCGTCCTCGGCCACGGAGGCGCCCAGGCCCGTGGCCTGGCCGTCGCCCCGGTCGCCGGGGACGGCGAGGGAGTTGGGCAGCAGCAGGCAGGTGGCGCGGCGGGCGGTGACGTTGTCGACGAGGAGGGCGGTGGCGGTGCCGCCGCGTTTGGTGTCGTGCAGGTGGACCACGAGGGTGTGCCGGCGTTGCGGGCCCGCGTCGGCGGCGGGGGCGTCGGCGGCCGGGGCGAAGGGGGGCAGGCCGGCGGCCCACAGCCCGCCGGTCCCGGCGAGCAGGGCGAGGGCGAGCACGCCGGTCAGCAGCCGGGCGCGGGCGCGCAGTCGGCGGCGGGCCTCCTCGCGGCGTTCGGTGCGGCTCTCGGTGAAGCGGAGCCAGTCGATGACGTCGCCCGAGCCGGCGTCGGTGTCGGCCTGTTCGACGAACGCGAACTGTTCGGGGTGGTAGCGGGGGGCCTCGGGCGCGGGTTCGGCGGCGGCCTGGCGCGGGATCCCGGGCCCGGCCGTCGCGGGGTGCGGTGTCGGGGGTTGCGGGGGGCCGTATTCGTACGGGAGCCCCCCGTACGGCTGTTCGTACGGGGGGCTCGTGGGGGCCGGGACGAAGGGGCGGCCTTCGGGGGGCGGGGCCTGGGGGCCGGGCGGGGGCGCGGGCTCGGGGGCTCCGCTCCGCGGTCGGTGCGCTCCGCGGCGTGCGTCCCGTTCGGTCACCCTCATCGCCCCTCTCGGCCGGCCGCCGCGGGCGCGTCAGTCCCCGCGGTACAGCTCCTTCTTGTCGATGTAGCGGACCACACCGTCGGGAACGAGATACCAGACCGGGTCGCCCTGGCGGACCCGGCTGCGGCAGTCGGTGGAGGAGATCGCGAGCGCCGGCACCTCCACCAGCGAGACTCCGCCCTTGGGGAGTCCGTCGTCGGTGAGGTCGTGACCCGGACGGGTGACACCGATGAAGTGCGCGAGGGCGAACAGCTCCTCCGCGTCGCGCCAGGTGAGGATCTGGGCGAGGGCGTCCGCGCCGGTGATGAAGAAGAGGTCCGCGTCGTCGTTGAGGGTGCGCAGGTCCCGCAGCGTGTCGATGGTGTACGTCGGGCCGCCGCGGTCGATGTCGATGCGGCTGACCGAGAACTGCGGGTTGGAGGCCGTGGCGATGACCGTCATCA
Organism: Streptomyces dryopteridis; assembly: GCF_049606955.1. Lineage (NCBI taxonomy): Bacteria > Bacillati > Actinomycetota > Actinomycetes > Kitasatosporales > Streptomycetaceae > Streptomyces > Streptomyces dryopteridis. The sequence goes on along the minus strand of NZ_CP187113.1, from coordinate 4,209,282 downwards.
GATAGCGGTCCTCGGCGGGCGAGACGGCCCGCTGCGACTTCTGCCAGGGCTCCCCCGTGGGCACGAAGATCACCTCGTCGAGGTGGAAAAGTGCGGCGACCTCGCTGGCTGCCACCAGGTGCCCGTGGTGGACCGGGTCGAATGTCCCGCCCATCACGCCGAGTCGGCGCTTGATCGGGCCGGTAGGCGTTTCCTGCTCTCCCATGAGCGCAGACCCTACCGGCCCGTCACGGCCGAGCCGAGCCGACTTTCGAACACTTCGGCGAACAGTCGGGGGCGGTTCAGCGGTCGCGGTTCAGGCGGGTGGTGACCCACAGCATGAACAGCAGGATCGCCAGGGCGCCGCCACCGGTGAGGTAGGGGGACAGGCTGTCGTGGTTGCCGCCGTGCTGCTCGGCGCCCTCGGACGCCAGCAGGATCAGGTTCTGGGCGGAGGCGGTGAAGCTCATCGGGCAGGTACCTCTTCGGGTCGGGGACGGGTCGCCCGTGAGCGTCGGCGGCGCGGGCAGGGGCCGGCGGGCACGGGGCGACGAGATCTCGCTCACATCGTATGCCGGTGACCTGGGCACGCTCGCGCCGACCCGGGCGTTGGAGAGGATAGACGCAGGACGAATCGGACGATCAAGGGGGAGGCGCGATGACGGACACCGCGGACTTCGAGAAGACGCCGGCCAGGGAGCGCAGGGAGTTCCCGGGCATCTCGTCGCGGGCCTGGGAGCACCCGGCCGACAGGTCGGCGCTGGTGGCGCTGCGCAGGCTGAGCGGGTTCGACACCGTCTTCAAGGCGCTGAGCGGACTGCTGCCGGAGCGCAGCCTGCGGCTGTTGTTCCTGTCGGACTCGGTGCGGGTGGGCCCCGAGCAGTTCCCGCACCTGCACGAGATGCTCGTGGACGCCTGCCGGATCCTCGACCTGGAGCGGGTGCCGCAGTTCTACGTGCAGCAGGACCCGAAGCCGAACGCGATGTGCGTCGGGATGGACGAGCCGATCATCGTGGTGACCACGGCCCTGGTCGAGCTGCTCGACGAGGAGGAGATGCGGGCGGTGATCGGCCACGAGGTCGGGCACGCCCTGTCGGGGCACGCGGTCTACCGCACCATCCTGCTGTTCCTGACGAACCTGGCCGTGAAGGTGGCCTGGATCCCGCTGGGCAACGTGGCGATCACGGCGATCGTGACGGCGCTGCGCGAGTGGTTCCGCAAGTCGGAGCTGTCGGCGGACCGGGCCGGGCTGCTCGTGGGCCAGGACCCGCAGGCGTCCATGCGCGGCCTGATGAAGATCGCGGGCGGCAACCACCTGCACGAGATGAACGTGGACGCCTTCCTCGCCCAGGCCGAGGAGTACGAGCGGGGCGGTGACCTGCGCGACTCGGTGCTGAAGATCCTCTCCGTGCTGCCGCGCACCCACCCCTTCACCACCGTGCGCGCCGCCGAGCTGCGCGAGTGGTCCGAGAGCCGGGACCACCAGCGGCTCATGGCCGGCCACTACCCGCGCCGCGAGGAGGACAAGGACACCTCCGTCACCGACTCCTTCCGGCAGTCCGCCGCGCACTACGCCGAATCGGTGCGCGAGAGCAAGGACCCGCTGTTCAAGCTGGTCGGGGACCTCGCGGGCGGGGCCGGGGACCTGGCCGGCTCCCTGCGCGACCGCTTCACGGGCGCGGGCCGGCGCGGCGGCGCCGGGGACGGCGCGCCCGAGGAGGGCGCCGAGGGCGGCGGCGCGGGCACCAAGGAGTCCTGACCCCCGCGGGCCGGGACCGGCCCCCTCAGCCCGTGCCGCGCGGCAGCGGGGTGGGGTCGGGGACGAGGGCGGCCGCTTCGGGCACGGCGCCGCCCGGGGCCGTCGCCCGGGGCCGGTCGGTCGCCGACGCCGACGCGGGGGCCGACGCGGACGCGGCCGGCGGGGCCCCGGGGGCCGCGAGCACCCCGCACAGCCCGCCCGGGCGCCGGTCCCGACCGGTGTCGTACGGATCCCCCGCCGCCGGTCCCACCGTGGTCGGCGCGGCCCCGGCGAGCAGCGGGCGGAAGGCTCCCGCCGGGTCCTCGGCGCAGCTCTGCGGCCCGGCGATCACGTACGCCCCGAACAGCTCCGCCCGGCGCGCGGCCAGGTCCTCGCGGTCGAAGCGGAACCGGATCTCGCGGCGCACGGTGAACAGCGAGGCCGCGCCCGAGGGCGCGTTCTCCCCCGTGCGCCGCCCGGGCGCCCCGGCGGGCCGCACGGCGTACACGTAGCTGTGGTCGGCGACCACCTCCAGCACGTCCCCGCCCGCCTCCGCGTAGCTCAGCTCCCCGCTGACCCGGACCCTCGGATCGGCGAGGACCGCCACCGCCGGGTCGAAGCGGACCAGCCAGGCGGTGGCCGCGTGCCGGCCGTCGGCGACGGGTTCGCGCAGGCTCTTCTCGAACTGGTCGAGCTGATCGGGGTCGAGCAGGGCCCGCACCGGCCGGGTGGCGCTGCCGTCGAGCACGTCGGGGTCGAGGCCGGACTGCACGAGGTAGTCCTTGGCGACGGTGAGGGCCGTGACGATCTGGGTCTCGGTGAAGTGGTCGGTGCGGACCACGGCGGGCAGGGTGATGCCGGCCGCGCCCACCCGGTAGCGGGCGGCGGGACTGTGCTCGTAGAGCTGCGCCGGGGTGCCGCCGGGCACGGTCTCGGTGGGCGCGAGCGGCACCACCATGCCGCTGAGCGGGTCGGTGCGGTCGGCGCGCGGGGGTTCGTAGGGGCGGCGCAGGCCGAGGTAGACGGCGGTGGCGAAGGCCATCGTGATGATCATGACGAGGAGCAGGCCGGTGCGGGCGTGCCGGCTCGGCGTGCCCTCCGCCGCGCCCGACGCCGTCGACCAGCGGGAACGGCTGTGCACGGCGCGGGCGTGCTCGCCCATGCGTTCCTCGGCCGAGTACTCCTGGATGCGCGCGGAGCGCACGAAGTCCTCGTCGAAGACGAGGGCACGGAACTCGTCGTCACCGCCGGCCGGCCCGTCGGGGCGGTCGGGTGGTTCTGCTGCGGCCATCCGCTTCTCCCCGCTGTCCCCGCTTCAGAGAAGCCCCCCGCTCCGCCGTCGTGCGCGCCCGGCGCGCACGGGAGAAGGGTTCACACTTTCAGGGTGGGTCTGTGACGGGGTGGGTAAACGCGGCGCGCCCGGGAACTTCGGCCAAGGGGGTGCCGGCCGGGACGGGACCGGGGTCGGCCGCGGCGGCCTCGTTGCCCCGGTAGACGGAGACGAAGGCCAGCGAGACCATCCCCACGCCGATCACGACGGCCAGCACCCAGGCCACCGGCCGCAGCCAGCGCGACCGGCCCCGGTAGGGGCGCAGCGCCCCGCCGTACGCACCGTAGGGCCCGTAGCCGTAGGCGAAGGCCGTCCCGTAGCCGTCGAAGCCGATCAGGGCTGTGCCCGGGGCGCAGGGGTCCCAGGGGTCGGTGTGGTCCTCGTCGGCGCCGCGCCCGCCGGCGACGGCTCGGGCGGCCTCGGCGGCCCGCAGCCGCTCCGCCGCGCTCGGTTCGTGAATCCTGGCGTTCTGGACGAAGACCTCGTCGAACACCACGGAGGCGAAGTCCTGGCCCGCGCCTCCGCGGTCGTCGTCGGGCGTCCCGTCGTCCGGGAACGGCTTGCCCCCCACGTCGTCCGGCACAGGCTCAGGGTAGACCCGGGGCGGGTGTCCCGACAGGGTTCCCGCCGAATTCCGGCCGGCCGGCCGACGGCCGAACGGGGTGCCCGGGGGCGGTTCCGGGCCCCCGGGACACCCTTCGTGCGATCAGTTCCGGACGTGCCCGTCGCCGGTGACGATCCACTTGGTGGAGGTCATCTCGGGCAGGCCCATGGGGCCGCGGGCGTGCAGTTTCTGGGTGGAGATGCCGATCTCGGCGCCGAAGCCGAACTGTCCGCCGTCGGTGAAGCGGGTGGAGGCGTTGACGGCGACGGTGGTGGAGTCGACCAGACGGGTGAACCGGCGCGCCGCGCCCTGCGAGGTGGTGACGATGGCCTCGGTGTGGCCGGAGCTCCAGCGGCGGATGTGGGCGACGGCGTCGTCGAGGGAGTCCACGACGGCGGCGGCGATGTCGAGGGAGAGGTACTCGTCGGCCCAGTCGGTGTCGTCGGCGGGGACGACGGTGACCTTGTGGCCCTCGGCGGCGGCCAGGATCGCCGGGTCGCCGTGCACGGTGACCCCGGCCTCGGCGAGGGCGGCGAAGGCGACGGGCAGGAAGGCGTCGGCGATGTCGCGGTGCACGAGGAGGGTCTCGGCGGCGTTGCAGACGGAGGGCCGCTGGACCTTGGAGTTGATCAGGATCTCGACGGCGGTGGTGAGGTCGGCCTCGGCGTCCACGTACACGTGGCAGTTGCCGGTGCCGGTCTCGATGACCGGGACCGTGGACTCCTCGACCACGGTGCGGATCAGGGAGGCGCCGCCGCGCGGGATGAGCACGTCGACCAGGCCGCGGGCGCGCATCAGCTCGTGCACGGAGTCGCGGCTCTCGCCGGGCACGAGCTGCACGGCGTCGGCGGGCAGCCCGGCGGCGGCCACGGCGTCGCGGAGGATGGCCACGAGGGCGGTATTGGAGGCGTAGGCGGAGGAGCTGCCGCGCAGCAGGACCGCGTTGCCGGACTTCAGGCAGAGGGCGGCGGCGTCCACGGTGACGTTGGGGCGGGCCTCGTAGATGATGCCGACCACACCGAGCGGCACCCGGATCTGGCGCAGGTCGATGCCGTTGGGGAGGGTGGAGCCGCGCACGACCTCGCCGATCGGGTCGGGGAGGGCGGCCACCGAGCGCACGTCGGCGGCGATGGCCGCGATCCGCTCGGGGGTGAGGGTGAGCCGGTCAATGGTGGTCTCGCCGGTGCCGGCGGCCCGGGCCTTGGCCACGTCGGTGGCGTTGGCCTCGACGACCTCGGCGGCCCGCGCGAGCAGGGCGTCGGCGATGGCGTGCAGCGCGGCGTCCTTGGCGGAGCGCGGCAGCGGGGCCAGTTCGGCGGCGGCCTCACGGGCGGCGCGCGCGGTGGCGAGCACGGGCGATGCGGTGGCGGGAGCGTCGTTCTGCGAGGTCATGCTCGCAGGGTAGTCCCAGGCCCGGGGCCCGGGCCCGGGCCTTCCGGAGGGCGAGACGGGCCGCCGCGCCCGGGCCTGCCGGCTCAGTACGGGTGGACGCCGACGGGGTGCGCGGGCGGCGGGCCGTAGCCCTCGGAGACCCGCTGCCGGTAGGTGACCCGGTCGATGACCTCCAGACCCACGATCTCCCAGGCGGGCAGTCCGGCGGTGGAGCGGTGCTCGCCCCACAGGCGCAGGGCGACGGCGGCCGCGTCGTGCAGGTCGCGGGCCTCCTCCCAGTACCGGATCTCGGCGTGGTCGTCGGCGTACCGGCTGGTGAGGAGGAAGGGGTGGTCGTGGGCGAGCTGCTCCAGGCCCCGGCGGACCTCGGCGAGGGGGACGGGGGCGCCGGAGACGCTGAGGGTGACGTGCCAGAGCCGGGAGAGCTCGTCCGCGGCGCCGCCCTTGACGCTGGTCAGTGCTCGTCCCACCGATCGTCTCCTGTTCGTCCGGCCTGTCCGGGTGGTCCCGCTCCCACCACAGTTGACCAGTCCCGGACCGCACGCGTGCGGGTTTTGGCGAGACTCAGCCCGGGAGCAGCACCAAGTCGTCACGGTGCACGACCTCGCGTTCGTACTCGGGTCCGAGCTCCCGCGCGAGGTCACGGGTGGATCGGCCGAGGAGGCGGGGCAGTTCGCGGGCGTCGAAATTGACCAGTCCGCGGGCCACCGCACGTCCGTCCGTCGCACGCAGTTCCACCGGGTCGCCGGCGACGAAATCGCCCTCGACGGCGGAGATCCCGGCGGGCAGCAGGGAGCTGTGGTTCTCCACGACGGCCTTCACGGCCCCGTCGTCGAGCACGAGGTGCCCCTGGGGCGCGGAGGCGTGGCGCAGCCACAGCAGCCGGCCGGCGGAGCGGCGGCCGGTGGCGTGGAAGAGGGTGCCGGTGCGGCGGCCGGTGAGGGCGGCGGCGGCCTGCTGGGCGGAGGTGAGGACGACGGGGATGCCGGCCTCGGCCGCGATCCGGGCGGCCTCGACCTTGGTGACCATGCCGCCGGTGCCGACGCCGGCCTTGCCCGCGCTGCCGATCGTGACGTGCGCGATGTCCTCGGGGCCGCGGACCTCCTCGACCCGGGTGGTGCCGGGGCGGGAGGGGTCGCCGTCGTAGAGGCCGTCCACGTCGGAGAGGAGCACGAGGAGGTCGGCGCGGACGAGGTGGGCGACGAGGGCGGCGAGGCGGTCGTTGTCGCCGAAGCGGATCTCGTCGGTGGCGACGGTGTCGTTCTCGTTGACGATCGGCAGGGCGCCCATGGCCAGCAGCTGGTCCAGGGTGCGGTAGGCGTTGCGGTAGTGGGCGCGCCGGCTGACGTCGTCGGCGGTGAGCAGGACCTGGCCGACGCGGGTGCCGTGGCGGGCGAAGGAGGCGGTGTAGCGGGCGACGAGCAGGCCCTGGCCGACGCTGGCGGCGGCCTGCTGGCGGGCGAGGTCGGCGGGGCGGCGGTGCAGTCCGAGGGGGGCTAGGCCGGCGGCGATGGCGCCGGAGGAGACCAGGACGATCTCCTTGGCGCCGCCGTCGCGGGCCTTGGCCAGGACGTCGACGAGGGCGTCGACGCGGTCGGCGTCGAGCCCTCCGGCGGCGGTGGTCAGGGAGGAGGAGCCCACCTTGACCACGATCCGGTGCGCGGCGCGCACGATCTCCCGCTCGTCTTCCCGGACCCCACTCGCCGTAGACACCCTGGTCCCCTTGCCCTTCGCCCTGCTTCGGATCGGTGCGCGCGGCACGCGGCGCGCGTCCTCAATCTACGGCGTGGCCCCGGTCGGGCGCCCGCGCGTTTCAGCCCCCGGACGGGGAGGTGCGGGCGGGCGCGCCCTCGGCCTGGACGGCGGCGGCGTGCGCGGCGCCGGGCACGAGGATCTTGCGGGAGAGCACGAAGGTGAAGGGGATCGCGACGACGGCGGCGACGAGCGGGGCGATCCGGCTGTCCATGTGGGCCCAGGTGACCAGGGCCCACAGGCCGACGGACTGGATCACGAAGTTGGTGACGTTGGTGAGGGGGAAGAACAGGAACTTCCGCCACGTGGGCCGGGTGCGGTAGGTGAAGTAGGTGTTCATGAAGAACGAGCCGACCATCGACAACAGGAAGGCCAGGGTGTAGGCGACGAAGTACGGCATCCACGGGTGGAGCAGCAGGTAGATGCCGTAGAAGGTGAGCGTGTTGACGCCGCCGACCAGGCCGAAGCGGAAGATCTGCCCGAGGGCGGTGCGCCGCGCCGCGGCCTTGTCGGTCGCGGGGGCGGGGCGGGAGGCCGTGCTCATCGGGTGGACCGTTCCTTGACCTCGGGGAGGTCGGGGATCTCGGGGACCTGTCCGCCGGGGGTCATGCCGGTGCGGTGGTCGGTGTCGGGTCGGCGGGGCGCGCCGTGCGATTCCCTGACCAGGAAGTGGGGGCGGCGCTTGGTCTCGTAGTAGATGCGGCCGATGTACTCGCCGATCAGGCCGAGCATGGCCATCTGGACGCCGCCGAGGCCGGTGATGGTGGCGATGGTGGTGACGTAGCCGGGGGCGGTGACCCCGCCGATGATCGCGGCGACGATGATCCACACGGCGTACAGCAGGGCGAGGCCGAAGAGGCTCACCCCGGCCCAGATGCCGATCCGCAGCGGCCGGTTGTTGAACGAGATCAGCCCGTCCATGCCGTAGTTGACGAGGGTGCCGAGCTTCCACTTGGTCTCGCCGGCCTCGCGCTGGGCGTTGCGGTAGTCGAAGGTGACGGTGTCGAAGCCGATCCAGGAGAACAGGCCCTTGGAGAAGCGGTTGTACTCGGGCAGCGATAGCAGGGCGTCGACGGCGGGCCGCGAGAGCATCCGGAAGTCGCCGACCCCGTCGGCGATCTCGACGTCCACCCATCGGTTGACGGCGCGGTAGTACACGCGGCTGAGGGCGGAGCGGACCATCTTGTCGCCCTCGCGGGTGCGGCGGGCGATGATCTGGTCGTGGCCCTGGCGGTACAGGTCGAGCATGGTCGCGATCATCTCGGGCGGGTGCTGGAGATCGGCGTCCATGATCACGACGGCGTCGCCGCCGGCCTCGCGCAGGCCGGCGAGCATGCCGGCCTCCTTGCCGAAGTTGCGGCTGAAGGACACGTACCGGGTGCGTTCGGGGTGCTCGGCGGCGATGGCGCGGAGTTTGACCAGGGTGTCGTCGCGGGATCCGTCGTCCACGTAGCAGACTTCGTAGGTGATCCCGTCGAGTGCGTCGAGGACTTTTCTGATCTCCCTGTCGAAGCTCTCCACGACGGCTTCTTCGTTGTAGCAGGGAACCACTACGGACAGCTTCGTCATCAGGTTCTTTCTGGTGATGGGGTCGTCGTCGCGGCCTCCCGGCCCGTGGACCCGTACCCCCCGAGCCTCCGCCAGAAGTATGCACTGCCGCGGCCGGCCTGCCGAAGTCCGTCTGTACAGGAGGTAGCTTTGACGGGTTCGAATCCGGAACGCACATACCCGAAAGCAGCGAGGATCGAGGTGCACGTGCCCGACGTCTCCGTGGTCGTCATCGTCTACAACGACGCAGAGCGTCTGCCGGCGGCGGTCGCGTCGGTGATCGACCAGACCCTTCGCGGGGTCGAGGTCGTCATCGTCGACGACTGCAGCAAGGACCGCTCCTTCGAGGTAGCCAAGGAGCTGGAGGCCGCGCACCCGGGCCGGGTCCGCGCGTTCCGCCTGCCCGAGAACAGCGGGGGTGCGGGGCGCCCCGCAACCACGGCATCCGGCAGGCCCGGGGCGCGTACGTCATGTTCCTCGACAGTGACGACGTCCTTGAGCGCAACGCCTGCCGCAACATGCTGGAGGCCGCCGAGCGCACCGACGCCGATCTGGTGGCCGGTCTCTGCGTCCGCGTCCACCTCGACAGCCGCAATCGCAAGACCACCGACTGGTACCGGTGGATCTACACCCGTACGCGCACCCTGGACTCGATCACCGAGTACCCCGATCTGCTGGTCTACGACACCCTGTCGACCAACAAGTGCTACCGGCGCTCCTTCCTGCTGGAGCAGGGCCTCGACTTCCCCGTCGGCATCCACTACGAGGACCTGCTGTTCTCGGCGCAGGCGTACGTGGCCGCGCGCCGGATCACGCTGATCCCGAACACGGTCTACTACTGGAACGTGGCCGAGAAGTCCGCCGCGAAGTCCATCAGCAACCGGCGCCACGAGATCGCCAACTTCGTGCACCGCATGGAGATCCACCGCCGCGTGGACCACCTGCTGGAGGAGCACGGGCACGAGGACCTCAAGTTCGCCAAGGACGTCAAGTTCCTCAAGCACGACCTCGTGCTGCACCTGCGCGACCTGCACCTCCTCGACGACGCCTACCGGCACGAGTTCGCCCGCCTCGCCAACAGCTACCTCGCCGAGATCGACCCGGCCGCCTACGAGCGGGTCAGCCCGCTCCAGGCGATCTGCGCGCAGTTGCTGGCCGCCGAGGACTGGGACAACCTGCTGGCCGCCGCCGAGTCCATGACGAACACCGGCCGCCTGACCTCGCCGCTGGTCGAGCGCGACGGCCGGATCTACTGGTGCGACACCCTCCTCGACACCGAGGAGGGGCGCCGGATCATGGACGTCACCACGCAGGGCTACCACACCCGCCCGCTGCCCTCCGTGCGCCCCGGCAGCCGTCTGACCTCCTACGAGGACGACGGCCAGGGCGCGATCACGATGACCGGCACCCTGGTCAACCCGCTGGGCCGGATCCCCGCCGACGCCCCCCTCAAGGGTGAGCTGGAGTTCCGGGCCCGGCGCCGGATCGGGGGCCGGCCGGTGTCGTTCCCCCTGGACCGGGTGGAGCACGCCGGTGACCGGATCGTGTGGTCCGGGCGCGCGGACATCGCGCGCGCCGTCCGCCCGCTCGGCGTGATCGACGTGGTGTGGGACGTGCTGCTGAAGGTGGACACCGGGGAGGGCGGCCTGCTCGTCTCCCGGGTCGCGGTCGGCGACGTGGACCTGGAGTCCGCCTCCCGGCTGCCCGTGCGCCCCCGCCTGACCCGGCTGGTCTCGGACCGTTTCGAGCCGGAGATCACCCGCAAGGGCAACCTCAGTTACGTGCTGGTGCCCGAGGGGGCCGCCGCGCTGCGCGGCCACGGCGCCATCCAGAACGCGATGCACGGCAAGGCCGCCGGACTGCTCAAGTCGGGCCTGCGCAAGGCCCTCCAGACCCGCCGGAAGATCGGCTCGGGCGAGCAGCTCGTGAAGCTGTACCACGAGGTGTTCTCCAAGCTGCCGATCAAGAAGGGGCTGGTGGTCTTCGAGAGCCACCTCGGCAAGCAGTACAGCGACAGCCCCAAGGCGATCTACGAGGAGATGCGCCGCCAGGGCGTGCCCTTCACCGCCGTCTGGTCCTACGCCGGGGCCAAGCCCGTCGGCTTCCCCAAGGACGCGATCCTGGTCCGCCGCTGGGGCCGGCAGTATCTGCGGGCGCTGGCCCAGGCCGAGTTCTGGATCGACAACCAGGGCTTCCCGCTGGCCCTGCGCAAGCGGCCCGGCACCACCTACATCCAGACCTGGCACGGCTCCGCCCTCAAGCGGATGGGCTTCGACGAACCCCGCACCAAGGCCATGGCCCGCGCCGGGCAGGACAACTACCAGCGCGCCCTGGACCGCTTCGACCACTTCCTGATCCGCTCCGAGCACGACGCCCGTACCCTGGCCAAGGGCTTCCGGCTCAGCCCGGAGGTGCTGCTGCGCACCGGCTACCCGCGCAACGACGAACTGGTCGCCACGCACCGCGCCGAGGTCGAGAGCGGCGAGCGGGTGCGCGGCCCGCTCGCGGCGGAGCTGGGCATCGACCCGGACAAGAAGGTGCTGCTGTACGCCCCGACCTTCCGGGCCGGGGTGGACGGGGCGGTGCGCCGCTTCGAACTTCCCTTCGACGTGGACGAGTTCGCCGACCGCTTCGGCGACCGGTACACGCTGCTGCTGCGCACGCACTACCTGAACAACGTGTCGCTGCCGCCCTCAGTCCGCGACCGGGTGCTCGACGTCAGCGGGTACCACGACATCACCCCCCTGCTGGCGCTGGCCGACGGACTGATCACGGACTACTCCTCGGTGATGTTCGACTACGCCAACCTCGACCGGCCCGTGCTCTTCTACGCGTACGACTGGGACAGCTACGCGGGCGACATCCGCGGCACCTACTTCGACCTGCGCGAGGTCGCCCCCGGGCCGGTGGTCGCCACCGCCGAGGAGCTCTTCGACGCGGTCGAGGACTTCGAGGAGGACGCCGCCAAGCACGCGGCGGCCCGCGCCCGCTTCACCGCCGAGTTCGGCGAGTACGACCGGGGCGACGCCGCACGCCAGATCGTCGAGAAGTTCTTCGGGGGCACCAAGTGAGCACGCACGACACCCTGACCGCCCCCGACGCCCCCGCCGACCCCGCGGTCCCGGACCCGACCGCGCCCGGCGACGTGTTCCTGATCGCGAACTCCGTCGACGAGATCGGCGGCGTGACCACCTGGTCGCACCAGATGGCCGAGCTGTTCACCGCCCGCAGCCACGCCGTGCACGTGATCGGCATCTCCCCCGTGGCCGAGGAACTGCGCCGCGAGTTCCCCGAGGACCTGCCCTACGCCACCACCACCCTGTACCGCGAGCGCCCGCCGTCCATCCCCGCGAATCGGGGCGTGCGGGACAAGCTGAACGCGGGCCTGCGGGCCCGGCGCGCGGCCCGGGACGCGGCGGCCCGCACCGCCTCGGAGCGGCTCGGCGCCCTCTTCCGGGCGGCCCGCCCGAACTCGGTGGTGATCGTCACCCAGGTGTGGGCGATGGAGTGGGTGGCCGCCGCCGACACCGCCGGGCTGACCGTGATCGGCATGAGCCACGAGTCCCACGAGGCCAGCTTCAAGTCCTCCCGGGGCCACCGCGTCAAGCGCTGGTACGCCGACGTGGACCGGATGCTCGCCCTCACCCCCGAGGACGCCGACGCCTGGATCCGCTCCGGCCTGGACAACGTGGGCCACATGCCCAACCCGCTGCCCTTCACCCCGGACGCCCCCGTGGCCCGCACCGCCAAGGTCGTGGCCTCCATCGGCCGGCTCTCCGACGAGAAGGGCGTGGACCTGCTCCTGGACGCCTGGTCGGACGTGGCGCCCAAGCACCCCGACTGGACCCTGCGGATCTACGGCGCCGGCGAGGACGAGGCCATGCTGCGCCGCCGCTGCACCGACCTGGGCCTGGACGGTTCGGTGGAGTGGATGGGCCGCACCTCCGACGTGCTCGGCGCCCTGTCCGGCGCCTCCGTCTTCGCGCAGGCCAGCCGCGCCGAGGGCTTCCCGATCACGCTGCTGGAGGCCATGGCGGCCGGCGTGCCCTGCGCCGCCTTCGACTGCGCCCCCGGCGTCCGCGAGATCGTCACCCACGGCGAGGACGGGCTGCTGGCCCGGCTCGGCAACACCGTGGAGCTCGCCGCGCACCTCGACGCGCTGATGCGCGACGAGGCCCTGCGCACCCGCCTCGGCGACAACGCCTTCCGCGACGTGCGCCGCTACGCCCCCGGGGCGATCACCGACCGGTGGGAGGAGCTCTTCGCGTTCCTGCGCCGCTGACCGGCGCGGATCCCCGCCGGCCGACCGCTCTCCACCCCAGGGTGGTGGTCGGCGGCCGGCGGGGATCGTAGGCTCGGACGCACGTCCGAAAGGGTCACGAGCCTAGGAAGTCACGCATGGATCCGCGCGTCAGCGTCATCATCCCGGTACACGACACCGAGCGCTGGCTGCCGCGCTGCCTGGACTCGGTGACCGCCCAGACCCTGCGGGCGGACACCGTGGAGGTGATCCTCGTCGACGACGGCTCCACCGACGGCAGCGGCGCCCTCCTCGACGCCTGGGCCGCGAACCGCCCCGGCACCGTCGTGGTGCACCAGCCGCCCTCCGGCGGCGCCGGCCGACCCCGCAACGTGGGCATCGAACGGGCCCGGGGCGAGTTCCTGTTCTTCCTCGACTCCGACGACTTCCTCGGCCCCGAGGCCCTCGAACGCCTCCTGGCCATGGCCGACGAACACGGGTCCGACGTGGTCTACGGGCGGATCGTCGGCGTCGGCGGCCGGCCCGCCCCGGTGGACCTGCGCACCACCAGCCCCGATGTGGACCTGTACTCCTCCCCCGTCTACTGGACCCTGGCCGCGTACAAGCTGTGGCGTCGCGAGCTGATCGACGCCCACGGGCTGCGGTTCACCGAGGGGCGGCTCCTGGGCGAAGACCTGCCCTTCGCCGTGCACGCCCTGCTGCACGCCGCCCGCATATCCGTGGTCGCCGACCACGACTGCTACCACCTCGAAGGCCGCGACGACGGCAGCAACGCCAGCCGCCAGGACGTGGACTGGGTCGCCCAGCTCGCGCACGTCTCCGACATCCTCGACCTCGTCGCCGCCCACGTCCCCGCCGGGCCGAACCGCGACAAGCTCATGGAACGCCACTTCCACGGCGAACTCCTCGCCCCCTTCGGCCCGCACTACCTCGCCCGCGACGAGGCCGGCCGCCGGGCCGTGGCCGAGGCCGCCGCCCCCCTCGTGGACGCCTGGCTCACCGAGCGGATATCCGGGGCCCTGCCGCCGCGCCTGCGGCTGCGGGCCCACCTCCTGCGGACCCGTCGCTTCGCCGACCTCGACCGGATCGTCACCGCCGACACCTCCCGCGACCCGGGCGCCCCGGCCCCCGAGGTGCCCGTGCTGACGGACGGGGGTCGCGCCTACGCCCACTACCCCCTGTTCCGCGACCCCGACGCAGCCCCCGACCTCGCCCTGCCCGACGCGCTCTTCGACCTCACCGACCGCGTCGCCCTGCGCCAGGAGCTCCTCGCTCACGCCCTCGACGGCCCCGTCCTGACCCTGACCGGCCGGGCCCGCCTGACCGGCCTGCCGCTCGCCGGGCAACGCGTGGAACTGCTGCTGCGGGCCCCGGGCCACGCACTGACCCTCCCGGTCGAGAGCGCCGCGAGCACGGAGGGCACCGAGGAACCCGGGACCCTCTCCTGGACGCACCGGATCGACCTCGCCCACGCCCTCGACGGCGCTCCCCTGCCCGACGGCGCCTGGACCCTCAGGCTCCGCGTCACCGCCGACGCCGGCGGGCCCGCCCGCGAGGCATGGCTCGCCCGCCCCGCCGGCCCCGCCTGGGACCGCCACGACGCGCCCGCCCCCGGGGCCGCGCCCGCCGACGGCCCCGCGCCCCGGCCCGCCGCCGCCCCGCACTTCGCCGATCTCGGACCGGCCGGCGTCCGTCCCGTGCTGCTCTTCCACAACGCCGCCCACCGCCACCTCGTCCTCGACGTGGGCGCGGGCGCGTTCCCCCTCGTCGACCGGCTCCGGGGCACCGTCGACCCCGACCGACCCGGCGGCGTCGAACTCCGCGCCGACCTCGCCCCGCTGCCCGCCGAGGCCACCGTCCGCCTCGTGTTGCACGGCCCGAACGGCGCCCGTGCCTCCGCCGAGGCCCACCCCGCCGCCGAGGCCGCCCCCGACGGCCGACTGCTGCTGACCGGCGGACCGCGCGGCCTCGCGCCCGGCCGCTGGACCGTGCTGCTCCGCGTCGACGCCGCCGGCTGCCGAGTGGAACTCCCCGTGCCCGGCCCCGACGGCAAACCGCTGCGCCTGCTCGCCGCCGCCTCCGTCCCCCGCCGCCTCGTGGACCGGGCCCGCCGGGCCCTGACGGGCTCCCGGGGCCGCTGACACCCCGGGGCACCTCAGGGGCCCCGGAACGCGCGAGCGCCCCGCCCGGACCCCCTGAGGGGCCGCCCGGACGGGGCGCTCGTGACGCGTGGGGCGCGTGGGGCTCAGCCGCGGTTGGCCTGCCAGCCCTCCCACGCCGAGACGATCATGTCCCGCACGTCGTGCTTGGCGCTCCAGCCCAGCTCGGCGTGGATCCGGTCGGCGGCGGCCACGACCTTCGCCGGGTCGCCCGCACGGCGCGGCGCGACCTGCGGCTCGTGCGCGTGCCCGGTGTGCTCGTTGATCAGCTCGACCATCTCGCGCACGGAGACCCCCTCGCCGCGCCCGATGTTCACGGTCAGGTCGCGGGGGGTGCCGGCCTCGGCCCACTCGGCCAGCTTGCGGGCCGCCACCAGGTGCGCGTCCGCGAGGTCGGCCACGTGGATGTAGTCGCGCACGCAGGTGCCGTCCGGGGTCGGGTAGTCGTCGCCGAAGATCCGCGCGCCCTCCCCCGCCTCGAAGCGCTCGAAGACCATCGGGACCAGGTTGAACACCCCGGTGTCGGCCAGCTCGGGAGCGCCCGCGCCGGCCACGTTGAAGTACCGCAGGCAGGCGGTGGCGATGCCGTGGGTCCGGCCCGCCGCCCGCACCAGCCACTCGCCCGCGAGCTTGGTCTCGCCGTACGGGCTCAGGGGGGCGCAGGGAGTCTCCTCGGTGACCGAGTCCACGTCCGGCATCCCGTAGACGGAGGCCGAGGAGGAGAACAGGAAGTTGCGCACGCCCGCGTCCGCCACGGCCCCGAGCAGGACCTGAAGGCCCTCCACGTTCTCGTGGTAGTAGTACAGGGGCCGCTCGACGGACTCGCCGACCTGCTTCTTGCCGGCCAGGTGCACCACGCCGGTGACCCCGTGCTCGGCGATCGCCTTGTCCAGCAGCGGGCGGTCCAGCACCGATCCGACGACCAGCGGAACGCCCTCCGGGACCCGCGAGGTCTTGCCGGTGGACAGGTCGTCGAAGACCACCACCCGCTCCCCCGCGGCCAACATCGCGCGGACGACGTGCGAGCCGATGTAGCCGGCCCCACCGGTGATCAGATACGTCATGCCTTCTCCCTTGACCCGTGCGTCACGGCCGCAGACGCCGGCGCAGGTGGACCCGCAACCGGTGCAGGCGGTTGCGCAGCAGGTTCAACGCCCCGGTCTTCCCGGGCGCCAGCCGCAGCCCGAGCGTCCCGGAAGCCGTCCGGAAGGGCTGCGCCAGCAGAACACCGTACCGGCTGTCGGGCAGCACCCGACGCCGGAGCAGCCCTCCCAGGGGACGCAGTCCGACCACGAGCGGTTCCGTGCCGCTTCCGGCCCGACCCTGATCACCCGGGGCTCCGGTCGCGACCGGTTCCGACCGGTCCGGGCCCCGGGCGCCGCGCGGCGGGTCGAAGACCACCACGAGCCGCACCTCCCAGCCCTGCAGCCCGCGCCGACCGCGACGCCGCCCCGCCACCGCCAACGGCCGCATGTTGAACGGCAGTTCGGCCGTCCACGCACCCTCGCCGGGCTCCGGCCTGAGCGCCGCCGACTCCCCGTCCACCGGGTCCCCGCCGGCCCTCGGCACCGACCGCAGGAACACCCGCCGGGGATGCGCCGCCGCCAACCGCCCGTACTGGTCCCGCACCCGCACCCGCAGGCCCCGCTTGCAGCCCTCCGCGTCCGCCGACACCGGCAGCGCCGCCGGCGGCAGCGCGGCCAGGGCCGGCGGCTCCGGCACCGGCAGCGCCGTGCTCCACACCGGCCGGCCCTCCGCATCCCGCGCGTACGGGGGCAGCAGGCGGGCCGGCCGCGCGGCCAGGGCCCGCAGCCGCGACACGTCCGCCGCCGACGGCAGTTCCTCGCACGCCGCGAGCAGCGCCGCGATCCACTGCCCGGCCGCGCCGGCCGTCGCCGACTCCGCCGCCGGGAACCCGGTGGTGTACTCGCGCGTCACCCGCCACCAGCTCGCCTGCCGGTCCCGCTCGGCCGCCAGCTCCCGCAGGTACATCCGCAGGTCCACGTCGAGGAACTTCGCGCGCGCGGCCCGACCCAGCAGCGGGTCCGCCTTCGTCAGGATCTCGGCCGCCCGCTCGTGCGCCCGGATCCGCGCCCGCCAGTTGTCCAGGTCCCGGTCCAGGGAGATCGACACCTGATCCTCCGTCCGCCGCACGTGCCACACGTACACCGGATCGGGGACCACCGCGAGGCGCGGCGCCGCCGCCAACACGAGCGCGGTGAACACGAAGTCCTCGTACACGAACCGGCCTTGGGGGAAGCGGATCTCGTGCGCGTCCAGGAACTCGCGCGCGTACAGCTTGTTCACGCACAGCGTGTCCCGCACCAACTCCGGCCGCTCCGAAGGCCGTTCGATCACCTCCGACCCCCGGTACAGACCCGGGACCCACGGCGAGTCGGCGCCCTGCGGCAACTCCCGCCGCACACAGGCCCCCACGGCCACCGGGGCGTCCGCGGCCCGCGCGGCCGCGAGCAACGCCGTCGCCGCACCCGGCTCCAGCACGTCGTCGCTGTCGAGGAACATCAGGTACGGGGCGGTGGACGCCTCGATCCCGTCGTTGCGCGGGGTGCCGCAGCCGCCGCTGTTCTCGCGCCGCCGCACCACCCGCAGGCGGGGCTCGTCGGCGGCGAGTCGCTCCAGCAGCTCACCGGTGCCGTCCGAGGACGCGTCGTCCACGGCGATCACCTCGGTGACCGCCGGGCCCTGGGCCAACGCCGAGGCGACCGCCTCGCCCACCAGGGCCACGTCGTCGTACGCGATCACGACGACGGCGACGGCCCCGGGGGCTTCGGCGGTGACGGCGGAGGGGGAAGGGGACGGGGCAGGGGCGTGGTCGGGCGCGTCACTACTGCTCACCCGGGGCATCCTAGGGGACCGGAACGGGCGCTTCGGACACGGCGAAAAGCCGTCCGGCACCCGACAGACGGCTTTTCCGCGCACACGGCCCCTCTCAACCGATCAGAACCGGTCAGAAGGGACGGAACTCGTCGTACTCGCGCTGCACGGAGTCCCCGCGCTTCGCGTCCTTCTCCTTGCGGCGCTGCACGGCCGGGCGCGGCGCCTCCATGCGGTGGTCCTCACCCCGGCGGCCCAGCATCTCGGCGCCGGCCTGCATGGTCGGCTCCCAGTCAAACACGACCGCGTTCTCGACGGAGCCGATCGCGACGCCGTCACCCGCGTGGGCACCCGCCTTGACCAGCGCGTCCTCGACGCCGAGGCGGTTGAGGCGGTCGGCGAGGTAGCCGACGGCCTCGTCGTTGTTGAAGTCGGTCTGGCGCACCCAGCGCTCCGGCTTCTCGCCGCGCACCCGGTACACCTCCTCGGTCTCGTCGAAGACCACGGTGAAGCCGGAGTCGTCGACCGCCTTCGGGCGGATCACGATCCGGGTCGACTCCTGCTTGGGCTTGCGGGCGCGCGCCCGGGCCACGATCTCGGCCAGCGCGAAGGACAGCTCCTTCAGACCCGTACGGGCGACGGCCGACACCTCGAAGACCTTGTACCCCCGGGCCTCCAGCTCGGGCCGGATCATCTCGGCCAGGTCCAGGCCGTCCGGGATGTCCACCTTGTTCAGGACGACGAGACGGGGGCGCTTCTCCAGCCCGCCGCCGTACTGCCGCAGCTCCTCCTCGATCACGTCGAGGTCGGAGACCGGGTCGCGGTCCGACTCCAGGGTGGCGGTGTCCAGCACGTGCACGAGCACCGAGCAGCGCTCCACGTGCCGCAGGAACTCCAGGCCCAGGCCGCGGCCCTGGCTGGCGCCGGGGATCAGGCCGGGCACGTCGGCGATGGTGTAGACCGTCGAGCCGGCGGTGACCACGCCCAGGTTCGGGACCAGGGTGGTGAAGGGGTAGTCGGCGATCTTCGGCTTGGCGGCCGAGAGCACCGAGATGAGCGAGGACTTGCCGGCGCTCGGGTAGCCGACCAGCGCCACGTCGGCGACGGTCTTCAGCTCCAGCGAGATGTCCCCGCTGTCGCCGGGCACGCCGAGCAGCGCGAAGCCGGGCGCCTTGCGGCGGGCCGAGGACAGGGCCGCGTTGCCGAGGCCGCCGCGACCGCCCTGGGCGGCCACGAAGGTGGTGCCCTCGCCGACCATGTCGGCCAGCACGTTGCCCTGCTTGTCGGTGACGACGGTGCCGTCCGGGACGGGCAGGATCAGGTCCGTGCCGTCCTTGCCGGAGCGGTTGCCGCCCTCGCCGGGCTTGCCGTTGGTGGCCTTGCGGTGCGGGCTGTGGTGATAGTCCAACAGGGTGGTGACGGACTGGTCGACGACCAGGATCACGTCTCCGCCGCGGCCGCCGTTGCCGCCGTCGGGGCCGCCGAGCGGCTTGAACTTCTCCCGGTGAACGGAGGCGCAGCCGTGGCCTCCGTTACCCGCGGCGACGTGCAGCTCGACGCGGTCCACGAAGGTGGTCATGGTGTTCCTCCAGATGCATACGGGTCTGTCCGGGGCGGTCGGCATTGCCGTCACTGCCCATTAAAAGGCCATTCGCCTCAACGCACCGAGGGCGGTCCCGCTTCCCGAACACGCCGGGAAGCCGAGATCCGCCCTCGGAAAAAGTCGCGTACGCCGAATCAGAGGATTCAGGCGGCCGGGACGATGTTCACGACCTTGCGGCCGCGGTGGGTGCCGAACTGCACCGAACCGGCCTCAAGGGCGAACAGGGTGTCGTCGCCACCGCGACCCACGCCGGTGCCCGGGTGGAAGTGGGTGCCGCGCTGGCGGACGAGGATCTCACCGGCGGAAACGACCTGACCGCCGAAGCGCTTCACGCCGAGCCGCTGGGCATTGGAGTCGCGACCGTTCCGGGTGGACGATGCGCCCTTCTTGTGTGCCATTGCTCAGTCCCTCTTTACTTCGCGGCCGTCGGGATGGCGGTGATCTTGATCGCCGTGTACTGCTGGCGGTGACCCTGGCGACGGCGGTAGCCGGTCTTGTTCTTGTAACGCAGGATGTCGATCTTGGCGCCCTTGTGGTGGTCCACGATCTGGGCCTCGACCTTGATCCCGGCCAGGACCCACGGGTCGCTGGTCACGGAGTCGCCGTCGACCACGAGCAGGGTCGAGAGCTCGACCGCGTCGCCGACCTTGCCGGTGGAAATCTTGTCAACCTCAACGATGTCGCCGACAGCAACCTTGTGCTGGCGACCACCGCTGCGCACGATGGCGTACACGCGGAACTCTCTTTCGCTCGAATCGAAAACCCCTGAAGCCAGCCGACCCCGCCGAACGACAGGCGGCCTCCCCCGTGCCGAGGCCCGGGAGGTGAGGTGCTCAGGGATTGGCGCGCACAGAAGCACGCCGACTCGCAAGGCTACGTGGGATCGCTCGGACAGGTCAAACCGGCCCCGCCCCCGTGACCCCGTACCCGCCCCGATGTGACGCGTTCCACCCCCGGCCCGTACCGCCGCCGGCACGCGGGACGGCCCCGCCCGCCCCTGTGCGGGGTGGGCGGGGCCGTCCGGGTCGTGCGCGGACCGGGATGGGTCAGGCGTCGGTGGAGGCCGTCACGGAGGGAGCGGTCTGCTCCGCCGCGGCGGTCTTCTTCGTCGCCGTCTTCTTCGCGGTCGTCTTCTTCGTGGCGGTCGCCTTCTTCGCCGTGGTGGTCTTCTTGGCGGCCGTCTTCTTCACCGCGGTGGTCTTCTTCGCCGCGGTCTTCTTGGCGGTGGTGGTCTTCTTGGCGGCCGTCTTGCGGACCGCCTTCTTGACCGGGGCGGCCTCGGGCTCGACGCCCTCCGCGTCCGCTTCCTCCGCCGGGGCGGCCGCGGGGGCCTCCTCGGCCGGGGCGGCGGCCACGACGACCACGGCGGCCTCGGCACCCGCCGGCGAACCGGCCGGGGCCGTCGCCTTCCGGGTGGCGCGGCGACGCGGACGGGCCGGGGCGGCGGTGGCCTCCTCGACCACCGGCGCGGGCTCCGCGACGGGCTCGGCGACCGGCTCCGGCACCGCGACGGGCTCCGGCTCGGCGACGGGCACCGCGACCGGCTCGGGGACGGCGACCGGGGTCGGCTCCTCGACGGCGGCCTGCGGGGCGCCGGCGGGCGCGGTGGCCTTGCGGGTGGCGCGACGACGGGGCCGCTTGGGGGCGGCCGGGTCGACCTCGGGCTCGGGCTCGGCGACGACCGCCGGGGCCTCCACCACGGGCTCGACCACCGGGGCCGGCGCCTCGACCACCGGGGCGGGGGCCTCGACCACCGGGGCGGGGGCCTCGACCGCGGGGGCCGGGGTCTCGGCGACCGGCGCCTCCGGCTCGGTCTCGGCCGCCGTGTGGCGACCGGCACCGGCCTGGCCCGTGGCCCGACGGGTGGCGCGGCGACGGTTGCGGCGCGGGCTCAGCCCGGCCGCCGCCTCGGCCGCGGCGGGGCTGTCGTACAGCTCCTCGTCGGGCACGAACGCGGGCTCGGGCAGGGCCACCGGCTCGGCGACCTCCGCCGCGACCTCGGCCGCCGTCTCCGCGGACTCGATCGCGTCGGCCTCGTGGGTGTGCTCGTGGCCGTGCTCGTTCTCGCCGCGCCCGGCGGCGCGCTTCTTGGCGCGCTTGCCGTTGCCGCCGCCGCCCGGCGCCGTCACCTGGTCCATGTGGACGATGACGCCGCGGCCGTTGCAGTGGACGCAGGTCTCGGAGAAGGACTCCAGCAGGCCCTGGCCGACCCGCTTGCGGGTCATCTGGACCAGGCCCAGCGAGGTGACCTCGGCGACCTGGTGCTTGGTCCGGTCGCGGCCCAGGCACTCCAGCATGCGCCGCAGGACCAGGTCGCGGTTGGACTCCAGCACCATGTCGATGAAGTCGATGACGACGATGCCGCCGAGGTCGCGCAGCCGCAGCTGACGCACGATCTCCTCGGCCGCCTCCAGGTTGTTCCGGGTGACGGTCTCCTCGAGGTTGCCGCCCTGGCCCGTGAACTTGCCGGTGTTGACGTCGATGACGATCATCGCCTCGGTCTTGTCGATCACGAGGGAGCCGCCCGAGGGCAGCCACACCTTGCGGTCGAGCGCCTTGGCGAGCTGCTCGTCGATGCGGTACGTGGCGAACACGTCCACCTCGGAGGTCCAGCGCTGGAGCCGGTCCGAGAGGTCGGGGGCCACGTGCGAGACGTAGCCGTGGATGGTCTGCCATGCCTCGTCACCGCTGACGATGACCTTGGAGAAGTCCTCGTTGAAGATGTCGCGGACCACGCGGACGGTCATGTCCGGCTCGCCGTAGAGCAGGCTCGGCGAGGAGGTCGAGATCTGCTGCGACTTCTTCTTGATCTCCTCCCACTGCGCCTGGAGCCGCTCCACGTCACGACGCAGCTCGTCCTCGCTCGCGCCCTCGGCGGCGGTGCGCACGATGACGCCCGCGTCCTCGGGGACGATCTTCTTGAGGATGGTCTTCAGGCGGGCGCGCTCGGTGTCGGGCAGCTTGCGGCTGATGCCGGTCATCGAGCCCTCGGGCACGTAGACCAGGTAGCGGCCGGGCAGCGAGACCTGGCTGGTCAGTCGGGCGCCCTTGTGGCCGATCGGGTCCTTGGTGACCTGCACGAGCACGGACTGGCCGGACTTCAGGGCGGACTCGATGCGGCGCGGCCCGTGGGCCATGCCGAGGGCCTCGAAGTTGACCTCGCCGGCGTACAGGACGGCGTTGCGGCCCTTGCCGATGTCGATGAACGCGGCCTCCATGGACGGCAGCACGTTCTGGACCTTGCCCAGGTAGACGTTGCCGACGTACGAGGTGGCCTGCTCCTTGTTGACGTAGTGCTCCACGAGCACGTTGTCTTCCAGCACGCCGATCTGGGTGCGCTCGCCGGACTGGCGGACGACCATGACGCGCTCGACGGCCTCGCGGCGGGCCAGGAACTCGGCCTCGGTGATGATCGGGACGCGGCGGCGGCCCTGCTCGCGGCCTTCGCGGCGGCGCTGCTTCTTGGCCTCCAGGCGGGTGGAGCCCTTGATGGACTGCACCTCGTCGCCGGCGTCGGCCTTCTCGCGGGCCGGGCGCGGCTCGCGGACCTTGACGACGGTGCGCACGCCGTCCTCGTCGGCGCCGGTCTCGGCGTCGGCGCCGTCACCGCTGCGGCGACGACGGCGACGGCGGCGACGGCTGGAGCCGCCGAGGGCGTCGGTGTCCTCGTCGGCGTCGTTCTCGACGGTATCGTCGGCCTCGGCCTCGGCGGCTTCGGCGTCCTCGTCGGCGTCGGCGGCTTCGGCGTCCTCGGCCTCGTTCTCGACGGTGTCGTCGGAGTCGGCGGACTCACCGCGACGGCGGCGACGGCCGCCGCGCCGGCGACGGCGCGAGGGGCGGTCGGACTCGGCGTCGAACTCGGCGGCCTCGTCGGCGTCCGTCTCCTCCACCTCGGCCTCCGCCTCGGCGGCGACGGTCTCGGCGGGCTCGGTCACGACGGGCGCGGCGGCCGGGGCGGCCTCGGCGACGGGGGCCGGCTCCGGGTCGGCGCCACGACGGCGACGACGACGGCCGGAGACGGCGGGGGCGGGGGTCTCGACGGGCGCGGCCTGCGCGACCTCGACGGCCTGCGTCTCCTCGGTCTCCTCCTCCTCGACCTCGGCCTCGACGGCGGCGGCCTCGGCGCGGCGGGCGCGCAGCTGCGCGGCGGCCGTCTCGGGGGTCTGGAACATGGGCTCGGCGAACACCGGGGCTTGGAAGACGGCGACGGCGGGTCGGCCGGCGCGGCGCGGGGAGCGCTGCGCGGGGGCGACGGGCGCGGCCTGGATCGCGGGGGCCGGGGCGGCGGCGCGGCCGGAACGACGGCGGGCGCGGCCCTTGGGGGCGTCCACGGCGTCGGCGACGGTCACGGCGGGGGCGGCGGTCTCGGCGACCGGCGCGGCGGCGGGGGGCTCGACGGCCGGGGCCTCGTTGGTCGGCGTGCTCACGGCGCGGGTGGCGCGGCGACGGGCACGGGCCGGAGCGGCCGGGGCCTCTTCGGCGACGGGCGCGACGGCGGCCGGGGTCTCGACGGCGGCGGCCTCGGCGACCGGAGCCTCATTGGTCGGCGTGCTCACGGCGCGGGTGGCGCGGCGACGGGCACGGGCCGGAGCGGCCGGGGCCTCTTCGGCGGCGGGCGCGGCGACGGCGGGGGCCTCGGCGACCGGGGCCTCGTTGGTCGGCGTGCTCACCGCGCGGGTGGCGCGACGACGGGCACGGGCCGGAGCGGCGGGCGCCTCCTCGGCGGCCGGCACGGCGGCGGCCGGGGCCTCGGCGGCGGTCTCGTTGGCGGGCGCGGTCGCGGCGCGGGTGGCGCGGCGACGGGTGCGGGCCGGGGCGGCGGCGGGGGCCTCGTCGGCCGCGGGCGCGGCGGGGGCCTCGGCGACCGGCGCGGGCGCGGCCTCGTTGGTGGGGGTGCTCGCGGCGCGGGTGGCGCGGCGGCGGGTGCGGGCCGGGGCGGCGGGCGCCTCGTCGGCGACCGGCGCGGCGGCCGGGGTGTCCGCGGCCGGGGCGGCGGCGCTCTCGCCGCCGGGGGATCCGGCCGGGCGGGTGGCCGCGCGGCGCCGGCGGCGCGGCGGCAGGGTGTCGCTCGGCGAGTCGTCGCCGGGGATGTTGGTGATGTCGTTGTCGTGCGTGGCCATGCGGGGTTCTCCCGTCACGCTCCCGGGTGCCGCGGCTGACGTCCGGTCCGGCGCGGTTCCGCGTGATGAGCGCGGGACCGGGCCTCCGGGGCGCGTGCGCCTCACGGGAGCTGTAGTCCAATGGCCGCCGGTTCCGTACGACGGTCGCGTCGTACGGCCTGGCGGAAGTCTTCAGGTCTGTGCGCTGCCCGACCCAGGTGGCTCCCGAGGTGCCAGGGCTGCGCTGCGGCGACCGTCCTTACGCGGCGGGACCTTCCGGCGCCTTCGCTTCGGCGGTCACGACGGCCGTGGGTGAGGCGGTCGTGTCGGCGTCGCGGTCGGGCGCGAGCGGGTCGGTCACCGTGCCGGACTCCTCGTCGAAGAGCCCCTGCGCCAGCCTGGTCACCGCTGCGGGGACCGGCGGCGCCAGGTCGGCCACAGCTCGGAGACCGGACAGGACGTCGTCGGGTCGCACGGCAGGTGTCACGTGCCGAACAACCAGCCGCAGTATCGCACAGGCTTTGCCCGCGGGCCCATCGTCACCGGCGGCGGAGGTCTCCAGGGAGACCACGGCGGCACGGGTGTCGAAGGTGCGGATGCCGTTCTTGGTGCGGCGCTGGACCTCTACGGTCTCGGCGGCGAGGAAGGTCTTGCCGGCGCGTTCGGCCTCGGCGGGCTCGACGCCTTCGAGGCGCAGTTCCCACACGGAGGCGGTGAGGCGTTCGGCGAGGCCGGAGGTGTGGGCCTCGACGGCGTCGGTGATGTCGAGCCCGGTGGGCAGCGACTCGTCGAGGAGGGCCCGCAGGGCCTCGGGGTCGCGGCGCGCGGTGAGCGCGATCTCCAGGTACTCGGCCTCGCTGCCGGTGCCGGTGGGGGCGGCGTTGGCGTAGCTGACCTTGGGGTGGGGGGTGAAGCCCGCCGAGTAGGCCATGGGGACCTCGGCGCGGCGCAGGGCCCGCTCGAAGGCTCGCTGGAAGTCTCGGTGGCTGGTGAATCGGAGGCGGCCTCGCTTGGTGTAGCGCAGTCGGATGCGCTGCACCGCGGGTGCGGGTGGCGGGCCTTCGGGCTGTCGCTTGCCCAGTGGTTCAACTCCTTGTGCGGGGCGTCGCGGCTCGCGCGTCGCCCATGACATCTGTCGACCCCGCCGGGGCTCACCCCGGTCGCGTGGCGCGTCGGGAGATCTCGTCGGCGGGTGCCGCGTGCGCGGCGTCGTACCACCCAGAGTACGCGCCCCCTACCTGGACGGTTCCCGCCCGGGCACGGATGAACCCCCGTCGGACGCGTCCGACGGGGGTTCCGGTGGGCCGTCCGGCCCTCGTTCCCGTTGCCCGTGCGGGTCAGTGGCTGTGCGCCGGCGCGGGGCCGGCGTTCTTCACCGCGAGTGGGAGGAGCTTCTTGCCGGTGGGGCCGATCTGGATCTCGGTCTGCATCTGCGGGCAGACGCCGCAGTCGAAGCAGGGGGTCCAGCGGCAGTCCTCGACCTCGGTTTCGTCGAGGGCGTCCTGCCAGTCCTCCCAGAGCCAGTCCTTGTCGAGGCCCGAGTCGAGGTGGTCCCAGGGCAGGACCTCCTCGTAGGTGCGCTCGCGGGTGGTGTACCAGGCGACGTCGACGCCGTGGTTCGGGAGGGTCTTCTCGGCGGCCTGCATCCAGCGGTCGTAGCTGAAGTGCTCGCGCCAGCCGTCGAAGCGGCCGCCGTCCTCGTAGACGGCGCGGATCACGTCGCCGACGCGGCGGTCGCCGCGGGACAGGAGGCCCTCGACGATGCCGGGCTTGCCGTCGTGGTAGCGGAAGCCGATGGAGCGGCCGTACTTCTTGTCGCCGCGGATCTTGTCGCGGAGCTTGGCCAGGCGGGCGTCGGTCTCCTCGGCGGAGAGCTGCGGGGCCCACTGGAACGGGGTGTGGGGCTTGGGCACGAAGCCGCCGATGGAGACGGTGCAGCGGATGTCGTTCTGCCCGGAGACCTCGCGGCCCTTGGCGATGACGTTGACCGCCATGTCGCCGATCTGGAGCACGTCCTCGTCGGTCTCGGTGGGCAGGCCGCACATGAAGTACAGCTTGACCTGCCGCCAGCCGTTGCCGTAGGCGGTGGCGACGGTGCGGATGAGGTCCTCTTCGGACACCATCTTGTTGATGACCTTGCGCATCCGCTCGCTGCCGCCCTCGGGGGCGAAGGTGAGGCCGGAGCGGCGGCCGTTGCGGGTCAGTTCGTTGGCCAGGTCCACGTTGAACGCGTCGACGCGGGTCGAGGGCAGCGAGAGGCCGACCTTGTCCTCGGTGTAGCGGTCGGCGAGGCCCTTGGCGATGTCGCCGATCTCGGTGTGGTCGGCGGAGGACAGCGACAGCAGGCCGACCTCCTCGAAGCCGGTGGCCTTCAGGCCGCGTTCCACCATCTCGCCGATGCCGGTGATGCTTCGCTCCCGCACGGGGCGCGTGATCATGCCGGCCTGGCAGAAACGGCAGCCGCGGGTGCAGCCGCGGAAGATCTCGACGGACATCCGCTCGTGGACGGTCTCCGCGAGGGGCACGAGGGGCTGCTTGGGGTAGGGCCACTCGTCGAGGTCCATGACGGTGTGCTTGGACACGCGCCACGGCACGCCCGAGCGGTTGGGGACGACGCGGCCGATGCGGCCGTCCTCCAGGTATTCCACGTCGTAGAAGCCGGGCACGTAGATGTTGCCGGTCTTCGCCAGGCGCAGCAGGACCTCTTCGCGCCCGCCGGGGCGGCCCTCGGCCTTCCAGGCGCGGATGATCTCGGTCATGTCGAGGACGGCCTGTTCGCCGTCGCCGATGACGGCCGCGTCGATGAACTCGGCGATCGGCTCGGGGTTGAAGGCCGCGTGGCCGCCGGCGAGGACGATCGGGTGGTCCACGGTGCGGTCCTTGGCGGACAGCGGGATGCCCGCGAGGTCCAGGGCCGTGAGCATGTTGGTGTAGCCCAGCTCCGTGGAGAAGGACAGGCCGAACACGTCGAACGAGGACACCGGGCGGTGCGAGTCCACCGTGAACTGGGGCACGCCGTGCTCGCGCATCAGCGCTTCCAGGTCGGGCCAGACGCTGTAGGTGCGCTCGGCGAGGACGCCCTCGCGTTCGTTGAGCACCTCGTACAGGATCATGACGCCTTGGTTGGGCAGGCCGACCTCGTAGGCGTCCGGGTACATCAGGGCCCAGCGGACGTCTGCGCTCTCCCACGGCTTGACGGTGGAGTTGAGTTCACCACCGACGTACTGAATGGGCTTTTGCACATGCGGGAGCAGTGCTTCGAGCTGGGGGAAGACCGACTCGGACATCACGCGACTTTCCTAAGGCGGGCAGGGGGCGACTCTCCAGTTTACCGTGCGCCGCCCGGGCCCCCGCCCGGCCCGGGGAGCCCGGCCGGGAGCTCAGCCGGCGAGTTCGGGCGGGAGGGCCAGGTCGGCGCGGGCGGCGGGGAGGGCGCGTTCGAGGTCGGCGGCGTGGGCGCTCTCGCGGGCGTGCAGCAGGCCCCAGGTGAAGGAGGACTCGCCGGCGGCGTGGGCCTGGCGGCCGAGGGTGAGCAGGGCCGTGCGGGCAACGACGCCGTCCTGGTGGTCGCCGAGCAGGTTCTGGAGCCGTTTGACGCGTGTGACCAGCTGTTTGGCGGGGGCACCGAGGGCGGGGCGGGCGGCTTCGGCGGCGTAGCGCAGGCGTTTGGCGGCCTTGCGGGCCTCGTGCAGGGCGAGGTCGCGGGCGGGGCCGGCGGGCAGGTCGAGGGCGGTGTCGAGCCGGTCGAGAAGTTTTCCGTGGGCGCGGCGGACGACCTTGGGGAGGGCCTTGTCGGCGGGTTTCGCGGCGGGCGGGAGGAGCGGCGGGTCGGCGAGGAGGGCGTGCAGGGATTCGAGGAGGGCGAGGTGGCGGGGGCTGTCGAGGGCGGCGAGCGCGCGGCGGTGGGCGGCCTTGCGGCGGGAGCCGTGCCAGGTGCGCAGCCGGCCGCGCACGGGCCCGTGGAGCAGGGCGCGGGGCACGGTGTCGAGGGCGGTGCGCAGGCGGTCCACGAGGACTTCCTGGTCGCGGTCGACGCCGAGTTCCCCGGCGAGCCATTTGAGTTCCTCGCCGAGGGGGTCGGTGCGGGCGCGGTCGAGGAGGGCGCCGTGGGTCTTGAAGGCGCTGCGGGTGCGGCGGGTGGCGACGCGCAGGCGGTGGACGGCGTCGGGCAGGTCGCGGCGGACGGCGGGGTCGAGGGTGGTGATGGCGTCGAGTTGTTCGCGCAGGTGGGCCAGGAGGTGGGCGGCGGCGGTGTCGGGGTCGGGGGTGTGCGGGGCGGGTTCGGGGGCGGGGGCCCGGGCGCCGGTCTCGGTGAGGGCGCGGGCGAGTTTGGAGGGGGCCTCGGAGGGGTGGAGGCGGGCGGCGGCGAAGCGGCTGGTGACGGCGTCGAGGAGGGCGGGATCCACGGCGTCGGCGAGTTCGACCTCGACCTCGGTCCAGTCGGCGGTGTGGGGGCCGCGGGCGGCGTGGACGGTGTCGGTGGCGAGTTCGGCGAGGGCGCGGCCGGCGGCGTCGGTGAGGAGACGGGCATGGCGTTCGGTGGTGATGCGCAGGAGGGGTTCGAGGGGGGCGGTGCGCACGCGGGCCCGGAGCAGGGCGGTGAGGGCGGGGGGTGGGGTGTCGGCGAGGGGTGCGTGGAGTTCGTCGCGGACGCCCGGGGCGACGGGCAGTTTGAGGTGCCAGCCGGCGTCGGCGCCGCCGGTGCGGCGGCGCAGGGTGATGCCGGCGGCGGCGAGGCGGCGGTCGGGGGTGTCCCAGTAGACGGCGTCCAGGGTGCGGGTGCCCCGGTCGTCGACGGCGGCGATGGTCAGGGCCTCGGCGCCGTCCCCGTTCCCGTCGGCCCCGGGACCGCCGGCGCTGGTGCCGGTGAGGTCGGGGACGCCCTTGCGGAGCGCCTTGGCGTTGCGGAAGGCGTAGGTGGCCTCGATCTCGCGGTGCGTCGTGTGGTCCGCCATCCTTCGACGCTAGACCTCCGGGCCCGCCGGCGACAGGCCGCCTCGCGCGGGCCCGCGTCCGGGATGGAACGGGGGTGGGCCGAAGGGCTCGGGCGTGGAGGGCGAAACGCGGGTGCGGGCTCGGGAGCGGCATGGGCATGATCGGTGGATGTTCTCCCGGAAGCCCCGTGCCCCCAAGTCCCCCGAGTTGCTCGCCGCCTGGAAGGCCCTGGAGGCCGGCGCGGTCCCGGACGCGATCTCCCTGCTGCGGGACGCGGCCGAGGAGGCGCCGGTGGTGGAGACGGCGCTGGTCGTGGCGCGGGCCGCCGAGATGGCCGGGATCGCGGAGTTGGCGCGGGCGGCGGGCGCGGTGTCCTCGAAGCCGGGCGGGCAGGAGCTGTTCTCGTTCGGGTACGCGTGCGTGGAGGCGGGGCTGCCGGAGGTGGCGGTGCCGGTGTTGCGGGACCTGTTGCGGGTGGCGGGCGGGCAGCCGGTGGTGCTGTGGGAGCTGGTGTCTGCGTACGAGGCGCTGGGCCGGCACGCGGAGGCGGCGGAGGTGTTGGCCGCGCAGGGGCCGGCGCTGCCGGAGTGGCCGGGCGGGTACCTCCTCGTGCACAACGCGCTGCTGGCCGGGGACGTGGCGACGGCGCGGGCGCGGCACGCGGCGCTGGCCCCGCCGGCGGATCCGGAGTGGGCGGGGGCGTACGCGCGGCAGTCGCGGATGGTGGCGCGGGCGGCGCTGCTGGACGGTTCGGACTGGTTGGGGCCGACCGGGCTGCGGGGCTGGCAGTTCGTGATGGGCGGCACGGTGCTGGGCACCCTGTCCCCGCACGGTTTCGAGCAGGGCATGACGGGCCGGTACGCGTTCCTCCAGGACGAGGCGGCGCTGTGTCTGCTGGGGCTGCGGCGGCTGAAGGCGCTGTTGGTGACGGCCGGGGTGGGGGTGCGGTCGGTGTCGCTGCTGCCGGACCGGGACAGCCGGATCCTGGGCCTGGTGGCGGCCGGGGTGCTGGGGCTGCCGGTGCGGGAGTTCGCTCCCGGGGAGCCGGACACGGTGGTGGTGGCCTACGACCTGAACCGGGTGGGGACCTCGGAGGAGGGGGCGGCGGCGCTGGCCGCGCTGCGCACGCGGGTGCCGGGGCAGGTGCTGCACGAGCACGTGAGCGACTGGACGGACGCCCCGGTGGTGACGGCGGACAGCGTGGCCCTGCTGGCGCAGGTGGTGACCCCGCCGTGGGGCGCGGCCCTGCGGGTGGGGGCGGACGGCGGGGCGGAGCGGGGGCCGGCGGACGAGCGTCCGGAGGCGGAGGTCGCGGCGGGGATCCTCGCGGCGGCCGCGAGCACCGAGGCGGCCGAGCTGCTGCCCGCCGATCTCGACCTGCGGTTCACGGCGTTCGCGGCGTCGGTGGCGGGGCTGTGGCTCGACGGGGACCGGGACCGGCTGATGTCGACGGGCCCGGTGCCGAGCAACCGCTTCTGAGCCGGCCCGAGCCGGCCCGAGCCGGCCCGGACGCGCCGCCGCCCCCGTCCGCACCTCACCGGTGCGGGACGGGGG
The DNA here is from genome assembly GCF_049606955.1 of Streptomyces dryopteridis. Lineage (NCBI taxonomy): Bacteria > Bacillati > Actinomycetota > Actinomycetes > Kitasatosporales > Streptomycetaceae > Streptomyces > Streptomyces dryopteridis. The sequence continues at coordinate 4,178,493 of NZ_CP187113.1, read as the reverse complement.
CGGCGGCGCGTCGGCGCTCAGGCCGACAGGGGTTTTTGCACCTTGATCGATTGCAGCAGTCCGATCGCGACCCACACCGCGAACATGGACGAGCCGCCGTAGGACACGAACGGCAGCGGCAGGCCCGCCACCGGCATGATGCCCAGGGTCATCCCGATGTTCTCGAACGCCTGGAACGCGAACCAGGCGATGATCCCGGCGGCCACGATCGTCCCGTACAGCTCGGTGGTCTCGCGGGCGATGACGCAGGCCCGCCACAGCACCACCCCGAGCAGGACGAGGATCAGGCCGGCGCCGAGGAAGCCGAGTTCCTCGCCGGCGACCGTGAACACGAAGTCGGTCTGCTGCTCGGGCACGAACTGGCCGGTGGTCTGGGAGCCCTTGAAGAGGCCGGAGCCGGTGAGGCCGCCGGAGCCGATCGCGATCCGCGCCTGGTTGGTGTTGTAGCCGACGCCGGCGGGGTCGAGGTCGGGGTTGGCGAAGGCCGCGAACCGGTTGATCTGGTACTCGTCGAGGACGCCGAGCTGCCAGATCCCGACCGCGCCCATGGCCCCGGAACCGAGCAGGCCGAAGACCCACCGGTTGGAGGCGCCGGAGGCGAGCAGCACCCCGAGGACGATCATCACCATGACCATGACCGAGCCGAGGTCCGGCATCAGCATGACGATGCCCATGGGCAGCGCGGCCAGCAGCAGGGCCCGCAGCACGGTGCGGTGGTCGGGGTGTTCGAGGTCGCCGGCGTCGACGCGCGCGGAGAGCAGCATCGCCATCACCAGGATGATGGTGATCTTGACGAATTCGGAGGGCTGGAGGGAGAAGCCGCCGCCGATCACGATCCACGCGTGCGCGCCGTTGATGGTCGCGCCGAGCGGGGTGAGGACGGCCGCGACGAGCACCAGCGACAGCCCGTACAGGACGGGCACGGCCCCGCGCAGGGTGCGGTGTCCGAGCCAGACCGTGCCGATCATCAGCGTCACGCCGATGCCGGTGTTCAGGCAGTGCCGGAACAGGAAGTAGTACGGGTCGCCCTGGTTGAGGCCCATCCGGTTGCGGGTCGCGGACCACACCAGCAGCGCCCCGATGCCGGAGAGGGCGAGGGCGGACAGGAGCATCGGCCAGTCCAGCCGGCGCACGACGGAGTCGCGGGCGGTCAGCTTGGCGAGCGGTCCGCGTTCGGGCGCGTACCGGGAGACCGAGAACTTGTTGGCGGTCTGCATGGCCTCAGTCCTGCCTGGCGGCGGGGGGTGCGGGCGGGCCGGCGGCCGGCGGGGGCGCGTCCTCGGGGGTCGGGGGCACGTAGGGCTTGACGGCGGGGGCGTCGATGCTGCCGTCGGGCGAGATGGCGGGCAGGGCGACGGTGGGGGTGGGCAGGAGGGCCTTCTTGGGGTCCTGCTTGCCGGCCATGTCGAGCCCGTACATCGCGTTGTAGATGTTGCGGACGGCGGGCCCGGAGGCGCCGGAGCCGGTGCCGCCCTGGCTGATCGTCATGACGATCGTGTACTCGCGGGTGTAGGTCGCGAACCAGGAGGTGGTCTGCTTGCCGTAGACCTCGGCGGTGCCGGTCTTGGCGTGCATGGGGATCCGGTCCTGCGGCCATCCGCCGAAGCGCCAGGCCGCGGTGCCCCGGGTGGCGACGCCCGCGAGGGCCTCCTCGATCTTGGCCCGGGTCTCCTCGGTCATCGGGAGCTTGCCGTGCGCGGTGGGCTTGATCTCGGTGACCTTCTTGCCGTCGGCGCTGATCACGGCCTTGCCGATGGTGGGGTTCCACAGGGTGCCGCCGTTGGCGATGGCCGAGTAGATGACGGCCATCTGCATCGGGGTGACGAGGGTGTCGCCCTGGCCGATGGAGTAGTTGACGGAGTCACCGGCGCGCATGAGGTTGCCTTCGAGGCAGTTCTCGTAGGACAGCTGCTGGATGTAGTCGCCGCCCTTCTTGCCGACCTTGCACCAGTAGTCCTTGTTGTCCTCCCAGAAGCTCTGCTTCCACTGCCGGTCGGGGACCCGGCCCTTCTCCTCGCCGGGCAGGTCCACGCCGGTGTAGGCGCCGAGCCCGAACTGGTGGGCTGTCTTGTAGTACGGGTCGGCCGGGTTCTTGATCGGCTTGAGCGCGCCGTCCTTCTGCCACTGGTTGTGGGCCAGGCCGTAGAAGACGGTGTCGCAGGAGACCTCCAGGGCCTGGCCGAGGGTGATGCTGCCGTGGCCCTGGGACTCGAAGTTCTTGAAGACCTGTCCGCCGATGGAGTACGAGCTGGGGCACGGGTACTTGCCGTCGAAGGGGTGCCCGGAGTTCACGGCGGCGGTCACGGGGATGACCTTGAAGATGGAGCCGGGGGCGGCCTGCCCCTGGATGGCCCGGTTCATCAGCGGGACGTTGGACTCCTTGGCGGTGAGCTTGGCGTAGTCCTTGCCGGAGATCCCGCCGACCCACACGTTGGGGTCGTAGGTCGGGTTGGAGGCCATGGCCACGACCCGGCCGGTCTTGTTCTCCATGACGACGACGGCGCCCGCGTCGGCCTTGTAGTTGACGCCGGTGTTGCGGTCGTTCTGCTTGCGGGCCTCGACCATGGCGGCGTTCAGCTCGTACTCCACGACGGCCTGCACGCGGGCGTCGATGGAGGTGACGAGGTTGGCGCCGGGCACGGCCGGGTCGTTCTTCGCCATGCCGATGACCCGCCCGAGGTTGTCGACCTCGTAGCGGGTGACGCCGGACTTGCCGCGCAGTTCCTTGTCGTAGGTCCGCTCGATGCCGAAGCGGCCGACCTGGTCGGAACGCAGGAACGGGGAGTCGGTGTCCTTGGCCTTCTGGATCTCGCCGTCGGTGACGGGCGAGAGGTAGCCGAGGACCTGCCCGGTGTTGGAGCCGCCGGGGGCCGGGTAGCGGCGCACGGCGGTGGGTTCGGCGGTGATGCCGGGGAAGTCCTCGGCACGTTCGCGGATCTGGAGGGCCTGCTGGGTGGTGGCCTCGGAGGTGACGGGGATCGGCTGGTACGGGGAGCCGTTCCAGCAGGGCTGCGGCGTCTTGGAGTCGCAGAGCCGCACCTTGTCCTTCACGTCCTGCGGCCTCATGTCGAGGACCTCGGCGAGCCGGCCGAGCACGGCGGCGCCCCGGTCCTTCATCTTCATGAGTTCGGTGCGGGACGCGGAGACCACCAGGCGGGTCTCGTTGTCGGCGATCGGCACCCCCCGCGCGTCGAGGATGGAGCCGCGCACGGCGGGTTGCACGACGCGCTGCACGTGGTTGTTGCGGGCCTCGTTCGAGTACTCGTCGCCGTTGCGGATCTGGAGGTACCAGAGCCGCCCGCCGAGCGTGAACAGCATGGAGAAGACGAGGATCTGGAGGACGACGAGGCGGATCCGGACCCGCCGGCTGCGCCCGGTCTCGGGAATGTTGGTCACGGTGTGGTTCCCCCCGTCACGGCTTGCGGACGCCCGGGACGCCCTTCACGGTCTTGAGCCCCTTGACCGGCTTGGCCTTGGCCAGGCTCATGGAGCCCTTGCCGTGGGCCTTCAGCGCCCGGTCGGCGCGGCGGGCCGCGCCGCGCGAGCGCAGTCCCCCGCGCTTGGAGCCGACGCGCAGGCCGGTGCCGCCGGCGAGCCAGCCCGCGGCGACGGTGTCGGAGGAGCCGGAGGCGGAGCCGCCGCCCGCGTTGGCCTCGACGGCCATCGGGTCGTTCTCGGCGCGCCGGGCCAGGCCCATGACGAGGGGCACGGCGAACGGGGCGAGCAGCAGGTCGTAGAGGACCGCCGTGAACAGCAGGCCGGACAGGCCCACGTGTCGGGCGGCGGTGTCGCCGACGAGGGCGCCGACACCCGCGTACAGCAGGGTGGAGCCGATCGCGGAGCCGACGACGGTCAGCATCGGGCCCCAGGCGGAACGGAACCGCCCGCTCTCGGGCCGGACCGCGCCGGCCGCGTAGCCGACGACGCACAGCACGAGCGCGTACCGCCCGGCGGCGTGGTCGGCTGGCGGCGCGAGGTCGGCGAGGAGTCCGGCGCCGAAGCCGATGAGGGCGCCGCCCGTCGACCCGTAGACCAGGGCGAGGGAGACGACGGTGAGCAGGAGCAGGTCGGGGACGGCGCCGGGGAGTTGCAGGCGGCCCAGGACGGTGACCTGGACGACCAGCGCGACGACGACGAGGGACACGGACAGGAGCATCCGGTTGAAGCGCATGGGGTGGTCGTCTCCTACTCGTCTGCCGGCTTCGCGGGCTTCTCCCCGTCGGGGGCGGGGGGCGTGACGGTGACGGTGACGGTGGGGGTGGGCTTGGGGCCCTCGGGCTTGGGGGGCAGGACGGCGTCCCGGGGGTCGGTGCGCGGGGGCACCACGACGACGCCGACCACGTCGAGCCGGGAGAAGCCGACGTAGGGGCGGACCCAGATCGTGCGGGTGAGGTCGCCGCCGGAGGGGTCCACGCGGACCACCTCGCCGAGCGGGACCCCGGGCACGAAGGGCTTGTTGGCGCGGGATCCGAAGGTCACCAGGCGGTCGCCGGGCTTGACCTTGGCCTTGCCGTTGAGCATCTGCACGGACAGGGCGCGGTCGCCCTGGCCGGTGGCGAAGCCGAGTTCGCCGGTGCGTTCCAGGCGGGTGCCGACGGTGAAGTCGGGGTCGTTGGCGAGGAGGACGGTGGCGGTGTCGGGGCCGACGGTGGTGACGCGGCCGACGAGCCCCTCCCCGTTGAGGACGGTCATGTCGCGCTGGATGCCGTCCTTGGTGCCGGCGTCGATGGTCACGGTCCAGGAGAAGCCCTGCGCGGCTCCTATCCCGATGACCTGGGCGCCCTTGATGCCGTACTGGCCGGCGCCGGCCGTCCTCAGCATCGTCTCGAACTCGTTCAGGCGGCTGCGGTTGCGGTCGTCGCTGCCCAGTTTGGCCTTCAGCGCGGCGTTCTCCCGTTCCAGGGCGGAGACGCGGCTGTGGCGGGAGCCGGAGTCGCGGACGGCGGCCACGGCGTTGGCGACCGGGTCGACGGCGTCGGCGACGCCCTTCTCGACCGGGCCGAAGACCGTGGCGGCGGCGCGGCGGGCACCGTCGACCGGGGAGTCCTCTCCGGCCCGGATGTCCACCGTGATCAGCGCGAACGCGATGGCGACCAGCAAAACCAGGAGCAGCCGGCTCTCTCGTGTGTCCCTCACGTGCGGCGGCCGTGCCTTCCTCATCGTCGGGTGGTGTGCGTAAGAGTCAACGATCCGCCGTCCGGGTATGGCAGCACCCGAACGGCGGATTGTCGATCCGCGACGGCCCCGTCAGGGGCGGGGGCTCAGCGGCGCGGCTGCGCGTCCAACACCTGCTGGAGGGCCTCGAACTCCTCGACGCACTTGCCCGAGCCGAGGGCGACGGAGTCGAGCGGGTCCTCGGCGATGTGGATGGGCATGCCCGTCTCGCGCCGCAGTCGCTCGTCCAGGCCGCGCAGCAGGGCGCCGCCGCCGGTGAGGACGATGCCCCGGTCCATGATGTCGCCGGACAGTTCGGGCGGGCACTTGTCGAGCGTGGTCTTGACGGCGTCCACGATCGAGTTGACGGGCTCCTCGATGGCCTTGCGGACCTCGGCGGCCGAGATGACCACCGTCTTGGGGAGGCCGGAGACGAGGTCGCGGCCGCGGATCTCGGTGTGCTCGTCCTGGTCGAGGTCGTGCGCCGAGCCGATGGTGATCTTGATCTGTTCGGCGGTCCGCTCACCGAGGAGGAGGGAGTACTCCTTCTTGATGTGCTGGATGATCGCGTTGTCCAGCTCGTCGCCCGCGACCCGGATGGACTGCGCGGTGACGATGCCGCCGAGCGAGATCACGGCCACCTCGGTGGTGCCGCCGCCGATGTCCACCACCATGTTGCCGGTGGCCTCGTGCACGGGCAGGCCCGAGCCGATCGCGGCCGCCATCGGCTCCTCGATGATGTGCACCTGCCGGGCGCCGGCCTGCGTGGACGCCTCGATCACGGCGCGGCGCTCCACTCCCGTGATGCCGGAGGGCACGCAGACCACGACGCGGGGACGGGCCAGGTAACGGCGCTTGTGGATCTTGAGGATGAAGTAGCGGAGCATCCGCTCCGTGATCTCGAAGTCGGCGATCACGCCGTCCTTGAGCGGGCGTACGGCGACGATGTTGCCGGGCGTCCGCCCGATCATCTTCTTCGCCTCGGAGCCGACCGCCAGGATGCCGCCGGTGTTCGTGTTGATGGCGACGACGGACGGTTCGTTGAGGACGATGCCCCGGCCCCTCACGTACACCAGCGTGTTGGCGGTCCCGAGGTCGACAGCCATGTCACGGCCGATGAACGACATTGAGTTCCCCTTGTTCCCCATGAGGAGCGTCTGGCCTTCCAGTTGATAGCGGCTGCTGTCAGGTCGGCGAGGTGGGTGTGTGGGTGGAGGTCTCATCGTAGTGCGGGACGCGCGCCCCCCGCGCGACGAGCGGGGGCGGCCGTGCGGCCACGGGATGACCTCTCTCCAGTTCTGACGTTGTGTCCTGCACAAGCGTTCCCGCTCGACCCCGGTAATACCGAAGGACGACCGAAATTACTTCGGTCGCCCCAGGATGAGCGCTGTTCGGCCGATCCCGACCGCAACGAATCGTTCGTTCGGTGGCACGTACGTCCGTTCGGCCGAGCGGGCGCACGCGCCGGGGCGTACGAACGGCCCCCGCCGCCCGCGAACCCCCACCGGCCGACCGGGTGACGGGCCGCCGGGCCGCCGGGGTGACGGGGGCGGCGAGCGCCGCCGGCGCCGACCCCCGGCAGCGCGAACACCCACACCGCGACCCCACCACCCGGTCCACCGCCGGCCGGTCCACGCGCCCGGTATCGGAGAGAGGTTCGAGCGGCGGCCGGCTCGGGGCCGGGACCCGGAGCGGGCGGTCAGGCGGTCAGGCGGTCAGGCGGCGTGACCGAGACCGGCGAGAACGGCCCGGCACGCCCGCAGCAGCGTCTCGTCCGCCGCCACACCGTGCCCCGGACGCCGCCGGGGCCGGGCGATCTCGGCGCGCAGGAGCGGGGCAGCAGGTACTGCCAGGGAGCCCATCCGCTCCAGACAGGCCAGGACGCGGATCTCCAGAGCCGGGTCACGGTCCCAGAAGGACGGCAGTTCCTCCCAGCCGCTCAGCAGCGCCGCCATCGCGAGTCCGGCCTCCGCCTCACCACCGACGTCCCACAGGGCGCATCCCCCGTACACCCTCTCCACCGGGTTCTCCGACTCCGCCAGGCGCCGCAGGGCCGGAAGCGCGACGGCGGCACGCTGGCCGGACCGGGCGAGCGCATCCACGGCCACGTCCCAACCGGCACGGTCGAACACCTCCGAGGGCTCGTCCCACCCCACGGGGGCAAGCTCTTCCACGGCGAGGCCCCGGCCAGCGCAGTCGAACAGTCCCACCAGCCCCGGCACGCCGGCCTCCGGCCACCCCTCGAATTGCCACACGGCCACCGCGGCGGCGGCCCGCAGGCCCGTGTCCTCCGCCCCCGTCACCGGCCGAAGCACGGCCAACGCGGCGGCCGGGTCGGGCACGGCCTCCGGCCCCAGGGAGATCACACCCCGAATGGCCGCCTTCGCTCGGTACACATGCTCGCGTGCGACGGCCGGCCCTATGGCGTCCAAGAGCACGGGCACGGCCTCCGGGCCGGACAGGGCGACAAGGGTCGACACGGTCGGGTCCCGCCACGACCAGTCCTCCGTGGCGCCCGCCCCCAGGCGCCGGCGCAGTCGCGGCACCAGTACGTCGGCGGCCTCCTGCAACGGCTCGACGAGCCACACCCCGTGTGTGACTTCGTTGTCGTCGTCCGAGTCCAGGGCCGACAGCACGTCGGGCAGGGCCCGCGCATCGCCGAGTCGGGCCAGTGCGGCGACCACATCCCGGTAGGTCTCGCGCACGAGCCCGTCGGGGTGTCCCCACACCCCGTCCCCGTACACGGCACGCTGCCCGGCCACGAACGCGGCGAGGCCCACACGGGCGGCCTCGGCGGACGGATCCCTCCGGTCGAGCCACCACATGCTGCTCGCCGCCCGCCCGGCCAGGTACGGGTCCTCTGCGTGAAGACAGCCCGCGAGCGAGCAGACGAGACCGGTGTGGTCACCGCGCCACTCCCTGACGAGTTCGTCCGCCATGCGGATCGCGTCGTACCGGGTTCCCTGGTGCGGACTGTCGAACTGCGCGGTCAACAGCCGCTTGCGCTCTGGCAGCCGTCCGTCCAGCGCTTCGTGGAGGATCCGCAGGAGGGGGGAGGTCGGCGCGTGGGCATCGGTGCGGACATCTCTTCGATACTGCCCGTAGGGGATCCCCTCGTAAGTGATCTGATGGGGGGTGAAGACGGGACGCGGAGCGGTGAGGGGGCCGGGGGGCGGGGTGGGCGTGAGCTCGCGCAGCAGGTCGACAGCCGTGGACACGGTGTCCTCGTCGGTGGTGTCCGGTACGCAACGGACCCGGTGGACAAGCGCGGCGAACCGGGTCTCGGGGTCGCGGGCCTCATCCCGGGTCACGGCATCCAGACAGGCGACGACCGAGTCTCGCGCCTGCGGCAACCGGGCCGCGAGATCGCCCATGGCGGACACGACCCGCTCCCGGTCCTCGGGCGTCGCCTCCCCCTCCAGGCGTTCCCGCAGGACGGCGGCGGCCGTGACCGCGTCGGTGCCGAACAGTCCGATCGCCGAGATGGCGGGCCGGCGGACGTGCGGATCGGGGTCCTGGGCGTACGTCAGGAAGTCGTCGGCGTGGGCGGTCACGAGGGCGAGGCAGTCGACGCCCGGTATGGACCACGACCCGTCGGGGTTGACGGTCACGCCCTCAAGCCTTTCGAGGCTCGATTGCCCGATGCTGAACAGCAACTCGACCACGGACCTGCGGTCGGGGGCGGCGGGATCGGCCGCGATGGCGAACAGGAACGGCAGGGTGACCGGGGTCAGCCCGCACAAGCCCTCCACATCGTGGGCCAGGCAGTAGAAGCGTCCGAAGGCGCGGTTTCGCGTCTTGCGGTGAGGAGAGAGCATCTCCCGCAGAATCTCCGGGACAGCGGCGGAGTCGCCCCCGAAGTTACCGAAGGCCGACCAGTCGATTTCGTCCATATTGTCGAACATGTGCGCCATCGTGCCGTGCGGTACCGACAACGAGGGCACCAACGCCACCGGCCCGGCCGATGAGGGGCCGGGGCGGTGGGTGTGGTGCGGGGGTGTCGCTCGGGTCGGTCAGACGGCGAGGGTGGGGAAGAAGAGCTTCAGCTCGCGCGCGGCGGACTCCTCGGAGTCGGACGCGTGGATCAGGTTCTCGCGGGTGATCGTCCCGAAGTCGCCGCGGATCGAACCGGGCGCGGCGGCGATCGGGTCGGTCGGACCGGCGAGCTGACGCACGCCCTCGATCACGCGCTCGCCGTCCACGGCGAGCACGACGACCGGACCTGAGGCCATGAAGCCCATGAGCGGCTCGTAGAAGGGGCGGCCGACGTGCTCGGCGTAGTGCTGCTCCAGCACGTCGCGCTCCAGGGTCCGCAGCTCCATGCCGGCGATGGTCCACTCGGCCTTGCGCTCGATGCGGCCCAGGATCTCCCCGACCAGGCCGCGACGGACGGCGTCGGGCTTGAGGATGACGAGCGTGCGCTGGGACATGGTGTGACTCCTTGCGGCAAACGAGTGCGGTTGGCCCAAAACTACAGGGCCCCCCGCACCCACCTGCCCCGGGCCACTACCCCCGCGAGACGGCCGTGGCGAAAACCGACCAGGCGGCAGCGGCGAATCCGATGACGGGCCCCTCGACCCGCTTGGAGTCCCGCACGAGCATCGCCCCGGGGGTCGGCTGCGCAACCTCGACGCAGTCGTTCTCGGCCCCGCTGTAACTGGACTTGCGCCAGATCAGTTCGGATTGCGGCATCGTCATCAACGGGCACCTTTCACGATGTGGGTCATGAGTTCTCGGGTTTGCTCCGGCGAGAGCGCCCTCTCGGCCATCCTCGCGAACGCCGTCTTGAAGACCTCGACCTTGCCGGGGTCCTCGATGAAGATGTTCCCGCTGACGTTTTCCGCGTTCACCAGCGGCGGCCACGGGTCCGGGAACGAGATCACGCTGAACATCCCGCTCATTCCGGGATGCGGGGCAGCACCCAGTGGAAACACCTGGATGGTGATACTCGGCCACTCGCTCATCTCGATCAGCCGTGCCATCTGTTCCGGCATGGCGCTCGACGAGTCGGACACCGCGTAGCGCAGCGCGGTCTCCTCCATAACCGCGTGCAGCTTGAGCGGATTGCCGGGACGGGTGAGGACGGACTGTCTGGCCATCCTCAACTCGACCAATCGCTGGATCTGTTCCGGTGAGCGCCGGACACCAATGCCGGTGATGATCTGGCGCGCGTACCGGGGAGTTTGCAGCAGTCCCGGGACAAGCGTGGGTGAGTAGAACTGCATCTCGTCCGCATCGCCGTCAAGACTGATCAGGTCTCGATAGCCCTCTTGGGCCACATCACCGTAGACGCTCCACCAGCCCTGCTTGCCTGCGCTCTTCGCAAGCACTTGCAGGGCTTCCGAGAGCTTGGGGTCGTCCACCCCGTAGAGCTCCAGTAGGCGCACGACCTCCGGCGCGCTGATGTGGGCTCGCGCGTTCTCGATCTTCGACAGGCGGGTCTTGACCCAGCCCATGCGCTTCTCGACCTCATCGAGCGTCAGGTGCGCCTGCTCGCGCTTCTCCCGGAGCAGTCCGCCGAGTCGCCGTCTGCGCAGAGTCGGCCGGGCGGGCTGGTTCGGCATTGGTGCGGTCCGTCCTCTCAGTTCACGTGATCCGCATTCTGCCCTGCCGGACCGGCACCGTCGATGGGCACGAAGGTTCTACTGCTGCGATTACGGGTTGGCATGTTGCGAACCCGGGTGGGCCGGGTGCATCCTCGAAAAGCGCGGAGGTGACCCAGCGTCAGTAAACGATCACCGCCCGCGCCGGATCGCCGTTGCCCTCGAAAGGACCATGAGTGATGAGGAAGCACGTCATGCGGGTGCGGGTGTGGAGTACGGGTGGGGAGGTGGGGGTCGAGCGGGAGTATCGGGTGGACCCTCGGTGGTACTCCGTGCCGATCCAGGGTGGGTTTCCGCCCTGCCGATGCGCGCGGTGCCTGCGGGGGAACGGCGCCGCGGGGGCCGGCCGGTGAAGGGGATGGAGCCCGCGCCGATCCCCTACGTCACCCTCAGGAGCGACCGCCGCCAGGTGCTCGCGCCGCTCGTGATCGCGCCCGAAGGCGTGCGGTGGGGGGACGATCCCCGGCCGCGCGAGGAGCAGGTGGATCCGTGGCTCGGGGTGCTGCGCGAACGCTGGGAGGGGGACGGGACCGGCGAACCGCTGTGGGCCCGCGTCGACCCCGACGCCCAGTGGGAGTGCGCGGACCGGCTCCGGTGCGGGGTGTGCGGCCGGCCCGCCGTGCCCGCGCACGGGGGCGGGACCTGGTTGCTGCACGAGTCGGATCTGTCGGACGCCGGCGCCGAGTGGCCGGGGCACGTGGACACCACCACTCCCCCGGTCTGCCCCGACCACCTCGCCGACGCCCGCACTCGTTGCCCCGCGCTGCGGCGCGCGCACCTGACCCTGCGGACCCGCCTCGCGATGCCCGTCGCCGTGATCGGGACGATCTACACGGGTGAGGGCGCCGTCGCCGACGCCCTCGTCCCGCTCGATCACCCGACGCTGAGCCAAACCGTGGCCCGGCACCTCGTCCTGAGACTGCACAACCCGGCCCGCGTCACCGCCTGACGGACCGCATCTCACCGATGGCGTGGGTGTCGCCGATCGTCGTGACCACGGTGACGACCATGACGATGAGCGTCACCGTGCACGGCCGGCCCGCGTCGGCTCAGCTCGTCGCCGGAGTCGCCTGCGACGACTCCGCTTCCGCCATCGCCGCCCATCGCGCCTTTGCCGCGTCGATCTTGCGGCCGTAGTGGATCGAGGCCCACCACAGCGCCGCGAAGACCACGCCCAGGAAGAACATGGTCGGCACGATGAACCCGGACGCGATCAGCCCGATCTGGAGCGCCCAGCCGATCTCGACCGCCCCGCGCCGCGACAGCATCCCGCACAGCAGCACGGAGAGCGCCATCGCGATCCCGCAGACGGTCCAGACCTGGGCCTGTGTCAGGTCCGGGTTCTTCATCGCGACCAGACCCGCGAAACCGACGACGAAGAACTCGCCGATCAGTGTGCTCGCGCAGAGAGTGCGCACGTGTCCCTCAGCCCCACTTCGTTCTAGCGCTTCTTCTTGAGCAGGAGGCGGGCCTCGCCCACCGTGATGACGCTGCCGGTGACCAGCACGCCGGCGCCGCCGTACTCGGCCTCTTCCTCGGCCAGCGTGATCGCCGCCTCGATGGCGTTGTCCAGGCCGGGTTCGACCTGTACCCGGTCCTCGCCGAAGACCTCGACCGCGATGGCGGCCAGGTCGTCGACGCTCATGGCCCGGTAGCTGCTGTTCGCCGTGACGACGACCTCGGCGAAGATCGGTTCGAAGGTCTCCAGCAGGCCCCGCATGTCCTTGCCGTCGCTCGCGCCGACCACGCCGATGAGCCGGCTGAAGCCGAAGGACTCGGTGACGGCGTCCGCGGTGACGGCCGCGCCGGCCGGGTTGTGGGCGGCGTCCAGGATGACGGTGGGGCTGCGGCGGACGACCTCCATGCGGCCCGGGGAGGACACGGACGCGAACGCGCGCCGCACGATCTCCGGGTCCAGCGGGCGGGCGTGCTCCGCGCCGATCCCGAAGAACGCCTCGACCGCCGCGAGCGCCACGGCCGCGTTGTGGGCCATGTGGGCGCCGTACAGGGGCAGGAAGATGTCCTCGTACTCGCCGCCGAGGCCGCGCAGGGTGAGGTTCTGGCCGCCGACGGCGACCTCGCGCGCGGTGACGCCGAACTCCATGCCCTCGCGGGCCACGGTCGCGTCCACCTCCACGGCCTTCTTCAGCAGCACCTGCGCCGCGTCGGCGGGCTGCTGGGCCATGACCACGGTCGCGCCGGCCTTGACGATGCCGGCCTTCTCGCCCGCGATCTCGCCGGTGGTGTTCCCGAGGCGGTCGGTGTGGTCGAGGCTGATGGGGGTGATGACGGCGACGGAGCCGTCGATGACGTTGGTGGCGTCCCAGGTGCCGCCCATGCCGACCTCGACCACGGCCACGTCCACGGGCGCGTCGGCGAAGGCCGCGTAGGCCATGCCGGTCAGCACCTCGAAGAACGACAGCCGGAACTCCTCGGCGGTGTCGACCATGTCCACGTACGGCTTGATGTCGGCGTAGGTCTCCACGAACCGTTCGGCCGAGATCGGGGCGCCGTCGAGGCTGATGCGCTCGGTGACGGACTCCACGTGCGGGCTGGTGTAGCGGCCGGTGCGCAGGTCGAAGGCGGCGAGCAGGGCCTCGATCATCCGGGCGGTGCTGGTCTTGCCGTTGGTGCCGGTGACGTGGATGGTCGGGTAGGCGCGCTGCGGTTCGCCGAGCACGTCCATGAGCGAGGCGATCCGCGCGACGGACGGCTCCAGCTTGGTCTCGCCCCAGCGGCCCGCCAGCTCCTCCTCGACCTCCCGCAGGGCCTTGAGCACCTCCGGGTCCTCGGGTTCGGCCGGGCGGTCGTCCTGCGGCGGGCCGGCCTGGGCGCGCAGGGTGCGGCTGCCGGCCTCGATCACCGCGAGGTCGGGGTCGCGGTCGGTCTCGTCCGCGATGATCTGGTCGAACTCGTCGAAGAGTCCCTCGGTGCGGTCACGGTCTCGGTCGGGCTGCTGCTCACTCACGCACCCAGTCTACGGACGTGGGGCACGGGGCCTTTCGGCCCGCCCTTTTCGGGACCTTGGTCCTTCGGGTCTTCTCGGCCCGCGTGCAAGCCTTGCGAACAGATGATTGGGGAACGAATGTCGCAGGCGAGCAGCAGGAAATCCGGTTTCGGGCGGGACAGCCGGGACATCGGCATCGACTTGGGGACCGCGAACACCGTGGTGTACGCCCGGGGACAGGGGATCGTGCTGAGTGAGCCGTCCGTGGTGGCGGTGAAGGCGGGGACCACGCAGGCCCTCGCCGTGGGCAACGACGCGAAGGCGACGATCGGGCGGACGCCCGGGTCGATCGTGGCGATCCGGCCGCTGAAGGACGGGGTGATCTCGGACTTCGAGGCGGCGGAGGAGATGATCCGGCACTTCGTGCGCAAGGTGCTGCCGGGGCGCCGGCCGCGCACCCGGATGGTGATCTGCGTGCCGTCGGGGGTGACCCCGGTGGAGCGGCGGGCGATCGTGCAGGCGTCCACGAAGGCGGGGGCGCGGCAGGTGCACCTGATCGAGGAGCCGATGGCGGCGGCGATCGGGGCGGGGCTGCCGGTGGCGGAGCCGCGCGGGTCGATGGTGGTGGACATCGGCGGCGGCACCTCCGAGGTGGCGGTGATCTCGCTGGGCGGGATCGTCACGGCGCGGTCGCTGCGGGTGGGCGGGGACCGGATGGACGCGGCGATCACCGAGTTCGTGCGCAAGGAGCACGGGCTGTTGATCGGCGAGCGGACGGCCGAGGACGTGAAGGTGGCGATCGGTTCGGCGTGGCCGGTGCCGGACATGCCGGAGCTGGAGGACCGCACGTTCACGGTGCGCGGCCGGGAGAAGGTCGCCGGGATGCCGTTGACGCTGGAGCTGACGACGGCGGAGGTGCGGGCGGCGCTGGACGAGCCGGTGGAGGCGATCGTGCAGGCCGTGCGGGCGACGCTGGAGGAGTGCCCGCCCGAGCTGTCGGGCGACGTGATGGAGCACGGGATCGTGCTGACGGGCGGCGGGGCGCTGCTGCCGGGCCTGGACCTGCGGTTGGCGTCGGCGACGGGCATCCCGGTGTTCGTGGCGGACGAGCCGCTGGACTGCGTGGCGAACGGCACCGGCAAGTGCGTGGAGGACCTGGACACGTTGAGCGCGCTGCTGTCCGCCTGACGGTGGCCTGATTCCCCCCGGACCTGACGAAGGCCCGGCCGCCCCGAGGGGTGGCCGGGCCTTCTCGTGTGTCGTGCGCGCGTGTCCGTGGGGGGGTGCTCAGGCGCGCGGGAGGGTGGCCTCCACGCGGTAGCCGTCCTCGGTGCGGCCCGCGGTGAGGGTGCCGCCGAGGCTCTCGACGCGTTCGGCCATGCTGGCGGTGCCGGAGCCGGCGGAGACGGGGGCGCGGCCGAGGCTCGCGGTGGGCAGGGCGTTGGCGACGGTGATCCGCACCCCGTCCCCCTCCGCCGCGACGGTGACGTCCACGGTGGCGCCGGGGGCGTGCTTGGCCGCGTTGGTCAGGCACTCCTGCACCACGCGGTAGACGGCGGCCTGGCGCAGCGGGGTGAGGTTGTGGGCCTCGGGGGCCACGGCGAGGGCCACGGGCGAGCCGGCGTGCTCGCTCTCCTCCGCGAGGGCGGCCAGCCCGCACAGTCCGGGGGTCGCGGCCCGGTCGCCGCGGTGGACGATGATGTCGTTGAGGATCAGGTGGGCGCGGCGGGCGGTGTCGGCGAGCTCTTCGAAGTCCTTGGCGTGCGGGGTCTTGCGGGAGCGCATGGACAGCACTTCGGAGCGGACGGTGAGCAGGGTGAGTTCGCGGCCGACGAAGTCGTGCACGTCGCGGGCGACGGAGATCCGTTCCTGCTGGATGGCCTCGCGGATCTCGCCCTCGATGCGTTGGGCGTCGAGCCGGCGAACGAGGTCCTGCCGGTAGGCGGCGGTGCCGACGGCGGAGGCCAGGACGCCGATGGGGACGACGAGGCTGAGGAAGGAACTGAGGGTGTCGGCGCGTTTCTCGGGCCAGTCCGGCAGGTGGAAGATCACCAGGGCGAAGGCCACGTAGCCGAGGGTGGCGAGGATCGCGGCCCGGCGGCCCCGGAAGCGGCCCACGGAGTACAGGGCGAACTGGATCAGGGTCAGCTCGTGCAGCCAGCCGATGAAGGCGAGGGCCACGAGGTACGGGATCCACGGCCATCTGCGTCTGAGGAGCAGACTCGCCGAGCCCACCGCGAGGACCCCGGCGGCGCGGGGGCCGTCGAGGCTGTTGTCGTCGGCGGCCAGGCCGGGCAGGTCCAGGGCCATCAGCGCCAGGCAGGTGCCGGCGATGATCAGGTCCACGGCCCGGGGCGAGGTGTCCCAGGAATCGGCCCACCGGCGGGTCAGGGTGGTGAGCCGTTGGCGGGCCGCGTCGACGGGCTTGACGTGCATCCCCCCATCATCCGGCCTGGGACGTTCGGGAACGAATTCACAACCTCCGGGGCAAACGTGAAATGCCGCACTTTCCGCCGGGACGGAAGACCCGAGGACACACGACTTCCGCCGCCGGGGCTTTATGCCCGACGGCCACTAGCGTGGACGGAATGAGCCGTTCCGTCACGCGGTCCGCAGCGACCCGCAAGCGCTCCGGCGCCGTCGCCCCCTCCCCCGGGCCGGCCGTGCCGCGCGCGTTGGCCTGGCTGGTGCTGGTGGGCGGGGCACTGGGGACCCTGTCCTCGGGGGTGCTGGCGCACGACCAGATCAAGATGCTCCAGGACCCGCTGTTCGTACCGGGCTGCAACGTGAACGCGGTGCTGAGCTGCGGCGACGTGATGAACACCTGGCAGTCGCACGTGCTGGGCACCCCGAACGCGCTGTTCGGGATCGCGGGCTTCGCCGCCCTGGCCGCGCTGGGCGCGGCGCTGGTGGCGGGGGCGGTGCTGCCCCGGCCGGTGTGGCTGGGAGTGCGGCTGGGGGTGAGCGCGGGGGCGCTGTTCACGGCGTGGCTGATCACGCAGTGCGTGTTCGCGATCGGGGCGCTGTGCCCGTGGTGCATGGTGGTGTGGGCGGTGATGATCCCGCTGGCCTGGTACGTGAACCGGGAGCTGTCGGGCCCGGAGTCGATCCTGCGGGTGCTGCCGCACTGGCTGGTGCCGGCGGTCGCGTACGCGGCGGTGGTGGGCCTGCTGCTCGCGGAATTCGGCGGCCGCCTCTTCGCGTGAGCGGCCGGGCGCGCGCCGGCACCCGGCCCGTGCGCGCCCGCGCGCACCTCCGTTCCCGCGCCCGCGCGCGCCCCGTGACGACGGGTTCGCGCCACTGATCCCGGCAGGGGGCATTCAGGGCTTTGCGCCCGTATTGGCCGGCCGATTTCTCCCTTACGGCCGTCTCCGTCCCCCCAGGACGATGGCCTGGCCACTTCGGAACCAAGGGAGAACGTGATCATGGCAGCAGCCCGCAAGATCATGGCCCTGACCGTCGCCGCCTCGGCCCTGGTCCTCGGACAGGTCGTCGCCGGCCCGGCCGGCGCCGCCTCCGCCCCGACCGCCCCGACCGTCTCGACCGCCCCGACCGTCTCGGCCGCCCAACAGAGGCTCGACGCCTTCCTCGCCCGCACCCCCGAGGCCCGCCGGGTCTCCGACAATCGCGTCGAATTCCCCGGCGGCGCCGTCACCGTCGACACCCCGGGCGCGCGCACCGCCTCCGTCGCCATCTCCTGTTCCAACGGCTGGCTGTGCGTCCAGGACGGTCAGGGCACCCGCTACGACTACTACACCTGCGGCCTCTACAACTTCTCCGGCGTCGGCGACGGCCTCTTCAACAACAATCAAAGCTCCGGCACCGTCGCCCGCTTCTACAACTCCAACGGCTCCCTGCGCTGGACGAACACCGCCAAGGACACCGGCACCGCGAGCTGGTCCCCCGTCTACAAGATCCGCCCCTGCTGAGACCCGCCCGCCGCGCGCACGCGAGAAGGCCCCGGCCCGGTGCCGGACGCGCTCCCACGCGTCCGCGCACCGGGCCGGGGCCCGTGTCACGTCCGTACCGCTACGCGGCCGGCAGCGACTCCAGCTGCTTGGTGATCCGGGCGATGTCCGCCTCGGCCGCCGCCAGCCGGCCCTTGATCTTGTCCACGACCTGGTCCGGCGCCTTGGCGAGGAACGCCTCGTTGCCGAGCTTCGCCTCCGCCTGCGCCTTCTCCTTCTCGGCCGCGCCCAGGTCCTTCGTCAGGCGCTTGCGCTCGGCCGCCACGTCGATCGTGCCCGACAGGTCGAGCTCGACCGTCGCGCCCGCCGCCGGCAGGGTCGCGCCCGCCGTGAAACCCTCCTCCGGGGCCGTCAGACGCAGCAGCAGGCGGATGGCCGCCTCGTGCGCGTCCAGCCCGGTGTCCCCGAGGTCGAGGCGGGCCGGGACCTTCTGACCGGCCTGGAGGCCCTGGTCGGCGCGGAAGCGACGGATCTCGGTGACCAGCTTGACCACCTCGCCGATCTCCCGCTCCGCCGCCTCGTCCCGGAAACCAGAGTCCGTCGGCCAGTCGGCGACGACCACGGACTCGCCGCCCGTGAGCGTGGTCCACAGGGTCTCGGTGACGAACGGGACCACCGGGTGCAGCAGCCGCAGCATCGTGTCCAGGACCTCGCCCAGGACCCGCGCCGAGACCTCCGCGCCCTTGCCGCCGGCGAAGAACGTCGGCTTCGACAGCTCCACGTACCAGTCGAAGACCTCGTCCCACGCGAAGTGGTAGAGCCCCTCGCTGAGCTTGGCGAACTGGAAGTCCTCGTACAGCGCGTCGGTCTGCGCGACCGTCGCGTTCAGCCGGGACAGGATCCAGCGGTCCGTCGCCGACATCTCCGAGGCGTCCGGCAGCGGGCCCTCGACGTTGGCGCCGTTCATCAGCGCGAAGCGGGTCGCGTTCCAGATCTTGTTCGCGAAGCGCTGGGACGCCTGCACCCAGTCCTCGCCGATCGGGACGTCCGCGCCCGGGTTCGCGCCGCGGGCCAGGGTGAAGCGGACGGCGTCGGAGCCGTACTTGTCCATCCAGTCCAGCGGGTCCACGACGTTGCCGAAGGACTTCGACATCTTCTTGCCGCGCTCGTCGCGGACCAGACCGGTCAGCACGATCGTCTTGAACGGGGCCTGCCCGTCCATCGCGTACAGGCCGAACATCATCATCCGGGCGACCCAGAAGAAGATGATGTCGTGGCCGGTGAGCAGCACGTCGGTGGAGTAGAACTTCTCCAGGTCCGGGGTCTTCTCCGGCCAGCCCAGGGTGGAGAAGGGCCACAGGCCCGAGGAGAACCAGGTGTCGAGGACGTCGGTGTCCTGGGTCCAACCCTCGCCGGTGGGCGGCTGCTCGTCGGGTCCGACGCAGACGACCTCGCCGTTCGGGCCGTACCAGACCGGGATCCGGTGGCCCCACCACAGCTGGCGCGAGATGCACCAGTCGTGCAGGTTGTCGACCCAGTCGAAGTACCGCTTCTCCATCTCCTGCGGGTGGATCGCGACCCGGCCGTCACGGACGGCGTCGCCGGCCTCCTTGGCCAGCGGGCCGACCTTGACCCACCACTGGAGCGACAGCCGCGGCTCGACGGTGGTCGCGCAGCGCGAGCAGTGCCCGACGGAGTGCAGGTAGGGGCGCTTCTCGGCGACGATCCGACCCTGCTCGCGCAGGGCGGCGACGATCGCCGACCGGGCCTCGAACCGGTCCAGGCCGAGGAACGGGCCGTGCACGGTGATGACCCCGCGCTCGTCCATGACCGCCAGGTTCGGCAGGTCGTGACGGCGGCCGATCGCGAAGTCGTTCGGGTCGTGCGCCGGGGTCACCTTGACGGCGCCGGTGCCGAACTCGGGGTCCACGTGCTCGTCGGCGACGACCGGGATGGTGCGGTCGGTCAGCGGCAGCTTGATCCGCCGGCCCACGAGGTGCTTGTAGCGCTCGTCGTCCGGGTGGACCGCGACGGCCGTGTCGCCGAGCATCGTCTCGGCTCGGGTGGTGGCGACGACCAGGGAGTCCTCGCCCTCGCCGTAGCGGATGGAGACCAGCTCGCCGGCGTCCTCCTGGTACTCCACCTCGATGTCCGAGATGGCCGTCAGACAGCGCGGGCACCAGTTGATGATGCGCTCGGCGCGGTAGATCAGCTCGTCGTCGTACAGCTTCTTGAAGATGGTCTGGACGGCCTTGGACAGGCCCTCGTCCATGGTGAAGCGCTCACGGGACCAGTCGACGCCGTCGCCCAGGCGCCGCATCTGCCCGAGGATCCTGCCGCCGTACTCCTCCTTCCACTGCCAGACGCGGTCCGTGAACTCCTCACGGCCGAGGTCGTGCCGGGACTTGCCCTCCTCGGCGAGCTGCTGCTCGACCTTGTTCTGCGTGGCGATGCCGGCGTGGTCCATGCCGGGCAGCCACAGGGACTCGTGGCCCTGCATGCGCTTGCGGCGGGTCAGGGCGTCCATCAGCGTGTGCTGGAAGGCGTGGCCCAGGTGGAGGGAGCCGGTGACGTTCGGCGGCGGGATGACGATCGTGTACGGGGGCTTCTCGCTGCTCGCGTCGGCGGTGAAGTAGCCACGCTCCACCCAACGCTCGTAGAGCGCGCCCTCTACCTCCGCCGGCGCGTACTGGGGCGGCAATTCGGTGCTGGGGCTGCTGGGTGTCTGCGTGTTCTCGGTCACGAGGAACAGTTTAGGGGCGCCGGGCAGTGGTCCTGAAACCGGTATTCCGAGGGTGAGGCCCCGCACGGGCGGCCGATTTCCGTCAGGATGTGGGAGTCACATCAGCATCCGAACCGGGGGACGAGGGCATGAGTCAGAACCATCCGGGACCGTACGACGACCAGCAACCACCGCGACCGGCCCGTCCGGCCGCGCCCTACGGCCCCCCGCCGCAGCAGCCGCAGCAGCAGCCGCAGCAGCAGCAGCAGCAGGACGACGCGTACGGGTACGGCTACCCGCAGCAGGCCCCGCCGCCGCAGCAGCAGTACGGCGAGGGCTACGGCTACCCCCAGCAGGCGCAGCCGCAGTACGGGCAGCAGGCGCAGCCGCAGTACGGCGAGCAGACCCAGGCCATGCCCGCGTACGGCGAGCAGACCCAGGCCATGCCGGGCTACGGACAGCAGCCGCAGCAGCAGCCGCAGTACGGCCAGGCCCCGCAGGCCCCGCCGTCCCCCTACGGGCAGCAGCCGCAGCCGCAGCAGCCGCAGTACGGCGGCGGCCAGGACCCGTACGGACAGCACCCGGGCCAGGGCGTTCAGGACGCGGGCTACGGGTACGGCGCCGGCCCGCAGGGCTCCGGCGGCACGCCCCCGTACGGCGGCCCCCAGGTCACCCCTCCCCCGCCCCCGTTCTCCGCGCCGCTCGCCTCCTCGACCTCCTACACCCCCGAGCCCGAACCCGAGCGCGGGTCCGGTCGCTCGCGGCTCGGACTGATCGTGGTCGCGGCCGTGGCCGCCCTCGCCGTGCTCGGCGGCGCCGTGTGGTGGTTCTTCCTCTCCGGTGACGGCGGCGAGGAGAAGAAGGCCGCCGGCTCCGGTTCCGCCGGCTCCGCGGCGAACGCCGCCGTGGCCGCCGACTCCAAGGACTTCAAGCTCGTGGCCCCCGAGGCCGTCGGCGACTACAAGAAGACGGGCGCGAAGGAGAAGGAGTTCGGCGCGAAGGAGAAGGACGAGGCCGAGGCGATGGGCGTGAAGAACCCCACCCGCGTCTCCGGCGCCTACCGGGCCGGCAGCGGCGCGGCCGTCAAGCAGCTGAGCCTCAGCGGCATGTACGGGGAGATAGCCGACCCGGCGAAGACCGTGGACGACTCCTTCGCCCAGGCCAAGGCCAACGCCGCCACCCAGGACCCCACCTACAGCCTGGAGTTCGCCGGCGAGCCCAAGGAGATGAAGCCCGAGGGCTTCTCCGGCGCGATCATGAAGTGCCAGGAGGCGAAGTTCACCCCGAAAAAGACCGGGGAGGGCGCGACCCTCACCAAGCCGTTCACGGTCCCCATGTGCATGTGGGCCGACTACGGCACCCTCGGCGTCATCAACTCCATCGACCTCGCCGCCGCGATGACCGGCAAGCCCGGCGTGACGATGGACCAGACCGCCGCGCTCACCGCGCAGGCCCACAAGGCGGCCCGCGTCAAGAAGTAGTGACGGCCCGTCGGACCCCCGACCCGCCGCCGCCCGCTCCCCCGACCGGCACCCGGCGGAGCGCACACGGAAGGGGCCGCCCTCCTCGCGGAGAGCGGCCCCTTCGTGCGTGCGTCGTACCGGCCCGGTCAGGCCGACTTCTCGTGCGGCCCCTGGTCCTTCGGGACGATCCGCGGCACCAGCGTCGGGTTGACGTTGGAGCGGACCACGTCGGCGGTGATGACTACCCGGGCCACGTCCTTGCGGGACGGGACCTCGTACATGACCGACATCAGCACCTCCTCCATGATGGCGCGCAGGCCGCGCGCGCCGGTCTGGCGGAGGATGGCCTGGTCGGCGATGGCCTCCAGGGCGCCCCGCTCGAAGTCCAGCTCCACCCCGTCGAGTTCGAACAGCCGCTGGTACTGCTTGACCAGCGCGTTGCGCGGCTCGACGAGGATCTGGAGCAGGGCCTCGCGGTCCAGGTTGTGCACGGAGGTGATGACCGGCAGACGGCCGATGAACTCCGGGATCATCCCGAACTTCACCAGGTCCTCCGGCATGACCTCCTGGAACTGGTCGCTGGCCTCGATCTCGCGCTTGGAGCGGATGGTGGCACCGAAACCGATGCCCTTCGCGCCCGCCCGCGACTCGATGATCTTCTCCAGCCCCGCGAAGGCGCCGCCCACGATGAACAGCACGTTCGTGGTGTCGATCTGGATGAACTCCTGGTGCGGGTGCTTGCGTCCGCCCTGCGGGGGCACCGAGGCGGTGGTCCCCTCCAGGATCTTCAGCAGCGCCTGCTGCACGCCCTCGCCGCTCACATCGCGGGTGATCGACGGGTTCTCGCTCTTGCGGGCGACCTTGTCGATCTCGTCGATGTAGATGATCCCGGTCTCGGCCTTCTTGACGTCGTAGTCCGCGGCCTGGATCAGCTTGAGCAGGATGTTCTCGACGTCCTCGCCCACGTAGCCGGCCTCCGTCAGCGCGGTGGCGTCGGCGATGGCGAACGGGACGTTGAGCATCCGCGCGAGGGTCTGCGCGAGGAGGGTCTTGCCCGACCCCGTGGGACCGAGCAGCAGGATGTTGGACTTCGCGAGCTCGATCGCGTCGTCCCGGCCCTGCGCGCCGCCGTTCTCGCCGGCCTGGACGCGCTTGTAGTGGTTGTACACCGCGACGGAGAGCGCCTTCTTCGCCGGCTCCTGGCCGACGACGTAGCTCTCCAGGAACTCGTAGATCTCGCGGGGCTTGGGCAGTTCCTCCCAGCGCACCTCGCTCGTCTCCGCGAGTTCCTCTTCGATGATCTCGTTGCAGAGATCGATGCACTCGTCGCAGATGTACACACCGGGGCCCGCGATGAGCTTCTTCACCTGCTTCTGGCTCTTCCCACAGAACGAGCACTTGAGCAGGTCGCCGCCGTCACCGATGCGTGGTGCCACGAGGTGCTTCCCCTTCGCCTGGGAGACGCCTGGTTCAGCGCTCCTGGTGCCTCATATCCGACGGTACCTTGCCGGGGCCCCGTTTCGGGGCCCCGTGCAAGTATCAGCCGTTGTTCATCTTCCGGGTGGAGATGATCTGGTCGATCAGGCCGTACTCCAGCGCGGCCTCGGCCGTCAGGATCTTGTCGCGCTCGATGTCCTCGCGGATCTTCTCGATCGGCGTGGTCGAGTGGGTCGCGAGCATCGACTCCAGCTGGTCGCGCATGCGCAGGATCTCGTTGGCCGCGATCTCCAGGTCGGAGAGCTGCTCGCGACCGGTGCCGCCGGAGGGCTGGTGGATCAGCACACGGGCGTTCGGCAGGGCCATGCGCTTGCCCGGGGTGCCGGCGGCGAGCAGGACCGCGGCGGCGGAGGCGGCCTGACCCATGCAGACCGTCTGGATGTCGGGCTTCACGAACTGCATCGTGTCGTAGATGGCGGTCAGCGCGGTGAACGAGCCGCCGGGCGAGTTGATGTAGATCGAGATGTCGCGGTCCGGGTCCATCGACTCCAGGCACAGCAGCTGCGCCATCACGTCGTTGGCGGAGGCGTCGTCGATCTGCACGCCGAGGAAGATCACGCGCTCCTCGAAGAGCTTCGCGTACGGGTCGTACTCGCGCACGCCCTGCGAGGTGCGCTCGACGAAGCGCGGGACGACGTAGCGGCTTTCCACCTGCGGGCCGGTGTGGAGGCCGGAGAGGTTGTTCAGCATCTGGGTGTTCACCATCCTGGTGGCGTTCTGCGGGCTGGGGTCGCGCTGCGCGGGGTCGGGTCCGTGGGCCTGTCGGCTCAGGCCCCGGTGCCGCCGCCGCCCGGGACGAGGGAGGCGGCCGAGATGATCTCGTCGATCAGGCCGTACTGCTTGGCCTCCTCGGCGGTGAACCAGCGGTCGCGGTCGCCGTCGCGGATGATCGCCTCGACGGTCTGACCGGAGTGGTGGGCGGTGATCTCGGCCATCCGCTGCTTGGTGCGCAGCAGGTACTGGGCCTGGATCTTGATGTCCGACGCGGTGCCACCGATGCCGGCGGAGCCCTGGTGCATCAGGATGTCGGTGTTGGGGAGCGCGAAGCGCTTGCCCGCGGTGCCGCCCGTCAGCAGGAACTGGCCCATGGAGGCGGCCATGCCCATGCCGATGGTGACGATGTCGTTCGGGATGTACTGCATGGTGTCGTAGATCGCCATGCCGGCCGTCACCGAGCCACCGGGGCTGTTGATGTAGAGGTAGATGTCCTTGTCCGGGTCGGCCGCCAGGAGCAGGAGCTGCGCCGTGATCTTGTTGGCGATGTCG
Source organism: Streptomyces dryopteridis (assembly GCF_049606955.1). Lineage (NCBI taxonomy): Bacteria > Bacillati > Actinomycetota > Actinomycetes > Kitasatosporales > Streptomycetaceae > Streptomyces > Streptomyces dryopteridis. The sequence goes on along the minus strand of NZ_CP187113.1, from coordinate 4,153,933 downwards.
TCGTCGACCTGCTGGCCGAGGAAGACGATCCGCTCACCCAGCAGCCGGTTGTAGACGTGGTCGCCGAGGCCACCACCGATACCCGTCTCCCCCGCGGCGTAAGGCTTCAGATTCGTCATGTAGCCACCTGCTCGTCTCCGACGGCGTTGCCGTCCTCGCGTGTCGTTCTCGGGGTCACGGGTCCTGCACGGTCCAACTCGGCGGACCGGTGCGGAAGCCGGCGTTCCGTGAAGTTCGTCAGCTTTCCGTGCCCTCGTATTCAAGGACCCTAACGCGCAGGTCGGACGACGCCATCCCGCTTCCCGAACTGTTCGCTTGGAGCGCAAGGTGACGGCCCCCGGCCGACGCCCCGCGCGGCCCCGTGACGCGGAAGGCCCGGACGCGTGGCGCGTCCGGGCCTTCCCCTGCTCACCCCGGCGTGTCGCCGGGGCGGAGCGATGCCTTACTTGGCCTCGGCCTCGACGGCCTCGGTCTCGACGGCGGCGTCGGCGACCTCGGCGGTCTCCTCGTCCTCGTCGGAGAGGTCCACGACCTCACCCTTGGTGTCGACGACCTTGGCGGCCTCGACGACGACCGCGAGGGCCTTGCCGCGGGCGACCTCGCCGACCAGCATCGGGACCTGGCCGCCCTCGACGACGGCCTGGGCGAACTGGTCGGGGGACATGCCGGAGGACTGGGCGCGGCGCAGCAGGTGCTCGGTGAGCTCCTCCTGGTTGACGTTCAGCTTCTCCTTGTTGACCAGGGCGTCCAGCAGGAACTGGGTCTTGATGCCCTTGACCGCCTGCTCCTTGGTCTCGGCCTCGAACTCCTCGACCGTCTTGCCCTGGAACTCCAGGTACTTCTCCAGGCTCAGGCCCATCTGGCCGAGCTGGTGGTGCTCCAGGTTGTGCTTGCGGGTGTTGACCTCGTCCTCGAGGAGCTTCTCGGGGACGGGGATCTCCGCGAGCTCCAGGAACTTCTCCAGCACGCGCTCCTGGGCCTGGGTGGCCTGGTCGTACTGCTTCATGTTCTCGAGGCGCTTGCGGCTGTCGGCCTTCAGCTCGTCGAGGGTGTCGAACTCGCTGGCCATCTGGGCGAACTCGTCGTCCAGGGTCGGGAGCTCCTTGGCGGAGACCTTGGTGACCTTCACGGTGACCTCGGCGTCCTTGCCCTCGGCGGAGCCGCCCTTGAGCTGGGAGGTGAAGGTGGCCTCGCCACCGGCCTCCAGGCCGGTCACGGCCTCGTCGATGCCTTCCAGCAGCTCGCCGGAGCCGATGGTGTAGGAGACGTCGGAGGCGACGCCGTCGGGCAGCACCTCGCCGTCGACCTTGGCCTCGAGGTCGATGGTGACGACGTCACCCTCGGCGGCGGCGCGCTCGACCACGTTGGTGGCGGCGAAGCGCTCGCGCAGATGCTCGACGGACTTCTCGACGTCCTCGTCGGTGACCTCGACCGCGTCGACCTCGACCTCGATGCCGGAGTAGTCCGGGATCTCGATCTCGGGGCGGATGTCGACCTCGGCGGTGAAGGCCAGCAGCTCGCCGTCCTTCAGCTCGGTGACGTCGATCTCCGGCTGGCCCAGCGGGTTCAGCTCGGCCTCGTTGATGGCCTCGGTGTAGTACTTCGGGAGGGCGTCGTTGACGGCCTCCTCCAGCACCGCGCCGCGGCCGAAGCGCTGGTCGATGACCCGGGCCGGGATCTTGCCCTGACGGAAGCCCTTGACCGTGACCTGCTTGTTGATCTTCTTGTACGCCGCGTCGAGGCTGTCCTTGAGCTCCTCGAAGGGCACCTCGACAGTGAGCCGAACCCGAGTCGGGTTCAGGGTCTCCACGGCGCTCTTCACGGTTCGGTCTCCTTGTGGCTGACATCGGGGGGTTCTGCCGACGCTGGGAATCAGCGGGCCGGCGGATCGGGCCCGGTACATCAGACACACGGGCACGCAGCTTGCATAGTAACCGCACACGAGAACCTGCCCACAACGCGATCTTCACGTCGGGGGTCGGCCGGCGAGGTGTGGAGAGGGGTGCGCGCGGGGCGTGGGAGTACGCGCGCGGGGGCGCGTGCGCGGGGTTGTGGGGCGGTCCGCGCCGACGGCCCGGGGCCGTCGGCGGATCGGACGCGACGAACAGATGATGGTCGGGGTGGCCGGATTCGAACCGACGACCTTCCGCTCCCAAAGCGGACGCGCTACCAAGCTGCGCCACACCCCGTCGGTGCGACACGTAGGGTACATGCCCGGGGACCCTCCGACACGCGGGTTCTCGCGCTCGTCGGCGGTGTCGGGAAGTGGTGTGCGCCGCCGCCCGGGAACCCGCTAGGATGCGTGACGTGCCACACCCCGGGTCCGGGGTCCGGTGGTGCGCTTGCGGGCGTAGCTCAATGGTAGAGCCCCAGTCTTCCAAACTGGCTACGCGGGTTCGATTCCCGTCGCCCGCTTCGTTTCGACCGAGGGTCGGGACGGTGGAGTCCGCTCCCCGTTCCGGCCCTTCGGCGTTTCACGGGGCCGCGGGCGGGTGTCCGGGCACGGCCGGTGGGCGGGACGGCGTCGTCGGCGTCCCGCGTGCGGTGCGTGTGCGGTCGGGCGCGCGTCCCTAGAAGCTGATCTTGCCGAGGGTGTCGGCGATCGAGTTCAGGAATTGGTTGACGTTCCCGGCGATGGAGCTGGAGGCGAGGAAGAAGCCGAAGAGGACGGCGACGATCGCCGGGCCCGGTTTCAGGTTCTTCCCTCTGATCAGCACCACCATGATGATCGCCAGCAACACCACCGCCGACAGCGAAATGGCCATGATCCCTCACATCCTCGGTCGTCCCCGCTCGGCCCGGGATGCGCGGTCCTCCCACACACCCACATGGAGCATCCTCCCACCAACCGGGGCCGGCTACCCGTGGCCTGACTGATCGACATCCCCGGAGGGGGTGGGGTCGGCGGGACCGGCGAGGCCGAGGAGGGCCCGCGTGCGCGCGTATTTGGCGCGCAGGCGCGCACGGGTGGGGTCGTCGAGGGCGGCGAGGCGGGTGGGGTCGGTGTTGTGGGCGAGGTCGGCGGTCTTCACGAGGAGGGCGCCGGGGGTGGCGAGGATCCGCGCGGTGTAGCTCTCGGGGCTCTCGCCGGGGGCCTTGGTGAGGGCGCGGACCACGGCTTTGACCCGGTCCGACAGGGCGGCGTTTTCCAGCCACTCCTCGGTGAGGGCGTGGTCCTCGACGGCGTCGTGGAGCCAGGCGGCGGCCTGGAGTTCGGCGTCCCCGCCCCGCTCGCGCACGCCGGCGGCGACGGCGGCGAGGTGTTCGACGTAGGGGCGGCCGAGTTTGTCGGTCTGCGGGGCGTGGGCGGCGCGGGCCAGGGCCTCGACCTCGGCGAGGGTGAGGTGTCGCGGTGCTTCGTGCGTCATCGGGCGGTGACCTTTCGGGCGGCGGCGGACAGGGCGCGGGCGGCGCGGCGGGCGTCGTCGGGGGTGGTGCGCCAGTTGGCGAAGGCGGCGCGCAGGGCGGGGGTGCCGTCGAGGACGGTGGGGGTGGTGAACACCTCCTCGGCGGCGGCCTCGCGCAGGGCGGCGAGGGCGGTGGGGTCGGGGCCGGTGGCGAGGGTGAAGCAGACGACGTTGAGGCGGACGGGGGCGAGCAGGCGCAGCGCGGGGTCGGCGGCGAGGTGTTCGCCGAGGATCCGGGCGCAGGCGATGTCGCGTTCGACGATCTCACGGTGGCCGGCGCGGCCGTAGGCGCGGATGGTGAACCAGGCGGCCAGGGCGCGCAGTCGGTGGGAGTTCTCGGGGGTGAGGTGCACGAGGTCGGGCTCGGGGCCGAGGGGGCCGAGGTAGGCGGCGGTGTTGGCGTACACGCGGGCCTGGAGGTCGGGGCGGCGGGTGAACTGCGCGGCGCTGTCGTAGGGGACGTTCAGCCACTTGTGCAGGTCGACGCAGACGGAGTCGGCGGCGTCGAGACCGGCCAGGAGGTGGGCGTGGTCGGGGCTGAGCGCGGCGAAGGCGCCGAAGGCTGCGTCCACGTGCAGCCAGGCGCCGTGTCGGTCGCGGAGGGCGGCCAGCGCGGTGAGGTCGTCGAAGTCGACGGTGTTGACGGTGCCGGCGTTGCCGAGGATCACGGCGGGGCCGGGGTGGGCGCTCAGGGCGCGGTCGAGGGCCTCGGGGTCGACGGCCTCGCGGCCGGGGAGGGTGGGGAGGGTGACGAGGGCGGAGCGGCCGAGGCCGAGGATCGCGAGGGCCTTGGCGACGGAGGAGTGCGGGGCGCCGGAGTACACGCGGGGGGTGATCCCGGCGGCGGTGAGGGCGGTGACGCCGTCGGCGGCGGGGCTGAGGCCGGCGTGCTCGCCGAGCCATTCGCGGGCGATGGCCAGGCCGACGGTGTTGGACTGGGTGGCGCCGGAGACGAGTGTGCCGGTGTGGGCGTCGGAGAGGCCGAACCAGGGGCGCAGGCGGGCGAGGGTCTCGCGTTCGAGGTGTTGGCCGGCGGGGTCGAGGGCGGAGTTGGGGTTCTGGTCGTGGGTGGCGGTGAGCCAGTCGCCGGCGAGGGCGGCGGGGGTGGCGCCGCCGGTGACGAAGCCGAGGTAGCGGGGGCCGGCGGAGGCGGAGAGGCGGGGTTCCCAGTCGCGGCGGAAGGCGGCGAGGGCGGCGTCGAAGCCGATGCCGTCCTCGGGGTCGACCTCCGGGGTCGGGGCGGGGCCGGCCGGGGGGAGGACGGGGCGGTCGTGGAGGCCGGCGAGGGTGTCGCGGGCGACGGCGGCGGTGGTGTCGAGGAGGTCGGCGAGCCGGTCGAGGTCGGCGGCGAGGCGCGGGTGCATGGGCGCACGGTAGAGCGGGCGGGGCGGGAGCGGGCCGGCCAATCGCCGTGCGCCGGCCTGCCGGGGCCTCGGCTCAGTGGGAGCGGCGGATGAGGAGGAGGGCGCGGTCGTCGTTGACGTCCTTGGCGACCTTCTCGATGAGGTGCCAGGCGGCGCCCTCCCAGCCGGCGGCCACGTAGCGGTCGGCTTCGCCGGTGAGGCGGTCGATGCCCTCGGCGATGTCGCGGTCGGAGGTCTCGACGAGGCCGTCGGTGAAGAGCATGAGGACGTCGCCCTTGCCGAGGGTGCCCTTGGCGGGTTCGAACTCGGCCCCGTCGTAGACGCCGAGGAGGGGGCCCTCGCCGGTGCGTTCGCTCCAGCGGCCGGTGCCGGCGTTGAGCTGGAGGGCGGGCAGGTGGCCGGCGGAGAGGAGTTCGTAGTCGCCGGTCTCCAGGTCGAGGACCAGGTGGATGGAGGTGGCGAAGCCCTCGTCCCAGTCCTGGCGGAGCAGGTAGCCGTTGGCGGCGGGGAGGAAGTCGGGCGGGGGCAGGGAGCCGAGGAGGCCGCCGAAGGCGCCGGAGAGGAGCAGGGCGCGGGAGCCGGCGTCCATGCCCTTGCCGGAGACGTCGGTGAGGACGATCTCCAGGGTGCGGCCGCGGGGGCCGGTGCGGGCGGCGACGACGAAGTCGCCGGAGAAGGACTGGCCGCCGGCGGGGCGCAGGGCCATCTCGTGGTGCCAGCCGTCGGGGAGGGCGGGCAGTTCGCTCTGGACGCGGATGCGTTCGCGGAGGTCGAAGAGCATGGTGCCGCCGCGTCTCCAGGGGACGCCGACGCGGCTGCGGAACTGGGCGATGACCAGGCCGAAGAGTCCGGTGGCGGCGACGACGAGGACGGTGCCGGGGGTGACGCGGGCGGGGCCCTCGGTGTAGGGGCCCAGGACCAGGGCCTCGATGATCAGGGAGGCGGCGGCGGAGGCGTAGAGGGCGAGGAGGCTCGCGGGGCGCAGCAGGAGTCCGCCGGCGACGATGGGCATGACGAGGGCGGAGGGCGAGAACCAGACGGGCCACAGGAGTGTGCCGCAGGTGATCGCGGGAATGGTGAGGAAGAGGCCGACGAAGGCCACCCAGTCGGACGCGTCGCCGCGGAAGTAGTCCACGGCGGATTTGCGCAGGGCGGTGCGTGCCCGGTGCCAGGTCTTGCGCATCCGGGCCGCGATCGTCTCCACACGGGCTTTGGCCATTGTCAGGGGACCCTATCCACCTTCGCTGTGTACGCGCAGGGCTACCCCTGCGACGGATGTCGATTCCGGGTCGAAAACCCTTCGACTCCGGCGGAATGCCCTGTTAAGCATGGTCCTATGGCTATTGAGACGCGGGTGCTGCGGCCCGAGGAGTGGGACTCCTGGTACGGAAACCTCGAATGGGCCTTCGGGGGCACGCCGGAGTCGCCTGAGGAGCGGAAGCTGTACCGGTCGCTGACCGAGTTCGAGCGGTCGCTGGGCGTGTGGGACGGGGAGACGCCGGTGGGGTGTGCCGGGGCGTTCTCGTTCCGGATGACGTTGCCGGGCGGCGGGGTGCTGCCGGTGGCCGGGGTGACGATGGTGGGGGTGGCGCCGACGCACCGCCGGCGCGGGGTCCTCACGTCGATGATGCGCCGGCAGTTGGACGACGTGCGGGCGCGCGGCGAGGCGGTGGCGGTGCTGACGGCCTCGGAGCCGGAGATCTACGGCCGGTTCGGGTACGGGGTCGGGACGCGGTGCGTCTCGTTGGACGCGGACGTGACGCGGGCCCGGATCGCGCGGCTGCCCGAGGGCGTGGACGAGGTGCGGTTGCGGCGGGTGGATCCGCGCGAGGCGCTGGCGGCGTGCGAGCGGGTGTACGCGGCGCTGGTGCCGGAGCGGCCGGGGATGATGGAGCGGCGCCCGGGCTGGGAGGAGCAGGACCTGCTGGACCCGGAGGCGAACCGGGAGGGCTGTTCCCCGCTGGTGTGCGTGGTGGCGGAGGACGCGGCGGGCGAGGTCGTGGGCTACGTGCGGTACGCGCTGCGTTCGGACTGGGAGTTGTCGGGCGCGGAGGGGAAGGCGGAGGTCCGCACCCTGGACGCGTCGACCCCGGCGGCGTACGCGGCGTTGTGGCGGTACGTGTTCGAGCTGGACCTGGTCTCGCGGGTGCGGGTGCACAGGCTGCCGGTGGACGCGCCGTTGTTGCACCTGGTGAACGACGTGCGGCGGTGCGAGGTCCGGGTGCGGGACTCGTTGCACGTGCGGTTGGTGGACGTGGACGCGGCGCTGGCGGCGCGGCGTTACCGCTCGCCGGTGGACGTGGTGCTGGACGTGGTGGACGGGTTCCTGCCGGAGAACTCGGGCCGGCGTCGGTTGACGGGGGACGCCAAGGGCGCGCAGTGCGCTCCGACGACGGACGCGGCGGAGCTGCGCTTGGACGTGCGGGAGCTGGGCGCGGCCTATCTCGGCGGGACCACCTTGCGGGAGCTGGCGGCGGCGGGTCTGGTGACGGAGCTGCGGCCGGGCGCGTTGGCGGCGGCGTCGACGGCGTTCGCGGGCGACGTGGCCCCCTGGTTGCCGCACGGGTTCTGAGTCTTCGGTGCCGAGGCCCGTGCGGGTGGGCGGGTCTCGGTCGTCGTGTGGCGCGAATGGGCGGGCCCGGTCCGGCGGGGGTGACGCGGGCCTATGCTCGCGGCATGCGATTCAGTTACGCCCTGTTACCGGACCATCCGTTGAACGAGTCCCTCGACGCGATCGAGTTGGCGGACTCCTTGGGTTTCCACGCCTGCTACGCGGCGGACGAGACCTGGCACAAGGACCTGTGGTTGCTGTTCGCGGCGGCCGCCGGGCGGACGAGCCGGATCCGGTTCGGGCCGAGCGTGTCCCCGATGCTGTTGCGCGAGCCCACGCACCTGGCCCAGGCGCTGGCCACCCTGGACGAGCTGTCGAACGGGCGGGCGGAGGCGGTGCTCTCCAGCGGGAACGTCGAGTTGCTGGCGCAGTACGGCATCGACGCGGCCCGTGCCAAGCCCCTGTCGCGGACGAAGGAGGCGCTGCACGTGGCGCGGACCCTCCTCGACGAGGGGAGCATCACCTTCGAGGGCGAGTTCTACCGGTACGACGGCCTGTACACCTTCGCCCGTCCCGCGCAGGAGCGGGTGCCGTTGAAGCTGGGCGCGATGCTCGGGCCGCGGTCCTTCGAGGCGGCGGGGGAACTGTCGGACGGGTGTCACCACGCGTTGAGCTACACGCGGGAGGCGTACGAGTACGCGGTGCGGCACGTCCGCGCGGGCGCCGAGCGGGCGGGCCGGGACTTCGCGTCGTTGGACATCGGCGCGTGGGTGGTGTTCTCGGTCGGTGAGGACGGCGCGGCGGCGAAGGAGGCGGCCCGCAGCATGGTGGGCATCTACGCCTCCGCGATGCCCGAGGCCCAGTTGGTGCGCAACGGGGTGGACCCGGTGGTGTTGAAGCCGGCGATCGAGGCCATTCGGGAGGGCGATCTGGCGGCGGGGATCGAGTTGACCCCGCCGGAGGTGGCGGAGCGGCTGTCGATCTCCGGGACCCCGGAGGAGTGCGCCGAGAAGATCGCCCGGGAGATCGCCCCGGCGGGCGTGAACCACATGATCTGCGCGTTGACCGACCGGACCCTGGTGCACGCCTTCACGGGACGCGTGCTGGACGGGGTGGCGGACATCCCGACGCAGTTGCGGCTGATCCACGACCGGATCATGCCCCGCTTCGCCTGAGCCCCCCGCCCGCGCCCCGCGCTCAGCGCTGTTGGCAGGTGGGGCACCAGAAGAGGTTGCGGGCGGCGAGGTCGGCGGTGCGGATCTCGTCGCCGCACAGGTGGCAGGGCATGGCGGCGCGGCGGTACACGTACACCTCGCCGCCGTGGTCGTCGACGCGGGGCGGGCGGCCCATGGCCTCGGGGGTGTGTTCGGGGCGGACGGTGTCGATGCGGTTGAGGCGGACGCCCTCGCGCATGAGGGCGACGAGGTCGGTCCAGATCGCGTCCCATTCGCGGCGGGTGAGGTCGCGGCCGGCGCGGTAGGGGTCGATGCCGTGCCGGAAGAGGACCTCGGCGCGGTAGACGTTGCCGACGCCGGCGATGACCTTCTGGTCCATGAGGAGGGCGGCGACGGTGGTGCGGGAGCGGCTGATCCGGGCCCAGGCGCGGTCGGGGTCGTCGTCGGGGCGCAGCGGGTCGGGGCCGAGGCGCTCGTGTATCGCGGCCTTGTCGTCCTCGGTGAGGAGGGCGCAGGTGGTGGGTCCGCGCAGGTCGGCGTAGGTGTCGTGGCCGGTGAGGCGCATCCGGACGGTGGCGGTGGCCGGGGGTGCGGGGAGCGGGCCGAAGCCGTATTTGCCGAAGAGTCCGAGGTGGACGTGGATCCAGTCGTCGCCGAAGCCGAGGAAGAGGTGTTTGCCGTGGGCCTCGGTGGTGTCGAGGACGCGGCCGTCGAGGAGGGCGGCGGAGTCGGCGAAGCGGCCCTGGGGGCTGCTGACGCGGACGGGGCGGCCGGCGAAGCGCTCGGCGTGGTCCTGGGCGAGGCGGTGGATCGTATGCCCTTCGGGCACGGCGGGCTCCTCGGGTGTGGTGCGGTCGTGCGCGTGCCGCCCGGCCCCGGGGCGGGGCGGGCGGCACGTCGTGGCGGGTCCGGTGTGGCCGCGGGCGTCAGCTCGCGTCGGCCTGCGGGTGGTGGGCCGGGATGGGGGGCAGTTCGCCGGTGGTCTCGTACGCGGAGAGCATGTCGATGCGGCGGGTGTGCCGCTCCTCGTCCGAGTAGGGGGTGGCGAGGAACGCCTCGATGAAGGAGACGGCCTCGTCCTGGGTGTGCATGCGGCCGCCGACGGAGATGACGTTGGCGTTGTTGTGCTCGCGGCCGAGCTTGGCGGTCTCGACGCTCCAGGCCAGGATCGCGCGGACGCCCTTGACCTTGTTGGCGGCGATCTGCTCGCCGTTGCCGGAGCCGCCGATGACGATGCCGAGGCTGTCGGCGTCGGCGGCGGTGCGCTCGGCGGCGCGGAGGCAGAACGGCGGGTAGTCGTCCACGGCGTCGTAGATGTGGGGGCCGAGGTCGACGGGCTCGTGGCCGTTGTTCTTGAGCCAGTCCACGAGGTGGTTCTTCAGTTCGTAGCCGGCATGGTCGGATCCGAGGTACACGCGCATGGGACGAGTGTGGCACGGGGCCGGCCGGGGCTCGTCGCGGGGTGGCGTGGGTCACTCGAAAACCTCAAGTAACGCTTAAGGACCCTGATGGGGCAAGGGGGGACGAAGGTCCCGGACTTCGTGCCCGGGGCAACCGTCCGGGGGAGGGTCTTCCGCCCCGGGCGGGGGCCGGGGTTTGATGTCGGGCAACTCGTAACCCGAGCACCCCTCACACCCAAGGATTCGTCCATGAGCAACACGACGACCCTTCGGAAGGCAGGCGGCGGCCCCTCCGGCGAACCCGGCTCCGGCACCGACTCCCCCCAGCCCTCCGACGGCCTCAAGGCCGGTCTGAAGAACCGACACCTCTCCATGATCGCGATCGGCGGCGTGATCGGCGCCGGTCTGTTCGTGGGGTCGAGCGGCGGCATCGCCAAGGCCGGGCCCGCCATCCTGATCTCGTACGCGCTGGTCGGCGCGATGGTGGTCTTCGTGATGCGGATGCTCGGCGAGATGGCGGCGGCGAGCCCGAACTCGGGGTCGTTCTCGGCGTACGCGGACCGGGCGCTGGGCCGCTGGGCCGGGTTCTCGATCGGCTGGCTGTACTGGTTCTTCTGGGTCGTGGTGCTGGCGGTGGAGGCGACCGCCGGCGCGGTGATCCTGGAAGGCTGGGTCCCGGCCGTGCCGCAGTGGGCGTGGGCGTTGATCGTGATGGCCGTGCTGACGGTGACGAACCTGGGTTCGGTGGCCTCGTACGGCGAGTTCGAGTTCTGGTTCGCGGGCATCAAGGTGGTCGCGATCGGCGCGTTCGTCGTGGTGGGCCTGCTGGCCGTGTTCGGGCTGCTGCCCGGGTCGGACAACCCGGGCGCGGGTCTGGCGCACCTGACGGACACCGGCGGGTTCTTCCCGCACGGGGTGGGTGCGGTGCTGACCGGTGTGCTGATGGTGGTGTTCTCGTTCATGGGCAGCGAGATCGTGACGCTGGCGGCGGGCGAGTCGGAGGACCCTCGGCGCGCGGTGACGAAGGCGACGAACTCGGTGATCTGGCGGATCGGCGTGTTCTACCTGGGGTCGATCCTGGTGGTGCTGACGCTGCTGCCGTGGAACGACCCGTCGATCCAGGAGAAGGGTTCGTACGTCGCGGCCCTGGACTCGATCGGGATCCCCGCGGCCGGGCAGATCATGAACGTGATCGTGTTGACGGCGGTGCTGTCCTGCCTGAACTCGGGGCTGTACACGGCCTCGCGGATGGCGTTCTCGCTGGGCGAGCGCGGGGACGCGCCGAGGGCCTTCGCGAAGGTCAACGCCAAGGGCGTGCCGGTGACGGCGATCCTGGCCTCGGTGGTCTTCGGGTTCGTGGCGGTCTACTTCAACTACGCGTTCAAGGACAGCGTCTTCCTGTTCCTGCTGAATTCCTCGGGCGCGGTGGCGTTGTTCGTGTGGCTGGTGATCTGCTTCACGCAGCTGCGGATGCGCGGGATCCTGCTGCGCGAGGCGCCGGAGAGGCTGACGGTGCGGATGTGGCTGTTCCCGTACCTGACCTGGGCCACGGCCGCGATGATCTCGTTCGTGCTGGTCTACATGCTGTTCGACGACGCGAACCGCGAGGTCGTGCTGCTGTCGGTGCTGGTGGCGGCGGTCGTGGTGGCGGTGGGCGTCTCGCGTGACGTGCTGCGCCGGCGGGCCGGCGTCGACGCCGGCTGATCGCCCCGCGGAACGCCGACGGCCCCGGACCACCGCTCGCGGTCCGGGGCCGTTCGGTCGCCGGGACTCAGGCGCGGCGGTCCAGGAGCTTCCACGCGGTGGGCAGCAGGCCCATGGCGAGGGCGGCCTTGAGGGCGTCGCCGACGAGGAAGGGGACGACGCCGGCGGCGAGGGCGGCGGTCAGGCCCATGCCGGTGGCGCCCATGAGGTAGGGGACGCCGACGGCGTACACGAGGGCGGAGCCGAGCACCATGGCGCCGGCGGTGCGGAGCACGGAGCGGTCGGCGCCGCGCCGGGCGAGGGCGCCGACCACGGTCGCGGCGAGCAGCATCCCGAGGACGTAGCCGAAGGAGGCGCCGAAGGCCCCGGAGGTGCCGTTGGCGAACCAGGGCAGGCCGACCGCGCCGAGAGCGGCGTACAGGCCGAGGGAGAGGGCGCCGCGGCGGGCGCCGAGGGCGGTTCCGACGAGGAGGGCCGCGAAGGTCTGACCGGTGACGGGCACCGGGGAGCCGGGGATCGGCACGGCGATCTGCGCGGCGATCCCGGTGAGCGCGGCGCCGCCGGCGACCAGGGCCACGTCACGGACGCGGCTCGCGGGCAGCAGGTCGGCCAGGACGAGACCGGGACGGGAGGCGACGGATGCAGTGCTCATGGGGACTCCGCGAGGGGGCAGGTATGGGGAACGTCCCGACGCTAGTGCGGGCGCCCGTTCGCCGACATCGGGGTCCGCGACAAAGCCTTGATCGACCGATTGGTGGACTTCCGACAAAGAATCAGGTCCACACCCGGACCTGACCCTTCTCGGGGTGATCCTGGTCACGAGCAAGATCACGCCAAGAGTCCGTTTTGCGAAGAAGGGTGTTACTCGGTGAAACTGTAGGGTCCCGCCAACCATGTATCCACCGCCCGACCGAGCACGAGAGTACGAGCACCCCTCATGCGCGCACCCCAGCCCGACGAACCCGCGGCGAATTCCCTCGCCGCGCCCGCCGAGCCCCTGTCCCACGGCCTGAAACAACGCCACCTGACGATGCTGGGCCTCGGTGGCGTGATCGGCGCCGGCCTCTTCGTCGGCTCGGGCGCCGGCATCACCCTGGCCGGTCCGGCCATCGTCTACTCCTACCTCCTCGCCGGCGTGCTGGCGATGCTGGTGATGCGGATGCTGGGCGAGATGTCGGCCGCGATGCCCTCCTCCGGCTCCTTCTCGGTGCACGCCGAGCGGGCCCTGGGCCGCTGGGCCGGGTTCACGGTGGGCTGGCTGTACTGGTTCCTGCTCGTGGTCGTGCTGGCCGTGGAGGCCACGGCCGCCGCGTCGATCGCGCACGGCTGGCTGCCCTCGGTGCCGCAGTGGGGCTGGGTACTGATCTTCATGGTGGTCTTCACCGTCTCCAACCTCGCGGCGGTGAAGAACTTCGGCGAGTTCGAGTTCTGGTTCGCCTCGCTGAAGGTCGGCGCGATCGTCCTGTTCCTGGTGCTGGGCACCCTGGCCGTGTTCGGGCTGCTGCCGGACACCGACCCGGTGGGCCTGTCGAACCTGACCGGGCAGGGCGGGTTCGTGCCCAACGGGTGGGGCGGGGTGGTCTCCGGCGTGCTCGCGGTGATCTTCGCCTTCGGCGGCCTGGAGGTGGTCACCATCGCGGCGGCCGAGTCCGACGACCCGGCCCGTTCGGTGGCCCGCGCGGTGCGCAGCGCGGTGTGGCGGATCCTCTTCTTCTACGTGGGCTCGATGCTCGTGATCGTGGCCCTGCTGCCGTGGGACTCGCTCACCCCGGGCCAGAGCCCGTACGTGGCGGTGCTGGACTCGATCGGGATCCCGGCGGCCGGGCAGATCATGAACATCGTGGTGTTCGTGGCGCTGCTGTCGGCGCTGAACGCGAACCTGTACGGCTCCTCCCGGATGGTGTTCTCGCTGGCCGAGCGCGGGGAGGCGCCCAAGGCGCTGCTGAAGGTCTCGCCGGGCGGGGTGCCGCGTCCGGCGGTGCTCGCGTCGGTGGCCTTCGGCTTCGTGTCGGTGGTGCTGAACCTGCTGTGGCCGGACACGGTCTTCCTCTACATGCTGAACGCGGTCGGCGCGGTGCTGCTGTTCGTGTGGGCGCTGATCGCGGTCTCGCAGCTGCGGCTGCGGCGCCGGATCGAGCGGGAGATGCCCGAGCGGCTGACCCTGCGGATGTGGGCCTTCCCGTACCTGACGTGGGCGGCGCTGGTGGCGATGGCCGCGGTCTTCGTGCTGATGATGCTCGACGACTCGGCGCGCCCGCAGTTGCTGTGGTCGGGCGGGGCCACCGTGCTGGTGCTGATCGTGGCCCTGGTGCGCGAGCGGCGCGCGCCCGCCAAGGGCTGAGGCCCGAGCCCCGCGCCCACCGTTCCCGCTCCCCCGTTCCCGACCCCGCCCCGTCCGCGCCCACCGCGCGGGCGGGGCGGCGGCGTTGAGGGGGGCCGTTCACGTCGACACGACCGGGGCCGGCCGAACGGCCCGGCGGGGGCGGCCCGGTGGTCCCGACGGGGACCCGAGCGTGCGGGGGTGATCACGAAACGTGAGGCGCCTGTCCGAATAACGGACGCAACCTGTCCGTTCAGCGGACACCGGTCATGCTTGTGGCCAGTTCAAACCACCGCACACCCGGACAGGCAACCCCATGAGCCAGAGCACGCTGACTCCCCCGGACAACCGGGCGAGCGACCCGGAGTCCCCCGAGTCCTCCCCCCTGTCGAACGGCCTCAAGCAGCGCCACCTTTCGATGATCGCCCTCGGTGGCGTCATCGGTGCCGGGCTCTTCGTGGGGTCGGGCGCCGGCATCGCCGCCGCCGGTCCGTCGATCGTGCTCGCCTACGCCGCGTCCGGTCTGCTCGTGATGTTCGTGATGCGGATGCTCGGCGAGATGTCCGCCGCGAACCCCGCCTCCGGCTCCTTCTCCGTGCACGCCGAACGCGCCATCGGCCCCTGGGCCGGGCTGACCTCGGGCTGGATGTACTGGAACCTGCTGTGCGTGGGCGTGGCCATCGAGGCCATCGGCGCCGCGCAGATCATGGTCGACTGGTTCCCCGCCACTCCCTCGTGGATGTGGGTGCTGATCTTCATGGCGGTCTTCTGCGTCACCAACCTGGCGGCCGTCTCCAACTTCGGCGAGTTCGAGTTCTGGTTCTCCGCCCTGAAGGTCGGCGCCATCGCGATCTTCCTGGGCCTGGGCATCGCCGCGATCTTCGGCCTGCTGCCCGGCACCGACTCCCCCGGCACCGCGCACCTGATGGGCGACGGCGGGTTCATGCCCAAGGGCGTGGACGGTCTGCTGGTGGGCCTGCTGGCCTCGGTCGTGGCCTACGGCGGTCTGGAGACGGTCACCATCGCGGCGGCCGAGTCGGACAGCCCGGTCAAGGGCGTGGCCAAGGCCGTGAAGACCACGATGTGGCGGATCGCGATCGTCTACGTGGGCTCGATGCTGGTCATCGTCACCCTGATCCCGTGGCACAGCTCGGCGGTCACCGAGGTCGGCCCGTACGCGGCCACCCTGGACTCCCTGGGCATCCCGCACGCCGGTCAGATCATGAACGTGGTCATCCTGATCGCGCTGCTGTCGGCGATGAACGCGAACATCTACGGCTCCTCGCGGATGGCGTACTCGCTGGTGACCCGCGGTCAGGGCCCGAAGGCCCTGGGCAAGGTGACGAACAAGGTGCCGCGCCGCGCGGTGCTGGCCTCCTCCGGCTTCGGCTTCGTCGCGGTGCTGCTGTCCTACTGGTGGCCGGACACCGTCTTCGCCTGGCTGCTGAACATGGTCGGCGCGACCGTGCTGGTGGTCTGGGGCTTCACGGCCGCCTCCCAGCTGGTGCTGCGGCGCCGGATGGAGAAGGAGTGCCCGGAGAAGCTGGTCGTCAAGATGTGGCTGTTCCCGTACCTGACCTGGGTCACCCTGGCCGGCGTGGCGGGCGTGCTGATCCTGATGGCCTGGAGCGCCGACACCCGGATCCAGGTGGTCTTCACCGGCGGTCTGGCCGTGGCCCTGAGCGTCTTCGGCTACCTGCGACAGAAGAAGGCCGCCGCGCTCTGAGCCGACCGGCACCGGCACCTCGAAGGGGCCCCGCGCACACCGCGCGCGGGGCCCCTTTCGCATGCCGGAAACAAGCGCCGACAGCTGAGGTGACCCTTACGTGTGACGCGGAATAGATACTGCTAGCGTGCAGTTGCGCATTGATTGCAATAGGCATCCGCAGTGAGCAGTGAGCACGTTGAGGGGACCGGACATCGCATGGCCATCTACACGCTTCCCGAGCTTCCGTACGAGTACTCGGCGCTGGAGCCCGTGATCAACCCGCAGATCATCGAGCTGCACCACGACAAGCACCACGCGGCGTACGTCAAGGGCGCGAACGACACCATCGAGCAGCTGGAGGAGGCGCGCGACAAGGAGAACTGGGGCGCGCTCAACGGCCTGGAGAAGAACCTCGCGTTCCACCTCTCCGGCCACATCCTCCACAGCATCTACTGGCACAACATGGCCTCCCCGAAGACCGGTGAGGGCGGCGGCGAGCCCACCGCCGCCGACGGTCTGGGCGACCTGGCCGACGCGATCACCGAGTCCTTCGGTTCGTTCGCGAAGTTCAAGAAGCAGCTCACCTTCGCCTCCTCCGCCACCCAGGGCTCCGGCTGGGGCGTGCTCGCGTACGAGCCCGTCTCGGGCCGCCTGATCGTGGAGCAGATCTACGACCACCAGGGCAACGTCGGTCAGGCATCCGTGCCGATCCTCGTCTTCGACGCCTGGGAGCACGCCTTCTACCTTCAGTACAAGAACCAGAAGGTGGACTTCATCGAGGCGATGTGGAACGTCGTCAACTGGCAGGACGTGGCGGCCCGCTACGTCGACGCCAAGGCCAAGACCCCGCTGCTCATCCCCACCAAGGGCTGAGTCGCGGCAACCCGCCCGGTCTTCCGGGCCCCGTCGGCCGGCCGCCGCCACGAGCGGCCCGGCCGGCGCCCCCGTGCCGTCCGCCTCGTGATCGTCTTCTCAACCTTCGCGGCCGGACGTGTGGAACGAAGAGCCCCCGCGAGGACGTGACTCGCGGGGGCTCTTCGCCGTCGTGCGGGGTGGGACTACTCGAAGCTGGGGTCGGCGGTGCGGGTCCGCTTGATCTCGTAGAAGCCGGGCACGGAGGCCACGAGCAGGGTGCCGTCCCACAGGCGGGCGGCGGCGTCGCCGCGCGGGATCGGGGTCACGACGGGCCCGAAGAAGGCCACGTCCTCGCCGTCGGCCCCGGGCACCGAGATGATCGGGGTGCCCACCTCCTGGCCCACGCGCTCGATGCCGTCCGCGTGCGAGGCGCGCAGGGCGGTGTCGAAGGCGTCGGTGTCGGCGGCCTCGATCAGTTCGGCGGGCAGTCCGGCGTCGGCGAGCGCGGCCACGATCACCTCACGGCCGTAGCCCTCGCCCCCGTTGTGGATCCTCGTGCCGAGCGCGGTGTACAGCCGGCCCACGGTCTCGTCGTCGTACTTCTGCGCCACGGCGGTCGCGACGCGCACCGGGGCCAGGCCCTTGGGGCCGACGATCTCGCGGTAGTACTCGGGCAGCTCGTCCACCCGGGCCTCGTTGAGGACGGCCAGGCTCATCACGTTCCACCGCACCCGGATGTCGCGCAGCTTCTCGACCTCCAGGACCCAGCGCGAGGTCATCCACGCCCAGGGACAGATCGGGTCGAACCAGAAGTCCACGACGGTCTTCTCGGGCACCTGGGCCTCGGACACCTGGGTCTCGGACATGGGGGACTCCTTCACGGCGGTCACTCGGGCGGTACGGGCGTTCCCCCAGCGCAACAGGCGTCCTCGGGCCCGCATTCCCCGTGCGAGGATTTCGTGGAGACTTCGAGCGGCCGAGGCCGGCGGACACCCCGCCGGGTGGCCACGCGGAAACGAAACGCACGAAGGAGTGCCTGTGCCCGGTGAGAACCTGACCCGCGACGAGGCCCGGGAGCGGGCCGCGCTGTTGACCGTCGACGGGTACGAGGTGAACCTCGACGTCCGCTCGGCCGTCGACCCCGCCGGGCAGACCCGCCCCGACGGCGCGGGGCCGCGCACCTTCCGCTCCGTGACCACGATCCGGTTCCGCGCGACCCGGCCCGGCGCGAGCACCTTCGCCGACCTGATCGCCCCCTCCGTGAACGCGGTCACCCTCAACGGACGCTCCCTGGACCCGGCGCTCGTCTTCGACGGCTCGCGGATCGCGCTGGACGAGCTGGCCGCGGAGAACGTGCTGGTGGTGGACGCGAACTGCGCGTACAGCCGCACCGGCGAGGGCCTTCACCGCTTCGTGGACCCCGAGGACGGCGAGGTGTACCTGTACACCCAGTACGAGCCGGCCGACGCCCGGCGCGTGCACGCCGACTTCGAACAGCCCGACCTGAAGGCCCCGTTCCGCTTCGTGGTGACCGCGCCCGAGGCGTGGCGGGTCTGGAGCAACGGCGCGGTGGAGTCGCACGAGGACGGGGTGTGGACCTTCGCGGAGACCGCCCCCATCTCCACGTACATCACGTGCGTGGTCGCCGGCCCGTACCACTACGTCACCGACACCTACACGCGCGGCGAGCTGACCATCGAGCTGGGCGCGATGTGCCGCAAGGGCCTCGCCCGGTACTTCGACGCCGACGACGTGTTCCTCGTGACGAAGCAGGGCTTCGACTTCTTCCACGAGCACTTCGACTACCCGTACCCCTTCGGCAAGTACGACCAGGCGTTCGTGCCCGAGTACAACCTCGGCGCCATGGAGAACCCCGGCATGGTGACCTTCCGCGAGGAGTACATCTTCCGCGGCAAGGTGACCCGGGCCGCCTACGAGCGGCGCTCCAACACGATCCTGCACGAGATGGCCCACATGTGGTTCGGGGACCTCGTGACCATGCGCTGGTGGGACGACCTGTGGCTGAAGGAGTCCTTCGCGGACTTCATGGGCTCGTTCTCGCAGGTGGAGGCGACCCGCTTCGACCAGGCGTGGGTGACCTTCGCCAACAGCCGCAAGGCATGGGCCTACCGCGCCGACCAGCTGCCCTCCACCCACCCGGTCACGGCCGACATCCGGGACCTGGAGGACGCCAAGCTCAACTTCGACGGCATCACCTACGCCAAGGGCGCCGCCGTCCTCAAGCAGCTCGTGGCCTACGCGGGCCGGGACGCGTTCCTGGAGGGCGCCCGCCGCTACTTCAAGGCGCACGCCTACGGCAACACCACCCTGGACGACCTGCTGTCGGTGCTGGCCGAGGTCTCCGGGCGGGACATGAGCGCCTGGTCGCGGGCCTGGCTCCAGACCGCAGGCGTGAACAGCCTGACCCCGCAGCTCACGGTGGACGCCGCCGGCCGGATCACCGAGCTCGCCGTGCTCCAGGAGGGCGAACCGGCCCGCCCGCACCGCGTGGTCGTCGGCCTGTACCGGATCGAGGACGGGTCCCTGACCCGCTACGCGCGGGCCGAGACGGACGTGGTCGGCGCGCGCACCGTCATCGACGGACTCGCCGGACAGGAGCGGCCGGCGCTGGTGCTCGTCAACGACGAGGACCTCACCTACTGCAAGATCCGCTTCGACGCCGAGTCCCTGGCCACGCTCCGCCGGCACCTCGGCGACCTCACCGACCCGCTGGCCCGCGCCCTGTGCTGGTCGGCGGTGTGGAACCTGACCCGGGACGGGCTGATGCCGGCCCGCGACTTCCAGGCCCTGGTGACCGCGTTCGCCGGCCGCGAGTCGGACGTGGGCGTGCTCCAGATGCTGCACGGCCAGGCCCTGACCTCCGTGACCCGCTACACCGCGCCCGGGCGGCGCGAGGCGGCCGGGCGGGAGCTGGCCACGGCGGCCCTGCACGAGCTGCGGGTGGCCGAGCCCGGCTCGGAGCACCAGCTGCTGTGGGCGCGGTTCTTCGCGGCCTGCGCCACCACCGAGGGCGACTTCCAGCTGCTGCTGGGGCTGCTGGGCGGGTCGGCGCGGATCGACGGGCTGGAGGTGGACCAGGAGCTGCGCTGGGAGTTCCTGGCCTCGGCGGCGGCGCACGGCGCGGTGGACGAGGGGGTGCTCGCGGCGGAGCTGGCCCGCGACGACACGGCCTCGGGCAAGCGGCACCAGGTGCGCTGCCTGGCCGCGCGCCCCTCGGCGGCGGTCAAGGACCAGGCGTGGGCGGCGGTCGTGGAGTCCGACGGGCTGTCCAACGCGCTGGTGGAGGCGACGATCGCGGGGATGCAGCAGTCCTCGCAGCGGGAGCTGCTGGCCCCGTACACCGACCGCTACTTCGCGGTGATCGAGGGCCTGTGGGCCGAGCGGTCCATCCAGATCGGCATGGACGTGGTGCGCGGCCTGTACCCGGCGCTCCAGGACTCGGCGGAGACGGTGGCCAAGACCGACGCGTGGCTCGACGCGCACGAGGAGGCGCCGCCGGCGCTGCGCCGGCTGGTGCTGGAGGCCCGCGACGACCTGGCCCGCGCCCTGCGCGCGCAGGAATGCGACGCGACGTGACGCGCGGATCGGCGTGAGCGCGTGAACGAGTGAGCGCGTGAGGGCGGCGGGTCCGTTCCGGGAATTCCGGGGCGGACCCGCCGCCTTTTTTCCGCACCACCCGCACCGCTTCCCACATGGAATTCAATCGTCATACAATCGCTTTATCGGATACCGAACTCCCGTGCCCACAAGGGAAGTTGACGTCACAGCACGCGATAGCCCGAACGCACCCCGTGACCGAAAAGCGCTTATCGGCACTCGAACACCCCCGCTTTAGCGCTGTCGTGTCTGGATTTGCCGACGAACGTGTAACAGCGGTTAGGGATGGGTCCGACGGCGGGAATCCCCGCTGCATGAACAACTCCCCCACCTTCGGCACCCCGCTCCCCCTTCGTCACCTGAGCGACGCCCGCCCCCGCCTCCTCACCACCCCCCAGCTCCGCGAGCACGGCGTGAGCACCGTCGAGGCGGCCGAGCGCGGCTGGCAGGAGCTGCTGCCGGGGGTGCACCTGCTCCACTCCGGCACCGCCACGAGCGAGGACCGCCTGCACGCCGTCCTCCTCTACGCCCGCCGGCGCCGCGACGACGAGGCCATGATCACCGGCCTCGCCGCCCTCGCCCTGTACCGCTTCGCCTCCGCCCCCGCCCTGCTCGCCCTCCCCCAGATCGACGTGCTCGTCCCGCACACCCGCCGGCTGCGCTCCACCGGCTGCGCCCGCGTCGTGCGCAGCCACACCCCGCCGCTGCCCCGCCAGGTCACCGGCCTGCCCGTGGCGCCCCCGGCCCGCGCCGTCGCCGACGCCGTGGCCCGCCTCGGCGACGCGGCCACCGTCCGCCGGCTGCTCGGCGAGGCCGTGCGCGGCGGGCACTGCGAGCCGGCCGCCCTGGTCCGCGAGCTGACCGTGGCCCGCCTCCTCAACCGGCCGCACGTCGTGGACGCCGTCGAATCCCTCCTCACCGAGGGCCGCGCCACCGCCGAGGACCGGCTCTACGACCTGGTGCGCGAGTTCGGCCTGCCGGACCCGGTGTGGAACGTCGACCTGCGCGTCGCGGGCGGCCCGCACCTCGGCGGCGTCGACGCCTACTGGCCGGACGAGGCCGTGGCCCTCGAACTCGACACCCGCGCCCCCCGGCAGCAGCCCGACGAGGAGTGGATGGAGGCGGCCCGCAAGCGCGAGGTGCTGGAGCGCCTCGGCATCACCGTCGTGCACGTCACCCCGCGCAAGCTGCGCGAGCACGCCGAACAGCAGGCCACCGTCCTGCGCACGGCCCTCGCGGCGGCCGGCGACCGCGAGCCCGCCGGCCACGTGGTGGTCCTGCCCCGATGAACCCCACCCACGATCCACACCGGCCACGTACGATTGAGGGGTTAGTCCACCCCTCTCGTGCCGGACGGAATCGAGCCCAGACATGACGCAGACCACGACGGGGTCCGCGCCCCGGCCCGCCCTCGGCGCCCCGCCCGCGGCCCCCGTTCCCGCCGACCCGCGCCCCCTGGTCGGCGAGCCCGTCTCCCTGGACCTGCTGAACACCCGCTGGGTCTGGGACCGCGCCCCGCACGACCTCTTCGCCGGCGCGGCCGGCCTGACCCGCCTGGACGGCCTGCGGGTCTGGCTCGCCGCCCACGGTCTCGACGCCCGCTTCCGCGCCGACGCGCCCACCCTGATCCACCTGCTGACCGCGCGCGAGGCACTGGCCCGCGCGGTCGCCGACCCGGCCGACGCCGAGGCCCTCGCCCTCGTGGACGCCGTCCTCGAACACGGCCGGCTCCGCCCCACCATCGGCCCCGAGGGCCCGGGCGAACGCACCGACTTCGAGGACCCCACCTGGGGCCCGGCCTGGCTCGCCGCGCACGACTGGCTGCGGCTGATGTCGACCGCCCCCGACCGGATCCGCGGCTGCGCCTCGGAGAGCTGCGTCCTGCACTTCCTGGACACCTCGCGCAACGGCACCCGCCGCTGGTGCTCGATGGCCGTCTGCGGCAACCGCGCCAAGGCATCTCGCCACTGGGCCCGCACCCGCGCCGAAGGCTGACCGGCCGCACGGCGCACGCGGGCACGGGAAACGGGGCGGCCTCCCTGCCGGACGCGCCGCCCCGTTCCCTTCCCCCCCTCACGGACGCGCCCCCCGCGCGTCCCCGCTCCTCGTCGTGGCTCCGGGTCGGGTCAGCGACCCAGCGAGGAGAGGTCCTGGGCGTAGGTGCCCACGGCGTGGGCGATGACGTCCACGTTCGTGTCGAAGGCCCTCAGGTCGAGGTTCTTCAGGTCGTCGCCCTTGCCGTGGTAGTTCGGGTCGTAGGCCACGCCGGCCTTGCCGCCGTAACGGGCCGCCTGCGCGGGCGTCTTGATGCCCTCGGCGCCGGTGAAGGTGCCGCCGGCCGGGATGCCGTTCTCGATGAACGGGCCGTAGTCGGAGCGGCCGTCGAAGTCGGTGCCCTCGTGCGGCTTGCCCTTGCGGTCGAGGAAGGTGTTGATCAGCTTCTCGATCTGCGCGGACCCGGCCGGACCGGCGCCCGCGCCGACCTTGTCGGAGTCGTCGCCGTCGTAGACGAACTGCACCGGGTTCGGCGAGGCGATCATGTCGAAGTTGAGGTAGAGGGCGATGTCCTTCCGCTGCTTCTCCGTCAGCGAGTTCACGTAGTGCTCGCTGCCGAGCAGGCCCAGCTCCTCGGCCGACCACCAGCCGAAGCGCACCTTGTTGACGGGCTTGTTCTTCTTGCCCTTGGTCTCGTCGGCCAGCTTCAGCGCGACCTCCAGCAGACCGGCCGAGCCGGAGCCGTTGTCGTTGATGCCGGGGCCCTCGGGCACGGAGTCCGAGTGCGCGCCGAGCGAGACCACCTTGTCGGGCCGGCCCCAGGGGGTCTCGGCGATCACGTTGCGGGTGGTCTTCTTGACGTGCTTCTGCACCACGTCGAGCTTGACCTTCACCTCGCCCTTGGCGGCGGCGGCCACCAGGGCCTCGCCGTCGGCGAGGGTCAGCCCGGCGGACGGGATCGTAGCCTCGGTGGGGCTGGAGAAGGAGCCGCGCACCGGGGTGGTGCCGCTGTGGTTGTAGACGAGCACGCCGGCGGCGCCGGCCGCGGCGGCGGCCTTCTGCTTCTCCACGAAGGTGCAGGTACCGCGCTTGACCAGGGCGATCCGGCCCTTCACGTCCACGCCGGCGTAGTCGTCGGCGCCGCAGCCGGGGGTCTCGTCCACCCGGATCGGGACGAGCGGCGCGGTCAGGCCGCCGGCCGGGGTGGACGGCGTCAGCGTGAACGCGGCGGTGGCGAGCTCACGGCTGCCGGTGCCGTCGGCGCCGGGCAGGACGGTGGTCCGCTCGGTCTCGGTGACCGCCTCCCAGATGTCGAAGTCCTGGTAGGAGACCTGGTAGCCGGCCTTCTTGAGCAGGTCGTGGACGTAGGTGGTGGTCGCGACGTGGCCGGGGGTGCCGGCGGCGCGGGTGCCGCCGTTGGCGTCGGCGATCCGCTGGAATGCCTTGAGGTGCTTGTAGGCGGAACGGCCCGACGCCTCGTCGACGAGTTCACGGGCGAGCTTGGAGCGGTCGTCGCGACCGTGACCGCGGTCGTGGGCGACGGCCGGGCCGGCCGTGAGCAGCACGGGCGCGGCGACGGCGGAGGCGAGCAGGGCGACGGCGGCCCGGCGTCGGAGTCGGTTGGGCCGGGTGTACGTGGTCACGCGAGGATCCCCCCGGATCGGTGAGTGGCTCGGTTCGGTGGTCGGTGGCGCGCGTCCGCATATCGGTCACGCGTTCGGAACGACCGTAAGCGCCCCCGACGTGCGAAAACGCCCGTTCGGACCCCCCGCAACAATCCCGCCACACACTCGACACAGTCCGCCCACGAGCGGAACGCGGGCGCGGCGGGCGTGCGGCGGGGCGGCGGGGCGCGCGAAACCCATTGACAAGACGAACCGTCTCGTTCATTCTCGAAGAGTCAACGAGACGCACCGTCTCGCGAACTTCCCACACGAGTAAGGACCACCCTCATGCCCCGTGGCCACGGAAACCTCATGGGTGTCGGCGGCGCCCGCTCCCACCTCTCCCGCCGCGCCCTGCGCGCCGGCCGCGCCGCCGGCTCCACCCCGCCCGTAGACCCGGCGGCGCAGAAGCGCGAACTCCTGCGCAGGCTCCGCGAAGAGCGCGACGCCTGACCGTGCGCACGCGAACCCCACCCCGAACCACCTCCGGCGCGCCCCGATACGGGGCGCGCCGGAGGTGTCGCACGCGGGATCACGGCGCCTTCGAGGGCGCCGGCCGGGTTCAGTCGGGGATGCGCTGGGTCCTGGGGAACTTCGCGGTGGTGTCGACGTAGTACTTGCGGACCAGCGGACCGAAGCCGCTGTCCCCGTCGCCGAGGATCAGCGTCTTGACGGCGGCGAGGCCGGCCTCCACCGTGAACTCCGCCGGCTTGACCTCGGCCCCTCCCTCGACCGGCGCCTTGACCAGCGCCTTCCACGCGTCCCGGGACTCGGTCGTGGCGCTGACGTCCGGGTCGAGGCCCAGGTAGTACACGGTCCCGTCGGACTCCTTCCCGACGGCCAGGAAGACGATCACGTGGAAGCCGATGGCGAACCTGCTCACGCCCCCGCCCACGTGACCGGCCGGACCCTTGACGTACACGGCGCGCCCGGCCTTGAGGCCCGTGTCGATGGCGGCCCACGTGACCGCGGGGCTGCTCACCGACCCGAGGTCGGCCGGCGTGAGGAGCCCACCGGCCTCCCCGGAGCTCAGCACGCCACCGATCGCCTCGGCGCGCCCGTGGCAGTTGGAGTCCAGCATCTTCTTGAACTCGGAGGTCTCCGGCACCTGGAGCCAGTACGCGAGCCGCTTGAGCCCGGTGGCGCCCGTGGTGGCGGCCACGGCCGTCGCGATCCGGTCCCGGACGTCCTTGAGCGCCGGCGACGGCTTGTCGTCGGCCTGCACGTACGCCTGCTTGATCCCCATGCGTCCCCCTCGAATCCGGGCCCCACTCGGCCCCAGCACGACGCACGGAGCGTACCGACCGGGACGCGGAGCGTGAACCCCCTCGGTACGCTCGACTCCACGCCGGAGCGGAGCCCTCCGTCCCGGTGTCCGCGTCTCGGACAATGGATTGGACAAGCCGCCCGGGGGCGCCCTCATCATGGGCGCAACACGCGCGCCCGCGCAGGGGGCGGCGCACCAGCACCAGGGAGTCACCGTGAGGGTCGGAATCGTCGGAGCCACCGGTCAGGTCGGCAAGGTCATGCGCACCATCCTGGCCGAGCGGAAGTTCCCGCTGGACGAGCTGCGGCTCTTCGCGTCCGCCCGGTCCGCCGGTTCGACCCTGGACTACGACGGCCGTGAGATCACGGTCGAGGACGCGGCGACCGCCGACTACACCGGCCTCGACATCGTCCTGTTCTCCGCCGGTGGCGCCACCTCCAAGGCCCTCGCCGAGAAGGTCGCCTCCCAGGGCGCCGTCGTGATCGACAACTCCTCCGCCTGGCGCCGTGACCCCGAGGTCCCCCTCGTGGTCTCCGAGGTCAACGCGCACGCCATCGCGAACCGCCCCAAGGGCATCATCGCGAACCCGAACTGCACCACCATGGCCGCCATGCCCGTGCTGCGCCCGCTGCACGACGAGGCCGAGCTGACCGCGCTGATCGCCACCACCTACCAGGCCGTGTCCGGTTCCGGTCTGGCCGGTGTCGCCGAGCTGGACGGGCAGGTCAAGGCCGTGGCCGCCGACGCCACCAAGCTCGTGCACGACGGCGAGGCCGTCGCGTTCCCCGAGCCGGGCGTGTACAAGCGGAACATCGCGTTCAACGTGCTGCCGCTCGCCGGCTCCATCGTGGACGACGGCTCCTTCGAGACCGACGAGGAGCAGAAGCTCCGCAACGAGTCCCGCAAGATCCTGGAGATCCCCGAGCTGAAGGTGTCCGGCACCTGCGTGCGCGTGCCCGTCTTCTCCGGCCACTCCCTCCAGGTCAACCTCCGCTTCGCCCGCCCCCTGAGCGTCGAGCGCGCCTACGAGCTGCTGAAGGACGCGCCCGGCGTCGAGCTGTCCGAGATCCCGACCCCGCTCCAGGCGGCCGGCAAGGACGCCTCGTTCGTGGGCCGCATCCGCGTGGACGAGACCGTGGACAACGGCCTCGCCCTCTTCCTCTCCAACGACAACCTGCGCAAGGGCGCCGCCCTGAACGCCGTGCAGATCGCGGAGCTGGTCGCCGAGGAGCTGACCGCCGCCCGCGCCTGACCCGGCCGCCGCGGGACAACGGCCACCACACCCGCGAGGGCGGGCACCCCACCCGGTGCCCGCCCTCGCGGCGTGCCCGGCGTGAGGCGTGCCACATCGGGTGGGGGTGGGGGCGCGGTGCCTTCCGGGAGTCGGGGCGGAAGGGTCCGAACGTCACTTCCCCAGGGCCCTTCCGTCTGAAAGGTTCGAGGCATGACCGCGACAGCACCCGGCGACCTGACCCCGCTTCCCCCCGTCCCCCACCGCTTCGCCTTCGGCTGGCAGCAGGCCCCCGGCGGGCCCGAGGTGGACGGCGCGATCCTGTTGTTGGGGCCGCACGGCCTGGTGCGGGGCGATCTCGACCTCGTGTTCCACAACCAGCCCCATCACCCCGAGGGCACCGTCAACGCCCTCGGTGGTTCCCCCGCCGCGCAGGGCCCGCGGGCCGACTGGTTCGAGGCGGACCTCGGGTCCCTGTCCCCCACGGTCGCGCGCGCCCTGTTCATCGCGTCCACCGACGCCCCCGGCGGGCTGCGCGAGGTGACGGGGCTGGAGCTCGGCGTGCTGACCCCGGACGGCCGGCCGCTGGTGCGGCACGCGCCGGCCCTGCTCGACGCGTCGAACACGGCCGTGCTGGGCGAGCTGGTGCGCGGGCCGGGCGGCTGGGCCTTCCGTCCGCTGGCGCTGCCGGCGCCGGCCGGCGTGGCCGTGCTGGTGGGCTCGTACGGCGTGAGCCTCGCCCCCGACAGCGCGGCCCCGGCCCCGGCCCCGACCGGCGAACAGGCCCCGAGCCCCGCGCCGGCCCCGGCCCCGACGGCCCGGCCCGAGCCCGCACCGACGCCCGCGCCCACGCCCGCGCCGACGCCCGCGCATCGGCCGGGCGCGCACGGGCCCGAGTTCGCGGCCGTGTCCGGTGGGGTCCGGCGCGAGGGCGACCAGGAGGGGTTCTGGTTCGCGGGCCTCCCGGCGGGCCCGGTGCTCGCCGAGTTCACCCCGCACCCCGACCCCGACGGCGACCACACCAACACCTGGGGCTACTGCGCCCTCAAGTGGGACGGCGGCCCGGCCGGCATCCGCGAGCTGTGCTCCGGGGCCCTGCACATGGGGGTGCCCAACCGGTTCCGGGTGGAACTCCCCGAGCATGCGTCCCCGTTGCGCGTGCTGAGCGACCTCTACGAGCCCTGGTCCCTCACCTTCCGGCCGCTCGGCGCCGCCCGCGTGCTCGGCGACGGCCTCACCGGGCGGGGCTCGGAGCTGTTGCGGCACGACGGCGGGCCCGTGACCCTGTCGTACGTGGTGCGCGGCGAGCACCACTTCGAGGTCCGGTTCCGCCCCGACACCCCCGACCCCGACGCGTGGGAGGACGAGCTCGACCTGCACGAGGACTCGGGCGAGAACCGCGTGGGCACGGCCTTCGTGCCCGGTCCCGGGTTCCTCCAGCTGGAGGGGCACGGCGAGTGGACGCTGACGGTCCGGCCGGCCGAGGAGCGCGCGCCGGTCGAGGTGCCGGAGCCGGTGTACGACTTCGGGTCCCGGCCCGAGCCGGAGGCGGAGCCGAGCCCGCTGTCGCGGATGGGCGACGTGCTCCCGTCGCACGTGTTCGCCGAGTTCGAGGGCACGGACATGCCGGACGACGGCATCCCGCTGACGAACCCGACCCCCGGCCGGCCGGTGCTGCTGGAGTTCGACCTCACGCCCATCGACGAGTACGCGACGGCGAGCCTGTTCGTCGCCGACGGCGAGGGGGTGCCCGTGGAGTCGCCGTGGGCGACCGTGCGCGGCCTGGCCGTGCCCCAGGGCCGCACCCTGCTGTTCGCGGAGGGGCAGGTCGAGCAGCGGATCGGTGTGGTCGACTGCGCGCGGTGGCGGCTGCGGGTGCTGTCGCCGGACGCGGCGCGCGTGCTGGAGCCGGGGGCGGAGCCGCTGGTGGGCGAGGGGTACGAGGTGTTGCGGCACGACGGGGACCCGGGGGTGCTGGTGCTGAACTCGGAGGCCGCCGCCTGTCACGCGCTGCCCCCGAACCGGTGGCCGGCCGGGTCCGCCGCGATCGACCACCGGGGCACGGCGTTCGGGCCGCTGCCCGCGGTGCCGGCCGAGGGGCCGACGCTGGTGCTCGTGGCCTCGCCCGGCGCGTGGGTGCTCCAGGCCCTGGACGGGCGGATGATCTGGCCGTTGGAGAAGATCGAGCCGCACGAGGGGCACGGTCTGGTGCGGGTGCCGGGGCCGGGGCCGACGGAGGTGCGGGTGGAGTGCGTGGACCCGGAGGCGGCGATCCAGGTGTGGACGGTGGACGAGGCGACGATGCTGCCGGACGTGTGCCTGAACGTGGGCGGCGGCCGGTTCACGGTGCCGGGGCCGGCGATCCTGCACGTCCGGAGCCTGTCGCGGTGGCGGATACGCGCGAGCGCGTGACGGGGCGGCCGTGGAAGGATGAGGCCGATTGCCCACATCGAAGGAGATGAACGCGTGCCCGGCACGAATCTCACCCGTGAAGAGGCCCAGCAGCGCGCGAAGCTGCTCACCGTCGACTCGTACGACATCGAGATCGACCTGAGCGGGGCGCAGGCCGGCGGCACCTTCCCGTCCGTCACCACCGTGCTCTTCGACAGCGCCGAGGCGAACGCCACGAGCTTCATCGACCTCGTCGCGCCCGCCGTCCACGAGGTGGTCCTGAACGGGAACTCGTTGGACGTCGCGGCGGTCTTCCGCGATTCCCGGATCGCGCTGCCGCACCTAGTGGCCGGTCGCAACGAGTTGAAGGTCGTCGCGGACTGCGCGTACACGAACACCGGCGAGGGTCTGCACCGGTTCGTGGACCCGGTCGACGACCAGGCTTACCTGTACACGCAGTTCGAGGTGCCGGACGCGCGGCGGGTGTTCGCGGCGTTCGAGCAGCCCGACCTGAAGGCGACGTTCCGGTTCACCGTGAAGGCGCCGGAGGGTTGGACGGTCATCTCCAATTCGCCGACGCCCGAGGCCGACCAGGTCAAGGACAACGTGTGGCGGTTCGCGCCGACCCCGCGCATGTCCACGTACATCACGGCGCTGATCGCCGGTCCGTACACCTCGGTGCACTCGGTGTACGAGGGTCCGAACGGGCAGGTCGTGCCGATGGGCATCTACTGCCGGCCCTCGCTGGCGGAGTTCCTGGACGCGGAGCACATCTTCGAGGTGACCCGCCAGGGCTTCGACTGGTTCCAGGAGAAGTTCGACTACGCGTACCCCTTCGCCAAGTACGACCAGCTGTTCGTGCCGGAGTTCAACGCGGGCGCGATGGAGAACGCGGGCGCGGTGACCTTCCGCGACCAGTACGTGTTCCGGTCGAAGGTGACGGACGCGGCGTACGAGCGGCGCGCCGAGACCATCCTCCACGAGCTGGCCCACATGTGGTTCGGCGACCTGGTGACGATGGAGTGGTGGAACGACCTGTGGCTGAACGAGTCGTTCGCCACGTACACCTCGGTGGCGTGCCAGGCGCACGCGCCGGGTTCGCGGTGGCCGCACGCGTGGACCACGTTCGCCAACGACATCAAGACGTGGGCGTACCGGCAGGACCAGCTCCCGTCCACGCACCCGATCATGGCCGAGATCAACGACCTGGACGACGTGCTGGTCAACTTCGACGGCATCACGTACGGCAAGGGCGCCTCGGTGCTCAAGCAGCTCGTGGCGTACGTCGGGATGGACGAGTTCTTCGCGGGCGTGCAGGCGTACTTCAAGCGGCACGCGTTCGGCAACACCCGCTTGTCGGACCTGCTGTCGGCGCTGGAGGAGACCAGCGGCCGTGACCTGAAGGTCTGGTCGAAGGCGTGGCTGGAGACGGCGGGCATCAACGTGCTGCGGCCGGAGATCGAGACGGACGCGGACGGCGTGATCACGGCGTTCCGGATCCGTCAGGAGGCCCCGGCGCTGCCGACGGGCGCGAAGGGCGAGGCCGTGCTGCGGCCGCACCGGATCGCGGTGGGCTTCTACGAGCTGGCGGCCGGCGAGGCCGAGGGCGACGCCAAGCTGACCCGCGTGCACCGGCTGGAGCTGGACGTGGCGGCGGCGGAGCTGACGGAGGTGCCCGAGCTGGTGGGCCTGCGCCGGCCGGCGGTGGCCCTGCTCAACGACGACGACCTGAGCTACGCGAAGGTCCGCCTCGACGAGGAGTCGCTGGCGAACGTCGTGGCGCACCTGGGCGACTTCACCGAGTCGCTGCCGCGCGCGCTGTGCTGGGCCGCGGCCTGGGACATGACCCGCGACGCGGAGCTGCCGGCCCGCGACTACCTGGAGCTGGTGCTGTCGGGCATCGGCAAGGAGTCGGACATCGGCGTGGTGCAGTCCCTTCAGCGGCAGGCCAAGACGGCCGTCGAGGTGTACGCGGACCCGGCGTGGCGCGAGGAGGGTCTGGCGCGCTGGACCGAGGCGACGCTGGCGCACCTGCGGACGGCCCCGGCGGGCGGCGACCACCAGTTGGCGTGGGCGCGGGCGTTCGCGGCCACGGCGCGCACGGAGGGCCAGCTGGACTTCCTGACGGCGCTGCTCCAGGGCACGGCCGAGATCGAGGGCCTGGTCGTGGACACCGAGCTGCGCTGGACCTTCGTGGAGCGGCTGGCGGCCACGGGTCGGATCGACACCGGCGTGATCGAGGCGGAGCTGGAGCGGGACCGCACGGCGGCCGGCGAACGGCACGCGGCGACCGCGCGGGCCTCGCGTCCGACGGCGGAGGCGAAGGCCGAGGCGTGGGCCTCGGTGGTCGAGGGCGACACCCTGCCGAACGCGGTGCAGGAGGCCGTGATCGCGGGCTTCGTGCAGCCCGACCAGCGTGAGCTGCTGGCCCCGTACGCGGCGAAGTACTTCGCGGCGGTCAAGGGCGTGTGGGAGTCGCGCAGCCACGAGATCGCGCAGCAGATCGCGGTGGGCCTGTACCCGGCGCTGGACGTGTCCCAGGGCACCCTGGACGCGACGGACGCGTGGCTGGCGTCGGCCGAGCCGAGCGCGGCGCTGCGCCGGCTGGTGTCGGAGTCCCGGTCCGGTGTGGAACGGGCGCTGAAGGCGCAGGCGGCGGACATCGCGGCGGGCGCGGCCCGCGCCTGATCCCCCGTCCCGTCCCGGACCTCCCGGTGCCCCGGTCGCCTCGCGCGGCCGGGGCACCGGCCTGTTTCACGTGAAACAGGTGCGGGCCGGCGTCAGGTGACGGCGTCCCCGCGGGCGCCGGCGGCGCGGGCGGCCTCGCGGAGGGCGGCGAGGACCCGGGAGAGGGCGGGGGCGGCCTCGGAGCCGCGTCGGGTGGCGGCGATGACGTGCCGGCTGGGCCGGTCGTGGGCCAGGACCCGGACGGTGACCCCGTGCCCGGTCCGGTGGGCGCCGACCATGCGCGGGATGAGGGCGATGCCCATGCCGGCCTCGACCATGGCGAGGATGGCGGTCCAGCCGGCGGCGGCGTGGGCCTGTTCGGGGACGAAGCCGGCGACCTCGCAGGCGCTGCGGGTGATCTCGGACCAGGGGCCGCCGACCCCGTAGATCCAGGGTTCGCGGGCCAGATCGGCCAGCCGCAGCCGGGGCCGGTCGGCGAGCGGGTGTTCGGCGGGCAGGGCCACGTCGAGAGGGTCGACGAGGAGCGGGACCCGGGTGAAGCGGGGGTCGCGGGCGGTGGGGGCGTGGGCGGCCAGCGAGAGGGCGAGGTCCACGTCGCCGGCGGCGAGGAGGTCGTAGGACTCGGCGGCCTCGGTCTCGCGGACCCGCAGGCTGATGTCGGGGCGGCTGCGGCGCAGGGCGGCGACGGCGGGCACCACGAGGGCGGGGACGGCGGTGGAGAAGGCCCCGACCCGGACCTCCCCGGCCTCGCCGGCGAGGTGGGCGGCGAGTTCGGCGTCGGCCCGTTCGAGCTGGGCGAAGACGAGTTCGGCGTGCCGGAGCAGGAGGTGGGCGGCGTCGGTGAGGCGGACCCGGCGGCCGTGGGCCTCCAGGAGCGGGACGCCGACCTGTTTGGCGAGGTTGGTGAGTTGCTGGGAGACGGCGGAGGGCGTCATCGACAGGGCCTCGGCGGCGGCGGTCACGGTGCCCCGGTCGGCGAGGGTCCGCAGGATCCGCAGTTTCTTGATGTCCCACTCGGTCACGGGCCCGAACCTACCGACCCCGGGCCCGCGGTGCGCGGGGCGGGGCCGGATCGGGCCGGGCGCGGCGGTCGCCACGGTCGCCGCCGCGGGGGTCATCGGCGGCTGCTGAGCACGACCCCGCCCAGGATCAGCGGCAGGCACAGGAGCTGGGCCGGGCCGGTGGTCTCGCCCAGGAGCAGGAACCCGAGGAGGGTGACGCAGACGGGCTGGAGGTAGTAGACGACCCCGGCGCGGGCGGCGCCGATCAGGGAGATCGCCTTGTTCCAGGAGAAGAAGGCGACGGCGGAGGAGAACACGCCGACGTAGAGCAGCATCCCGACGGCGCCCGCGGTGACCTCGAAGGGGCCCTGCACGGCGACGGAGACGGCGTAGGCGGGGGCCAGCATGAGGGCGCCGAGGACGAAGGTGGTGAAGAGGAAGACCAGGCCCTCGATCTCGGCAGGCTTGCGCTTGAGGAGGGCGCTGTAGGAGGCGAAGGCGAGGGCGGCGGCGAACATCCACAGGTCGCCGGCGCCGAAGTCGAGGGTGAGGGAGCCCTTGCCGACCAGGAGCAGCACCCCGCAGGCGGCGATCAGCATGCCGGCGACGCGGCGCAGGCCGAGGCGTTCGCCGCCGAGGCGGGCGTAGACCGCCATCAGCACGGGCGAGGCGGCCATGATCATGCCCATGTTGGCGGCGGAGGTGGTCAGGCCGGCCTGGTGGACGAGGGTGTTGTAGAGGGTGATGCCGAAGAACGAGGCGAGCGTGAGGTAGCCGAGGTGGCGGCGGAGCAGGGCGCGTTGGCGCCAGGCGGCGCGGACGGCGAGCGGGGCCACGGCGAGCAGGGCGATGATCCAGCGCCAGAACACGGCCTGCACGGGCGGGACGGTCTCGGCCATGCCCCGGGTGGCGACGAAGCTGCCGGACCAGACGACGGTGGCGAGGAGGGCGAGCAGCAGGCCCACCCCGAGCCCGCCCTTGGCGGCCTTGCCGGCCTTGGCACCGGCCGTCTCGTCGGTGGTCGGGGCGTCGGGGATCGTCTCGTCGGGGGTCGGCGTGGGGGCGGGGTCGGTCACGGGGGCCGGCGCGGGGCCGGCGGCCGGGGCCGACGGGCGCGGGGCGCGCGGCTGCGCGGTGGTGACGGGCGTCTGGGTCTGGGCGCGGTCCGTGACGGACACGTGGGATCTCCCCCTCGGGTGTGGTGAACGGCAGGTGGTGGTGCCGTCCTACCGTCGCACCGAGGGACCTGTCAGGTCCATCGAAACATTTCGACGGTTCTTTTCAGGGGAATCGAACGATGCGATGACGGTGGTCTCCGGGGCCGTCCTGGCGGGTCGCGCGGCGAGCTGACCGGCCACGGTGGCGCCGAAGGCCACGACCATGCCGAGGACCTGCACCGGGGAGAGGGCCTGGCCGAGCGCGGCCCAGCCGATCACGGTGGCGGTGAGCGGGGAGAGGGGGCCGAGGAGGGTGACGGAGGTGGCGCTGAGCCTGCCGATGCCCTGGAACCACAGCCAGTAGGCGATGCCGGTGTTGATCAGCGCGAGGTAGCCGTAGCCGAGCAGGGCCTCGCCGTCGAGGGCGGGCGGGGCGCCTTCGAGGAGGGCGGCGACGGGCAGGATGAGCAGGCCGCCGGCGGTGAGCTGCCAGCCGGTGACGGCGAGCGGGCCGGCGTTCTCGGGGCGGCCCCAGCGCTTGGTCATGACGGTGCCGGCGGCCATGGAGACGGAGGAGGCCGCGCCGGCGAGGACGCCGACGAGGTCGAGGGCGGCGCCGGCCTTGAGCACGACCATGCTGACGCCGAACGCGGCGACGATCGCCGCGAGCAGGGCCCGGGTGTTGGCCTTCTCGCCGAGCAGGAGGGCGGCGAGCCCGATGACCACGAGCGGCCCGAGCGAGCCGAGGACGGCCGCGACCCCGCCGGGCAGGCGGTAGGCGGCGAGGAAGAGCAGGGGGAAGAAGGCGCCGATGTTGAGGGCGCCGAGCACCGCCGACTTCCACCACCAGGCCCCCTTGGGCAGGGCGCGGGAGGCGGCGATCAGCAGCAGTCCGGCGGGCAGGGCGCGCATGACGGCCGTGAACAGGGGCCGGTCGGGGGGCAGCAGTTCGGTGGTGACGGCGTAGGTGGATCCCCACGAGATCGGGGCGAGGGCGGTCAGGCCGACGACGGCGAGACGGTTCACGGGACGGACTCCTCGGGCAGGAAGAGAAAGTAGGTCGCTGGCAAGTAGCTTAGCGCTAAGCTACTTTCTCGCAAGCTTCTTTCTTGCTCGGTTTCCAGGGAAGGCCGGATACTGCCGCCATGAGTGACGCCGCCCGCACCGCACCCCCCGCCGCGCCCCCCGTCCCCCGGGACCCGGTGGACGCGATCGTCGACCAGTGGGCCGCCGTCCGCCCCGACCTCGACACCGGCCCGATGGCCGTCTTCGGCCGGATCTACCGGATCTCCAAGGCCATGGGCGACGAGATGGACCGCGTGTACGGGCGCTTCGGGATCGGACGCGGCGAGTTCGACGTGGTCGCCACCCTCCGCCGCGCGGGCGCGCCCTACACCCTCTCGCCCCGACAGCTCTCGGCCACGCTGATGCTGACCACCGGCGGCATGACGGGCCGGCTCGACAAGCTGGAGAAGGCCGGACTGCTCACCCGCAGCCCGGACCCGCACGACCGGCGCGGCATCCAGGTCACCATCACCGACACCGGCCTCGCCCTGATCGACGAGGCCGTGGGCGCGGGGGTCGCCGCGCAGACGCGGGCGCTGGAGGGGTTCTCGGGGCCGGAGCTGGAACAGCTCAACGGCCTGCTGCGGAAGGTCCTGCACGGCACGCCCTGAGCCCGCGCCGGCCGGGGCGCGGCCCGCGGGCCCGGGTACGGCGAAGCGCCGGCGGGCGCGTGGGCGCCCCCGGCGCTGTGCGGGGTCGGACGGCGGCGCCCCTCGGGGCGCGCGGCCGGGGTCACGGGGCCCGACCGGCGGGCGCCCCCGGCGGGTTCACCCGCACGGGGGACGCGGACACCGGCCGCGCGGGCCGGTGTCCGTGAGCCGGGGCCTGCGCCCCGAAGTCCGTGAGCCGGGGCCTCAGCCCTGGTTCTGCTGCTTGCGGGACTTGTCGCCGACCATGACCAGGCCCGCGATGATCAGGAACAGCACGATCGGGGTCGCCACGAACAGGCCGAGGGTCTCGGCCACGCTCAGCTTGGAGCCCGGGTCGTCGCCGTCGTCGCGGGTGACCGCGAGGGCGGGAGACGTCATCAGCAGCATCATCAGCGTCGATCCGGCCGTCACGGCGCCGGCGCGCAGGGCGTTCTTCTTGTCCACGGTGCCAAAGTAGCGAACGCCGGAACCGGTCGCGCGCGCGGGGTGTCCGTACGGGTCAGCCACGGCCGCCCCCCGCCGTGCGGACCGCCGCCAGCAGGGCGTTGGCCCGGGGGGAGGCGGCGAGTTCGGCCAGGGACACCGGACGGCCGGTGGCGTCGGCGATCGGCAACCGCCAATTGGGGTACTGGTCCCAGGTGCCCGGCAGGTTCTGCGGGCGGGCGTCGCCGACCGCGTCGGGCAGCCACACCCCCACCAGGCGGGCCGGGGTGGCGGACAGGAACGCGTACAGGGCGCGCACCGCCGCCGCCTCCACCTCCGCGAGGCGGGCCGCCGCGCCGTCCGCCGGACGGGCCCCCTCCGGATGGGCGTCGGCCACCGGGTCGGGCCCCTCGTACAGGCCCAGCCGGCGCAGTTCGGCCAGCCATTCGGCGGTGTCGGCCCCGTCCTCGGCCCGTTCGGCGGCCACCGGGCGGGTCAGCAGGCCCAGCCGGTCGCGCAGCTCGATGTGACCGCCGCTCAGTTTCGCGGCGGACGGGGGCAGGTCGTGGGTGGTGGCCGTGGCCAGGCAGTCGGCGCGCCAGCGGGCGGGGGCGAGGGGGGCCCGGTCGCCCTCCCAGTCCCGTTCGAACCACAGCACCGAGGTGCCCAGCACCCCGCGCCGGGACAGGGCCCGGCGCACCCGGGGTTCGACCGTGCCCAGGTCCTCGCCGATGACGAGGACCCCGGCCCGGTGCGCCTCGGTGACCAGCGCGGCCAGCATGGCCTCCCCGTCGGCCGTGACGTAACAGCCCTCGGCGGGGGGCGCGCCGACCGGGATCCACCACAACCGGAACAGGCCCATCACGTGGTCCACGCGCAGCGCGCCCGCGTGCCGGAACAGGCCGCGCAGCAGGGTGCGGAAGGGGGCGTAGCCGGACTCGGCCAGGGCGTCGGGGCGCCAGGGCGGCAGGCCCCAGTCCTGGCCCCGGGCGTTGAAGGCGTCCGGGGGCGCGCCGACGGTGATGCCGTGGGCGTGGGCGGCGGCGTCGGCGTGCGCGTCGGAGCCGTCGGGGTGCACGCCGACGGCGAGGTCGTGGACGATGCCGACGCTCATGCCGGCGGCGCGGGCGGCCTCTTGGGCCGCGCCGAGCTGCGTGTCGGTGAGCCAGGCCAGCCAGGCGTGGAACTCGGCGCGCTCCACCGGGTCGCCGGCGGCGTGCGCGCACCAGCGGGCGTGGTCGGCGAGCGGGCGGCCCTGTTCGGCGCGCCAGGCCCGGTAGGCGGCCTCGCGCTCGGGGGTGCGGGGCACGGCGTGCAGGAGTTCCAGCGCGGCGCGTTTGACGGCCCAGACGGCGTCGCGGTCGATGAGGGTGTCGGCGTGCAGGACGGCGCGGCCCAGTTCGGTGCCGCGCGCGGCGAGCTCGGCCAGGGCCTCGGGATCGGGGTGCGCGGCCCATTCGGGCAGGTCCTCGACCCGCAGGTGCACGGGGTCGGGGAAGCGGCGCGAGGAGGGGCGGTAGGGGGAGGGGTCGGTGGGGCGGCCGGGCACGGCGGCGTGCAGGGGGTTGATCTGGATGAAGCCGACCCCGTGGGAGCGGCCGGCCCAGTCGGCGAGGTCGGCGAGGTCGCCGAGGTCGCCCATGCCCCAGGAGCGTTCGGAGAGCAGCGAGTACAGCTGCACGAGGAGGCCGTGGGCACGGTCGGGGGCGGCGGGGGCCCGGTCGGGGGCGGCGATCAGGGTGGCGTCGGCGGCGCGGCCGTCGGGGGTGGTCACGCGCAGGGCGTGCACGCCGGGCGGCGGGGCGAAGGGGGCGGGCGGGGCGGTGGGGACGCCGGCCGGGGGGATCGGCACCTCGTGGGCGGGCCCGCCGTCCTCGGGGCGCAGGGTGACGGTGCTGCCGGCGGGGAGGGCGGCGAGGGCGGCGGGCAGCGGCTCGCCCGCCCAGTGCACCACGGTCGGGGGCACGGGGCGGGCGAGGTCGGCGCGTTCCTTGGCGGCCAGGGACTCCTTGATCTCCCCCGGCCCGCCGGCGGGCACCCCCAGGGCGGCGAGCACGGCGACGATCGTGCGGCGCGGCGCGTGGACCACGGTGTCGGGGGTGGGGCGGTGGGAGCAGGAGACCCCGTGTCGGGCGGCGAGCCGGGCGAGGTCGGAGTCCGGGTCCACGAGTTCCGGGGCTGCCGGGGGCGGCGCGGGGTCCGGGTGGGGGTCCGGGTCGGGGGCCGGGGCCGCGTCCGCCGCCGGCGGGCGGGGCTGCGGGCTGTTGTCCGGGTCGAGGTCCAGGTCCATCCGATTCCCCTGTCAGGTGGTCGGGCCGTCAGACTCCCGCGGCGATGGCCGGGGTCGTCGGTTCACAGGTCAGCGGGGCCTCGTCGGTCAGGGGAGGCTCGCTGGTGAGCGGCGCGTGGGCGGTGTCGGCCAAGGAGGGCTCGCTGGTGAGCGGGGGCTCGCCCGCGAGGGTCGAGGCCCAGGGCCGAGGCCGCTCGGCCGTGAGCACGGTGGCGTACGGGGATATGCGTTTGGAGCGCAGGCACACGGACATGAGGGGTCCCTTCGGGCAGGTGCCGGCGGGGCCGGCGTGAACACAAGCAGCCTTACCCAAGTCGGCCGTGAGCACTCCCCCCGCATAACGGGCCAAGCGCCCGTGAGGTGTCGTAACGGGTCACTCCGACGGCCTATCGAGCCGGCCGGTCCGTGCCACGTCTTCGCAGGTCAGAGGCAGGTTTGTGCCAAACGGAGCGGTGGGGGCGTCAGGGTGGGGCCGGGGTGGGCGGGGGCGTGCGCGGGCGCGTTTCGAGGGAGCGTCGAGGGAACGTCGAGCGAGGCCCGGGGGCCGGGGCGCGAGCCCGGGCGCCGGCCGGCCCGCCCCGGGGTGGGCGGGCCGGCCGGGCGCGCGGGGTCTCGTCAGGGCGTGGCGGGCGGCGGGGCGGTCGCGACGGCGCCGGGCAGCACCGCCCCCGCGCCGGCTCCCCCGCCGGGGCGGCCGTGCGGGACGGGGACGGCGTGGTCGGCGACCCCGGGCAGGGGGCTCGCGCCGATCGGTCCGGCGACCAGGGAGGCGATCCGGGCCAGGGCCTCGTCCCCGCCGTACGGGCGGAGGTAGGGCAGCCAGCGCGGGTCGCGGTGGCCGGTGCCGATGATCCGCCAGGCGGGTCCGGAGGGCGGGGCGGGGTCGTGGCGCAGCCGCCAGCCGAGTTCGAGCAGGTGCCGGTCGGCCTTGACGTGGTTGCAGCGGCGGCAGGCCGCGACCACGTTGTCCCACGCGTGCCGTCCGCCGCGGCTGCGGGGGACGACGTGGTCGACGCTGGTGGCGACGGCCCCGCAGTAGACGCAGCGGCCCCCGTCGCGGGCGAAGAGCGCGCGGCGGGTCAACGGAACGGGCCCCCGATAGGGGACCCGGACGAAGCGCTTGAGGCGGACCACGCTGGGCGCGGGGACCACCCGGGTCGCGCTGTGCAGATAGGCGCCGGACTCCTCCAGGGGAACCGCTTTGTTCTCCAGGACGAGGACGAGCGCGCGGCGGAGCGGTACGACGCCCAGGGGCTCGTACGACGCGTTGAGGACCAGGACGTGCGGCACGGACTGCCTCCTTGTACGCCGGCGGCGCGTGGCCCGCGCCGGGACGATCTGTCCCCAGTCTCCCCTTCGGGCAGGTCGATGCGCCACCACCGGCCGTGCCGCGGTCGGGGGTGTTCTCGACCACACGGGGCCGGGGGCGGGGGTGAGCCGGGTCTCGTTCGGGGCGGGGTTCGGGGGCCGTCGCGGGCGCCCCGTTAGTGTGGTTGGTCTGCCCGGCGTGTGCCGATACCGGGCAGGAAGCGATTCCCTGGAGGTTCCCGCCGTGCCCTGGCCCGCCATCCTGTCCATGCCGGCCGCCGACGTGCCCGTGCTGCCCACCAGTGCCGACGAGGCGCACGAGACGGTGACCAACGCCGCCTCGTTCATCGAGGAGAACTGGGGCAAGTGGCTGGAGGTCGGGCTCCAGATCCTGCTGATCATCGTGTTGGCGATGGCGCTGCGGTCGCTGGTGCGCAAGACGCTGACCAAGACGATAGCCAGGATGAACCGGGGCGCGGAGGCCGTGGAGGGCACCGCGTTCGGGGGGCTGCTGGTCAACGCCGAGCGGCGGCGGCAGCGGTCGGAGGCGATCGGGTCGGTGCTGCGGTCGGTGGCCTCGTTCCTGATCCTGGGGACGGCCGGGCTGATGGTGCTGGGCGCGTTGAAGATCAACCTGGCGCCGTTGCTGGCGAGTGCCGGTGTGGCGGGTGTGGCGATCGGTTTCGGCGCGCGGAACCTGGTGACGGACTTCCTGTCCGGCGTGTTCATGATCATCGAGGACCAGTACGGCGTGGGCGACAAGGTCGACGCCGGGGTGGCCTCGGGCGAGGTCATCGAGGTCGGGCTGCGCGTGACGAAGCTGCGCGGGGACAACGGTGAGATCTGGTACGTGCGCAACGGCGAGATCAAGCGGATCGGCAACCTGAGCCAGGGCTGGGCGACGGCGGGCGTGGAGGTGCAGGTCCGGCCGAGCGAGAGCCTGCACCGGATCCGCGAGGTGGTCGAGGAGGTCGCGACCGCGATGGCGAAGGACTCGCCGTGGGACGAGCGACTGTGGGGTCCGGTGGAGGTGCTGGGCCTGGACGAGGTGCTGCTGGCGTCGATGACGGTGAAGATCTCGGCGAAGACGATGCCGGGGCAGCAGTTCGCGGTGGAGCGGGAGCTGCGCTGGCGGGTGAAGGAGGCGTTCGACGCGGCCGGCATCGGGATCATCGGCGGGCTGCCGGAGGCGGTCGAGGAGGAGGCGCCGGCCGATCCGAGCGCCGGGGTGGCCGCGCCGTCCGCGCTGTCGAACCCGACCTCGCCGCAGTCGCTGGCGACGGCCCCGATCCCGCCCTCGGGCGGGGCGGGCGGCGCCGGGGGCGGCGCGGGCGGTTCGGGCGGGCCCCGGCTGGCGAAGTAGCCCCACCCGGGCGCGCCCTCACGCGCCCCGGTGCGATCACGTACGCACGGTGACGAACACCGGGCGCGACGGCCCCCGCGGGACTTCCGGCGGGGGCCGTTCCGCATCTCGGTATTGACAGAGCGTGACGATTGACAGGAAACTTTCCTTACAGTCTTCGGGTCTCGCCCCAAGGGGCCCGAACGGACCGAGCGAGAGCGAGCCTGCCCATGTCCCGCGGAGTACCCCCCGGAGCCACTCCCGGCACCCCCAGTGTGCTGCGTGCCATGAACGATCGCACGGCCCTGGAGCTCCTTCTCGCCCACGGTCCCCTCACGCGGGCCCGGATCGGGCAGCTGACCGGCCTGTCCAAACCCACCGCCTCCCAGCTCCTGGCCCGCCTGGAGGCGGCCGGACTGGTCGTCGCGGACGGCACCAGCGAGGGCGGCCCCGGGCCGCAGGCCCAACTGTGGGCGCTCAACGGGGCGGCGGGGCACGCGGCGGCGCTGGACGTGTCGCCCGAGCGGACCCTGGCCGCCGTCGCCGACCTGACCGGGCGGGTCGTCGGCGAGGCCGAACTGCCGCCGGCGGACGGGCCGATCGTCTCCCACGTGACCGCGGCCCTGGCGGCGGCCCTCGCCGACGCCGGACTGGACGCCGACGCCCCGCACCACCTGGTGATCGCGACCCCCGGCGCCTTCGACCCCCGCACCGGCACCCTGCGCTACGCCGACCACCTGCCGGGCTGGCACTCCCCCACCCTGCTGGAGGAGGTCGCCGCGGCCCTGCCGATGCCGGTCTCCTACGAGAACGACGTGAACCTCGCGGCCCTGGCCGAACGGCGGCGCGGCGCGGCCCGGGAGCACCCGGACTTCGTGCTGCTGTGGAACGAGGCCGGTCTCGGCGCGGCCCTGGTGCTGGGCGACCGGCTGCACCGGGGCTGGACCGGCGGCGCGGGCGAGGTCGGCTTCCTGCCCGTGCCCGGACACCCGCTGGAGCGGCAGGTGGCCCGTCGCAACACCGGCGGCTACCAGGAGTCGGCGGGCTCGCAGGTGCTGCCGCTGCTCGCGGCCGAACTCGGCATCGCGGTGCCCGAGGTGGACGCGCCGACCACCGAGGGCCGTCAGGTGGCCGCGGCCGTGGCCCTGCTCTCCGACGCGGCGGCAGACCCCGGGGGCACCGGGGGCCGGCTGCTGGACGCGTACGCCACCACCCTGGCCACCGGTCTGGCCTCGGTGGTCGCCGTCCTGGACCCCGAACTCGTGGTGCTCTCGGGGGCCGTCCTCGCGGCCGGCGGGGAACCGCTGCGGGAGCGGCTGGAGGCCGAACTCGGCGAGCTCTCCCCCACCCGGCCCCGCATCGTGCCGGGCGAGATCACCCACCGACCGGTCCTGGGCGGCGCGCTGGAGACGGCTCTGGCCGCCACCCGCGAGGACCTCTTCGACACCTCCCGCCACTGACCCCCACACCACGACACAGCACAGCACGGCACGACACCTCCCGCAGGACGCAGAACACCGGCCGGGCCCGAGCACCGGGCCCGCGCACCCCGACCCGAAAGGCTGACGAGGACCATGAAACTGGCAGTGGTGGGCGGCGGCTCCACGTACACCCCCGAACTCATCGACGGCTTCGCCCGGCTCCGCGACACCCTCCCGATCACCGAACTCGTCCTGATCGACCCGGCCGCCGACCGGCTCGAACTCGTCGGCGGCCTGGCCCGGCGCATCTTCGCCCGACAGGAACACCCCGGGAAGATCGTCACCACCACCGACCTCGACGCCGGGGTCGCGGGCGCGGACGCCGTGCTGCTCCAGCTGCGCGTGGGCGGTCAGGCCGCCCGCGAACGCGACGAGACCTGGCCGCTGGAGTGCGGCTGCGTCGGGCAGGAGACCACCGGCGCGGGCGGCCTGGCCAAGGCCCTGCGCACGGTGCCGGTGGTGCTGGACATCGCCGAACGGGTGCGGCGCACCAACCCGGACGCCTGGATCATCGACTTCACCAACCCGGTCGGCATCGTCACCCGCGCCCTGCTGAACGCGGGTCACAAGGCCGTGGGCCTGTGCAACGTGGCCATCGGCTTCCAGCGGAAGTTCGCGGCCCTCCTGGAGCTGGCCCCCTCCGAGATCCACCTCGACCACGTGGGCCTCAACCACCTCACGTGGGAGCTGGGCGTGCGCCGGGGCGGGCCCGAGGGCCCCGACCTGCTGCCCGAGCTGCTGGCCCGGCACGGGGACGCGGTCGCCGCCGACCTGCACATGCCGCGCGAGCTGATGGACCGGCTCGGCGTGGTCCCCTCCTACTACCTGCGCTACTTCTACCAGCACGACGAGGTGGTCCGGGAGCTGGGCACGAAGCCCTCGCGGGCGGCCGAGGTCGCGGCGATGGAGAAGAACCTGCTGGAGATGTACGGGGACCCGACCCTGGACGAGAAGCCGGAGCTGCTGGCCAAGCGCGGCGGGGCCTTCTACTCGGAGGCCGCCGTGGACCTCGCGGCCTCCCTGCTCGGCGACGGCGGCGGCTCCCCGATCCAGGTGGTCAACACCCGCAACAACGGCACCCTGCCCTTCCTCGCCGACGACGCGGTGATCGAGGTGCAGGCCCGGATCGACGCCTCGGGCCCGACCCCGCTGGCCGTGCCCCGCCTCGACCCGCTGTACGCGGGCCTGATCGGGCACGTCACCGCCTACGAGGACCTGGCGCTGGACGCGGCCCTGCGCGGCGGCCGGGACCGGGTCTTCAAGGCCCTCCTCGCCCACCCGCTGGTGGGCCAGTT
This sequence comes from Streptomyces dryopteridis, assembly GCF_049606955.1. NCBI lineage: Bacteria > Bacillati > Actinomycetota > Actinomycetes > Kitasatosporales > Streptomycetaceae > Streptomyces > Streptomyces dryopteridis. Next base: position 4,110,583 of record NZ_CP187113.1, on the reverse strand, counting down.
CGACCTCGCGGAGGGGCTGACCGACCGTCTCCTCGCCCACAACAAGGAGCACCTGGCATGGGCCTGACCGACCCGCCCGCGACACCCCCCGCCGCCGTCCTCGCCGTGGACGCGGGCAACAGCAAGACCGACGTGGCCCTGATCGGCGCCGACGGCACGGTGCTGGGGCGGGGCCGCTCGGGCGGCTTCCAGCCGCAGCTGGTGGGCGTGAAACCGGCCGTGGACACCCTCGCCGAGGCCGTCGCGCACGCGGCGGCCGAAGCGGGCCTGGACCCGGCGGCCGGCCCCCTGGCCGCGCACGTCAGCGCCTGCCTCGCCAACGCCGACCTGCCGGTGGAGGAGGAGGAACTGGCGCGCGAGATCGAGAAGCGCGGCTGGGGCCTGCGCACGGCGGTGCTCAACGACACCTTCGCCGTGCTGCGCGCCGGGGTCGACGAACCCCTCGGCGTGGGCGTGGTGTGCGGGGCCGGCGTCAACTGCGCCGGGATGCGACCGGACGGGCGGACCGCCCGGTTCGCGGCCCTGGGCCAGATATCGGGCGACTGGGGCGGCGGCGGCGGACTGGCCCGCGAGGTGCTGTGGTTCGCGGCCCGGGCCGAGGACGGCCGGGGCGAGCCGACCGCGCTGGCCGGCGAGGTGGCGCGGACCTTCGGGCTCGGCTCCGTGGCGGAGGTCTTCGCCGCCCTGCACCTGGGCGAACTGCCCCAGGGCCGGCTGCACGAGCTGGTGCCCGTGCTGTTCCGGGTCGCGGCCGACGGGGACGCGGTGGCGACGGGACTGGTGCACCGGCAGGCCGACGAGATCGTCGCGATGGCCTCGGTGGCCCTGGCCCGCCTGGACCTGCTGGAGCAGCCGGCGCCGGTGGTCCTCGGCGGCAGCGTGGTCGCCGCCCGGCACCCGCAGCTCAACGACCGGATCGCCGAGGGCCTGGCCCGACGCGCCCCCCTGGCCCGCCTGTCGGTGGTCACGGCCCGCCCGGTCCTCGGCGCCGGCCTCCTCGGCCTGGACGCGGTCGGCGCCCCGGCCACCGCCCTGGCCCACCTCCGCAGCCAGATCGGCTGACCCCGCCCCCCGCCCCCACCCGGGGGCGGGCCCCGGGCCCGCCCCCGGCACCGCTCGTACAGTGGCCCCGACCGGCACACGCAGGAGCATTCGGGGGACCGCCATGACCGACACCACCGGCACCGACACCACCGCGGCCGGCACCGGTGCGGGCCGCACCGCCCTGGTGCTCGTCGACCTCCAGCGGTGGATCGTCGACCTGCCCTGGGAGCCCCGGGACGGCGCGGCGGTCCTCGCGGCCTCCGCCGCGCTCCGGGCGGGCCTGGCCCGACTCGGTCCGGACCCGGTCCTCGTGCTCGTGCGTCACCTGCGGGCCGACGGCGCCGACGGCGGGCCCGACGCCCCCGCCAACCTGCTGTGTCCGCCGGTCACGCCCGCACCCGGGGACCTGGTGATCACGAAGGACGCCCTGGACGCGTTCGCGGGCACCGGGCTCGGGGAGGAACTGGCGCGGCTCGCCGTGACCGACGTGGTGCTCGCCGGACTCGCCACCACGCACGGCATCGCCGCCACGGCCCGGACCGCCGCGGCCCGGGGCCTGCGGGTCACCGTGGTCCGGGACGCGGTGGCCGCCCGCACGACCGCCGAGCACGACGGGGCCCTGGCCGAGTTGGCCGCCCTCGGGGTGCTGACCGCGACGGTCGGGGAGCTCTTGGCGGGCGTCGCCCCGGCGGCCTGACCCCCGGGGGCGCGTGGGCCCGGATCCGGAACCGGGGCGGGGGTTCGGAGCGTGCAGGGGTTCGAAGGGGGCGGGGCCGGGCGGTCCGGCGGGAGTGGGGGCGGGAATCGGCTGGAGAGGGTCGGGGGGTGGGTGGGTAGGAAGGGGAGCGAGGGGTCGGGTCCCGGGATGCGACACGGGGTGGTGTCGGTGGCCGGGGGTGGGTCCATACTTCTGCGACACAGTGCGCGACCGAGGGGGAGGTCATGGTCACGACGAGCACGCCCGCCGCGCCCGCGCGGGCGCCGGTCGGGTCGGGTGGTCCGGCCGGGCCGGAGGAGGGCGCGGTCGCGTCCGTGAAGCGGCGCAGTGCCTGGTCCGAGGGGGTGGACCGGGTTCGGGCCGCCGCCGTGACGGAGCCGGGCCGACTGCGGATCATCGGGGCCCTGTTGGCCGCGCTGGTGGTGGCGTTCGGGGCGGTCGCGGCCTGGCAGGTCGTGGACCGGGCGGGCGCCGGGGACGACGTCGTGCGGCGCAGCCAGCCGCTCAGCGCGGACGCCGCGTCCGTCTACCGTTTCCTCGCCGACGCCGACACGGCCGCCTCCAGCGGTTTCCTCGCCGAGGGCACCAAGCCCGCCGAGGTGCGGGCGCGGTACGAGAAGGACATCGAGGACGCGTCCCGGCTGCTGCTGAAGGCCGCCGCCAACACCGACGCCGACGAGAGCTCCCGGCAGGAGATCGACCTGCTCGGCCGGGAACTGCCGCGCTACACCGGGCTGGTGGAGACGGCCCGGGCCAACAACCGGCAGAACCTGCCGCTCGGCGGGGCCTACCTGCGGTACGCGAACGAGCGGATGAGCACCGTCCTGTTGCCGGCGGCGCAGCGGCTGTACACCTCCGAGACGGCCCGGTTGGGCACCGACGAGGACGCGGCCCGGTCCTGGCCGTGGCCGGCGCTGGGGGTCGGCGTGCTCGCGCTGGGCGCCCTGGTGTGGGCGCAGCGGCGGGACCTGGCGCACACCAACCGGGTGTTCAACCACGGGTTGGTGGCGGCCACGGCGGCGGCGACGGTGGTCGTGCTGTGGCTGGCGGTGGGGCACACGGTGGCCCGGTCGGGGCTCACGAGCGCGCGGGAGGACGGGCAGCGGTCGCTGCGGGTGCTGGGCGAGGCCCGGATCGCCTCGCTCCAGGCGCGGGCGAACGAGAACCTGACGCTGGTGTCGCGGGGCGCGGTGCTCGCGGCGGACAAGAAGTCCGACAAGTACGACGTGGACTACGAGAAGAACATGAACGCGCTGGTGGCCGGCCTGGAGCGGGCCGCCGAGGTCGCCGACGACGAGGCGGGCCGGGAGCCGGTGCGGGCCGCGGCGGCCGCGGCCGCGGAGTGGCGTGAGCGGCACAAGAAGGCCCGGGAGGTGGACCTCTCGGGGCGGTTCAAGGAGGCGCGGGAGGCGGTGGTCGGGGGCTCGGCGAGCACCGGGGCCTCCTTCGACGTCGTGGACGCGTCCTTGGAGAAGGCCCTGGCGCACGAGCAGCGGGAGTTCACCGACGCCGCGCGCGGCGGGGTCGCGGCCTTCGACGGCCTGGCCGTCGGGGCCGTGGTGCTGGCGCTGCTGGGCGCCGCCGCCGCGCTCGTGGGCGTCGGCCGGCGACTGTCGGAGTACAGGTGAGACGCCGGATGGAGCGAATGCCGATGTCCGCACGGGTGTCCGGGCCATGGCCCGGGCCGGGGGCCGAACCGGGGTCCGAGTCGGGGTCCGCGCACGGGCGGCGGGCGGGGTTCCTGCCGCGTCGGCCGCGCGGGTGGGGCGGGGTGTCGGCGATGGCCGCGGCCTGCGCGATGACGGCGGCGGTGGCCCTGTTGCCGTTGAGCGGCGTGGGGCCCGAGGTGCCCCGGGAGCCGGCGGCGGCGACCCTGCTGGCCACCCCGGCGACGGGGCCGGGCGGGCCGCCGGCCCTGCCGGCGCTGCCGTCGACGGAGTGCGACGACAAGACGAACGCGACGGCGAGCCTGAAGCCGTCGACCGCGGACGGGGACGCGGTCAAGCGGATCAAGAGCGCGGGCAAGCTCGTCGCGGGCGTGGACCAGAACAGCTACATGTGGGGATACGCCAACCCCTCGGCGCCGGGCGGGTTGGACGGGTTCGACATCGCCCTGGTGAAGGCCATCGCGAAGGAGATCCTGGGCGACGAGAACGCGGTGATCTACCGGGCGATCCCGACCAGTCAGCGGATCCCGGCCCTGAAGGAGGGTCGGGTGGACGTGGTGGTGCGCACGATGACGATCAACTGCAAGCGGTTGGCGGACGTGGCGTTCTCCACGGCGTACTTCACCGCCGGTCAGCAGGTCCTCGCCCCGGCCGTCTCGAAGATCACCGGCTACGACGAGAGCCTGGCCGGCAAGCGGATCTGTGTGGCGACCGGGTCCACGGCGGAGGCCGCGTTGACCGCGAAGTCCTTCGGGGCGAAGGCCGTCCCGGTGCCCAACCAGTTGGACTGCCTGGTGCGGACCCAGCTCGGCGAGGTGGACGGGGTGATCACCGACAACGCGTTGGCGGCCGGGCAGATCGCGCAGGACCCCTCGATGCGGCTGGTGGGCGAGCCGTTCACCACCGAGTACTACGGGGTCGCGATGAACAAGGGCGCCGAGGACCTGGTGCGGCGCGTCAACAAGGTGCTGGAGGACTACCGGGCCGGCGGCGCGAACAGCGCGTGGCGCAGGGCCTATGACAACTACCTGCGCAAGGCCATGGGGGACGTGGGCTCCACGCCGCCGCAGCCCCTGTACCGGGACTGAACGGGCCGGACGCGACGACGGGAAGGGGAGGGCGGTGACGGTGCCGACGCTGATGGACCAGGACGAGGTCGATCGCGCGCTGACGCGTTGGTCCGCGGAGTTCGAGGCGGTGGAGAGCTCACTGCTCGCGCTCCAGGACCACGCCGGTCGCAGGTTGTTGGAGGGGGCGGCGCTCACGGGGGTGACCCGGGACCGGTGGACGGTCGCGGACGCCGACGTGACGGCCCTGTGGAACTGCTTCGACGCGTACAGCGCGGCGCTGGAGGAGGCGCGGGCGATCCGGGAGCGGCGCCGGCGGCCGGCGCGCGAGGACCTCGTGGCCCTGACCGAGCTGCTGCGCGGGCAGGCGCTGGTGATCGCGGGCGGGGCGCGCGAGGGCGAGGAGCTGAGCACCCGGTTCACCCTCGGGGAGCTGGTGGCGCGGATGAACGCGTTGTACGCGGGCGCGCTGGACGTGGTGGTGGCCGCGGACTCGGTGTGGTCGGCGCTGCCCGCGCGGATAGACCTGTTGGCCGCCGAGCTGCACCGGACCCGTTCGCTGGCGCACTCGGTGGGCGTGCGGCCGGGCGAGCACCCGGCCGGGGACGTGCTGGCGGGGGTCACGGAGGACCTGGCCGCGCTGCGCGCCGAGGTGATCTCCGATCCGCTGGCGTTCTGGCGCCCGGCCGGCGGCGGGGCGGCGCCGGGCGGCGGCCGGCCGGACACCGAACGCTACGACCGGGCCGCGCGGACCCTGGAGGAGGTGCGGCGGGAGGTGGACGCCGTGCTCACCGTGCGGCAGGACGCCGAACAGCGGCTGATCCGGGTGCGGGACCTGCTGACCCGGGCCGACCGGACCCTGGCCGAGGCCCGGTCGGCCCGCGCCGAGGTGCTCTCGAAGATCGCCGCGACGGAGGTTCCCGTCGTCAACGGCCCGTCCGCGGCGCTGCACGAACGCGTGTCGACGGCGATCGAGCACCGGCGCGAGTCCCGCTGGCACCGGCTCCAGCCGCTGCTGGACGACCTGGAGGTACGGGCCGAGGAGGAACTCGCCCGGGCCCGGGAGTCGTTGACGGCCGTGACCGCCCCGCTGGCGGTCCGGGCCGAACTGCGCGGCCGACTGGACGCGTTCAAGGCGAAGGTGACCCGGATCGGGCTCGCCGAGGACCCGATCCTCGCCGAGCGCTACGACACGGCCCGTCGGATGTTGTGGAGTGCCCCGTGCGACCTGCGGGCGGCCGAGCAGGCCGTCACGCGGTACCAGCGGGCGGCGGCGGAGGCCGGCACCCCGGCCGCCCCGCGGGACCGGCCCCGGTGGTCGGGCGAGGAGGACGCGTGAGCCTGAACGGGACCCCGTGCGGTCGACCCGGTTGCCCGGGGGCCTACGAGGACATGGGCGGCGGGGAGCTGTACTGCGACACCTGCGGGCTGGCGCCGCTGCCCGCGCCGAACGCGGCCGGCGCCGCCGAACTGCTCTCGCCGCCCACCGGCATGACCAGCCCGGCCCGGGTCCGGGGCGAGGAGGTGCACGCCCTGGGCGGGCCCGGCTCGCAGGGGTCCCAGGGCTCGCGGCGCGCCCGCGGGTCCCAGGGCTCCCAGGGCTCGCAGGGCACGCGCTCGGCGTCCTCCGCCTCGGCCCGTTCCTCGCGGTCCTCCCGTTCCTCCTCCTCGCGGCGCTCGGTCTCGGGCCGGCTCTCGCTGGCCCGTTCCGGCACCACCTCCACCCGCAGCGTCTCCGTGCGCGGCTCCGGCACCGCCGGCTCGGGCGCCCTGAGCCGGGGCCGGCTCGGCGCGGGCCTGGTCACCGTGCCCGAGGTGCCGCGTCCGGACCCGGCGCGCGCCGTCCTGGCGAACCCGGAGGTCCCCGAACGCAAGCGGTTCTGCTCCCGGTCCGACTGCGGGGCCCCCGTGGGCCGTTCGCGCGGGGACCGGCCGGGGCGCACGGAGGGCTTCTGCACCAAGTGCGGCCACCCGTACTCCTTCGTGCCCAAGCTGCGCACCGGCGAGATCGTGCACGGCCAGTACGAGGTGCTGGGCTGTCTCGCGCACGGCGGGCTGGGCTGGGTGTACCTGGCGGTGGACCGGGCGGTGTCCTCGCGATGGGTGGTGCTCAAGGGCCTGCTCGACACCGGGGACCAGGACGCGATGGCGGCGGCGATCTCCGAGCGCAGGTTCCTCGCCGAGATCGAGCACGCGAACATCGTGCGCATCTACAACTTCGTGGAACACCTGGACCAGCGCACGGGCTCCCTCGACGGGTACATCGTCATGGAGTACGTGGGCGGGAAATCGCTGAAGGAGATCGCCAACGAGCGGCGCCGGGAGGACGGGCGGCGCGATCCGCTGCCGGTGGAGCAGGCGTGCGCGTACGGGATCGAGGCGCTGGAGGCGCTGGGGCACCTGCACAGCCGGAACCTGCTGTACTGCGACTTCAAGGTCGACAACGCGATCCAGCAGCAGAACCAGCTGAAGCTGATCGACATGGGCGCGGTCCGCCGGATGGACGACGAGGACTCGGCGATCTACGGCACGGTCGGCTACCAGGCGCCGGAGGTCGCGGAGCTGGGGCCCTCGGTCGCCTCCGACCTGTACACGGTGGCGCGGACCCTGGCGGTGCTGACCTTCGACTTCCAGGGCTACACGACGGTGTTCGCGGATTCCCTGCCGGATCCGGAGCACATCGAGGTCTTCCAGCGGTACGAGTCCTTCTACCGGCTGCTGGTGCGGGCCACCGACCCCGATCCGGGGCGCCGGTTCGGGTCGGCGCACGAGATGGCCGAGCAGTTGACGGGGGTCCTGCGGGAGGTGATGGCGCTGCGGACGGGCCGGGCGCACCCGCAGTTGTCGAGTCTGTTCGGGGCCGAGATCAGGGTTCCGGACACCCGGTTGTACGCGGACGACTCGGGGTCGGCGGAGGTGACGCGGCTGGGCGCTCGGCCGGCGGCGCCCTCGACCTCGGGCACGCTGGGCCGGCTGTTCGGGCGCGGCGGCGAACGGGCCGCCGGCGGGGCGATCGGTGCGGCGGGGCGCACGGGCCCGGCGGCGGTGCCGGCCGGATCGGGCGGGCCGGCGCCGGCGCCGGCGGCCGTTTCGGCGGCTCTCGCGTCGGTTCCGGTTCCGGGCGCGCGGACCTCTGGCGAGGGGACGGGCGGGGCGGCCGGCGCGGTCGGGGCGGTCCCGTTGGTCCCGGTCGGGGGCGGGGCGGTGGCCCCGCTCGGCTCCTCCGTGACGCATGTGACGGGCGGCCCGCCGGTGTCCCTGCCGATGTCGGCCACGGGCTCGGTGCCGGTGCTGCGCCCGAGCCCGGCGCCGGCCGGCGGCGGGGCCGGCTCCGTTCCGGTTCCCGTGTCCCCGGCCCTCCCGCACGCGACGCCGCGACCGGATCCGGGGCCCGGGACGCGGGGCGGGGCGCTGGGCGGCGGGGCCCTGGACCCGGCGGACGCGGCCCTGGCCCTGCCCGTGCCGCTCGTCGATCCGACCGACCCCAACGCCGGTTTCCTCGCCGGTCTGGTGGCCTCCGCGCCCGCCGAGGCGTTGGCGGCGCTGCGCGCGGACCCCGAGGTCAAGCCGAGCGTGGAGCTGCGGCTGCGCGAGCTGCGGGCCCTGCTGGAGCTGGGCGACCCGGCGGCCGGGGACACCCTGGCCGAACTGGAGGAGCGTTTCCCGGAGGACTGGCGGGTGGTGTGGGCGCGCGGGGTCGCCGCCCTGGCCGGCGGGGACGACGAGACGGCGGCGCTGTCCTTCGACGCGCTCTACGACGCCTTCCCGGGGGAGCCGGCGCCCAAGCTGGCGCTGGGCTTGTGCGCGGAGGTGCTGGGGCAGTTGGACAACGCGGCCGAGTACTACCGGCTGGTGTGGCTGACCGACCCGGGGTTCGTCAGCGCGGCCTTCGGACTGGCCCGGGTCCGGTTGGCGGCCGCCGACCGGACCGGGGCGGTGCGGACGCTGGAGTCGGTGCCGGGTTCCTCGATCCACTTCACCGCCGCCCGGATCGCGGCCGTGCGCGCCCGGCTGCGGGACCGGGAGCCCACGGAGGAGCTGGGCACGGACCTGGGCGCGGCGGCCGAACAGGTGGCGGAGTTGCACCGATTCGGACTGGATCCCGAACGCCACGAGCGATTGACCACCGAAGTTCTGGGCGCGGCCCTGGACTGGGTACTGTCGGGTCGCCGGGGCCCGTCCCCCGACCGGTCCTCGTTGCTCGGCAGCGCGTGGGACGAACGGGGGCTGCGGCTCGGTCTGGAGCGTTCCTACCGCGTGTTGGCGCGGTTGGCGCGACTGGGTGAGGAACGGATCCAACTGGTGGAGCGGGCCAACCGCATCCGCCCCAGGACGTGGGTGTGAGAGATGTCGCGGATGCAACAGCCGGCCGGCTGCCCGAGCTGCGCGGAGCCGCTGGAGGAGGGGGACCGTTTCTGCGGAAACTGCGGTCTGCCCGTCCCCGACCCCGCCGCGCCGACCCCCACCCCCGCCCGGGCCGCCGTGTCGACCCCGGCCGCCGGGGTGCCGACCGCCGCCGCCCCGGGCTGGGGGCCGACCTCCTCGCCCGCGCCGACCCTCGTGGACCCGACGCCGGGCACCGACCCGTACGGCTCCGGCGCGTACGGCCCTGACGCGTACGGGTCCGGGCCCGACGCGTACGGGTCCGGTCCGCACGGCGGCGGGCCTTACGGCGAGCCGCCCCGGGGCCGGACCTCGTACGGCGACGGCCCCGGCCCCGGGTACGGGGAGCCGACCGGTCCGGTGAGCCGGCCCCTGGACCCCTACCGGGGCGACGCGTGGGGGGCGGGCGAACCGGCCGGGCACGGGCGCGGCTGCGACGGCCCGCACCCGACGGGCCCGAACCCGGTCCCCGGCATGGAGCCCGCCGCCGGGCACCCCGCGCCGGAGCCCGGCCCCACCGGAGGGCACGAGGGAACAGGCGAGGGCGCGGGGGACGCCGACGACGACGGCTACCACCTGGCCCCGGCCCGTCCCGGCGGTACCGACTCCGGCCCCGAGCGGCCGGCCGATCCGACCACCGGCGGCCCCGGCAGCGTGCCGTGGCCGACCCGGGACGACGCCCCCGTGACCGCTCCCCCGGCCGCCGCGCCCGCGGCCCCGGCGCCCGCGCCGCAGGCCCCCGCGCCGGCCCCGGGCAAGACGTGCACGGCCTGTCACGCGGGCCGGGTGGACACCGACGGCTACTGCGAGAACTGCGGGCACGCGCAGCCGCGCGAGCGGGACCACGTGGAGGAGGCGCTGGGCACGGTGGCCGCCGTCAGCGACCGCGGGCTGCGCCACCACCGCAACGAGGACTCGTTCGCGATCTCGGCGACCGCGATGCCCGACGGCACCACGGCCACCATCGCGATCGTGTGCGACGGGGTCTCCTCCGCGAGCCGTCCCGACGAGGCGTCGGCCGCCGCCGCGAGCACCGCCGGCGAGTTGCTGACGGACGCCCTGCCGCGCGGGGCCCGGGCCCGGGACGCGATGCACGAGGCGATCCTCGCCGCCGCCGAGGCCGTCAACGCGCTGGCCCCCGAGGTGCCGGGCGCGCAGAACTCCCCGGCGTGCACGCTGGTCGGCGCGGTGGTCGCGCAGGGCACCCTGATCGTGGGCTGGGTCGGCGACAGCCGGGCCTACTGGGTGCCCGACGACCGGTCCATCCCGCCGGCCCGCCTCACCCAGGACGACTCGTGGGCGGCGCAGATGGTCGCGGCGGGGCTGATGGAGGAGGCGGAGGCGTACGCGGACTCCCGGGCCCACGCCATCACGGGCTGGCTGGGCGCGGACGCGTACGAGCTGGAACCGCACACGGCGGCGTACCGGCCGGACCGGCCGGGGGTGGTCGTGGTGTGCACGGACGGGCTGTGGAACTACGCGGAGTCGGCGGACGACATGGCGGCGGTGCTGCCGGCGGACGCGGCGTCGCGGCCGGTGGAGAGCGCCCGGTTCCTGGTGGAGCACGCGCTCGCGGGCGGCGGGCACGACAACGTGACGGTGGCCGTGGTGCCGGTGCCGGTGGCCCCGGCGGCCGCGCCGGACCCGGCCGGGGGCCCGGCGGACTGAACGGGCCCGGCGCGGGGCACGGCTGACGGTGTGCGCGAGAGCGCTCGACGATCGACGCGGAGGGGAACGATCCGATGGCGAACTTCGCCAAACCCCAGGCACCCCGGTTCGACCTGGCGGTGTACCAGAACGAGTTCCTGCCCGAGGGCGGCCGGGAGGTCCACGCGATCCTCACCGTGACCTCCTCGGGCGGGGCCACCGCGACCCGGGCCGCCGACCCGGGCGCCACCGCGGTGGTGATCATGGTGGACTGCTCGGGCTCCATGGACTACCCGCCGACGAAGATGGCGGGGGCCCGGGCGGCCACGGCGGCGGTCCTGGACACGCTGCGCGACGGCACCGAGTTCGCGGTGGTCGCGGGCACCCACGTGGCCCGCGAGGTGTACCCGCGCGGGGGCCGCACGGCGATCGCCGACGCCCGCACCCGGGCCGAGGCCAAGGACGCGCTGCGCTCGCTCACGGCGAGCGGGGGCACCGCGATCGGGACCTGGCTGCGGCTCGCGGACCGGCTGCTGGCGGCCTCGGGGGCGCGGATCCGGCACGGCGTCCTGCTGACCGACGGGCGCAACGAGCACGAGGAGCCGGCGGCGCTGCGGGCGGCCCTGGAGGAGTGCGCGGGCCGGTTCACGTGCGACGCGCGGGGCGTGGGCACCGACTGGGAGGTCAAGGAGGTGACCGGGATCGCGGAGGCCCTGTTGGGGACGGCCGACATCGTGGCGGACCCGGCGCACCTGGCGGAGGACTTCACGGGGATGCTGCGCGCGGTGTTGGAGAAGGACGTCGCGGACGTGGCCCTGCGGGTGTGGACCCCGGTCAACACCGAGCTGGTGCACCTCAAGCAGGTCGCGCCGACGGTCGTGGACCTGACGGACCGGCGCACCGAGGCCGGGCCCCGGGCGGGCGACCACCCGACCGGATCCTGGGGCGACGAGGTGCGCGACTACCACCTGTGCGTGCGGGTTCCGGAGGCCGGGATCGGGCAGGAGATGCTCGCGGCGCGGGTGTCCCTGGTGCTGCCCGGAAGCGGATCCGGAACCCCTCCGACGGTGCTGTCCCAAGGCTTGGTACGGGCGGTGTGGACGGAGGATGTGGCCATGTCCACAGCGATCAATCCGCAGGTCGCGCACTACACGGGGCAGGCCGAGTTGGCCAGGGTCATCCGGCAGGGCCTGGAAGCACGCAAACTGGGCGATATCGATGGCGCGACCGCCAAATTGGGCCGAGCCGTGCAGCTCGCGAACGTCTCCGGCAATGAGGACACCGCCAAACTGCTGTCGAAGGTCGTGGACGTGGTCGACGTGGAGGCGGGTACTGTGCGCCTGAAAGCCAAGGTCGCCGACGCCGACGAGATGACCCTCGAAACGCGTTCGACCAAGACCGTCCGAGTGAAGAGGACCTGACACGTCCGTCGCGGCCGAGACGCCGACGATGTGCGGGGAGAAGAAGGGGGAAGGGTCGAGATGCCGACCTGCCCGAACGGCCACCAGTCCGTCTCCGACGACTGGTGCGAGTTCTGCGGCCACCGCATCGGCGGGGCCGCGGGCGCCGCTGCGGCGGCCCCCGCGCACGAGGGGTACGGCTACCCGCCGGCCGGCGGTGACGCCACCGCCCAGGCCGAGCTCTGTCCGCAGTGCCGCACGCCCCGCGAGGCGATGGCGCCCTTCTGCGAGGAGTGCCGGTTCAACTTCCTGACCCGCACCGCCACCTCGTACACCCCGATAGCCCCGGACCCGCAGCAGGGCCGGGGCCTCGGCCCGAGCGCCCCGCCGCCCCCGCCGTCCGGCCCGCACGCCCCGCAGCAGCACGGCGGCCCCCACCCCGGCCAACCCCAACACGGGCAGCCCCAGCACGGCGGTCAGCAGCACGGACAACCGCAGCACGGCGGTCAGCACGCGCAGCCGCAGCACGGGCAGCACCAGTCCCCGTCGCAGCACGGCGCGTACCAGCCGCCGCCCCCGCCGCAGACGCCCCCGCAGCACCAGCCGGGCGACCCCTACGGCACCGGCTCGGACGCCTCCCTCGGCTACGGCGGCCCCGCCGCGCCCCCGGCGCCCCCGCACCAGACGGGCGGCGGGCACCTCGACCCCGACGCGTACGAGTACCAGGGCTCGCGCCCCTCGCGCGTGAACCGGCACGCCGAACCGCTGGCCCCGTCCCAGGACGGCGACGACTGGCTGCTCCCGCCCCCCGGCGGCGCGCAGCAGCCCCCGTACCCGGGCCAGAACCAGGGCTACGGTCAGCAGCAGGGCCACCCGCAGCAGGGGCAGCAGCAGGGCCAGGGCGCGGAGGCGTACGGACACGCCCCGATACCCCAGTCCCCCTACCAGCAGCAGCCGCAACAGCAGCCGCAGCCGCCGCAGGCCCCGCAGCCGCCCGCGCCCGCGTCGAACTCCTGGTCCGTCACCATCGGCCCGGACCGCGACTACTTCCTGGCCATGATGCAGCGCAGCGGCCCGGAGGCCGCCGGCCTGAACCTGCCCGCCTACTCCCCCGAGCAGCACATCCGGCTCACCGGCGGACAGCTCACCATCGGCCGCCGCCGCGCCTCCACCGGCGAGTCCCCGGACGTGGACCTGTCGGTGCCGCCGGAGGACCCGGGCGTCTCGCACAAGCACGCCGTGCTGGTGCGCCAGCCCGACGGCAGCTGGGCCGTGGTGGACCAGGAGTCCACGAACGGCACCACGATCAACGGCGGCGAGGACCCGATCCAGCCGTTCGTGCCGATCCCGCTGCGCGACGGCGACCGCGTCCACGTCGGCGCCTGGACCACCCTCACCATCCGCGTGGGCTGACCCGCCCGCGCGCGATCCGCGCCCCCGTCGAGGAGCCCGCCCGGACCCCGGGCGGGCTCCTCGCGCACCGGCCCGCACCGGCCCGCACCGGCCCCGCCCGTCAGCCACCGGCCCCGGCCCGAGAACCGGAACCCGTTCCGGAGCCGGCCCCCTCCTCGCCCAGCGGCCACGCGTACGGGCCGTCCGGGTCGTCGAGCCAGGCCCACGCGCCCTCCGGGGTCACCGTCACCCCGAACCGTTCCCGGCCCGGTCGGCCCTCGCCCCGCCACAGGTCCAGCGCCTCGCGCGGGTGCAGCGTGGCCCCCGTCACCAGCAGCATGAACCGGAACGCCTCGTTCTCCGTCAGCCCGCACGCCTGCGACTCCCGTTCCCGCCACGCGTCCGGCGGGCTCGCGCACGCCCCCCGCAGCGGCACGAAGTACACGGGCGTGCGCAGGAACCGGCCCTCCGCGAACCCGGCGTCCCGCACCCGCAGCGCGAGCAGTCCCGTGGCCAGCGGCGCCAGCACCAGCGCGCCCGGCCGGCACTGCGCGGGCCAGGCCGGCGGCACGGTCGGCAGCGCGCAGGTCACCAGGATCCGGTCGTAGGGGGCGCGCGCCGGGCAGCCCCGGGCCCCGTCCCCGGTGACCACCGTCGGTCCCAGCCCCACGGCCGCGAGGTGGCCGCGCGCGGACTCGGTGATCTCCGGGTCGAGGTCCACGGTGGTCACCGCGTCCGAGCCGAGCCGGTGGGCGAGCAGGCCCGCGTTCCAGCCGCTGCCCGTGCCGATCTCCAGCACCCGGTGCCCGTCCGCCACGTCCAGCGCGTGCAGCATCCGCGCCATCAGCGAGGGCTGGCTGGAGGAGGAGGTCAGGATCCCGTCCCGGAGCCGGATCGCGACCGGCGTGTCCGCGTGCACCCCGCGCAGCCAGCGGGCCCGGCGCTCCGGGTCGGGGTCCTCGGACCACAGCCGCTCGTGCCCGGCGCCGCGCGGCGCGAAGAACCACGGCACGAACGCGTGCCGGGGCACCGCCTCGAACGCGGCCCGCCAGGCCGGATCGGGCAGCACCCCGGCCGTCACCAGTTCACGGACCAGCCCGGCGTGCGCGAGCGCCCGCGCGTCCCGGCCGCTCGCGGTGGGATCCCGCTCGCCCGCCGCCATGTGTCCACTGTGGCCCGCCGACGGCCCCCGCGCCCGGCGGGGACGGTCGGGGACGGTCAGGGACGGTCGTAGGTCCGGGGTCCTCGGTCGGGGGGTCTGAGACGATGGTGGGGTGACTGAGAACCCGGGAAGCACCGCTTCGGAACAGACCGTGTCGGAACAGACCTTCTTCGAACAGGTCGGCGGCGAGGAGACCTTCCGCAGGCTGGTGCGCCGCTTCTACGAGGGCGTGGCGCAGGACCCGCTGCTGCGCCCCATGTACCCGGAGGAGGACCTCGGGCCGGCCGAGGACCGGTTCGCGCTCTTCCTCATGCAGTACTGGGGCGGCCCGACGACGTACAGCGACGGCCGGGGCCACCCGCGGCTGCGGATGCGGCACGCCCCGTTCCAGGTGGACGCCGCCGCACACGACGCGTGGCTGGCGCACATGCGCGTGGCCCTGGACGAGCTGGGGCTCGCGCCGGAGCACGAGGAGCGCCTGTGGAAGTACCTGACGTACGCCGCCGCCTCGATGATCAACACGGCGGGCTGAGCGGGCCGAGCGGGCCGCGCGCGCCGGCTCAGACGGGGCGCACGCTCAGGTCGCCCAGACCCCCGGCGGTGCGCCGGGTTGCGACGGAGCCGTAGGGGGTGCGCAGCCGGAGCCAGCCGGCCGCGCCCAGCAGGGCCACGGCCCCCTCGTCCGCGCCGGGCCGCAGGAAGCCCAGCGAGGTGGCGGCGTGCACGGCGCGCAGCGGCAGGGCGGTGGCGCCCAGGGTGCGGGACCAGATCTCGCGGCCGATCCGGTCGCGTTCGGCGCGGGTGCGGCGTTCCTCGGGGAGGGCCTCGTCGCGGGCCCGGAACTCGGCGACGGCGGCGGCCACGGCCCGGCCCATCGCGTCGGGGGCGGGCAGTCCGGGCAGCGGGGCCCAGTCGCCGCGCGGGGGCAGCACCCCGGTCCACGGGGGGCCGGTGACGGCGTTCGGGATGCCGAGCTCGGCCCGTGTCTCGGACACCGACTCCAGCAGTTCGCCCGCCGAGACGGTGCGGTCCAGGGGCGGGCCGACGGGTTCGGCGAGGCGCACGGCGCGCACGGCGAGCACCTCGAAGGACGGGGGCCGGCCGAACACGGCGAGCGCCCCGCCGCCGGCGGCGGCCTGGAGGCGCACGGCGGCGGCCCGGTCGTAGCGGAGCAGGCGGGTGAGGAATCCGGCCAGGTCGGCGGCCTCCCCGGGGTCGGCGAGGCGGAGCGGGATCACGGTCGCGGGCGCTTCGGTCACGGGCGGGCCTTCCTCGCGGACGGGGTGCGGGCTGCGGGCCCGGGACGGGGGCGCGGGGCGCGCCGGGGCGGACGGACGGGGGCGGGGCCCGGGGTCGTCGCCGATCCCGGGCCCCGCCCCGGCCTCATGCCGCGAGGGAGCCCTCCGGGCCGGTGGGCTCGTCGAGGTACTTCGTCAGGAACTGGCGCTCCTCCGCGGTGATGCGGCGGGGCCGGCCCTCGGCGAGGTTGTAGGGCACGACGACGGTGGAGGCGCGCACGTACACGCGCTCCTCCTGTCCGTCGTCCGTCGCCTCGTCCTTGATCTCGTAGCCGATGGTCAGGGACGCGGCGCCTATCCGGGTCACCCAGGACTCGACGAGCACCGGCTCGTGACGGTGCACGAGGGGCAGCTTGTAGTCGATCTCGTGGCGGGCCACGACGGAACCGCCCGTGAAGGAGTCACTGCCCTCCCCCGGCGCAAGGCGGAACATGAAGTCGATGCGCGCCTCCTCCAGGTAGCGGAGGAAGACCACGTTGTTGACGTGCCCGAAGGCGTCCATGTCCGACCAGCGCAGGGGGCACCGGTAGAGGTGTCTTGCCATGGGTTCGCCCGCCGCCTCAGCCTCGGGTGAGCTTCTTGTAGGTGGCGCGGTGCGGACGGGTGGCGTCCGGGCCGAGCCGCTCGATCTTGTTCTTCTCGTAGGACTCGAAGTTGCCCTCGAACCAGAACCACTTCGACTCGCCCTCGTACGCCAGGATGTGCGTGGCGACCCGGTCGAGGAACCAGCGGTCGTGGGAGACGACCACCGCCGCGCCGGGGAAGTCGAGCAGCGCGTTCTCCAGGGAGGACAGGGTCTCGACGTCGAGGTCGTTGGTCGGTTCGTCGAGGAGCAGCAGGTTGCCGCCCTGCTTGAGGGTCAGCGCCAGGTTCAGGCGGTTGCGCTCACCGCCGGAGAGGATGCCGGCCGGCTTCTGCTGGTCCGGGCCCTTGAAGCCGAACGCGGACACGTAGGCGCGGGAGGGCATCTCGACCTGGCCCACGTTGATGTAGTCCAGCTCGTCCGAGACCACGGCCCACAGGGTCTTGTTCGGGTCGATGTTGGCGCGGGACTGGTCCACGTACGAGATCTTGACGGTCTCGCCGACCTTGATCTCGCCCGAGTCCGGGGTCTCCAGGCCCTGGATCATCTTGAACAGCGTGGTCTTGCCGGCGCCGTTCGGGCCGATCACGCCGACGATGCCGTTGCGGGGCAGGGTGAAGGACAGGTCGTCGATGAGGACCTTGTCACCGAATGCCTTGGAGAGGTTCTCGACCTCGACGACGATGGAGCCCAGGCGCGGGCCCGGCGGGATCTGGATCTCCTCGAAGTCCAGCTTCCGCATCTTGTCGGCCTCGGCCGCCATCTCCTCGTAGCGGGCCAGACGCGCCTTCGACTTGGCCTGCCGGCCCTTGGCGTTGGAGCGGACCCACTCCAGCTCCTCCTTGAGGCGCTTCTGGCGCTTCTCGTCCTTCTTGCCCTCGACCTTGAGGCGCTCGGACTTCTTCTGGAGGTAGGTGGAGTAGTTGCCCTCGTAGGGGATCGCGCGACCGCGGTCGAGCTCCAGGATCCACTCGGCGACGTTGTCGAGGAAGTACCGGTCGTGGGTGATCGCCACGACGGTGCCCTTGTACTGGGCCAGGTGCTGCTCCAGCCAGTTCACGGACTCGGCGTCGAGGTGGTTGGTGGGCTCGTCGAGGAGCAGCAGGTCGGGGGCCTCCAGCAGCAGGCGGCACAGGGCCACGCGGCGCTTCTCACCACCGGACAGGTTCATCACGGGCCAGTCGCCGGGCGGGCAGCCCAGGGCGTCCATGGCCTGCTCCAGCTGGGCGTCCAGGTCCCACGCGTTGGCGTGGTCGAGGTCCTCCTGGAGCTTGCCCATCTCCTCCATCAGCTCGTCGGTGTAGTTGACCGCCATCTCCTCGGCGATCTGGTTGAACCGGTCGAGCTTGCCCTTGATCTCCGCGACGCCGTCCTCGACGTTCTCCAGGACCGTCTTGGACTCGTCGAGCTTCGGCTCCTGCATGAGGATGCCGACGCTGAAGCCGGGCGCGAGGAAGGCGTCACCGTTGGACGGCTGCTCCAGACCCGCCATGATCTTGAGGACGGTGGACTTACCGGCGCCGTTCGGGCCGACCACACCGATCTTCGCGCCAGGCAGGAAGTTCAAGTTCACGTCGTCGAGGATGACCTTGTCGCCGTGGGCCTTGCGCGCCTTGCGCATGGTGTAGATGTACTCAGCCAAGAGAAACCGTCCGGCAGATCGTGGAGTGGGCAGATACACCCCATCTTGCCGTACGCCCATCCTCAGGCGGAAACACACGTGGTCAGCCCGCCCGCGGCCGGTCCGGGCGGGAACGGGGGCCCGGACTTCGGTCCCGGCCCCGTCCCGGCCCGGCCCGAAGCCCGTCCGGGCCCGGGGGCCCGGGGCGTCAGGGCGTGCCGGGGCCGGCGGCGGAGCCGTCGGGGGCGGCCGGGGGCTCGGGCTCCGTGGGGCGCTTGCGCAGGGCGAGGACGACCATGCCGCCGAGGACGACCAGGCCCACCGCCAGCGAGGCGATCACCGGGGTGGCCGCCGAGCTGCCGCTGTCGGCCAGCAGGTCCTCGACCGGGCGCCGGTCCGGGCTCGGCAGCGGGCTCGGCGCGGTCTCCCGGCCGGGCACGCCGCCCTGCGGCCGCACGCCCGCCCCCTCGCCGGTCGCGACCGCGAGCGGCTGCGGCCACTGGGCCGTGGCGGTGGCCGCCGTGGCCGATTCGCTGGACCCGGCCACGATCTGCGCCTGCGTGCGCGCCCCGCTCGTGAACACCCGGCCCACGGGCACCTCCGTGGAGCCCTGCACCTGCACGGATGCGACCCCGTCGGGGGTGCCGGCGGGCACCTCGAACCACAGCTCCGTGCCGTCCGAGCCCGCCGTCACCGGCCGACCCTTCCCGTCGACCACCCGCACCCCCATCGCCTCGGCCGCCGCGTCCGGGGTGACCGTCACGTTGTGCGCCCCGGTCCGCAGGACCACCGGGCCCAGCCGGGTGCCCGCCGGGCCGGTCACCCGGTCCGGTTCGAGGTCGAGCGAGGCCGGCGGCTCCGGCAGCCGGCGGGCCGAGCGCTGGAGGTAGTCGGCGAGCTTCTCCGCCCCCGGGTCGGCGGCCTCCACGTTCGCGCCCTCGGCCAACCGCCAGATCGCCACCTGGGTGCCCGCCGCCGCGCTCTCCGCCGTCAACGCGCCCGCTCCCGCCGCCTTCGCGAGTCCGGCCAGGTCGTTCAGGTGCGGGTAGGAGTGCTCCAGCACCCAGCGGATCCGTCCGGCCTCCGCGTTCTTCGCCAGCGGGCTGCCGCTCCACGGCGTCTCCACGTACCGCTCCTGCGGCTGCGCGAACCCGGCCAGCCCGACCCCGTACGTCTGGAGCGTGCCCCCGCCCTCGACGCGCATCTCGTAGAGCCCGGCCGGGATCCGCCGGCTGTCGCCGGCCTCGTCGCGCAGCACCGCCTGGCCGTAGGTCTTGAGACCGTCCAGGACGGCCGCCGCCCCCTCCGTGCGCCCGGCACCGCCCCCGGCGGCGTCGGGCACGTCGGCGACCGCGGCCGCTCCGGGGGCCGCGGTGAGCGCCGCCGCGAGCAGGGCCACCGCGAGGGAACGCCGCCCCGACACCCGCCCCGACGGACTCGGCCGCTCCTCCCCCGACCGGGCCTGAACGGGCACCCGGGGAGCCGCCCCGGCACCCCGCCCCGGGCGGTCGGCGGGCGCGCCCGCGGGCTCGGAGGCCGCCCCGAGCGGTGGGCGGGAGGGCTCCCGGGGATCGGGTTCGGCGGGTACGGGACGTGCGGGTACGGCAATGGACACAGTCTTCCCCTTCGGGCCAAAAGCCCTGATGTCCGTGAGTTCCGGGGAATCCTAGCGTTGTCGAACACTCACCCCACCGACCCCTTCTGAACCTCCGTCAGCGGCGCCGGCGCCGCGCTCCGCCCCGGGGCCCGGCGGAACGCGGAGGTCCCCCGGCTCAGGTCGTGCCCCACCGTCATCGCGTCCACCACCGCTTCCGCCCCGCCCCGCTCCTCCCCGCGCCCCGACCACACCCGCAGGCTGCCGTGCACCACCAGCGGGTCCCCGATCGAAACGGAACTCGCCGCGTGACGTGCCAGGGCCCGTCTGATCCACACCGTGTAGAAGCTGGTCGGGGCCGAGGACCAGGTGTCGCTCCGCCGGTCCAGCACGCGCGGCGAGACCGCCAACCGGAACCGGGCCAAGGGCCCGGACGGCGCGTCCCGGAAGTCGACCGCCGTGGCCGCGCAGCCCACCAGCGTCACGTACGTCGCACCCCACCACATCCCGCGCTCCTCTCCGCCGCCGCGCCCGCGCGACCCCCGAGCGGCCCCACCGGCCCCCGGCACCCGTACATCCGTGCGTCCTCCGTCCGCCCCCGACGACCCCACGAACGGGCGCCGGACACGACGAAGGTCCGTGACGGACCGGACGATCGACCGCCTGTCGACCCTTCGGCCGGCCCGTCACGGACCAGCATGAACCCCCGCGCGCGAACCCGTCGGAGCCTGTGGATTACCGGCTGCTTGTGGAAAACCTCGCCACCGCCGCGAACTGCTCCCGCACCTCCCGGTACCGCAGCAGCTCCGCCGCCACCGGCTCCAGGACCCGGGCCCGCCCGGCCCCCGCCGCCGCCTCCCGCAACCGCCGTTCCGCCTCCGCCCCGTACCGACGGGCCGGCCCCCTGGCCCCCACCGCGCACGCCCACTCCACCAGCGGACCCCCCACGATCCCCACCAGCATCACCAGCACCGGCGGCAGCAGCTTCGGTTCGGTCAGACCCGCGATCTGCGCCACCAGCCACAGCCCCCCGAGCACCTGCAACAGGGTCATCGACACCTGCGTCAGCACCGCCAGCGGCCACCACTTCGGCCGGGGCGGCCGCACCGGCCCGCCCCGCACCGCCGCCCGCGCCCCACCCGACCCACCGGCCACACCCGTGCCCGTGCCGGCGCCCGTGCCCGTCGCCGGACCCGCGTCACCGCCCCGACCCCGACGCCGGCCCCGACCGCGCCCGCGACCCCGCCCGCGCTCGTTCTCCTCCTCCGCCTCCTGCGCCGCCGCCGTCAACTCGTCCAGGGCCTCCGGCAGCCGCTCCGCGCCCCGCGCCGCCGCCTCCCGCACCGCCCGAGACCACGGGTCCGGCAACCCGTTCGCCGCCTCGTCCGCCACCAACCGCACCGCCTGCTCCACCCGCTGCCGCGCCGTCACCTCCGACTCCCCCTCCGCGGGCTCCGCCGCCCCCGGCCCGCCCCGCCCGCCGATCGCCGCGAGCGCCGCCAGCCCGCTGAGCCGCTGCGGGGTCCGCCGCTCCTCGTACCAGCGCCACATCCGCAGCCACGGGGTGCCGCACGCCTTGTTCGCGTTGCGCCGCCACGCCCGCTCCGCCGCCAGGCCCGCCGCGTACGCGCCCACCGCCTCCGCCAGCCGGTCCTCGAACTCGGCCCGGGTCGCCTCCCCGATCTCCGGCACCGGGTGCCCGTCCGCCACGTACAGGGGCCGCAGCCGCACCGCCGCCCGGTCCACATCTGCCGAGATCCGCCGGGTCGCCGCCCCGTGTTCCTGCGTGAACTGGGCCAGCAGCTCGCGCAGCTCCGGCACCCCGTCCCCGGTCAGCGCCGAGATCCCGAGCACCGTGGCCCCCGGGTCGCCGTGCTCGCCGACCGCGATCCCGTCCTCGTCCAACAACCGGCGCAGGTCGTCGAGGACCTGGTCGGCGGCGTCCCCGGGCAGCCGGTCCACCTGGTTGAGGACCACGAACGACACCTCGGCGTGCCCGGCCAGCGGCCGCAGGTACCGCTCGTGCAGCACGGCGTCGGCGTACTTCTCCGGGTCCACCACCCACACCACGGCGTCCACCAGCGCCAACACCCGGTCCACGTGCTCGCGGTGCACGCCCAGCGCCGAGTCCAGGTCCGGCAGGTCCACGAGCACCAGCCCGCGCAGCGCCCCCGCGTCCGCCCCCTCCCGGGGCCGGCGCCGCAACCGGCCCGGGATCTCCAGCCGGTCCAGCAACCCGGCCGCCCCGTCGGACCAGCTGCACGCCAGCGGCGCGGCCGTCGTCGGCCGGCGCAGGCCGGTCTCGGAGATCTGCACCCCGGCGAGCGCGTTGAAGAGGGTGGACTTGCCGCTCCCGGTGGGGCCCGCGACGGCCACCACCGTGTGGTGCGGGGACAGCCCGCCCCGGGTCGCGGCCTCGTCCAGGACCCGGCCCGCCTCCGCGAGGGTGCGCCCGTCGAGCCGGGTCCGGGACAGCGCGACGAGCTGGCGCAGCGCGTCCAGCCGGGCCCGCAGCAGCTGCCCCTCGGGGCCCACCGCCGGAGCCGGCACCCGCACCCGGTCCGCACGCCCCGCGCCCGGGCGCCCGGCGGCCGACCGTGCGCCCGCGCGGGCCGGCGGCGCGGCCAGCACCCGCACGAGGGCCTCCTCGCTGTCGTCGGCGTCCCCGATCCGGCACCCGTCCGGATCGGCCGCCTCGGGCAGGACGGGGCCCCGCGCCGGCGGCGCCTCGCGGCCGGCCGGATCGGCGCGGCGGGCGATCAACCCGTCGTCCCACCGGCCGCGCCCACCGCCCTCGGCCCCGTCCTCCGCGCCGTCCTCGACGCGTCCCGTCCGCTCCGTGTGCTCCGTACGCGCCATCCGCCGGCTCCCCTCTCCACTCCGCTGTCCACGTCCGCCACCACTCACCACACCCGCGCCCACGTTCACATCCACGTTCACGTCCACGCCGCTCACCGCTCCCGTTGCAGCCGGGACAGCGCGGCGATCAGCTCCGCCTGCGGCTCCGGCGCCACGTCGAGTTCGTCCAACGGCGCCAGCCGTCGGTCCCGTTCGGCCCGCAACACCCGCTCCAGGTGCTCGGCCATCAGCTCCGTGCCCTTGTCCCGCAGGCGCAGGGCCGCCTGCGCGCCCATCCGATCGGCGAGCTTCTCCCCGGCGAGCCGGGCCCGCCGTCCGCCCAGCAACCGGGCCACGAGCAGCGCCGCGATCGCGTCCGGGCACGGGGCGGGCTGCCGGTCCAGGCCGGCGACCTCCTCCTCCGCGAGCTCCTCCAACACCCGGCGCCACCGGCGCACCGCCAACCCGATCCGCTCCCCGGCCTCGTGGTCGGGGGCCGGGGCGGGCACGGCGGCGGCGGCCGGCTCCCGGCGCCAGGCGTCGGCGATCCGCTCGTCGGCGGCGGCCACGGCGCACTGCACGAGCGCGGTCAGCGACTCGGCGAGGGCGTCGAGCAACTCGTCGGCGGTGGTGTCCAGGGGGTAGCCGCGGTAGCGGGTGAGGGCGTCGCCGGCGAGGACGGCGCCCTGGTCGAGGCGGGTGCGCACGCGCTTGCCCTCCGTGCGGAACGCGTTCTCCACCGCCGCCGTCAGCCGCACCGACGCGGCGTGCTGCGCCGCCACGGCGGAGGCCAGCTCCGGCATCCGGCGGCGCAGCGAGTCCAGGGCCCCGCCGGCGGTCCGGGCCACCGCGTACTGGCGGGCGGCCGGATCGGTGACGTGATGGGCCAGCCACTCCTGGAGCGGCGCGACGGCGGAGGCCGGCAGCAACCCGCCGCCGCCCGCCGACTCGGGCAGCTCGGGCACGGTGAACCGGGGCACCTCCCCCAGGCCGGCGCGGGTGAGCAGCGCGCCGTACTGCCGCGAGACCTCGGCGAGGACCTGGTGCGGCACCCGGTCGAGGACCGTCACGAGGGTGGCCTTGTAGTCGCGGGCGGTCCGCAGGATGTGCCAGGGCACGGCGTCGGCGTACCGCGAGGCGGTCGTCACCATGATCCACACGTCGGCCGCGCACATCAGCTCGGCGGCCAGGGTGCGGTTCTCGACGACGAGGGAGTCGATGTCGGGGGCGTCGAGGAGGGCGAGGCCGCGCGGCAGGGCGGCGACGGTCTCCACGCGCAACTCGCGCGGCCCCGGCCGGGGGGTGCCGTCGAGCCCGGCGTCGGACTCCTCCACGCGCGGCGCGGGCCGCCCGGGGCCGCCGAGGGGGATCAGCTCCTCGGACTCCTCCGGGTCCCGGATCCGCATCAGGTCGGGCAGGACGCGCAGCCCGGCGAACCAGTGGTGGTCGTCGGGGTGGCACACGAGCACGGGCACGCGGGTGGTCGGCCGGAGCACCCCGGCCTCGCTGACCCGGCGTCCGATGAGGGAGTTGAAGAGAGTGGACTTGCCCGCTCCGGTCGACCCGCCGATGACCGCGAGCAACGGCGCCTCGGGCGCCTTGAGCCGGGGCACGAGCCAGTCGTCGAGTTGGGCGAGCAGTTCGGCCCGGGTCTGTCGGGCGCGCGGGGCCCCGGGCAGCGGCAGCGGCAGCCGCACCGAGGCGACCCGGTCGCGCAGGGCGGTAAGGGCGTCGATGAGCTGAGGCCGTACATCCAAGGTCACCACATGCGCAGAATGCCCAATTTGTGACCTTTTTTGAAGCTTATACGCCCTGCACGCGCCGCACGCCACTCCGGAAATACGCCAATGGGACATCCACGATGGGCCGGACGAATGAGGCGAGGTCACGGCGGCGGCATAACGAGTGCACAACACGTCGGCCACGGCGGCGCAAAAGCGCTGCGGGAATCGCACCTGCCTGCGATTATCGGGACCGCTTCACCGAACCTCCACATCGTGGCACGCGGGGGAAGCAACCGGGACAAGGCGACCGGAGCCCTATCCTTGACCCGGCACGGACCGCACCACCCGCACCGCCCCACCCCGCCGAGGGGCTCCAGGCCGGCACCCCGGCCACCATCCGGCCCCCGTAGCTCAGTGGATAGAGCAGGCGCCTTCTAAGCGCTTGGCCGCAGGTTCGAGTCCTGCCGGGGGCGCACACCGAAAAGGACCCGCAAGGGTCCTTTTCCGCTGTTCAGGGGGGGTACGGGCAGAGCGAGCAAGCCCCCGCGCCCACCCCGCCTCCACCCCCGAGAAGCCCGCCCGGCACCGACAAAAACCGGCCCCCGGCGACCCACCGCGGTGAACACGCGGGGACCTCCACCACCCCGCCACGCCCCGTCGCGGCAGCGCGGGCAGGCCCCCCAAAGCCCCCATCGGCCGCTCCAGGCCCGAAAGCCGCCCCTCGACACACCCGACGTACGTCGCCGGCGGAACGGCAACGGCGCTCCCCGTCCGGTAGGCGACCCGCGCCGAAAAGATGCCGTCATTCAGCCACTCGGCGAACCCACCGCGCCCCACATCGCGGACCCTCCCCCCGGGGCGACGCACGCGTACACGCCCAGCACCCCCCACCACGCGCCACACCAAGCCCACCGGACAACAGCCCCGGCGAGCCCCCGCCCCGCCCCGTTCTCCGGGGAAACAGCCGGTCCCCGCCCCCGGCCCCTCGCCGGCTCGCGATGACCACCGGTGGCCCGGACACGACGCGGGTCACCCCTTGAGCTGCCGAACCCCGTGCGCCCGCCCCTCGCCGGTCCGGTTACTCGCGACCCGGCGTTCCACGGTATGAAACGCGAACCCGCACCACCGATCACCGACCCCCTCGGCGACCAACACCACATCCCCCACCCACACGGCCACAGCCTCCTCGGGCCGGGGGCGCGCAGGCACCGGCCACCCCGGGTCCCTCGCCATCCACCGGGGACGGATCAGAGCCGGGAACCACACGCAGGCGCGGGAAGCAGGCGCGTCACCGATGACGCGGCAGCCCCGAAAAGCCATCCCCGCCCGCGCGGGGAGCCGTGGGGCAGCGGCCTGGCGGAACAGAACCAAGCGGGTTCATCCCCGCGTGTGCGGGGAGCAGAGCGGTTCACCTGCGGGTTTGTAGGGGCGAGGGGGTGTTTTTGGGAAGGATTGCCGACTCCGGCGATACGGGCAGTCGAGGCTTCCCTCGCCTTCTTGGTGTGGGTGGGGTGCGGCTTTGCTGGGGGCCGCACCGGCATCGTCGCGGATTTTCGCCGGGATCGTGGTGAATACGTGGCGAAGGGGCGGCCCGGCCGGGTGGTGGGGTGGGCAAGGCGCTCTCCAAGCGCTTGGCCTCAGGTTCGAGTGCTGCCGGGGCGCTGTTCCAGAAGGCCCCTCAAGGGCTGTTTTCACTGGTCAGGTCGAGTGCGGGGAGGGCGGCCGCCCGCCCCGGGTCAATCAGCACCGTCGAAGTCCGGCCCCCGACGAATGGTCAGGCCGCGTACGTGCCGGAGCGCGGGCGGTCGGGTCGGGTGTGGTCCGTGCCGGCGGTATGCCGTCAGTGGCCACGCGCCGCGTTGCTTGTGTCGCGCGGCGCGGATCTGTTGGGTCGGCCGTCCTGGGTTTCGCCGTGTGGGACGACTGGAGGGGCTCGGCGGCGGGCAGCGTTCGGGTGCGGGTGGGAGGGAGGCCCGCGGCGGTTGTTCGGGGGGCGTGAGTTGCGGCCCGCACACCGACCCTGATTCATGTGCGCGCTTTCGCTTTTCGATCGGCGGGCCGACAGCGCACCACCCGCTCGCCCGTTCACGCACCATCACGTTTCACAGGGGTGTTCACGCTCTTCGGGAGGGGAAAATGACAGATCGTCGCCCGGATTGGAAGCCTGAACTTCTTCGGCGGCACCGCCAGGAGTTCGGGCTGAGCGTCGAAGAAGTCGCGGAGAGGCTTCGTGAGATCTCGGAGCGCCATTCCTTCGACATCGACTTGGATGTCCGAACCATATCGGGCCATGAACAAGGGCGGTTTCGACCGGGGCCCCATCATCGGCGGGCGTACTGCCTGCTGTATCGACGTGATGAAGGCCGATTGGGGTTCCGTGCGGTCCTTCCCGGGGAAGAGGTCGCCGGCGATTCGGGTCCCCGGGATCCGGACGGAGTCGTTCGGCGTGCGCTCGCCGTCGTGGAGGGCGGTTCCGGCGCTGTCGAGCCTCGGGCCTTGCAGGACACGGTGTTCGACGCCTGGAGGGGGCGTGGCGGCGGGGACGGGGGGCCGGTCGTGCTTCTGGTCGGTGGGTACGCCGGTTCGGGGAAGTCCGAGTTCGCGAGGTTCCTCGGGGGGCTCACGGGGTGGCCGGTGCTGGACAAGGACTCCCTCACCCGCCCCTTGGTCGACCGGCTCCTCGTCGCCCTCGGCGGCGAGGCCCACGACCGGGCCTCCGAGCTGTACCGGGAAAAGGTCCGCCCGCTCGAATACCGCTGTCTGCTGGACGCGGCGTGGGACAATCTCGGCGGCGGTACGTCGACCATTCTCGACGCGCCGTTCATCGCCGAGTTCGCACGGGCGGACTGGATGCGACGGTTTCAGGACCACTGTCGCTCCCGACGGGTTTCCGCGGCTTTCGTCTGGGTCGCGTGCGATCCCGATTCCATGCGCGAGCACATCGAATTCCGGGGCGCCGCGCGGGACACCGGGAAGACGGAATCCTGGGACGAATACGCGAAGGGCCTGGACCCGCGATTCCGCCCCCGGGGCCCCCACTTCGTGGTGGACAACAGGCTCGGCGCGGCCATCGCCCGCGTTGACGCGGCCCGCGAGGTTCTCGGCGGAGGTGGCCGGTGACGGGCGTGCACGTTCGCGTGCCACCCACCGCTCCCGGAGCACGCACCGAACGGCATCCCGAGCGTCGGCCCGCGTCGGTACCGGTCACGGGCCTGCCGCGCCCGTGCCGCGTGCGAGGGCCCGGGGTCCGGCACACCGCCGACGTGGTCGCCGTCCGCCGCGCCCGTGCCGCGTGTGAGGGCCCGGGGGCGTGGGGCCGTCAGGTGGTGTAGGACGCGTTGAGTTTCACGTAGTTCTCGGTCAGGTCGCAGCCGTAGACGGTGAACGTGCCGTTCGCGATGCCCAGGTCGCAGTGGATGAGGACCTCCTCGCCGTTCAGGTGGCGGGCGGCCTCGGCCAGGAGTTCGTCGCCGGGTTCTCCCGGGTGCATGAGGAGGTCGCCGAAGCGGATCCGCACCCGGGGGGGTTCGATGTCCGTTTCCTCGTCGAGTTTGCCGATGGCCATGGCGACGCGGCCCCAGTTCGGGTCCGCGCCGTGCACGGCGGCCTTGACCAGGGGGGAGTTGACGACGCTCTTGCCGACCCGTTTGGCCTGGGCGTCGTCGCGGGCGCCGGTGACGGCGACCTCGATCAGCTTGGACGCGCCTTCGCCGTCGGAGGCGATGGAGCGGACGAGGTGGAGGGCGCACGCGTGGAGCGCGCGCTCGAACTCGTCGAGGTCGACGGGGCCGGCGAGCCCGTTGGCGAAGATCGCGGCGGTGTCGCTGGTGGAGGTGTCCGTGTCGATGCTCAGCGCGTTGAAGGTCCGGTCCGTCACGCGCCGGAAGAGGGCGTCGAGCCGGTCGGCGGGGATGTCGGCGTCGGTGAAGAAGAAGGTGAGCAGGGTGGCCATGTTCGGCTCGATCATGCCGACGCCCTTGGCGATGCCGGTGAGGACGGCGTTCCCGCAGGTGACGGTGTGGTGCTTGGCGCGGGTGTCCGTGGTCATGATCGCGGCCGCGGCGGCGGGGAAGTCGGCCTCGGGGAAGGGGCGGGGCAGTCGGTCCAGGCCGGCCCGGATGCTCTCCATCGGGTAGGGACGGCCGATGACGCCGGTGGAGCCGATCACGAGTTCCGCGGGTTCCACGCCGGCGATCTCGGCGACCTTGGCCCGCACCTCCTCGGCGTGGGCGGCCCCGGCCGCGCCGGTGGCGACGTTGGCGTTCCGGGAGAGGACGACCATGCCCCGGGCCCGGCCGGCCGGGGCGTCGGCGCGGCTGAGCACGACGCTGGGGCCCGCGAAGCGCGACTTGGTGAAGACGGCCGCGGAACGGGCCGGCACCTCCGAGACCACGGCCGCGAAGTCGTCGCCCACGTCCTTGAGGCCCATGTTCACCGTCACACCGCGAAAGCCCCGGGGCACTGGCGTGCTCATGTCCGTCGTCCCTTCCAGAGGAGTGCGAGCCGCCGCGAGCAGATGCCGCAGGACTGCATGAATATGCGGTATAGCGTACACATCAAAAGTGGAGGGGTGTGCGTTTTCGGGAGTGGGGGACCTCCAAGAGGCCGTACCAGCGGCGGGTTTCCTGTTGTTCTCGCTTCGCGCGCGCGGTCCGCCCGGGCCGGGTGGACGCATAAGAATGCGGGTGGTGTCCGCTTCGGAGGGCTGGGGCCGTCGGGGTGTGCGAGGGGGCGTGCCGGCCGGATCCCTCGGTCGGCCGGCCGGGGAGCGCCGGGCCCGGGCGGGCGGCGGGCAAAGGATGCCGGGTGGGGGTGTGCGTTGTCCGTCGGGGGTGTCAGCATCGAGGAATGGACGAGCAGCGGTTCTGGGATGTGATCGAGGAGGCACGGGCGCGAGCCGGTGCTCCGGCGGCGGCCGTGAGCGCCGATGTCGCGGTCATCGCACGCGAGGCGCGGGGCGTGCTGTCCGAGTTCGGCGAGAGCGATCTGATACAGGCTCAACAACGTTTGTGGGACCTGTTGGCCCGGTCGTACCGGACGCCGTTGTGGGGGGCCGCGTACCTCGTGAACGGGGGTTGTTCCGACGACGGGTTCGAGTACTTCCGGGGGTGGCTGATCGCGCAGGGGCGGGCGATGTTCGAGCGGGTCGTGGCGCACCCGGACGCGCTCGCGCAGTTGACCGGGGTGCGGGAGGCACTGGCGGACCTCGGGGAGTTGGAGGGGGAGGAGATGTTGGGGGTGGCCTGGGACGCGTTCCGGCTGGCGACCGGGCGCGAGCTGCCGGTGGGGGTGTTCACCGTGGAGTACCCGGACCTGGCGCCGGGCTGGGACTTCGAGGACGAGGAGGAGACGGGGCGGCGGCTGCCGGGGCTGCGGGAGCTGTGCCGTTCGGAGTGAGCGGCCGGCCTTTCGGTGGACCTGGGGATGACCCGGGTCAGACTTTCGGCTGACCCCCCGATTCGTCCCGTGGTCGGACGATACGGGCGCCCCGCTCGACCAGACTGAGGGGTATGAAGCGTCCCCTCGTCATCGCCGCCGCCGCCGTCGGAGCCGTCGCCACGGTCGGGTTCGCCCTGCCCAACCTGCCGCCGAACGCGCTGACCGACACGATCAACGAGCGGCTGTTCCACGAGAAGGACCGTTCCTTCACCACCGCGCTCAGTGCCCGCGCCGACGAACGGGGCACGCACGACCCCGCCGCCGGCCTGCCGTCGTGGATCCCCTCCGACGCCAAGCACGTCCGCGTCAAGACCCGTGACGGCGGCCCGGCCCGGCTGATCCGGTTCACCCTGACCCGGACCCCCCTGGAGACCCCCTCCTGCCCCGGCCCGACCCCGCCGGCCGCCCCGCCCACCCTGGACGCCAAGTGGTGGCCGGGCGACCTCACCGCCGAGGCCCGCACCGACTGCCGGGACGCCGTCCGCTACCACGTCGTCGTGCGCGGCAAGCGGGTCTACGCCTGGACCGACGGGGAGCCGTCCCCGGGCGCCGGGATGCGCGCCGTCGCCGTCTCCCAGCGCTGAGCCCGGCCGCTGCCCCAGGGGGGAGCGCGCCCCGCTCCGCCCCGACCCTCCCGGAACCCGCCCCGGGCCACGCCCTCGAACCGACCCGGGAACGAGCTCCGGAACGGCCCCGGAACGCGCCCTGCCGGGCCCCCGCGCGGTCGATTAGGCTCGGGCCGTGATCTCGCCCGCAGCAGTCGAACCCCTCGGCCCCGCGCCCCTGTCGCCCCGCGCCCTGCCCGCCGACGGGGCACCCGAGTTCTGGGTCCTGGACGCCGCCCGGGCCGAGGAGATCGGCGGCCTGCCCGCCGCCGACGGCCCGGCGCTGCTCTTCGACGCCGAGGAACGCGCGCGCGCCGCGCGGTTCGTGCACGAGGGCGACCGGATCCGCTACCGCGCCTCGCACGTGGGCCTGCGCGTGCTCCTGGGCGCCTACCTCGACCTGCCGCCGGCCCACGTCGTGTTCGACCGGGCCCCGTGCCCCTCGTGCGCCCTCCCGCACGGCCGTCCCGTGCTCGGCGCGGCGCACGCGAAGGCCGGCGCCCACCCGCTGCACTTCTCCCTCTCCCACAGCGGCGACCTGGCCCTGTTCGGGTTCGCGTCGGCGCCGATCGGCGTGGACGTGGAACGGCACCCGAGCCCGGGGTCCGCCGCCGACGTGGCCGGCCAGCTCCACCCCCGCGAGCGCGCCGAACTGGCCGTCCTGAGCACGCCGGCCGGGCACACGGAGGCCGTCGCCCGCTGCTGGGCCCGCAAGGAGGCATACCTCAAGGGCGTCGGGGTGGGCGTCGCGTTGGGCACGGAGGAGCCGTACGTGGGCGCCGGGCCCGCCCCGAGCGCGCCCGCCGGATGGCTGCTGCGGGACCTGCCGACCGAACCCGGCCACGCCGCCGCCTACGCCCTCGCGCTCACCCCGTCCGGCGCGTCCGGCGCGGCCCACACGTCCGGCGTGCCCCGGGCCTGAGCCGTCGCCCACGCCGCGAACCGCGCGCGGGGCGGCGGGCCCTGCGGCCACGTGGCGCGCAGCACGTCGTACAGGGCGGCCGTCGCCGGTTCGCGCGACCGGGCCCGGAGCAGGATCGGCGGCTCCCCCGGGCCCTCGGCGGCGAGGCCGACGCTCCACAGGAACAGCGCGTTCGCGAGCCGCGCCGCGAACGGGACCGCGCCCTCGTCCGGGCCGGCGAGCCGCGCGTCCGGGCCACCGGCCCCGGGCCCACCGGCCCCGAGCTCGCCGCCCCCGGGCCCGCCCGCGCCGAGGTGCCCGACCGTGTCCGCCCACGGGTCCACGGCGAGCCACCGCACGGCGCCCACACCCGTGAACCGGGCCGCCGCCGTGCACATCGCGCAGGGCTCCTGCGTGCTCCACAACGTGAGCTCCCCCAGGGGCAGGTCGGCGGGGGCGAGGGCGAGGGCGTTGATCTCGGCGTGCGCCAGGCGCGTGTTCCACAGCGGGCCGCCGGTGCGCGCGCCGGGCGCGGGTGAGCCCTCCGTCCGGTCTCCCGTCCGGTCTCCCGTCCGGTCTCCCGGGCCCGTCTCGTACGCGCGGTTGCGGCCGCGGGTGCGCACGCGCCCCTCCGCGTCGACGAGGGCCGCGCCGACCGCGAGCCCACCGGCCCGCAGTGCCCCGTACGCCTCCGCCAGGACCACCCGCACCGGAGCCGGGACGAGAAGACCGGTTCCTTCCTCGCGCATCGGACCATCGTCACACGGGCCCGCGCGCCCTATGGTGGCGGGCATGGAGATCCGTCCCGCCCGCACCGTCGAGGAACTGCGGGCAGCCGAGGGGCTGTTCGACGGCCCGTCCCGACCCGACGCGGCCCGCCGCTTCCTGGCGGCGCCGGGCCACCTGATGCTGATCGCCTACCTCGACGGCGAACCCGTCGGCATGGTGTCCGGGGTGGAGATGACCCATCCCGACAAGGGCACCGAGATGTGCCTGTACGAGCTCTCGGTGGCCCGGGAACACCGCCGGCGGGGCATCGGGCGCGCCCTCGTGCGCGATCTGGCGGAGGAGGCCCGCGCCCGGGGCTGCTACGGAATGTGGGTCGGGGTGGACACGGACAACGACGCCGGGCTCGCCACGTACGAGTCCTCGGGGGCGCACGACGAGGGCGTGTTCACGATGCGCGGCTGGACCTTCTGACCGCGCGCCTACCCCCCTGAGGTCCGGCGCCTGAGGTCCGGCGCCGGCGGGGCCCGACTTCTTCGGGCGCGGCCCTCCCGCGCCGGGGATCGCCCCGTCGGCGGCCGACACGCCCGTCCGCACGGCGTGTCACGCGGCCGGTCGGCGTACTCTCCGCGCGCGGCCCGGCGGCCGGTCCGAGCATCGCGGCATGACCCCACGCACTGTCGGGGCGGCCCCCGCGCACCGCCCCTCCCCCCGCCTCGCCCCCGTCCTCCTCCTCGCGTCCTGCCTGGCGCTCGCCGGGCAGGCGCCGGCCGCCGCCGATCCCGCGCCCGACGCCGTCGAGGGGTGGGTGGTGGTCCTGGGCGAGTCCACGACCCGGGCCGGCGGCCGGGCCCTGTCGCGGGCCGCCGCCGACGCGGGCGACGAGGTCGGGGCGGTGTACGAACGGGCGTTGAACGGTTTCGCCGTCCGCACCACCGCCCGCCGTGCCGCCGAACTCGCCGCCGACCCCCGGGTGGCCCGGGTGGTCCCGGACACCACCTTCCACATCGACGCGCCGAGCACGCCCGGCGCGCCCGTGACACCCGGCCCCCTCGACGCGCCCGGCGCACGCCTCGCGCCCACCGTGCAGAGCGGTGCGCCCTGGGGCCTGGACCGGCTCGACCAGCGCGCGCTGCCGCTCGACGGCCGGTACGCGGCCCCGGGTTCGGGCGCCGGCGTCACCGCGTACGTCCTGGACACGGGCATCGACACCGGGCACGCCGAGTTCGGCGGCCGGGCCCGGGCCGGGTTCAACGCGGTGCGCGGGCAGGGCCCGGCCGACTGCAACGGGCACGGCACGCATGTCGCCGGCACCATCGGCGGGCGGGTGTCCGGGGTGGCCAAGGGGGTCTCGCTGGTGGGCGTGAAGGTCGCCGACTGCGAGGGTTCGGGCACGCTGTCGGCGATGCTGAAGGGCATCGACTGGATGCTCGCCGACGCGGCGACCCCGGCCGGCGGACGGGCCGCGATCCGGCCGGTGGTCGCCAACATGAGCATGGGCGGCCCGCGCAATCCGACACTGGACGCGGCGGTGTCGCGGGCGATCGCGGCGGGGGTGGTGTTCGCGGTGTCGGCGGGCAACGACGGGCGCGACGCGTGCGGGGCCTCGCCGGCGAGGGTGCCGGCCGCGTTGACGGTCGGGGCCGTCGACTCCTCGGACCGGATGCCGCGCTTCTCCAACCACGGCCGGTGTGTGGACGTGTTGGCGCCGGGCGTGAACGTGGTGTCGGCGTGGATCGGGGCCGGGGACCGCACCCGGGCGATGACCGGGACCTCGATGGCCTCGCCGCACGCGGCGGGGGTCGCGGCGGTGTGGCGGGCGGCGTACCCGGAGGCGTCGCCGGCGCAGATCACGGCGGCGGTGGTACGGGGCGCGGTCGCGGACGCGGCGACGGGGGTGCGCTCCGGCACCCCGAACCGCCTGCTGCACCTCACGAGCGGCGGCACCCACCACACGAGCGGGACCCCGGAGACGAAGCCGGGACCGGCCGCGAAGAACACGGCGGCGGGGAAAGACGCCTCTCCGGGGCCCACCGCACCGAAGAACAAGCCCCGGGACGCGACGCCGAAGGGCACGGCGGCCGGGGGCGAGACCGGGGAGGCGGCGCCGAAGGGGACGGTGGCGGAAGGCA
Organism: Streptomyces dryopteridis; assembly: GCF_049606955.1. Taxonomy (NCBI): domain Bacteria; kingdom Bacillati; phylum Actinomycetota; class Actinomycetes; order Kitasatosporales; family Streptomycetaceae; genus Streptomyces; species Streptomyces dryopteridis. The sequence continues at coordinate 4,076,642 of NZ_CP187113.1, read as the reverse complement.
CGACGCCGGACGGGGCCGAGAGCGCGCCTGCGGAGAGCACGACAGCCGGAACCGAGGCCCGGGACGCGACACCAGAGGCCACGACGGCCGAGGCCGAGGCCCAGGGCGCGACGCCGGGGCACACGGCGCCGGACGAGGCCGAGGGCGCCACTGCGGAGAGCAGGGCGACCGAGGGCGAGCCCCGGGACGCGACACCGAAGGGCACGACGCCCGGCGGCGCGGTCCGGGAAGCGGCATCGGAGGGCACGGCGGCCGAGGGCGAGGCCCAAGGCGCGGAGCCGCAGGGCACTGCGCATGACGGGGCCGGGGGCGTGGCGACGGAGCGCATCGCGCCGGACGAGGCCGGGGGTGCGGCGACGGAGGACATCGCGTCGGACGGGGGCAGGGGCGCGGCTGCCGGCAGCGCGGGCCCGGACTCGGCTCGTGATTCGGCCGGTACGGCGATTCCGCGCGGGGCGCCTGGTCGGCCCGCGTCGGTCGGCGTGTTCCCCGGCGGGCCGTTCGCGGGCCCGCTGTTCCCTGGCGGATTGTTCCCGGGCGGCCTGCGCCCCGTACTCCCGCCCGCCCCGCCCCTGCGCTGAGCGGCCCACACCCGGGGGGCGGCACGCACCCGTCCCCGGCCGCGCCCGCGCTCCGAGTGGCCGTCGGCGGGGGGCCGTGGGTTCGTTCCGCGCGGGATGCCCGGTCGGCCCGCGCCGGTCGGAGCGTTCCCCGGCAGATTGTTCACGGGCAGCCTGCGCCCCATGCTCCCGCCCACCACGCCCCTGCGCTGAGCGGCCCACACCAGAGAGGCGACTCGGAGCCCGTCCCCGGCCGCGCCCGCGCTCCGAGTCGCCCTCGGCGGGGGGCCGTGGGGTCGTTCCGCGCGGGATGCCCGGTCGGCCCGCGCCGGTCGGCACGTTCCCCGGCGGATTGTTCACGGGCAGCCTGCGCCCCATGCTCCCCGCCCACCACGCCCCTGCGCTGAGCGGCCCACACCAGGCGGCGGCACGCACCCGTCCCCGGCCGCGCTCCGAGTGGCCCTCGACGGGGGCCGTGGGTTCGTTCCGCGCGGGGTGCCCGGTCGGCCCGCGTGGGTCGGCGCGTTCCCCGACGGGCCGTTCGCGGGCCCGCTGTTCCCCGGCGGCCTGCGCTCCGTGCTCCCGCCCACCGCGCCCCTGCGCTGAGCGGCCCACACCAGGGGAGGGCGCCCCGCCCCCGCCCCCGGCCGCGCCCGCGCCCGCGCGCTGAGTGGCCCTCGGCGGGGCCGTGGCTTCGTCCCGCGCGGGGTGCCCGGTCGGCCTGCGTCGGTCGGTGCATCCCTCGGCGGGCCGTTCGCGGGCCCGGTGTTCCCCGGCGGATTGTTCCCCGGCGGCCTGCGCCCCGTGCTCCCGCCCGCCCCGCGCTTGCGCTGAGCGGCCCACACCAGGCGGCGGCACGCGCCCGCCCCCGGCCGCGCCCGCGCTCCGAGTGGCCCTCGGCGGGGGTCGTGAGTCTGTTCCGCGCGGTCGCGGTGCCGGGCTTCTGGGGCGGATCTCCGGGACGGGAGCGGATGGCTACGCGCATCCCCCTTCCTCAATGAGGGCTCGGGGCCCACCCTTGTTGCCGCGCTCGGCGTCCGGCCGAGTCGCGTCGCGGCCGACCCCGCATGCCCGAACGACCCGACCCACCGCGCCCGGCACCGCCCGGCACGTGAAGCGCGACGCACCACGGCACGCCCCCGCACGCGCACGACCCATCGCCACACCACACGCGTACGCACACCCGCACCGCACGAGCCCGCCGCACCACCGCACCGCACGACCGCCCAGCGCCGCACGCGCGTCACCGCACCGCCCCGCACGACCGCACGCGCGCCACCGCCCCGCACGCACACCGCACCGCGCGCCACCGCACCCGCACCCGCACCCGCACCCGCACGAGCGCACGCGCCACCGCACCCCGCACACCGCACCACCCGCACGGACCGACCGACCCGACCCCCGGGGTCGTGCGGCGGCCTTTGGGCGTCGCAGTGCCCCACGCCCCGTCTGGAGAGCCGTCCCATGCCGACCGGAACCACCCCCGCCGCCGGGCCGCGCGCCCTCCCGCTCGTCCTCCTCCTGCCGCTGCTCGTCGGTGTGCTGCTCGGGTCCGGGTTCGTGGCGGCCCCCGCCGCCCGCGCCGCCGACAACGGCACCTGGGGCGTCTTCCCCACCCCGCGCTCCGGCGCCTCCTCCCCCGACCGCGCCTACTACTTCCACCAGGGCGCGGCGGGCGCCTCGGTCTCCGACAGCGTGACGATCGTCAACTCCTCGAATGCCCCGCTCACCTTCACCGTGTTCGCGACGGACGCCGTGAACACCCCTGCGGGCGGGGCCTTCGCCCTGTTGCCGGTGGAGAACAGGCCGACGGGGGTGGGCTCGTGGGTGTCGTTGCCGGCCGAGGCGAAGTCGCCGATCACCGTGCCGCCCAAGGGCCGCAAGGACCTGCCGTTCACGGTGAGGGTGCCCGCGGACGCGCTGCCGGGGGATCACATCGGCGGGATCGTGGCCCTGAACACGGCGGTGGAGGGGGTGCGGCAGGGGGCCGGGCTCAGTGTCGGGGTGCGGCGTTCGGTGGGTGCCCGGTTGTACTTCCGGGTGCCGGGGCCGTTGACGCCGGGGGTGAGCGTGGAGGACGTGACGGTGCGGCGGTCGGCGCCGACCGTGCCGTGGTCCTCGGGCGCCCGGGCCGTCGTGACGTACACGCTGGTCAACCGGGGCAATGTGGTGGTGAACCCGAACGTGGCGTTCCGCGCGGAGGGCCTGTTCGGGCGGACGGTGTGGGAGCGGCCGGCGGCCCGGTTGAAGGACCTGTCGTTGCTGCCGGGTCAGCGGGTGACGCGCACGGAGGTCTGGGCGGACGCCCCGCAGGCCGACCGGGCGGAGCTGACGGTGACGGCGACGGGCGGGGCCGAGCACCCGGACCTGAGCTCGGACGGGAAGGTGTCGTTCTTCGCCGTGCCCTGGCTGTTGGTGAGCGTCCTCGCGGTCCTGGCGGGCGGCGGGCTCACGTGGTGGGCGCTGCGGCGGCGTCGGGCGCGCCGGGCGCAGGGTCCGACGGCGGGCCCGGACGGGGGCGGCGGCGCGCCGACCGCCGACCGCTCCCCGAACCTGACGCCCACCGGCGGCTGACCCGCCCCGAGACGCGGCCCCGGGGCGCGGACCCGGGACACGGCCCCGGACCCGACCCGGACCGAACCCGAACCGGACCCGACCCCCGACCCCGACCCGGCACCGACCCCCGTCGAGCGCGCGGAACCCCCGGTCGGTGAGGGCCGGCCGGGGGTCGGTCACGGGGGGTGCCGCGCGGGTGGGGTCCCAGCGGGCGGCCGGCCGCGCGGGCGGCCGGTCAGTGGTTGCGGGGGAACCCGAGGTCCACGCCCGAGGGGGCCTCGGAGGGGTCGGGCCAGCGGGTCGTGACGACCTTGCCGCGGGTGTAGAAGTGGATGCCGTCGGTGCCGTAGATGTGGTGGTCGCCGAAGAGGGAGTCCTTCCAGCCGCCGAAGGAGTGGTAACCGACGGGGACCGGGATCGGCACGTTGACGCCGACCATGCCCGCCTGGACCTCCAGCTGGAAGCGGCGGGCCGCGCCGCCGTCGCGGGTGAAGATGGCCGTGCCGTTGCCGAACGGGGAGGCGTTGATCAGGGCCACGCCCTCCTCGTAGGTGTCGGCGCGCAGCACGCACAGCACCGGGCCGAAGATCTCGTCGCGGTAGGCGTCGGCGTCGGTGGAGACCTTGTCGAGCAGCGACAGGCCGATCCAGTGGCCGTTCTCGAAGCCCTCGACGGTGTACCCGGTGCCGTCGAGGACGACCTCGGCGCCCTGGGCGGCGGCCCCGTGCACGTAGGAGGCGACCTTGTCGCGGTGGGCGGCGGTGATCAGGGGGCCCATCTCGGAGGTCTCGTCGTCGCCGGGGCCGATCTTGATCTTCTCGGCGCGCTCGCGGATCTTCTCCACGAGGGTGTCGCCGATGGCGCCGACGGCCACGACGGCCGAGATGGCCATGCAGCGTTCGCCGGCCGAGCCGTAGGCGGCGGAGACGGCGGCGTCGGCGGCTGCGTCGAGGTCGGCGTCGGGCAGCACCAGCATGTGGTTCTTGGCGCCGCCCAGGGCCTGCACGCGCTTGCCGTTGGCGGAGGCGGTGGTGTGGATGTGGCGGGCGATGGGGGTGGAGCCGACGAAGGAGACGGCGGCCACGTCGGGGTGGGCGAGGAGCGCGTCGACCGCGACCTTGTCGCCGTGCAGCACGTTGAGGACGCCGTCCGGCAGGCCGGCCTGCGTGGCGAGCTCGGCCAGCTTGTTGGCGGCCGAGGGGTCCTTCTCGCTGGGCTTGAGGACGAAGGTGTTGCCGCAGGCCACGGCCAGCGGGAACATCCACATCGGCACCATGGCCGGGAAGTTGAACGGGGTGATGCCGGCGACGACGCCGAGCGGCTGGCGGATCGCGGCCACGTCCACCCGGTTCGACACGGAGGTCGACAGTTCGCCCTTGAGCTGCGTGGTGATCCCGCAGGCCAGTTCGACGATCTCCAGACCGCGCGCGACCTCGCCGAGGGCGTCGGAGTGCACCTTGCCGTGCTCGGCGACGATCAGCTCGGCGATCGCGTCGCGGTTGGCGTCGAGGAGGGCGCGGTAGGCGAACAGCACCTTGGTGCGGGCGGCCAGGGAGGACTGGCCCCAGGTCGTGAACGCCTCCTTGGCCACGCGTACCGCCGCGTCGACCTCGTCGGCGGACGCGAGCGCGACCCGGGTGGTGACCTCGCCGGTGGCCGGGTCGGTGACCTCGCCGTACGCGCCCGACGTGCCCTCGGTGTCGCGACCGCCGATCCAGTGGTTGACCGTCTTCATGTCCTGCTCCTCACAGCCTTGCGGCTCTCGCGGATGCCGATTGCCGCGTGGCCTGCCCGGGTCGTTGCCGTCCCTCGTCGTGCCCGGCACGGCGAGGACGCGGGCGGGGCGCGCGCGTCGATCGGCGCCGGGCGTCCGTCCCGGGCGACGCGGGTCGCGGTGGGACGTCCGGTGCTCGACCTTCGCATCTCTGCCCCCGGCCGCTGCACCCATCCCACCACGCCCGCGCCCGGGGCCGGGCCCGACACAGTGTCGGGCGTTCGGGGGCGCGAGTGGACATCTGGGAGGAGCCGGTGCGAGCGGGGGTTCACGCAGGTCACAGGGGGCGCGTACGAGTCTTCGCGCGCCGTCGCGGGCGCCCCGGGGCGGGCGGCGTCCGGTGCCGGGAACGTCACGAGTGTCGGGGCCGTGTCACGAGTGTCCGCACTACGCGGGTCTTCCGTCACGGGCCGGGGCCGACCGTCTCCGATCCGGTCCGTGAAGATCGTTCCGCGGGCAGAACTCGGACGTACAGCGAACGACCGCGACTCCGGAACCCCCCGGCGGCCTCCCCCCGGCCGACGACCGGACCGCGGGCAACCTGGGAGGTTCCCGGATGACCGACCGCACCCTCTGGTCCTACAAGGAGATCGCCGCGCACATCGGCGTCCGCACGGACACGGTCCGCTCGTACCGCAAGCACGGGCTGCTGCCGCCGCCGGACCACGTGGAGGTCGGCAAGCCGTACTGGTACGCGGACACCGTCCGGGACTGGGTCAGCCGCCGCCCGGGCACCCGCGCCGGCCGCTGAGCGCCCCGGCCGAACGCGCCGGCCGCGCCCCCGCCGACCGCGCCGCCGTCACCACGCCTCCTCCGCCTCCTTCCCCCGCCCTGCCGCCGTCCCCGCCCCGGCGCCGCCGCCGGCCCGGGCCCGGCGGGCGAGGAGGGGGAAGAGCAGCACGGAGACCATGCCGGCCGCGACCAGGGCCGCCGCCTCGCCCGGTCGCACCGCCCCGTCCTCGACGCCCAGCGTGGTGATGGCGACCACGAGGGGCAGGGCGGTGGAGGAGAACAGGGCGAGCGCGGTCCGGTCCCGGCCGCCGAGGTCCCGGGGCGCGAGCAGCCGCACCGGCCCGCCGCGCAGCAGCAGGAAGAGGAGGAGGAACACCGGCACGAGGAGCAGCGGCCGGCCGCCGGAGAGCAGGGACCGCAGGTCGAACTCGATGCCGGTGACCACGAAGAAGATCGGGACGAGGAAGCCGAAGCCGAGGGCCTCGACGCGGGCGAGCACGGCGTGCCCGCTGTCGGGGGCGGCGGCGCGCAGCACGAGCCGGGTCAGGACCCCGGCCGCGAAGGCGCCGAGCAGGGTGTCGATGCCGAGGGCGCCGGCCAGGCCCAGCATGGCCACCAGCAGCAGCATGATCAGGCGGACCGCGAACTGGGAGCTGGTGTCCAGGGTCCGCGTGATGAGGCCGCCGAGCCAGGCCGGTTTGGGGCGCAGCGCCCACCACACGGCGCCGGCGGTGATCAGGCCGAACGCGATGAGCACGAGGGCCGAGCGGCCGGGGGCCCGGGTGCCCAGCAGCAGGGCCATGGCGACGATGGGGCCGAACTCGCCGACCGATCCCATGGCCATGACCACGGAGCCGAAGCGTCCGCGCAGTTCCCCGGCGTCGCTGAGCATGGGGAGGATCGCGCCGAGTGCGGTGCTGGTGAGGGCGGTGCCGAGGAAGACGCCCTTGCCGAAGTCGCCGCCCGCGACGAGGGTGCCGACGCCCAGGCCGAGGGCGAGGGTGACGAGCCAGGCGAGCAGGGAGCGGTTGAGGGTGTCGCCGCGGATCCGGTCGAATTCGATCTCGTGGCCGGCGAGGAAGATCAGCATGGCGAGCCCGAGGTGGCTCAGCACGTCGAGCACCTCGCCGCCGTGCGCCCATCCGAGCACGTCGGGGCCGATCAGGACGCCGAGCAGGATCTCCACGACGACCAGCGGGATCGCGCACCAGCGGCCCAGCGCGTGGACGAGCAGCGGGGCCAGGACCGCGATGGCCATGATCAGAATCAGGGTTCCCACATGCGCCATAAAGGTCATTTACGTACGGTTCGGGGGCCTTGTCCATTCGACGGGGTCGCCGTCGGGCCACCATCGGGGCCGGGCGGGACGAATGGGGCGCGTGGGACGCTCGAAGGTGGGGTCGAGGGGCGCGGCGAGGTCGGGCGGTGCTCGCTTTCATACCCCCTAGGGGTATAGTCTGACCGCAGGGAGGCTCGGGCGTCGCCCACGCGACCCCGCCCACCGATCGATCCAGCACTTCCGAAGAGGAGAACGACATGAGCGCCGAGACGGACACCGCCGTCACCACCGTCTACAAGGTGACGGGCATGAGCTGCGGCCACTGCGAGGGCGCCGTGTCCAAGGAGCTGTCGGCCCTGGACGGGGTCACCTCGGTGACCGCCGTCGCCGCCGCCGGCGAGGTCACCGTGATCTCGGAGGTCCCGCTGGACGAGGCCGCCGTGCGCGAGGCCGTGGACGAGGCCGGCTTCGAACTGGCCGGCGTGGCCTGACCCACCCCGGCCCAGGCCGACCGCACCACCCGTATCACTCGCACCACCCGCGTCGCGCACGCCGTCTGACGCGCGTGACGCGCACCGCCCGCCGGACCGCGGCCCGGCCGGGATCCGTCCCGGCCGCGGCCCGGCCCGGCCCATCCCCCGGGAGCCGGACATGAACACGCCGGAACAGCACACCGGCACCACCGCGGGCGCGACGGCGACCGCGCCCCCGCCCACCGATCCGGGCCCGCCCCCGGCCGTGGTCGAACTCGGCATCGGCGGGATGACCTGCGCGGCCTGCGCCGCGCGGATCGAGAAGAAGCTGAACCGGATGGACGGGGTCAGCGCCACGGTCAACTACGCCACCGAGAAGGCCCGGGTCAGCTACGCCCCGGGCATCGAGGTCGCCGACCTCGTGGCCACCGTCGTGCGCACCGGGTACACCGCCACCCCGCCCCCCGAGCCGGAGCCGGAGCCCGCGCCCGCGCCCGGGAGAGCCGCGAGAGCGATACCGGTCGGGGCCGACGCGGCCGGAGCGGACCCGGCCCCCCACACCGCCGACACCCCCGACACCACTGACGCCCCCGGCGCCCCCGCGCCCGATCCGGTGCTCCTCGCCGCCCGGCAGCGGCTGCTGGTGAGCGCCGTCCTCTCCGCCCCCGTGATCCTGCTCGCGATGGTCCCGGCCCTCCAGTTCGACCACTGGCAGTGGCTCTCGCTGACCCTCGCCGCGCCCGTCGTGGTCTGGGGCGGCCTGCCCTTCCACCGGGCCGCGTGGACCAACGCCCGGCACGGCGCGGCCACCATGGACACCCTGGTGTCCCTGGGCACCCTGGCGGCCTTCCTGTGGTCACTGTGGGCCCTGTTCCTCGGCCACGCGGGCATGCCCGGGATGCGGCACGGCTTCGACCTGACGGTCACCCGCACCGACCCGGGCGGCACGATCTACCTGGAGGTCGCGGCCGGCGTCGTCACCTTCATCCTGCTCGGCCGGTACCTGGAGGCGCGGGCCAAGCGGAAGGCGGGCGCGGCCTTGCGGGCCCTGCTGCACCTGGGCGCGAAGGACGTGGCCGTGCTGCGCGACGGGGTCGAGACCCGGCTGCCGATCTCGCGGCTGGCGGTCGGGGACCGGTTCGTGGTGCGGCCCGGGGAGAAGATCGCGGCGGACGGGGTGGTGGTCGAGGGCTCCTCGGCCGTGGACGCCTCCTCGCTGACCGGCGAATCGGTGCCGGTGGACGTGGCCGCGGGCGACCCGGTGGTCGGGGCCTGCGTGAACGTCTCGGGCCTGCTGGTCGTGGACGCGACCCGGGTCGGGTCCGACACCCAGCTCGCGCGGATGGCGCGGATGGTGGAGGAGGCGCAGAGCGGCAAGGCTGCCGTGCAGCGGCTCGCGGACCGGGTCGCGGCGGTGTTCGTGCCGGTGGTGCTGGTGATCGCGCTGGGCACGCTGGTGGGGTGGCTGCTCGCGACGGACGACGTGGGCGCCGCGTTCACGGCCGCCGTGGCGGTGCTGATCATCGCGTGCCCGTGCGCCCTGGGTCTGGCGACGCCGACGGCGCTGCTGGTGGGCACGGGGCGGGGCGCGCAGCTCGGCATCCTGATCAAGGGGCCGGAGGTGCTGGAGTCCACCCGGACCGTGGACACGGTGGTGCTGGACAAGACCGGCACCGTCACCACCGGCCGGATGGAGCTCGCCGGGGCCCACGCCGACCCGGACACCGACGAGAAGGAGCTGCTGCGGCTCGCGGGGGCCGTGGAGCACGGTTCGGAGCACCCGATCGCGCGCGCGGTGGCCCGCGCGGCGGCCGAGGCCCCGGGCGGGGGCGCGCTGCCCGCCGTGACCGGGTTCGCGAACCTGCCGGGGCTGGGCGTGCGCGGCACGGTCGAGGGCCGCGAGGTGCTGGTCGGCCGGGCCGGGCTGCTCGCGGAGCACGGGATCGAGCTGACGGCCGCCTCCCGGGCCGCCGCCGAGGCCGCCGCGACCGGCGGGGCCACGGCCGTGACGGTGGCCTGGGGCGGGCGCTCGCGCGGGGTGCTCGCGGTGGCCGACGCGGTCAAGGAGACGAGCGCGGAGGCCGTGGCCTCGCTGCGGGCCCTGGGCCTGCGGCCGATCCTGCTGACCGGGGACAACGAGGCGGTCGCGCGGGCGGTGGCCGAACGCGTCGGCATCGACGAGGTGATCGCCGAGGTGCTGCCGCGGGAGAAGGCGGAGGTGATCGCGCGGCTGCGGGCCGAGGGCCGCACGGTGGCGATGGTCGGGGACGGCGTGAACGACGCGGCCGCGCTGGCCGGGGCCGACCTGGGCCTGTCGATGGGCACGGGCACGGACGCCGCGATCGAGGCCGGGGACCTGACCCTGGTGCGGGGCGACCTGCGGACCGCGGCCGACGCGATCCGGCTCTCCCGCCGCACCCTGGGCACGATCAAGGGGAACCTGTTCTGGGCCTTCGGCTACAACGTGGCGGCGCTGCCGCTGGCGGCGGCGGGGCTGCTGAACCCGATGATCGCGGGGGCGGCGATGGCCTGCTCCTCGGTGTTCGTGGTGACGAACAGCCTGCGCCTGCGCCGGTTCCGCTGAGCGGGCCCCGGCGGGCCGGAGGGCCTTCTGGCGTCTCGTCAGATGACGAGACGTAGATCACACCATGTACAACGTAACCCTTTGGGGGGTACGCGAGTCTGATGGGGTGAAAGCGGGGAGGTTCTTCCGACCCGCCGACCGAACGCCTCGGTTCGGGTCCCGTGGGGGGAATCCGCTCCGAGGACAGAGAAGCGCTTCGTTCGTCGACCCGTGGGGGGATCGACGCCGGGGCGCTTCTCGCTTTTCCGGACCGGGCCGATCCGCGAAGCGACGGGGACGGCGCCGGGAACGCGGACGGCCCGCCCGGCCGGCCCGGGTGGGGGCCGGCCCGACGGGCCGTGCGCGAGGGTGGTGGCACCCGGTGCCGCGCGTCCCGGCGGCAGGGCCGGGGCGAGCGGGAGCGGGTCCGGGAGACCTGGGTCAGCGGGCCTCGACGGGGACGAAGTCGCGCAGGACCTCGCCGGTGTAGATCTGGCGCGGGCGGCCGATGCGGGACCCCGGCTCCTTGATCATCTCGTGCCACTGGGCGATCCAGCCGGGCAGCCGGCCGAGCGCGAAGAGCACGGTGAACATCTCGGTGGGGAAGCCCATCGCCCGGTAGATCAGACCGGTGTAGAAGTCCACGTTCGGGTAGAGCTTGCGCTCGACGAAGTAGTCGTCGGCCAGCGCGTGCTCCTCCAGCTTGAGCGCGATGTCCAGCAGCTCGTCGGACTTGCCGAGCGCGGACAGGACGTCGTGCGCCGCCGCCTTGATGATCTTCGCCCGGGGGTCGAAGTTCTTGTAGACGCGGTGCCCGAAGCCCATGAGCTTCACGCCGTCTTCCTTGTTCTTCACCTTGCGGATGAAGGTGTCCACGTCGCCGCCGGCGGCCTGGATGCCCTCCAGCATCTCCAGCACCGACTGGTTGGCGCCGCCGTGCAGGGGGCCCCACAGGGCGCTGATGCCGGCGGAGATCGAGGCGAACATGTTCGCCTGCGAGGAACCGACGAGGCGCACGGTGGAGGTGGAGCAGTTCTGCTCGTGGTCCGCGTGCAGGATGAGCAGCTTGTCCAGGGCCGCCACGACCACCGGGTCGAGGTCGTACTCCTGCGCCGGCACCGAGAAGGTCATGCGCAGGAAGTTCTCGACGTAGCCGAGGTCGTTGCGCGGGTAGACCACCGGGTGGCCGACGGACTTCTTGTACGCGTAGGCCGCGATGGTGGGCAGCTTGGCGAGCAGGCGGATCGTCGAGAGGTGGCGCTGTTTCTCGTCGAACGGGTTGTGGCTGTCCTGGTAGAACGTGGACAGCGCGCTGACCACGGACGACAGCATCGCCATCGGGTGCGCGTCACGGGGGAAGCCGTCGTAGAACCGCTTGACGTCCTCGTGCAGCAGGGTGTGCTGAGTGATCTCGTTGCGGAAGGTCGCGAGCTGGTCCACGGTCGGCAGCTCGCCGTTGATCAGCAGGTAGGCGACCTCGATGAAGGTGGAGCGCTCGGCGAGCTGCTCGATCGGGTAACCCCGGTAGCGCAGGATGCCCTGCTCACCGTCGAGATAGGTGATCGCGGACTTGTAGGCGGCGGTGTTCCCGTAGCCACTGTCCAAGGTGACGAGCCCGGTCTGGGCCCGCAGCTTCGAGATGTCGAAGCCCTGGTCACCGACGGTGCTTTCGACCACCGGGTAGGTGTATTCACCGTCCGCGTACCGGAGTACTACAGCGTTGTCGCTCACGTCATCCCTCACCGACGTAGTGCCTCTTCTTCGAGGTGCCCTGACTGCCTCTACCTTCCCCCATTTGGCACAGCTGACTGCACTCGGGGTCGGTCTTTGGTCCTTTTGACGGCACTGAGTGCCGTCGCCGCGCACATCCTGCCCCCTCCGGCCCGGTTGCGGAAACCCTAGGTGATGTTTCCCACCGGTATACGGCCGGACAGCCTAGGACCCACCGCGGTGTACCTCCGGCCTGCGGAAACGGTCCGTACGGCCTGCGCCAGGGCCTTCCGCGAGCCCACCAGGACGACGAGCTTCTTCGCCCTGGTCACCGCCGTGTACAGCAGGTTCCGTTGGAGCATCCTCCAGGACTCGGTGGTGATCGGGATCACCACCGCCGGGTATTCACTCCCCTGGGAGCGGTGGATGGTGACGGCGTAGGCGTGGGTCAGCTCGTCGAGTTCGGCGAACTCGTAGTCCACCGCCTCGTCCTCGTCCGTACGCACGCTCAAGCGCTGCTCGACCGGATCGAGGGCCGTGACCACCCCCACGGTCCCGTTGAAGACCCCGTTCTCCCCCTTCTCGTAGTTGTTGCGGATCTGCATGACCTTGTCGCCGACCCGGAACACCCGCCCGCCGAACCTCTTCTCCGGCACCTCCGGTCGGGCCGGGCTGACGGCCTGCTGGAGCAGCCCGTTCAGACTGCCCGCGCCCGAGGCCCCCTTGTGCATGGGGGTGAGCACCTGCACGTCCCGACGCGGGTCGAGGCCGAACCGGGCCGGGATCCGGCGCGCCACCACGTCCACCGTGAGCCGCGCCGCCTCCTCCTTGTCCTCCACCGGGAACAGGAAGAAATCGGCCATGCCCTCGGTGATCGGCGCCTCGCCCGTGTTGATCCGGTGCGCGTTCACCACCACCCCCGAACGCTGCGCCTGCCGGAAGATCCGGGTCAGGCGCACGGCCGGCACCGGCGAGCCCTCCGTCAGCAGATCCCGCAGCACCTCCCCCGCCCCCACCGAGGGCAACTGGTCCACATCCCCCACGAACAGCAGGTGCGCCCCCGGCGCCACCGCCTTGACCAGCTTGTTCGCCAGCAGCAGGTCCAGCATGGACGCCTCGTCCACCACCACCAGGTCCGCGTCCAACGGCCGGTCCCGGTCGTAGGCCGCGTCCCCGCCCGGCCGCAGCTCCAGCAGCCGGTGCACGGTCGACGCCTCCGCCCCGGTCAGCTCCGCCAGCCGTTTCGCGGCCCGCCCGGTCGGCGCGGCCAGCACCACCTTCGCCTTCTTGGCCCGCGCCAGCTCCACGATCGAGCGCACGGTGAACGACTTGCCGCAGCCCGGCCCGCCCGTCAGCACCGCGACCTTCCGGGTCAGCGCGAGCCGCACCGCCTCCCGCTGCTCCTCGGCCAGCTCCGTGCCCGTGCGCCCGGCGAGCCAGCCCAGCGCCCGCTCCCAGTCCACCGACCCGAACGCCGACAGCCGGTCCTCCCGCGCCGACAGCAGCCGCCGCACCTGCCCGGTCAGCGACAACTCCGCGCGATGGAACGGAACCAGCCAGATCGCCGCCAGGTCCGGACCCCCCTCCGGATCGGGCACGAACTCGCGCACCACCCCCTCGGGGTCCTGCGCCAACTCCCCCAGGCACTCGATGACCAGACCCGTGTCCACCCCGAGCAGCTTCACCCCGTCCGAGATCAGCCGTTCCTCCGGCAGGAAGCAGTGCCCCTGGTCGGCGGACTGGGACAGGGCGTACTGCAGGCCCGCCCGGACCCGCTCGGGACTGTCGTGCGGGATCCCCACCGCCTGCGCGATCCGGTCCGCCGTCAGGAACCCGATGCCCCACACGTCCGCCGCGAGCCGGTACGGCTGGTTCTTGACCACCCCGATCGAGGCGTCCCCGTACTTCTTGTAGATCCGCACCGCCAGCGACGTGGACACCTGCACCCCCTGGAGGAAGACCATCACCTCCTTGATGGCCTTCTGCTCCTCCCACGCCACCCCGATGGACTTCGTGCGCTTGGGCCCCAGCCCCGGCACCTCGATCAGCCGCTTCGGCTCGGTCTCGATGACCTCCAGGGTCTCGACCCCGAAGTGCTCCACGATCCGGTCCGCGATCCTCGGCCCGATCCCCTTGATCAGCCCCGAGCCCAGGTAGCGACGGATGCCCTGCACGGTCGCGGGCAGCACCGTGCGGTAGTTCTCCACCGTGAACTGTCTGCCGTACTGCGGATGCGAGCCCCACCGGCCCTCCAGCCGCAGGGACTCACCCGGTTGCGCGCCGAGCAGCGCGCCGACCACGGTCAACAGGTCGCCCGCACCGCGCCCGGTGTCGACCCGGGCCACGGTGTAACCGCTCTCCTCGTTGGCGTAGGTGATCCGCTCCAGGACCCCTTCCACCACTGCCAGATGGGACATGCCCAGACGTTACCCCGGCCGCCCGACACCCCGTCGGGCCTGTGGAAAACCCCGGGCGCCCGCCCGCTGTTCGTCCACAGGCCGACCCTCCTCCGCGCACGGCCGGCCCCCGAAACCCCGAAGGGGGCCCGGCCTCTCGGCCGGACCCCCTCACGGGTTGCCCCTCCCTGCGTCGGCCCTCCCCGATCCCCCCGGATCCTCCCCCGGAAGCACCGACACCCCCTGAGACACGCACGCGCCGTGCACGGTTGCACGAGCAGCGTGACATTGCCCTTTCTTTACCCGGGCCGGACGGGGCCCCGCGCGCGGCCCCGCACGACGCGCGCGCCCGCCGCCCCGGACGTAGCGTTTCGAGCATGAGCGACGACTCCTTCGAGAACGACGTGCTGCGCGAACTGGAGGACGGCGACCGGCTCGGCGAGATCGCCGGACTGCTCGGCACCGACCCCGACGGCGCCCGCGAGACCGTGCGCACCACCGTCGGCTCCCTCACCGGCGGCCTCGCCGCGAAGGCCGACACCGACGACGACGAGGGCCAGGAGGTGCGGGCCGCGTTCGCCGAGGTCTCCGACCCCCCGTTGCAGGGGGCCGCGACGCTGGGCGGCGGGATGCTCTCCGGCGGGCTGATGGCCGGGGTCCTGGCCAAGGCCGCCAAGCCCGTCGCGGCCGCCGTCGCCAAGCGGACCGGCATCCCGGCGGCCACCGTCACCCGGGTGATCGAGGTGCTGATCCCGGTGATCCTCGCCGTGTTCGCCAAGCGCGCCGCCGCCGGCAAGGGCGGGGTGCCGGGCGCCGGCCCCGTGCCGGGCGGCGCGGCGTCCACCCCCGGCGCGGGCGGCGGGCTCGCCGACCTGCTCGGCAAGATCCTGGGCGGCGGCAAGAAGTAACGGGACGGGGCACGCGGGCCGGCCCCGGACGGCGCGATCAGGCGCCGGACGCCGGGGCCGACCCCGAACCGGCCCGCACCGCCCCCTGCCCCGCCGCCCCCCGCCCCGCCGCGTCGCCCTCGACCGGCGCGACCGGCGCGACCGCCGTGACCGGACCGGCCGCCCGGCCCGGCGCGAACGAGGTGAGCGCCACCCCGCCGACCAGCAGCGCCGCCGCCACCCACCGCGCCGTCGACACCTGCTCCCCCAGCACCAGCGCGGCCGAGGACATCCCGAACACCGGCACCAGCAGGGTGTACGGGGCCACCGACGAGGCCGGGTACCGCTTCAGCAGCCACCCCCAGGCCGCGAAACCGAACACGGTGGACACCCAGGCCACGTAGCCGATCACCCCGAGCCCCGACCAGTCCAGCCCGCGCAGCGCCGCGAGGTCCCGCTCCGGTCCCTCCAGCCACAGCGACAGCCCGGCCAGCGGCAGGATCGGCACCACGCACACCCACACCATGAAGTTCAGCGCGTCCGCCGGCGCGGCCTTGCGGGTCAGCACGTTCGACACGCCCCAGCACGCGGCCGCGGCGACCACCAGCGCGACCCCGACGGCGCTGCCGCCCCCGGTGTCCCCGGCCGCGACCGCGATCCCGACCACCGCCACGCCCATGCCCACCAGTCGCAGCCGGCCGGGCCGCTCCCCCAGCGCGAGCGCCGCGAACAGGGCCGTGAACACCGCCTGCCCCTGGAGCACCAGCGAGGACAGTCCGGCCGGGCTGCCGGCGGCCATGCCCGTGAACAGCAGCCCGAACTTGGCGACGCCCAGGGCCAGGCCCACCCCGACGATCCACTTCCACGGCACGCGCGGCCGGCCCACGAAGAACACGGCGGGCAGGGCGGCGGCCAGGAACCGCAGGCACGACAACAACAGGGGCGGGAAGTGCCCGAGACCGATCTCGATGACGACGAAGTTGACCCCCCACACGGCGGTGACGAGCACCGCGAGGGCCGAGTGCACAGGACGCATGTGCCCAGCATCGAACCGCCGACCGTGCAGCACCAGCACCGATCGGCACCTGCCGGGATGTAGCGGTGCTACCGGGTCCGGTCGTACGCTGACCGCGTGCTCGACCTCCCGCGCCTGCGCGCGCTGCACGCCGTCGCCGTCCACGGTTCCGTGGCCGGGGCCGCCGCCGCCCTCGGCTACACCCCTTCGGCCGTCTCCCAGCAGATCAACAAGCTGGAACGGGAGACCCGCGCCACCCTGTTGGAACGCCGGGGCCGTTCGGTGGCCCTCACCGAGGAGGGCGCGCACCTGGCCGACACGGCGGCCGAACTGCTGCGGGTGCTGGAGCGGGCCGAGACGGAGCTGGAGGAGCGCCGCGGCCTGCCCACGGGCCTGTTGACGGTCGCCGCGTTCGCCTCCGCCGCGCGCGGACTGCTGCCGGGGGTGCTGGCCGAACTCGCGGTCCGACACCCGGCGCTGGAGGTGCGGCTGACCGAGGTGGACCCGCACCTGTCGGTGGACCTGGTGGCGCGCGGGGTGGTGGACCTCGCGGTCGCCCACGACTGGGACATCGCCCGCCTGCCCGCCCCCGAGGGGGTGGAACAGGCCGTGATCGGCGACGACCACTGCGATCTGGTCGTGCCCGCCGGTCACCCGTTCACCGGCCGCGCCCGGGTCACCCGGGCCGAGCTGGGCGGGCAGCGGTGGATCTGCCAGCCGCCGGGCCGGGTCTGTCACGACTGGCTGGTGCGGACCCTGCGCGGGGTGGGGCTGCGCCCGGATTTCGCGCACCTCGCGGAGGAGAACCACACGATCGTGGCGCTGGTGGCGGCCGGTCTGGGGATCGCCGTCGTGCCGCGCCTGGGCACCGGTCCGCTGCCGCCGGGGGCGGTGGCGGTGCCGCTGGAGCCGGGGCCGACCCGGCGGCTGTACGCGCTGTGGCGGACGGGCGCGGCCCGGCGTCCGGCGATCACGGAGGCGGTGCGGACCCTGCGGGCGCACTGGCCCCCACCCGCCGCCCCCAACGGGTGAAACCCGGCCAATCGTTGACGCGTGCGGGGTCGGGTCGGGGCCGGCCGCAGTAGCGTGCGCGAATGTCGTACGACGCCTCCCGCCGCACCGTGTTGACGGCGGTCACCCTCGCCGCGCTGACCGCCACGGCGTCGGCCGCCGGCCCCGCCGCCGCCTCCCCCATCCCCTCCCCGGCCCCCGTCCCGCCCCCGCACTGGCCCGGCGGCTCCCGGGCCCTCGCGCACCGGGCGCGCGGGCTGCTGGCCGGGCTGAGCCTGGAGGAGAAGGTGGGCCAGCTCTTCGTGTCCCGGGTGTACGGGCACCACGCGACGGAGCCGGAGGAGGCGGACGCGGCGAAGAACCTGGCCGCGTTCGGGGTCCGCACCCCGGCCGAGGTGGTGGCCCGGTACCGGCTCGGCGGGGTCATCTACTTCGCGTGGGCGAACAACACGCGCAGCCCGCGCGCCGTCGCCGGGCTGTCCAACGGGCTCCAGCGCGCCGCCTCCCTGCCGCTGCTGCTCTCGGTGGACCAGGAGCACGGGGCGGTGGCCCGGATCGGGCGTCCGGCCACCCTGTTCCCGGGCGCGATGGCGCTCGGCGCGGCCGGCACCGGGGAGCGGGCCCTGGCCGGGGCGCGGCGCGCGGCCCGGATCGCGGGCGCGGAACTCGCGGCGCTGGGGGTGCGGCAGAACTGGGCGCCCGTCGCGGACGTGAACGTGAACCCGGCGAACCCGGTGATCGGCGTGCGTTCCTTCGGCTCCGACCCGGAGGCGGTGGCGGCGCTGGTGGCGGCGCAGGTGCGCGGGTACGCCGAGGGCGGGGTCGCGGCGGCGGCCAAGCACTTCCCCGGGCACGGGGACACCGCCACCGACAGCCACGTGGGCCTGCCCGTCGTCACCCACACCCGGGCCGAATGGGAGCGGTGGGACGAGCCGCCGTTCCGGGCCGCGATCGAGGCGGGCGCGGAGGCCGTGATGACGGCGCACATCGTCGTGCCGGCCCTGGATCCGTCGGGGGACCCGGCGACCCTGTCGCGGCCGATCGTGACGGGCCTGCTGCGCGAGCGGCTCGGGTTCGACGGGGTGGTGGTGACGGACGCCTTGGACATGGCGGGGGTGCGGCAGAAGTACGGGGACGACCGGGTGCCGGTGCTGGCGCTGCGCGCGGGCTGCGACCAGTTGTTGAACGCGCCGGACCTCGGGCTCGCGGTGCGTTCGGTGCTGGCGGCCGTGCGCTCGGGGGAGCTGACGGAGGAACGGGTCGACGCGTCCGTGCTGCGGATCCTGCTGCTGAAGCTGCGCCGGGGCCTGTTCGCGGACCCGTTCGTGGACGAGGAGCGGGTCGGGGACCGGCTGGGCACGGCCCGGAACCTTGCGGCGGCGCGGGAGGTCGCGGCGGGCGGCACCACTCTGCTGGCCAATCCGCGGGGGGTGCTGCCGTTGGCGCGCGGGGCGCGGGTCTTGGTGACGGCGGCGGTGGAGCCGGCCTCGCCGACCGGCACCACGGGTCCGCCGACGGCCGTGCTGGCCCGGGAGCTGACGGCGGCGGGGCTCGTGGCCTCGGCGGCGCCGGCGGCCTCGGCGGTGGAGGCGGCGCGCGGGTGCGCGGCGGTGGTGGTGTGCACGGTGAACGTGCCGGCGCCGGGCGGGGCGGCGAGCGGGCCGAGCGCGGCGGAGCAGGGGCCGGACGCGGCGGGCGGGCCGGCGGCGGCGGCCGGGGACCCGCAGCGGGAGCTGGTGACGGCGCTGCTGGCGACGGGGGTCCCGGTGGTGCAGTTGGCGCTGCGCAATCCGTACGACGGGGCGCGGCTGCCGGAGTGCGCGGCGGAGTTGGCCTCGTACGGGTGGGGGGACGTGGAGATGGGGGCGGCGGCGGGGGTGTTGGCGGGGGCGCGGCGGCCGACGGGCCGGCTGCCCGTTCCGGTCCCGGGCCGCTGGCCGCTGGGGCACGGGCTGACGTACTGAGGACGCGGGAACGGCCGGCCCCGGGGTGACCCGGGACCGGCCGTTCGTCCGTCCCTCCGCGCGTCCGCGCGTACCGCTGTCGTTACGGTCGCAGTTGCGGTTCGCGCTCGATGTCGCGCACGTCCAGGCGCGGGTCGGGCGCGGCGAGCGGGGCGGCCTGTCGCGCGTCGGCCTTCACGGCGGCCGGGGCCACACCGGCCCATTCCAGGATCCGGGCGGTGGCCAGGGCCTTCTCGCCGTCCTGGAGCTTGGCCACGTTCGCGCCGTGGTTCGCGCCGGGGGCGGTCATCACGTAGCTGTCCTTGGCCTTGTACCCGAGGTGGAAGGGCTCGGCGCCCCACGGGTCGTTCTGCCCGTACACGAACAGCATCCGCTCGGCGTTGTTCCGCACCCAGGAGTCCACGTCGGCCATCACGCCGGGCTGGAAGGACATGGGGATGGCGCGCGGCACGAAGTTGCGCGGCGGCTGGTAGCCGTACCGGGTCAGGCCCTTCAGGTGCGGCTGCTCGATGTCGGGCGAGCCGAGCTGGGTGCCGGCCTGGTAGTAGTACGGCGTGTACGTCTCCAGGCCCTGGTCGGTGTAGGCGGAGAAGCCGGAGATCGCGTCGACCGTGTCCCAGATCTCCTGGTCCGTGGCGGTCGCGGCGGTCGGGATCACGGCGCAGTCGGCGAGCAGGCTGTACTGCCAGAACGCCCAGGTGTAGTCGAGGACCACGGCCTCGAAGCCCTTGTCGAGGGTGCCCACGGTGTCGAAGGTCCAGCCGTTGGCGGTGGCCTCGGCCGCGTACTTGGCCTCCAGCGGGGCGCGCCGCTTGAGGGCCTCGCGCTGCACGTTGTTCAGCTTGTCGCGGCACTCCTTGGTGCCGACCTTGGCGAGGAACCGGTCGTAGGCGGAGTCCTCGCGGTTGACCACGTCGTTGGGGGCCACGTAGGCGACGACGCCGTCCATGTCGCGCGGGTAGAACCGCTCGTAGTAGGTGGCGGTCATGCCGCCCTTGCTGCCGCCGGTGGCGAGCCACTTCTTGCCGTACACGGCCTTGAGGGCGGTGAAGATCCGGTGCTGGTCACTGGCGGCCTGCCAGATCGTCAGCTTGGACCAGTCGGCGGGCTCGGCGGGCCGCGAGGGGGTGAAGAACCGGTACTCCATCGACACCTGGTTGCCGTCCACGATGGTGGTGGGCTCGCTGCGCCGGGGCGCGGTGTTGACGTTGTAGCCGGAGGTGAAGAACACGGTCGGCCGGTTCACGTCCTTGTGCAGCAGGGTGATCCGCTGCTTGAACGTGCCCTTGTACGGCTGCCGGTGGTCGACCGGCTGCTCGAAGTTCAGGACGAAGAAGCGGTAGCCGGGGTACGGCTTCTCCTCGATCAGGCTCACGCCCGGTATCGCCAGGATCCGGTCCTTGATGTCCGGTTCGGCCGTCGGGCCGGCGGCGGTGGCCGCCCCTGCCGTCGCGCCGGCCGCGCCCATGGTGCCGATCAGCACCGCGAACGACACCAGCCATCGGAGTGCCTTGCGCATGCACCCTCCCCTTGGGGTTCACTGTGGTCGCGGCGAACCTACGGGTTCGAACACGCTCGTGAACAGAGGCAGTTCGGGCGACGTGTCAGCACAGGATCCAGCCGGACGCGCCCGAACGGGTGCCGACGGCCCCCTTGACCAGCACACATCGGTTGAGGGCGTACGCGGACACCGGGCCGGCGAAACGCTCGAAGCGTCCGCTGTCCGTGACCGGCGCCCCGCCCCGGGGTTGGAGGGTCACCGACATCCACTGCCGGCCGGCGTGCCGGTGCGGGACGGTCAGCGCGCAGGCGTGGGTGCGGGTCTTGTACACGCGGACCTCGCCGCCGGTGAACCCGACGGTGCGCACGAGCCGCCCGGGGCAGCCCCCGCTCGCGGCGCTCGCTCCCGGCGCGACGGCCAGCATCCCGCCCAACAGCCCGCCCAGCACCGCGCACAGGACGGCGAGCACCCCCCGTCCCCGCACCGGAACCCATCCGTGCCGCGCCACCGCACTCCCCGTCCGTCGCACGTCATACGTACGACCGTACGACGCGCGCACCCCCGGAAAGGTTGCACCCGCGGGCGGCCTCGGGGCATGGCCGGGTCAGGCGACGGCCGCCTCCTTGTCGTCGTCGCCGACGAAGGTGTGCCACAGCTTCGCGTACCGGCCGCCCCGGGCGAGGAGTTCGGCGTGGGTGCCGTCCTCCGCGACCCGGCCGCGGTCCATGACCACGATCCGGTCGGCGCGGGCCGCGGTGGTGAGTCGGTGCGCGACCACGAGGGTGGTGCGCCGGACCGCGAGCCGGTCGGTGGCCGCGTTGACGGCGGCCTCCGTGGCCAGGTCGAGGGCGGCGGTGGCCTCGTCGAGGAGCAGCAGATCGGGGGCGACCAGCTCGGCCCGGGCCAGGGCGATCAGCTGCCGCTGCCCGGCCGACAGGTTCCGGCCACGCTCGCCCACGGGGTGCAGGTAGCCGTCGCTGAGCCCGGCGATCATCTCGTGCGCCCCGACGGCCCGGGCCGCGGCCTCGACCTCGGCGTCGTCGGCCCGCGGCCGCCCGTAGGCGATGGCGTCGCGCACGGTCCCGGGGAACAGGTACGACTCCTGCGGCACGACGCCCAGCCGGTGCCGGTACGCCGTGAGGTCCAGCTCGCGCAGGTCCGTCCCGTCCACCGTGACCCGGCCGGCCGTCGGGTCGTAGTAGCGGGCGACCATCTTCACCAGCGTGGACTTGCCGGCGCCGGTCTCGCCGACGAACGCGACGGTCTGCCCGGCGGGTATGCGCAGGTCTATCCCGGACAGGGCGTCGCCCTTGACCCCGGCCTCCGGCGCGCCGCCGCCGGGCTCGCTGCCCGCGTACGCGAACCGCACCCCTTCGAAGACGACCTCGCCGCGCAGTCCGGCGACCGGCCGGGGCCGCTCGGCCGGCGGGGTGCTCGGCCGCTCCCGCAGCAGTTCCTGGATCCGGCCCAGCGACACGGTGGCCTGCTGGTAGCCGTCGAAGACCTGGGAGAGCTGCTGCACGGGCGCGAAGAACAGGTCGATGTACAGCAGGTAGGCCACCAGCGCGCCCGTGGTCAGCGTGCCCGCCTCCACCCGGCCCGCGCCGACCGCGAGCACGGCCACGGCCGCGCCCGAGGACAGCAGCTGCACGAACGGGAAGTAGACGGATATCAGCCACTGGCCGCGCACCCGGGCCTGCCGGTAGGAGTCGCTGCGGGCCGCGAACCGGGCCGCCCCGTCCCCCTGCCGGCCGAACGCCTGCACGATCCGCAGGCCGGAGACGACCTCCTGGAGGTCGGAGTTCACGCCGCCGACCCGGTCCCGGGCCAGCTCGTAGGCGCGCACCGACTTGCGGCGGAACACGATCGTCGCGAGCACCAGCGGCGGCAGGGTCACGAACACGATCAGCGCCAGCTCCACGTCCAGCACCAGCAGGGCGACGAGGATCCCGAAGAACGTGAACACCGACACGACGGCGGTCACCAGACCGGTCTGGAGGAACGTGGACAGCGAGTCCACGTCCGTGGTCATCCGCGTCATGATCTTGCCGGTCAGCTCGCGCTCGTAGTAGTCGAGCCCCAGCCGCTGCAACTGCGCGAAGATCTTCACCCGCAGCGCGTACAGCACCCGCTCGCCGGTCCGCCCCGTCATCCGGGTCTCGGCGAACTGCGCGGCCCACTGCGCCAGCACCACCAGCAGCGCCACCCCGGCCGCCGCCCACACCGCGCCCAGGGCGAGCCGCTGCACGCCCTCGTCGATGCCGTGCCGGATCAGCACCGGCAGCAGCAGCCCGGCCCCGGCGTCCACCGCGACCAGCCCCAGGCTCACGACCAGCGGGGCCCAGAACCCGTGCAGCAGCCGCCGCAGCCCGTACCCGTCCTCGGGCGCCGCGGCCCGCTCCTCGTCCACGTCCGGCCGGTCGTCGGCCGGCGGCAGCGCCGCGACCTGCGCCAACAACTCCGGCGAGGCCCCGGCCACGGCCCCCGACGGCAGGCCCTCGGCGCCGGGCGCCGGACGGGCCTCCTCGCGCCGCCGCCACAGCTCTGGGGTGACCCCGTCCACGGCCCGACGCCGGGCGTTCACCGGCTCCGAGTCGAGCTCGGCCTCGATCTCCAGCTCCCGCTCCAGGTCCCGCCCCTCGGCCGTGGCGCCCGCCGGCGCCTCAGTGGCCTTGGGGGACCCGGCGGCGAGCACGTCGGGGTCGGTCAGCAGCCGCCGGTACAGCGGCGAGGTCCGCTCCAGTTCCTCGTGCGTGCCGATCGCGGCCAGCCGGCCGCCGTCGAGCACCGCGATCCGGTCGGCCAGCGCCAGCGTGGACCGCCGGTGCGCGATGAGCAGCGTCGTGCGCCCGGCCATCACCGACCGCAGCGCCTCGTGGATCTCGTGCTCCACCCGCGCGTCGATCGCGGAGGTCGCGTCGTCCAACAGCAGCAGCCGGGGATCGGCCAGCACGGCCCGCGCCAGCGCCACCCGCTGCCGCTGCCCGCCCGACAGGGTCAGCCCGTGCTCCCCGACCCGCGTGTCGTACCCCTCGGGCAGGGCGGATATGAACCCGTCGGCCTGCGCGGCCCGCGCCGCGGCCCGCACCTGCTCCTCGGTCGCGTCGGGCCGCCCGTAGGCGATGTTCTCCCGCACGGACGCGGAGAACAGGAAGCTGTCCTCGGGCACCAGCCCGATCGCCGCCCGCAAGGACTCCAGGGTCAGCTCCCGCACGTCGTGCCCGCCGACGCGCACCACACCCCCGGACGGGTCGTAGAACCGGGGCAACAACAGCGACAACGTCGACTTCCCGCTCCCCGACGCCCCCACCACGGCCAGGGTCTCCCCCGGCGCGATGCTCAGGTCCAGCCCCGCGAGCACGGGCCGGTCCTCGTCGTACCCGAAGGTCACGTCCTCGAACTCCACCCCCGCCGGCGCGTCGGCGGGCAGCTCCCGCGCGCCGTCCTCGATGGACGGCTCCAGGTCGATCAGCTCCACGACCCGCTCGACACCCGCCCGCGCCTGCTGCGCGACGGTCAACACCATGGCCAGCAACCGCACCGGCCCCACCAGCTGGGCCACGTACGTGGAGAACGCGACGAACGTGCCGAGGGTGACCTCGCCCCGGGTCGCCAACCAGCCGCCGATCGCGAGCACCGCGACCTGCCCCAGCCCGGGCACGGCCTGCAACGCCGGGTTGTACCGGGAGTTCAACCGGATCGTCCGCAGCCGCCCGGCGTACAGTCGCCGCCCCGCCTCGCGGATCTTCCCGGTCTCCTGCTCCTCCTGCCCGAAGCCCTTGACCACCCGCACACCGCTCACGGCCCCGTCCACGACGGTCGCGACGGCGGCGGCCTGGCTCTGCGCCCACCAGGTCGCCGGGAACAACCGCTTCCGGCTGCGCTGGGCGATGAACCACAGCGCGGGCGCCATCAGCACCGCGACGAGCGTCAGCAGCGGCGACAGCCACAACATCACGCCCAGGGATATCGCGAACAGCAGGAAGTTCCCGATGGTCATCGGCAGCATGAACAGCAGCGACTGGATCAACTGGAGATCGCTGGTGGCCCGCCCGATCACCTGCCCGGTGGACAGCCGGTCCTGCCGGCGCCCGTCGAGCCGGGATATCGCCTCGTACATGCCGGTGCGCATGTCGTGCTGCACGTCGAGCGCGAGCCGCCCGCCGTAGAACCGCCGCAGGTACGTCATCCCGTAGACGAGCACCGCCGCCACCACGAGCGCGACCGCCCACGGCACGATCGACCGGGTCTCGTCACCGATCACGTCGTCGATGATCACCTTGGTGATCAACGGCACCACCGCCATGACGGCCATGCCACCGAGCGAGGAGCCCAGCGCGAGCCACACGTTCAGCTTGTACCGCCAGGTGAAGCCCCAGAGCCTGCGGACCCACCCGGCGCCCTTCGTCCCGCGTTCCGCCGACACCACTGCTGCCTCCCCGTACGACCTGTCCGTGCGCCAGCCGCAACGCCTCCGGCCTCGGATTTCATCCCGCCGCAACAATCGCACGCACATCCGACCCCCGCGCGCCCGTCCCTCCCACCCCACCCTCCCCACCCCGAACACCCCCCAACGCCCGCCCCCAGGGGCGCACGGAAGCCCCCCGGCCCCCACCCAAGCCCCCACGCGCCGCCGATCACGCGTCGAAGGCGTACTCCAACACATAGGCGGAGGCATCGAGCGTCATCTCGTTGACCTCGACCACCCGCCCCTCCGCGTCGTACGCGGTCCGACACACGAGCACGACGGGCGTCCCCACCGCCAACCCGAGCGCCTCCCCCTCCGCCCCCGAAGGCATCCGCGCCCGCACCTCCTCCCGAAACCGCACGGGCCCCCGCCCGAGCTCCCCGAGCCGCGCGTAGATCCCACCGGGCCCGGAATCCACCCGCTCCACGGCCGTCCCGGCGACGAGCTCGGCATCAAGCCACGAAACGGCCAGGGCGACGACCTTCCCCTCCAACGCGAACACCCGCCGTCGAACGAGCGCGAGCACCCCCTCACCCAGCCCCAACACGGCCCCCACGGCCTCGGGCGCAACCTCCCGCCCCACGACCACCCGCCCCACGACAGCACGCCGCCCCTCGGTATCCACCTCCCAAACAGCCCGCCCCTCCCCCCAAACAGAAGCAGCCACCCGCTCAATCCCCCGCCGCCGAATGGGCACAACCCCACCCTCACCCAACCCACCCACACCCTTCCAACAACCCAAAACCAGCCCGGCACCCGTCTTCCCCCGCCGCCCTCCACCACAACCCACCAACCGACACACAACGGCCGACCCCCGCGTATGCGGGGGGGCAGTATCGCCACGGGGTCGGCGCGTTCCGGCGCCTGGGGTCATCCCCTCGGGCGCGGGGGGCAGCGATCGTGGGGGTCCTCGCCCGGCACCCCGGGGGGCGTCCCCGCGTGCGCGGGGAGCAGGAGAGCTGGGACGGGACCTCGGTGCGCGCCCCCGGGTCATCCCCGCGTGCGCGGGGAGCAGAGTCTTTCACCTGCAGGTTTGTGGCGGCCAAGTAGGGATTTGAACAAGGATTGCAGAGTCCGACATTGCGGGCATTGCGCTCCTTTGGGTGGCGGGACGTCTCGGGGCGAGCGGGTTTGGTGCCATCGTCGCGGATTTTTGGGCGGGTGGGGGCGCGTACGGCGGGATGGGGCTGGGCTGTCGGGCGGGGTTCGGTTGGGTGGGGCTGGGGTGGCCGCCTGCCGGCGGCGGGTAGGTCAAAAGCTTTTCCCAGGGGCGGCGGAGGGGGCAGCGGGCTGGGGTCCGTGGCCGTTCGCCGGTTCGCTCGGGGTGGGGGTTGGTCCACGGCAGGCGAGAGGCCCGGGGGCGGCTGGGGTGGTCCGCTCCATGAACTGCGACCGTGCGCCCCGCCATCCGCCGCGCTCACCGGGCGGTCTCGGGCGCGTGCGGGCCCGTCGTGCGCCACAAGCCCCGGCCGCCTGACACCAGGCGGGCCCGACTGCGACCGGCCCGGCGTGTCGCCACGTCGTGCGGCCGTCTGGCACCTGGCGGGCTCGGCTGCGTCCCGCCCGGCGTGTCGCCGCGTCGAGCGGCCGTCTGGCGCATGGGCGTCCCGGGCGCGACCGGGCCTGGTGCGCTGCCACGTACCCCTGCCGTCTGGCGCGTGGGCGTCCCGGACACGGCCGGGCCTGGTGCGTCACCACAGCCCTAGCCGTCTGGCGCGTGGGCGTCTTGGGCACGGCCGGGCCTGGTGCGTTTCCACGGGGCGGGGTGCAGATAGGGGGCGGCCTTTGCCCATGGCCCCTCCGCCCGGCACGTTTCTTTCGGATTGGGGGCGGTGCCGGCAGAGCGGTTGGCTTGCGCCGGTGGGGACGGGGTCAAGGGTGGCGCGCAGCGCCATCGCGCAGCGACGCGACCGAAGGGAGCGCCCTTGAAGCCGTCCCCACCGGGGCGAGACGATCGGGCTGACGGGAGCGACCCGACACCACCCCAGCCACCGACCAAGCCACCAACCCACCCGCACTCGCGTTACGCGAGCACCGCCGTGGGGCCCGGTTTGGGGAGGGTGGACTTCAGGGCTTCGCCCAGGGCGTCCGGGCCCTCGCCCGCGATGCGGGTCGGCAGGCCCAGGGTTTCCAGCAGGCCGGGGAGTTCCGGGCCCGCGTCGAGGATCAGCCACGTGACGTCCGCGCCCGACGCGACGAGCGCCGGGACCTCCGCGAGGGCACCCAGGGCCACGCGGGCGTCCGAGACGGCCAGGACGGGTTCGCCGGGTTCGGCCGCCGCCGCGCCGATCGCCGCCGGGAGGGCGAAGCCGGCGCCGCCGGGGGCGGCCGGGGCGGCGTGGGCGGTGTTGGGGCGTCGCACCTCGAAGCGGGTCCACGCCGGTGCGGTGGCCGGGGTGAGGTCCCAGAAGGCGGGGACGCGGTCCGGGAGCGCCGCGCGGACGGCGGCCGCCAGGGCCGCGCCCGGCGCTTCGCCGGCGCCTTCGGACGCGTCCGCCACGGCCATGTCCATGCGGAGCATGGCGACCCGCTGTGAGGCGAAGGGGTCGGTGCGTTCGGTCACGGTCTCCGCGAGGGCCTGGAGGGCGAGGCGGGCGTCGGCGGGGATGCCGAGGGCGGGGCGCGCGGCTTCGAGGGCGTCGGGGTCGGCGTCGATCTGGACGATCGTGCCGTCCGGCAGGAAGGGGCGCTCCGGGTCCGGGACCTCGCCTTCCCCCAAGGTGGTGCCGAGGGCGACGAGCAGGTCCGCGTCCTCCAGGAAGTCCGTCAGCAGGCTGGCCGCGCCGCCGGCTGCGGGCCCGGTCCACACGCCGAGCGACAGGGGGTGCGCGGGCGGGAACGCGCCCCGGCCGGCGAGGGTGCACACGACGGGCACCTGAAGCCGCTCGGCGAGCGCGCGCAGCTTGCCCGCCGCGTCCGCGCGGATCACGCCGCCGCCCGCCACGAGCACCGGCCGTACCGCCCCGGCCAGCAGGTGCGCGGCGACGGCGGTCAGTTCGGGCCGGGGCGCGGCCTCGTGCGGGCTCGCGTCCACGCCGGTCACGGGCGGCACGAGGGTCTCCTCGGCGAGCACCCCGGCCGGGATCTCCACGAGCACGGGCCCGTGCGGCAGGGTCAGGGCCGCCTCCCACGCCTCGGCGACGGCGCTCGGGATGCGGGAGGCCGCGCCGGCGCGGTGCACGGAGCCGACGAGGGGGTGCGCGGCCGGGAGTTCCCCGGCGACGACGAGCAGCAGCGGCGAGCCGGCGCCGGCGCGCAGGGCGGGCAGGGCGGCGAGGGCGGTGTCCGGGTCGGCGAGGAAGAGGGGCGCGGCCTCGCCGGTGAGGCGGCCGTGCGCGTCGGCGGCGTGTCCGGCGGCGGGCGCGCCCGCGAGGGTGACGGGGCGCAGGTCGGAGCGGCGCAGGGCCGCGGCGAGCGCGTCACCGCGCGCGGCCCCCTCGTCGGCACGGGCCCCCGTGTCGGCGCGTGCCCCCTCGTCGGCGCGTGCACCCGCGTCGGCGCGTGCCCCCTCGTCGCCGCGTGCACCCGCGTCGGCGCGTGCCCCCTCGTCGCCGCGTGCACCCGCGTCGGCGCGTGCCCCCTCGTCGGCGCGTGCACCCGCGTCGGCGCCCGCGCCCCCGCCCGCGGCCCCGCCCCCGTCGGACGGGTGCGCGGCGCCGGCGGTCGGGGGCGTCGTGAAGACGGTTCCGGCGCCGAGGCCGCGCAGGGTCTCCACGACGAGGTCCGCGCCGGTGCGGCCGGGCGGGGCCGCGAGGGCGGCGGCGATCTGCGCCTCGGTGGGGCGGAGTACCAGGTCGTGGTCGTGCGTCACGTGCGGGGGTTCCTCACTGCGAAACGCGCCCCGCTGCGGTCGCGCTCGCTGTTACCGCGCGGCCTTCGAGGCGGCGATCTGCCGGCTCATGATGGTGGTCAGCTCGTACGCGGTGTGCGAGGCCGCGACCGAGGTGATCTCGGCGTGATCGTACGCCGGGGCGACCTCGACCACGTCCGCGGAGACCAGGTTGCACGAGGACAGGCCCCGGATGATCTCCAGCAGTTCGCGGGAGGTCATGCCGCCGGCCTCGGGGGTGCCGGTGCCGGGGGCGTGGGCCGGGTCGAGCACGTCGATGTCGATGGAGATGTACAGCGGGCGGTCGCCGATGCGCTGGCGGAGCTGGTCGGCGACCTCGTCGGCGCCGCGCCGGTACACGTCGGCGGAGGTGACGATGCCGAAGCCCATCTTGGCGTCGTCGTCGAGGTCCTGCTTGCCGTAGAGGGGGCCGCGGGTGCCGACGTGGGAGAGGGCCTCGGTGTCGAGGATGCCCTCTTCGACGGCGCGCCGGAACGGGGTGCCGTGGGTGTACTCGGCGCCGAAGTAGGTGTCCCAGGTGTCGAGGTGCGCGTCGAAGTGCAGCAGGGCGACGGGGCCGTGCTTCTTGGCGACGGAGCGCAGCAGCGGCAGGGCGATGGTGTGGTCGCCGCCGAGGGTCATGAGGCGGGAGCCGGCGGACAGCAGTTCGTCGGCGGCGGCCTCGACGGTGTCGACGGCCTCGTTGATGTTGAAGGGGTTGACGGCGATGTCACCGGCGTCGGCGACCTGCGCGAGGGCGAACGGGGACGCGTCCTGGGCCGGGTTGTAGGGGCGCAGGAGGCGGCTGGCCTCGCGGATGGCGTTGCCGCCGAAGCGGGCGCCGGGGCGGTAGGAGACGCCGGAGTCGAAGGGGACGCCGACGACGGCGACGTCGGCGGTGCCGACCTCGTCGAGGCGCGGCAGCCGGGCGAAGGTGGCGGGGCCGGCGTAGCGCGGGATGCGGGAGGAGTCGACGGGTCCGCGCGGCTGCGTGCTCATGGCGTGCCTCTTCTTCGGGTCGGCTGGGGTGGGCCGGCCGGCCCGGTCGCTTGCGCTGGGGTCCGGGCCGTCCTTCCTTTCGAGCGTAGGTGCGCGAGGATGGGGAGCGAAGTGTGCAGTTCCGACACTTCGGCCCCACGATGTGTACGGAGCGTCCACCCGTGATCCCCGACCCGCCCCCATCCGTCACACCCACACCCACGCCCGCGCCGACGACGCCGCCCCTGCCCGCCGGGGATCCGCTGCCCCTCACCGCGCTCCTCGGCTCCGGCGAGGCCGCCGCGCTGGGCTTGCGCCGGCTCGCGGGACCGGCGGACGCGGCGGTGCACGCCGTGCACGCCTCCGACCTCACGGACCCGAGCCCGTGGCTGCTCGGCGGGGAACTGCTCCTCACCGCCGGCTCCGGCCTGTCCGAGGACCCGGCCGGGCACGAGGCGTACGTGGCCCGGCTGGTGGCGGCGGGCGCGGCGGCGCTCGGGTTCGGGGTGACGCCGGTGCACGCGGAGGTCCCGGCCGGGCTGCTCGTGGCGTGCGCGCGGCACGGGCTGCCGCTGGTGGAGGTGCCGCCGCGCACCCCGTTCACGGCGGTCGCGCGGGCGGTGTGGCGCCTGATGGAGCAGGCGCGCACGCGGGAGCTGCGCCGGGTCGGCGAGGCCCAGCGGACGCTGGCCGCCGCCACCACCCGGCCCGAGCCGGTGTCGGCCGTGCTGGCCCGGCTGGCCGGGGCGCTCCAGGGGTACGCGGCCCTGTGGCCGGACCCGGGCGGGGCGCACGCCGGTCAGGCCCCGCCGGCGGAGGCGGAACGGGCTCTGGCCCGCCTGGCGACCCTGGTCACCACCCCACCCACCGCCCCGACCTCGCCCACACCCGGATCCGTCACCACCGCGCCTACGACCTCACCCGCACCCGCCGCCCCGCCCACCACCGTCCGGCCCGCATCCGTACGACCCGCCGCCGCCTCACCCGCACCCGCCACCCCGCCCGCCTCCACCCGACCCGCGCCCGCGTCCGCCACCGACGAGGTGGCCGGGCGGCACCTCGCCGCCTACGCCCTCGGCCGGGGCCGGGCCGCCCTCGTCACGGCCGCCCCGGGCCGCAGCGCCGGCGACCACACAATCGCCGCCGTGGCCGCCGCCCTGCTCACGCTCCTCACGGCCCCGGCCCCGGCCGCGCCCCGCCCGGTCGGCCCGGAGGCCGCCGCCCTGACCCGGCTGCTCCTGGACGGCGACGCGAGCGCGGTCCTCGGTCCGGGTCCGTGGACGGTGGTGCACGCGCGCGGCGACGCCGATCCGCACGCGCTGGCCGCGTACTGGGGCACCGCCCTGTACGAACTCCCGCCGACGATCCCGGACCGCCCGGCCCCGGACCACCCCACCGACACCCGCGCCGCCCCCACCCCAACCCCCACCTCTCCCCCGCCCACCCTCCGCCTGCTCACCGACCGCCCGCCCGCCACCACCGCCCCCGCCACCGGACCCGCCGCCACAGGGCCCGCCCCCGCCGGGTGGACGCTGGGCGTGAGCGCGCCCGTGCCCCCGTCCGCCCTCGCCGTCGCGAACGCGGAGGCCGCGCGGGCACTCGTCGCGGCCGGTGCCGCCGCCACGGGCTGGGGCTCGCTCGTCGCGCCCGAGCTCGCGCGGGCCCACGCCCGGACCCTGCTCGCGCCACTGTCCGAGCCGCTGCGGGAGACCCTGCGGGTGTGGCTGGCCCGGCACGGCGGCTGGGACCGCACGGCGGCGGACCTCGGGGTGCACCGCAACACGGTGCGCCAGCGCGTGGCCCGCTGCGCGAGCCTGCTCGGCCGGGACCTGGAGGACGCCGACACCCGCATGGAGCTCTGGTTCGCCCTGCGCCACACCGCGCCCGCAGCCGCGCCGACCCCGCCCTCCACCCCGCGCCCGGCCCCACCCTCCACCCCGCCCGGCGACCCCCGCCGCACCCCTGGACAGCCCGAGTGACCGCCGGGTAACTTGGCCGGCGGAGGTCTGAGCAAGCGCTTGGCCAGGCAGCGCCGCCCCACCGGGCCGGCGCCGCCCCGCCGCCCCGCCTGCCGGATCCGTCAGGGCAGGTCGAGGACAGGGCGAGGGAGGCGGCTGTGCGCCGTACCGTTTTCAACGAGGACCACGAGGCGTTCCGCGAGACCATCCGCGCCTTCATCGAGGCCGAGGTCGTCCCCGTGTACGACGAGTGGCTGAACGCCGGCATCGTCCCGCGCGAGTTCTACGACAAGCTCGGCGAGCTGGGCGTGTTCGGCATCGAGGTGCCCGAGGAGTTCGGCGGCGCCGGCGAGGACTCGTTCAAGTTCCAGGCCGTGATCTACGAGGAGACCGCCCGCGCGGGCGTGTCCTTCGGCGGGTCCGGCGTGCACGTCGCGCTCTGTCTGCCCTACCTCCTGGCCTACGGCTCGGAGGAGCAGAAGAAGCGCTGGCTGCCGGACTTCGTCTCGGGCCGTTCCATGTACGCCATCGCGATGACCGAGCCGGGCACCGGCTCCGACCTCGCGGGCATGAAGACGAACGCGAAGCTGTCCGAGGACGGCACCCACTACGTCCTCAACGGCGCGAAGACCTTCATCACCGGCGGCGTCCACGCCGACCGCGTCATCGTCTGCGCCCGCACCGCCGCCCCGACCCCCGAGGACCGCCGGCACGGCATCTCCCTCTTCGTCGTCGACACCTCCCTGCCGGGCTACGCGGTGGGCCGCAAGCTCGACAAGCTGGGCCTGAAGACCTCCGACACCGCCGAGCTGTCGTTCAGCGACGTGAAGGTGCCGGTCGAGGACCTGCTGGGCGAGGAGAACAAGGGCTTCTCCTACCTGGGCCAGAACCTGCCGCAGGAGCGCCTGGGCATCGCCTTCGGCGCGTACGCGCAGGCCGCCGCGGCCGTGCGCTTCGCGACGCAGTACGTGCGCGAGCGGACCGTGTTCGGTCAGCCCGTCGCCGCGTTCCAGAACACCAAGTTCGAGCTCGCCGCCTGCCAGGCCGAGGTCGACGCCGCGCAGGCGGTCGCGGACCGCGCCCTCGAAGCGCACGACGCGGGCGAGTTGACGGCGGCCGAGGCCGCGTCGGCGAAGCTGTTCTGCACGGAGGTCGCGCACCGCGTGATCGACCGCTGCCTCCAGTTGCACGGCGGCTACGGCTACATGAACGAGTACCCGATCGCCCGCCTGTACGCCGACAACCGCGTCAACCGCATCTACGGCGGCACCAGCGAGGTCATGAAGTCCATCATCGCCAAGTCGATGGGCCTGTAGGGGCCTTGGCCCCGGACGGAACGGCGCGGACGGCGGGCGTGGCGCACACCCCGGGGCAACCGGCACCGGACGACGCGGGCACGCCGGACACCCCGGGCACGCCCGGCACGCCGGACACCCCGGCCGCCCCCGACTCGGGTCTCGGGGAGCGCGCCCTCGCCGAACTGCTGCTCCTGCTGGACCTGGAGCGCATCGACGAGGACCTGTTCCGGGGCGCGAGCCGGTCCGCGCTCGTGCCCCGGGTGTTCGGCGGGCAGGTCGCCGCGCAGGCCCTCGTGGCCGCCGGCCGCACCGTGCCCGCCGACCGTCCGCCGCACTCCCTGCACGCGTACTTCCTGCGCACCGGGGACCCGGCCGCGCCGATCGTGTACACCGTGGACCGGATCCGGGACGGGCGGTCGTTCACCACCCGCCGCGTGGTCGCCGTGCAGCACGGCCGGCCGATCTTCCACCTCACCGCGTCGTTCCAGCTCTTCGAGGAGGGCCTGGACCACCAGGACGCGATGCCCGCCGCCCCCGACCCCGACACCCTGCCCACGGCCGCCGAGTCCCTGCCCCGGTACCGGGACGCGTTCCGCGATCCGGGCGTGGTCGAGCGGCTGCTGGAGGCGCGCGGGGCGGTGGACCTGCGCTACGCGTCCACCCCGCCCTGGGGCAGCGTGGACCGCCCCACCGAGGCGCGGTCCCTGGTCTGGTTCCGCACGGCGAGCAAGCTCGCGCGGGACGACGCCCTCACGCACGCCTGCCTGATCGCGTACGTCTCGGACATGACCCTCCTGGACCCGGTGCTGCTCGCGCACGGCCGGGGCGGGTGGGCGGTCGGGGACGTGGTGGGGGCCTCGCTGGACCACGCGATGTGGTTCCACCGCCCGGCCCGCGCCGACGAGTGGCTGCTGTACGAGCAGGAGTCCCCGACCGCCTCGGGCGGCCGCGGCCTGGGCCAGGCCCACATCTGGACCCACGACGGCCGCCTGGCCGTCACGGTCGTCCAGGAGGGCGTCATCCGCGTCCCCCGTGCCCGCGCCTGACCGCTCAGCCGTCGAGGCCGGCCTCGTGGAGGAGGTAGGCGACCATCGGGTCGTAGTAGCGGGGGTCGCGGACGTGGTCGTCCAGGGGGATGACCACGCCCAGGGTGCCCTCGTGTTCGGCGACGAACAGGGCCGGGTCGTTGCAGTCCGCGTAGCCGATCGCGTCCACGCCGTACTGCGCGGCGCAGCCGGCCCAGCCGTGGTCGGCGAAGACCAGGTCCGGCGGGGTGTCCAGGGCGTCGAGGATCGCGGCCATGGGCGCGGGCGAGTGGGTGTGCCACAGGGTCGCGCCGCGTTCCAGCACCGCCACGTCGGCGAACTGCCAGACCATGCCCTCGTCGGCGGTCAGGCCGGCCGGGATGACGACGATCTCGCAGCCGGCGGCCCGCAACGCGGCGGCGGTGGCGCGGTGCACGTCGAGCAGGGCGCCGGGGTGGCCGGTGGCGAAGAGGACCCGCTGCCGGTCCTCGGCGGCCTTCGCGAGCCGGTTCGCGGCGCGTTCCAGGGCGGAGACGGTCAGCACGGGGTCGATGCGGTCCTGGCCGTGGCGGTGCGCCGGGTCGTCGACGACCCCGCAGCGCTCGGCCATCACGGCGAGCACGTCCTGCTCGTCGCTCCAGCGGTCCCCGAGCTCCAGCCCGAGCCAGTAGTGCCGGTCGCCGTTGGCGAGCCGCCGATAGTGGTCGAGATTGTTCTCACGCGGGGTGGCCACGTCCCCGGCGATCCGGGTGCGCGTCAGGTGCTCGATCAGCTCGGCGCGGGTGGGCACGGCGG
This sequence comes from Streptomyces dryopteridis, assembly GCF_049606955.1. Classification (NCBI taxonomy): domain Bacteria; kingdom Bacillati; phylum Actinomycetota; class Actinomycetes; order Kitasatosporales; family Streptomycetaceae; genus Streptomyces; species Streptomyces dryopteridis. The sequence continues at coordinate 4,041,870 of NZ_CP187113.1, read as the reverse complement.
GTGCGGACGACGCTCCGGCGGGCGGTGCGGCGGGCGACTCTTCGGACGTCTCGGCGGGCGGTACCTCGGATATCGGCATGCGGCCATTGTGCCGCCGCCCTCCGACGCACGCGGGCCCCGTCCCACCGTCCGGGCGACCGGCATCCGTACCGGCATCCGCGCCGGCGCCCGCATCGGCGCCCGGGCCTGCGCGCGGACCGACCCGCGATCGGGGCGGCGCGCCCGGCCCCGATCCGTCACGTCCCACCCCGCCCGGCCCTCCCGGAGCGCCCCCGCCCGTTACGCCGCCGCCCGGGCCTGCGCGTCCTCCGGCGTGTCCGGCGTCCCGATCGGGGTCAGGGCCTCGAACGCGCCGTGCGCGAGGCGTCGCAGCAGTTGCTCCGTCGCGAAGCGGTCCGGGGCCGTGCCGGCGCCCAGGTGGGGGGTGGAGTTCAGCAGGCCGAAGACCGCGTGCACGGCCATCCGGACCTCCGCCTCGCCCGCCGTCGGGTGCAGGGCGCGCACGACCTCCACCCACAGTTCCACGTAGCGCCGCTGGAGCCGCCGCACGAGCTTGCGGTCCTCGTCGCGCAGCCGGTCCAGCTCGCGGTCGTGCAGGGTGATCAGCGCGCGGTCGTCCAGCGCGAAGTCGATGTGCCCGTCGATCAGCGAGGACAGCACCGCCGACGCGTTCTCCCCGGCCTCGCTCACCCGGTGCCGGCCGCCCGTGAGCAGGCGTTCGCTGATGCCCACCAGCAGTTCCGCCAGCATCGCGTCCTTGCCCGCGAAGTGCCGGTACAGGCCGGGGCCGCTGATGCCCACCGCCGCGCCTATCTCGTCGACGCCGACGCCGTGGAACCCGCGTTCGGCGAAGAGGCGGGCCGCCTCCCGAAGGATCTGTTCGCGCCGGGTGGGGCCGGTCGTTCTGCTGGTCATGACGTCCATTCTAGACATCCTCATTAACGCTCGTTAACCTGTGCCCCCAGGGCGTTAACGCTCATTAACCGAAGGGCAAGGGGGCTCACGGGATGCAGCAGGCACCGGCGCTTTCGACGGCGGCCGATCCGACGTCCGACGCCTGGCACGCGAACGAGAAGGCCCACCACGCCCTCGCCGAGGGCCTGCGCGAACGGCTCGACGCGGCCCGCGCCGGCGGCGGGGAACGGGCCCGGGCCCGGCACACCGCGCGCGGCAAGCTGCTGCCCCGCGAGCGCGTCGACACCCTCCTCGACCCCGGCTCCCCCTTCCTCGAACTCGCCCCCCTCGCCGCCGACGGCATGTACGACGGGGCCGCGCCCGCCGCCGGGGTCATCGCGGGCATCGGCCGGGTCTCGGGCCGCGAGTGCGTGATCGTCGCCAACGACGCCACCGTCAAGGGCGGCACCTACTACCCGATGACCGTCAAGAAGCACCTGCGCGCCCAGGAGGTGGCGCTGGAGAACCGGCTCCCCTGCCTGTACCTCGTGGACTCCGGCGGCGCCTTCCTCCCCCTCCAGGACGAGGTCTTCCCCGACCGCGAGCACTTCGGCCGGATCTTCTACAACCAGGCCCGCATGTCCGGCGCCGGCATCCCGCAGATCGCCGCCGTCCTCGGCTCGTGCACCGCCGGCGGCGCCTACGTGCCCGCCATGAGCGACGAGGCCGTCATCGTGCGCGGCCAGGGCACGATCTTCCTCGGCGGCCCGCCGCTGGTGAAGGCCGCGACCGGCGAGGTCGTCACGGCCGAGGAGCTCGGCGGCGGCGAGGTGCACGCCCGGGTCTCCGGCGTCGCCGACCACCTCGCCGAGGACGACGCGCACGCCCTGCGCATCGTCCGCGACATCGTCGCCGGCCTGCCCGACCGGGGCCCGCTGCCCTGGACGGTGCGCCCCGTCGAGGAGCCCGCCGTGGACCCGGCCGGGCTGTACGGGGCGGTGCCCGTGGACTCCCGCACCCCCTACGACGCCCGCGAGATCATCGCCCGGATCGTGGACGGCTCCCGCTTCCAGGAGTTCAAGTCCGAGTTCGGCCAGACCCTCGTCACCGGCTTCGCGCACATCCACGGCCACCCGGTCGGCATCGTCGCCAACAACGGCATCCTCTTCTCCGAGTCCGCGCAGAAGGGCGCCCACTTCATCGAGCTGTGCGACCAGCGCGGCATCCCCCTGCTCTTCCTCCAGAACATCTCCGGCTTCATGGTCGGGCGCGACTACGAGGCCGGCGGCATCGCCAAACACGGCGCGAAGATGGTCACGGCCGTGGCCTGCGCCCGGGTCCCCAAGCTCACCGTCGTCGTCGGCGGCAGCTACGGCGCCGGCAACTACTCCATGTGCGGCCGGGCCTATTCGCCCCGGTTCCTGTGGATGTGGCCGGGCGCGAAGATCTCCGTGATGGGCGGCGAGCAGGCCGCGTCCGTGCTGGCCACCGTCAAGCGGGACCAGATCGAGGGCGCCGGGCAGGAGTGGTCGGCGCAGGCCGAGGAGGAGTTCAAGGCCCCGGTCCGCGCCCGCTACGAGGAGCAGGGCAGCGCCTACTACGCCACCGCCCGCCTGTGGGACGACGGGGTCATCGACCCCATGGAGACCCGGCAGGTCCTCGGCCTGGCCCTGACGGCCTGCGCGAACGCGCCGCTGGGCGAGCCCGGCTTCGGCGTCTTCCGGATGTGACCGGCATGTCGCACGCCCCCTCCCTCCCCGCCACCCCTCCCCCTCCCGTGAGGACGGACACCACCATGTTCGACACGGTCCTGGTCGCCAACCGGGGCGAGATCGCCGTCCGCGTGATCCGCTCGCTGCGCGCCCTCGGCATTCGTTCCGTCGCCGTGTTCAGCGACGCCGACGCCGACGCCCGGCACGTCGCGGAGGCCGACACGGCGGTCCGGATCGGCCCCGCGCCCGCCGCCGACAGCTACCTCTCCGTCGAACGGCTGCTGGACGCCGCCCGCCGCACCGGCGCTCAGGCCGTCCACCCCGGCTACGGGTTCCTCGCCGAGAACGCCGCCTTCGCCCGCGCCGTCACCGACGCCGGTCTCGTCTTCATCGGCCCGACCGCCGACGCCATCGCCCTCATGGGCGACAAGATCCGCGCCAAGGAGACCGTCCGCGCCGCCGGCGTGCCCGTCGTGCCCGGCTCCTCGGGCAGCGGCCTGACCGACGCCGAACTCCTCGACGCCGCGCACGCGATCGGCGTGCCGGTGCTGCTGAAGCCCTCGGCGGGCGGCGGCGGCAAGGGGATGCGGCTGGTGCGCGACGCCGCCGACCTGCCCGAGGAGATCGCCGCCGCCCGCCGCGAGGCCCGCTCCTCCTTCGGTGACGACACCCTCCTGGTGGAACGCTGGATCGACCGGCCCCGGCACATCGAGATCCAGGTCCTCGCCGACGCGCACGGCACCGTGCTGCACCTCGGCGAACGCGAGTGCTCCCTCCAGCGCCGGCACCAGAAGGTGATCGAGGAGGCCCCCTCCGTCCTCCTCACCCCCGAACTGCGGGCGGCGATGGGCGCGGCGGCCGTGGACGCGGCCCGGTCCTGCGGGTACGTGGGCGCGGGCACCGTCGAGTTCATCGTGCCGGGCGCGGACCCGGCCTCGCACTTCTTCATGGAGATGAACACCCGCCTCCAGGTGGAGCACCCGGTCACCGAACTCGTCACCGGCCTGGACCTGGTGGCCTGGCAGGTGCGGGTCGCCGCCGGGGAGCGGCTGCCGTTCGCGCAGGAGGACGTGACCCTGCGCGGGCACGCCGTGGAGGCGCGGGTGTGCGCGGAGGACCCGGCGCGCGGGTTCCTGCCCTCGGGCGGCACGGTGCTGGCCCTGACCGAGCCCGGCGTCGAGGCCGGGGCCGGCGGCGCCGGGGCGGGCGCGGGGACGACGTTCACGCGCACGGACTCCGGGCTGCGGGCCGGGGTGCCGGTGGGGTCCGCGTACGACCCGATGCTGTCGAAGGTGATCGCGTACGGCCCGGACCGGGCGAGCGCCCTGCGGACCCTGCGGGCGGCCCTCGCCGACACCGTGATCCTGGGCGTGCAGACGAACGTGGGATTCCTGCGCCGGCTGCTGGCCCACCCGGACGTGGTCTCCGGGGAGCTGGACACGGGGCTGGTGGAGCGGGAGTTCGCCGGGCTGCTCGGCGAGGGGGTCCCGGAGGCGGTGTGGGCGGCGGCCGCGCTGCTCCCGGACGCGGCGCAACCGGCCGGTCCGACGGGCTCGGCGCCCGGGTGGACGGATCCGTTCGGGGTGCCGAGCGGGTGGCGGCTGGGCGGCCGGCCGGCGTGGACGGTGCGGCACCTGCGGCCGGCCGGCGGCGAGCCGGTGACCGTGCGGGTGCGGCGCCGGGCGCACGGCGAGGGGCACGAGCTGCTGGCGCCGGGCGCGGCCGAGGACGCCGTCGTGCCGGTGCGGGAGGTGGCGCGCACGGCGGACACGGTCACCGTGGAGGTGGCCGGGGTGACGCACCGGTTGGCGTGGGCGCGGTCGCCCGAGGGCCTGTGGCTGGGGCTGGACGGGGACGCGTGGCACCTGCTGCGGCACGACCCGGTGGCGGCGCTGTTGACGGGCGCGGGCCTGTCCGGGGCGGACGCGCTGGTCGCGCCGATGCCGGGCACCGTGACGGTGGTGAAGGTGGCGGTCGGCGACCGGGTCGCGGCCGGGCAGAGCCTGCTGGTGGTGGAGGCGATGAAGATGGAGCACGTGATCACGGCCACGCACGCGGGCACGGTCACGGAGCTGGACGCGAAGCCGGGCGGCACGGTCGCGATGGACCAGGTCCTGGCCGTCGTCGCCCCGGACCCGGACCCGGCACGGGAGCCCGAGGCCGGCGCCGCCGCCGAGGAGGCGAACGCCCGATGACGCACCCCGACCCCACCCCCGACATCACCCCCGACCCCACCCCCGACCCCACGCCCCTCGATCTGGGCCTGCCCGCGGTGGTCCGGGACCCCGCGCTGCCCGCCCGGGTGCGGATCCACGAGGTGGGCGCCCGGGACGGCCTCCAGAACGAGCGGAACGTGGTGCCCACGGCCGTGAAGGCCGAGTTCGTGCGCCGACTCGCGGCGGCCGGGCTGGGCACGGTGGAGGCCACGAGTTTCGTGCACCCCAAGTGGGTGCCCCAACTCGCCGACGCCGAGGATCTGTTCCCGCTGCTCGACGAGGTCCGCGCGGCCGGTGTCCACCTGCCCGTCCTGGTGCCGAACGAGCGCGGCCTGGACCGGGCGCTGGCGCTGGGCGCGGACCGGATCGCGGTCTTCGGTTCGGCGACCGAGACCTTCGCCGCGCGGAACCTGAACCGCACGGTGGCCGAGTCGCTGGAGATGTTCGCGCCGGTGGTGGCGCGGGCGAAGGAGGCCGGGGCGCACGTGCGCGGCTACCTGTCGATGTGCTTCGGGGACCCCTGGGAGGGTCCGGTGCCGGTCGAGCGGGTGGTGTCGGTGGCGCGGGCCCTGCTGGACCTGGGCTGCGACGAGTTGAGCCTGGGCGACACGATCGGGGTGGCGACGCCCGGTCACGTGACGGCCCTGGTCGCGGCCCTGGTCGAGCGGGGGGTGGGCGTCGAGCGGATCGGCGTGCACTTCCACGACACCTATGGGCAGGCCCTGTCGAACACCCTGGCCGCGTTGCGGCTGGGGGTGAGCACCGTGGATTCGTCGGCGGGCGGGCTGGGCGGGTGCCCGTACGCCAAGAGCGCCACCGGGAACCTCGCGACCGAGGACCTCGTGTGGATGCTGACCGGTCTCGGGATCGAGACCGGCGTCGACCTGGCCGCCCTGACCGCCACGAGCGTCTGGATGGCCGACCGCCTGGGGCGCCCGAGCCCGTCCCGCACCGTCCGTGCCCTCTCCCACAAGGAATGAGACCTGTCATGTCCCTCGATCACCGGCTGACCCCCGAACACGAGGAGCTGCGGCGCACCGTCGAGGCATTCGCGCACGACGTCGTCGCCCCGAAGATCGGCGACCTCTACGAGCGGCACGAGTTCCCGTACGAGATCGTCCGCGAGATGGGCCGGATGGGCCTGTTCGGGCTGCCGTTCCCGGAGGAGTACGGCGGCATGGGCGGCGACTACCTGGCGCTGGGGATCGCGCTGGAGGAGTTGGCGCGGGTGGATTCCTCGGTGGCGATCACGTTGGAGGCCGGGGTGTCGCTGGGCGCGATGCCGCTGTACCTGTTCGGCACGGAGGAGCAGAAGCGGGAGTGGCTGCCGAAGCTGTGCTCGGGCGAGGTGCTGGGCGCGTTCGGTCTGACGGAGCCGGACGGCGGTTCGGACGCGGGCGGCACGCGCACGACGGCGGTCCGCGACGGCGACGAGTGGGTGATCAACGGCTCGAAGTGCTTCATCACGAACTCGGGCACGGACATCACGGGCCTGGTGACGGTGACGGCGGTGACCGGGCGGAAGGCGGACGGCCGGCCGCTGATCTCGGCGATCCTGGTGCCGTCGGGAACGGCCGGGTTCACGGTCGCGGCCCCGTACTCGAAGGTGGGGTGGAACGCGTCGGACACGCGTGAGCTGTCGTTCTCCGACGTGCGGGTGCCGGTGGGGAACCTGGTGGGCGAGGAGGGCCGCGGGTACGCGCAGTTCCTGCGGATCCTGGACGAGGGCCGGGTGGCGATCTCGGCGCTGGCCACGGGTCTGGCGCAGGGGTGCGTGGACGAGTCGGTGAAGTACGCCAAGGAGCGGCGGGCGTTCGGCCGGCCGATCGGCGACAACCAGGCCATCCAGTTCAAGCTCGCGGACATGGAGGTGCGGGCGCACCTGGCACGGGTGGCGTGGCGGGACGCGGCCTCGCGGATGGTGCGCGGGGAGGCGTTCAAGAAGGAGGCGGCGATCGCGAAGCTGTACTCGTCGACGGTGGCGGTGGACAACGCGCGGGACGCGACGCAGATCCACGGCGGGTACGGGTTCATGAACGAGTACCCGGTGGCCCGGATGTGGCGGGACTCCAAGATCCTGGAGATCGGGGAGGGCACGAGCGAGGTGCAGCGGATGCTGATCGCCCGGGAACTGGGCTTCGCCGCCTGATCCGCGCCGCGCAGGGGGGTGGGGCGCGGTACCGGGGCACGGGCCCCGCCCCCCGGCCGAAAAGCTCCTTAGGGTAGGCTTACCTGACCCAAGATCGACGAGCGTCCGGCCGGCCAGGAGAACGAACCCCCCATGAGCAAGTCCCGCACCCCCCTCCTCACCCGTCGCGGCCTGGTCGCGGCCGGCGGGGCCCTCGGCCTCGTCCTCACCCTCGCCGCGTGCGGAGGCGAGGACGCCGGCAAGGGCGAGAAGGACGGCGGCGCCGACAAGAGCGCGGCCTCCGGCGCCTGGTCCTTCACGGACGACCTGAAGAAGACGGTCACCGCGAAGTCCACGCCGAAGAACATCGTGGCCTTCACCGGCACCGCCGCCGCCCTGCACGACTACGGCGTCGAGGTGAAGGGCGTGTTCGGCCCGACGAAGACCGCCGACGGCAAGGCCGACGTCCAGGCCGGCTCCCTCGACGTGAACAAGGTCGAGATCCTGGGCAACGTCTACGACCAGTTCAACGTCGAGAAGTACGCCTCCCTCCGTCCCGACCTGCTCGTCACCAACACCTGGGACGGCACCTACTGGTACGTGCCCGAGGCGTCCAAGGACAAGATCTCCAAGCTCGCCCCGATGGCCGCCATCGGCGTCGGCGGCGAGGTGACCATGGACAAGGCTCTGGCCCGCACCGCGGAGCTGGCCAAGTCCCTCGGCGCCGACATGGACGCCAAGAAGGTCACCGACGCGAAGGCCCGCTTCGAGGCCGCCTCCGCCAAGGTCCGCGAGGCCGTCAAGGCCAACCCGGGCGTGAAGGTGCTCGTCGGCTCCGGCTCCGCCGACATGTTCTACGTCTCCACCCCCGAGACCGCCGCCGACCTCAAGTACTTCCAGTCCCTCGGCGTCGAGTTCGTCAAGCCCGACAAGACGGACGCGTCCGGCTTCTTCGAGTCGCTGAGCTGGGAGAACGCGGGCAAGTACAAGGCCGACGTGATCTTCCTCGACAACCGCACCGGCACCCTGCAGCCCGAGGCCCTCAAGGCCAAGCCCACCTGGGCCGACCTGCCGGCCGTCAAGGCGAACCAGGTCGTGCCGCGCACCAGCGAGCCGATCTACTCCTACGACCGGTGCGCGCAGCTCCTGGAGGACCTGGCGAAGTCCCTCGCGTCCGCCAAGAAGGTCTCCTGACGCACCGCGCACCGCGCACCCACCCGAACCACCCGCATCACCCGAACGCCCCGCACCACCCGGCCGGTCCGACCACCCGTCGACCCGGCCGGCGCAGACCCCGGCGCGCCCCGCGCGCCGGGGTCTTCCCGTACCGTCCCGCACACCCCAGGGGGATCCCGCGCATGACCACCGACGCCCCGGCCGCCGAACCGGCCGTGCCCTTCCGCTTCTTCACCCTCGACGTGCTCGCCGTCCGCACCCTCGGCCGCTCCTTCCGCCGCGTCACCTTCGGCGGCCCGAAGCTCACGGAGTTCCGCTCCGGCGGCTTCGACCAGAGCCTGTCGCTGTTCCTGCCCGTCGACCCGGAGGCGGACGCCGTCCTGCCCGACACCGGCGCCGACACCTGGTTCGCGGCCTGGCGGGGCATGCCGGACGCCGAACGACCCGCGATGCGCTCCTACACGGTCCGCGACCGGCGCGAGACCGCGACCGGCGGCGGGGTCGAGGTGGACGTGGACTTCGTGACCCACGGGGACTCCTCCCCCGCCTCCGCCTGGGCCGCGCGCGCCATGCCCGGACGCCGGATCACGGCCATCGGCCCGACCCACCCCGTCAACAAGTCCGTGCGGTTCACCCCCGCCGAGGGCACGGACCTGCTCCTGATGTACGCCGACGAGACGGCCCTGCCGGCCGCCGCCGCGATCCTGGCGCGACTGCCGGCCCACCTGCCGGTACACGCCGTGTTCGAGGTCCCGCACCCCGAGGACCGGCTCGACCTCGCCACCCCGCCCGGCGCGGCGATCACCTGGGTGGTCCGCGCCGACGCGAACCCCGACGCCGACCGCCCCGCGACGGCCGCCGCCCCGGAGGCCCGGCGCGCGGCCGTCCTCGCCGGCGTGCGCGCCCTGGACCCGCCGGCCGCGACCCGCCCCTACGCGTGGCTGGCGGGCGAGGCGGGCACGGTCCGCGCCGTGCGCCGGCACCTCGTGAACGAGCTGCGGATCGACCGGCGCGCCGTGCGGTTCACGGGCTACTGGCGGCTGGGCGCGAGCGAGGACCAGCTGCTGGCCGAGGCGTACGCGGGGCAGGCCCCGAACGAGGAACCCGAGTCCGCCCTCTAGCCGCGCCGGCCGGCCCTTCCCTTCACATCATCACTTAGGTTAGGCTAACCTAAGCATCACGCCCTGATGCGCCGTCGCCCCTCGCGGGCGCCGGCGAGCCGAAGGGCGGGCGGCCTTCCCCGAAACGGTCCCTCGGGAAGCCGCCCGCCCCGGCGGCCGTCCGTGCGCGCCGCGCGGTCGATCCGGCGGGCTCCCAGGCCCTGCCCGACCGGGTCCTCCGCGCGGCGCGCACGGCCACGCCCCCACGCGCCGACACCCGCGCCGAGACGCCCTCCCCCTCAGACCCACGGCACCTCCGGGGCCCGGAACCACCCGATCCCCCGCTCCCGCAGCCACGGCCCCTGCGCCCCCAACCGCTGCCGGAACCCCTCCCAGCCGTGCGCGGACGCCGGCGCCCAGCCCAGCTCGGCCGCCACCATCACCCGCGGCCACGCCATCAGGTCCCACTCGGCCCGCGTCGCCACGTTCTCCGTCCACAACGGCGCCTCCACCCCCGCCACCGAGGACTCCGGCACCCCCTGCGCCGCCAGGTACCGCCCCGGGTCCCAGTCGTAGGACCGCTTCACCGGCACATACCCGGCCCAGGCCAGACCCGGCTTCGTCGCCTTCTCGTACTTCATGTCCAGGTACAGCCGGTCCGCCGGCGACAGCACCACCTGGTGCCCGGCCCTCACCGCCGCCGCCACCCGCTCCCGGTCCGCGACCGAGGTCCTCTCGTGCCCCCACCACTGGAGCACCGCGCCCGAGCCCGGCTCCGCCGACGCGAGCTGGTGCCAGCCCACCACCGTCTTCCCGTACCGGGCCACCACCGCCTGCGCCCGCGCCATGAACGCCGCGTACGCCGCCGGCGGGGTCGCGTGCGCCTCGTCCCCGCCGATGTGCAGGTACGGGCCCGGGGTCAGCTCGGCCACCTCCCGCAGCACGTCGTCCACGAACGCGTACGTCCGCTCCCGCTCCACGCACAGCGAGCTGAAGCCCACCTTGATCCCCGTGTACCGGGGCGGCGCCTTGTCGTCGCAGTTCAGCTCGGGGTACGAGGCCAGGGCCGCGTTCACGTGCCCCGGCATGTCGATCTCCGGCACGATCCGCACGTACCGCTCGGCCGCGTACGCCACCAGCTCCCGGTACTGCTCCCGGGTCCAGAACCCGCCCGGCCCGCCCCCGACCTCGCTGCCGCCGCCGTACGCCGCGAGCCGGGGCCAGGACGCGATGTCCAGCCGCCAGCCCTGGTCGTCGGTGAGGTGCAGGTGCAGCGTGTTCACCTTGAACTCGGCGATCCGGTCCACGTACGCGCGCACGTCGGCCGGCGAGAAGTAGTGCCGGGCGATGTCCACCATCGCGCCCCGGTACGCGAACCGGGGCCGGTCCAGCACCTGCCCGCCCGGCACCTCCGTCCCCTCCCGCAGCCGGTTCAGGGTCCGCCCCGCGTGGAACAGCCCGGCCGGGGTGCGGGCCGTCAGCAACACCCGGTCCGACTCCACCGCGAGCCTGTACCCCTCCTCCCCCACCTCCGTGTCGGCCGGATCCAGCCGCAGCACCACCCCCTCCTGTCCCCGGGGCACGGCCGGCGCGGCCCGCACCTCGGGGGTCACGGGCACCGGCGGCCCGCCCAGGGCCCCGCCCAGCTCGGCCGCGATCCGCTCCGCGATCGCCCGCACCTCGGCGGCGGCCGGCGCCTCGGGGGCCACGGGCGCCCGCACCACCGTGCCCGCCCCGATCCGGTACCCGGGCCCGCCCGGCTCGGCGCTGAGCGGGGCCGGCAGCAGCCGGTCGTACGGGGAGAGGGGGACGGCGGGCGCGTCGGCGAGGGCCGGCACGGGCGCGGCGGCCACCGGCAGGGCCACGAGGAGCAGCAGGGCGCCGAGAAGGCGGGGGACTCTCATCCTTCCCGTATAGAAGGGGACGGCCGACGGGTCGACCCCCCACGCGCGGGCCGGTCGGAAGATCAGCCGATGGAGGGGTGCCGGCCCTCTGACGCCCTTTCGACACCTGGTCCAGACCTTCCCGATCCTGCCCGATTTCGGGCAGGATTCTTGCGTCACCCCCCTGAGGGACCCCAATATCTACGAGTGCTCGAACGCCGCCCCTCTCACGAGGACCTCGTCGACCACCTGGTGCGCAGCACCGCGCTCCAGCGCGGCGAGGCCGCCCGGGTGGTGCTCGACGTGCTGGCGTACTTCGACGAGACCACCGAGGAGTACGTCCGCCGCCGGCACCGCGAACTGCAGTCCGGCGGGGCCGTGAACGCGGAGATCTTCGAACGGATCTCCGGCGAACTGCCGCACCGGGCGGTCGCGCCGCCGGAGCTGTCCCTGCGCCAGCTCCGCCGCATCGTCTACGGCTGAGCCGGCCCCACCGGCAGGGGCACCGAGCACGTCACCGAATCATCAGGAGGGTCGTCACCACATGTGCGGAATCGTCGGTTACATCGGGAAGCGCGACGTTGCACCACTGTTGCTGGAGGGTCTGGCGCGACTGGAGTACCGGGGGTACGACTCCGCCGGCATCGTCGTCAACAGCCCGAAGGCCGCGGCCCTGAAGATGGTCAAGGCCAAGGGTCGGGTCCGGGAGCTGGAATCCCGCGTCCCCAAGCGCTTCGCGGGCACCACCGGCATCGCGCACACCCGTTGGGCCACCCACGGCGCGCCCAGCGACGTGAACTCGCACCCGCACCTGGACCCGGAGAACAAGGTCGCCGTCGTCCACAACGGCATCGTGGACAACGCCGCCGAGCTCCGCGCCAAGCTGGAGGCCGAGGGCGTGGTCTTCGCGTCCGAGACCGACACCGAGGTGATCACCCACCTGATCGCGCGCTCCGCCGCCGCGACCCTGGAGGAGCGGGTCCGCGAGGCCCTGAAGGTCATCGAGGGCACCTACGGCATCGCCGTGATGCACGCCGACTTCGCCGACCGCATCGTCGTGGCCCGCAACGGCTCGCCCGTGGTCCTCGGCATCGGCGACAAGGAGATGTTCGTCGCCTCCGACGTGGCCGCCCTGATCGCCCACACCCGTCAGGTCGTCACCCTCGACGACGGCGAGATGGCCACCATCAAGGCCGACGACTTCCGCACGTACACCACGAGCGGCACCACCACGAACGCCACCCCGGAGACCGTGGAGTGGGAGGCCGCCTCGTACGACATGGGCGGCCACGACACCTACATGCACAAGGAGATCTCCGAGCAGGCCGACGCCGTCGACCGCGTGCTGCGCGGCCGGATCGACGACCGCTTCTCCACCGTGCACCTCGGTGGCCTGAACCTGGACCCCCGCGAGGCCCGCGCGATCCGCCGCGTGAAGATCCTCGGCTGCGGCACCTCGTACCACGCCGGCCTGATCGGCGCGGGTCTCATCGAGGGCATGGCACGCATTCCGGCCGACGCCGAACCCGCCTCCGAGTTCCGCTACCGCAACCCGGTCGTGGACCCCGACACCCTCTACATCGCGGTCTCCCAGTCGGGCGAGACCTACGACGTGCTGGCGGCGGTGCAGGAGCTCAAGCGCAAGGGCGCCCGCGTGCTGGGCGTCGTCAACGTGGTCGGCTCGGCCATCGCCCGCGAGGCCGACGGCGGCGTGTACGTGCACGCCGGCCCCGAGGTCTGCGTGGTCTCCACCAAGTGCTTCACCAACACGGTCGTGGCCTTCGCGCTGCTCGCCGTGCACCTCGGCCGGATCCGCGACCTGTCCGTCACCGACGGCAAGCGCATCATCGAGGGCCTGCGCCGCCTGCCCGCCCAGATCACCGAGATCCTGGAGCAGGAGGACGAGATCAAGCGCCTGGCCGCCGAGTACGCCGACGCCAAGTCGATGATGTTCATCGGCCGCGTGCGGGGCTACCCCGTGGCCCTGGAGGCGTCCCTGAAGCTCAAGGAGATCTCCTACATCCACGCCGAGGCGTACCCGGCCTCCGAGCTCAAGCACGGCCCGCTGGCCCTGATCGAGCCGGCCATGCCGACCGTCGCGATCGTCCCGGACGACGACCTGCTGGAGAAGAACCGGGCCGCGCTGGAGGAGATCAAGGCGCGCTCCGGCCGCATCCTCGCGGTGGCCCACCGCGAACAGGAGAAGGCCGACCACACCATCCTGGTCCCGAAGAACGAGGACGAGCTGGACCCGATCCTGATGGGCATCCCGCTCCAGCTCCTCGCCTACCACACGGCCCTGGCCTTGGGCCGGGACATCGACAAGCCGCGCAACCTGGCGAAGTCCGTCACCGTCGAGTAGTCCGCGCCGCCGGACCCCGACACGGCGAACGCCCCCACCCGTCACGGGTGGGGGCGTTCGCCGTGCGCACCGCCGGACGACGGAGCCCCGGACCGCGCGTCAGGAAGCGGCCACGGCCCCGCCGCCGGCGGCCTTGCGCCCGAAGGCGGTCGGCCAGGACGCGAGCGCCGCCGTGGCCCCGTACCAGGCCAACAGGCCGGTGACGGCGGCCACCCAGCCGGCGACCTTCGCGAGCGAACCGAGGTCCGCCAGCGCCGCGACGGCGAGCAGCAGCAGGGACAGGAACAGCAGCCCGTACACGCCCTGGTCGAAGAGCCCGCTCGCGGCACCGGCCGTGAGAGTCAGGGCGAGCAGGGCGAAGAGCACCAGAAACGTTCCGGCGGCGTTCTCGGAGACCTTCGCGTCGGCCCCCGCGGCCCAGGTGAACCAGAACGCGCCGAGCCCGACGAACGCGGTCCCGTCGAACCCGTCACCGGCCCGGAACGCGAGCACACCGAGCACGAACAGGGTGACGCCACCGACGTAGGTGGCGAGCGAAACGGAACTGCCGGCGGTCACGCCCGAGAGGATCCCGGTGTGGCCGATTCCGAATGCCAGCAGGGTCAGACCCAGAGCGATACGCCCCAGGGTGGAGGTGGAGGCCGACCTTCCCGCGGCGACGGCACTGTCCACGGCGGGCTCCCTTCGATCTGCGGTTGTAGCTGGTCTACCAGCGACTTTTATGTACCCCTTACAGGGGTTCACAACCGCACGAAGGGAGCAACAGCGGTCACGGAATGACAACGACCGGTCGCTGGGCGCGTTTGGCGAGTCTTCCGGCCACCGAGCCGAAGATGCGGCCCACGATGCCGTGGGTGGAACCGACCACGATGGCGTCGGCCGAGTACTCGCGGCCGACCTCCTCCAGTTCGTGGCAGATGTCCCCGCCGCGTTCGACCAGGATCCAGGGGATCTCCGACAGGTAGTCGGCGCAGGCGAGTTCGAGGCCCAGGAGCTCGGTGCGGTGGTCCGGGACGTCCACGAACACGGGGGGTTCGCAGCCGGCCCACACGGTGGTGGGCAGCCGGTTGGCCACGTGGACGATGATCAGGCCGGAGCCGGAGCGTCGGGCCATGCCGATCGCGTAGGCCAGGGCCCGCTCACTGGAGGTTGAGCCGTCGAAGCCCACCACGACGCCGTGCCGGAAGGCCGGATCGCAGGGATTCGGGCGGGGCTGTGCCGCCGCGCGGGGGTCGACCGAGGTGGTGTCGGCGACGCGCTTGCGCTTGCGGTCCGCTGGTTCGGGAAATTCGTGACCGGCCATGGGTGTCTCGACGAAGAGGTCCTCTGTGGGAGCGGTACGGGAGAGCGAACGAACTGACGAACGGAGGATTCGTAGGATTCGACGACATCGGCGACGGAGGGTGACGGAACTCTGCCCGGGAAGCATCTTCCCAACCCTTTACCCTCCAGGGTACGGCGACACTCCTGTCCTGCACAGGGCTTGTGGCCGCTGGAGAGTGTCCCAGGGAGTGTGCCGGAGAGACGGTCCGTTGGCAATGTCCGCTGTCCCCTACAGGCAGTGACGAGCCACCCGTGTGCGACGTGACCGAGTCCCCTCGAACACCGTTGGACAAGAGTCCGACGACCCTGGAAATCGCACGCGAGGAGCCGCCGTGCCCACCCGTCCCCTCCCCGTCGCGCCGCCCTCCGAACGCCCCCCGGCGCCCCGGCGCGCGAGCCCCTCGATTCACCCGTCCGCGTCGCCCGCGACACGCCCGGGGACGGTCCCGCGGGCGCGGCCCGCGCCGGCGGCGGTGCGGGGCGGGCGGCCGTGGGACGCCGAGGGAACCGGGGGGCCGGTCGGCGACGTGGTGCGGTGGGCGGTGTTCGGCTGTCTGACGGTGCCACTGGTGCTGATGGTGCACGGGAGCGCCATGGGGGCCACGGGGTGGTCGGCGCTCGGGCTGCTCGCCGTCACCCTCGCCTGTCGGGTGTCGCTGCGGCGGTCGGAACGGGGCCGGCGGACCCCGGCGCGGGCGGCCGGAAGGGGACCGCACCCGCAGGACTGACCGGTTCGCACACCCGCGCCCGCATGTTTTCAGCCAAGTTCGCGAATGCGCTCAACCTTCGCCGAGAGCCCTTCTCCACCCCGCCACCATCAGCGGAGACGGCCGGCCGGAACCCTCGGGACCCAACGGGTACCGGCCACGGGCCGGCGACGCGCTTCCCCCCGCCGTCGCGGAATGGAACGCTTCCTGATCGAATGCTTTTCGCCAAGTTTCCAAGTCGACATAGCGCTGCGTGCTGAACTTGTCACGCCGACACCACGCGACGCAGTAGATTCGATCATGTATTTACGGCGGGGGATCACGTGCAAGGCCGAGGGGAAACGTGCAGGTGCGACCAGACCAAGGAGTCGCGACACCCAAGGGGGGCTTAGCGCCATGAGTCAGGATGCCACCACCGTCGTCACAGCGGACGCCGGCCGGAAACTCGCGGGGCGACGCCGCCGCGAAATCGTGGCGGTGCTGCTCTTCAGCGGTGGACCGATCTTCGAGAGTTCCATTCCACTCTCCGTCTTCGGCATCGACCGCCAGGACGCGGGGGTGCCACGCTATCGACTGCTCGTGTGCGCCGGGGAGGACGGTCCGCTGCGGACCACCGGCGGACTCGAACTGACCGCGCCGTACGGGCTGGAGGCCATCGCCCGCGCGGGCACGGTCGTCGTGCCCGCATGGCGTTCCATCACCTCCCCGCCGCCGCCGGAGGCGCTCGACGCCCTCCGCCTGGCGCACGAGGAGGGCGCGCGGATCGTCGGGTTGTGCACCGGCGCCTTCGTGCTCGCCGCCGCCGGACTGCTCGACGGCCGGCCCGCCACCACCCACTGGATGTACGCGCCGACGCTCGCCAAGCGCTACCCGTCCGTCCACGTGGACCCGCGCGAACTGTTCGTGGACGACGGCGACGTGCTGACCTCCGCGGGCACCGCGGCCGGCATCGACCTGTGCCTCCACATCGTCCGCACCGACCACGGCAGCGAGGCGGCCGGGGCCCTGGCCCGCCGACTCGTCGTCCCGCCCCGCCGCACCGGCGGCCAGGAGCGGTACCTCGACCGGTCGCTGCCCGAGGAGATCGGCGCCGACCCGCTCGCCGAGGTCGTCGCCTGGGCCCTGGAACACCTCCACGAGCAGTTCGACGTGGAGACCCTGGCCGCCCGCGCCTACATGAGCCGCCGCACCTTCGACCGCCGCTTCCGGTCCCTGACCGGCAGCGCGCCGCTCCAGTGGCTCATCACCCAGCGGGTGCTCCAGGCCCAGCGCCTGCTGGAGACCTCGGACTACTCGGTGGACGAGGTCGCCGGTCGCTGCGGGTTCCGCTCCCCGGTCGCCCTGCGCGGCCACTTCCGCCGGCAGCTCGGGTCCTCCCCGGCCGCCTACCGCTCCGCCTACCGGGCCCGCCGGCCCCAGGGCGGCGACGTGCCGGGCTCCGAGGTGCCCGTCCCGCACCAGCGGATCGGCCAGCCGCAGCGGGCGGCGGCGGCCCTGGCGGCCTCCGGGCCCGTCGTGCCGGAGCTGTACACCAGCGGGCGGGTTCTGCGCGAACACGCGTGAGCCCACCGGGCGCGCGCCCCGCGCGGGCGCCCGTGCTCCGGGTCCCCCCGGATCGGTCCCGACCGATCCGGGGGGACCTGCGCATAAGGTGGGACACATGAACGATCGCATGGTGTGGATCGACTGCGAGATGACCGGGCTCTCGCTGACGGACGACGCACTCATCGAGGTGGCCGCACTGGTCACCGACTCGGAGCTCAACGTGCTCGGCGACGGCGTGGACATCGTGATCCGCCCGCCCGACCGCGCCCTGGAGACCATGCCCGAGGTGGTGCGTCAGATGCACACCTCCTCAGGGCTCCTCGACGAACTGGCCGGCGGGACCACCCTCGCCGACGCCGAGGCGCAGGTCCTGGCCTACGTGCGCGAGCACGTGGCCGAGCCGCGCAAGGCCCCGCTGTGCGGGAACACCGTCGGCACCGACCGCGGCTTCCTGCTGCGGGACATGCCGGCACTGGAGGGACACCTGCACTACCGGATCGTGGACGTGTCCTCCGTGAAGGAGCTGGCCCGCCGCTGGTACCCGCGCGCCTACTTCAACAGCCCGCCCAAGAACGGCAACCACCGGGCCCTCGCCGACATCCGCGAGTCCATCGCGGAGCTGCGCTACTACCGCGAGGCCGTGTTCGTGCCGCAACCGGGCCCGGACTCCGACACGGCGAAGAGCATCGCCGCCAAGCACGTGGTCCCGGGGGCCTGACCGCGACCCGTCCGCACGCGGGGTCCGGGTGGTGTGCGAGCACCCTCCCGGACCCTGTACCCTTTTCCTCGGCCGGTCGGAAGGAATTCCGACGGGTCGCGCACATGGTGGGTGTAGCTCAGCTGGCAGAGCACCTGGTTGTGGTCCAGGGGGCCGCGGGTTCAAGTCCCGTCACTCACCCTGATTCGAGAAGGCCCGTTCCGCTTCACGCGGACCGGGCCTTCTTCGTGTGCCCGGACCCCCGTTAGGCCCTCCGGGGCACGTGCGGCGCGGGCCGGGCGCGTCCCGCCGGGCCGGGGCCGGGGCACCCGCAGGGTGGAGCGCGTGCGCCGTCGCCCCCGCTCCTCCCTCGTGCTCGGCGCCCTGCTGTGCGCGGCGCTGCTCGCGCCGGCCGCCGGGTGCGCCCGTGACGCCCGGTCCGGGGACGGGCCGGTGGTGTTGACGGTGGGGGTGTTCGGGGCCTTCGGGATGAAGGAGGCCGGGCTGTACGCGGAGTACGAGCGGCTGCGGCCGGGGGTGCGGATCCGGCAGAGCTCCGTGGAGCGCAACGAGAACTACTACCCGCAGCTGCTGACCCGGCTGTCGACCGGCGGCGGGCTCGCGGACGTGCAGGCGGTGGAGGTCAGCAACATCGCGGAGGTGACCGCGACGCAGGCGGACCGGCTGGTGGACCTGGGGCGGGTGCCGGGGGTGGACCCGGGGCACTGGCTGCCGTGGAAGGCGGCGCAGGGGCGGACGGCGACGGGGGCGCTGGTGGCGCTGGGCACGGACACCGGGCCGCAGGCGGTCTGCTACCGGCGGGACCTGTTCGCGGCGGCCGGGCTGCCGACGGACCGGGAGGCGGTGGGGGCGCTGTGGGCGGGCGGCTGGGAGGCGTACCTGGCGGTGGGGCGGCGGTACCGGGACGCGGCGGGGCGGCGGGCGGGCACGGCGTTCACGGATTCGGCGGCGGGGGTGATGGCGGCGGTGCACGGGAGCGCTCCGATCCGGTTCCACGACGGGGCGGGGCGGCCGGTGCACGCCAGTGATCCCCGGGTGCGGGCGGCCTTCGACCTGGCGGCGCGGTTCTCGCGGGAGGGGCTGACGGCGCGCTTGCAGCAGTTCACGCCGGCCTGGGACCGGGGGTTCGCGCGGGCGCGGTTCGCGACGGTGTCCTGTCCGGCGTGGATGCTCGGCTACATCGCGGACAAGACGGGGCCGGCCGGGAAGGGCCGGTGGGACGTGGCGGCGGCGCCCCGGCCGGGGAACTGGGGCGGGTCCTTCCTGGTGGTGCCGAGGGCGGGGGCGCACCGGGCGGAGGCCGCGCGGTTGGCGGTGTGGTTGACGGCGCCGGCGCAGCAGGCCCGGTTGTTCGCGGCGCGGGGCAGCTTCCCGAGCTCGCGGCCGGCGTTGCGGCGGCCGGAGGTGGCGGGGGCGCGGCACCCGTGGTTCTCCGACGCGCCGATCGGGCGGATCTTCGGGGCGGCGGCGGAGGGGGTGCCGGTGCAGCCGGTGGGGGCGAAGGACCTGTTGATCGCGAAGAGTCTGGCGGACGTGGGGATGCTGCGGGTGGAGCGGCGCGGGGCGACGGCGGAGACGGGCTGGCGGGCGGCCGTGCGGGCCATCGACAACGCGTTGGACCGGTGAGCGCGGTGAGGCCGGCCCGCCCGGTGGAGCCGCCGGCGCCGGCGCGGCCGGATCGGTCGGCGTACCTGTTGTTGGCGCCGTTCCTGGTGGTGTTCCTGTTGTTCGGGTTGGGGCCGCTGGTGTGGACGGGGGTGACGGCCCTGCACCGGGTGGAGCTGACGGATCCGGCGGTGATGGAGTGGGTGGGGGCGCGGAACCTGCGGCGGTTGGCGACGGACGAGTTCTTCCTCGGCGCGCTGTGGACGACGGTGGTGATCGGGGTGCTGTCGACGGTGCCGCAGTTGGCGTTGGCTTTGTGGTTGGCGGAGTTGCTGCGGCGGGGGGTGCGGGGCGGGGCGGGCGGGTTGTTCCGGGTGGCGTTGTTGGCGCCGTACGCGACGAGCGTGGCGGCGGCGACGCTGGTGTTCGCGTTGTTGTTCGGGGCGGACCGGGGGCCGGTGAACGCGGCGCTGGGGTGGGTGGGGGTGACGGGGCCGGACTGGCAGAACCAGCCGTTGGCGGCGCGGGTGGCGGTGTCCTCGATCATCGTGTGGCGGTGGACGGGGTACAACGCGCTGCTGTACCTGGCGGCGGCGCAGGCGGTGCCGGCGGAGCGGTACGAGGCG
This sequence comes from Streptomyces dryopteridis, assembly GCF_049606955.1. Taxonomy (NCBI): domain Bacteria; kingdom Bacillati; phylum Actinomycetota; class Actinomycetes; order Kitasatosporales; family Streptomycetaceae; genus Streptomyces; species Streptomyces dryopteridis. Next base: position 4,021,875 of record NZ_CP187113.1, on the reverse strand, counting down.
GCGGCGTTGGACGGGGCGGGGGCGTGGCGTCAGTTCGCGCACGTGACGCTGCCGGCGTTGCGGCCGACGATCCTGTTCACGTGCGTGGTGTCGGCGATCGGGGCGACGCAGGTGTTCGGTGAGCCCTTGTTGTTCGCGGGCGGGTCGGGGGCCTCGGGTGGGGCGGAGCACCAGGTGCAGACCCTGGGTCTGTACCTGTACGAGCAGGGGTGGGTGAACCTGCACCTGGGGCGGGCGGCGGCGATCGCGTGGGCGATGGTGGCGGTGGCGGCGGGTGCGGCGGGGTCGGTGGCGCTGGTGGGTCGGGTGGTGCGGGCGCGCGAGCGGGCGCGTGCCCGGGCGCGGGCGCGTGGGCGGGTCGGGGTGGCGGCGTGAGCGGGTCGGCGCGGGTGGTGCGGGCGGGGTGGGGGACGTACGCGGCGTTGACGGTGGCCTCGGTGGTGGCGCTGTTCCCGTTGCTGTGGACGGTGGTGGCGGCCTCGCACACGGGCGGGCGGTTGGCGGCGGCGCCGCCGTTGTTGCCGGGCGGGCACCTGTCGGCGAACCTGCGGACGGCGTGGGGGGAGGCGCGGCTGGGGGCGGCGCTGGGGAACTCGGTGGTGGTGGCGGGTTCGGTGGCGGCGGGGACGGTGCTGTTCTCGACGTTGGCGGGGTTCGCGTTCGCCAAGCTGCGGTTCCGGGGTTCGCGGGCCCTGTTCGCGGTGTTGGTGGGGACGATGTTGATCCCGCAGCAGGCGTGCGTGGTGCCGCTGTACCTGGCGGTGGCGCGGTTGTCGTGGACGGATCGGTTGTGGGCGGTGGTGTTGCCGGGGCTGGTGTCGGCGTTCGGGGTGTTCTTCGTGCGGCAGTACCTGGTGCGGGCGTTGCCGGACGAGTTGGTGGAGGCGGCCCGGGTGGACGGGTGCGGGACGTGGCGGCTGGTGTGGCACGTGGTGTTCCCGGTGGCGCGGCCGGCGATGACGGTGCTGGGGTTGTTGACGTTCGTGGCCACGTGGAACGACTTCCTGTGGCCGATGCTGGCGCTGACGCAGATCGGGTCGCCGACGGTGCAGGTGGCGTTGACGGGTCTGGGGCGGGGGTACGTGCCGGACCAAGGGGTGATCATGGCCGGTTCCCTGCTGGGGACGGCGCCGCTGTTGGTGGTGTTCGCGGTGTTCGGGCGGCGGATCGTGGGCGGGGTGATGCAGGGCGCGGTGAAGGGGTGAGCCGGCGGGGTCCCGTGCCCCCGCGCGCCCCCGTGACCTGCCGGAAAGGTGGGGAAAGGGGGTGTACGGGGTGGGGTTCGGGGGGTTACGGTCCCCGGCAACGGGCTTTCGAGCGCGCCGGAGAAACGGGTGGGTCGGCGTGCGGATGGAGGCTGCCTCATGTCCGGATCCGTGTCCGGCGTCCTGCCCGGGGGCTTTCGCGGGGTGTTCGCGCTCGGTGGGCCCGCGCTGCCGGTGATCGGTTTCATGGCGCGGTTGCCCGCCGCGTTGTGTCCGATCGGCACGTTGATGTTGGTGAACTCGCGGGACGGGATCGGGGAGGCCGGGGCGATCGCCGCGGCGCTCTGGCTCGGTCAGGCGATGGGCGGTCCGGTGATCGGCCGGTTCGCGGACCGGCGCGGGCACCGGCCGGTGTTGTTGGCGGCGTGCGCGGCGAACGGGCTGGTGCTGGTCGCGCTGGTGGCCTCGGTGCTGGGCGGGCTGCCGGCCTGGGCGCGGGTGCTGCTCGCGGTGGTGGCGGGGTTGACGGTGCCGCAGGTGGGTCCGTTGGCGCGGGCCCGGTGGGTGGTCCTGGCGGAGCGGCGGCCGGGGGGCCGGCGGGCGTTGGGGGCGGCGATGTCCTTCGACACCACCTTGGACGAGGTCAGTTTCATGGTGGGGCCGGCGCTGGCGGGGGTGTTGGCGCTGTTCGTGCATCCGGCGGGGGCCTTGGTGTTGGCGGCGGGGCTGATCCTGGTCTTCGGGACGTTGTTCGCCCTGCATCCGACGGCTCCGGGCCCGACCCTGCCGGCCGTGCCCGTCGCGGGGGCCGGGGTCGGGGCGCGGCCGCGGTTGTGGTCGGGGGCGCTGGTGTTGTTGTGCGTGATGGCCGCGCTCCAGGGTGCGGCGTGGAGCAGCGCGAACACGGGGGTGAACGCGCTGGCGGACTCGCTGGGCGAGCCGGGTGCGGCGGGGCTGGTGTGGGCGGCGATGGCGGTGACGAGTTCGATCGCCGGGTTCGTGACGGTGGCCCGGCCGGGGCGCGCGGATCTGGCGGTGCGGCTGCGGGTGTCGATCGTGGCGCAGGCGGTGTTGACGCTGCCGTTGTTGTGGGTGTCGGGGCTGGTGGGGGCGGCGTGGGCGGTGGCCGGTCTCGGGATCGCCGTGGCCCCGCACCTGATCACCCTGTTCGGGTTGGTGGAGCGGGTGGGTCCGGGTCCTCGGATGGGTGAGGCGATGACGATGATCGGCAGCGGGTTGATCCTGGGGCAGGCGGGCGCGGCGGCGTTGTCGGGGCCGTTGGCGGCGGCGTTCGGGCCCCGGGCGGCGTTCGTGGTCTCGTGTTCGGCGGTGGTGGCCTCGGCGGTGCTGGCCGTGGCCCTGGCCCGGGGCCCCCGTCTCGCCCCGCGCCCGGCCGACGCGCCCGCGCACGTCGACCGGGACGCCCCGGAGCCGGCCTCGGCTTAGACGGTCACCCGGTGGGCGGTGAGGGTGGCCAGGACCTCGTGGTTGGCCTCCCAGCCGTCGGGGAACGCGACGGGCGCCCCGAGGCGGACGGGTTCGGTCTCGGGGTGGGCGTCGAGGAGTTCGGCGATGCCGGCGCGGGCCACGAACACGCAGGCGTGCCGGTGTCGGGAGGCCAGGACGCACAGTCGGCCGGTCTCCAGGTGGAAGGCGGTGGCGTCGGGGCGGCCGGAGAGGGGGTGCAGGACGACGGTCAGATCGTATTCGCGGCCCTGGAGCCGGTTGGCGGTGTCGACGGTGACGCCGGTGACCCCGATCCGGGCGAGGGCGGCGCGGACGGCGGCGGCCTGGTCGCGGTGGGCGGTGCCGACGGCGATCCGGTCGGCGGTGAGCGGGGTGGGGTCGGGGCCGCGTTCGTCGGTGGTGACGGCCTCGCGGGTGAGGGCGGCGTGGACCACGGCGGCGACGGCGGCGACGGCCTCGGGGTCGGTGCGCGGGGTGATCCGGGCGGGGAGTTCGAGCAGGCCCCAGCCGGCGCGGGCGGCCTCGTCGAGGACCCGGTGCGGGCCGCTGCCGTCGCCGGGGGTGCGGAAGGCGAGGGTGCGGTCGCCGTGGTCGGTGCCGCTGCGGAACTCGCTGTCGGGGTAGAAGGCGCGCGAGACGAGGGGGGCGGCGGTGGCCGGGAGCCGCCAGGAGACGGGCAGTCGGTGTTGGGGCAGGTGCGGGTTGTGGGCGAGGAGGCCGGCGACGGCGCTGCTCGCGGGGTCGTGGGCGAGGCCGGCCCACTGGTCGGCGTCGACGACGCTGAAGGGGTCGAGTTGGCCGGGGTCGCCGACGAACAGGGCGCGTTCGAAGAGGCCGGCGACGGCGAGGAGGGCGTCGGAGCGCATCTGGTACGCCTCGTCGACGATCGCGTGCTCCCAGGGTTCGGGGGCCTGGGAGCCTTGGGCGTAGGCCCATTTGGCGGCGGTGGAGATGACCACGGGCAGGTCGGCGAGGTCGCCGGGCTTGGTGGACAGGCGGACCGAGGGCAGGGTGAGCAGGCTCGGGTCGTGGGCGGTCCTGTCGCTGCCGTGGAGTCGGCCGACGGGGAGTTCGGGGTCCTTGGCGGCGAGGCGCAGCACGAGGTCGTCGACCTGGGCGTTGGTCTGGGCGACGATCATCAGGCGGCGGCCGGCGGCGGCGAGTTCGCGGGCGGCGCGGACGACGAGGGTGGATTTGCCGGCGCCGGGCGGGGAGTCGACGACCACGCCGCGCGCGGTGCCGTGCAGGGTGTCGGCGAGGATCGCGGCGGTGGCCCGATCGGCGGCGGGGCCCGGGGCGAGGGTGTCGGCGGGGGTCATCGGGTGCTGCTCCGGGGGCTGGGCGCGGGTGCGGCGGGTCGGGGCGGGCGGTGCGCCGGGGTCACCACACGTCCTCGGCGGTGAGCGGGTCGGGGGCCTCGGCGGGGCGCGGGGCGCCGGCGGCGGTGCCGGCGCGCGCGGGTGCCATGGCGGGCGGGTTCGGCTCGCCGATGGTGGGCGGGCCGCCGTGGGTCCACGGGGTCTGTTCGGGTTCGGGGAGCCTGGGCCCGGAGCGCACGTCGTGTTCGAACAGGGTCCAGCAGGTCCGGTCGCCCTTCTCGGGCACGCTGCCGGGTTCGGGTTCGCGGCCGCGGCCCATCTTGTCGAGGAGGCGCAGCACGATCCGGCCGGCTTCCTGGGGCCCGTCCCAGCCGACGAACTCGGCGGCCTGCGGGCGTCCGTCGAGGCTGCGCCACACCTTGGTGCCGGGTTCGGCGAGCTGCGGGCCGTCCTCGCCGGAGAGGACGAGGAGGGGGCGGGGGCTGGGGCGCTTGGAGTCGGTCCACTCCATCACCACTTCGGTGACCTCGCCTTCGAACGCCTCGCCCGCGAGGCGTCGGCCGGCCATGACCAGCGGGTCGTCCAGGGCCTCCTGGGCGTCGAGCCGGACCTGTTCGCGTTCGCGGGAGGCGAGTTTGCGGGCGGCCGTGACGGCGTCGTCGTGCCGGGGCTGGGGGGGTTCGCCGGCGCGGACCCGGTCGCGGTGGGAGGTGTGGGACCAGCGGTCGCGGGTCCAGCGGTCGTCGACGTGCTCGCCTTCGGGGAGGGTCCGCAGCAGGTCGACGGCGCGCCACACGGCGTGCCAGGTGGGGCGCAGTTGGGTGTCGATCAGCGCCCGGAGTTCGGCCTCGGCGCGGGTGACGGCGGCCGGGTCGGCGGGGTCGAGGGCGCGGGCGGCGTCGAAGCGGGCCATGGCGGGGGCGAGCAGCCGGTTGTCGAAGGCCGGGTCGGTGGCGGGTCCGGCGGGCGGGTGGCGGAGCACGCCGTGCTCGTCGCGGTCGAGTTCGAGGCGTTCGGCGGCGCGGGCGCCGCTCTCGCCGGGTCGGCCCAGTCCGCTGCCGGCGGGGTCGATCCAGGCGAGGAGGGAGCCGAGGTGTTGGTCCTCCAGGGTGGAGCGGCCGGTGGCCCAGTGCCGGGCGAGGAGGTCGCCGGCGGCGGTGAGGAGTCCGGAGCCGGGGGTGTGGGCGCGTTCGCCGATGTGCGTGAACCAGCGGCCGAGGAGGGGCACGCGGGTGGGCACGGGGTGCGGGGTGTCGGGGTCCTGTTCGGCGGTGCGGCGAAAGCGCATGGAGCGGCCGAGGAGGCGCACGTACTGGACGCCGGCGCGGCCGGGGACGATCACCTGGGGGGCGTCGCGGCACAGTTCCGCGAGGACCTTGACGGGTTTGCCGGTGTCGGGGTCGGTCTCGGTGCGCTCCACCTCCTCCACGTCGGTGTCGAAGGACTCCAGGTACGGCAGGACCTCGTCGGCGAGGTCGGCGAGGAAGCGCCAGCGCAGGTCGCGGTCGCGGGGCTGGGCCACGATGAGCAGGCGGGGGGCGTCCTCGGCGGTGCCGACGAGGGCGCCGAGGGGGGCGCCGGCCTCGCCGGAGGTGGTGAGCGGCACGAGGACCAGGGGCCGCTCGGACAGGTGCCGGTGGCGGACGGTCGCCAGGGGGCGGGCGTGTTCGGCGCGCACGGCCTCCAGTCGGGCCAGGGTGGTCAGGAGGGACACGGGTCGGCCTTTCGGGACTCGGGGGCGGTGCGGGCGGCGGGGACGTGGGCGAGGGCCTCGGCGCGCAGGCGGGCGGCGCGGCGCAGCGCGGTCACGGTCGGGTCCTCGACGGGCCCGCCCTCGGTCTCGCCCTCGCCCTCGCCGGAGCCGTCGGCGTCGGTGTCGGCGGGCGCGGGGGACGCGGCGGCGTCGAGGGCGGCGTCCACGGTGGCGAGGGAGCCGAGTTCGCCGCGGACCGCGCGTCCGAGGGCGGCGGGTTCGCCGGCGGCGCGGGCCCGGTCGCGGCAGTGGAAGGCCAGCTCGCAGGCGGCCAGGCATTCGGGGGCGTAGCCGGCGGGCAGCGCGGTCACGGCCCGTTCCAGGGTCGCGCGGGGCAGTTCGGGGTCGAAGCAGGAGCCGGTGGGCAGGGTGTCGGCGAGGTCGGCGACCCGGGTGAGCCGGCCGAGCTGGCGCTGGGTGACGGCGCGCTGTTTGCGCACGTCGACGGCGGCGCCGGTGGGCAGGTTGGAGAAGTCCTTGGGGCACACGAGCAGGGCCCGGGGGTCCGCGGTGGCGGCGGGCAGCAGGGCCGCGACCCGTTCCAGGGCGAGGACGTAGACGGCGGCCTGGCGGGCGGCGGCGCCGACCTTCGCGGGGTCGGCGGCCCCGTCGATCATGGGGAAGGACTTGATCTCGACCACGGTCCAGTGCCCGTCGGGGCGGACCACGACGGCGTCCGGCTCCAGGTAGGCAGGGGCGCCGGCGACCTCCAGGGCGACCATCGGGTGGTCGAGGAAGGTCCAGGCGCCCTCGTCGGCGGCGGCGCGGGCGGCCTCGCGCAGGGCGAGGGCGGTGCGGGCGGCGCGTCCCTCGGGGCCGGCGGCGGTCAGGGCGGGGGTGCGGACCGTGTCCGGACCGGGTTCGGGCAGGTGCGGGGCCAGCTCGCGGTGGACCAGGCGCAGCAGCTCGGCGCCCCCGTCGGCCTTGACCCGGGCCTCGAAGGAGTTGCCGCGGGCAATGGCGAACTGGGACTGACCGAAGGCCGAGGGGCTGCCGAGGGCGGCGGCCAGGGCGGTCTTGTCCACGCCGGCGCCGTCGAGCAGGGCGCGTCTGTCGCAGCCGGGGTTGGCCGCGAGGGCGGCCAGGGCGCGGGCGTCGAGGGGACGGGCGGGCACGCCGGGGCCGCGCAGGTCGGCCAGGCGTCGCCGGAGGGCGACGGGGGGAGCGGCGGACTCGGCGGGCGGGTACGGGTTCACCCGTCGAAGTCTCCCACCGAGCACCGACAATCGGGGCCGGGCGGCCGGATTCCCGCGTCCCGGGGCCGGGGCGGCCGGGCCGCCGGGCTCGACAAGGGGGGACTTTCGGACAGGGCCTCGGGGGCCGGTCTCCGCGATGATGGGACGGCGGGAGCGTGACATTTCCCGCCGAACCGGCCCGCCGGGCGCGCGAGCGTCCGACCGGGTCGCGCACCCACCCCATCGATCCGGGAGAGAACGCCATGGCCCCCCGCATCCTGCTGGCCCGTCACGGACAGACGGCGTGGTCGCTGTCCGGCAAGCACACGGGCCGCACGGACGTGCCGCTGCTCGAAGAGGGCCGCCGCGGCGCCCGTCTGCTGGGCGAGCGGCTCGCCCGCGACCCGTGGAAGGGCCTGCCGGGCGTGGAGGTCCGCACCAGCCCGCTGGTCCGCGCGAGCGAGAGCTGCGACCTGGCCGGTTTCGGCCTCCAGGCCGAGCCCTGGGACGCGCTCATGGAATGGGACTACGGGGCGTACGAGGGGATGACCCCGGCCGAGATCCAGGCGATCCGGCCCGGCTGGCTGATCTGGCGCGACGGGGTCCCGGACGGGGAGTCCCCGGCCGACGTGTCGGCCCGCGTGGACGAGGTCGTGGCCTGGGCCCGGTCGGCCGAGCGGGACGTGCTGGTGTTCGCGCACGGGCACGTGCTGCGGAGCCTGGCGGCGCGCTGGCTCGGGTTCGACGTCTCGTTCGGGGCGCGGATCCGGCTGGAGCCGACCTCGCTGTCGGTGCTGGGCTGGGCGTACGGGGCGCCGGCCCTGGAGCGCTGGAACGACACCGGTCACCTCGACGCCTGAGCGGACGAGCGGACGGCCCCGGTCGGCGTCCGCACCCGCCCCCGCGCGGGCACGGTGCGCCGACCGGGGCCGGGTCCGGGGGCGGGGCGGGTCAGGCGCGGGCGGTGCGGCTGAGGAAGTCCCCGACGCGGGGCGAGGCCCGGTGCGGCAGCAGGGTGCGGCCGGTGTTGGCCACGAGGGTGCGCACCCGGGGCGAGCGGACCTCCGCGAGCAGGTCCAGGGCGCGTTCCCCGGCCCACGCGGCCTCGTCGTGGGCCCCGGCCCTGGCCAGGTGTTCGGCGAGTTCGGCGGTGTACAGGGCCTGGTTGCGGGCGAACTCGGCGCCCTGGAGGTCGGCGGCGCGCCGGGCGTGGCGGGCGGCCCGGGCGGATTCCCCGAGCGCGGCCCACACCTGTGACTCCAGCGATTCGAGTTCGGCCTCGCCGAAGAACGTCATCCACTCCGGGTCCTCCGAGGCCGAGCCCCGGGAGAACTCCTTCTGCGCCTGGTTCAGGGCCTCCTCGGCGGACTTCCGTTCCCCCAGTCCGGCCCAGCCGCCGGCCTCCCGCAGCCCGAGCAGGGACCGCAGTCGGGCCGAGCCCACCGTGCGGGCGGCGCGCAGTCCGGCCTGGGCGGCGCGGACCGATTCGCGGGAGCGGCCGGTGTCGCGGGCGAGGAAGGCCATGTTGCTGAAGGCGTGGGCCTCCAGGGCGGCGTCCCCGGACATGCGGGCGGTGGCCAGGGCCTCGGCGTAGTGCGAGCGGGCGTCGTCGTAGCGGCCCGAGTCGTGGGCCAGCCAGCCCACGGAGATGGCGAGTTCGCCGGCGCCGGCCTGGAGCCGGTCGGCGGTGGACTGGCGGGCGGTGCCGGCGTCGAGGAGGGCGTAGGCGGTGCGCAGGGGTTCGCCGGCGCGCCGGTAGAGGCCGTCGGAGCCGAGTTTGTCGTCCCAGAGCCGGATCCGGCGGACGGCGTCCTCGACGGCCGCGGCCTCGGTCTCGCCGACCTTGGAGGGGATGCGGCGGTTGTCGCCCAGCAGGCTGAAGTTGAAGGCGGCGGCCGCCGCCACGGTCGCGGAGCCGCCCGCGATGAACGCGCGACGCAGCACGTCGCTCTCCTTGGAGGGAAGGGAAGAGGGGAGGGAGGGGTGGGGGGTGCTCGGGGGGAAGGCGTGCGCGGCCCGGCCGCGGACCGTCTCGCGCGGGGAGAAGCCGAGGTCGGACAGGTTGCGGCCGGGGAACATGGTGAGGAACACGCGCTCGTAGGCGTAGTTGGGGCAGCGGATCTCACCGGACTCGACCCGTCCGATGTAGCGCGCGTCGCACGCGACCGTCTCGCCGATCTCCCGGCCCGCGCGCCGCACCTGCGCGGCGAACTCGGCGGGCGAGAGGCTGCCGCGCAGTTCACGGAAGAGCACGTTGGGTGAGTGGGGGGACGCCGGCATGGCCGCGGGCCTTCCTCAGTGGGGACGGGCCGGTCCGCTCCCTGGCGGGCCGGCGCGCACGCAACGTACCGCCGGACGCCCCCGCGACACGCGTTGTTTGGCTACAAAACGGATATCTCACCCGTGATTCGCCATGAACTGCCATCCTTTGCGGCGGCGTTCCGCCGTAGCCGTTGACGCGTCGACGCGTTGACCCTTCGTACAACAACACGTCCCGGACCGTTGGAGGGGTTGTTCGTGGTGGAGGCGGGCATGGAGCGCACGACGATCGAGGCGGGTCCGGTACGGGACGGGGGGACCGAGCCCCGGTCCGGAGCGGGATCGGCGGGGAGCCCCGCTCCGGACCTGGTGACCGTCTCCACCCGGCAGGGGCTGGAGGCGTTCGACATCCTGCGGCGGTCGGCCGGCTGCCGTGACCGGGTCGGCCCGGTCCTCCACGACGGCGCCGGCGACACCCTCGGCTTCCTCGTCCCGCCCGGCACGGCCGCGGCCTGGGACCTCCCCGGCAGCGCCTGCACCCAGACCCACGGGCGGGGCCTGCGACTCGGCGCGGCGGGCGGCGCCGTCGAGGGGCCCGTGGTGGAGGGGCCCACCACCGGGGGCACCGGTCTGCTGCTGCCCTTCGAGCCCGGCACCCGTCCGGTCACCGACCCCGAGGTGCTGCGGGCCGCCCTCGGCGAGGCCGCCCGGCTGCTCGCGGCGGCCGACGCCTGCCACTGAGCGGGCCGCCGCCCCGGCCGCCGGCTGCGATGATGGCGGCATGGCGAAGGGCACGAAAGCAGGACGGAAGGCGCGCGGGGAACGCGGCGAGGGCCGTACGGGGAACGCGTCGGGGGCCGCGGCCGACGCGCCCTCCGGTCCCCCCTCGGCCGTCGTCGCCGGCGGGCTCGCCGAACTGCGGCCCGACCGCGACCACCCGGACTCCTGGACCCTGCTGCTCGACGGCGCCCCGCAGTCGCACGTGGACCTGGTGGACCCGACCCGGCTGGACTTCTCCTACCAGCGCCGGATCGGGCACCTCGTGGACCTCGTCGCCCCCGCCCGGCGCCCCCTGAACGTGCTGCACCTGGGCGGCGGCGCGCTGACCCTGGCCCGCTACACGGCCGCGACCCGCCCCCGCTCCACCCAGCAGGCCGTGGAGATCGACGGGGCGCTCGTGGCCTTCGTGCGCTCCCGGCTGCCGCTGGACCCGCAGGCCCGGGTGCGGGTGCGCACCGCCGACGCGCGCGAGGGCCTGGGCCGGATGCCGGACGCGTGGGCCGATCTGGTGATCGCGGACGTGTTCGCGGGCGCCCGCACCCCGGCCCACCTGAACAGCGGCGAGTTCCTCGACGAGGTCCGCCGGGCCCTGTCCCCCACCGGCTGGTACGTGGCGAACCTCGCCGACGGCCCGCCGCTGACGCACCTGCGCGGCCAGATCTCGACCGTCGCCTCCCGCTTCGGGGAGCTGGCGATGGCCGCCGACCCGGTGGTCTGGCGGGGGAAACGATTCGGCAACGCGGTGCTCGTGGCCGCCGACACGACGTTGCCGGTGGCCGAGTTCACCCGCCGCGTGGCGAGCGACCCGCACCCCGGGCGCGTGGAGCACGGCCGGGAACTGATCGCGTTCGCGGGCGGCGCCCCGGTGGTCACCGACGCCGCCGCCACCCCCTCCCCCGCACCCCCGCCCTCCGTCTTCCGCTGACCGGCGCGCACGGCGCGGGCCATGGGGGGGCTCAGCCCGTGCGCCGGTGCATCCCGCAACCGAACCCGGTCGCCGCGAGCAGCGTGCCACCCACCCCGAGCCCCGTCGTCACCCAGGCCGGGGCCACCGGGCGCCGGTCGGACACCTCCGACAACCGGCCGCGCCACGGCCACGCCGTCACCACCAGGGCCTCCTCGGCCCCGCACCGGAACTCGCCGGTCCGTACCACCTCGCGCACGTCGGGATCCTCGTACCGCACGACGCACCGACCCGAGCCCGTCGGCGGGCCCGGCTCCAACCGCACCCACTCGCCGACCGCCGTCGCCTGGAAGCCCAACACCACCATGCCCGCGCCGGCGAGCGTCACCCACCGCCACACCCCGACCAGGTCCCGTGTCCCCGCCATGCCCCGGCCCTGCCCCGCGCCGGAGACCGACACACCCCTCAGGGGTCGACGATCTCCACCAGCGGCGGATGGTCGTGCCACGTACAGAACACGGACACCTCCCGGCCGTCGCGCGTGAACACCACGCGGATCCACGTGTCCGTCTTCCACACCCGCATCGTCCAGCCGGCCTCCGGGGTCGCCGACACCAGCCGGGCCGAGGACGGGCCCATGTCGAAGACCACCTGCCCGCCCGAGACCCGGTGCCCCTGCGCCGTCCCCCCTCCCCCGCCGACGCCGCCGTCCGGGCCCGGCTCCGGGGTCGGACGAACCGGGACCCGGGCCGAGGGGGTGCGGGAGGCCGCCGGGCCCCGGGCCGGAACGGACGCGGAGGCCGAACGGGAGGGCGAGGGGGAGGCGGCCGGGGACGAGGCCGGGGCGGAGGGGGCCGGGGCGGAGGGCCGCGCGTCGTGCGTGGAGGAGGTCAGCGGCACCCCGGACAGCGGCAGCGCCTGCGGCGGGTCGTACGCCGTCCCGGACATGACGGTCCGCACGCCCCACCAACTCAGCGTCACGGCCGCCGCCGTCGCCAACAGCCACGCCAGCGCGTGCACGATTCCCCTACCCATCACGGCACATGGTGCACCATCCCTCACAACCCGGGCCCACCGCCTCCCGACTCACCCGAATGGGCTACGGTGCGGGCCATGGCAAGTGTGCTCGTGGTCGAGGACGACCAGTTCGTGCGTTCCGCCCTGATCCGGCACCTGACCGAGGCATCCCACGCGGTCCGCAGCGTGGGCACCGCCCTCGAAGCGCTGCGCGAGGTGGCCCACTTCCGCTTCGACCTCGTCATCCTCGACCTCGGACTGCCCGACCTCGACGGCGCCGAGGCCCTGAAGATGCTGCGCGGCATCACCGACGTGCCGGTGATCATCGCCACCGCCCGCGACGACGAGGCCGAGATCGTCCGGCTCCTCAACGACGGCGCCGACGACTACCTGACCAAACCCTTCTCCGTGGCCCACCTGTCGGCCCGGATGGCCGCCGTGCTGCGCCGCGCCCGCGCCGGCGGCCCCGCCGAACCCCCCGACCGGGTGCTGCGGGTCGGCGGACTGGCCATCGACCCGCTGCGCCGACAGGCCGAACTCGACGGCGTCCGGCTGGACCTGACGCGCCGGGAGTTCGACCTGCTCTCCTTCCTCGCCGGCCGACCCGGGGTGGTCGTGGCCCGCCGCGAACTCCTCGCCGAGGTCTGGCAGCAGACCTACGGCGACGACCAGACCATCGACGTGCACCTGTCCTGGCTGCGCCGCAAACTCGGCGAGACCGCCGCCCGCCCCCGCTACCTGCACACCCTGCGCGGGGTCGGCGTGAAGCTGGAGCCGCCGGCGTGAGGTGGGCCCTGGTGAAGGTGTGCCTGGCGGTCACCACGATGGTGGTCGTGGCCTTCGCCGTACCGCTGGGGCTGGTGGTGCAGGAGATGGCCCGCGACCGGGCCGTGTCCAACGCCGAACGCCAGGCCGCCGGCATGGGCCCGATCCTGTCCATCACCGTCCGCCCCGATCAGCTCCGCACCGCGATCGAGTCCACCCAGGCCGGCGCCGAGGGCCGGATGGCCGTGCACCTGCCGGGCGGCGGCTCGACCCCGGCCGTCACCGTCGGCGAACGCGGCTGGGCCGGGGTCCGGGCCGTGGCCGAGGTCCGCTCCGCCGGCGCCGCCCGCCGCGCCGACCTGCCCGGCGGGGACGTGGCCCTCCTCGCGCCCACCGCCCTGAGCAGCGGGGACAGCGCGGTGGTCGAGGTGTTCGTGCCGGAGAAGGAGCTCAGCAACGGGGTCACCACGGCCTGGGTGGTGCTCTCCGGCGTGGCCCTGGCCCTGATCATCGGCTCCGTCGCGGTCGCCGACCGGCTCGGCGTGCGCCTGGTCCGCCCCGCCGAACGCCTCGCCGACGCCGCCGTCCGCCTCGGCGAGGGCCGGCTCGGCACCCGCGTCCCCGAATCCGGCCCCAAGGAACTGCACGCGGCGGCCGTCGCGTTCAACTCCATGGCCGACCAGGTACTGCGCCTGCTCGCCAACGAACGCGAGCTCGCCGCCGACCTCTCCCACCGGCTGCGCACCCCCCTCACCGTGCTCCGCCTCAACGCCGCCTCCCTCGGCGAGGGCCCGGCCGCCGACCACACCCGGGCCGCCGTGGAACAGCTCGAACGCGAGGTGGACGCCATCATCCGCACCGCCCGCGAACAACGCCCCGAGAACGGCGCCGGCGCCCCGACGACGGGCGTCGCCCCGGGCGCCGGCTGCGACGCCTCCGAGGTCATCCGCGAACGCATGGACTTCTGGTCGGCGCTCGCCGAGGACGAGGGCCGGGAGGTGCGCACGGCCGGCGTGGACCGCGAGGTGCGGATCCCGGTGGCCCGCCCCGAGTTGGCGGCCGCGCTGGACGCGATGCTCGGCAACGTCTTCCGCCACACCCCCGAGGGCACCCCCTTCGCGGTGGACGTGCACGACGCGGGCGACGCCGTCATCGTGCTGGTCTCCGACGCCGGCCCCGGCATCACCGACCCCGAGGCCGCGCTCGCCCGCGGCAACGACGGGGCCCGCGCCGGCTCCACCGGCCTCGGCCTGGACATCGTGCGCCGCGTCGCCGAGTCCACCGGCGGCGACGTGCGGCTGGGCCGCTCCGTGCTGGGCGGCACCGAGGTCCGCGTCTGGCTCGCGACCGGCGGCCGCGCCCGGGGCGAGACCCGCTCCCGCGCCCGCCGCGCCCCCACCCGCTCCCGCCTCCCGGGCCGCCGCACCCGCGCCTGACCCGGACCGGCGCGGGGGCGGGGACGGCGGGGAGCGCGGGCGGGTGGAACACGGGCGGGCGCACCACCCCCTCGCGCGCCCCGCCGGCCCCTTGCGCGGCCTTGCGACAATGGAGGGTGGTCCGGGGGACGCCCCGGAGACCCGCCCGTACCCACACCCCGTGGCAGCACCAGGAGGACAGGCATGCCGGAGCCCGAGCGGACCGAGCGCAAACAGCGGCCCGCACCGCTGCTCTTCGAGCCCTCCGAGGCGGTGGCCGACCCGGAGCACTTCTTCGGCCTGGAACGGATCGAGGACCCGCGCGAGTTGCTGGCCCGCGCCACCGAGCTGGCCCTGGCGTTCCGGGCCGCGCAGGACCGCGCGGTGGAGTTCCAGGCCCTGGCCGCCGCCCAACTCGCCGATCCGCGACGCTTCGACCGGCTGCCGGCGGAGGCCGTGGCCGAGCGCGCGGACTGGACCGCGGACTACGCGCACAAGATGATCGAGTTCGGCGAGTCCCTGCTGCGCGAGCGCGGCCGCCCCTGACGAGCGTCCCCGGCGAGCGCCGCGGGTGCGCCGGGGTGCCTCGGGTGCTTTCACGGGCGCCCTCGCGCGCCGGTGCCGGTGGTCGGCGGACGCGGGGCACGCGGGCCCCTGGGGGCTCGTACCGTCACACCCGCCCCGGGCGTACCGCCGCCACGTCCGTGCGGCATATGCGCTGCGCAAGATACACCGGCGCGGGCCGGCGATACCGGGTTTTCGCGACTCTGCGGAATCGCCCCGCGACGCGGGGTAGACCTGGGGACATGACAACCTCGACGACGCTCCCCGGACGCCCCGCCGCAGCCGACCCGCGACCGACGCGCGCGACCGCGTCGGCCGCCGGGTCCGGGGCGGGCCGGTTCGCGCTCGCCGGCGCGCCGTCCGGTCACGTCACCGAGGTGACCGCACAGGGCGCCGCCTGGCTCGCCTCCGCCACCGCCTACCCCCGCAGCACCCTGGCCCTGTGGCGGGGGCGGCCCACCGCCCCGGCCGTGCTGCCCTGCGGGGTGGTCTTCGACGTGGTGAACGTGCCGACCATGTTCGGACGCCGGGTCCTGGACCTGCTGTGGACCGAGGGGCCGGGCTCCGGCCCGGTCGCCGTGCACCGAGGGCGGACCCTGCTGTTCGCCACCCCGGGCACCGGCCGCCGGCTGCCCTCGCTGCTGGGCTGGGAGGAGT
This sequence comes from Streptomyces dryopteridis, assembly GCF_049606955.1. Lineage (NCBI taxonomy): Bacteria > Bacillati > Actinomycetota > Actinomycetes > Kitasatosporales > Streptomycetaceae > Streptomyces > Streptomyces dryopteridis. Next base: position 4,006,595 of record NZ_CP187113.1, on the reverse strand, counting down.
GGGGCGACTCGGTGCCGGCGCCGCTGTGCCACGGGCGCGGCGACGCGGTGACCGTGCCCGCCCTCGTCGGCTCGGCCGGTTCGCCCTCGCGCTGGCTGGTGGCCCCCGACACCCGCGCGCCGTGGCTGCCGGGGCCGGAGGCCCTGCTGTGGGCGTGCGTCCGCGCGGCCCGGCGCTCCCGCGAGGCCGCGGCGGACAGCGCCGTCGGCGCGTACCGCCCCTGAGACCCGCCGTGCGGTCCGCGCCCGCCCCCGCTCGGACCGCACGGCGCCCCTGCCGGCCCTCCTGTACGGCGTACGGGACGGCCGGACCGGGCCCGCACCGCCCGCACCACCGGTCACACCCGCCCCGACCGGCGCCGATTTCACCTTCCCCGGATCCGGGTGCTAATGTCTTCCTCGTCAGCAAGCGCCGCTAGCTCAGTTGGTTAGAGCAGCTGACTCTTAATCAGCGGGTCCGGGGTTCGAGTCCCTGGCGGCGCACAGACAGCGAAGGCCCCCTCGTGAGAACGAGGGGGCCTTCGTCGTGTTCCGCGCGGGTTCCGTGTTCGGGCCGCGCTCAGGCCGTGATCTTGACCGTGTACGCGCCGGACGGGGTGCGGTCGGCGACCTCGATGGTGATGTGTTCGCCGGGGACCGTGAAGGTCTGGCCGACCTCCAGAGGGGCGTCGGCGAGCGGCGGGTAGACGGAACGGTCCCAGCATGCCTCCGTGCCCGGGTGCCCGTCGACCACCTCGATGGGGCCGCCGCCGGAGGCGGAGTCGTTGCGGACCCGGTAGACCAGCACCCCCTCCCGGCACAGTCCCCGGTCGTTGCCCGCCGCGCCGCGCGCCTCCACGGCGATGGCGGTGCCGGGGCCGGTGCGGATGACGGCGAGGCGGGTGCCGCCGGTGCCGCCGGGGGTGGGGTCCGCCCCGAGGGGGACGAGGGTGTGCCGGGAGGAGCCCTCGCGGACGCAGTCGACCTGGCCGCCGTCGAGCCAGCCGAGCTTCCACTTGTGCCAGCCGAAGAGGTCGGGGGCCATGCCGAACTGGCTGCCCATGACGTCCCAGTCGCCCACGTGCGTGTCCCAGTCGCCCTTGCCGTCCGTGGGGCGGTGGTAGAGGTCGGGGAGGTCGAAGACGTGGCCGGTCTCGTGGGCGAGGACGTTGCGGTCCGGGGGGTGGCGCTCGAAGACGGTGACGATGCGGCGCAGTTCGGTGCCGTCGGCGGTGATGGGGCGCTCGAAGTTGACGACCTTGGTGGCGTCGGAGTCCACGCCGGGGGCGTCGGGGTCGGCGACGAAGTAGACCACGTCGTAGCGGGAGAAGTCGACGGAGGGGTCGGCGGTGGCGACGGCGTCGCGGAGGTAGGCGGCGCGGCCGTCGGCGGCCCAGTCCCGTCGTATCCCGTAAGCGGTGGAGGGCTTGGGCATCCTCAGCCACTGGCGTTGCGGGTGCGGGGCGAGGGCGAAGCGGCCGTAGGAGGCGCGGGCGAAGAACTCGCCGGTCGCGGGGAAGTGGTCGGCGGCGAGGTCGGCGGGGGTGACGGTGGGCTCGTGGTCGGGGAAGGAGAGGAAGACCATGACGGCGTCGAGGGTGCGGTCGGGGCGGGGGTAGGCCGGGTTCCAGGTGTCGAGGCCGAGGGAGTGGTGGGCGGCCGTGCGGGTGAGGGCGCAGGGGCCGGATCCGGTGTCGGCCACGGCGGGACCGGCGACGAGGGAGGTGGCGGCGAGCGCGGTCAGCGAGGTGAGGGCCGCCGCCGCGCTGCGCAGGCGCGTGCCCGTCGACCGGGGCTGATTCTCGGGCGTCCCGGGTGCGGGCAGTCGCGACACGTGGACCTCCGATGCGTGTGATGAACCATCACACCCACCTTGGGCCGATTATCCGATTAATGCCTTGTTGCACTGCCCCGGGGGAGTGAGCGAACAGGCATTCAGGTGACGGGCACAACCGTGTCGCATATGCCAAAGCATCACCATGAGTCACCATCGATCGAGCTCGGACAAGGCCGTTCAGGGACACACCGAATCGATCAGCCCCGATCCGACGAGTCCGACAGACACGTACACATCCCCCGCCCCACCCCCGTTCGAACTCCCCGCTCCCACCCGGCGGTGCCGCTGGATCAGCCCTGTCGTCAGCCTCTATGATCGGCACACTTTCCCAAGAGGATCCTGCGCGGACGGCACGAAGACAGCGGGAGCGAACGGTGAGCGGATCAGCACACGGGGCCGACGGGCCGGCCCGCGACCACCGTCCGATCACCACGGAGAGTCACCGCCCGGTACCGGCCCCGCCCCCGCCGGGGGGCACCCACCGCGCCCCGGGCGCCCGCCCCTCCGGCCCCCGCACCCCCGAGGCCCGCTCCGCGAACCACCGCCCCGAGGGGCACCCCGCCGACGAACACCGCCCCGCGCGCACCGCCGCCCTCGCCGTGCCCCGCCCGCCCGACGGACCGGCGGGGTCGGTCGGGTCGGTCGGGTCCGACGCGCACGAGGGGCCCGGCGGCCCCGGCGCTCGCGAGGCCCGTGAGGCCCGTGACGGGCACGCCGCCCGGGCGCTCGCCGGGGTCCGCGCCGGGGAACGCGACTTCCGCGCCGTCTTCGACGCCACTCCCCTGCCGCTGGCCGTCCTCGACCGCGACGGGCTCGTGCTCGCCGCCAACCACGCGCTGGGCGCCCTGTTCTCCGTGCCCCCGCAGTCCCTGCTGCGCCGCCGCGCCGCCGACCTCCTCGACCTCTCCGCCGACGCCCGCACCCGCCAGTGCTACCGCGACGTGCTGCGCGGCCGGCCCACCCGGCTGCGCTGCACCCGCCGGCTGCCCCGGCCCGACGGGCGCGCCCTGTGGGCCGAGGTCTCCCTCGGGCCGATGCCCGGCGGGGGCCGCGACCTGCTGTTGTCCGTCACCGACGTGAGCGAGCGCCGCGACCTCCAGGCCCGGCTGCGCCACCTCCAGATGCACGACCCGGTGACCCGGCTGCCCAACCGGGCCCTGTTCTTCGAACGCCTCTCGGGCGCCCTGGAGTCGGCGGTGCACCGGCGTTCCGGCACCGGCCGGGTGGGCCTGTGCTACCTCGACCTCGACGGGTTCAAGGCCGTCAACGACACCCTGGGGCACCGGGTCGGGGACCGGCTGTTGGCGGCCGTCGCCGATCGGCTCACCGCCTGCGCCCGGCGGCACGGCCGGGGCGCGCGGCCGGGGCACGGGGCGGCCGGGGCCGGGCACCTGGTGGCGCGGCTGGGCGGGGACGAGTTCGCGCTGCTGGTGGAGGACTCCCCCGGTGTGGAGGGGATCGCCGAGCTGGCCGCCGAGCTGCTGGCCGCCGTGCAGGAGCCCTTCGACCTCGCGGGGCAGCGGCTGCTGGTGTCGGCGTCGATCGGGGTCGTGGAACGGTCCGCGAGCGGCACCACCGCCACCGCCCTCATGCAGGCCGCCGACACCACCCTGTACTGGGCGAAGGCCGACGGGAAGGCCCGGGTGGCCCGCTTCGACCCGGAGCGCAACGCCCACCGGATGACCCGTCAGGCCCTGTCCTCCACCCTGCGCGAGGCGGTGGAGCACGGGGAGTTCGCGGTGGAGTACCAGCCGCTCGTGGACCTGGCCAGCGGGGTGGTGCGCGGGGTCGAGGCCCTGGTGCGGTGGAACCACCCGACCTTCGGCACGTTGACGCCGAATCGGTTCATCGGGATCGCGGAGGAGGACGGTTCCATCGTCCAGCTCGGACAGTGGGTGCTGCGGACGGCGTGCCGGCAGGCCCGGCGCTGGCAGCTCGACCACCCCGGGCACCCGCCGGTGTTCGTCTCCGTCAACGTGGCCGTGCGCCAGGTCTGGGACTCCGACCTGGTGCGGGACGTGGCCGAGATCCTCGCCGAGACCGGCCTGGAGCCCGGGCTGTTGCAGCTGGAGCTGACCGAGTCGGCGGTGATGGGCTCCGCCGGACGGCCGCTCCAGGCCCTCCAGGAGCTCAGTGACACCGGGGTGCGGATCGCGATCGACGACTTCGGCACCGGCTACTCCAACCTCGCCTACCTGAGCCGGCTGCCGGTCTCGGTGCTCAAGCTCGACGGGTCCTTCGTGCGCGGGTTCCGGCACGAGGGCGGCACGCACCCGAACCCGGCGGACGAGACGATCGTGGAGGCGCTGGTACAGCTCGCGCACCGGCTCGGGTTGACCGTGACGGCCGAGTGCGTGGAGACCCCGGGGCAGGCGGCGCGGCTGCGGCGGGTCGGGTGCGACACCGGGCAGGGCTGGCTGTACTCGCGGGCGGTGGCCCCGGAGCGGATCGCGGAGATGATCGCGGGCCCGACGGCGGTCGGGGCGGAGCCGGACGCCGGGCACGGGGACGGGGCTCGGGCCGGTGCCGGGGCCGGTGCGGAGGTGGAGGCCGGGAGCGGCTCGGACGGCGACCGGCCCCAGGGACACCCGCAGGACTGACCCGACGGCCGAGGTACGACGACCGGGGCACGGCCGTCGGAACCCGGCGGCCCGGGCTCGGCGTTCGGGGCGTGGCGGCGCGCGGGCGCGGACGCACGGGCGCCCCCGCCTCCGGGAAGGAGACGGGGGCGGGGGCGACCGGCGCTCGGCGCGGGGTGGGGGGATCAGCAGGCGCCGAGGTCCTGCCAGACGCCCCACTCACCGGTGGTGCCGGGCTCCTCGTTCTGCGTCCACCACTTGGCCTTCCAGTTGTGGCCCTTGTGGGAGACCAGGCCACCGCTGTTGTAGACGGTGCCCGCGACGTAGGCCGGGTTGGCGCAGCTGCCGGTGGGCGGCGTCGTCGGCGGCGTGGTCGGCGGGGTGGTCGGCGGAGTCGTGGGCGGGGTGGTGGGCGGGGTGGTCGGCGGCACGGTGGTGCTGCCGAGGGCGTCCGAGATCTGGTTGAGCAGGGTGGCGTTGTTGTCCAGGCCGAGGAGGGAGTACATCATCGCGCCGGCGAGGCCGCGGCTCTTGCCGTAGTCCACGCGGGCCTGGATGGCCTTCTGGTTCAGGCCGGTGAAGAACTCGCCGTCCTTGTAGAAGTAGGCGGCCTTGGCCTGGTCGTCCCAGAAGGTGGTCGCCGGGTTGTCGACGATGCCGCCGAGCTCCTTGTAGTTGGCGATGCCCGGCTGCTGGCTCAGCGGACGGGCGGCCGAGGGGCCGGTGGCGGTCTGGGCGAGGCCGTTGGTGGTGCCGGCGGGCACGCCCTTCCAGCCGCGGTAGTAGAACTCGTAGCCCAGGGTCAGCTTGTTGGCGGGGAAGCCGCCGGCGATGCCGTAGGCCGCGTTGCCGTCGATCCAGGAGTCGATGGCGTTCTTGATCGTGTACTTCTCGGTGCCCGGGGCGATCGGGTCGGTCGGGTCGGCCGAGGAGGGCAGCAGCGGGGACTGGTGGTAGGTCGGGCCGTCGCCGTCCCAGGCGCCGTGCATGTCGTACGTCATGATGTTGGCGTAGTCGAGGTACGAACCGATCTTGTTCGTCTCGATGTACTTGATCTTGTCCTGGCCGGCCGGGAGGGCGGCGGTGAGCAGCATCTTCTTGCCGCCGTTGGCCGCGCCCCAGGCGTCGAGCTGCTCGCGGAACTCCTTCAGCAGGAGGGTGAAGTTCTGCTTGTCCTCGGGGGCGTAGTGGTTGCCGAGGTGGCCGCCGGAGGAGCCGGGGTACTCCCAGTCGATGTCGATGCCGTCGAAGATGCCGGCGGCGGACCCGGGGCCGCCGAAGCCGCCCTCGACGGGCAGGTTGCCCTTGATGTACTGGTCGATGCAGGAGGCGACGAGCTTCTTGCGGCTCGCGTCCGTCTTGGCCGCGTCGGAGAAGTACTTCGAGTAGGTCCAGCCGCCCAGCGAGATGTTGATCTTCAGGTGGGGGTACTTGGCCTTCAGCTGCTTGAACTGGTTGAAGACGCCCACGATGGGCTGGTCCCACTTGTCGGCCACGCCGCTGACGCTGTCGGCGGCGCCGAAGGACTTCTGGTAGTCGGCGTAGCTGTCGCCCGCGCCGTCACCGGCGTTCGGGTTGTTGTCGTCACCGGCGGCCTTGTTGGCCTCGAAACAGGTGAGGTTGGTGGGGTGGATGTTGCCGAACGAGTAGTTGATGACGTCCAACTTGCTCGCTATGCCCCGGGTGTCCAGGTGCTTGGGGTAGAACGCGTTGCCGTACACGCTCCACTGGTCGTAGTAGCCGATCCGGACGCCACCGGGGGTGGCGTCGGCGGCGGCGGCCGAGGCCGCGGCGGGGGTCGCGGCGGTCGCGGTGCCGAGCCCGGCGAAGGTGGCCAACGCTCCGGCGGCGAGCGCGGCCGTGGTGGCCGCGGCGACAAGCGGTTTACGGATGTGCATGAACTGCCTCCGGAGGTGGGAGGGGAGGACGTGAAGTGCGGGTGGGAGAAGTGATAGCGATCACTCCGGGGCCGCGTCAATGGTTTGGACCAAACAAGGACTAGACCAGTTCGGAGACAAAGGGCGTGGTCAGGGACGTGCCCGGACAGCAGAAACCGCCCGCCACCCACGGTGACGAGCGGTTTCAGCCGGCTTCGAGCCGGGTTCGAGCAGGGTTTCGTCAATGAACCATTCAAACGACCTTCATCGGCTACGAGTTGACCGACGGCCCCGCGCCGGGCAGTCCGTACGCATCCGCGATCAGCTCGACGGACCGCAACCGGAAGTCACCGCCGTGCACGTTCCCGGTCAGCATCAACTCGTCCGCGCCCGTGGTCTTCACCAGCGCGTCCAGCCGCTCGCGCACCTCCGCCGGCTCCCCGTGCACGATGTTCCCGAGCCAGGAGTCCACGAACTCCCGCTCCGGCAGCGAGAACCGCGCCTCCTCCGCCACGGCCTCCGCCGGCGTCGGGATCAGCCCCGCCCGGCCCGTGCGCAACCGCAACATCGACACCGCGCCCGTGAGCGCCTGCGCCCGCGCCTCGGCGGCGTCCTCGGAGGCCACCGCGGCCACCCCGATCAGCGCGTACGGGCGGTCGAGCACGGCCGAGGGCCGGAAGTGGGTGCGGTAGCTCTCCAGCGCCGGCACCGTGCCGGCCGCCGAGAAGTGGTGCGCGTACGCGAACGGCAGCCCCAGCTCGGCCGCCAGCCGGGCGCTGTAACCGGAGGAACCCAGCAGCCAGATCGGCGGGCGGCCCGTCGGCCCCTGCACCGGGCCGGGCACGGCGTGCACCGAGGCGTAGGGGTGCGCGGACGGGAAGTCGTCGTCGAGGAAGCGGATCAGTTCGGCGAGCCGGCGCGGGAACTCCTCCGCGCCCTCGTCCAGCCGGCCCGGCCCGCGCAGCGCCGCCGCCGTGCGCCCGTCGGTGCCCGGCGCGCGCCCGAGCCCGAGGTCCACGCGCCCCGGGGCGAACGCCTCCAGCGTGCCGAACTGCTCGGCGACGGCGAGCGGCGCGTGGTTGGGCAGCATCACCCCGCCCGACCCGAGCCGGATCCGGGAGGTGTGCGCCGCGAGGTGGGCGAGGATCACGGCCGGCGCCGAGCTGGCCACCCCGGGCATGGAGTGGTGTTCGGCCACCCAGTGCCGGTGCAGGCCACGGGACTCCGCGAGCCGGGCCAGGGCCACGCTGCCGGCGAGGGCCTCGCGGGCGGTGGAGCCGACCCCGACCGTGGCCAGGTCGAGCACGGACAGGGGCACGGGGGCCGCGCCGAGGGCCCGGCCCCGGATCGGGTCGCCGGCGGGCTCGGTCGGGACCGGCGGGGTGCTCGCGGTGGAGGCGTGCGGGGAGCGATTTTCCGCCAAGGCCGCCGCCGGACCCGCTCCCGCGCCCTCCGCACCGCCCTCCGCGGTCCCGTGCCCGGATCGCGCGTTCGCCTCGGCCATCGTCACTCCCGTGATCCCTCGGGGCGGCCGACCCGGCTTGTGCCGGCCCGTCGCCGCGCCCGTACGGGGTTCTCGAACAGCGGACCGGCGTCGGGCATTCCCGGCACTCCGGGAGGGTGGTTGTGACACTGGCATATGCCGATCGGATAGGCGCTGGCGGAAGGGCCGATTCACGCCACGGATGTCGGCAACAGGCGCTCCACAGGACCCATCCGCCGGCTATCGTGGTACGGCAAGCGGTGGCAACCTGCTAGGGGGAGACCGTGGCGCTCAAGCCCGAGCCGACCGCGCCGTTCCATTCGGTGCAATACGCGTTGCGCGTCCTGGAGACGATCGCCCGGCACGCCGGCGGGGTCACCGACGCGCAGATCGCGCGCGAGACCGGCCTGCCCGCGGCCCACCTCGCCCCCATGCTGCTCATGCTCCGGCGCGAGGGGTACGTGCTCCAGGTCGCGGACGGCGCGTACGCCGTCGGCGACTCCGCACTCCTCCTCGGCTCCGGGCCCGGTCGCGCCCAGGCCATGAGCGACAAGCTCCAGGAGACCCTCGACCGGCTCCGCGACTCCCTGGACGCGGCCGTCTACATCAGCCGCTACGTGGACGGCGAGGTCCGCATCGAGCAGGTCGCCGACAGCCCGCGCACCCCCAAGGTGCACGAGTGGGTCGACTTCCGCTCCTCGGCGCACGCCAGCGCGATCGGCAAGTGCCTCCTCACACAGCTCGACGTGAACGGCCGCCGGGACCACCTCTCCCGGCACAAGATCGCCCGTCTCACGTCGAAGACCATCGTGAACGAGGCCCTGCTCTTCTCGAAACTGGACAGCCAGCCGGCCACGGTGCCGGTCCTGGACCTCCAGGAGTACGCGGTGGGCACGGTCTGCGCGGCCGTCCCGATCACCGCCGGCGCCTCGGTGGGCTGCGTGGCCCTCTCCCTGCCCCTGGCCCACGCGCACCGCCTGCGCGAGGCGGCCGACACCCTCAACCGCCAAGCGGCCCCGCTGCTGCTCTCGCTGGCCCTCTGACGAGGGCGGGGGCGGGCGCGGCACGAAGGCGGAGGTGGAAAAACACTTCGGGGCGACCACCGTGAAGGTGATCGCCCCGAAGTCTCAGGTGCGCCGCCAGGGACTCGAACCCCGGACCCGCTGATTAAGAGTCAGCTGCTCTAACCAACTGAGCTAGCGGCGCCTGCTGACAGAGAAAATACTACCCGCTCCGAACGGGTGCTCGCGACCACGTTCCGGAGCACCCCGCCGGCCCCCGCCCGAGCGCCCGTCGCGAGCCGCTCACACCCCCTTGAGCAGGGCGTTCATCTCGGCGTACGAGCGGGCCGCGGCCACCGCGCCGAAGGTGCCCTCGGCGAGCACCTCCCCCGCCGCCGCGAGCAGCGCGCTGTGCGCGACCCGGGCGAGCCCGGACCCCAGGCTGACCCGCCGCACCCCCAGCGCCCCCAACCCCGCCACGGTGAACGCGGGCGAGGCGAGCACGTTCACCGGCCGGTCCGTCGCCGCGCACACCGCCCGCACCGCCGCCTCGTCCGGCAGCCCCGGCGCGAACACCACGTCCGCCCCGACCTCGGCGTACGCCCGCAGCCGGCGCAGGGTGTCGGGCAGATCGGGCCGGCCCACGAAGAAATTCTCGGCGCGGGCGGTCACGGTGAACGGGAAGCCCAACCCGCGCGCCGCCTCCACCGCCGCCGCCACCCGGGCCACCGCCTCGCCGAGCGGCCGGACCGGATCCGCGGGATCCCCCGTCGAATCCTCCACCGAGGCCCCCACCGCACCCGCGCCGGCCACCGCCCGCACCGTCTCGGCGACCCCGGCGGGATCCACCCCGAAACCGCTCTCCAGGTCCACCGTGACGGGCACGTCCACGGCCCCGGCGATCACCCGCGCGTTCTCCAGCACCTCGGCCCGCGTCACGGCCCCGTCCGGCCGCCCCGACGCGTACGCGAGCCCCGCCCCGGTCGTGGCCAGGGCCGCGTACCCCAGCCCGGCCAGCATCCGGGCGCTCCCGGCGTCCCACGGATTGGCCACGACGAACACCCCGGGCCCCTCGTGCAACCCCCGAAACCGCTCCCCCTTCTCCCGAACCCCACCCGAAAACCCACCACTGAACGCCACGAGAAGCACTCCGATCGGACGGCACGACGATCACGACGAGGGGCCGAAGGCCCGCCACCGACGAACCCTTCCACACGGGGTGCCCCGTCTCAGCGGTCCAGGAGGTGGGTTCTGTTGTGGGTGGCGTAGCGGGTCAGGAGGGATTGGAGGGCTTCCGGCGTGAGGGGGTGGTAGGTGGGGGCGGGGGTGGGGCGCCACCAGGTGGGGTCCGGCGAGCGGAAGCCGGCCTTGCGGAGGGCCACGCGGTGGATCTTGTTGGTGGCGGTGACCGGCATGGTGGGGGTGATCCTGAGGTAGCGGGGGGTCATCTTCGTGCCGAGGTCGGGTTGGGCGGCGAGGAAGGCGGTGAAGGCGTCCGGGTCGAAGGTGGTGCCGGGTTGGAGGGCGAGGGTGGCGAGGATCTGGTCGCCGCTGGTCTCGTCGGGGACGGCGGTGACGGCGACGGCGGCGGCCCGGTCCCAGCGGGCGAGGATGTTCTCGATGACGGCGGCGGCGAGGTTCTCGCTGTCCACGCGGAGGCGGTCGTCGGCGCGGCCGGCGAACCAGAGGTGGCCGGCTTCGTCGCGGAAGACGAGATCGCCGGTCCAGTACATGCCGTCGCGGGTGCGGGCGGCCTCGGCCTCGGGGTTCTTCCAGTAGCCCTCGAAGCTGTTGCGGCCGCGGTTGACGAGTTCGCCGATGGCCTCGTCGGCGTTGAGGAGGCGGCCGGTGTCGGGGTCGAGGCGGGCGCGGGGGCATTCGCGGCCGGTGTCGGGGTCGACGACGGCGAGGTCCTCGTGGGGGGCGGGGCGGCCGAGGGCGCCGGGCGGGGTGTCGGGGCCGCGTTGGACCGAGGCGCCGCCTTCGGTGGCGCCGTAGCCCTCGACGAGGCGGGCGCCGAAGCGTTCGGTGAAGCGGGCGGCGTCCACGGTGCCGGCCTCGGTGCCGAAGCCGAGGCGGAGGGGGTTGTCGTGGTCGTCGGGGCGGGCCTCGGTGGCGAGAAGGTACTGGACGGCGCGGCCCACGTACGTGAAGTAGGTGGCGCCGAAACGTCGCACGTCGGGCAGGAATCCGCCGGCGGAGAAGCGGCGGCGCAGGGCGACGGCGCCGCCGCCGGCGAGGGCGGGCAGCCAGCCGGCGATCACGGCGTTCCCGTGGAAGAGGGGCATGCAGAGGTAGTGGACGTCGCGGCGGCCGAGGGAGAACTGGTCGGCGAGGGCCCGGCCGGCGTGGGCGAGGCGGCCCTGGGAGCAGACGGCGGCCTTGGGGGCGCCGGTGGAGCCGGAGGTGAAGTAGAGCAGGAGGCGGTCGGCGGGGGTGGGGCCGCCGGGGGTGAGGCGAGCCTCGCCGGGTTTGGCGTCGGCGTAGGGGGCGAGGAGGGCGGCGAAGGCGGGGGTGTCGGTGACCAGGACGCGGACGCCGGGCAGGTCGAGGCCGTCGAGGAGGGGGAGGTGGGCGCGTTCGGTGACGAGGACGGCGCACTCGGTGTGGAGGATGTCGCGGGCGAGTTCGGGGCCGCGTCGGGTGGGGTTGATGCCGGCGACGGCGGCCCCGGCGAGGGCCGCAGCGCCGAGCCAGAAGGGGAACTCGGGGGTGTTGTCGAGCAGGATCCCGAGGTGGGGGGTGGCGCGGGTGGGGAGCAGGTCCACGAGGAGGGCAGCGCGGGCGGCGCTCTCGCGGACGGCCCGGTGGTGGGTGAGGACGGTGTCCTCGTGCATGAGTCCGGGCCGGTGGTCCTCCCACTGGCGGATGAGGAGGTCGGCGACGGTACCGGCCGCCGCCGGTGCCGTCGCCGTGTCGGGGTGCGTCGCCTGGTCTGCCATGGCGGGGCAGGGTAGTTGACGCATCGTCAGAATTGAACGCCCGAGGCGCGTCGCCTCGGCCCCGACGGTCGGGGGCGGGAGGTCAGGAGGTCAGGGGTCCGGGGTCCGGGGTCAGAACTTGACGTCGGAGCAGGAGTAGAACGCGTTGGTGGTGTCGGCGACGGTCCACACGGCGAGGATCAGGTGCCGGCCGGACTTGCCGGAGGGCAGGTTGCCCTGGTGGCTGAAGGTCATGGGCGGGCGCTGGCCGTTGTAGGCGACGGTGAGGAAGGGCTGGGGCTCCAGGTCGGCGCGGGTCAGCTTCTTGTTGGGGTTCCAGCCGTCCTTGGTGACGTAGTACTTGAAGTCGGTGGTGGCGTGGTTGGCCGTGAACTGCCAGCGGAAGGTGAAGTTCTGGCCGCTGGTGAGGTTGGTGGCCGGCCAGGCCCCGCCGCGCGGGTCGTCGAGCTCGGCGAACTGGGCGTTGCCGCCGGCACAGATCGTGCCGTCGGAGGGGCCGAGGGCGGGGAAGCCCTTGGGGCCCTCGACGCTCTGCGGCTCCCACTGGATCTGGCCGCAGTCGGCGACGGTCTTGTTGGCACAGAGCTTCTGGCGGCTGATGGGGCTGTCGGTGTAGCCGTGGGAGCTGGCGCTGGGGGCGGCGAGGAGGGTGACGCCGGCGAGGACGCCGAGACCTATGCCCGCGGTGCCGGCGCGGCGGGCGACGCGGCGGCGGGCGGAGGCCGGGGCGGGCACGGTGACGGTGTCGGTGGTGGCGGTGGTGTGGGAGGGGTTGGTGAGGTGCATGTGGGGATGCTCCTTGGGGACGGGCGGGCCGTGGGGGGCCGCGTGTGCCGTGCGGGACAGCTCGCCCCGAGGGGATCCGACGTGCCGGGGAGCGGCGTCGGCGCCGGCGTGCGGGCACGACGGAGCGCCGCTCCCGACGGTCGGTTTCCGGACACCGCGGCCCGGCGGGGCGAGTTAGGTCTAGACCAAGTTCACGACCCAACTTATTGACGGAACTTGGCCGTGTCCATACCGATCGGCAAACAGGAAAACGGGCCGGGCGGCCGTCGCGCCCTCCGCGCGACGACCGCCCGACCCGTTCCCCAACCCGATTCGACGGGGCTGTGATTGACCTCCCGTCAGTCCACCCGGCCGGTGGAGAAGGCCACCGTCAGGTCCTTCACCAGTGCCTTGCGCTCGTAGTCGTCCAACTCGACCAGCCCCCGACTCGTCAACCGGGTGACGGTGTCGTCCACCGCGTCGACGATCGAGTTCAGGACGCTGTCACGGTGCTTCGCCTCGATCGCCGCGACCCGCCGGCGCCGCATCGCCTCGGCGACCTCCGGCGCGTACTCGATCCGCGTCGGCTGCGCCGAGAACACCTCGATGCCCACCGCCTCCGTCTCCGCCGCCAGCATCCGCGTCAGGCACGCGCCGACCGCCTCCGCGTCGCGCAGCGTCGGCGCGTCCTCGTGGAACGCGTCCGCCGGCAGCCGCGACAGCACCCGCGCCATCGAGGACTCCACCTGCTCGGCCAGGAAGTCGATGTGGTCCTCGACGGCGAGCGTGGCCCGCGCGCTGTCCCGGATCTGCCACACCACCTGCACGACCACCCGCAAGGCCAACCCGCCCGCGTCCACCGCCGGCATCGGCTCGCTGCGCCAGTGCCGCAGCCGCACGTCGACCCGACGCCGGGTCAGCAGCGGACTCACCCACAGCAGACCGGTGCGGCGCACCGTGCCCCGGTAGCGGCCGAACAACGTCAGCACCCACGCGTGACCGCTGCGCCCCCGACTCAGCCCGCCGACCGCCAACAACGCGAACATCGACAGACCGGCGATCGGCGCCCAGCGCACCGGGGTCATCCCCCGGTACGGGCGCGGCCGCAGGTCCAGCACCCGCGCCAGATCACGCGGCACCACCCCGGCCCGCCACAGCAACGCCGCGCACCCGGCCAGCGCGAGCGCGGCCAGCAGGAGGGCGACGATGCCGGGCAGCGCCGGCCCCCGCACCTCGCGCAGGCGCTCGTCCCCGCGCGGCGCGCGCAACACGGGGTCCGAGGCGGCCGACAGCCGGGCGGACAACTCGTGACGCGGACCCTGGTGGGCGACGGGGGTGAGGGAGGCGGAGGCCGAGGTCCGGGGCGCGCCCGACGCGTACCGGGCGGGGGCGGGGGCGCCGGGGCGGGGCCCCGCCGGCACGGGGATCGACGCGGGCCGGCCCCGGTCCTGGCTGTGCAGGTCCAGATCACGCGGGACCCGCCCGGCGGAGGCGGACGGCGGGGGCGCGAACGGCACGGCGCCGCCCTCCTCGGCGGCGGCCCGCGCCAACCCGACGGCGACGGCCCGCGCCGCCACGTCCGCCGCCCGCCCCGCCCCGCCGCCGGTGGGCGCGGGAGCGGTGGGCGCGGGGGCGGGGGCGGTGGTGGCGGGGGCCGTGGGCGCGGGGGCGGCCGGCGTCGGGGCCGACCGCGCGGCGAGCGGACCGGCCACGGGCGCGGGCCCGGGGATCCCGGAGTGCGCACGCGCCGGCAGCAGCCGCGCCGGCACCCCGATCGTCGGCCCCCGCCGCACCCGCACGTGCACGGGCGCGTCGGCCACGGCCGGCATCGACGCGAAATCCGGCCCGGGGGCGGCCGCGGCCACCGGCACGGGGGTGGGGGCAGGGGTGGGGATCGGGTCGGAAACGGCGACCGCGGCCTGCGCGGGCACCGGCTCGTGAGTACGGACCGGGGCGGAGGCCGGATCGGGGACAGGGGTGGATGCGCGAACCGGGGCCTGGACACCGGCCGGGGCGGGCGTGGGGGCCTGGGCCTGCGCGGGGGCCCGGTCGGGGGTGGCCATCCGGGCCTGCGCGGAGGCCGAGGCGCCGGGCGAGACCTGGCCCTGAGCCGGGGCGAAGGTGGGAGTCGGGGCCTGCGCGAGGCCCGGGGCGGGGGCGGAGGTCCGGGCGGGGGCGGAGAGAGGGGCCCGGTCGGAGGTGCGGGCCCCTGCCGAGAGCGGGGCGGAGTCCGGGGCCGGGGTGGGGGCCTCTGTCGGGATCGGGGCCGGGGCGTCCGACCGGGGCCGGACCCGGTCGTCGTCGCGGTCCTCGATACGGCTCGCGTCCCGGGTCGCCTGCTCGCTCCGCTCGGGGGCCCGGTGCCAGGCGTGCTCCGCCGGTGGGACGGCGGTGCCTGCGGGCGGGAAGGGGTCGGTCGCACGGTTGGCGGTCGGGAGGGGTTCGGCCGTGCGGTTGCCGGTCGGGAGGGGCCGGTCCGTGCGCCGCTCGGCACCCACGGCGCCGAGGGGGTCGCGTGCCGGGTACGGCGTCGGCGCCGCTTCGGCCGCGCCCGCCCCGAGGCGGGCCCCGCTGTGACCGGCCGCCGCCGGGTCCTCGTACCGGATCGCCGTCCGCTCCACCGGTGCGTCAGCACCCGTGCCCGTACCGCCCGGTGTCCGGAGGCCCTGCCGCGCGGGCTCGGCCCCGAACGCGGCGGGGCGCATCCGCGCCCCCGCGTGTTCAGCCCCGAGCTCGTACCGGCCCGTGCGTTCTCGGCCGAACTCGGAGTCGTACGCCCCCGCCCTCGACCGGTCGTCGGGGAGCGCGGGAGAACGAGTCGGCTCCGCACCCGTCACCACCGCGTCCCGACCGGCGTGCTCGCGGCCCGACGCGGAGCCGTGTGCCACGGCACCCGTGCGGTCACTCGGGAACGCCGGGGAACGGGTCGGCTCCGCACCCGTCACCGCCGCGTACCGGCCGGTCTGTTCGCGGCCCGACGCGGGGTCGTGTGCCACGGCGCCCCGCCGGTCGTTCGGGAAGGCCGGGGAACGGGTCGGGTCCGTGCCCGACGCCGTCGTGTATCGGCCGGTGTGTTCGCGGCCGGATGCGGGGTTGTTTGCCATGGCACCCCGCTGGTCGTTCGGGAAGGCCGGGGAACGGGTCGGGTCCGCACCCGTCGCCGCGCCCGTCCCCGTCCCCGTCGGTGTCCGGGCGGCACCGGCGTCGGGGCGGTACGTGATCGGCTCGTGCGTTGACGCGTCCTCGCGGCCGTGTGTGCCGGGGGGCTCGGTGGTCTCCGCGGAACGGGTGCGTTCCGGCCCGGCCGCGCGGCCCTCGCCGGGTGCGGGCGCCCCGTGCCTCTCGCCGCCCGGGTGCGCAGCCCGGTCCCGTCCGAACGTCGTCGCCCCGTGCGCGGTGGGGATGCGGTGGTCTTGCGGGGTGTCGGCCGGGCGCGGGTCATGGTGCCCGTGCTCGTGCTCGTGCTCGTGCCCGTGGCCGTCCGGCTCCGGGCGGGTGGCGGTCGGGGTGTGTCGGGGCCGGTGTCCGTGAGGCGGGGCGGGGTGCGTGTCGTCGGGGGCCGGTTCGGGTGTCCGGGCGGCCTCCCCCGCGTGCCCCGGCGTCGGCCCGGGTACGGACCCGGTCTCGCGCGGTCCCCGGGGGCGGGGGTTCGGGGCCGGGACGAAGGAGGGGCGGGGCGTCGGGCGGGGGCCGAACCACGGGATCGGGGCCGGTTCCACCGGCGCGGGTTCGCGTGCCGCCGGCGGGCGGACGTACACCGACACGAGGGTGCGCGGCACGGCCGGCCCCGCACCCGTCGGCGGGATGCCCGGGGGCCGGCGCAGGGCGCCGGTGCCGAACGCGAATGCGGTCTGAGCGGGGTCCATCGTTTCCTCCGTCACGCGAACAACCGGCGCCAGGTCTGCGGGCCCGGGTAACCATCGGCAGAGGCGCCCTTCCAGCCCTGGGCGCGTTGGAACGCGGCCACCGCCCGCCTGTCCTCGTCCGACCAGCGCGCGTCCGGTCCGGCGGGATAGAACGAGCCGTAGCCCCTGGCCACCAGTCGGCGCCCCAGCGCCTCGATGGCCGGATCGACCCGTCCGGGTCGGAAGACGCCGTCCCCGGGGTAGACCGGGGTCCGCTCCCCCACCTCGCCCTGGGGGGCGGGCGTGTTGGCGGCGGGTGCGGCGGCCGGGCGGCCGGGTGGGGCGGGGTTGCCCGGGGTGGCCGGCGGGATGTCCTTGCCGCGGCCCTCGACGAGGAGTTGCCAGGTGGTCCGCCCGGGGATCCCGTCCGCGTCCTCGCCCGTCCACCCCTGGGCGCGTTGGAAGGCGCGAACGGCGGCGGCGTCGGAGTCCGTCCATTGGGGGCCGGCGCCCTGCGGGTAGAAGCGGGCCCCGCCCCGGGCGATGAGCATCTCGCCGAGGCGTGTGACGTGCGCGTTGTTCGCCCCGGGGCCGAAGGCCGCCGCGCCCGGCCAGGCCGTGCCGGCTCCGGGGGCGGGGGCCGGGGCGGGCGCGGGTGCGGCGGCGCCGGCGGGCGGGGTGACGGGGGCCTCGACGGACTCGGGCGGCTCGGCGGCGACGGGGCCGCCGACCACGCCCGTGAACCGGTACGGCAGGTAGCGGGCGGCGTTGCTCCAGTACCCGTACGGGGTGATCAGGCGGCGCGCGGTGGGCTTGGTCTGCTCGTACGCGATGTAGTGGCTGCGGCTCGCGTCGGCCCAGCCGCCGAACAGCGTCACGTGCGAACCCCGGTTGGGGTTGGCGGGGTTGTGGAAGAGGAGCATGTCGCCGGGGAGCAGCTCGTCCTTGGTGATGCGGGTGGCGAAGGAGTCGAGGCTGCCGGTCCACTCGTTGGAGTCGAGGTTCCAGGCCATGGAGACGAAGCCGGAGCAGTCCTGGCGGTAGCCGTCCTCCCAGTAGCGCTCCATGCTGTACGGGACCTGGGCGGCGATCCACGTCTTGGCGCGCTTGATGATGGTGGCCCGGTCGATGCGGCGGACGCTGGACGGGGCGCCGTGGGAACCGGTGGGGCCGGGCTTGGGGCCGGGCCCGTGCAGGGGGGTGCGGCCGCCGTTCTGCGGGCTCCCGGGCTGGTCCTCGCGCGCCCCGGGCGCAGGCTCGTCGACCTCGGTGACGGCGTCACGCGCGGCCCCGGCACCCCCTGAGCCCCCCGAGCCCCCTGAGCCCCCGTCGCCCGAACCGGCACCGGCCCTGGGCCCGGCCCCGGCTCCCGCACCGGCACCGGCACCGGATGCCGTTCCCGCACCCGATTCCGTGCCCGCCCCGTCCCCCGCGCCGTGCCCCGACCGCTCCCCCGTGCCGGTGCCCGGACCGGGGGACGGGGGTGCGGGGGACGGGGCGGGGGCGGCGAGGCCGGTGGCCGCGGTGCCGAGGACGGCGCCGGCGGTGGCCACGAGGACGACGGCGCGACGTGCGGCCCGTCCGGCGTACCCGCCCACGTGCCGCCCGCCGCCCCCGGCCGCCCGGGTCCGCCGCCGGCGGGCGCAGCCGGGGCAGGGGCAGTCGGCGGCGGGGGTGTACTCGGCGAAGACCGCCGGGGCGGTGCGCGGGTCCTCGGGCGGGTCCGGCGGCCGGGCGGGACCGGGGTCCGGGGCCTCTGTACTGGTACGGATCTGGGTGGTCATGTGGCTGCGTCCGCTCCCCTGGGCCGTTCGTTCCACCGTCACGTGCGGTGAGCCAGAACACATCTTGCATCGCAAAAGGCGCGAACATGCGCTAATCGGACAGTGTGGGGGCGGTGGACCCCCCGACCGGACGCGCCGACGGTCATGAGCGCCCTCAAACCTGGGGTAGAGTTTTCTCTGTCAGCAGGCGCCGCTAGCTCAGTTGGTTAGAGCAGCTGACTCTTAATCAGCGGGTCCGGGGTTCGAGTCCCTGGCGGCGCACGACACGAAAGAAGCCCCTCGCGCAAGCGGGGGGCTTCTTCGTTGTTCCGTACGCGGGCCCGGGGCGCGGGCGGTGAGGTCCGCGCGTCAGACGGCCCGCAGCAGGGTCGCGTCCCGAACGGCGGCGGTCGGACGGGTGAAACCCGTCAGGTACGCCGAGACCACCACGTTCCCCGTGTACTCGCGCGCCCCCTTGTCGTAGCTCCCGCCACAGGTCAGCAGCCGCAGTTCGGCGCGCCCCCGGACCCTCGGACCGTAGGCGCGCTCCGGCGCGAAGCCGTCCCGGGAGTAGACCCGCACCTCCTCCACCGTGAACTCGGCGATCCCGCCGTCGGCCCGCACCACCCGGATCGGATCCCCGCGCCGCACGGTGCTCAGACCGTGGAAGACGGCCGCCTCGGTGGTGGTGTCCACGTGCCCGACGAGCAACGCCGGCCCCGCGCCGCCCGGCTTCGGGCCGCCGTCCCACCAACCGACCGTGCCGGGCCGGTCGAACGGCGGCGGATCGGGCGCCCCGTCCCGGTCCAGACCCCGCCCCCGCACCGGGGCCTGCACCCCGAGTACCGGCAGGTCCAGCCGCACCGGCGGCGACGCGGGCAACGGCGCGAGCGCCGCCGGCAGCTCCGGCGCGGCCGCCACGGCGGAGTCGACCCCCACCGACCCGGAGGTCAGCTCCCGCCCCCACAACCACAGCGCGGCCAGCAGCAACGCGTACACGGCCAGGTGCGACACCCGGCCGCCGGCCGAACGCTCACGGGGTTCGCTCATCGGCGACCGCCGCCGGAGCGCCGCCGCACGACCCGGGCCCGCAACCGGGGCGAACGCGCCGCGAACGCCAGACACGCCGCCGCCGCCAACAACCCGCCGATCACGGCGTGCGGCAACCCCGGCCCGTCCCCGCCGGGCAGCTCCCGCGCCACGTGCGCGGAACCGGCCGCGCGCCCCGCGCGCCCCGCGCCGGCCGCCGACTCGATCCGATCCGCCGGATCCGCCGGACGCGCCGCCATCCCGCCCCCACCGGCCCGCACGGGCGCGACGGGACTCGCGTGCCGGGGCACGGCGGGCGGCGGGTTCGACGCCGGCCCGGCCGGACGCCGCCCCTGCGGCCGCACCGGCGCGGCGGGCGACACGGACGGCACGGGCGCCACGGGCACCGGCGGCTTCGCCCCCGGGGCGAGCACCTCGAAGCTCCCGGCGAACCGCCCCCCGCTCCCGGCGCACACCACCGTCACGGCGTACCGGCCCGGCGCGGTCCGGGACCCCACCATCGCCTCACCGAACAACGGCCGCCCGACCCCGTCCCGCGCGGACAGGTCGGCGTCGGCGACGAACACGGGCGAACTCGCGACCCCACCCCGCCCCGAACACCCCGTCACCCGCAACTCGACCTGCGCCCCGGCCTGCGGGAACGCCGGACTGAGCCGCACCTCCCCCTTCGGCTCGGCGGCGGCGACGGCCCCGGCGAGCAGGGCACTCACCTCGGCGTCGAGCCCGGGCAACACCCCCTCGGGCACGACCGCCACCCCGGCCGGCCCGCCAGCCCCGTCCCCAACGGCACGCACCCCACGGGCAACGACGCCACCGGGAGCGGCCACGCCGTGAGCGAAGGCGACGGAAGGAGCCACGCCGGATGCGACGGCGGCGGGACGGGCAACGCCGGGAGCAACGGCGGCGGGAACGGTCTTGACGGCGGGAGCGACTGCGAAGACGGTCGAGGCCGGGCAGACCACGAGCACCGCCGTCGCGACGGCGCCCAGGGCGAACGGAACGACAGGGCGCATGAAGAACCTCCTCCCCGCACCCTCACCTCCCACCCAACCCCCCGCATCCGCACACGGCGCGCCCTTGACCCATCCGAGTCCGGGACCGGCCCGAACCACCCCCGCGTGCGCGGGGAGCAGGCCCTCAGGTTGAACACGTGCTCGTGGCGCCGGGGGCCATCCCCGACTCCTTGCGGAGGGGGGCATCCCCGCGTGCGCGGGGAGCAGGCGACGGCGGGCCTCGGGGCGGCCACGCCCGCGGGGTCATCCCCGCATGTGCGGGGAGCGGAGTCTTTTACCTGCAGGTTTGTCGCGGCAGGCTGGTGTTTTGAGCAAGGATTGGAGAGTCCGGCATTTCGATCATTGTGGGCCTTGGGTGGTGAGGCGCCACCGTTAGGCGGGGGTTTGGTGCCATCGTCGCGGATTTTTGGGCGGGTGGGGGCGCGTACGACGGGATGGGGCCGGGCTGTCGGGCGGGGTTCGGTTGGGTGGGGCTGGGGTGGCCGCCTGCCGGCGGCGGGTAGGTCAAAAGCTTTTCCCAGGGGCGGCGGAGGGGAGCCGGGGTCTGGGTCCGTGGCCGTTCGCCGGTTCGTGTGGGGTGGGGGTTGGTCCACGGCAGGCGACGGGCCCGGGGGCGGCTGGTGTGGTCTGCTCCATGAACTGCGACCGTGCGCCCCGCCACCCGCCGCACTCACTCAGCGGTCTCGGGCGGGTGCGGGCCCATCGTGGCACCCCGAACACCGGCCGCCTGACACCTGCGGGCCCGACTGCGGTCGGCCCGGCGTGTCCCCACGTCGGGCAGCCGTCTGGCACCTGGCGGGCCCGGTTGGGGACTGGCCGGCGTGTCGCCACGTCGAGTGGCCGTCTGGCGCATGGGCGTCCCGGGCGCGGCCGGGCCTGGTGCGCCAGCACATGCCCCAGCCGTCTGGCGCGTGGGCGTCCCAAGCATGGCCGGGCCTGGTGCGCTCCCGCGTGCCCCAGCCGTCTGACGCATGGGCGTCCCTGGCGCGGCCGGGCCTGGTGCGTTTCCACGGGGCGGGTCGCAGGCAGGGGACGGGCTTGGGCACAGGTGGCCCCCCGCCCGGCACGTTTCTTTCCGGATTGGGGGCGGTGCCGGCAGAGCGGTTGGCTTGCGCCGGTGGGGACGGGGTCAAGGGTGGCGCGCAGCGCCATCGCGCAGCGACGCGACCGAAGGGAGCGCCCTTGAAGCCGGCCCCACCGGTGAAAGACGATCGAACTGACGG
Source organism: Streptomyces dryopteridis (assembly GCF_049606955.1). Taxonomy (NCBI): domain Bacteria; kingdom Bacillati; phylum Actinomycetota; class Actinomycetes; order Kitasatosporales; family Streptomycetaceae; genus Streptomyces; species Streptomyces dryopteridis. The sequence continues at coordinate 3,985,239 of NZ_CP187113.1, read as the reverse complement.
GAACGACCCGACCCACCCCAGCCACCCACCACACCACCAACCCACCCGCACCCGCGCTGCCTGCCGGACCGGCTGATTCTGCGCGCGGCGCCCGCCCCACGCGGGGGCGGGCGCCGGGAAGGGGTGTGGGTCAGACGAGGTCGACCAGGTCCGCGATCGAGTTGACCGTCTTCGTCGGGCGGTACGGGAACTTCTCGGTGTCCTCGACGCTCGTGAGGCCGGTCAGGACGAGGAAGGTCTGCATGCCCGCCTCCAGGCCGGCCAGCACGTCGGTGTCCATCCGGTCGCCGATCATCGCGCTGCTCTCGGAGTGGGCGCCGATCGCGTTGAGGCCCGTGCGCATCATCAGCGGGTTGGGCTTGCCGGCGAAGTACGGCTTCTTGCCCGTCGCCTTCGTGATGAGCGCCGCCACGGCTCCGGTCGCGGGCAGGGGGCCCTCGGTGGAGGGGCCGGTCTCGTCGGGGTTGGTGCAGATGAAGCGCGCACCGGCGTTGATGAGGCGGACCGCCTTCGTCATCGCCTCGAACGAGTAGGTGCGGGTCTCGCCGAGCACCACGTAGTCGGGCTCGTGGTCGGTGAGCACGTAGCCGATGTCGTGCAGGGCGGTCGTCAGGCCGGCCTCGCCGATGACGTACGCGGTGCCGCCGGGGCGCTGGTCGTCGAGGAACTTGGCGGTGGCGAGGGCGGAGGTCCAGATGTTCTCGACCGGCACGTCCAGCCCCATGCGCTGCAGGCGGGCCTGGAGGTCGCGCGGGGTGTAGATGGAGTTGTTGGTGAGCACCAGGAACGGCTTGCCGGAGTCGCGCAGCCGCTTGATGAAGACATCGGCCCCGGGGATCGGGGTGCCCTCGTGGATGAGGACCCCGTCCATGTCCGTGAGCCAGGATTCGATCGGCTTGCGCTCTGCCACTGGACTGTTCTCCGCTCTGCGGTGGCGTGTGCGCCCGTGCGGGGTGGTGGTCGTGGGTCTCGCCGGGCCGGCCCCGCCGGGGCATGTGGTCTCTACCACCAACCCTATCCGGCGCGGGGCCGGCGCGCCGGGGCCGTCCGGCCCCCGATACGTCCGGGGTGGCACTCGACGTGCGTCGCGGGCCGTTCCCCCAGCCGCCCCGGAGGCATCTCGGGGGGCGCGGGCCGCCGCCCTGGGTGCCCGGCGTCCCCCGGGTGTCGGCTCCCGTCCCTCGCGGTGGTCCGGTCGTGCCGCGCATCTCCGGGTCGACCCTGAGACGGGTCAGGGTGGGGGCTCGGGGTTCGGGTGGGGTTCGGGGAGGGGGTTCCCGGATGGGCTCGGGGCGCCCCGGGGACCAAGATCGAGACATGATCACGACAAGAACTCCGTTCCTCCTCGGCCCGCTCCTCCTCACCGCCTACGGGCTGCTCCGGTACGTCGACGGGCTCGACGGGGTACGGGGCCCCGGCCCCGCGTGGACGGTCGGGCATCTCGCGTTCCTCGCGGGGGTGGGGTTCCTGCTGTGGGGGCTGGTGCTGCTGGGACGGGCGACCGGGCCCGATCGGCTCGGGGCCGTGGGCCGGGGATTGGCGTGGGTGGGTGCCGCCGCGTTCGGCGTGCAGTTCGGGACGGACGTCCTGTTCGGGCTCCTCTCGGCCGATCACGCCGAACTGTCCGCCCGTTCCGCGGATTTCATGGCGATCCCCGGGGTGAAGCCCGCGTTCTACCTCGTCGGGCCGCTGCTGTTCTTCGTCGGTCAGGTGCTCGTGTTCGCTCGGGCCGCGGCTCGCGGGCTGGTCGGGTGGTGGGTACCGGCGCTCGTGCTGCTCAGCGCCGTGCTGCCGATGGTGGCCAAGGACCTGATCCCGGTGGGCGGGGTGCTGTTGCTCCTCGCGCACCTGCCGTTGATGCGGCGGGTCGGCTGAGCCGGCGCGAACGGGCCTCGGGCCGGTTCGGACGTGCCGAGGCCCCCGCGGCCCCCGGGGTTCGGGGGTGCGGGGGCCTCGGTGTTCACGTCGTGCGCTCGCGGGCCGTTCGGGCCGGGCGGCGCGGGGCGTGGGTCAGCTCAGGCGGACGTCGTCCACGGTCCAGTACCAGTTGTTGTTGCCCTGGTAGCGGAAGGAGAACTTCGCCTGGGTCGCGCCGGCGGGGACGGTGACCGGGACGGACTGCCCGCCGGCGACGACGTCGGCCGTGAAGGACTTGAGCACGGTCGGGGTGCCGCCGTTGTACGAGACGAGGATCTGGGCGACCTGGCCCGACTCGTGACGGTAGTGGGTGTTGAGGTTCAGGGTGCGGGTGGTGCCGCCCTGGACGGTGTAGGCGGGGGTGGTGAGGGTGGAGTCGAAGGTGCCGGTGTGGGTCTTGTCGTCCCACTCGTCGGAGTCGGCGACGGCGAACACGTCACGGGAGCGGACGTTCAGCTCGCGCCACTGGTCGCGCTGGGACTGGCTCCAGAACTCGTCGGTCGCGAAGCTCCAGCCGGCCCATTCGGTGACGCCGCCGGTGCCCATCTTGGAGTTGTCGACGCTCCAGCCGGCCGGCGGGGTCTTCGTGAAGCCCTTGACGGCGGCCGGGATGCCGGTCTCGTCCACGCGGGTCTGGAGCTGGGGCCGCAGGGTGTCGAAGGCGTCGTCGTCGGGGGTGTCGAGGGGGACGCCGTCGAGGGGGTTGCCGCCGGGGGCCACACCGACGTGGGCGAGGGCGCTGGCGGCCACGTCCACGAGCTTGACGTCGTCACGGACCGAGCCGGCGGGGATGCCGGCGCCCTGGGCGATGACGAAGGTGCCGCGTTCGGCGGCGCTGGAGCCGCCGTGACCGCCGGCGTCGGTGTGGCCGTGGTCGGTGGTGACGAGGATCCGCCAGTCCTCCTGCGCGTAGGTCGGGCGGTCCTTGACGGCGGTCAGGACCTGGCCGACGAGCGTGTCGACGCGCGCGACGGTGTCCAGGTACTTCTGGCTCGCGGCGCCGGAGGAGTGGCCGGCGGCGTCGATCTCGCCGAGGTAGACGAAGCTCGCGTCGGGGTTGCCGGTGCGCAGCTCGGTCGCGGCGGCCGCGGCGATCTTCGGGTCCTCGTTGCCGTAGCCGTCGCGGTCGCCCTTGAGGGAGAGGCGCTTGTCGACCTTGGCGGAGAAGATCGGGCCGTTCTGGTCGGTGGAGGTGATGGGCTCCCAGTCGGCCGCCGCGTACGTGTTGAGGGCGGGGCGGACGTTCTCGATCCGGGTCAGGAAGTCGGGGTACGCCGTGTAGTTCTTGCCGGTGAAGCCGTTGTCCTTGACGCCGTGCTTGTCGGGCCAGACGCCGGTGGCGATCGTGGACCAGCCGGGGCCGGAGGAGGTCGCGGCCATGGGGTTGGCGTAGAGGCTGGAACGGGCGGTCAGGCCCTGCGCCATCAGGTTCTTGAGGTTGGGGGCGTTCGCGGCCTTGATCCGGTCGAGGACGGCGCCGTCGAGTCCGAGGACGAGCACCTTCGGGGTCTTGGCGGCCTCGGCGGTCGCCGTCGTGGCGGGGGCGGCCGAGGTCGGCAGGGCCAGGACCGTGACGGTGCCGGCGGTCAGGGCGAGGGCGACGGCGGCGCGGGTGACGGCGCGGCCGGGCAGGGCGATGGGCACGTACTCCTCCGGGAGCAAGTGTCGTAGGGGTTGCGCGAGGACACCGGGCGGGGCGGACGGGCCCACGCCGGGGTGTGGCGGGTTGAGCGGGTGGAACGGGTGGAACGGGTGGAGCCGGCTGAACGGGATGAGCGGGTGAGCGGGCTGAGCCGGTGGAGCGAGTGGGACGGGTGGAACGGCTTGGTGGGCCGAGCGGGTGCCGCGGCCGGGCGGGCCTGGCGCCCGAGTGGCCGGCCGGTGGGGCGCGGGAGGGCGGCACGGAGCCGGGTTCCGGGCCGGGTTCCGGGCCGGGTTCCGGGCCGGGTTCCGGGCCGGGCGGGACGGGCCCGGCGCGGGGTGGAACGAACCTGGCACGGGGTGGAACGGGCCCGGCACGGGGTGGAACGGATCCGGGACGGGTCCGGCACAGGCCGGTACGGGGTGGAACGGGCCCGGGACGGTTCAGGGAGAGGGGCGGCGCGGGCACGGGATCGGCCGTGCGCGGGGGCGGCGTGGCCAACTCTCGCCGGGGGGCGTGACGGGCGGGTGACCGGACGGGGGCGGTTCAGTTTCCGGTCGCGGACTTCCACGCGTCCACGTACGCGGTCAGGTTGGTGTCGATGTCCTTCCAGTCCGGGGTGAACACCTCCACCCCGTTCATGAGCTTGGCGAGGGCGACCGCGTTGGCGTCGGTGGGCTTGACGTCGGAGCGGGCGGGGAAGCCGCCGCCGATCTCGCTGACCTGCTTCTGGGCCTGCTCGGCGAGCATGAAGTCGAGGAGCTTGCGGCCGTTGTCGCCGTGCGGGGCGTTCTTGACGAGGCCGGCGGCGTACGGGAGGGCGAAGGTGGTGGGCTTGCCGCCGTCCTTGGCCGGGAACCAGATGCCGAGGTTGGGCATGGACTTGGCCTGCGCGAAGTTCATCTGCACGTCCCCGTTGGCGACGAGGAGTTCGCCCTTGTCGGTCTTGGGGGCGAGCTTGCTGGTGGAGGAGGAGGGGCCGACGTTGTTGGTCTGGAGCTTCTTCAGGTACTCCAGGGCCGGCTCCTTGCCGCCGAAGTCGTGCATGGCCTTGATGAGGACGGCGGTGCCGTCGCCGGCGACGCCCGGGGTGGAGTACTGGACGCGCCCCTTGTACTTGGCGTCCAGGAGGGCCTCCCAGGTGCCGGGCGGGGTGGGGAGCTCCTTCTTGTTGTGGACGAACCCGAAGTAGTTGTTCACGACGGAGGTCCACTTGCCGTCGGCGTCCTTGTCACCGGCGCCGACCTTGTCGGAGCCCTTCGGCCGGTACGCCTCCAGCAGGCCCTTGCCGTCGGCCTGTTGGATGAACGGGGGGAGGGTGACGAGCACGTCGGCCTGGGTGTTGGTCTTCTCGCGGACGGCCCGCTGGACCATCTCGCCGGAGCCGCCCTCGACGTACTCGACCTTGATGCCGGTGGCGGCGGTGAACTCGGCGAAGACCTTGTCGTACCAGCCGTCGCCCTTCTCGCCCTTGAGGCCGTCGGCGCTGTAGACGGTGACGACCTTCTCGCCGGACTTGCCGTCGGCGCTGCCGCCGGCGGTCGCGGCGCCGCCGCAGGCGGTGAGGGTGCCGGCCAGGGCGAGGCCGGTGACGAGCGTGAGAGCGGCACGGGGGATGCGGGACATGACGCTTCCTTACGGGAGGAGCACGTGGGCAGGAGGAGGTGGGGCCGTGGGGGGCTGGAACGGGGCGGATCAGGGTGGAACGGGGTGGGACGGGGGTGGAACGGCGGTGGGTCAGGGTGGAACGGGGCCGGGACGGGGTGGAACGGAGGTGGAACGGGTCCCGGCCGTCGTCGGTCCGCCTCGTCGGTCTGCGTCAGCGGCCCGCACCGTCGGTCCGCGTCGTCGGGCCGCGTCAGCGGTGGGCGGCGCGGTTGCGGATGCGGGAGACGGCGAGCAGGGCGAGCACGGTCGTGGCCATGAGGATCACGGCGAGGGCCGAGCCGGAGAACAGCGAGCCGCGGTCCGTGGCGGTGAACACGAGCACCGGCAGCGGCAGCCAGTCGGGCGGGTAGAGCATCATCGTGGCGCTCAGTTCGCCCATGGACAGGGCGAAGCAGAGGCCGGCCGCCGCGCCCAGCGAGGGCAGCAGCAGGGGCAGGCGCACGCGCCACAGCACGCGGGCCGGGCTCGCGCCGAGCGAGGCCGCGGCCTGGGCGTAGGCGGGGTCGAGGCGGCGCAGGGCGGCGCCGACGGACTGGTGGGCGAAGGCCGTGACCAGCACCGTGTGGGCGAGGATCACGATGGGCGCGGTCCCGTTGAGGAGCAGCGGGGGCCGGCTGAACGCGACGAGCACGGCGAGTCCGACGACCACCGAGGGCACGGCCACGGGCAGCACGAACACGGCGTCCAGGATCCTGCGGGCCGGGCGTGGCAGGCGTTCGGCGGCGAGGGCGGCCCAGGTGCCGAGCGCGAGGGCGGCCAGGCTGGCGAGGAGGGCGGTGGCGAGGCTGGTGCCGAGGGCGGCCAGGGCCTCGCCGCGGGTCGCCGTGGCGTAGTGCTCCAGGGTCGGGGCGGAGGGCAGGGCGCCGGACCAGTTGCCGGCGAAGGAGGCCGCGAGCACCACCAGCAGCGGGAGTGCGAACAGGGGCAGGAACAGCGCCCCGAAGAGGGTCCAGACGGCCCAGCGGCCCGCCCTAGTGGTCACCAGCACGCTTGCTCACCGTTCGGTAGATGCCGTACAGGCCGACGGACAGGGCGATGTTGACGACGGCGACGACGCAGGCGGCCGGGTAGTCGGCTTCGAGGATGGCCTTGCCGTAGATCAGCATCGGGAGGGTCGTGACGTCCTTCGCGCCGGTGAAGAGCACGATCCCGAACTCGTTGAGGCACATGACGAGGACGAGCGCGCCGCCGGCGGCGAGGGCGGGCAGGGCCTCGGGGAGGATCACGCGGCGCACGATGCGGGCCGGGCGGGCCCCGAGGCCGGCGGCGACCTCCAGTTGCGCCGGGTCGAGTTGGGAGAAGGAGGCGAGGAGGGGGCGCATCACGAAGGGGGTGAAGTAGGTGATCTCGGCGAGGAGCACGCCCCAGGGGGTCGCGAGGAACGCGAAGGGTCCGGTGGCGTCGCCGGTGAGGTCCGTCCACAGGCCGTTGGCCATGCCGACGCGGCCGTAGACGAAGAGGAGGGCGAGGGTGACGAGGAAGGAGGGGAAGGAGAGGAACACGTCGACGAAGCGGGCGACGACGCGGGCGCCGGGGAAGGGCACGAACGCGATGATCAGCGCGAGGACGAAGCCGAGGAGCAGACAGCCGAGGGTGGCGCCGGCGGCGAGGAGCACCGTGGTGAGCAGCGCCTGGTGGAACGAGGTCGCGGCGAGCACGTCGGCGTAGCCGGCGAAGGGTCCGGCGCCCGAGTCGGGGCGGAAGGACTGGTCGACGACCAGGGCGAGGGGGTAGAGGAAGATCAGGGCGAGGACGGCGACGGGGGGCGCGGCCCAGAGCCAGCCGGCGATGGCGCGGGGCGCGCCCGCGCGGGGGCGGGCGGCCGTCGGGGCGGGGTCCGGGGTGCCTGGACCGTGAGCGGGAGCGGGAGCGGGAGCGGGAGCGGGTGTACCGGTCGCGCGGGCCACCGGGGCCGGGTCGGAGTACGGGGGCGTGCTCGCGCCCGTGCCGGTGGACGCGCCTGCGTGCCGTCCCGTGCCCATGCCCGTGCTCGCGCCGGCGCTCGTGCTCGTGCCCGGGGGCGTGGTCGTTCCCGTTGTGGTCGGGCTAGGCCGCATCGGGGACTCCCGCCGGGAGGAGGACGGCGTCGCCGGGGGCGAAGGTGAGGGTGATCTCGGTGCCGAGCGGCGGGGTTTCGCGGAGTTCGGGGAGGTCGGCCTTGACGAGGTGGCCGGCCACGTCGACGTGGAGGCGGTGGGTGGCTCCGCGCCACTGGACTTCCGTGATGCGGCCGGCGAGCCGGTTGGCCTTCCCGTGCGTGCTCCCGTGCGCGCTCCCGTGCGTGCCCCCGCTCGTGCCCCCGCTCGTGTCCCCGTCCGCGCCCGCCTGCTCGTCCTCGCTCGTGTCGCCGACGGGGGCGAGGAGGTGGGGGCGGACGCAGAGGGTGGCGCGGGCGCCGGGGGTGGCGGTGCCGGGGTCGAGGGTGAGGGCGCGGCCGGCGAATTCGGCGCCGTCCTCGGTGACGGTGACGGGCAGCAGGTTGGCGTTGCCGACGAAGGAGGCGGTGAACTCGGTGGCCGGGTTGCGGTAGAGGCGTTGCGGGGTGCCGACGTCGCGCAGTCGGGCGCGGTCCATGACGGCGATGCGGTCGGCGAGGGTGAGGGCCTCGACCTGGTCGTGGGTGACGTACAGGATGGTGATCTCGGGCAGTTCGCGGTGCAGTCGGGCGAGTTCGGCGAGCATCCCGGAGCGCAGGGGGGCGTCGAGCGCGGAGAGGGGTTCGTCGAGGAGCAGCACGTCGGGGCGGATGGCCAGGGCGCGGGCGATGGCGACGCGTTGTTGTTGGCCGCCGGAGAGTTCGCGGGGGTGGCGGCGGGCGTAGGAGCCCATGCCGACCATGTCGAGGGCTTCGGCGACCCGGCCGGGGATCTCGGTCTTGGGGGTTTTGCGGGCGCGCAGGCCGAAGGCGACGTTCTCTTCGACGCGCAGGTGGGGGAAGAGGGCGTACTGCTGGACGACCATGCCGATGCCGCGTTTGTGGGCGGGCAGGTCGGTGACGTCGCGGTCGCCGATGTGGATGCGGCCGGCGGTGGGGCGGACGAAGCCGGCGACGGCGCGCAGGGCGGTGGTCTTGCCGGATCCGGAGGGCCCGAGGAGGGCCATGACCTCGCCGGGTTCGACGGTGAGGTCGAGGTCGGCGAGGGCGGTGGTGCCCTGGTAGGCGACGGAGACGGAGTCGAAGCGGACGCCGGTCACGTGAGGAGTCCGGGGAGGTCGGCGACGGAGTCGAGGACGTGGTCGGGGCCGGCGGCGGTGAGGGTGGCGCGGTCGTGGGCGCCGGTGAGGACGCCGGCGACGAGGCCGGCGCCGGCGCGGCGGCCGGTGAGCACGTCGTGGGCGGTGTCGCCGGCGACGGCCACGGCGCGCACGTCGTCGACGGCGCGGGTGCGGACGAGGGCGGTGAGGACCATGTCGGGGTGGGGGCGGCCGCGGCCGCCGGCGTCGGCGGGGCAGAGCGTGAGGTGGGGCAGGTCGCGCCAGCCGAGGGCGTCGAGGATGGCGTCTTGGGTGACGCGGGCGAAGCCGGTGGTGAGGACGACGGTGCGGCCGTCGGCGCGGAGCTTCTCCAGGGTGTCGCGGGCGCCGGGCAGGGGGTGGATCAGGCCGTCGGAGACGAGGGCGGCGTAGGCGTCCTCGAAGGCGGTGTTGGCGCGGTGGGCGAGTTCGTCGCTGCCGAACAGGTGCCGGAAGACGGCGATCTTGGAGGCGCCCATGGTGGTGCGGACGTAGTCGAGGTGGCGGGCGTGTTCCTCGGTGCCGGCGGCGACGCCGAGGGCGCGGGCGGCGGTGTCGAAGGCGCGCTCGACGAGGCCGTCGTCGGCGACGGTGGTGCCGGCCATGTCGAGGACGACGAGGTCGTGGCGCAGGGGCGCGGTGGTGTTGTCGCTCATGGTGGTGGTCACCAACCCAGTTCGTTCGCGGTGGTCTCGGCTATGGCGGGCGAGCAGGTCATGCCGCGTCCGCCGGGTCCGGTGACGAGCCAGGTGTGGTCGCGGACCTGCTGTCGGTGGACGACGCGGGTGGGGTCGACGCATTGCGCGTACACCCCGGCCCAGCGGCGGCGGACGGGGGGCAGGGAGCGGCCGAGGAGGGACTCGACGACGCCGGTGAGGTGCTCGTAGGGGTCTTCGAGGGTGTCGAAGGCGAAGGGGTGCTCGTATTCGTGGGTGTCGCCGATGGTGAGGCCGCCGTCGAGGCGCTGCACCATGAGGAGTTGCATCTTGTGGGCGGCGGCGGTGGGGGTCTGGGCCTGTTCGGCGGTGAGCTCGTCGAGGGCCGGGGAGCGGTAGGCGGGGTAGTAGCGGAAGCTGTCGGCGTCGGCCACGGAGGTGGGGAGGGGTTCGCCCAGCGGCGCGGTCTGCATCATCTGGAGGCGGACGCGGCGGACGGGCAGGTCGGGGGCGAGTTCGCGGACGAGGCCGCCGAGCCAGGCGCCGGTGGCGAGGACGACCTGGTCGGCGTGGTGGAGGTCGCCGTGGTCGTCGCGGACGGTGTTGTCGCCGATGACCTCGCGGACCTCGCGGCCGGGCCGGAAGGTGTAGCGGCCGGTGGCGTGGAGGGCTTCGCGGAGGGCGAGTTGGGCGGTGCGGGGTTCGACGGCGGCGTCGCGTTCGCACCACAAGGCGTGGCTGAACTCGCCGCGCAGGGCCGGGTTGAGGGCGCGGGCCTCGTCGGCGTCGAGCAGTTTGTGGCCGCGGGCGGCGGCCTCGGGCGCGGCGACGGCGGCGCGGGCGACGGCGAGTTCGCGGTCGGTGCGGACGGGGGTGAGGGAGCCGTTGGGGCGGAAGCCGAGGCCGGGGACCTCGGCGCCGATGCCCTCCCACAGCTCCCGGGCCCGCAGGGCGGTGTCGAGTTCGGGCCCGGGGGCCCGGCCGCTGACCCAGATCTGCCCGAAGTTGCGCAGGGACGCGCCCCGGGCCTCGGCCTCGCGTTCGATCTGGACGACCTCGTGGCCGCGTTGGACTGCTTGCCAGGCGTGCATGGTGCCGACCACGCCGCCTCCGACGATTGTCACTCGCATGACGCAAACGGTCGTCGGGACCGATGTCCCGGGAGGATCGGCCCGGCGACGGGCCGGTGAACGACACGGGACGCTTGGACCAGACCCGTTACCATTTCGTGATCGAACGGGGGTGGTTTGGCAGGGGTTTGCGGTGGTTCGCCGGGTGTGGCGGCACCCGGGCGGTGGAGTGGGACGGTGCGGGATCCGTCAGGTCGTGGGACGCAGGTGGGTGGTGAAGCTGAACCGGTCGCCGCGGTAGAGGGAGCGGACCCGTTCCAGCGGCCGGCCCTCGCGGTCGCGCGAGACGCGGTGGATGAGGAGCATCGGCAGGGCCGGCGGGGTGCCGATGAGGAGGGCCTCGCGGGGGGTGGCCAGCACGGTCTCCAGCTTCTCGTCGGCGTCGCCGAACTCGATGCCGAGGTGCTCGCGCAGCCAGCCGTAGAAGGAGGAGTCGGGCGGGAACTCGCGGTCGAGGCGGGGTGCGCGGGCCACGCGCACGTAGGTGCTCTCCAGGCCGACGCGTTCCTCGTCGGCGAGGAGCACGCGCTCCAGGTGCCAGACCGGCTCGCCGGCCTCGGCCCCGATCTCGGGCCCGAGGTCGGGCGGGCAGGGGAACTGCTCCAGCCCGATCAGGGAGCGTCCCGGGCGGCGGCCCTGACGGCGGACGCCCTCGGTGTAGCTGGCCAGGGAGAGGGGCTGTTCGAGCTTGGGTCCGGCGACGACGGTGCCGCGCCCGGAGCGGCGCAACCGGCCCTCCAGGAGCAGTTCGCGCAGGGCCTGACGGACGGTCTCGCGGGAGACCCCGTGGCGTTCGGCGAGGTCGCGTTCGGTGGGCAGGACGCCGCCTTCGCCGAGTTCGGCGACGAGGCCGCCGATGCGGGCCTTGACGGCGTAGTACTTCGGGATGCGTCCGTGCTCGGGGATGCCCGAACGGACGGGCTCCCCGGGTCGGTGTCGGGTCGGTTCCACGCCGGCACCCTACGCGGCCCGGGCGAACGCGGGACGACGCGCCGGGGCGGGCACGACGCCCGGGGCCGGCGCCCCGCACCCGGACGGCGCCCTTCCGCCGGGATTCGTCGGTCAGGGCCCGTCGGTCAGGGCCCGACCGTGAGGGCCCGACCGTGAGGGCCCCTCGGTCAGGGCTCCTCGGTCAGGGCGACGACGGCCCGTTCCAGGTACTCCTCCAGCGCGGCCCGCTCCTCGGGGGTGAAGGCGTCCCCGAGTCGCCGCTCGACGGCGAGCGCGGCCTCGTCGGCCCGGCGCACCAGGGCCCGCCCGGAGTCGGTGGCCCGGACCACCAGCACCCGCTGGTGCAACGGGGAAGGGGCGCGCACGACGTGCCCGGCCTTCTCCAGGTTGCCCAGGACGGTGGACATGGTCTGCGGGGTCACCATGCACTCGCGGGCCAGCTGGGCGGCCGACATGCCGTCGGAGGCGGCGAGCAGGAGCAGCGCCGCGTACTGGGGGACGGTCAGGGAGTGCGCGCGCAGGGCTCGCGTCTTGCGGGCGATCAGGGCCTGCTCGGCGCGCTTGATCACGAGCCCGAGCCGGTCCGGGGCGAGCGCGGCGGCCGTGACGGGCGGGGTGGGCGGTTCCTGGTCCATGGCGGGGCTCTCGTGTGGGCGGCGGGCCGGTGGGTCGGCGGGGTGTCGTCGCACATGGTCTCAGCCTTCCGAGGATCACGACAACAGAACCCTTGCGAATGACAGAACACTGATGCAAGAGTGTGCCCTGCCTCGCCTGCCCGACCGTTTTGACCTTCCGACCGTTCCGACCGAAAGAGCCCCCGTGAGCACCACCACGCCCACCACGCCCGCCACCCCCACCGCCCCGGCGCCCACCCGGGAGCTGGGTCGCACCGGCATCGTCGTCCCCGCCGTCGCCCTCGGCTGCATGGGCATGTCCTGGGGCTACGACCAGGAGGGACGCGACGACGAGCGCTCCATCGCCGTTGTCCACCGCGCCCTGGACCTGGGCCGCACCCTCCTCGACACCGCCGACCAGTACGGCCCCTTCACCAACGAGGCCCTCCTCGGCCGCGCCCTCGCCGGCCCGCACCGCGCCCGCGCCGTCCTCGCCACCAAGGGCGGTCTCGTCGTCGACGATCCCGCCACCCACCGCAGCCGGCGGAACGGCCGTCCCGAGCACCTCCGCGCCGCCCTGGAGGCGAGCCTGACCCGCCTGCGCACCGACCACGTCGACCTGTACCAGTTGCACCGCGTGGACCCGGCCGTACCCCTGGAGGAGACCTGGGGCGCCATGGCCGAGCTCGTCGCCGAGGGCAAGGCCCGCCGACTGGGCCTGTCCGAGGTGTCCGTCGACGAGATCGAACGCGCCGCCGCGATCCACCCCGTCACCTCCGTGCAGAGCGAACTGTCGCTGTGGAGCCGCGAGCCCCTCGCCGACGGGGTCCTCGACCACTGCGCCCGCGCCGGCATCACTTTCCTCGCCTACGCCCCGCTGGGCCGCGGCTTCCTCTCCGGCGCCATCCGCTCCGCCGCCGACCTGCCGGCCGTCGACGGCCGGCACGCCACGCCCCGGTTCAGCGCCGAGGCCATCGCCGCGAACCAGCCGATCGCGGACCGGGTCCGCGAGGTCGCGGCGCGGCACGGGGTGAGCGGGGCCCGCGTCGCCCTCGCCTGGGTCCTCGCGCGGGCCGGGAACGTCGTCGCGCTGCCCGGCAGCAAGACCCTGGCCCACCTGGAGGACAACGTCCGCGCCGTCGAACTCGTCCTCACCGAGGAGGACACGGCCGCCCTGTCCGCGCTGCCGGCCGCCCGCGGGACCCGCTACTGATGCTCGCCCTCCGCTTCCCGGCCGGCTCGTTCGGCACCAACGCCCTGGTCCTGGCCCCCGGCACCGGCTGCGGCCGGTGGCCGTGCTGATCACGCACGGGCACATGGACCACACCTGGGACGCCGTGCCCGTCGCGGACGCGCACGGCGTTCCCGTCCACGTGCACCCCGCCGACCGCTTCGCCCTCGCCGACCCCGCCGCCGCCCTCCCGCCCTCCTTCCCGGCCGACCTGTTGGCCGGGCATCCGGACCGGGAACCGGCGCACGTCGTCGAGTTCGCCGCGCACCGCACCCGACTCGCCCTCGCCGGACTCGACCTGACCGTCGACCACGTCGGCGGACACACCCCCGGCTCGGTGCTGATCACCGTCACCGACCCGGCCGAAGCCGCCCGTCCCGCGGACACGCCCCGGCCCGCCGACGCCGGCCGCTCGACCGGCGGGCCGCTCCTGGTCACCGGGGACGCCCTCCTCGCCGGCGCCCTGGGCCGCACCGACGGCCCCGGCGGCGACGCGCACGCCCTGCGGGCCGGCCTGGCCGCCGTCTGCGACCCCCTGCCCGACTCCACGCGCGTCCTGCCCGGCCACGGCCCCGACACCACCCTGGGCGCCGAACGCGCCCTGTTCGGCCCGTTCAGTCCCGTGCGACGGTGACCGGCCCGCGCAGTCGGCGGGAGGTGAGGAGCAAGCCCGCGCCGAGCGTGAGGGTCCCGAACGCGGCCAGCGCGTAGGGGCCGGTGCGCGGCCGGTCCCGCTCCGCGCGCGACGCGGGCGGGCCGCCGGTGTGCGCCAACGCGCCCGCCTCGGCCCTCCCCTCGTCGCCGTCGCCGTCCCACGACCCGCGGTCGGAGGGGTCGGGCCCCGAGACCGCGAACCGGTAGGTGCCCGCCTCCCCCACCCAGTCCCCGTCCTCGCCGGCCCGCCGCACGAGCGCCGCGTCCGCGACCACCTCGCCCGTCGGGGCGTCCGGCGCGAAGGCCAGCGACACCTTCACCGTCAGCGACGCGCCCGCGTCCACCGTGAACCCCGGGAACCGGGACCCGCCGTCGAACACGGCGATCACCTCGTCCCGGTCGCTGCGCTCCACCGACACCGGCAGGGATCCGCCGGGGCCGTCGAACCGCATCCGCAGGTGCGCCGGGCGCAGGGACCGCGCCCGGTCGGTGAACACCACCACGGGGTGGATGGCCGTGCACCGGCTGTCGGTGGTGTTGGCCAGGTCCAGGTACCAGCTCTGCGGCTCGGCCCCCATCCGGTACACGGCCGGCCCGCCGCGGATCCGGGCGCCGATCGGGAACGCCGTGTCCACGCCCTTGCCGCAGCGGGCCTCGATCCGCGAGGGCAGGGCGGGCGCCGGGTTCGCGCCCCCGCCCGCGCCCACGTCCGCGACGGCGGGACCGGCCGCGCCGGCGGTCAGGGTGAGCAGCAGGGCGGACAGGGCGAGGGCGTCACGCGTGCGCATTCGATCACCTTCACTCGCGTCGTCAACGAGGCGGCCGGACGGGGTCGGAGGATGGTCGGACCAGGTGACGATCACCCCGCCCGTGCCCCGCACCCTGCCACGCCCCCGCGCGGGGCCCGCCGCCGACCCACCGCCGACCCGGGCCCGGTGCCTCGAATGGCGGCGGCCGGCTCGCGCCCCACCGCCGACCGGCCCAAGGGCCCGCCCCGCGCCCTCACCGAGGCCGTCGGTCCCGCACCCGACCCGGCCGGCCGCCGATGTCCAGGCCGGCCCGGGCGTCCGCGTACGGGGGCAGCGACAGCGCGGCGAGGCCCGTGGCGACCGCCCCGACCGCGAACACCGTCGCCGGCGGCCGCGCCGCCTCGCCGAGGCCGTACGTGGTCACGCCGACGGGGAACAGGGCCACCGTCGTCGTGCCCCAGCCCCCGAGGATCCAGCCGACCCGGTCGAAGCGGCCGGGGGCGACGCTGCCCTTGCGCAGGGCCCACAGCGCGAGCACGGCGAAACCGGGTCCGGCCGACGCCAGGACCGCGGCGATCGCCAACGGGTACCGGGCTCTTCCACCCCGCCCGCGCCCCTGTCCCGACTACGGCCGGCGGCCGAAGAGGGGGGCCAGGGCCAGTTCGGCGGCGCCGGCGGCCGGGCCGACCGGGGTGCGGGAGACCGTGACGGACGAGCCCGCCGGGGCGCTCGGGCCGTACGGGGTGGGGTGGGAACGGGCGGCGAGGGCGGCGCGGACCCCCGTCAGGAACACCTCGGGCGCCGCGTCCACCGTGCCGCCGCCGAGCAGCAGCCGGTCCACGTCGAGCAACGCCACCAGGTTCGCCGCGGCCTCCCCCAGCGCCCGCGCCGCCGCCGGCAGGTCGCCCCGGGCCGCGGCGGCCAGGCACAGCGCCTCCACGCAGCCCCGTGCCCCGCACGCACAGCGCGGGCCGGCCGGGTCGAGGACCTGGTGCCCGAACTCGCCGGCCGCCGACCGTGCGCCCCGGTGCAGGGTCCCGCCCAGGTGCAGGCCCGCGCCGAGGCCGGTGCCCAGGTGCAGGCAGACCACGTCGCCGGCGGGGTCGGGCAGGGCCCGCAGGGCGCCGACGACGACGGCGTTGGTGTCCTTGTCGAGCACGACGCCGTCGGGCGGGGTCAGGCCCTCGGCGGCGAGCCGTTCGGCGAGCAGGGCCCGCAGCGGCACGCCTGCCCAGGCGGGGGCGGCGGTGATCGGGCCGAGCACGCCGGTGCGCGCGTCGAGGGGGCCGGGCAGGGCCACGCCGACCGGCACGGGCGGGGAGCCGGCCGGCAGCAGCCCGCGCACGAGCCCGGTGACGGCGTCGACGAGCCCGCACGCGGCCCGCACCCCGACGTGCCGCGCGTGCGCCCCGTGCGGCCCGGGTCGGCCGGGGTCACCGGCGGGCGGGCCCGAGGTGCCGTGGGTGCGTGCGGCGTCGCCGTCCCGGGCGGGGTCGTCGGCGGGCGGGTGGGGGCGGTCGTGGGCGGGGTCCTCGCAGGCGCCGTCGGCCAGGCCGACCGGGGTGCGGGCCTCGGCCAGGACCCGGCCCGTCAGGTCCACGAGGACGGCGTGGGTGCCGTCCCGGTCCACGTGCACGCCGATCGCGTGACCCCCGTGCGGGACGAGCCGCAGCAGGGTGCGCGGCTTGCCGCCGGTGGACGCGGCCCGGCCGGCGTCGTCCACGAGCCCGTCCGCGCGCAGCCGCGCGCAGATCTTGCTGACGGCCTGCGGGGTCAGCCCGGAGCGTTCGGCGAGTTCGGCCCGGCCCAGCCCGCCCGGCCCGGCCGCGCGCAGCAGGTCGAGCAGCAGCGCCCCGTTGTGGTGGCGCACGCTCGGCAGATTGGCCCCGGTTCCCCTGTTCACGCGTCCATTGTCGCCTGTTCTTGCACTTCCGCAACAGTGTTGCCAAAGTGGAGTCATGACGACCACACCCCACACCCACGCCCCCCTGCGCGTCGGCCTCGTCGGATTCGGCCTCGCCGGCTCCGTCTTCCACGCGCCGATGATCGCGGCCTGCCCCGAACTGACCCTCGACACCGTGGTCACCGGCAACCCCGAACGCCGGGCCGCCGCCGAGGCCGAACACCCCGGGGTGCGGGTCGTGGCCACGCCCGACGAGCTCCTCGCCCGCCACGAGGAACTCGACCTGGTCGTCGTCGCCTCCCCGAACAAGACCCACGTCCCGCTCGCGCACGCAGCCCTCGACGCCGGGCTGCCCGTCGTCGTGGACAAGCCGCTCGCCGCGCACGCCGCCGAGGCCCGCGCCCTCGCCGACGCCGCCGACAAGGCCGGCCTGATGCTGTCGGTGTTCCAGAACCGGCGCTGGGACAACGACTTCCTGACCCTGCGCGCCCTCCTCGACGCCGGGGAGCTCGGCGAGGTCCGCCGCTTCGAGTCCCGCTTCGAACGCTGGCGCCCCACCCCGAAGGGCGGCTGGCGCGAATCGGGGGCGCCGGAGGAGGTCGGCGGGCTGCTGTACGACCTCGGCAGTCACGTCGTGGACCAGGCCCTCGTCCTCTTCGGGCCCGCCGAGACCGTCTACGCGGAGGTCGACGTCCGCCGGCCGACCGCCTCCACCGACGACGACACGTTCATCGCCCTCACCCACACCTCGGGCGTCCGCTCCCACCTCTACGTCAGCGCCGTCACCCCCCGCCTCGGCCCCCGCTTCCGCGTCCTGGGCTCGACGGCGGGCTGGGTCAAGCACGGCCTCGACCCGCAGGAGGGCGCCCTGCGCGACGGCGCGCGGCCGAAGCACGGCGAACCGTGGGGCGTCGAACCCGAATCGGCCTGGGGCGTCCTCGGCGCCGGCGACCACGCACAGCCCGTCCCCACCCTGCCGGGCGACTACCCGGCCTACTACGCGGCCGTCGCCCGCGCCCTGCGCACGGGCGGCCCGGCCCCGGTGGGCGCGCGGGAAGCCGCCGCCACCCTCGACGTCCTGGAAGCGGCCCGCCGCTCCGCGACCGAGGGCGTCACGGTCCGCCTCGCCCCCTGACACACGAACGGCCCGGCCCCCGCGAGTGCGGGGGCCGGGCCGTTCGCGGCGCGTCAGGCGTTCTTGAACTCGTGCCGCTGGCGACCGAGCCCGCCGATCTCCAGCTCGATCACGTCGCCCTCCCGCAGGAACGGCTTCGGCTCGGGCTGCCCGGCGGCCACACCGGCCGGGGTGCCCGTGACGATCACGTCACCGGGGTACAGGGTGAGGAAGTGGCTCAGGTACCGCACGACCTCGCCGACCGGGAAGATCTGGTCCGAGGTGTGCCCGTCCTGCTTCAGCTCGCCGTTGACCCACAGCTTCACGTCGAGGGCCTGCGGGTCGCCCACCTCGTCGGCGGTCACGAGCCACGGGCCTATCGGGGTAAACGTCTCGCAGTTCTTGCCCTTGTCCCACGTGCCGCCGCGCTCGTTCTGGAACGCGCGCTCGGTCACGTCGTCCACGAGCACGTAGCCGGCGACGTGCGCCAGGCCCTCCTCGGCCGAGTCCAGGTAGCGGGCGGTCGTGCCGATGACGACGCCCAGCTCCGCCTCCCAGTCCGTCTTCACGCTGCCGCGCGGGATCAGCACCACGTCGTCCGGGCCGCCCACGGTGTCGGCGGCCTTCATGAACACGATCGGCTCACCGGGCGCCTCCGCACCCACCTCGACGGCGTGGCAGTGGTAGTTGAGGCCGATGCCGACGACCTTCCCGATCCGCCCCACCGGGGCGCCGACACGCAGGCCCTCGGCGTCCAGGGCGGGAAGCTCACCGGAGGCGGCCGCCTCCCGTACTCGGGCAAGCGCGGCCGGGTCGGCGAGCAGGGCGCCGTCCACATCCGTGATCAGCCCGGACAGGTCCCGCAGCACGCCCTCGGCGTCCAAGAGCGCGGGGCGCTCGGCACCGACGGGTCCGACTCGCAGCAGCTTCATGGGCATTCTCCCGTGGTCGAGATTGGTCGACCCATGGGCATGCCCCGGGCCGGACGATGGGTTGCGGCCATCGGAGGATTGGTCGATCCTCCAAGATGCCGGGTCATTCCGCAAGACCCCGTTCACACTCTGGAACACACCCCCCGATCCCGCTCACCCCACCCACCCCTACAAACCACCCGAACACCCCCACCCCAGGCGCCCCAAGGACACCCGAACCCACCCGCCCACGGGCCACAGGCCCCACCCCCTCCCGGCTACCAGCTCCCGGCTCCAGGCCCCCGTCCCCCGGCCCCCAGCTCAGGGCTCCCGGCTCCGGGCTCCGGGCTCCGGGCTCCCGGCTCCGGGCTCCCGGCTCCCGGCTCCCGGCCCCCGGCCCCCGGCTCCCGGCTCCCGGCGACGGAAACACGGCCACGGCCCGAGCCCCGGCCCCCCTCCGCCGCCCCTGGGAAAAGCCTTTGACCTGCCCGCCGCCGGCAGGCGGCCACCGCGACCACGCCCCGACCCGAGCCCGGCCGGTACGCAAGCCCCCCCACCGACTCCGCCGGCCACCCACCACCGACCCGCACGGCCCCGGTCACGGACGTGAACACACCCGCGCCCCTCACTGGGGGAACAGGGGAACGCGGCCGACCGGGACCACGGCACCGTCAGGACCGGGCACGCGACCGCGCACGAGATCGGGCCGCCCCCGACACGGGCGCCGAAGCGGACCCCACGTCCGCACCCGCACCCGCGTCCGCACCCGCACCGGACCCGCGTGCCGCCGCGTTCGCGCGTGCCCTGGCGGCACGGGCCCGCTGCGCCTTGGTCGTGCGCGTACCGGGACCCGCCGGAACGGACCGTGCGCCACCCGTGTCACCACCGGCGGCCTCGGCCCCGACACCGACACCGGCGTCACCCCTGACCACAGCACCGCCCCCGACCTCGACCTCGGCCTTGGCCTTGGCCTTGGCCCCCGCCGTGGCCGTATCCCCCGCCCCGGCCCGCGCACGGGCCTCCGCGGCGATACGGGCGCGTTCGGCCGGCGGCCAGCGGCGGTCCAGCAGCGTGCGTTCGGCGATGGCCCACGCGCTCGTGGTCATCAGGTACAGCCCGGCGGCCAGCGGAACGATCGCGACGGAGATCAGCGTGCCGAACGAGAGCAGCGCGAGCTTGGGGGCCATGGCGGTCATCCGTCGCATCACCTCTTCCTGTTCCGGCGTGGGCCGCTTGCCGCCGGGAAGCGGGGTCGGGGGGAGTTCGGCACGCAACTGGGCCATCCGCCGGCCGTGCAGAGCACTCCAGGACGCGACGGCGGCGACCACCGCGAACAGACCCAGGAAGACCAGCCCGGCCGGCCCGAACGGGCCGTCACCGGACAGCGCCTCACCCCACGTGCCGGACAACGGCGCCGCGAACAGGCCGTGTTCGAGGAGGGGGTTCGGGGCGCCGTCCACCCGGGTCTCGGAGAAGGCCCGGTACAGGAACCAGAGCAGCGGTATCTGCGGCAGGAACGTGAGCAGGGCGACGGCGGGCCGGGCACTGCGGGCGGCGACCCGGGCCAGGGGGTGCAGGGCCAGGCGGACGAGCACGGTGAACAGGACGATGGCGGCGGCACCTGCGAACGCGCCGGTGGCGGGCTCGACGAGCCCGGCCAACCAGGAGACGAGATCGATGAATACGGACACGTGGGCAGACCCTTCGGGGAAACGGAGGTCGTCGTCGGACTCGCGATCACGCCACTCCCGTCCCGAGCCGCCCACCCGCTCCACGCACGAAGCACGGGGCGGATCACGACGACTCAGGACGGGGACGGCGGGCGTCGTGCCGACGTGCCGCGCGTGAAGGGTCCCTGCGCACCGGCCCGCGCCCGCGCTCCAACCCACCCGCCACAGACAGACGGGCCGGACGGGAGAACGCGGACGGCGAGAGTGCGCGTCGGAGGACGCGGAGGAACGAACCGAGAACACAAGCGAACCGCGCGAACCCATAAACAGGGCGCCCAGGACGGGCCGACGAGGGAGGGCGCGACGCCGTCACGACGCAACCGGCACGGTTGCCGGGCGAGGCACGCCGAACGCCACCGGCTCGCGTCCCGCGCACCGACCGTCACCCGCGCCGCGCCCGAAGCCGAGGACTCCCGCGCGCGACCGACACCCATGGGGCGGCAGCACGGCAGGACCAACGGCCGAGCGCACGCCGGCACCTCGCCACGTGAGATCACGAGATCACGCGGAGCCAGGCGAGGGCATCGTGGGCCACGGAGTATTCCGCAGGAACCCGATGCACCCCACGAGGCCGGGGCCCGGCCGGCCCGACCCGAAGTCGCACCGGCCGGATGGGCCGCGCGGGACGCCTGTCCGACCCGTTGGAGCCCGACGGCTCCACCGGCCCGAAACGGAAGGCCCGCACAGCGACACGTGATGGGCGGGACCACGGCTCGAACCGGTGGGAACGTCCCCCGTCCCGGCCCTGGCCCCGGCCCCGGCCCCGGCCCCACAGCAGCCCATTCGTGGCCTCGGTGGGTGGCCCCGGCGGCACGTGGTGGGTGACGCCGGGGAGCGGCCGGTCGCAGCACGCGGCGGTGCGCCGGGGGCGCCCTGAGGTGCGCGGACAGTCCGGGCAGCGGCACAGCGTGGTGAGTGGCGAAGCCCGCGGTGGTGCGGGTGTCGGTGGCTGTTTCGCTTCGCTTGTGTTCTGTTGTTCTCCCCGTCCGCCGAGCGGACCCGGGGGCCGTTCTCTCCGTCCACGCCCGTCCCTCGCCTGATCGCACGGCGGGGTGGGGTGAGGAGGAGAGGGGCCTACGCGGCCGTCGGCAGGGTCCGACCCGGGGCGCGGGGGCGCGGACGGCCGGAGGCGTCGGGGTCGCGTTGCGGGAGGAAGGCGGTGCGGAGTTCGCGGTCCCGGATCGCGGTGCGCGTCCGGGCGCGGGGTATCGGGATGCCGAGTCGGGCCGCGAGCAGCACGGAGGCCCACACGGCGGCGCCGACGGCGAACACCACGGCCGAGGCCCCGGCCGCGGCGCCGGCGCCCGTGCCGACGCCACCGGGAGTGCCGGCGGCGGCGAACAGGGCGAGGGCCAGGGCCGGGAGAAGCGCGAAAAGGAGAACGAGGAACGGGGACCGGGGTCCGGTCCGACGCCCGGTGTGGTGGCCGGCGCGAGTGCGCGGGCGGGCGGAGAGGGAGGCGAAACGGGTGTGCAGGCGGGCCGCGATCGTGCCGACGGCCCGCGTGACCGCCTCCGTCGGCGAATCCGCCGCCGTACGCGCATTCGTGGCCGGCCGCCACGCCGGTGTACGCGTGAACGCACGCGCCGCCGACCGCGACAGCGGCGTGCGCGCGGACGTGCGCGTGCGCGTGGCCGCCGCCCGCAACCCCGACACTCGCGCAGACGTGCCCGTGCTCGTGTGCGTGGGCGTCGGCGTGGGCGTGGGAGGGCGTGGGGGGTCCGTGTGCGTGTGCGTGTCGTTTCGCATGTCGTCGGCCCTCCCCCTGTCTCTTCCCTCGTCCTCGGCCGGCGTTCTCCCGCCCACCGTGCCCTTTCAACGGTCGGGCTCCCGCGATGATTCCCGCTCGCGGGTCCGGTTTTCAGCGCACCATCGCCGAGCCCGTGACCGGGTCCGTGACCGGGTCCGGGGCCGGGACGCGGTCGTCCGGGCGGTCCGCCGGGGCGATCGGCGGGCCGTACAGGGAGACGCCCACCGCCACCGCGAGGTTGAGCGCCAGCGCGAGCATTCCCGCGTTCACTCCCCACAGCGGATCCCGTCCCGTGAACACCAGCGCGCACACCACACCGACGCCCACCACCAGCCCGCTCACCGCCCCCGCCAGGCTCAACCGCCGCCACACCAGCCCCAGCAGCAGCATCGGCACGAGTTGGGCCATCCCCTCGTACGAGATGAGCGAGAGCCGCACCAGGGTGTTCGGCGCCGCGTACGTCATCAGCAGCGCGATCCCGCCCGCCGCGAACACCACGACCTGCGCGGCCCGTTTGCCCCGTTCGCCGCCCGCGTCCTCGCCGCGCCGCCACAGCGGGAACACGCTCGCGCCCCACATCGTGCCGATCACCAGCATGAACACGGCCATCGGCACGATCGACGACAGCGCCGCCGCCACCCCCACCAGGCCCACCGCCCACGCCGGCAGCGCGTCGACGACGAGCCGGAACAACGCCAGGTTCGAGTCCGCGCCCGTCAGCCCCGGCACCACGAACAACGCCGCCATCCCCAGCACCATCGGCACCAGCAACAACACGTTGTAGGCGGGCAGCAGGATCGCGTTGCGGCGCAGCGCGTCCGCGTTCCGCGCGCCCAGGTACCCGGCCACCGTGGTCGGGAAGATCACCACCGTGAGCGCGTTGAGGACGGTCGTCGTCGTGAACCACAGGGTGCCCAGCGTGCCCCGCCCGTCCTCCGTGCCCGGCGCGTGTCCCGGCAACGTCAGCCAGTCGCCGCGTTCCGCCACCAGCCGCTCGAACAGGCCGTCCCAGCCGCCGAAGTAGTGCGCCGGCACGTACACGGCCAGGAACCCCAGGGTCCCGATCACCAGCACGTCCTTGAGCACGGACACCCACGCGCTGCCCCGCAGCCCGCTCACCACCACGAAGCCCGTGGTCACCGCGAACGCCACGAAGTAAGCCCACTCCAACGACACCGTCCCGTACGAGACCGTCGCCAACACCACGCCCATGCCGGTGATCTGGAGCTGGATGTAGGGCAGCAGGAACACGGTCGCGAGCACCGCCACCACCGCCCCCAGCCAGGGCCGCCGCCACCGGTGCGCGACCAGGTCGGAGATCGACACCAGGCCGTGCGTGCGCGCGTACCGCCACAGCATCGGCCCGACCACGTACCCGATCGCGTACCCGCACGACATGTACGCGATCACGTACACGACCGGCGCGCCCCGGTCGTAGCCCCAGCCCGCCGCGCCCAGGTAGCTGAAGCTCGTGTAGCCCTCGCCGGCCATCAGCACCCAGATGAACACGGTACCCAGCGACCGCCCGCCCACCGACCACTCCGTCAGGCCCCCGCCGCCCCCGCCCCGGCCGCGCACGGCGAACAGGCCCAGCAGGACCGTCGCCACCATGAACACGGCGAACACCGAGGTCGCCACCGCCGCCGCGCTCACCGCCCCTCCCCCTCCCCCTCGGCCGCGCGCCCGGCCGCCGCGTGGCGCGCCGCCAGGCGCCGGTCCCCGCGCCAGGCCAGGGCCACCGCCACCGGGGTCACCAGCGTCGCCGCGACGAACCACGCGAGCAGGAACGGCACGCCGAACACGGTCGGCAGCACCCGGTTCACGGCCGGCAGGGCCCCCAGGTACACGACGAACGGCACCAGGAGCCAGAGCAGATGCGGGCGCTCAGCCCAAAAGGGACGCATCCGGCCACAGTACGGCCCGCCCCCGCCCTCACCCCCGCAGCTTCCCCCACACCACGAGCCGGTAGGTGGAGGAGAACTCGGGGGTGCACGTCGTCAGCGTGATGTACGAGCCGGGCGCCGTGTACCCCTGCCCCGGGTGCACCGAGGACGCGGGCACCGGGGCCACCACCGACACGTCGCGCGGGGTGGTCTGCGTCAGGATCCGGTCCACGACGTACACGTACCGCCGGCCGCGCACGTCCACCTGCAACTCGTCGCCCGCCCGCAGCCGGTTCACGTACCGGAACGGCTCGCCGTGCGTGTTGCGGTGCCCCGCCAGCGCGAAGTTCCCGGCCTCGCCGGGCCCGGCCGTGCCCGGGTAGTGGCCCGCGAACCCCTTGTCGAGGACCGCCGTCTTCCCCACCCCCTCCGCCACCGGCACCGCGATCCCCAGACGCGGGATCCGCAGCACCGCGAAGGTCCCGGACGGGGGCGCCGCCGGCCCCCGCGTACCCGAGCCCGAGCCCGAGCCGGTACCCGAGCCCGTGCCCGAACCACCGCCCGCCGTCCCGGACCCCGGCCGCCGCGTCGCCCCACCGCCCCCGGACCCGCCGGCGCCGGGGGTACGGACGCCGGCCGACCCGTCACCGTCACCGTCGCCGTCTTCGTCCGTGCCCACCCTCGGATCGGGTTCCGGCCCCTCCGAAGCCGACGCCGAACCACCCGAGCCGTCCGAACCACCCGCGCCACCCGGACCGCCCGCGCCATCCGAGCCGTCCGTCGCCCCGGCGCCCGGCAGCGCCCCGCCCGCCGCCCACTCCCGTTCCATCGCCGCCACCCGATCCCGGGCCCCGGCCGCGGCCTGCCGGTTCGTCCACCACAACTGGTGCACCACCAGCAGCATCACCACCACGCCCAGGGTGGTGGCCAGTTCGGCGCCCACCCAGAGAACGGCCGCCGGCCCCGAGCGCCGTCGACCCCACCGGCCCCGACCGCGTCCGCCCCGGCCCCGACCGTGCACCACCACCGGTATCCGATCCCGCACGCGCGGCACCCTAGGTCCTCCCCCGCCAACTGACCAGCGGCAGTACGGTGTGAACCATGCGCCCCGACACGCCTGCCGAGCACATCGCCGAAGCCGAGCGCCTCATTCGCACGGCGCACCGCCACCCCGAGGACCGCGAACCCCTCCTGCTGCGCGCCGCCGCGCACCTCGAACTCGCCGACGCCCGCGACCGGGCCGCCACCCTCTACGACAACCTCCTCGCCGACGCCCCCGACCAGCCCCACCTCGTCAAGGCGCTCCAGGCCGCGAACCTGTGGGAGTACGGGCACGAGGCCGAGGCCCGGGTCCTGATCTCCGGCATCCGCGCCGCCGCCCCGGCCGATCCCGCCCCCTGGGAGGTGATCGCCGAGACCCTGGAGGCCCACGACGAGCTGGACGCCGCACACGAGGCGTTCGACGCCGCCGTCGACCTCCTCGTCCACGAGGACCAGCCGCTGACCCGCGCCACCACCGCCCTCCTCACCGGCCGGCACCGGGTCCGCCGCCTGCTGGGCCTGCCGCACGACGACCGCGACATGGTCGCCGACACCCGGCACACCGGCCCGATCCCCCTCGACGAACTCCACGACCCCAAGCGGATCTGGGCCCTGGGCTCCGACGACCCCGCCGAGCTCCGCGCCGAGATCGCCCGCCTGCGCGCCGAACTGGGCGACCACCGAGCCGCCCTCTCCCGCCCCTTCCCCGTGGCCCTGCTGCACTGGCCGGCCGAGGAACTCGGCGAACTCCTCACCGCCTACCCGACCCTCGCCGGCGAGTACCCCTCGCACGACGCGCACCTCGCCGACGTGGAGCACAAGCTCCGCACGCTGCTCCGGTCCGGCACCGCCAACCTCGGCGTGGTCACCGCCAGCGTCCCCTCCTACGAGGCATTCGCCGCGTCCGAGCACACCTCGCCGGCCTCCCCCAGCCTCCTCGCCGAGTACGCCACGACCCTCGCCGCCCGGGGCCGCGCCGAGGCGTGGCCGCCGGCCGCCGACGCCCCGTGCTGGTGCGGCTCCGGCCGCGCCTACGCCGACTGCCACGGCACCCCGGACCCCACCGGCCCCTGAGCCCGCACGGGACGACGCGGGCACGCGGCGCGGATCGGGCGGGGCGGGGCGGGCGGGGCCGGGCACGGTGCGGGGCGCGCCGAGCCGGCCGGGCCGGGCACGGGCGGGAGCCGGACCCGGACCCGGACCCGGGACCCGGACCGGGACCCGATCGGGACCCGATCGGGACCCGACTCGGACCCGTTCCCGACCTGCCCGGGATCCGTTCCCGGCCTGCCCCGGCCCCGCCACGGACCGCCCCGGCCCCGCCCCGGACCGGATCCCGAGACGATCCGGGCGGGCCGGGCTCGGCCCGCGTCCGCGCAACTAGACTGCCGTCACATGACCGCCGCCCCGCCCTCCCCCACCACGACCCAGGCCCCGGCCGCCCCGGCCGGCCCCGCCGCCCCGGCGCCCGCGCCGCCTCGCGGCCTGGTCGACCTGTTCGCCGGACCCGGCGGCCTCGACGTCGCCGCGCACTGGCTGGGGCTGGCCGTCACCGGTGTGGAGATCGACCCCAACGCCTGCGCCACCCGCGCCGCCGCCGGTCTCGCCACCCACGCCGGCGACGTGCAGCTGGTGTGGCCCATGGACTTCCCCGAGGCCGAGGTGCTGGCCGGCGGCCCGCCCTGCCAGACGTACACCGTCGCCGGCGCCGGAGCCGGCCGGCGCGCCCTCGACCTCGTCCTGTCCTTCGTGGACCGCCTCGCCGCCGCCGAGGGCGACACCGCCCGCAAGGAGATCCAGGAGGACCTCCACCTGCTGGAGGACCCCCGCACCGGGCTCGTCCTGCGGCCCCTGTGGTGGGCGCTCAGCGCGCACGAGGCCGGCACCCCCTACCGGGCGATCGTCCTGGAGCAGGTCCCGGCCGTGCTGCCGGTGTGGGAGGCCATGGGGCGCGTGCTCCGCGACCGGCTCGGCTACTCCGTCGCGCACGGCATCCTGCACACCGAGGAGTTCGGCGTCCCCCAGACCCGTCGCCGCGCGATCCTCGTCGCCCGCCTCGACGGCGAGGCCGCGCTCCCCGAACCCACCCACGCCCGCTTCCACAAGAACGCGCGCAGCGTCCGCCCCGCGACCGTCCCCGCCGGCCGCCGGCCCTGCGTGACGATGGGCGCGGCCCTGGGCCGCACCGACGCGTTCACCGTCGTCTCCAACTACGGCACCGGCGGCGACGCGCGCCTCCGGGGCCGCCGCACCTCGGCCGAGCCCGCGTTCACCGTCACCGGCAAGGTCTCCCGCAACCGGCTCGAAGCCCCCGACGGCACCGAACTGCCCCGCCTGACCCTCTCCGAGGCCGGCCGGCTCCAGACCTTCCCCCACGACTACCCGTGGAGCGGCAGCGACGTCGCCCAGCAGATCGGCAACGCGATCCCGCCCCGCCTGGCCGCGCACGTCCTCGCCGCCGCGCTCGGCGTGCGTCTGGACGAGGCCCGGCTCGACGAGGTCGTCGCCCTGCCCTGGGCCCGCACCCGCGACGGGTGGCCCCTGACCCGGCCGCTGCCCGACGCCTGACGGCACAGCCGCGAGCCCGCGCCGGCGCCGGCCCGTGCACGCGCCCGTCCCGCGCCCGCGCCCCCGCCCGTGACGCCGCCACCGTGACCCCGCGCGGGACGGAGCCTCACGCGTCCGGGCGGGTGCGCGGGGCCGGGCGGCGGGCCAGGACCGCCGCCGCGACCCGGTCGGCCGCCTCGGCCGGCGACTCGTGCTCCCAGACCCGCACCGACAGCCAACCGGCCGCCGCGAACCGGGCGTCGGTGTCCCGGTCCCGGGCGCGGTTGCCCTCGATCTTGGCGCGCCAGAACTCGGCGTTGTTCGCGGGCCACGTCGCGTGCAGCGGGCAGCCGTGCCAGAAGCACCCGTCCACGAACACGGCGACCCGCGCCGGCCCGAACACGACGTCCGCCTCCCGCCGCACCCCCTTCACCGGCTTGCGGTGCACGCGGAACCGCAACCCCGCCGCGTGCAGCGCCCGCCGCAGCGCGACCTCCACCCCCGTGTCACGGCTCTTCTGCCGCGACATCCGCGCCCGGACCGCGTCCGTCGTGGGCAGCTCCCGCGCCCCGGCGGCGGGCCCGGGCCGGGACGCGGGCTCGGCCTCGGCCTCGGCCACGGCCTCCGGCTCGGGTCGGGGCACGGGCTCGGGTTCGGGCGCGGGTTCGGGTTCGGGCGTCGGCGTCACGCCGTCATTGTGCCGGGCCCCGCCGACACCGGCCTCAGTGCCCGGGCAGCCGCATCGGCAGGGCCAGTTGCGTCGGCGCCGCCCCCACCGCCCGCACGCCCGCCTCCGCCCGCACGGCGTCCCGCGCCCGCGCCCGTTCCCGTTGCGCCCGGGCCCGACCCGCCTCGTCCCGGTCCCGCCTCGGTGCCGGGGCGAGTGCGGCCCGCAGGGCCGCCAGCACCTCCGCCGGCCGGTCCCGGACCAGCGCGGGCGTGACCCCGACGACGAGCACCCCGTGCGCCTGCATCCGCAACCGGCGGCGCACCGTGGCCTGCCAGGCGTCCCGCGCGAAGTGGTACTCGGCCGAGTCCACCTCCAGCGCCACGCCCTCGTCCGGCCAGTACGCGTCCGGGACCGCCAGGAACGCCCCGTCGGGCGTGCACAGCGGCGCGTTCCACACGGGGGTCGGCAGGTCCGTCGCCGACGCCACGAGCTCCCGGGCCCGGCCCTCCGCCGGCGAACGGACCCCCGCCGACAGTTCCTCGACCACCGGCCGCACCCACGGGTGCGACAGCACCCGGGCCGCCGCCAGCTCCGCCCGCAGTTCCGCCGGCCCGCACCACCCGGCCTGCACCACCGCCGCGCACACCGCCCGCAACCTCTCCGCGCCCCCACCGGACCCGCCCGGCCCACCACCCCCGGCCGACCCACCCGACCCGCCCGGCCCGCCGGACCCGCCCGACGCGGCCCGTACGAGGTCCGCGGCGAGGTCGGCGACGGCGCGCACGGGCCGTGCGCTGGGCACGCCCGCCACCCGCCACGGCGCGGGTCGCCGCCCGGTGGCCCGGGGCCTGGCCCACCGGCACGCGGCGGGCCGCCGACCCGACCGCACCAGCACGGTGACGGGCTCGGCCGGCGCGCCCGCGATCCCGTGCAGGGCGAGGGCCGCGCCGCCGCTCAACACGGCGTCGGCCCCGGACAGCGGCGCGGGGTCGGCGGGCGGCGCGGCGTACAGGACGGCGGCCAAGGCCCGCTGGGCGCGGTCGGGCGGCCCGGTCTGCAACAGGTGGACGCGCGGCAGCAGCCGCTGCCAGGGCCCGCCGGGCCGGCAACGTCGGGCCAGGGCCTCGGGGGTGACGCCCGCGGCCAGGAGCTGGGTGCGGGACAGCACACGGCGCTGGCGGCGGGCGAGGGCTTCGAGGGCGGGTCCGAGCCGGGGCGGGCGGAGGAGGCTCGGGGTGATCGGGCTGATCGGATTCGTCGTCATGCGCGGGGTGTGCCCCGGGACGCGGCCGGTCGATCCCCTGGGCCGAACGGCGTACCCGGACGGGTGGTCGGCGCGTTGTCCGGGTGTGAATCTCAAGCGCGTGCTGACGGGGGCCCTGGGTGGCGCCGTCGCGTTCCTGGTCGTGTTGGGGCTGCTGGCGCTGCTGCCGGCGGCGGTGCGGGAGGAGGTGCCGGCGGGGGTGATCGGCGGGGTGTCGGTGGGCGTCGTCGCCCTCGTGGCCCTCTCACGCGGGACGCGCTAGCGGGGACCCGGCGGGATCCGGCCACGCGGCCGGAGGCGAACGGGCGGCCGGTCGGGCGGCCGGGCCGGCGCGTTAGTCTCGACGGCGGGCCCCGCCGCGTGGGCGGGGCGGTCGCGAAGGGACGAGGGCATGGCGGGGATCTCGGGACGGATACCGACGGCGGCGATCGCGTCCGTCGGGCTGATCGGCGGCTACGGCGTGGCCCGGTTCACGAAGAAGCGCCCGCTGGGCGGGCTCGTGCTGGGCGCGGCCGGGGTCGCGGCGGGCCTGCGCTGGCACCGGGTGGGCGGCGCGCCGGCGGTGGCCGGGCTGGGCACGCTGTACCTGGCCGGGTTCGCCGGTTCGCACCCACTCGCGAAGAGGATCGGCGCGTGGCCGGCGGTGCTGGCGGTCACGGCGACGGTCTCGGCGGCGGCCTGGTTCGCGTCCGACCTGCGCGACTGCCCGGAGGGCACGACCGCGACCCGCGACGAGACCGGCATCTGACACCCCCGGGCACAAGGGGCGGACGGCCCGGGACGGAACGGGACCGTACCGTCCCGGGCCTCGCCCCGGACCGAACCGGACCGGTCCGCGCCCCGGCCCGGGTCCTCAGAAGAGGGTCTGGGTCAGGGTGTGGATCAGCAGGCCGGCGAGCGCGCCGACGACCGTGCCGTTGATGCGGATGAACTGCAGGTCACGGCCGATGTGCGCCTCGATCTTGCGGGAGGTGTGCTCGGCGTCCCACGAGGCGACCGTGTCCGTGATCAGCGAGGTGATCTCGGTGCGGTACGTGGTCACCACGTACACCACCGCACCCTCGATCCAGCCCTCCACCTTCTCCTGGAGCCGGCCGTCCGCCGCGAGCCGCGCGCCGAGCGAGATCAACGCGGCCCGTACCCGCAGCCGCAGCTCGCTGCGCTCGTCCTCGGCGGCCGACAGGATCATCGCGCGGATCGCCGACCACGCCGACGCGATCACGTCCTGGACCTCGCCGCGCGCCAGGATCTCCGACTTCAGGCGCTCCACCTTCGCCCGGGTCTCCGTGTCGGACTGGAGGTCGGCGGCGAAGTCGGTCAGGAAGCGGTCGATCGCGCCGCGCGCCGGGTGCTCGGGCATGTCGCGCATCTCGGTGACGAACCGCAGCAGTTCCTTGTACACGCGGTCGCCGACCTTGCGGTCAACGAACCGGGGGGTCCAACCGGGGGCGCCGCCCTGCACGGCGTCCGTGATCGAGTCGGCGTGCGTGACGAGCCAGTCGTGGGCCCGCGCGCACACCAGGTCCACGACCTTGCGGTGACCGCCGTCGGACACGATCCGTTCCAGGGTCTTGCCGACCCCGGGCGCGACCTCGGCGGTCTCGGCCCGCCGGGTGATCGCCTCGCCGACCACGGCCTGCACGTCCGAGTCCCGCAGCACCGTCAGCGCGCCGCGCAGGGCGGTGGCGAGCTCGGCGGTGACGCGGTCGGCGTGGGCGGGCTCGGCGAGCCAGGACCCGAGCCGGCCGCCGATGCCGAGGGCGTGCAGACGGGTGCGGACCACGTCGGAGGAGAGGAAGTTCTCGCCGACGAACTCGCCGAGGGACACCCCGAGCTGGTCCTTCTTCGTCGGGATGATCGCCGTGTGCGGGATCGGCAGGCCCAGCGGGCGCCGGAACAGGGCGGTGACGGCGAACCAGTCGGCGAGCGCGCCGACCATGCCGGCCTCGGCCGCCGCCGCCACGTACCCGGCCCACGGGCCGGCGCCCCAGAAGCGTTCGGCGACCGTCGCGAGCACGTAGATCACGGCGACCACGCCGAGCAGCACCGTGGCCAGGGCCTTCATGCGGCGTACGCCCTGGCGGCGTTCCTCGTCGGCGGCGCTGAACACGAACCCGCCCCGCCCCGGCCCCCCGGCCGCGGACACACCGGCCTCGGCACCGCTACCGGCACCGGCACCACCCCGCTGCCAGGGGCGCGGGTTGGGGGCGGACGCGGAACGGGTCGTGGTCGGGACGGCGTCCTCCGCCACCGGCGTCGCGGACCCGGTCGCGGACGCAGCCCCGGGGCCGGGCATGGGCCCGGGGCCGGACGCGGGCCCGGTCGCGGGCCTGGGCGCAGCCCCGGGCCCGGGGCGGGGCGCAGTCTCGGAGCCGGGCGTGGGCCCGGAGCCGGGCATGGGCTCCGGCGTCGGCTTGCTCAACGGCGTCCGGCCCTCGTCTCCCCGGCCGTCACCCCGGCCGATGTCCCGGCGCGCGCCGGGACCATCATCCCGAGCGTCGCCCGAACCCACGTCACGGCCACCGTCCGGACCGCCGTCACGAGCGGCGTCCCGACCGCCGTCCCGAGCGGAGTCCAGGCCGGTGTCCCGACCGGTGCCCGGACCGCCCTCCCGGGCGTCGCCCGGGCCGGTGTCCCGACCGCTGCCGCCGTCACCACCAGCGCCACCGCCGCTGCCGCCGCCACGACCGGCGGCACCGCCGCTGCCGCCACGACCGTCGGCGCGACCGCCGCCGTCACGACCGTCGGCGCGGCCACCGCCGTCACGACCGCCGACGCGGCCACCGCCGTCACCGCCGCCGTCGGCGGCCGGGTCGCCGTCCCCGCGTCCCGTGTGTGCCACGTGTCCCACCTGAGCCTTTCTGCGTGTGTCGCCCCCTCTGCCGACTCCCGGGGCCTCCGGGAAGTTCCCCTCCGCCCCGCGCGCCGCGTCTCACACCCGGCCCGGCGGGCGCCGGCTACAGTTCCTTGCGGCCGGATCCCGGGAGTTCCCGCCCCTTCAGCGGCTTGTGCTTGATCTCCACCCCGCCCCAGAACGCGAACCCGGTCACCACCACCCGGGGCGCCCCCGGCTCCACCGGACCCGCCTTGCGGTGATCGTGGTCAAAACCTCCCATGAACCCGAAACCGCGCAGGTCCACCTCGACCCCGGGCGGCACCACGATCTGTACCCCGCCCATGATCGCGACACAGTTGATCACCACTTCGCGCGTCGCGAAGTACGCCTCGCGCAGGTCCAGCTCCCCACCACCCCAGAAGGCGACCGCGTCGAACCGTTGCGGCACCGTCCACGCGCCGCGCCGCTGGAAACCGGACATCACGCCGACGCCCAGGCCGGACGCCGTCGTGGCCGCGCTCACCCCCACCCGCTCGGCCCACACGATCCCCGAGCCCTCCCCGGGCCGCGCCGGCGACACGCCGGCCCCGGTCCCCGCGGGGACGGGCGGGTGCGCCGCGAACGGCATCGGGGTCCCGGGCACCGGCGGCAGGTCACGGGTGAGGGGCTCCAGCTCGGCGTACGTCCGCGACGCGTACGCCGCCTCCATCCGCTCCTCGAACTCCGTCATGTCCAGGCGGCCCTCGGCCACCGCGTCCCGCAGCCGCTCCACCACCCGGTCCCGGTCCGCGTCCGAGGCCCGCAACGCGAGCGCCGGATCGGGCGCCGGGGCTCCCGGCACCGCCCCCGGACCGGACGCCACCGGACCGGACGCCGCCGGAACGGCAGGTACCGCCTCGGGCCGCGACCCCGCCCCCGGCGCCGGCCCCGTCCCGGTCCCCGGTCCCCCGGCTCCCGTCCCCTCCGGGGCCTTCTCCAGCGAGGTCTTCTCCGGCAACGGCTCCTGGGCCCGCTCGTCACTCATGTGCCCCAGAGTATGCGCGCGCCCCCACCCGCGATACGCCCCGAGGAGGGGCCCCGACCCTGGTCTTTCCCTGGTCCCGACCCCCACCCGACCCTGAACGATCCCTGATCCCGCCCCGAACCGGTTCGACTCAGCCGCGCCCCGCGTACATGCGCGCGATGACCTCCTCGATGTCCGGTTCCCGCATCGACAGGTCCACCAGCGGATACCTCGCCGCGACCGCCGCCACCAGCGGCGCCGCCGACTCCCCCGCCGGGAACGCCAACCACTGCCGCACCCCGCTGACCCGCACCACCCTCGCCCCCTCCACCTCGATCGGCGGCTCCTCCCGCGCCAGGTCCACCACCAGCGTCCGCTCGCTCTCCCCCACCGCGTGCAGTCCCTCCAACGGCCCGTCGTACACGGCCCGCCCGTGGTCGATCACCACCACCCGACGGCACAACTGCTCGATGTCCTGGAGGTCGTGCGTGGTCAACAGCACCGTCGTGCCCCGCTCCGCGTTCAACTCCCGCAGGAAACCCCGCACCCGCGCCTTCGACACCACGTCCAGGCCGATCGTCGGCTCGTCGAGGTACAGCACGTCCGGGTCGTGCAGCAACGCCGCCGCGATGTCCCCCCGCATCCGCTGCCCCAGGGACAACTGACGCACCGGCACGTCCAGCAGCGCGCCCAGCTCCAGCCGGTCCACGCACCGCGCGAGGTTCTCCTCGAACCGGGCCCGCGGGATCCGGTACAGCCGGCGGAACAGCGCGTACGAGTCCCGCAGCGGCAGGTCCCACCACAGCGTCGTGCGCTGCCCGAACACCACCCCGATCCGGTGCGCGAGCCGGGTCCGCTCCCGCGCCGGGTCGATGCCCGCCACCCGCAGCCGGCCCGAGGTGGGCGTCAGGATCCCCGTCAGCATCTTGATCGTCGTGGACTTCCCCGCCCCGTTCGGCCCCACGTACCCCACCACCTCCCCGCGCCGCACCGTGAAGTCCACCCCGTCCACCGCCCGCACCAACCGCCGCTCCCGACGCAACGGCCCCACCCGACGCCGCACCTCGAAGACCTTCACCAGGTCCCGCACCGAGATCAGTTCCTCCGCCATCACGCGCTCCGCTCCGTCCACGACCCGACCCTTCGCTCTCAACTTCCCGTGCCGCGGTACGCCCGCAGCCCCGACCGCCACGCCCACGACACCGGCGCCAACACCAGCGCCGCCACCACCGGCCCGCACCAGGCCACCCACCCCGGCAGACCCAGCGGGTTCGGCCGGTCCAGCAGGTACAACACCGGCCACCAGTTCACGAAGGCCAACGGCACCACGCACGTCACCGCCCACACCACCTCCCGCGCGAACACCGTCGGCGGGTACCGCAACAGGGCCGTCCCCCCGTACGTGAAGGCGTTCTGCGCCTCCGCCGCCTCCCCCGCCACGAACTGGAACGCCGCGCCCGCCACGAACACCGCCGCGAACAACGCCGCCCCCGCCACCACGGCCACCGGCACCAGCAGCACCCGGTCCACCGTCCACACCACCGGCGACGCCGCCAACCCCCACGCCAACACCGGCACCCCCTGCACCAGCCGCCCCACCCGCCGCAACGCGAACCGGTCCGCGGCCACCTGCGCCAACACCGGCACCGGCCGCGTCAACATCACGTCCAAGGACCCGTCCCGCACCCGCTGACCCACCCGGTCCGAATTCCCCACCACCAGGTCCGTCAGCCCGAACGCCGTCGACGACAACCCGTACAACAACGCCACCTCCGGCAGCGAGAACCCGCCCAACGCCTCCACGTGCGTGAACATGATCCAGATCCCGACGAAGTCGAGCCCCGTCACCGCCGCGTTCCCCGCCACCGTCAACACGAACGACGCGCGGTACGCCATCGTCGCCCGCACCCACATCCCCGCGATCAACAGATAGCCCCGCACCCCGGCCGCGGCCCGCGCCCACACCCCGAAACCCGGCACCGCCATCCCGCGCCCCGAACCGGCCGGATCCTCACCGCCGCCCCCGACCGCCCGCACCGCCACCGCCTCAGCCACCCTGAACCACCACCCGACGCGTCGCCGCCGCCTGCACCATCCGGCCCAGCCCCAGCAGCACCACCGCCCACACCGCCTGGAAGCCCAGCGACCGCACCGCCCCCGCGACCCCGCCCGCCGCCCCGTTCGTCCCCAACAACACGTCCACCGGCACCTGCAACATCGCCGCCCACGGCAGCACCCGCACCAGCTCCCCGAACACCCCCGGGAACAAGGTCAGCGGCACCACCATCCCCGAGAAGAACAACGTCAACACCGACGCCATCACGTTCACACCCGCGCCGTCCAACAACCAGAACGCCAGCAACCCGACCACGAACCGCAACGCGAAACTCACCACCAACGCCAACACCCACGCCACCGCGAACAACACCCACCGCCCCACCTCCCCCGGCAAGGCCAACTCGAACACCAGCGCCCCACACGCCAAGGGCACCAACCCCCGCCCCAACAGCTGGAACACCGCCCGCCCCAGATCCGCCGCCAACCACCACGCCTGAAGGTCCGCCGGCCGACACAGGTCCACCGCCACGTCCCCCGTACGGATCCGCTCCTGCAACTCCGTCTCGAAACCGCCCCCCAACAAGGACACCGAGGCCAGCAACGCCTGCGTCACCCACACGAACGTCACCGCCTGCGCCCGGTCGTACCCGCCCAGCTCGGCCCGCTGCCCCCACAGCGCCACATACGTGTACGCCGTGATGAAACCGAACACGACGTTCGCCAGACACCCCGCCGCCGTGGCCGCCCCGTACGTCGCGTACCGCCGGAACCCCCCGAGCGCCACCATCGAATACAGCCGCACTTCCCGCCTCCCTTCCCCATGGGTCGAAGCGGGCGACCTTAGTGCGGAGGGGCGATCCCTGCGAGCGAATTCCGGGCCCCCGCGTCCGAAACCCGGCCCATCGGGTAGACAGCGGAGGTACAGACCAGACATTTCACCCCCGCACGGCGCGGAGACCACACCACCCCGAGGACCCGAGGAGCCCGGAGTTGAACGACCCCACACCACCACCGGGACCCGACCCTCGCGATCCCCACACCCCACCCCACCCCACCGCGCCGAACGGGCCCACCACCCCCGACGGACCCCCACCCGGCAAACCCCCACGCCGCCCCCGCACCGGATGGCGCCGCGCCCTCCCCACCTGGCGCATGCTCCTCGGCACCACCCTCCTCGGCGCCCTCCTCGTCATCGGCGCCCTCATCGCCGGCTACCTCCTCGTCGACATCCCCCCGGCCAACTCCGCCGCCACCGCCCAATCCAACGTCTACCTGTACTCCGACGGCACCGTCCTCGCCCGCGACGGCGAGGTCAACCGCCAGAACGTCGCCCTCCACCAAATCCCCCGCACCGTCCAGGACGCCGTCCTCGCCGCCGAGGACCGCGACTTCCACTCCGAACGCGCCGTCGACCCCAAAGCCATGCTCCGCGCCGCCTGGAACACCGCCACCGGCAAAGGGAAACAATCCGGCTCCACCATCACCCAGCAATACGTGAAAAACTACTACCTCGGCCAGGAACAAACCCTCAAACGCAAAGCCAAAGAATTCTTCATCGCCATCAAACTCGGCCGCGAAAAATCCAAGGAATACATCCTCGAGGGCTACCTCAACACCAGCTACTTCGGCCGCAACGCCTACGGAGTCCAAGCCGCCGCCCAGGCCTACTACGGCAAGGACATCGGCAAGATCACCACCGCCGAAGGCGCCTACCTCGCCACCCTCCTCAACTCCCCCAGCGCCTTCGACGTCGTCGCCCACCCCCAAGGCCGACCCCGCGCCCTCGCCCGCTGGAACTACGTCCTCGACGGCATGGTCAAACAAAAATGGCTCAGCGCCGAAGAACGCGCCGCCATGAAATTCCCCGAACCCGGAAAAATCAAGCCCGCCGCCGGCCTCTCCGGACAACGCGGCTACCTCGTCGAAGCCGTCCGCGACCACATCCTCGCCACCAAGACCCTCGACGAGAAAACCCTCGCCGAAGGCGGCTACCGCATCACCACCACCCTCGACCGCACCCGCCAGACCAACCTCGTCAAAGCCGTCGAAACCACCGTCACCGACAAACTCGACCCCACCGAACACCCCGCCGACAAACTCGTCCGCGTCGGCGCCTCCTCCATCGACCCCATCACCGGAAAAATCGTCGCCCTCTACGGCGGAATCGACTACCTCAAGCAATACGTCAACAACGCCACCCGCCACGACTACCAGGTCGCCTCCACCTTCAAACCCTTCGTCTTCACCGCCGCCGTCGAAAACAACAGCCGCACCCAAAACCGCGCCCCCATCACGCCCAACACCCTCTACAACGGACGCAACAAACGCCCCGTCGTCGGCAGCACCATCCCCTTCGACCCCGAGAACGAAGACCAACGCAGCTACGGCGACATCACCGTCCGCACCGCCACCGACCTCTCCGTCAACGCCGTCTACGCCCAAATGGCCGTCGACGTCGGCGGCGACAAGGTCAAGAAAACCGCCATCGACCTCGGCATCCCCGCCGACACCCCCAATTTCGACGCCGGCCCCGCCATCGCCCTCGGCACCCTCCAGGCCAGCGTCCTCGACATGACCCAGGCATACGCCACCCTCGCCGCCCACGGAAAACACACCCCGGCCACCTTCATCGAGAAGATCACCAAACGCGGCGACACCATCGAACTCCCCGCCCGCGACACCCGCCAGGCCGTCACCCGCGAAGCCGCCGACACCACCACCTCCATGCTCGTCAGCGTCGTCGACAACGGCACCGGCACCACCGCCCAAGGCGCCGGCCGCCCCGCCGCCGGCAAAACCGGCACCGGAGAACTCGACCGCTCCGCCTGGTTCGCCGGCTACACCCCCGACCTCGTCACCGTCGTCGCGATGATGGGACAGGACCCCGACAAGGGCACCCTGCAATCCCTCTACGGCGCCCTCGGCGAAGCCCGCATCAGCGGCGGCAAATACCCCGCCCGGATCTGGGCCGCCTACACCAAGGCCGCCCTCGCCGACTCCGATCCCCTCGACTTCGAACTCGACCTCCAACCCGGCGGCGCCGAACCCCCACCCCTCCCGCCCGGCCCCCGGCCCCCCGGCACGGACACCACCGGCCAGACCAACCAGGGCCAGACCACCGGCCAGACCAACGCCGGCCAAGACAACGGCGGCACCACCGGAACCCCCGGCCGCCCCACCCCCCGCCCCCCGAGCCCCACCGACGGCGGCCAGACCAACACCGGCCAAACCCAAGGCCAGAACCAGGGCCAATCCCAAGGCCAAAACCAAGGCCAGACCAACGGCGGCCAGAACCAGGGCCAAACCACCGGCCAAAGCCAAGGCGGCCAGACCAACGGCGGACAAACCGACGGCGGCACCACCAACGGCGGACAGAGCAACGGCGGACAGAGCAACGGCGGCCAAACCCAAGGCCAGACCGACGGCGGCACCACCGGCGGCGACCAGTCCGACGCCCCCCAAACCCGCCGCTGACCCCACCACCCACCCCGCCGAACAGCACACCCCACGCACGACGAGGCCCCCGGGAACACGTCCCGGGGGCCTCAACCGTCATCACACAACGTCACCTCAATGGCCCGACGTCGCCTTCAACCCCACGATCGCCACCACCAACAACGAAATGAAGAAGATCCGCGCCGCCGTCACCGGCTCCCCCAACACGAACATCCCCAACAACGCCGCACCCGCCGCACCGATGCCGACCCACACCCCGTACGCCGTACCGATCGGCAACGTCTTCGCCGCATAGCTCAACAACACCATGCTCGCCACGATCCCCGCACCCGTGAACACACTCGGCCACAGCCGCGTGAACCCCTCGGTGAACTTCATCCCGATCGCCCAGCCCACTTCCAGCAGACCGGCCACGACCAACAGGACCCACGCCACGACGGCACCTCCACGACGAACGCTCGAACAAGGAATGCGTCGTCTTGTCCAGCCCGGTACGGCGCGTCTCGTCGGGGTCCCCCACCGTAGCAAACCCAAGCGAAACGGGCCGGTGACCCTCGTCACCGACCCGTCGCACAACGTCACAGAACCCGAGCCGACCCGAACCCCTACAGGTACAGGCCCGTCGAATCCTCCGACCCCTCCAACCGCTCCGCGGCCACCGCGTGCAGATCACGCTCCCGCATCAACACGTACGTCGCACTCCGCACCTC
The DNA here is from genome assembly GCF_049606955.1 of Streptomyces dryopteridis. NCBI lineage: Bacteria > Bacillati > Actinomycetota > Actinomycetes > Kitasatosporales > Streptomycetaceae > Streptomyces > Streptomyces dryopteridis. Next base: position 3,945,917 of record NZ_CP187113.1, on the reverse strand, counting down.
GACCTCCGCCCGATCCTCCGGGTCGTACAACACCCGGTCACCGGGCTCCACGGTGCGCACGTTCTGCCCCACCGCGACCACCTCGGCCCAGGCCAGACGCTTGCCGACCGCAGCCGTCGCCGGAATCAGGATGCCGCCCCCCGAGCGCCGCTCCCCCTCAGGAGAGTCGGACCGCACGAGGACGCGATCGTGCAGCATGCGAATGGGCAGCTTGTCGTGGGTGGTGGTGTTCTCGCTCACCCTGTGAACCTACCTGCCCGAGCCTCCCTTGTACGCCGGAGGGCCCGCTCAACCCTTGCGCCGCCGCAACGACAGCACCAACAACCCCACCACCCCGACAGCCACCAACGCCACCGGAAGAATCCGCTCCGGACGCGGCGCACCCGACTCGTCCCGCAAACTCGACTGCACGTCCGTCACCGTCCGATTCACGGCGGCGAAAGCACGCCCCGCCGTCTGATCCACGGTCGAGGCCACCCGGGCCTTCGCGTCACCGATGATCGTGTTCGGGTGCAGCCGCACTCCGATCTCGTCGAGGGTCTCGGCGAGCTGTTCCCGCCGGCGGACGATGTCCGCCTCGATCTGTGCGGGGGTCCTGGCTTCCGGCACCGCGCTGCCTCCGTCGGTCGGGGGTGATCCGCTGGGTCTGTCTGACTCTGTGGGGCGAGGTCCGCCGTCAACAGGCTGTCAGCTTAGTCTCGTCGCGTACCGATCCCCTCCCCGAGGAGCTGTCCGAGAATGAGCGAACGCCTCCAGCCGGGCGACACCGCCCCCGCATTCACCCTGCCGGACGCCGACGGCAACCCCGTCTCCCTGGCCGACCACAAGGGCCGCAAGGTCATCGTCTACTTCTACCCGGCCGCCCTCACCCCCGGCTGCACCAAGCAGGCCTGCGACTTCACCGACAACCTCGCCTTCCTCACCGGCCACGGCTACGACGTCATCGGCGTCTCCCCCGACAAGCCCGAGAAGCTCGCCAAATTCCGCGAACAGGAACACCTCGAGGTCACCCTCGTCGGCGACCCGGAGAAGAAGGTCCTGGAGGCATACGGCGCCTACGGCGAGAAGAAGCTCTACGGCAAGACCGTCACCGGCGTCATCCGCTCCACCGTCATCCTCGACGAAGAGGGCAAGGTCGAACGCGCCCTCTACAACGTCAAGGCCACCGGCCACGTCGCGAAGATCATCAAGGACCTCGGCCTCTGACACCCGGCCCCCCAAGGAGCGGGACCCCGACCCCACCGGGCCGCGGGCTCCCGCTCCTTCCGCGTCCCACCACTCCACCTCACACGCCGTGACCGAACCGGAACCCGTTCGTTGAGCCGACCAGGTGAACCGACGCGCACAAACATCCGCGCCCGGCACACCCGCCCGAACCGCCACGACGAACGAGGACCCGATGCCCGAAACCCCACCCCACCCCCGCCGCCGCTACACCCCGGACCGCCTGGCGGAGGCCGCCGCCGAGGCCCGAAACCTGACCGAGGCCATGGAACACCTGGGCATACCGGATGCGACCCAGGGCCAGCGGCGGTACGTCACCACCCTCATGCAGCGCCATGGCATCGACGCCTCACACTTCTCCCGCGATCACGCGAAATGGTCCCGCGAACGACTCGCCGAAGTGGCAGCCATATCGATGAGCACGGCGGAAGTGGTCCGCCGCCTCGGCCTGGACCCGGTCGGAGGAAATGTGACCCACATCGGCCGCCGACTGACCAAGTACGGGGTGGACACCTCGCACTTCAGCTCCCGCCCCCGCGCCCACGGGCGCGAGAAAGCGGATCGGCGCACGCCCGGACGACAACTGCGACGGCGGCTCGTGGCCCTCGGCACACCCGATGCCTGCGCACTGTGCGGGATACCCCCCACCTGGCAGGGCCGACCGCTGCCATTGGAGGTGGACCACGTGAACGGCGACTGGCGGGACAACGCACCGGAGAACCTGCGCCTGCTCTGCCCGAACTGTCACTCCACCACGGACGGCTACCGGCGCCGCAAGGGAGACCGTCGATGAGGGGCTACGGCATCCGGATCGACCGTGAACGGCTGGTCGAAGTGGCCCGTACCTCCGGGAACACCACCGAGGCGATCCAACGGCTCGGACTCGGGCCGAACGCCGCCAAGCGTTCGCTGCTGTCGCGGTTCGCCCGACACGGTGTCGACGTGTCGCACTTCTCGGATGTGCGAACCCGACGGCAGGGCCGAAGCCCCGCACCGGACGGACTACGCGAGGTGGTGCGGAACTCCCTCGGGTACGCGGACGCGCTGCGACGGCTGGGCCGTCCCGAGAACACCACGAACCGCACCCTGCTGAAGGCATGGATCGCCGAGGCCGGCCTGTCGACGGAGCACTTCCTCGGCCAGGCCCACTACCGCGGTCTGATCAGGCCGGAGCGTTGGCGCCGGGCCACGGACGTCTTGATCCGCCACGAGAGCGAACGTCGAACCCCGGGATACCTGCTGCGTCGCGCCCTGGGCGAGGTCGGGGTCCCCGAGGTGTGCGCGGGGTGCGGTACCCCTCCGTCATGGCACGGCCGGCCCATGACCCTTGAAGTGGATCACGTGAACGGGGACCGTCGGGACGACCGACGGGAAAACCTGCGACTGCTCTGCCCCAACTGCCACGCCGTCACGGACACCTGGTGTCGCGGGGGCGCGCGACGAACGAGGATCCGACCACCTGAGGCAATGGTTCACGGCACCGCCTAAGGGCTAGCATGTCAGGGCCTGCGGCGGTGCTGTAATTTGGTAGCCAGGATGGGTTTAGGTCCCATTGTCCTTTTTGGGCGTGAGGGTTCGAGTCCCTTCCGCCGCACTGGCTCGACACGAGGGCCCGGCTTCTTTGGAGCCGGGCCCTCTGCGTGTTCCCGGGCGGGTGCCGGCCCCCTCAGCCCAGCAGGTCCTTGAGGATCGGGAGGAGGACGCGGAATGCCTCGCCTCGGTGCGAGATCGCGTTCTTCTCCTCCTTCGTCAGCTCCGCGCACGTGCGCGTGTCGCCCAGGGGTTCCAGGATCGGGTCGTAGCCGAAGCCGCCCGCGCCCGAGGGTTCCGTACGCAGGGTGCCGAGCAGGCGGCCTTCGACCACGCGTTCCGTGCCGTCCGGGAGGGCGAGCGCGGCGGCGCAGTGGAAGTGGGCGGCGCGGTGTTCGGGGGCGATGTCGGAGAGCTGGGCGAGGAGCAGGTCGAGGTTGGCCTTGTCGTCGCCGTGTCGGCCGGCCCAGCGGGCGGAGAAGATGCCGGGGGCGCCGCCGAGGACGTCCACGCAGAGGCCGGAGTCGTCGGCGATGGCGGGCAGGCCGGTGGCGCGGGCGAGGGCGTGGGCCTTGAGGAGGGCGTTCTCGGCGAAGGTGACGCCGGTTTCCTTGACGTCGGGGATCTCGGGGTAGGCGTCCGCGCCGACCGCCTCGTGGGGGAGGTCGGCGTCGGACAGGAGGGCGCGGAGTTCGGTGACTTTGCCCTGGTTGCGGGTGGCGAGGACGAGGCGGCTGGTCATGCCCTCGATTATTCCGGTCAGCCGGGGGTGCAGACCTTGGAGAGTTCGGCGGCGGCGTCGCTGATGGGTTTGACGTCGGGGGTGGTGCCGTTGTCGACGGCGGTGTGGGCGTTCGCGACGGCCTGCTTGAGGGAGTCGACGGCCTTGCCGAGGTCGGCGTTGTCGGTCTGGTCGCCGATCTTCTTGAGGTTGGCGTCGATCTGGTCGAGGGCGGTCTTGGCGTCCTGGGGGCTGTTGCCGGCGTTGCCGACGGCCTGCTGGAGGTCGGCGACGCCTTGGGTGATGGTGACGGCGGTGTTGGCGCAGTCGATGGCGGTGGAGAGGGCGGAGCAGGAGGCGAGGGCGGGGAGGGTGAGGGCGGTGGCGAGGGCGAGTGCGGCGAGGCGGCGGCGTGGGGCGGCGGGTCGCTGGGTGGTTCGCATGTGGTGGGGTCCCCCGGTGTCGTGGTGGTGGGCGTTTTCGGGCGGGGTGGGCCGTCCGGGTGTGCCCTCGTCATCGGTGGGGACGCGGGGACGGGCCGGGACGGTTGCCCGTCCCGGCCCGTCGTCCGGTGTGGTGCCGGCGTGTGGTGCCGGTGTCGCCCTGGGGGCTCAGGCTTCGGTGTCGAGGCCGAGGGTGGTGCGCTGGAGGGCGGCGAGGTCGACGCAGCCGCCGGCGGCGAGGTCGAGGAGGGCGTTGAGTTCCTTGCGGTCGAAGGGGGTGCCTTCGGCGGTGCCCTGGACCTCGACGAAGCGGCCGTCGCCGGTGCAGACGACGTTCATGTCGGTTTCGGCGCGGACGTCCTCTTCGTAGCGGAGGTCGAGGAGGGGGGTGCCGTCGACGATGCCGACGCTGACGGCGGAGACGGTGTCGATGAGGGGCTTGCGGCCGGCCTTGACGAGCTTCTTGCCGCGGCCCCATTCGATGGCGTCGGCGAGGGCGACGTAGGCGCCGGTGATGGCGGCGGTGCGGGTGCCGCCGTCGGCCTGGAGGACGTCGCAGTCGAGGACGATGGTGTTCTCGCCGAGGGCCTTGTAGTCGATGACGGCGCGCAGGGATCGGCCGATGAGGCGGGAGATCTCGTGGGTGCGGCCGCCGATCTTGCCGCGGACGGCTTCGCGGTCGCCGCGGGTGTTGGTGGCGCGGGGGAGCATCGAGTATTCGGCGGTGACCCAGCCTTCGCCGGAGCCCTTGCGCCAGCGGGGGACGCCTTCGGTGAAGGAGGCGGTGCAGAAGACCTTGGTGTCGCCGAAGGAGACGAGGACGGAGCCCTCTGCGTGCTTGCTCCAGCCGCGTTCGATGGTGACGGGGCGGAGCTGTTCGGGGGTACGGCCGTCGATGCGAGACATGTCGTCGAGCCTAGTGGGTGTGCGGGGTGGGGTGGTCCGTTCGGGTGGTGTGGGCCCGGGGGGGTGGTCGGGGGTGGCCGGGGGTGGGGTCGGGGCGGGGAACGGGGCCGGCCGCCGGCACGGGCCCCGGGGTGGGGTGTGCGGGCGGCCGGTGGTGTGGTGAGCCGTGGGGCTCAGCTCACATCATGTCCTCGATGTCGGCGGCGATCGGGTCGGCGTCGGTGCCGATGACGACCTGGATCGCGGTGCCCATCTTGACGACGCCGTGGGCGCCGGCGGCCTTGAGCGCGGCTTCGTCGACCTTGGAGGGGTCGATGACCTCGGTGCGCAGGCGGGTGATGCAGCCCTCGACCTCTTCGATGTTCTCGATTCCGCCGAGCCCGGCGACGATCTTCTCAGCCTTGGTGGCCATGTGTTTCTCCCTGAGTTCTACGAAGAACGAGTCTCGACGGTCGCCTGCCCGTGCGGGGCCCCGGCGTTTTCCGCTTTGTCACGGTAACCCACGGTTGGCCCAACTTCGCGAGCGCGCGTCCGGCCGCTGCCGAATGATGGCGGTCAACGGCAGGCCGCCGGGTCGGCGGGCTGCGGTGACACCCCCACCGGCAACTGGTCTACACCAGTGTGCCATCACTGAAACACCGCTGGGTCGAGGGAGACGCCGATGAGTGCCGGCAGCGCCGCAGCAGTACCCGAGCAGAAATGGTGGAACGGCCTCTTCCAGGGCCTTCAGAAGATGGGGCGGAGTCTTCAGCTGCCGATCGCCGTGCTTCCGGCGGCGGGCATCCTGAACCGGTTGGGGCAGCCGGACGTCTTCGGTGCGGACGGTCTGAACTGGACGGACGTCGCCCGGGTGATGTCGGGGGCGGGTGGCGCGCTGCTCGACGCGGACCTGGGTCTGCCGTTGTTGTTCTGCATCGGTGTGGCCATCGGGATGGCGAAGAAGGCGGACGGGTCGACGGCGCTGGCGGCGGTGGCGGGGTTCCTGGTGTACCGGGGGGTGCTGCACGCGTTCCCGAAGGACTGTCCGGACGGGCAGAAGGCGGTGGCGACGGGGTGCCAGGCCGCGGACGGCGCGGTGGCGGCGTTCGGGTATCAGAATCCGGGGGTGTTCGGCGGCATCGTGATGGGGTTGCTGGCGGCCTGGTTCTGGCAGCGGTACCACCGGGTGAAGCTGGTGGACTGGCTGGGCTTCTTCAACGGGCGTCGGCTGGTGCCGATCATCATGTCGTTCGTGGCGATCGCGTTCGCGGCCCTGTGCCTGTGGGTGTGGCCGCCGATCGGTTCGGGGCTGGAGAGCTTCTCGGACTGGCTGGTGGGTCTGGGCGCCGTGGGTGCGGGGATCTTCGGTCTGGCGAACCGGGCGTTGCTGGTGATCGGTCTGCACCAGTTCCTGAACGTGCCGGTGTGGTTCCAGTTCGGGAGTTTCACGAAGCCGGACGGGCAGACGGTGCACGGTGACATCAACATGTTCCTGGCGGGTGACCCGAACGCGGGGCAGTTCACGTCGGGGTTCTTCCCGATCATGATGTTCGCGTTGCCGGCGGCGGCGTTGGCGATCACGCACTGTGCGAAGCCGCAGCGGCGGGCGGAGGTGGGTGGCCTGATGTTGTCGGTGGGTCTGACCTCGTTCGTCACGGGCATCACGGAGCCGTTGGAGTACTCGTTCCTGTTCGTGGCGCCGGCGTTGTACGCGATGCACGCGGTGTTGACGGGTGTGTCGATGGCGGTGACGTGGGCGTTGGGGGCGAAGGACGGGTTCAGCTTCTCGGCGGGTCTGATCGACTACGTGATCAACTGGAGTCTGGCGACGAAGCCGTGGTTGATCATCCTGATCGGGTTGGGCTTCGCGGTGGTGTACTACGCGGTGTTCCGGTTCGCGATCACGAAGTGGAACATTCCGACGCCGGGGCGGGAGTCGGACGAGGAGATCCTGGAGATGCAGAAGGAGAACACGAAGTAGGCGGTCGCGCTGTCGTCGAAGGGTGACGGTGGGTTTCGCCCGGTGTGAGGAAGGTTGATCGGACGTCTTGTTCGGGACGTTGGGCCCGGTCGGAAGGCCCCTGGGAACCTCGGGTTCCCGGGGGCCTTTGTCGTGTGTGTCCGGATGTGTCCTTCGGCACCGGAAGCGAGGGTTCCTTACGCGGACCCGACCGTGCTACAACTGGTCTACACCACTAAGTGGTTTAGACCACCGAGGGCCTTGCCCGCCCCGGAGGTCCACCTTTTCGAGACGCCGCCGTCCCCCCTTTTCCTTGTCCCCTGGCGGCGCCTTGCCCCCTGGAGGACGTAGTGACCACGGCAAACGCTGCCCCGGCGGCGGAAAAGAAGAAGAAGGGCGCGGGCGCCATGGCCGTCATGCAGCGCATCGGCCGGAGCCTCATGCTCCCGGTCGCCGTGCTGCCGGCCGCCGCGCTCCTGGTTCGCTTCGGCCAGCCGGACATGCTCGGCCGGGAGTCGCTCCCGGACTTCATCAACAAGATCGCGACCTACATGGCCTCGGGCGGCGGCGCGCTGCTCGACAACATGGCGCTGCTGTTCTGCGTCGGCATCGCGATCGGCTTCGCGAAGAAGTCGGACGGCTCGACGGCCCTGGCCGCCGTCACCGGCTACCTCGTCTTCCAGAAGGTGCTCTCCACCTTCACCGACAGCAACCTCCCGAAGGTCGCCGCGGTCGTCGACGGCAAGATCGTCATGAACGAGGCCCCGGTCAACGCCGGCGTCCTCGGCGGCGTGATCATGGGCATCGTCGTCGCCCTGCTGTACCAGAAGTTCTACCGCACCAAGCTGCCCGAGTGGCTGGGCTTCTTCGGCGGTCGCCGCCTGGTCCCGATCCTCTCGGCCTTCGCGGGTCTGGTCGTCGGCATCGTCATGGGTCTGATCTGGCCCGTCCTCGGCACCGGTCTGCACAACTTCGGCACCTGGCTGGTCGGCTCCGGCGCGGTCGGCGCGGGCGTCTTCGGTCTCGCCAACCGCGCGCTGATCCCGGTCGGCATGCACCACCTCCTGAACTCCTTCCCGTGGTTCCAGGCCGGTGAGTTCGACGGCAAGCACGGCGACATCGCCCGCTTCCTCGCCGGTGACCCGCAGGCCGGCCAGTTCATGACCGGCTTCTTCCCGATCATGATGTTCGCCCTCCCGGCGGCCTGCCTCGCGATCGTCCACTGCGCCCGTCCCGAGCGCCGCAAGGTCGTCGGCGGCATGATGGCCTCGCTCGCGGCCACCGCGTTCGTCACCGGTGTGACCGAGCCCATCGAGTTCACCTTCATGTTCATCGCGCCGGTCCTCTACGCGATCCACGCGGTCCTCACCGGTGTCTCCATGGCGCTGACCTGGGCGCTCGGCATGAAGGACGGCTTCGGCTTCTCCGCCGGCTTCGTCGACTACGCGCTGAACTTCGGCATCGCGAAGAACCCGCTGGGCCTGGCCCTGGTCGGCCTCTGCTTCGCCGCCCTGTACTACGTGATCTTCCGCTTCGCGATCACCAAGTTCAACATCCCGACCCCCGGTCGCGAGTCGGACGAGGAGCTCGCCGAGCTGCTGAAGGCCGAGTCCAAGTAAGGACGACGCCCCACCCCGTACGACGAGGCCCCCGTCTCCCTCACCCGAGGGAGACGGGGGCCTCGTCGTGCGTGCGGCGCGGCCGGTCAGACGACGTGCACCTGTCCGGGGTGGGCCAGGACGGTGGTGCCGGGGAAGACCTCGCGGGCGTCGGCGAGGTTGCGCGCGGCGTCGGTCCACGGGGGCACGTGGGTCAGCACGAGCCGGCCGGCCTTCGCGTCCCGCGCGTACTCCCCCGCCTGCCGGCCGTTGAGGTGCACGTCGGGCAGGTCCTCCTTGCCGTGGGTGAAGGATGCCTCGCACAGGAAGAGGTCGGTGTCCTCGGCGAGGTCCACCAGCGCCGGGCACAGCCCGGTGTCCCCCGAGTACGTCAGCGATCGGCCGCCGTGTTCGACGCGGATCGCGTACGCGTCGACGGGGTGGTTGACCTTGACGGTGCGGACCGTGAACGGGCCGACCTCGAAGGTCTCCACCGGGTCGGGGCCGGTGCCCAGGGTGTGGAACTCGAAGACCTCGGCGAGGGAGTCGGGGTGCGGCACGTCCTCGTAGGCGGTGGTCAACCGGCGCTGCGTGCCGGCCGGGCCCCACACGGGGACGGTGCCGCAGCGTCCGCCCTCGTGCCGGTAGTAGCGGGCCACGAAGTACGCGCACATGTCGATGCAGTGGTCGGCGTGCAGGTGGCTCAGGAAGATCGCGTCGAGGTCGTAGAGACCGCAGTGACGCTGCAGCTCGCCCAGGGCGCCGTTGCCCATGTCGAGGAGCAGCCGGAAGCCGTCGGCCTCTACGAGGTAGCTCGAACAGGCCGATTCCGCGGACGGGAACGACCCGGAGCTGCCGACGACGGTGAGCTTCATGGAGCGGGAACCTCCGTGGACGGTCCGTGGACGGGTGTGGGAGGGGTCGGGCGGGGTCTGGCGTGGGGGGTGCCGGGAGGGTGACCGGGGTCGGGGGGAGGTGCCGGCAGGGCGGTGCGTGGTCCGAGGGTAAGGCGGGAACGGGTGCCCCGCGTCTTCGCGGCCGGCCGTTGTGGGGCAACTCACCCGTCCTGTCACCCGGGGGAGCGACGGGGCCGCGGGGTGGGGGGCGGGTGGCTCGGCGGGCGGGGGCGGGCGGGCGCGGCTACCGTCGTTGCATGGACACCTCCTGGTGGCCGGCGGTCGCCGCGGTGGTCGCGGTGGGGCTGGTGTTGCTCGTGGGTCACGGGGCGGGGGTGCGGGGCCGGCCGGTGGCGCACGGGTCGGGGCCGGGGCGGGGTCGTGGGCCGGTGCCGGGGCCGGTGCCGGGTGAGTTCTGGGTGCGGGGTGCGGGTGCGGGGGTGTGGTTGGTGTTGGGTCCGGCGCGGGGGCGTCGGCACGGGTCGGGGCACGGTGGGCACGGGGAGCGGTGGGTGCGGGCGGCGCCGGTGGCGCGGCGGTATCACGATGTGCGGGCGGGTGTGGTGGTGGTGCCTCCGGGGGTGGTGGGTGCGGGGGGTGGGCCGGGGTTCGTGGAGGTGGATCGGGCGGAGGAGGTGGCGGGGTGGGAGTGGACGCGTCGGGTGGGGGTGGCGGATCCGGCGGTGTGGGATCAGGTGCGGGGGTTGTGAGCGGGGGGTGCGGTGGGGTGCTTCCGGTTGTGGGTGTGAGGACGGCCCGGTCGGTACGCGGGTGCGTGCCGGCCGGGCCGTGGGTGGTGCGGGTGGTGCTGGTGGGGCGGGGTCAGGCCCAGAGTTGTCCGTGCAGGACCTCGATGGCCTCTTCGGTGGTGGCGGCGGTGTAGACGCCGGTGGAGAGGTATTTCCAGCCGCCGTCGGCGACGACGAAGACGATGTCGGCGCTCTCGCCGGCGGTGACGGCCTTGCGGGCCATGCCGAGGGCGGCGTGGAGGGCGGCTCCGGTGGAGACGCCGGCGAAGATGCCCTCTTCGCGGAGGAGTTCGCGGGTGCGGGCGACGGCGTCGGCGGAGCCGACGGAGAAGCGGGTGGTGAGGACGGAGGCGTCGTAGAGCTCGGGGACGAAGCCCTCGTCGAGGTTGCGGAGCCCGTAGACGAGGTCGTCGTAGCGGGGTTCGGCGGCGACGATCCGTACGTCGGGTTTGTGTTCGCGCAGGTAGCGGCCGACGCCCATGAGGGTGCCGGTGGTGCCGAGGCCGGCCACGAAGTGGGTGACGGTGGGCAGGTCGGCGAGGATCTCGGGGCCGGTGGTCGCGTAGTGGGCGCCCGCGTTGTCGGGGTTGCCGTACTGGTAGAGCATGACCCAGTCGGGGTGCTGTTCGGCGAGTTCCTTGGCGACGCGGACGGCGGTGTTGGAGCCGCCGGCGGCGGGCGAGGAGATGATCTCGGCTCCCCACATGGCGAGCAGGTCGCGCCGCTCCTGGCTGGTGTTCTCCGGCATGACGCAGACGATCCGGTAGCCCTTGAGCTTGGCCGCCATGGCCAGGGAGATGCCGGTGTTGCCGGAGGTGGGTTCCAGGATGGTGCAGCCGGGGGTGAGCCGGCCGTCCTTCTCGGCCTGCTCGACCATGTGGAGCGCGGGGCGGTCCTTGATCGAGCCGGTCGGGTTGCGGTCCTCCAGTTTGGCCCAGATCCGGACGTCCTCGCCGGGCGAGAGCCGGGGCAGGCGTACCAGGGGGGTGTTGCCGACCGCCGCCAGGGGGGAGTCGTACCGCATTACTTCGAGCCGCCGGCCACGGCCGGGAGGATGGTGACGTTGTCGCCGTCGGTGAGGGCGGTGTCGATGCCGGCGAGGAAGCGGACGTCCTCGTCGTTGAGGTAGACGTTGACGAAGCGGCGCAGTTGGCCGCCGTCGACGATGCGGGCCTCGATGCCCTGGTGGCGGGTGTCGAGGTCGGCGAAGAGGTCCTTGAGGGTGGCGCCCTGGCCGTTGACGGCCTTCTCGCCGTCGGTGTAGGTGCGGAGGATGGTCGGGATGCGGACCTCGATGGCCATGGCAGGCTCCGTTTTCGTCACGTAGGGGCGGTGGGCGCGGCTCTGCGCCCCCGCGCGCGGCACGGGGTGCCGGGCGGAAGGTGGTGCGGGTGGTGCGGGGGGGGGGTGCGGCGGGTGCGCGTGGCGGGGCGCGGTCGGTCAGGCGGGACAGATCGCGCTGGCGAGGCGGCACAGGTCGACGTGCAGCCGCGCCACCAGGAGAGGCGTCTCGATGCTCACGTCGTGGGGAACCATGCGGGCATCGTAACGATTCCCCGTCCGCCATTTGGAGTGTGATCTCACCCCTCGGACGTTTTTTGCCCGCATCGTGGTCAAACGGGGTCAGTAACCGGCCACGACCCGGACTTCTTCCTCGGTGATGACGCCTTCGACGATGCGGTAGGAGCGGAATTGGAACTCGCCGAGGCCGTCGGTGTCGGCGGTGGAGACGAGGACGTAGTGGGCTCCGGGTTCGCCGGCGTAGCTGACGTCGGTGCGCGAGGGGTATGCCTCGGTGGCGGTGTGGGAGTGGTAGACGATGACGGGTTCCTCGTCGCGGTCGTCCATCTCCCGGTAGAGGGCGAGCAGGTCCTTGGAGTCGAATTCGTAGAACGTGGGCGAGCGGGCCGCGTTCAGCATGGGTACGAATCGTTCCGGCCGGCCGGATCCGACGGGTCCGGCGACGACGCCGCACGCCTCGTCGGGGTGGTCCTCGCGGGCGTGGGCCACGATCCGGTCGTAGAGGTCCTGGGTGAGGGTCAGCATGGGCGACAGCATAGACATGCGGGCCGTCGCGTACCGAAGTGTGGTACGCGACGGCCCGCATGGTGGACCGCAGGGGGTCAGGGGGCGTCGGCTCCGACCTCGACGGCCTTGTTCTTGGCCTTCAGGACCAGGAAGGAGACGCCGAGCAGCAGGGCCCACAGGGGGGCGCAGTAGAGCGAGATGCGGGAGTCGGGGTCGGCGCCCATCATGACGATCACCATCGCGATGAAGGCGAGGGCGAACCAGCTGGTGAAGGGGGCGCCGGGGGCGCGGAAGGGGGAGACGGGCAGTTCGCCGCGGTCGGCGCGGGCGCGGTAGCGGATCTGGCAGACCAGGATCATGATCCAGGCCCACATGCCGGAGATGGTGGCGAAGGAGACGACGTAGTCGAATGCCTTGCCGGGGGCGACGTAGTTGATCCAGACGCCGACGAGCATGAGGGCGGCGGAGAAGGTGGTGCCGACCAGCGGGGTGCCGTTGCGGGTGAGCTTGGTGAAGAAGGCCGGGCCCTGGCCGTTGAGGGCGAGGTCGCGGAGCATCCGGCCGGTGGAGTACATGCCGGAGTTGCAGGAGGAGAGGGCGGCGGTGAGGACGACGAAGTTGACGATGGCGGCGCCGACGCCGAGGCCCATCTTCTCGAAGGCGGCGACGAAGGGGCTGACGCCGGGCTGGAACTCGGACCAGGGGACCACGGAGAGGATCATGATCAGCGCGCCGACGTAGAAGACGGCGATGCGCCAGGGCACGGTGTTGATGGCCTTGGGGAGGGTGGTCTTGGGGTCCTTGGACTCGCCCGCGGTGACGCCGACGAGTTCGACGGCGAGGAAGGCGAACATGACGATCTGGAGCGTCATGAGGGTGCCGCCGAGGCCCTTGGGGAAGAAGCCGCCGTCGCTCCAGAGGTTGGAGACGGTGGCGGTGTCGGCGGCGTCGGAGAAGCCGATGGTGAGGATGCCGGCGCAGATGAGGATCATGCCGACGATGGCGGTGACCTTGACCATGGAGAACCAGAACTCCAGCTCGCCGAAGAGCTTCACGGAGATCAGGTTGGCGCCGTAGAGGACGACGGTGAAGATCAGCGCGAAGGCCCATTGCGGGAAGCTGTCGCCGGTCCAGTAGGCCATGTACTGGGCGGCGGCGGTGACCTCGGTGATGCCGGTGACGACCCAGAAGAGCCAGTAGGTCCAGCCGGTCACGAAGCCCCAGAAGGGGCCGATGAACTCGCGGGCGTAGTCGGAGAAGGAGCCCGAGACCGGGCGGTACATGAGCAGCTCGCCCAGGGCGCGCATGATGAAGAAGATGACCAGGCCGGCGATGGCGTAGGCCAGGATCAGGCTGGGGCCGGCCTTGGAGATGGCCTTGCCCGCGCCGAGGAAGAGGCCGGTGCCGATGGCGCCGCCGATGGCGATCATCTGGATCTGGCGGGCCCCCAGGGCCCGGTGGTAGCCCTCGCCGTCGCCGGGTTCGTTGCCGGCGGGCGGGTTCTCGTCGTGCTTCGCGACCTGTACGGAGGTCATGTTCTGGTGCGCCTTTCTCCACGCCGATCCGCGTCGCGGTCCCTCGCTGGGACGCTCTCGCGGATCGGGTCCTCGATCCCCCCGGATACGGATGGAGTTGCACGCCGGCGGTCTGCCGGTTCAAGCGGGCCGTCGGGGTCATGGGTGGCGTCCCCGGCGGCGGTCGTGAAGATTTATCACGGGCTTATGGGTGGAAGCCGGCACGAGAGGTGACACACGCCACGGGAATATCGGGACGGAGGTCCTGAAACGGATCAGATCACCACGTTGTGGTGATCTGATCGTTATGCGGATTTGAGTGTCCGCTGAGCGAACACATGCGCCGGGGCGGCGGGGAGCGGGGCGGGCGGGGCCTCAGAGGGTCTCGATCAGGGTCTCCTGGAGGCCGCCGAGCCAGAGGTAGGCCATGACCATCGGCTTACGGGGGTCGCTGTCGGGCAGCCGGTACAGCAGGCCGCCGTCCTCGTCGTCCTCGATCTCCAGTCGGGAGGCGAGGGTGAGCCGCAGGTCGTTGAGGGCCCCGAGCCAGCGCAGGCACTCGGCGGGTTCGAGTTCGAGCACCGCCTCCCCCGGGCCCGCGTCCAGGGCGTCGAGGGCGCGGACCACCGCGAGGGAGTCCTCCCGCTTGCGGGCCCGCAGGTCGTTCTCGGTGTAGCGGCGGAACTCGGAGGAGCGGGCGCGCAGCTCCTCGGGGTCCGCGCCGGGGCCGGTGTCCGGGCCGCCGTAGGCGTCGGGGAAGAGCCGGGCCAGGGCGGGGTCGGCCGGGGGTTCGGTGGGGCCCTCGGCGAGGGCCGCGGTGAGCGCCTCGAAGGGGTCCACGTCGGCCGGGTCGGCGAGGGGGTCGGCGGCGGCGCCCGGGCCGGGGCCGATCAGCTCCAGGAGCTGGACGGCGAGGGAGCGCAGGATGGAGCTCTCGATCGGGTCGAGGGCCAGGCGGGCCCCCTTGCCGTCGGGACGGGGTTCGAAGACGCTCATCAGCCGCGGTCCTGGGTGAGGGTCGCCCACAGCCCGTACCCGTGCATGGCCTGCACGTCGCGCTCCATCTCCTCGCGGGTGCCGCTGGAGACCACCGCGCGCCCCTTGTGGTGCACGTCGAGCATCAACTTGTGCGCCTTGTCCTTGGAATAGCCGAAATACGCCTGGAACACATAGCTCACGTAACTCATGAGATTGACGGGGTCGTTGTGGACCAACGTGACCCAGGGGACGTCGGGTTCCGGGACCGCGTAGGTCTCCTCGGCCGATTCGGTGCGTTCGATCTCAACGGGAGCAACACTCACCCGTCCCATGCTGCCACCGGACCGGGTCCGTCGCACAAACGGGCTCCACATCTCGTCACATTGACGAGATGTGCGCTAGCATCCCCGGCATGAACCCTGCGGATCTGGGCCTGCCGGTGGACGTGCCGTCGACAGCGCTCTTCACCGACCACTACGAGCTGACCATGCTCCAGGCCGCCCTCGCCGGCGGTCACGCCGACCGGCGCTCGGTCTTCGAGGTCTTCACCCGCCGACTGCCCGAGGGACGCCGCTACGGCGTCGTCGGCGGCACCGGGCGCGTGCTGGACGCGGTCGAGAACTTCCGCTTCGACTCCGCCGTGCTGGAGTTCCTGCGCGAACGCGCCGTCGTCGACATGCGCACCCTCGACTGGCTCTCCTCCTACCGCTTCTCCGGCGACATCCAGGGCTACCCGGAGGGCGAGGTCTACTTCCCCGGCTCCCCCGTCCTGCGCGTCGAGGGCAGCTTCGCCGAGTGCGTGCTGCTGGAGACGGTGATCCTGTCGATCCTCAACCACGACTCGGCCATCGCCGCCGCCGCCTCCCGGATGTCCTCCGCCGCCGGCGAGCGCCCGCTGATCGAGATGGGTGCCCGCCGCACCCACGAGCTGGCCGCCGTGGCCGCCGCCCGCGCCGCCTACGTCGGCGGCTTCTCCTCCACCTCCGACCTCGCCGCCGGCTTCCGCTACGGCATCCCCACCGTCGGCACCAGCGCGCACGCCTTCACCCTGCTGCACGACACCGAGCGCGACGCGTTCACCGCGCAGATCGCCTCCCTCGGCGCCGGCACCACCCTCCTGGTGGACACCTACGACGTGGCCGAGGCCGTCCGCGCCGCCGTCGAGGTGGCCGGGCCCGAGCTCGGCGCCGTCCGCATCGACTCCGGGGACCTGCTGCTCGTGGCCCACCGGGTCCGCCGCCAGCTCGACGAGCTCGGCGCCCGAGAGACCCGCATCGTGGTCACCTCCGACCTCGACGAGTACGCCATCGCCTCCCTGGCCGCCGCCCCCGTCGACGCCTACGGCGTGGGCACCCAGCTCGTCACCGGCAGCGGCCACCCCACCTGCTCCATGGTCTACAAGCTGGTGGCCCGCGCCGAGTCCGCCGACCCCAAGGCCCCGCTGCTGCCCGTCGCCAAGAAGTCCGCCGGCGGCAAGACCTCGATCGGCGGCCGCAAGTGGGCCGCCCGTCGCCGCGACGCCGCCGGCAGCGCCGAGGCCGAGGTCGTCGGCACCGGGCCCGTGCCCGCCGCCCTCGCCGACGCCCAACTGCTGGTGCCGCTGGTCACGGGCGGGGAGGTGGTCGGCCGCGAACCCCTGGAGGCCGCCCGCGACCGGCACCGCGCCGCCCGCGCCGCGCTCCCCCTGTCGGCGACCCAGCTCTCCCGCGGCGAACCCGTCATCCCCACCGAATACGTGTGAGCACCATCTGACCGGCGCGCGGAACCCGCGCCTCCGCGCGCCGGTGCCCCAGGGCCCGGCGCGCGGCCCGTTTCACGCGGGCGCGAGCCGGGAAGCCCCCGTTCGTCCCCGTCCGAACCACCCCCACCCGCCCCACCGGGCCCGCCCGTCCCACCGACCCGAAGGACCGCCGCCATGCCCCAGCACCGCGCACTGATCGTCGTCGACGTGCAGAACGACTTCTGCGAGGGCGGCAGCCTCGCGGTGGCCGGCGGGGCCGACGTGGCCGCCGCCGTCACCGAGCTGATCGACCGGGCCGGCGACGCCT
Organism: Streptomyces dryopteridis; assembly: GCF_049606955.1. NCBI lineage: Bacteria > Bacillati > Actinomycetota > Actinomycetes > Kitasatosporales > Streptomycetaceae > Streptomyces > Streptomyces dryopteridis. The sequence continues at coordinate 3,929,343 of NZ_CP187113.1, read as the reverse complement.
ACGCGCACGTCGTCGCCACCCGCGACCACCACATCGACCCCGGCGCGCACTTCGCGCACCCCCCGGCCGTCCCGGACTACGAGACCTCCTGGCCGGTCCACTGCGTGGCCGGCACCGAGGGCGTCGGCTTCCACCCCAACTTCGCCCCCGCCGTCGCCTCCGGCGCCGTGCAGGCCGTCTTCGACAAGGGCCACTACGCCGCCGCCTACAGCGGCTTCGAGGGCGCCGACGAGAACGGCGCGAACCTCGCCGACTGGCTGCGCGCACGCGGCATCACCGAGGTGGACGTGGTGGGCATCGCCACCGACCACTGCGTGCGCGCCACCGCCCTGGACGCCGTCAAGGCCGGCCTGGGCACCACCGTGCTGCTGGACCTGACCGCGGGCGTGGCCCCGCACACCACCGAGCGCGCCCTGGCCGAGCTCGCGGAGGCGGGCGTGACCCTCAAGGGCGCCCCGCACGTGGGCTGAGCCCGGGGAGGGACTCAGCGGCGCAGCAGGCTCCGGATCGGGTGCCACAGCTCGTGGGCCCGGTCCGGGGCGGCGCGCCAGAGCAGGCCGTCGGGGTGGTGCAGCACGGCGGTGATCTCGTCGGGCGTGGGCGGTTCGGTGTTGCCCCGCAGGTAGACGGCGCGCAGGCCCAGGTTGCGCAGCCGGGTCAGGGCGCGGGCCCGGTTGACGGCGTGGACCAGGACGCGGACGGAGCCGGCGTCGGGGTCGGGGTGGGGCAGGGTGAGCGCCACGACGACGCTGCCCCCCGGCAGTCTCACGAAGCCGCCTCCCGGCATGGTGGTGCACCTCTTCCCCGTCGGCGCGGCCCGCTGGGGGCCGTGCGGTCCCGGGCGGCGGTCGTCCGGGCCGTGTGCTGCGCCCGGTCGGTGCGGTGTCCGGGGTGGTCGGGTCCCGGGGCAGGCCGTCGGTCGGGGCCCGGTGCGGGTCGGCCGGTGGGTGCGGCCGGGTGCGGGCGGGCGTGCGCGTCGGCGCGGGGGGCACGGGCGCGGCACGTCCCGTGTGCCGTGCGCCTCCCCCGCGACCCTCGCATCCAACCGCGATCGGCCGCCGCCCGCCAGAGGGTTCTCCGGGGGCGACGGCCGATCATGGTGTGACCTGGGGTTTCGCGGGGTGTGACGTGGGCCGCACGGGATGCGGGGTGGTGCGGCCCACGTTCTGCCTCAACGGCGGCGAAACGTTACTTCTTGGTCACCGAGGGGCCGACCTCGACGGTGATCTGCTCGCCGTCGTAGGACTCCTTGGTGATCTTGATCTTGGTGTTGGTGTCGGAGACCTTCACGCTGCCGGTCGGGTTCTCCGCGTACCAGTAGGTGCCCTTGTGGTCGTCGAAGACGCCGTTGCCGGCCTTCGGCTTGATCCACAGCGAGGTGCCGTTCTTGTGCAGCGTGATCGCGTCCGTCGAGTACCAGCTGAACGTGGCGTCGAAGGGCTGGATCTTGTTGCGCAGGAGGGTGCCGTCGGCCCACTTCAGGGGCTTGGCGTTGGCGTCGACCGGCAGGATCAGGCCCTGGCCGGGGTGGACGCTGGTGTTGTTGTCCTTCTGGGAGGTGTCCCACAGCCAGACGAGCATGCCGTCCTGGTAGGGGTAGTGCTCGACCCAGTCGGGACGGGAGTTGGCCCAACCGAAGTTGTACGGGCCGACCTTGAGGGTGCTGTCGTAGGAGACGTAGCGACGGTTCTCCGCCAGGTAGTACTGCGCGTACTCCTTGGTGAAGCCCGAACCGATCCGGGAGAAGCCCTTGCCGGTCCAGCCGTTGTCGCCGTTCTCGGCGCCGTCGGCGAAGACGGTCTGGCCGTCGGCGGTCAGGGTGATCGCGTCACCGGTGAAGCCCTTGCCGCCCGCGCCGCCGTCGGTCTGGTAGCGGAAGCGGAGGTCGAACTTCTTGCCCGCGTAGGCGTCGAGCGGGAACTTCAGGTCCTGCCAGGAGCCGGAGACGTCGGTCAGGGCCGGGGAGCCCGCGGCGTCGACCGGTATGGCCTGGCCGTTGGCCGTGCCGGCGAGCGCGGTCCAGGTGGCCCCGCCGTCGGTGGACACCTCGGTGTAGAGGTAGTCGTAGTCCTTCTCGATGTCCCACCAGCCCTTGAGGGACAGCGCGGCGGAGGTCTTGCCGGTGAGGTCCACGGAGCGGGTGAGGGTGTTCTTCAGGTCGTCGCCCATGTTGCTCCACCACTGGGTGGCGCCCTCGGCCGGCTTGACGACCTCGGTGGTGACGGGCTTCTTGGGCAGCTCGACGACCAGGGCCTGCTTGTCCTTGGTGTTGTACGCGGACACGCCCAGCTTGTGGGTGGACTTCGTGCCGGCCTTGGCCTTGTCGTAGTTCAGCCAGCCGAGCTGGAGCTTGTCCCACGCGGTCATGTCGCCGGGCACGTCGCCGATCGAGTCCTTGCCGGCGCCGAGCCAGGAGCCCGCCGACATCAGGGACCAGAAGCCGACGCCGTTCTCGCCGCCACCGGAGGTGTCGTAGAGGTCGGGCAGACCGAGGTCGTGACCGTACTCGTGGGCGAAGACGCCGAGGCCGCCGTTCTCGGGCTGCATCGTGTAGTCGCCGACCCAGATGCCGGTGTCGCCGATCTGGGTGCCGCCGGCCTTGTTGTTCTCCGGGCCGGTCTTGCCCGCGTTGGTGCCGTACGCGTACCAGCGGTGGGCCCACAGCGCGTTCGGGCCCTCGACGCCGCCACCGGCCGACTCGTCCTCGCCCGCGTGGACGATCTGGAAGTGGTCGATGTAGCCGTCGGGCTCGTTGAAGTTGCCGTCGCCGTCGAAGTCGTAGCGGTCCCACTGGTCGTACTGGGCCAGCTGCGCCTTGATCTGGGCGTCGGTCTTGCCGGCCGCCTTCTGCGCTGCGGTCCACGCCGTGACGCCGTCACGGACGGTGTCCCACACGTTGGAGCAGTTGCTCTGACCGCAGAAGTTCGAGCCGTAACGGGCCTCGTTGTAGGGGACCTTGACCCAGTCGGAGACCTCGCCCTCGACCGAGTAACGGCCCGAGGAGGTCTTCTCGTAGTAGGTCTTCAGGGAGTCCTTGCCCTTGCCCGTACCGAAGTACAGGTCCTGGAAGTGCTCCTTGCTGAAGTCCTTGCGCCAGGCCGTGCTGTTGTCGTTCTTGCGGTCCGGCTGCGCGATCTTGTTGTGCAGCGGACCGGGGGTGCCGCCGTACTTCACGACCGGGGGCTTGGGGCCCGCGCCGTCCGGGTCGTACATGGTGGTGTTGTCCACCTGGTCGCCGAACTCGACGAGGATCGTGAAGATCTTGTCGGTCTTCTCGCGGCCGAGCTCGACGTACTTCTTGTCGTCGAGCTTGACGACCTTCGAGGCCCCGCGCTGCTCCGCGCCCTTCTTGCCCGACAGCACCTGCTCCAGGGCGGCCTTCTTGGCCTGCTCCTGCTGCTTGCTGAACGGGCCTTCGAGGTCGTGGTCGACCTTCACGTTGGCCGGGGTGGTCGGGTCCTGGCCGGCGGTGACGACGGTCTCGTTGGCCGGCGGCGCGGCGGGCGCGGAGCCGGTGGCCTGAGCGGACACGGCGAAGAAGGTCGCCGAGACCGCGCACGCCGACAGCGTCACGGCGATGGCGCCGGTCCGCAGGGCGTGCTTCTTGACGTTGCTGGTCACTTGATGTCGTTCCCCTCCCGCGGGCCGCACAAGGACAGGGCGGAACAACTCCACGGAATGGGGGGTTCCGCGCGGCGCGCGTCTCAAGTGACGACATTGGACCGGAGTGTCGCGAGAAAAGACAGACCTTGACTTGTTCCGGTCAAGTGCACTATGCGGGACAAGAGTTCCGGTAATCGGACGACGCACGGGAAGCCGACCCGCGACCGCTCCCCCGCCCCACCCGATCCCACCCGACCCACGAGGCCCGCGCGTGGCACGGAGCCTAGGGCCTCGCACCCCCGTTCGGACAGGCCGGCGCGGAGTCCGTTTCCGAACACCCGTGCACCCGTGCGCCCCTCGTGCTCCGGTCCGCTTCGACCGACCCCCGCCCCCGCCGATTGCCTCCCCCTCCGCTCGGGCATCCACCACGGTGGAGCACCGACCGCGCGAGGCCCCCGGCCGGCCCCGCGACCACCGCCGTCAGGACGGAACCCGCCATGCCACGTCCGACCGCCGCCCAGCTCGCCTGGGGAGCCGCGACCGTCGTGGTCGCCGCCCTCGCCCTGCTGCTGCTCTCCCGCCCCGACTCCGGCGTGGGCGTCGGCGTCGTCGTCGCCGCCTCGCTCGCCCTCGGGCTGCTCGTCGCCCTCCTGCTGCCCGCCCCCGGACGGCGTTCCCGTGCCGCCACACGCGGACACGCCGAAACGGCGGCCGCCCGGGTGCCCGCGCCCCGGACGGCCGCCGCCCGCACCGGCCCGACGACCGCCGACCGGCCCGCCGCGCGCCGCTGACCGACGCTCCGACGGGCCGGACCGACCTCAGGGAGCCGTGACCACCACCGTCTTGGCCACCTTGTCGTGCAGGCCCTGGGAGTAGGGCTTGTCCACGAGGATCGAGATGATCAGGGCCAGCGGCCACAGACAGGAGCAGCACAGCTGCGTGGGCACCCACAGCATCGCCGCGCGCCCGAGCGCCGCGCCCGAGGCCGGCACGCTGCCGTCGCTCAGCATCGCCACCCGCAGGCCCATGGCCCGCTTGCCGGGGGTGCGGCCGTCCTTCTTCGTGAAGAACCAGTCGTAGGCCACGTACGCCACGACGCCGATCAGCGTCCACAGCAGCCCGCTGCCGTTGTACCCGCGGGTGATGACCTCGGTGACGTCCTCGCCGTTGTTGGTCTGCACCGTGTAGCGCTTGCGGTCGAAGAGCCACTGGAGCAGGTAGAAGGGCACGCTCACGATCAGCAGGTCGATGACGCGCGCGCCCAGCCGCTTGCCGAAACTCGCCAACGGCGGCATCCCGGCCAGCGGATCGGGCATCCCGAACCCGCCGCCCGCTCCACCCGCGCCCCCCGGGGCGCCGCCGTAGGGGTCACCGCCGTACGGATCGCCCGAGTACGGCGGCGGGGGCGGCGGATAGCCGGAGCCCGGCGGGGGCGGCGGCGGGGAGCCCGCGCCGTACGGGGAGCCGCCCGCCGGCGGCGGCTGCTCGTGGGGCTTCTTGAGGAACGGGTCGTCCTCGGGCGGCGGGCCCGGCGGCGGCTGGTCGGTGCTCATGGCCCGAGTCGACCGCGCCCCCGTCCGCCCCGCAATCGGGGCGCGCCGATCGGGCGAGCCACGTCACGGGGACGGGGGTACGGGGGCTCCCGGCGGGGCGTCGTCAGCGTCCGACGCGGGTGCCGGCGGCCCGGTCGTGCCAGGTGCGGCGGTGGGCGGGGTCGGCCAGGGCGGCGAGCGCGCCGGGCAGGCCGAGGAGCACGAGCAGGAACCAGCGGGCCAGGGCCCGGCCCAGGCCCGGGCGCTCGCGGCCGGGGTGGGTCAGGACCCGCACCCCGCACAGGCGCTTGCCCGGGGTGCGGCCCCAGCGCGCGGTCGGCAGCACCTCCCAGACCAGGCCGAAGACGAGGACGGCGGCGAGCACGAGCCCGAGCAGGCCGAGCACGGTGGCGTCCAGGACCCAGACGGTGACGGTCTGTCCGGCCACCCGGGAGGCGGCGACCTTCGCGTCGAGGTGGGCACGGGCCTGCGGCAGCAGGGGCAGGGCGGTGGCGCCGGCGACGGCCGCGTACACGAGGGTGTCGAGGAGGCGGGCGGCGAGCCTGCGGCCGAGACCGGCGGGGCGGTCGGCGCGGGCCGCCATCTCCGCGACGGCCCGTCGGCTCTCCTCGGAGGGCACGGGCGCGGACGGCACGGGGGGTACGGCGGCCGGCGACGCGGCGGGCACGGCCGCGGCGGACGGCGCGGGTTCGGGGGCCGGGGGCAGGGGCCGGGCGGGGGCCGGCGCGGCGGGAGCGGGGGCGGGCGCCGGGGGCACGGGGCGGGGCTCGCGGACGGGCTCGCGGACGGGTGGGGCGGCGGGGACGTAGGAGGGGGGCAGCGGGGGCGTGCGGACGCGGGGGGCCGCGGTGGGGGCGGGGGCGGGCAGGGGCCAGTCCTCGGGGGCGGTGGTGCGGGGTTCGGAGGGGGCGCTCTGGAGGGGGAAGCGGTCGGCCTCGCGGGGCGGGAGGCGGCGTTCCGGTTCGGGGCGGGGTTCGCGGACCGGGGTGGGCGCGCGGCGCAGGGAGATGCCGGAGGCGACGGGTTCGGCGGCGGCGGGGGCGGGTGCGCGGGGGCTGGTGAGGGGTTCCGGTTCCTCGTCGGCGCGGCCCCAGGAGATGAGGTGGTCGCGGGGGCCGCCGTAGCCGTTCTGCTGCTGGGGGTCGGCCTGCCAGCGGACGTGGTCGCGTTCCGGTTCGGGTTCGTGGGGGCCGCCGGCGGCGGGGAATTCGGTGAGGGAGGTGTCGTCGAGGAAGACGGGTCCGGTCTCCTCGACGAGGGCGGGGGCCGGGGCCGGCGCGGGGGTCGGCGGCGGGGGCGGGGCGGCGGGGTTGCGGTCGGGGACGACCTCGCCGGGGTCGAGGGGGCGGCTGGTGCCGGGCATCCAGTGGGCGCCGTTCCAGTAGCGCACCCAGCCGGGGACGGACGGGTCGGGGTAGAAGCCCTCGCGGGCTGGTTCGCCGTCACCGGGGATGGCTGTCACGGGCACCGGCTCCGTTCGTGGCGTGAGGCTGTCGCAGGGCAGGACCATAGCCAAGAACCGTGTGCCGGCAGGTGCGGTAACGGGATATTGCAAGCCTTCGGGCGAACCTCGGCAGTACCGATCGTTTTCGGTCATGGGGCAATTTTCGGCCAACCTGGGATTTCCTCCCCGAACCCGCGTCACACTCGGGCCGGAGCTCGCTCTCGGCTGGTGCGGGCACCCGTCCGCGCCCGCGCGAGCGAAGAGAGGCACCACCATGCGGAACACCGTCATCGAACGCGAACTGGAACTGAAGCTGGTCATGTCCCCGGAGCGCGCCGTCGCCGTCCCGGCCCGGCTCACCTACCGGAGCGAGGACCCGTTCGCCGTGCACATCGCGTTCCACACCGCCTCCGACTCCCCCGTGGACTGGACCTTCGCGCGGGAGTTGCTGGTCGAGGGCGTGTTCCGGCCCTGCGGCCACGGGGACGTGCGGATCTGGCCCACGAAGATCGACGGGGCGCAGGTGCTGTGCATGGCGCTCAGTTCGCCCGACGGGGACGCCCTGTTGGAGGCGCCCGCCCTGCCGGTCTCGGCGTGGCTGGAACGGACCCTGCGGGCGGTGCCGCCGGGCGCCGAGATGGACCTCGTGGGGCTGGACGAGGAGCTGACGGAGCTGCTGGCGCCGACCCCGGCGGACGAACTGTGGCTGCGCGACCCGTGGTCGGGCCCCGGCGAGGACACCGGGCCCGAGGGCGGGCGCGGGACGGCGTGAGCGCCCGTCCCCTGCCGGCGCCCGCGTCGGCCCGCGCACGACGGCGTCCCGGGGCCCCGCACGGCCCCGGCGGCCGGCGGGTTCAGAACACCTTGCCGGGGTTGAGCAGCCCCAGGGGGTCGAGGGCCCGCTTGACGGCGCGTTGCACGTCCATGCCCACCTCGCCGCTCTCCCGGGCCAGCCACGCCCGCTTGAACAGCCCGACGCCGTGCTCCCCGGTGATCGTGCCGCCCAGGCGCAGGCCGAGGTCCATGATCTCGTCGAAGGAGATCCGGGCCCGTCGGGCCTCGTCCTCGTCGGCGGGGTCGAAGCAGACCACGGGGTGGGTGTTGCCGTCGCCGGCGTGCGCGCACACCCCGATGAGCAGGTCGTGGGCGGCGGCGATGGCGGCGACCCCGTCGAGCATCTCGGCGAGCCGGCCGCGCGGCACGCACACGTCGTCGATCATGGTGGCCGGGCGCAGGGCCTCCAGCGCCGTGAGCGACAACCGGCGCGCCTGGAGGAGGAGTTCGGACTCCTTCTCGTCGTCGGCGGGGACCACGGTGCTCGCGCCGGCGGCCCGGCACAGCTCGGCGACGGCGGCGAGGTCGGCGGGCGCGTCGGGGGTGTCGAAGGCGGCCAGCAGCAGGGCCTCGGTGCTCTCGGGCAGGCCCATGTTCCCGTACCGGTTGACGGCGGCGACGGTGGTGCGGTCCATCAGCTCCAGCAGCGAGGGGGTGTGCCCGGCCTCGGTGACGGCCACGACGGCGGCGCAGGCGGCGGCGGTGGAGGGGAACTCGGCGGCGAGGGCGAGCTGCCGGGGCGGGGCCGGGCGCAGGGCGAGGACGGCGCCGACGACCACGCCGAGGGTTCCCTCGGATCCGACGAACAGGCGGGTGAGGTCGTAGCCGGCGACGCCCTTGGCGGTGCGCCGGCCGGTGCGCAGGAGGCGGCCGTCGGCGAGGACCACGTCGAGGCCGAGGACGTACTCGGCGGTCACCCCGTACTTGACGCAGCACAGGCCGCCGGCGCCGGTGCCGATGTTGCCGCCGATGGTGCAGCTCTCCCAGCTCGACGGGTCGGGCGGGTAGAACAGCCCTTTTTCGGCCACGGCGCGGGACAGCACGGCGTTGACGACCCCGGGTTCGACGACCGCGATCCGCTCCGTGGTGTCGATCTCCAGGATCCGGTCCATCCGGGTCAGCGACAGCAGCACGCAGCCGTCGACGGCGTTGGCGCCGCCGGACAGGCCGGTGCGGGCGCCCTGGGGCACGACGGGCAGCCGCAGTTCGGTCGCCACCCGCATCACGTGCCGGACCTGTTCGACGTCGCGGGGCAGCACGAGCGCGAGGGCGGTGCCGGCGGGGCTGAAACTGGCCATGTCGCCGGCGTAGGAGGCGATCACGTCGGGGTCGGTGACCACGGCCTCGTCGGGCAGGGCGGCGGCGAGCAGGGCGCGCAGCCGCGTGGGGCCGGGGGCCGGGCCGGGGGCCGGGTCGGGGGCCGGGTCGGGGGCCGGGTCGGGGGCCGGGTCGGGGGCCGGGTCGGGGGCGGCGCCTGCGGCGCGAAGATCGTCTTCCATGGGCGTCAGGGTGGCAGCCGGGGCCATCGGTGTGAACCCGTGCGCGACCCTCTTCGGACAGCCCGGAATGTTCTTCATATTGACGCACAGTGAGCTGCATGGAGTCCGTGAACCCAGCTGTGGACGATGACGTGGACGCCCGGCACCCCGTGCCGCCCGTGTCCTTCACCGGACGGCGGACACTGGTGCCGGCGGGCATCGCCGTCGTCCTGATCGCGGCGGCCCTGTTCGTCAGGCCCGTCGCCGACCGCGACGACGCCCGCCCGCCGGACCCGAGCGCGCGCGCCGCCGCGGCCGTCGGCGCCGGCTCCCCGGCCGCCGCCGTCGACCTCGCGGCCCTGATCGCCGACCGCGAGACCTGGCTGCGCGCCCACCCCGACGACGACGGCTCCTGGGCCGTGCTGGGCTCCGCGCACCTCGAACAGCACCGCCGCACCGCCGACACCGCCTGGCTGCCCAAGGCCGAGGCCGCGTTCGCCCGGTCGCTCGCCCTGCGCCCGACCGCGAAGGGCAACGTCCAGGCGACCGTCGGCACGGCGGCCCTGGCCGTCGCGCGCGGTGACTTCGCGGCCGGCCGGAAGTGGGCGGAGCAGGCCCGCGAGAAGGCCCCGAAGGAGTGGTCGGCGCACGCCGTCCTCGTGGACGCCTACGCCGGCATGGGCGAGCACAAGAAGGCCGAGGCCGCCGCCGAGAAGCTCCGCGAACTCGGGCCCGCCCTCACCGCGAACATCGTCTCGGCCCGGCTGTACCGCGACCGGGGCTGGCGCGAGGACGCCACCACCGCCCTCGTCGCGGCCGCCGGGGCCGCCGGCTCCCCGGCCGAGAAGGCGTACGCGCTGCGCCTCGCCGGCGACCTGCACGAGGAGAAGGGCGAACTCCCCCAGGCCCTCGGCAGCTACGACGCGGCCCTCAAGGCCGACCCCTCCCAGGTCCGGGTCCTCGCCGGCCGGGCCCGCGCCCTGGCCGCCTCCGGGCGCACCGCCGACGCCGAACGCGACTACCGCACCGCCCTGCACCACGCCCCCGACCCCCGGGTGGCCCTGGAGTTCGGCGAGTTCCTCGACTCCCTGGACCGCGGCGCGGAGGCCGGCGCCCCCGACGGCCCGTACGCGGAACTGCGGAAGGCCGCGGCCCGGTCCGCGGGGCACGGCGTGGACGAGGAGGTCGTGCTCGGCCTGTACGAGGCCGACCACGGCGAGCCGGAGGCGGCGGTGGCCCGACTGCGCGGCGAATGGGGCCGGCACCCCAACGAGACGGTCGCCGACGCCCTGGGCTGGGCCCTGCACCGCGCCGGGATGGACACGGAGGCGCTGGACTACGCGAAGAAGGCGACCGAACTGGGCCGCCGCAGCTCCGAGTTCGCCTACCACCGGGCGCTGATCGAACGCGAACTGGGCGACGTGGCCGCCGCCCGCCGACACCTCCAGGACGCGCTGCGCACCCACCCCACCTTCTCCCCGGTGCGGGCCCCGATCGCCCGCGAGGCCCTGGAGACCATCGGCCAACCCCCCGCCGGCGGCCCCCGCAACGTGCTGCCCACCCGCCCCTGGGTGCCGCCCGTGATGCCCAAGCCGAAGCCCAAGCCCGGCAAGCCGGGGCCGGCGGCCACGGAACTCCCGACCGAACCCGCCGCCCCGGACCCCGCCCCGGCCGCGCCGGCCGCCCCCGAACCCGGCGGCGACCCCGCGCCCGAGCCGCGGGCCCCGCAGCCGGCCGACCCGCCGGGGCCGGGCACCCGTGCCCGCCCGGCGCCGGCGGCGAAACCGGCTCCCGAGAAGCCCGCCGCGAAGCCCGCCGAACCCGAACCGGAGCGGGCCCCGCGACCGGCCCGCACGGCCGCCGCACCGGCCCACCCCCACCCCTGAGCACGCCGGTGCCCCCGGACGGCGAACCGTCCGGGGGCACCGGTGTCCGCGCGCCGGGACGGGGAGGCGTCCGGCGGCACGGAGGGCGACGCGGCGGGAGTGCGGCCCGACCGACGCGCCCGGGGGGAACGAGCGGTATCGAAGGTGTCGGCGGTATCGGCGGCTAGAGGTTGCCGCGCTTGGCCTGCTCGCGCTCGATCGCCTCGAACAGGGCCTTGAAGTTGCCCTTGCCGAAGCCCATGGAGCCGTGCCGCTCGATCATCTCGAAGAACACCGTCGGCCGGTCCTGCACCGGCTTGGTGAAGATCTGGAGCAGATAGCCGTCCTCGTCGCGGTCGGCGAGGATCTTCAGCTCGCGCAGGGTGTCCACCGGCACCCGGGTGTCGCCGACCCACTCGCCGAGGGTGTCGTAGTACGAGTCCGGGGTGTCCAGGAACTGCACGCCCGCCGCGCGCATCGCGCGGACCGTGGCCACGATGTCGTTGGTCGCCAGCGCGATGTGCTGCACCCCGGGGCCGTTGTAGAACTCCAGGTACTCGTCGATCTGCGACTTCTTCTTCGCGATCGCGGGCTCGTTGATCGGGAACTTCACCTTCAGGGTGCCGTCCGCGACCACCTTCGACATGAGCGCGGAGTACTCGGTGGCGATGTCGTCGCCCACGAACTCCTTCATGTTGGTGAAGCCCATGACCTTGTTGTAGAACCCGACCCACTCGTTCATGCGGCCCAGCTCGACGTTGCCGACGCAGTGGTCGATCGCCTGGAAGGTCCGCTTGGCCGGCGGCTCCACCATCGGCGCGGCGGCCAGGTAGCCGGGCAGGTAGGGGCCGGTGTAGCGGCTGCGGTCCACCAGCGTGTGCCGGGTCTGCCCGTAGGTGGCGATGGCGGCCAGCACCACGGTGCCGTGCTCGTCGGACACCTCGTACGGCTCGTCCAGACCGCGCGCGCCCTGCTCCACGGCGTGCTTGTAGGCGGCCCGCGCGTCGGGCACCTCCAGCGCCAGGTCCACGACGCCGTCACCGTGCTCGGCGACGTGCTCCTCCAGGAACCGGCCCCGGTCGGAGGTCGCCTTGATGACCGAGGTCAGCACGAACCGGGCGGAGCCGTTCGTCAGGACGTAGCTCGCGGTCTCGCGCTCGCCGGTCTCCGGTCCGGAGTACGCGACCAGCTTCATGCCGAAGGCCGTGGAGTAGTAGTGCGCGGCCTGCTTGGCGTTGCCCACGGCGAAGACGACCGCGTCCATGCCCTTGACCGGGAAGGGATCGGCCTCACGCGCGGTCTCGGGGGTGTGATCGAGGGTCTCAGTCATGAGCGCAGATTCCCGCCGAACCACAAGCTGCGCAACAGTTCGCGATTCCCCTGGTCAATCCGGCCGGCATCGGGCCAGGATGACTGCAATATCCGTACAGGATGACCACCCCGAACGGAGTCCCGATGGGCATCGACGAACTCGACGGCCGCCTGATCGTCCTGCTGGCCCGCGAACCCCGCATCGGCGTCCTGGAGGCCAGCCGCCGCCTCGGGGTCGCCCGCGGCACCGTCCAGGCCCGCCTGGACCGCCTCCAGTCCCGGGGCGTCATCCGCGGCTTCGGCCCCCAGGTCGACCCGACGGCCCTGGGCTACCCGGTCACCGCGTTCGCGACCCTGGAGATCACCCAGGGCCGGGGCACGGACGTCCGCGCCCACCTCGCCGGCGTCCCCGAGGTCCTCGAACTGCACACCACGACGGGCCACGGCGACATGCTGTGCCGGCTGGTCGCCCGCTCCAACGCCGACCTGCAACGGGTCATCGACCGCGTCGTCGGCTTCGAGGGCATCGTCCGCGCCTCCACGGCCATCGTCATGGAGAACCCGGTCCCCTTCCGCGTCCTCCCCCTGGTCGAACAGGCGGCGACGGACACCCCCTGACCAGGTCGAACACACGCCGCGGGCCACTCGGGAAGGAGATGCAAAGAACCCGTTGCAAAAACCCTTGCAAAGAAGCCTTTGCACACTTACTCTCGTGTCATGCCGCCGAACGATCCCCCCACCGACACCCCGCCCCCCGACCCGAACACCCCACCCCCGAACCTCCCCGACCCGAGCCACCACCCGCGTCCCGTCGACGCACGCAACCTCCGGGGCCTGGCCCACCCCCTGCGCATGGAACTCCTCAACGTCCTGCGCCGCCACGGCCCCGCCACGGCCTCCCAACTCGCCGCGAGACTGGGCGAGTCCAGCGGGGCCACCAGCTACCACCTGCGCCAGCTCTCCGAGTACGGCTTCATCGAGGACGCCCCGGGCCAGGGCAAGGGCCGCGAACGCTGGTGGCGCGCCGTCCACGGCGGCGTCGCCTTCTCCGACGACCTCATGTTCGACCCCGACCCCACCGTCCGGGGCGACATCAACCTCGTCATGCACCAGGTCGCCGACATCCACACCCGCGAAGTCGCCGCCTGGCTCGGCGACTCCCCCCACTGGCCCCGCGAATGGCGCCTCGCCAGCGACATCAGCGACTTCACCCTCCGCCTCACCCCGGAACGCAACACGGAGCTGATCAACGAGCTCCACGCGGTCGTCGAGCGCTACCGCGCCATGGACCCCGCCGCCCCCGAGGACATGGCCGGCGCCGAATCCATCCGCGTCCACGTCCACTCCTTCCCCCGCCCCCCGACCTGACCCCACCCCGGCAGACCCGAACCCCGGAACCCCCGACCCAAAACCCCACCCCAACCAACACCCCCGCCCCTCCCACCACCCAAACCCGACAACACCCCACACCCGCGACAACACCACCCCCTCGGACATCCCCGGCCAACCGGGGGGGGTGCCGGCCGACCGAGCAACGCCGACCGCCCAACGCGAACCAACCGAGCGGTCCCGGCCGACCGGCGCGGACCAACCGAGCGGTGCCGACCGACCGAGCAGTCCCGGCAGACCGAGCGGTGCCGGCCGACCGGGCCGACACGCCCCCCGGCCCGCCCCCACCCGACACCCCGCGCACAACCGCCGGCCAGGCACCGGCCCGCGCACCGCCCCCACAACCCGGCCCACGCGCGCACCGGCCCCACGGCCCCGAGCTCCACGGCCCACGGCCCCACGCCCTCGCCGCCGCACCACCCGCGCCCACGAACCGGCCCCACGGCCCCGGCTCCACACCCTCGCCGCGCGCACCACCCGTGCCCACGAACCGGGCCCCCACAGCGCCGAGCTCCACACCCTCGCCGCCCTCACCACCCGTGCCCACGCCCTGCCCCGCGCGCCGCGCACCCACGGCACCCCGCGCCGCCCCCAGGCCACCCGGGCAGGCCCTGCCCCACCGCCCACGCCACCCCGGTGAGCCCTCGGCCCACCCCGCAGTTGTACGCCACCGACCCGTGCCGCCCCCGGACCGGCCACGCACCCGTAAGCCCCGGCACGAACCCGTAGACCTCCGTACACCCCGTGACGGCACCGCACCCAAGGGCCGGGCCCACACCGGCCCCCGCCCGAGAGCACGCCGCCCAAGGCCCTCCAGAACCAGCCGAGTTCGAACGCAAGACCGGCCCCGACACCTCTGCGGTCACGGCCACGGCCACAGCCACAGCCACAGCCACAGCCACAGCCACAGCCACAGCCACCGGATGCCTGACACCCCGGGCCCGGCTCCACACACGCCCCGAGGCCGAGCCCCGGCCCCCTCACGCCCTCACTCACCCGCACCTGACATACCCACACCTCACGAACCCCACCTGCCACAAGGAGTTCCGCCATGTCCCCGTACGCTCCCCTCGACTCCCTCGACCTGGACCTGCACCACCTCCGCACCGCCCGACTCGGCGCCCTCGCGGCCCAGGAGCACCTGGCCCGCACGGCCCGCACAGCCGACTCGGCCCACTTGGCCCACTCAGCCCACTTGGCCCACTCCGCCTCGGGCTCGGGCCCGGCGCGGTCCGCCCTCCGGTCCGTGCGCGACCGGCTCGGTCGTGCCCTGGTGTCGGTCGGTACCCGGCTGCTCACAGCCCCCTCCCCCACCTCCCACACCCCGCCCTCGCCCCCGGTCGGCCGATCCCTCGGGCGCACCCCTGCGTGAGCCCACCCGTGAAGCGCCGGGGGCCGCCGCTCTGACCGCTCGCCGCGAACACCGTGTCCACCGTCGGCACGTCCCTCTCCCTGATCGGCGTGCCCTGGTTCGTTCTGGAGACCACCGAGAGCACGGCCGGCGCCCGGATGGACGTGTTCCTGCACCGAGGCCACCACGCCGTCCGATCAGCCGTCCGCGACTACACCCCTCCCCGAGCCGGGCCGGCGTCGTCGCCTTCTCCGTCGGACTGCCCGTGGGTCTCGGCCACCCTCCTCGGCGACCCGCTGACCGACCGGCTCGCACGCCGCGACGCCTCGATCGCGTCCGACCCGCTGTGCGCGGTAGCGGTGTGGCGGTGGCGGTCGCCTCGGTCCCGCTCCCGTTCCCGCACCGGGCGGAGGAACTCCGGTTCTGACTGCCGTGCGCCCCAACCGGTCTGCTCGATCCCGTCCAGACCCCGGGCACCATGTCCCCGCTGCGTCCTCGCCCCCGACCTCGCCGAACGGGCCGCCGGCACCCTCCCCCACGTCGCAGCCACCCACAACGCCATCTCACGGGGTGCCCGCATGCGGGGCACGGCGTCGACCGGCACGCTGAGCGGAGCGACCGGGGCCGCCGGGACCGTGCTGCTGATCGACGGGGGCACGTTCGTGGTGTCGACCCCGCTCCCGAGCATGGTCCTGCGGGGCGTGCCGGCGGCGGATCCCCGACGCCACGAGAGCCCGGGGTCGGGCACCGAGCGCCGGCCCGCCGTGCACAAGCGCGTCGAGGGCCTGCGGGACGGGCGGGGGGCCTGCGCCGGTCCCGGCTGTCGCGCGGGGTGTTGGTGGTCGTGAGCTGTCGATCGGACTCGACCAGGGCTGATCCGGCATCCCGCTACCCGCACGCGGCGGACAGAGACGGGCACGGGGGCCGGGACGGGGCGAGGGCCGAGGGCCGGGACGGGCCGCGGCCGGGTGCGGCGCCGGTGACGGCGGGCCGGGCGAGGGCCGGGGCGGAACGGGGCGGCCGGGACAGACGGGGGCGGGGACGGGGTCGGGGGCCGTGCGCCTGGCGGCGGCCGGGACGGGGCGAGGACCGAGGGCGGGGACCGGGCGAGGCCCGGGGGCCGGAGGCCGGGGATCGGGCGAGGCCCGGGGGCCGGAGGCCGGGGATCGGGCGAGGCCCGGGGCGGGGCGGCGGCCGGGACGGACGGGGGCCGGGCAGCGGCCGGGTCGGGGACGGGGTCGGGGGCCGGGCGCCCGGCGGCGGCCGGGACGGGGCGAGGACCGAGGGCCGGGACCGGGCGAGGCCCGGAAGGCCGGGGGCCGGAGGCCGGGGGCCGGAGGCCGGGGGCCGGAGGCCGGGGGCCGGAGGCCGGGGGCCGGGCAGCGGCCGGGGGCCGGGCAGCGGCCGGGTCGGGGACGGGGGCGGGGTCGGGGGCCGGGCGCCCGGCGGCGGCCGGGACGGGGCGAGGACCGAGGGCCAGGACCGGGCGAGGTCCGGCGGCCGGAGGCCGGGGATCGGGCGAGGGCCGGGGGCCAAGCGCCCGGCGGCGGCCTGGACGGGGCGAGGACCGAGAGCCGAGGGCCGGGACCGGGGGCCGGGACGGGCGGCGGCCGAGTGCGGCGCCGGTGACGGCGGGCCGGGCGAGGGCCGGAGCGGGGCGGGGCGGCCGGGACAGACGGCGGCCGGGACGGAGGCCGGGCACCCGGCGGCGGCCGAGACGGGGCGAGGATCGAGAGCCGAGGGGCGGGCGAGGGCCAGGACCGGGCGGCGGCCGGGACGGACGGGGGCCGGGGCGGAAGCGGGGCGAGGGACGGGGCGGAGGCCAGGGCGAGGGACGGGGCGGAGGCCGGGGCGAGGGACGGGGCGGAGGCCGGGACGGAGGCGGGGCGAGGGCCGGAGCGTGGTCGGGGACGGGGCGAGGGCCGGGACGGGGGCGGGGCGAGGGCCGGGACGGGGGCGGGGCGAGGGCCGGGCGAGGGCCGGGCGGGCAAGGCGAGGCGGGGCGGGGCGGGGCGGGGCGGGATACCGGCGGCGGCCTTCGGTGGGGCCGCGTTGCCGAGCGTGGCCCTCTGCGGCCTTGTGGCGAGCGGCCGCCCCGGCGGCCCGTATTCGCCGCCGCCCACCTCCCGTGCGAAGCGCCGCGCTTCGTCGTCGCCGCGCTCACCGACGGCATCCGCCACCGCTCGTGGCGATGGCGGCGGCCGGGCTGGGCGCGGGGGTGCTGAACCCGATCCTCACGGCGGTCGCCTTCGAGCGGGTGCCGGAGCGACTACTGCGGGCCCAAGTGTCCGGGGTGGCATCGGCGGCCTGCCGAATCGCCATGCCGCCGGGCGGCCCGGGGGCCAGGCTGTCGGTGTCCCGGCAGGGCGTACGCAGGCCCTGTGGGCGTGTGGGTGGACGGGTGGATGGACGGGTGGGCGATCGGACCTGGCTCGCGGATCCTGCGGCCGGCGTTGCCGCCGTCATGGCGCGGCCAGGACGCCCACCGCACACCGGCCGTCTCCGAACCCCGGCGAACCCGCCGGCCCGCCCACCGACCCCGGCGCACACCGCGCCCGAACACCACCACACGCACCGTGCCGACGGTCAGCAGGACGGAACGTCGCCGCCCTTGTTCAGGGCCCGCAACGCTTCCACCGCGCCCTTCAGGGTCTCCACGGGGATCAGCCGCATGCCGTCCGGGAGCTCGGCGGCGGCGTCGGAGCACTCGGCCTTGGGGACGAGGAACACGGTCGCGCCGTCCCGCTTGGCGGCCTGCGTCTTGAGGGCGACACCCCCGACCGCTCCGACGGTCCCGTCGGCGGCGATGGTGCCCGTGCCGGCGATGATCCGGCCGCCGGTGAGCCCGCCGCCCGAGCCGTCCCCGTCGAGCTTGTCGACGATGCCGAGGGCGAAGAGCAGGCCCGCGCTGGGGCCGCCCACGTCGGCGAGGTTCAGTTCCACCTTCACGTCCCCGGGCTTCTTGCCCAGATAGCCCAGGGCGGCCTCGGCCGCGCCGGTCTGGGACTTGGTCATCTCCTCCAGGTTGTGCTTCTCGACCGCCGCGTCGTCGTCACCGGCCGGGTAGACGGACTCGCGGGGCATGACGGCGCGGTTCGTGTCGAACCAGTCGCCGATCAGGTCGGGGAGGGTGATCGTGCTGGAGGGTCCGGTGGCGAGGATGGTGGTCATGCGGAGCTGGCCGTCCGTCTTGCGGGTCGGGGCGCCGGTGACGGTGATCACGGGCTTGCCGTCGCGGGCGCCGAGGACGTCGGCGGTGAGCCCCGGCCGTGCCACCACGAACGGCAGCGGAGCGAAGGCCGCGACCGCGCAGAGCGCGAGCAGCGGCACGGCGCAGACGGCGAGGGCGAGGGGGCGCGGAAGGCGCGACAGACGAGTCAGCACCCGGCCAATCTATCCGCCCACCCCCACCCCACGGCCCCACCACCCACCGGCACACCCCGCCGACCACACGAGGCCGGCCGGCCACCACCCGAGAGCGCGAGCCCCCGCACATCGTCTTGAACGCGCAGGCACGCCCGACCGCCAAACCCGACGCCCGACGCCGACGCCGACGTCGACGCCCGACGCCCGACGCCCGACGCCCGACGCCGGCACCCGGCACCCGGCACCCGGCACCCGGCACCCGGCACCCGGCACCCGGCACCCGAAACACGCCAACAAGCCCACGCCACCCCACGCAAGGCTCCAAGCCCGGCCCACCACCCCACCGCACCTCACCGCACCGCACCGCACCGGGTAATCCCCCACGCGGACGGGACCCACCCAACCCCGCCAAACACACAGCCCGCCCGAATCCCGCAGGCGCCCAGACCGTCCGCCGGGCTCGAACCCGCCCGCGCGTCAGCGCGTCGGCGCGTCGTCAGTCGGCGGCGGTCGGCGGTCGGCGGTCGGCGGTCGGCGGTCGGCGGTCGGCGGTCGGCGGTCGGCGGTCGGCGGTGGAATACGCCGCAAGTGCTTCCCTGGTCGGCCAAGCGGCGGCTCGTCGGTGGCCGAGGTGGCCGCCTGCCGGCGGCGGGCAAGTCAAAAGCTTTTCCCAGGGGCGGCGGAGGGGGGCCGGGGGGGCAGGTTCGGTACCCGTGCTCAGGCCGTCCCGTGGCAGGGCCAACCCCACCCAGCCAACAAGCTCGCCCCACCCGGGCCCGTGACCCCCACGAACCCAGACCACACGGGGCCCCGCCCCCACTCACCCCCACCAGCCGAAACGCCCACTCAAGCCCCGGAAGCCCCGGGCCACGGGATCCGCCACGGCCCGAGCACCCAGAACCAAGGTCACAACGGCCACCGCTGTGGACACCGCCCGGCCCCTTCCCCTCCCCCTGCCGACGCGCCACGCCGGAAAAGCCCGACCACGCCCGAGCCCGTGGCCCCCACCCACTCAGCCGCACCCGGCCACGCACCGAAACCCCGCGCCCCTCCCCCGCCGCCACCGGGAAAAGCTTTTGACCTACCCGCCGCCGGCAGGCGGCCACCCCAACCCCGAACGACCGCTCCAACGCGCGCGGACCTCGCCCCATCCCGACATACGCGCCCCACCCGCCAAGAAAATCCGCAACGATGACAACAGCCGAACACCCCGCCCCATAAAGCCCCCTACCATGCCCGAAATGCCGGATTCCCCAATTCTTGCCAAAAACCCCACCTGGCCGCCACAAACCCACAGGTGAAAGACTCCAGCCCCCGCGCACGCGGGGATGTTCCCTGGGCCTGCGGGCCCGACCGGAGCCACGGGCCCCCGCGCAGGCGCAGGCGCAGGCGAGGATGTTCCCCCGGCTGGGCCCCGAAGGGACCGGGGCCGACCAGCCCCCGTGCACGCGGGGATGTTCCCCTGTTCGCCGGCGGTGGATCTTCAGCCCCCGCGCACGCGCACGCGGGGATGTTCCACCGGCGACGACCTCCCCGGACTGATCACGGGCCGGCCCCCGCGCACGCGGGGATGCTCCCGTGCCGGGGAACGATCACTGGGACCCCGGCGCCCGCTCCCCGCGCACGCGGGGATGCTCCCGTGCCGGGGAACGATCACTGGGACCCCGGCGCCCGCTCCCCGCGCACGCGGGGATGTTCCCGGGCAAGGTCTTGGAACTCCGGACCAGCGGCCGCTCCCCACGCGCGGGAATGTTCCCATCGCCACGCCGCCGAGGTCGCGTGAGGGAACCTCTCTTCGCGCACGCGGGGGGGGGTGATTTCCGTACCGGGATTCTCCGTGGGGAATTCCCGCCTCGGTCGGCTTGCCCGGGGTGGTTGGTGGGGGGATTGGTTTCGGGGGTGGCCGGCGGTGCGGTGGGGTTGTCCGTGGGGGGCTTGGCGTGTTCCGTGGGGTGGGTGTGACGAAGCCCGCCCGGGTGGGGGCGGGCGGGGTCACGGGGTGTGGGTGGGGCCCTGGTGGGCTTGGGTGGGTGGGGGCGGCCGGGCCCGGTCCCGGCGGGTGGTCGGGGGATCGGGCGGGGCCGTGTGTGGTCAGCGAAGGGCGTCCGCGATTTCGCGGGCCGCGTCCACGACGCGGGGGCCGACGCGTTCGGGGATGGCGTCGGAGAGCATGACGACGCCGACGCTCCCTTCGAGGCCGGTGACCCCGACGAGGGGGGCCGCGGCCCCGCTCGCGCCGGCTTCCAGTTCGCCGTGGGTGAGGGTGTAGCCGGGTTCGATGAGCGCACCCTGCCTGGCGGCCAGGATGGCCCGTCCGGCCGCACCGCGGTCCAACGGGTGGCGGAAGCCGGCCCGGTAGGCGACGTGGTAGTCGGTCCAGGTCGGTTCGACGACGGCGACGGCGAGTGCCTCGGTGCCGTCGACGAGGGTCAGGTGGGCGGTCGCGCCGATGTCCTCCGCGAGCGAGCGCAGCGCGGGCAGCGCCGCCTCGCGGACGAGGGGGTGCACCTGGCGGCCCAGGCGGAGCACCCCGAGGCCGACCCGCGCGCGGCCGCCGAGGTCACGGCGGACCAAGGCGTGCTGTTCGAGGGTGGCCAAAAGGCGGTAGACGACCGTGCGGTTCACTCCGAGGCGGTTGGAGAGCTCGGTGACGGTCAGTCCGTGGTCGGTGTCGGCAAGCAGTTTGAGGACTCTGAGTCCTCGGTCGAGAGTCTGGGAGGTTTCCGCGGTCACGACGCCTCTCCCTCTTTCGGTGAGCGGCGGTTTGCTCTCGCGGGGCGGAGGCGCCGCCGGTCCCATTCGGCGACGCACGGAGAGGCCGCCGGTTTCAAGGCCATGGCACCGGCTGCGCTCCCGCGGCGGCGCTGCCACGGGGCGTTTCGATGCGGGGACAGTAGCGAGCGGGTTCGCTCAGCGGAAGACCTCGTCCAGAATCCGGGCGCCTGGCACCCGTATGTGGCATTCGTGATCGCGATGTGACACAGATCGTGACCGAATTATCAGTTCAACACTTTACAAGTCCATTACGCTGATCACGTTCAAAAAGCTTGGGTGGATCGGGGGGACGGCCAGTCCTTTCGGGCTGCCCGTGGAGGGAAGCACACAGTGAAGCTGAAGCGCATAGCCGCCGTGGCCGCCGCCGCGGTGGTCGGTCCCACCGTCCTCATGGCCACCCCCGCGATGGCCGACGAGGCCCCCTCGGCTCCCGTCTCGACCCCGGACCTGCCCGGTGCGGACGCGCAGCCCGCCGCGGAGGCCCCGGCCCCCGAAACCCCCAAGACCCCCGAGGTCAAGCCGGGCGTTCCCGGCCCGGAGACCGGCGAGGCCGTCAAGCCCGCCCCCGAGGTCCCGAACGCCAAGCCGGACACCAAGCCCGTCGCCGAGGCCGGCAAGGACAAGGGCAAGCCGGGCGCCGAGCAGAGCAAGCTCGCGAAGGACCCCGAGCTCAGCCTGCACGGGGTGCCGAAGTCCTTCACCCCGGGCAAGTGGAGCACGATCCAGGTCGACATCGACAACAGCAAGGGCAAGGCCCACAAGAAGGGCTACGCCGTCGCCCTCGTGCTGGGGGGCAACTTCAACCCCGACCACATGCGGGCGCAGATCTCCATCGACGCCCTCGGCACGGGCGACGAGTGGGAAGACCTGTTCATCATCCCCCTCGAGGGTGAGATGGGCTACGCCGCGCTCATCCCCGTCGGCTCGGACGAGCTCAAGAAGGGCGAGGCCTTCGGCGTCGACGTCCGTCTGAAGTTCGACAAGCAGGCCAAGAAGGGTGCGATCACCCTGCAGGCCATGGGTATCTCCCTCGCCGAGGACGCCCCGGACGAGCCGACCGCCTTCTCCTCCGTCCACAAGTCCCGCATCGGTGAGAAGACCAGCGGCGGGAACAACGGCGGCGGCAACGGCGGCGGCGAGACCGGCGGTGGCAACACCGGTGGTGGGAACCAGCCCGACCCGAACGGTGGCGGCTCCAAGCCGATCGTCGACAACGGTGGCGGCAACAACAGCGGGAACGCCGGTGGCGGCAACGGTGGGACCACCACCCCCGGTGGCGAGCTCGCCGAGACCGGGGCCGACGCCGCGTCGACCTGGGCCCTCGGTGGCGCCGGCATCGCCGTCGCCATGGGTGTCGCGCTCGTCGCGGGCACCGGCAAGCGTCGCCGCCAGACCGTCTGAGGTCCGGCCGCTCGCGCCTGAACCACGTGCCTGACACCGCGCGCGCCCGACGTCACGCGCCCGCCGACGGCCCGCGGCCGCCCCGACCCCCGGCACCGGGTCGGTGCGCCGCCGGCCGCACGGGCCGTGCGGGCGTGCGGACCGCCGTGCGCGGCACGGGGTGACGAGAGGGGCCCGGACGCTTCGTGCGTCCGGGCCCCTCCGCCGTTCCCCGTTCTCGTTCTCGTTCCCCGTCCGGTCAGCGCATGCGGGTGGCCCACTCCTGGACCTTCTTGATGCGTTCCCGCAGCTGGCCGGCCGTGGCCTCGGCGCTGGGCGGGCCGCCGCACAGTCGACGCAGTTCGGTGTGGATCACGCCGTGCGGCTTGCCGCTCTGGTGCACGTACGCGCCGACCATCGTGTTCAGCGACTTCCGCAGCTCCAGCAGTTCCTTGTGGGAGACCACCGGCCGCCGTTCCGCCGGGAGTTCGAGCAGGTCGGCCTCCGCGTCGGGCTTGCGCCGCGAGTGCGCGATCTGCCGGGCCTGCCGCTTGCGCAGCAGCATCTGCACCTGGTCCGGCTCCAGCAGGCCCGGGATGCCCAGGTAGTCCTGCTCCTCCTCGCTGCCCGGGTGCGCCTGCATCCCGAACTCGGCGCCGTCGTACAGGACCCGGTCGAAGACCGCGTCGGACTCCAGCGCCTCGAAGGACATCTGCTCGTCGTCGCCGGTGTCCTCGTCCTCCTGGCGGTTGGCCTCGGCCATCTCCGCCTCGGACTGGGCGTACGGGTCCTCCTCGCCCTGCTTCTTGGGCCGGTCGAGGACGTGGTCGCGTTCGACCTCCATCTCGTTGGCGAAGCCCAGCAGGTACGGGATGGTCGGCAGGAACACCGAGGCCGTCTCGCCGCGCCGGCGGGACCGCACGAAGCGGCCCACGGCCTGCGCGAAGAACAGCGGGGTGGAGATCGTCGTCGCGTACACGCCGACCGCCAGGCGCGGCACGTCGACGCCCTCGGACACCATCCGGACCGCGACCATCCACCGGTCCTGGCTCGCCGCGAACTCGTCGATCCGTTTCGAGGCGCCGGTGTCGTCGGAGAGGACCACCGTCGGCTTGGTGCCCGTGATCTCGCGGATCAGTTTGGCGTAGGCGCGGGCCGCGTCCTGGTCGGCGGCGATGACGAGGCCGCCGGCGTCGGGGATGCCCTTGCGGACCTCGGTCAGCCGCTGGTCGGCGGCGCGCAGCACGTTCGGCATCCATTCGCCGCGCGCGTCGAGCGCCGTGCGCCACGCCTGCGAGATGGCGTCCTTCGTCATGGGTTCGCCGAGCCGGGCCGCGATCTCGTCGCCGGCCTTCGTGCGCCAGCGCATGTTCCCGCTGTACGACAGGAAGATCACGGGGCGGACGACGCCGTCGCCCAGCGCGTGCCCGTAGCCGTAGGTGTAGTCGGCGGAGGAGCGGCGGATGCCGTCGTGGCCCTCCTCGTACGTCACGAACGGGATGGGGTTGGTGTCGGAGCGGAACGGGGTGCCGGTCAGGGCGAGCCGGCGGGTGGCCGGGTCGAATGCCTCCAGGCAGGCGTCGCCCCAGGAGCGGGAGTCGCCGGCGTGGTGGATCTCGTCGAGGATCACGAGGGTCTTGCGCTGCTCGCAACGGTTGCGGTGCAGCATGGGGCGCACGCCGACACCGGCGTAGGTGACGGCGACCCCGTGGTACTCCTTGCTGAGCGGGCCGGCCGAGTACTCGGGGTCGAGCCGGATGCCTATCCGGGCGGCGGCCTCGGCCCACTGCTTCTTGAGGTGTTCGGTCGGCGCGACCACCGTGATCTGCTGCACCACGTGGTGGTGCAGCAGCCAGGAGGCCAGGGTCAGCGCGAACGTGGTCTTGCCGGCGCCGGGGGTGGCGACGGCGAGGAAGTCGCGCGGCTGGGTCTGGACGTACTTGTCCAGCGCCCCTTGCTGCCAGGCGCGCAGCTTGCCGGCGGTACCCCAGGGGGCCCGGCCGGGGAAGGCGGGTGAGAGGTGGTGGGAGGCGGTAGTAGTCACGGTCTCCGGTTCGGCTCTCGGCGTCACGAGGTCGGACGGGTGCGTCGCGAGGTCGGACGGTGGCGGGCAGGCGATCGTACGCGGGTGATGCGCGGGGCATCAGAACAACCGGACCACCTTACCGGGGCCCGCCCGGCTCCCCCGCCCCGCCGAGCCCGTGACCTGGGGACGTGCGGGAAGGCTCACACCACCCCCGCCCCGGGGTGCGCGACCCGGCCGACCGTGCTACGCGGAGACCGCGGGGAGGCCCTCACGAGGCCCTCCCCGCCCGCCCCGTCAGGGCGCGGGCACCACGAGGGCCCGCAGCCCCTTGGACACGTCCACCAGCTCGTGCAGCTCTCCCGTGGCCACGGCCACGACGAGGATCTCGGCCGCGTCCACGTCCAGGACGAGGTCGATGCCGTTGATCGCGAGGAACGTGGCACACGAGAGCCATGCCGTTCGCTTGTTCCCGTCGAAGAACGGGTGGTTGATCGCCAAGGACTGCAGGAGCGCGGCGGCCTTGTCGATGAGATCCGGGTACGCCTCCTCGCCGAACATGGCGGCCGAGGGCCGGTGCACGGCGGATTCCAGCAGGCCCACGTCACGCACCACCACCTGCATGTCCGGGCATGCGGCGTCGGCGATCTCCAGGACGTCCTCGGCTGTCAGGTACACGCAGGGCACGAAGGTCACTTGAGCCGCTCCATGAGCTCGCCCCACTTCGCCGCCTGCTCCTTGGCCGTACGCCGGACCATGGTCTGGTGCGCCGTGCGGTCGAGGTAGTCGTCCACGGCCTTGAGCACTATGGCGTGCATGCTGGCCCCCTCTTCCTCCGCACGCTGTCTGAGGGCATCGGTCTGGTCGTCACGAAGACGCAGGTTCATCGCCATGACATCAGTCTAATTCCGGTGGGGCCATAGTGGTACTACTTTGCGGCGGATGTGCCGCTCACCTGCGGCGACGAGACACCTCGCGGGGCCGACGCGGAACCGCTGCCCGTCGCGCCCGCGTCCGCGTCCACGCCCGTGTCACGGCGCGGGTACAGGCGGGTGGTGATCCAGATGCCGATGAGGGCGATGACCGCCATCGGGAGGAAGACCCCGACGAACGCCTCCGGGTGCGAGGCACCTCCGCCGGCCGCCGGGGCGCCGTGGCCCGCGCCGACCGCGCCGCCGCCCAGGGCCGCGAAGACGGCGCCGCCCGCCGCGAGCAGCAGCACGTTCGACAGGGCGTCGGAGATCTGGAGGGCGGCCGAGTTCGCGCCCGCCTCCGCCGGCGGCGACAGCTTGAGCAGCAGCACGCTGGAGGGGCCGATGACCAGGCCCATGCCGAGGCAGCCCACCCCCCACACCAGCGCGAGGGTCCACACCGGCACCCAGGCGATCAGCACCGCCGGCGCCGCCGCGATCGCGAAGGCGACCATGCCCATGCCGAAGCCCATCAGCCGTTCCCGCCGGGGTTCGGCCCAGGCCCGGGACTGGATCCACGAGCCGCCCGCCCAGGTCACGCCGCCCAGCGCCAGGGAGAACCCGGCCAGGGTCGGGCTCAGCCCGCGTTGGGTGACGAGCATCAGCGGCAGGAAGCTCTCGGTGGCGATGAAGGAGCCGGCGGCCACCCCGCGCAGCAGCACCACCGACGGCAGGCCGCGCCGGGCCCGGTAGGTGCCGCGCGGCAGCAGCCGCAGCACCGCCGGGACGAGCAGTGCCAGCCCGGCCAGGGCGATCGGCGCGGACAGCGGGCGCAGGTCCTGGGCGGCGAACTGGAGCAGGGCCGCGCCGGCCGAGATGGCGAGGGCGAAGCCGATCCGGCGCCGGTCGAAGGGGCCGGGGTCGACGCCGGGCACGGGCCCGTCGGCGGTGCGGCGGATCGCGGGCAGCGCCACCAGCAGTGGCACGAGGACCAGCAGCGGGATGCCCACGAACACCCAGCGCCAGCCGAGGTGCTCGGTGATGGTGCCGGCGGCGAGCGGGCCGACGATGGACGGCACCACCCAGCTCGCGGCGAACGCGGCCATGATCCGGGGCCGCAGCCGTTCGTCGTAGGCCCGCCCGACGACCACGTACAGGGCCACGATGACCATGCCGCCGCCCAGCCCCTGCACGCCCCGGCCGGCGACGAACGCGAGCATGTCGCCGGCGGTGCCGGATATGAGGAGGCCGGCGACGAAGCCGGCCATGCCCGTGATCAGCGGCCGCAGCGGCCCGGCCCGGTCGGACCACTGGCCGGAGAGGACCATGCCGAGGAGGCTGGTGGTGAAGTAGGCGGAGAAGGCGAAGGCGTAGAGGGCGACGCCGTCGAGTTCGCGGGCGGCGACCGGCATGGCCGTGCCGACGGCGGTGGCCTCGAAGGCGACGAGCAGCACGACGGAGACGATGCCGAGGGTGAGCGCCCGGTGCGCCCGTCCCAGCACGCCGCCGCCGGCGTCGGCGGCGGTGGGCGGGGCGGGGCGGGTGTCGACGGGGCCGGCGGGGGGCTCGTCGGGGGGCGTCGGCTCTCGGGTCTCGTGCTGGCTCATGCGCTCAGCGTAAGGGCCGAAACACTGTTTGGACCCTGTCGGGAAGGTGTATCCGCCCTCGTGCTTCCGTCCTAGGTCCCCGGTCCGGCCCAGGTCCGGCCCGGGTCCGGCCCCGCCCTCGGTGACGTGGGTTTGTGAACAGGGCGTGGCGGTCGTGTGGCGCGGGGCGGGTGGGGGTTCCGGTGGTGTGGGGGCGGCCGTAACGTCGTGGTCGAGGCAGCGAACGCGCACCGCGAGGGGCGCGCCGCAGCACCACACAGCCGTGTGCCCGAGTGGTTGAGGGACTCGCCTGCAAAGCGGGATACGCCGGTTCGATTCCGGTCACGGCTTCTACGGCCTGAACAGGCCAAACGTTGAGCGGCCCCCTGATTGGGGGCCGCTCAACGTCGTTTCCGTCTCAGTTCCCGTCTCAGTTCGGCGGAACGAGGGCGCCGGCAGCGCCGTCGTCATCGCTCTCCGGGCCCTGCTTGCCCGTCTCCCAAATCAGCCCGTCGACCTGCCGCGCGATGTCCGTCCGCACCGCGTCGACCATGTGCTGGTACCGCGCGGCCATGGCCGTCGTGGACCAGCCCATCAGGCCCATGACGGCCCGCTCGGAGACGCCGAGGATGAGCAGGACCGTGGCGGCGGTGTGCCGGGCGTCGTGCAGCCGGCCGTCCCGAACGCCGGCTGCGGCCAGCAGCTCCTTCCACTCGGCCCAATCACGCCGGTGCGACGGGTTGCGCCCATGCTCGTTCGGGAAGACCAGGCCGTTCTCCTCCCACCGCCCGCCCGCCGCCGCCCGCTCGGATTCTTGGGCGACGCGGTGCGCACGGAGCAGGCTGACCAACTCCTGTGGCAGGCCGACCGCGCGGCGGCCGGCGCGGGACTTGGTCGGGGCCAGCTCCGGGTTCGTGCGGCGCCGGTCCGGGCAGTACCCGGCGGCCTTGCGCCCGCACGGCTCCTCGCACCCGTGGGCATACTGCGGCCGGTGACGACTGCGGCGAACCATGAGGAAGGCCCCTTCACAGTCCACGTCCTCCCACTTCAGGGCCAGTACCTCACCCTGCCGCAGGCCAAGGGCGAGGGCGACGGCCCACCGCGCGGAGTTCCGTCGCTCACCGGCGGCAGCGAGCAGCCGCTGAACCTCCCGGACGTTGTAGGGCTCGACCTCGAAGTCCCCGGTCCTCGGCGGCGTGGCCAGCAGGATCGGGTTCACCCCGATGTGCCCGCGACGCACGGCCTGGTTGAGGGCCGTGCGGAAGGTCCGGTGAATCTGGTGCACGGTCCCGGTCTTGGCGCCGCCCTCCTTCATGCGCCGGTAGAACGTCTCGATGTGCTCCGGCTTCAGCCTGTCGAGCCGGTGGGCACCGAGGGCGGGGATCAGGTGCTTCCGCACCGCGACGCGGTAGCCGACCATCGTGTTGTCGTTCACGGCCAGCGGCGCGATCTCGTCCACCCAGTGGGTCAGCCAGGTCTTCACCGTCCACGCGCGGCCGGCCTTCTTGATGGTCTTGGCGTCCCGGTCCTTCTCCAGCTGGCGAACGGCCGTGGCGACCTCCGCCCGGGTCTTCCGCTCGACGTGCCGCCGGTCGGGACGGCCGTCGTCCCGGGTCCCGACGGTGACCCGACCGTGCCACTTGCCGTCGGCACCCTGGTAGATGGTCGACCGGCCGTTGGGCTGTCGGGTGCGCTTCTTCTCTTCCACGTGATCCTCTCAGGCGGCTTGCGCGGGTCGGTGCGCCGCACGCAGCCGGTCGACGTACTCGTGCACAGCGGCGGCCGGGACCCGGCGGAGCCGTCCGACCGCGATGGCCTCCAGCTCGCCGGTGGCGATGAGGCGGAAGCAGAGCGTTCGGCCGATCCGGAGCCGCCGCGCGGCTTCTTCGACGGTGAGCAGGACGACCGTCGGGTCGTCGGGGGTGGGGAGGGGCGCGTTCATGTCGTGGCTCCTCGCGTGTGTCCGAGGTCGGGATTTCTGCGTCATCGCGTCATCTGCGTCACTTGGGCCTGTGACCTGCGGTTTCGGGTGACAGAGGGGTTCGGCCTGCGTCACCTCGGATGGGGGTGCTGTGTCACCGGGGTGACGCAGATGACGCGGGGTGACGCAGCGGAAGGGGCTCTGCGTCACCCTCTTTCCGCAGGTGGGCCGGGGTGTGGGGGCCGTCGTGACGCAGGTGACGCAGCTTTCTCTACTTAGGAAAAAAGAGGCCCGGTCTTGTGTTGTTGTGCGGGTCTTGAAGAGCTGATTGGGGAGCCGCTTCGCGGCGCGTCCTTCGGGGCGGCTGCGCCGAACAGCAAGAGGAGCACCCGGCCGCGAACGGAGTTGGTGCTCCTTTTGCTTGTGGCCGGACGGCGCCCCGCCGGACGGCTACGGCTGCGGGGCGGGGGTGTCGGGGCGGACGATCTCGATGTAGCGGGCGGCCTTCGTGCGGCCCCAGTCCACGAGGACGCCCCGGGCGGCGAGGGTGGGCTGGAGGCGCTTGAGGCGGTCGGAGAAGACCTTCCCGGTGGTGGGCCAGCCCTTGGGCAGGGACTTGAAGTCCTCCCCGGTGTAGAGCTGGGTCAGGGTCGTCAGCCACTCCGCCGACGACATCCGGGTCGGCTCGCCGGGGGCGAGGCCGGCCGCGTGGGACAGGACGGTCTGGGCGAGGAGGTCGCCTTCGATCACGTCGTCGTTCAGCTCGTCCAGCGCGGTGCGGTAGGCGGCCAGGGCGCCGAGGCCGGTGGCCTGGTCGAGCTGCGCGCACAGGTGCGCGAAGTCCGCCATGCGCAGGTCGGAGGGGATCTGGGCCTGGGCCGCGCGAACCTTGACGGTGAGGTCGAGGATCGAGCCCAGGATCACCGGCAGGGCCTCCTCGAACTCCGCCCACAGCTCGGCCTCGGTCCGGCGGACGGTGGGGCGTTCGAGGCGGAGGGGGAGGAGGCGTTCGGCGAGGTCGGGGCGGATGACGCCCACGTCGATGCCGGTCAGGAGCAGGGGGCGGCGGTAGCGGGAGCGGACCACGTCGCCGTCGGTGAACAGGGCCCGCTTGACGGTCTCGGCGCCGGTGACGATGCAGCACATCAGGTCGGAGAGGTCCGGGGCGAGGTGGGAGAGGTTGTCCAGCGCGGTGACCCATCCGGCCGCGACGGCGGTGATCAGGCTCTCCTCGTCCTTCGGGGCCCGCCGCAGGTCGCCGGTCATTCCCTCGATGACCCGAATCAGCATCCGGCCGCCGGTCGACTTCCCCGCCCCCTGGGGGCCGGTGAGGAACGGCGCGGGGACGGGCACGCTGGGGCCGAGGCAGCCGATGAGCCAGGCGATGGCCAGGCACTCGGTGGCCGGGTCGGCGAAGTTGCACAACCTGAGGAGCAGGTCGATGCCCTTGCCGTCGGTGTCCTTCACCGGCAGCGGGAGTTCGCCGGTGAGCTGGGTGCGGCGCCAGCAGACCTCGACCGGGTCGGGGGTGACGGTCTCCCACCCGGCGGGGTGGATCCGCACCGAGAGGCCGTCGGTGCGGCCGAGGTCGAGCCAGGTCGCGCCGGCGTGGCCGGGGGCGACCCGGATGTGGACGGGCTGCACGTCGTTGCTCATGGCGAGTGCCTCGATCAAGTCCAACGCCTCCTTGATGGCGGTTCCGTTGAAGACGCCCAGGCCGTCGTGGAACAGCCCCACCATCAGCTCTTGGCGGTGGCTGCCGGACGTGCCCTGGGAGCGAATGGGGCGGGCGACGGGGTGGCCGATGCGCTGGGCGAACACGGCGCCGTCGGCGGTGCGGAAGTACCGGAAGTGGGCGCGCGCGTAGTCGGCGATGACCTCGCGCGCCGGGTTCTTCTCCTCCTCGGACACGTCACACCCCCACGGCCGCGTGGGCGTTGGCCCAGGCGATCTCGCAGTGGCGGGGGGACTCGCCCTTGTCCTGGGCGGCGGTGAACAGGCGGCCGATGTGGGCTTCGGTGAGGCAGCCGCACCGGCCGTGGGTGGCCAGCACCGCGAGGAACACGCGGTAGACGGCGGCGTGGATGCCGGTGCGGGCGTCCTTGATGCGCTGCTCGGCCATCGCGATCCCGCGTTCCAGGTAGACCGGGGACCGGTGCGGACACACACCGCCCCCGGCCGGGGCCGCGACGACGACGGCGCGCGGGCGGGGCACCGGGGCGGTGGCGGTGACGAGGGCCCGGACGGCGTCCGGGAGGGGCGCCATGGTGCCGGTGCCGGGGCCGAGCCACCGGGTGTAGACCATGGTGGACTTGATGTCGACGCCGGGCCGGACCGCGTTGCGGGAGGGCATGGCGCCGAGGTAGATCCAGTGCTCGCCCCGCGTGCTCGCCACGACCCGCGTGGGCGGCAGGGCGGTGCGGGCCCACGTGATGGCGTCGGCGTTGTCGAGGTCGACGACGGTGAGGCCGGCGCCGCCGGGGTGGTAGGCGACGGTCGGGGCCCGGTGCCAGGCGGTAGCCCAGGCCGGGGAGGTGATGACGGCCGGGTCGACGGTGGCGGCGGCCCAGCCGTGGCACGGGGCCGGGCACACGCACGGCCCGGGAACGGCCATCGTCGGCCGGCCCCCGCACGCGTTGCCCGTGCAGGTCGGGCAGTTGGCGACGGGCTGCTTGCCCCGGCTCAGCGGCAGCACGGGCACCCCACGCGCGGCCAGGTCCAGGGCGGTGTCGAGGAGCGTCACGCGGCTGCCTCCATGTCGGCGCGGAGCGGGCAGAGGTTCCGGTGGGCGGTGTGGTCGGCGACCAGGGCGATCACCCGGTCGTGGCCGAAGACGGTGACGGACCGGCCGCACTCGCAGGTCGAGCGGGCCGAGGGCTCGGCACCCTGCGGGGCCCGGACGTGGAGCATCCCGACGATCCGACGGGAAGCCGCGGGCCCGCTCACGCGGCTGCCTCGCGGGTAGCGAGCCAGGCCCGGCCGATCCACGCGGTGTACGCGGGCGGGATGGCCTCGGTCAGCTCCTCGCGGCGGTCCGTCCAGGTGATGCCCATGGCGGCCTGCATCTCGGGCACGCTGGCTTTCCCGCCGCCGGCGCCGTAGGCGGCGACGTAGGGGCCCTCGTGCCAGACCCCGTGGCGCCAGCCCCGAACCCGTCCCCGGTGCCTGGGGTGCGCGGGGCGGCCGGTGGTCCAGCGGCCGAGTTCGAAGTTGCGGTGGCGGAGCACGCCGAGGCCGAACATCTCCCCGCACAGGGTGAGATCGCGCCGAAGGGCGGCGCGGCCGTTGGGCTGCTCGATCACGTAGGGCAGGCCCGTCGCGTCCAGCAGCTCACGGACGGCGGGCAGGAGGTCGACGTGCCTACCGCCCCAGCCGGTGGCGGTGTTGGTGCCGGCGGTGAGGGTGCACGCGGCCTGGCACGG
This sequence comes from Streptomyces dryopteridis, assembly GCF_049606955.1. Taxonomy (NCBI): domain Bacteria; kingdom Bacillati; phylum Actinomycetota; class Actinomycetes; order Kitasatosporales; family Streptomycetaceae; genus Streptomyces; species Streptomyces dryopteridis. Next base: position 3,897,131 of record NZ_CP187113.1, on the reverse strand, counting down.
CGGGGACGCGTGGATCACGTCGAACTCGCCGATCCGGCCGGTGTCGATCAGGTCGGCGAGGACGGTCAGGGCGTCGCCCCGCACGAGCTCGAACGGGTAGCGCTCGCGCGGCACGATGTCGACGCCGGTCACGGCGAACCCGGCGTCGGCGTAGCCGCGGCCGGCACCCCCGGCGCAGCAGAACAGGTCCAGCAACCGGGGCCGACCCGGTCGCGGACGGGGGACGGTGTGCGTCATGCTGGTCCTCCAGCTCACTAGTTGAGTTGTGGGTAACCAGGCCGGCCCGAAGTCTTTGGCGAGAGTGCGGGCCGGTCTGGGCGGAGCTAGCGGGCCGTGGTGGCCCAGGTGGCGTACTCGATACGGACGTAGCCGCGCGGGTACGCGGTGGCGTGGGCCGGGACGGGAACGACCGAGGTACCGCAGGCGGTGTCCGGGTCGAACCGGCCGTGGGTGGTGTCGTGGTCGAGGAGCTGGCGGGCGGCGTTCTCGGCGGAGTCGACCGCGTTGTCGGCGGACCCGACGAGCAGGTTCTCGTTGAGGGCGATGCGGTCCAGGAGCGCGGCCTTGCGCAGGTAGTACTCGCGCTTGACCGCCGGGTCGTCGGCCAGGAGCACGGTGCGGACCTGCCGGGTGACCCAGCCGATCTCGCGGGTCACGGCCGGCGCGCCCTGGTAGGCGGTCTCGGGAGCGAGCCACACGCCGGGCAGCGCGGACCCGCTCCCCGCGTCCTGGGTGGCGGGCTCGGTGGGGTCGGCGGTGGCGTAGAGCAGGGTCCGGCCGCCCAGGTGGCTCCCCAAGTGGCTCCCCGGGTGGGTCTCGGTCACCTTAAACCCGGGCAGGGCCCCGGCCAGGGTGGTGGTGACGTGGTCGGTGTCGGTCGGGTCGCAGATGACCCGGATCTCGATGCGCATGGTGCGGGTCCTTGTCAGAAGCCGTTGTGGGCGGGGTAGCCGCCGCACGGGTTGTCGGGGCAGGAGCAGCCGGCGCACTCGACGCAGATGTCGTCGTCGCAGTCCTCGCACGCGTCGTGGCCGGGGCAGCGGAAGTCGGTGCACTCGTCGCAGTAGGTGTCGGGCTCGTCGTCGGTGGCGTACATGGGTCTCCTCAGCCGGTCAGAGGGCGGACGACAGCACGTGGATGAAGCGGCCGGGGCAGCCGCTGTCGAGGCCGCCGCTGCACCCCTCGTCGCAGAGCCAGCAGATCTGGCAGATCTCCCCCCAGCACATCTCGCAGTAGACGTGGCCGGGGCAGTTGCGGGTGGTGCACTCGTCGCGGATGTCCACGGGTCTCCTCAGTGGTTCAGGTGGGTGGTGTAGCCGGGGCAGTAGGTGTCGGGGCACAGGCACCCGCCGCACTCGTCGCACAGGTCGTCGTTGCAGCCGGGGCAGAGCAGGTGTCCGTTGCAGTCGGGGCGGCGGCATTCGGTGCAGCCGGCGGCGTCGAACACGTGGCTCCTCAGGGGTGGTGGATGGTGCCCTTCGCGCGGCCGAAGAGGCCGGTGGCGGTGATCGACTGGTGGATGTGGGTGTGGTGGGCGGGCCCGCCGCCGGTCGTTCCCCGGCGGCCGGCGCGCAGGAGGAGGGGGAGGGCGGCGCCGGCTGCGATGAGGGCCACGAGGGCCCAGAGGGCTTCGGCCATGGCGAGGACTCCGGGGGCGGCGTAGGAGATTCCGATTCCGGCCGCGCCGATGCCGCCGCCGACGGTCGGGGCGAGGAGCGCGGTGGTCTTCGCCCACCCCGGGACCCCCGCCGGGACGGGCGTCGGGAGGGTGGTCGGGGCGGGGGTTCCGGGGTGGGTGTAGGCGAGGGTTCGGGTGCCGTCGGGGAGGGTGACGAGGTCGATGCCGGGCGGGATGGTGGGGAGGGTCGGGGGGTGGAGGAGCGGGGTGGGGTGGTGGACGGGGTCGCCGTAGCGGGTGGTGGGCAGTGCGGGGTCGTGGGGCATCTCGGGTGCCCTTTCGGGTGTGGGTCGGGCCCGCGCCGTCGGGGTGCGGCGCGGGCCCGTGGGAAGTGTCAGGACTGGGTGTCAGGCAGTGTCAGGGCGTGGTGTCACGGGTTCTGACGCCCGGGTTTGCCTAGGGGTTTGGGTGTCAGGGCGGCCTGACGGTGTCAGGGGGGGTCAGGTGTCAGGCGGCGGCCGGGGTGGGCACGATCCGCCACCGGCCGGTCTTCGTGGTGGGCGCCAGACGCCCGGCGAGCGCCGCCTCCTTCAGCCGCTCGGACACCCACGGGCGGGAGAGGTTGTGGCGGTCGCACCAGTCGGTGAAGTCCTTCGGGCCGACGACCATCTGACCGCCGTCCTCGAACTCCATGAGGGCGGCGGCGAAGTAGGCGCGGGCCTCCTCGGGGGAGGGCTTGTAGCCGGGGAGGGTGACGAACGGGGTGTCGTCTCCGTCGGCGTGGTCGGGGAGTTCGACGGTGGGGTCGATGTCCGCGTCCTCCGGGTCGACCAGCGGCCCGCCGAATTCCGTTTCCGGCATCTCGTCCTCGTCCTCATCGGTGTCGTGCCCGGCCTCGGCCGGGACGGCGGTGGGGTTGGTGTCGGGGGTGGGGCGGCCGGTGTAGGCGTCGCCAGCGACGGCGCGGGCGGCGTCGGCGGTGACGGGGTCGAGTCGGGCGCCGTGGTGCTGGGCCCACTCGGCCAGGGCAGCCATGTCGTCGGCGGCGTCGGCGGGCATCTGCCACGTCCGGGCCGGAGACGGGTACCGCTCCTCCGGCACACCCGGGGAGACGAGGTAGCAGTAGCCCGGCTTGCGGTTCGTCCACGCCCCCGGGTGCGCGCCGGCGTCGAGGACGGTGTCGGGCAGGGAGAACCCTTCGTCGCGGGGGTCGCAGCCGAGCGCGACCACCGACGGCAGGGATGCCCTTGTGCTGGTGGACATCTGGTCGTAGGAGGGGCGTTGCAGGGAGATGATCAGGGAGACGCCGGCGGAGCGGGCTTCCTGGGCGATGCCGGTGAACACGTCGTCGCCGAGCGCGCGGAGGGTGTTCGCGGCTTCCTCGGCCCAGACCACGAGGTAGATCAGGCCCTTGCAGCCGCAGGGGGTGCCGTCGGGGCGGCACGTGTGGTCGGGGCTGGTCTGCTTCTTCGCGGCTTTCCGGCTCCACTGGCGGTAGTTGTGCTTGCCCAGCCACCGGGTTCGGGCGGGGATCACCGCGCGGACGCCCTCCACCCACAGTTCGGTGGGGGTGCCACCCTCGGCGGCCCAGTCGATGCCGGGCAGCAGAGCCCGGAAGTCCTGGAACATCTTCGGGTCGGACAGCCAGAGGGCCACGTCGGTGCGGGAGAGGATCTCCGTCATCACGTCCAGCGCGAGGTCACCCTTGCCGGAGCCGGTCATGCCCGCGATGAGGAGGTGGGTGGCGTTGCGCTGCTCATCGGGGTCCCCGGGCAACCACAGCTGCAAGGGGGCGCCGTCGTCGTAGCGGCCGATGACCAGCGGGTCCGCGATGGATCCGCCGAGGTTGGAGGGGCCTTCCCAGACGGCGGGGTGCTTGAGCATGTCCTCCGGGACGATGACCAGCTCACCCCTCCGGGCGGAGTCGGCCGAGCCCAGGTAGCGCACAGCCGAGGTCGGCAGATCGAGGGCGGAGGCCAAGCGGGGCAGAGCCTTGCCCACGTCCTCGTTGGTCTGCTCCCCCGGCTCCAACGCGACCTTCGCGGTGACCCGGTTCGGTTCGACCTTCGTCCCGCTGATCTGCGCTTTCGCCAGGCCGATCTTCTCCAGCAGGCCGCCGTCGGAACCGGCCGTCTGCCCTTCGGTGTTGCGGCGCAGGACCTGCCGGATGTTCCAGGACAGGGCCAGCGCCGGCGCGCCCATCAGGTAGAGGTCGCCGAGGGGGCCGGCGGTGGGGCCGGCGAGCGCGGCGGCGGTCGTCCACGCCGACGCGCTCGCCACCGTGATGGCCGAGTGCAGCCGCCGCTGAGCCCCCGTGGGCTTGCCCGCCCACCAGGTGACGCCGGTCAGGGCGACGGAGGCCAGGGTGAGGCCGACCCCGGCCGCCGCCGACTGGCTCCACGGGATCGAGGCGAGCGCGCCGGCCGCGCCGATCCCGCCCGCGGCGAGCCACGGCGGGAGGTAGGGCTTGACCCGGTGCAGGAGGTAGCCGCCGACCCCGGCCGGGGAGGAGCCGCCCTGCAACTGGGCCTCGTACTGCTGCTCAACGGTGCTCTCGGTCATCGCGGGCTCTCCCCTCTGGTCACTGCTGGTCCCAGTTCAAGCGGCGCGGCGGGGTCGGCCGGGCCCGGTGACGGACCCGGCCGATCTCCTCCTCGTACTCGCGCTGGAACATGGCGTAGGTGGCGGCGGCGTTCGTCGCGGCGTCGCGCAGGGCCTCGGCGGAGCGGGCGAGTTTGCGGGCGACGCGGGCGGCCCTGATCCGGGATCCGCCGATCCGCCCGTTCGGGTCCGGGACCGTGGCCAGCACGCCCTTGAGGATCTCGGCACCCATCGCCACCTCGATCGACGCGGTCACCGCGACGGTGCGCAGGTGGTTGCAGTACTCCCGGATCGAGGCGGGGGAGGTGAACTCCGGCGGCGGCAGCAGGGTCTGATGCCCGCCGCCGGCCTGCGCGGAGCTGTTCCCACCGGCCGTGCCCGTCTGGTTGTGGGAGCCGGAGGTGATGTTGATGTTCAACCCCGGGTTGAACGACTTCGAGTTCACTCGGGTCTTGGACTGGGCCCCCGACGCCCCCGCCCCCGGGGCGGTGCGGGGGCGTCGGGGCGGGGCCTGGCGGGGCGGGGGGAAGACCCCGCCGGTCCAGCCGGGCGGCGTGGGGATGTTCGGGCCGGAGGGCGTCGTCATCAGCCGGTCTCCTCAACAGGGGGGATGGACGGGGCGGCGGGAAGAGCGGGGCGCAGCAGCAGCCAGGCGCCCTGTCCGGCGGCGGTCAGGAGCAGCCAGGTCGTGGTGAGGGCGGGGTGGGCTGGGCCGATCCAGATCGCGGCGACCGGCCACCCCGCCGCCAACACCCCGGCGCCAGCCAGGGCACCCCGGCGGCGCAACGCGGAACGTGACCTCGTCGGGCGCTTGACCCACGCCCACCCCCAGGCCGCGAGCGGCACCAGGGCCAGTGGGGCCAGGAACCAGGCCAGGCCGGGGCGTATGAGATGGGTGATCCCGGTGAGCAGCCACAACACGAGGGCCAGGGCGGTCGGAGCCCAGGCGCGGCGGTGGCTCCACACCCACCGGCCCACGGCCCCGGCCGCGCGGGCGGTCAGCGATGGGCGCTGCTGTTCCATGACGATGACCACGGGCGGACCGCCCCGACGGCCACGCTGCCGGGGGATCCTGACGACACCCGGCACAGGCCGGGACTTCGACTTGCCGGAGAACACGGGACCTCCAAGGAGCGGGCCCGCACCGGTGATGTCCGGTGCGGGCCCGCTGGCGAAGAACAGGTGGGGTCAGGCGGCGAAGTGATCGGCGGCGGCGGACACCAGACGATCGGCGGCGGCCAACGCCGCCTCGCGTCGGGCGGTGAGGGTGTCGAGGTCGGCGGAGCCGCGCAGGTGATAGGTCGCGGTCAGGGCCTCGTCGACCTCCCGTGACAAGCCGGGCAGGAGTACCAGCGCGGCCAGCGTGGGGGCCGTGAGAGCCGAGCGGGTGGTGTGGCTCTCCGCGCGGGCCGCCTCCCAGGCCAGGCCCAGCAGACGGGTCTCCTCACGGACCCACATGGCCCGCCGGTGATCTGCCAACGAGGTCGCCAGCGAGGTGAAGGCGGCCAGGGCCTCCGTGCGGCGGGCGACCGAGCGGGCGTCACGGCGTTGGGCGCGTTGGGCGAGGTGGGACAGGAGACCGGAGACGAGCGCTCCGGCGACGGTGCCGACGATCGCGAGCAGGGCGGAACCCATCACATGCTCCTTTGCCTGGTCAGTGGGTCTTCTGGAGTTCGTGGGAGTGGCACAGGACCGGGCCGATCCACAGCGCGATCCCCACCACGCTCCAACGGCCCTCGGTCAGCGGGCCGGGCGGGACCTCGTCCACGATCCGGCCGGTCCTGCCGGCGGCACGCGGGTCGTCCGCGCACGACACGATCAGAACCTTCTCTCCGGCGGAGAACATGCGGAGTCCCTTCGGTCAGGAGCGGGCGGCGATCAGGGCCGCGACCGCTTCGACGGCGTGGTGGGCGGCCTGGTCCATCGCGTAGGAGCCGCGGCCCAGGTGCGCGCCGGTGACCCCGTCGGCGGTGTGGAGGGTGTCGGCGCCGAGGTCGTAGAAGCCCTGCTTCCCGATCGCGGCCGAGAGGCGTTCGAGGGGCCACCGGCGGTCGATGACGTAGTGCGTGGCGCCGGACAGGGCCAGCGCGGCCGCGACCCGGCCGGGACGAAGCCCCAGGCCCAGGAGGCGGTTGCCGAGGGCGAGGGCGGCGCCCTGGGTGGCGACGTAGGTGACGACGTGCCCGGCGAGCGCGGCGTGCCCGGCCCGGCCGGGGGCCGCCTTGCGGCACGCCTGGCCGTGGGTCTGGACCCAGTGGTCGCCGAGGTCGGCGGCGGCGCGGAGCAGGGCGTAGACGGCGCCGTAGCGCGCAGCGGCGGTCATCACACCTCGTCCGCACGCATCTGCTCGCAGTCGTCGCACATCGCGACGTACCACTCCTCGTCATTGACCTCCCAGTCGACGGGGTCCAAGCGGACCTCCACGTCCGAGTCGTCGCTCCCGCAGAACTCGCAGTTCATCGGCCGGTCCTTCCGTGTCGGGTGTGGTCGGTGGCGAGCACCGCCAACTCCCGTGCCTCGGCCCGGGCGACGCCCGTCGTACGGATCCGGACGGGGCAGGTGGGGTCGGGGCAGGTGTGGACGGTGGTGCGGTCGCCGGCCCAGAGGGGGCTCAGCGACCACTCGGCCGCCCCGGCGAGGGCGGCGGCGAGGACGGCGGTGGGCAGGTCGGTCTGGGCCCACATCGTGGCGATGTGACCGGCGCAGGTGCCCACCACCAGCGCGGACAGGATCCGGTTGTTCACGGGCGCTCCTCAGCGGAGTCGTGGCACGGCACGCAGGTGCCGAGTGAGCGAGGGATGCAGTAGCCGCGGTCGATGCCGCAGGCGGGGCAGGTGCGGCGGGCGAGCATCGCGAGCGCGAGCGCACCCCACCGGCGGGCCGTCATCGGACGGACCGGCCGGGCCAGGTCGACGCGGTAGAGGTGCGCGACCAGCGGGTCACGGCCGCGCCGGCGGCGGCGTTCGAGGGTGGCGACCACGTCCTGCCCGCCCGGCCGCAGCCCCAGCTTGCGGAGTTGGCGGCGGGTGGCCAGGCCGGTCGGCGCGCAGCGCCACGGGTAGACGGGCAGGCCGGTCATCGGCGGCGGTTGAACACGGCCCGGCACACGGTGGCGTGCTTGTTGGCGTCGTGGAGGTAGGTGTGGAGCGTGTCTCCCAGTCCGCCGTCGCCGCAGCCGTGGCACTGCCAGGTGTAGTCGATGGTGTCGTCGAGGAGGTCGACGGCGGCGCCGACCTGGTTGACGTAGCGCACCACCAGGTTGGCCGGCGCGGGAGGGGTGGAGCTGTCGGGCAGGTGCATGACGGGAAATCCCCTTCAGGCGGCGGTGGGCGTGTCGAGAGGAGCGGCGTCCGGGAGGTCGGCGGCGCGGGCCTTGCGGAGGGTGCGGAGCTGGCGGACGGAGTACCCGGCCCAGATGCCGTGCCGGGTGTCCTGCCCGAGGGCGGCCTCCAGGCAGAGGGCGCGGACCGGGCAGTAGTCCTTGCACAGCCAGCGCGCGGCGTTCCGTTCGGCGGGCTCGTCGGAGAACCAGAGGTCGGGGTCGGTCTGCGCGCAGATGCCCTGGGTCTGCCAGGCGACGGGGGCGGGGCCCTTGTCGACGGGGCTGATCGGGATCGGTCCGCCGGAGCGGACGAGGTGCAGGGTCACGGGGTGCTCCCCTCGGTACCGGGGTGGGGGTGGGTGAGGGCGGCCCAGGCGGCGCGGAGCCGGGCCTCGGATCCGACGTAGCCGGCGTCGCGGTAGGCGGTGGCGGCGTCGCGGTAGGAGGAGGGCGGGGTGGTGCGGTCGCGCAGGTGGCGAAGGACCGTCACGATCTGTCCGTCGGTGAGCGTCACACCCGGCACGGGCGGCTCCTCACGGTCCAACCACGCCTGATCCTCCACCGTCCACACCATCGGTTCGACCTCGGCGGCGGAGGGTTCGTCGACGGGCGTCACGGCCTCCGTCACGGGGAGCGTGACGGCCGTGTCGACGGCGGGCTGCTCGGGGGCGATTCCGGGTGTGACCTGCGTGTCCTCGGCGTGACGGGCCGTGTCGACCTCTAGGAATCCGGGAAGGTCGGGAGCGGTCGGGGGCAGGGCCGTCACGGCGGTCGTGACGGTGAAATCCGGGAGCGTGACGGGCAGGGCGAACATCGCGGCCAACGCCCCGTCCGCGCCCTCCTGGACGCGGTCGCGTTGGACCGTGACGAGCCGGTCACCCAGGTCCGTGTCGCCCGTGCCGACCCGGCGCGCCAGACGCCACGCGGCCCGCTCCGAGTACCTGCGAAGCTTGGCGTCGGGATGGTTGGCAGCCCGCGCCCAGTGGTAGGCGAGACGGCGGGTCAGGGCGGCGGCGCGGGCCTCGGCGTCGGCGTCACGGCCGGCGGTGTGAACCACGATCCTGCGGGCCAGGAACGCCAAACCCTCGGCGGCGGCCACCATGCCCATCGGGGTGATCGCGTAGATCACGGTCCGGGCCAGGTCCGGGGCCGACATCGCGCCCATCACCGACCCGGCCGCCGGCAGGGCCCACAAGCCGACCCGCACCATCGTCGGGGTGGCCTGGCCCAGCATCGTCACACCGAGCATGAGCAGCGCCAAGACGGCCGTGGCGCCCTCACCGGCGGCGACCGCGCCGAGCGCCGTCCCCTCACTGTAGGCGGCCTTGATGTTGGAGTAGGTGCCGATCCCGCCGGCGGCGCCGACACCCAGCATCGGCACCATCGCTGCGGCCAGTACCACCCACTGCGGCCATCCCAACTTGCGGGGCTCCGGCGCGCTCACCGGCCCGTCCCCTCACCACGAGGGCGGACGGCGAGGACGCCGGTCAGGTCGTTGGGGGGTACGTCGCTCTCGCGCCAGGACCAGCGCTCGGCGCCGGTCGGTTCGAACCCGAGCGCGGTGATCGCGGCCAGGCGCTCCGTGCGGGACGGCCGGACCGTTGCCGACGCGAACCGGTGCTCGGGGACGCCCTCCGGCTGGTCGCAGCCGGGGCCGATGATGTAGATCTCCCAGCGGCCGGTGACGATGGCCAGGTAAGCGCGGTGGCTCATGCCGCACCGCCCAGCACCGCGTTCGCGGCGGCCCGGCGCGCGGCCAGCACACGGCGGTGGGCCCGCCGGACCCGGCGGGCGTCCAACAGGGTCAGCGTCGGGCGGTCCGCCAACGCGATCCGCACGTCCAACAGGTCCACGTCCGCGAGCGGCACCGACTGTTCGGCGTCGATCGCGGCCAGGTCCGCGTCGGTGGGCTCCGGTCCGTAGACCTCCCCCGTAACGGGATCCAGCACCACGTCGATCATCTTCATAGGGGGTGTGCTCCTCTAGTCCAGGAAGCAGGCCCTCGTACAGCGGACCCCGGCGTTGACGCGCCGGGGTCCGCGCTCGTTTCACGAGGGCAGAGCAGGAGATCCGGCTCCCCACACCCCGGCCCGGACACCCCGCAAGAGGGTGGCCGGGCCGGAGAGGCAACCGCCGCAGCAACCGGCTGCGGAACGGGGGTGACTCAGGCGGGCACTCCCCACCGCGCCGGTCCAGCGGCGGCAGGGGCCCACAGTCGTAAGCGACTCATCGGAACCTCCGGGAGGGGGTGGTCCGGGAAGGGGTGGGACTGGGCGTTGATCCGGCGCTGCTCGCCACGAGTGCGGTCCCGTGCTCGTGGGTCTGAGGTCGCAGTTTCAAGGTGTGCCGGATCGTTCTTTAGAGCCGCTGGCGTCGCTCCCATTCGGGTTGTAGGACCCCGGTGTGAAGGGGGCCCACTCTCAGGCGGCTGGTCTCCACTCGCCCCGACCGGCACGGTCACGATCGGGAGTTCTGCGGTGAATCACGCTGTGGAGTTGTTGTTCCCGGGCAGCCCAAAGAAGGGCCCCATCGGCGTGCTTCACCATCCGGCCTTGCGGCCTTCTGGTGCGCACCAGAAGCATGCATCTGGTGCGCACCAGATTGCAACCCCCCTTGAGGGTCGCGTCGTTGGTGACAGGTCGAGGAAATCTCGCGAGAGGGCTGCGCGTGCAGTCACCGGGGGGTTAACCTCGCCGGTGTTAACCAGCTCTGACCTGCGGTAATGGGGTTAGCTCAGTGAGAGGCAGGGAACGCCATGGGCTTACGAGAGGCCCGCACCACCCGCGGTTGGTCTCAGGAACGGCTCATCGCCGAGCTCATCCGGTACGCAGAACAGCGCCGCGTCCCGGTGGCGGCGCGCACCAGCTTGAAGGTCTACGTCTCGGAGTGGGAGAACAACCGGCGCCCCCTGTCGGACAAGTACGCCGCGCTGCTCCGCCCGCTGCTCGGGGTCACGGACGCCGAGTTGCGCGAGCAGCCTGCCGCGCTGGTCCTGCCGACGGTCGACGCCTACGACGACCTGCTCAGCAGGATCGACTCAGCGGCCGGCGTCAGTTCGTCCATGGTGGAGACGTTCTTGGCGCAGACGGAGCTGCTCCGCACGATGGATCGGCGCATGGGCGCGGCCGTGCTGGTCGACCAAATGTCGGGGCACCTGAGCGCCCTCGAAGAGGCCCTGACCTTCACGGTCCTGCCGAGCGCCCGGCGTCCCGTGGCCGAGGCGCTGGCCGGAGCTGCGACGCTCGCGGCCTGGCAGGCTCTCGACTCGGGCTCCGTGGACCGGGCCTGGCGCAACTACGAGCTGGCCAAGCGCGCCGCGCTCGACGCGGACTCCCCCATGTACCTCGCCCACGCGAAGGGCGAGCAGGCGTACGTCCTTCTCGACGCCGGGCGCGGCGCCCTCGGCATCGAACTGATCCGGGACGCCCAGCAGACGCACGCCGATCGTCAGTCGCCGCGGCTCCGGAGCTGGTTGGCAGCAGCAGAGGCCGAGCTGTGTGCGGGTGTGCCCGGGATAGAGGACGAGGCCCGGCAGGCGCTGGACCGGGCCGCGAGCCTTCTGCCGGACGAGGACGAGGCACGGGATCCCGACATGGCCAGCATCTTCCTGAACAGCGGTCATCTCGCTCGCTGGCGGGGCAACGTACTGACCCTGCTCGGGGACTCGGAGGCGATGGGCGCGGTGTACGACGCGCTCGCGGGAGCCGACGCCGAGTTCGTTCGGGCCTCCGCCGGCCAGCACGTCGACCTCGCCCAAGGGCATCTGGCCCGGGGGGAGATCGACGACGCGCGCGTTCAGCTCCAGAAGGCCCGGACGATCACCACACGGACCGGGTCCGTGCGGCACCGGCGGAGGATCGACCTGCTCATCGACCGGCTGTAGAGCGCTCCGCCAAGAGGTGGAGCAAGGCCACGAGGGTGCCCGAGCCCATCAGCTTTCCGTCGGCCATGAGCCGGGGGATGTCGTCCAGAGGGATCCAGGCGACTTCACCGGCTTCCTCGGCGTCGGTCGGGTCCCCGACCTTGACTGCCCCCCGCCCCACAAAGATCTCGTGCGGCGAGTCGACCATTCCGATCATCGGTTGATAGTTGGCGATCCGCTCGACGGAGGCCGGTCGCCACCCCGTTTCCTCTTCGGTCTCACGGACGGCCGTGGTCGCCGGGTCCTCGCCGGCGTCCACGATGCCGCCGGGCAGCTCCCAGCCCCACTGGTTGGGGACGAACCGGTATCGCCACAGCATGAGGACGCGGTCCTGGTCGTCCACCACGGCCGTGACGGCGACGTGGTGCAGGAGGACGACGTGGTGGTCGAAGGGCTCGACGCCGGGGGGCTCCACGTCGACCAGGTCGAGGGTGACCCACCGGTTCTCGTAGATGTGCCGGCGGTTGCCCACGCGCCAGGGTTCGCCCTCGGGAGGCGTCTGGACGGGGCCGCCGCCGAGGACGCGGTAGGAACTGCGGTCGTGGGCCTTGATGAGGCGCTCGGTCGCCAGGCGCTGAAGGACCTGCCGGAGGGCCGTACGGCCGATCTCCAGCTCCGCGCTAAGCGTCCGCTCGGACGGGAGCTTCTCGCCGGGCGCATAGCGGCCGTTCTCGATCCACGAGTGGATCGTCTCGTAGACCCTCTGCGTCTTGGGTCCCATCCTCGGCGCACACTCCCTTGTCGGCGGCATCTGCTCGCCAGGGTAGCGGGGCCCGGTTCGGTGGACGAGAGGGATAGCCGGTGGCACGGGGGGCTCCTCTTGAGTCGGGGCAGGTGCTGAGTGCCTTGAGGTTCTCGCTGGTGTCCGGCAGCGGATCACTCCGCCGGGCCGTAACAGGGGGCCACACCGTAACGTTGCGGTGTGCTCTCTCTGGGGGGGTCGCCCAGGGGTTCCGTCATCGCGCATCGTTCAAATTTGAGCGGTGTCGAACAGTCTCATCGGCGCTTCGGGCCGTTCGAACACCGGCCACGCCCGTCTCAGTTTCCGTCTCATTCACCCCCGACCGCCGCCGTTCGCCGGCGTACGGGCGCGCGGGCCGGGGCCCTCGGTGAACGGTCCTGAACGATGCCGGATCGAGGCCCCCGGGGCGCCCGCAAACCTGCAAAGCGGGATACGCCGGTTCGATTCCGGTCACGGCTTCGAGTGAACGCCCCGTTCGGGACCCCAGGGTCCCGGGCGGGGCGTTCTGCGTTGCCCCGGGGCGCCCGGCCGGCCCCGGCCCGGTCCCGCCGGCCGCCCGCCGCCCGCCGCCCGCCGTCAGGGGGTCTGGGGCGGGAGGGGGGCGACGATGGCCGAGGGGCGGATGGGCAGGCGGTGGACCTTGCGGCCGGTCGCGGCGCGGACGGCGGAGGCGATGGCGGCGGGGGTGGTGACCACGGGCACGGCGCTGGCGGCCTTGGCGCCGAAGGGGGCGACCACGTCGCGTTCCTCGACGAGTTTGACGATCCGCACGGCGGGGGCGTCCAGGGCGGTGGGCAGGGCGTAGCCGGTGAGGTCGGGGTGGCGCAGGACGCCGCCGGTGGAGCGCAGGCTCTCGGTGAGGGCCGCGCCGACGCCCTGGGTGACGCCGGCCTCGATGCGGGCGGCGAGGCGGGCGGGGTTGAGGACGCGGCCGACGTCCTGGGCGACGGCGAGTTCGACGACGCGGGTGGTGCCGAGTTCGATGTCCACGTCGACGACGGCGCGGATCGCGCAGAACGCGAGGCCGACGAAGGCGTCGCCCTGGCCGTTCTCGTCCAGGGGTTCGGTGGGGTGGGGGCGGCACTGGGCGGTGGCCCAGAGTTCCTTGCCGTCGAGGGCCTCGGCGACGGTGGTGGAGAACGCGCCGTCGTAGGAGGTGATGCGGCCGTCGGTGACGCGGAGCAGTTCGATGGACATGCCGAGTTTGGCGGCCATCGGCTGGAGGAGTTGGGTGCGGACCATCTTCGCGGCGCGTTCGACGGCGCCGCCGGAGACCCAGGTGTGCCGGCCGTGGGCGGCGGGGCCGGCGGGCGGCTGGTCGGTGTCGACGGGGGCGCAGTGGACCTCGTCGACGCCGAGGACCTCCTGGACGATCTGGCGGGCGAGGGTGGCGAAGCCCTGGCCGGTGTCGACGGCGGCGCAGATGACGGTGGCGACCCCGTCGACGACCTTGACGGTGGCGGTGGAGACCTCGTCGGTGCCCTCGGCGCCGAGCATGTGGACCATGCCGAGGCCGTAGCCGACGCCGCGTCGGACGGCGGTGGGTTCGCCGGCGCCGGTGGGGCCGCCGGGCAGCAGCCATTCCTCGGTGGGGTCGTCCTTGGGCAGGGCGGGGAGTTCGGTGTCGCGGACGGCGCGCAGGAGTTCGGCGACGGGCGCGGGGCAGGTGACGGTCTGGCCGGTGGGCAGCAGGTCGCCGGTGGCCAGGACGTTGCGCATGCGCAGTTCGGCGCCGTCGAGGCCGAGGGCGGTGGCGAGCTTGTCCATCTGGCCCTCGTAGGCGGCGCAGACCTGGAGGGCGCCCTCGCCGCGCACGTGGCCGGAGGGCGGGTTGTTGGTGCGCACGGCCCAGCCCTCGACGAAGGCGTGCGGGACGACGTAGGGGCCGCAGGCGAAGGCGACGGCGGCGGCGAGGGATTCGGAGGAGGAGTCGGCGTGGGCGCCGGCGTCCATGAGGATCTGGGCCTCGACCTTGACGAGGCGGCCCTCGGCGTCGGCGTGGTGCCGGTAGCGCAGCAGGGTGGGGTGGCGGTGCGGGTGCCCGAGGAAGGACTCCTCGCGGGTGGCGACGAGTTTGACGGGGCAGCCGGTGCGCAGCGCGAGGAGGGCGGGGGGGATCTGGAAGGCGGCGTCCTCGCGGTCGGCGGTGGCGCCGGGCACGCCGGTGACGACGATCTTGACGCGGTCGGGTTCGAGGCCGAGGCAGGCGGCGGCGAGGTCGCGGTCGCCGTGCGGGTCGGTGGAGCCGGTGTGGATCTCGACGCCGCCGTCGGGGCGGGGGACGGCGAGGGTGGCCTCGGCGCCGATGGGCGCGGGGTCCTGGCGGCCGATCCGGTAGACGCCCTCGACGATGACCTCGCCGACGACGTCGGGGTCTCCGTAGCGGAGCGGGATGTGGCGGATGACGTTGCCGTCGGGGTGCAGCGGCGGGGCGCCGAATGCCTGTTCGGGGTCGGTGACGGCGTCGAGGATCTCGTATTCGACGACGATGGCGGCGGCGGCGAGGCGGGCGGTGTCGGGGTGGTCGGCGGCGACGGCGGCGATGGGTTCGCCGTGGTGGCGGACCACGTCGTGGGCGAAGACGGGCCGGTCGGCGACGCGCCGGCCGTGGGTGCCGGCGCCGGGGATGTCGGTGTGGGTGACGACGGCGCGGACGCCGGGCATCTCGCGGGCGCCGGAGGTGTCCACGGACAGGATCCGGGCGTGGGCGTGCGGGGAGCGCAGCACGGCGGCCCACAGCAGGCCCTCGGCCCACAGGTCGGAGGCGTAGGGGAAGGTGCCCTCGGCCTTGGCCCGGGTGTCGACCGGGGGGACGGACTGTCCGATGCCGCGCGGCATCCGGGCCTCCGGGGAGTCGCTCGTGGGGGTGGCCGCGGTGGCCGTGGCGGCGTCGGGCGGGGTCACGCGATGCCTCCGTCGTGCGGCGGGAAGGGCTGCCCGGGCTGCGGGTGGACGCCGCCTTCGCCGGGGGGTGCCTGGTGCGGGATGCGGGCCTCGTCGGCGGCGGCGTCGGCGGCGCGGGCGGTCTCGGCGCGTTCGGCGACGACCTCGCGGACGGCGTTGAGGGCGCCGCTGTAGCCGGAGCAGCGGCAGAGGTTGCCGCAGAGGGCCTGGCGGGTCTCCAGGTCCCCGGGGGCGTGGTTGCCCTCCAGGAGGTCGTGGATGGTCATGGCCATGCCGGGGACGCAGAAGCCGCACTGGACGGCGTCGGAGCGGCACAGGGCGCGTTGCACGTCGGAGAGCTCGCCGTCGGCGGCCAGCCCCTCGACGGTGCGGACCTCGCTGCCGGCGGTGGTGGCGGCGGGCACGAGGCAGGAGTTGACGAGCCGGCCGTCGACCTGCACGGCGCAGGCCCCGCACTCGCCCTGGGAGCAGCCGTCCTTGGCGCCGGCGAGGCCGAGGCGTTCGCGCAGCACGTAGAGGAGGGACTCGCCGATCCAGGCGCCGGTGACGGGCCGGTCGGCGCCGTTGACGCGCAGCACGTAGGAGGCGGTGGGGTGTTCGAGGTGCTCACGGGGGCCGGGGGCCTCGTGGGGCTCGTGGAGGTCGTGGGGCTCCCAGGAGGCGGCGGCCGGCGTCTCGGGCGCGTACGCGGGCTCCTCGGCGGGCGCGAGCGCGGGGAGGTCCTCGGGGACGGGCGGCACGACGGTCAGGCGCACGGCGGGCTCGGGCGCGGTCTCGGCGTCCGGCGCCCGCTCCGGCGCGGTCTCGGCGTCCGGCGCGGTGGCCGCCGCGGACTCGGTGGCCGGCTCCGGCGCGAACGCGGCCTCGTGCGCGTGCTCGTGCTCCCGCGCGGGCTCGTGTTCGTGCGCCGGGGTCGGCTCGGCGGCCGGCTCCAGGGCGGCCTCGGTGGCCTCCGGGGCCTCGGCCGGCTCGGGGGCCGGGTCGGGCAGCAGGGTCAGGCCGTGGCCGAAGGTGTCGCCCGGGGCGAGGGCGCCGGGGTGCGGGTGTCCGGCGGCGGCGTCCGGGCCGGGGCCGGCCTCCGGTCGCGGCGCGGGCTCGCGGGCCGGCGCGGGGGCGGCGCCGGGGATCGGCAGGGTGATGATGCCGAGCCGCTGGGTCGCCTCGTTGACGTGTTCCTCGCGGCTCTCGCGGACCGGGGCGCCCGGCGCCTCCGGCGCGGCCCCCTCGGGCACGCCGACGCCGGGACCGCCCAGGACCCGGCCCCGGTTGGCGCCCGGCGGCGGGCCGGCGGGCGTCTCGGCCGCGCGGGTGGCGGACGGGTCGTGGTCGGGCACGTCGAACTCGGGCCGGTAGGGCAGTCCGTGGCCGCCGAGGCTGCCGCCGCTGCCGCCGAGCGGGTCGGGCCCGTGGCCGGCGGGGGCGAGGCGTCCGCCGTCGCCGAGGGTGGAGCCGGGGCCCTCCTGCGGGGCCCGCGCGTGCGGGTCGGAGGGCTCGGGCCCGTGGCCGGCGGGGGCGAGGCGTTCGCCGTCGCCCAGGGTGGAGCCGGGGCCTTCGTGGGGGGCGGCGGGGGCGTAGGCGCGCACGCCGTCGAACTCGGCGGCGGGCGCCGGGTAGGGGTGCGGTTCGTTCCAGTCGCCGGCCGGGGCCCCGGGGTGTCCTTCCGGGCCCGGCGCGTGCGCCGGCGCTTGGGGCGCGTTCCAGGGTTCGTGGGCCTCGGGGAAGTGCCATTCGGCGGTGCCGGGGCCCTCGCCCGCGTCGTCCGGGACCTCGTGGCGCGCGTCGTGCCGCACCTCGTGCGGCTGCGGCCAGTCGGCGGGGGCCGGGGCGTGGGTCTCGCGGGGCGGGGCGGGGGCGACGGCGGCCTGGCCGACGGGCTCGTCCTCGTCCAGCGGCGGCAGCGGGATCAGGGCGGGGATGGGCGCGCGGGGCACGGCGGGCGCGGGCGCGGCCTGTTCGGGGGCGCCGACGCCGGGTCCGCCGACGCCCGGGCCGCCGAGGCCGGCGACGAGGGAGGGGTCGAGGCCGCCCGCCTGGTCGGCCCAGCCGGTCGGCAGGGTGAAGGTGCCGGTGGCGGTGGGGTCGGTGGTGCCGCCGGAGCCGACGGAGGTGACGGGCACGACCGGGGGCGCGATGGTGGGCGGGGTGTAGCCGTGGCCGGGCGCGGCGAGGGGTTCGCCGAGGCCGGCGGCGTCGAGCATCTCGGGGGTGAGGGCGACGAAGGCGGTGGCGTCGGAGTCGTACTCGCCGCCCTGCGGCACGGGCTGCCAGCCCCACCCGCCCTGCGCCTGTCCCTGGCCCTGCGCCTGGTGGGGCACGCCGTGACCGCCGGTCATGGGGTCGGGCTCGGGGGCCCAACCGCCCCCGTGCGGCTGGTCCCAGCCCTGCTCGTGGGTGCGGTAGGGGTCGCGGCCGTCGTGGCCGTTCTCCCGTTCCCAGTCGTGCTCGCCGGGGCCGGCCTCGTGGCCCGTGCCCCGGCCCTGTCCCCCGTCGCCGTGCCGTGTACCGCTCACGTTCTCGTTTCCGCTCATGAGGTCAGGGCCCTTCCCAGGGCTCGGCGCGCGAGCACGGAGACCGTGCGCCGCAAGTGGATCACCCCGGCCGGGACGGGGTCGCCCTGGTCGGGGACGCAGGCGGCGGCCACGTACTCGCCGAAGGCCGCCAGGGCCTCGGGGGCCAGTCGCCGGTCGCCGTCCCAGTCGATGAGGGAGGCCACCCAGACCTCGGCCTCCACGGGGCGCAGGGGCATGGGGGCGACGGCGCCGATGGCGCAGCGCACGCCCCGGCGCGCGGGGTCGAGGACCAGGCCGACGGAGGCGACGGCGCGTCCGGGCCCGGTGCGCGCGCCCGCCTTGAGGAAGACCTGGGGGGCGTGCAGGAGGGGGACGCGGACGTGGCCGATGAGTTCGCCGGGGCCGATCATCTCGCGGCCGGCGAGGAGGTGGGAGACGGGCGTCTCGCGGCGGGTGCCGCCGGGGCCGGCGATGACGAGGACGGCTTCGAGGGCGGCGAGGACGGGGAGGGTGTCGCCGGTGGGGGCGGCGGAGGCGATGTTGCCGCCGAGGGTGCCGGCGTTGCGGATCTGCGGGGGGCCGGCGGCGCGGGCGGCGGAGGCCAGGCCGGGGATGAGGGCGGCGAAGTCGGGCCGGCCCATCCGGGCGTGGGTGAGTCCGGCGCCGAGGAGGGCGTGCCCGTCCTGGTACTGCCAGCCGCGGATCTCGCTGATGCGGGAGAGTCCGACGAGGCCGGCCGGTCTCATGTGGCCGGCGTTGACGGCGGCCATGAGGTCGGTGCCGCCGGCGACCGGCACGGCGGCGGGCATGGCGGCCAGCGCCGCCACGGCCTCGTCCAGCGTGGTCGGCATGGTCACCGACTGCGCCGACTGCGGTGCGTGCATGGTCAAGCCCGTCTGCCCCTTCCCGATGTCCGGTCCCGGGGTGTCGGCATCCGATCGGTTGTCGACCACCCTGTCGCCTTTCCGCCGTACGGTACGTGCTCAGGGCCCGGACGTGGCAACTCTGGCACATCTTCCGGACCTCCCGACGCGCAGGTCGCCCGCACCCGCCCGGGTCTTCGGGCGGGTGCGGGCGTCGCGGCGGGGTGGGCTCCGGGGTCCTCCGCAGGTCACGGGATTGGCCGGATTCCTCCCCCGATGCGGGCAGTTGCCGGGAGCGTTCCGGTTGCCGGGCCGGTGGGGCCCGGGCGGGGGTCAGCGCTTGGGCGGGGTGCCCTCGATCGGCCGGCCCTGGACTCCGGGGCGGCGCTGTCGGGGCAGCGGGCCGCCCTGCGGCCGGTAGTCGACGCCGAGGGCGTCCAGCCGGGGCAGATGGCCGCGTTCCACGCGGGCCGCGAAGGCGCCGAAGTCCCGTTGCGAGGGCTCGGGGAGCTCGGACCAGACGACCTCGGCGAAGGCGGCGAGCCGGGGGTGCACCTGGTAGTCCACGCGGTTCCGGTTCTCCATCACCTCGGTCCACACGTTGGCCTGGGCGCCCAGCACGTGCGCGGCGGCCTCCGGGCTCAGGCCCTCGGGGATCGGCTCGAAGCGGTAGACGTCCTCCAGGGAGCGGACGTAGCCGATGGGCATGGGCTCGTCGGGTCCGCCGTCCTGCCGGTGGTCGAAGTACACGTGCTGTTCGGGGCACATGACCACGTCGTGCCCGGATTCGGCGGCGGCGATCCCGCCCGCGTAGCCGCGCCAGGAGGAGACGGTGGCGCCGGGGGCGAGGCCGCCCTCCAGGATCTCGTCCCAGCCGATCAGGCGGCGGCCGCGGGCGGCGAGCCAGCCGTCGAAGTGGCGGATGAACCAGGACTGGAGGCCGTCCTCGTCGCCGACGCCGAGTTCGGCGATGCGGGCCTGCGCGGTCGGGGACGCCTTCCACTGGGCCTTGGGGCACTCGTCGCCGCCGACGTGCACGAAGGGGGAGGTCTCGACGGGGAAGAGTTCGAGGATCTCCTCGAAGACCTCCTCGTAGAAGCGGACCACGGCGTCGGTGGGGGCGAGGACGTTCTCGGTGATGCCCCAGTCGTCCCACACGCCGAGCGCGGCGGTGTCCACCACGTCGGTGTTGCCGAGTTCGGGGTAGGCGGCGATCGCGGCCTGGGAGTGGCCGGGGACGTCGATCTCGGGCACCACGCGGATGTGGCGCTCGGCGGCGTAGGAGACGATCTCGCGGATGTCGTCCTGGGTGTAGAACCCGCCGTGCGGGGTGTCGTTCCACAGCGGCGAGGCCCGGTGGCCCCAGCGGCTGCGCGGGCGCCAGGAGCCGATCTCGGTGAGCCGGGGGTGCCGGCGGATCTCGACGCGCCAGCCCTGGTCGTCGGTCAGGTGCAGGTGCAGCACGTTGAGTTTGTGGGCGGCGAGCACGTCGATGTGGTGCAGCACGTCGGCCACGGGCATGAAGTGCCGGGCCACGTCCAGCATCAGCCCGCGCCAGGCCAGCCGGGGCCGGTCGCGGACCACGAGCGGCGCGATCCGGGGCCGCTCGGCGGCGGGCCGGCGCACGGGGGCCTTGCGGTGGGCGTCGGGGCCGAGGAGCTGACGCAGGGTCTGGGCGCCCCAGAACAGGCCGGCGGGGCCGCCGCCGACGATCCGGGCGCCGGTCGCGGTGACGGTCAGTTCGTACGCCTCGGGCCCGTCGGCCTCGGCGAGGGCCGGGTCGAGGTCCAGCTCGATCCGCTCGCCGCCGGGGGCGGTGGGCGGGAGCAGGGGCCAGCCGAGGGCGGCGCCGAGTTCGCGGCGCAGCCAGGCCGCGGTGCGCTCGGTGCCGGCGGGGGCGAGGAGGGCCGGGTCGTGCGGGACCCAGTCGGCCTGAGGGGTGTTCGACGGGGTGGTCTCGACGGAGCGGGGCTCGGGTATGAGGTCCATGGCGCGTGCGCGTCCCTTCACCGGTGTGCGGTCGATTGCGGTCGACGTACGAGGCCGCGGGGGCGCCGCGCACACGGCACACCACGACCAAGTGGTCCAGACCTTAGTACGGAACGGGGTGCGCACACCCGGGCCGGAGGGACCGGATCGGGGGCCCCGGCGCCCTCGGGACCGACGGACGCCCACCCCGGGACCAAGGCCCCGCCGAGGACCCGCCCGCGCTCGACGGCGCCCGACCGGGCCGCGCCTCCCGCCCGACCCGCGTCCGAGCCGCGTCCGACCCCCGCTCGACCCCGACACGCCGCCGGCCGCCCGCGCGGGGAGCGCGGACGGCCGGTGAGCGGGTCGACGGGACGGACGAACCGGGGGGTCGGGAGGCGACGGCGGGCTACTTGCCGCCCTTGCCGCCGTCCTTGCCCTGGTCGCCGCCGGGGCCCATCGACTCGTAGATCTCCTTGCACATGGGGCAGACCGGGTACTTCTTCGGGTCGCGACCCGGGACCCAGACCTTCCCGCACAGCGCGACGACGGGGGTGCCGTCGAGCGCACTCGCCATGATCTTGTCCTTCTGGACGTAGTGGGCGAAGCGCTCGTGGTCGCCGTCGCCGTGGGAGACCTGCGGCGTCGGCTCGACCAGGGTTCCCGTGCCTGTCCCGCGATCGGGCTCAAGAGTGCTCATGTCGAAAGGGTACCGATCCCGGGCCCGACCCGGCGGCCCACAGGGTCCGGGGCTCGGGCTCCGGGGCTCGGGGTCCGGGCTCAGTTCAGGCCCGGGTCCTCGGGCCAGGTGGCCAGGAAGGCCAACCGGCCCGGCTGACGGCGCAGCACCGCCCGCCACAGCGACTCCGGGTCGGGGTGCGCGAGGTCGCCCGGTTCGGACTCCACGACGTACCAGGCCCCGTCCGTGATCTCCGCCTCCAGCTGCCCGGGGCCCCAGCCCGCGTACCCGGCGAAGATCCGCAGCGCCCCGAGCGCCGCCGCCAGCAGTTCGGGCGGCGCCTCCAGGTCCACCAGGCCGATCGCCCCGTGCACCCGCCGCCAGCCCAGCGGGCCGTCCGCGCCGGGGATCACCGCGACGCCGAGCGCCGAGTCCAGGGCCACCGGCCCGCCCTGGAACACCACCCCGGGGGAACCGGCCAACGGCGCCCAGGGTTCGAGGATGTCGGCCACGCCCACCGGGGTGGGCCGGTTGAGGACGACGCCCAGGGAGCCCTGCTCGTCGTGGTCGAGCAGCAGGACCACCGTCCGGTCGAAGTTCGGATCCGCGAGGGCGGGTGTGGCCACCAGCAGTCGCCCGGTGAGGGAGGACACCTCGGTCATGGACCCATCGTCCCCCACGTTCGCCCGTCAGGGGGACCCGAGAACCGGCCGGACCGGACCGTTCCGAGGGCGCGGGACACGCCCGGTCCGCTCCGGCGCCTCCCGCGCGCCACGCCCGCGCCCCCACACGCCCCGCGAAGGCTCGCACTGTGCGCCACGAGGCCCCCACGGACCGTACAGGCGCGCCCGATTCGAGACTTTCGTCCCTTGTGTGTCCCGAACTCGACCCCGCGTCGCCCTTACAAAGCGGGGGGTCTCGCCCCTTACCCTTTTCCTTGGCCCCTGCCCACCCCTCTTCCGGAACGCGAGATTCATGACCGGCACAGACGATGTCCTGCTTGTCCACGGCGGTACCCCGCTGGAGGGCGAGATCCGTGTCCGCGGTGCGAAGAACCTCGTGCCGAAGGCCATGGTCGCCGCTCTCCTCGGCAGCGAACCGAGCCGCCTGCGCAACGTCCCCGACATCCGCGACGTGCGGGTGGTCCGCGGCCTGCTGCAGCTGCACGGCGTGACCGTGCGTCCGGGCGACGAGCCGGGCGAACTGGTCCTGGACCCGACGCACGTCGAGAGCGCGAACGTCGCCGACATCGACGCGCACGCGGGCTCCTCGCGCATCCCGATCCTCTTCTGCGGCCCGCTGCTGCACCGCCTGGGTCACGCCTTCATCCCGGGCCTGGGCGGCTGCGACATCGGCGGCCGGCCGATCGACTTCCACTTCGACGTGCTCCGCCAGTTCGGCGCGACCATCGAGAAGCGCGAGGGCGGCCAGTACCTGGAGGCCCCGCGCGGCCTGCGCGGCTGCAAGATCCGCCTGCCCTACCCCTCGGTGGGCTCCACCGAGCAGGTGCTGCTGACGGCCGTCCTGGCCGAGGGCGTCACCGAGCTCACCAACGCGGCCGTCGAGCCCGAGATCGAGGACCTCATCTGCGTGCTGCAGAAGATGGGCGCGATCATCTCCCTCGACACCGACCGCACCATCCGCATCACCGGTGTCGAGCGCCTGCGCGGCTACAACCACAAGGCCCTCTCGGACCGCCTCGAAGCGGCCTCCTGGGCCTCGGCGGCCCTGGCCACCGGCGGCAACATCTACGTGCGCGGCGCCCAGCAGCGTTCGATGATGACCTTCCTGAACACGTTCCGGAAGGTCGGCGGCGCCTTCGAGATCGACGACGACGGCATCCGCTTCTGGCACCCGGGCGGCCCCCTGAAGGCCATCGCCCTGGAGACCGACGTGCACCCGGGCTTCCAGACCGACTGGCAGCAGCCGCTGGTCGTGGCCCTGACCCAGGCCACCGGCCTGTCGATCGTGCACGAGACGGTCTACGAGTCCCGGCTCGGCTTCACCTCCGCCCTCAACCAGATGGGCGCGCACATCCAGCTCTACCGCGAGTGCCTGGGCGGTTCCGCCTGCCGCTTCGGCCAGCGCAACTTCCTGCACTCCGCCGTGGTCTCCGGCCCGACCAAGCTCCAGGGCGCCGACCTGGTCATCCCCGACCTGCGCGGCGGCTTCTCGTACCTGATCGCGGCCCTGGCCGCCGAGGGCACCTCGCGAGTCCACGGCATCGACCTCATCAACCGCGGCTACGAGAACTTCATGGAGAAGCTCGTGGAGCTCGGCGCGAAGGTCGAGCTGCCCTCCGGCGACGTGGTCTGACCCACCCGCCACACGGCACGACGCGACGGGACCGTCCCGACGCCCCCACCCGGGGGCGCGGGGCGGTCCCTTCGCCGTTCCCGGCCCCCGCACGCGACCCCGGCACGGGACCCCGGTACGGCCCGTGCGGCCGAACGGGGTGCCGCGCCGCCGAACGGGTGCCCGGCGGCGTCCGGAGCGCCCCCTGTGGGCGGGTGTGGGCCGATTTTGCCCGTCCCGTCGCCCCCCGGTCGCCCGTGACACCCCGTGACGGCCCCCCAGGGCCCCCAGGACCGCCGAAGCCCGCCCCGGGGCCCCGGTGGGCCCCGCCCGTCACGCGCGGCCCCTGAAGGGCACCGGAGGGCTCCCGTCCGAAATCCCCGCCCGAACCCCGCCCGCGCGCCCGACCCGGGCACCGGCCGCTACGCCCGCCCCGGACACGCCGAAGGGCGGTCACCCCCGTGGGGTGACCGCCCTTCGCGGTGGTTCGCGCTCCGACTCCCGCGCGACGGCCTCGGCGGCGGCCGAGGGTCGCGGGCGGGGGCCGGGCCCGCGGACCTTACTTGCCCTTGGCGGCTTCCTTGAGCTTGGAGCCCGCGGAGACCTTGACGCTGAAGCCGGCCGGGATCTGGATCGGGTCGCCGGTCTGCGGGTTGCGCGCGGTGCGAGCGGCACGGGCGGTGCGCTCGAAGGTCAGGAAGCCGGGGATGGTGACCTTCTCGTCGCCCTTGGCGACGACCTCGCCGACGGTCTCGGCGAGCGCGGCCAGAACGGCGTCGGCGTCCTTGCGGGTCACCTCGGCGCGCTCGGACAGAGCGGCCACCAGCTCACTGCGGTTCATGTTCGTAACTCCCGTGTTCAACTTGCCTGTGAGGCGTGAGATCGAAGCCGATGCTGCCAGGGTCCTCGGACAGTCCCCGGACCCGGGTCTGTCGTCCAGACCCTCGCGCCCGATTACGCATCCTGCCCCCACCAGCGGCGGGAACGCCAATCCGGCGCCCGCCGGGATCACACGGAGAACGCCGGCGTCACGCTTCGGTGACGCTCCGTTCCCACCCGATCCGGTCGATCGGGACCCCGTGTCACGCTCCGTGCGGGCACGCCCGCAACCCTAGGGGGCGACGGACGGGCCCGCATCTCGCGACGCGCCGCTACGCGGTGGGCGTGGGACCCGTCACACTCGCGGTCACCGAGGTGGCGGCCTTGCGGACGGCCCCGGCCACGGCGCCCGCGACCTTGTCGTTGAACACGGACGGGATGATGTAGTTCGGGTTCAGTTCGGGCTCGGTCACCACGTCGGCGAGCGCGGCGGCGGCGGCCAGCATCATGTCGGTGTTGACCGTCCGGGACTGCGCGTCCAGCAGGCCGCGGAAGACGCCGGGGAAGACCAGCACGTTGTTGATCTGGTTGGGGAAGTCCGAGCGGCCGGTGGCCACCACGGCGGCCGTCTGGCGGGCCACCGCGGGGTCGACCTCGGGGTCCGGGTTCGCGAGAGCGAACACGATCGCGCCCTCGGCCATGGCCGCGACGTCCTCGCCGGAGAGCACGTTGGGGGCCGAGACGCCGATGAACACGTCGGCGTCGACCACGGCCTCCTTGAGGGTGCCGGTGTAGCCCTCGGGGTTGGTGTTGTCGGCGATCCAGCGCAGCGGGGACTCGGCGTCCGCGTCCACGAGGTCCTCGCGGCCGGCGTGCACGACGCCGTGCACGTCGGCGACCACGGCGTTCTTCACACCCGCCGAGAGCAGCAGCTTCAGGATCGCGGTGCCCGCCGCGCCGGCGCCGGACATGACGACCTTGACGTCGCCGATGCCCTTGCCGACCACGCGCAGCGCGTTGGTGAGGGCGGCCAGCACCACGATGGCGGTGCCGTGCTGGTCGTCGTGGAAGACGGGGATGTCGAGGGCCTCGCGCAGCCGGGCCTCGATCTCGAAGCAGCGCGGCGCGGAGATGTCCTCCAGGTTGATGCCCGCGAAGCCGGGGGCGATGGCCTTGACGATCGCGACGATCTCGTCGGAGTCCTGGGTGTCCAGGCAGATCGGCCACGCGTCGATGCCGGCGAAGCGCTTGAACAGCGCGGCCTTGCCCTCCATGACGGGCAGCGCGGCCTTCGGGCCGATGTTGCCCAGGCCCAGCACGGCGGAGCCGTCGGTGACGACCGCGACCGAGTTGCGCTTGATGGTGAGGCGCCGGGCGTCCTCGGGGTTCTCGGCGATGGCCATGCAGACCCGGGCCACGCCCGGGGTGTAGATCATCGAGAGGTCGTCGCGGTTGCGGATGGGGTGCTTGGCCGCCATCTCGATCTTGCCGCCGAGGTGCATCAGGAAGGTCCGGTCGGACACCTTCCCGAGCACGACCCCCTCGATCCCGCGGAGCTTCTCCACGATCTCGTCGGCGTGCGCGGTGGACGTGGCCGCGATGGTCACGTCGATCCGCAGGGCCTCCATTCCGGAGGCGGTGACGTCGAGGCCGGTGACCGAGCCACCGGAGGACTCCACGGCGGTGGTGAGCTGGGAGACCGCGGTTCCGCTCGCGGGCACCTCCAGGCGGACCGTCATCGAGTACGAGACGCTGGGCGCCGTTGCCATGGCCGTGTTCCTCTGCTTTCCCTGTGTGCGATGTGCACGGGCCCCCCCGCACGGCAGGTGTGGCAGGACCTGTTTGTCCGATCGTCCCACCTACCGACGGGTAGCAGGTAGCTGACCACGAATTTCGGAAAGACTCTTCCACCATACGAGATTTAGGGGCGTCACGGAATCGTGGATTGATACGAAACAGGTCCGGCCCCTCCACAACGCGGAGGGGCCGGACCTGGTTGCGCGACCGAACGGCCGCGCGAAGTATGAGGACACCGGCCCGCCATGCTCGCCTCGCGGCAAGTGGTCGCTCGCGGCGACTAAGGTTGGGCCCGGGGGCTTGGATCGAGCCGGTGTCTGTCCCCAGGCTAACAAAGACCGCCCGGAATTGATCCCCCCGTTCCGAGTCCCGGACGCGACTCACGCCCTTGGCGGCCCGCCGTCCGGCGGTACCCCGCAGGTCGGGGCCCCGGACCCCGCCGCCGGCCCGCCCGCCGGGCCGGGGGCCCGCGCCCGCCGGCCCCGGCGGTCCGTCACCTCGCCCCGGCCCGCGCCCGCGCCCCGCGTCCCGCGTCCCGCGTCCCGGTCACCAGAGCGTGTCGGCCGCCCCGTCCTCCACCGGCTTCGCGTCCCCGGTCTCCGTGCCGGGCTCGCGCAGCAGCGCCGGCAGGCCCGTGCCCTCCTCCGGTTCGTCCGCCGGGGTCGCGATCACGGTCAGCTCCTGGGTGGCGCGGGTCAGCGCCACGTACAGCACCCGCAGCCCCGCCTCCGACTCCGCCGCGATCTCCGCCGGGGAGACCACCACGGTCGCGTCGTACTCCAGGCCCTTGGCCTCCAGGCTGCCCAGGGCCACGGCCCGGTCGCCGAGTTCGGCCAGCCAGCCGGCGGCCTCGGCCCGGCGTTCCATGGCCACGACCACGCCGACCGTGCCGTCCACCCGTTCCAGCAGGGCCCGCGTCTCCTCCCGCACCACCTCGCCGAGCCCGCCCGGCCCCGCGCCCTTGGCCGAGGGGGCGGCCCGGAACACCGGGCGCAGCCCGGTGGAGCGGACGGCCGTCGGGGACTCCATGCCCGGCATCGCCCGGTGCAGGACGCGGGCGGCCAGCTCGGCGATCTCGGCCGGGTTGCGGTAGTTCACGGTGAGGGTGAAGCGGCGCCGGGGCCGGCTGCCCAGGGCCTCGTCCCGGGCGGCGGCGGCGTCCTCGGGCTCGGGCCAGGAGGACTGCGCGGGGTCGCCGACCACCGTCCACGTGGCGTGCCGGCCGCGCCGGCCGACCATCCGCCACTGCATCGGCGTCAGGTCCTGGGCCTCGTCGACGATGACGTGCGCGTACTCGGTGCGCTCGGCCGCCAGGCGCTCGGCCCGCTCGCGTTGGGTCTCCTCGCGCTGCGGCATCAGCTCGTCGAGGCCGGTGAGCTGGTCCAGCGGGTCGAGTTCCCGCTTGCGCTTGGGCCGGGCCGGGGCGCCGAGCAGGGTCTGGAGCTCGTCCAGCATCGCCACGTCGTGCACGGAGGACTCCGCGCGGCGCAGCGAACGGGCCACCACGCGGGTCTCGCGCGGGGTGAGGATCCGGCGGCTCCAGCGCGACAGGCGGCGCTCCTCGGCCATCTCGGCGAGCACCCCGCGCGGGGTCAGCTCGGGCCACCAGGCGTCGAGGAACTCGATGAACGAGTCCTCGGTGGTGATGTCCTCGTCGAACGCGGAGCGCAGTTCGGCGGCGAGCTCGCGGTCGCTGTGCCGGTTCGCGCCGCCGGACTTCTGCCACAGCGCGTCCAGCAGCAGCCGGCGGGCGCGCGGGCGCAGCAGGTTGACGGGGGCGGTGCCGCCCAGGGCGGTCTGTCGGATCCGGTCGAGTTCGGGCTTCTCCAGCTCCTGCCGGCGGCCGAAGGCCACCACCCGCAGCCGGTCGGGGGCCCCGCCGGTCTCCAGCGCCCCCCGGACGGCCTTGCGGAGCACCTTGAGCATCCGGGCCGAACCCTTGACCCGGGCCACCTCGGGGGTGTCGTAGGCGGTGGCCTCGACCCCGTCGACGAGGTTGCCGAGCGCGCGGATCGCGACCTGCCCCTCCTCGCCGAGGGAGGGCAACACCCCCTCGGTGTAGGCGACCAGGAGGGGGGTCGGGGAGACGATCAGGATGCCGCCGGAGTAGCGCCGCCGGTCCTGGTAGAGGAGGTAGGCGGCGCGGTGCAGGGCCACGGCCGTCTTGCCGGTGCCGGGGCCGCCGGAGACCTCGGCGACGGAGGCGGCGGGGGCGCGGATCACGAGGTCCTGCTCGGCCTGGATGGAGGAGACGATGTCGCGCATCGTGTGGGTCCGGGCCCGGCCGAGGGCCGCCATCAGGGCGCCGTCGCCGATGGCGGGGAGTTCGGCCCCGTCGAGGCTCGCGGTGACCTCGGGGCGCATCAGGTCGTCCTCGACACCGAGCACGCGCCGTCCCTTGGAGCGGATCACGCGCCGGCGCACCACCCGGCCGGGCTCCTTGGGGGTGGAACGGTAGAACGGGGCGGCGGCCGGCGCGCGCCAGTCGATGACCAGCGGCGCGTAGTCGCTGTCGAGGACGCCGATCCGGCCGATGTGCAGCGTCTCGGCGATCTCCGCCGTCAGATCGGGCCGGATCGCGTCGTCGGCGGGGGCCACCGAGGTGTACGCGCCGTCCGCGCCGCGTTCGCCGTCCTTGCCGAGGAGCAGGTCGATGCGGCCGAAGAGGAAGTCCTCGAACTCGTTGTTGAGCCGGTTGAGGTGGATGCCGGCGCGGTACACCTGCGCGTCCCGCTCGGCGAGGGCTCCGGGGGTGCCGACCTGGCCGCGCTTGGAGGCGTCGTCCATGAGGAACTCGGCCTCGTGGATCTTCTCCTCCAGACGTCGGTAGACCCGGTCGAGGTGGGTCTGTTCGATCGCGATCTCACGATCGCGAACGGAATCCGCCGAGTTCTCGACGGCGGCATCCTGCGCGGCCACCAAAGGCCCCCTTCTGACGTGCTGGGCGACCGTCAACCGTACGCGAACGACGGCCCGCTCCGCACACCGCGCCGGCCTGCGGGCTCACACCAGGGTCGGCGGCGGGTCGTCGTGGAGGAGAAGCTGGAAGAGCCGGTGGTCTCGCCAGGCCCCCGCGATGTGCAGGTAGCGGGGCGCGAGCCCGTACTCCTCGAAGCCGCAGCGGGTGAGCACGCGCTGGGAGGCGTGGTTGGTCAGGAGGGTGCCGGCGTGCAGGCGGTGCAGGCCGAGGTCGTCGCGGGCCACGCCGATCAGGGCGCGGACGGCGGCAGTGGCCAGGCCCTTGCCGTGGTGGGCGGCGTCGATCCAGTAGCCGAGGCCGCCCGAGCACAGCGGCCCGTACTCGATGTTCCCGAGGTTGATCGAGCCGATGGGGGTGCCGGGGGCGGTGTCGGCGCCGGTGCCGGCGCCCGCGATGAGCACGTACGGGCGCAGCCGGCCGGCGGCCCGGTCGGCGAGCATCCCCTCGATCCGGGCGGCCTGGCCGGCCTCCGTGTAGAAGGAGTCGGGGCGCAGGGGTTCGACGGGTGCCATGGCGGCACGGTTGCGGGACAGGGTGTCGGCGAGTCCGGCGGCGTCGGCGGGCCGGACCTCGCGCAGGCGGACGCCTTCGATGAGCATCATCCGCGCACGGTAACGGACGGGGCGGTGAAGGTCGCGTCGGTGCCCGGACGTTCCGGCCCGACGGCACGGTCCGGCTCGGCGGCACGGTCCGGCCCGGCGGCACGGTCCGGCTCGGCGGCGAGGCGGTAGCCGCGTTTGACGACCGTGCGGATCAGGCCGGGCACGCCGAGGGCGGCGCGCAGCCGGGCCACGGCGCTCTCGACGGCGTGCTCGTCGGTCCCGGAGCCGGGCAGGGCCAGCAGCAGGGCGGGGCGGCCCACGACGTGGCCGGGCCGGACGGCCAGCGCCCGCAGCAGGGCCATCCCGGCGGGCGGCACGGGCCGCAGCTCGGCCTCGTCGAGGAGCACGGCGTGCCCGCGCGGGTGCAGCCGGCGGCCGGCGACGGTGAGGACGGGCGCGTGCCGGGTGAGCGCGAGGTGCACGAGTCCGGGCAGGTCGGGTGCGGGCGGCAGGGGGCGCAGGCCGGCGGCGCGCAGGAGGCGGGCGGTGTCCTCGTCGGCGCAGGCGGTCGGGGGCGCGGGCCGGTCGGGGTCGAGGCGGGCCAGCAGCGGGCCGGCGGCGCCGGGGGTGGGGACGGCGAGGGCGTCGGCGGTGTGCGGGTCGCCGGTGGTGCGGACGAGGGCGCCGGCGGCGCGCAGGGCGGTGGCCAGGCGCAGGCCCGGGGCGGGCACGGCCGGGTCGGGGGCGACGGCGACGGTCCACCCGGCGAGCGGCCCGGGCCGGGCCCGCGCGGCGGCCTCGTCCGGGATGGTGGGGTCGGTGGGCCGGCTGCGTCGTGCGGTGTCCATGCGTGCCACCTCGGCGGGGTCGTCCGGTCGCGGGCGCTCTCGTGCGGGGCGACAGGGTGCCAAGACGGCGTGACGCGGAGGCTTCGCCGGCGTGTCCCGGGTGTTACGCGCCGGCCCGTGGCCCGGCCGTTCGGGGGCAGCGGCGGGGGCGGGACGGGACGGTCGGTATACGACGCACGGGGTGGACGGGGCGGAGGCGTGCGGGCGGGGCGGAGGCGTGCGGGCGGGGCGGAGGCGTGCGGGGCGAAGGTATGCGGGCGAGGCGGAGGCGTGCGTGCGGGATTCAGCCGTCGGTGAGGGGTTCGGGGGGCGTGCGGGATTCAGCCGGAGGTGAGGGGTTCGGGGGCCCAGCCCCCCTCGGGCACCCGCGTGAGCCACCCCCGTTCGGCGGCCAGCCCGGCGGCGGCCTCGCGCAGCACGCTCAGCGCGGGATGCCGCAGGCCCCGACGCCAGACGAGGGAGACCGGCGAGTGCGGCACGGGCTCCACCAGCGGGCGGCGGACCGACCCGGGCAGCTCGGGGAAGTCCACGGTCACGAGCACCGGGGTGCGCGTGCGGGCCATCACCCGGCGGAACTCCTCGGCCCCGATCGCCACGGGCGCGGCCGGCGCTATGCCGATCCCCCGCCCCTCGAACAGGTGGCGGGCCAGGTCGGTCCACTCCGGGGTGTGCGGGTTGCCGGCCCCCGCGTACACGTCCTCGCCCGCGAGGGCGGCCAGCGGCACGGCGGGCCACGCGGCCAGGGGGTGGTCGGCGGGCAGCAGCACGGCGAGGGGTTCGAGGCGCACGGGCTGCCAGGCGAGGTGGGCGCGGGCCCCGGCGGTCAGGCCGCCGACCCGGCCGAAGGAGCAGTCGAGCCGGCCGGCGGCGATCTCGGCGGCGGCGTGCGTGAGTCCGCGCTCGAACCGGGCCAGGAACTCGTGCTCGGGGGCCCGGTCGCGGGCGTGGGCGAGGACGGCGGCGGGGGTGCCGGGGCCCTCGGTGTTGAGGTCGACGAGGAGGGGCCGGGCCCGGTCGGGGGCGGTGAACGCGGCGGCGAGTTCCTCGTGGGCGGCCAGGACCCGGCGGGCCAGGGGCAGCAGGCGTTCGCCGTCGGGGGTGAGCTGGACCTGCCGGGTGGTGCGGGCGAAGAGGACAGTGCCCAGGAGGGCCTCCAGGCGGCGCACGTCGCGGCTGAGGGCCTGTTGGGCGACGTGCCGGCGGGCGGCGGCGCGCGAGAAGTGCAGCTCTTCGGCGACGGCGAGGAAGCCGCGGAGCAGCCGGGGATCGAGGTCGAGGGGTGCCACGGCCCCACCCTACGAACTTCCCCGCCCCGGCTTTCACAACCCGAGTGCGTGAATCGGTCCCGAACAGGTGTTGGACGCGCCGACCCACCCACGCTGAGCCTGATCCCCATGCCACACGCCCCGACCCCACCCGCGCCCACGCCCACGCCCACGACCACGCCCCCGCCCACGCCGCCCGCACCCAAGGCCACCGCCCCCGAGACCACCACGCCCGTACCGCCGCCCACGCCCGTACCGCCGCCCGCACCCGTACCGCCGCCCGCCCGGGTGCCGCTCCGCGCCCGCTACGCCCGCCTGTTCGCGATCCCCGGCGCCCGCGCCTTCACCCTCGGCAACCTCCTGGCCCGCCTGCCCATGGGCATGTTCGGGGTCGGCGCGGTGCTGATGATCTCGGGCCGGCACGGCTCGTACGCCCTGGCCGGGGCCGTCACGGCCACCGGCCTGGCCTGCACCGCCGTGGCCGCGCCGTGGATCGCGCGGCTCGTCGACCGGCACGGCCAAGCCCGGATCGCCCGTCCCGCGACCGCGCTCGCGGTCCTCGGCGCGCTCGGCCTGGCGGCCTGCGTGCGCCTGGACGCCCCGGTGTGGACCCTGTTCGCGTGCCACGCGCTGACGGCGGCCACGCCCAACACCGGCGGCATGTCCCGGGCCCGCTGGGCGCACCTGCTGGCGGCGGACGAGACGGGCCGGCACACGGCGATGTCCCTGGAGCAGGCCGCCGACGAGCTGTGCTTCATGCTCGGCCCGGTCCTCGCCGCCTTCCTGTGCACGGCGCTGTTCCCGGAGGCCGCCACGGCGACGGCCGCGCTGCTGCTGGCCGCGGGCATGGCCCTGTTCACGGCGCAACGTGCCACCGAACCCCCGCCGTCCCCCGTCGACCCGGCCGGCCGGCCGTCCCGCCTGCGAGTCCCGGGCCTCGTGCCGCTGTTGGCGGCGTTCGCGGCGTTGGGGGTGATGTTCGGGGCGATGGAGGTGGCCTCGATCGCGCACCTCACGGCGGCGGGCCTGACCTGGGCCACCGGCCCGGTCCTCGCCCTCCAGGCCCTCGGCTCCTGCCTGGCCGGCCTGGCCTGCGGCCTCCTCCCGGCGGCCCGACACCCCCACCGCCGGCTGTGGACCTGCCTGGCGGCGCTCACGGCCCTGATGGCCCTGCCCGCCCTGGCCGCCCGCTCACCGGCCCTGCTCCCCCTGGCCCTCGCCCTCCTGGCGGCGGGCATGGCGACGGCGCCGACGATGGTCGCGGCCATGACCCTCGTCCAACGCCTCACCCCACCGGCCCGTCTCAACGAGGGCATGACCCTGGCCGTGACGGCGATCCTGGCCGGCATCTCCGCCGGTTCGGCCCTCACGGGCCCGGCGGTGGACCACCTCCCCACGACCACCGCCTACCTCCTCCCCCCGGCCGCCGCCCTCACCGCCTTGGCCCTCGCCCTGCGCGCCCGTGCCCGCCGGTGAGGGCTCAGTGCCGGACGAGCCCCCCGACGGGCACGGGCTCCACGTGCCCGCTCGCCGGCAACTCCCGCGCGAGCGCGAGCCCCACGTCCACCAGCCCCGACCGCCCGAGCCGAACGACCTCGTCCACGGGGGTCCACACGCACTCCACGACCGCCCCGCCGGGCTCGGGCCGCAGCGTCCCGCCCGTGATCCGCACCCGGTAGAACACCCCGAGGTTCTGGTGCTCGTCGCCACCGGGCACGGCGCGTTCGGCGGCGGGAATCACCCGCGAGTCCACACCGAGCAACCGCTCCACGACCCCCTCGCACCCGGTCTCCTCGGCCACCTCCCGCACCACGGCGTGCACCGGATCCTCCCCGTGCTCGACCCGCCCACCGGGCAACGACCAGTTGTCCTCCCCGTCCCCGCCGACATGCCGGGCGAGCAACACCCGCCCACCCTCGAAACACACGGCATAAGCCGCGACCCGAACACTCATCACCCCTCCGCTCCGAAAACCCGAACCCCGTCATGAACCCGCACCGGCGCGCCTCCGCCGGCGTCGGTGAGGGCATCGGCGACCCGCACCGCGAACGCCTCCGTCATCAGCCGCCCGGCCTCGGCGGGTTCGAGCCACGCCACCTCGGTCGACTCCGCCGAGACCCGCTCGCGACCGCCGACCGGCCGGCACCGGAAGACCAGGGCGAGCACGCCGAGCGCGAGGTTCTTGTACACGCCGCTCAGGCCCTCGACCCGCACCAGCACGCCGGTCTCCTCGGCGACCTCGCGCACGACGCCGTCCTCCGGCCGCTCCGCCGCCTCCAGGATCCCGCCGGGCGGCTCCCAGGCCCCGTTGTCGGCCCGTCGGATCACCAACACCCGCCCGTCCCCGCGCACCACGACCCCGGCGACGGACACGGAATGCAGGGGCCGCCCGATGCTCCCGTTCACCGCCGGCCCCTACGAGACGACGGGACGGCCGTCGCCGTCGCGCCAGTCGAGGACCCGCCGGCGCACGCTGTCGACCATCGGGAGCCCGTCGACCTCCTCGGGCGCGAACCACCGCACCTCGGTCGACTCCTCGGACACCCGCACCCCCGCACCCCCGTCGACGGGCTCGCCGAGCAGGCACACGGAGAACTCCTGCCGCACCTCGCCGTCGTCGTACCCGAACACGTGCCGGGGGTCGGTGTACGTCCCCACGATCCCCGTGATCCGCACCCGGACCCCGGTCTCCTCCCAGGTCTCGCGGATGCCGCACCCGGCGATGGACTCGCCGATCTCCATCCGCCCACCGGGCAGGGCCCACATCCCGTTGTCGACCCGCCGCTGCAACAACACCCGCCCGTCCCCGTC
Organism: Streptomyces dryopteridis; assembly: GCF_049606955.1. Lineage (NCBI taxonomy): Bacteria > Bacillati > Actinomycetota > Actinomycetes > Kitasatosporales > Streptomycetaceae > Streptomyces > Streptomyces dryopteridis. The sequence goes on along the minus strand of NZ_CP187113.1, from coordinate 3,862,645 downwards.
CACGACGACGACGGACGCGGCCGGCACCAGACTGTTCGCGACGGGCGCCCCCGGATCGTCAAACCAATCCCGCCTGCCCATCCCCCACCTCTCCTCGCACATCCCGTCCCCGGCCCCACAGCTCTTCCACGTGCGCAGCGAACCGGTCGAACATCCCGTCCGCCCGGCAGCGACGCAGGTGCATCATGGGCGAATCGTGGCCGACGTGGCGGGCCAGGATCGGGGTCACGATCATCTCGTCGTCGAAGCGGAAGACGGACAGGTTCACGTGTCCGGTCTCGAACCGGCCCTCGATGGCCGGCACGTCCCGCAACTTCTCCAGTTCGGCCAGGGTCACCGCGATCCGTGTCGACAGCGTCAACGGCACCCCCTCTTCCGCTTCCCGAGCCTCGGTGACCGGGCTGTCCGGATCCCCGATCAGGAACCGGACCCGACAACCGGCCTGCGCCTTGCGTCGCAACGCACCCGCGAAATTGGCCTGTTCGAGCCAGAGGAAATAGTTGGTGTACCCGGCGAACACCAGCTCACGGCGGGACTTCGTCACCAGGGACCGCCACAGGGCGGCGGGGGCCGCCGACCGGTAGGGGAAGACCTGGACGACTTCCTTGTCGGGCCCCGTCGCGAGAGCCGACCGAACGGCGTTGGGCCACAACGTGCTCTCCTCCTCGCCTAGTGCGTCGCCGGCGGCCCACCGGTGACGAGCGTGCGGGATGCGGGCCGGATCGGCGATCCACCTGCCGACGGTCTTGGCGTCCACGCCGCACACATCGGCGAGCTGCCTCTCCGTCATCTTGGCACTCGCCATCGCGCGCCGAAGGGCGTGGTTCACGGTTCGCCTCCTGATGACGTCCGGGACGTGTCGAAACGTAGCGACGAAACGTCCCCAACGTCCCGGGAACGAGGTGTAAACGCCCTTGTGAGGGACGGAGCATCGACACCCGACAGCGATGACCGGCCGGCCTCGCCGATCAATGCCCCACGAGCAATCAACGGAGTTCCCTGTGCCCGAACCTGAAGACCCTCCGACCCTCACCGCCCCCTGGGGATCCCTCGGCCCGGATCACGCGCTGTCGGCCGACACGCTCGCTCGGGCCGAGGACGGGTTCGCGCGCTTCCTGGAGGCGTGGGCCGATGACCGGGGCACGGAGGGGTCGTGAGCGACGCGCCCTCCGCCGAACCGCCCTTCCGCCTCGGCGAACTCGTCACCGGCCCCACGTACGTGCCCCGCGAGCACCCCGCCCGGGAGCGCTCCGAGATCGTCACCGGGCGCGTGGTCCAGGTGGGATCCGGCTGGGCCGGGGTGGACGCCGACCAGGCGTACCTGTGGGTCCGCATGGCCTGCGGGCGCGAACGCCAGATGCTCATGCGGGACGCCGACAGGGGTTAGCGCAGCGTGCGGCAGGGGTGCAGGCCGGGCCGTCAGCCAGAGGGGTTCGGGCTCGTGGAGGGAGAGGTTCCACAGCAGCAGCTCTTTCGCGTGGGCCGACAGACCCGGGTGGCGAATGATGTCGTGGGAAACCTGCGAGAAGCGGCGCGTCGGGGGGATGACATGGTGGAGCATCCCAACCATCCTCAGGGCTAAAATGGCTTGTGGGTGAAGGCCCCCGAATCGGTGTTGGTGCACCCTCGGGGGCCGCCTCTTTTTCTGTGCAGAGGCGGCGAATGAGCGCAGATCAGCCTGTTCGGAGTGCCGGCATATGCCGCTGACCAGCCACTACGCGCGCCTTGATCGATCCGGTTCACATTCGGACCGACCCATTCCACTTGACCCGACCTGCGGTGACTTTCGGTAACCCGGGAAGGGGACGCGGGCCCTTCGGCGGTAAATCCGGCAATGCGATCAGTTTCGATCAGTTGTCGTCGATCGAATCGACACGTCGAGGAATTCGGACTCGGGTTCGAGTTATCCGTCCTATCGGCCCCACGTGGCCCGTCCCTCCCCCGAACGGGCGCATCGCTCGGTAGCGTCGGCCCCTTCGAACCCCGGTCCGAGGGAGACCCCCATGTCCTCGTCCTCGCCGAAAACCGTGATCCGGTTGCGGGGCGCCACCAAGACCTTCGCCTCCGGTCGGCACTCCGTGACCGCGCTGCGCGGGGTCGACCTCGACGTGCCGGCCGGCGCGATGCTCGCCCTCGCCGGCCCCGGCGGCTCCGGCAAGAGCACCCTGGTCGACCTGCTCGCGGGACTGCACGCCGCCGACGAGGGCGAGGTGGCCGTGCTCGGCCACCACCTCGCGGCACGCCGTCCCGCCGACCGCGCCGCCCTGCGCCTGCGCCGCATCGGCCTCGTGAGACCCGACCCCGGGCTGCTGGCCGACCTCAGCCTCGGCGAGAACACCGCGCTGCCCCTGGAGGCCGCCGGCATCCCGCGCGCCCGCGCCCGACAGGCCGCGCGGGCCGCGCTCGACCGGGTGGGCATCGCCGACCTGCGCGACCGGCTGCCGGCCCAGGTCGACCCGGCGGCCCGGCAACGCGCCGCCGTGGCGCGCGCGGTCGTCGGCGACCGCGAACTCCTCCTCGCCGACGACCCGACGGCACGCCTGGACTCCCGCGCCGCCGCCGACCTGTTGCGGCTCCTCGCGGGCCTGCGCGACCACGGGGTCACCGTCGTCCTCACCCACCGCGGGACCGGGCCCGGGCCCGTCCGGCACGCCGACCTCGTGGCCGAACTCGCCGACGGCGTCCTCGGCCCCGTGACCACCGGCGGCCGGCCGTGACCGGCGGCCCCCACCCCACGGGCCGTGCCCACCGCCCCCGACCGACCCTCCCGCCCCAACCGGCCGCCGACCGCACGGGCGACCACTCCGGCGACGCGCGCCCGCCCGAGCACCCCGCCGCCGTCCCCCCGCAAACCCCCCGCTCCCCCGAACACCCGCCCCGGCCGGCCCAGCCGGCCGGCGCTCCCGTCCCCCGTTCCGGTGAATCCCCCGAACACCCCCCGCCACCCCCGGGCGGCGATCCCGGCCAGGCCCCGAGCCGGACCACGGCCCCACCCTCGGCCCACAACTCGGCACCGACACCGACACCCACCCCGGGCTCGGGCCCGACCCCGGACTCGGCACCGCCGCCGACGCCGACCTCGGACTCGGGCTCGGGCTCGGGCTCGGCCCAAGGTTCGGTGCCGACGGCGACGCCGACCTCGGACTCGGCCCCGACCTCGGACTCGGCGTTCGAATCGACCCTCCGAGGGCCCGATACGGGCACGCGCCGCACGGCGGACCCGGCGCCGGCCACGCCCGACACCACCGCCCCGCCCCCGGCCGCCGGTGCCCTCGCTCGGGCGTTGTTCACGGTGCGGCTCGGGGTGCGGCTCGTGCTCGGGCGTGGGGGGCGGCGGGTCGGGCGGGTCGCGGGGTACGTGGTGCCGGTCGCCCTCGGGCGGGCCTTCGCGCCGCTGCTGCCCGTGCCCGCCGATCCGTTCCTCCCCGACTCCGTCGCGTCCTCCGCCGCCGACACCCCGCTGTTCCTCGTGCCGTTGCTGCTGCTCCTCATCCTCGGTCCGGCCCTCGCCCTGCTGCGGCGCCGCTCGCGGCCCGAGCTCGCCCGCCTGGTCGAGCTCGGGGTCCCGGAGCGCACGGGGCGCACGGCCCTGCGGGTCGGGGTGCTCGTGACGGCGGTGCCCGCCGCGGCCCTCGGCTGGGGCCTGGGCGCCGAGTTCGCCCCGCCCCTGCCGGCCGGCGCCTCCACCACTCCCGCCTGGTACGACGCCGCGCTCGTGCTGTGTCTCCTCGTCGTCCCCGCCGTCGCCCTGCCCCTGACCCGGGACCGGTCCGAGCCGCGCCCCGCACCGCCCGGCCGGCACCCGTTCGCCGGGGTCGCCGCCGTCCTCGGCGGGCTCGCGCTCGTCGGCGCGCTCGGGCTCGGGCTCGCGCCGGGCGCGGACGCCGACACCGTCGCCCGGTGCGCGGCGGCCGGGGTGGTCCTGCTGTTCGGGGCCCTCCTGGCCCGCACGGATCTCCTCCTGCACCTCCTGGCCCGGCTCGCCGACCGGCGGCCCCCGGGCCGGATCGCGCTGCGCGCCCTGGCCCGCTCGCCCCGGCGTGCGACGCGGGTGGTGGCGGTCGGCGCCGCCGGGACCGCCCTCGTCGTCGGCACGCTCGGCACCCTCGCGGGGGCCGCCGCGCACGACCGTGCCGTCCACGAGGGTCCGCGCCGGCCCGGCCAGGTCGAGGTGCTGTTGACGACGCGGGCCGCGCCCGCGGACGTGGCCCGTGCGACGGCCGGGGCGCTGCCGCCGGGCATCCCGCTCGTGCGGGGCACCGCGCTCGGCGATCCCGACGCCCTGGCCGCCGCCCCGGGCCCGGCGCTGGCCCGCCCGTGGCGGGTCGCGGCCCGCCCCGACAGCCCTTTGGCGGGCACCGGGCAGGGCATCGAGGTGGTGGACGACGCGGCCAAGTTCGCGCTGCTCACCGGTCGGCCGTGGACCGTCGGGGAGGAGGCCGCGCTGCGCGCGGGTCGGCTGCTGGTGCTCTCCGCGGACCATCTCGACGGCGACCGCGCCGCCCTGACCCGGCCGGCGGGCTCCGAGTCCAGCGTGCCCGGCCCGGTGGTCCCGGCCGTGCCCGCCGAACTGCCCGTGGACCCGAGCGCCGCGCGTCGGGCCGCCGCGTTCGTCTCCTCGGCCGCGGCCCGCGCCTGGGGCGCGCAGCCCGTCGACTACTCGGTCCTCGCCGACACCCTCGTCCCCGACCCGTCCCCCGCCCTGGGGAGGGCCGTCACGGACGCCGTCGCACGCGTCACCGCCGGCCCGCCGGCCGACGCGGTGCGGGTGGAACGCGGCCCCGTCGGCCCCTCCCCCGCCCTGTGGTGGGCGGCGCTGGCCCTGGCCCTGGCCGTCCTCGCCGTGCCGCTCGGGCCGGCCGCCGTCGCCGGGGCCGACGCCCTCGCGGCCGACCTCGGCCGGCTGCGCCGGCTCGGCCTCGCCCCGCGCGCCCTGCGACGCGCCGCGCACCGGCAGGCGCCGGCCCTGGCCCTGCTCGCCGTCGTCCTCGGCATCGGCGGGGGCGCGGCGGTGGCCGCCGCGCTGTCGTGGCCCCGGGGCGCGCCGATGCTCCTGCCGGCGCTGCCGCTCGCGGTGTTCGCGCCGGCGGCGCCGGTGTTGGCGTACGCGTACGCGGTCCTGACCAAACCCCTTGACCTCAAGGCGACTTGAGGTACCAGAGTTCCCCCCATGACGACGAACCCGACACCGAACCCGACACTCGGCGCCCCGGGCGCCATCGAGGCCATCACCGAGGTCGTGGCCGCCGTGGAACGGACCCAGCGCGCCAAGGACCCCGAGGGCTTCCTCGCCCTCTTCCACCCCGACGCGATCTGGACCACCGGCCACGGCAAGGTCCTCCTCGGCCGCGACGAGATCGCCTCGTTCACCCGCGCCGTGCTGCCCGACGCGAGCTGGGACGGGGACGTGACGTACGAGGTCGCGCACGTGCGCTTCCTGCGCCCCGACGTGGCGGCCGTGAAGGTCCGGCAGCTCTACCGCGCCCCGGACGGGGACACCGAGGGCGCCCCGCTGTACGTGATGACGCGGGACGAGGACGGCCGGTGGCTGCTGCACGCCTGCCAGAACACGGGGGTCGTGACGGATCGATAGCGTCACCCCCATGACCACTCCCCCGGGAACCCCCGGAGCGCACGACGCCGGGCGCTACGCGGTCCGTCCCGCCCGGCCGCAGGACGCGGCGGGCCTGGCGGCCGTCGACAGCTCCTTCACCACCGACACGGTCCTGGAGGTGTCCGTGACGCCGTCGGGCTTCGGCCTGCGCGAGGTCACGGTGGACCCGCCCCTGCGGAAGGTCTTCCCGGAAGACACCCCCGACCCGGCCGCCGACGCAGCCCCCACCCCGGACCCCGCCCCCGATCGGCGGACGTACGTGGCCGTGGCCCCCGACGGCCGGATCGCGGGTTTCGGCGTCTTCGCGTACGCGGCCTGGAACCGGCGCCTGGTGGTCGAGGACATCGCGCTCGACCCCGCCCACCGGGGCCGGGGCCTGGGGCGGGCCCTGATCGCACGGGCCGAGGGCTTCGCCCGCGAGCGGGGCGCCGTGCACCTGTGGCTGGAGGTGAGCAACGTCAACGCCCCGGCCGTCCGCGCCTACCGCCGCTGGGGCTTCGCCCTCTGCGGCCTGGACCTCACCCTCTACGACGGCACCCCCGCCACCGGCGAACACGCCCTCTACCTGTCCCGCCCCACCCCCGCCGAGCCGACGAACGAGCACGACTCCTGGCAGGAGACGGCCCACCTCCTGCGCTCCCCGGCCAACGCCCGGCGCCTGCCGGAGGCCGTCGCCCGCGACCGGGCCGAGCGATGTGCCACAGAGGACGTCGACGTCCAGGACGTCCTCGGCGCCATCGACGCGGGCAGGGCGCGCCGCTGATCGTCGCGGCCCCCGCCCGCCCGCGCTCGCGGCACGACGAAGGCCCCGCCGCCGGTCGGAACCGGTTGCGGGGCCTTCGCCTCACATGGGATGAGTGGAGATGGCGGGAATCGAACCCGCCAAATACTTCCGGCCTGACCTGCCGTTTTCCCCATTCTGCCTGGTCAGCGCCGTACAGGCCAGCATGGGCCAACCCCAGATGACACCGGCTGACACGCCCGGTGCCCCCACGGGGGGCACCGATGATCTTGAGTCGTCAGCCCATCGAGACCCGAGTACACACCCGCGAGTGATGACAGGCCGTGCCGCGCGGTGCTTTCCTGTCCCACATGGACAACTCCGCATCTTCCGGGGCATCCCGGGACGTGCGGGAGGTCGCCGAGGCCTATCTGACCAAGCTGCGCAGCAGGCTGCGGCGCCGCTTCGGCCAGACCTTCGGGCGCCGGGGCGCCTGGACCAGCCCAGGCCAGCGAAAGGTATCCCTCCGGCGACTGCACTTCATCGCCGCGGAAGTCGCCGAACGCATCCACACCTACACCCAGCGACTCCAGGCGTACTTCGGTCTGCCCGAGGCGGACTGGCCCGCTCTGCGCATGTACCGCCTCGACGCGGATATCCACCGTCTCCTCCGGGTACTCAACACCCTTTGCCGCCACTTCGCCGTCTCGCAGGCAGCCCTCACCGCCACGGCAGAGCTCGGCCGCCTCCCCGCATGGGCTGCGCTCATGCCACGAGTCGGGGACTCCCTGCCACCCGTGGTCACCCCTCAGCGGTATGCGCTCGTCGCATCGGTCCTCACTGCGGCCCCACCCCCGGCGCCTGTGGCTGCGTCGGTCGCCTCCCAGTAGCCGAAGGAGGAGAGCGCGCCGTTCTCGGCACCGCGCACGCCTCCCCCACACCCGCACACCACGTACGGCGCGCTCCTCATGCATGGCCCTATCGCTTCCGCAGCGGACATGGAATCTCCCTGATCCGTGCGCGACGCCGACCCTCCCCCTGTGGCCGGACACCGGACGACTCCTCGGTGTCAGCCGAACACTGGCCTACCAGGGCGCACGCACAGGCGAGATCCCCACGATCCGGATCGGCAACCGGCTCCTCGTCCCCACCGCTCAGCTCTGGGAACTCCTCACCGGCCGCCCCTTCGAGATCCCGCCCGCACCTACTGTCGAGCCGTCCCCGGTCTCGGCTACGCAGCCCGCGCGCTCCCCACGCCGCCGCAAGCGCCGCGCAGCACGTGGGAGTGCCGCCGAATGAGCAGCAACATGAGCGACGCCCCGGCACGGGACGGTGCGGCGGGGCGTCCGAGGGACCGGATGGAGAGCGGTCTCAGCACGGCCAGCATGGCAGAGGCACCCAGTAGTCCGGGGCAGTCCGCTAACACTCCTGGTGAGCTAACCGCCGCATGGGCATCGGCCCGCCTGGCGGAACTTCTACCAGCAGGAGACGGAACCGAACCGCCGGCCTATGGCTCCCAGGGATGGCTCCGGCTGAGTCCGAACTCTCCTCTCCGAGCCGCAGCCCTTATCCGTGCGGCCGAGGACTCACGGCGGCGGCGCGCGGCGAACGGCTGGCTCGAAGGACTCTCCACCAGCGACCCCGCGCTGTGGTGGGCAGCGGTGACCGCTGACGCCAACGCATATGCGCGCCGCATCGCGCGAGGTCTGGCCACCCGGCCCACGCGGGAAGCAGCCGAAGCCTGCCGTAGTGAGCAGGCAAGTCCATCAGCGACCCACCACCTTCGCCCAACGCCTGGGTGGCCTCCGATCCGTATCCCAGGCGGCAACGGCCGCTATCTGGCATTCGAGAGGGGCCTCCGTGACCACTGACGCCACGATCGCCGTTGCCATGGGGACGGGGGTCTCCATTTCTGGGCAACATCTCGACCACGTGCACGCCGTCTTCACCCGGTGGTTCGGGAAGGAATATGACCTCGAGGCTCTCGACTGCGTGCTGTCAGCCGCTGCGGCCCAGAAGCTGGCGGGCGACCCCTGCTGGATGCTTGTCGTGTCAGGGTCCGGCGCTGCCAAGACCGAAACCGTAATGCCCCTCACCGCGATCCCGGGGACGCACGTCACCTCAACCATCACGGGGGAAGCCGCCCTCCTGTCCGGGACAGCTGAAAAGGAACGGGCCAAGAACGCAACCGGTGGACTCCTTCGGGAGATCGGCGAGGACGGCCTCCTAGTGATCAAGGACGTGACGTCGATCCTGTCGATGAACCGGGACGCTCGCGCAGCCGTACTCGCTTCGCTGCGCGAGGTCTACGACGGCTGTTGGGTCCGCCAAGTGGGAGCGGATGGCGGCAGGAGGCTGACGTGGAGGGGCCGGCTCACCGTCATCGGTGCGGTAACCACCGCCTGGGACGCAGCCCATGCCGTGATCTCGGTCATGGGAGACCGCTTCGTCCTGGTCAGGTTCGACTCAGCAGCCCCCCGCAGTCGGCGGGCCGCAGCACGCCAGGCGCTGGCGAACGTCGGGCACGAGAGGGAGATGCGCGAAAACCTCGGTGAGGCCGTCGCGAATCTATTCAAGAACATCGGTCCGGACGCAGAGTCCATGCTGACGGATGCGGACACAGAAGAGCTGTTCGGCCTCGCGGACGTCGTCACCCTCGCCCGCACAGCCGTTGAGCGCGACTACAGCGGTAACGTCGTCCAAGCCCATGCGCCCGAGATGCCGACCCGGTTCGCCAAGCAGCTCGCGCAGATCGTCCGAGGCGGGCGGGCCATCGGTAAAGCGTCTGGGGACGCTCTGCTGCTGGCCGTGCGCTGCGCGCGGGACACGATGCCACCGCTGCGCCTCACCGTGCTCGCAGATGTGCACGCTCACCCCGGCTCTTCGACGGCCGCAGTCGTCAGACGTGTCCAACTGCCGCGCAGCACCGTGGACCGGGCCCTCCAGGAGTTGCACCTCCTGGGCGTGCTCTCGGTGGAAAAGGCGCCCTACGGGCAGGGGGTCCAGTGGCTGTACAGCCTCTCCCCTGCGATGGACTTCAGGAGCGTGCAGAGGTTGTCCAGGAATGGAGACCCCCATCCCAACGCAATGCAGCCCCACCTCCGGACCGGCCCGGCGTAGTGAAGCAGACCAGCCCCCGGGGCCTTCCCAGGCTGCCCCCTTCCGACACCACCGCATCTCCGGGCTTCACGCCCGAAACCCCTACTGGCGCCTGGGCTGCGCACGGTGCCGGCCATCGCACTCTGTAATCCGCCGCTCACCCGCAGGGCTGCACCACACAGGGGTCTCCTCCGTATCCCACGCAGGAAGGAACCAGCTCGATGCACGTCTACGGTCGGCGCCGCTACCGGCCGCCCCACCCCTCTATGCCCGAGCCCGGAGCTGCCACCGACACGGCTCCAACCGACAGCGGCCGCACGGCGGACAGGAGCGCGCTCGAGGACGCGCTGCACAGTGCGGTCCTGGCACGCGATCCGATCTGCGTGATGTGCAAGGAGCAGCCGAGCACGCACGCCGACCACTGGCCGCTCTCGCGCGCCTTGCTCGACCGCGCCGGACTTGCCGCCGATCCAGGGTTCGCACGCGGGCTCTGCGCGACCTGCACGGCCGCCGGGAAGCAGCGCCGCGACTAGCGTCAGGATCACCATGGTCAGCAACACGTCCGGTGGCCCTGAAACGCCTACCAAACCGACTCAAGCCACGGACACGAACCGAACGCACACACCGTTCAGGCACGGGGGCGATTGGAGCGAAATAGCAGTTCAAGCCGATGAAGCCCCCCTGGGCGGGGACCCCCAAGTCCCGGCTCGCCCCTGACCGTCGGGGAGAGCGCGGCGAAGTCTGCGGGGTTCAAAACTCTCCGGCCTGGACTCGGGCCGTCACCCTTGCAGCAATCGGCCGTCGTGCAGGTATACCGGGGCACCCAGGGGCAGGGCCGCGATGGCGGCGGTGAAGCGGCGGGCGAGGCGTGGGCGGAGCATGACTGTGGCCTGCTCCGCGGTGACAAAGGTCAGCTCCGACAGTTCCTCGTCGCGCGGGCGCAGCGCGGCGGCCTCGTCGTCGCGGAGGACGCCGCCGTCGAAGATGAACGAGACCTGGTCGTCCCAGGGGCCGTGGGGCGGTACCCAGTCCACGACCAGGAGCACGGACGGCGCCAGGGTGAGGCCGAGTTCCTCGTGGAGTTCGCGGGCGGCGGCCGTGTGCGGTGGCTCGTTGGCTTCGGCCATGCCCCCGGGCAGGTCCCAGCCGGGCTTGTACGTGGGGTTGACCAGGAGGAAGCGACCGACGCCATCGCGGATCAGTACGTCGGCGGCGACGCGCTTGCGGGCCTGGGTGGCGTTGCCCTCGGCGAGGTAGGCGTTCCAGGCGGCGGGGTCGGCAGGGGTCGGGGGCTTCATCAGCCACCTCCGGCGGGCGAGAGGATGTCGGCGAGCAGCAGCATTCTGGACCGTCTCGTGTGCTCGAGGCGGGCCAGGAACTCCGAGACCGGCCGGTACGCGCGGTGCGGGGCCAGCGTGGTGGCGAGGTCGTCGAGCTGGTGTATCACCCGGACCGAACCGAGGGCCGGAGTGAGGGTGCTCAGAAGTTCGTCCCCAGTGGCCACGGCCGCGTCGAATTCCCGGCGGTCGGCGTGGAGGCCGGCGAGGGCGATCCGGGCGAGCGCGATGGACCGGGCGCGGCCCGCTTCCCGGAGGGATACGGAGCGTTCGGCGTGGTCCAGGGCCGGTTCGTAGCGGCCGAGGTCGCGGAGCACCAGGGCGGATTCGCTGGCGAGGGCTGCGGCGTCGAACGGGCTGACCCACGGGTGGAAGGGGCCGGGCTGGCCGTCGAGGGTGGTGTGGGCGCGGTCCAGGGCTCGGGCGGCGGCTGTCTCCTGTCCGGCGGCGGCGAGGGCCCGTGCCTCCATCGCGTGCAGGCGGGAGGTGAGGAAGGCGATCCCCGGTCCCGCCGTCATCGCGTCCAGTCCGGTCCTGGCCCAGTGGGCGGCGGCTGCGAGGTCTCCGGCCTGGAGGGCGAGGTGGCTGCTGCTGGCCGCGATGTTCGCCGTGAGCGCGCTGTCCCCGGAGGTCTGGGCCAGCGGCAGGGCGCGGGCGAAGTGCCGGGCGGCGAGGTCGTCGTGGCCGGAGTCGTGGGCCATCCAGCCCGCCATCTCGGTCATGGCGGCGGCTGCGGCGAAGATGTGCGGGCCCGTGTGCGCGTCCACGAGGCGGGGGCCGAGGTTCCGGGATAAGTGCCGTACGACGGCCCCGTACAGGCGCCCTCCGCCGGTCTGCCGGTCAGCGTCGCGGAATGAGTCCATGGCGGCGAGGTCGTCGTCATCGTGCGCGACGGCGAGCGGCGCGGGCGAGGCCACCTGGGCCGCGGGTTGCCACGGCCGGCGGGCGAGGCCGAGCAGGTGGCCGGGGATGTGGAAGGCATCCGCGATCTGTTCGAAGATGGCCAGCTTCTCGACCCGGCTGGTGCCGTTCATGTAGTCGTAGACCCGGCCCTGGGTGACGCCCACGGCCGCCGCGATGCGCCGCGTGCTGACGCCCCGGTGGTTCAGCAGCCTGAACAGCGCCCCCATGTCCCGCTGCGCGCACGCCGTCACCAGGCGCTCGTCGCCGAGGAGTCCGGCGGTCACCTCGCGTACGTTTCCCGGTTCGCGGCTCATCCTCGGCTCCTTCACGGCTGAGCTGAGCGTACGTCCAACCGTGCTCCGGTGACTCCGACTTGGAGTCACCCCCTGGGGTCTCCTGCGCGCCCTCCGCCGCCGTTGACTGATCTCGTCGCCCGGGAAGCCATGCCCCCGCCGGTTCCCCGCCTCCGGGCCCCGGGCGACACCCCGCGCTCCACGCCCCACCGAGGAGGACCGCATGACCGTGACCACGCCCGACGGCACGGCGAACCCGCCGCAGCCGCGCCCGGTCCGGCTCGTCGGCCCGCCGCCGCGCCCCAGCGAGGCGCCCGTGGTGACCTCCCCTGCCACGGTCTCCGCCGATGTCGAGATCGCCCTGAGCCTGTCGGTCCACTGCCCCGCCGGGCCGGCCGCCGAGACGGTGCGGCAGCGGCTGCGCGTCCACGTCGGCGCCTTGGCCGACGCCGCCGACGCGTACGCCCGCTCGCTCGGCGACTGCCGTGCGCGGGACATCGCGCTCGACACGGTGAGGCACGCCCGCAAGGTGGCCGAGGACCGGGGCCTGGACCCCGCCATCAACCTCCGGCTGCTCGCCAAAAGCGCCGAGTACGTCGCCCGGTACGCCGCTCAGGCCCGGACGACCTGACTCGGGCCGCCGCCGTCCTTCACGGCGGCGGAACCGTCCAACCGTTCCTCTGGAGAAAGGGAAAGACGATGCGAGACATGACCACGACCGAGAACACCAGGAGCAAGGCCGCCGACGACGAGGACGGAGGCGTCCTCGAGATCGGGGACGCGGCCGTGCTGACCGAGGGCCAGGGCGGCGGGCAGAGCGAGGACAAGCGCCGCGCCTACAACTCCTGACCGACCGAGCGCACAGGGCGGGGTGGCCTCCGGGACGTCCCTGGAGGCCACCTCGCCCGTCCCACCAACCTCTGGAGGACTCGTGGCCCTCGGCGGCTTCAGCACAAAGGGAGTTCCGTGCCCCCGGCCCCTCGGCGCGGAACTGATCGACCCGACGACGACCTTGTGGCGGCTCGGAGCCACCCCCGTCCGTACGGTGAGCGCCGACGGCGGTACCCGGCGGGTGCGGATTCTGGGCTGGTGCGGCGCCACGGACGCGCAACTCGCCGACCTCGCCGCCCGGCCTCTTCCCACCGATGTCACGTGGCGCTGGGCCGGCAGCTATGCGCTGGTCGAAGAGACCCCGGACCACGTGATCCTGCACACCGACCCCGGCTCGGCCTTCCCGCTGTACGCCGCGCCCTGGGGCTCGGGCTGGGCCTGGTCCACCTCCGCCCGCCTGCTGGCCGCGCTCACCGAATCCGCGGTGGACGTAGGGCGGCTCGCCTGCGCGATCCTGACCCCCTCGATCCCGGCACTGACCGCCGGGCGCAGCTTCTTCGAAGGCGTGGAGCAGGTGGCGCCCGGCTGCCGTACGGAGCTGCCGCGCGACGGCGCGGCACCCCGCTCCATCACCGTGTGGCGGCCCGACCCCGACAGGTCCCGCCTCGCCCACCGCCGCCTCCGGCACACCCTGACGAAAGCCGTCGCGTTGCGGACCACGGCGGACCCCACGCTCTCGAGCGACCTGTCCGGCGGCCTGGACTCCACAGCCGTCGCCGTCCTCGCCGCACAGGCCCTGCCCACGCCTCACCGGCTGAACGCCGTCACCATCCACCCCCGGGGCAACGAAGACGGGGCCGATCTCCGCTACGCCCGACAGGCCGCCGCCGCGTCCGGCGGCCGGATCGGGCACCACCTGGTCCCCATGGACGCCCGGCACCTGCCCTACTCGCTGATCACAGCCGTCCCGCCCACCGACGAGCCCGCCCCATCGACCCTGACGCAAGCCAGGCTGCGCGGTCAGTTCCGGTGGATGCACGACCACCTCGGCACCAGAACGCACCTGACCGGCGACGGCGGGGACAGCATCCTGTTCCAGCCCCCGGCGCACCTGGCCGACCTCATCCGCCACCGCTACCTCCGGCGGGCTGCCGGCGAGGCGTTCGGCTGGGCCCGGCTGCGCCGCACCCCCGTGGGTCCGCTCCTGCGGGACGCGGCCGCCATGGCGCGCACCGGCCGCCGCCAGGCGCTCGCCGGTCTTCCCGGGCGGCTGAGCGGGCAGGACACCGGCAACCGTGGCGATGCCCGCTGGTTCCCCCTGCTGCCCCTGCCCGGCTGGGCCGAACCGGCCGCCGTCGGGTACGTCGCCGAGGCCGCCCGACAGGCAGCCACCTGCCCCGATCCCCTGGCCGGACTGGACGCGTCCGTACGCATCCTCGTTGACGAGATCCGGGAGGTGGCCCGTACGGCCGTGGCGGACGTCGAACTCGCGGCGAGCTGCGGCATCGACCTCCACAACCCGTTCCTGGACCCGTCCGTCGTGAACGCCGTACTGGCCAACCCCCTCGAGCGCCGCCCGGCCGTCCACGCGTACAAACCGCTCCTGATCCGTGCCGTCGGCGATCTGCTGCCCCCGGCCGTGGCCGCCCGTACGACGAAAGGCGGCTTCGACGCCGACCACTACGCGGGTCTGCGCGCCAACCTGGACGACCTCGCCGCACTGGCGGACGGCCACCTCGCCGAACTGGGCCTGATCGACCCCGGGCACCTGCGGCGCCACCTGCGCCGGGCCGCCGCCGGAATCCCCATGCCGCTCGCCACCCTCGAGCAAGCCCTCACGGCGGAGGCGTGGCTCGTCGCCCACCACCGGGAACCCGCCCCGGCCTGGACCGCCCACCCCGCCAGGAGCGCCCGGTGACCGACTTACCCGCCTTCGCGACCGCCCCCGCCCACGTCCGCGCCGTGGACTTCGGACACGTCATGGTCCTGATCGACTACCGCACCGGCCGCGTCCACTGCCTGCTGCCCGAAGCCGGAGCCCGGTGGCGCGCAGCCGCCGCCACCGGGCGCCTCGAGCACATGGCGCCCGGCGCGGCCCGCCAGTTCCTCCGCGCCGGGCTTCTGGCTCCCACCCCGACGGCGACCCCGTGGACAGCGCCCGTGGCCGCCGCTGCGCCCGAAGCGAGCTGGGGCAGCACGGAACACGCCGCCGGGCTCGTCCGGCCGCCCCGGGGCCCCTCCACCGCCGCCTCGTGGGCCCTGGCGGCGGTGTTCGCCGTCAAGCGGGCGGGCCCGGCACCGACCGCCATGCACCGCCTCACCACGGCCGTACGGTCCGCTGCGTCAACCTGTCGTCGCCCGGCCACCGCCGCTGAGGCTTCCCGGGCCGTCGAAGCCGTACGCCGCGCCGGATGGCGCTCCCCCGGGCGTACGGCCTGCTTGGAGGAGTCGGCAGCCGCCGTCTTCCTCCTCGCCGCCCGGCGGCTTTCCGTCACCTGGTGCCACGGCGTCGCCGTCGATCCGGTACGCCTGCACGCCTGGGTCCAGACTGGGGACGGGACCACAGCAGCGGAACCCGACTCGACACGGGCGTACACGCCCGTCCTCACGATCGGAGACCCCCATCACCAGCTCTGACCCGATCCTCTGGATCAGCACCGGCACGTGCGCCCTCGGCCCCTACCGGCCCGACCTCGTGGAGACGTACTGGAGGTGGGAACAGGAGCCCTCGCTCCTCGTCGGCTACGGGCGCCAGGCCCCCGAATCCCTGGAAGCCCGAACCGAGGGCATGGCCCATCAGCTCCGCGGAGAGAACATCCGCTTCACCGTCTACGACCCCACCTCAGGCAGCCCGGTCCCGGCCGGAGTGACCACGCTGCTGCCGGACCACAGCGTGCGGACGGCGGAGTTCGTCATCATGCTCGCGCCGGAAGCGCGCGGGCACGGCCTGGGCCGTGAGGCCACCCGCCTCACCCTGGACTACGCCTTCCACGTCACCAACCTGCGCATGGTGTGGCTCAAGGTCCTCGCCCCCAACGTGGCGGGCGTCAACGCCTACCTGAAAGCCGGGTTCCAGGCGGCCGGCACGCTGCGCGAGTCCGGCTACTGGCTCGGCGAGGTCTGCGACGAGCTCATCATGGACGCCCTCGCCTCCGAGTTCACCGGCCCGTCCGCCGTGCGCGACATCGTCCGGGGCAGCTAGGCGGCGGGGCCGCTCCTGTGCGCCACGCAGCAGGCCTTCGGCCGTGTCCGCCATGCGCCCATCGGCGGCGGGCGTCAGGTGCGAGTAGATCGCGCTGGTGATCGTGGAGTTCGCGTGGCCGATTCGCTTGGAGACCGACTCGATGCCGTGGAGCGGGATGAGCGCCGTCGCGTGGGAGTGGCGGAGGCTGTGAGGGTGGGGGTCCTTCACCAGCCCCCGCTCGGCGGCCAGCTTCTTGACCTTCTTCCAGCGCGCGGTGTTGAAGTGCGCGTTGCGCCACAGCTTCCCGCCACGCGTTCCCGGCGGTGGGAACAGCAGGTCCTTCGGTCCCTTGCCCTCCATCCGCCTACGCAGGATCGCGAGGGCCATCGCCGGGAGCGCGATCGTCCGGAAGGCGTTGGCGGACTTGCCTTCCTCCGTGCAGATGTAGGGCTTGCGGTTCTCGTCCTCCTTCACCACCTGCGCGATGGACAGCATGCTCGTCACCTGGTTCACGTCGCAGACCCGGAGCGCCGTCAGCTCGCCCCAGCGGACCCCTGTGCCGAGCACCGTCGCCGTGATGTCCCCGGTGTCCTGGCAGACCTCGTAGGCGCAATCGATCCACGCGGCCGCCTCCGTCTCGTCCACGATGTGCTCGAGCTTGACGCTGCGGCCCTTGCGCTCCGGAAGCCGTGTCCGACGGCACGGGTTGGACGCGATGTAGCCCTGCTCCACGGCGTACTCGAAGACCGGAGAAATCGCCGACCCATGGATGTTGATCACGGTTTTCGCCGAGTACGTCTTCGTCACGTGCTTGCCGTAGGTCTTGGTCCGCATGTGGTTGACCCACGCCTGGTCCGTTGCGGCGTCGTAGCGGTCAATGGGAAGCCGTCCGAGCGGCCCCGTCCGTCGGCCGTCCGGGAGCAGCAGTACGGTCCCGTCGATGTGGTTGGTGCGGGCGGTCTCGTACTCGGCCACGGTGCGCCGGTCGGCGTCCACGAGCGTGGCGAAGTACTCGCGAGCCACGGCCGCGTAGGTGCGCACCTTGGGTACCTCCGGGACCGCACCGAGCCGCTCCGCCCACTCTGGGTCGCTGTACGGGTTGCGGTAGTCAAGGGCCAGCAGGGCCGCGCGGAACACCTTGGCTTCCTTCTCGGTGTCGAAGGTTTCGGAGTCCCTGAGTCCGTCCCGCTGACCACCCTCACGCCACGCCACACGGTAGGCCCTCGTGCCGTCCTTGCGCTCGCGGATCTCGATGCCTTTGGTCTTTCGTGTACTCACCGGCACATACTCCTGACTGATCATGTGCCAGAGGCATACGCGCGTCCGGAGGCTCGCGGGGAACGGTTGTACCACCCGTGCCCCCACGGTGCCCCCATGACATGCGAAAAGCCCCTGACCTGGCGACGTAATCGCAGGTCAGGGGCCACATGGGGTTGTGGAGATGGCGGGAATCGAACCCGCGTCCAACGGTGCAAATGGAGGGCTTCTCCGAGCGCAGTCCGCTGCGGTTTTCTCGGCCCCGGAGATCACACGGACAAGTCTCCGACGGGCTCAGTCACTGTTTGATTTCCCCCTCATTCCCGTGACCGGAACGAGAGGTTTAGATCCCTAATTGACGCCAGGATCCGGGTCGGGACCAATCCCGGGCTGACGCTCCTCACAGAGGCTTCTGGTCGCTACCTATCAGGCGGCGAGGGCGAAGCGGGAGTTATCGCTCTTGGTGTTGGCGATTATTGTTTGCGACAGGTGGTTAACGAGATCATTGCCGCTTCCTCGGCTCGCTTCACCTACATCGACATCCGCTGTCGAAACCGATCATCCCCATGTTGTGTTGTCAAACGCCCCACTCCCGAAGGTGCGGTGCGCGCTGCCCATGGTACGCGAACCCGTGGGCCCCGTGCCAGGCGTTTTAAGCGCGTTGCTTCCGGCGCGCCGCCGAGATGGCCCGGTCGGTCTCGCGGCGGTCCTGCTTCTCCCGCAGCGTCTGCCGCTTGTCGTACTCCTTCTTGCCCTTGGCCAGCGCGATCTCGGCCTTGGCCCGGCCGTCCTTGAAGTACAGGGACAGGGGCACGATCGTGTGACCGCTCTCCTGCGCCTTCGACTCCAGCTTGTCGATCTCCTCGCGGTGCATGAGCAGCTTGCGCTTGCGCCGCGCGCTGTGGTTCGTCCACGTGCCCTGGCTGTACTCGGGGACGTGGATGTTGTGCAGCCACGCCTCGTGGCCGTCGATCTGCACGAACCCGTCGACGAGCGAGGCCCGACCCTGCCGCAGCGACTTCACCTCGGTCCCCATGAGCACGAGGCCGCACTCGTAGGTGTCGATGATGTGGTAGTCGTGCCGCGCCTTCTTGTTCTGGGCGATCAGCTTGCGCCCTTTTTCCTTCGCCATAGTGCCGCCATCTTCGCACTACCCCCGGGGGTCGGGGCCACCCAATACCGCACGGGCCCGTTCCTCCGCCCGTTCCGCCGCCGGCACGTCGGGGGCGATGCCGCAGCCCTCGGCCTTCCGGCCCGCCGGGGTCCGCCAGGTGCCGACGGTGAGTTCGGCCACCGAGCCGTCGGGCAGTTCGGTGGGCAGCTGCACCGTGCCCTTGCCGAAGGTCCGCGTGCCCACGACCAGGGCCCGGCCCCGGTCCTGGAGCGCGCCGGCGAGCAGTTCCGCCGCGCTCATCGTGCCGCCGTCCACGAGGGCCACGAGCCGCCGCCCGGTGTCGCCGCCCTCGTCCGCGTACAGGGCGCGTTCCTCGCCGCGCACCTCGTACGTGCCGACGAGCCCGCCGTCGAGGAAGGCGCCGGCGGCCTCCGCGGCCTCCCCGAGCAGTCCGCCGGGGTTGCCGCGCAGGTCGAGGACGACGCCGTGCCCGGCCGGGACGGCGGCCACCGCCTCGCGGACCCGGTCCCCGGAGCCGGCGGTGAACTCGGCCACCCGGATCAGCACCTCGCCGCCGGGCAGGGCGCGGACGGTGACGGGGTCGGCGGTGAGCAGGGCACGGCGCAGTGCGACGGCGCGGCGCGGGCCGCCGTCCGGTTCGCGCAGGCCGAGGACGACCGTGCTGTCCACGGGGCCGCGCAGCAGGTCGACGACGGCGCCGGGGGCGCTGCCGGTGACCTCGTGGCCGTCCACGTCGAGGAGGGTCCGGCCGGGGCGGATCCCGGCGCGGTCGGCGGGGCCCCCGGGTTCGACGCGGTCCACGGTGATCCGCCCGTCG
Source organism: Streptomyces dryopteridis (assembly GCF_049606955.1). Classification (NCBI taxonomy): domain Bacteria; kingdom Bacillati; phylum Actinomycetota; class Actinomycetes; order Kitasatosporales; family Streptomycetaceae; genus Streptomyces; species Streptomyces dryopteridis. Next base: position 3,843,454 of record NZ_CP187113.1, on the reverse strand, counting down.
GCGGCGCGGGCGGCCCACAGGCCGACGCCGCTCCAGTGGCCGGCGAGGCCGCGCGCGAAGTCGGCGAACTCGCCGGGGTCGTAGACGGCGCCCCAGCGGTCGCCGCTGCGGCTGACCACGTCCTGGGCGGCGGCCTTGCCGGAGCCGCCGACGGCCGCGGCGAGGGCGGCGGCGCGGGCCACGGCGGCGCGATCGGCCATCCCGGGCCCGGCGGATCCGGCGTCCGGCTCCCGCCCGCCTGCGGCCCCCGCGCCGCCTCCCGCGTCGTCCCCCGGACCACCCCCCGGATCGCCCGAGTGGGTGATGTCGGCGTCAGCGGCGGCGAGGTCCGCGGCGGGGTCGGCGTACCGGTCCCAGGACCCGCTGCCGGCGGCGACGCCCAGCGCGATCACGAAGACCAAACCCAGAGCGGCCCCGCGACGCAGGTCGCGGGGCCCGGACGGAAGGACGGGGTGGCCCGGCATGGCGCCGAGTCTAGGACGGACGCCGGACCCGGGCCGGGCGCTTCACCCGACGGCGCCCGGGAGCCTCGTCACACCCTCAGGTACTTGCGCAACGCCAGGAACGCGGCCAACGAGGGCATCAGCACCCCGATCGCGAGGACCATCGGCAGCTTGGTCCACACCTCGTCCCAGCCCACGAACGTGATCAGCTCCAGCTTCTCGCGCAGGCCCACCCCGTGGTCGATGACGAAGTACTGGCCCAGCCCGATCATCCCGCAGGCCAGCAGCGCCCCGATGAGTCCCGCGAACGCGGCCTCCAGGATGAACGGGACCTGGATGTAGAACCCGGAGGCGCCGACCAGGCGCATGATCCCGGTCTCCTTCCGGCGGCTGAACGCCGAGACGCGCACCGTGTTGACGATCAACAACAGGGCCACCGTGAGCATCACCAGCATCACGCCGAGGGCGGCCATGTTGAGCACCCCGAGCAGCTTGAAGAGGTTGTCCAGGTACGGGCTCTGGTCCTGCACCGTGTAGACCCCGGGCCGGCCCTCGAAGGCCGTGGTGATCACCTTGTACTTGCCGGGGTCGGTGAGCTTGACCCGGAAGGACTCCTGCATCTGGTCGGGGGTGATGGACGCGGCGAGCGCGGTGTGCCCGTACTCGTCCTTGTAGTGCCCGTACGCCTCCTCCGCGGACTCGTAGTGCACGCTCTCCACGAGGTCCATGGCCTTCAGGTCGGCCTCGATGCGGTCCTTCTGCTCCTGGGTGACGGCGCCGCGCCCGCACAGCCCGCCCGCCGCCGCGTCGGCCCCGGAGCCGGCCGCCGTGCCGGAACCGGTCGCGCCGGGTCCGGCGGCCACCGTGCCGCCGCCCTGTTCGGCCTCCGCGTCGTTCTTGTTGCAGAGGTAGACGGTGACGTTGACCTTGTCGTACCAGTAGCCCTTCATCTTCGTGACCTGGTCGCCGAGGAGCAGCGACCCGCCGAACAGCGTCAGCGACAGGGCCACCGAGATCACGACGGCGAAGGTCATGGTCAGGTTCCGTCGGAGGCCGATGGCGATCTCCGACATCACGAACTGGGCGCGCATGGGGGCTGGGGGTACCTCTCGGATCGGTCGGCCCGGCGGGCGGACGCGTCGGTCAGTGCTGGTAGCCGTAGACGCCGCGCGCCTGGTCGCGCACGAGCCGGCCGGACTCCAGCTCGATCACCCGCTTGCGCATCTGGTCGACGATCTGCTGGTCGTGGGTGGCCATGATCACGGTGGTGCCGGTCCGGTTGATCCGGTCCAGCAGCTTCATGATGCCGACGGAGGTCTGGGGGTCGAGGTTGCCGGTGGGCTCGTCGGCGATGAGCAGGGCGGGCCGGTTGACGAACGCGCGCGCGATGGCGACCCGCTGCTGTTCGCCGCCGGACAGCTCGCCCGGCCGGCGGTCCTCCTTGCCGTCGAGGCCGACCAGCTCCAGCACCTGCGGGACGGCCTTGCGGATCTCGCCCCGGGGCTTGCCGATCACCTCCTGGGCGAAGGCGACGTTCTCGGCGACGGTCTTGTTGGGGAGGAGGCGGAAGTCCTGGAAGACGGTGCCCAGCCGGCGCCGCATGTGCGGGACCTTCCAGTTGCCGAGTTTGGCGAGGTCCTTGCCCAGCACGTGGACCTGGCCGGTCGTGGCCCGTTCCTCGCGCAGGATCAGCCGCAGGAAGGTGGACTTGCCGGAGCCGGAGGAGCCGACGAGGAAGACGAACTCCCCCTTCGCGATCTCCAGCGAGACGTCGGTCAGCGCGGGCCGGGACTGCTTCGGGTAGGACTTGGAGACACTGTCGAATCGGATCACGGTGCACCACGGGGGTAGCCGGGAGTAAAGGTGACGCGACAATACGCGACCGGGCGGGGGGTGGGGACCCACCGTCCGCAGTTGCCCGATATATCCCACCCGTGCCGGCGGTCTCGGGGCGGCTTCGTGGACGGGTCGCGCCGAAAGCGTGGTGAGCCGGCACAGTGGTAGGGGGGAACGGGGGAACGTGCGAGTTCTCCCCGCCGTTGTTCCGGGTGTCCCAGGGGACGAGAGGAGGAGAGCGCATGACGTATGACCGGCTCGTGTGCGCGAACTGCGCCGCACCCGTCAGCCAGGGCAGGTGCCCGGTGTGCCGGGCCAACCGGGAGCGCCTCCGGCAGGAGGGCCCCTTCGCCGGACTGAACCCCACCGCGCTGTTGGCGATGTTGGTGGTGCTGGTCGCGGCGCTGGCCCTGGTGGCCCACCAGGCGGCCGCGTAGGCCCGAGCGGACGGGTGCGACCGGCGCGGTGCGCGCGTCGCACGTCCCGATCACACCGTCGCCTCCGGGCCCGGACACCCGCCGGTGTCCGGGCCCGCCGCCGTTCCCGAACCGCACGCACGCCCCGCGCACGCCGACGGGCCCCGTACCGCCCGGTGGGTACCGGGGGCGCGGGGCCCGTCGTCGTGGTGCGGGGGCGGCGGGGATCAGGCGCCGGCGCCGGACTCCTGCTGCTTGCGCCAGCGGATGCCGGCCTCCAGGAAGCCGTCGATCTCGCCGTCGAGCACGGACTGCGGGTTGCCGACCTCGAACTCGGTGCGCAGGTCCTTGACCATCTGGTACGGGTGCAGCACGTAGGAGCGCATCTGGTTGCCCCACGAGTTGCCGCCGTCGCCCTTGAGGGCGTCCATCTTGGCCTGCTCCTCCTGGCGGCGCCGCTCCAGCAGCTTGGCCTGGAGGACGTTCATGGCGCTCGCCTTGTTCTGGATCTGGGAGCGCTCGTTCTGGCAGGAGACCACGATCCCGGTGGGGATGTGGGTGATGCGGACGGCGGAGTCGGTGGTGTTGACGCCCTGGCCGCCGGGGCCGGAGGCGCGGTACACGTCCACGCGCAGCTCGGTCTCGTCGATCTCCACGTGGTCGGACTGCTCGACCACGGGCAGCACCTCGACGCCCGCGAAGGAGGTCTGGCGGCGGCCCTGGTTGTCGAAGGGCGAGATGCGCACGAGGCGGTGCGTGCCCTGCTCGACGGAGAGGGTGCCGTAGGCGTAGGGGGCCTTGACGACGAAGGTGGTGGACTTGATGCCCGCCTCCTCCGCGTACGAGGTCTCGTAGATCTCGGCGGAGTAGCCGTGCCGCTCGGCCCAGCGCAGGTACATGCGCTGGAGGCGCTCGGCGAAGTCGGAGGCGTCGACGCCGCCGGCCTCGGCGCGGATGTTGACCAGCGCCTCGCGCTCGTCGTACTCGCCGGAGAGCAGGGTGCGGACCTCCATCTCGTCCAGCGCCTTGCGGACGGAGACCAGCTCGGCCTCGGCCTCGGCCCGGGTGTCCGGGTCGTCCATCTCCTCGGCCAGCTCGAAGAGGACCGCGAGGTCGTCGATGCGGCCCCGCAGGTGCTCGGTCTTGCGGACCTCGGCCTGGAGGTGCGAGAGCCGGCTCGTGATCTTCTGGGCAGCCTCGGGGTCGTCCCACAGGGACGGAACAGCGGCCTGCTCTTCGAGCACGGCGATGTCTGCCCTCAGCTTGTCCAGGTCCAGGACGGCCTCGATGGACCCCATGGTCGAGGAGAGGGACTTGAGCTCTTCGGATACGTCGACGACTGCCACGGGTCCAGCGTAGCCGGTTGCCGGCGCGGGACGGTCGTCGCGGGCGCGCGGAGCCCTCCGGGGCGGGGGCCGGGGGGCGGGGGCGGGCGCGGCGGGAGTTCCGGTCGGCGGGCCGCTCCGCCGGAAGATCCACTCCAAGACCCCCTGCCGCGCGGAGCTTTCGCGGCGTACGCTGCTGTCCATGACCGTTCCGCTCGTCCGCCGCCGCCATGTGGACCACATGCGCGTGACGACCACGGGCTGTCCGTCGTCGGACCGAACCAGCGCCTGACCTCCCCGCACTGCTTCGCCCGTCCCGTACCGCGGCCGCCCCCGCCCGTCGGCACCACTCCCGTCGACGACCCCGCGCCGGCCCGCGCCGCGTCCGCCCCGCCATCCCCGGGGCCCGGGACCGTGACCGTCGAAACGGAAGACCCCGTCATGCCCTCCCTGCTCTCCCCCGCCCTGCCCGTGATCGACCTGTCGGACGCCGGGGACCCGGCCCGCCGCCCCGGTTTCCTGCGCGAGCTGCACGCCGCGGCCCACGGGCCCGGGTTCCTCTACCTCGTGGGTCACGGGGTGCCCCGGGCCGAGATCGACCGGCTGTGGGCCGTGACCCGCGCCTTCTTCGCCCTGCCCGAGGCCGACCGGCTCGCGGTGGGCAATCTGAACTCCCCGCACTTCCGCGGCTACACCCGGGTGGGCACCGAGCACACAGGCGGCTCCTCCGACTGGCGCGACCAGCTCGACGTGGGCGCCGAACGGCCCGCCCCCGAGCCCGCCCCCGGCGATCCCCCGTACCGGCTGCTGGAGGGCCCGAACCAGTGGCCGGCGGCGCTGCCGGAGCTGCGCGAGGTGGTGCCGGCCTGGCAGGACCGGCTGGCCGGGGTCGCGCACCGGCTGCTGCGGGAGCTGCTGACCTCCATCGGGGCGCCCGCCGACTTCTTCGACGAGGCGTTCGACCGCCCGCACCTGCACACCAAGCTGGTCCGCTACCCGGGGGCCGGTCCGGACGGGGCGGGGCAGGGCGTGGGCGCGCACAAGGACTACGGCTTCCTGACCCTGTTGCTCCAGGACGGGGTGGGGGGCCTGCAGGTGGTGGAGGACGGCCGGTACGTGGACGTGCCGCCGATGCCGGGCGCGTTCGTGGTGAACCTGGGCGAGCTGCTGGAGATCGCCACCGAGGGCTATCTGCGGGCCACCGACCACCGGGTGGTGAGCCCGCCGGGGGCCGTGGAGCGGTTCTCGATCCCGTTCTTCTACAACCCTCGGCTGGACGCGGTGGTCGGCACGGTGCCGGGGGCCTACCTGGCGGCGGCGCCGGGGGTCTCGCGGGACGCGGCCAATCCGCTGCACGCCGAGTTCGGGCGCAACGAGCTGAAGGGCCGGCTGCGGGCGCACCCGGACGTGGCGGCCCGCTGGTACCCGGAGCTGGTCGGCGCCGCGCGGGAGGGCTGAGCAGGAGGGCTGAGCGGGTCGGGCGGGGGTCCCCGGGGGCTTGCGCGGCGGGACGGTCCTGGGAGTATGCGGGTGTCGCCACGGGACGGCGACACCCGCTCCGGTCGGTGGACCGGTGGCCGGCTCGCACGAAAAAGGGGACTTTCGCCATGAGCCTGAGGGCACGGGAGTTGTTCGACGCGCTGGACCTGAACGAGGACGGGACGCTGACGCGGTTCGAGGTGATCGAGGCGCTGCGCTCGAAGGGCCCGACGCTGGCCGCGCGCGGGGTGCTGCCGCACTGGGGGCTGGGGGACGCGGACGCGTCCTCGGCGCTGTTCGACGCGGCCGATCAGAACGGGGACGCGGTCCTGTCCTTCGAGGAGTTCGCGGCGGTGGTGAACCGGCGCTTCGGCTGGTGAGTCCGCGCCCCCGTCCGCGTCACCGTCCGCGTCACCGGGGGTCGAGCTCGGCGCGCAGGGCGCGGCCGGTGGGCCAGTCGCCGAGCGCGGAGGCCGCGTTGACGTGCCCGAGGGGGCCGACCTCGCGGAGTTCCGCGCCCAGGCCGCGGGCGGCGCGGGCGGCGTGCGCGAGGTCGGCGTAGGGGTCGTCGGAGCTGGTGACGAGGAGGGTGGGGAAGGGCAGGGGGCGGGCGTAGGCGTCGGTGGGGAAGCCGGTGGCGGTGGTGGGGAAGTGCGGGCCGGTGGGGTCGGGGGCGGCCACGAGGAACGCGTCGCGGATCCGGGCGAGTTCGGCGGGGGCGGCGGTGCGGGCCCAGCTCGCGAGCAGGGTGCAGCCGAGGCTGTGGGCGACGACGCGGACGGGGCCGGGCACGGCGGCCAGGGCCGCGTCGAGGTCGGGGCCCCAGGCGGCGAGGTCGGGGGCGCTCCAAGAGGCGTGTCCGACCCAGTGGGCGGGGCCGGTCTCGGCCTCGTACCAGTGGCGCTGCCAGTGGCCGGGGCCGGAGTCGTCGATGCCGGCGAGGTAGAGGGTGGTGGGGGTCTGGTTCGGGGACGGCGTCATGGGGTCACACCTCGGTGCGGGACGGGCGCGGCCGGTCCCGGTCGGGTGGGCGGGCGCCGGCGGCGGCTGCGGGGCGCCCCGGTTCGTCGCCGTTGTCGATCCGGTGGTGCGGGGCCCGCGGGGCCCCCGGCGCACGTCGAGGATCGCACGCGCCGGGGTGCGCCGGTCAGCGGCCTCCGAGGCCCGGTCCCTGGTCGGGGGCGTCGGCGGGGAGGGTGTCGGGGAGCGTGTCGGGGCGGGAGTTGGCGGGCGGGGCGCCGTGGCCGCGTCCGGCGTCCTCCTGGCCGTTGTCGGAGGCCGCGATCCAGCCGACGATGCCGACGGCGGCGGCGACGGCCGCGGCGGCGGAGCCCAGGGCGATGCGGCGGCGTCGGACGGCCTCGGCGCGGTGCCGGGCGGAGCCGGGGCGGTGGCCGCCGGCGGGGCGGGGCACGCGGGCGGTGCCCAGGGCGCCGCCGGCGAGTTCCTCGGGCCCGGGGACGCGCATGGAGGTGTGGGTGTCGCGGCTGGAGTCGGTGGTGGTGCCGGGCACGAGGGGCACGGCGCCGCGCCGGCGGGTGGGCGCGGTGCCGGGGAGGGTGTCGGAGCCGCCGGGGCGGGGGGTCTCGGGCCCGTCCTCCTCCTCGGCCTCCTCGTCGGGGTCGTCCACGTCGAGGGGCGGCAGTCCGGCGAGCAGCGGGAGGAGTTCGCGCAGGGAGACGGAGAGTTCGGAGGCGCGCAGCCGGGAGGCGGGGGCCTTGGCGAGGCACTGGACGAGGAGTTGCCAGAGTTCCTCGGGGATCCCGGGCAGGGGCACGACGGTCTCGGTGACGTGCCGGCGGAGCACGGCCCCGGGGTGGCCGCCGCCGAACGGCGTGAACCCGGCGAGGAGTTCGTACAGGACGGTGGCCAGGGCGTATATGTCGACGGAGGCGCGCGGCGGGAGTCCTTCGACGATCTCGGGGGCGAGGTAGTCGGGGGTGCCGATGATGCGGCGGGGGCCGCCCGCGGCGCGGGCGCCGCCCGAGCCGCCGGAGGCGCCGCCGCCGACGCCGGCCGGGGCGGGGGCGCGGCGGGGCACGTCGATGAGTTTGGCGATGCCGAAGTCGGTGAGGAGGGCGGGGTGGGCGCCGCCGGGGCCGAGGGGGCCCTCCATGTCGAGGAGGACGTTCTCGGGTTTGACGTCGCGGTGGACGACGCCGGCGGCGTGGGCGGCGGCGAGCGCGTCGGCCACGTCGGCAACGATGGCGACGGCGGCCTCGGGGGCGAGCCGGCGTTCGCGGTCGAGGCGGGTGCGCAGGTCGGTGCCGCGCACGAGGTCCATGACGAGCGCGAGGTCGTTGCCGTCGACGACGAGGTCGCGGACGGAGACCACGTGCGGGTGGTCCAGGCCCAGCAGGGCGCTGCGTTCCTGCACGAAGCGCCCGACCAGCTCCTGGTCGGAGGCGAGGTCCTCGCGCAGCAGCTTGACGGCGACGGGGCCGTCGGGCCCCTCTCCGAGCCACACCGTGCCCGCGCTGCCGCGTCCCAGGATCTGGTGCGCGGTGTATCGGCTGCCGATTTTCCGTGCCACGACTGCTCCCTCATCGGCCCGGCGTACGCGTCCAAAGCTACGCGTCCGAATGGGGGTTGGAAGCGGCGGATCGCGAGGAGTCGGGGTTCTGGGGGTGAAATCACCCGTCGGATGTCGACAAGTCGATGAACTCGGCCCCGGTGCGGGGTTCCCGGGCCGGCGCGCGGGTCGGTGCGCGGGACGCGGGACGCCCCCGGCGCGGGTGCGTCCGGGGGCGTCGTGGTCGTGCGCGGGCGGGGTCAGCGGCCGGTGCCGCCCGTGCCGCCGGAGTCGCCGATCCCGCCGATGAAGTCGGTGACGTCGGAGCCCCACTGCCACAGCTGGTCCCACCAGCCGCGTCCGGTGCCGATCCACTCCTGGAGCGGGGTCAGTTCCCAGACCAGCCAGCCGGCCACGAAGAAGACGAGGATCAGCACGAGGCAGCCCTTGAGGCAGCCCAGGCCCGGGATCCGCATCGGGTTGGCGCTGCGCTGCCGGGGCGGGCGCGGTTCACGCGGGGCCGGGGCGGGCGGGGCCTGGCGGGGCTGGGGCTGCTGCGGGGGCGGCGCGGCCGGCGGCTGGTGCTGCCGGGGCTGCTGGGGCTGGTAGTGCTGCGGCGGCGGGGGCTGCTGCCCGTACTGCGGGGGCTGCTGCGGGTAGCCGTAGGCGGGCGGCTGCTGCTGCCCGTAGTGCGGCTGCTGCGGCGGCGGGCCCTGGGGGCGGCGCGGCGGGGGCTGCTGCTGCCCGTAGCCGCCCTGCTGCCCGTACGGGGGCTGCTGGGGGTTGCCGTGGCCGCCCTGCTGGGGGCGGTACTGCGGCGGCGGGGGCGGGGCCTGCCGCTGGGGGCGGCGGCGCAGCGGGTCCTCGCTGGGGTCGAGGTAGTGCATCTCCGTCTGCTCGTTGCGGTCGCGGACGGCCCGCAGCTGGCCCTGCCAGGGGTGCGGGGCGTCGGGGCGGTCCACGGGCGGCATGACGGAGGTGCGGTCGGCGGGGCCGGGTTCCTGCCCGGGGCGGGTGGCGGGGAGCACGGAGGTGGCGTCGTCGCCGCCGACGGGCGGCAGGACGGAGGTGGCCGCGCCCGGGTCCCAGCCGGCGGGCGGGCCGCCGGCGGGTCGGCCGGAGCCGTGCGGGAGGACCTGGGTGGCGTACCCGTCGCCCGCGCCGCCCTGCCCGGCCGGCGGGTCCTGGGGGACGGGCGCGGGGGCGGGGTCGGGGGCGAGGAGGGCGCCGACGCCGAGGGCGGCCTCGACCTCGGGCCCGGAGGCGTGCACGCCGATGCCGGCGGCGACCACGCGCAGGGCGCGGGCCAGGCTCTCGGCGCTGGGGCGCTCGTCGGGTTCCTTGCGCAGGCAGCGCTCGATGACGGTCCACAGCGGCTCGGGGAGCGTGGAGGGGCGCTGGGGCTCCTCGCTGAGGTGGCGGTGGAGGATTTCGAGGGCGTTGGCGCCGGCGAACGGGGGGCGGCCGGTGACGATCTCGTAGAGGAGGATGCCGGCGCCGTAGATGTCGACGGCGGAGGTCTGCGGGCGGCCCTCGGCGGACTCGGGGGCCACGTAGGCGGGGGTGCCGACGAACTCGTGGGTGCGGGTCAGGCCCGGGGAGTCGGCCAGGCGCGCGATGCCGAAGTCGGTGAGCATGGGGCGCATCAGGCCCGTGGACTCGTCGATGAGGACGTTCGCGGGCTTGAGGTCGCGGTGCACGACGCCGTCGGCGTGGCTGGCGGCGAGGGCGTCGGCGATCTGCGCGGTGAGCAGGCTCGCGGCGACGGGCGTGAAGGGGCCGTTCTCGCGCAGGTACTTGAAGAGGTCGGGGCCCTCGATCAGGTCCATGACCAGGGCGAGGAGGTCGCCCTCCACGACGAGGTCGCGGGTGCGGACGATGTTGGGGTGGGTCAGGCGCAGCAGGACGGAGCGTTCGCGCAGGAAGCGCATCACGATGTCGGGATCGTGGGCCAGCTCCTCCTTGAGGACCTTGATGGCCACCGTCTCGCCCGGCTGTCCCGCCACGGCCGCCTCGGCCCCGGCGGCCTCGCGCTGGCGGGCACGCCAGACGGTGCCCGTGGCGCCGCGGCCGAGCGGCGCTTCGAGCAGGTACTTGCTGCCGACTGGCCGCACGTCTCGCGCTCCCCTGCTGTCGTTGGTGTTTCCGGCCCACTGTAGGCGGTGTCCCGGCCGGGCGGACCGTACCGGGAGGCCCGGGCCGGGCGCGGACGGCGGGTCGCCGGGCGCGGGCGCGGGGTCCGGAGGGTCCCGTTCCGTCCCGTCAGACGCGCTGGGGACCATGACGGTTGCCGGACGCGCGTACGACACACAAGCGTGCGTGGGTATGCCGCCGGCTCATTCCCTGCGACTGTGTCCGAAATCGCACGGGTCGAAGGGGGCAAGCCGATCATTCAAGATCATTTATGGTGCCCGGTCGGGCGTGTTGTCCGCACCAGGTGCGAGGATGCGTGCAGACCTGACCGGACGCGACGTCCTCGGCGGGTGCGAGGGGCACCGCCGGTCGCCGCGCTCCCCTCCCCGCCCGGGCCGCCCGCGACCGCGACGACGCACGCGCACCGCGAGAAGGGACCGCTGACGGCGATGCAGATCCGGTTGACCGTCCTCGGGCCGCTGGGCGGCCCCCACACGCCGCCGCCGGCCCGCGCCGACGTGCTCGTCACCGCACCCGTCGGGACCCCGCTGGCCGCCGTGGCCTCCGCCCTCGCCGGCACCGTGGCCGGGCCCGACACCGGCGGGGCCGTCGTCCTGTGGGCCGGGCCCGAACGCCTCGACCCCCAACGCCGCGTCCTGGGCGAACCCCCGCTCGTCGACGGGGCCGTCCTCGCCGTCCACACCCCCGTGCCCGACGTGCTGCCCGACGGCTCGCACGGACCGCAGCTGCGCGTGGTCGCCGGCCCCGACGCCGGCGGCGTGCACCTGCTGCACCCCGGACCGGCCCGGATCGGCCGCTCCGCCGACGCCGACGTCCCCCTCGACGACCCCGACGTCTCCCGCCTGCACTGCGTGGTCGTCGTGGACGAGGACGGCCGGGTCGGCGTGGCCGACCTCGACTCCACCAACGGCACCACCCTCGACGGCGAGCCCGTCCACGCCCACATGGTCCCGCTGCCCCCCGGCGCCGAGCTCCGGATCGGCGAGTCCACCCTCCGCCTCGCCGGCGCCGGCCCCGCCGCCGTCCCCACCCGCCCCGACGCCGAGGGCCGGCTCGCCCTCGCGCTGCCCCCGCGCGCGCCCGCGCCCGCCCCGGCGGTGCCCGCGCCCGCCATATCCGCCGCGCCCCCGGTCCCGCCGGCCGGCGCCGTCGGCGCCCCGCCGGTGCCCGCCGTGCCCCGGCAGCCCCTGCCCGCGCCCACCACCCCCGCCGCACTCCCCCACACCGCCACCGGCACCGAGCCCGAACCCGAGCCCGGCACGCCCCGGCGCGGCCGGGGCCTGGGCGCCTGGGCCCGCCGCCTCACCGGCCGGGAGGACGCCGCCCAGGCCCCCCTCACCCCGCCCGCCGCCCCCGCCCCGCACGCCCCCGGCCCCTACGGCACCGACTCGTACGGCACCGACCCGTACGCCGAGGCCGCCGCCCACGGCACCCCCGCCCACGGCACCGACACCGGCCCGGACACCGGCGCCCCCGCCGGCCGCCCGCACCCCACCGGCGCCCGCCCCGGCACCCCCCGGACCGCCCACCCGGGCCCCGACACCGCCGAGGACCCCGCAGCCCTCCTCCTCACCGCCCTCGGCCCCACCGACCGCCTCTGGGCCGAAACCCCCGACACCGGCCTGCCCGCCGTCCTCGGCGCCGGCTGCGCCGTCGACCTCCGCGAGATCGGCGCCCTCGGCCTGATCGGCCCCCGCCCGCGCCTGGCCGGCGTGGCCCGCGCCGTCGTCGCCCGCCTCGCGGCCCGCCTCGCCCCCGGCCGGCTGGAGATCGTCCTCCTCGCCGTCGACCGCGCCCGCACCACCGCCGAACGGCACGCCGACTGGTCCTGGCTCGGCTGGCTGCCGCACACCCGCCCAACCCACGGCCAGAACTGCCGGCTGCTCCTCGCCCACGACCGCGACCAGCTCACCGCCCGGATCGGCGAACTCACCCGCCGCCTCGACGACAGCCCCCTCGGACAGCACTGGGCGAGCGCCGACCCCGAACGCGTCCGCGCCCTGGCCGCCGCCCACACCGGCCCCCTCACCCTCGTCGTCCTCGACGGAGACCCCGGCCCCGGCACCGTGCGCGACCTCGCCGGCCGACTCGCCACCCACGGCCCCGCCATCGGCGTGCACCTCCTCGTCCTCGCCGAGGCCCCCGCCGCCAGCCCCGCCAGCCCCGTCGCCCACAGCCACGAGGCCGGCCGCACCGCCAACCCCGTGCTGCGCGACGTGGCCACCGTCGGCCTGCTCAGCGGCGACGTGGCCACCGCCGTCCGCCTCTTCACCAGCATCCCGCCCGCCGTCACCCCCCGCCCGCACGGCCCCGCCGTCCCCGCCGACGCCGTCTCCCCCGCCTGGGCCGAACGCTTCGCCCGCGCCCTGGCCCCGCTGCGACCCGAGGAACCCGGCGAGCGCCCCGACCCCGCCGGCGCCCCCGGCCGCACCCCCGACGCCCGGACCGTCGCCGCCGCCGCACTGCCCGCCGGCGCCCGGCTCCTCGACGAACTCGGCCTGGCCCGCGCCACCCCCGCCTCCCTCATGGCCCGCTGGGCCGCCGGCACCGACCAGGGGCAGAGCGTCGGCGGCCTCGCCGAGATCGTCCTCGGCGCCGGCCTGCGCGGCACCGTCGGCGCGGAACTCGTCGCCGAGGGACCCCACGTGCTGATCGAGGGCCCGCCCGGCAGCGGCCGCACCGAACTGCTGCGCTCCCTGGCCGCCTCCCTGGCCTCCGCCGCCCGCCCCGACCGCCTCGGCCTGCTCCTCGTGGACGGCGCCGGCGGCGAACGCGGCGAGGGCCTGGCCCCCTGCACCGACCTCCCGCACACCGCCGCCCACCTCCCGGCCGCCGACCCGGTGCGGATGCGCGAGTTCGCCCAGGCCCTCGGCGCCGAACTCAAACGCCGCCACGAACTCCTCGCCGGCCTCGACTTCGCCGACTGGCACGCCCGGCGCGCCGTCTCCGACCGCATGGTCTCCCCCCGCCGCCCCAGCCACGGCGAGAGCCTCGGCGACCTCGACAGCCACCGCACGGGCACCCTGCGGCTGCGCGACCGGGGCGCCGCCCCCCGCCCCGAGAGCACCGGCCCGCACCCGCTGCCCCGGCTCGTGGTCCTCGTGGACGACTACGACGCCCTCGTCGCCCCCGCCCTCGGCTCCACCGGCCGGCCCGCCGCCGGCTCCGTGGTCCGCGCCCTGGAGGCGGTGGCCCGCGAGGGCGCCCGGCTCGGCGTGCACCTCGTGGTGGCCTCCGCCCGCCCCGAGCGCACCGCCCACACCGACCCGGCCCGGCTGGCGACCCTGCGAGTGGAACTGCTGGCCCCCGAGGAGGGCGGCCCGGGCGTCGGGCGCGGGGTGCTGCACCGGATGGTCCTCGACGAGGACCCCGAACCCGGAGCCGACCCGACCGGCGGGGAGCCCGAGCCGGACGCCGCGCACCCGCCCGGCCCCCGCGTGCGCCGGGAACTGGCCGAGGTCCCGTTCCAGACCGGCCGCGTCACCGGCCGGATCCCCCGCACCGCCACCCAACGCCCCACCGTCGTGCCGCTGGAATGGGAGCGGATGGGCGATCCGCCGGCCCGCCGACCGCTGCGGGAACTGGGCAACGGCCCCACCGACCTGGCCCTGTTGGCCAGCGCCCTGGACCGGGCCTCGCACCTGGTCTCGGCCGTGCCCGTGCTCTTCCCGCCGTCCCCCGCGAGTTCCGGGGGCTGAGCCGCGAGCGCGTGGCGGTATTGCGGGCGCACGGCGGGCGGCGTAGACCTTGTGGCACGGAACACACCACGGGCATCGGGGGCCTTCCATGCGCAGCCGGGGACGAAGCCGTACGACGACCAGCCCGCGCGGCGGACGCGGCACGCTACGCGTCGCCGTCGCGGCGAGCGCGTTCGGCGCGCTCGTGCTGACCGCCTGCTCGGGCGGCGGCGGGGACGGAGGGCCGGGGGCGACGCCCACCGGCACGGCCGGCGCCGGCTCGAAGCCGACCGTGCAACTGCCGCGCCTGGACGGGCAGAAGCTGGAGGTGGCGGCGGTGTGGACGGGCGCCGAGCAGGAGAACTTCGTCAAGGTGCTCAAGGAGTTCGAGAAGCGCACCGGGGCGACGGTCTCCTTCGTGCCGGCCCAGGACCCGATCGTCACCTTCCTCGGCACGAAGGTCGCGGGCGGCGCCCCGCCGGACGTGGCCCTGTTGCCGCAGGTCGGCGCGCTGGTCCAGACCGTGCGCAACAAGTGGGCGCAGCCCGTGGGCCCGGAGGCCCGCTCGCAGTTGGACAAGAACTACGACGCGGGCTGGAAGGACCTCGGCGCGGTCGACGGCAAGCAGTACGGCGTGTACTACAAGGCCGCCAACAAGTCGCTGGTCTGGTACAACACGAAGGCGTTCGAGGCGGCCGGGATCTCGGCCGAGCCGAAGACGTGGAAGGAGTTCCTGGCCACGGCCGAGCAGTTGTCGGCCTCGGGGACCCCGGCGGTGTCGGTGGCGGGCGCGGACGGCTGGACGCTGACCGACTGGTTCGAGAACGTGTACCTCTCGCAGGCCGGGCCGGAGAACTACGACAAGCTCGCCAAGCACGAGATCAAGTGGACCGATCCGAGCGTGGCGAAGGCGCTGACCACCCTGGGCGAGCTGTTCGGCCGGGCCGACTACCTGGCGGGCGGCGCGGACGGGGCGCTGGCCACCGAGTTCCCGAAGTCGGTGACGCAGACGTTCACGGGCGGGGACCGGCCGGCGGGCGCGATGGTCTTCGAGGGCGACTTCGTGGCGGTGAACATCGGGCAGACCGAGGCGAAGGTGGGCACGGACGCGAAGGTGTTCCCGTTCCCGGCCGTGGACGCGGGCAAGTCCCCGGTGGTCTCGGGCGGTGACGTGGCGGTGGCGCTGAAGCCGGGCGCCGGCGCGCAGGCCCTGCTGACGTTCCTGGCGTCGACGGACGCGGCGGAGATCCACGCGCGCGCGGGCGGCTTCCTGTCGCCGAACCGGGCGGTGGACCCGGCGGCGTACCCGAACACCATCCAGCGCGACATCGCCAAGGCCCTGATCGCGGCCGGGGACTCGTTCCGCTTCGACATGTCCGACCAGGCGCCGGCGGCGTTCGGCGGGACCCCGGGGGCGGGCGAGTGGAAGGCCCTCCAGGACTTCCTGAAGAACCCGAAGGACGTGGCGGGCGCGCAGGAGCGGCTGGAGAGGGACGCGGCCAAGGCGTACGGGAACTGACGGCCGTGCCGACGGTGGCGGCGGACGGGGTCCCCGCGCGCGCGTCCCGGTCCGGTCGGGCCGGGGCGCGGCGCAGGGCCCGGTGGGTGGCGGCGGCGTTCCTGGCGCCGGCGCTGGTGCTGCTCGGGGCGCTGGTGGTGCAGCCCATCGGGTACTCGGTGTGGCGGTCGCTGTTCGACCGCACGGGTTCGGTGTTCGTGGGCGCCGGCAACTACCGGGAGATCGTCTCGGACGAGGCGATCCGGCGGGCGCTGGGGAACACGGCGCTGTGGGTGGTGTTCGCGCCGACCACGGCGACCGTGCTGGGCCTGGTGTTCGCGGTGCTGACGGAGCGGGTGCGGTGGGGCACGGCGTTCAAGCTGGTGGTGTTCATGCCGATGGCGATCTCGATGCTGGCGGCGGGCATCATCTTCCGGCTGGTCTACGACCAGGACCCGCAGCGGGGGGTCGCGAACGCGGTGGTGGTGGGGGTGCACGACACGTTCGCGCCCTCGTCCTCGTTCCCGCGGGCGCGGCCGGGGCGGGATTCGCCGTTGGCGGCGGATCCGGGGGCCAAGGGGGCGTTGCTGACCCGGGAGCCGGTGCGGGCCGGGGTGCCGGTGGCCCTGCCGTTGGTGGGGGTGGCGCCGGAGTCGCTGCCGAAGGAGACGAGGCCGGTGCGGGCGCTCGGGCCCGAGCCGGGTCGGGTGACGGGCTCGGCGTGGCAGGACTTCACGCGGGGCGGGGGCGGGCGGACGAACGTGCCCGATCCGACGGAGTCGGGGTACGCGGGGATGCGGGTCGAGGCGGTGGACGCCTCGGGCCGGGTGGTGGCGCGGGCGGTGACGGCGTCGGACGGTTCGTTCTCGCTGCCGGCCGTCGCCGACGGGACGCGGCTGCGGTTGCCGGCGGAGAACTTCGCGGCGCCGTTCGCGGGCGTGGCCTGGCTGGGTCCGACGTTGGTGACCCCGGCGGTGATCGGCGCGTACGTGTGGATGTGGGCCGGGTTCGCGATGGTGCTGGTGGGGGCGGGGTTGGCGGCGGTGCCCCGGGAGCTGTTGGAGGCGGCGCGGGTGGACGGGGCCTCGGAGTGGCAGGTGTTCCGGCGGATCACGGTGCCGGTGTTGGCTCCGGTGCTGGGGGTGGTGCTGGTGACGCTGGTGATCAACGTGATGAAGGTCTTCGACCTGGTGTACGTGATCGCCCCGGGGTCGGTGCAGGACGACGCGAACGTGCTGGCGCTCCAGCTCTACCAGACCTCGTTCGGGGCGGCGGCGGATCCGGGGCTGGGCAGCGCCATCGCGGTGCTGCTGCTGGTGCTGGTGGTGCCGGTGATGGTCTGGAACGTGGTCCGGCTGCGCAGGGAGGGACGGCGATGAGCGGCGCGCGATCCACCGCCCGGGGCGGGGGGCTGCCGGCGCGGCTGGCGGCGCGGGCGGCGGGCGGGGCGCTGCGGGTCTTCCTGCTGCTGACCGCGTTGTTCTGGCTGCTGCCGACACTGGGCCTGCTGGTCTCCTCCCTGCTGGGGAAGGACGATCTGGCGGAGGGCGGCTGGTGGCGGGCCCTGGTGGCGCCGGCGAAGCTGACGGCGGCGAACTACGGGCACCTGCTCCAGGACGACCGGATCACGGGTTCGCTGCTGTCGACGGTGGCGATCACGGTGCCGGCGACGCTGCTGGTGCTGCTGCTGGGGGCCTTCGCGGGGTACGCCTTCGCGTGGCTGGAGTTCCCGGGCCGGGATTGGCTGTTCCTGCTGGTGGTGGCCCTGTTGGTGGTGCCGGTGCAGGTGGCGCTGCTGCCGGTGTCGAAGCTGTTCGGGACGCTGGGGCTGTTCGAGACCACGGCGGGGGTGGTGCTGTTCCACACGGCGTTCGGCCTGCCGTTCGCGGTGTTCCTGTTGCGGAACTTCTTCGCGGAGATCCCGCGCGAGCTGTTGGAGGCTGCGCGGCTGGACGGGGCCGGGGAGCTGCGGTTGTTCGCGCGGGTGGTGCTGCCGCTGGGCGGGCCGGCGCTGGCCTCGCTGGGCATCTTCCAGTTCCTGTGGGTGTGGAACGACATGTTGGTGGCGCTGGTGTTCGCGGACTCCTCGAACCCGCCGATCACGGTGGCGCTGCAACAGCAGGTGCGGCAGTTCGGGAACAACGTGGACGTGTTGGCGCCGGGCGCGTTCCTGTCGATGGTGATCCCGCTGGTGGTCTTCTTCGCGTTCCAGCGGCAGTTCGTGTCGGGGGTGATGGCGGGGGCGGTGAAGTGAGGGGGCCGGGCCGGCGCAGAGACCTTTCCCCTTCCGCCCGGCACGGGCCCCGGCCCGCCCGAGCGTGTCGGAATGGCCGATTCCGCGTTGACGTGGCCGGTTGACGCGGTCTCAGCCGTTCGCCTGACCTGCCGTGACCATCGGGGTCCGGGCACGGTTGCAGGGCGACATGCCCGCGCCGACCCTCTGGATGTGCCGTGCCCCGGTTCAGCGTCATCGTGCCCGCGTACAAGGTTCGGGCGTACCTCCGCGAGAGCGTCGATTCGGTGCTGTCGCAGGGGTGGACCGATCTCGAACTGATCGTGGTGGACGACGCCTCCCCCGACGCGGGCGGCGCCCTGGCCGACGAGCGGGCCGCCGCCGACCCCCGGATGACCTCCGTGCGGCTGCCGCGCACCTCGGGGCCGGGCCCGGCGCGGGCGGCGGGGCTGGCCCGCGCCACCGGTGACTACGTGGTCTTCCTCGACGGGGACGACGTGCTGGCGCCCGGCGCGCTCCAGGCGATCGCCGACCGGCTCAAGGAGACCGGCTCCCCGGACGTGCTCCTGCACGGGCACGCGCACGCGCGATGGGACGGCTCCCTGGTGCGCGACCCGGCCGACCGGCATCTGACCGAGGAGGGCGCGGCCTCGTTCCGGCTCGTGGACCGGCCGGCGCTGCTGACGCTGCCGGGGGCCTGCTGGCAGGGCACGTGGCGGCGGGAGTTCCTGGAGCGGCAGGGGCCGGTGTTCGGGCCAGGCCGCCACGAGGAGGTCGCCTGGACCCTGCCGGCGCTGCTGGTGGCCGGGTCGGTGGCGGTGCTGGACCGGGTGTGCGTGCACGACCGGCGGCGCCGGGCGGGTTCGCTGCGCACGACCCCGGGCCCGCAGCACCTGGACCTGATCGACGCCTGGGACCGGGTGTTCGCGTTCCTGGCCGAGCGGCCCGCGCTGGACCGGTGGCGGCCGGCGCTGCACCGGCGGATGGCCGAGGATCTGCGGGCCCTGCTCGACGACCGGGTGCGGCTGCCGCGCGCGGACCGGGCGGAGTTCTTCAAGCGGGCCGCCGAGGCGCTGCGCCGGCACCGTCCGCCGCGCGTGGCCGACGCTCCGGCGGTGCCGCGCGGCTCGAAGGGCGACGCCCTGCGCCGGCTGCTGCTCCTGCTGCGGGCGCGCGGCGCGTACGGGGCGGTGGCGCGGGCGGGCGCGGCGGGTCGGCGCGCGGCCCGCTGGCCGGGCCGGCCGGGTCGGGCGCTGCGGGCGGCGTGGGCGGCCTGGTACGGGCGGCTTCAGGAGCGGTTGCCGCTGCGCGCGGATCTGGCGGTGTTCGCCTCGGGCCGGGAGCCGGTGCTCGGGGGCCGGGGGACGTGCGGGGGGTACGTGGGGGACGCGGCGGCGATCGAGGCGAAGGTGCGGGAGCTGGCGCCGGGGGTGCGCACGGCGTGGGTGTGCGGGCCGGAGCGGGCCGGTGGGCTGCCGGCCGGGGTGCTCGCGCTGCGGCCGGGGTCGCGGGCGCACCGGGCGGCGGTGGCGCGGGCCCGGTGGCTGGTGGGTCCGGTGACGACGGACATCGCGGGCGCGCCGCGGCCGCGGCGGGCCGGGCAGACGGTGCTGCCGACCGGGCTGGGCACCCCGCTCAAGCGGGTGGGGCTGGACGTGGCGGACCGGCCGGCGGCGGCGGGTTCCCTGGACCCGCGGGCGCTGTTGGCGACGGCCGACCGGTGGGACCACGTGCTGTCGGGCAATCGGTACGCCTCGCTGGTGTGGGAGCGGGCGGTGCCGGCGGCGTGGACCACGCTGGAGTACGGGCACCCGCGCAACGACCTGTTCCACGCGGCGGGTCCGGCGGAGGTGGCGGGGATCCGGGAGCGCCTGGGCATTCCGGCGGGCACGACGGTGATCCTGTACGCGCCGACCCACCGCGACTACCTGGCGGGGCGGCCGGCGCGGCCGGACTTCGCGCGGCTGCTGCGCGATCTGGGGCCCCGGTTCACGCTGTTGGTCCGCTTCCACGACCGGTACGCCGGGCTGCCGGACCCGACGCCGGCGCGGCACCCGCGCCTGATCGACGTCTCGGAGCACCCCTCGCCAGCGGAACTGTGCCTGGCGGCGGACGCGTTGGTGACGGACTACTCGTCGCTGATGTTCGACTACGCGGTGCTGGACCGGCCGATCGTGATCCACGCGGACGACTGGGAGGCATACGAGGCGGCCCGGGGCAGCTACTTCGACCTGCGGTCGGCGCCGCCCGGGGCGATCGCGCGCACCGAGGACGAGCTGATCGACATCTTCTCCACGGGGCACTGGCAGGGTTCGCGCTCGGCGCAGTTGCGGGCGGCGTTCCGGGCCCGGTTCTGCACCCACGACGACGGTCTGGCGGCGGAGCGGGTGGTGCGGCGGCTGTTCCTGGAGGACCCGGCCTCGGTGCCGGCCCCGGTGCCGTTGGAGGACCGGGTGCCGTGTCCGACGGAGTTCCCGGCGGGCGCGGGCCCGGACCGGGCGGCGGACCCGCAGAAGCCGGGGCGCGGGCGCCGGGCCTGAGGCCGGTTCAGCCGGTCGCCTTCAGGGAGGCGGTGACGGCGTCGGCGAGGAGGTCGAGGGCGGCGGCGTCCATGGCGTCACCGACCACCGCCAGGCGCCAGTAGAGGGGGCCGATCGCGAGGTCGAGGGCGTGGTCGGGGTCGACGGAGGCGGGGAGTTCGCCGCGCGCGACGGCCTGGGCCACGATGTTCTCGGCGAGCCGGCGCTGGCCGTCGAGGAGGGCGCCGCGCACGGCGTCGGCGAGTTCGGGGTTGCGGGCCGCCTCGACCAGCAGGTCGGGCACGACGGCCGAGGCCACGGGGTGGCGCAGGACCCCCGCGAGGACCTCCAGCAGGGCGCGCAGGTCGCCCCGGAGGCCGCCGGTGTCCGGGGTGGGGACGCCGAACGCGGCGAACATCGAGATCAGGTCCAGCACCAGGTGCAGCTTGGACTTCCAGCGGCGGTAGACGGCGGTCTTGCCGACCCCCGCGCGGCGGGCGATGCCCTCGATGGACATCCGGCCGAAGCCGACCGTCGCGAGCTCCTCCAGCACGGCCTCGCGGATGGCGTCCGTCACGTCCTCGCGGAGCACGGCCGCGCCGGCGGGGGCGCGGCGGGGGGCCGGGGAGGCGGCGGGGGCGGGGCGGGAGGCGGGTGGTGGGGTCATGGCGTCGAGCATAGCCCCGGTTCCGTCACGACGATACGGTTGCGTTCCGACGCTCGCGAGCCTACTCTCCACGTAGCGACGATACGGACCCGTCCCGACGTAAAAGGGACGCAAAGTCCCGCGCCGCGCCCGTGCACCCACCGGCGAAAGCGATCCCCGTGCCCCCTGTGACGACCACCCCACCGGCCCCCGCCGGCGCGCCGCCCGTGCCCACCCCGGCCGAGCTGACCGCCCTCGCGGAGGCCCACGGCCTGACCGTCAGCGGCGCCCGACCTCCCCTGCGCCGCTACGCCCGCGCCCTGTGGGACCGTCGCCACTTCGTCACCGGCTTCGCGACCGCCCGCATGCGCGCCACCTACGGCAACGCCAAGCTCGGCCAGGTCTGGCACCTGATGACCCCGCTGCTCAACGCCGCCGTCTACTACCTGATCTTCGGCATCATCATGAAGGCCAAGCGCGGGGTCCCCGACTACATACCCTTCCTGGTCACCGGCGTCTTCGTGTGGGACTTCATCGGCAGCTCCATCAACGCCGGCACCCGCGCCATCCACGGCAACCTCGGCCTGGTCCGCGCCCTGCACTTCCCCCGCGCGAGCCTGCCCATCGCCTCCGTCATCCAGCTCTTCCAACAACTGCTGGTGACGATGGCTGCCCTCGTCGTCATCCTGATCGCCTTCGGCCAGCCGCCCCGGCTCTCCTGGCTGCTCGCCGTCCCCGCCCTCGTGCTGATGGCCCTCTTCTGCTCCGGCTGCGCCATGGTCCTGGCCCGGATCGGCAGCAAGACCCCCGACGTCAGCCAGCTCATGCCCTTCGTGCTGCGCACCTGGATGTACGGCTCCGGGGTCATGTGGAGCATCGACGCGATGCTCAAGAACGACCACGCCCCGGCCTGGGTCACCACCGCTCTCAAGACCAACCCGGCCGCCGTCTACATCGACCTCATGCGCTTCGCCCTCATCGACAGCTACGGGCACCACAACCTGCCCGCCCACGTCTGGCCCATCGCCCTGGGCTGGGCCCTGCTCGCCGGCGTCGGCGGGTTCGTCTGGTTCTGGAAGTCCGAGGAGGAGTACGGCCGTGGCTGAACCCCGCACCACCCCCGCCCCCGCCCCCACCGCCCGCACCGGTCTCGTCCCCACCGTCATCGCCGACGACGTGCACGTGGTCTACCGCGTCACCACCGGCGGCGGCGGCAAGGGCGCGGCCACCGCGGCCCTGCGCCGCATGCTCACCCGCACCAGGCCCGGCGAGACCCCCACCGGCGGCAAGGTCCGCGAGGTGCACGCCGTGCGCGGGGTCACCTTCGTGGCCCACAAGGGCGAGGCCATCGGCCTGATCGGCTCCAACGGATCCGGCAAGTCCACCCTGCTGCGCGCCATCGCCGGCCTCCAGCCCCTGCACGCCGGGCGCGTCCTCACCCACGGCCAGCCCTCCCTCCTCGGCGTCAACGCCGCCCTGATGAGCGACCTCAGCGGCGAGCGCAACGTCATCCTCGGCGGCCTCGCCATGGGCATGAGCCGCGCCGAGGTCCGCGAACGCTACGAGGACATCGTCGACTTCTCCGGCATCAACGAGAAGGGCGACTTCATCTCCCTGCCGATGCGCACCTACTCCTCCGGCATGGGCGCCCGGCTGCGCTTCGCCATCGCCGCCGCCAAGGACCACGACGTCCTCATGATCGACGAGGCCCTCGCCACCGGAGACGCCCGTTTCCAGCGCCGCAGCCAGGACCGCATCGAGGAACTCCGCGAACGCGCCGGCACCGTCTTCCTCGTCAGCCACGGCATCGGCACCATCCGCGAGACCTGCGACCGCGCCATCTGGCTGGAGCACGGCGTGCTGCGCATGGACGGCCCCAGCCAGGAGGTCTGTGACGCCTACGAGGAGTTCACCTCCGGCGCCCGCCGCTGACCCCCCTCCCCCGGCCCCCGGGCCAGCTCCGCCCACACCGTCTTGCCCACCACCCGCTCCGTCACCCCCCACGACAGCGCCACCCCCGCCACCAGCCACAACCCGAACCCGCACGGCTCCGGCCCCGCCCCCGGCAGCGCCGCCGGGGCCACCGGCGGCCGGTCCCCGCGCGGATCCGACACCGCCACCCGCACCACCTCCGGCCACACCTCCAGCCGCACCCCGAACCCCCGGCCCGGCACCCGCGCGTGCCGCACCGCGTTCCCGGCCAACTCGGCCACCACCAGACCCACGTCCCCCTCCCCCACATGCTCGACCCCCCACCCGGCCAGGGCCGCCACGGCTCGGTGCCGGGCCAGTCGGACCCCGCGCGCGGTGGCGGGGAAACGGTCGGTGAACACGTGCGCGGCGGCCGGAGCGGCCTCGGAGAAGCTCGTCATGAGCCCAACCTCCCGCCTGTGCGGCACCTGGCAAGTCCCGCGTCACCCACACCGGTACACGCACCCGGAAAACCGCCCGAAACCGCCCGACCCTCCCCCCGGGAACGCCCGAAGGCCGGGCCCCGCACCGCCCCGCGAGGGAGCGGCCGGGATCCGGCCTCCGGCTGTGGCCCCGGGCCTCAGCTGTGCGCGCGCAGCAGCGAGCGCATGGTGCGCATCGCCACCGACAGGTTCGCCAGGTCGAAGTCGTCCGAGCCCTGGATCTCCTCCAGCGTGGTGCGCGCCCGCCCGATGATCGCGGCGTTCTTCTCCTCCCACGCCTTGAACCGCTGCTCCGGCGTCGAGGTGCCGTTGCCCACGGCCAGCACGTCGGCGGTGAGCGCCGCGTGCGCCGCGAACAGGTCCTCGCGGATGGAGGCGCGGGCCATGGACTGCCACCGGTCGTTGCGCGGCAGTTCGATGATCCGGTCCATCAGCTGGGTGATCTCCAGCCGGTCGCCGAGGTCGTAGTACACCTCGGCCACCGCCAGCGGGTCGAGCCCGGTGCGGTCGGCGATCGCCACGATGTCCAGGGTCGGGAACGCGGAGGAGAACCCGGCCACCTTCGCCGCCAGCTCCTCCGGCACCCCGGCCTCGGTGAGCTCGCCGACGATGGACTCGTACCACTCCAGGTCCGCGCCGCGCACGAGCTTGGGCAGCTCGGCCCAGACCCGGGCCACCCGCTCGCCGAAGAACTCGATGGTCTCGGTGATCTCCAGCGGCTGCGGGCGGTTGTTGAGCAGCCAGCGGGTGCCGCGTTCGACCAGTCGCCGCGAGTGCAGCCGGATCCGGGTCTGGACGTCGGCCGCGACCCGGTTGTCCAGGGCCTCGACGGCGTCCCAGACCCCGGCCAGGCCGAAGATCTCGCGGGCCGCGAGCTGCGCCCGCACGATCTCCTCCAGCGCCGCCCCGGTCTCCTCGCGCATCCGGTGCAGGACGGTGGAACCGCCGGTGTTCACGGTGTCGTTGACGAGCAGGGTGGTGATGATCTCGCGGCGCAGCGCGTGCCCGTCGATCTGCTCGGGGAACCTCTCGCGCAGCGCGGCCGGGAAGTAGGCGTGCAGCAGGCGGCGCAGGTACGGGTCGTCGGGCAGCCCGGTGCCGATCAGCTCGTCGGCCACGGTGATCTTCGTGTAGGCGAAGAGGACGGCGAGCTCCGGCTGGGACAGGCCCTTGCCGGTGTTGAGCAGCTCGCGGATCTGCCGGTCGTTGGGCAGGAACTCCAGGGCCCGGTCCAGCCGGCCCTCGCGGCCGAGGCGGCGCATGAAGCGCTGCTGGGCGTTGAGGAGGCTCGCGGCCTGGGCTCCGCCGTTGGCGAGGGCGGTGTTCTGCGCGTAGTTGTTGCGCAGCACGAGCCGGCCGACCTCGTCGGTCATCTGCGCGAGCAGCCGGTTGCGCTGCTTGACGGTCATGTCCCCGTCGGCGACGACCGCGTTGAGCAGGATCTTGATGTTGACCTCGTGGTCGGAGGTGTCCACGCCGGCGCTGTTGTCGATGGCGTCGGTGTTGACCTTGCCGCCCTCGCCGCGGACGCCGCCGGAGCGGGCGAACTCGATCCGGCCGAGCTGGGTCAGGCCCAGGTTGCCGCCCTCGCCCACGACGGCCGCGCGCACGTCGGCGCCGTCCACGCGGATCGCGTCGTTGGCCTTGTCGCCCACGTCGCCGTGGGTCTCGGTGCTCGCCTTGACGTAGGTGCCGATGCCGCCGTTCCACAGCAGGTCCACGGGGGCCTTGAGGATGGCCTGCATGAGTTCGGCCGGGGTCAGCTTGGCCACGCCGTCCTCGATGCCGAGCGCCGCGCGGACGTGCGCGTTGATCGGGATCGCCTTGGCGGTGCGGGGGTGGATCCCGCCGCCGGTCGACAGCAGGGAGGTGTCGTAGTCGGCCCAGGAGGAGCGGGGCAGCTCGAAGAGCCGGCGGCGCTCCGCGTGGGAGACGGCGGCGTCGGGGTTCGGGTCGAGGAAGATGTGCCGGTGGTCGAACGCGGCGACCAGGCGGATGTGCTCGGAGAGCAGCATCCCGTTGCCGAACACGTCGCCGGACATGTCGCCGACGCCGACGACCGTGAAGTCCTGGGTCTGGGTGTCGTGGCCGAGCTCGCGGAAGTGCCGCTTGACGGACTCCCAGGCGCCGCGGGCGGTGATGCCCATGCCCTTGTGGTCGTAGCCGGCCGAGCCGCCGGAGGCGAAGGCGTCGCCGAGCCAGAACCCGTACGACTCCGCGACCCCGTTGGCGATGTCGGAGAAGGTGGCGGTGCCCTTGTCGGCGGCGACGACGAGGTAGGTGTCGTCCTCGTCGTGGCGGACCACCCCGCGCGGGGGCACGACCTCGCCGGCGACCATGTTGTCGGTGATGTCGAGGAGCGCCGAGATGAAGACCTTGTACGAGGCGATGCCCTCGGCGAGCCACGCGTCGCGGTCGACGGAGGGGTCGGGGAGGTTCTTGGCGACGAACCCGCCCTTCGCGCCGACCGGCACGATCACCGTGTTCTTCACCATCTGCGCCTTGACCAGGCCCAGGACCTCCGTGCGGAAGTCCTCGCGCCGGTCGGACCAGCGCAGGCCGCCGCGCGCGACCTTGCCGAAGCGCAGGTGCACGCCCTCGACGCGCGGGGAGTACACCCAGATCTCGTAGGCGGGGCGGGGCGCCGGCAGGTCGGGGATGGCCCGCGGGTCGAACTTCATCGACACGTAGGAGTGCGGGCGGCCGTCCTCGCCGAGCTGGAAGAAGTTGGTGCGCAGGGTGGCCCGGATGACGGTGAGGAAGGAACGCAGGATGCGGTCCTCGTCGAGGGAGGCGACCTGGTCCAGGGCCCCGTCGAGCTCCTCCAGCATCGCGTCCACGAGTTCCGTGCCGGCGGACTGCCGCTCGGGGTCCATGCGGGCCTCGAACAGGGAGACCAGCAGGCGGGTGGTGTGGACGTTGGTGCGGAGGGTGTCCTCCATGTAGTCCTGGCTGAAGGTGTAGCCGGCCTGCCGCAGGTACTTGGCGTAGGCGCGCAGGACCACGGCCTGGCGCCAGGTGAGGCCGGCGCCCAGGACGAGGGTGTTGAAGTTGTCGTTCTCGGCCTCGCCGGTCCACACGGCGGCGAAGGCGTCCTGGAAGCGTTCGCGGGCGTCGTCGCCGAGCCGGCCGGCCTCGCCGCCGGGCTGCGCGGGCAGCCGCAGCCCGAAGTCGTAGACCCAGGCCACGGTGCGGTCGGCGCAGCGCAGTTCGTAGGGCCGCTCGTCGGTGACCTCGACGCCCAGGCGCTGCAGAACGGGCAGGACGGCGGAGAGGGAGACCTGCTCGCCGTGCCGGTAGATCTTGAAGCGGCGCTCGCCGGGGCCCGCGCCCACGGGCTCGTACAGCGACAGCGCGAACGCGTCGTCGCCGTCGGCGAGCCGTTCCAGGCGCACGAGGTCGGCGACGGCGGCGCGCGGGGAGTGGTCGGCCTTGTAGCCCTCGGGGAAGGAGGAGCCGTAGCGGCGCAGGAGTTCGGCGGCGCGTTCCTCGCCGCACTCCGCGGTGAGGGCCTCGGAGAAACCGTCGGCCCAGGAACGGGCGGCCTCCACGAGCCGGGCCTCGATGCGCTCGGCGTCGGCGTCGGTGAGGGCGGGCAGTTCGGTGCCCTGCGGGACGCGCACCACGAAGTGGATGCGGGAGAGGATCGACTCGGTGTTCCAGGCGGTGAAGTCGACGCTGGTGCCGCCGAGTTCCTCCTTGAGGATGTCGATCAGCCGCAGCCGGACCCCGGTGGTGTAGCGGTCGCGCGGCAGGTAGACCAGCGCCGAGTAGTAGCGGCCGTACTCGTCCTGGCGCAGGTACAGCCGCAGCCGGCGGCGTTCCTGGAGGTAGAGCACGGAGGTGACGATGGCGCGCAGCTGGTCCACGGGGGTCTGGAACAGCTCGTCGCGCGGGTAGGTCTCCAGGATCTGGAGCAGGTCGCGGCCGTCGTGGCTGGCGGGCGAGAACCCGGCCAGCTCCAGGACCTCGGCGACCTTGCGGCGGATCACGGGCACCCGGCGCACGGACTCGGTGTACGCGGCGGAGGAGAACAGGCCGAGGAAGCGGCGTTCGCCCACCACGTTGCCGTCCGCGTCGAACTTCTTGACGCCGACGTAGTCGAGGTAGGACGGGCGGTGCACCGTGGCGCGGCTGTTGGCCTTGGTCAGCACCAGCAGCCGGTGCTCGCGGGCCTTGGCGCGGGCGTCGGCCGGCAGCCGGTTGAAGGAGGGGGAGACGGGGTGGCTGTCCTCGCCCTCGTTGTGCAGCGGGTCGGAGCGCAGCACGCCCAGGCCGGTGCCGGGCACGGCCACGAGGGCGTCGTTGTCGACCAGGTCGTACTCGCGGTACCCGAGGAAGGTGAAGTTGTCGTCGGCGAGCCAGCGCAGCAGCTCGCGGGCCTCGTCGAGTTCGCCCTCGCGCAGGTCGGGGGCGACGGGCTCGGCGGGCAGCTCGTCGGCGAGGCGGCGGGACGCCTCGCGCATCTTCTCCCAGTCCTCGACGGCCTCGCGCACGTCGGACAGGACGCGCAGCAGGTCGGCGGTGATCTGCTTGAGGTCGGCGCGGTCGGTCTCGCGGTCGATCTCCACGTGGATCCAGGACTCCACGAGCGCGTCGTGCGGGCGCTCGCCGACGGGCGCGCCGTGCGCCTCGCAGTCCGGGCCGAGGATCTCGATGAGCTTGCCGGTGACGTCGCGGCGCACGAGGACCTGCGGGTGGATCACCACGTGGATGCCGCGGCCCTGCCGGGACAGCTCGTTGGTGACGGAGTCCACCAGGAACGGCATGTCGTCGGTGACCACCTCGACCACCGAGTGGCTGGAGGTCCAGCCGTTCTCCTCGACGGTGGGGGTGTGCACGCGCACGTTGGCGGTGCCCTGGGGGCGGTTCTCGGCGAGCCGGTAGTGCGACAGCGCGGCGCCGAACACGTCCACCGGGTCCCGCCCGGTGAGGTCCTCGGGCGCGGTGTGCAGGTAGTACCGCTGGAGGTAGGCGAGCACGGTGTCCGCGTCGGGGCGGGTGCCCTGCGCGGGGCCCGACGGAAGGAGACCTCCGGCCGGGCTGTTCTCGGCTACCCGGGCCGCCCGTGCGAGCAGCTCCGCCTTGGCTTCGTCCAGCTTGGTCTGCATGTCCTCTGGCTCCTGTCGCGCGCCGTTGCGTGACGTAGGGGAAGGAAGGGAACGACGACGACGCGGGACGTCCGGAGGCGGACGGGGGATCCCGCCGCGTGCGGTGTCGACGCTATGTCGTCGGGATGGACCACCGGAACGGAAGAGGCCGGTTCCGGCCACGCGTCACGATGGGGGAAACCGGCGCCGGCCCGGGCACGCGGGGCGTGCGCCGGGCGGGGTCCGGGGGCCACAGCGCCCCCGCGGACTATCGCGCTGATCACGGTTCCCAGGCTATCGCGCCCGCACCCCGACCCGTCATGAGCCGGATGTGTACAAATAAGGGGCCGGAACTTTGACGTTCTGGACAGCCCCGGGGCGCATACCTCGTGAGAGGGACGCCACCCCGCCGCAAAAGCACCGCCCACCCCGCCCGCACCACCCGTCACGGGGATGCGGAAGGGACGGGCGGGCACGCGCGGGGCACGAGGGGCGCCCGCCGGCCGGCTCGCACCCCGGCGCGCGGATTCCGCTTCGCGCCGCCCGTCGGCTCAGAACACCGAGCGGGCCAGCGAGACCGCCTCGGCGAGGGTGTCCACCACCGGGACGCCGGCCGATTCCAGACTGCGCCGGCTGTGCGAACCGCCGGTGTACAGCACCGCCCGGGCACCCACGTGCGCGGCGGCCTCGGCGTCGTCGACGGCGTCCCCGATGAGCACCGTACGCTCGGCCCGCACCCCCGTCCCCAGCAGCTCCCGCAAGTGACGTACCAGGTGCGCGGACTTGCCCGTGTGCGAGGGACCGATCCGGCCGTCCACCCGCAGGAACCGCGGCTCGATGCCGTGCGAGCGCACCAAGGGCACCAGTTGCTCGTGCGGCGCCAGCGACAGCAGCGACTGCGTGCGCCCCGACTCCTGCCAGTCCGTGAGCAGCTCGGCCGCGCCCTCGGTCAGCCCCGCGCCGTCGGCGGCGGCCCAGTAGTGCCGGTGGAAGGTGCCGTCCATCAGCTCCCACTCGGCGTCCGTGGGCATCCGGCCCATCAGCGCCTCGTAGAACCTCGGCACCGGCACCCGGTACAGCTCGCGGTAGCGCTCCAGGGTGATCGGGGCGAAGCCCAGCTCGGCGAAGGAGGCGTTGGTGGCCTCGATCACCGCGTCGATGTCGTGGAGCAGGGTCCCGTTCCAGTCCCACACCAGGTGCGGGCTCCGCTCCCCGCTCACGCGAGCAGCCCCGGGATCTCCTGCACGCCGAACCAGAGCAGCTCGTGCTCGTCGGCCGCGTCCACCACGCCGAGCGCGGCCCCGTCGCCCGCGTCGGCCGCGAGCACGGCCTTCGCGGCGGCGGCCACGTCCGGCCCGGCCTCCTCGGCGTCGGCGTGCACGGCGCCCGCCTTCGCCAGCCGCACCACGCCCGCCACCGTCACGCGGCCCAGCGCGGCCTCGTCCGAGCCGACCTCGGCCCGCACCGCCACGTCCGGCACGTCGGCCGCGAGGACCACGCGCCGCGCGGGCGCGCCGGGGTCGGCGGCGAGCAGCCGCAGGGAGGCCGTGGCGGCCCGCCCCAGGGCCGCGTACTCCAGCTCCTCCACGTCCTCGGAGCCGAACCACTCGCGCAGCGCGGGGGTGACGGCATAGGCGCGCAACGGCGCCGGACCCACCTCGCCGGCCTGCGCGGCGGCGGCGAGCCCGGGAAGGGTGAGAGGGACGTAAACGCGCATGACCGGCCGCTTTCCGTAGTCGGGAACGGATTCAGGATACGACCGGCGCCGCGCGCCCATCCCCCGGATAGGTGACGCGGGCCCCCGCGCGCCCTCGCCGCCCCGTCCCCTTGCCCGCCGGCCGGCCCGCCGCGTACGCCCCTACCGACAGGTAACCGACCCGACGCGCCCCACCCGAAACGGACCCGACGTGCTCCTCGCCCACCCCACCCACCCCACCCGTCGCGCCCCGCGACCGCTCCGCGTCCCCCGCCCCCGACGCGCCCCCGTCCCGCGCCGCCGCACCCCCCTGCCCCCGCACCACTGGTACGCCCTGCGGATCCTCGACGTGCTCGCCGGGGACCTGCCGCTGCCCGCCCTGCTCGGCCACCTCGGCCCCGAACCCTGGGACCGCCTCGCCGCCCTCGCCCCGCCCGGCCCCCTCCCCGCCGACGCGCCCCGCCCCCGGCTGCGGCACTGCGCCGCCCGGCCCGCCGGCGCCCGCTCCGTCGAGGCATGGGCCCTGGCCGAGCTCGGCCCCCGCGTCCACGCCCTCGCCTACCGCCTCGACCCCGACCCCGGGGGCCGGCTCCGCCTCACCGCCCTCGACCTGCCCGGCCCCCTCCTGCCCTGAGCCCCGCACACGCCCCCGCCCCGCACACGCCGACGGGGCCGGTGCCCCCCGCTCGCGCGGAAGGACACCGACCCCGTCGGACCCCGGGGGAAGACCCCGGGCTACTTCTTGCGGCGCCGGCCGCCCGCCGCCTTCTGCGCCTTGCGACGCTCGGCGCGGGTCATGCCGTCCGCGACCGGGATGCCGCCGGTGGAGTCGAAGTCGCCCTCGACGACCCCGCCCTCGGCGCTGGGCGCGGAGAAGTGCAGCCGGTCCGGGCGCTGCGGCGCCTCCAGGCCCTTGGCCCGGATCTCGGGACGCGGCGCGTCCTGCGGGGCCGCGTCGGCCGCCACCGGAACCTCCTCGACCTGCTGCTCCACCTGGACCTCCAGGTTGAACAGGTAGCCGACGGACTCCTCCTTGATGCCCTCCATCATGGCGTTGAACATGTCGAAGCCCTCGCGCTGGTACTCGACCAGCGGGTCCTTCTGGGCCATCGCGCGCAGGCCGATGCCCTCCTGGAGGTAGTCCATCTCGTACAGGTGCTCGCGCCACTTGCGGTCCAGCACGGACAGCACCACGCGCCGCTCCAGCTCGCGCATGATCTCCGAGCCGAGCTGCTTCTCGCGGGCGTCGTACTGCTCCAGGATGTCGTCCTTGACGGACTCGGCGATGAACTCCGCCGTGATCCCGGCCCGGTCCCCGGCCGCGTCCTCCAGCTCGTCGATGGTGGCCTTCACCGGGTAGAGCTGCTTGAACGCGCCCCACAGCCGGTCCAGGTCCCAGTCCTCGGCGAAGCCCTCGACCGTCTCGGCCGCGATGTAGGCGTCGATGGTGTCCTGCATGAAGAACCGCACCTGCTCGTGCAGGTCCTCGCCCTCCAGCACCCGGCGCCGCTCGCCGTAGATGACCTCACGCTGGCTGTTGAGGACCTCGTCGTACTTCAGGACGTTCTTGCGGGTCTCGAAGTTCTGCGTCTCGACCTGCGACTGCGCCGACGCGATGGCCCGCGTGACCATCTTGTTCTCGATCGGCACGTCGTCGGGCACGTTCGCCATCGCCATGACCCGCTCGACCATCTGCGCCTTGAACAGGCGCATCAGGTCGTCGCCCAGCGACAGGTAGAACCGGGACTCGCCCGGGTCGCCCTGACGGCCGGAACGACCGCGCAGCTGGTTGTCGATCCGGCGCGACTCGTGCCGCTCGGTGCCCAGCACGTACAGCCCGCCGAGCTCCTTGACCTCCTCGAACTCCGCCTTCACCGCCGCCTCGGCCCGGGCCAGCGCCTCGGGAAGGGCGTGCGCCCACTCCTCGATGTGCTCCTCCGGGTCCAGGCCGCGCTGGCGCAGCTCGGCCTCGGCCAGGTCGTCGGGGTTGCCGCCCAGCTTGATGTCGGTACCGCGACCGGCCATGTTCGTGGCCACGGTCACGGCCCCGCGACGACCGGCCTGCGCCACGATCGACGCCTCCCGCTCGTGGTGCTTGGCGTTGAGGACCTCGTGCTGCACGCCGCGCTTGCTGAGCTGCTGCGAGAGGTACTCGGACTTCTCGACCGAGGTGGTGCCGACCAGGATCGGCTGCCCCTTCTCGTGCTTCTCCGCGATGTCGTCGACGACGGCCGCGAACTTCGCGACCTCCGTGCGGTAGATCAGGTCCGGCTGGTCCTTGCGCTGCATGTCCCGGTTGGTGGGGATCGGGACCACGCCGAGCTTGTAGATCTGGTGGAACTCGGCCGCCTCGGTCATGGCCGTACCGGTCATGCCCGACAGGGTGGAGTACAGGCGGAAGAAGTTCTGGAGGGTGATCGTGGCGAGGGTCTGGTTCTCGTCCTTGATGTCCACCCCCTCCTTCGCCTCGATCGCCTGGTGCATGCCCTCGTTGTAGCGACGGCCGGCCAGGATGCGGCCGGTGTGCTCGTCGACGATCATGACCTCGCCGTCCATGACGACGTAGTCCTTGTCCTTCTTGAACAGTTCCTTCGCCTTGATGGCGTTGTTCAAGTAGCCGACGAGGGGGGTGTTCACCGACTCGTAGAGGTTGTCGATGCCCAGCCAGTCCTCCACCTTGGCCACACCGGCCTCGTGGATGCCGACGGTCCGCTTCTTCTCGTCGACCTCGTAGTCCCCGGTCTCCTCGATGCCCTTGAGCGGCACCGCCGGCTCGCCCTTGGTGAGGCGGGTCACGAGCTTGGCGAAGTCCCCGTACCACTTGGTGGCCTGGTCGGCCGGGCCGGAGATGATCAGCGGGGTGCGGGCCTCGTCGATCAGGATCGAGTCGACCTCGTCGACCACGGCGAAGTTGTGCCCGCGCTGCACGAGCTCCTCGCGCGACCAGGCCATGTTGTCGCGGAGGTAGTCGAAGCCGAACTCGTTGTTCGTGCCGTACGTGATGTCGCACGCGTACTGCTCGCGGCGCTGCGCCGGCGTCATGTTCGCCAGGATGCAGCCCACGTTCAGGCCGAGGAACTTGTGCACCCGGCCCATCAGCTCGGAGTCGCGCTCGGCCAGGTAGTCGTTCACCGTGATCAGGTGGACGCCCTTGCCGGACAGCGCGTTCAGGTACGCGGGCAGCGTACCGACGAGGGTCTTGCCCTCACCGGTCTTCATCTCGGCCACGTACCCGAGGTGCAGGGCCGCGCCGCCCATGATCTGGACGTCGTAGTGGCGCTGGCCGAGCACCCGCTTGGCCGCCTCGCGGACGGTCGCGAAAGCCTCGGGCATCAGGTCGTCGAGGGACTCGCCGTCCTGGAACCGCTGCTTGTACTCGTCCGTGAGCGCCCGCAACTCGGCGTCGGAGAGGTTGACGAAATCCTCTTCGATGGAGTTGACCTGGTCCGCGATGCGGTGCAGTTTGCGCAGGATCTTGCCTTCGCCTGCACGCATGAGCTTGTTGAAGACGGACACCGAGGTTTGTCTCCTTGCCGGTCGGGCCTGGCACTGGTTCGTACACGGGCACGGCAGGGGTACCTACCGCAACGGCCATCGTAAGCGAGAGGGCCGCCCCGTCGGGAGGTCCGCCGTGACGGCCGACCCCGTCGACGCCCACCCGGTGAACGTGCGAAACGGCCCGAAGGTGCCGCCCGCCCCCAAAACCGCTCGCCCTCACCCGCGCCCGACGCCACAATCCCGTCATGCCCCCGACACCCACACCGCCCGCCGTGCCCACCGTGCCCGTGCTGCGCACCGAGCGCCTCGTCCTCACCGCCGTCCGTCCCGACGGCGACGACACCGACACCGTGTACGCCGCCTGCCAGGACCCCGAGATCCAGCGCTGGACCGTGATCCCCTCGCCGTACACCCGCGCCGACGCCGTCCACTTCACCGACACCCTCGCCGCCGAGGGCCGCCGCACCGGCAAGGACCTCGTCTTCGCCTTCCGCGCCACCGAGGACGGCCCCCTCCTCGGCTGCGTCGCCGTCCACCGCCGCGAGCACCCGCTGACCGCCGAGGTCGGCTTCTGGGCCACCCCCGCCGCCCGCGGCCGGGGACTGACCGTCGAGGCCCTGACCGCGCTGGCCCGCTGGGCCTTCGCCGAGCTCGGCCTGGCCCGCCTCGAATGGCGCGCCTACCTCGGCAACGACGCCTCGCGGGCCGTGGCCGAACGCGTCGGCTTCCGCGTCGAGGGCGTCCAGCGCGCCGCCCTGGTACAGCGCGGCGAACTGCGCGACTGCCTCGTCGGCGGCCTCCTCGCCGAGGACCTCGGCCTGCCCATGCCGGCCCCGCACGCCCCCGCGCCGGCCCGCCCCTGAACGCCCGCGCCCGGCCGTCGATCATGGGCGCAGCACCGATCACCACCGAGAGAACGAGCCCATGACGACGCACACCCCCGTCCCCGCCGCCCCCGTCCTCACCACCGAGCGCCTCACCCTGCGCCCCCTGCTCCCCACCGACGTGGACGAGCTGCACGCGGCGCTCCAGGACCCCGGGATCCAGCGCTGGATCGACGTGCCCGTGCCCTACCCGCGCTCGGCCGCCGAGGAGTGGGCCCTGAACTCCTCACCGGCCGGCTGGGCCGACGGCAGCGAGTGGAACGTCACGATCCGCCGCACCGAGGACGGCGTCCTCGTCGGCGCCATCGGCGTCTCCCGGCACAGCGAGTTCCGTCACGAGGTCGGCTACTGGACCGTCGCCGGCCACCGCGGGCAAGGCCACATGCGCGCCGCCCTGGACGCCGTGGCCCGCTGGGCCTTCACCGAGGGCGGCGTGGTCCGCCTCATCTGGCGCGCCGACGTGGACAACACCGGCTCCCGGATCCTGGCCGAGAAGGTCGGCTTCCGCCTCGAAGGCGTCCGGCGCGCCGGCATGGAGCACCGCGGCGTGCTGCGCGACTGCCACGCCGCCGCCCTGCTCCCCGAGGACCTCGGCCTGCCCTCCCGCCTGCCCCGGGACACCACCCCCAAGAGCTGACGCTCCCCGCCGGCGGGACCCCCGTCCTGTCGGCGGCCGGCCGTACGCTGCCCCCCATGAGCCTGCCGCAGCCCGCACCCGTCCTCTCCCTCACCGCCGACGAGGCCCGCAGGATCGCCCTGCGCGCCCAGGGCCTGCTCGGCGCCCCCGACCGCCGGGCCGGGGTGCGGGGGCTGCTGCGCCGGCTCGGCGCGGTGCAGCTCGACACCATCTCGGTGCTGGCCCGCTCCCACGAGCTGATCCCCTACGCCCGTCTGGGCGCCGTCGGTCGGGACGCGGTGGAGCGGGCCTACTGGAGCGGCGGGCACGCCTTCGAGTACTGGTCGCACGCCGCGTGCGTGCTGCCGATCGAGGAGTGGCCGCACTTCGCGTTCCGCCGCCGCGCCTTCCGGGACCGCGGCCACCGCTGGCACCTGCTGACCGACAAGGAGGCGGCGACCAAGGCGGTCCTGGAGCGGCTGCGGGCCGAGGGGCCGCTGACCGCGAGCGAACTGGGCGGGGCGAAGAGCGGCGGCGAGTGGTTCGAGTGGTCCCAGACCAAGATCGCCGTCGAGTGGCTCCTCGACATCGGCGAGGTGGTCTGCACCGAGCGCCGGGGCTGGAAGCGCGTGTACGACCTGCCCGAGCGCGCCGTCCCCGAGGACCTCTTCCACGACGAGCTCGACGACGCCGAGTGCCTGCGCCGGCTGGTCGACCTCTCGGGCCGCGCCCTGGGCGTGGGCACCCTCGCGGATCTGGCCGATTGTCATCGTTTGAAGAAGGAGCAGGTCACCTCGGTGCTCGCCGACACCGAGCTGGTGCCCGTCACCGTGGAGGGCTGGGGCAAGCCGGCCTGGGCGCACCCCGAGGCCCTGGCGGAGGTGCCGCGCGGCCGGCACCGCACCACCCTGCTGTCCCCGTTCGACTCCCTGATCTGGGACCGGGCCCGCACCGCGCGGATCTTCGACTTCGAGCACCGGCTGGAGGCGTACGTGCCGGCGCCCAAGCGGGTGCACGGCTACTTCACGATGCCGCTGCTGTCCGGCGGGCGGCTGCTGGGCCGGGTGGACCCGGGCCGCGAGGGCCGGGTGCTGGTCGCCAAGCGGCTCTCCCTGACCACCCCTTCGGCGGCCGGGGCGATGGCCCGGGCGCTGTGGGAGGCGGCGTCCTGGGTGGGCTGCGAGGAGGTGCGCGTGGACCGCGCGAGCGGCCCGGCCGAGGCGGCGGCCGTCACGGCGGCCTTGGCGGAGACGGCCGGCTGAGCGGCCCGGTTCAGCGGATCTCGAGGATCTTCTCGCGCATCGCGTAGACCACGGCCTCCATGCGCGAGTGGAGCTGGAGCTTCTCCAGGATGTTGCGCACGTGGTTCTTGACCGTGTTCTCGGAGATGAACAACTCCTTGGCGATGTCACGGTTGTTCATGCCGGTGGCCACCAGCTTGAGCACCTCCAGCTCCCGGTCGGTCAGCCGGGGCGCGGGCAGCAGCCGGCGCTCGTCGGTGCGCTGGATCATCGACTTGAACTCGGTGAGCAGCTTGGAGGCCATGGACGGGCTGATCTGGGACTGCCCGTCGGCGACGGCGCGGATGGCGGTGGCGACCTCGTCGGTGGAGATCTCCTTGAGCAGGTACCCGGTGGCGCCGGCCTTGATGGCGTCGTAGAGGTCGGCCTCCTCGTCGCTGATGGTCAGCATGATGATCTTCGCGGAGGGGGCCACCTCCTTGATGGAGGTGCATGCCTCGATGCCGCCCCGCCGCGGCATCCGCACGTCCATCAGGATGATGTCGGGGAGCAGGTCGGCGGCCTTGTCCACGGCCTCGGCCCCGTCCCCGGCCTCGCCGACGACCTGGATGTCCTCCTCCTGCGCGAGGACGATCTCCAGGCCGCGCCGGAACAGCGCGTGGTCGTCGACGACGAGCACCCGGATCGGCTCCTCGCGCCGACCCTCGCGGTCGTCCCCGTCGAAACGCTCCGCCATCGTTCCTCCCCCATCGAGGCCCAGGCCCGATTCGTCCACAGAAGTGCCAACCGTGCCGTTGCGGGGGCCGGTTGACTGCCCGCCATGATTCCATGCCGGAACCGCGCCCCGGGGGGTCGACGGCTCATACCTGCCCTTACGAGTGGCGCCGATCCGGCCGATACGGGCGCCCCCGGGGACACGTGCCGTGTCCCCGGGGGCGGAAGTGAATCGAGTGAGTGGTGTTGACCCTGAGGTCAGCCGGCGAGGGAGCCGCCCGCGCCGCCCAGCGGGGCGTCGGCGGTGGAGGCGCCGTCGGAGTCCACGTGGATCACGCCGTAGTCGTAGGCGTGCCGGCGGTAGACCACGCTGGGCTGCTTCGTCTCGGAGTCGACGAACAGGTAGAAGTCGTGACCCACGAGTTCCATCTCGTACAGGGCCTGGTCCAGCGACATCGGCGCGGCCACGTGGGTCTTCTCGCGCACGATCAGCGGACCCTCGCCCACGATCTCCAGCGACCCGATCCGGGTCGTGGGGATCGCGTCCTCCTTCTCGTCCGCGACGAGCCGGCCGTTGCCGTCGAACTGCGCGGCGTCCGACACCACGTCGCCGACCTCGGCGGCCGAGAGCCGGCCCGCGCCGCGGCGGGTGTGGCGCTTGTCGTGCTGCTTGCGCAGCCGGGCTTCGAGCTTGTCCTGGGCCAGGTCGAGCGCCGCGTAGGCGTCCGGGGCGGACGCCTCGGCACGGATCACCGGGCCACGCGAGCGGAGGGTGATCTCGACACGGTCGGAACGGTCGGCCTGACGCGGGTTGTGCTCCTTGGACACCTCGACGTCCAGGCTGATCACCTTGGCGTCGAGCTTCTGGATCCTCTCCAGGTTCAGCTTCTCGGCCACGTGCTTGCGGAACCGCTCGGGCACCTCGGTCTTGCGGCCCTTGACGACGATGTCCACGCAGAACTCCGTTCCCGGAGAGCCTCGCCGTCGTTGGCGAAGCGTCTCCCCTTTCGCACCAGACCCCGGTGAGCACCGGAGTCTCGGACTTGGCGACTTTCACCACTCCTCCCCCGTCGGGGGGATCTCACTCCCCCGACTTCGGAGCAGAGGGACGACTCCTGCCCGCAGGACTCCACACCGTGTCCCGGCCGTGGTACCGACGAGCTCGCCAGTCCTCACAACCGAACATATCCCTATCGCCCGGTTGCCGGCACCCGAAAACGGAACACATCTGCGATCAGATGACGTGTACCTCTTACTACCTGCAACGTTGCGCTTTCACCGGTAGTTCCACTTCTGTTCTCTTCTTCGCGGATCTTTTCCGGCCCGTTTCGGTCGGGCCCGTCTCAGGAGCGTGTCCGCCCGCGTCCGTACCCACCCGAGGCGACGACCACGGCGGCGCGCACGGGAACGCGCACCGCCCGGACCGCCTCGGCGAGGGTCGCGCCCGTCGTGCTCAGATCGTCCACCAGCACGACCTCCCCCGCCACCGGCAGCGCCCGCCCGGCACCCCGCCGAGGCTCCAGCGCCCCCGCCAGGTTGGCCCGACGCCCGGCCGCCCCCAGACCCACCTGGTCCGCCACCCCCCGCCGCTGCCGCAACAGCCCCGGCACGGCCCGCGCCGGCACCCCCGCGGCCCGCAGCCGACCGGCCGCGACCACCGCCACCCGGGCCACCGGATCGTGCCCCCGGGCCCGCGTACCGGCCCGCGAGGAGGGCACGGGCACCAGCGCGACCTCCCGCCCCGGCCCCACCCCCGCCGCCCGCGCCAGATCGGCCACCACCGCGCCCAACACCCGCGCCAGCCCCAGCGCCCCGCGCTCCTTGTGCGCGAGCAGCACCTGCCGCACCGGCTCCCCGTACCCCGACGAGGCCCACACCGGCACCCCGCGCACGCTCCCCACCCGCGCCGGCGCCCCGCCCCGCACGAGGGCCTCGCACCCCGCGCACAGCACACCGCCGGCCCGCCCGCAGCCCACGCACACCCCGGGCAGCACCAACCCGCCCACCTCACGCCACCAGCCCCGCACCACCCCAGCCTGACAGGCGCGACACCGCCCCGACAGCCCTGTGGAAAACTCCTTCAAGACCCCCTGGAACCGACCGTCCCGGCGGTCAACCCCACGCCGACGCGAACCGGGGCACCCATTGCCCCCAACGAGTGAATCCGGACCCGAAATCCCCGGCCCCATAAACATGCGCCGTTCAACAATTCACGGGAAAAGCCCAACACACCCGACCGCGGGGGTCACGCGGCCTCGGAGCCCGAATACCCGAAAGGCGCCCCCTCCGCCCCGCTACCCCGGATAAACCGGCGCCCGGCCCCCCGCGTCCACCATCCGCCACTGCGCGCCCGGCGGCAGCCACACGATGCCGTCCTCCTCCAGGAACGCCACCACCGGCTGCTTCTCGTCCTCGCTCGCCGCCACCGCCAACAACCCGCTCGCACCCGGCAGACTGCCGGTCGCCGGAGACCCGTCGCCCTGCATGTACCGCGCCTGCACCACCCCGCCGCTCTCCCGACCCACCACCAGCAGCCGGCCACGCGGCGCCCAGCTCATCGCCGTCACGTCCGCCATCTGCGGTGCCGCCGGCCGCAGTTCGCGCACCGACACCCCCAACGCCGGCCGCGGCGTGCCCGCGGGACCCGACGGCGAGGAGCTCACCGCCCCGACGGGCTGCTCGATCCGCCCGATGAACAGGTTCTTCCGGTTCCCCTTCACCACCAGCAGCGCCACCCGCACCCCGTCGTAGGACACCCGCACCGACTCGATGACCCCGCCGTCCAGACCGGCGACCTCCACCTTGCTCGCCTGCCCGCTGCCCTGCGGGATCCGCCACAACGCCGGCGCCGCCGGGTCCTGATCGGCCACCCACACGTCCCCGTCCGCGTCCCAGCTCGGCGCCGACAGCTGCCCGGTCTTCGAGGTCACCAACGCCGGCGGCGGGGGCCCGGACCCGGTCAACGGCGCCACGTGCAGGGTCCGCCCGTCCTCCGACACCACGGCCGCGCGCCGCTCGTCATAGGACACCGCCGCCGAACGGGACTTGAACCCGCTCGCCGACAACGGCCCCTGCACCGGCTCCACATCGCTCTCGGTGTCCTCGCCGTCGGCCCGCAACCGCATCCGCACCAGCCGGTGGTCCTTGTCCACGTAGTACGGCGACGAGGGCGCCACGGCCGGCACCCGATGCGTCAACGACGCCGCCGTCACCTCGTCGATCGCGCACAGCGAGGACTTCCCGTCCTCCCGCAACAACTCCACCTTCGCGAACCGCGTGGCCGTCACGTCCCGCGCCGTGTACAGCACCTGCGCCGCCATCTTCTGGCACTGCGGGTACCCCACGTTCGCGGCCTTGCGCCCCAACGGCACCCGCAGCGTGTTCTGCCCGTCGTAGGAGAGGCTGCGCGTGTTCTCCGGCAACACCGTGCCCGTCGGGAACGCCGTGGTCACCACCGGCCCCAGCCACGTCGACGGCCCGGCCAACAACGAGGCCACCGCCTGCGTCATCGGGTCCATCCGCGAATCCGGATCACTGCGCTGCCGCACGTACACCGGATCCGCCACCAACGTCCCGTTCGGCGCGAAGTAGTACTTGTTCACCGACCGGTAGATCCGCTGGAAGTCCGGCTCGCTCAGCACCAGCCCGTTGGGCAGGCTGTCGATCCGCCACTGGTCGTCCACCTTCACCAGGTGCAGGAACTCCTCGTAGCCCGCCCCGCCGATGTCCGGCCGGTACGCGCTGCGATCGTCCACGCTCGCCAACCGCCGCCCGTGGATCCGGTACCGCTCGCCGGCGTCCCGGTCCTTCTCCCCGGTGTGCGCGGGCGAACGGTCCACCCCCGCCGACAGCACCGTGATCCCGGCCTGCGGACGCCACTTCTCGGCCGCGCCCTTCGTCAGGTACTTCCGCGCGGTCGCGAGTTCGGGATCGTCACTGGTCATCGCCTCCAGGAACCCGTCGACGATGTCCTGCGGCCCCGCGTTCTCCGGCGGCGGCGCCCCGAACACCCGCACCTGCGAGTCCACGCCCTGCGGCGCGTCCACCGCCCGGATGTCCCCGTGATCGGGCATCGACCCGCACGAGGTCA
This sequence comes from Streptomyces dryopteridis, assembly GCF_049606955.1. Classification (NCBI taxonomy): domain Bacteria; kingdom Bacillati; phylum Actinomycetota; class Actinomycetes; order Kitasatosporales; family Streptomycetaceae; genus Streptomyces; species Streptomyces dryopteridis. The sequence continues at coordinate 3,802,473 of NZ_CP187113.1, read as the reverse complement.
CGGTCGTCAGCAGGGCCAACCCGCCCCCGACCGCCGCCACGACCCGCCGCAGCCGGCGCCGACCCGCCCCGTTCCCGTCACCGGGCATCGCCGTCACCGTCCCTCTCCGTCGCGGTCGCGTCCTGCGCACCGGGCCGGGACACGACCCGCGCCCCGCCCTGCCCCCCGGGCACGGCCGCGGGATCCACCCCGCTCACCCCACCCGCACCGGCCGCGCCGATCACCCCGGTCACGGCGCCGGTCCGGGCCTGCGCCCGCTCCTCCGCCGCCCGCGCGACCCGCGCCGCCGCCTCCGCCTTGGCCCGCTCCCGGTTGCCCCGCGAGTCCTCCGGCTCCAGCGGGATCGGCGACCCGCGCAAGGGCTCGTCCGCCGTGCGCGGCAGCGTCAACCGGAACTGCGAACCGCCGCCGGCCTCGCCCCACGCCTGGAGCCACCCGCCGTGCAGGCGCGCGTCCTCCACCGCGATCGACAGGCCCAGCCCCGTGCCCCCGGTCGTGCGCGCCCGCGCCGGATCGGCCCGCCAGAACCGGTTGAAGACCCGGGCCGCCTCGCCCGGCTTGAGCCCGACCCCGTAGTCCCGGACCGCCACCGCGACCGCGCCGCCCGCCGAGGCCAGCCGCACCACCACGTCCCGGCCCTCGCCGTGCTCCACCGCGTTGACCACGAGGTTGCGCAGCACCCGCTCCACCCGCCGCCCGTCGGCCTCGGCGACCACCGGCTGCGCGTCGCCCAGCACCCGGATCCGGGTGCCCTTGCGCTCCGCGAGCGGCTCCGCCGCGTCCACGACCCGCCGCACCACGTCCCGCAGGTCCACCGGCTCGGCCTCCAGGGCCGCCGCGCCCGCGTCGAACCGGCTGATCTCCAGCAGATCCGCCAGCAGCGACTCGAACCGGTCGATCTGCCCGACCAACAACTCCGCCGACCGCGCCGTGACCGGGTCGAAGTCCTCCTTGGCGTCGTGGATCACGTCCGCCGCCATCCGCACCGTGGTCAGCGGCGTGCGCAGCTCGTGCGAGACGTCCGAGACGAACCGCCGCTGCATCCGCGACAGCTCCTCCAACTGCTGGATCTTGTTCTGGAGGTTCTGCGCCATCTTGTTGAAGGCTTCGCCCAGACGCGCGATGTCGTCCTCGCCCGTGACCTTCATCCGCTCCTGCAACCGGCCCGCCGACAACCGCTCCGCGATCCCCGCCGCCATCCGCACCGGCGTGACCACCTGCCGCACCACCAGCCACGCGATCGCCCCGAGCAGCACCACCACGAACAACCCGGCCGTGGCCAGCGTCGTGCGCACCAACCGCAGCGACTCCTCCTCCTGCGTCAGCGGGAACAGGTAGTACAGGTGGTACGGGTCCCCGTTCACGTCCGTCAGCCGCTTGCCGATGATCACGGCCGGCTTCCCGGAGCTGTCGGGGGTGGTGTAGCGGATCGACCCGAAGGTCAGGAACGGCTCGGTCCGCCCGTCCACGGCCTGCCGCAGCGCCGCCGGGATCGAATCGGTGGGGTTCACGTCACCCGAGGCCCGCGCCCCGCGCACGCCGGACCGTATCTCGCCGCCCACGACCACACCCGGCCCGGTGGTCCCGGGACCGGCGCCCAGCGCGACCACCTCGAACGCGGTCTGCCCGCCGCTCGCGAGCTGCTTGACCAGCGCGCTCATCCACGTGCTCGCGTCCCGCCCGGCCTTGGTGTCGGCCGCCGCCGCGTCCGGACCGTCCACGACGGCCGGCGCGTTCGCCTTCTCCTGGGCCACGGCGAACCCGCCCGCGGCCTGGCTCTGCGCGGACTTCTCCTTCGCGGCCAGCAACCCGTTGCTGACTTGCCCGTCCACGACGAACCCCAGCAACAGCACCACGGCCAACGACATCAACAACGTGCCGGCGACCACCCGCAACTGCAGGTTGCGCCGCCACAGCCGGACCGCCGGCAGCAACGGCCGGCGCGTCAGCCGCAGCGCGAGCCGCACCGCCCGCCCTCCGGGCATGCGTCGCCGACCCCGCGACCGGGACCCCGCGCCGGCACCCCGCCCGGCACCGTCGGCCCCCGCCCCCCGGTCCCGGCCGGAACCGGACGCGGGGGACGCCGTGCCGTCGGGCACCTCAGCTCGGTCCGGCCTTGTAGCCGACACCGCGCACCGTCACGACGATCTCGGGGCGCTCGGGGTCCCTCTCGACCTTCGAGCGCAACCGCTGCACGTGCACGTTGACCAGCCGCGTGTCCGCCGCGTGCCGGTACCCCCACACCTGCTCCAGCAGCACCTCACGGGTGAACACCTGCCAGGGCTTGCGAGCGAGGGCGACCAGCAGGTCGAACTCCAGCGGCGTCAGCGCGATCGCCACGCCCTCCCGCTTCACGGAGTGCCCCGCCACGTCGATGACCAGGTCACCGATGCCGAGCTGCTCCGGTGCGGGCTCCTCGGAGCGCCGCAGTCGCGCACGAATCCGTGCCACCAACTCCTTCGGTTTGAACGGCTTCACGATGTAGTCGTCGGCGCCGGACTCCAGCCCGACCACCACGTCCACCGTGTCGCTCTTGGCCGTGAGCATCACGATCGGCACGCCGGACTCGGCGCGGATGAGCCGGCAGACCTCTATGCCGTCCCGTCCGGGCAGCATGAGATCCAGCAGCACCAGATCAGGCTTGGCCTCACGGAAGGCTGCCAATGCCTTGTCGCCGTCCGCGACGAACGACGGCTCGAAACCTTCTCCACGCAGCACAATGCCGAGCATCTCGGCCAGCGCGGTGTCGTCGTCGACGACAAGGACGCGTCCCTTCATGGTTGACATCATCCCATTAGCCAATCGTTACCCGACGGTGAGCTGTCCCACAGGAGCCGGCCGAAAATCGACCATCGTCCCGGGCGGGGCGCACCCCGTGACCCCACCACGGCTGCACACCGTGATCCGTCGGCCCAGTCTGCCCCGAAACCGACCTCCCCCACCCCGCCGCCCACCACACCCCCGAATGCCCGGATCACGCCGCCCACCAGCCCGGAAATGGGGGGAAAGTCCGGGTCACAGACCCGGGCCCGCGTGGCACGATGGCTGTGGACCAGCGCCTTTCCGAACGCCACGCCCCCAAGGAGCGACGATGAACGACACCCCGGGCACCCCTCCGCCCGGAGCCTCCCCGTCCGACGAGGAGCGGAACGGCGCCCCCGGAACGAGCGAACCCACCTCCCTGAGCAAGGGCGCCCCCGCCCCCAACCCCGGCTGGGCCACCGAACAGCCGCCCCCCGGCTCCTGGGACCAGGGCACCCCGCAACAGCAGCCCCAACAGCCCCAGGGCACCCCCCACCCCCCGCAGGGACCCACCGGACCGCCCCAGCCCCCCACCCAGTGGGGCCACCAGTGGGCCGGCCCCCAGCAGCCCGGACCCCCCGGACACCCGGGCGCCTACCCGCCCCAGTACCGCCCCCCGGCCGCCAAGCCCGGCGTCATCCCGCTGCGCCCCCTCGGCCTCGGCGAGATCCTCGACGGCGCGATCACCACCATGCGCAAGCACTGGCGCTCGATACTGCCGATCACCGTGGTCGTCGCCACCGTGATCAGCGCCGTCATGCTGGTCATCAGCCGGCTGAACCCCGCCCCCACCCTCGACCCCGAGACCGGCCTCGGACCGGGCGAATTCGGCGACTCCCTCGGCACCAGCCTGCTCGGCGGCTCGGTCAACTACCTGGTCCAGTTCGCCGGCACCGCCGTCGTCGCGGCCGTCATCACGATGGTCTACAGCAAGGCCATCCTGGGCCGGAAGTCCACCCTCGGCGGCGCCTGGCGCGACGCCCGCCCCCGCTTCCTCGCCCTCCTCGGCCTCACCGGCCTGCTCTTCCTCGGCGCGATCCTCGTCATCTCCGTGCTGATGCTCCCCGGCCTCCTCCTGGAGAACGTCCCGCTCGCCGTCGTGGGCCTCCTGCTCTCACTCGGCCTGTGCGTGTGGCTCGGCGTCCTCTTCAGCCTCGCGCCCTCCGCGCTCATGCTGGAACACGCCACCATCCGGGGCGCCCTCGGCCGCTCCCGCAAGCTCGTCACCGGCTCCTGGTGGCGGATCCTCGGCATCAACCTCCTCGGCTCCGTCATCGCCGGACTCATCGCGGTCGTCGTCGCGATCCCCGTCACGATCATCGGCATCACCCTGTCCTTCGACGGCCTCGACTCCCTCGCCAACGGCTCGGCCATGACGAGCTGGCCCATGCTCATCGCGGTCGCCATCGGCAACCTGGTCTCCCTGACCATCTCCCTGCCCTTCACCGGCGGCATCAACGTCCTGCTCTACGTCGACCAGCGCATCCGCCGCGAGGCCCTCGACCTCGAACTCGCCCGCGCCGCCGGCGTCCAGAACTACGGCGCCGGGGGCCCGCTGACGTGATCGGCCCGGGGGGAACCACCGCACCACCACTCGACACCCGCACCACCGCCGACGCCGTCCTCGCCGCCGCCCCGCCCCCCACACCCGTGACGGGCGAGGCCGGCCGCGAGGCCGCCCGCCGCGAGCTCCTCGACCCGATCTACCACCAGGACGACCCGAGCCTCCTCGAACGCGCCTGGCGCAAACTCGGCGAATGGCTCGACGAGCTCTTCTCCGGCGCCGCCTCCGTCACCCCCGGCGGCACCGTCGGCGTGATCGTCGCCCTCGCCCTCCTCGTCCTCGCCGTCGCCCTCCTGTGGTGGCGCCTGGGCCGCCCCCACGCCCCGGGCACCCACCGCCCCGGCGAGGTCTTCGACGACACCACCCGCACCGCCGCCGACCACCGCGCCGACGCCGACGCCCACGCCACCGCCGGCCGCTGGAACGAGGCCGTCCAAGAACGCATGCGCGGCCTCGTGCGCGCCCTCGAAGAACGCGTCCTCCTCGCCCCCCGCCCCGGCCGCACCGCCGACGAGGCCGCCGCCGAAGCCGCCGTCCCCCTCCCCGGGCACGCCGCCGAGCTCCGCGCCGCCGCCCGCCTCTTCGACGAGGTCACCTACGGCGGCCGCACCGCCGACCGCGCCGCCCACGACCGCCTGCACACCCTCGACACGGCCCTCACCCGCACCACCCCCACCCACCCACAGACCACACCCACCCCCGGGGGCCACCCGTGACCACCACCACCCCGGCCCCCGACACCACCCCCACCACCTCCGCCGCCGGCCGCCCCACCGACCTCTGGCACCGCGCCCGACCCTTCCTCCTCGTCACCGCGCTGCTCCTCGTCGCCGGCACCGTCCTCGCCCTCCTCGGCAACCGCTCCGTCCAGGGCCCCCTCGACCCCCGCTCCCCCTCCAAGGCCGGCAGCCGCGCCGTCGCCGAACTCCTCGCCGACCGCGGCACCACCACCGACCTGGTCACCACCACCGCCGACGCCCACCGCGCCCTCGGCGAGAACACCACCCTCCTCGTCGCCTTCCCGCGGTTCCTCCCCGCCGACCGGGCCCGCGAACTGCGCGCCGCCGCCGACCGCACCGGCACCCGCCTCGTCGTCATCGGCGCCGACACCCGCCTCACCCGAGCCCTCACCGGCCGCACCCTCGACACCGAGGACCCCACCGAGGACCCCGAGACCGAGAAGACCCTCGCCCCCGGCTGCACCCTCCCCGCCGCCCGGACCGCCGGCCGGGCCCGCCTCGGCACCGGCCCCGGCTACCCCCCGGTCACCGACCGCGGCGCCACCCCCTGCTACCGCACCGGCGACACCGCCGCCCTCCTCGCCCTGCCCCGCGCCGGCGACCCCACCGCCACCGTCCTCGTCGACACCGGCGCCTTCCTCCGCAACGACACCCTCGCCGACGACGGCAACGCCGCCCTCGCCCTCAACCTCCTCGGCACCCGCCCCCACCTCGCCTGGTACATCCCCTCCCTCACCGACGCCGGCGACCCCGCGACCACCGGCGAACAGCGCGACCTGGTCGACCTGATCCCCGCCGGCTGGGGCTGGGCCCTCCTGCAACTCGCCGTCGCCGCCCTCCTCACCGCCCTGTGGCGGGGCCGCCGCCACGGCCGCCTCGTCCACGAACCCCTGCCCGTCGTCGTCCCCGCCGCCGAGACCACCGAGGGCCGCGCCCGCCTGTACCGCAGGACCGACGCCCGCGGCCACGCCGCCGACGTCCTGCGCACCGCCGCCCGCGAACGCCTCGCCCGCCTCCTCGGCGTCCCCGCCGTCCGCGCCCACGACCCGGCACACCTGCTGCCCGCGCTCACCGCCCGGACCGCGGCCCACGCCCCGACGGGCCCCGACCGACCCGACCCGACGGCCCTGCTCTTCGGCCCCGCCCCGGCGGACGACGCGGCACTCGTCGCCCTCGCCGACCACCTCGACACCCTCGAAAGAGAGGTCCGCTCCTCATGACGTCCCCGACCCCGGCCCCCTACCCGGCCCCCGCCGACGCCTTCGGCCAGGACCCGGCCCGCGCGGCCCTGGAGGCGATCCGCGCCGAGATCGCCAAGGCCGTGGTCGGGCAGGACGCCGCCGTCACCGGACTCGTCGTCGGCCTGCTGTGCCGGGGCCACGTCCTGCTGGAGGGCGTCCCCGGCGTCGCCAAGACCCTCCTGGTCCGCGCCCTCGCCGCCAGCCTCGATCTCGACACCAAGCGCGTCCAGTTCACCCCGGACCTGATGCCCGCCGACGTCACGGGCTCCCTCGTCTACGACACCCACGCCGCCGGCTTCTCCTTCCAGCCCGGCCCCGTGTTCACGAACCTGCTGCTCGCCGACGAGATCAACCGCACCCCGCCCAAGACCCAGTCCTCCCTCCTGGAGGCCATGGAGGAACGGCAGGTCACCGTCGACGGCACCCCCCGCGAACTCCCCGACCCCTTCCTCGTCGCCGCGACCCAGAACCCCGTCGAGTACGAGGGCACCTACCCGCTGCCCGAGGCCCAGCTCGACCGCTTCCTCCTCAAGCTGACGGTGCCGCTCCCGGCCCGCGAGGACGAGATCGCCGTGCTCCGCCGGCACGCCGCCGGCTTCGACCCGCGCGACCTGCGGGCCGCCGGCGTCACCCGCGTCGCCTCCGCAGCCGACCTGGCCGCGGCCCGCACGGCCGTGGCCCGCACCACCGTCTCCCCCGAGATCGCCGGCTACGTCGTGGACATCTGCCGCGCCACCCGCGAATCCCCCTCCCTCGCCCTGGGCGCCTCCCCCCGCGGCGCCACCGCCCTGCTGTCCACCGCCAGGGCCTGGGCCTGGCTCAGCGGCCGCGACTACGTCACCCCCGACGACGTGAAGGCCCTCGCCCTGCCCACCCTGCGGCACCGGCTGCGGCTGCGCCCGGAGGCCGAGATGGAGGAGGGCGTCACGGCGGACTCGGTGCTGACGGCGATCCTGGCCCACGTGCCCGTGCCCCGCTGATGGCGTTCACCGGACGCGCCGCGCTCCTCGCGGCCCTCGGCACCCTGCCCGTCGGCCTCCTCGAACCGAGCTGGACGGCCATCCTCGCCGTCAACGGCCCCCTCGCGCTGGCCTGCGCGGCGGACTGCGCGCTGGCCGCGCCGATCCGCACCCTGCGCCTGACCCGCTCCGGCGACACCTCGGTGCGCCTGGGCGAACCCGCCGAGGTGCACCTGACGGTGGAGAACCCGAGCGGCCGGCCGCTGCGCGCCAGGATCCGCGACGCCTGGCCGCCGAGCAGCCATCCCGCCGGCACCGAACCCGCCGACTCCCGCACCGACCTGCGGATTCCGCCGGGCGAACGCCGACGTCTCACGACCCGTCTGCGCCCCACCCGGCGCGGCGACCGCCGCGCGGACCGGGTCACGATCCGCTCCTACGGCCCCCTGGGCCTGTTCGCCCGCCAAGGCGCCCACACCGTCCCGTGGACGGTCCGGGTGCTGCCCGCGTTCGCGAGCCGCAAGCACCTGCCGTCCCGACTGGCGCGGCTGCGGGAACTCGACGGCCGCACGAGCCTGCTGACGCGGGGCGAAGGCACCGAGTTCGACAGCCTCCGCGACTACGTGCCGGGCGACGACACCCGTTCGATCGACTGGCGGGCCACGGCCCGGCAGCAACGCCCCGCGGTCCGCACCTGGCGTCCGGAACGCGACCGGCACGTGCTGATCTGTCTGGACACCGGCCGCACCTCGGCCGGCCGGATCGGCGACGCCCCGAAACTGGACACGACGATGGACGCGGCCCTGCTGCTGGCCGCCCTCGCGGTCCGCGCCGGCGACCGCGTGGACCTGCTGGCCCACGACCGGGTCACCCGCGCTCAGGTCCGAGGCCGCGCGGCCCGCGAGGTGCTGCCCTCGTTCGTGACGGCCATGGCCCCCTTGGAACCGGAGCTGGTGGAGAGCGATCACCACGGCATGGTGTCGACGATCCTGCGCACGACCTCGCGCAGGTCCCTGGTGGTGCTGCTGACGGGCCTGGACGGCCCGGCCGTCGAGGAGGGCCTGCTGCCCGTGCTCCCGCGGCTCACGGAGCGCCACACGGTCGTGGTGGCCGCCGTCGCCGACCCGCGGGTCGAGGAGATGCGCCGGGCCCGGGGCAGTGTCGACGCGGTGTACGACGCGGCCTCGGCGACGGCCACGCAGATCCAACGCCGCCGCACCGCCGAACTCCTCGGCCGGCTCGGCGTCACCGTCGTCGACACCACCCCGGAGGACCTGGCCCCGGCCCTGGCCGACACCTACCTGTCCCTGAAGGCCGCCGGCCGCCTCTGACGACCGAACGGGGCCCCTCCAGGACAACAAAAAAAGGGGCCCCGAAGGGCCCCTGATCACGGGTCACGAAACGCGGAAAAGCCCCGCACCATAAGGTGCGGGGCTCCCCCACAATAATTGTTCGGCGGCGTCCTACTCTCCCACAGGGTCCCCCCTGCAGTACCATCGGCGCTGAAAGGCTTAGCTTCCGGGTTCGGAATGTAACCGGGCGTTTCCCTAACGCTATGACCACCGAAACACTATGAAATTTGAACTCAACCGGCAAACGGGAGTTCGTTATTTCAGAACTAACACAGTGGACGCGAGCAACTGAGGACAAGCCCTCGGCCTATTAGTACCAGTCAGCTTCACCCGTTACCGGGCTTCCACATCTGGCCTATCAACCCAGTCGTCTACTGGGAGCCTTACCCTCTCAAGGAGGTGGGAATACTCATCTCGAAGCAGGCTTCCCGCTTAGATGCTTTCAGCGGTTATCCCTCCCGAACGTAGCCAACCAGCCATGCCCTTGGCAGGACAACTGGCACACCAGAGGTTCGTCCGTCCCGGTCCTCTCGTACTAGGGACAGCCCTTCTCAATATTCCTACGCGCACAGCGGATAGGGACCGAACTGTCTCACGACGTTCTAAACCCAGCTCGCGTACCGCTTTAATGGGCGAACAGCCCAACCCTTGGGACCGACTCCAGCCCCAGGATGCGACGAGCCGACATCGAGGTGCCAAACCATCCCGTCGATATGGACTCTTGGGGAAGATCAGCCTGTTATCCCCGGGGTACCTTTTATCCGTTGAGCGACGGCGCTTCCACAAGCCACCGCCGGATCACTAGTCCCGACTTTCGTCCCTGCTCGACCCGTCGGTCTCACAGTCAAGCTCCCTTGTGCACTTACACTCAACACCTGATTGCCAACCAGGCTGAGGGAACCTTTGGGCGCCTCCGTTACTCTTTGGGAGGCAACCGCCCCAGTTAAACTACCCATCAGACACTGTCCCTGATCCGGATCACGGACCGAGGTTAGACATCCAGCACGACCAGAGTGGTATTTCAACGACGACTCCACAACCACTGGCGTGGCCGCTTCACAGTCTCCCACCTATCCTACACAAGCCGAACCGAACACCAATATCAAACTGTAGTAAAGGTCCCGGGGTCTTTCCGTCCTGCTGCGCGAAACGAGCATCTTTACTCGTAGTGCAATTTCACCGGGCCTATGGTTGAGACAGTCGAGAAGTCGTTACGCCATTCGTGCAGGTCGGAACTTACCCGACAAGGAATTTCGCTACCTTAGGATGGTTATAGTTACCACCGCCGTTTACTGGCGCTTAAGTTCTCAGCTTC